>OZ243926.1:1742500-4557672 GCA_965213765.1 Rhodospirillales bacterium | reverse complement strand
AACCAATACCGACCGATCCGCCCGAGTTGGAGAAGATGGCCGTGTTGATGCCCACCAATCGCCCGTCCATGGTTACCAAGGCGCCGCCCGAATTACCGGGATTGATGGCGGCGTCGGTCTGGATGAAGAAATTGAGGTCGCTGATGCCGCTGTGGGTGCGGGCCAGCGCCGTCGTCCTTGCCCAATATTTCGGCCCGAAATTCGCGGCGGTCGGCAAGGACGACGGTGATTTCGTCGGCGCCTTCAATGACATGGAAGTTCGTCACGATGACGCCATCGGGCTGAACGATCACGCCTGAACCAAGAGAGTTCTGTTCCCGCCGGCGCGGACCGGGCTGACTAAACCGGTCACCGAAAAATTGGCGGAATTGACTAAAAAAGGGATCGTCGTAGAGGGGCGAGAAACGCCGCGTCTGCACCGTTTTGGTGGTGAAAATATTGACCACCGCCGGCGCCGCCCGTTTCACCAGCGGCGCGAAGGAGAGTTGGATTTCCTGCTGCGAGCTCGGCAATTGCCGCTCCGCGCCGGCGGGTGTCGCGATTGCCGCCAGACCGCCAAGCACCAGGGCCACGGCGATTGCCCGGACGAGGTCGCGTGTCACTCCAATTCCAACCACCAAACAATCCCTCTGAACGAACAAGGGCAGCCAAACGGCTGCCCCCGGAACTGTCCGCACAGCCACGCAAGATCTTAACCTGCCTGGGCGACCTCTTCGACGTCTTCCTCTTCGAGCATGGCTTCGTGCCGCGCCCGGTCCTCGGCGCCCTTGGCATCCTCGTCCCGGTCAACCAGTTCGATGATCGCCATCGGGGCGGCGTCACCGTAACGGAAGCCGGCCTTCAAAACCCGGGTGTAGCCGCCCGGACGGTCCTTGTAGCGGTCCGCGAGGCTATCGAACAGCTTGGCGACCGCCTCGTCATCCTGGAGGAACGAATGGGCCTGACGCCGGGCATGAAGATCTCCCCGTTTGCCGAGGGTAATCATCTTGTCGGCAATGCTCCTGAGTTCCTTGGCCTTGGGCAGGGTCGTGTTGATTTGCTCATGGCGCAGCAGCGAGGCCGTCATATTGGAAAACATCGCTTTGCGGTGCGACGAAGTGCGGTTCAGCTTCCTGCCGCTCATACGGTGACGCATGGTCCGGTTCCCCGTGTATCCCTGTCCCGCCTTAGAACGGTTCCTCGAGGCGCTTGGCGAGCTCCTCGATGTTCTCAGGCGGCCAGTTGGGAATTTCCATTCCCAGGTGAAGGCCCATCTGGGCCAGAACTTCCTTGATCTCGTTCAGCGACTTGCGGCCGAAGTTCGGCGTGCGAAGCATTTCCGCCTCGCTCTTAAGTACCAGATCGCCGATGTAGATGATGTTGTCGTTCTTCAGGCAGTTGGCCGAACGGACGCTGAGTTCCAGTTCGTCGACCTTGCGCAGCAGGTTCTTGTTGAACGGCAGATCGTCCCGGGTCTCTTCGGGGAGCGCATGGGTCGGTTCCTCGAAGTTGATGAACAGCTGCAATTGGTCCTGGAGAATGCGGGCAGCGAGCGCCACGGAATCGTCGGGCGCGACGGTACCATTGGTGGTCACGTCCAAGGACAGCTTGTCGTAGTCGGTAACCTGGCCGACGCGGGAGTTCTCGACCTTGTAGGCAACCTTGCGAACGGGCGAAAAGACGGCGTCGATCGGGATCAAGCCGATGGGGCTCTCTTCCGACTTGTTGGCGCCGGCCGGCACGTAGCCCTTTCCGGTCTCGACGGTCATTTCCATTTCGAGCTTGGCGCCGTCATCAAGCGTGCAGATCAACAAATCCGGGTCCATGATCTCGATGTCGTGACCGGTGTCGATCATACCGGCCGTCACTTCGCCCGGGCCGGTCGCGGAAAGGGTGATCCGCTTGGCGCCCTCGGAGTGCATCCGGAGACCCATGGATTTGATGTTGAGCACGATATCCGTGACGTCTTCATGGACGCCCGGGATCGACGAAAACTCATGCAGCACGCCGTCAATCTGGATCGCGGTCACGGCGGAACCCTGCAGCGACGACAGCAGCACGCGGCGCAGCGCGTTACCGAGGGTTAGACCGAAGCCCCGCTCAAGCGGCTCGGCGACAATTCTCGCCTGACGCTCCGGCACGCTGCCGGGAACGACTTCGAGCCTGTTCGGTTTAATCAGTTCTTGCCAATTCTTCTGGATCACGAGTGTGCCTCACTCTCTTTCGCAGGGACGCTGCTGGGAAACCATTTCCAACCGCCGGCCCTGCGTTACCGGTCGGCCGGACGAGATATACTCTGACTTAAACCCGGCGGCGCTTCCGCGGCCGGCACCCATTGTGCGGAATGGGCGTGACGTCACGGATTGACGTCACGGTGAAACCGATGGCCTGGAGGGCGCGGAGCGCGGATTCGCGTCCCGAACCGGGACCCTTGACCTCGATTTCCAGGGTCTTCATGCCATGCTCCATGGCTTTGCGGCCCGCATCCTCCGCCGCGACCTGTGCCGCGTACGGGGTCGACTTGCGGGAGCCCTTGAAGCCTTGGCTGCCGGCCGACGACCAGGCAATCGCGTTGCCCTGGGCATCGGTAATGGTGATGACCGTGTTGTTGAACGTCGCATTTACGTGGGCGACGCCCGAAGTGATGTTTTTTCTCTCGCGGCGCCGCGTGCGCTGCGTCGTTGCTCTAGCCATGTCAGACTTTCACTCCTGAGTAAGCGAGCCCGCTTACTTGACGACTTTCTTCTTGCCCGCGACGGCCCTGGCCGGTCCCTTGCGGGTACGTGCGTTTGTATGGGTGCGTTGACCGCGGACCGGCAGACCACGCCGGTGGCGCAGGCCCCGATAGCAGCCCAAATCCATCAAACGCTTGATATTCATTGAAACTTCACGGCGAAGATCGCCCTCAACCTGGAAATCCCGGTCGATCACTTCGCGGATACGGACGACCTCATCATCGGTGAGCTCATGGACCCGGCGGTCCGCCGGCACGTTGGACTTCTCGCAGATGTCCTTCGCGAACGTGTTCCCGATTCCGTAGATATAGGTCAATGCCACACCAACTTGTTTCTGGGTGGGAATATTGACGCCAGCAATACGTGCCAAAGCCGGTTCTCCTCAGCTAAAAATTCGAAAAAATTTGATGCGACCGCGGTCGGACCCAGAGCGGCGCGATTATAGGCCTCGAAGGCCTCAAGTCAACTCGCTAAACCCCTTTTATTACAGCCTTTATCCGGCCAAATACGTCATCGATCGAGCCCATCCCATCGACCGCCTGAAGCGATCCATTTCCCTCGTAATAAGGCAGAATGGGCGCGGTTTGTTCTCTATACGCTTCGAGCCGCGAACGCACGGTCTCGGCATTGTCGTCGGCGCGCCGGTTAAACTCGGTGGCGCCGCAATTGTCGCAAACGCCGTCCTGTTTCGGCTGCTTGAAGCTGTCATGGTACCCGGCGCCGCATCTGGCGCACGAAAAACGTCCGGAAATCCGCTCCACCACGGCATCTTCGTCGACCGTGATCTGGACCACGTGATCGATTTTGAGCCCCTTCTCGACCAGCATGGCGTCCAGAGCCTCGGCCTGCGCGGTGGTCCGCGGAAAACCGTCGAGAATCACCCCGTCGCCACCGTTGCCGGTATCGATCCGCCCGGCGATCATGGCGATCATCAGATCATCCGGGACCAGATCGCCTCGCTCCATGATTTCCTTGGCGGTCTGTCCAAGCTCGGAGCCGGACTTGACCTCTTCGCGCAGCATGTCGCCGGTGGAGAGTTGGACCAGGTTGAACTCGTCACACAGAGCCTCGGCCTGTGTGCCCTTGCCGGCGCCCGGCGGTCCCAACAGGATGAGGTTCACTAGCGGCGCCCTCTCAGTCGGGACTTCTTGATCAGCCCTTCATATTGGTGCGCCAGCAGGTGGGATTGGACCTGGGCAACCGTATCCATGGTCACCGTGACCACGATCAACAAACTGGTGCCGCCGAAGAAGAACGGCACGCCTGCTTCGGCGATCAGAATCTCAGGCAAGATACCGACCGCGACCAGGTAGGCGGCGCCGACCGTGGTCAGCCGGGTCAGCACGTAATCCAAATAGTCGCCGGTATTCTTGCCGGGCCGGATGCCGGGCACGAAGCCGCCATACTTCTTGAGGTTGTCCGCCGTCTCCTGCGGGTTGAAGACCACCGCTGTGTAGAAAAAGGCGAAGAAGGCGATCAGCGACCCGTAGATGATCAGGTAGGCGGGCTGGCCGCGGCCGAGCAGCGAGGTCACGGTGGTCAACCACTCCGGACCGCCGGCGGCCGAGAACTGAGCCAAGGTGATCGGCATCAGCAGCAGCGAGCTTGCGAAGATCATCGGAATGACGCCCGAAGTGTTGAGCTTCAAGGGCAGATGAGAACTTTCACCGCCGAACATCTTGTTGCCCATTTGACGCTTGGGATACTGGATGATGATCCGTCGCTGAGCCCGCTCGATGAATACGATGAACATGATGACGGCCACCGCCATCACCAAAAGACCCATGATAAACAATGGGTTGAGGGCGCCGGTCCGGCCGAGTTCCAAGGTGCCGGCCAAGGCGCTCGGGAGTTCGGCGACAATGCCGGCGAAAATGATCAGCGAAATTCCGTTGCCGACGCCGCGGGCGGTGATCTGCTCACCCAGCCACATCAGGAAAATGGTGCCGCCGACCAGGGTGACCACCGCGGTGAAGCGGAAGAACATGCCGGGATCGATGACCGCCGAGCCTTGCGAACCCTGCATGGATTCGAGGCCCACCGAGATGCCGTAGGCCTGCATGCCGGCGATCAGCACCGTGCCGTAGCGGGTGTACTGATTGATCTTTTTGCGGCCCTGCTCGCCCTCTTTCTTGAGCTGGTTGAGGGTCGGCGAGACGGCCGTCATCAGCTGCATGATGATGGCCGCCGAGATGTAGGGCATGATGTTCAACGCGAAGATCGTCATCCGGCTGAGCGCACCGCCGGAGAACAGGTTGAACATGTCGAGAATACCGCCCGACTGCTGGCGGAAAATGTCCTGCAGGATCACCGGATCGATGCCGGGAATCGGGATATAGGTGCCGAGCCGATAGACAATCAAAGCGCCCAGTGTAAACCAGAGGCGCTTTTTCAGTTCCGTCGCCTTCGCAAAGGCGCCGAAGTTCAGGTTGGCTGCGAGTTGTTCAGCGGCTGATGCCATGGGCGGGGTTCGCCTTTATTCCTGCTCTGATTTATCTTCCTGGCCGTCCGCATCCTGATCCGCCGCTTTTTCGGCTGGCGTATCCTCGGCGCCCGCCTCGGCCTTGGCTTTCTTCTTGCCGCCCCGGTCGCGCTTCGGCTTGTCCGACGGTGGCGGCAGAATAACGCTGCCCCCCGCCTTCTCGACCGCTTCGACGGCACCCTTGGACGCGCCGGCGCACTCGATGGTCACTTTAGCCGAAATCTCGCCCTTGCCGAGCAGTCGCACGCCGTCGTGAACCGAATTGATGACACCGGCCGCCTTCAACGTTTCGGCATTGATGGTTCCCTTGGTTCCCAGCTTCTTGGCGTCGATGGCCTTTTGCAGGCGGCCGACATTGACCTCGGCATAGCGCTTGCCAAACAGGTTGTTGAAACCCCGCTTCGGTGTCCGCCGGTAGAGGGGCATCTGGCCGCCTTCGAATCCGAGCAGCGAGACGCCGCTTCGGGATTTCTGGCCCTTGACGCCACGCCCGGCGGTCTCGCCCTTGCCCGACGCTTGGCCCCGGCCGACCCGGGTGCGCGGTGTGCGTGCGCCGGGATTATCGCAAATTTCGTTCAGCTTCATCGTTCCTGTCCTTATGGGCCATCCAATCATTTAGCCCGTTAGGCGTTCTCTTCCACCTTTACCAAATGGCTGACCTTTTTGATCATGCCGCGAACGGAGGGCGTATCCTCGAGCGTCCGGGTGCGGTGCATCTTGTTGAGGCCAAGCCCCACCAAGGTCGCGCGCTGATCCTTCGGCCGCCCGATGGGGCTGCCGATCTGGGTCACGGTGATGGTTTTCCTTGCCTCGGCCACGAACCTACTCCTTCTCGGCCGAGGCGCCTTCACGGCGGCCGACGATATCGCCGACCTTCTTGCCCCGCTTGGCGGCGATGGAGCGCGGCGACGCGAGGTTCTGCAGCGCGGCCAAGGTGGCCTTGACCATATTGTGCGGGTTCGGACTGCCGGTCGACTTGGCGACCACGTCCTGCACACCCAAGGTTTCGAAGACCGCGCGCATGGGACCGCCGGCGATGATACCGGTGCCCGGAGGCGCCGCACGGACCACGACCTTGCCGGCACCGAAGCGGCCGGTGGAATCGTGATGCAGCGTCCGGCCCTCGCGGAGCGGCACACGGATCATCTTGTTCTTAGCGGCCTCGGTGGCCTTGCGAATGGCTTCCGGCACCTCACGTGCCTTGCCCGAGCCATAGCCGACCCGGCCACGGCCGTCACCGACCACGACCAGCGCGGCGAAGCCGAACCGGCGGCCGCCCTTTACGACCTTGGCGACGCGGTTGATGCTGACCAGCTTGTCGATAAGCTCCGGATCGTCGCGGGAACCGCCGCGTCCGCGATCGGACCCGCCGCGCTGTCCGCGCTCTCTGCCCATCGGTGCCTGTGCCATATCCTAACTCTCCTAGAACGCGAGACCGCCCTCGCGGGCAGCCTCAGCCAGGGCCTTGACCCGGCCGTGATAAAGATAACCGCCGCGGTCGAAGACCACGGTGTCGACTCCAGCCGACTTGGCCCGTTCGGCGATCAACTTGCCGACTTTGGCCGCAATGTCCTTGTTGGCGCCGGTCTTCCGGCCACCCCGTAGGTCACCCTCGACGCTGGACGCCGCGGCAACCGTCACGCCTGTCTCGTCGTCGATGACCTGCGCGTAAATGTGCTTGCCGGAACGGAACACCGACAGGCGCGGGTGGCCCGGGTTGGCCCGGCGGAGATGCGCCCGGTTGCGCTGCCGGCGCTGATTGAAAAGCTGACTGGACGACTTCATGGCTACTTCTTCTTACCTTCCTTGCGCAGGATCTGTTCGCCTTTGTAGCGGACGCCCTTGCCCTTGTAGGGCTCCGGCGGACGGAACGAACGGATTTTTGCCGCGACTGAACCGACCTGTTGCTTGTCGGCACCGGTGATCGCGATCTCGGTCTGCGTTTCGCACTTGATCTCGATCCCTTCCGGCACCGGATACCTGATCTCATGGGAGTGGCCGAGTTGCAGGACCAATGTCTCGCCCTGCATCTGCGCCCGGTAGCCCACGCCCTGGATCTCCAACACCTTACTGAACCCCTCGGACACGCCGGTGACGATATTGTCGGCGAGGCTGCGATAGGTACCCCACAGCTTGCGAGCCTTGATGGAATCGTCCACCGGCTTCACCCAGATCTTATCGTCTTCCAGGCTGGGCTCGACCTCGTCCACGAAGGTCAGACTAAGCTCACCCAGCTTGCCCTTCGCTTTCAGGACCCTATCGGCCACCTCGATGGTGACCCCGTCGGGAACATCGACCGGCAATTGACCTACGCGTGACATGATGCGTCTGGCTCCTTCAGCCCTCTAGAATACCTGGCACAGCACTTCGCCGCCGACGTTGGCGGCCCGTGCCTCGGCATCGGACATCACGCCGCGCGGCGTCGACAGGATGGAAATGCCCAGCCCGTTATAGACCCGCGGCAGGTCCTTGATTTTCGAATACACCCGGCGGCCCGGACGGGACACGCGGCTGATCTCCTTGATCACCGGCTCACCGTCGAAGTATTTGAGTTCGATCTTGATCTCATCGATGCCCGGGCGGACGTTGTGTCGGGAGTAGTTGCGGATGTAGCCCTCGCGCTTGAGAACATCCAACAGGTTCTCGCGCAAACGGGAGGCCGGGGCGTGGACGCTGTCCATGCGCGCCGATTGACCATTCCGAATTCGGGTCAGCAGGTCCGCGACGGGATCGCTCATTGACATGGGACGATACTTCCTCCGTTACCAGCTGGATTTGACCATGCCCGGGATCTGCCCGGCCGAGGCCAAGTCTCTGAGTGCAATACGTGAAAGACGGAACTTCCGATAGTTGCCGCGCGGCCGGCCGGTCAGCTGACACCGCAGGCGGACGCGGACCGGTGACGAATTGCGGGGTAATTGCGCGAGCTTGAGGCGCGCGTTAAAGCGCTCCTCCGGTGACAAGGATTCGTCCTTGGCAGCCGCTTTCAACGCTGTCCGCTTGGCCGCATACTTGCCGGCCAAACGCTGGCGCTTCTTGTTCCGCTCGACGACGCTTCTTTTAGCCATCCTCTACTCCGTCGTTCGACTAATTCTGAAACGGCACGTCGAATCCTTTGAGGAGCGCGCGGGCTTCCTCATCGGACCGTGCCGTGGTGCAAATGACGACATCCATGCCGCGGATCTCGTCAACCTGATCATAGTTGATCTCCGGGAACACGATCTGTTCCTTGAGACCAAAGGCAAAATTTCCACGGCCATCGAAGCTCTTGCCGGAAATGCCCCGGAAGTCGCGGATACGGGGCATGGCGACATTCACGAGGCGGTCGAGAAACTCGTACATGCGGTCGCCGCGGAGCGTCACCTTGCAGCCGACGGGCATACCGTCGCGCAGCTTGAAGTTGGCGATCGACTTCCGGGCCTTGGTGATCACCGGGCGCTGACCGGCGATGAGCGCCATCTCCTCGGCCGCGGCATTAACCTTCTTGGCATCGGCGACACCTTCGCCGATCCCCATGTTGAGGACGATCTTCTCCAGCTTCGGCACCTCCATATTGTTCCCGTAGGAGAACTCCTGGATCAATGCCGGCTTGACCGTCTGCTCGAAATGTTCACGTAGCCTTGCCATCATGAATATTCCTATAAATCAATCACTTCGCCGGATTTCTTGGCGTAACGGACCTTGCGGCCGTCCTCCAGAGTCCGGTAGCCGACCCGCGTCGCGGTGGAGTCCCCGGGATCCACATGGGCGAGGTTGGACAGATGAATGGGCGCTTCCTTCTCGACGATGCCGCCGGGGTTGGATTGGGTCGGCCGGGTGTGGCGCCTGACCACGTTCACGCCCTGGACGATCGCCCGCATATCGGTCGGCATCATCTTCAGCACGTCGCCGGTCTTGCCCTTGTCGCGGCCGGCGAGGACGATTACCTTATCGCCCTTGCGGAATTTGAGACGCTTGGTCATTTACAGCACTTCCGGTGCAAGAGAAATGATCTTCATGTAATTCTTCTGGCGCAGTTCACGGGTCACAGGGCCGAATATACGGGTGCCGATAGGCTCGTTCTGCTGGTTGATCAGCACAGCGGCATTGTGATCGAAGCGGATCGCGCTGCCGTCGTTGCGGCGGATTTCCTTCGCCGTCCGTACGATCACCGCGCGGTGCATCTCACCCTTCTTCACCCGGCCCCGCGGAATCGCTTCCTTGACCGAAACCACGATGACGTCGCCGACCGAAGCGGTTTTCCGCTTCGAGCCACCGAGAACCTTGATGCACTGAACCTTCCGGGCGCCCGAGTTATCGGCGACATCAAGATTGGTTTGCATCTGAATCATTGCACTTTGCCTTTTCGCTTACGCCGAAGCCGCGCTACCGCGCCGCCTCGACGATCTCCCATCGTTTGCGTTTGGAAAGCGGCCGGCATTCCCGGATGCTCACCACGTCACCGATCTTCTTCTCATTCGCCGCGTCGTGGGCGACATACTTCTTCGAGCGCTTGATGTACTTCTTGTACAGCGGGTGCTTGAAGCGGCGTTCCACGTTCACCACCACCGTCTTGTCCATCTTGTCGCTGACCACGACACCTTGCATGACACGCCTGGGCATTGGTCTTGTTCTCCTTAACTCTCGGCGCCGGCTTTTTGGGCCGCGATCGTCTTGATGCGCGCGATATCCCGGCGGACCTGCCGGACCCGGGCTGTATTCTCAAGCTGGCCGCTGGCCTGCTGGAAACGCAGGTTGAACGCCTCCTTGGACAGCTCTTCCAGCTGCTCGTCGAGTTCGTCCGGCGACTTGGAACGGATATCCTGGGCTTTCATCGTACTTTCCTCGACTTCCCCTAGGCGCCCAGCCGCTGCACGAACTTGGTCTGGTTCGGCAGTTTGGCGGAGGCCAGTTCAAAAGCGCGCCGGGCAACGGTCTCCGGCACACCATCAACCTCAAACATAATCCGGCCCGGCTTGACCCGGGCGATCCAGTATTCGGGGGTCCCCTTACCCTTGCCCTGACGGACCTCGGCGGGCTTGGTCGATACCGGCACGTCCGGGAAAATACGAATCCACACCCGGCCCGAGCGCTTCATATGGCGGGTCAGGGTCCGCCGCGCGGCCTCGATCTGGCGCGAGGTAATCCGGCCCGGCGTCATCGCCTTGAGGCCGAAGGAGCCGAAGTTCAGCGACGCACCGCCCTTGGCGTGGCCGTGAATGCGGCCCTTGTGCGCCTTGCGGTATTTTGTGCGTTTCGGTTGCAGCATGGTTCTGGCTTCCCGGTCCTAGCGCGCCGGCTGTTGCTCGACAGCCCGCTTGTCGACGGCCATCGGGTCGTGCTCGAGGATTTCTCCGCGATAAACCCACACCTTGACGCCACACGCGCCGTAGGTGGTCTGCGCCGTCGCGGTGCCGTAGTCGATGTCTGCGCGGAGCGTGTGCAACGGCACCTGGCCCTCCCGGTACCACTCGGTCCGGGCGATTTCCGCGCCACCCAAACGGCCCGCGCAGTTGATCCGAATGCCCTCGGCGCCCAGGCGCATAGCCGATTGCACGGCGCGCTTCATGGCGCGGCGGAATGCGATACGTCGCTCCAGCTGCTGGGCGATGTTTTCGGCAACCAGCGTCGCATCGATCTCCGGCTTGCGGATCTCGACGATGTTGAGGTTCACATCGGCGCCGGTGTGCTGAGACAGTTCGCGGCGCAGCACTTCGATATCGGCGCCCTTCTTGCCGATCACCACACCCGGCCGGGCCGTGTGGATGGTGATCCGCGCTTTCTTGGCGGGCCGCTCGATGACCACGCGGGACAGGCCGGCCTGATGCAGACGCTTGGTCAGCATCTCCCGGAGCTCCAAATCTTCATGGAGCAACTCCGCAAAATCATCGTCGCCGGCGAACCACCGCGAATCCCAGGTGCGGTTGATCCCCAGCCGAAAGCCGATGGGGTTGACCTTTTGACCCATTACGCCGTCTCCTCGCGTTCCCGCACAACAATGGTCAGATTGCTGAACGGTTTGAAAATACGTCCGACCCGGCCGCGGGCGCGCGGGCGCCACCGCTTCATGACCAGATCCCGCCCGGCACTCGCCTCGGCCACATAGAGCCGGTCGATGTCGAGCTGCTGATTGTTTTCCGCATTGGCGATCGCCGACTGCAGAACCTTTTTGACCTCACCGGCGATGCGGCGCTTGGAGAAAGTCAGCTCGCTGAGCGCCTTCTCGCAATCCATCCCGCGGATCGACTGCGCGACCAGATTGATCTTTTGCGGGCTGGTCCGGATGAGGCGGCCATAGGCGCGCGCCTCGTTCTCAGCCAGCCGGCGGGGTGCGGATTTCTTGCCCATCGTTACGCCCTGCTCACTCTCTTGTCGGCGGAGTGACCTGCATAGGTGCGGGTTGGCGAAAATTCGCCGAACTTATGGCCGACCATGTTTTCGGTGACCAGCACCGGAATGAATTTCTGACCGTTGTAGACGCCGAAGGTCAGTCCGACGAATTGCGGCAGGATCGTCGAGCGCCGCGACCAGGTGCGGATCACATCGTTGCGCCCGGCAGCGCGTTGATTCTCCGCCTTGGTCAGCAGGTACTGATCGACGAACGGTCCCTTCCAGACAGAACGAGCCACTCTTTTACTCCTAGCGCTTGCGCCGCCGCATGATCAGGCGGTCGGTCTTCTTGTTCGAGCGGGTGCGTTTGCCCTTGGTGGGCACGCCCCACGGTGTTACGGGATGGCGGCCGCCCGACGAGCGGCCTTCGCCGCCGCCGTGGGGGTGATCCACCGGGTTCATCGCCACGCCGCGGACCGACGGGCGCTTGCCGAGCCAGCGTTTGCGGCCGGCCTTGCCGAGCTTGATGTTGGCCTGATCGGGGTTGGAGACCGCACCGATGGTGGCCATGCACTCGGCGCGGACCATGCGGATTTCGCCGGAGGTCAGGCGAAGCTGGGCATAGCCCTGGTCCTTACCGATGAGCTGCACGTAGGTCCCGGCCGATCGCGCCAACTGGCCGCCGGCGCCGGCCTTGAGCTCGACGTTATGAATGATCGTGCCAACCGGAATGTTCTGCATTGGCAGCGCATTGCCCGGCTTGATATCGGCCCGCGCACCGGAAACGACGGTATCTCCGACGCTCAGGCGCTGCGGCGCCAGAATGTAGGACTTTTCGCCGTCCCCATAGGTAATCAAGGCAATGAACGCCGAGCGGTTGGGATCGTATTCGATGCGCTCAACCGTCGCCGTCACGTCGAACTTCCGGCGCTTGAAATCGACCTTGCGGTAGCGGCGCTTATGACCGCCGCCGCGGCGGCGCGCGGTGATGCGGCCGGCGTTGTTGCGCCCGCCCTTCCCCGACAGGCCCTCGGTCAGGGACTTTTCCGGTTTGCCCTTGTACAGGCCGCCGCGGTCAACGATGACCAGCGACCGGCGGCCCGGCGAAGTGGGTTTAAATGTTTTCAGTGCCATGGATCAAACACCCGTCGTCACATCAATGGAGTCGCCCTCGGCGAGAGTGACGATCGCTTTCTTGAAGTCGCTGCGCTTGCCGATCTGCCCCCGGAAACGCTTTAGCTTGCCCTTCTGGCGGAGGGTGTTGACCGACGTCACCTTGACGTCGAACAGCCCTTCGACGGCGGCCTTGATCTCGGGCTTGGTCGCGCTCAGGGGCACTTTGAAACTGATCTGGTTGTGCTCGGTGATCACCGTCGACTTCTCGGTGATCAACGGAGACGAGATAACCCTGTACATCTGCTCCTTGGTGAGCGTCACGTTTCGGCCGCCGTACTTGCTCATTTGAGACGCTCCACCAGATGTTCCACCGCACCTTTGGTCAGCACCAGGGTGTCGCGGCGCATGATGTCGTAGACGTTTGCGCCCTGCTGGGGCAGCACGTCGAGGCCCATGATGTTGCCCGCCGCCTTGGAGAAATTCTCATCGACCGATTCACCGCCGATGATCAGCGCGGAGTTCCAGCCCAACTTATCGATCTGCTTGGCGAGGTCGCTGGTCTTGGCGGTCTTTGCCGCCACGTCGTCCAGCACCACCAGCTTGCCGTCGGCCTGCTTGGCGGACAGTACCGACTTCAACGCCAATTTGCGAACCTTCTTGGGCAGCGAAAATGCATGGCTGCGGACGACCGGGCCGAACGCCTTGCCGCCGCCCCGCATATGCGGCGCCTTCTTGGCCACACCCTGACGGGCCCGGCCGGTTCCCTTCTGACGGAACGGCTTGGCCCGGGAGCCGGTGATCTCGTTCCGGTTCTTGGTCTTGCGGGTTCCCGCCCGGCGCTTGGCCAGCTGCCAATTCACCGTGCGCGCGAGAAGGTCGGGACGCGCCTCGCCGCCGAAGACGGCATCGTCGAGCTCGATCTCGCCGACCGTCTTGTTATCAATGCTGATGACCGGGCACTTCATGGCCGCTTAGTCCTTCTTCTCTTCTTCGTCTGTGCTTTCTTCGGAAGCTTCCGCCGCGGGGGCTTCTTCCGCCACTTCTTCCGCGGGGGCTTCGTCTTCGGCCGGCGTCTCGGCAGCCGCCGCGCCGCCGCGAACGGCGCCCGGCAGCGGGGCTTCCTCCGGCAGCGCCTTCTTGATGGCGTCGCGGATCAGCACATAGCCGCCCTTGGAGCCGGGGACGGCACCCTTGACCAGCACCAGACCGCGATCCACGTCGGTGGAGACCACTTCCAAGTTCTGTTTGGTCACCTGGACGTCGCCCAACTGACCGGCCATCTTCTTGCCCTTGAACACCTTGCCCGGATCCTGGCATTGGCCGGTGGAGCCAAGCGCACGGTGGCTGATGGAAACGCCGTGGGAGGCGCGCAAGCCACTGAAACCGTGGCGCTTCATGCCGCCGGCAAACCCCTTGCCCTTCGACGTGCCGATGGCATCGACGAACTGACCGTTGACGAAGTGATCGACGGTAAGCTCGGCACCCACATCGATCATCGCGTCATCGCTGACACGGAACTCGGCCAGTTTGCGCTTGGGCTCGACCTTGGCCTTGGCGAAGTGGCCACGCTGGGGCTTGGTGACATTTTTGACCTTGGCCGCGCCGACGCCGATCTGGACCGCGTTGTAGCCGTCCTTCTCGGTGGTGCGGTTGGCGACAACCTGGCAGTTATCGACTTTCAGCACGGTCACGGGGATGTGCCGCCCGTCTTCGCTGAAGACAGCGCTCATACCCAATTTCTGTGCGATCAATCCGGTTCGCATCGGTCTCGTCCTACAACTTGATCTCGACGTCCACACCGGAGGCGAGGTCGAGCTTCATCAGCGCGTCCACCGTTTCCGGGGTGGGGTCCAATATGTCCAGCACCCGCTTGTGGGTCCTGATCTCGAACTGCTCCCGCGACTTCTTGTCGATGTGCGGGGACCGCAGCACGGTGTACTTCTCGATCTTGGTGGGCAGCGGGATGGGTCCCCGGACCTGTGCACCGGTACGCTTGGCCGTGTTGACGATCTCGATGGTCGACTGATCGAGCACGCGATGATCGAATGCCTTCAACCGGATCCGGATATTCTGACTGTCCACCATAATCTTGGTCCTAAATGACCTCGGCGCCCCCGAAGGGACGCCGAGAATCTTGTTTTCCCCTACTCGATGATGCTGGCGACGACGCCGGCGCCGACGGTCCGGCCGCCCTCGCGGATGGCGAAGCGCAGGCCCTGGTCCATGGCGATCGGCTGGATCAGCTCAACCGTCATCGAGATGTTGTCGCCCGGCATCACCATCTCCGTGCCGTCCGGCAGCGCAACCGTCCCGGTCACGTCCGTCGTCCGGAAGTAAAACTGCGGACGGTAGTTGGTGAAAAACGGCGTATGACGCCCGCCCTCTTCCTTGGTCAGGATATAGGCCTCCGCCGTGAACTTGGTGTGCGGCGTGATCGAGCCCGGCGCCGCCAATACCTGGCCGCGCTCAACCTCTTCACGCTTGGTGCCCCGCAACAGAACCCCGATGTTGTCGCCCGCCTCGCCCTGATCCAAGAGCTTGCGGAACATCTCGACGCCCGTGCACACCGTCTTCGTCGTCTCCTTGATGCCGACGATCTCGATCTCGTCGCCGACATTGACAACGCCCGACTCAACCCGGCCCGTCACAACCGTGCCCCGGCCCGAGATCGAAAACACGTCCTCGATCGGCATCAGGAACGGCTGGTCCTTCGGACGGTCGGGCTGCGGCACGTAACCGTCGACCTGCTCCATCAGTTCAAGGACCGTATTGGCGCCGGTCTCCTCGTCTCGGCCCTCCAGGGCCGCCAAGGCAGAGCCCTTGACGATCGGAATGTCGTCGCCCGGAAACTCGTAAGAAGACAGAAGCTCGCGAACCTCAAGCTCAACCAACTCCAAAAGCTCCTCGTCGTCCACCTGGTCGACCTTGTTGAGATACACAACGATCGCCGGCACACCAACCTGACGGGCCAG
Organism: Rhodospirillales bacterium; assembly: GCA_965213765.1. Classification (GTDB taxonomy): domain Bacteria; phylum Pseudomonadota; class Alphaproteobacteria; order Rhodospirillales; family UBA2165; genus JAJDXO01. Next base: position 4,542,079 of record OZ243926.1, on the reverse strand, counting down.
AAGAATGTGCTCGCGGGTCTGCGGCATCGGGCCGTCAGCCGCGCTGACCACAAGGATGGCGCCGTCCATCTGAGCAGCGCCGGTGATCATGTTCTTCACATAGTCCGCGTGGCCCGGGCAATCCACATGCGCATAGTGACGGTTCTCCGTCTCGTACTCGACGTGCGCCGTCGCAATCGTGATGCCGCGCTCCTTCTCCTCCGGCGCCTTGTCAATCTGGTCAAATGCCATCGCTTCCGCGCCGCCCTTCTCAGCCAAAATCTTCGTGATCGCGGCCGTCAACGTCGTCTTCCCGTGGTCAACGTGACCAATCGTGCCAACGTTGCAGTGCGGCTTCGTCCGCTCAAATTTCTCCTTCGACATCCTTATGCTCTCCGTCTAAAGGCGGCCCGGTTAACCGGCCAAACGCTCGCGGACTTCCTCGGACACCGCCTGGGGAATTTCCGCATAGTGATCAAAATGCATGGTGTACTGGGCCCGTCCCTGGCTCATGGAGCGCAGGTTGTTGACGTAGCCGAACATGTTGGCGAGGGGCACCATGGCGGACACCACGCGGGCATTGCCGCGCTGATCCATCGCGCCGACGGTTCCCCGGCGGCTGTTCAAATCGCCGATGATATCGCCCATGTACCCTTCCGGCGTCACCACCTCGACCCGCATTACCGGCTCGAGAAGGATCGGCCTGGCTTTCATCACGCCCTCGCGGAACGCCGCCTGCGCGGCAATCTCGAAGGCCATGACGCTGGAATCAACGTCGTGGGACGCACCATCATAAAGCTCGACCTTGAAGTCGGTGACCGGGAAGCCGGCCACGGGGCCCGAATCAGCTGCGCCGCGCAAACCCTTCTCGACGCCCGGAATGTATTCCCTCGGCACGTTGCCGCCGACCACCGAGTTCTCGAACTCGATTCCGGACCCCGGCTCCAGCGGCTCGAACTTGAGCTTGATGCGGGCGAACTGGCCGGCGCCGCCGGACTGTTTCTTGTGGGTGTAGTCGATATCGGTCGGGGCCGAGATGGTCTCGCGGTAGGCCACCTGGGGACGGCCGACATTGGCGTCGACGCTGAACTCGCGCTTCATTCGGTCGACGATGATCTCCAGATGGAGCTCGCCCATGCCCTTGATGATGGTCTGGCCGCTTTCCTGGTCGCTGGTCACGCGGAAGGACGGGTCCTCCGCCGCCAAGCGCGACAGGGCCTGACCCATTTTCTCCTGATCGCCAACGGTCTTCGGCTCGACCGCCACCTCGATCACCGGATCCGGGAAGTCCATGCACTCCAGGATCACCGGGTTGTCGGGATCGGAGAGCGTGTCACCGGTGGTGGTGTTCTTGAGGCCGGCGATGGCGAGAATGTCGCCGGCGCGGGCTTCCTTGACGTCTTCTCGGGAGTTGGCGTGCATCAGCAGCATGCGGCCCACCCGCTCACGGCCGTCCTTGACCGTATTGCGAATGTAAGAACCGCTTTCAAGAACGCCCGAATAAATGCGGATAAAGGTGAGCGAGCCCACGAAGGGGTCGTTCATGATCTTGAATGCCAGGGCCGAGAACGGTTCATCGTCCGAATTGTGACGCTCGATTTCTTCCTCGGTCTTGGAATCGATGCCTTTGATCGGCGGCACGTCGGTCGGGCCCGGCATGTAATCGACCACGGCGTCGAGGAGCGGCTGGACGCCTTTATTCTTGAATGCGGAGCCGCACATCACCGGCACGAAGTCGAGCGACAAGGTACCCTTGCGGATACAGGCGCGGAGCGTATCGGCATCCGGCTCGTTGCCCTCGAGGTAGGCCTCCATGGCGTCGTCGTCCCGCTCGACAGCCATTTCAACCAGCTTCTCACGGTATTTCGCGGCCTGGTCGGCCAGATCGTCCGGAATATCGGTGTACTCGAACTCGGCGCCGAGGCTCTCATCCTTCCAGACGATGGCCTTCATCTCGACCAAATCGACGACGCCGGCGAAGTCGGCCTCGGAACCGATCGGGAGTTGGGTGACCAGCGGGTTGGCGCCCAGCCGGTCGACGATCATGTCGATGCAGCGGAAATAATCGGCGCCGGTGCGGTCCAACTTGTTGACGAAACAAATTCGGGGGACATCGTATTTGTCCCCCTGGCGCCAAACGGTCTCTGATTGCGGCTCGACACCCGCGACGCTGTCAAAGACGGCGACCGCGCCATCGAGGACCCGGAGCGAACGCTCGACTTCGATGGTGAAGTCGACGTGGCCGGGGGTGTCGATAATGTTGATCTGGTGGTCTTTCCACTCGCAGGTCGTCGCAGCCGAGGTGATGGTGATGCCGCGCTCCTGCTCCTGCTCCATCCAGTCCATGGTGGCGTTGCCGTCATGGACCTCACCGATCTTATACGACTTACCCGTATAGAAGAGGATGCGCTCGGTGGTGGTCGTCTTACCGGCATCAATGTGGGCCATGATGCCAATATTGCGGTAGCGCGAAAGAGGTGTTTTGCGTGCCATCGTTTTTGCTCTTCTGACCTGGGTTTCCAACCGCCCCGCGTGAAGCCCGTTACCAGCGATAATGCGAGAACGCCTTGTTGGCTTCCGCCATACGGTGCGTGTCTTCGCGTTTTTTGACGGCATTGCCGCGATTGTTGACCGCGTCGAGAAGTTCGCCCGACAGGCGCTCGACCATGGTGTTTTCACCGCGCGCCCGCGCCGTGTCGATAATCCAGCGGATGGCCAGCGCCTGCGCGCGCTCGGCCCGCACCTCGACCGGAACCTGATACGTGGCGCCGCCGACCCGGCGGGAACGCACTTCGATCATCGGTTTCACGTTGTCGAGGGCTTCATGAAAGAGCTTGACCGGATCCTGGCCGCCTTTGCGCTCCATATCGTCGAATGCGCCATAGACGATCCGTTCGGCAACCGACTTCTTGCCGTCCTTCATCAGGCCGTTCATGAACCGGGTCAAGACGATGTCACCGAATTTGGGATCGGGGAGAACATCGCGTTTTTCTGCAGCTCTGCGTCGTGACATCGCTTAAAGACCCCCTATTTCGGCCGTTTGGCACCGTATTTCGAGCGGCGCTGGCGGCGGTCTTCGACACCCTGGGTATCCAGAGTGCCGCGAATAATGTGGTAGCGAACGCCGGGAAGGTCCTTGACGCGGCCGCCGCGGATCAGCACCACCGAGTGCTCCTGCAGGTTATGGCCTTCGCCCGGAATGTAGGACGTCACCTCGAATCCGTTGGTCAGCCGGACCCGCGCCACCTTCCGCAAAGCCGAGTTCGGCTTCTTCGGCGTAGTGGTATAGACGCGGGTGCAAACCCCGCGCTTTTGCGGACAAGATTCCATGGCGGGAACCTTGTTCCGGGTTACCGGTGCTTTCCGCGGCTTGCGGATCAGTTGGTTGATCGTCGGCATCCGCCCGTCAACTCCTCGCATGTGCGCCTGCAAATTTGGGCGCAAGATAAACAAACCCGCCACAGAGACGGCTAATGCCGCTCTCGGCGGTCGTCCTACTCGCCTTTGATGGCGTGCTATGCTTCCAGTTACCGAGTGCGACCTCTGCGTCTAGACCGGACGGCCTACCACCAGGGCCCTCGGGAGCGGCGCATACTAGTGACGGACCCTATAGGGGTCAACAAAAAAAATGACGTCTTTTTGGGAGTTTTCCGGGGGGTTTTCGGGGGCCGCAGGGAATCCTTTTTTGCGCCGCAACAAACCTCGAGATAAGCCGGGAAATAATATTACCCGGCACAAGAAAAAGCCCCGCCGAAGTCCAGCTCCAGCGGGGCAATGCAGGCTAAGTGACTGATATCAGATAATTATTTACTCGGCAGCGGCCTCGGGCGCCGCTTCTTCGGCGCTGCTCACGTCCTCAATCGCCTCGGGCTCGATGTCCTGCTCGGCTTCGAGCTCGCGGTCGCGGTCGGCGGCCACCTCGCGGAACCGGTTCATCACCGAACCGGTGCCGGCCGGGATCAGCCGTCCAACGATGACGTTTTCCTTGAGACCGACGAGGTTGTCGCGCTTGCCGGAGACCGCGGCCTCGGTCAGCACCCGGGTGGTCTCCTGGAACGATGCCGCCGAGATGAACGACGTGGTTTGCAGGGACGCCTTGGTGATGCCCTGGAGCATTGGATCGCCGGTCGCCGGCTTCCCGCCGTCGGCGACCGCACGCTCATTGACATCGTCGAACTCAAGACGGTCGACCAACTCGCCGGTAAGGAACGTGGTATCGCCGCCATCGACGATCTCTACTTTTTGCAGCATCTGACGGACGATGACCTCGATGTGCTTATCATCGATGCGCACGCCCTGCAGGCGGTAGACGTCCTGGATCTCGTCGATCAGGTACTCGGCCAACGCCTCGACACCCATCACACGGAGAATGTCGTGCGGCACCGGGTTACCGTCCATCAATGGATCACCCTTCACCACATAATCGCCTTCCTGGACGCTGATGTGCTTGCCCTTGGGAATGAGATATTCCTTGGGCTCGCCCTTCTTGTCCTCGGGCACCACGACGATTCGCCGCTTGTTCTTGTAGTCCTTGCCGAACTCGATGCGGCCGGGACCTTCGGCAATGATGGCGTGATCCTTGGGTTTCCGGGCTTCGAAGAGCTCGGCGACCCGGGGAAGACCACCGGTAATGTCGCGGGTCTTGGACGATTCCCGCGGGATGCGGGCCAGCACATCGCCGGCATGGACCTTCTGGCCGTTCTCGACCGATAGGATCGCATCCACCGACATGAAGTAGCGGGCCTCCATGCCATTGGGCAGGGTGACGACGTTGTTCTTTCCGTCCCGCAGCGTGATCCGCGGACGGAGGTCCGCCGCTTTGGGCTGCTGCTTCCAGTCGACAACCACCTTGGACGAGATGCCTGTCGCTTCGTCGAGCACTTCGCGCATGGTGACGCCTTCCTGAAGGTCGACGTAGTTGGCCACGCCTTCCTTCTCGGTGATGATCGGCAGGGTGTAAGGATCCCACTCGGCCATCTTGTCGCCGCGCTTCACCGTCGCCTTGTCCGACACCAATAGCTTGGCGCCATACGGAATCCGGTGACGAGCCCGCTCGCGGTTCTTGTCGTCCATCAGCATCAGCTCGGCGTTACGGCTCATCACCACCGGCACACCCTCGGAGTTCTTGACGACGCTGGTGTTGTTGAGCTCGACCGTCGAATCGAAGGCCGCCTCGATGTTGGACTGCTCGGCGCCCCGCTGGGCGGCGCCGCCAATATGGAAGGTCCGCATGGTCAACTGGGTACCCGGCTCACCGATGGACTGGGCGGCAATGACGCCGACCGCCTCGCCAGCATTCACCGGCGTGCCGCGGGCCAGATCACGGCCGTAGCAGGCGGCACAGACGCCACCCTTGGTCTCACAGGTCAGCGGCGAGCGCACCTTGACGCTCGGCACATCGGCGACCTCGAGAACCTCCACCGCTTCCTCGTCCAGCGCCGAGTTGCGCTTGAACACCACGTCACCTGATTCCGGATCATGGACCGTATCGGCGAGCGTCCTGCCGAGAACCCGGTCACCGAGGGAGACGATGATCTCGCCGCCCTCGACCACGGCCGAAACGGTGATACCCGTCTGGGTGCCGCAATCCGGTTCGACGATGATGCAGTCTTGCGCCACGTCGACCAGACGACGGGTCAGATAGCCGGAATTCGCCGTCTTCAAGGCGGTGTCGGCCAGACCCTTACGGGCGCCGTGGGTGGAGTTGAAGTACTCCAGCACGGTAAGGCCTTCCTTGAAGTTGGAGATGATCGGGGTCTCGATGATCTCGCCGGACGGCTTGGCCATCAGGCCCCGCATGCCGGCAAGCTGCTTCATCTGCGCCGCCGAACCACGGGCACCGGAATCGGCCATCATGTAGATGGAGTTGAGCGGCACGCCCGGTTCGACCTTGGAGATTTCCTTCATCATCTCGTCGGCGACCTGATCGGTGCAGTGCGACCACGCGTCCACGGCCTTGTTGTACTTCTCACCCTGGGTGATCAGGCCTTCCTGGTACTGACGCTCATAGGTCTCGACCATGCTCTCCGTGTCGTCGACCAACTTTTTCTTGGCGTCCGGAACGACGAGATCGTCCTTGCCGAAAGAGATGCCGGCCCGGCAGGCATAGTTGAAGCCGAGCGCCATCACCCGGTCGGCGAAGATCACCGTCTCCTTCTGACCGCAGTGGCGATACACCTCGTCGATGACGACGGTGATGTCCTTCTTGGTTAGCAGGCGGTTGATCAGATCGAACGAAATGTTCGGATGACGCGGCAGCAGATCCGCCAGCAGCATCCGGCCGGCGGTCGTTTCCACCCGCATGGTGACCGGGTTGTTCTTCTCATCCACCGTGTGATAGCGGGCATGGATCCTGGCGTGCAGGCTCACCGCGCCGATGTTCAGCGCCTGGTGAATCTCGGCGGTGTCGACGAAGGCCATGCCCTCGCCCGCTTCACCTTCGCGCCCCAGCGTCAGGTAGTAGATGCCAAGCACGATATCCTGCGACGGCACGATGATCGGCTTGCCGTTGGCCGGGCTGAGGATGTTGTTGGTCGACATCATCAGGACCCGGGCCTCCAACTGCGCCTCCAGAGAAAGCGGCACGTGGACCGCCATCTGGTCGCCGTCGAAGTCGGCGTTGAAGGCGGTGCAGACCAGCGGATGAAGCTGGATCGCCTTGCCTTCGATGAGCACCGGCTCGAATGCCTGGATGCCCAGACGGTGCAGGGTCGGCGCCCGGTTGAGAAGCACCGGGTGTTCACGGATCACCTCTTCAAGGATGTCCCAGACCTCGGGCCGTTCCTTCTCGACCATGCGTTTGGCGGCCTTGATGGTGGTCGCCATGCCATACTTCTCAAGCCGCGAATAAACGAAGGGCTTGAACAGTTCGAGGGCCATCTTTTTCGGCAGGCCGCACTGGTGAAGCAGCAGTTCCGGGCCCACCACGATGACCGACCGGCCGGAATAGTCGACCCGCTTGCCGAGCAGGTTCTGACGGAACCGGCCCTGCTTGCCCTTGAGCATATCGGACAGGGACTTGAGCGGCCGCTTGTTGGCGCCGGTGATGGCGCGGCCACGGCGGCCATTGTCGAACAGCGCATCCACCGCTTCCTGCAGCATCCGCTTCTCGTTGCGGACGATGATCTCCGGCGCGCGGAGTTCGATCAGGCGCTTCAGCCGGTTGTTCCGGTTGATCACCCGGCGGTACAGGTCGTTGAGATCAGAGGTCGCGAACCGGCCGCCATCGAGCGGCACCAGGGGACGCAGCTCCGGCGGGATGACCGGAATGACCTCGAGGATCATCCACTCCGGACGGGCGCCCGAGGCGATGAACGACTCGACCAGCTTCAGGCGCTTGACGAACTTCTTGCGCTTGGCCTCGGAGTTGGTCTCGGCGAGATCCTCGCGGATAGTATCCCGCTCCTGCTCCAGGTCGATCTTGACCAGCATGTCGCGGATGGCTTCGGCACCGATTCCGGCCTGGAACGCATCCTCGCCGTATTCGTCGATGGCCGCCTGGAACTCCTCTTCACCGAGCAGCTCCTTCTCCTTGAGCGCGGTCATGCCAGGCTCGGAGACGACATAGCTTTCGAAGTAGAGCACCCGCTCCAGATCCTTCAGCGTCATGTCGAGCAGCAGGCCGACGCGGGACGGCAGCGACTTCATGAACCAGATATGGGCGACCGGCGCGGCCAGTTCGATGTGGCCCATACGGTCGCGGCGAACCTTCGTCAGGGTCACCTCGACACCGCACTTCTCGCAGACGATGCCCTTGTACTTCATCCGCTTATACTTGCCGCACAAGCACTCGTAGTCCTTGATCGGACCGAAGATCCGGGCGCAGAACAGGCCGTCCCGCTCCGGCTTGAAGGTCCGGTAGTTGATGGTTTCGGGCTTCTTGATCTCACCGAAGGACCAGGACCGGATGCGCTCCGGACTGGCGATGCTGATCTGAATTTGGTCGAACCGCTGGGTACCGGCGGCAGGCTCGAAAATTCGCATCAATTCATTCATGAGTGTCTCCTATATGAACCGCGTCCGCTATCTGGAGTGATGCGGCTCAGAAACTGCGCTGCTTGAGTTCAACATTAAGGCCGAGGGAGTGAAGCTCCTTGACCAGAACGTTGAACGATTCAGGAATGCCGGCGTCGAACGTGTCGTCGCCGCGGACCACCGCCTCGTAGACCTTGGTCCGGCCGGAGACGTCGTCCGATTTGACGGTCAGCATTTCCTGCAACGTGTAGGCGGCGCCGTAGGCTTCGAGCGCCCAAACTTCCATCTCACCGAAGCGCTGGCCACCGAACTGGGCCTTACCGCCCAGCGGCTGCTGGGTGACGAGGCTGTACGGGCCGATGGACCGTGCGTGGATCTTGTCGTCCACCAGGTGGTGCAGCTTCAGCATATAGATGTAGCCGACGGTCACCGGCCGCTCGAAGGTCTCGCCGGTGCGGGCGTCGAACAGCTTCACCTGACCCGAAATATCGACGCCGGCTTTCTCCAGCATCTCGGTGATGTCGCTCTCATGGGCGCCGTCGAAAACCGGCGTGGCGATGGGCACGCCATTCTTGAGGTTCTCACCGAGTTCCATGATCTCGTTGTCGTCGAGCGATGCGACATCCTCCTTGTAGGTATCGTCGCCGTAAGCGAACTTCAGAACATCCTTGACGTCCTTCGGTTTCGCTTCATCACGCTTCACCTTGTCGACCACGTCGCCGATCTGCAGGCCTAGGCCGTGACAGGCCCATCCCAAGTGGGTCTCGAGAATTTGCCCCACGTTCATCCGCGAGGGCACACCCAAGGGATTGAGCACAATGTCGACCGGCGTGCCGTCCTCCAGGGCGGGCATATCCTCGGCGGGAACGATCTTGGAGATCACACCCTTGTTGCCGTGGCGGCCGGCCATCTTGTCACCGGGCGACAGCTTCCGCTTCACCGCGACGAACACCTTGACCAGCTTCATCACGCCGGGCGGCAGTTCGTCACCGCGCTCCAGCTTCTCGACCTTGTCGTCGAAGCGCGCCTGGAATTCGCCGATGCCTTCTTCGAGCTGTTTCTTCAGCGCCTCTATCTCGGTCATCACCTTGTCGTTGGCGACGACGATCTGCTGCATCTGACCCAAGGTCAGTTTGTCGAGCAGTTCCTCGGTCACCGTCGAGCCCGGGGTGACGCCCTTGGGGCCGGAGACCACCCTGCGCTTGACCAGGCGGTCGCGGATGCGGCCCCGGAAGCTGCGCTCCAGGATGGCGATCTCGTCGTCTCTGTCCTTGGCAAGACGCTCGATCTCGGCACGCTCGATGGCGAGCGCCCGCTCGTCCTTGTCGACGCCACGGCGCGAGAACACGCGCACCTCGACGACGGTGCCGGTCACGCCGGGCGGCAGACGGAGCGAGGTGTCCCGGACGTCCGATGCCTTCTCGCCGAAGATGGCGCGCAGCAGCTTCTCTTCCGGGGTCATCGGGCTTTCACCTTTCGGCGTTACCTTACCGACCAGGATGTCGTTGGGGTTCACCTCGGCACCGATGTAAACGATGCCCGCTTCGTCCAGGTTCTTGAGGGCTTCTTCACCGACGTTCGGAATGTCGCGGGTGATTTCCTCCTGGCCCAGCTTCGTATCCCGGGCCATGACTTCGAACTCCTCGATGTGGATCGAGGTGAAGACGTCCTCGCGGACGATGCGCTCGGAGATCAGGATCGAGTCCTCGAAGTTGTAGCCGTTCCAAGGCATGAACGCGACCAGGACGTTCCGGCCCAGGGCGAGCTCGCCCAACTGGGTGGACGGGCCGTCGGCGATGATGTCGCCGACCTCGATGCGATCACCCACCTTCACCAGCGGACGCTGGTTGATGCAGGTGTTCTGGTTGGACCGCTGGAACTTCTGCAGCGAGTAGATGTCGACGCCCGGCCGCGTATGTGAGCCGTCGTCTTCATCCGCGTGCACCACGATCCGCGTGCCGTCAATCTGGTCGACGACACCGGGGCGCCGGGCAACGATGGCCGAGCCCGAATCCCGGGCCACGGTTTCTTCCATTCCCGTGCCCACCAGCGGCGCCTCGGCGCGGATCAGCGGCACCGCCTGACGCTGCATGTTCGAGCCCATCAACGCGCGGTTGGCGTCATCGTTCTCAAGGAACGGAATCAGCGCCGCGGCGACGGAAACCAGCTGCTTGGGCGAAACGTCGATCAGGTCGATGTCTGCCCGGTTGGCCATGACGAAGTCGCCAGCCTTCCGGCAGCTGACCAGCTCATGCTCGAACTTGCCGTTCTTGTCCAGCTCGGAGTTCGCCTGGGCGATGGTGTACTTGCCCTCTTCCATAGCCGAGAGATAGATCACCTCCTCGGTCACCTTGCCGCTCTCGACCTTCCGGTACGGGCTTTCGATGAAGCCGTACTGGTTGACCCGGGCATAGGTGGCGAGCGAGTTGATCAGGCCGATATTCGGCCCCTCCGGGGTTTCGATCGGGCAGATCCGGCCGTAATGGGTCGGATGCACGTCGCGCACCTCGAAGCCTGCCCGCTCGCGGGTCAGACCGCCCGGACCGAGGGCCGAAAGGCGGCGCTTGTGGGTGATCTCGGACAGCGGGTTGGTTTGGTCCATGAACTGCGAAAGTTGGGACGAACCGAAGAATTCACGCACCGCGGCCGCCGCCGGCTTGGCGTTGATCAGGTCGTGCGGCATGACGGTATCGATATCGACGGAGCTCATGCGCTCGCGGATGGCGCGCTCCATTCGGAGCAGGCCGACCCGGTACTGGTTCTCCATAAGCTCGCCGACCGACCGGACCCGGCGGTTGCCCAGGTGGTCGATGTCGTCGATCTCGCCCCGGCCGTCCTTCAGTTCGACCAGGATCTTGACCACTTCCAGCATATCCTCCCGGCGCAGCACGCGAAGCTGATCGTCGGTCTCGAAACCCAACCGGGCGTTCATCTTCACCCGGCCGACCGCCGACAGGTCGTAGCGGTCATGGTCAAAGAACAGACCACGGAACAGCGCGTCCGCCGTCTCGAGGATCGGCGGCTCGCCCGGACGCATGACCCGGTAGATGTCGACCAGCGCTTCTTCGCGGTTCGAGTTCTTGTCCGCGGCAAGCGTGTTCCGGATATAGGGGCCGACATTGGCGTGATCGATGAACAGGGTCGGGACGTCCTCGATATCGCCTTCGTCGAGAACCTCGAGGATTTCCTCGGTGATCTCGTCGCCGGCCTCCAGGAATACTTCGCCGGTCTTGGGGTTGATGACGTCGTCGGCGGCATAGCGTCCGATGATGTCCTCGTTGGGCACCACGTGATCCTCGATGCCTTTCTTCTCGACGTCGCGGATGACCCGCGGCGTGATCTTGGTGCCTTCTTCAAGCACCACCCGGCCGGACTTGGCGTTGATCAGATCATGGGTCAGCTTAATGCCCCGCATCCGTTCCAGATCCAGCGGCGTCTGCCAGCCGCGCTTGTGCTTGGTGAAGACGACGGTGTCATAGAAGTAGTCGAGAATGTCAGACGCCGACATGCCTTCAACCTCATCCGCCTCCACTTCCTTGCCGTCGGCGGCGCGCTTGTCGCGCAGTTTCGCGGTGGCGTTATTGTCGAGGCACATCAGCAGCGTCGAGACTGGCAGCTTCCGGCGCCGGTCGATACGCACGTAAACCAGATCCTTGGCGTCGAACTCGAAGTCGAGCCACGAGCCGCGATAGGGGATCACCCGGGCGGCAAACAGGAATTTGCCGGACGAGTGGGTCTTGCCCTTGTCGTGGTCGAAGAACACGCCGGGCGAGCGGTGCATCTGGGAAACGATGACCCGCTCGGTGCCATTCACGACAAAGGTGCCGTTGTCGGTCATCAGCGGCATTTCGCCCATGTAGACGACCTGCTCCTTGATGTCGCGGACCGAACGGGAGCCTGTTTCCTCGTCCACATCCCAGACCACCAGCCGGAGGGTGACCTTCAGGGGCGCGGCATAGGTCATGCCCCGCTGCCGGCATTCCTCGACGTCATATTTGGGATCGTCGAACTCGTAGTCGACGAATTCGAGAGTGCCCCGGCCGGAAAAATCCTGGATCGGGAAGACCGAGCGGAACACCTCCTGGAGACCGCTCTCGGAGCGTTCCTCCTTGGTGGCTTCGCGCTGCAGGAAACTCTCGTAGGAATTCTTCTGAACCTCGATGAGGTTCGGCATCGGGGCGACCGACGGGATGCGCCCGAAGCTTTTGCGTACTCTTTTACGACCGGTAAAGGACCGAACAGCCATTGCAGCTCCTCACATTGCGTTGCGCCCCTCCCATCAGATGCCGCTTCTGATCGGTTGGACACGGTCCGGCTCCCCATGGGAAAGCCGATTTAAGCGCGAAACCTCCCCCTGAACGCCTCCAGCATCAGGGTCGGTTTCGCTGGAACTGCACATTCGCTGTCCCGGCCACGGCAAGGCCAATTCTCGCGAATGCGATCTATGTCTCCGATGGGTTGGACGGGGAATTTAAGGCCCCTGTCATCCCACCTGTATATGAGTGAGTGAACGGGACGCCGCCGGCATAGAACCGGGACGTCCCCCAAACACTCGAACTACTTGAGCTCGACGGTCGCGCCGGCTTCCTCGAGCTTCGCCTTGATCTCGTCAGCCTCTTCCTTCGTCGCGTCTTCCTTGACGGTCTTCGGAGCGCCCTCAACCAAATCCTTGGCTTCCTTGAGGCCAAGGCCGGTGATGGCACGGACTTCCTTGATCACGTTGATCTTCTTCTCGCCGAAGGCAGCAAGGACGATCTCGAAGCTGTTCTTCTCCTCGGCCGCCGCCTCGCCGCCATCCGCACCCGGTGCGGCCGCTGCAACGGCAACCGGCGCGGCCGCCGAAACGCCCCACTTCTCTTCGAGAATCTTGGACAACTCGGCCGCCTCGAGGACGGTGAGGCTGGAAAGGTCTTCGGCAATCTTTTCGATATCTGCAGCCATTTCTATATCTCCTAGGCTTGAACTGTTGTGTCAGCGATGGCCCTAAGCGGCCTCCTCGCTCGCCCCATAGGCGCCAACGACCCGCGCAAGCTGTCCGCCGGGTGCCTGAAGCACACCGGCAATGCGCGTCGCCGGGGTATTGAGCATGCCAACGATCTTGCCCCTCAACTCATCGAGGGACGGCAGTCTGGCAAGCGCGGCAACCCCTTCGACGTCCAGCGTTTGTGAGCCGAACGCGCCCCCCAGAACCACCAGGTTTTCGTTCTCCTTGGCGAAGTTCACCGCGACCTTGGGGGCCGCGACGGGGTCTTCGCTGTAGGCGATCGCCGTGGGACCGGCGAACAGAGAACTCAACTCATCATATTGGGTTCCTTCGAGGGCGAGACGGGTAAGGCGATTCTTAGTGACCTTGAAGCTGGCGCCCGCTTCCCGCATCTGTCCGCGGAGGTCGGTCATCTGCGCCACCGTCAGCCCGGAATAATGGGTGACGACGACGACAGCCGCGTCCTCGAACACATGCTTCAACGATGCGACCAATTCTTCTTTTTCAGTACGGTCCACGAATCGTCTCCGATGTTGCACCAAACCTGCCGGCTCCGTGAGCCAAGGTTGGCCGGCCTGGTGCGGTTACACCAAATCCCCGTGTCCCGGATATTCGGAACGCGGGGATCGCTTCGCCCCATCCAAGCCGTCAGTTCAAGCCGTCTTCGGGACCCACCATCGGGTAACCCGGAAACAACTCTTCACCGTCTATGCAGGCGCCCACTCCCGTGGCCGTTATGCGGCTCGCACCGCTGCCTGCAGTCTCGGACAGGTCGGGAAAGCTTGCTTTCGCGACCTTTCCCTCAACCGGACACCCCGGCTTTCGCCGGGACCTCCAATTGTCTCATTGGGCTAGCCCGACATTTGTTCGCCGAGGCTGGCCACGCTGATCTTCACGCCCGGGCCCATCGTCGAGGACAGGCTCACGCGTTTCACATAGGTTCCCTTGGCGCCGCTGGGCTTGGCCTTCATGATGGCGTCGTAGAACGCCCGCACGTTGTCCACCAGCGCGTCCTCGGAAAAACTCGCCTTGCCGATGCCGGCGTGGATCAGCCCCGCCTTCTCGACCCGGAATTCGATATCGCCGGCCTTGGCCGACTTCACCGCCGCCGTCACATCGGGCGTCACCGTGCCCAGTTTCGGGTTCGGCATCAGGCCGCGGGGGCCCAGCACCTTACCCAGCTTGCCGACCACCGACATCATGTCCGGGGTGGCGACGCACCGGTCGAATTCGATCACGCCGTTCTGAACTTTCTCGGCCAAATCCTCCGCACCGACAATGTCGGCCCCGGCGGCTTTCGCCTCCTCGGCTTTGTCGCCCTTGGCAAAGACGGCCACGGTCGCATCCTTGCCCGAGCCGTGAGGCAATGCCACCACGCCGCGGACCATCTGATCGGCGTGACGCGGATCAACGCCGAGGTTCATGGCGATCTCGATGGTCTCGTCGAACTTGGCCTTCTTGGCTTCCTTGACCAGTTTGACCGCCTTGACGACCTCGTAATCGGCTTCACGGTCGATGGTTTCATAGGCGCCGCTGAGGCGTTTTCCATGCTTACCCATCGATCAGCCCTCCACCGTCACGCCCATGGAACGGGCGGTGCCGGCCAAAATCCTGCACGCCGCATCGACATCATTGGCATTCAGATCGGCCTTTTTCAATTCGGCGATCTCCCGCAGCTGGTCCATGGTCACCGAGCCGACGACCTCGGTGCCGGGCGTCTCGGCGCCCTTGTCGAGCCGGGCCGCTTTCTGGATGAAGTAGCTGGCCGGCGGCGATTTGCTCTCAAAGGTGAAGCTCTTGTCCTGATAGACCGTGATCTTCACCGGGATGGGCATCCCTTGCTCCATGTTCTGCGTGTGGGCGTTGAACGCCTTACAGAACTCCATGATGTTCAGGCCCGCCTGACCCAGGGCGGGACCGACCGGCGGCGAGGGGTTGGCCTGCCCCGCCGGAATTTGCAGCTTAATAAAGCTTTGGACTTTCTTTGCCATCTCACATCCTCAGTTGGCTTACTGGCTCCGTTGGCTTACTGGGCGCGTGGTACGGCCATGGCGGGCCTCCCACACCTTTGTGCGGCGGATGCCGCGATTGAAACCTCTAGGTCTTCTCGACCTGCGAATACTCCAACTCGACCGGCGTTGACCGGCCAAAGATGGACACCGCGACCTTGAGCCGCGCCTTTTCCTCGTCCACTTCCTCGACCAGGCCGTTGAACGACGTGAACGGGCCGTCGCAAACCGTGACCTGTTCACCGATATCGAACGACACCGAGGGCTTCGGACGTTCAATGCCTTCCTGGACCTGATGAATGATGCGGTCGGCCTCTGCCTGGCTGATGGGCGTGGGCCGGCCCTTGCCGCCCAGGAAACCGGTGACCTTCGGTGTATCCTGTACCAGGTGCCAGGTTTCGTCGGTCATCTCCATCTTTACCAGGACATAGCCCGGAAAGAACTTGCGTTCCGCATTGACCTTGGAGCCGCGGCGCATCTCGACCACTTCCTCGGTCGGCACCAGGACGCTCTCGATCAGGTCGGACAGATGCGACTGCTTGGCCTGCTCCTCGATGGATTCGGCGACCTTCTTTTCGAAGCCGGAATAGACGTGCACCACGTACCAATTCATCGCCATGGCTTACCCTCCGAGCCCGAAAACGGTTCTGATGCCGAAGGACAGCACCTGATCGACCAGAAAGAAGAACAATGCGGCAAGGATGACGAAGATGAAGACCATGACGGTCGAGATCATCGTTTCCTTGCGGGTCGGCCAGGTCACCTTCGAGGTTTCCTGACGAACCTGCCGCATGAATTCCAACGGGTTGGTTTTGGCCATTCTCTTATCCGTTGCTCTCCAAGAGCGGTCCTGTAACCGTTGCGGTGCTCTTGCTTAGTCTGTTTTGCCGCCGATGGCAGGGGCAGCAGGGCTCGAACCCGCGACCTGCGGTTTTGGAGACCGCCGCTCTACCAACTGAGCTATACCCCTATCGCCCTCGGCCCCTACTCGATGATGCTGGCGACGACGCCGGCGCCGACGGTCCGGCCGCCCTCGCGGATGGCGAAGCGCAGGCCCTGGTCCATGGCGATCGGCTGGATCAGCTCAACCGTCATCGAGATGTTGTCGCCCGGCATCACCATCTCCGTGCCGTCCGGCAGCGCAACCGTCCCGGTCACGTCCGTCGTCCGGAAGTAAAACTGCGGACGGTAGTTGGTGAAAAACGGCGTATGACGCCCGCCCTCTTCCTTGGTCAGGATATAGGCCTCCGCCGTGAACTTGGTGTGCGGCGTGATCGAGCCCGGCGCCGCCAATACCTGGCCGCGCTCAACCTCTTCACGCTTGGTGCCCCGCAACAGAACCCCGATGTTGTCGCCCGCCTCGCCCTGATCCAAGAGCTTGCGGAACATCTCGACGCCCGTGCACACCGTCTTCGTCGTCTCCTTGATGCCGACGATCTCGATCTCGTCGCCGACATTGACAACGCCCGACTCAACCCGGCCCGTCACAACCGTGCCCCGGCCCGAGATCGAAAACACGTCCTCGATCGGCATCAGGAACGGCTGGTCCTTCGGACGGTCGGGCTGCGGCACGTAACCGTCGACCTGCTCCATCAGTTCAAGGACCGTATTGGCGCCGGTCTCCTCGTCTCGGCCCTCCAGGGCCGCCAAGGCAGAGCCCTTGACGATCGGAATGTCGTCGCCCGGAAACTCGTAAGAAGACAGAAGCTCGCGAACCTCAAGCTCAACCAACTCCAAAAGCTCCTCGTCGTCCACCTGGTCGACCTTGTTGAGATACACAACGATCGCCGGCACACCAACCTGACGGGCCAGAAGAATGTGCTCGCGGGTCTGCGGCATCGGGCCGTCAGCCGCGCTGACCACAAGGATGGCGCCGTCCATCTGAGCAGCGCCGGTGATCATGTTCTTCACATAGTCCGCGTGGCCCGGGCAATCCACATGCGCATAGTGACGGTTCTCCGTCTCGTACTCGACGTGCGCCGTCGCAATCGTGATGCCGCGCTCCTTCTCCTCCGGCGCCTTGTCAATCTGGTCAAATGCCATCGCTTCCGCGCCGCCCTTCTCAGCCAAAATCTTCGTGATCGCGGCCGTCAACGTCGTCTTCCCGTGGTCAACGTGACCAATCGTGCCAACGTTGCAGTGCGGCTTCGTCCGCTCAAATTTCTCCTTCGACATCCTTATGCTCTCCGTAAGCCCGATTTGGGGCCGCTAACTCACTTACTCTTACTCTGCCGGGTCACCCATATGGGGCGGTCCCTAAAACTGGAGCGGGTGATGGGAATCGAACCCACGTAACCAGCTTGGAAGGCTGGGGCTCTACCATTGAGCTACACCCGCCTGATCACTTGACTACGACCGTTTACCCCCTCCGGGCGGTGGTGGAGGGGGTTGGATTCGAACCAACGTAGGCGTACGCCAACGGGTTTACAGCCCGTCCCCTTTAGCCACTCGGGCACCCCTCCGCTGATGCAGCACCGTGATCGTGTTGGAATGGCCGTTCTATCGTTAATTTTCAGAAACTTGTCAACAACAAAGGCTACAAAAAAAGCGCACAGGCTCACGTCCGATCGGTGAGCTGCGTGAACACCGGGAACGGAACCTGTTGCAGGTCTCGATTGTCCGCGTAATCTAACCTCTATGGCGGACAAGAGCAAGCGAACCCGGCGCGGCGGCAAGAAGCACCAGGAGGGGCGGCAGGCGGCCCCCGTCAAGACGCCAAATGCCGGAAGGAACGGCGGGCGCATCTGGCTCTACGGCAATCACGCGGTGCTCGCCGCCATCGGCAATCCGGCGCGGCGCAAACACCGGCTCGTGCTCACCGGGGATTCGGCCCGCTATCTGGAAAACGCCCGGATCGACGGGGCCGCGGATGTGGTCGCCGAGGTCATGGAACGGCGCGACATCGACCGCCTGTTGCCGCCGGGCGCCGTCCATCAGGGGATGGCCCTTCAGGCCGACCCCTTGGATCCGGTCACGCTCGGCGAGGTGATCGACCGGAACGGCGACGAACAGGTCGTGGTCGTCCTCGACCAGCCGAACGATCCACAGAATATCGGCGCCGTGCTGCGCTCGGCCTCCGCATTCGGCGCGGCGGCCGTCATCGTCCCGGACCGGCACGCCCCCGAAGCCACCGCGGCGCTCGCCAAGGCGGCGTCGGGAGCGCTCGACCGGGTACCGCTGGTCCGGGTGACAAATCTCGCCCGCGCCCTCGAACAATTGAAGTCGGCGGGGTTCTGGTGCGCCGGCCTCGCGGCCGACGGCGGACAAACCCTGTCGCAAGTGGATTGGGCGGCCAGGACGGCGCTGGTGCTCGGCGCCGAAGGCACCGGCCTTCGCCGGCTCACCGAGGAGACCTGCGACTTTCTGGTTAGCATCGCCATCGATGCGGACGCCGACAGCCTCAATCTGTCGGCGGCGGCGGCGATCACATTATATGAAGTGAACCGGGCACGGAGTGTGAAGGGATAGACATGGCGAATATTCAGAGAGGAACCGGCAATGTCCCCACCCGCACCTGGGGCTCGGCCTACAAGGACCTGGTCTGGGCGCTGGGCATGAGCGACGACTTCACCTTGTCGGCGGAGGACCAGGCCAAGCGGGCCTATGAGAATTTGGACAAGGTGCTGGCCGACCTCGGCACCGACAAGACCAAAATTCTCTCGGCGACGGTGATCCTCAACGACATCAACAACAAACCGGTGACCGACAAGATCTGGGCCGAATGGATCGGCGACGATCCCGGCCATTGGCCGGAACGCTCCTGCCACGGCGTCACGCTCCACGCCGGCAACCAGATTGAAATCCGCGTCGTGGCGGTGCGGGACGATCCGGACGCCTGACCTCTTTCCGAGGAATTCAATTGACGGTATTGTCCGGCCACCCGTCGGGGCATGTGCCGGAATAGCTCAGTTGGTAGAGCAACTGATTTGTAATCAGTAGGTCGGGGGTTCGAATCCCTCTTCCGGCACCAAATTAATCAAATTATTACAATAAGATAGCTTGATTATTTTTTATGGCATACAGAATCCAGTTTTATTCAGGTACCATATAGGTACCGTTTTGTTTCCAAGTCGTGCGCAGCCCTGCGCAGGGCGATAGATTTCCCTGGACTTCTCACTTGGGTGGCGGGTTTTTGTTCGGTCAACGAGTGATGGAGTGTCGCAAGGGCTGACGGAGGACCATGACCTCACCGATTGAGCGTGCGCCGCCAGTCCTTCCGCAGGGGTCGGAGCCAGATGTCCTTCTTGGGCTGATCCCGTTTGGTGTGTCGGTCGTAACTGATTCGGTTTCTGGCGCCCATCGCAGCGATGTAGCGGGCAGTGTTGTCGCTACCTTGTTCCGGAACATGTCAATCGTGGCGCGTTGCAGGCCGTGCACGACCGCGCGCAACCTGACGCGATCGGGCTGGATCTCCCACGGATTCGCTCCTCCGCGCCCGTCCG
Organism: Rhodospirillales bacterium; assembly: GCA_965213765.1. Lineage (GTDB taxonomy): Bacteria > Pseudomonadota > Alphaproteobacteria > Rhodospirillales > UBA2165 > JAJDXO01. The sequence goes on along the minus strand of OZ243926.1, from coordinate 4,522,691 downwards.
CGAGATGAGGGGCGGCGCAATCCCGCATCGGCGTTGCCTGTCTTGGGCTTGTACCGCCCTTCCGTCACGTCCGATGTTTGCGGCATGTTTCGAATGCCTCTTGTATTGTCCGAAACATGCGTCATAGTTCTGACATGACGACACTAACGCAAGATACAGGTTTGCGCTCCCGGCTCCTTGCCCGCGTTGAGGCAAAGCCGGATGAGGTCTGGGTCCCCGGCGATTTTGCCGAACTGGGCAACCGCCCCGCTATCGACAAGACCTTGCAGCGCCTGGTCGCCTCCGGCGATCTACGCCGCATCGACCGGGGCCTCTACGACCGTCCGCGCATGAACGACCTGACCGGACGCCCGGCCGTGCCCGACTACCGCGCTGTCATCCGCGCTGTCACCCGCCGCGACCAGGCCCGCGCCCTCATCGACGGCATGACGGCCGCCAACGAACTTGGTCTCACCACCGCCGTGCCGGCCCGTATCGAGGTCCTGGTCGATGCGCGATTGAAACCCATCAAGCTCGGCAATCAGGAAATCCGCTTCAGGTATGCGGCGCCCAGCCGCCTCTATTGGGCCGGCCGGCCGGCCATGCGCGTCGTTCAGGCCCTGCACTGGATGCGGGACATGCTCTCCCAGGACGGCGAGCGTCAGCGCGTCGAGGCCAAACTGCGCGGTGTGTTCGCCGACCCCCGCCACGGCCAATCGATCCGGGACGATCTCCAGGCGGGTCTCGCAGCCCTGCCGATCTGGATGCAGGAGTTCCTGCGCGGGCTGCTCATGCCCGCCGACGCGGACGAGACGCGGCAATGACCACCGCCGCCTACAGGCAACTGATCGCCGCGACGCCCCGCGACCGGCTCGACCTGTTTCTAACGGCCGCCAATCGGCTCGGCGCCCCGGTCGGCAATGTGGAAAAGGACTTTTGGGTCTGCTGGACGTTACACGCGCTTTATTGCGAGCGGCCCGCCGGAGGCCCCCGCCTGCTATTCAAGGGCGGGACATCACTGTCGAAAGCCTATGGCCTCATCGAGCGCTTTTCCGAGGACATCGACATCACGGTGTTCCGAGACGACCTCGACGAACCGGCGTCCGTCGAGGAATTGGAATCCCTGTCGAGAAAAAAACGTCAAGCCAGGCTCGCCGCGATCAGGGACGCATGCCGCGCTTACATCACTGGACCGCTCCGAGAGTTCCTGGACGCGCAACTCCGCGACGCCACCGCCGGCGCCGGGCGCATTGAGATTGACGACGCTGATCCGGACGGACAGACACTGCTTGTTTGGTATCCCGAGGTCGAGCCTCGCGACGGAGCCCATGTGCAACCGGCGGTCCGCATCGAAGGCGGCGCAAAGTCGGCTCTCGACCCCCACCGCCCGGTCACGATCCGACCCTACATCGCAGAGGATGCCGCGGGGCTCGATCTGACGACCGACGCGGTAACCACCATCGACGCCTCCCGCACCTTTTGGGACAAGGTGGTGATCGCGCACGGCCTGCGCCGTTGGTACGAACGACGGAACGTGCTTCGGCAAGAGGGGCAGCGCGTGTCACGGCACTACTACGACCTCCATTGCCTGCTTCGCTCGAATGCCGGCAAAGCCGCTCTCGCCGACTGGGGCCTCGGTGCTGACTGTGTTCATCACGCCCGAATGTTTTTCGACCGGCCCGACTACGATCTCGCTTCCGCGGCTCCGGGCACGTTTGCCATCACGCCGACCGCCGCAATGGCCGGCGCGCTCGAAAACGACTACGCCAACACGACGGCCATGATCTTCGGCGCCGCCCCCGCGTTCGCAGAGATCCTGGCGTCCACTAAAGAGATCGAGCGGATTGTGAACAGCCTCGATAGCCGGAGATAGCGTATCTTCCCGCGACCGTCAGCGATTGCAAGCGATCGTCGCGGCCCCCAAGAGCCCGCAGAAACACGTCTGGCGGGCGCGTATTGTCCTTCTGAGCGGCGAGGGTCTGGGCACCTCGCTGTGCGCGATGATCTTGTTCCGTGCCGGCTTCAGGAGTTCTCGGTGCTCCCTGAGTGCCGCGTCGAGATGTTCAATTTCCGGTGTGAGGCAACCGCTGTCCCGCATTAAATTGGTGAAGCGCTGGGTCGAGAGGTTGGCCTTGCCGAACGACTTCGCGGGCCCGGTCAAACGACAGACCAGAAGAATGGCGTATTCCCGCAGTATCGCGTTGAGGTCGGTGAAGAACAGGTTCGCCGATTCCTTCAGGATCCATTGGGTTTCGGGACCGGAATCGAACAGGTCATCGAGCGTGTTGATCCGGATAATTCGGGCAATGACGTCACCGGCATTCACCGCAGCGCCCCGCCGATAGCGTCGGTCTGGTCATCGAGTATCAGCGTCCCAAGGGCGCGCCCGACGCCTTCGAATGGTATTGCGAAGAGTGCAACACGCTGGTGCATCGCCGGGAAGTGATGCTGGAAAGCATCGTCGACGACCTGCCGCCGGTGTTCGAGGAGTATTACGGCGACGCCAAGTTCCGGACCTGCCCTTCGTGTGGCCACGAAAACCCGGGCAAGGAAAAGTATTCAATCCATATTGGTGAAGTAGAAATCGTGATCAACTTGGCCATCGGGGCGATACCCGGCGGCTTTCATGATCGACTGCAGGTTAGGAATATTTTCGCCAAAACATTCCACCTGGAGATAGCACCTGTTTCGAGCCAGCAACTTGGTCATGCCTGACAACACTTCGAGCTCGTAGCCCTCAACATCGATTTTGACGACTATTTTACGGTCGGCGGCCTGAATTTCATCATCCAGCGCTATGGCGTTTACAATTGGCCCCGGCGCATCGGTTCCCGAAGCGATTTTCGTCTGGCCCGTGGACGTCTCGGCGGCGAGATCCAACACCAATGTACCGGTTTTGCCGCCGACGGCGCTCATATGAGCGGTGATCGCGTCGTCGAGGCCGTTGAGCCCAATGTTGATGCGCAGCCGGTCAAAACTTCGTTGGTCCGGTTCGTAGGCAAGAATCGCCGGTGTTAGATTCTCTGCGGCGATCTGGACGGCGTAATAGCCAAAATTAGCGCCGACATCGATGAACGTATCGCAACCAAACCTGGCGATGGCAGCCCGCAATCGTGCGAGCTGTTGAATTTCAAAATCGTCATAGAACGCGACCTGACGGTCTACGAAATCCGAATAGGAAAGCTCAAACAATGCAGTGCCGGCCCGGACGATTTTTTTGCCGTCCTTCCAAAAGACGCGCGCATATTTTCTTCTAATGCTCGGAATCAGCCGCTTTAGGATCGGAATCCGCCAGCGCATGGGATTGGCTTTAAGAGGATTTCGCATGCCCGATACTTGGTTTAAGCCGGGATTCGCCATATGGAACCTGGCCCGGCTGCACGAAGGTCAGCACCAAGGGTGGACCTTCGCGTAGGCGGCCCTCCCGAGACACGTCGAGCTTGATCGGAGAGCGATAAGGCACGACCATGGTCTTCACCCGGCTGGTGACGCCCCAAGGGGCGGGTTAGAGGTACTAACTCATTGTAAGCAATGGCCCAGCCGGGCACTCAACACTTTTCTGCTCGCCGATCGGGGGGGCAATCGGACTCATCGCGGCTCTCCATGCGAATCCGTTCGAGGGTGGTGCCCACGCTTGGTCGTTCAGCGAGGTCAAGGCTGATCCGAGTCGCCGCCAAATCCAGAACTCCCCGCAGTCGAGTTGCTTTTGCGTCGCCGCCTGCGTCCGATCCCGGAGCAACCGCATCGGCTTCACACTAGCGAAAACATCCGCATTACGTCAAGCATAACGCAGCGACTTGCGACTATACTGCTCTCGGGTGGTCGGTGTCCACATGGCGCTCCAGATCAGTCTCAACAACAGCGCCTGGTTCCGCGACCAGGTGATCGCCTGCGTCGGCCGGGTGGTGACGGTCAACCCCAGGCAGTTCCAGGTGATCCGCAAATCGGTCAAGAAGACCGACCGCAACGATGCCCGCGCGCTCGCCTTCTTCCTGTCCAAGGACATGCTGCCGGAGACCCGGGTCAAGACCAGGGCCGAAAGCGAGCTCGCCCGTATCGACCAGTTCGTCGCAGAGGCTGCAAGTACCCTGGAGAGTCCAGCCCTCGAAGACAGTAGACGCCCTGCCGCTTAGTCTGGCGATACGGCGCCGCCCGTCCTCTGAATGTCTACAGCTGGGTGGCCAGCTTACTTCTCTGTTCAGGATAGCGACGTGGAGATTCATTGGACTGCGGATTTCCCTTGGGGGGTACAAACACTTCGTCGTAAAGGCGTTCGATCCGTTCCGTTTCTTCATCCGTTAGCTTCTCGAATTCTCCTTCGCGCGCCCGCCCCGAAAGATGCCCGGCATTTTGGTGCAGAAACCGGAACAAAAGGTCGGCGGTGCGATTGGGCATATCGGCGATCGCCTGAAGGTGCCCGGTGAACTGGTCATAGCGCCGGAGAAAATCCGTTTCGTTTGGCAGGTCTTCCTCGATCGTTCTGCGCACGCATTCGAACAGGAATTCCGCATGGGACGTGGCGTCGAAAAAGCGATAGAAGTCTGCGGTGTCGTTGAGCACCCGGACATTCCCGCGCTCCGTCGGCTCCCACTCGATGAGCGGCAAGAGCCGCCGCGAATAGTCCTCTAGGATCGTGCCATACGCGTCGATCCGATCCAGGATCGCGGCGGATACCGGAAACACGACCCCCGGCGGGTTGAAGCCCCGCTGTGCCAGGACGTGATGAATGAGATAGCGATGGATGCGCCCGTTCCCGTCATCGAAGGGATGGATGTACACAAAGCCGAACGCCAGCGCCGCAGCAGCGATGACAGGATCGAGGGCGGTTGCGGGATCCCGGTCGAAGGCGACCATGCCTTGGATCAGGGACGCCAGGTCTTCGTGTCGCGCGCTGATGTGGTCGGGGAGCGGCGCTCCCGTGTCCCGTTCGTGCTCGCCGACAAATCCGCCTTCGGTGCGCAAGCCAAGACGCACGAACCGATTGTCGCCGATTACTATCTCCTGCAGCCGAAGCAGTTCATTGAGGTCGATGGGTTGCCGGCCAGCCTCACCGATCGCTCGGCCCCAGCGCTGAATGCGGTTTTGTGGCGGGCGTTCACCCTCGATCGCGTAGCTCGACTTCGAATCCTTCAGGAGCAGGAAAGCGGCTGTGCGGGCCAGCAAGTCCCCCGGCACCGTAGCGACAACTGCCCGCGCCCGCTCCGCGAGATCGAGGTTGACGAATTCCTCGAGTGCTTGTGTGCGCCGGACGAGCGGACAGAAGTCCGGTGTGCCCGGCATGTTGTTCCTAACGCGATGCCGCGCGGAGTTCTCGCCCGGGGCCGCCCATTGCTGCTTCGGGTTGACGACCGGCACATAGTCGCCCCGTGTGGCGTCGGGAAGGTTCAGACGCCGCCCGGTGAGCCACTCGTAGAGAAACCACAGGCGCCGAGCATAGCTGCCCGTGGGCGTATCCCGGACGATGGATTCGATCTCGGCCGCATCCACCGCAAGGAAGAGGCGCTTTAGAACGGCAAGATCGAGCCCCTCATACTTGAGGGCGAAGGTCAGATGCGCTTCCAGTGTGGGGCGCGGGGCATGGCGCGGGGTGAGAAGGCGCCAGCCTCCCTCCTCCAAAAACCTGTGCCGTTCGCCGGTAGCGGATAAGGTCCGCGGCAAGGGAACGTGCAGGCTGCAGGCATCGATCAGGGCGGCATAGCCGGCCGGCGTCGCCCGTTCCGGCAACCGCCTGTCCTGAAAAACCGTGATTGACTCTGAAAAACGATGTTGAAGCGCGACACTCATGAATTTCGATGCACATGACTGAAAAACAAAGCCATCAACCTAATTTCCTGAAATTTCATGATACTGCGTGAAAATCACCTTTTCAAGGGACTGGAAATGAATTTCTAAATCTTTTTGGCGCCGTATGTGAACTATTTTGATTTCAATGCGTGCGGGGACAGGATGTCAAGGTGAGCGTCGATATCGGACCCGATGCACGGAAGCCGCAACCGATGCCGTATGTCCGTCGTCGGAGTATTTGGGACAGAAGGGTTGATACACTAGGCGAGAGTTTGGCCCATCTTGGTTTTGAGTTTATGCGGCAGATTTGCGGTGTTGCAAGCGCCGATGGTTGATGGTGTTTTACCCTCGAAGGGCGAAGCGGTATCGACGGGAGGCCGGCGACGTACGCCGTTGAAATCATCGCCAAGGCTGTGAGATCCACGGGTTGCCGGGACGAAGCGATTGTCCGCGACTATACCGGCCTTTGACGAAGGCTGGATATGCAGAGCCCGCTTGACCTTGATCCGCGATTCCAGTGTCGTGACGGCGCTGCGCGAGCTGGCCACCCCGAGAAAGACCTCGCTCCTGCCACCATCCTTGCCAATGATAAGGCAAGCGATCGGCACCCGCACTTTTTCGAACAGCTCGTGAGACCGCGCGATCGTGAATTCATTGGCGCCGCGCCGGGACTCGCGCAGGCTCGACCATTTCTCGCCCTCGAACCGGAACAGCACGACGGGCCTTTTCTGCACCAGACGTTTCAGGTTATCGAGCCGGTCATCTTCCATGATTTCACGCCGCCTGCTCCAGTGACCATTGAACCCTTTCGGCCACAAACCGCGCGAACGGCTTTATGTCCTGATCGATGCTGGCGGCTTCCAACGCCGCCAAGTAGACATCACGATCCTCGACCCGGATGACAGTCCACGGATAGCCACCGGATGCCAACATCGCGTTCATGACAAAGCGCGCCATGCGCCCGTTGCCGTCCGGGTAAGGATGGATATAACCGAGCAGCCAGTGCCCGAGCACGGAGCGAACGGAAGGTTCGGTTTCAGTTTCCAGCAGATCGAACAAGACCGGCATGGCATCGCGCATCGCCTCCCCGCGCGGCGGCACATGCCGCGATCCCCGCAGAAACACGGCATCGCTGCGGTAACCCGCCAGAGCGGAAGCCGCGATCAGGCCGCCGGCGACGCAAGGCTGAAACAGCTCGCGATACCAGTCGCGGTGGGCCTTGCGGACCAGCGCACCGGCTTCACCGCCGCCAATGATCTCACTGACCGCCGCCCGCACAAGCCGGAACGCCTGCCAGTAACCTCGCGCGGCCAGCGCATCGCGGCTCCATCGGTCAGCGTCATGATTGTCCGGGTCCCAGTTGCCCGCGCGTACCCGGTCGATCAGCTCCGGCGTGACACGGTAGCCCTCGATCGACAGCGAGTGATAGGCATCGTTCTGGTAGATGTCATCGACGAAGGACAAATAGGCTTTCGTGTCTTTCGGCAGGCCGGGCGCTTCAGGAAATGCTGCAATCACCGGCTCCCGCATCGCCTCCCACAGCGATTGCAGACGGTGGACAATCGGCGCCTGTGGGCGGCTCAGTGCACCAAAAGCCTGTTCCGACTCAAACGGATCGGCTTCCCGAATATCGTAGCCGACGCGTTTCATGACGCTGAGAAGCTCATCGGCCACACTATCCCGGCCAATCCGGCGGAAGGCGCCGGCCAGTCGGCCGCCAATCACCGAATGACCGCCATCAAGCAGCCGACCGAGCACGTCTGCCGCAACGCGGATGCCGGAGAGCACGACCCGCGCTTCGACGGGGTTGCGGACAAAAAACGCCTCCGGTACCCGGATCAGCGCGGCTTCCGGTACAAACAGCCGCAGCCCGTCCCGCTCCGTCAGGTCGGCGTCCGGCGGCATCTCCTTTTGCCGGAGATCGTAGAGCGATGTGCCGAACAACAGCTCGACGGTGTTATTGGCGCCCTTGGGCGTATAGATAATGACTTGCTGCGGGATGACGGTGTTTTCAGCGTGGAGCAGCAATGACTGCTCCGGCGATATGCGCCAGTCCGGCCCGAACCGGGCCGTACAATAGGCTGCGCAAAATTCCCAGAAAGAAGCAAACCACGGGGTCGTATCGCCCGGTTCGGCATCCGGGCTGGACGAAATCAACCAGCCCTTCATCACCTCGCGCAGGAAACCGTTCCTGACCAGCCGCTCGCGGTGAACACGCGTCAGTTCGGCTGAGCGGAAGACCCGCCGCCCCCGGCCCTGCAGCTTCTGGAGCTGCGCCAGCGACGCAGCGAGTTTCTCATTCGGTGTGGCCATTCTGGACTATCCGCGTGTTTTCACAAGTTTAATGTGCCGCATTATAACAAGTATATAGAGGCGATTATTATCAAGTCAATAATGCTGTGGTTATACACGTAAATAGAGATGTGACAAAACGCGTCTTTGCCGCATAGTGATGACCGCAGGAAGCGCGGATTTCGGTCGCGCTGGTGGTGTAAGGATTTATGTGTCGGAGGAACTCCCTATCGTTAGAGAGAACCGTAAGAAGGAGCACCCCGATGCCACAGGATCAGGATATTGACACCCGAATAGTCGCGACCCGTGAGCGCGTTCTTAGGGAGCCCAAGCCCGGCGATGATTTGGGCCGTCACCTCGTCGTAGAAGTTCGGCTTTGGCGGCCTTGACCGACCCATTTCATAGCGGATTTCGCCAGTCGCGAGGGTGCTACATACCCATGCTTCGTCCATGGGATTTCTTGCGGGTCCGGCGCTCGTCTTCCCCGGCCGTCTCACGCTTTTTGGCGTGGCGCTCGGCATAGTCGTCCAACGCCTTGTTCGCCGCCCTGGCCTCTTCATCGGATCGCGCGTTGTACGCGGCTGACTGCAGCCGGGCGAATTCCTGAGCCTCCGCTTCGGCACGGCGTTGGCGTTCCTCGTCCGTCTCCGGAGTAGCGGGTTCTTCGCCCTGGCGGTGATGTCCAGCCGCCTCCGATAAGGACACTTTGTGCTGGCCGTCGCCGCGGTCCCGAAGTAACGGATGCATCTGGCTCACGAGACGCGTAGTGAACCGGGAGAGATCGTGGGCGGCTGGCGAGCGCGGGCGTAGGTTCCTCGATGCGCCGGGCGTCGGAGGTGGGTGAAGAACTGGTCCCGGTCCGTCGGGCAATTCCATTGCCTCACGGCGGGTTACGCTATCTCCGGCTATCGAGGCTGTTCACAATCCGCTCGATCTCTTTAGTGGACGCCAGGATCTCTGCGAACGCGGGGGCGGCGCCGAAGATCATGGCCGTCGTGTTGGCGTAGTCGTTTTCGAGCGCGCCGGCCATTGCGGCGGTCGGCGTGATGGCAAACGTGCCCGGAGCGGCGGAAGCGAGATCGTAGTCGGGCCGGTCGAAAAACATTCGGGCGTGATGAACACAGTCAGCACCGAGGCCCCAGTCGGCGAGAGCGGCTTTGCCGGCATTCGAGCGAAGCAGGCACCCGTGACCCGCGCGATTCACGGCGCCTCCGCCGCGGAACAGGTGGAGGGGCAGAACGACCCCGATTTTGACATGCGCCATAATGCATATTACAGTCGGCCATGATACGGAACTTCAGGAGCCGGGCGCTCAGGCGGTTCATGGAACGCGGCGACGAACGCCGCATTCACCCGGAGCACCGCGAGAAAGTGCGCGACATCCTCGTGCGGCTCAACGCCTCGGCCGCGCCGGACGACATGGATTTGCCCGGGTTTCGGCTGCACCCGCTCAGGGGCGCCCATGCCGGGTTCTGGGCGGTCACGGTTCGCGCCAACTGGCGGGTGATCTTCCGCTTCGAAGACGGCCACGCCGCCGACGTCGACTATCTGGACTACCACTAGGGAGGTATCACCCATGCTCATGCACGACCCGCCCCATCCCGGCTCGTTCATCCGGCGCCAGTGCCTTGAACCCCTCGGGCTGACCGTAACCGAAGCCGCGAAGGGGCTTTCGGTATCGCGCAATACGCTGTCGATGTTGCTCAACGGCCGTCTCGGCATCTCCCCGGAGATGGCGATCCGGCTGTCCGAGGCCTTCGGCGGCAGCCCCGAGAGCTGGCTGACGCAGCAGATGCAGTACGATCTCTGGCACGCGCATCACCACCGCGACCCGATCGAGGTTCGAAAATTCGCTGCGGTCTGACCGGCCCGCACCCATCCCTCTCGACGCCGCGGCCGATGGGACCGACACGCTTGACCGTGATGCAAGCAATGCTTAATCCCGCATATACTCTGTGAACGGAGAATGTCCATGGCCAGCATCACCATCAGGAACCTGGACGAAGGAGTGAAGCGCCGCCTGCGCGTGCGCGCCGCCGAGAACGGCCGCTCGATGGAAGAGGAAGCCCGCGACATCCTGGGCCGCTCGGTCGGCGAGCCGCCGCCGCCCAAGGACCTGGGCCGGGCCATCCATGCCCGCTTCGCCGCGCTCGGCGGCGTCGATTTCGAACTGCCCGAGCGCGGCCCAATGCGTCCACCGCCCGAGTTCGGTTGAGCGCGCGGCCATGATCGTCCTGGACACCAATGTCGTGTCCGAGCTGATGCGGCTTACGCCCGATCCCGCGGTCATGACGTGGGTTTCCGGGCAGGACTCGGCCGGGCTCTGCCTCACCGCCGTAGCGAGGCGGAGTTGCGCGCGGGCGCGGCCATCCTGCCGGCGGGCCGGCGCCGCGACCACCTCGCCGCCGAGATCGACGCGGTGATCGGCGAGGACTTCGCCGGACGGGTGCTGCCCTTCGACAGCGCCGCGGCCAGGGCCTATGCCGCGATTGCCGCGTCCCGCCGATCACTGGGCCGCCCGATCCTGGAGGCCGATTGCCAAATCGCCGCCATCGCCCGCGCGAGGCATGCGGCGGTGGCGACCAGGAACGCCAGGGACTTCGCGCAATGCGGCATCGACGTGATCGATCCCTGGACGGCAGGCCCCACCGCGCCCTGAGCATCGCCGCACGTCTTCCGGTTCCCGGACCGCCGCGCGCCCTTCGATAAATGTTCGTACTATCCGGCCGCCGACGTCCAGGGCTGTCGCGACGGCATTCCCGCGCCCGGTCGGCTCACGGGTCTGCGCAAAACCGCGCCGGAGTCAGGCCGGATGCGCAGCAGAACTCATCGGTCGAGATACCGTGGTCGGACGCGGAATCGAGCAGGCTGCGCACGAGCCGGAGGAGTTTGATCCGGTGGCGTTACGCCGCCCGCTGCCGGTCGGACGAATAGCGGGCGTAGAGCGCGCACCGCAGGGTCATGGTCCCCTCCTATCCGTCGCCGGTTTCGTCTGCCAACGCGCTTGCAATGTACGCCGTTATGGTGCATATATCCATTGCCATCTTACGCGGGAGACATCGCAATGGTTGAAACAGCCGAGACCAAGCACGAGCGGGTCCACCTGCGTCTTGACGCCAGGAGCAAACGCAAGCTCGAACGCGCGGCGGCCTACGAGGAAACCACCGTCAGCCGTTTCGTGCTGCACAACGCCGTGACCGCGGCCGAGCGGGTGATCGAGGCGCACGAGCGAATCGTGCTCCCGGCGACAGATTGGGACGCCTTCCATGACGCGCTGCTCAACCCGCCCGCGCCGAACGCGGCGCTGAAGCGGGCCGCGCGCCGTTACCGCGATCGCATCGGTGGATGAATTGCCGCTGACGGTCGAGCCGCTCGGTCCGCTTCACGACCGCGCGTCCTTCTCCTGCGGGGAACCTTCGCTCGACCGCTACATCCGCCGGCAGGCTTCCCAGGACACCCGGCGGCGCGTCGCGCGGGTCTTCGTCGCGTTGGGCGACCCGCCCGAACGAATCGCTGGCTACTACACGCTGAGCGCGGCGAGTTTCGAGAAGGACAACCTGCCGGCGGAGCTCGTCAGGCGCCTGCCGCACTATCCCGTGCCGGCGGCTGTCATCGGGCGGCTGGCCGTCGATCTTCGCAGCCAGGGGAGCGGGCTCGGCGAGGTTCTGTTGCTCGACGCGATCCATAGGGTCGTCCGCGCGGGCGATACGATCGGCGTCTATGCCGTCGTGGTCGATACGCTGCACGACCGCGCCAGGGCTTTCTACGAGCGCTACGGCTTCACGCCCTTCCCGTCGCAGCCGCTACGCCTGTACCTGCCGCTTCGGACCTTCGAGCGACTCAGGCTTTAGCCTCCCCCGCCCCATTACCGGCCAACCTCACGGCCGGCGGCAACCCCGATATCTGCCTTCGGCCTAATCGTTCTTTTCATCAATATGTGCCGAAGAAAAATACATTGCTACGGCGATGAGACCCCATGCACCCGAATAAACGGATAACACCGGAAGCATCTCAACAGCCTCTGTTGAACCGTTCATCCAATAGTCCGAGAGCACATTCGCCACCAACCACACTATCGCGAAGAGGCCAACTGACCGGGACAGAAAACCATACTTAATCGCATAGGTCACCGATACGCTTGGCCTGCTGCTCGGCCTGATCGTGCATTCAGCCGATATCCAGGACCGCGACGGCGCGCCCGGGGTCCTCAAATCGATCCGTCATCGCTTTCCCCAACTGCGTCACCTCTTCGCCGACGCCGCCTATGGCGGACCAAAACTTGAGGGTGCCCTCGAAGACATCGGCCGCTGGACGATCGAGATCATAAGACGTCCCGATACCGCCAAGGGCTTTGAGGTCCTGCCCAGGAGATGGGTCGTCGAGAGGACCTTCGCCTGGCTCAACCGATGCCGCCGACTGGCCAAGGACTGGGAGAAATCAATCGCCTCCGCACAGGCATGGATCCTCGTCGCCCACAACAGACACCCCCCACGCGGCTTCGCTCCGCGTAGCGCAGGCCGCTACACGAAGCCGCGCGGGTCCCCCCTATTGACTACCGGGACAACCTCCGCCGTGCCATTCAGGGGGTCAATTTTGCACGCCGATTGACACTTCACCGTAGATATTCCTTTCTGCCCAATACCCCACAGAGTATATTAATAAATATACTCTAAATCGTATATTGACACAAATACGCTGTGGCGTATACACTAGGAAAAGCGCTACACCGTATATGCCATGATGGAGACAGTGTCCAATGGAGCAAATTGCACGCACTTCCAAGCAGATTGGAGCCGCGCTTCGCCGTCGCCGTCGCAACATGCTTTTGCGACAAGGAGACGTCGGGTCTAGGACCAATCTGCGTCAAGCGACGATCTCGGCTCTGGAGAGCGGCGAGCCACGCACGCAACTTCGCACTCTGATCCATGTCATGACGGCACTGGATCTCGAACTTGTGATTCGGGAACGCTCTAAGATCAATCAAGAAATGGAGGACATGTACTAATGGTGCGCCGGCGGGCTCGCACCCCCCTCAACGTGTTCCTCAACGCCCGGTTGGTAGGCCGGCTGCGTAGGCTGAGCAGCGGTGCCGTCGACTTCCAATACGATTCAAGCTGGCTCGATTGGGAGCACACTCTACCGATTTCCACTTCGTTGCCGGTCCGCGAGGACCGCTATATTGGCGATCCGGTCCTTGCGGTCTTTGACAACCTGCTGCCCGATCCCGAGCAGATACGCCGACAAATTGCGGAACGAATCGGGGCGGAAGGCCACGATGCATATAGCCTGCTCACCGAGCTCGGGCGTGATTGCGTGGGTGCGCTGCAGATCCTGCCCGAAGGACAAGAACCTGGCCCACCAGGAGCGGTCGAGGGACGAACGGCGGAAGATAGCGAGATCGCAGGCAAACTTCGGAATCTGGCCATGGCCCCGCTGGGGCTGGACGACGATGAGGAGTTTCGAATTTCCATCGCTGGGGCCCAGGAGAAAACGGCCTATCTCTATTGGAAGGACAAGTGGCACATCCCGCGCGGCACGACCGCGACGACACATATTATGAAACCGCAAATCGGCATACTGCCGAACGGCATCGACCTGAGCCGAAGCGTAGAGAACGAGCATCTGTGCCTCAACCTCACCGCCGCGCTCGGCCTAGCCAGTGCGAGCACCGAGATCATGGATTTCGATGGCGAGCGCGTCCTGGTGGTCAAACGCTTCGACCGCCTTTGGACGAAAAACGGGCGCCTGCTACGTCTCCCGCAGGAAGATTGTTGCCAAGCCCTGTCGGTGCCGGCTTCCCTCAAGTACGACGCCGACGGGGGACCGGGCATGGCCGATATACTTGGCTTGCTCCAGGGCAGTGACGAGCCCGCGGCGGACCAACGTATGTTCATCAAGGCCCAGATCGTATTCTGGTTGCTCGGCGCAACCGACGGACATGCCAAGAATTTCAGTATCTTCTTGAAGCCTGGAGGGCGCTTTAGCATGACGCCGCTCTATGACGTCATGTCGGCGCAACCCTCTGTGGATGCAGGCCAATTGAGGCAAAACAGGTTCAAGCTGGCACTCGCTGTCGGCGACAACCGCCACTACGTCATCGGCAGGATTTCGCCGCGGCACTTTGCCCAGACGGTGGCGAGAGAAGGCCTACCCGCTCTAACGATCAACGAAATATGCAGAGAGCTGGCGGAAGGGGCGGAACCGGCGATCGAAACCGTGCTCGAATCGCTCCCCCAGCAATTTCCAGCTGAACTTGCCGATTCGGTCATCAACGGCATTCGAGCACGCTTGCGACTGATGGAACAAACCCTCGCCTGATCCGCTCTCGGTGTGCTTCCCCAGCCAAGGGTCGTTGAGTATCTTGATCTGATTGGTCACGTTGCGAGGGTGGGAGCCGCGTTCTCCAGCGACTTGCTCTGCTTGAGCGAATTCTTGTCTTCAAGCTCCAGCGGCAACAGCCAATCCACGGTTGTCAGCCCTCTTCACAACGGATTCTTCTGCGAAAGTCGCAAGGAGGGGTTTGTGTCGGGGGTTGGGGCTGTTTTGGTACCGGGCGGCGGGTTTGCCGCGGCGTTTGCGGGCTGGATTGCGGTGTGTTTTGCGGTTTCCGGGCGCGTCGCGCCCTCACGGCCCGGCGAGCAGGCAGGCCCGGCGCATGTTGTAGACGGCGGCGGCGGCGAAGAGGCGGGCCGTGTTCCTGTCCCGGGACCGGCTCTCGGCGCGGCGCAGCCCGTAAAGCCGCTTGAGGGCGGAGAACACGGCCTCGACCGGGGCGCGCCGTCGCGCGATCAGAGCGTTGCGGCGCTGCTGCCAATGGGGCAGCGCGGCTATGTGCTTGTGCCGCCGGTGCATGATCCGGTCCTTAATCCCGGCCGCCTTGAGCCGCGCCCGTCTCGCCGCCTGCTCGTAGGCCTTGTCGCCATAGACCGCGGCCTCGTCGCCGCAGATCAGCCGGTCGGCGACCTCGCTCTCGGAGGTCTTGGCCGAGGTCAGCACCACCCGCCGGATCAGCCCCGACCCCTGGTCGACGCCGAGATGCGCCTTGTAGCCGAAGAAGGCGCGCCCCTTCTTGCGGGTCCAGTCGGCGCCGGGCTCGCCCGCGTGCCCGGCACCCGCGCCGGCCTTGTAGGGCGGCGGGCGCGAGGCCGCGGCCACCAGCGTGGCGTCCATCAGCGTGCCCTTGCGCACGATCAGACCGGCGGCCTCCAACTGGCGGTTGATCTCCTCGAAGGCCGCCTCCAGAACCCCGCCCGCATCCCCGCGAAAGCGGCAGATCGTGGTCTCGTCCGGCGTGCCCCCGTCAAGCGCAAAGCCGCAAAAACGCCGGAACGACAGGCGGTCCAGCAGCGCCTCCTCCAGACCGGGGTCCGACAGATCGTAAAGCACCTGAAGATAAAGCGCCTTCAACATCGACAGCGGCGCATAGGGCGGACGGCCCCGGCGCCCCGGGCGGACCGCCGACGCCAGGCGCTCCAGCGGAGACCAGTCGATCAACGCATCCAGACGATCAAGCTTCCGGTTCGACCTAAGACCCGGAGAAACAAACGCTTCCGCAAACCCCAGCTGACCCTTGCCGCTCATCGACGCCTCCAACAGTTGATAACCACACTGAATCACATCACAAACCCATTGAGAATCCCCTTTTCGCAGAGGAATCCAACGGGGGAGAGTTCCGGGCCTGCTGCCTGAGGGGTTCAGTGCTCCCGCCCGCTTGCGGTGGCGCTTTCGCCTCGTTCTGCATCTTCACATATTCCCCTACTAGCGGCTGCGTCTCAGCAAGTCTCCCCAACCTTCGAACAAATGCGGGTAGCCGACTATCCGAATGGGCGTACAACTCCTGCCAAACCTACGACAATTAGTCTAACAGTCCTGGATTTTTCCGGCTCAACTGAAATAATAGATCGCCACTTGGAATTATATTCTCAGGATACCCAATGGATCACTGGTCAAAACGCTTATGGCGCGCCCTCTCCTGGAAAGGCTGGAGCCAACGGGAACTTGCACGTCGGACCGGCCTCGATGAGCAGAAGGTGTACAAATATCTTCAGGGCAAGGTAGATCAGCCACGAGGCGATACGCTCCTGCGGTTGGCAGACACGCTTGGCGTAACAGAGACATGGCTCCGGTACGAAGTAGGCCCGGCGGTCACGGACATTCCAATAGTCGGGCGGGTCTCAACCGGAGAGACCTTCGTTCCGTTCGACGACGCCCCGATGACCGGCGGGCTTGAGACATTGGAGTTCGTATTCGAAGAGGGCGACCCCATTGCCGTCGAGGTGCGCGGAGAGTCGATGCTGCCGGTCTATCGGCCAGGTGATTACCTGCTCTGCGCAAGATACCGGGGCGATGAGATCGAGCGGGCGCTCGGTAAGGATTGCGTCGTAAAGACCACCGATGGCGAGGGCTTCGTCAAAAAGCTTGTGGCGGGATCGAAGCGGGACACCTACACGCTCGTCAGTTACAACGCGGCACCCATGGACAGCGTCAAGCTCCTCTGGGCTGCCCCCGTT
The DNA here is from genome assembly GCA_965213765.1 of Rhodospirillales bacterium. Taxonomy (GTDB): domain Bacteria; phylum Pseudomonadota; class Alphaproteobacteria; order Rhodospirillales; family UBA2165; genus JAJDXO01. The sequence continues at coordinate 4,506,126 of OZ243926.1, read as the reverse complement.
GTTTGGGTAAAGCGGGCCTAGCCGAGCTATCCTCCCGGAAAATGGGAGGTGCAAATGATCCAATACAACAATATCCCGCTCACAGCGGAGGAACGTCACGCGTTCACCGAGCTTATCTCGAAGGGCGAATACGTCCGGATTGGGGATCGCAATCCACCGATTGGTTCGACGGAACCGGATGATACAAATAGGATTGCGCGTCGACTGGCACCAAATCCTGGAGGGGCGCGCCGGCCTTGACACGACATGACTGGTCATGAATACTGGTCACATGAATTCGATCAACGCATCCGATTTCAAGGCGCGGTGCCTTGCCATCCTGGACCGCGTGCACGAGACCGGCGAACGGTTGGTGATCCTGAAGCGCGGCCGACCGGTCGCCGAGTTGTCGCCGGTCACCGGCGAGGGAAGCCTCTATCCCCAGGCCGAATTGGAGGGGACGGTCACCATCCTCGGCGACGTCGTAGGACCGGTGCTCCCGGAGGACCACTGGGACAGCCTGAAGCGATGAAGGCGTTGCTCGACACGCACATCCTGCTCTGGTGGCACGGAGACCGGGGTCGGCTGTCCCGGGAGCAGCAGGACGTCATTGCGGCCGCCGGCGCGGACTCGCCGCTTGAGGTTTCCGACATCTCGCTCTGGGAAGTGGCCATGCTGTACAGCCTGGGACGGATCCGCCTGTCGATTCCCCTGCGGGAGTGGCTGGACAAGGCCGTCGCCGCGCCGCTGGTGCGGCGGCATGGCATCTCTCCGGCGGTGGCGGCCGAGGTGGCGTCGTTGCCGGATTCCTTTCATCGCGACCCGGCCGATCGCATTTTGGTGGCGACCGCCCGCGTGCTCGGTGCGACACTTCTGACACGGGACAGGAGAATTGCCGAAGCGGAGATGGTTGACACGCTGGGCTGACATAGGCGCGGCTGGACCGGTAGGCGGCACCCGGGCACCGCATTGATCCTCCGACATGAAGGTTACCCCGATTACATCCGAGTAAAGCGGAAGCAAGATCAAGACGTGCGGCGCCTTGGACTAACACCGGATATAAGTCACATATCGGCATTTCCAGACTAAACCGGGTTGAACCTGAACGTCGGCTTCCATAGCGCGCACGGCTGTGCTCCTTGATGACAGCTACCAATCTGGTAGCCCGGAGATGCACCTGAAGCACCCTACACCGCCGCTCCGATATCACCGCTCTCTCCGCGACGTGAAGCCGGGCGGAAGGGCAAATGTGTTATGCTTGACGTAATGCGGATGTTTTCGCTAGTGTGAAGCCGATGCGGTTGCTCCGGGAGCGGAAAGCGTTGTGATCGTCGGCTTCTTGGACAAGAAGACCGGAGCGTTCTACGAGGGTCGCCGGGTCGCGGCGTTTTCCGGGTTCGCCCGGATCGCCTCTTGCAAGCTCGACCAGCTCGACGCGGCCACGAGCCTGGGCGACTTGGCCAGGCCCGGCAACCGTCTGGAGGCGCTCAAGGGCCGGCGCAAGGGGCAGTGGAGCATCCGCATTAACGACCAATGGCGGATCTGCTTCAAGTGGCCCGAGGGAAGTCCCGGCCCGACCGAAGTGGAAATCGTGGATTACCATTAATTCGAGGAGGCAAGTCATGCGCGAACCCATCCATCCGGGCGAGACCCTGCGCGAGGATCTCGATGCGCTCGGCATGAGCGCGGCGGAGTTGGCGCGGCGCGTCGAGGTGCCGGTGAACCGCATTACTGAGATACTCAATGGCCGACGCTCGATCACCGGCGACACGGCATTGCGCCTGGGGCGCTTCTTCGGCACCTCGGGTGAGTTCTGGCTCAACCTCCAGAAGCTCTATGAGTTGCGGCTCGCGGAGCGGAAGAACGGCCCGGCGATCGCCCGGCTGCCGACCCTGGATGCCGACAGGGGCCTGCACGCGACAGGATGAACGCCGATCGGACGCAGGCGGCGACGCAAAAGCAACTCGACCGCGGGGAGTTCTAGATTTGGCGGCGACTCAGATCAGCCTTGACCTCGCTGGACGACCAAGCGCGGGCACCACCCTCGAACGGATTCGCATGGAGAGCCGCGATGAGTCCGATTGCCCCTCTTTGACTTCGTAGGTTGGCCGACCCATCCCATAGCGGATTTCGCCAGACGCGCGGGGGCTACATGCCCATGCTTCGCCCTTGGGATCTTTTGCGGGTCCGGCGTTCTTCTTCCCCGGCCGTTTCACGCTTTTTGGCGTGGCGGTCGACATAGTCGTCCAACGCCTTGTTCGCCGCCCTGGCCTCTTCGTCGGATTGCGCGTTGTACGCGGCCGACTGCAGCCGGACGAACTCCTGAGCCTCCGCTTCGGCACGGCGTTGGCGTTCCTCGTCCGTCTCCGGAGTAGCAGGTTCTTCGCCCTGGCGGTGAGGTCCAGCCGCCTCGGATACCTGCCTGTCGTCCCTGTCGATCAGCCTGCCCATATCGGTGAGTGCCCAGCGCATGTGCTCCAGGCCGAGCGGGATGCCGTTGAGATGGGGGGAATAGGTATCACGGCCGTCCATTATACGCCGGCCGGTCTCGGCCAGTCTGTCGATCTCCGTCCGCCACCTGCCGTAACCGGTGAGACCGGTCACCGGTTTGTTTAAATCCATCGCGACGGTTTCCAGGACATGTTTGCGATGTTCCAGCCGGTCCTTGACCTGGGCGAGAAAATCCTCGACTTCACGGCGGGTCTCGGTTGCCTTGTCGAGTTGGGTGAGCACCTTCCCGAGCGACCGGCGCGGGCGGTCTTCAAGGGCGGGGTTTTCGGCCAATGCCTCCATGCGCCAGCGGAGCTGTTCGTAGCCCTCCACATATATGGCATGGATGCCGGCCCGTTCCGCGGCCGCGAGGTGATCGCTCCAATCCTGCCGTAATGCCGAATAGGTGTCCCAGGCGGCCTCTACCTTCGTGGGCGTGGATGGTTCCTCCACGGACGGTGCCGACAGCACTGGCGGGGTTTGTACACCGGGGTCCCTACCGGCCGGCACGGTAACGGTTTCAAGCGGCGGTACGCCGTCGCGCGTCCCCTGGCGCCCCCCGGGCTCAAGCCCTTGTTGTTCGGCCTCCTTCTTAATCCGAAACACGTGGCGCATCGTGGCCGCGCGCCGGTGGCGCCGCGCCCGGGTATGGAGGTTCTCGAATGCATCGAGGTCCCTGCGTCCGATACCGCCCTGCTCCGCCAGCAGGGATGCGAAGTCGTCCGGCCGGGCGCGGAACGCCTCGGCCTGCTTCAGCAACACCGCATGGCGGGTGAGCGTCTCGCTGTAGGCTTCGCCGAGCGCCACGGCATCGCCTTCAATGCGGGTTCGTTCGCGGAGGTCGTCGTAAGCCGCCAGAACCTGCCTGCGGCCGTCGGCGAACGAAGCGACCGCCTGGGCATGGCGCCAGCCGAAAGCGGTGCGCCGGACATCCCGCGCGATGCGGGCCAGCGCGTTGTCGTTCGCCGCTGCGGGGTTATCACCCGCTCCGCCAAGGGATTCGCCCCGGACATCGCCAGGGGAGCGGCTCCCGTCCTCCCGGATATCTTCCCACACGCCGTCAACCATATAGTCGAGCGCCGCCTCCTTGGGCTGCGAGCGCGACCAGCGTTCGGCGAGATACTCCCTGATCTCGGTATCCGTCACGGGCGCTTCTTGGTCGTTGTCCGCCCGCCTGTCGGCGATATCGAGGGCGAGCGGCGCCCGGTTGACATATATGTCCAGTGCCTCGCGATGGCGCGTCGCGGCGGGATAGATGGTTTCCCGCGAGGGCCGCGCATCGGCCAGCAGGAAGGCCCGGTCCACGGTTAGCCCCTGGGCCGACGTGATGGTCATCGCATAACCATGGTCGAGACGGATATTGCCGTACCAGTCGCGGATCTCGTCGTGGCGGAAAGATACGGACCGCCCGTCTTCGGTGCGCGCCGTGATCAGAACCGAGGGTTCCAGCCCGGGCTTGTCCCCCGGCTTGTCTCCCGGTTGACCGGCTGCGTGGCCGTCACCCCCCGGCCCAGGGACTGACCGTGGCCCGGCTTCGGCTTTTTGAACCCTGAAGTCGTCGACCGTGACCACGGTGCCGTTGAACAGCTGCTTCTCCCAGTGCGTGGCGCCGATGCGCAGGCAATCGCCGCGCATGATCTCCAGCGGCGAGGTCGCCCGGTCGTCTTCGGTGCCCCTGCTGACCATCACCGTCACTCGCTCTCCATCCGGCCGGGCAGCGAACCGGCGTTCCCGCATCAGATGGGACAGCGCCCGCACCTCGGCCCGGGTGCGCGCCAGCACCACGGCGGACTTGCCGGGGTTGGCCCGCCGGTAGCGGTCCCAGTCGTCGACAAGGCGGGTCAGCGTGTTTTCCTCGTCATACCCAATATGGAACCGCCCGCGCGCATGATGCGCCGCGATTGCCGATGCCGCGTCGCCGTCGCGCAGCGCTTCCGATGCCGCCACCTGCCAAGGGGTAAATACGGGCTTATCCTCCGTCGCCTCGTATTCGGCGACAACACGGGCGCGGTCCCGCTCCTCCATTACCCCTGTGCGAAGCCGCGCAGCCTCCGGCGTCTCTCCATGGACGTGAACCAGGATGTCCTCCAGGTCCGCCTTCTGGCGCCGTATGCGGTCCACCCGGACACTGCCGACGGCATCACGGATCAGCCTCAGCCCCGGTCCCGCCCCGACGGGCTGCTGTTGCTGGGTATCGCCCGCGAAGACGATCTTCGCGCAAAAGCGTTCGGAGAGCTGGAGAATGTGATGCGCCTGGCGGGTCGACAGCATCCCCGCCTCGTCGACGATGATGGTGGTGTCTCCATCGATCTCGATCCCGCCCCGCGCGGCAAGGCGCAGCAGCTTGTCGACGCAGAACGGGCGCGCATCCACGTCGTTGCCGAGCGCCACCGCCGTGCGCCAGGCGACGGCCGTGGCGATGATGCTCCGCCCGTGTTCGCGGTAGAGATCGGCGATGGGCCGCAATGTCGTGGTCTTGCCCGAGCCCGCCGCCCCCTCGATGATGGCGACCCGGCCCGCCGACGAGGCGGTCAGTCGCTCCGCTTTGTGACCTGACGTAACAGACCGGATCGCATTTATCTGTTCCGCGCTCAGCGGATAGCCCGCTTCCAGGAGCCCCGTCACCTTCGCCTCGATAGCCCGGGCGGGCAGCGATTGTCCCGTATCATCGGTCATATCTTCAATGCCGCCCGGACTCACCGGGACGGCAAGGCCCTTCGCCATCTCCCTGACCTTCATTTCCATTTCCAGGTTGTGGCGGGTCGAATACAGCCTGGTATGCGCCATGTCTGCCCGGCCCTCGGCCGAACGCGGCGGGCGGGTCAGGCGCACCACCTCGGGGCTCAGCAGCACACGCTCGATGCTGGTCGCCACCGCATCGCGGTTCAGCAACCCGGCCGTGGCATTGCCCACCCGCTCGACGATGTCGGGCAGCCGGAATACCGCTTCCTCGCGGGTAAGGCGGTTGGGCAGGTCTTCCAGCACCTCCGTCAGCGCCCGGACCTGCTCCCGATGTCGGCCAGTTAAGGTCATTTCGTCCCGAATTGACCGAGCTTCGCTTTGTGACCTGAGGGTAATCTCCTCCGCCTTCCCCAGGAGCGAGGCGATCAGCGCCTCGCGCTCGATAAAGCCGTCCGCCTCGCCGCGCCAGCGCGCGTGGCGGATCTCCGGGTCGTTGTCCGGCGACTTGCCGGCCCGGGTGATCTTGTTGGCCGCCGCCGCACGCGGCGCGTTGCCCTGGACCGTGAACCCCATCTCCCGGGCCGCGTCGATAATCGCGGCACGGCGCTTCGACCAGTGTCCCGTCAGATCCCCGGGCATGCCTGCGATGCGGGTAAATTCTTCGTCCCTGCCGTACTGCTCCATGGGGATGCCCAGGCGTTCCCGCAGGCTCCAGGCCAGCGCATTGCGGTAGACCGCCCCCGCCGCCTTCATCCAGCTGTAGGCCGGGTGCTGGTGCAATGCCCGGTACCTGCCGTCCCGGTGTGTCCGGGCGGCATTGAAGATCACGCAGTGGGTATGAAGCTGGGGGTCGTTGTCCCGGCTGGTTCCATGCTGGAACATGGCCGCCGATATATCGGCGGGCAACACCTCGATCTCGCCCGCCCGATTGCGGATGCGGGTATAGGCGCAATGACGCAGCACCGTCTCCTCAAGCGCCGACCGGGCCGCATCGTTATGCGCCCGCTCGATCTCCGAACGCAGTTCCGGATCGGCGACGGCCCATAATGCCGAGACGCTCTTGTCCGCGCTGAAGGTCATGTCGAGACCCGCGGACCGCCGTTCGCTACCGGCGTTCTGTGTGAGCTTGTCTCCGGTGTCCGGCGCGAAGCCGTTATACAGCCGGTGGAAGTCCGCGCTGTCGACCCTGCCGCCGTCGGCGAGACCGAACAGGCCCTTCGGATTGAACCAGACGCCGTCCGGTTCCTCTCCCGCCGTGTAGTACTCGTTGGGATGCCGGAAGGAACGCTGGTTCTCAAGGTAATACGCGGCCGATGCCGCCTGGGCGAGGGTGGCTACCATGCGACTGACCGACCCGGATCACACGGCTGGATTATGATTGTTTCGGCTCTCACAATTCGGGCCTTGGAAGTTCCTATATTTTACAGAGGCTTACCGAAACGGCTGTGCGGTATTCACAAACCGGGGCAAAGCTCATTACTTTCATCGAAGTCAGCGCACCGGGGTGCAGAGGTGTGCCAAGAAAGAAGCTCCGTTCTCCTTTTGTTCGCATAGAGCATACGCATATAAGGGGAGACCGCAAGGGGTTTTGGGCCGCTTCCAGGTTGGCGTGTTGGCTTGGCATTCAAAGCATCTCCTCGCAGTTGCACTCGGGGCAGGTTTGGAAGGCGGGCGGACCGTCGTGGCCGGCGTTATGGTTTGCCAAGGCTTCTACGATTTGGAACGATGATCGCTGAGCCGGAACCGCATACGTGGCTGATCGCGGGTGCTGGGACCAGCGGGGAGACGGACGATGCCGGCAAGACGTTTCAACGAAGCGGATATCGACTTTGACGCAATAGACGGCGAGTTGGCGAAGCTGGCGCCGCCCAAGCTGAGCCTGGCGGATGTGCTGGAGCGGCTGCGCAAGCGGCTGGTCGAGCAACAGGCCAAGGGCGTTACGGTGGCTCAGATGCGTGAGGTGTTGAACGCAAACGGTATCGCTATCACGGAGCGCAGCCTGCGGACGTTTCTGACCAAGGGGGTGTTGCCGGGAAGGAAGGTTGCCGAGGCCGCGAGGTCCATGGTCTCGGAAGAAGGCAAGGATCCGTTCTGAACCGGGCGCCGGCGGGGCGCTTCAGCGCCCGCGTTCGGCGATGGCGCGAAGCGCCGAGCGTGAGCCCGCATGGTTGGCGGCGGCGATGCATCGTTCGAAGAACGAGGAGCCGCCGGCGAGCGTAAGCTCGCACAATTGGCGGTGGCGCGAGGCGCCCCGTCATGGGCCGTGACTTTATGCACCTGGCAAAATAAAAGGCCGGCCTCCGCCGTGTGATGGCGGGGACCGGCCCTGGACGGTGCCGATTTTCAAGCTACCAGATTGGTAGCTGTCATCTGCCAGCGCATGCCGCTGGAGCGCCCTCTTTCGGATTGAGGATACGCGCTCTGGCGGCGGAGCGGGCCGGTTCGTGTTGCCCGGATAAGTCAATGCCTTGATTTTCCACGCTCTTCACGGCGCGGTGGGACGGCGGGGCCTGGCGCGCTGTAGCGGCGGACTATTTCCGGCACGACAGGGATACGCAAAATCAACAGCCTGCGCAGCCCAGCGCAGTCAGTCGCAGCCTCCGCTATGATCCGCAGCCCGCTGCGTCAGGTGTAACGAAACAACCGCTCCGCGGTCCAGAAGGCTAAAATCGTGCTGCGATGTTCATGGGGGCATCGACGCCGTCGAAGACGGCGGAGGGGAGCCGCCACGGTGATTGAGTGGCGGCTGGTGCGGACACTGCCATGGGACGGCGTGTCGAGCGCGGTGACGGCGGGCTCGTTGGGAGCGCCGTCACGAGTGCCGCGAGCGGTGCGCCGGGATCGGCGAACAACCGCGGTCGGCGAGCAACAGCGAGCCGGAGCACGAGCGCGGCGCGAAGCGCGCGCGAGGACGGCGTCGCCGCATCACCGGTGTGCGAACGAAGAAACGGGCCGCGCCGCCGCCGAAGCGACGACGCGGCCTGTCGAGGCGGTGCGGTCAGGCCGCGCACCGGGCGACAGGAATGCCGAGGGTGCGCGCCTTGTCGACGAGGTTCTCGGTGATGCCGGAGCCGGGGAACGCGATCACACCCTTCGGCAGGAGGTTGAGCAGTTCGTCGTTGCGCCTGAACGGGGCGGCACGGCCATGGCGGTCCCAGTCCGGCTTGCAGACAACCTGGTGGACGCCGTTGCGCTCCGCCCAGCTTGCCGCGATCTTCTCGACGCCGGGTCCGCCGCCGTGGACGAGGACGATGTCGGCGCACTTCGCCTTCGCCGTGTCGAGGCGCGCGATGACGGCTGCCGGGTCGGCGACGTCCTTGCCGCCTGCGATGGCGACGAGGGTGCCCTCGGGCAGGTGCGCTTGCGTCTCGCGGTCCTTCCGGGCGCGCTGGTAGTCGCGGGCGTCGATGCTGGCGGCGGTCAGCTTGCCGGTCTGCGAGACGTGGCTGCCGTGACGCGGGCGCCAGACCTCGCCGGTCTCGCCGCGGTACTGCTCGGCCACGGCGTCGCGCATGGTCTCGAAGGCGTCGCGGCGGTCGCCGAGGCTCCGGGCCCGGTCGGTGACGAGTTCCAGCTCGCGGGACTTGATCTCGGAGCCGTCCTGGGCGCGCTGGAGGTCGCGCAACTCCGGGCTGAGCCGGTCGACGGAGCGGTCGAGGCGGCGGACCTGGGCGTCGAGCATGTTGACGAAGCCCCAGAGCAGGCTCTCGCGCTCGTCGGCCAACTGGAACCCGTCCGGGCAGGCGCCCCCGGCGATGATGCGGAAGGCTTCGGTGACGGCATCGGTGGCGCTGTCGTGGTCCCACACCTCGCGGGTGTCGAACTCGTCCCGCTCGGGGGTTGCGCCGTAGAGGGCGGCGTTCTCGCAGATTGTCGCGGTGACGGACTGCCCGGCGGTTTCAGTGGCGGTCTCGATGGTGTCGATGTTCTCGATGGTGGTCATGACGATCTCCTTGATGATCGGGTTGCAGCGGTCGGAGCATCTGCCCCGAAGTGATGTCCTGTTGGGAACCGCGCGCGCAGCGGAAGCACCTGGCCCTGGAAGTTCTTGGGGCGGAGTGGTGCGGAAAGTCGCCGATCTTGGTGCGGAAGATCGCCCTTCGATCTTCACGGTCGGCGGCTTTCACGGTCCGCCCCTAGAGCTTCTTCGGCCAGGCCGGAGGGAGCGCAGCGACCGGAGGACCCCGGAGGGGTTGCTGTAGCGAGCACGTGGATCACAATGGGAGATCACGTAGCAGGCTATTTCTTTCCACCCGCACAGTCCCCATCGTCGGTTCGGCCTGGCACATCGTTGAAAGGGAGGCACGGCGGCGCGTCACGCATCGGACCGCTCCGCCAGAACCCCGGACGCCCATTCCGCGGCGCGGGCCAGAACATCGCCATGGCAGGGCAGCGGCTCGCACCAGCAGGCCAGCCAGCAGCCGTCCAGTTCCGCGAGCTCTTGCAATGTAATCTCGCCCGCCCGGATGCGGCGCCAGAGATCGGCGCGGTAACGGGCGATCACCTGCTCGCGGTCGCCATCGGCCCCCAGCCTGAACGGGTTGCGCCACTTGGTGCGGCGGTCGATCAGCACGGTGTTGTCGACGACGTGCGCATATTCGAACTCTTCGCGCAGCTTCGGCTCGTGCTTCAGGTTTACGATGGCTCTCATTTTCTCTCTCCTTGTGTCGGCTTGCCCGATCCCCCGCTCTTCTCTTCCTCCAGCCGGCTGGCACGATGACCGTGGCGGCGACGGCCGCCCGCGCCCGCATCGCGGCCCGCGCGCAGCGCCGGGCGAGATACCCGGCCGGGAAGAGGCTCCAGGTGGGCAGCAAAAAAAGGCCGGCGCGCGAGGCGCCGGCCCAGTTGGGGAGGGAGGAGGAAGCGGTGGTCCGCTAGAAGGGAATGTCGCTGTCATCCGCCGTCGCGGCGGCGGTGTCGCCCGCCGCGTCCGGGTCGGGCCGAGATTGCGCGCCGTTGCCGTTCGGCTTGTCGAGGAATTGCACCCTGCCGCCGGGAACCAGCAGGATCTCGGTCGAGAACCGGTCCGAGTCCTCGCCGTCCTTGCGCCACTTGCGGGTCTGCAGCTTGCCCGAGACGTAGACCAAACGGCCCTTCTTGGCGTGCTTCTCCATCATCTCCACCAGACCGTCCTGGAAGGTGACGACCCGGTGCCACTCGGTGCGATCCACTTTGTCGCCCGAGTTGCGATCCAGATAGCTTTCGTCGGTCGCAATCGAGATATTGGCCACGCGGCCGCCGTTGGTGAGATGGCTGATGGTGGCGTCGGCGCCGAGGCGTCCGATCAACTGTGCGTTATTCAGTCCGAACATGATCAATCTCCTGTGATCCGGGTTATGACATCTGGTTGGTGAACGGGGTCAGGCCTCTCTCGACCCTTCCCCCTTCATCTTCTCCAAGCCTTCCTCGTCCTCTGTTCAGCCGTCCGCACCGGCATATGACCGGGAGCCGAGAACCTCCCGGATCGCATGGGCCGGCAATCCGGCCGCGGCCAGCAGCGCGCCGGCATCGGGAAGCAGTGCGGCGAAGCCGGGATCGGCATCGTCTGTGCCGCCGGGATTGAGAAGGGTGTCGTCGGACTCGGTCGGGCTATGAATGGGATCGAACATCGGGCATCTCCTGTTGATGGGGTCGGGACGCCACCCGGAGGAAACTCTCTTTTCCCTTGGGCGCGTCGCCCTTCTCTTCGCCTTCCCCGAACTCTCCCGCACGACGGTCGAGGCAGGCCGGAGAGTTGGCGGCATGGCATGTCCGGGGGCATCGCACGGCGGCAGCCGTTGGCTGCCCTTCGCGCTCATGGGTGCAAAGCAGGTTTGCGGGGACGCCGGGGAAAACCTCGCGGCGCATTTGGCCGATATGGCGGTTTGGACGGTTCGTCCGGTGGGCCGCGCAAGACGCAAAAGCGCAAATTCCCGGAAGTGCGCGCAGCGTGCAATTACGAGCTCTGGGACGCCCGCGCCGGCTCACCAGGGAGGCGCGGTCATCGTCGCCATTTGACTGATGTCGGAGATCACCTCGACCTCCTCGCGCGAGAACTTCTCGAAGGCGAGGCAGAGCGCGATTTCGGCCTCGCTGTCATAGGTCCCGAGATCCCGGCCGGTGGCGACCTCGATCACCGTCCAGGTGGGATCCCAGACCGGGATGCCCCGGTATGCGCCCGAGCTCTCCCGGTGCCTGCGCGAACAGGGCTCGCAGCGCGCCACCCCCGGCGAGGGCGTGTTGCACTGGACACACCGGCTCCCGGCCCTCCGGTCGGCATAGCGGGCGCGCTTGGCGGCGTATTCCGTCTCTCTGTCACGGCGTTCCTCCTTGACGACGGCGCAAGGGCCGCAGTAGGTGGCGCCGCCATAAGTGGGGGTTTGGCACTTGACACAAACCCCTGCGGCCCGTCGGGCATCGTAGCGGGCGCGGGCGGCCTCGCGGCAGGCCCGGCACTCGGCCGCCCCGTGGGCCGGCTTGCCGCATGATGTACAATCGCCCCGGGCGCGCCGCTCGGCATAGCGCCGGCGGTCGGCGTCCCGCTTCGCCTTGAGGTTCCGCCGCCTGGCGCGGGTCCCGGCGCAGGGATCGCAATAGGCCTTGCCGCCGGGCGCGGGCGTCGCGCACTGGACACAAAGGCCCTTCGCCCGCCGCTCGGCGTGGAGTGCCCGTTTTCCGGCCCGGCGTTCCTCACGGCAGGGTTCGCACATGGCCCGGCCGTCCTCGGGCGGGAGGTGGCCGCAGCGGATACACAAACCGGCGGCCCGGCGGGTCTCGGCCCGCCGACGGCTGCGTTTCCGGCCGGCCAGGCGCCGGGCTTCCGGGTCCCGTCCGCCATATGGGATCCCCTCGGCCTTTGCCTTGGCGTGACGGGCGCGGTCTGCGGCCCGGTGCTTCCCGGCGCAGGGCTCGCAGGTCGTGCGCCCGGGGCGTGCGGGAGCTTTGCACTTTGTGCAGATCCCGGCGGCCTTGCGCCGGGCGACGCGCTCGCGGTCCCGCTGACGGCGAACCGCCCGATCAACATAGGCCATGCTGTCCTCCATTCGTGGGGGAAAGAAAAAAGCGGACGTCCCGGCTCGGCGGCCGGGACAGACTCACCACATGCCGGGGCGACGGCAGGACGTCCAGGAAAGGGGCCGGTCAGCCCTTCTGGCGGCGGTCGCAGAACAACGAGGTCGAAATCGCCCCCATATGTTTCATAAAACATATGGGGGCTTATGCTACGTGGGGTCATATGTTGCGGCGGCGGTGAGTCCTTCGATCAGCTACAGATGGTTCCTTGGTTCAGCCACCGAAGAGCCCGACTCGCCGCAACATATTGCCGCTGGCGACGAGCCCGTCGAGGAACTCCGTGGCGCTGCGAAGATTGTTGCCGATCGTTCCTTCGGCATGTCCGCGCTCGGCGCGCATCCATTCCTCGAACGCCCCGAGCTCGACGCTGTAGGGGTGAGGATCTTCTTCCGGCTCATCGAGCCAACCCAGAAAGCGCAGCCACCGAGTGGCCCTGCTCAACGCGCGCTTCGTCGATATCTGTGAAGTCCGTAGCCGATGACCAAGTTTGTGATGCCGGGTGCGATCCCATTCCGGAGCTGCGGCCTCGATTTGGGCAACGGTGACCATCTCGCCGTCGCGCAGGTCCAGGAGTTGAAGCAGGCGAACCTGATCGAGGGCGATCCGCCGCAACGTAAGTCGACTGGCACCAGCCTCCGCAAGGTGCCGAAGGTATCGCTCTCGGAGTTCGGCAAGCGGCGCGGTTCGGTACTTCTCGATGTGGTAGGGCTTTGTGAACAGTTCTTCGAACACGACGTGTCTCCTCATTGTGGGAGTCCATAGAGTGTCCGTCAGATGTCGTAAGCAAGAATATGTTGCGGCGAGTCGGGCTCTTCGGTGGCTGAACCAAGGAACCATCTGTAGCTGATCGAAGGACTCACCGCCGCCGCAACATATGACCCCACGTAGCATAAGCTCCCCAGTACTGGACCCCGCCGCGGGTCTTGAGGCCGGTGCAGACGATAATCTCGTTGGGCGCGGGCCGCAGTTCCTTCACCGCCTTCAGCGTCGCGGTGACCGCCTTCGCCTTGCGGCGCCTGCTGCCTTTCGGCACCGTGTCCGTGCAGCGGCGAATGTTGCCGTCCGCAAGCGCCCGGTACCGCTCGATCACATAGCGGTCGTCGTCGGCCAGGCCGGGTCCGAAAATATGGGTGAGGAATGTCGCCGCCGTGTTGCCGGGTATCGCCAGTGCTGCCGTCATGGAACCATCTCCTTGCCGATGAGGGAAAACGGCGACCGGACGCCCTCCCCCGGACATCCAACCGCCGCCCCGCTCACGGCCAAGGCTCTCCTCTCGTTGGCGATGGGCGCGGCGGTGGAGCCCGGGCAGCGGGCCGGCAGCGTGGCAGGGGGGGCTGGATTTATGGTGTTGATGAAGGATTGCCAGGAGTCCTCTCGCGCGGGCGCGGTCAGTATTTCGAGGACGTAGTTCTCCATATCGGAGGAGACAAGATCGCCGAGCCGCGAATTCCAGATGGAGCGTAGTGATCAGGCGGGAGTTTGCAGCAGTCTGCCGTTCGATGCCATCCAGAAGCAGCCGTTTTTCTTCTGGCGAGAAGTGTTCGGCGTCTCCGTAAAGTACGGTGCCAAGAGAATCGCGCGCGATGACCACCGTTCGGCTGGGTTTGCTGTGCAAGCCATGCAGAAAGGCTGCTGCACAGTTCGGAAACCACCACGCTGTTGTAACCGGTGATTAATCCGCCTCCGCCGTGTGCCGGCGATCACAGGATTCTGGTCCTCCATTCGAGATAGAGGCTCAGGGCTACCGCCGCGAACCCCACGACGCCGGCGATGATCCAGGTCATCATCGGTATTCCCTCCCTCGCCGAAGCGTGTGTCTCCGGTTGCTTTGGTTGACGACCGTTCGGCATCTCGCGATGGTCACGACTGCTGCAGGAGCAACCGGCACCTGCCGATAGAGGTGCAGCATGACTAGCTCGCTCGGTCGATCCAAGGCCATTGCGCATATTACGGTCGGACGGGGAACGGCAAGCGTCTGGAGTGGTTCCGCTACCAAGTAGCTCGCATATAGCGGAAGTGGCTCGCACTCCGCAGCCGCCTGCATCGCATGAACTGGCATCGGATGAACGAACTGTTCAAACGATACCGCGAAGCGCCAACGCTCGATCAAGAACGATGCATCCGGGGCGCATGCGCCCCGGCCTCACTGAAGCCCTGTTGCGCGGGGTATATGACCAAACGTTCAGCTCGCTTTCGAGATCACGCCTGTATTGACTTCTTCGAGCTTGTCGAAAATCCCCTCGATTACGTTCGCCTTATCCCCGAACAGTTCGTCCGGCCCGCCCGCATGGATATTGCTGAACGGCGCATCGTAGGTCAGTGCTGGTGGCGCTTGGTCTTCAGATTTCGTGAGTATCCTCTGGAGGATTCCCCCCCCTTCGCGAGCCGACACCGTCCGAATGCAGTCACTTCCCCGACTGCCAGTCCTGCCTCGATGCGGTCATCAACGAGGCCCAGTTGTCGGGCGGATTTCCCCGCGTGAGCATCCTGGCAAAGACCGTGTACGGATCGGTCCTGCTCCCCGAGGAGCGCAGCGTGGATTGGTCATTGACCCACACGTAGACGATCACCTTCGCCCTGGTGTCGTAGCGGAAGAACAATCGAAACCGTCTGCCGATCCTGGCGCGCCGCCAATGGCGGTAGCGCGGGCCGAGCGTGCTGCCCTGGCGGTACTCGTCCCGGGACGGATCCTGCGGGATGACCTCCAGCATCAGCCGGCTCACCGCATGGAACAGCTTTACGTTCGCATTGGATCCGAACCCCGTCGGATCGCTTCGTTGCGCGCGTTGGACTGCGTTGTGGAGCTTGCACAATTGGTCGATCAGGCAATCGTGGAAAAGCAGCGTCCATCCGTGGCGCTGCATCAGAGGTCGACGTCGCCGTCGATGTTCTCGTCCGGTCCTGTTTCACGCTCGGCATGTTCAAGCATGACCTGTGCCAGACCGTCCGGAAGCGCCTGAACATGCCGAGCGGCCTGGATATCACCGGCAAGCAGGTCGAGAAACGCAGCGATCGCCGGATCTTCATGCTCGGTGTCGGCACGGCTGACGACAATCTGTCCGTCCTCGTGGAGTTCGAACGCTACCTTGGCTCCGACATCGACACCCAGCATCTGACGGACCGCCTTGGGCAGCGTGATCTGGCCCTTCGCCGTCATCGTGGCGACTGCGTGAATGATCGACATGATCGGTGCTCCCCCTTCTTAGCAGTGCATTATCGTAAGGAATATTCCTTACGATGTCAAAGCGATGTGGAGGTTGGGTGACGTAAGGATTTTTGTGTCAGGCGAGAAAACGGGTGAGGGGTATATCCCGTCAATTGCAGACACCGGCCTTCATGGCGTGGGCTCCGACCGAACAGGCGATCTGTCCATGATGCCCGCCATCACCCCGCCGATGCGCTCGGCGGCGGCCTCGACGTCCCGGTCGCTGACGTGCGCGTAGCGTAGCGTCATTTGCACCTGGGCGTGGCCGAGCAGACGCGCCA
Organism: Rhodospirillales bacterium; assembly: GCA_965213765.1. Classification (GTDB taxonomy): domain Bacteria; phylum Pseudomonadota; class Alphaproteobacteria; order Rhodospirillales; family UBA2165; genus JAJDXO01. The sequence continues at coordinate 4,490,439 of OZ243926.1, read as the reverse complement.
CCACGGGCAGCGGAATGCCCTGCATCGCCGCCTGGCTGGCAAACGTGTGCCTGAGATCGTGAAGGCGCACATCCTCGATACCGGCCAGCTTTCGCACCCTCTTCCAAATGCTTATATCAAAACGTGGTCGCTGCGGATTCATCGGTGAAGGGAACACCCAGGGGCTCCCCAACCTTGGCTGCCGCTCGATAATGGTGCGCGCCTCGGGGCTCAGCAGCACCTGTCTCGGGCCGGTCTTGCTATCCTCCAACTCAAGGGTGTCGACACCCACTTGCGGACCCGCTCACGGCCAGGCCTCTCCTCTCGTTGGCGATGGGCCCGCGGGCGCGGACTGCATGCCGGGCTTGGTGCACAGCACGCGAAGGTTGGCAGCGCTGACGGAAGGCGAAACGAAGACCGGGTCCTTAATCGGGCGCCCGCCAGAGGCAGCGCGTTACGGGCCAGCGCCTCCGCGGCCCGGATCGGCGTCGATCAGGCCGTTTCGGGTTCGTCGCGGGTGGCCATGAGGCCGGCGAACAGGCTGTCAGCTATCTTCCCAGCGGCGGATTTCACCGGGAGCCCGGCAAAAGCTACCGGGCCCGCAGTCTGCCTTCTGGACGTTTTCGAAAGAGCCGAGAGATGCCGACCACTCTTTGGCAGGTAAAGTCCCACGCAGTCTCTCCAATGCCATCATCGCGCCGCGCAGTTCAATCAGCCCGTAGTCTCTGCGCATCCGCTCAATTCCACAGACAGGACAATGGCGCCGCCACCAGCCGGTCGCCAAACGGCACGACATCCGTATTGTCATAGAGGACGACACCGAAGGCGAAGCGGTCGCCGCACGGCTCCGCCAGCGCCCGAAGGCCGGCGAAGTCGCCGGACCTGACCGTGGCGCTTGCCTTGACCTCAATGCCCGCGATCTTCCCGTCGTCGCGTTCCAGTACGATGTCGACCTCGCGCATATCCCGATCGCGGAAATGATACGGCGTCAATCGCAGGTCCGAGGCCGTCATCAGCTTGAGCACTTCCGAGAACACGAAACTCTCGAGCAGCCCTCCGAATGTCCCGCGATCCGCCTTCACCCTGTCGAAGGTCAGGCCGCGCGCGCTCGCCAGCAGGCCGGAATCGAGGAAATGCAGCTTTGGCGTCTTGACGATACGTTTCAACGCATTGGTGAACCAGGGCTGCAGCGTTGCGATCAGAAAGACCTGTTCAAGCAGCCCGACATAGCGCTGTCCCGTCTTGTGGCTGACATTGATGCTTGCCCCGAATTGCGAGTAGTTGACCAGTTGGCCGGAATGCCCGGCCAGCAGCCGCACGAATTTCGGAAGCTCGGTCAGCTTCTCGACCTCCGCGATGTCCCTGAGATCGCGCGTGAGAATCGAGGTCAGGTAGGATCGTGCCCAATCCTGCCGCCGCCGCTCGCTTTTGCGGGCAATTGCTTCGGGATACCCGCCGAGCAGTACAGCCTGGACGAGATCGTCACCGACAACCGCCTCGCGCTGGTTTTGCAGATTTCCTTCGAAAAGGCGCTCCAGAAAGCCAGACGTCCGGCCCTCGATCTCGGCCCGCGCGAGCGGCAGCATCCGGAGTGTTTCCATCCGGCCGGCCAGACTGTCGGCGACCCGTGGGAGGGTCAGCACATTGGCCGAGCCCGTGAGGAGAAAACGGCCTGGGTGATAATCTTCATCGACCGTCTTCTTGATCGCCAGGAGCAGGTCGGGCGCGCGCTGAATCTCGTCGATGATGGCCCGATCCAGGCCCCGGATGAAACCGGCTGGATCGGACCGGGCCGACTCAAGCACTGTCTGATCGTCGAGCGTGATATAGGTGCGGCCGGCTTCCCCCATGCTCTTGACGAGCGTGGTCTTGCCCGCCCGGCGCGGCCCCACAATGAGAACCACGGGCGTATCCGAAAGAGCCTCCTGGGCCCGGCGCTCTACAAACCGCTTGAACATCCCATCTCCAGGTCCCGACAATTGGAACTATCCGTATCAGCTGATTGGAAGTCAAGAAATCGCTAATTGGGAACCGAATGATTGCGATCTGGAATGCGCGGACAGGGGAAAGCCTTCCCCTGCGCCCGAGCCCGTAGTCTGAGGCGCCCCCTTCGAGCGGGGGGGTGTCGAGCGCACGTTGGCTTGGCTAAACCGCAATCGAAAGCTGGCTAAAGACTTCGAGGCAACAATCGCCACCGCCCAGGCTTGGCTGTTCATCGCGAGCGTTCAACTCCTCGCCCGGCGACTCGCAAGGGCTTGATGTGGAGTAGTGTGGCGGGCTTGGCGCGGCTTAACATGGGCGTGGGCGGCGGGGTTTCGCGAAATCAGCGCGACAATCTGGGTGAGAGCCGCGCGTCAATCAGGATGAGATTCCCGGCGGCAGCGGCAACGTGAGGATTCCCTTGCGCGTCGACGATTGCAAGGCATTTTCTGGTTTTGATTGTCGCGGCGGGACAGGTCGTGGGATGCCGGTATTGACGCGGCCGGTGGGCGCCGGAGGCGGAACGGCCCGCGGAGGCGATCCCCGCGGGCCGTGAGTGGTGTGACCGGTCTGCCGAGCTGGCGGCGCGGCGTGTTCAGTTTTTGGTGTTTTTCTCGGTGGCGAAGTTTGCCGGCCGCCCGCGCTTTCTCTTGCTGTTTTCGAGCGCGGCGCGGCGCCTGTAGCTCTCGACGTTCATCTCGAGGATGGTGGCGTGGTGGACGAGGCGGTCGACGGCGGCCACGGCGGTTGTTTCGTCCGGGAACACCTTGTTCCAGTCCCCGAAGGGCTGGTTTGCGGTGATCAGCAGCGACCGCCGTTCGTAGCGCGCCGAGATGAGCTCGAAGAGCACGCTGGTCTCGGCCTGGTCCTTCTGCACATAGGCGAGGTCGTCGAGGATCAGGAGGTGGTAGCGGTCGAGCCGGGCGAGCAGGCTTTCGAGGGCGAGTTCGCGGCGCGCCACCTGCATGCGCTGCACCAGTTCGGTGGTTCGGGTGAAGAACACACGGTATCCGTTCTCGACCAGGGCGAGGCCGATGGCTGACGCCAGATGGCTCTTGCCGGCGCCTGGCGGGCCGAAGATCAGGCAGTTGGCGCCCTGGGTGAGCCATGCGTCGCCGGCGGCGAGGGCGTTGACCTGGGCCTTTGAGATCATCGGCACGGCGTTGAAGTCGAAGGAGGCGAGGGTCTTGCCGGGGAGCAGCCTGGCCTCCCTGAGGTGGCGTTCGATACGCCTCCGGTCGCGCTCGGCGAGCTCGTGCTCGATCAGCGCGGCGAGGAAGCGCGCGGCGGTCCAGCCCTCGGCGTCAGCCCTCTTGGCGAAGCTCTGCCAGAGCTGGTTGATCGTCGGCAGGCGAAGATCGGTGAGCATCAGGGAAAGCTTGATGGCATCGACCTTGTTGGGGTCGGCCGCGGTCTTGTCCGTGTTCTCTGTCATGCCATGCCTCCCACGTTGAGCAGTCTGCCGTAGCCGGCGAGCCCGGGCCTGACGACATGAACGCTGGGCATCTTCCCCCGATCCGGCGCGAAGCGCGCCTTGAGCTTGGCGGGGTCGGGCAGCCGCCCGGCTTTCAGCGCGCCCTCGATGGCGATGGCCAGCTCGGCCTCGCAGTTCTCCTCGTGGGCGAGCGCCAGCAGGGCGACGGTGAGCCGGCAGGCCTGGCGTCCGGTCAGCCGCTCCAGGGCCCTCTCGAAGCAGCGACGGTAGGGCTCGCGGGGGAACAGGGCGTCGCGGTAAACCAGGTTCTTGAGCGCCATCGGCTTCTTCTTCAGCGAGTGGATGACGTGGCGGTAGTTGACGACATGGGCATTGGGGCCGGTCGCGCCGGCCCGGCCGCGCGGCAGGGTCAGGATGCGGGTGCCTGAGAGGAAGAGTTCGAGCCGGTCGTCGTAGATGCGCGCGCCGAGGCGGTCAGTCGCTCCGCTTTGTGACCTGACGTGTCCGATGAGGCGCGAGGGCACGGTGTAGAACACGCGGCGCAGGGTGAAGCCCGAGGACGAGGTGATGTTGACGCTGGTCGGCTCGTAATCGGCGGTCCGGCTGACCGGCAGGTCGAGAAGCGCGGTGCGCTCGGCCTCGATGCCCTTGGACCGGTGCGCGTTGGCGCGACCGACCACCGTGGCAATGAAGCCGCGGTAGGCGTCGAGATCGGTGAAGTCGCTCGATCCGCGCAGCGCAAGGGCATCGGCGATGCCGCGCTTGAGGTGGCCGTGCGGCCCCTCGATCGAGCCGTTCTCGTGCGCCACGCCGCGGTTGTTGCGGGTGGCCTCCATGCCGTAATGCCCGCACAGGGCCCGGTAGCGCCCGGTCATGTCCTCGACCGCGTCCTTGCTCAGGTTGCAAAATGCCGCCGACAGGCTGTCGGTGCGGTGCTCCCGGGGGGCGCCGCCGAGATGCCACAGCGCGTCCTGCAGCCCCTCCGCTAGCGCCGTGAAGCTCTCGCCGCCGAGCACCACCCGGGCATGGGTGAAGCCCGACCAAGCGAGGCGGAAGTGATAGAGCATGTGATCGAGCGGCTGACCGGCGACGGTCACCCCGAGCGGGCCCATGTGTGTGAAGTCGGACAGGCCCCGCCGGCCCGGCTCGTGCTTCTGGCGGAAGATCACCTCCTGCTCAGGGCCGTGCTCGGCGCGCCACATGCGGATCCGCCGTTCCAGGGTTCGCCGCACCCCCGGGCCCAGTTCGGGATGGCGGCGCATCAACTCCTCGAACACGCCGACCGGGCGGATACCCGGAGAGTTCTCGAGAATCGGCACGACGTCCGATTCGAAGATGTCGGCCAGCGGGTCCGGGCGCCGCCGGCCCCGTGGCTTGCTCTCCAGGGACGGCAGCGGCGGATCGGCGGCCAGACGGTAGCCCGTGGCCCGGCTGAAGCCGGCCTTCGCGGCAGCGACCTCGATGGTGTCGGTCTTCTTCTGGATCATGAATAGCCTCTTCTGACAATCGGTGATGTGGCGTCCGGGCAAGGGTGTGCTCTCCCGCTGGGAAAAGCCCAACCTGTCACCCGGCCGGCCGTCGCCGCCAGAAGGTCCAGGGAAAAAATTTGCGGGGCGGCGGCCTGAAACTACGGTCGGGCTACGCCCTCCCTCCGGTTCAGGCCGCCGCCTTCCCCCGTCTCATCTTGATTGACGCGGAAGTCTCAGGTTGATTGTCGCGCCGCACATTTACGCGGGCCGGGCCGTGCGGCTCGCAACACCGCACGATAATTGGTCCGGTACGGCTGGACCCGGGGTTGTGCGGCGGGGTGTTCTCCTAATCGCCCCGTCGCACATTCCGGACACGAAAAAGGGCGGTCCGAAGACCGCCCTTTGATGTCGTGGATGAAGGTGACTTCGTAAAACAGGCTTAGAAGTTCACCCGGACACCGCCCAGCGCGCCCCAACCTTCGTTGCTGGTGTTCATGGCGCCTGTGCCCTCGTCCTGGAGATCAATCGAGAAGACACTGGCGCCAGCAGTGATGCCCGCACCGAGCGCGTAGGTCATGCCCAGGAGGTACTGGTTATGCTCGACCTCGCCTTCCTCGTCGGGATTGACGTCGTCCGTGGTGTTGAGCCAGGTCAGGGCCATGTTCCACGGGCCGGTCTTGTACCCGATGCCGGCCATGAAGCCTTCGCGGTCGTCGGCCTCGCTCATGGCCCTGTCATCCTTACGCTCGGCCCAGTGGCCGCCGATGGAGAAGCCGGCGAACGAGACATTGAGGCCGGCCTGCGTAGTCGTGTAGTCCACTTCTCCGGTTCTCACGCCGTCCTTGGACTTACCGCCGTCGACCGCGGTGTAACCGCCGGAAACCGCGATGCTGGCGTCACCAAACTTGCCCTTGTAGTTGCCGCCGAGGGAGACGTTCTTGGCTTCGGTTGCCATCATACCCTTGGTCTGCGGCGGTTCGTTGGTGTTGGACTGCGACGGGGTGTAGCTGATGCCGCCCTGGAAGCCGTTGAGGTTCGGCGTGATGTACGCCGCCAGCATACGGTCCGCGCCGCCTTCATGGTTGAAGAAGGTGGCGGGCCGGCTGGCGGGAGTGCCTCCGAGCGGCGTCGTGCTCGGCACGAACAGGGCCGACGCGTCGGCGTTCGTCGCGTTGAGGATGGTGCTCACGTGGGGGCCCATCGCTCTGAAGAGGAAGTGGGCCGACTTGGTCGTACCGAGGCGGAACTCGCCCCATTGTTTCATGTTGCCGACCTTAAGGTAGGATTCGTCGATGCTCCCACCGTCGTTCACATCATCCGTCTCGAGCTGCACGATCACGTCGACGCGGATGCCGTTGTCGAGGGTCGTGTTGCCCCGGAAGTAAATTTCCGAGTCGGTGATCATGTTGACGCCGGAATGGGTATCATGCGACTTGGCCTCGCTGTCCGAAGCGCCGGCCGCCCAGATGAAGTAGCCGCCAAGGCCGAGCTTGACCTTCTCGGCGGCCAGGGCATCGGTGCCGGAGAAGGCAAACATGCCCGCCGCCGCCAAGGCCGTCGTGGTGTAAAGTACTTTCTTCATTTCAAATCTCCGTTTGAGAAGTTGTTAGCCGAGGTATAATTCGGTCATGGGACTGAAGCGGTCAACGTCGAACTGGGTGTTGAGTGGCTTAAAGGCCACTGGTGTTGTATATTTGACACCCACGAAAATGAGGGTGAAAGTTATGGAACCGCAGGAGTTGGCGGATATTCTGAGTTACTGGTACCGCAACGCGCCTGACGGAAGAAAAACGGCGATGATCAATCTTTTTGGAATCGTATATGCAAATGAGATCGGTAAATCGGCCAATAAGGTGGTTCTTCTCTCGGAATTGAGAGGCACCGCCTACGGCGAGGCAGTCAGGGACGGTGTACGCCTAGCCGAGTACGTCACGGTGAAACCCGGGGCGATATCATTCTGACTTAAGCGGTGGACCATCAAGCGGGGGCAGGTCAAATTGACGAGATCATGCTTTTTGAGAACGGGTTTCCCCATCTCGTTGTCGAGAATGTGCTTCAGGCCGAGTTCGATACTGTTGATCCGCAAGAAGATCGGACCCAAGGCGAGTGCGAACATCACATCACCCTCGGAGAGGCCGCGACCCTTCCATTTTTCCTGGTCAGCCCCTTCAAGCATGTTGGCAGCCATGGCGTAGATTCTCGCCCCCATACCGAAATTCTCAAGATTGCTCCGTCAGGACCTGGGCATGTGCAGTGGTCACCCGCTTCGAACCTTTGTGCATCGAAGTTGATACTTCTCGACTATGTCGATCAGGACCATGCTATCGGGATCATCACGAATCGAACAGGCGAATTCAGCGATTTGAGATCGCCATATTGCGTGCGCGTAACGTGCATGATCGGCCTCCACACCCCAAAATTCGTTCCTCGGCCCGGATCAGGGCATCCCTGCCATGTCGGCCCGGTTCGTTTGTCACCTACCGCCGGGGGCGGAGATTATGTGCTGGCGCTCAAGGGCAATCAAGGCCGCCTGTATGGGGATGTGCGGCTGTATCTGGACGACCCCGTCCAGGCGGACAAACTGCAATCCTGCCAACAGGTTGACGGCGATCACGGGCGCATCGAGACGCGCCGCACCACGGTCTGCCACGAGATTGCATGGCTACGGGAGGACCATGACTGGCCGGGTCTGGCCGCGATCGGCAAGATCGAGGCGACGCGCAAAACCGCAAGGCAGACGACAACCGAAACCCGCTACTACATCATGAGCGCGCCGCTCTCGCCCGAACGCTTCCAGCACACCGTGCGCGCACATTGGGCCATTGAAAACTGCCTGCACTGGGTCCTCGACGTGACCATGAACGAGTACCGCCAACGAAACCGCAAAGGATACGGACCCGAAAACCTCGCAATGCTGCGACGCCTCGCCCTCAATATCGCACGCCGAGAACCGACAAAGGACGCCATACGTGGAAAGCTCAAGCGCGCCGCGTGGAACGACGACTTCCTACTCAACTTGATCCGCGCCGCCGCATGACAAATCCAATAGCGATTGCCCTGGTTCCTGTTGTCGTTCGTGTTGTAATCGCAGGCGCAGTCAGGCTATATCCGCGATCGACATCACCTGGGGTTCTCATGTCAATCCTCGTCACCGGTGCCGCCGGATTTATCGGCTTTCATGCCTGCCAGGCATTGTTGGATACTGGTGAGGCGGTCGTTGGGATTGATAACCTCAACGATTATTACGACCCGTCCCTGAAGGAGGCGCGGCTCAAACTGCTGACGGCCCGGGACGGTTTCGACTTTCATCGATTGGATATCGCCGAGCGGGACGACATGATGGCGCTGGCGGCGAGCCATGAATCGGTAGACCGCATCGTGCATCTGGCCGCTCAGGCGGGTGTCCGATATTCGTTGGAAAACCCGCACGCGTATCTCCGGTCGAATATTGATGGTCAGCTCAACGTGCTGGAGATGTGCCGGCGGCTTCCCGAACTGAAACACTTCGTATTTGCCAGTTCCTCGTCGGTATATGGCGCCAACAAAGACCTCCCGTTCAGCGTTGACGACCGGGTTGATGATCCGATTTCTCTGTATGCCGCCACCAAGCGGAGCGGCGAACTTATCAGCAATTCCTATGGTCGGCTGTACGGTATCCCGATGACCGGATTACGGTTTTTTACCGTTTACGGGCCCTGGGGACGGCCCGACATGGCTGCTTTTATCTTTACCAGAAAGATTTTGGCCGGCGAACCCATCCAGGTCTTCAATCACGGGGACATGCGGCGGGATTTCACCTACATCGACGATATTGTCGCCGGCGTCCTTGCGTGTTTGGAGAAAGCGCCCCGGGTCGGCGATGGAGCCCCGCCGGTCAAACTTTATAATCTGGGAAATCACCGATCCGAGCCGCTGACCGGTCTGATTGCTCTGATCGAGCAGGAGCTCGGCACGACGGCGGAGGTCGAGTTGTTGCCCATGCAGCCTGGTGACGTTCAGGAGACCTACGCCGACATCGAGACCGCCCAAACGGACTTTGGCTTCACGCCGTCGACGAATATCGCCGAAGGAATTCCCCGTTTTATCAAGTGGTACCGCGAGTACTACGGCGTTTAGCGGTAGAGCGCCTCAAGCGCGGTTCCGTTCGACCGCACAATGAGAACCCGAAGCATGAGCGACTGGAAATCGGGAACGGGCATCGATCCGAATTCAGCTACGCCGCCGGTTGCCAGGGCGTAACGGGTTGTGCAGCAGCGCGCGGGCCAGTTTCTCCGGGGTCGCTCCCTTCAAATCAACCTTCGGATCAAGCATCGGAACGCCTCTGGTCATGACATCAAACCTTTTCGACTCCGAATTGCCTAGAATAAGGTCTTTATGATCGGTATCAGCGGATTTTCCCGCTGACGAGATTCCGAAACCCGATCCGCTTCCTTGCGGCCATATGCAGAAGATAGGCGAGCCGGCGGTGGCGGGGAGGCTTCCACCCTGTTACCACGACCGTCCGGTCGGTGGCGAGTTGCGAGGGGATTATTTCGTCGTGCTCGACCACCGGCGCGTCGAGGAAGAAAAGATTGAGCCGGTGGACCCAGAAGAAAAGCAGTTCCATGTCAACGGGCAGGCGCATCCGTTTCATGCGGCCCGCGAGATAGGCCGCCGCCTCTCTCGTGATCACATAACCTGCGGCGCAATACTCGCTGTAACGGACTCGTCCCATGGATCGGCCCGCTGCGAGGGGCTGGGCGGCGACCAGCGGCTTTCGGCTCCGGCGGGCGAGACTGATCAGATCGAAGGATACAGGCGAGTGCTCCAGCGCATCCAGCACGGCCGGCAGTTCCGGCAGAAGGATGGCATCGTCCTCGAAGATGGCGGTCATCGAATTTGGCCCGGCGCTCGCCTGGGTGATCGCGCAGACGTGCGAGCGCCAACACGCAAGCTCGGACGATGCCACAGGCCGGAGACCCCAGCGGCGGCGATATCGTGTGTCCACCTGCGCCATGTCCGCCTCAGTCATCTCTTCCGCATCGAGCGCATCCAAGAACTCGAACGGAAGTTCGGCCTCAGAAAACCGCTGCGCCATGCGGCGCCGGCGCTCTTGAGCGTGCGGAAGGCTGATCACTATCGCTTTCATCGCCTCAACCCTTCATCTGACAGTTTGATCCGTCGGCGCGCGACCTTGAGAGTCAGACGCGCCGACGGTGGCCACGCCGCTACTGGACGGGATTAGGATTTTATTGCACAACATCCAACCCTTCAGAAGAACGATTTGACAACCAATGACAAGATTGCACGACGCAAGCTGAGCCTGCTGGAATTGGCCAACGAGATGAGCAATGTCTCCAAGGCCCGCCGGATCATGGGATATTACCGCCAGCAGATTTACGAGATCAGAAGGAACTACCAGACCTATGAGGCCGACGGCCTCATCGACCGGCTGCCCGGCGCCAGAGGCCCGCACCCCAATCGGGTCTCGGAAGAGGTCGAGGCCGCGATCCACGTCATGAACAATGACGTGCTCCCCACCTCCGAAGGGCATGAAGCGCGCATCAGCACCGTGCTCTCCTATAACGGCAGGGAGTGTTACGGCAGGTCCGCCCGCCACCCCTTCGAGCTGTTCCTCCAACTCAAGGAGATCGAACACCGGACGACCAGGTCGGGCCGCCGCAATCAAACTGATTCGTCGAGCGGCTGCACAGAACGCTTCTCGACGAGCACTTCCGTGTCACGGGCAGAAAGAAGTTCTGCGAAAGCATCGAGGAAATGCAGAAGGACCTCGATGCCTATCTCGTCGGCCAAATGGCTGACGCAGGTTCCGCTCGAACCGTACCTCAAACCGAACCCGGTCGTTTTGCGTACGCTGCCAGGTGCACGTGTTCACGAAGCTTTGCTCGGGACGGTGATGTTTTTTTCGATGAGATACCTCACGACCCGATGAACCTTCCGGTCATCCGGCAAGGATTCCGAATATCATGCGCCGGACCTGAAATTACTCGGCGATGGGGGCATAATCTCTACGGGATCAGGCTCCTCGACGGGCGTCGACTGACCTCCGCACGTGTCCGGGTATCACCGGTTGTCATCGACGAGTTGTGAATAGAGTTCCAGGGTCTGACCGACGATACGGGCCTCGGCGAAGTCCCGGACATGCTCACGCGCCCCGCGGCCGAGACGCGCGCGCAGTTCGGGATCGTCTGCCAGGCGGGCGATGGCGCAAGCCAGGGCAGGCGCATCGCGCGGCGGGACCAGAAGACCGGTGCGCTCGTGGCGCACCACGTCGCGACAGCCCGGGACATCGGTGGACACCATGGGCCGGCCGCAGGCGGCCGCTTCGAGCAACGCCTTCGGGAGACCTTCCCGGTAGGAAGGAAGCACGGCTACATGACTGTGCGCCCACACGCGCGGCACGTCGTTGGTGCCCGGACACCACTCGATGATCCCCTCCCGGGAAAGGGCTTCCAGCGTTTCCGTGTCGATGCTTGCGGGGTTTTCCGGGTCCGGAGGACCGACCAGCCGCACCCGCAGGGAGGGATGGGAAAGTGAGAGGCGCCGCGCCGCCTCGACCAGTTCGAACACGCCCTTGTCCCGGAGCATGCGCGAGACCATGGTGACCACTACCGGCCCGTCTGGCTCCGGACCCGGCGCAAACCGATCCAGATCGACACCCGAACCGCGGATCAGGGCGATCCGCTCCGGGTTCACTCCCAAATCCCGAGCCGTGGCCTCGTCCTCCTCGTTCTGGACCACGACGCGGGTGCCGCGTCCGGCGAATGCGAGACGGTACCCGGCCCGCACCAGTGGGCGCAGCGCCCGGGCCCTGAAGCTGCGGGATACGAACACGAAACCCAGACCGGCGATGGCATTCACCACTGCGGGTACGCTGGCGGCAAAAGCCGCGAGGGAACCGTAGAGGACCGGTTTCAGGGCCACATGGTGAACCACCGTGGGGCGCTCGCGCCGGTAGAGAGCAGCCAGTTCCAGCAGCGTCCGCAACTCACCCGGTGGCGACATGCCGCGCCGGCGCATCGACAGCGGGCGCAGTTCCAGGCCCGCACCCAGGATGTCATCGGCATGGCGATTGACCCGCGTCGCCACCACTACGCGCCAGCCTGCTGCCCGCGCGGCGCGCGCGAGGGCGAGGCGGTGCGAGCAGAAGTACCAGTCCTCGGTGACGACGAAGAGCAGCGTGCCCGCCGGGCCGGGAGAGGTCATGGCAGCCAGCGCCGCTTCCAGGCCTGGAACATGAGCACGTACCAAAGCGTGGACTGCCGGTTCCGAACGCCCCTAGAGTGGTCGCGCCAGGCGCGCTGCACCGGGGAGGGGTCGAGAATGCCGGCGGCTGCTATAGCGTCCGGCTCCAGCAGGTCATCGGCCCATTCTCTCAGCGGGCTCCGCTGCCACATGTCCAGAGGGATCCCGAAGCCCATCTTCGGCCGCTCCACCGGCGGAGACGGCACGTACCGGTATTCGACATGTCCCACCTACCGACGACACAAAAGCCGACCTCCCTCACCGACAATGGCGACCTGTCAACGATCGGATCAAGGGATTCGGAAAACACCATGCCTCGGGTTCAATCGGTTTCTTGTGGTCTCCGGCTCGACCCTTGTGCAAGAAACGCGAGACGTTTCATTTCAAGTCTTTGGCGCGCGACCGAATCCAGCAGGAGGCCGGAGAAGAATGTGAGCAGTGCTGTGAGAATCAGTCCCATGCACAGGATGGCCGTGGGAAGCGTCACAACCAACCCGGTTTCCAGGTACTCGAGCAAGATCGGAATGAAGAGAACAAATCCCGCAATCGCCGCAAGGGTCGCGATACCTGAGAAGAACAGGAGCGGCCGCAGATCCATGAAAAGGCGGATCATCACCGACAGAATCTTGACGCCGTCGCGATAGGTGTTGAGCTTGCTGGACGAACCCCGTGCACGCTCCCGGTACGGCGTGTCGACTTCCAGGGTGGCTAAATTCAGGCTTAACGCGTGGACCGTCAGTTCGGTTTCAATTTCGAACCCGTTGCTCAGTGCGGGGAATGACTTCACGAACTGGCGGCTGAAAACGCGAAATCCCGAGAGAATGTCGATGCATCGATGGCCAAATAAAAGCCAGGCGAGCAAATTAAACAACCAGTTGCCGAAAACATGCCCCTTCCGGTACGTGTCGTGTCCCGACTTCAAACGACGGCAACCGACCACCATTGCAACGTTGTCGTCCACACAACTGGTTACCAGTGCCGGAGCGCTCTTCGCATCGTGGGCGCCGTCGCCGTCAGCCAGAACATAGACGTCAGCCTCTATGTCGGAAAACATTTGACGCACCACATGGCCTTTACCCCGTCGAGCGACGTGGCGAACAATGGCCCCGGCTTGTTCGGCGAGTTCTGCCGTTCGGTCCGACGAGCCATTGTCGTAGACATAGATGTCCGCGCCGGAAAGTGCCGATTGAAAGTCCCGGACGACTTGCCCGATAGCTACTTCTTCGTTGAGGCAGGGGATCATCACGGCGACTTTCATAGCGACATCGACCTCTTCGTCGAGACGTTCGTTGATTGCGCCTCACAATCCGAAGCGGGTGCGCGCACGTGCGCCGAGATGGGCCATAACAATCGCGGACAGCACAGCCAGATACGGCAGCTGGATAAGGTTATAGCGCGGGATGCTCACCGACACAAAGGCATGCAGACCCGTCATGAAGGCCGCCGGTACGGCGATGCAGAGCAGCACGGGAAGCCGCCCGCTCCGATACAGGTGCCAGACCCCGAAAACCGCGAGCGCGTGGCCAACCAGGCCGAAATAGTTCCCGATCCACAATCCGCGCCATACCAAGACCAGCGTCACCCGCACATGGTTCAACAGGTCGCCGAACACATAGGTCTTGAGGATGTAAGGCAGCACGGGTTCGGCCGCCGCAGCGGCCTCGGCTTTTAGGTCCGTGCTCAGCGGCCCGTTACCCACGGTGTAGAAACTTCCATTTCCAAACCATCGCAGGCGTTCAACGGCTTCGGCGCCAAACAGCGCAGGCCCAAGCTTGTCACCGAAATCCGGCAGCCAGAAGACCCAGGCGGCGGCCCATTCACGCCAAGTCATGTCATTGTAGGACACGCGTTCGATGATCACATGGGAGCCGTGCCCGTTGACGATGGCAAGGCTGTCGAACAAAATCACGTTCCGAGCCAGCCAGGGCGACACAATGATCACACAGGCAATGGCGAGGCTGAGAGTGGGGCGAATGGCCGATGCGAGACGCGGACCGATGCGTTCGTGCCGCGCTGCCCAAATATGACCCAGGAAAAGTGCCAGCGGAACGGCGACGCAAAGCACGGTATACCCTTCCCGCGTCAAAGCGCACAGTCCCAACCCGGCACCCGCAATGGCAAGACTGAGCGTCCGATCATTTGGCGCCCGGTCGACGCGATAGGCGCGCGTCAATCCGAAGATGAAAATCGACACGAATAGCAGAATGTATGTATCCGTCAGGAAGTGCCGGGCAAAATAGAAGTACTGCTCCGAAAACAAGGCGAGACCAAGCGCCAGTGATCGTACGATGGGGGTCGCGCCGCAATACTGAGCAATCAGCCATACTAGGCTGGCTGCTACTGTCATTAGAAATGTTTGAGCCGGGATTACTAAACCATAGTCCGGGGGGCAGGATGAAACGTCGCTCTGCTCGGAATTGAGTGCCGACAAAAGGCAGCCAAGGGTATCCTTGAAATCGCCGTCGAGCCGTATCATCCCGGCGATAACAAAGGGGGTTAACGGCGTTTGCGCCATGAAAGGCGCTGTCCGAGCTCCACCGGCGTCGTAGGGCGCGAAGACTCCGTGAGAAGCGAGTTGATAGGCCGTACCGAGATAGCTGTATTCGTCAGCAACAGGTAGTCGGCTGTCCTGCGACGCGACGACCGCGGCCATCACGGCCAGAGTGACAGCGAAGGCAGCCGGAAACAGCCTAAACCGGTGCCCTTGCATGGCTCCAGATGCCCTTAGCACCCCGCCCGAGCGGGAGCGTGTGGATCGAAAAGTCGTCAGGGGTCCGGCTTGGTCTCCTGCGCGTCCTCATTGCCGGCGCCGTCTTGCGCCCGTGTCCCCTCGGGCCAGAGCGCGTCCAGCGGGAAGTTGATCGCGTCGAATCGCGGCTGCGACACCGGCGCGTCATCGGCGAATGTCGCTGGCAGCATCCGCCGGTCCTCGCGCAGTTCGGACGCTTCCAGCATCTTCGAGTCCGGATCGACAAACAAGAGGTGCGAGACCGCCTCGCGGGCATGGGGTGTCGAGGGGGATGTTCGTTGGCGAAGATTTCAATTCCTGTGCCAGTTTTCTCTTTGACAGGGAACTGGATTTGGCCGCTTTGTTTGCGGCCACGCGTTGACGAAAAGAATTCTTTTTTTCGAGATCGGAAGCAAACGATTTATCCAAACGGACAACGTACTGGGACATTTTCATCCTCGGTTTCAGAACAACTCACCATGTAAGGTCTGCGAGAAGCCGCGTCAATTCAATGGCTTGTGCCCCCATCTCGTCAGGCGCCGCCGATGTTCCAGGTTTCCCGCCACGCCTCGAACATCAGCACGGTCCAGAGGCGGTTTTGGTGGTTGCGACGCCCGGAGAGGTGCTCCGCCCAGGCATCGCGGATCGGCGCCGGATCGAGATAGCCGCCGTTGCGCAAACGGCTTTCGGCGAGCAGGCTCTCCGCCCAGTCCCTGAGTGGTCCTCTGAGCCACGCGCCAACCGGCACGCCGAAGCCCATCTTGGGCCGGTCGGTGAGCCGCTCCGGGACATAGCGGCCGAGTACCTGGCGCAGCAGCCACTTGCCCTGGCCACCCCGCGCCTTCATGGCGAGCGGCAGGCGCCACGCGAACTCGACCACGCGGTGATCGAGCAGCGGCACCCGTGCCTCCAGCCCAACCGCCATGCTAGCACGGTCCACCTTGGTGAGGATGTCGTCGGGGAGATAGGTCATCGTGTCCAGGAATTGCATGCGGTCGGCGAAGTTCGCGAGATCGCCGCGGACCGTCGAGTCCCAGAGAATGCCCTGCGGTTCCCTTCCATTGCGGATCGGCACTTGCGGATCGCCCCACTGCGAGATCAGTCGCCGATAAACCGCGTCCTCGTCCGCCAAGGGCAGAAGACTGGCGAGCTTGTGAATCTTGTCACCGACGAGCGGTGGCCTGATTGACCGCGGCAATGGGCGGAACACGGTGTCCCAGAGGGATGCGGGGAGTGCGCGCAGCCCCAGGGCGAGCGTGGCACGAAGCGGATGCGGCCAACCTCCGTAGCGCTGCCACAGGGCGGCTCCCCTGAAGTGGCGGTTGTAGCCTGCGAATACCTCGTCGCCACCGTCGCCGGAGAGCGCCACGGTCACGTCGCGCCGGGTCATCTCGGAGACCAGACAGGTCGGAATTTGCGAGGAATCGGCAAATGGCTCGTCGTACCATGAGGCGAGTTCAGGCAGCACCGCCTGCGCGTGGCCGGGTGCGACGTAGAGCTCGGTGTGGTCCGTTCCTAGATGTCGGGCAACCCGCTTCGCATCGCGGGCCTCGTCATAGCCGGCCTCGTCGAAGCCGATGGTGAATGACTTGACCGGCCGGTCACTCTGGGCCTGCATCAGGGCCAGCACGGTCGAACTGTCGATCCCGCCGGAGAGGAAGACGCCAAGCGGCACGTCCGCGATCATCCGCCGCTTCACGGCGTCGCGCAATAGCGTGTCGAGGGCGTCCACGGCCGTCGCATCGTCGGGCACGGTGCGCTGGCGCGCCGCATCGCGCGCAATCGCCCGCAGGTCCCAGTAGCGGCGGCGCCTCTCCCTCCCGTCGGCGTCGATCTCGACGATCGTCCCCGGCTCCAGCTTCTCCACTCCCCTGAAGATGGAATGGGGCGCGGGCACGTAGGCGTAGCGCAGATAGGCGGCGAGCGCATCCCGATCCACCACCGGGCGCCAGCCTGGATGGCCGAAAAAGGCCTTGGGCTGGGAACCGAAGAAGCGCAACCCGCCGCTCCGGCCCCAGTATAGGGGTTTAATGCCGAGGCGGTCGCGGACCAGGGTGAGACGGCGCTCCCGCGTATCCCAGAGCGCGAAAGCGAACATGCCGATGAATTGCGACACGGCGCGCTCCACGCCCCACGCCTCGCAGGCCTCCAGCACCACCTCGGTGTCGGACCCGCTGCGGAATCCGCGCCCCTCCGCCTCCAGCTCGCGTCGGATCTCAGCGAAGTTGTAGACCTCGCCGTTGTAGGCGATGACCGAACGCCCGCTCGCCGAGACCATGGGCTGGCGGCCGGCTGCAGAGAGGTCGATCACCGCCAGCCGGCGGTGGCCGATGGCGATGCCGGCGGCGGGCGAGACCCAGGTGCCGGCGTCGTCCGGCCCACGGCTCTCCAGCCGCTCGGCCATGCGCGCCGCCAAGCGTTCCAATTCGTCGGCGCCATGCGCGCCGGGCGTGCCGATGAAGCCCGCGAAGCCGCACATGGTCCCGCTCAGGTCCCGCGCGACGTGTATTTCGCGCCGCCGGCCGCTGTAAGTTCGCCGTAGAGCGCGTGATAGGCCCCGATCATCGAGGCCAGGGAATAACAATCTGAAACCCGCCGCCTCGCCGCTGCACCGCGCGCCGCACGACCGTCGTGCCCCTCGCTCCGGAGCCGCTCCCACGCCGCGGCGAGCGCTGCGGGGTCACGGGGAGGAACGATGAAGCCGGTATCGGCGACAATGGCGGCGCTGTCGCCGACATCGGTCGCGACGCAGGGCACGCTGCAGGCCATGGCCTCAACCAGCACGTTGGGGAAGGCCTCGCCGAACGCCGAGCTCAGGGTTGCGACGTCGAGCGCTGCGTGGAGCCGGGGGATGTCCTCGCGGACTCCCAGACGCACGAATCGCCCGGAAAGGCCCGCCGCCTCGATTGTCCGCTCCAGCGCCCATCCCGGCTCGTCGGTCCTCGCGCCGACCAGGACGAAGCGGGCCTCGGGCAGGGTCCCGGCAAAAGCAGCGGCGGCCTTCACGAAGGTGGTGTGATCCTTCGCCGGATCGATGCGGGCGCACATACCAACGACGAAGTGCTCGTCGTTCAGTCCGAGTTCGTCGCGGATCGCCGCGCGCTCGTCGGGCCGGGGCCGGAAGCGCTCCGGGTCCACGCCGTTGGGCACGACCTTCCAGCGCGCCGGCCGGTATCCCAGCTGCTGGTGCACCGCGCGGCCCGCCTCGGCGTTGCAAAGAACGAGATCCGCCTGCCGCGAGAGGCGCGGCAGCAGCTTCAGGACGAGGCGGGAGCCGTGCGCGTACCGGTGCATCTCCATGTCCGAGCACCTGACTCCCCAGACCAAGCGGGTCGCACACCGCCGGCCCGAGAGGGCAAGCGCCAGCGTTGCCAACAGATCGGCGTGATAGAGCCAGCTGTGCACCACCGCGGGCCGCATTTCGCGGATGGCCGCAGCGAGGCGCAGCAGCCCCCCGGGCGCGTCCCTGTTGTGTTCGATTCCGAGATCCCGGACGGAAATCCCGTCGGCCTCCAGGCGCGTGCGCAACGCGCCGCCCGGCTTGAGGCTTACCACGTTGTGAGAGACCGTGCCTGGCTCA
Source organism: Rhodospirillales bacterium (assembly GCA_965213765.1). Taxonomy (GTDB): domain Bacteria; phylum Pseudomonadota; class Alphaproteobacteria; order Rhodospirillales; family UBA2165; genus JAJDXO01. The sequence goes on along the minus strand of OZ243926.1, from coordinate 4,472,023 downwards.
TCGCCGGCGACGAGCCGGGCCAGCACGGTCTCGGCCCCGCCCACATCCAGTGACGTGACCACGTGCATGACCTCGATGGGTGGTGCGCCGGCGGCGGTCATGGATTGCGCCTGCCAACCCAGGTGTGGTGGACGAAGGCGCAGCGTGTCACGAAGGTCAGAAATTGTTCGAGTGTCATCGCGGCGTGTGGCCCTGATCGTCCGTGACCGTTCTGATCTTCGGTCAGCCGCGCAGCGCAGAATGGCGAAACGCCGTGATCGCCTTCAACGGCCGAGCGCCCGCACCAGGGCACGGACGACACGGTCCACGTCGTCGTCGGCCATCGCCGGGAAGAGCGGCAGCGAGAGGCAACGCTCGAAGTAGCGCATGGCGCCGGGCAGGGACTGGGCGCCGTAGCGTTGCCGGTAGTAGGGCTGCAAGTGTACGGGGATGTAGTGCACCTGCGAGCCGATCCCGTCGGCGCGGAGTGCCTCCATCACGCACCGCCGCGAGGTGCCGGCGGCGGCGAAGTCGATCAGCACCACGTAGAGGTGCCAGGCGGGCGTGCACCCTGAGCGCCGCGCGAGCGGCCTCACCAGCGGGTCAAGCTCCGCGAGCCGCTCGTCATAGACCGCCGCCAGGGTCCGCCGCCGGGCGACGAAGCGTTCGAGCTTGCCGAGCTGGCTCAGGCCGAGGGCGCAGTGGATGTCGCTCGCCCGGTAGTTCAGGCCGGGCTCGAGCATTTCGTAGTGCCACGGGTTCGCCGCACCCTCGTCGTCGAAGGCGAGCGTGGACTCGGTGAAGGCGGCGGGCTCCCGCGTCAAGCCGTGATTGCGGAGCCGGCCAGCCCGCTCCAGGAGCGTGCGGTCCTGGCCCGTAAGGGCGCCTCCTTCGCCCATGGCAATAGTCTTTACGGGATGGAACGAGAAGGCCGCAAGTCCCCCGTGGTCGGCCTGCCCTATCCGTACCGATGCGCCGTCCGGCGTCTCGTAGCTCGAACCGAGCGCGTGACAGGCGTCCTCGACGATGGCGAGACTGCGCGCATCGGCGAGCATGGCGATCTTGTCCATCGCTGCCGACTGGCCGGCAAGGTGCACAGGAAACACCGCGCGAACCCGCAGGTCGCCGGCGTTCCCCATGGCGGTGGCCATGTGATCGGCGTCCATCAGTCCCGTGTCGGGATCGACGTCGGCGAACAGCACCTCCGCCCCGGTCAAGCGGACGGCGGTGGCGGTGGCGAGAAAGGTGATCGCGGGAACAACCGCCGCATCGCCGGGGCCGAGCCCAATGCTCATGGCGGCGAGGTGGAGTGCCGCGGTGCCGCTGGAGCAGGCCACCGCACCGGGCGCGCCCACGGCTTCGGCAAGCGCGCTCTCGAAGGCGGCAACGGTAGGGCCCGTGGTCAAGAACTCGCCGCGCAGAACCTTCTCGACCGCGGCGATGTCGCCGTCGTCGATGCCGTGTCGACCGTAAGGCAGGAGCGCCGTCATGCGGTCTCGATCAGCTGGTGCATCCGCGCCTCGTCCAGCCACTCCTCGTTGGTGTCGCTGGCGTAGCGGAAGCCTTCCGGTGCGGGCTCGGTATCGGAGAGTGCGGCGCTCCGGCCGGCGAGGCCGAAGGACGGCTGGATGACGTAGCGATCATGGGCGACGATGGTCGTGCGGCTATCGTCCTCGGTGATCAGCACCTCGTGCAGCTTCTCGCCGGGGCGGATGCCGACGATCCGGTGCGGCAGATCGGGCGCGAGGCAGTGCGCAAGATCGACCACGCGCATGCTCGGGATCTTCGGCACGAAAATTTCACCCCCGGTCATCGCAGGTAGGCAGGAGAGCAAGAAGTCAACGCCCTGCCCCAGCGTGATCCAGAAGCGTGTCATGCGCGGGTCGGTGATGGGGAGTGCGTCCACCCCGTCGGCGACGAGGCGGCGGAAAAGCGGCACCACCGAGCCACGCGAGCCCACGACGTTGCCGTAGCGTACGACGGAGAAGCGGGTTCCCCCGGTACCGGCCAGCGCGTTGCCGGCGACGAAGAGCTTGTCGGCCGCGAGCTTCGAGGCGCCGTAGAGATTAACCGGGCTCGCCGCCTTATCCGTCGACAACGCGATCACCTTTTCGACGCCGACGTCGATGGCAGCCTGGATCACGTTCTCCGCGCCCAGCACGTTGGTGTGGATGCACTCGATGGGGTTGTACTCGGCGGTCGGCACGTGCTTCAGCGCGGCAGCGTGGATCACGATGTCGATGTCGCGCATGGCCATGCGCAGCCGGTCGCGGTCGCGCACGTCGCCGATGAAGTAGCGCAGCGCCTGGTGCTCACCCGCTGCCAGGCCGCGCTCCATCTCGACCTGCTTGAACTCGTCGCGCGAGAAGATCACCAGCCGGCGCGGCGCATGACGGGCAAGCAGGGTTTCGGCCATCTTACGGCCGAAGGAGCCGGTGCCCCCGGTGATCAGGATGCCCTTGCCGTCGATCCCGGCAGCGGCGGAGCCGGAGGCGAATTCTCTAATCATGCGTGCACTTTTCGATTGAGGCGTCTCATCGGAACGCCGGCGGGACGCACCTCCTCCGGCGTGCCGGCACACTGGCCCGCGACGAGCTCGCCGTCGCCAAGCACCCGGTCCAAGGCCGCGATATCGGTGACGTGGCCCGGCATGACGATCCGCTGCGCTAGGCCCAACTCACCCGCGCACCTCATCAGTGCTTCGCGGTCGGACTCTTCGCCGAGGATCGCAACGCCTGCATCGTTTGTGCGTAGTTTGGCGAAGGCGTGCAGCAGGAAATCGAATCCCTTCTAACGCACCGGGGGCCCGACCACGACAACCATTGATCCCTCGCCCGACCACGGGCACGCACTGCCATGGGCGCGCTTGCGAAAATCGTCGACATCCACCGGATTGTAGATCGCGACCACGTGTTCCGGCTCCAGGCGGCAGCCCTCGATCAGCTCGCTGCGGCGACGATGTTCGCGCCCACCATGGTCGAATAGACGAGTTCCGGCCGCTAACGGCGGATCAGCCGGTGGAGCGGCAGGAAGGTCCGCCTCAGGCGCCCGGAACCGACAGCCACCGGGTCGATGCCGTCGAGCCAGGATCGGGCGGAGCCCGAGGCACGCGCGAGCAAAGGCCGCGTAACCGAAGATCGTCGTCGGCTCGGTCATGCAGCACCGATCAGGTGTCGGAAACGCGGGATCACGCGGTCGCGCTCATAACATTTGGGCAGGAGCGACGGGCGCATGTCGTGGCCGGGCGAAGGGACCACCCGCGCCAGAGCGTTGCGAAAGGATTCGCCCCACGGTGCGACCGTCACCGCGCCTGCCGGAGCCGCCGCCGAGACCTCTGCAATGCCGCCCGCTTCCGGTGTCGCTATCACCGGTGTTCCGCATGCGAGCGCTTCCAGCGCGACATTCGGCAGGCCTTCCCAACGGGAGGGCACCAACATCGCATCGGCACCGGCATAGGAGCACCAGGGTGAGGGCTCGAAGCCTGCGAAACGGATACGTTCGGCCATGCCCAGCGCCCGTGAACGGGCCTCGATCGCGGCGCGATCGGGCCCTTCGCCGAAGACGCACAGTCGGTCGTCCGAGTCGCCGCCCGCGACCATGTCGATCAACCGGTCGAAACCCTTCTGATGCGTCAATCGCCCCGCGGCAACGAATCGCCGGCCGGGACCAGGCTCCCGGCGCGGCGATCCGGCGCGGACGCATACACTATCCACGGGATTTGGCAAGACGGACGTCCGTTCGGCGGGTACGCTGAAATGGGTGTGCATCTCTCTTGCCATCGATTGGTGCTGGCACAGCACCAGGTCGGCGGTCGGATACAGCAGCCGATAGGCGTGCCGCATCAGCGTTGGCACGGGCACTTGCCCACGCTTCAAGGCGAGCGACGGCGTGTTGGCCTCGCGAATGACAAGGCGTGTGCGGCTCGGCAATAGCGGTCGCATCGCGAGCAGCGCCAGATTGACGTGGCCGAATGTCGAAAACACCACGCCGGGCCGAGCTTCCTGCAGCCAGCGCAGCAATACCGGCCACGCGCGGCGCAGCCGCGGCCTGTCGATATCGTGGACGTGCATCCCCGTCGGTAATAGTGAGCGAAGCGGCCCTTGGCGACTGAACACCACAACAGTCCCGGCCTCAGGCGCCAAGCCCGCGATCAGTGATAGCGATACCCGTTCGGCACCGCCGCCAGCGAAGGAGGGGAGAACGAGGACAACTCCGGGGCGCGTAGCAGGCATCATTCGTACGGCGGTCGACCACTGGGGACGAGCGCATGATTAGCGTAACACGGCATCATAGACCGCCTGAACCTTCTCCACATGGGCCTCGACGGAGAACTTTTGCAAAGCCTCCTCCTTGGCGGCGGTGGCGACGGCATCCGCAAGCCGGGGATTTTCGAGAAGGTCCGCCACCGCAACCGCGAATGCATCGGGGTTGTCCGGCTGCACCAGGAAACCGGTCTCGCCATGACGAATGATTTCACGATTGCCGCCGTCGTCCGCTGCGACGACCGGCGTGCCGCACAGCATGGCCTCGACAAGGGTTCGTCCGAGCGGCTCCCCGACGGCCGGGGCCACCAGCACATCGAGGCCCATCATCCGCGGCTCGATCGGGTATTCCGGCCCCATCAGCATGCACTGTGTTGTGAGACCGTACCTCTCGATCCTCTCGACCACTGCCTCCTTTATGCTCCGGTCGCGGGTACCGTCCGTCTCCCCATACATCGGAAAAACAATTCGTTCGTCATACCGCTCCCGCAACCGCCGCGCTATTTCAATGAATACGACGGGTCTCTTGCGCTCCATGAAATTGGCCACATAGCCGACAACTGCACTGACCTGCGGTGCCGGGAAACTGGCCCTCAGCACCTCCCTCCGGCAAGTTTCTCGATCCATATCGCACTGCACTGGCGTGAATGGATTGGTGATAACCTTGCATCTTTTTCTGATTTTCTCCGAATATTGATCTCTTGCATACTTCGAAACCGCTATTATTTCATCGGCGCATTTCGACGAGTACCCGATACGTGACTGCCTCGCTGCTCTCAGATGGAGTACGCACTTCACCCCAGCTACCTTGGCGGCACGAGTCCAGAGGAAGTGCATGCGCGCATCTTGGGTGTGAACGATATCGATGCGTCGTCGCCGAAGAAATGAAATCAGACGGGGCAGTAGGCAGAGAGTAGCGACAACATCCTTTACACGATCACCGCTGAACGGATCGCGTGTCCATGCCGGTGCATGCTCAGCAGCAATCCCTCGCGTTTCAACATAGTTCCGCAAGCGGCCCTCCTGGTGAATCGCCACGACTGCATTGTACCGCCTGTGATCGAGCCCCCGTACCAGCTCCAGGGCCGAGATATGGCTACCGCCGACACCATCTCCGACAAAAGGAATCAACACACGCCGCAACCCGGTCTCCTGTCACATACGCAAACAATTAGCGCAAAACAAATCCTTGATATTTTCCATTCCACTTGACGATCAGTGGTGCTTTTCCGACTTTCGCACAAAAGCGTTTAAAGCTGAGGTCGTCACCCACATCGTCGGACACCAGGACTCCTCCGGGATGAAGGCACTGCCACATCGTCCTGTAGCCGAAAGTGCGTCCCTTGGGTGACTTGTCTGAATCGTAATGGGCGATATCAAAGGGCTCTTCCGTAAGCCGAATCCAAGTCAATCCGATTCGATCGCTCGTGCGTAGCAGGTGCCACTTCGAACGCAGAGACGGCGGCACTGCCACTCCGACCCAATCATCGTTCATGAGAAGAAGATAGGGGCTGTCAACACTACAGAGACGCCCTTCTTCGGTATCCTTGAGGCCCAAAAGAAATGATAAACTGGACCACCCGTATGCCACACCGCTTTCGAGCACTCGACGCGCATCCATTCCTGTTACCAGCGAATACAGGAGCGTGACATTGGCGGCCCCGCCGAGGCGAACCGGACACGCTCTCAATCGCTCGGTAGCCGAATCGAATTCATTCTTGAATCGTTCAGTTACGTCGATGGCCTTGAAGCTGAATGGAAAAACGTCGCAATGTTCAAGCTCGGACAGGGAAATTGCGCGCCCAGCGCACCAGCGTTCCGCCAACTGTCGTTCCTCTTGCAATTGCTGCCGTTGTTGTTCGATCGATCCGGCAAACAGATGTGCACGAATGGAGTGTGCTATCAGCGAAACGATAGAGAACCACAATAGTGGTCTGTGCCAGTAATGTCGGAGCAGCCTGAAGGTCAAGCTGGTTTTGCGCACCAAGCCTTGGCCAGGACTCATCACTAGAGCACCTGCCTGAAAGTGTCTGGCGTATCCGTCCGAGAAAGCGAGATGTCCAGCACCTTTTGCCAAGCATCCTCGGCGGCGTACATGTCGAACTGCGCTATCATCGAGCGAGCAGACGCGCCCAAGCCTCGCCTCAGATCTTCATTCGATGCCAACCGCGTTAACGCATTGGCAAGTTGCTCCACGTCGTCGGGCGTGACGACCAGGCCGGTAGCGTCGTCGACAACGTATTCAAGAGGGCCCGGCGACGCATTGGTTACGATAACCGGCAGTCCATGAGCCATCGCTTCGAGCAGCGCGTTGGGGGTGCCTTCGTAGCGAGAGGAAAGCACGAATATGCCGCAGGAGCGATAGAGCGAGTCGACATCGTCCGTCCACTCGATCCAGTGAACGCGGTCGGCGATACCCAACAGCGAGGCCAAGTCGTGCAACTGCGACTTTTCCGGCCCGTCGCCGACAATGGTCAGGCGCCACTCGGGGGCGTCTGCGGTCGCCTTCGCGTAAGCCTTGAGGAGAACATCTTGCGCCTTCTGGTGGTGCAACCGACCGATAGTCAGGATTACCTTCTCCCTGTCGCCATGACAAACGGTAACCGGTGGCCGGCTCACAGGGTTTGGCACGAAAAGAAGTCTGGAGGCTGGAACGAAGCCGCGAAGCCATTCCAGCGCGCCGCGCGTGTTTGCTGTGACCACCCGCGCGTGTGGGTAGGACCAACGCCGTAGCAGCGGCCAGGGCCAGGGCAACCGCTGCTTCTCGGGGTCGTTGCGCTCAGACACGACGATGCGGGAAGCCAGGCCGGCAGAGGCAAGTATCGTCAGAACACTGGCCACGGTGAGAAAGGAAACGATGACCGGGGCGTTGGCGCGGCGCAGCGCTTGCCTCAGGCGAAAGAGCCGTCGTGCATTGGAAATCAAGGCAACGATCTTCGATCTCGATACTCCAACCGAATTCAGAGCCACGCGGTCGACTGACGGATGCAGCGCATACTTGTCACCGGCACTCTCGGCAAGCGTAACGACGTATACGCGCAATCCTCTGGTTGCCCAGTCGTTGGCCAGCCGCGTCAGGACGCGCTGCGTCCCCCCGCCTCGCAGGTCTCCAATAACCAGGGCGACATCGTGAGAACGCTGCTTGGATCGCTCCCGTCCGCCTCGCGGGCGTTGGATTTGCCGGTCGCAAGGGTCTTTCCCTGCGCCCATCAGCACAGCTCCTCGACCGCCTTGCGAATCTGTTGGCCGTGCTTGACGGGATCGTAATCGCGCAAGAACATGGTGCGTCCGGCCTTGGCGATTCGCTCTCGCTCGTGGTCGTTTGCGGCGTAGTACAGGAGCTTGTCCCGTAAATCCTGGATGTCTTCGAAAACGACAAAATGCTCACCCTCCCGGGCACTCAGTGGCAGGGTCAAGTCTCGTAACGACTTCGTGCTGATCATGAAAGAACCGGCGCACCAGATCTCCAGGTGTCGAAAAGTGAATTCGCCGTAGCCCTCCAACGCCAAATTGATCTTGCTCGCCAGCAGTGTCTTCAAGTAAGCGCGATGCGGTAGTTTGGCGACGCGAAAACTCTTATCCTTTTGACCGCGGAATTTGCGAAGCTGCAACCCACCCGTGAAAGAAAGGCCTGAGTCTGTCACGGCTTCCCACGCTTCAGCCCTCACGGCAGCGGTCGTCGCGCCGGAAAAAAACACGTTATAACGGTAGGTTGAGCGTTCATCACGGTCGTGTACACGACGATACCGTTCAAGACGTGAGACCGTTCTCGGCGAGCATGTAAGCATAGTCGTGCGGAGTTTCCGCTTGTTCTCATTCGATATGGCATAACGATCGAGGTCGCGAAAATGCTCACGCTTGAAGACGAGATCGAAGCGATCAAGCACATCGTCACCTGGAATATTTCCGGCCTCAGCTTGGTTACAAAATAGGATGCTGGGAACATTCGAGGCGCCCAGTTTCTGGAGGAGGGCGCGGCGTGACTGGATGTCTCCTCCGAGCTTGTAGTTCACGATGAGAGCGTCGAAGCGCCGCGACAAGCGCGACAGCTCCGGCAATACCGGGCGCGCCGGGCGGCGGGTGACATCGAAGGCCGCATCCATGGCTGCTTCGAAGAACCCGTCTTGACCGAAAGGGGTTCTCGCCGGCTGAAGCATCGAGCGTAGTTTAGGCTTCCAGCCGAGGTTGGAGCGATCGCGAGTGATGTAAAGGACTCTCAAGGGTCGGGCGGTCCTCAGCGGCTCGGCGGCTCCGTCGGGATCGCGGAACAGTCGAAAATCCGGTCTGCGATCATGGCGGAAACACTTCGACGCTGATCGCTGGTATGGCTGCGATATTCTCCCCAGAGCAACGACGAAGGAATATCGAACGCTTCGGCATCCGAGGCCGCAAGATAGAACGCCAGAGTTTGGTCTGACGCAGGTGGTAACGAGAGGGCGGCTTCTATGGCTTGAGGGAACTGAGAGAGGTCTGTCTCGTGGACAAGACCCTCGCCGAGCGCCAAAAAGGGCGAATCGCCGACGATCAGGACCGGCTTTCGCAGGAGCAGCGCTTCCCAGGCGGCAGTGCCGGTGATAACGGCGACGAGTTGCGCCTTTTCGATAAGGTCGAACGTGGAGAGAGCCGGGTCCACCAGAGTGACGCGAGGCATCGAAGCAATCTGCCTGTAGAATCCTCCGGGTCGTCGGCCAAGCATGGGGCGGTGCTCCTTGACGGCGACTTGCATGTGAGCGGGTGCGGCTTTGGCAAGCGCCTCAATGACGGCGACCTGGTCCGTGTGCCACGGCGAGAGCACCATGGTCGAGGCTTCCGGATCGACATGGAGCGGGAAGTAGACAAACGAGGGCGGCAGGTCGGTCGAGGCCGAGCGCCATGACAGCCGTTGAAGCCTGCGTCGCCACGCGATTCGCAGGTTGAATAGCACCCGCGCCGCGGCAAGCCCCGGCCAGCGACCGTGTGCGAGTTCCTTAGCGCAATGAAAAGGGAGAGATATGATTCCACGTATCAGGCCTGGTGATCCGGCGCGGTTTGCGTAGCCGGGGCGAAGCGGTCTTACGCGGAACGAATTGAGCCTTCTGCGGGCTTCCTCAAGGGCGGAAGCCGTGAACGGTTTGTACCCGTCCCGCGCGCTCTTGAACCGGCGCTCGACGCCACCTTGTTGGCCCACCGGGTCACTGTCCACCAGATACTTGTCGCCAATTCTGGTGGGAGTCAGCTTGCGGAACGGTATCCCCCGAACCCTGCATAGCTCCGCCAGCGCGACAGCCGGTGCGCCCGCGACTGCGTAGCAGAATACGACGTCCGGCTCGGTCTCCTGCAAGGCGGTCTGGAGAAAGCGGTAGAGACCGTTGACGTAACGTTGTGCGGCCGTGGCGGGGTCGCGACTTGCCGAGCGACCGATGCGATCCGGCCTCGTCAGCCCGCCTCGGACAAACCCTCGGCCGATGCGGCGATCCGCAGTCACGATTCGTCCAAACGCGCCGGGACCAAGGTCACTCTCAAGCCGTTTCAGTTCATCGGCCGACGCAGGGATCGACAGCCATGCCATCTCCTCTATTTCGAGTCGCCAAAACCGCCCGCCGAACTCGCGCAATTCGCCGGCCACATGTTCACAAACTTCGGGTGGACCAGTGCAAAGGCCGTGCACGCGCCCACCTCCGCTCCTGGCGAGAAAAGCGCGTGCAACGTCGCAGCCCAAGTGGTCGAACTTCGGCGCGAAGAGCATGAGAAGGCTCTTGCCGCTCACCGTCGGAAAGGAATCGCCGCGGGCAGGGTTGTGCATCGCGGTCAACGGTGAGCGCCCGCCACTGGCATCCCCGCCTCGTCATTGCTGGCTTCGAGCACGGCGCGGCCCTTCTCCACCCGATAGACGACATCCGCCGCCCGCCTCATCGCGGGCTGGTGGGAGATCGAGAGTACCGTGACTCTTCCTGCCAGCCTTTGCACGGTGGCAACGATCCCTGCTTCGGTTTCCGGATCCAGCGCGGTGGTGGCCTCGTCCAAAATCAGCAGCGCGGGATTGCGGACCAGCGCCCGCGCGACGGAGATGCGTTGTCGTTGGCCGCCGGAGAGCCGCGCGCCGTGCTCGCCGACGATCGAATCCATGCCCTTCGGCAACGCGGCGACAAATTCCCACGCCTCGGCGCGGCGCAGCGCCATCTCCACCTCGGCGTGGGAGACGCCGTCGTCGCCGAGGGTGAGGTTGGCCATCACCGTGTCGTGAAAAAGGAAGGTCTCTTGCGGCACATAGCCGATCATGCCGCGCCATGCCGTCGCGTCGATATCGCGCATGGGCAGGTCGTCGATCCAGACCTCGCCCTGCTGCGGCCGCAGCAGCCCGATGATGAGATCGGCGACGGTCGTCTTGCCGGCGCCCGAGGAGCCGACGACGGCGATGAACGCCCCTGCGGGCAGCGTCATCGAAACGCCTTCCAGAACGTTGCCGCGATCGTAGGAGAAGCTTACCCCCCGGAGCGATATCGCCGAGGCGAGCCGCGGCACCGTACCGCCGTGGCCAGGTTCCCGCGCGCGCTCGGCGGCCGCGATCGTGGAGCGCAGGAAGACGAACGCCGGCTGGTTGACGCCGGCTGTCTGATACTGCCTTTGAAGCAGGCTCACCTTCTGCAGGGTGCGCACGAAGAGCAGCGCGAGGACCAGCAGGCCGTCCACCGGCTGACCCCAAATGGTGACGAAGATGTACAGCCCTCCCGCCACCGCGAGGGCGCGGATGATCTCGTGCGATTCCTGCAGCGCCTCGCGGCTGACGATGATCGCCCGCTGGGCCCGGTTGAGTCCGCGCGTATCGTCCTCGATCAGGGGCCCCAGACTTCCCTCGCGGGCCATGGCCTTCAGCGGCTTCATGCCCTCCAGCCCCTGCAGGAGGTGCGTCATGAAGGATTTCTGGAGCTCAGTCTGCCTCTGCCCCGCGCGGCGGGCCATGGCGACGAGCCGGTTCAACGCGACGATACCGACCGCGCCGACGACGAGGGCAACAAGCGAAACCTCCCAGGATATGGCGACGGACAGCGCCAGATAGATCAGGAGTTGTATTCCGTTGGATAGAGCACGGCAGGAGGCTACATAGGCGCTGGCTGCCCGCGTCGGCTCGACGCTTACCGCGCTCGCCAGATCGCCGGCGCGTTGATCCACGAAGTACGTCCAGCGCGCCTTGAGAAACGCACGGACGAAGGCGAGCCGCAGGTCCATCGCGACGTGTGCGGCTGAGTAGCCCACCTGCGCCATGGCCAACAGCATCAGCAGGGACTTCAGGCCGATCGCGGCGACGATGAAGACCAGCAGCCCGCCGAGAGACGGCGCCGATCCTGCCAGGGCGAAGACGCGTTCGACGTAGAGCCCCGGGGTGCCTCCACCTCCGTCGCTGTCGATCATGAGGCTGATCAACGGCAGCAGCGCCGCGATCCCAACGCCCTCAGCCAGTGCGGCCGCCGTGAGCGCCACCAGCACCAACGTGCTGCGCACCGGATAGGCCGCGAAGAAGTACCGGAACAGCCATGCGGACTGCCGGGCGTCGTCGAATTTCATGGCTCGGCGAAAGAGGGTTATCGGATGAGTGTCCAGTCGATGGGCGTGCCGCGTGGGATGGCGCTTGCTGCGCGCCGGCCCAGCACGGCGGCCAGGTGCTTGGGCGCGAGGCCGTGGCCCGGCCGGATGATCCTGACGTTGCCGTTGGTCAGAACTTCCCCCCGGGCGATGTCGGCCACCGCGAAGATCGAGCGACGGAACACGAGGCTGCCCTCTTCGCTTTCCGTCCGGGCGTAGCTCACGTCGCCGAGCGCGGCCCAGGCATCGCGCGCATCCGCCACCAGCCGGGCCAGCTCGCCGGGCTCCAGGGAGAAGGCGCTGTCCGGCCCGCCGTCGACGCGGCGGAGCGTCACGTGCTTCTCGATCGCCGTGGCACCAAGCGCCACTGCGGCGGTCGCGACCGCCGTCCCCAGCGTGTGGTCGGAGAGGCCCACCTGGACGCCGAATCGGCAGCGCAAGTCGGCGATGGTGCGCAAGTTGGTCTCCTGCGGCCTCGTGGGATAGCCGCTGATGCAGTGCAGCAGCATCAGTTGCGCGCAGCCCCCGTCCCGCGCGGCCTGAACCGCCTCGGCGATCTCGCCTTCGTCTGCCATGCCGGTCGAGACGATCATGGGCTTTCCGGTCCGCGCCGCGCGCGCGATCAGCGGCAGATGCACCGCCTCGAAGGAGGCGATCTTGTAGGCTGGCGCCTCCAGCTCCTCGAGCAGGTCCACGGCGGTCTCGTCGAAGGGCGTGCTGAACACCGCCAGCCCCAACTCCCGTCCCTTGGCGAAGAGCGCGGGGTGCCAGTCCCACGGCGTCTCGGCCTTGCCGTAGAGCTCGTAGAGCGTGCTGCCGTCCCACAGGCCGCCCCTGACCTGGAACTCGGGCCGGTCGCAATCAATGGTCATCGTGTCAGGAGTGTAGGTCTGCAGCTTGACCGCGTCGGCCCCGGCGTCACGCGCAGCCTCCATGACGGCGAAGGCCCGGCCAATGTCGCCGTTGTGGTTGGCCGAGAGCTCGGCGATCACGTAGGGCGGGTGCGACGGGCCGATGGCGCGCCCGGCGATTGTCATCGGCGATCCGCTCATCGCACCACCTCCCGCACGACCATGAAACACTCCGCTGCCCTCAGTCCGGCCGCCGCACCCCGCACGCGCGCCAGCGCCTCGACCGCCTCGCGCGACCTGGCGTGCGGGAAGGGGCGCATCTCCCCCGCATAGGCCTCAAGCGCAAGCAGCTTGCGGTCCAGATACGGCTCGATATCAACCCACCGCTGGGGCCGGAACGCCTGCCCCCCGGATTGCCACTCGGTGCTCGACACGGTCTCGAAAGCGTGGATTTCCCGCACCGGCGAGCCCGGCAGGGGGCGGCAGGCGGTGACAACCGCCTGATGGACAATGCGGTGATCGACGTTCAGGTCGCCCGCGTGGTGGGTGTAGACGATCTCCGGCTTCACAGCCTCGACGATGGCCTCGGTGGGCTTGACGACGTCCAGCAGGGGCAGACCGTCGAGGCGGTTGTCGGGCAGGCCCAGCATCGTGGGCTTCTCTGCGCCGATCGCGACGGCCGCGCGCGAGGCGGCAGCCCCGAGGACGGCCAGCTCCGGCTCCCTGCCGTGGGGTTCGCTGCGGGCATCGCGCGACGTAGCGCCCTCGCCGACGATCAGGATGTGCACCGTGTCGCCTTCCACCACGTGCCGCGCCAGCGCTCCGCCGCAGCCGAGGATTTCGTCATCAGGATGCGCGGCGACGACCAGGATCGATGCCATCGTCAGGAACCGCCGTCGGCCTTCCGAACGGTCACGCGTGCGTCGACCCGGTCGTCCTCGCGCCGGGCGTCCTGGAATTCCAGCCGAAAGTCCCCGTAGTCCAGGAACGCGCGCGGATATCCCTCGGCGTCGAGCATGCGTATATGGTCGTAGATGGCCGTCGGTGTCCCGCTCTGCGGCAGGCGGCTTTCCTCGGGCCGCCTGCGGGAGAAGAGTAGCGGCGTGCCCGACTGCGGTACGGGGTCCGGCCGGCGGGCAACGATCTCATTGATCATGTCGAAGGTCAGGCGAGCACAGCGCTCGAATATCTCGTGGGCCGCGCCTTCGAGGGACAGGTCGCGCTTCAGGTAGACGGGACCTCCATCCAGTTCCGGGACCATGCGCAGGGCGGAGAGCTTCGTCTCGTTGTAGCCGCGCGCGATGAGGTTTTGCAGCGGGCTCCCGCCCCGCCCGTAAGGGACGTCGGTCATGTGGAAGCAGACGCACTCGGCGGCGGTCAGCACGTCGTCCGGCACGGTCCACGACCAGTGGGGGAAGAAGATGTAGCGCGGCTCGAGCGAGCCCACGAAAGCGGCATCGAGAGCGCCAGGATCCGTCACCAGCAACCAGCGTCCGGCAAGAGCGGGAACGCGCCGCGCGAACTCCTCGACATTCCACCGCTTGATCGCCGCGACAAGGTAGACGTTGCTGTTACCCGTGTCCGTCAGAGCTACCGTCCGGTTGCAGGGCAATAACGAAACGTCTCCCCCTATGATCAAAGTAAGCCGGATACCTTTCCGGGTCGGCGACACGGAGAAGATCGAACTGCTCCGCGATGGTCCGGTGCGGGTCCAGTCGGCTGTCGCTGGAATTGCGTCGCGGGTAGGACGTGGGCTCGCCCCTTTGTTCGGTGCCTGCTGGTGGCGATTCTTCGTCCAGAAAGCGTTGGCAGAGCTCGAGCGTCTTCTCGCCCTGGAACTGCCGCCACTCGGCGTATGTCTCGTTGCCGACAAGATCGATCCTATCGCGATAGATGACGGGCCCCTCGTCGGCATCATCGCCGGCCTCGAACAGACAAACCGGGATCGTCGTCGCCCCATCAAGAATCTGCCAGGTCATGGGGGAGAACCCCCGCCCTTTCGGCAGGTCGCTCTCGTGAACGACAAGATTTACGCGATTGCGGCGGAGGAATCGTCGCGGAACGATCCGCACACACCCGAGTAGAAACGCAATATCACCCGCCGGCAGATCCTCGGCGCGCCGCACCAGTTGTACCGCATCGCCGACCTGGCCGACCTCGCGAACTAGCCGCTCGGCGAAAGGCAGAATCCAGCTATCGTTGTCGACCAGCACCGACACCTGCCGGGGCTTCTCCCAAGCTGCACTCGTCACACGACCTCACCGACACTAGATCCCGTCACAATCACAAAGAAGCCCGGTTCCCATTTGCCATCGCGCTCGTTCGAGACATACCTCACGTTGAGGATTCTCGGTTGTTGGCGCGTCTTGCAAAATAGAACTTCGCGAGCTCTAGGTCCTCCGGGTAGTCGATATCGATAGCACGTTCTCGCGGCATGAAATGCCCCTTCAGAGTAGGGCCATAGAAGGAGCCAGCCGCCTCGAAAGCTGCCACCCATACCGCATAGGTCGTCCCGTTACTGAACCAATACTCCTCCGCTTCCTGGGAACGCTGCTCAACTAGTTCGTTCCATTTTGGCTTGAGAAAGCCATCGCGTTCTCTACTCAACGCCTGATGAACGTGCCGGTCTGCGCGTGACACTGCCATCGCGAACTCGCACGTTCCGGGCTCAAGGAGGGAAAGAACTTGACGGATATCGTCGGACGTCCTCAACGCTGCGGTTGCGTATAGGCAGCACAATACATGCCATTCGATGCCCTGTTGGCGCTGGCGCCGTAAGAAATCCAAACACACCTCACGTACCGTAGCGGTATCCGCGCCCAAGGCGGCGGGACGGCGATCGACGCTCGCTCCGTAACGCTGTGCAACACTCTCAATTTCGTCATCGTCCGTCGATACGACAATTTTGTCAAAACAGCCCGCGTCGATAGCAGCGTTTATAGTGTAAGATACGACGGGGTGCCCGAGAAAAGCGGCGACGTTCTTGCGCGGAAAGCGCTTTGACGCCCTGCGGGCTGGAATGATGGCAACTCGTTGCATGTTGTTATGACTGTAGCCTAAGAGTTCAACTCGAAACTAGTTGAGTGATTTCAGTCGGTTGTGTCTTACTCGGTTGTGTCAAAGCAAACGAGGAGGCACAACATGTGGACCGAAATCACTCGCCCGAAGTATGAGCGCCGTGGCGGTCGCTATGCAAGCGACCTTACGGATCGGGAGTGGGCGTTGATCGCGCCGTTCATGCCGCCGCGCAAGAAGATAGGCCGGCCGCGGACGACGGAGTTGCGCAATGTCATGGATGCGATCATGTACATGGCCTCGACGGGCTGTCAGTGGGCGATGCTGCCGAACGACTTCCCGCCGCCCTCCACGGTCCAGCGTTACTTCTACGACTGGCGCTCGAACGGGGTGCTGGAGGCAATCAACCATGATCTGGTTGTGGCGGCCCGTGAGCTGGAAGGACGCGAGGCCGGCCCGAGCGCCGGGGTGATCGACAGCCAGAGCGTGAAAACCACGGAAAGCGGCGGTATTCGGGGCTATGACGCGGGCAAGAAGATCAAGGGCCGCAAACGTCACATGGTCACCGATACGCTTGGCCTGCTGCTCGGCCTGATCGTGCATTCAGCCGATATCCAGGACCGCGACGGCGCGCCCGGGGTCCTCAAATCGATCCGTCATCGCTTTCCCCAACTGCGTCACCTCTTCGCAGACGCCGCCTATGGCGGACCAAAACTTGAGGGTGCCCTCGAAGACATCGGCCGCTGGACGATCGAGATCATAAGACGTCCCGATACCGCCAAGGGCTTTGAGGTGCTGCCCAGGAGATGGGGCGTCGAGAGGACCTTCGCCTGGCTCAACCGATGCCGCCGACTGGCCAAGGACTGGGAGAAATCAATCGCCTCCGCACAGGCATGGATCCTCGTCGCCCACATCCGACTCCTCACAAGGCGGATCGCAAGCCATTGTTATTAAATGTAGAGTTTCGAGTCAGACTCTAAGAGGCCGTTTCGAAAGTGGTTGAGTGGCCGGTATTGATGTGATTCCAGGAAGGTTTTTGAGACCGATCTGGAGCCGCCATGTGGACGCCGACCACCCGAAAGCAGCATAGCCGCAACCTCAACCGGCGACTGACAAAGGACTTCGAGACCACCATCGCCCCAGCCCGCGCCTGCCTATACGCCGCCTCCGTCATGCTCCTCGTCCGCAAATTGGCCCGGGACGCATGACTTTCGAAACCGACTCTAAGACTGGCCCATATCAGCAAGCTCCAGCCGATGTCCTGCTTCCAAGTTGCGAATCGTCACGCAGTCGAGTAAGGTTTCAAACACATCCGGCCCGATGCCGTAGCCAGGTCGCTTGAAGTCGATCATCAGATTCGAAACTCGCGTTCCTTCCTGGGCTGCTTCAACGAGATAGGCGCTCCGTCTGATGGCTAGACGAAGGTTTAACTCGTCTTCGTGCATGATGCGTCGCGGTTGTCCCATCGCCTTCTGAACATTGCGCATAAGCTGGACGAAGGCCGCCGCTTCGTGAGGCTCAATAGACATAATGTGCTCGATGGAAGGTGTTGTGCGGTCTTCTGTCAGTGTTTTTTCCACAAGGTCTACGCCTAGTGCCACGGCGGCGACATCCATATCGCTGCCAGGAGAATGATCGGAAAAGGCGATTGGAAACGGAAACATCGTCTTGAGTGTAGAGATGATATTGAGATTGATTCCTTCCAGCCTAGCAGGATAGCCTGAAGGACAATGATGAATGATGATATTACCATTGCCTTCACCAAGGATTACATCTACTGCTGCCTCTATCTCACCCAAATTAGCATTGCCGGTGTCGATCTGAAGACAAACCCCGGTCGCGGCAGCCTGTCGAATTAGCGGCTTATGGTTAACATCAGCAGACGCAATCTTTATGGAATGGCAACCGATATCAATCAAGAATTCTATCTCGTCAGGGAATCCCGCCGTAGCAAAGAATGCGAGACCAAGGGAGTCACTGTATCGCTTAAGATCGTACCACTCATCTCTGCTAAAGGAACGACGCAACAGGAGATCGTACAATGGCTCTTGAACTTCCTTGGTCGCACCTGTCTCGCGATCGGCGAGAATAGTGTACGAGAATGGAGCGAGTGGATCGGCTATGAGACGATCCGGATTCAGCATTTGGAATTTTACAGCATTGGCCTTGGCGTCGGCGGCGTGTCGAATTAAGCGTTTGGCGGAGTCAATCCCGGTATGGGTGGGGCCCACCTCGAACGTGACGAAGCAAGGAGCACCGTTGCCGACCTCACGATCACCGAATTTAACCATTCTAGTCCCACAAGTCTTCAAGGTGCCAGCGTCGATCGCTTCATACCTCTACTGTTGACAGGAGTCACATGCTGGGTTGAGTATTGAGAGCGGATAACAATCTCAACCACACGAACCCATCTCCAAAGTTGTATCGTCGTATTCGATGCATGCACCGGTTTGCATAGTATCCTGCATCAAGATGTCGACCGCCCTGGCGACGCCCTGTCCGTCGCAGATGGATGCCTCCGTCCGCGCCATGGCTTGACGACGTGGAGCATCGTCGCGCAACTCGGCGATCCGGTCGGCGAGAGCGTCCACTGTCACCTCGCCGGCATTACCGACGATCTCGACCGCGCCTGCCGCCGCTAGGCCCCGGGCGATGTCGCGCTGGTTGTCCGCCGTGACGACGACCAGCGTCGGCAGGCCGAGGCAGCAGCGCTCCCACGCGGTGCCCCCGGCCGCACCGATCGCGACGTCGGCGTCTGTCATCAGGGACGCCATGTCGTCGACCGCACCGTGCACGGTCATAGCAGGCGACAGGGCAGCGGCCAGGCGGCAGATCTCGTCCCGATAGCGCGAGGATGCGCCCGCAACCACGTCGACGGAGAGTTCAGGGCACGCACGCGCAACGGCTCGCAGCGCCATCGCGGTGACGCCAGCCGAGTCAGTTGCGCCGAACGAGATCAGCAGCCGCTCTGCCGGCGCCGTGCTCTCGCGTCGCGCCAGCGCCCGGCGGCGATGCGCCAGGAACTGTGGCCGCAGAAGGGCGAAGCGGGCTCCCAACAGGAGCTTGCAGTCCGGTCCCGTCAGGTCGCGGTAACACGTCTCTTCTCGGCCGTGGGTCTGGTCTAACAGGAGATCGGCGCAATGGGTTCGGTCGGCAAGGTCGTCGATCGCCAGGATTGTCGCCGCCCAGGGCCTGCAGCGCCGTTCGAACACTGCGTCGCGCCCATAGTGATCAACGACCAGACACGCCACCCCGTCGGGCCAGCGTTCCCTCAGAGCGGTGATCTCGTCGACTTCGCCTAGAATCAGAATACTGTCCACGGTCTCGGTCAATGACGGCACCACTGACGGTGCCTCGGCGTTGACGGCGAAACCCACCTGCCAACCCTCGTCGGCAAGCACCCCAGCCAAAGTCAGGCATCGCATCACGTGTCCGCCGCCGAGGCCTGTCGACGCATCGGCGCGAAATACTACGGTGGGTCGTTGGATCGTCATCGCCGTTCGAGTTGGCTTCCAGATGCTTGCCACGCTACCGCCCTTCGGGTGAAGCCGGCTTCACCCGTTGACACATCTCCGTTCCGCGTCGGCCGGGGCCGGCACGCTCAGGCGGCCGCGATGACCGCCCGCCTCGGCAGCCGGGCCGAGACCCGTCCCCCGAGCACCTCAAGCAGAACCTCGACCCGCTCCCCCGGCGCGAGCCGCAGGACCACTGCCGCGCACTCCACGAAGGGGCCGGCGGCGATCGTCACCGCATCGCCCGGCCGCAGGTCAGCTGGCGCCGCGGTGCTGAGCCCGTCGCCACCGACGGCGTCCTGCAGGCGGGTGACGAACTCCCCGGGCAGCGCCTGTGGGTGCTCGCCGTCGCTAAGCAACCAGCGCACTCCGAAGGTGCCGTTGATCGCGTGCCACGCCTCGCTCCCGATGTCTAGCGCGACGAAGAGATAGCCGGGAAAGAGCGGCACCCGCACCGTCTCGATCCGCCGTGCGTGCCGACGGGAGCGCTCCATCACCGGAAGCCAGACCCGAAAGCCCTGGCGCGCGAGGTTCACCTCCGCCCGGCGTTCCTGATGCGGCCGCGTGTGGACCACGTACCACTTGGTCATGGACGTACTCACCGGCGCCCCCCGGCCGTCTCCACTGCCGGCGGCGCGAAGTCCAAAGGCTCGCGCACAATGCACAGGAAGGGCGGCGCCAGCACCCGCTCCGCGGGGACGGCGCCGCGCAGACGGTCGAACGCCTCCTGCGGTTGCCGGGATTCGGTGATCACCAGGGCGTCCCATGCCTCGGCTTCGTCGAGCGAGCGCAACACCGGAAGGCCGTGCAGACGGTCGGTGTTGACTTCCCGATCAAGGATGCCGACCAGCTCGGCGCCCGCCTCGAGCGCAGTCAGCAGCGCGATTTCCGCTACCTCGCCACGACCCACCAGAATGAAGCGGCGGAAGCCCAACTGCCGCCCCCGCACGAAGAGAAGCCGATACTCCTGTCGCGCCCTGCGGAAGAAGGCCAGCGACGCATCGAGATACTGCGCGACGAGGCGGCTCTTCTCCTGGAAGCCCTCGGGCGTGAGGTAATAGGCCCAGCGCTTATAGGGCGCGGCCTTGGCCTTCACCAGCCCCTTGCGCGCGGCCCGCTTGAACAGCGCATTGACCATGCCTACAGAGATCGAGAGGCGCTTGGCGAGTGCCGGCTGCGTCACCACCTCGCGCCGTTCGAGGGCGGAGAGGAACTTGATCTCGGTCTGGATGCCAGTCTTGTCGGCCACGGTGCGTCCTTGTGTTTCAGACCTTGAATAACAGATGGACAACGAATTTTCAACCGCGCAGGCTAACCGGCCCGGCGACGCGGCTCCACCAGAAGGCGCACTACTGTGTCCGCCGGGGGCACAGTATCACGGTCGTCACCAACGCGCCCAACTTCCCCGGCGGTGGCCGAGCTTTGATATCAGGTAGTAACAACGGCGATGGCTCCACTCAGGGCATGTCCTGTGATGTAGAGAAGAAGGTGTGAGCACCTTTTGAGGAATTCAGCTATATCGGCATGCACCGACATACAAGCTTCATGAAATCCCTTGTGCATATTGCCAATTATTGTGTTGTTCGTCGGACGCCGAATTGGCTCAGAGTCGGTTTCGAAAGTCATGGGTTTCGGGCCAATCTGCGGACGAGGAGCATAACGGATGCGGCGTATAGGAAGGCTCGAGCTGAGGCGATGGTGGCCTCGAAGTCCTTTGCCAGTCTCCGGTTGCGGTTGATCCAGGCGAAGAAGCGTTCCACGACCCATCGCCACCCTTGGCCGGGTTCCAGGGCAGATTTCATGCCTGCTTACAATTGGCGCAGGGACAGACGGCACGCCCCCTCGTGCTCGCAGGCGCGCTTCAGCCCGAGGTCCGTCTCCTTGCTGCTGCCGGGGGTGATATTTGGCCTTTCAAATCGCGTATTCGGTTATCGTCATGCCTCCGATCCGGCGCTTGTTGTCGGGTTGGGATTGATATTCAAACTATCCTGTCCGGAGTCGAATTTCCCGGTCATGGCAGGATCACTCCCGCTCCGGATTGTTGCGTTTTATGTCTGCTTCGTTGCCGGCATTCGAATTTCGACCCAGCTGATGCATCGCGGGACCGCCAATCCGGCCGGGCCGCCCGACCCAGACTAGCCGTGAATTATTTTCTCCGGCGATCGTTTGAGACTAAACGCCATTGCCATGGCGCAGATCCACAATGTGCTCTGCCACCAATTCTGCCACGCGCCATAGGCGATGAACGCGACAACCGTGCCGGACACTAACATGCCCAGAAACAGATCTCGTGCGATCGGCGTCGTCGTCATCCGCCAGACCGAAATCACCAACGCCGCGACCAGACCGGAAAAATACAGCAAGCCGACCAAGCCCAATTCGAGCCAAATCTGGAGGGCCATGTTGTGAGGATGAAGCGGGAGGGGGTGGGCTGACGCTCGATAGACCATCTCGCCCCTTCGGTTGAGCTCGACAACAGACGGGTCAAACTTCGCCCCGAGCGCGCGGGATGCGTCAAAACCATGACCAAGCAATGGCCGGTTCTGAATCAAGTCGCTGGTCGCATCCCAAATAAGCAGCCGGTGATAGGCGGAACCGGACAACTTCGGAAACTCATCAACATGGCGCTGTAACGGAGAGAACGAAATCATCAGCAGCGGCGCCGCCACGGTGGCCAGCACGACCAATGTGGGAACAAAAGCCGGAACCCATCTCCTCATCAATCGTGAAGCCAAGACGGCACCGCCCCCGATTGCGACGGCGGTGACGCCGACGTCGGCTTCTGCCAAGTAAACGGCGGCGATCAACAGGCCCACCAAAAGGATCGTGGCGGCGACCCTGCCATCACGCGTTGTCAAGCAAACCGCCGGCCAGGTCAGCAGCGTCAGCACCGTGACCCCGTTGTTGAGCAGAATTTTTGATGCTTCCCCGGTCATCTCGGCCGGATCACCGACGAGCGCTCGAAGGTTCAAACTAATCCAGGCGCCCGTCAGCAACTCGAAAACGGCCAACAGCAGGGCAACCGATACGCCAATGATCAAAAACCGCTCCAAGGTTGCAGCACCCTCCTGATCGAGGCTAAGGCCGGCGCGAACAAGAACAATGCCCGCGACAAACACAGCGATTAACGAGGGTGCCGTCCGCAGCGTCCTTGCGGGTTCTATCGCCCAGACGGCGCTGAGGGCGCAAAGAACTGCAAACAGCAAGAAATAGAGCGCCCATCCGTCCAGCCGGCCCATAAGAGGGCGCCGGGAATTCAGCGACTCCGTGATCACCCCCAAGGCAGCGACCACCAGCACCACCGTCAGCCCCCTTGGCGCGAACAACCCGACGGGTCCGGCGAAAAGGCAGGCCGCCGACAGGAAAATGCTGCGGTCCGGAAATTTCCCCCCCAGGACGCGATAGGGTGGAGACCTCATAAAGACCTACACGAAACCAAAATCATCTCCATTTGCGTGCCGCCTGACTACGGGGACGACGCCCCCTGTGTTTGACCTGAAGCTCGTGTGATTTGCCCGCCGGACGCTCCACAACCACCGCCAAGCGGTCCGGTGACTTGATACTCTGGCAGTTAGGGACGAAAATCTCCGCACCGATATTGATAGCTCAATCCAAACATGCGGGCAAACGATCCCCCCCGAGCCTGGGGCAGCCGCAACAACGACCGCGCCGTCGGCCTTTGGTCTGTTTGCCAAACCGGCTATACATTCGCGATGATCACCATCGGCAGCCTGCTGTTTCTCGCCGCCTTCATCGCCGTGTTGGCGGCCACCCGAACGTCGATACCATTGCTCGAACGGCGGCGGATCCTCGATCATCCGACACATCGATCAAGCCACTCCGCACCGACGCCACGCGGGGGAGGACTGGCCGTCGTGCCGGTCATTGTCATCGCGTGGATGTCAATTCCGTTCCTTGTGCCGGAGGGGCCGGGCATGCGCGACCTACTTCTCGCATCCGGCGGCGCGGCGGTGCTTGCATGTCTTTCGTGGCGCGACGATTTACGCGGTCTGTCCGTCAAATGGCGTCTTTCGGTCCACGCTCTGGTGGCCGGGCTGGTGGTCGGGTTTGCCTCTTTCCCCGATCCCTATTTCCAGGGCCTTGTGCCGATTTGGCTGGATCGAGTTGCCGCCGCATTGGCGCTGCTTTGGTTCCTGAACCTGTTCAACTTCATGGATGGAATCGACGGTATTGCCGGTGTCGAGACCGTGTCAATCGGGTTGGGATGCGCCATTATTGCCTGGGCAACCGGCCAGCATACGTGGATCGGAGTGCTGGGCGTGACCCTCGCCGGAGCGGGTTTCGGCTTTCTGCGCTGGAACTGGCATCCCGCACGGATTTTTCTCGGCGACGTGGGAAGCATTCCTCTTGGATTTCTACTCGGGTGGCTGTTGATGGCGTTGGCATCCGAGGGGGCGTGGGCGCCGGCACTGATATTGCCGTTGTATTATCTTGCCGACGCGACGATAACGCTGATTTGGAGGGCCGTGCGCGGCGAGCGGGTTTGGCAACCGCATCGTGATCACTTCTATCAACGGGCAACCCGCCGTGGACGCAGTCATGCCTCCGTCTCTCTGTTCGTGGCGGGCATTAATCTGGTCCTGGTTGGCCTCGCTGTGGTTGCGCTTTCTCATCCTTGGCCGGCCCTGATTGCGGCAATGGTCATCGTGGCCGTGTTTCTGGCATTTTTGGATCGCAGTGCAATGAACCGAGCCAAGACATGACCCGAGACGTTCGAAGGCTGAAACGAGTATGACAGCACGACTTGCCGGTGCATTTGACCTCAGCTCGAGCCTGATCGATGGACATCAAGACCCTCACCGCCGGAAACGGTAACATCCTCCTCCGAAATCGATCCCGCAGGAGGTTTTAGCCGCCGTTGCACGAATGTGGCGGCAAGCCGGCGGGAGGCCGGCTCCGGCATCATTTTGGAGGCTTCCCATGACGGCTACGTCCTTCCCTTCGGGCTGATCCACCGCCGGCTGACTATGATGGCGCCATCAGGCGAAGTCATCGGCGGCGAAGATAATCTGATCGGGGCCGGTGGAGACACTTTCGCCGCGCGGTTTCACCTCCATCCTGGCGTTCAGGCTTCCGTGCTGGGGAACGGCCGGAGCGTCCTGCTGAAGTTGCGGCGAAGCGGCCGGCGGTTTGATGCCACGGGGTATCCCGTGTGCCTCAAGGACAGCGTATTTCGAACAAAGCCCAGTCTTTTGACGTCTTTGTCGATGGTTTACCGGGCCCATAACACGCCGCTCTCCACGACCCCGCGACGAAGTCCCGAAACAACGGAGCCTGCGCGCCGTTAGCATCTTCTGCCCGCTCCCCCGATTGCATCCCGTCCCAGACCTTCATACAGTCACGCTCAGCCTCGTCGACGCTCCCTAGCGCTACCGGCCCAAGCGTGAACTTCCGGGATTGCCCTTCGTCATGACGGTGATAGACCCAGCGCGCTCCGAAGGCCAGTCGGTCGCTGAGACTCTCGGCGTCGCCACGGGTGACCAGAGTTAGTGGACAAGGCACCATGTTCTCGAACACGATGCGGATCTGCCGCACCTCGTCCTTGGCTGCCCGGTTTCCTGCCGGCGATCACCCGCGGGTTGTCGCCATCGCGCGGCAGCGACTCCAGCAGACGCACCGCCGAGGGCGCCAGCGGCACCGCGCGCGCGCCAGTCATCTTCTACACCAACGGCTACAGGACGTTTCTGTGGGATGATCAGTTTTAATCGCCCTCGTTGGTGGTCACGTCGTTTGTTCCGTGGCTCGGATACCGCGTCACGATGGCAGGAGCGCGCGTCTGACCGCTTCCGGTTCGTTCTGGATCAGGCGTAGGAGCGTCGCCGCCGGCCCGCTGACCCTGCGCGTGCCCTGCTCCCACTTTCTGTAACCCGACAGACTCATGCCCATCAGGGGGGCCATCTGCGCTTGTGTGAGCTTCGCCTGCTTGCGCACCTCGCGCGGTGTCACAGGTGCATGGACGACGGCGGGTCCTTCGCCCTTTGCATGGGCAAGGGCTTCGTTGAGGGACTGAATCAAGTCTTCTCCGAACGTGTTCATTTTCTTTCCTTTCCGGCGCTCTTGAGTGCGGCGACCACGGCAAGGACGGCGCGCCGCTCTGACGGGGTCAAATCAGTTTTGGCGGACTTTGCGTAGGCGAGAAGCACGTAGACCGGTATGTGTTCGCCGCCATAGAAGTAGATCACCACCCGCGCGCCGCCCCTCTTGCCCCGGCCTGAGGTTGCGAAACGCAGCTTTCGGACGCCGCCTGTTCCCGGAATCTCATCGCCTGATGCAGGATGATCGGCCAGATAGTCGATCAATTCCTTCCGCTCCTCCTCGCTGAATAGCTTGTCAGCCTGACGGGTGAACATCGGTGTCTCGGCGACCGTTTGCATGCGTCAATATATAACCCAATGGGTTATTTCCGGCAAGCAGAACCGCAGGCATCGATTGGCCCGCCTCCTCTTCGGCGGCAGCCTGCAATGCGCCGTCGTCGAGATGGGCGTAGATCGCGGTGGTGGCCAAGCCCTCGGAATGACACCGGAGTTTTGGTTGATTCTGCAAAACTTCTACGACCTGGATGCAGCGCGAGGTTCAAACGAAATTGGCACCATCGAACCGCTTGTTGCCGCAGGCTAGAGAGAGTGCTCCCGGCCTGGCTCTATTGTTCGGCTCGCCCAACCGAAGCTATTTTGCCAGCGAGTTGATCGGGTTGACCGGGTCCGCTTCACCCGCTGACTTCGGCGATTCTGCTCGCGATCCGGTTTGCCGCCGACTTGACGGGATCGTTGGCGAGATGGGCGTATCGCGCGGTTGTCTGAACCTGGGTGTGGCCGAGTAGCTTGCCGATCATCGGCAAGCCTTCGCCGACGAGCAATCCGCCACTGGCAAAGCTATGGCGGAGGTCATGAATTCGCACATCGTCGAGCCCGGCCCGAGCCCGGATACGCCGCCAGGGATGCTGCAGGTCGGTGAGATGGCTGTCGGGCTTGCGCCCGGCGATCACCCAGGGGTTGTCGTCTTGTCTATCAATACCGCGCAACACGGCGACGGCCGGATCGCCCAGGTGCACCGTCTTGGCTCCCGTCTTGGTGTCGGGCAACCGCAATTCGCCCGCATCCAGGTCGATATGCTCCCAGCGGAGTTTCTGGACCTCGGAGAGCCGGCAGCCGGTCAGCATCAGCAGCCGGATCGCCGCAATGGCGGCGGGCGTCTCCGAGCCGTCCCGCTCGACCTCCTTCAAAGTCTCGCCAAGGCGCCGGTACTCCTCGTCCGACAGGAACCGCTCCCGCTTCTCCTCGCGGAACCGCTTCACATGGCGGCACGGGTTCGACCCGTCCGGGCGCAGGCCCCAGACCTCGGCCATGTTGAACATCTTGGACAGCACCCCGAGCGTCCGGTTGGCCTGGTAGGGGGTCTCCCGCATGCCGTGATGCAGCGCCGCAATGTCCTTGCGCTGGATGTCGGGAACACGGAGCCGGCCAATCCCGGGATCTATGAACAGTGTCACCGATCGGCGGTATTCCGCCGCCGTGCTCGGCTTGCAATGCGACGGCACGTATTCTTCCAGGAACCGCTTGCCCAGTTCCCGCATGGTCGGCGCGTTTGCAGTGGCCCCGCGCCCCGCCGCCGGGTCCTTGCCCGCCCGCGCATCGGATATGATTTCCGCCGCCCGGGTGCGCGCCTCGGCCGGCGTGACCGCGCCGTGCGGTCCGATGGTGACCTTGACCGCGCGCCCCCGGAAGCGCGTCTTGACGATATAGACCTTGCGGCCGGAGGGATGGATGCGAACGCCGAAACCCTTGAGATCGTCATCCCAGACAACACGCTCGCGCTCCTGGGGAGAGAGCGCGTCGACGGTTCTCTTGGTGATTTTGGCCATGGCGCGCTCCATCTCTTGCAATTCCCAATCAGGTACCGTATAGGTACTCAGGGAACGCAAGTCAAGGCGCAGAGTAGGGTAGGGGAGCGCACGAAAAGTATTGATTATCCTATGTATTATAGTAACTTAGCGCAATCCAGCGCATGTGTGTCATAATATTCGTATCAAATTTGTAATCAGTAGGTCGCGGGTTCGAATCCTGCTTCCGGCACCACTCCCCTATTAGAGCTCAACCGTGGACCAGATATGGTCGGCCCCCAACTCGTCCATGCCGGTGGCGCCGATCTGGGCGAGCGTGCGGTCCACTTCATCGGTCAGCAGGTCCAGCGCGTGCTCCCCGCCGCTCGGGCCGAGCGCGCCGGTCGCGTAGACGAAACATCGCCCCGAAAAGGTGAACGCGGCCCCCAATGAGTAGGCTTTGACGATGTCGCCGCCGGTGCGGATGCCGCTGTCCAGCATCACGGTCAGATCCTTACCCACGGCTGAAACAATTTCCGGCAGCGCCTCGATGGTCGAGGGCCCGCTTTCGATCTGCCGGCCGCCGTGGTTGGAAACGATAATGCCGTCGGCGCCGGCGCGCCGTGCCGCCTCGGCCGTTCGGGCCGACAAAACACCCTTGAGCACGAACGGGCCGGACCAGGCGTCCCGCATCCGTTTGATCACGTCTTCGCCGACATTGGCCGACACCTGGGAGGACTGGGCCACTCCCAACGATCGGGCACCGGTTCCGGGTTCCATATAGGGAAGCAGGTTCGCGAACTGCGGCGTGCCGGCCTTGAGGGTCGCCAGCGCCCAGGCCGGTTTGGCGGCAATATCCCAAAGCACCCGGGGCTCGAGCTTGAACGGCAGCATGAAGTTGTTGCGCAGATCGCGCAGGCGCTTCGACGGCACCGGAATATCCACCGTCATCACCAAAACCTTCATCCCCGCCTCGCGGGCCCGGCGAATGAGGTCGAAACAGGTTTCATGATTTTCCGGAAGAATGACCTGAAACCAGGCGTGGTCCGGAGCGATCTTCGCGATGGTCTCGATCGAGGTCGTGGCGACGCTACTGAGCATGTAGGGGATGTTCCGCCGGGCGGCCATTGCCGCCAAGGCGCCGTCGGTTCCCGGCCAGACAAAATTCGCCAAGCCCACCGGCGAGACGCCGATGGGCGCATCGTAGGTATGGCCGAACAGCGTCACCTTCTGGCTGCGGTCCGAAACATCCCGCAGATATTCGGGACGCAGGGTGATGGCTTCAAAACCCTTGCGGTTGCGGCGAAGGTTCGCCTCGTTGCCGGCGCCGCCGTCGAGATAGTCGAACGCCAGATGGGGAATGCGCCGCCTGGCGGCCTCGCGCAGGTCGTCGATGGTATGCAGGGAGTTGCGATTAAAGCCCATGAAGCCAATCCGTCCGGTTAAGCCGCCAAATCAGACACCAGACTTGCAGCTTTGAACAGCGCGTTCCAGCGCGTTGAGAAACCGCGACCGGTCCCGTTTGCCGAACGGCCGCGGCCCGCCGCCGATCTCTCCCGTTTCCCGCAGGCCGGTCATCAGGTTCCGGGTGGCGAGCGCCATGCCAATGGCCCTTTCATCGAGCACCTCGCCATTGGGCTTGAGCGCCAGGGCGCCATTTTCCACGCACCGGGCGGCGAGCGGAACGTCGGCAGTGACGGCGATATCGCCGGACCCGGCGCGCGCCGCGATCCAGTCGTCGGCCGCATCGGCGCCCTGATCGACGATCACCAGGCGGGCATTGGGCGCGCGCGGCGGGCGGATGCCGCCATCGGTGACGAAGACGCTCTCGAGGCCGTGGCGAGCCGCGACCCGCAAAACCTCCTCCCGCACCGGACATGCATCGGCGTCGACGTAAATTATTGCGATTGCCTTGCTCCGGTTTTCGTTGGGGCGAGGTTCTTGTACTTCACGCCGGGACGTGCGTGAAATGGAGAATGTCGCCGGGACAATTCAAAGACCTCCGGCAGGGCCTGGGTCTGGACACGGCCGCCTGCGCCGAACGGCTCAACGTCGCCGAACCGGACCTGCTTGGCTGGGAAGGGGCGGGCCGGGAAATTCCCGAGACCGCGGCCCGTGAGTTGGCCCGCCTGGACGGGGTGGTCCAGACCGCCGTCCTTGCCGAAGTGGACGCCTACGCGTTGCGTCCCGAGCGGGACGTGGTGCTGCTGCGGATCATGTCCGATGCCGACCTTGCCCTCTATGAGCCTGATCTGTTTGACGATCTGGGCGGCTCGGCCCTCCACGGCATCGTCGTCGAACGGGCGAAGGAGGCCATCGAACGGCTTGGCGGCAAGGTGACGGTCGCCTTCATGAATTCGGAATTCTACGAGACTTGGCTCGGGGTGAACGATTTCGACGACAACCGCGAATTGCGGATCGCCTGGGCGCGCCAGCAATTGCGTGGTCTCGACATCTAGGCAACGCGGTCCGTGTGACAAACCGAGAATCGCCGCTTGGCGCCCATCCCGCGCTCAAAACTCCGTGCTGAGCGACAGAAAGTACGTCCGCCCCCATCCGGCCACGGTGGGGCCGTCCGTGCTCGCCGGGTTCGCGGTGTCGACCGTGTAGCCCGCGTCGGTCAGGTTGAAGACGCCGCCCGTGATCCGGACCCTTTCCAGCCCCACCGGGTTGGTCCAGTCCACCCTCAGATCGTGGCCGGTCCAGGGACTGAATCTGCCCGTGCCTAGCTTGTTCGTGAAGCCCGAGCGGTAACTCGCCGTCCAGATGGCGCGCACATCGCCGCGCCGCGCCGAAAACCTGGCGCGCATCATGTCCTTCGGACGCACGACGCGCTCCGGGACGCCGTCTACGGTCTTATCGGTGTTCATCTCCCGCCGCCACGTCCCGTAGGCGCCGTAGCCGCCCCAGGACGTTTCGAAGCCTGCTCCGAACCGGGCCATGATGCCCTCGGTTTTTGTATCGACGACGTTGGCGAGCCTGTCGTGGATCACGGGATCGCTCTCGCTCCAATCGACGCAGTCGGAAGCCATGCCCCCGGCGCACTCCGGCAGGTTGCGAAGCGACCAATCGGCGGTTTGGTTTCCCGGTACGTCGGCAAGCGTTTCCCGAAACCACTCCACGCTGAGGCGGTAGGGCGCCTTCGCGAATGCGGCCTCCACGGCAAGCCGCTCGGCGGTCGACGGGTCCAGATCGGCATTCCCTTCCGTATTGCGCTGGACCTGGATCTCATTCGGCTTGTCGCATGTGCGGGGCGGTGAGCCGGGCCCGGGGTCGCACTCGACATAGGGCCACCCCTGGGACGAGGTGCCGTAGAGACTTCGAAACCCGGGGGCAAGCTGCCCCTCGCTCCAGGAACCCCGCACGGTCAGCACGTCCATGGGCCGGTATTCGGCCCCGGCGCGCCAGGAGCGCAGCGCGCCCACGTCGTCGGTCTCGTCCGCGCGGCCCGCGAACCGCAGGTCGAGCCGCTCCGCCACCGGCAGGAGCGTTTCAGCGAACACGCCCAGAGCTTCACGCTCCCCGGCGTAGCTCACGCCCCCCGAGCCGAGAACCTCTGAAACGTCGTACGCCACACCTTCACGGTCGACGAACCGAAGGATACTGTGCGCTTCCGTCCGGCCAATCTCGACGCCCGCGGTCCATGCCGCCTTTCGCCCGCCGATCGAAAAGCCCGATCCCTCCAGCGCCGCGCGAAGGCTTTGGGATTCGGCGCCGGCGTCTCTTTCGTGGCGCAGGCTGGTATTCAGAATCGCCTGCTGGTGCTCAGGCGCTTGGGAAAATGGTTTCCTGAGGTCGTAGCGGTTCGTACTAATCTCCTCCGCTATCTTGTCTTCATGAACGAAGGTATTGCCCCTTACGGTCCTATCCTGCCGGACGAGGTTCAGCTCGGCGTCGTAGCCGAGCCATGACGTGAGCCGGCCCTCGACGCCCGCCGTGATGTCGTAAATTTCGCTTTTCGTCCGCCAATTCCGGTTGCCGTGGCCCACGAAGCGGTGACTGGCGAAGAAAAGGTCGTCGCCGCCGGCGGTGTACGGGTCGTCCGTCTGGGCAAGCGCCCCGTTGATTGCGTCGAGCAGGGCTTGGTCCTGGGTGGGATCGAATTTGAACGTTCCCACTGATGGCGCGAAACGTTGGTTCGTTTCGAACTGGGAAATGTTCGCCACGATGCGGATCTCCGCGCTCTCGCCGACCGGGTGCCTGGAGTTCAGAAGGAGATTCTGCTGCTCGACCTCGAGCGTCTCCCAACTGATGCTGCTGTAGTCGAAGCCGCAGCCCTTGTCTCCATCGGGCACGGGCGGGCCGGGCGGGTCGGTCAGCGGGCCGGTATAGCCGTCGGCCGGATCGCAACCGCCCAGCGCGACCGACCGGAAACCGGTAACCTTAAAATCGTCAGGGTCGGGAGTGTCCGTATTAAGTTCGCGTTTCACGATCCGCACCGTGTTGCCGCCCCTGCTGATGTTCGACGCGTCGGCGAACGAACCGCCCGGCGTCCAACTCCCGCGGCTGTAGTCCCGGTCGGCGGAAGCGATGGGCTGACGCCTGATCTTGTCCGCCGTCACGCTCAGGTGCCCCTTGCCGACTTTTCCGCCCCACGAGGCGTTGCCCTGATAACCGTCGGCGCCCTTGAGGCTCGGCAGTCGCGTGAGCCCGCGCACCGCCACGCCGTTCCAATCCTCCCTGAGCACGACGTTGAGGGCGTTGCGAACGGTACCGCCGCCGAACGTGCCGAGGCTCTCGCCGCCCACCAACTCGATGCGCTCCATGGCGGCGAGCGGCAGCGCGTCTAGGTCGCCTGCCGTCGAGCCGTAGGGCGTGCCGTTCACCAGCACGGGCAGCGGCTGCCCGCCGGTAAACAGATAGCGGAGGATCCCGGTGTCCAGCAGTTCTTCAAGGTTCTGGGAGCCGGCGCCCTCGAGAAAGTCGCGATCCAACGCGACGACGACCCGCGGCGCGGGCGCGAAGGAGCCGGCGTTGGCGGCGGCAGTGGTGAGGGCAATCAGAGAAATGAGGACGAGCTTGCCCCACAGGCGCATCATGGGCGCATCCCTTCAGAATGACAGATTTGCGGGGATAATAAACTGGACCGAACAGGGCGCAACCCCTTGTTGCAGGACCATTATTTTGGCCGCGGCCGAGGTCCCGGGATGAGGTCCCCGGATGACGCGGACCGCACGGTTTCGGGCCGATCCGGGTCCTCCCCGCGCCTGCATGGACGGCTTTTTCTTGAATTCGGCGGATGACGCGCCGCCGGAGCGTCGGGCCCTACCGGCCCCCTACCGGCCCGTGAATTCGGGTTTGCGCTTTTCCATGAAGGCGGTGCGGCCTTCGGTGTAGTCATCGCTGTCGGTGCACGCGCGCACCAGTTCCTCGCAGGCAACCATATCGGCTTCGCCCGTACCCTTGCTCAACTCGTTGATGATGAACTTGGCGGCCCGCAGACTGAGGGGCGCGTTGTCAGCGATGGCGGCGGTATAGGAATCGACGAAGCCCGGCAGTTCCTCATCGTCGATGCGCCGGTGAATGAGCCCCATGCGCAGGGCCTCTTCCGAATTGTAGCGCCGCGCGGTGAGGAGAATTTCCTTGGCGTTGGCCGGTCCGACGGCGTCGACCACCCACCGGGTCATCGTGGGCCGGTACCCGATCCCCAACCGGCCGGCGGGAATCGCGAACACTGCGCTTTGGTTGGCAATTCTCAGATCGCAGGCACAGGCCAGTCCCACACCGCCGCCCATGCAGTATCCCTCGATCATGGCGACCGTCGGCTTGGGCGAGTTGCGAACCGCGGCGAAGAAGGCGCCGCTTTTGCGCTCGAACTCGGCCGAGGCCTCGGCGTTTGCACGGTGGTCCTCGAATTCCGAGATATCCGCGCCGGAGACGAAGGCCTTGCCGCCGTTGCCGCGGAGCGCGATCAGCCGGACGGCGCCGTCCGCCTCATAGGCTTCGACGACCTTCCGGGCGGCCTCGGCCATGGAGAGCGAGAGCGCGTTGTGTTTCTCCGCGTTATTGAAGACCAGCCAGCCGACCGAACCGTATATGCCTGCCTGGATCTTGTCGGTGCCGGTTTCCATGCTCCCCCCCGGGGTTTAAGGAATTGGCGGAAGAGAGTGGGAGTCGAACCCACTAAGACTGTCTTACAGCCTTCACTGGTTTTGAAGACCAGCCGGCACACCGGCACCGCTTCCCTTCCGCCGTTGTTTTACAAAGGCTTGGCGGGGTTGAAAAGCACGCACCGAATGGAAATCGGCTCCAAAAAACCTAAGCGGGCAATTCCGGGAGATGGACTGACCGGAATGACGAATACGAGGTGCCGGTCTCCCGGTTCACCGGAATGGTGATATCCAGAACGATTTCCGGGTCGGCATCGCGGGTAACCTCGAACAGCCTGATGTGCCGCCGGCTGTCGAGATTGTCTTCCGCGGGATTGCCGTCGCCGTCCGTCCGGATGCACGAGAAATTACAGAAGATGTTGCCGGTTTCCGGCAACTCGACCGCGCCGCCCTGGGAACTCGAATAAATCGTTTCACCTGATGGTCCCGCGAACGACCAGGCCTCGGTTACGGTACCGGCGCTCTCGTCGATCCTGAATGCCACGGCCCGGCTATAGGTCTCGCCGGCCTCGCGGCGGGACGCGTAAGGCACCGCCCGGCAGTTCCCGTTGTCGAAACAGAGGACGCAACCATCCGAGGTAAGGGACGGGTCATGCTGGTGATACTGCCACTCGATCTCCGAGGCGGGTTTGAGCAGCTTGCCGGACCAGGGCGCCGACCAGCCCGCCGGATCCCCCAATATCCATTTCAGCTCGCCGTCCGACAGGCCGATCTTCACAATGGCATCCTGATGGCGGACGGAGATCAGGTAGCTGTCGTCCGACGGGTCGTGGAAAAGGCCGTTGGAGTGGCTCCAGTCCAGATCGCCCCCGGGCGTCGGACCCAACTCGCCGCTGGCCACCGAGTAGTAGCCGATGCGGCCGGTATCCAGAATGCCACCGAGGTTGTGGCGCCGGACGATGTCGCCGGCACGGGTGAACTCGACGATGATGTCTTCCTTGACGTCGGCGGGAGCCCGCGGCGCATCGGGATCCGTCTCGCTGGACGGATAGGCGTCCACATGGGTAAGGCCGGTGCCCAGCGACAGCAGGTTGCCCGACGGCAGCTCGATGGTCGAATGGTGGAGTACGCCCACATCCAGCGGGATCCCCTCGGCCTCGCTGGGTGTGCCGTCCAGCGAGAGGCTGGTCCAGGCGCCGACCGTATTGCCGCTCATATCCAATTCGAGAATCCGGCCGCGGGAAGTGAGCAGGATCGTATTCCGGCGCGTATGCCAAATCCCTCCGACGCCGGCCGCCGTCTCCACACTCCACGCCACCTCGCCCGACCGGTCGATCCCGATCAGAACGCCGTCATGGGGCATCGGTCTCTCGGCGGTCGCCTTGTTGACCGGAAAAATGACCAGACCCGGCTCCCGGCGCTCGGGCTTGCACACATTGACCTCGATCGCCGGCAGGTTGGCGCCTGCCTGGGCGGAAACATTGGTATCCATTTGCTACTCCTAGCCGCCGAACCACCGAAACAGTATGGGTTCGGGAAAGACGATGTCCATGCCCTCGATGAACACGAACCGAATGAGCAGGAAGAACACTGCCGCGCCGCCGGCCGCGAGCACCCAGCTTTCCCGCCGGTAGAGCACGTAGGCGAGAATGAACAGGGGAACGGCGACGAGATGGCCGACCAGCATGATGGCGCCGCCAAGGATGTAGACAGCGGCGAACATGCGGAAAATTTCCCGCCCGCGTCCCTTCAGCGCCGCGATACCGATGGTCGCGGCGGAGGTCTCCTCGTCGTCGCCGCTCTCGGCCGGCTTGTCGTCCCACCGGGCCGGGTTGCGTAGATTGCCGGCCGAGTAGACCAGTGCGACGAGGACCATGGTCACCGTCACGAACCAGGGGAAAATCGTCGCGCGGGGCGGCAGATCGACAAGCAGCGAGATGAACAGGACCGAGGTCGCAACGAACAGGGCGACCAAAATCCAGTCGACGGTGCGGGTAACGCGGATGGTCTCGGGATCGGCCAATGTCAGCTCCCCCGGATGTGGGTGCGCGGCGCCCCTTTTTTCCGCCAGCGCCGGTAATAGGGCGCCGCCAGCGCCATGCAGATGAAGATGATCAGCACCACCACGATGGGCCGGGTATAGAGCCACTCGTAGTTATAGCGGTCGACGGTCGAGAACAGGTACGGCTCGGCGATGCGGCCCATTATCAACCCCATGACCAACGGCACTCGCGGCCAGTCGGCGTGCTTGAACACGTAACCCAGCGTCCCGGCGGCGAGGAACACCATGATGTCGCCGAAGGACAGCCGGGCGAATGTGGCGCCGACGATCATGGCGGCGAGAATGAAAGGCACCAGGAGGTTGGCGCGGATGAAGCACAGCATCACCAGCCAACGCTGGAGAATGAGCGCCAACAGGGCGGCGACGATGTTGCCGACGATCACCACCGACACCATGGTGAAGGTAAGGTCGAGTTGGGTGTCCAGCATCTCCGGCCCGGGCCGGAGACCGATGATGACGAACACGACGAGCAGCACCGCCATCGCGTTGTTGCCGGGAATGCCGAAGGCGACGGTCGGAATGATGGCGCCCGGCTTGTGGGACGCGGTGCCGGTTTCGGGCGCGATGACGCCGCGCACGTTACCCTTGCCGAAGCTGTCGGGGTCCTTGTCCGATGCGACGGCGATGGCGTACGACATCCATTCCGCCACGGCGCCGCCGAGGCCGGGGATGAAGCCGGTGACCACGCCGACGACGCTGCACTTGACCACCAGCCACCAGTTCCTGGCGCAGTCGACGAAGCCGACCCACAAGCCGGAGACCCTGCGGCCCACCTGCGACGAAGCGATGGTGGTATTTCGTATCGCCAAATCGATGACCTCGGGTACGGCGAACAGACCCAATACGATCGGGATGAGCGGCATCCCCTCCCATAAATAGAGGAACGGGCCGGCGAAGCGGGTGTCGCCGGTGCCGGGCGCCTGGCCGATCATGGAGATCATCAGGCCGAGGCCGCCCATCAGCAGGCCGCGGGCCGCCGACTTCCCGGACAGCGAGCTCGCCATCACCAGCCCGAGCATCACCAGCATGAAGAACTCCGGCGACGAGAAGTTGTTCACCAGCGCGCGGAGCCCCGGCAGGAAGAGGATGAAGATGCCGGTGGCGACGAAGGTGCCGAGGATGCTGGCATAATAGGAGGCGCATAACGCCCGGCCGGCCTCGCCCCGCTTTGCCATCGGGTATCCGTCCAGCGACGTCGCGAGCGCCGCCGCCGTTCCGGGCACGCCCAGGAGCACGGCGGGGATGGAATCGGTCTGGGTCGTCACCGCGTACACGCCGAGCAGCATCACATAGGCGTTCAGCGGGTCCATCTGCAGCGCGAAGGGGATCAGCAGGATATGGGCGATCAGTCCGCCCAAGCCCGGGATCAGCCCGACGATCATGCCGGCGACGATGCCGATCATCATCATCGGGAACACCGGCCAGGTGAAGACCTTGTAGAAGCCGTTTACGAAGGCACCGGCGATAAAGAGTATTTCATCCATGAACGGTTATGCCCATCCCGGCGCGCGACGGCGCACACCGCCTGCCGGTGTGCGCCGCGGCGCCAAGCGCCCGTGGGCGGTGATCCGGCCTAGAGTCAGTACTCAATTGGGGGATTCTCCTTTTTGCGCCCTCTCACCCTGCCCCTCTCCCCCTGACGGGGGCGAGGGAACGCACCGAAACTCCCTCTCCCTCCGGGAGAGGGTCGGGGTGAGGGTGATATGGAAATTCCCCCTCACCCAGCTACGGCTATGGCTCGCAGGCTCGCCAAGCCTTCGCATCCCTCTCCCCCTGACGGGGGCGAGGGACCTTGTGCCGCGCCGTCCTCATCGCCGCAACGCTCCTATGGCGGCTCAATCGGGTCCGGACCCTAGAAGGCGCCGGGACGGTTCATGTCGAGATACTTCTTGACGATGGGCCCGCCCACGTCTCCGGGTATCCAGCTCATCGGAACGCCCCAGGCCTTCTGATGGTCGGCCTTGTACCGGGCATCATTGGCCGTGGCGACGAACGCCTTCCGCCAAGCCTCGACGTATTTCGCGTCGGTGCCGGGCGGGGCCCACACTTCGCGGGCAACGCCCTGACCGGCGGCGACCGAGGTCATGATCTTCCAATCACGGCTGCCGACCGCATCGGGCTTGTACTTCTTGACGATGGAATGACCCGTCGGGACCTTGTCCATGCCGCCGACCGCAACCGGGATGATCTCACCCGAGCCGTCCATGTAACCCATCTGATAGACCGCATGGAAATCCGACTTCTTGTAAGTGCTGAGATTCTGCACCCAGGTCAGGTGGGCAAAGGGTGTGGTGTTAATCTCACCGGTCCGCAGGGCCTGCAACCGCTGCGCGAAGCGGGGATAAGCGGAGAACACCTGAAAATCGATCCCCATGATCCGGTAGAACGCCTCGTAATAGGGCGTGTCGGCAGCCTGAAGACCGACGAGGTGCTTCTTGGTGGCGTTGACGAAGCTGTTTAGGTCCGTGGTCCCCGAATCCCCCCGGAAACCAACGATGCGGGTGATGGTTTGTGCGCCGATGAACGACATTTTCGAGGTGTCGAACTGCACCTTGCGCTTTCCGCGAACCGATACCGCGGCGCCCGGTGCGTTGAACGAGCCGATATTGGTGCCGTCGGGCTTTAGCGCATTGTAGGTATAGTTGGCGGCGACCACGGAACCGCCGCCGCCCTTATTGATATAGCGGACGTCCGGATTACCGGGCAGATGCTTGGAGAGGTATGTTCCGATCTGACGGAACCACAAATCCGGCGGCGCGCCGGGCGGTGAGAAAACGACGATGGAAACCGTCTTGCCTTTGAACGAAACGCCCTGCGCGTTCGCATCACTTGAGGCGAATGCGGCGCCGAGTGTCGCCGAAACGGCAACCAAGGCGGCCAAAGCCAATTTGAACTTGCTCTTCATGGAGAACCTCCCAATAGCCTGTTGTGCGGATAGTCGTCGGCGACGGATGTTTTTTCTGTTTCGCCGGACCAATTGTGTCCGGCCATCACCGATTGTGAAGGAAATTTCAGGATTGGGCAATTTGGGCGTCCAATGCCATATCCGCCCAAGTCATAATTTTTTGTATATAACGGGATGAAAGCGGGATCGTGCCCGTCCCCTGCCCTCGCGGGGGCCGGGCGTATGGCGTCCGGGCTCCGGCCCAACATAAGCCGGGGCTATACCAGCGGGCCGGGATGGTATTGGGAAGGATCGCCGTAGCCTGTGGCAGTGCTCCGGGATTCCGGCGAGAGAATTTTCGAGGACAAAATGAAAATAGTCAGTTTTGAAGCCGGGGGAACGGAGTCGTTTGGCGTAGTGCGGGGCGACGACGTCGTCAAGGCCGGCCCAAGAACCGAATTCGGCGCGACGTCCGTCCGGGAGGTATTGGAATCGGGAAGGCTGTCGGAGTTGGAAGCCTTCACGGGCGAAAAATCCGCGGACTTCGGCTTGGACGAAATTGTCTATCTGCAGCCCATCCCCGATCCCGACATGATCATCTGTGTCGGAATGAACTACGGCAGCGCATTCGAAGAAGTGGGACAGGCGTTTCCCGGATACCCCAGCCTCTTCATGCGCCGAACGTCCGCGCAGGTGGGTCACAATCAGCCCATCAAGAAGCCGGCGTCATCGGAAAAATTCGACTGCGAGGCCGAGTTGGCCGTGATCATCGGGGTCGGCGGATCGGAAATCCCCGTGGCGCGCGCCGCGGATCATATTGCCGGCTATTCGATCTTCAATGACGCCTCGGCGGTGGATTGGATGGCCCACACCAAGCAAAACGTGACACCCGGCAAGAACTTTGACGGCAGCGGCGCATTCGGTCCATGGATGGTGACGGCCGACGAATTGCGGGACGTGCCATCCCTCACGATCCGTCACGTTCTGAACGGTGAGGAGATTCAGTCAGGCCCGGTCAGCGACATGTGTTACGGCATCGACCAGCTGATCAATTACGTATCGACCTTCACCACGCTCCGGCCGGGCGACGTCATTTCGACGGGCTCGCCGGGGGGAATTAGGTCCCGCCGCCAAGCCGACAAATGGGTCCGGCCGGGGGACGTCATTGAAATGTCGGTCGACGGGATCGGCGCCCTTCGGAACCCGGTGGCCTAAGTCCCTTCAGACGATCAAGACCTGCTCCGCGTCGTCCGGGGGAGAAACCTGGACGCTATTGGTGGTCATGCAGACCATGGAGAAGAATCCCGCCGTGACGATTATGTTGACCAGGTGTTCCTGTCCAAACCGCCGCTCGGCGGCATCGTAGGTCTCGTCCGAGATACCCTTGTTCTCCAGCAGTTCGGTTACCACTTGGTAGACCGCCTTTTCATCATCGTCGTCAAACCCGGGCGGGCGGCGCTCATTGATTGCGTCGACGACGGATTGATCGAGGCCCTCGTTGACGGCATTTCGGGCATTCGTCGCCCACGCGTAACGTCCTCCCCAGAACCGAATGGCGAGAATCGCGGCAAGTTGCCGAAGTTTCGGCGGCAAGCCGTTGGAGCGCAGGAAATCCCCCATCTCCTGGTTGAGCCTCATGAAGCGCGGAATGCGGATATAGGCCCCGTAGGGGCCGCCGATCCGGCCGCCGCGGTTGATGATTTCGTCGTATACGGCGCCCTGCTCGTCATTCATTTCCTCGCGTTTCAACTGCGGCATCCGGGTCATGTCTGTCCTCCTGGTGTTTCGGCGATCTTCGGGGAATGGATCCGGGTGTCCGGCGGGGGGCCGATATGGAACCCGATGATCGTTAGGCGGGTCGAGCCGTAGAACCCGGTCGCGGACATGATATCCACCGGCTTCCGCCCGCCGGAACGTGCCGCCGCCTGGCCGCGGGCGTTGGCCTGCCCTGGAGTCGTTCGGGATTGGGAAAGGGAACTGGGTCCGGTCATCGGCTGAGCTCGATTTCACCCGATTAAGGCGCCGAAATCATCGTCTCGTCCAATACCATTCGGCGTTTGGGCCATAAGATTTGCTGATGCCGGAGAACCTGCCGCGTGGTCCTTATTGGCGAAATATGAGCGTGCATAGGCGAGGAACGAAACCAATGCCCTCGGCGGGTTCGGCTCCCGGCGGTAGACCATGCCCGACTCGTAGTGCCACAATGATCCTTCAATCGGCAACGCCGACAGGCCGTGGGCGGCGGTATCCTCGGCGACGGGTTTCGGGGCCGTTCCCAGCAGTTCCGTACTGCGGAGAATGGACAGCAATTCATTGATGGAATCGCATTCGAGCTCCACTTTCGGCGGTGCAAGCCCGAAGGAGAGAAAGTACGCGCCGAGCCGCGAGGTCGCGATCTCATCGCCTCTCAAAAAACCCCACCCATATTGGAGAAGGTCGGCAGCGGTAAGCGTATCCCGGTTTGTCAGCGGGTGACCCGCATTGGCAACCACCACCCGCTCCATTTGGATCAACGGCTCTTTGACCAGTTGGGGATGGTTCGGGAAGCTCAGGCCGGAGCACACCAGATCCAGCTCCCCATTCAACAGGCGGGAAATCAAATTTCCGGATAAATCACTGAAAATATTTATTTTTACGCCTCGGACCTCCTCGCGAAACAGGGCGATAATTTCAGGAATGTAGATCAGGCCCCAGGCCGAGATCACGCCGATGTTGAGTTCGCCCCTGTGCCCGCCCTTGAGCGCCTCGATCTCGGTCAAGGCGTGGTCGAATTCGAGCTGCATGAACCGCGCCCGGCGCGCCAGGAAATCGCCGAAATTCGTCAGGGATACGCCATTCGGAAGCCGGTCCAGGAGGCGGACTTCCAGGGATTGCTCCAAAAGCCGGATGTTGCGGGTCAAGGCCGGCTGGGAAATATTCAGCGACCTGGCAGCCGCGGTAATGCTGCCTTTCTCGGCAACGGCGAGAAAATGATTAAGAAGCCGGTCCAGACCCCGATACGCCATTGATTTCCCATAAGCGCTAGGTATGGCAAGAGACGGCATTAGCATTTGAATATTTCCTTGTCCATCCCTAGCATTGAAACTGGACGACCTTGCCGATGCTTCGTGAAACAATTTGAGGTCGAACAACAAGAACACGACCCGGCTTCATCGCAATTCAGCGTTCCTATTGGGGAGACATTCAGATGGCACGTTTTTTCGACAATTTAACATCCAAGGGGTTCGCCGCGCCGTTGGCGGCCTCGGTATTGATGGCGGGCGTTGCCGCCGGCTCCATGTCGGTGACGGGTACGGCCCTTGCCGCGGAGCCCGATTTTACGGGCAAGAAAATCACCTTCCTGACCCCGCACCGGGGCGCCGATTCCGTCCTCTCACTGAAGACCTGGATGAACTACGCATCCAAGAACCTGAAGGGTAATCCGCAAATCACGGTGCAGTCCAAGTTCGGCGGCGGCGGCGTGACCGCGGCCAATTTCTTCGCGGCGACGGCCAAGCCCAACGGCTTGACGGCTTCAATGCTCAATTTGCCGGCCTTTATTTCGTACTCGGTCGGCCGTAAGGGCGTGAAATATGACATTTCCACAATGAAGGTAATCGCGGGCGAATCGGCGGTGTACCTCCATATCGCCGGCAAATCGGCCAAAGCCCAGGATGCATCGGGCGTCAATGCCTCGGCCGGCGAGCAGAGTTTCGGCACCCGGTCTCGCAACTTCAACGTCATGACCGCTCAAATTCTCTGGCGGGCGGCCGGCAGCCCGGTGCGTGTCGTCACAGGTTTCCGGGGCACGGATACCGTCATCCAGGCGCTGGCCAGCGGGGAACTGAATCTCGGCTACATCTTCATGCAGGCCTGGATGCGGAACTTGAAGAACTATGCCGACCTCAACATCAAGCCCCTCTACCAGATGGGAACTCTCGATGCCGCCGGGAACATCATGCGCGACCCGCTGATCAAGGATGTACCGACAGCGGATGAGCTGTATCTCAAGTTGAAGCCGAATGCGAAGGGCAGCAAGGAATACACGGCGCTCCGGACGGCGATGAGCATGTATCAGATCGCCAAAGGGTTTTTCCTGCCCGCGGGTACGGATGAGGCAATTGTCAACGCATGGCGTACGGCGGTCGACAAAGCGGCCAAGGACCCGGCGTTCATCGCCGAACACACGAAATTGTTCGGGTTCCCCTTGGCCTACGTCCCCGCGGCCCAAGCCAGCAAGAACTTGAAAGACGGCCTTGTCACCCTCAAGGACCCGTACTTCCAGCCGGGCGGAGAGGGTTACCAACTCATCATCGGAAGCCGGAAGAAGAAGTAGCTGGATCCCATAGGCAGCGGGAGGGGCCCAGCGTCGGTATCGCTCGGCCCCTCTTCCTTCTTGCCGGCACCGTAAACGGCCCCGGTTCGGGCGCGCGGGCGAACCCGGCGGGGCGGTAGGAGACATGGAAGAAGCCCTAATCATTTTGAACGCGGCCGTCGCCGGCATGTTCCATGTCTTCTCCTGGCCGGTCTTCCCGATGATGATGATCGGGATTTTCGTCGGCATGTTCTTGGGGCTCGTGCCGGGCCTGGGTGGGCTGATCGGCTTTGCCCTGCTGATCCCTTTCGCCCTCACCATGGAGCCGATTACCGGCGTGGCGTTCCTCTTGGGGATGAGCGCGGTGGTGACCCAGACCGATACGATCCCGGCGGTCATATTAGGCGTGCCCGGCACGTCCGCCGCCATGGCGACTTCCCTGGATGGCTACCCCATGGCCAAGCGCGGCGAAGCGGGCCGGGCGCTTTGCGCGTCCTATTACGCCAGTATCTTCGGCACCTTCGTCGCCGCCGGGCTGTTCATACTGCTGCTTCCCATCCTGCGGGCGGTGATATTCGCCTTCGGCCAGCCTGAATTCTTCATGCTCATCCTGCTGGGTCTGATGCTCGCCGGTTCGCTGGCGGGGAATTCCCTGGCGCGCGGCCTGATCATGGCGGGCTTCGGCCTGCTGCTGGCCATGGTCACCCTGGAAACCTCCATTGGCGCCCCGCGTTACGCCGGTGAGATTATCTATCTGTGGGAAGGTATTCCGCTGATACCCGTGGTCCTTGGCTTGTTCGCCATCCCCGAGGTGCTGGATTTGGCCCGCCGCGGAACGACCATCTCGGCGACCACGGTCGATACCCGGGTCTCCGGTCTCTGGGAGGGTCTGGTCGACAACCTGAAGAACTGGTGGCTGATCATCAGGGCGGCCACGTTGGGGGCGCTCGCCGGTTTCATCCCCGGACTCGGCGGACAGGTCGCCGAATGGATGGCCTACGGCACCGCCGTAGCCTCGGACAAGGACCCCGGTTCCTACGGCAAGGGCAATGTACGGGGCGTCATCGCGCCCGAGGCCGGAACCGCCGCCCAAAAGCCGGGCGCGCTCGTCCCTACGGTGGTCTTCGGTATTCCCGGAAACGCCGGCATGGCGCTGACCCTCTCGGTATTCCTGGTATTCGGCCTGACCCCCGGCCCCGACATGAT
This sequence comes from Rhodospirillales bacterium, assembly GCA_965213765.1. Lineage (GTDB taxonomy): Bacteria > Pseudomonadota > Alphaproteobacteria > Rhodospirillales > UBA2165 > JAJDXO01. The sequence continues at coordinate 4,428,508 of OZ243926.1, read as the reverse complement.
CACCACCAAGCTCGACGTCACCTTCGGCATGATCTGGGTGATCGTCGTCGCCAACATCATTGCCGCCATCCTCGCGTTGGTGTTGCAGCGCTGGCTGATCCTGATCTGCTATTTGCGGGCCTCCATTCTGGTTCCCATCGTGCTCGGCACCATGCTGACCGGCGCGACCATGGCCAACCAGTCGTTCGGCGACGTCGCGCTTTTCCTGTGCTTCGGCTTTCTGGGCTACCTCTTCAAGCATACGGATTGGCCCCGGGTTCCCCTGATCATGGGTCTGATCATGGGCGGGCTGGCCGAGAAATATCTATTCCTGTCCTTCGACCTCCACGGCGCTACCTGGCTATGGAGTCGTCCCCTGGTGTGGGTAATCGCGTTGGTTATTTTCCTCAGCGTGTTTTTCCCGCCCATGCTTCGCCACTATCGCGCCAAGCGGCAGGGGAAAGCGGGTCCGCCGGTCAAAATATCGGGGTATGACGAATGAGCGGCGCCCGCATCGTCGATATCGCTCTGACGGTCTTCTTCCTGGTGGTCGGCGTATTCGCCATCACCGACGTCCGGGAATTTCCGTTTCAGGACCAACTGTTTCCGTTCTCGGCGGCGGGGCTGATCCTGATCTGCGTCCTCATTTACGGCGCGCGTCAGTTCTTCACCGGCCCTCTCGAGATCGAGCAGGAAACCGGCGACAACGCCACTAAGCCGCCATTTACCCGGGAACAGATCCATACGCTCATTCCGCTGGCGGTCTCCATCTTGGTTCTCGTCGGCGGGGTGTTCATCTTCGGCCATCTCATCGCGGTACCGGCTTTCGCCTTCGGCTACATCCTGCTGCGGGGCGAGAAACTGTGGATCGCCATATTCGGCGCGGTTCTCCTGTTTGCATTCATTTGGGGACTGCTGATCAACGTGATGGAGGTCCTCATGCCGCGGCCTCTGATCATGGATTGGCTGGGTTTCTGAGCGGAACCGGCTTCGACCAGTGAGGAACATCAAATGACCACCAAGCTACCCAAAGGATGGCCCGAAGACCGTCCCATGGCCGTCTGTATCAACATCCCGCTGGAATGGTGGCCCGAGGGTGTCGCGCCCGGTGTTTCCCCGTTCGGCAATCCGCTCCGCAAGGAATTCGTCGATACGGCGGCCCGGCAGTGGGCGGAATACGGGCTGAACGTCGGCATCTACCGGCTGGCGGAAATCGCTGAATCCTTCGGTTTCAAATTCTCCTGTCATGCCAGCGGTATCCTGTTCGAGGAGCGCCCTGAACTGATGCGGCGGGTACACGACGGCGGCCACGAAATCATGGCCCACTGTTGGACCCAGCACCGGCTGCTTTGTTACATGGACCGGGAAGAAGAGGACCGGGAGATGAAACGCTGCGCTGAGGCGCAGGAGAAACTCCTGGGCGAGCGGCCGCTCGGCTTTGCGGTACCGCGCGGCATGTTGTCGGCCGACACCGAGGAACTGATGGCGGCCAACGGCTATCAATTTTATGCCGACGACATGAGCGGCGACATGCCCAAAATCAAACCGACCAGCTCCGGTCCCGTGGTTTGCATACCCTATGACATGGAAGTCAACGACCTCGCCTTTCACCTCCGCCACGGCAACCGGCTGATGCTGTTGCCCGAAATCGTCGGCGATATCATGGACGGTTACCCGAAGATCGGCTCGCCGCCCACGGTCCTGGATTTGGGTTTCCATGCCCACGTCTCGGGAAGGATCGCCGGGTCGATCCAGTTCCTGAAGGTGATGGAAATTGTCGCCCGCACACCGTTCGCATGGGTTACCACGCGGACGGAAATTGCCAAGCTGATGCTGGCGGAGCACGCGGAACAGCAAGGCTAGCGGCAGCCAGGTTGCGGCCGCCGAACGGCCAAAGGCCCCGAGGAAAGAAGCACCATGTCCGTCGTCGGCACCACAAAGCGCCGGAACCACGGTTTCAAGGACCCGCTCCTCGTCCAGGTGATGGAAAGGATGGGCGTTGATACCATCGCCTTCTATGAGAACCGGGGCGAGGAGACCAAGAAGCTGCGGCGGCGCTGGAAGGAGCTGGCGGACCGCCGGGAGGAGCCGGTTGCCGGCCGGCGGCGCCCGGTCCCCGATGCCGAAGCCATGTCGAAAGAAATCGAGGCGCTTTGCCTTGAGCTTGGCGCCGACGCGGCGGGGGCGGCCGAGCTGCGTCCGTTCATGGTCGATGAAGGGATGGAGATACCCCATGAGTACGTGATCTCGTTCTTTGTCGCCGAGGATTACGGCGTCACCCGGCGGGGCCCCTACGCCATCGAGTATGAGGCCCTCTCCGTCTACACCGAGTGCTGCGAGATCGCCGATCAGCTGGCGCGCGCCATTCGCGGCATGGGCTGGCCGGCGCTGGCCCATCACAACGGCGGCGGCGAGATTCAGGCGATCCCCGCCATGTACTGGTCGGGCCTCGGCGAGCTGGGCAAGCATGGCAGCCTTATTCATCCGAAATTCGGCGCGAGCCACCGGCCGGGGTTCGTAACCACCGATCTGCCGCTGGTGGAAAACGGGCCTCTGATCTTCGGCGTTCAGGACCGCTGCCTGAACTGCGACATCTGCTCTCTGAATTGCCCGGGCGAGGCGATACCGGACGAAGCCGTCGTGACCGAGGGCGTCCGGCGCTGGATCACGGATGCGGAAAGCTGCTACCCGTACTCCCGATTGCGGACCGAGTATTGTCACATCTGTGTCGATGTCTGCCCCTACGTCCATTTGGAGAACCGGGATTCGTCCCTCAAGACGCTCTACAAGGAATATATGGGCAATCGGAAAACCGCCGGCTACCGGACGCCCGCTTGGTTTCCGGACGGTGCGCCATTGCCGCCCGGGCTTGATACGGAAAATCCGGACCGATGAGTATTCCCGGCATCGGCGAACCGGTCCATGGCGTCAAGAATTTGGACGCCGTCCAACCTGGAAGACTAGGAGAATTTCATGACCCGTGAATGTCCCGGACCCAATCCGGTCACCCGGCCCAGGCTCGTTGCGCCGGCCGGCGCCTGCGATACCCATATCCATGTGGTCGGCCCCTACAGCAGGTATCCCATGGTTCCGGAACGGACGTTCACGTCGCCGGAAGCGCCCTACGAAATGATGAGGGGCTTCCTTGATGTCATGGGGCTCGATCGGGCGGTCATTGTCCATATCACGGTCAGCGGGACGGACCCGGCGGTAACCCTCGATGCGATTGCGGAGATGAACGGGCAAGGCCGGGGCATCGTCATTCTTGATGCCGGCGCGACGAAGGCCGACATGGAACGGATGGATAAAGGGGGCATCCGCGGCGTCCGGCTCACGCCGTTGTTCGGCGATCAGGTGGATGCCGGCACCGTCACGACGCTAGCCGCGAAGATTGCCGATCTCGGCTGGCACATGCTGTTCATGCCCTCGGACCCGGAGCAGTGGCTGGGGTTGGCGCCGCTCCTCGGCCGGCTCCCCGTCGACGTGGTGGTCGATCACCTGGCCTGGCGGGGGTGGAAGGTCGAGGACGGCCTCGACCAGCCCGGCTTCAGGGCGCTGATGGAATTGGCGGCCACGGGCCGGGCGTGGATGAAAATCGGAGGTATGTACAGATATTCCCGCGAAGAGGCGCCGTGGCGCGACCTCGTTCCTTATGCCCGGGCCATCATCGGCGAGTGTCCCGACCGTATCATCTGGGGCTCGGACTGGCCCCACGTCCGCACCTGGGATTTCCCCATGCCCGATGATGACAAAATTCTGGATTGGCTCCTTGAGCTCGACCTCGATGATGCCATGATCAAGAAGATTCTCGTGGACAATCCTGCGGCGCTCTACAATTTCGACTAACGCCGCATCGGTGCGGGGCGGACGATGACCCGATACGCCATTTCCCAGCCGGTCACCCAGGTGGAAGCACCGCGCCTGTTGACGGGCCAAGGGCGGTATGTGGACGACATTGTCCTGCCGCGCCAGGCCCGCATGGTCTGTCTCCGCTCACCCCATCCCCATGCGGAAATCAACCGGGTGGATATTTCGGCGGCCCGGGACATGCCCGGTGTCCTGGCGGTGCTCACCGGTGAAGATTACTCGGCGGACGGTCTGGGTGAGATCAAGGGAGTATCGCCGCACAAGCGGCGGGATGGATCGGCCATGTTCCGCCCGCCCCGGCCGGCGCTCCACAAGGACCGCGTCCTTCATATCGGGCAGATTGTCGCCGTGGTGATCGCCGAGACAGTCGACATCGCCAAGGACGCCGCCGAGCGGATAGAAGTGGATTACTCGGCCCTGCCGTTCATCCTGGATACGGCGACCGCGAACGATCCGGACGGGCACCGTCTCTGGCCGGATTGCGCCGATAACGAAGCCCTCTTCGTCGGGTTGGGTGATGCCGAAGCCGTCGGCAAAGCCATCGCCGAGGCGGCTCACGTCGTCCGGGACCGGTTCGTCGTCAACCGGGTGACCGCAAATGCCATGGAACCCCGGGGCGTCGTCGCCGACTACGACGCGGGCGCCGGCAAGTACACCATTCATGCCTGCCTGCAGCGGCCATATATCTGGCGGACGCTGATGACCCGGGACATCTTCGGCCTTCCCGAGCATTCCATGCATCTGATCGCCGGCGACGTGGGTGGCTCGTTCGGGATGAAAGGCGGGCTGTACGCGGAGGTGCCGCTCGCCGCCTGGGCGGCGCGGAAGACCGGACGGCCGGTCAAATGGATTTCGGAACGGATCGAAGGCCACATGGCCGACGATCAGGGACGGGACATGGTCGTCGACGCTGAATTGGCACTGGACGGCGCAGGCCGGTTCACCGCGTTCCGGCTGTCCTCCCGCAACAACCTCGGCGCCTTCGTCACCATGATCGGTTTCGGATCGACCGCCGGGATTACCCGCCAGATTTGCGGCGTCTACGCCACGCCGGCGGTATACGGCGAGGCTGCCGGGGTGCTCACCAACACGGTACCGGTTTCCAACTACCGGGCTCCCGGCGGCACGCCCGGGGTTTATGTGCATGAGCGCATTGTCGATATGGCCGCCCGGGCGTTGGAGATCGACCCGGCGGAAATCCGCCGGCGGAATTTCATCCCGGCCGGCGCCATGCCCTACCGGCTTCCCACCCGGGGTGCCTATGACTGCGGTGATTTCGAAGCCGTAATGGACAAGTGTCTCGTCAAATCGGATTACAACGGCGCCGCCGCCCGGATCGAAGAGGCAAGGGCCCGTGGAATGCTGCGGGGCGTCGGCATCTCAACCACGGTTGATCCGTCCGCCGGACCGTCGCCGGAAACCGCCGAGGTGCGGTTCGACCCCGGCGGCAATGTCACCATTTTGGTGGGATCGACGGCCGGCGGCCAAAGCCACGCGACCATCTACACCCAGATCCTCTCCGACACTCTGCACATCGATGCCGAAAAAATCCGGGTGATCGAGGGGGATACGGACAAGCTGTCCTGGGGCACCGGGACCGGAGCCGCCCGGACGGCGACCATCGGCGGCGGCGCCGTTTTCACGGCGGCCGGAAAAATCATCGAGAAAGGGAAAAAGATCGCCGCCCATCTCCTCGAAGCGCCGGAGGCCGACATCGAATTCGGTGATGGGCGTTATACGGTGGCCGGAACCGACCGGCGGGTTGAATTCGATGAGGTGGCCAGGACGGCCTTCCAGCCGGCAAATCTTCCAAAGGAAATTGAGATCGGACTCTTCGAGACCGCAACCTGGTCGCCGGAGGCCGGCAACCTTCCCAACAGCTGCCATGTCTGCGAAGTGGAGATCGATCCGGAAACCGGAGTGGCCGAGGTGGTCCGCTACACCGCGGTCCACGATGTCGGTGTCGAACTTAATCCCCTGCTGGTCGACGGCCAGGTCCACGGCGGAATCGTCCAAGGCGCCGGGCAAGCGCTTATGGAAAACATGGTCTATGACGAAAGCGGGCAGATCCTGTCGGGTTCTTTTCTCGACTATGCCATGCCCCGGGCAGATGACTTCTGCGGATTCGAGATTGACCGCCATCCCGTCCCGACGGACACAAATCCCCTGGGCGTGAAAGGTGCCGGGGAATGCGGGACCGTGGGCTCGTTGGCGGCGATGATGAACGCCGTCAATCATGCGCTTGAACCCGTCGGCGTGACCAACTTCCAGATGCCGGCGACGCCGGGAAGGATCTGGCGCGCGATCAACGACGGCAATTCCTGCCTCAAATAGTTTGCCGCGGGGTCACCGGAACGCGCCGGAATTCCGTCTCAGTTGAGTAAGCGGGGCAGATAAAGGGCCAGCCAGGGCAGGAACACGACCAGCAGCAGCCGCACGATATCGGCGGCGAAGAACGGCGCGATGCCCTTAAAGATGGCGACAAGCTCCACGTCGGGCAGCATGGACTTCATCACGAATACATTGAGCCCGATGGGCGGGGTGATGAGGGAAATTTCCACCACCATTACCATGACGATGCCGAACCAGATTAGATTGAAGCCCAAACTCTCGACCACCGGCACGAAAATAGGGACGGTCAGGAAGATCATCGCCAGGCCTTCGATGATGGTGCCGAGGATGATGTAGATACCGAGTACGATCAGGATCACCACAATGGGGGCCAGGTCGAGGGAGCGGATGAATTCGACGATGGCGTCGGGCAGCCCGGCGATGGTGACGAAGTTGTTGAGGATCAGCGCGCCAAACGCCACGGTGAAGACGGTTGCGGTGGTCTCCGCCGCCTCGACCAGTGATTCAGCGAATATTTTCCAGCTCATTTTGCGGCGCAGCAGCGCGAATGCGAGTGCACCCGCCGCCCCGATCCCGCCCGCCTCGGTCGCAGTGAACACCCCGAACAGGATGCCGCCGAGGATCAGCACGAACAGCACGACGATGCCCCAAATCTTGCCGAGGGTTATGAAGCGCACCCGCCAACTCGAGCGTTCGCCGGCCGGGCCGAGGGTCGGCCAGATGCGGGTGACGATGGAAATGACCGCGATATAAAGCGCAACCGTGATGATTCCCGGAATAATTCCCGCAACGAACAGCTCGCCGATGCTTTCTTCGGTGAGGATACCGTAGACAATCAGCGCGGCGCTGGGCGGGATCAGAATGCCCACCGTGCCGCCCGCAGCGACAGTGCCCGCCGCCAGGCTGTCCGAATATTGGTACTTGCGCATGGAAGGAATTGCCACCTTGGCCATGGTCGCGGCGGTGGCGACCGAGCTTCCCGAAACCGCGGCGAACCCGCCGCAGGCGGCCACCGTCGCCATGGCCAGCCCACCCCGGCAATGGCCGAGCCAGGCATTGGTCGCCTCGTACAGGTCCTCTGCGAGCGCCGCCTTGTAGACGAATACCCCCATCAGCAAGAACAGGGGCAGCACCGAGAAATTATAGTTGAGCGCCATGTCGATGATCTGCTGGATGACCATCTCCACCGACGGCACCCAGCCCCGGACAAAGCCGAAACCGACGAAACCGATCAGCATCATGGTGAACCCGAGCGGAAAGCCGATAAACGCGATCAGCAGCAGGGCGCCGAAACCGATGAGTGAGATTGTCATCGCCGCTCCGCGCCCGCTCAGGCCGTTTCGAGGCCGTGGCCCCGCAGATGGTGCCAGATCATGGCGAGCAACAGCAGCAGGGTTATCACGCCGAGTGCAGCGATGATGAAGACCACCGGGGCCAGGGGAAAGTCATAAACCCGGGAGACCGTGTTGGCCTCCAGCATCTCGAGGCCGGAGCGGAACATGAGAAAGGAAATGAAGCCGACGACCCCGGCACTGCCCAGGAGAACGACCGAGTCGCGCAAGCGCCGGATTCCCTCCCCCATCAGCGCGTCGAACAGGCTTACCGTGATGTGCCCCCGCTTGCGCGTCACCAGGGGAAGTGCGGCAAAAATCAGCAAGCCCATGTTGAACTCGATGATCTCGAAGCCGCCGGGGATGGGTCGACCGAACGCGTAGCGCCCGACCACATCGACGAAGGTGAGTCCGAGAAGCAACAGCATCAGGCCTCCCGCGACCCACTTGAGCGCCCGGGTCAGCCGATAAAACTGCCGGGTGCCGCCATTTTCGGCGTCACCCGGCACAAAGCCTTCGGTTATGCGTGACTGATCTTCAGGTTCGGCCATCGCCAACCTTGCGGGCTAGAGTTTCGAACGGTAAAACGCCAGCGCCGCCTTGCCGTCGACCCCCGCTTTTGCCGCATCGGCCAGCCAGTTGGTCTCCATGAAGGCCAGTTCCCGTTTGAGGTCGGCCATGAACGCCGCATCCGCGGTGATCATTTTCACGCCGGCCGCCTTCATGTCCCCCAAGGCCTTGTCGGTCAACCGGTCGACGACCACCGCATCCTTGGTAATCTGCTCGCCCGACGCCTTCAGCAGGATCTGCTTGTCGTCCGCCGACAGGCCATCGAACTTGGCCTGGTTCATAAACACCGAGAAGGTGGACGAGCCGATGCCGCCGGGGACGTGGGTGAACGACTTGATGAACTTCTGGATGCGGAAGGAATTGTAGCCATAGGCGATGACCGCCGCGCCGTTCACCACGCCGCCGGACACCAGCTCATAAATCTTCGGTGCCGGGGTGGCGAGGACCACCGCGCCCAGCTTTTCCATCTGCGGTACCGCCGAGGCCCACATCTTGCGGCCCTTGAGGTCGGCCACCTTGGTGATCGGCTCGGAATCCTTGGTCATCAAATCATGACCGGTGATCCCGAACAGACCGAGCAACTGCACGCCCTTGTACTGGTTGGCCTTGGCAAAATACTTGTTGTGGGTTTGCCACAACGCGCCCGAGGCCTTCACCGCGGTGGTCGAGGAGAACGGCAGTTGGCCGATCATGGAAAGTGTCACGCGCTTGCGCTCGAAATTGTTGCCGAGCAGGGCAACATCGGTGATGCCCTTGGTGGTTGCCGACCATTGCCTTGGCGGCGGCGCCAGTGACTTGGCCGGGAATTTCACTTTGATCCGGCCGTTCGAGGCGGCTTCGACCCGCTTGCCCCACGGTTCGACGATACCGACATAAAACGGATGCCGGCGGGGCAGCCAGACGTTGTAGATCAGTTCGGTTTGCGCCTGCGCCGATCCGGCAAACAGGACGCTGCCGCCGAGAACCGCGCCGCCCGTCGACGCGACACCGGCCAGCGCCAAGGCGCCTCCACCAATAGAGATCGAGAAAAATCGTAGAAATCTGTTCATGTCTTCCTCCCAAAATGTGGACGGAGAGTTATTTTTTGTGTTCCGTCCTTGACTTCACTGTAATGCCGAAGCGTTTCGCGACCAAATCGCCACGGAGTTATTCCGCAGCCTGTTTTGCACCCGCGTCCGCAAGATGAGGCAGCACCTCATCGCGGAACAACTCGAAGGACCGTATGGATTCCGCGGTCTTCAGGTTGCCCCAGGTGAAACTGAGCATGTAGTAGTTCACCCCTGTCTCCTCGATATCCCGGCTTATCTTCTCCACAATGGTCTCGGGGGAACCGGCGAAATGAATGCCGAGATCAAGCGCCGTCCGATACTTGTCCATATAGACGTTCGGCGTGTATCCCCAGGCGCGTGACGGTGCGGCCAGGCGCGTCTGATGCATATCGAACGCGGGTTCGGCCCGCGCCAGCGCTTCATCATCCGTATCGGTGACGTAGAGAAAGCGCCATGCACTGACGAAGGGCGAGGCGACAGGCGAATTCTTGGCGGCCCGGAGTTCGGCTTTCGCTTCCCAGGCCTCGGGATAATATTCGACCGCGCGCTTGGCAACGGCGTTGGGCCCGCCGATGACCACGTTGCAGCCGTATTCGGCCGCGAAGTCCAGGCTGCGCTCACTGTGTGCGCCAATCCACAAGGGCGGATACGGTTTTTGAAGCGGCGGCTGAACCATCGGAACTTCGTAGTATTGAAAGCGCGGGCTCTCATAGGTGATGGTCTCGGCCTGGAGCCCGTCGACTACGAAATCGAGGACCTCATGGAAAAGGGCCCGGGATTCACCGGGGGCAACGCCGAAATAGCCTACCTCGTAGGGCGAGATGCCTCGCCCCACGCCGATCTGCAAGCGGCCGCCGCTCATCTGGTCGAGCATGGCATACTCCTCGACCAACCGGAGCGGCTGATAAAGAGGAAGCAGGTTGACCAGCGAGCCGATCCTGATGTTTTTCGTCCGCTGCGAAATGGCGGCGAGATAGAGATTCGGTGAGTGAAGGAGACCGTGCAGGGTGCCGTGGTGTTCGGCGACGTGGTAGCCGTAAAATCCGGCTTGATCCGCTAGTTCGGCGAGCCCAAGGCGTCCCTGATAGATGTCCGAGATGGGCTCCTCGCCAAGATCCACGTGATCGAAAACGCCAAATTTCATTACCCTGTATCCCTGATCTGAAATCGTTTCACGCTTCCGGCCGGATGCGCGTGCCCAGGGTCGGCGACCCCGGGGCATGAATGGTCGCGTTGATCACCCGTTTACCCCAGCTCTCCGCTTCGCTTTCGCCTTTTTCGTGGCCGTGGAATTGGGTCTCCCGCGCCTCATGAGAGACAAACTCATACAGCACGGAGTGCTTGGCCCAACCGGCGGTCGATACCAATTTCCGCGTGCCGATGCAGCCCGGCATCCGCGTGGTGGCGGGCAATCGGTCGTGAACGTACCAGGCGCTCAAATCAAACTCGGCATCCAAGTCCTGCAGATTGAGCGTGCCCATCTGGATCGCCGGTCCCGGGGAACCGTCCGCCGGCCGCCGGTCCGCCGCCGGTCCGTCGACCCGGACCTCCTCGACGAACACCGAGGTACGCACCTCGCGGCGCTGGACAAGCGGTCCGCCGGTCTCGCCGTCAACCGTCAGCACCGCGTCGCGGAAAAAGTCGTGCGGTGACGCGGCGCCGATCAGCAGAAGGTAATCCCTGCCCTTGCCGATGTCCGGATCGTCGGCGTGTTCGGGTTGGAACAACGCCCGGTCGCGGGCGCTGCCGATAACCTCATAGTGCGCGGCCCAAAGGTGGCCGGGGCGCTCCAGCAATCCGGGAATGTATTCGCCGTGCAGCCACGGCAGGTGTGCCGCCCGATCGGCCTCCGGGAGGTCGTACCAGGTCGCCCAGATGGCGCGATCGAGCGGTTGTTGCGGGTTGGCGTTCGTCGCCATTCCTAGTCCCCCCGGACGTTCACTGAAAAAACTATAGCGGGGCATGATAGAACCTGATTATAGAAGTTTCATCTATGTGATAAAAAAAAGTAATAGGAAAGGGTTATAGGGAAAGGTGATACGGGATGAAGTTCAATCAGCTTCAGAATTTGATGGTCGTCGCCGAGACAGGCAGCGTGCGGCAAGCCTCTCACCGGCTCAACCTCTCTCAACCGGCGGTCAGCAAGAGCATCAAACAACTTGAGGAGAGCGTCGGCGCCCGGCTGCTGCAGCGAGGTCCCCGCGGCGTTGTAGCGACACCAACCGGCGAAGCGCTGATCCGGCGAGCGCGCATAATTGCCTCTGAAATCGACCGGGCGCGCCGGGAGGTCGAATTCATGGAGGGGGCGACAGGCGGCGAAATTTCAGTCGGTGTCACCCAGACCGTCACCACCAATCTTCTGCCGCGGGCAGTGCTCCGGTTCGCCGAACGGCGGCCCAAGGTCCGCATCTACATCGAGGAGGACAATCTGAGTGAAGTGCTCGCCGCGGTCGGCTCGGGCACGTTCGATTTCGCCGTGTGTTTCTTGCCCGGCGCCGTCGACGATCCCGACCTTCGAACCGAGACCCTGATTGAGGAATCTTTCATTCCCGCGGTCCGGAGCGGTCATCCGCTCGTCAAACGCCGCCGGCTCGGGCTCCGAGACCTGCTGTCGGAGGACTGGGTGGTGTTCGGCCGGGGCGAAGGCCGCCGCCTCGTCTTCGAGGAGACCTTCGCGCACGCCAAGCTGTCGCCGCCCGACAGCGCCATCGAGAGCAATTCCATCGGCTGCACGGTCTCGATGGTCGAAGCGAGCAACCGGATCGCCCTGCTGCCGAGCCAGATACTATCCACCGAGCGGATCAGTCAGGCCCTCACCCCCCTGCGTCTCAAGGAAAAGCCGCCGCGGTGGACCATTGGGCTGGTGACCCGCATCGGCGGCATCCTGCCGCCCGTCTGCCGTGAACTGGCCGCCGACATCCGCGCCGAGGTTGCCGCGCGGTAGGCCGGCTACTTCAGCGCGCCGGTCATGAACCCGATCAGCTTGGCCTGGGCATCGTCCGACGCCTCCGGGCGGTAGCGTTCCTCGGCGACGAAGTTCTGAAACGCGTGCCCGGCGCCGTCGTAGCGGTAAAAGGTGTGCTCGATTTCGAGCCGGTCCATTTCCGCATCGATTTTATCGACATCTTGAGGGGACGGGTTGTCGTCGTCATTGCCGAAAAAGCCGATGACCGGGCATCTGATGTCGCCGATCAGATCGAACGGTGTCGGCGCCTCCCGGCCGCGGCCGGCCATGATATTGCCGCCGTAGAACACCGCGCAGGCCGAGAAGTAATCGGTGGCGGCGGCCCCGAGCAGGGAATTCCGTCCGCCCAGGCAGTGGCCGGCAATGCCCAGCCGTCCGCCGTCCACATCGCCGCGGCTCTGCAAATATGCGGCCGACGCCGACATGTCGACAAGGATCTGCTCGTCCTTGAGACCGGCGACCCGCTCGGGGATCGGACCTTCATCCGGCCCCCGGTGATAATAATTCACGCCGACGGCGGCAAAACCGACCGCCGCCAGTTTGTCGATGAAGTCCTCGGTGAACGCATCAAGGCCCGGGCCGTGGTGGGTTACGACCATTCCCGGAAAGAGCCCCTCGCCAGCCGGCACGCCAATCAACGCCGGAACATCCGCGCCGTCGATCGAAACAACCGTCTTGTCCGCCATATCAGTTCACCCCCCCCCTGGATTGCCAATTGACGTAGGATCAAGTCATGATTCCATAGCATAATTGGCGGCCGGGAAATTCTCAAAGGGGGGCACTCGTGGCGGACCAGCACGACTTCAGCGCAATCGGACCGGAGGGCGCGCTCGGCCGGCGCTTATTCGTTATGACCACCCGGCCGGTCGACCAGGCGGCGCGGACCGCGATCAAGTCGGGGGCCATGCGCCAGGAACATCTCGCCTACATCATCGGCCTCGAGAAGGCTGGCGTCATATTTGCCGGCGGACCGCTCCTGGATGACCAGGACAATCCCAGCGGCACCGGAATGATCGTGCTCAAGACCGATACGCTGGAAGAAGCGAAGAAACTGGCTGACCGGGACCCGATGCACCGGGACGGCTTGCGGAGCTACAGCTTGCGGGGATGGAAAGTGAACGAGGGCTCAATGACGCTGACCATCACCTTTTCGGATCAGCGGGCGGCGGCCGAGTAATCGGTCCGCGCGGCCGGGAAATGACCGCCGCCGCCGGAGCCGGATGACCCTTGCCGGCAGCGTCCGCCCGTTCCCCGTGCTGGGCGCCGGCGGCCTCGCGGCCCAAGGACGCGCCGCGGTCAGCCGCCGGGACGCGGAGGCTTGCGGGCCAGAAAGAAGAACATCGGCGTGAAGATGCCGGATCTTCCGCCTTCGACCAGCGCGTCCGCCGCCGCATTCAGCAGCGTGCTGACCGCGCGGGAGCCCTCCGGGAACAGCCGCAGCCGCTCCCCGGCGCGCAGCGTCAGATTGGTGAGCGCGCGGCCGTGTCTGACATCAACGCCCTTGGGACACACTGGGGGGTTTTCCTAAGGGAGGATTTCTGGCTCATCGTAGTGACCGAAGGGAACGAAGATGAGGCAGAAATCGATGAGCAAGATAGACCCGGCCGAGAAGGTTGTCCGGGATATCCGCCGCAAGACACGGCGCAAGCATTCAACGGAAGAGAAGATCCGCATTGTCCTTGAAGGACTGCGTGGCGAGGAGAGTATCGCTTCGCTGTGCCGACGTGAGGGTATTGCCGAGAGCCTGTATTACAGTTGGTCGAAGGAGTTCCTGGAGGCTGGCAAGAAACGCCTTGCCGGGGACACGGCCCGCCAAGCGACCAGTAATGAGGTCAAAGCGCTGCGTGCCGAGGCGCGTGATTTGAAGGAAGCGCTAGTGGAGATCAAACCCCCATCTCTATCTTTTAGGGGACCGCAGCGAACGAGTTGAACACTATCCGGTCGCAATGCGGAGCGTCGGTTCAGCAGATTTAACGAACGTCGGTTGCTTGACCCCTGGTGCTGCATTGCCAAATATCTCATGAAGCATTGAAGGTAAAAGGGCATCAATGTCATTTGCCGTTTCGGCACGGATCGTTCCCAGTTCCCGAACTTTAGATTGAATATCGTCAAACCATCGTTGCCGTTCGATCGAAGGGGTAGGCACTGTGATAGCAGCAAGCCTCTTCTGGCCCAACGTTCGGTTACGATCTGCGCTCCCTGGGGATGCGGCTTGGACTTTTTCAATGCCTTCACGCGTTTGAAGATAATAGCAAACGAAAGGTGCAGTTGCTAAACCGGGGGCAGGAACACAGGTGAGATATCGATGAGAGCCTACACGACCATCATCTCCACGTTCCGCCACAGCAAAGGCTCCTTCCCAAGCCTTGATATTGCTGAATACGAGATCACCCTCGCGGACTAAGAACAACTTTTGCCAAGTGAGCTCAGAACCCTTAAGTGTTGGCTTGTGAAAGATGCCTCGCCCGAACGATCTAACGCCGAGCTCGGGATAGACTTCATCCGGTTGTACATCGACGGGTCGACGTACGAGAGGTGCAACCTCCTCCATCGGAAGATAACTTGCTCCTTCGACGATTTGAGCAAAGGCGTTGGCAAGGAGCGCATCGAGATCACTATCGACGGCTACTATTGTCTTCTTTCGGTCTTCAATAAGTTTCGCGACTTGGTCCAGTTTGGCGACCACTCGAATTTGCGCCTCAAGCGGCGGTACCGGCACCATGAGCTGTTTGAAGAAGACTTCCTTGAAACGGTTTCTAGTGCCGGGTGTTGATCCGTAGCAATGCTGTTCGACCTCAAGCTGAGTTGGCCGCAAACCAAACCAATACGTCAAAAAACGACTACAAAGTCGGGTCTCGTCGATGGCAAAAAGTGGAAACTCATTTGAGACATAACAACCGTCGAGTTCAGGTGGGATTACACCAAACGAACCTTGCCAAGCAAAAAGGCGGCTATAAATGAAATCGCCGGTCCGGACTTTGTTCAGCTTGGTTGCCGATAATTCACTTCCAAATTTGGTCTCTCTTAAGAACGGCCCGCCAATCTGGGACCGCATACCCAATAAACGATATGTTGCTTCAGGCTGAACGTTCTCCGAACGATCAACTTCAGTGCATACGGTCGACAATTGAAACTTGCGCCAAGTCATCAACTAGAGCATCGGGCGAGAAAGTTGAATCGATTTGATTATGGGGATTCCCTTTAGCTTTCGGTGATGATTCCATGGGGTGTAGGAGGTGCCCTATGGGAAAAGCCATATCGAACGATCTTCGTCTTCGGATGATACGAGGCATTGCGGCGGGCAAGTCGCGCCGTGAAGTTGCGGCTCAGTTTGAGGTCGCGCCTTCGACGGCGGTGCGCATTCACGCCCGCTATGCGGCCACCGGTTCGGTGGACCCCGCCCGGCAGGGCCGGCCCAGCGGGTCGGGCAAGCTAGGATGCCACCGCGATGTCCTGATTGCGCAGGTAAAGGCCGAGCCGGATATCACCATGGCGGACCTCGCTGCCTGGTTGAAGGCGGAACATGGCGTTACGGCTGATCCGTCGAACCTGTCCAAGCTTTTGTGCAAGGCAGGGTTTAGCTATAAAAAAAACGCTGCTGGCCGCGGAGAAAGAACGCTCTGACGTCAGGGCCGCGCGCCGCACCTGGATCAAACTCCGTCAGCCCTTCATGCGCCGCCAGCCGGGGAGGCTCGTCTTTGTCGACGAGACCAGCGTGAAGACCAACATGACGCCCTTGCGCGGGCGCAGCCCTCGGGGAGAACGGCTCGTGGCCAATGCCCCCTTCGGCAAATGGCACACCCAAACCTTCATCGCCGGCCTGCGCTGCGATGGACTTGTCGCTCCCTGGATTGTCGACGGGGCCATGGACGGACCGGCCTTCGATGCCTATGTGCGCACCCAACTAGCGCCACGCTTGAGACAGGGCGACGTGGTGATCCTCGACAATCTCAATGTCCATAAAAGCCCGCGGGCGGCAAAAGCCCTCGCCGAGCAGGGCGCCTGGTTCCTGTTCCTGCCCAAGTACTCGCCCGATCTCAACCCCATCGAGCAGGCCTTCGCCAAGCTCAAGACACGGCTGCGAAAAGCCAATGCAAGAACCTATGACACCCTCTGGCGCGCCGTCGGCGACATCTGCGAACTCTTCGACCCAAACGAATGCTGGAACTACCTCAAAGACACTGGCTATGTTGCAGATTAAACGCCCGGCGCTCTAGCCTCCGAAAGTGATGACCTTATGTCTCCCATGATTTCTAACACTCGATGCTCATTCGAAATAATGGCTTCGACAATTTCCGACGGCGGCCGGTGATCGACCGCAGCATCGTCGTGAGGGTTCTTAATGTCGAGATTGCACCCGATCACTCGATCATCGTCGTCGCGTTCGATTAGCCCTGCAGCATCTACTTCCCAGGCTTGCCCGCTTCCTTCTCTGTTTCCCCACCATTCGAGACAGGTTGCTAACTCGTCATATGTCAATGGCGCAGTCTTGGAATATTTCTTACGCCCATCCGGTTTTGGCTGCTCGTAATACCAGATCGATTTTGTCGGTCCTGACGTGTCGAAAAATATTAGGTTAGCGGGAATATGTCCTCGTCCAAATTGTCTAATGTCTGGTCTAGTGCAGCCGGTTGCACGGCCTCGTCCTGGGCAGCGATATTCCGGTTTTCTGTAGTGAACCAAAGCAGAGCAAGCTTGAACGCTTGATCGCGGTTCAACTCTATCGGCTTAGCTGCCTCCGCCGACAAACTCCGGAGGCGATATACTTCGAACTCCGCTTCAATCTTAGCCGCCGTGAATTTGAGCTGCCTAACTGCGCTCTTGTAATCACGTGTTCCTAGGCTCCGAACAATCTCGTTCGTTTCGTAGTGTTTTCGAACATCTTCGGGAATGCGAATTCGGAAATAGTAGCCCGATCTTCGAAGCTGAAGGCCCTGTGGTTTCGGCACGTCTTCCATCCATCGTGTGTACCACCTTTGTGTACCACTTGGAAGAAATCGCGATTTGAAATCAGGAAGTTAGCGGAAAACCGCCAAAACGAGGTGTAATGGCGGAGGGAGTGGGATTCGAACCCACGATACGCTATTAACGTATACACGCTTTCCAAGCGTGCGCCTTCAGCCGCTCGGCCACCCCTCCGCCGGGGGCGCCAAACCTAACGACTGATCCCGCACCCCGCAACGGATTTCGCGGGGTTCGTTCCGGCGATCCGCCCACCTAGCCCCACACCTCGTCCGCCGTCTCCACCACCAGGGACAGCTTGGCCTTTTGGTGCTCCTCGGCGATCAGGTTGCCGGTATCGATGGAGGCAAAGCCGCATTGGGGACTGAGCGCCAGCCGGTCCATCTCGACATACCCGGAGGCCTGTTCGATGCGCGACTTCAGCTCGTCCTTGGTTTCCATGTCGCCCCGCTTGGTGGTCACCAGCCCCAGCACCACGTTGCGGTCCGCCGGCATGAACGTCAGCGGCTCGAAGGTGCCGGAGCGCTCGTCGTCATATTCCAGGAACCAGGTGTCGACCTCGACCACCGGGAACAACGCCTCGGCCAGGCGCATGTAGCCGCCGGAGACCATCCACGCGCTCGCCGCGTTGCCGCGACAAAGGTGGATGGACAGGTGGGTGTCGGCGCCGCGGTCCCGGATGCAGTCGTTGAACACCCTGGCATAGGTGTGAATCAGGGTATCGGGATCCTCGCCGATGCGGACCAGCATGCCGCGGGTGCGGTCATCGAGGAAATACGTCAGGACCGGATCGTCGATCTGGATATAGCGGCAACCCATCTCTTCGAGGGCGGCGATCTCGGCCCGATAGAAGGCGGTGACATCGTCCCAGAACCCGTCCATGTCCGGATACGCTTCCTTGTTCACCCGGGCCCGGCCCGAATGGAAGTGGATGCGGGCCGGCGACGGAATGGTCAACTTGGGCGTCTCCGAGGTTGCCGCGGCAATGACCTCGTAGTCGCGGCCCATGATCGCCCGGTCGTGATGGATCTTGCCCACCGTCTCGACGATTTTCGGGATATAGCCCGACCCTTCGCCCCCGTCGGTCTTGAACTCGCCGGAGGGGTCGTCATCGGCGATTTCGATGCCGTTGATCCGGCGGATGAAGTCGATCCACCAGTTCTCGCGGCGGAATTCTCCATCGGTGATGGCGTGCAGCCCCACCGATTCCTGAAACGTCACCACGTCCCTTATCGCCTCGTCCTCCAGCGCCTGAAGTTCGCCGTCCGGCAGTTCCCCGGCTTTCCATTTCAGCCGGGCATCCAAGAGCGACCGGGGGCGCAGCAGGCTGCCCACGTGGTCGGCGTGAAAAAACGGTATTCCATTCGCGCTCATTGGGGTCTCCGGATCATGACGCCGCTATGGGGGGAAACAGATTGTCGACAGCGTAGTGAAGGGTCAACCGTCGGTCCAGGACCGGGTCTTCGACCTCGGCCACGTAGGGCCCGCCCACCGAGGCGCCGATGAACGGCAGGCCGGTGACGATCACCGCATCGCCCGGCGCCACATCCCCGCCGAAGACGCCCAAGGCGCCGGTCACGTCCAATCCTTCGCCGGCGGCCGCCTCCTGCCACGGGGCGCCGCCACCGCCCGACGCGCGGATCATGACCTCATCCAGGTGGCCGGCGATTTCCGCGTACCGCCAGGCCTCGCGGCCGAGAGGCTTATCGTGGCTTGCCGCGCCCGGGGGATCGCCGGCCGGCCGATGATCGGACGCGGCGGCGACCAGCATCCCGGCGCCGGCGCCGACGAGCGCGAGCCCCGCATCGGGGGCGCAGCCCGCTCCGGCGGCTTGAAAGCCCACATCCGCGGTCAGCCGGCTGACCGGCACGGGATAAAGGGTGGTATCGCCTTTCCGCGAAACGAACAGCCGGTCGATCAGGATGTCCGGCGTCACCACCCGGTCACGCAGGTGGACCCTCGGGGTGTAGACGAAGCTGGTGGACATTTCAGGCGGCGTCCCTACTCCGCGGCCGCCGAGCCCGAGGCCGGTGCGAGCAGCTCGCCGATGCAGGAATCGGTGGTCCGTACGTCGCCGAAGCTCTGATAAAACGACGTCAGCCCGGCCAGATGGTCTTCGTCGTAGCGCGCCGCGTTGGCGTCGGACACCATCACCACCTTGTAGTCCAGCATCATGGCGTCGCGAGCGGTGGATTCCGAGCACATGTTGGTCGCCGTCCCGGTGACGATCAGGTTTTCGATACCGCGGGCCCGCAGGGTCGCGTGCAGGTCGCTGGAGCCGACGATGAACGGGCTGAACCGTTTTTTGACGGCGTGCAGATCGCCGTCCCGGACATCCAGGTCCTCGTACAACTCATTGCCCCAGGTTCCCTCGGACAGGTTGTTGCGGTGCGCCGCCGCCTTTTCATCGGTGAAGAAATAGTCGTGGTAGAGGGACCATTGGCTGGGCGCGCCTTCGGATTCGGCGACGGTCATCACCACCCAGACCACCGGGATACCCTTGTCCCGGCAGGCCGCCGCCAGCCGGTTGATGTTGGGCACGATGGATTTGGCGCTGTCCACCTCGGCGACATAGAAGTTCTGCATGTCGATGACCAGCAACGCGGTCCTTTCCGGCTCGAAGTGATCGAACACGTTGAGTTTGCCGCGCTTGGCCATGATCCGTTCTGTGACGTAATCGGGAATATCCACGTTGTGGGGCATTTGGTTTCTCCTCCGGTCTCCCTTGACCGCCTCTAGACGCCCGGTTGCCAGGCAATCATCCGTAGCTCGCCGAGTTCCCGTTCCATTTTTTTCCAGCTTTCGCCACCGTCGGTCGAGCGCCAGACCTGACCCATGATGGTGATGAAGAAAATCAGATTGGGATCGGCCGGGTTGGTGCCGATCCACCAGATTGTACTGTTGACCCGATCCGGCAGCTCCACCGGATTCCAACTGTAACCCTTGTCCCGGCTGCGGAACAGCATGCCGGTCTCGCCGGACGGTTTGTCGCCCACCGACAGGAAGGCGACACCGCTGTCGTCCGTCCGCTTGGCCATGCAGCGCATATAGACGAACGGCGCATCGGGTACCTCGAAATGGGACCAGGTCGCACCGTTGTCGAGGCTCCGGTGCAGCCCTTCCTCCGTCGAGACGACGATCTCCCGGCTGCCGTCCGGCTCGTCGAAAAACACCAGGTTGTGGGTATCAATGGAAATCAGGCCCTCATTCATTTTTTGCCAGGTTCGCCCGAGGTCCCGCGACCGGTAAATGCCGTCGATTTCGATGGTGACCCAGACGGTGTCCCGGTCGACCGGGTCGAACTGGATCGAGGTCACCCGGGGGGTGTTGATGAAGGCGCATTCGGCGGCGTTCCCCATGCCGCACCGCTCCCACGAGACGCCGCCGTCGAGAGACCGGTAAATATTGGCCGGCCGGGTACCGGCGAAGATGACCTCGCTGTCGTGGGGCGCCTGGACCAATTGCAATATGTGCAGACCGTCCATGGGCGAGGGCAGATGGACCCAGGTTTCCGCCGGCGGCTCCCAGCGATACACACCGAGGTCGGTACCCGCCAATACCTCGCCCGGACGGCCCGGGTGGACGCTCACGCACCAACAGCGGGATTCGTTGTAAATTCCGCCGGAATTCGTGTGCGCCCGGTTCCAGCTCTCGCCGCAATCGTGGCTGAACCAGACCGAGTGCCCGACCGAAGCGGCATAGGCTGTGACGTCCATGATCGACCCTGATCCTCCCCGGAATCGCACGATCCGGTGCAAAACTAGCGCGTTCAACCAAAATCGCGGAATGACGCGGATCATGGTAGAGGATGGCGTTCGGACCTGTCGAGCGCCCGCATCCGGGAACGCCACGGCTCTCATGGGCCAATGCCCACCGCCCCGGACACATCGCCCTTCGTCGAGAGTCGGGACACCATGCGGATTGACCAGTCGCGACTCTGGCGTTTTTGCCGGCCAAGTCCATGACCGGCCGCACCTGCCAGGCCCCCCAACCAGGCCATGCCCGCCGGGCGTGGACTCTACCTTCGCCGTCAATCCGGACTATATGACTCCGAGATCCCGCATGGACCGCGACAGCCCGAGCCGTGCATTCCGTGCATGGCTTCGGTATTTTCGAAGGATGAGAAATGTCCATGAATGTCCATTTTTGTCCATGAATGTCCATTGCGCCAAAACGTCGGGACTTGGAATTTGAAAACGAAATTGAATGCTTTCAATGGGTTGAGGTCATGCGGATTCTGCAACGCTCCGGCGACCGGTCAGGGCTCTGGACGGGATACGGGAAGGCGCTTGGCATGGGGCGCTCCCCGGCTAAGATGTTCTGCACCCGATCATTATATGGGGGATAGACTTCCTCTGGGGCGAATGGCCCCGGCCGAACGGGGGTTGGAGGCGACATGATTGAAGACGTCAAGGCCGGCATGAAGCACACAAGGCGGATCGATATCGATGCCGGCCGGATTATCTCTCATATGGACGAGGAACTCGCGGTCTATTCGACACCCTCCATGGTCGAAGACATCGAGATGACGTGTCAGGAATTCATCCAGCGGCATCTGCCCGACGAGCAGAATACGGTCGGCACCCATGTCGCCGTCGATCACATGGCGCCGACCCCGGCCGGTACCTGGGTCGAGGTCAGCATCGAGGTTATCGGCGTCGACGGCCGGATGGTGATGATGGAAGCGGTGGTCACCGACGCCGTCGAACAGGTCGGGCGCGGCAAGCACAACCGGTTCGTCGTCGACAATGAAAAGACCAGGGAACGCCTGATCGCCAAACGGAAAAAAATCGAGGGAGCGGGCTGACCCGCCTGGGTTCCATGAACGAAATCAAAACCAAGAAACAGGTCCCGATTTTCTGCTACCAGTGCGTCGCCGGGCCCGATCTGATGAAGGTCGAGGTCGAGGACGGCGTCGCGACCCGCATCGAATCCAACTACGACATCGAGGACGAACATCCCGGCGGCGGCCGGGTGTGCGTCAAGGCCTACGGGCTGATCCAGAAGACCTATAACCCGCACCGCATCGCCTCGCCGATGAAGCGGACCAATCCCAGGAAAGGCAGGGACGAGGATCCCGGCTTCGTGCCGATCTCCTGGGACGAGGCCCTCGACATCGTCGGCAAGAAGATCAAGGACACGTTGGCCGACGGGCCGCTGGACGAATCCGGGTATCCCAAAATCGCCGCCAGCTTCGGCGGCGGCGGCACGCCGACCCAGTACATGGGTACCTTCCCCGCCCTGCTCTCTGCCTTCGGCGGAGTCGATCTCGGCTTCGGCGCGGGCCAGGGGGTGAAGTGCTATCACTCCGAACACCTGTACGGCGAGTTGTGGCACCGGGCGTTTATCGTCGCGCCCGACACGCCCCACTGCAATTACATCGTCTCCTTCGGCCATAACGGGGATGCGTCGGCCGGCGTCGCCGGCATCTGGCGGCACGCGGACGGGCGGGCCCGGGGCATGAAGCGGGTTCAGATCGAACCGCACCTGTCGGTGACCGGCGCGGTATCGGCCGAATGGATCCCGGTCAAGCCCAAGACCGACGTCGCCTTCCTCTATGCCATGATCAACCGCATCCTGATCGAGCGTCCGTGGCGGGAAATCTGCGACATGGAACGGATCGCCGACGATTCCAACGCGCCCTACCTGATCGGTCCCAACGGCTACTTCATGCGCGATCCCGTCAGCCTCAAACCCCTGATCTGGGACCTCGCCGACAACACGGCCAAGCCCTTCGATGCGGAGATCAAGGATCCCGCCCTGGAGGGCGCCTATACCTGCGCGGGGGTGGAGGACGGCCCCGACGGGCAGCGCTGGGAGCACGCTTCGGTGGAGGCGCAGCCCGCCCACCAGAAGCTGCTCGACCATATCGAGCCCTATTCGCCGGAATGGGCGGCGGAAGAGTGCGATGTCCCCGCCGAAAAGATCCGCAAGGTGGCCGACGAGTTCATCGAGCAGGCCACCGTCGGCGCGAGCATCGAAATCGAGGGCCGGACCCTCCCCCACCGGCCCGTCGCCATCCTGCTGGGCAAGACGGTCAACAATGGCTGGGGCGGCTACAATGCCTGCTGGGCACGGACGCTGCTGCTGACCCTGGTCGGCGCCCTCGAAGTGCCGGGCGGCATGATCGGCACCAACGTGAAGCTCAACCGGCCCGCCGATGACCGCAAGACGTCGGCAGTGATCAACCGGGACGGTTTCATGGAGTTCCCGTTCAACGAAACCTCCAAGCAGGAATGGCAGGCCAAGCCCCACATCCGCAACGCCTTCCGGACGCTGGTCCCGCTGGTCGCCGATTCGGCGTGGTCGCCGGCGCTGGGGCCCGCCCACCTGCCGTGGCTGTTCCAGAAGCGCCCGCCGGAGAATTGGCCGAAGCCGACCAAGCCCGCCATGTGGTTCTGTTACCGGACCAATCCCGCGATCTCGTCCTGGAATGCGCCCGAGGTCGCGGAGCGGGTGGCCGAGTTCCCGTTCATCGTCGCCTTCGCCTACACCCACGACGAGACCAACCACTTCGCCGACATCCTGCTGCCGGAAAACACCGACCTGGAAAGCCTCCAACTGATCCAGCTCGGCAACACCAAGTTCATCGAGCAGCTCTGGGGTCACGAGGGCTGGTGCATCCGTCAGCCCGCCGGCGACACGGTAGTCGATTCCAAGGACATGACCGACATCGCGACGGCGCTCGCCGAGCGCAGCGGCATCCTGGAGGCCTACAACAAGGCCATCAATAAGGGCGCCGCCGGCATGCGGCTGGTGACCGGCGACTACGATTACGGCCTCGATGAGGCCAAGCCCCACGGGCTTGAGGAGATTTGGGACGCCACCGCCAAGGCGGCGAGCCACGACATGTCGAACGGCGAGAACGTGGTCGGCATCGACTGGTTCAAGGAGCACGGCTACATGCTCAGGCCGTTCTCCAAGCTTCACTGGTATC
Source organism: Rhodospirillales bacterium (assembly GCA_965213765.1). Lineage (GTDB taxonomy): Bacteria > Pseudomonadota > Alphaproteobacteria > Rhodospirillales > UBA2165 > JAJDXO01. The sequence continues at coordinate 4,404,496 of OZ243926.1, read as the reverse complement.
TGTACCCGCACCTCAAGGCCAACGGCATCCGTTTCGAGCTGCCCTATCAGGAACGCATCCAGCGCCACGGCACCCAGCTCGCCCACCGGCTCCATGAAATCGGCGTCGAATGGTGGGACGAACAGCTCGAAGAGTACGAGCCCATGCCGACCTACCAACGGTTCCCGGATATCTGGCTCAACTACGTCAGGGATCAGGGCGGCGATCCGGACGCCTTCCCCTTCTGGGCGCTGACCTCGCGCTCCATGCAGTATTCCTGGGGCGCCAATGTGGGCATTCCGATGATCAACGAAGTGGCCAACAATATCGCCGGCCACAAGGGCGTTATCATCAACCGGAAACGCGCCCGGGAACTGGGCCTTGAGGAGGGTGATCCGGTGACCATCCAGTCGATCTCCGGCGAGACCCGCGGCCATGCGGTGCTCCGGGAAGGGATCCGGCCGGATACGGTCCTGATGATCGGTCAGTTCGATCATTGGAAGACACCCTACGCCAAGGATCTGCACCTGCCGAGCCTGAACTCGCTGACCGATCTGTCCCTTAAGCTGACCGATTCCACGGGCAGCGGCTCGGACATCACGCGGGTGAAGATAATCAAGGGCGACGGGCCCAAGCGGGCGGCGGCATGAACGAGGCGGCCGCACGCTCGATATCGACGGCGCTGACGCCCCTACCTCATGCTCCCTCCCCTTCGAGGGGGGAGCGCCGGGGCGGGGGCGGCCTCAATGAAGGCCCGATATCGTGAACGGGGTTTCATCCGATCCGTCCCGGCGCGCCGAGGAGCGCAGATGGGGCATGGTGGTCGACGTCAATCGCTGCGTCGGCTGTCAGACCTGCACCATCGCCTGCAAGCATGCCAACGATACGGTCCCCGGGGTTCAATGGCGGCGGGTTCTGGACGTGGAAACCGGCGCCTTCCCCGATGTGGAGCGGGTGTTCATGGTGGTCGGCTGCCAGCACTGCGCCGAGCCGCCCTGCGTGCCCGTCTGCCCGACCGGTGCCACCAAGCAGCGGGCCGACGGGCTGGTCACCATGGACTACGATCTGTGTATCGGCTGCGCATCCTGCGCCGTCGCCTGCCCCTATCAGGCGCGGACCATCGTTCACGACAAGGAGTTCTATTTCGGAGAGGAGACGCTTCAGGAAGAAGCGGTCGCCCACGACGAACGGTTCGGCGTCGCCCAGAAGTGCACCTTCTGCATTGACCGGGTCGATGACGGTATCGCCGCCGGCCTGTCGCCGGGGGTGGATCCGGACGCGACCCCGGCCTGTGCCGCGTCGTGCATTGCCAGTGCGATCCAATTCGGCGACTTCAACGACCCCGACAGCCACGTCTCCAGGCTTGCGGAGGAAAACAGCCATTTCCAGATGCATTCGGAGCTCGGCACCGATCCGCAGATCAAATATCTCTACGAGACGCCGGCGGTGCCGGGCCGGGACCTCAATGCGGCGGATACCGGCGACGAGGCGATGAGCGATCCGGCCAATCCGCTGGTCGGCCAGCCCCAGACCTTCTGGGACATGCGGGCGGCGATGAATTTCATCCTCGGCGGGTTCGGCGCCGGCATGATCGTGGTCGCCTACCTGCTGCATCTGTTCGCCGGCCTCGACGGCGCCACGCTCACCAAGATGAACCTGGGCGCCGCCGGGATCATCGCCGCCGGCCTGTTTTTCGTCTGGCTCAAGATCGGCCGAAAGCTGCGCGCCCCGTTTGCCATCCTGCGCCCGCAAACTTCATGGATGAGCCGCGAAATCTATGCCGTCGGGGTGCTGTATCCGGCCATCGCCGCCGGCTTCCTCTGGCAGCTGCCGTCGCTTCATTTCCTGGCGGGCGCCGCCGCCCTGGTCTTTCTCTATTGCCAAGCCAAGATTTTGCACATGGCCAAGGGCATCCCCACCTGGCGGGTCGCCATGATGCCGACCATGCTGGTGGCCACCGGCCTCTACGAAGGAGTCGGCCTCTCGGCCATCGTGTTCGCGGTCTACGGGATTTCATTCGAGGGCGGTTTCCTGCTGCCTCTCGCCGGCATTCTTCTGGGCCTGATCAATTACGGCCTGTGGCGAATGTATGTGCAGGGCGCCAAGGCCAACGGCATCGGCCCGTTGAGCCGGGGAATCCTGGAATCATCGACAGCCATGCTCAATGTGTCGGGGCACCTGATCCCCGTGGTGCTGTTCGCCGCGGCCGCCGCGTGGGCCGCCGTGCCGGTCTGGGTGCTGGGCGCCGCCGGCGTGTTCGTCCTCATCGGCGGCGGGTTCTGGAAGGCGCTGGTGATCACCAAGGCTTGTCATCAGCAGGGCTATGCCTTTGCCAAATTCCCCCGGCGGGGATCGGGTTCGCTCGCCGCGCCGTCGATCATGGATCGGGGTTAGTTCGCCTCGAGCCGGAGTCTCATCCAGGTGTGTCGCCGAAAACCTCGGCGGCCGGTTTGAGGACCTTGCGCTCGTTGCCGCTCCGCCAGGTGAGGCCGGCATGATCGAAATATTCGAGAATCTCGATGGCGAGGTTGCGCCCGACCCCCGAGCGGTCCCGGAAGTCAGCGGCGCCGAAGCCCTGCTCCTTGCTCTCGCGGCCCAAGGCCTCGGCGATCTCGCCGAGTTCGAGGACCGCATCGGGAAGCAGAAACCGGTTCTTGGCGACGCGATAGACGAGGCCCAGCCGGGCGCAGCGGACGAGGAAGCTCTCCACCGCCTTGGCGGGCGATTTGATCCTCTCGGCGATGTCGTGGACCACCGGCGGCTTGGTATGCCCGTCTTCGAGGATCGGCTTGACCCGCTTCCACAGCGCTTCGTCCTTGGACGACAGTTGGGGCTCGAAGCCCGGCAGGAAATAGCTGGCGCCCCGGTTGATGATGGTTCCGTCGGCGACCAGGGTTTCGATAATCGGCGTAAACCGTTTGGTCGGCATCCGGACACCGGTCTCGCGGCGAAGCCCGTCGGCACTGGGCCCGGGCTTCTCGGGTGCGTTTTCGTGCCACGCCCGGAGCGCGGCCGTGATGCCGTCCCGGATTTTGGTCCAGTGCGCGGGCGCGTAGCCGGTCTCCAGATTCTCACCGGCACGGACGATCTCGACCGCGTCCCAAAGCGCGGCCTGTTCATCGTCGTTCAGGTTCCAGCTGACGATGAACGCCGGGAGATCGACGCCCAGCGCCTGCTGGTCGAGAATCTTCCGGAGCGCATCGGCGGCGGTGCGTTCCTCCATGGCGGCGATAGCGGCAAGACGTTCCGGCTTGGCACGGCCCCGGGCGGGGCCGTGGGGGTCGAGTACACGGCCGCCGGCGACCGTCCGGGTCGCCGACTGATCGCGAAGAATGAATCCGTCGCCGCGCAGCGCGCCGATCCGCCGGTCGAGAACGATCTGCACCAACGCGCTCTCGCCGGGCGGGATGTTCTTGTCTTCGAGGACCGCGACACGGCCCGGAATTTCGGCGGCGCCCAGATGGACATGGACCGGCGTCCAGTGCTTGAGAGACTTGGCCTCGCTCGGCAGCACCCGGAGCCGGGCATCGAACCGGGAAACGGGATCGTGGATCGCATCGGCGACCAGCCAGCCGCCCCGGTGCACGTCGTCCTTCGTGAGGTTCTGGCCGGTGATGTTGAGGGCGCAGCGCTGACCGGCCGCACCCGCCTCCGCTTCCTCGTTCTGGGCGTGGATGCCGCGCACCCGGACGCTCTGGCCGCCGGGGGTGAGGGTCAGCTGATCGCCCACATTCACCGCCCCCGCGAACACCGAGCCGGTGACGATGAGGCCGGCGCCCTGGAGGGTAAATGCCCGGTCGACGGCGAGGCGGAAATTGCCGTGAACGTCCCGGTCGCCGATCAGCTCGGAAGCGATGGCCAGATGCTCCTTGAGTTCATCAATCCCATCGCCGGTCACCGCCGACACAGGCAGGATTTCCGATCCCTCGAGGCCGGTCTCCATCAACAGGAACTCGATCTGTTCGGTGACGTCCTTGATCCTCGCTTCGTCGACCCGGTCGATCTTGGTCAGCGCGACCACCCCTTGATCGATTCCGAGGAGATCGAGGATCGCCAGGTGCTCCTCGGTCTGGGGCATGGGTCCGTCGTCGGCGGCGATGACCAGCAGCGCGTAATCGATGCCGGAAACGCCGGCCAGCATGTTGCGAACGAAGCGCTCGTGACCCGGCACGTCGACAAATCCCATGACCTTGCCGCTGGCCATCGGCTTGTAAGCGAAGCCCAGATCGATGGACATGCCGCGTTTTTTCTCTTCGGGCAGCCGGTCGGTATCGACCCCGGTCAAGGTCCGCACCAGTAGGGTCTTGCCGTGGTCTATGTGGCCGGCGGTCGCGACGATCACCTGGACGCGCCCCCCGGCGTCAACCCGTCGAGCTGGCCGACGAAGGCTTCTACGTCTTCAAGGCAGCGGAGATCGAGAAGGAAGGCGCCTTCGTGAACCCGGCCAATGACCGGGATGGGGAGTGAGCGGAACGCCTTGGCGATTCGATTGAGCGCGGCACCGCCGCCCCGCTTGCCGGTTGACGGGGTAATGCCGAGGGCGACGCTGTCCAGTCGCTCCACCGGCAGGGAACCGCTGCCGATCTGGCTCTGGCAGCCGACCAACTCAACGGCGGCGATCCCGTCAAACGCCCGGGACACCGGATCGACGATCCGCTTGCCGGTCGCGGCGATTTCATCGGCTTGGCGCGCCAGCAGCCTGAGCGCCGGCATGCGCTCCGCGAGGCGGTCGGGATCGAGATAGAGGCGGAGCACGGCGCTCAGCGCCGCCATGGTCACCTTGTCGATCCGCAAGGCCCGCTTCATCGGGTTCTTCTTGATCTTGTCGATGAGTTCCCTTTTGCCGACGATCATGCCGGCCTGCGGCCCGCCCAGCAGCTTGTCGCCGGAGAACGTCACCACGGACATGCCGTGGGCCAACGCTTCCGCCGCCGTCGGTTCGTGGGGCAGGCCGAATTGAGTGAGGTCCACCAACGTGCCGCTGCCTAAATCATCAACGCAGGGAATGCCGTGTTTCCGTGCCAGCGCGGCGAGTTCAGTGTCGCTCACCTCCTTGGTGAAGCCCTGCACCTCGTAATTGGAGGTATGGACCTTCAACAACAACGCCGTCTTGTCGCTGATGGCCTCTTCGAAATCCTTAAGATGTGTCCGGTTGGTGGTCCCGACCTCATGCATTTTGCAGCCGGCCCGGCGGATAATGTCGGGCATGCGGAACGAGCCGCCGATCTCCACCAGCTGGCCGCGGGAAACGGGAACCTCCTTGCCCTTGGCCAACGTATTGAGGACCAGCAGGACCGCCGCCGCGTTGTTGTTCACCACCGTCGCCGCCTCGGCGCCGGTCAGCTCGGCCAACAACTCATCCACGTGAACGTCCCGGTCGCCCCGCTTACCGCCTTCCAAATCGTATTCCAGGTTGGAGGCGCCGCCGGCTACGAGGGTCATGGCCTCGATCGCCTCCCGCGGCAGGGGTGCGCGGCCCAGGTTGGTGTGCAGGACCGTGCCCGTCAGGTTGAAGACTTTTTTGAGCGACGGCGCCGATTTCGCCGCCAACAGATCCGCGACGGAAGCCAGCACGGCCTCTTCCGCGGTATCGGCATCCTCGCCGGCGCCGAGGATTCGTTGCCGCAATTCGTCGATGACGGCGCGGACGGCATCCGTGGTCGCCGCACGGCCGTAGGCCTCGGCCAGCGCCCGGCCATCATCATGGCGCAGCAGTTTATCTACCGACGGCAACACGGCCCGCAGCGGTTTGGAGGTCTCTGTCATGGTCAAACAGACGCCCGATTTCCCTGAGTCCCCGGAGGCTATTTCGCCGATTTGGGTCCGTCAAGGTTCCCGAATAGTGGCAAGCGCACCAAAGGGAGAGTGGGGTTTGACAGGAATTTTGAATTCCGATCTAGTCCCGCCAGCGAATTCGTTAACTCATTGGATGGAGTGATACATGGTTAGGATGGACGCGCTGGCGCCCGCGATGGCGCAGCGGATGACCGACCTCGTAATGCCGGAGGTCGGGAGTAGTGCCTGGAACGAGGCGAAACCGCTCAGCGAAATGCGGGTGGCGATTGTCTCTTCCGCCGGACTTCATCTCAAAACCGACCGCCCGTTTTTCAGAGGCGATGCGGATTATCGCGTCATTCCTTCCGAGACGGACGGCGCGGACCTGTTTATGAGCCACGTTTCGTCCAACTATGACCGGTCGGGATTTCAGGAAGACATCAACGTGTCCTTCCCGATCGATCGAATTAGGGAACTCGCCGAAGAAGGCTTCATCGGCTCAATCGCGAAGAATCATGTCTCGTTCATGGGCGCGACCGACCCCACCGGCATGGAGCAGAATGCCAAGGAGGTCGCGGCAATTCTCAAAGAGGACAACGTCGACGCGGTCGCCTTATCGGGCGTCTGACCCATGTGCACGCGCGCCGTGAGCGTGCTGGCCAACTACCTTGAGCGGGAAGGCTTTGTGACGGCGATCATCAGCCTGATCAAGCTCCATACCGAGAAGATCGGCGTGCCGAGGGGTCTCGCCGTGCCATTTGAGTTGGGCCGCCCTTATGGCGCACCGACCGACGGCGAGTTCCAGAAACAGGTGCTGAAGCAGCAACTCAAACTCATGGAGAGCCCCTCGGGGCCCGTGCTGGCGGACTTCGGCGATGACCCGCCGGACGGCAAGCCGGCTGACGGTTGGACCTGCGCCATCGAGCTGCCGCCGGCGTTTGAGGACACCGATGATCTGGCCGGCCTCAGAGCTGCGATGAACGCCGAGATCGAAGTCCTCCGTCCGGCCTATGAGAAGGCCAAGGCGCGCCGCGGCAGAACCACCGTCGGTGTCAGCGGAATGAATATCGAGATGGCGAGCGAGTTGCTCCTGGCCTTCGTCGAGGACGAGGGTATCCGCAGTCCCAATCCGGAGTTCCCGCTGGCCATGGCGCTGAAGCTCGCCGGCGAGGACTTCAAGGCCTACTACTCGGAGGCCATGGCGGCCGAAGGCTGCATCGCGTCGAGCATGCAGATCGCCGATTGGTTCTGGAACGAAACCACCGGCGCCAAGGTGATGGCCGCGTTCAAGAAGGCCTGCGATGAGGCCGCGGACGAGAAAATCGTTGATATGGCTTGGGGCGTCGCGCCCGGCGGACGCCTACCCTAAGCGTCAGCCGTCGATCACCGGGTTTTCGAGTACGCCGATCCCGGTGATCTCGACGGTGCAGACGTCACCCGGTTTCATGTACCAGGGCGGGTCGCGGCGCGAACCGACCCCGCCCGGCGTTCCGGTGGCAATGACGTCGCCCGGGTTCAAGGCAATGGCCGTCGACAGGTAGTTGATCAGCTTGTCGATCTTGTGATCCATCGCGGCGATGCCGGTGTGCTGAACCTGCTCGCCATTGATCCGGGTGGTCAGTTCATGGGCGTAGGGATCACCAAACTCGTCGGGGGTCACCATCCACGGACCAAACCCGCCCGTGTCCTGAAAATTCTTACCCGGTACGAATTGGCTGGTGTGCCGCTGCCATTCGCGGACCGTGCCATCGTTGTAGATGGAATAGCCTGCAATGTGATCAAACGCCTTTTCCCTGGGGATGGCGCGGCCCCGCTTGCCGATAATGACCGCAAGCTCACCTTCCCAGTCCAGCGTATCGGAGAAACTCGGGCGAACCATGGGGTCGCCGTGGGCGATCTGGGCCTCGGCGATACGCAGGAAGATCATCGGCTCTTCCTGGGCGCCTCGCCCGGTCTCATCCTGGTGCTCTTTGTAGTTGACCCCGACGCACCAGATGGCCTTGGGATTGGGGACCACGGGCAACAGCTTCACGTCCGCGAGAGTCATCTCGGCGGGCTTTCCATCGGCGGCGCCTTTTAAGGCGTCGATGGCGCCATCTTGTTCCAGCAACCCCAGCATCGTGGCGGGCAAATCGGAGGCGGCACCCGCGGCCGGCACGAAACCGCTGTCGTCAACCATGACGCCGACGCCCTCGGCGCCATTCAGTTCATAGGAAATGAGTCTCACGCGTATCTCCGTCGTTCGGTTCAGTCCGCGTTGCCGCGCATCCGGTAACGCCGCTCCAGCGGCCTCCAGTCGGGCAGTTCATCGAAGGGCACGTCGATCAGCACGGGCGCGTCGGCGGCAAACGCTTCATCGAGCCTGTCCCCCAGATCCTCGGGGCTCTCCGCCCTCAGCCCCATCGCACCAAAGGATTCGGCGAATTTCACGAAATCCGGGTTCGCCAAGTCCGAAGCAATCAGCCGTCCGCCAAAATCGAGGGTCTGCAGCTTCTGCACGTTACCGTATGCATTGTTGTTGAAAATCAAGGTGACCAGATTGATCCCGTGACGGATGGCCGTCGAGAGTTCGGTCGCTCCGAACATAAAGCCGCCGTCACCGGCGACGCAGACCACTTTCTTGTCCGGATGCGCCACCTGCGCGCCGAGCGCCGTCGGGAAGCTGTATCCGAGCGTTCCCTGGAGCCCGGGCTGCAAATTGGTCCTGGGCGAATATGTCGGGAAGCCCCACCAACTGTAAAAGCCCATTTGGGTAACGCCGAAGCAGGCAATGCCGTCATCAGGCAGCCGATCGCGAATGACCCGGCCATAGGCCACTTGTCCGGGCAGCGCTTCGGCAAGTTCCTTGTCGGCTGCGTTCTTGAGATCGCGGTACTCGTCTTCGCGCGGCGTCCTGGACCGGTTGTGACGGCCCAAACGATCCACCATGGCGGCAAGGCTGGGTTTGCCGTGCGCGACCAGATGGATATCGGGTTGCCAGCGCGCCACCGATTGCTCCGCGTCGGGGTCGACCCGGATCAGTTTGACATCGTCGTCCCATCCCCACTGGGTAATGGGCAGCAGAAATTTCGTCCCGACCGCCAGCGCCACATCGACCTTGGGCCACGTGTGTGACGCCGCGATCAGGTTCTGCGCCAGAGGGTGGCGGCCGTCCACCGCACCGAGGCCCTGGGCGCTCATGAAGACGGGTGCCTGCAACTCTTCCGCCAGCTGGAGCAATTCCTCCTCGGCACCGAAGATGCCGCCGCCGACAAATATCGCCGGGTTCTCCGCATTGCCGAGCAAGGCGGCCGCCTGCTCGATCAGGTCGGGGTCCGGCTCCGGCTGATCATAGGTTTCAGGTCGGTTCGCCGGCTCGACGTCATCGGATTGACGCATGATATCGGTCGCCATCTCGATAAACACCGGCCGGCTGCGTCCGGTATTCATCTGGCGAAAGGCTTCGGCGATCAATCCAGGTCCTTCGCCAACGGTATCGGCACGGGCCTGCCACTTGGTCATTGCCGACATCGTTCCTTTCTGATCCATCATTTCGTGGAGAAGGCCAATGCTCTTGTCGATACCCCAACTGGGAATCTGCCCGCCGATGCACAGCATCTTGGCGCCAAGACTGTATCCCGTGAGCAGGGCGGCGCCGGCGTTCAACACGCCCGGCCCGGGAACGACGGTGCACACCCCTTCCCGGCCCGTAGAGTGGGCGTACCCCAATGCCATGTAGGCCGCGCCCTGCTCGTGCCGGGTATGCAGGACGCGCAACCGGTCCTGCTCGGCGTGAAAACTGTCGAACAACGGATCAAGTTGGGCGCCGGGCAACCCGAATATGGAATCGACACCGTGGCCAACGATTGATTTTGTCAGCGCCGCCGCGCCGGTCAGTTTCGCCACGGATCCGATCCCCCCGCTCAATTTCGATTGGCGTAAAACTCGCGCAGTATAGCCACCACTTCCGGCCGGCTGAACTCCGGCGGGATATCCTCGCCGCCGGCCAGCATCTCCCGCTGGCGGGTCCCCGAGATCTGGATCTTGTGTTCGTCGCCGTGCGGGCAGGAACGCGCCGTTGCCATACCGCCACAGGCCGTGCAGAAAAATGTGATGTCGATTTTGAGGGGATGAATTTCGATCGCGCCTTCCCACAGGGTGTCGAAGATTTTCTGGGCATCGAACGGCCCATAATAGCTTCCGACGCCCGCGTGGTCCCGCCCGACGATCAAATGCGAGCAACCGTAGTTCTGCCGGACCACGGCGTGCAGCAAAGCTTCGCGGGGTCCCGCGTAACGCATCTCCAGGGGGACGCCGGCCTGGATAGCGGTTTCCCCGGCGAAGTAGTGACTAATCATCGCATCGATGGCCTTGACCCGGATCTCCGCGGGAATGTCTCCCGGCTTGAGCTTGCCCAGCACCTGATGAATGAAAACGCCGTCGGTCACCTCAATGGCGATTTTTGCCAGATGCTCATGACTCCGGTGCATGGGGTTCCGGGTATTAAAGGCGGCGACGCGGGTCCAGCCCAATTCTTCAAACAACGCCCGGCTTTCATGGGGATAAACGCAGAGGTCGGGATACCGCGCCCGGAACGGCCCCTCGTCGAAGACGGTCACCGTCCCGCCGAGATTTACCGGCGGCTGGCCAAGAACCTTTTCAACCCCGGGATGGGCCGGGTCCCCGGTCCTGAAAACATTTGCATTCTCGAATGCGTGATCCGGCTTGTACCGCTCCGACACCGCCATGGTGCCCATGACGGTGCCGGTCTCGCCGTCAACCAGTGCGACGTCATCCCCGTCGCCGATGGTCTCCGCGAGGTCCCCGGTCACCGACAGGGTGATCGGAATGGGCCAGAATGTTCCGTCAACCATTTTCATGTCCCCGGCGACACCTCGCCAATCGGCCTCCCCCATAAAGCCGGTCAGCGGGGTATAGGCCCCCATGCCCATTAGAATGAGGTCGGATGTCTCGCGGCTGGACATGGGAACTTGGGCAAGGCCTGCGGCGGCGGCCCGGCGCGCCTCGCGCTCGGACGCTTCAATCAGCAACGGGCGTAGACCGTCTCCACCATGGGGAGAAATCAGGTGTGGCATTGTGGCTCCGGGTTCGGCTGGCGGGGAGACGGTGAAGGCCGAATTCGGCGCTCTTATTGTCTGACGGCGCGGCAACGTCAAGCACTACTGAAGGATTTGCCGCTTACATCGTCTCCAATGCCGGCATGACGTCGGATGCAAACCGTTGCATGGACTCCATGGCATGTCCGTGGGCGATGTCGCCGAAGTAGAAACCGAGGACCATGTAGTTGAGGCCGAGTGCTTCGGCATGCGCCGCGAGGGTCTCCTTGACCGTCTCGGCCGTACCGACAACCACCGACCCCCGCTGTTGCGCCTCGGCGAGCGTCGGCGGAATGAACTGGGCAATGTTCGGACCCGGCACCTTGTTGACTCGCCAGAGCTTCGTCAGGCTCGCCTCCCAAGCCTGGTAGGCGGGCTCGGCCCGCTTTAGCGCTTCGTCCTCGGTCTCGGCGATCACCAGATGGCGCATGATGCCAACCGCCGCGCCCTCCTTGAAACCGCCACCACCGCCGTCACCCGGCCGGCCGCGCTTCGCCAGCGCCTCCTTGAACGACTCGACCCCGGGCCGGGCAAAATCGACGCCGCCCAAAGTAACGAAGTGATAGCCGTTCTCGCCGCCGAATTGCCCGCCTTCGGCGTTGTTGGTCGGATACCAGATCGGCGGGTGGGGATTCTGCAGGGGCCTCAACTCCATGGGCACATCGACGTACGAGTAGTTGTCGCCCTGATGATCGAGCACGTCATGGGACAGCCCGTAAACCACCGCTTCAAGGCATTCCCGGAAGACGGGCCGCGTCTTGTCCGGATCCACATCGTGATATTTGAGTTCGAAGGGCGACACGCCGCGCCCCACGCCGATATCGAGTCGCCCGTGGCTGAGGTGATCGAGAATGCAAATCTCTTCGATCAGACGAAGGGGCGTATAGAGCGGCAGGAGGTAGCACAGCGGACCGAGCCGGATGTTTTTTGTCGCCCGGGCTATCGCGCCCAGATAGACGCCCGGTACGGGCACCATGTTCAGCGGCGTCGCGTGGTGCTCGGCAACGTGATAGCAGTAGAAACCGGCTTCATCGGCGGCGGAAACAAACTCCAGCCGCTCGTCGAATTCCTGGGCCAGCGAACGATTGTTGACGTCCACGTGATCGAATAGTCCGAATTTCATCGTCCCTTCCCCCCGGCGCCGCCGCCGCTGATCAGGTTTGCCCGGCGTGCTTTCCACGCCGTGATTTGATCCTATAGGGTTCACCGGCAACCGCACAACCTGCACGCAAAATTTACGGGGGAGCCATGGAATCGCGGCAATTTGGCAACCCGGGCGTCGAAATTCCAACCTTCGGGATCGGCTGCAACCGGTTGACGAATTCCTCCGATCCCGGGATCACGCCGCAAGGAGCATCTTAATCGAGAATGCCGGGGCCTGCGGCCTTGAACTGACGGCCGAGCGGTATCGGCGGCTCTCCGGCGCGTATCCCGCCGGCCCCGCCAAGGGAGATATTCGGCCGCAAATGGGCGCTACGCGGGCCGGTTGCCGGCTGTTAGGCAATCCGGGCGCGATAGAAGTCGCTGATCCCGATTTCATCCCGCATTTCGGTCGAGTCGGTGCCGCCCGCAGCTCCCTCGTGGGGTATCCCAATCGAATCGGCGAGCCGTACAAAGCCATGGAATGCCCCGGCAATGGCCGCCGCGTCCACGGTTGCCGGCTCACCCATCAGCTCGAGCATTTCTTGCCGGTGAGCCGATGTCCCGTTCTCGTCCCGCCGCGCGACCGCCTCCGCGAAGCCCATCAGCAATTCGGCATGCTCGATGCCGGTGTCATGCCGATATCCCTCCGTAATGTCGTGGAGGTCGATTTCGGTGTCAGCGGCGTTGCTGCTCTCACGGAGCATGTAGGCATGCGCCGTCGTTCAGTAGAGGCACTGATGAAGTGCCGATATCCGCGCCGCGATGATCTCGATCTGAGGCCGGGTGATCGCACGTACGCTGTTCCCGAAATCATAAACCTGCCTGCCCTCCAGATAATGGGCGCCGGCAAGATTCCAATAGTCGCGCTTCGATTGGGGAACCATGCTGAGAGCCCGTTGAATGTAGCCGGCCGTCGGCGTGGGATACAGGGGACCGTCCTCCGGCACCTCGTCGCCCGGCTCGACGATGGGGAGCCACGCTGCCTCGCGCCGGGCGCCCGGCGGCAAATAGCGCGAGGGTTCACCGGCAGCGGGCTCGGGCAGGACGGCCACCGGAAGACCCAGGCCGAATGCGAAGGTATCCATGATCACGGTCATGGCGATGACGCCGATCATCTCGACGAATTCGCCCTCGAGCATGCCGTCTTCAATATGTCCCCGGCACCACCCCTCACTGAGCCGGCCGGGATCGGTGACCACCCGGTGAACGATATCCACCTGCGCCGGAGACAGATTGCCCAATGAGGTATGTTCCCGGGACAGGTTGTTGGGTGACAGCGCCTCCTTGAGTTCGGCGCAGGCCGCACAACTCCGGGCATTGCGGACTTCTTCGGCAATCCACACCCGCTGCCCGGCGGTGAGCCAGGTGCCGGGACGGGCAATGCCGGTGAGCGCGGCCTCATGCGCACTCAACAGATCGCTCCGAATGTCATACGGGCTATCCGGGAACGGGTTGCCGGCCATCTCTCCCTCCTTCTCGGTCTGGGTCAAAGTTTGGTCCGGGAGCCGAAGCGAGCGAGGAACCTGGCCTCGGAGCCCCCGTCGTTGATCAGCGTTACCGCGCAACCCAACATCCGGTCCTTGTCGTCGGCACCGGCGCCGGGGCAGTCATCCAAACGAATTTTCGCCCGTGCCGGTTTGGGCTGATACTTCTCGACCTGCAGCGCGTGCGGCAAATCGGCCTCTTTACCGGGAAAGAGGCTGTCGCGGAGATCCTCGCGCCGCGGATCAGGCGGCGCGTTGCCGCCGGTGACGATGATATCCGGCTCGACACCGGTTCCCTGGATCGAGCGCCCGCTCGGCAAATAGTAAAGCGCCGTGGTAAGGCGCAGCGCCCCATCCCAGTCCAGCGGCGTGATCGTCTGAACCGATCCCTTGCCGAAGGAGCGTGCGCCGATCACCGTTGCCCGGTTTTGATCCTGCAGGGCGCCCGCGACAATTTCGGAGGCCGAGGCGGACCCGCGGTTGATCAACACGACGATGGGCAGTTCGTCGGCGAGATCGCCGATTTCAGCGTTGAAGGCGCGGCCATTGCCGTCCCGGTCCCGGACCGAAACGATATCGCCCCGGTGGAGGAAGGAATCGGTCACCGCCACCGACTGACTCAACAGGCCGCCGGGATTATTCCGGAGGTCCAGAACGAAGCCCCGCAGCTTGCCGCCGAGTTTGCGGCGTATCGCACTGACGGCGCGGCGCATTTCGTCGTCGGCCCGCTGATTGAAGCTGGCGATGCGGATGACTCCGACATCGCCCTCGGTGCTCCACTTGACCGGCCGTACCCGGATGATTGCCCGGGTTACCGTGACGTCGAATTCCCCGGCATCCGCCCGCCGGATGGTCAGCCGCACATCGGTCCTGGGCTTGCCCCGCAACAGACGGACCGCCTCAATCAACGACATCCCCTTGATCCCGGCGCCATCGACATGGGTGATCAGATCACCGGATTTGATGCCCGCGCGGCTCGCCGGCGTATCCTCAATGGGGGCGATCACCCTGACGAACCCGTCCTCCATATTGATCTCGATGCCCAGACCGCCGAATTCGCCGCGGGTGTTCACCTGGCTCTCACGGAATTCGTCGGGGTTCAGATACGCGGAATGGGAATCCAGACTGGTCAGCATGCCGTCGAGGGCGGCTTCGGTGACTTGGGCCGCGGTGAATGTGCCGGGCTTGCCCTCGAGCTTCTTGACGCCGTCCACGGCAGCCTTGATCAGCACGGCATCGTCGATGGACTGCACATACTCCTGACGGACCCGCAGATAGGCATCGCGGAAATGGCGCAACTGCCGGGTGCGCGAGGAATCCCGTTTGGCGTACTGATCGAAGAGCTGGCGGAAGGTCTCGACGCTCTCGGCCGATTTCTCGTCGGCGGTAAACGCGTTGGTGAATCCGCCAAAGACCCGGGTGACCTCGGTGCCACCGCTGGCGCAAGCCGTCAATCCGCCGGCGCCGGCGAACATGACGGCAACGGCCACGATGGCCAGTCGGGTCGATCGGGACCTCGCGGTTTGATTCATACTTACTCCTGACTCTCAGCCATCCGCGTTGATCTGCCGGACAGCCTCTTCGAGAATTCGCGGCGCCTCGTCGTTATCGGCGTGGCACGTGCCGGCCGCCTCATGACCGCCGCCGCCGTATTCGGCACGAGTTCGCCCATATTGGTGCGCGACATCCGGTTGAAGACGGACTTGCCCACCGCGAACACCGTGTTCGTCCTGCGCGAGCCCCGGATGGCGCGAATGGAAATATTCACTTCCGGGAACAGCGCATGGATCAAAAACCTGTTTCCTGAAAATATAATCTCTTCGTCCGGCAAATCCAGAACGATCAGGTTGTTGTGAACCGTCGAACACCGGCGGACTTGTTCGACGAATTTCTCCCGGCGGCTCTCGTAAAGGGCCGGCCCGCTCCTTAGCGCCGGGAAGCGGCTGCCTTAACCGGCCTGCCATACCAGACCACGCGCATGGCGGCCGTCAACAGCACGAGCGCAAATGCCTGATGGATCGCCGCAAGGGAGATGGGCACCACCAGCAGCAATGTTGAGATGCCCAATGCTACCTGCAGGAGACCAACGCCGGCCAACACGTGAAACCGGGTCATTTCAGGGGGCGATAACCTGGCCCGCAGGGCCAATGCCCAAGTGATCGCGATCAGCAGCAGAGCGCCGATGGCCAGCACCCGGTGGTCGAACTGCACCGTCGTCACGTTCTCGAAGAAGTTGCGCCACGCCGGATCCTGAAGGAACAGCCCGTCAGGTATCCATTTGCCGTCCATCAGCGGAAACGTGTTGTAGGTCTTCCCGGCGCCGAGGCCGGCGACAAATCCGCCCGACAACATGGTGGCGAAGACCCATCCAAGAATGACCACCGATAGGCGGCGGAGGTGTGTGGGAAGGGACCGTCGCGTGTTCCGCTCCACCACCAGATCGAGCGCGGTCCAGAACATGGCGGCGTAGATGGCGATGGCCAGTCCGAGATGGGCGGTCAGCCGGTACGGGCTGACATCGGGGTCGTCCACCAGACCGCTCTTGACCATGAACCAGCCTAATACGCCCTGTGCCCCGCCAAGCACGAAGAACAATACCAGCCGCCAGGCGAGAGGCCGGTCTACCCAACGTTTGACCAGGAAGTAGAGAAACGGCACTGCGAAAGCGATAGCGAGCAAGCGGCCCCAAAGCCGATGAATGTATTCGAGCCAAAAAATGCCTTTGAAGCCTTCAACATCCATCTGAGTGTTGATCTTCAGGAATTCCGGCGTCTGTTTGTAGGCCTCGAAAAGGGCGAGCCAGGCCGCATCGCCCATCGGCGGCAGCCAGCCGGTTACCGGACGCCAATCGACGATGGAGAGCCCAGATTCGGTCAATCGGGTTACGCCGCCGATGATCACCATGATGAAGACCATCCCGCACATGGCAAAAAGCCAATAGCCGATCAGTCTTCGGCCTCGAGCCAGGCCGGTTGACCTTGCCGCATCCGTGGCCCATCCGGCGGTCTTTCCTGCCGCTGTCACGTCACCTCCAATTCAAGCTCGGCCACGTTTTATCCGGCGGACGCCGGTTGGTCGAGACCCACGACGATGCTATCCGCCGCTTCCTCCGAACCGGCCTCGATGGACTGATCTTGGAGGATATCCCGATCGAGCGGTCAGGCGCTTCGCCGCGGCCGCGAAGTCCCTCTCAAACGTGATCGGAAGCTCCCGAGGGTGGACACGGCATGCCCGCTGGAACAAACTGCCGAAGAGCATCGGTACGGGGTAACCGGAATATGAAAATCTCATCGCTGGATCATGTGAATATCGAAGCGGTCAATGTGGACGTGTCGGCCAAATTCTATGAAGACGTACTGGGCCTGAAATCGGGGGAGCGGCCGCCGTTCGACCGGCCGGGCCATTGGATGTACTGCGGCGGACGGCCCATCATCCACATCATCTCGCCGCTGCCCGACAACAAGCTGCTCACCGGCTCCAAGGATGCCGCCATCTCGCATTTTGCCATGCAAATCGAGGACTATGACGCGGCCAGGAGACGCCTGGACGATTGCAACATCGAGTACGAAGAAATCAACGCGCCCGATACCGAACTCCGGCAGCTGTTCTTTCCCGATCCCGATGGCGTTCTGATCGAACTTCTCTACAACCCAAACCGCTGATCCATCGCCAAACGAGGAACCAATCGGCGGCCGGCCTGCCCGGATGACCGATGAGTTTCCGGAATTCCTCTCCCCTACCAGGCGGGAGGCCGGACCCTAAAGCGGGATAGCGAGCAGGGTGTCCACCCGTTCACTGTCCATGATCGCACTCTTCTCGGCGAACAACGGTTCGTCACCCGAGATATCTATACGGTCCCGGTAGATGCCGGTGGCGAAGACGGAGGTCTCGCCGTCCTGCATGATGCGCGCCACAAGAAATGACGTCGAAGCGTCGATCAACGTGCCGTTGACTTTTTCGATCAGACTGGCGCCGACGATATGCCGGTAACCGTGCGGCTCATAGACGCTGACATTCTCAACGGCGTTAACCCGGTCCCTGAGCATGCCCCGGGAATCCGCAAATATCAGTGCGTTCTCATATCCCGCTCGATCATCGGCGCGGTGGGTCACCCGATAGATACAGGGATCGGTGAAAAATCCGGGCCACGCACCCAAGTCACCGTCATCCAGACAGCGGACGTAGCGCGCGAGCAGGTCGTCCGCCAGCAGTTTGGCCTGCAACGGTTCCGGCGAACTCACGCCTCAAACGCCCATCAGGCTGCGGTACATTTTCCAGAGCCCCCGGACGGATGTTTCGGTGGCGCGGTAGTCGACCGTCGCCACATCGTCGCCACCCATCCGCACAACACCCGAATCCTCGTCGACGCCGCGGATCGCGCGCTGCACAAACCCGCCGATGGCGCCGTCCTCCAGGGAAATATACCCGGACGGGCCAACAAGGTTGTTCAACTTCACCCGCGTGCGGGTCATCTCTTCACTGTCTCCTTCGAAGCCGACGAAATTCCAGTTGAGATCCGTCCGGTCGACCGCGGTGGGCAGTATCTGACGTATGGCGATGGAATTTTGGATAACCTGGATGACCAGGGTTGGGAACACGCTCTGGATTTGAACGGTGATGCCGTCTTCCCATTCGTCGATGGTATCCAGAAGCGAGGGATCATTGAGCGAGAACCCTTCGCCGGTAGAGCGGATATCCTGCAACGCATAGTCCTGATTGCCGCGCCCGGCATCCATCTTCGAATAACTCACGTGATGCGCCCCGCTCTCACTCACGATTATCCCGCCTTCATGTCCGAGACGGTTGAGCCGAAAACGGGTAAAAAACAGATGCAGGATCGTCGCGTGGTAGACGTCCTTCACGTTCTCCAAATAGAGCTTCCAGTTGTTGTGCATGACCTGGGTCGAGCGGCCGATCAGCTTCAGCGGCGCTTTGCCCAAGGCACGCTTGAGAAACCGTACCGATTCCGGCCCGAGGTAGGTTTCGATATCCGGGACCCTGGGATCGAAGGAACCGAAAATCAGCCCGCAGAACTCGGTCACCTCGATCGGCCGCAAACCGTGCCGGGACTTGTCAAAATCGTCGGGCATGCCGCCCCGGCCGTCCGCGCCGTCCTCGAACGCCACGTTTCGGAGGTTGCCCTCGAGGTCATAGGACCAAGCGTGATAGATACAGGTCAGGCGTTTGACGCTGCCCCGCGGCTCCAGGCACAGCAGCGCGCCGCGATGGGAGCAGCGATTGAGGAAACCACGAAGCACGCCATCCTCGCCGCGAACCACGAACACCGGCGTCTCGCCGATTTTGGTGGCTTTGTAATCCCCGTTCTTGGGCAATTCGGTTGCCAGGCAGAGGAAATTCCACACCGGGCCCTTGTAGATATCCCGAAGCTCCGCCTCATAATTGGCGGCATCCGAGTAGACCCAGAACGGAATGTGGGAATAGTCGCCGTCGCGCCAAATCGGGCGCGCCTCCAGTTCCAGGTCGAAGCCTTCCATTTCCGGTCCCTCCGATGCGGAATTTCAACGAGAGTAGCGCTTTTGCGGGGATCGTTGCAATTGCATCTACCCAACCGACACCGTGTCCGTTAATATCCCATCGTTAGGATAATAGCGGGCAGGCTAAAAATAGTCTTGCCAAGACGTAGAACTGGGAGGAATTCGAAAATGAAATTCGCACGTTACGCATTGTCCGCAGGGGCGGCGGTACTTCTCGCGACGGTCGCCGATCCCGCCGCGGCGCAAAAGTCCAAGGACACGCTGAGGGTCGGGGTGGCGCAGCCCATTCGGGTGATCGACGCCGTGTTCGACCCGAACCCGCAGACCAACCTGATGGACCGGATGGTCTTCGACACGCTGGTCTACTACGACGTCGAGGCGCGCAAGGTGGTGCCGCTGTTGGCCGAGTCGTATACCCGGGTCGATCCCCTGACCATCGAGTACAAGCTCCGCAAGGGCGTCAAATTTCACAACGGCATGCCGGTGACCGCCGACGACGTGGTGTACACCTTCGACTTCGTCAAGGACCCCAAGGTTAACTTCCGATTCAAGGGCACCCGCTATGGGGTCTATAGCAAGGCGGTAAAAGTGGATGATCACACGGTGCGGATTTCCACCAAGGCGTCATATGCGCCGTTCGAATCGCGCATAATGTCGCTGCCGATCTTCCCCAAAGCCGTTCACAGCAAGCTTGAGGATCGCAGCAAGTTTGGTCTGAAGCCCATCGGGACGGGCCCGTACATGGCCACAAAGGTCGATGCGACCGCCGGCGTGTTGCTGGAAAAAAACCCGAATTTCAAGCTCGCCGCGAAGGGCTCGAAATCACCGGCGAAAATCGGCCGCGTCGAAATCAAGACCATCGCCAGCAAACAGACCCAGATCGCCCGGCTGATCGCCGGTGAGCAGGACATGGTCTACCAAATCACCAAGGATCAGGCCGTGAACCTCGCCAAGATGCCGAACCTGCAGGTCACCGTCGGGCGCACCGTCCAGTTCATCTATTTCATGGTGGATGCCGCCGACCGGTCGAAGATCGGCATCTTCAAGGATAAGCGGGTGCGCGAAGCATTGATGCATGCCATCGACCGCCGAGGGCTGGCCAAGGCGCTGGTACCGGAACCGGTCGCCAGCGATCCGCTGCAAATCTCCATGTGTCACGAATGGCATACCGGCTGTAAGGCTACCAAGTCGCCGCCGGTTTACGATCCCAAACGGGCGAAGGCCCTGCTCAAGGAAGCGGGCGTCGACCCCGACTTCTCGCTGGCGCTCACAACGTGGGGTCCGTCGCGCCCAACCGCCGAGGCGGTTGCCGGCCAACTGCGTAAGCTGGGGATCAAGGCGACGGTGGACAACAACGCGATCGGCGGTTTCGTGAAGAAGCGCGCCCAGGGCAAGGTTCAGGCCTTCGTCAGCCTGTGGGATAACGGCGGCGGTCAGGCCGACGTGGTCTCCACCTCGGGCTTCTTCTATTTGCCGGGCTCGCGGAATTACAACGGCGACAAGCAGTTGGCGGCGTGGCACAAGCAGGGCCAGACCGAACTGGACCTCTCCAAGCGCGAGGCCATTTATCAGAAGCTGTTCGACCGGGTCACCGAGGAGCGCTACTCCATGCCAATCGTACCGATCGCCTCCGCGGTGGCGCATACCAAGGAGGTCAAGCTACCGACCTGTTGTCACCGTAAGCCCGAAGGTTTCCTGTTCAATCTGATTGAGTGGAACTAACCGCTCGGTTGGGCGTTTATTGGGCCGCCGGGAGGCGGCCCTTTTTTTTTGCCGCTCCGCCGCAAGGCCCTCGAAAGACCGGAACCCGGCCGCAATTGCGCATTCCGGATCAGCGAGGGTTTCGTCCGATGCCGCCGGGAAATCGTAAATGCCGCCACAACATGATCCTATCCGGGATGTCTTACAGTCCGATAAACGTCCGCGGCGTGCGTGAACGCCGTGCCGGCGCTAAGATGCCGCGCGGGAGAGTTCAATGGGAAACGTCGAGCAGGCCATCGAGATGATCGACGCCGCCAATGCGCGGGATCCGAATCTGGAGACCGTCGACGGCGAAAAGCAGCCGAAGGAACTGGTCTATGGCCGCCGAATGTCCGCCTGTCTCGAACGACTGGCGCCCGAGGCCTCGGATCTCGTTCGAATTGCTGCCCGCGCACAGCACATCGAACGTTGGACGGTGCCTCGTGACCGTTACCCGGAAGGCAAGAAGGGCTATCATCATTGGCGCACCGACCTCGGGCGGTTTCATGGGGACCGGGTGGGAGAAATCATGGCGGCCTGCGGCTACGCCGAGACCGAGATCGAGAAGGTCCGGGCAATGCTGCGGAAGAAGAACCTCCGGTCCGATCCCGATACCCAGCTCTTGGAGGACACCATTTGCGTCGTGTTCCTGGAGAATTACCTGTCCGGCTTCTCGGCCAGGCACGATCCGGAGAAAATCGTCGATATTCTCCGCAAGACCTGGGGGAAGATGAGTCCGCGGGGACACGAGGCGGCGCTCGCGCTCGAACTGAGCGACGGCGCGCGGGAGCTTGTCGAGCGGGCGCTTGCCCAATAGGGTGCGGCCATGTCCGCGAGCACACCCCATACCGTGTATCTGGTCGGCGCCGGGCCCGGCGATCCGGACCTTCTGACGGTCAAGGCATTGCGCCTGCTCCAAACGGCCGAGGTCGTGGTCTACGACCGGCTCGTTTCGGATGAGGTTCTGGACCTTGTCCCGACCGGCGCAACCCGCATTTTTGCCGGTAAGGCGAGCCGCCGACAGGGAGTGCCGCAAGAGGAGATCAACGACATGCTGGTCCGCCTGGCCCGCGAAGGACGGAGCGTGGTCCGGCTGAAGGGCGGTGATCCATTCGTCTTTGGACGCGGCTCGGAGGAAGCGGTGCATCTGGTGGAGAACGGCATCCCGTTCGAAGTGGTGCCGGGCGTGACCGCGGCGATCGCCTGCGCCGCCTATTCCGGAATTCCGCTGACCCACCGGGGGCTGGCCAAGAGCGTTCGGGTTATCACCGGCCACCGCCGGGACAATCAGGCGCTCGACTTCGATTGGCCGAGTTTGGCGGACGGCGAGACGACGCTGGTCGTCTATATGGGCCTCGCCAATCTCGGATTGATCGCCCAGGAACTGATGGACGCGGGAGCCGAAAGCGACCGGCCCGCCGCCGCCGTCTACCGCGGCTCGACGCCGGACCAGCGCGTTGTGCACGGCACTCTCGGAACGCTCGCCGAGCGGGTCGGCGACGCAGGCCTCACCGCCCCTACCTTGGTCATCATCGGCGAGGTGGCGTCGCTTGGCGAGACACTCGCCTGGTTCGAGCCGGCGCGCTCCGGCGATCATCAGGCCCATGGCTAGCCCGCATTTCTCACCAGGGTCACGGCCTGCGTCGCGTCCAGGCGGTCGAGCCGCCAGGAGCGGCCCGAAAAGCGTAGCGGCGACTACGGTTGAGGGCCGCGACGCTGCGGGCGGGCGCCGGGGCGCGACCCGAAGGGCGGCGCTCTCTGGTCGACAGCGTGCGTCGAGGCGCTTGCCCGATGTCACCGCATCGCGCGGCGCGCCTCTCCTGCTCCGCCGACCAGACAGCGCCGCGCAGACCATGACCCTGGTGAGAAATGCGGGCTAGCCCTGAGGATACGGTCCTGTTGGTAGTCGGACACGGCGCCGCGGATGCGCCCACGGCCGCCGACGCGGTGACTTCACATGCGCGGGACATCGCGTCACGGGGGATTTTCGCCGACGTCCGTTCCGGTTTCCTGCGGCAGGAACCGTTCGCCAAATCCGTCCTCGGCCAAATCGGCGACCGGTCCGTCGTTGTCGTGCCTCATTTCGCGGCCGACGGCTACATCGTCGGCGAAGTCCTGCCGGACGAGCTGGGCAATGAGGACGGAACCACCCTGACCAAAGCAATCGGCTCCCACCCGGATATTCCGGCGGTCGCGGCGGACCTTGTTCTCACCGAGGCACGGAACGCCGGCATCGATCTCGGCAGGACCGATATCGTCGTCGTGGGCCACGGCACCGGGCGCGACAATCGGTCGGAAACGTCGACCGCCCGCCTGGCCGAATTCGTTCTCGCCGAAACCGGCGCCGCTTCCTGCACGGCGGCGTTTCTGGAGATCGATCCGCTGATCGAGGATTGGCGGGAATTCACCGGCTGGCCCCATGTGGTCGTGCTCCCCAATCTGTTCGCCGCGGGGTTTCATGGAGCCGAAGACATCCCTGCCCGGCTTGGCGCGCCCGGTGAGCGGCAATTGTACCTGTGTCCGCCACTGGGGACGGCACCGATCATGGCCGACCTGATCGTCGACCGGGCGTTGTCATGTTTGGCGCAGACCGAAGTGACCGCGCCTGCCTGATCAGCGCAACGAACGCCATCGTAACTTCCCCCCGTTGCCGGCGGAGACCGCCCTGTCAGCGGTCGGGGAAGAGCTAACACAGACAATATATGGACAATGGATAGGGTACAAAACGACGTTATCCACAAGATGTGGGGTGATTGGCCGTATTTGACCTCACGGCAACATGATCACCTGACCGGTGGTTTTACGGGCTGCCGCGTCCCGGTGAACCTTGGGCGCCTCGCGCAGTTTGTATCGGTGGTCGATGGTAATCTTGACCTTGCCGTTCTTGATCATGCGGATCACCGAACGGGCACTTGCATCGGCGATTTCGGGCGACGTCATGTAGTTGACCGTGGTCGCCCGGTGAATGAAGGGTGACTTGGCGTGACCTTCCTTGAGCAGATTGAGGAGCGGCGGCGGTCCCGATGCGGCGCCAAAGCTGACCGCCAGCCCGAGGACCTTCGTGCATTCGATGGAACCGGCCCATGTGGTCTTGCCAACCGAATCGTAAACCACGTCGGCCCCCTCGCCTTTGGTCAGGCGCATGACCTCTTTGACGAAGTCCTTCTTTGTATAATTGATCACGTGCGCCGCACCATGGCGTTTGGCCAACCGGCACTTGGCGTCGGTCCCCGCGGTCCCGATCAACGTCGCGCCCACTGCCTTCGCCCACTGGCAGGCGATCAGGCCGACCCCGCCGGCGGCCGCGTGAAATAGGATGATGTCGCCCTTCTTGAGCTTACGGGTTCGGTTGAACAGATATTCGACGGTACGGCCCTTCGACAGCATCGCCGCCGCGGTCTCATCGTCGATCCACCCGGGCAGCTTGGTCAAATGAACCGCCTCGATGAGCCGCGCCGTCGAGTAGCTACCCGGCATACCCGTGGCATAGGCGACCCGGTCGCCGACTTTCACCCGCTTGACGCCGCGACCGACCGCCTCCACCACGCCCGCCCCCTCGATACCGATGCCCATCGGCATGGACCCGCGCGGCGGATAGAGGCCGCTCCGTATATACGTGTCCACCATATTGAAGCCGACGGCGGTGTGGCGGACGATCGCCTGCCCCGCTTTGGGTTTCGGCAGTTCCACCTCTTCCCACTTCATTGCCGTCGGCGGCCCGGGCTTGTGAACACGAAAGGCATGGGTCTTCATCTGGTTTCTCCCGGCGCTATGGCCGTCCAGCGGGACGGCAAGGGTTCGCTGCCGTAACGGCGGAAGGCGCCCAAATCCTGGGTTCGATCGGCGAGTTCCGGACTGCGCGGCAAAATATTGAACGGTCCGCCGAGACGGTCCCGCAGGCCCGAGGCGATATTGTCGTGTACCCGTTTCCGGCCGGGCGTCATTTGCTCGTAATCGAGCCTCTCCAGGCGGCGGGTCATTCGGCTACTGCGCGGCGTCTGCTTGGGCTTCGAACGCCGGCATGATTTCGCGCGAAAACTCCCGCAATATTTCGACGCGGCCGGGCAACAGGATCAGAACATACTCCACGCCCCACGATTGGAGCCGTTGAAGCCGCTCGATAATGCGTTCGGGTGTGCCGATCAGCGCGCCGTCCGGATTGCTCATATCCTGAACCGCGAATGTTTCCGGCTGCGCGTCACGGCGCAGTCCCGGCAGGGCGCCGTAATCTTCGGCCATTCTGGCACTGCGCTCGACACGTGCCCGAATCGCTTCTTCGTATTCTTCTTCCGTCCGGGTAATCGCCAGTCCCCGGGCGACGGCCAACTCATCAGCCAGTAAGGGCCGGCCGATCTCGGCGCAGGTGTCCTGCCATACTTTCAGGCGCTCCCGGGTTCGGGCATCGGTGGCGAAATGATCGAGCAGAATATTGAACCCTGATTTGGCCACCCGGGCGATGGATTCGTCGGTGCCGGCAGCCGACCACAGCGGCGGGTGGGGTTTCTGGACGACCGGCGGCTCGACGACGATATTCCGGAGGCTCCAGAACCGGCCGTCATGGTCGAAGCGTTCATCGGACAGCCACGATTTCCGGATCAGGTCGACGGACTCCTCGTAGCGCGGCAGTCCCTCTTCCTTAGGGATGCAGAACCCCTCGAACTCAATGTCGCGGTAACCTTTCCCGACACCAAAATCCAACCGGCCGCCGGACAGCAGATCGACCGTCGCCGCCTGCTCCGCGATCAGCACCGGGTTGTGCCACGGAAGCACCGTAACCGCCGTGCCGAGACGAATGGTGCTGGTCTTGGCGGCGAGATAGGACAGCAGGTTCAGGGATGAAGAAACCTGACCGGAGCCGGAAAAATGGTGTTCGACGAGAAAGATGCTGTGAAAGCCCAAGCTTTCCGCCTCGACGACGAGATCGATGAATTTTCGGTAGCCCTGGCTGTCTGCTGTTTCGTCGCCGCGCTTTGCCACGGCGCCGCCGAATAATCCGAACCGCATATGAGATCCCAACCCAATCGCGTCAGTTGCCGCTTTCGGCGTCGAGCCTAAGGCCCCGTTCCGGCCTTTGCAATCGCGGGAAGTTGGAGGCTATGTGGCTGAAACCCGGATACAACCGGTCTGCGCCGACGGGAGTTTCGCCGCGGTACCGGCCGCCATCCTACGAACCCCGTCGACGATATCCGGACCGGCCGGAATCTCAGCCTTGAGAGCGAACCATGGCGGCAACCCACCGATTTCCCCGTTCCGGTATGTTCTTCCGGAGAGCGTGTCCCAACCGCGACCGAGGCGGCGCTCCGGCGCTGTTGGCTGAGATTCAGCGCTTTTTCCAATCGAATTCCCTTCACCGCCCCCCGTGGATATTCACGTTTATTCCCGGGTTCGGGTCATCATCGCCGGCAATTGCATATGCCGGGAATTAGGCATATTTACGGGCTAGGCCTGACGCCGGAGGAGAATTTGATCATGGACGACCGGACCCGAATCGAGCTCGAAGCAGCCGCATTTCGCGGCCTCGTCGAGCATCTGCAAAACCGCACTGACGTGCAAAATATCGATTTGATGGGGCTGGCGGGCTTTTGCCGCAACTGCCTCGCCAAGTGGTATGTGGCGGCCGCCGAGGCGCGGGATGTGGAGATGGACTACGATCGCGCCCGGGAAATCGTCTACGGCATGCCGTTCCCCGAGTGGAAGGAAAAACACCAGTCCGAGGCAAGCGGCGAGCAGAAGCGGAAATTCGAGGACACGAAACCGCTGCACGCCAAGATCAGCGGCCATTAGAGCAGTTTCCGGCCAAATTGAATCAATTTGATGGCGCTCATCGGTTAGCCGGGCAGGCGCGGGCCGAAGGGCGATGTCTACGCATCGGACGAGGCCCGCAACGCACCCGGAGGACCGAGGAGCGCCACCGAAGGCCGGGTTCCTTCGCGTCGTGGCGGAGTTGCGCCACTCCACCGATGGGCCGGCATCGCCGTTCGCAGCGCGCCTGGCCACGACGCGAATTAATCCCGGTCAAACGGTTCAATTTGGCCGGAGACCGCTCTGGAGGGACATCGATTTATCGGACAGACCCGTCTCCCCCCTTGATCGACGGGTCCGCAGGGCGCACGATTACCGAAATCAAGCAATTCTCGAGGATGGCCACATGGCACCGCCCGATACCGCAGACACCGCCTCGGAACGCCAAGCTTTCAATGAGGATATCAAGAGCCTCGGCATCACGCCTTTATGGGAGCAATATCACGGCGTCCTGACTCCGGAACCTCAGGTCAAAGGAATTCCTCATATCTGGAAGTGGGACGGCATTCGCAACAAAATACTGCGGGCCGGCGACCTGATTACCGCCAAAGAGGCCGAGCGCCGCGTGCTGATGCTGGAAAATCCGGCCTACGCCGGCGAGGCCAAGGCGACGGAGACCTTGTTCACGGGCATACAAATGATCCTCCCCGGCGAAGTGGCGCCTGCCCATCGGCATACGCCCAATGCCCTGCGCCTGATCCTCGAAGGGTCCGGCGGCTACACGTCCGTCAACGGTGAAAAGACCTTTATGGAATACGGGGACTACATCATCACCCCGAATTGGTGCTGGCACGACCACGGCAACGAGGGCGACGAGCCGGTGATTTGGCAGGACATCCTGGACCTGCCCCTGGTGCGCAGCATCGGTGCCATCTTCCACGATCCCTATCCGGAGGATCAGTTCCCGGCCGGCCCGCCGGAAGGAGACAGCCTCGTGCGGTACGGCTCCAATATGGTTCCGGCAGAGGGACTGGCGCCCGACCGGATGGCCTCGCCGATCTTTTCCTATCCCTACGCCCGGTCCAGGGAAGCCATGGAGAAGCTCGCCAAGACCACCGACCTCGACCCCTATCACGGGCTGAAGATGGAGTTCATCGATCCGACGACGGGGGGCGCCGCCATGTCGTCCATCTCGACCTTCCTCCAGCGCCTGCCCAAGGCCTTCAAGGGTGAGCGCTACCAAACCACCGAGGGCTGCATCTTCACCTGCCTCGAGGGCGGCGGGCGGGCCGTCGTCGATACCGGTGGAACCGAAACCACCATCGAGTTCCGGCCCAAGGACGTGTTCTGCGTGCCGTGCTGGTATCCCTACCGGCTTGAAGCCGACGAGGACACATACCTCTTCCAGGGCACCGACAAGGTGGTGCAGACCAAACTCGGTCTGTGGCGGGAGAAACGCGGCAACGCGTAGCACTGTGGCCGGCGCGGAATGACGCGCCGGCGATCAGGGGGGATTGACGATGACCGGCAGCTTGCCGCCATACCACATTGACGTCTGCGACACCGCCCGGCGGGAGCCGGGCATGATGGTGTTCAACGTTCGGCCCGGCGGCCGGGCCGACAATACGGTCGGCCGCGGATGGTTGTTGGGCGTCGACCAACGCGGTGACATCGCGCTCAATTACTCCGGCGGAGAGCCGGTGCAGGACAATCGACGCCTGCCGAACGGCAATGTCCTCTTCTCCGAGACCGGCATCGGGCGGATTTACGAAATGACCCGGGACGGCGACATTGTCCGCCACTGGTACGTCGCCGGAAAATGGCGGGACAAGGAGGTGCCCGAAGGCGGCATCCCCATCGACCTTCCCCTCACCCATCACGCCATCAACATGTTGGGCAACGGCAACCTGCTTCTGATGTCCGCCGAAGTCCGTACTTTCGACAACTGGCCGGGCAGCGAGACGGATCCCGACGCTCCCACCGAGACCGCGAATGTGGTCGGCGACATAATTTGCGAGGTAACCCCCGGCGGCGCCGTCATCAATCAATGGCGCATCCTGGATATGCTGGACCCGTACCGGATGTGCTACGGCACCCGGTCAGGCTACTGGCGCAACCGCGGCTTCGCCGACTCCTTCGACTGGTGCCATGCCAACGGCACCGCCGAAGATCCCAAGGACGGCGGAATTCTGGTGTCCCTTCGGACCCAGGACTGCATCATCAAATTCGACCGGGCCTCGGGCGGCCTCATGTGGATTCTCGGCACCCACGACAACTGGACGCCGCCGTGGTCCGAGAAACTGCTCAAGCCCATCGGCGAGGTGGGCTGGCAGTTCCATCAGCACGACTGCTCGGTGACGCCGTCGGGCACGGTAATGTGTTTCGACAATGGAAACCTCCGGGCGACGCCGTTCAATCCCGGTATCCCGCCGGAAGAAAATACCAGCCGCGCAGTCGAGTTCCGGGTCGACGAGGATGCCATGACCGTCGAACAGGTTTGGTCCTATGGTGACGCGCCCGGCGAGCGGCTTTACGCCACCTACCAGTGCGGCGCCTTCCGGTTGCCCAAGACGGGCAACACGTTCATCACCTATGGCGGGATCGTCACGAAGGACGGCGTTCCCCATATGGATGTCGAAGCCGGATTTTGCCGGGCCCGGCTGATCGAAGTCACGCCGGACAACGAAATTGTCTTCGACATGTGGATCGAGGATACCGGGTCCGACCCGATGCCGCTCTCGGCGTTTCGCGCCGAGCATTTTCCGGAGGCTTAGATCCCGCCGGGGAATTCGTCCGCAAACCCCCGCGCCGCGTCACCCGGGTCATGAAGCAGTTGGATGTGAAACTGCGTGGACGTGTCCCGGAACCTTAACCCGCATTTCTCACCAGGGTCACGGCCTGCGTCGCGTCCAGGCGGCCGAGCCGCCAGGAGCGGCCCGAAAAGCGTAGCGGCGACTACGGTTGAGGGCCGCGACGCCGCGGGCAGGCGCCGGGGCGCGACCCGAAGGGCGGCGTTCTCTGGTCGACAGCGTGCGTCGAGGCGCTTGCCCGATGTCACCGCATCGCGCGGCGCGCCTCTCCTGCTCCGCCGACCAGAGAACGCCGCGCAGACCATGACCCTGGCGGGAAATGCGGGTTAATCGTCCGCACATCGGCCAAGGGAGTCAATCGCCGCCAAGCCCCCTGCCTGGCCGACGAATTTCGCTTAACATCAGCGATAGCAAATGGGCATATATGCGCTGCCCGCCGGGCACGTTACATGTCGGCAAATCATGACCCCTGGAGGCCCCCCGCTCATGGGCAAGACCAAGAACATTCTGTTCATCATGTGTGACCAGCTTCGCTACGACTATCTGTCCTGCGCCGGTCACCCGCGACTTGAAACACCCAACATCGATGCCTTGGCGGCAAAAGGCGTACGGTTTACCCGTGCCTATTGTCAGGCCCCGGTCTGCGGCGGCTCCCGCATGTCGTTCTACACCGGGCGCTACGCCTTTACCCACGGCGCGGTGTGGAACGGCGTCCCGCTGTCGGTCGATGAATTGACCATCGGCGACTACCTGCGCCCGCTGGGCCACCGGGTGGCCCTCGTCGGCAAGACCCATATGATTGCCGACCAAGGCGGGATGAAGCGCCTCAAGATCGACCGTAACTCCATCGAGGGCGTGCTGGTCGCCGAATGCGGCTTCGAGCCTTACGAGCGGGACGACGGCCTATGGGGCACCGCCGAGATGGCGCCGGAGAATCTCGCTTACAACAATTGGATGAGGGAACAGGGCTACGACAGCCCAAATCCCTGGCACGATTTCGCCAACTCGGCCGAGGGGCCCGACGGCGAGATTCTTTCGGGCTGGTATCTGCGCAACAGCAAGTATCCGGCCAGGGTGAAAGAGGAGCACTCCGAAACCGCCTATATGACCGGCCGCGCCATGCAGTTCATCGAAGAATGCGGCGACGACCCGTGGACCATGCATCTCAGCTATATCAAGCCCCACTGGCCGTATATCGCACCGGCGCCGTACCACGACATGTTCGGGGGCAACGACATTCTGCCCGCCAACCGTCACCCGAAAGAACTGGAGACCGACCACCCGGTCTATCGGACCTACCACCGGCGTGAGGACTGCCAAGCCTTCTCCCGGGATGAAGTGCGGGAAGTGGTTATCCCCGCCTACATGGGGCTGATCAAACAGCTTGATGATCACCTGGGCCGGCTGTTCGCCTTCATGGGAGAGAAGGGCCGGATGGACGACACCATGATCGTTTTCACGTCGGACCACGGTGATTACCTCGGCGACCACTGGCTCGGCGAGAAGGAGTTGTTTCACGAAGAGAGTATCCGGCTGCCGTTCATTGTCTACGATCCGGACCCGGCATCCGACGCAACCCGCGGCACCGTCGATGACAGGTTCATCGAGAGCATCGACCTCGTCCCCACCTTTATCGAAGTGGCAGGCGGGACGATTCCCGAACACGTGGTGGAGGGCAAATCATTGCTGCCCATTCTGCACGGGGAGCAGCCCGGCGATTGGCGGGACTATGTCATCTGTGAATCGGAATTTGCACCGCGGATAGACCTCGACGCACTCGGCATCGCCGCCCGCGAAGCACGCGCCATTATGATCCGCACCGACAAGTGGAAGTACATCCACCACCTGAAGTTCCGCCCGGAACTTTACGACCTCGAGGACGATCCCAACGAGTTCACCGACCTCGGCGCCGACCCCGCCTATGAGGAAATTCGGAGCCGGATGCGGGAGATGCTGACGGAGAACTTCCTCGCCCGGAATTTCCGCACCACCGTCGGTGAGGAACCGCTCGCCCGGCGCGGACACTCGGTCTACCACCCGCCGGAAAAGCGGCGCGTCTACATCGGGGTCTGGTAGCCGGCTTCCAAGCGCACAGGTTGACCTTGTGCGACTGCCCACAGATTGACCTTGTGCGACTGCCCACAGATTGACCTTGTGCGACTGCGCACAAAAAGATGTTTTGCGGGATTGGTGCCGCGTTGTTATGACCGCCCGATGATCAGACTGCTTACCGCAATGATGATCCTCCTGGGCTCGAGCTTGCCGGCCGAGGCCCAGATCAGAGGCGCCCAGCCTTTCGGCTACGTCTCAGGCGAAACCTTTCTGAGCTACCCGCGGGCGCGCCGCGAGGACTACATTGCCGGGCTGGCGGACCAGTTGGTTTCCCTCTATCAGGCCCAATTGGTCGACGGCTTCCGTTGGTTCGAGAATTGCGTGCGGCGCCGGAACCCCGCTGACATGTCGCGGATGCTGGTCGACTTCCTGAACGAGAATGAAGCCCGCAAGCCCGAGCCCGCCTCGAATAATTTTATTTGGGCGGCCGCAAAGGGGTGCACCCCGCCGGCACGGCGCTGAAAGCCTCGAACTGATCTCGGGCGGCGCCGTCGACGGCAAGGCAGCACTCGATTTCCACAAGAAGACCGTGTCCGATATTGCGGCCGCGATGAAAAATAGAGGCGATGACCGGAATTGACCGGTGAGCCGATCAGGCTCGGCATCCGCATGATCAGCGAGACGGCATGACGGCTGCTTGCCCCACGGCCGTAATACGTATTATGATTCAATCTCTTAAGCGAGGTTGACGTGTCCGAAATTCGGCTAAGACGGATCGTGGTAGGCATGACCGGCGCCAGCGGGGCGATCATCGGCGTCCGGCTGCTGAAGGCGCTCGCCCGCTCCGAGGTGGAAACCCACCTGGTGGTCAGCAAATGGGCCCAACAGACACTGGAGCACGAGACCGACCATACGGTCGCCGATCTCCGGGACCTGGCCGACGTCTATCACGGCCCCGGCGATATGGGCGCCAAGGTCTCGTCGGGCTCCTTCGTCACCGACGGCATGATCATCGCCCCCTGCTCGGCACGCTCGGTCGCGGCCATCGCCAACGGGTTCGGCGAACACCTCGTTCACCGGGCCGCGGACGTGATCCTCAAGGAGCGCCGGAAACTGGTCTTGATGGTGCGCGAGTCGCCGTTCAACGAGATCCACCTCGAAAACATGCTCAAACTGGCGCGCATGGGAGTCTGCATCCTGCCGCCTGTTCCGGCGTTCTATAACCACCCCGAAACGCTGGACGACATGGTCGAGCATTTCGTCGCCCGCGCTCTCGACCAGATCGGCGTGCCGGCCGAATTCGCCAAACGCTGGGACGGCGACATGCGCAACCGGAACCCGAAGGTCGAACAGATCAAGTAGCCGGCCCGAATAACGTCTGACAAGGAGTCCCCATCATGCGGCTTGAAGGATCCTGCCTTTGCGGCGCCGTGAAGTTTTCCTGCATCTCTCACACACCCTATGCGGTCAATCGGTGTTATTGCTCCATCTGCCGGAAGGTGGCCGGCGGCGGCGGTTATACCATCAACATCATGGGCGAATACGACACGCTGGAGATTGAAGGCGAGGAAAATCTCAAGCTCTACCGGCACAACAACAACGACCGGGACTCGTACGCGGAAGACGGCCGCAACGCCGGTGGCCGGTCGTTCTGCACGCAGTGCGGAACCGTCATGTGGAACCACAACCCCCAGCACGGTCAGTGGTTTTACCCCATCGCCGGCGTGATCGATACGCCGCTGCCGGTCCCGCCCGAGCAAAAGCACTTCATGCTCGCCCACAAACCGGACTGGGTATTGATCCCCGACGAAGACGAGGCAAATCCGCGGTTCGATCATTATCCGGATGAAGGGATCGAGGACTGGCACAAGTCGCGGGGGCTGTACGACGAGAGCGGCGACTAGCCGCCGCCCAAAATTTCGTCGGTGCGAATTGATGGAAGTGTTCCATCAACCCTCAATCTAAAATCGATTGGTTCGATGACGTCCGGTGGCGATTGCCGACAGCTACTCCGCGGCGGCCTTCGCGCCCGCCAGGCCCGGCATGTCGAAGCCGCGGGCCAAAAGGGCTTCGATGGTCTTCGATGCTTTTTCCGCATCCAACGGCATAAGCGGCGGGCGGGTGAGAGCCCAGCCGGGATCGCCGGCGAAATGGGCCACGCAGGCCTTGAGCGCCGGGATTGCCGCATATTCGACAAAGATGTCACGCACCGCGTCCAAGTCGGCCTGACGGTCTTCGGCGTCATTGTCCCGCCAGTGTTCGTACAACTCGTGGATCGCCGACGGATTGACGTTGGCGGTCGCCGAAATACATCCGGCGCCGCCGTTTCGCATATTGGCGAGCAGGAAGGATTCGGAGCCCACGAAGATGCGGAAATCGTCGAACTTCGCATCAAGCATGGCCTTGGTGTTGTCCCATTCGCCCGACGAATCCTTGATGCCGACGACGGTCTCGGGATAGGCCTTCAACAGCCGCTCGATAAGGCTCAGGCTGATGGGCGTCTGGGACATGGGCGGAATATGGTAGAGGTAAATTTTGAGGTCGGCGGAGCCGACCTGCTGGATGACCGCGTCGTAAGCGGCGTAGAGACCGTCGTCGCTAACGTTTTTGTAGTAGAACGGCGGCAGCATCAGGACACCGCCGCAACCCAACCCTGCCGCTTTGGCGGATAACGTCACGGTATCCGCAATGGCGCAGGTCCCGGTCCCCGGCATCATGGAGGCGGCGGGAATCCCTGCGGCAACCAGCCTATCGAGGATGTCGGCCTTCTCGGCCGCGGACAGGGAGTTGCCCTCGCTGGTGGTGCCGAACGGCGCGAGATTGCAGTTGCATTGCAGCAACCACTTGCCGTGGCTGATCAGCCGGTCCATGTCAGGCGACAGGTCTTCGCCAAACGGCGTCAAGACCGGCGACAGAAGTCCAGAAAAACGCTCAACCCGTGCCATCACGCGCACTCCTTGAAAAAAACTCGAAATTCGGCGCGACTATAGCAGACCGGTTCCGTAGGTCGATGCCCAGGCCATGATGTTGCCGCCGCCACGATGCTCGTTATCGGCCTCGGCGCCCGTGCTTCTTCGGAGCAAATGAAAGAAACCGGTATGAAACCCGATGAACTCAATGAGAAGATCAACGCCGTCGCGCAAACCGCCGGCACCGCGAAATCCGATGCGGCGACCGCGCTGATGCTCCCGACCGGGAAATAGCTTCAAACTTCCAGCCCCGGGGGGGGGGCGCACACCCCGACGATTTTGGGCCCGCACCCTCCCGGTACGGGCTCTTTTCCTGTCTAATGGCCGGCGAGCAGACATACTTCGCTTTCTGATTGGGGCCGTTTGACGCATGACCGCACCAAGTCTTATCGCGCCGCCCGGCGCGTGCGACACCCATATGCACGTCTATGAGCCGGGGTACGACATGGCGCCGACCGCGCTGCTGCCGCCGCCGGACGGCAAGCTCGAGGACTATTGCCGCGTCCAGGAACGGCTCGGCCTCGAGCGGGTCGTTATCGTCCAACCGACAACCTATGGCGACGACAACCGTTGCACACTGGAAGCAATGGCAGCCCTCGGCGACAGCGCCCGTGGCGTGGCGGTGGTCGGAACGGGGGCCGGGGATGAGGTCTATGAGAACCTGACGGCACTGGGTATTCGTGGCATCCGGTTCCATATGTTGCCTGGAGGGGCGCTGCCATGGGAGGACCTGGACGTTCTCGCCGATCGCGCCGCGGGTCACGGCTGGCATATCCAATTGCAGCTCGACGGCCGGCTCTTGCCGGAATTTGACGCCCAGATCAGAGGCTGGCCCGGAGAGCTGGTGATAGATCACACGGGCAAATTCCTGGATCCGGTGTCACCGGACCACGCGGCGTTCGACTGTCTCAGGAAGCTCGTCGCCGGGGGCGCCTGGGTCAAGCTCTCGGCCCCGTACGAGACCTCAAGGGCCGGCCCGCCCCACTACGATGATGTCGCGGCATTGGCCCGGGAACTGGTGCGGGAATCGCCGGACCATATGCTGTGGGCATCCAATTGGCCCCATCCGGGACAGGACCCGAGGCCCGACGACGCCATGCTGTTGGACACCCTGCTGAACTGGGCCGACGGCGAATCGACCCGCAACAAGATCTTGGCGGAGAATCCAGTGCGGCTTTACGGATTTGGCGATTGACCGAAAACGAGATCCCGGACTGTCCGGGGCCCGACCCGAACCCCAGGCCACCAAGGTTCGGCATTCCCGCCGGCGCCTGGGATGCCCACGCCCATGTCTTCGGTCCGGCCGCGAAATACCCCTACGCGCCAAAGCGCGGTTACACACCACCGGACGCGCCGCCGGCCGAGTTGGACCGACTGCACCAAGCGCTCGGAATCGATTACGGTATCCTGACGCAGCCCAGCGTCTACGGCACCGACAACCGGGCTATGCTGGACGCAATTGCCCGGTCCAACGGCCGGCTCATGGGGGTGGCCGCCGTCGATGGCGCAGTGACGGACGCCGCGCTGGCGCGTTTACACGATCAAGGCATCCGGGGCATTCGGGTCAACATGGTGGACAAGGGCGGTATGCCTTTCGCCTCCATAAGCGAATTCGTGGAATTCGCGGCGCGGCTGAAACCCATGGGCTGGCACCTGGAATTGCTCATTCACGTGTCTGAATTTCCCGATCTTACAAAGACGCTTGGCGGGTTGCCGGTGGATTTCGTCGTCGGACATCTCGGCTACATGAAAACCACGGAAGGTGTCGACAATCCGGGATTCCGTGAGCTGCTGGCGCTAATGAAAGATGGCCGGGCATGGACCAAACTGACCGGCGCCTACCGAATCACCCAATGGGACGCCCCGCCGTACGACGATGTGCCGCCCCTTGCGGCGGCACTTGCCGAGGCCGCTCCGGACCGGCTGCTTTGGGGCTCGGATTGGCCCCACCCGTGGCACTATAAGACAATGCCGAATGACGGGTACTTATTGGATCAGTTGGCGGACTGGCGTTTCGATGAAACACTGATTCACAAGATTCTGGTGGACAACCCCGTCCGCCTTCTCGGCGAATGATGCAGAACGAGGGCCATTGAGATGTATGCGGTTATATTCGAGGTCGAGCCAACCGAGGACGGCCGGGGGAAGTATCTGGAGATTGCCGGTAGGCTTCGGAACGACCTTGAGAAGATGGACGGCTTCATCTCCATTGAGCGTTTTCAGAGCTTGAGCAATGAAAAGAAGATATTGTCGCTGTCCTTCTGGCGGGATGAGGAAAGTCTGATTGCCTGGCGGGAACAGTCCGATCATATCGCCGCGCAACGCCTGGGACGCGAGCAGCTTTTCGAAGATTACCGGATTCGCGTCGTCGAGGTCGTCAGGAATTACGGCATGACGGACCGGTCCGAAGCGCCGCGGCGCGGCCTATTCGAATAGCCGTTTAGCGGCATCGGCCAGAATAGTCCGGAAACTGCTCTAGGGTCCGGACTCCATTGAGCCGCCATAGGAGTGTGGCGGCGATGAAGACGGCGCGGCACAAGGTCCCTCGCCCCCGTCAGAGGGAGAGGGATCGGTCTTTCTTTTTGCACCCTCTCCCCCTTCTTGAGGGGAGAGGGATGCGGAGGCTTGGCGAGCCTGCGAGCCGTAGCCGTAGCTGGGTGAGGGGGAATTTCCATATCACCCTCACCCCGGCCCTCTCCCTCACGGAGGGAGAGGGGACGCATGGCAAGCCTCCTCTCCCCGCTCACCCGCATGTCGTCATCACCGGGTCGGTCAATTCGTCCGAATTGACCTTATTTGACCCGGTGATCCACGCCTCGCGGCCGGCGGTACACGTGGATGGCCGGGTCCGGGCCCGGCCATGACGCAATCATTTTATGCCTCATCGCCGCAACACTCCTATGGCGGCTCAATCGAGTCCGGACCCTAGAACTCGCCAATGGTCGTCGAGATGGCTTTCTTTCCCGACTACGTGCGCTATATTACTCGGATTGAGACAAAGGCAGAGCACCCTGTGGGGGGACCGACCGCCTCCGCGTTAGTGGCTTGCCGGCATTGGGCCGGCAGCACCGAATAGCGTCATAATTCTGTAACCCGCCGCAAATTGGCGAGGAAGTCTCAATGGGCATAATTGCGCCAAACGAAGAAGCTACCTATCGCAGGATGCACGAGGTTTTGAAGAACCTCATCCCGGATTTTGAAATCCAGGAGAAGGCGAAACTCGCCTACAGGATCAACCGCCTCAAAAAAGAGAAAAACGCGGTCATTCTGGGCCACAACTACATGGAAGCGGCGCTCTATCACTCGGTCCCGGATTTTACCGGCGACTCACTTGCGCTTTGCCAACATGCCGCCACGACCGACGCCGACATTATCGTATTTTGCGGCGTCCGCTTCATGGCCGAATCCGCGAAAATCCTGAACCCGGAGAAGACAGTCCTGCTACCGGCGGTGAAGGCCGGATGCTCCCTGGCCGCGGCGATTACGGCGGACGATGTCCGTGCGCTGAAAAAGCGCTTTCCCGGCGTACCGGTGGTGACCTACATCAACTCCTACGCCGACGTGAAGGCGGAGACCGATGTCTGCTGTACGTCCGCGAACGCCGCCAAGGTCATTGAATCCCTCAAAACCGACACCGTTATCTTTCTTCCCGACGAATTCATGGCCGGCAACATTGCCGCCGAACTCGGCTGGTCGACATTCTTTCCTCAAGACGACCCGGAGGGGACCAAGCAACCGGCGAACCTTGGGAACACCATCATCTCCTGGCATGGCTCGTGTGAGGTCCACGAACTTTTCACGCCGGAGGACGTCACCTCGGTCCGCAAACAGTTTCCGGATGTCGCCGTCCTCGCTCACCCGGAGTGCAAACCGGAAGTGGTCCGGGAATCCGATTTCGTCGGCTCCACAAAGGGCATCATCGACTACGTGGACGCCAGCCATGCGCCGGAATTCCTGCTGCTGACCGAATGCGCCATGGGCGACAACATCATTGCCGATCACCCGGACAAGAATATTCTACGCCTCTGCAGCCATCGATGCCCGCACATGGCCGAGATTACTCTCGAGGATACGCTCGATGCGCTTGAGAACACGCGCTACGAAATCACGGTGCCCGAAGACATCAGGCTCCGCGCGTTGGGCTCGATCGAACGAATGCTGGAGATCGTCTAGAATCTAGAGCTTCACCCGCCCGGCGATTTCCAGCGAATCTTCCGCGTACCGGAACGCCCTGAACACCCAGTTCACGTTGTCGCCGTCTATCCCGGGGCCCCGGTGCGGGTTGATGAACTCCCACACCAGTTCACCGTCGGGCGTGACCTCGAACAATCGGCCGTTCCGTCCCTCGCAGATCAGCGTATTGCCGGTCCACAACCGTTCCTGGCCGCTGATGTGGTGGGAATAGAAATCGGTCCGCGGCTGGGCCCGGTACTGCCAGACAATTTCGTTGGTCTTGGTATCGATCTCGAGAATCAGCGAGTGGGGATGCCCCTCGTAACTGTTCATGCCGTTGGCGAAGACGATGACGTTCCCGTTCGGCAGCAACTGAGGGTCGTGCTGGCCGCCCAAAATCATGTCGGTGAATTCCCAGCGGAACTTGTTCGTCTGCCGGTCGATAATCGCGATGGTGTTGATCTGCCGCAGACTAATCAGCACATCGCCGTTCTCCAGCGGAAACGCCGTATTGCACCACGCGAATACGCGCCGCGCCACCAAGGGATGAAAGGGATATTTTTCAATGTCCATTTCGTGAGTGTGCCACTCCCAGACGGTGTTGCCGTCGGGGTCCACTTCACGCACATAGTCGCCGATAATTCCGCCCGGCGGTTCCGTGCCCGGGCGCCCGCCCTGAATCCGCTTTTGTGCGTCTTCGGGCATCACATCCCAGCCGGCATAGACGATATTGCCGTTGGCCAGTTTTCGCGCGTCATGGTGCTGCCAACCGTCGATGAATTCCGTCAGGACGTTTCCGTCCCAATCCACCTCCCGCATGATTCCGCCCTGGGCGCCGCCCTTGAACGGCGGCACATCATCGCCGTCCCACTGGGCGGCGTAGAAAAGATTGCCATTGGGCAGCAGCCGCGCGTATCCGCCCGGCGTTCCCGGCAGATCCCACTCGTGAACCGGCTCGCCATCCATGTTCAACAGATAGGTCTTTTGATTCCAAAGCGGGGAATAGAGGGTGAAGCCGGGCGTCGCCTTGCTGTCATCCTTGTAGGTCAGGCCGGTTTGCAGAATTCTCATGTATCTCTCCTTGGGGTTTCCGCCGGGTCACGCCGCAACGCGCGTTTCGGCGGCGGGCAAGGCAGGCTTGCCCAAAATCAAATCCGACGCCTTCTCGGCAATCATCAGGACGGCGGCATGGATGTTTCCGCTGATCAGGTCCGGCATGGCGGACGCATCGGCGACGCGCAGTCCCTCCACGCCGCGAACCTTGAGTTCCCCATCCAGTACCGACGCCTCATCCGCACCCATCCGGCAGGTGCCGCAGGGGTGGTGAACCGTCGTGCACGTCCTTCGGATGTGGGCGTCGAGGCCGCTGTCATCGGTTACGCCGGCACCGGGAAGCCGCTCCTCGCCAAGATACGGGCTGACCTGGAATTGCGAAAACAATTCCCGCGCCAGACGCACGCCGGTCCGAAGGGTGGCCATATCGGATGGAACGTCGAAAAAATTCTGATGGAGCCGCGGCAACCGCATTGGATCCGCGGAGGCGAGCTCGATCCGGCCGCGGCTTTCCGGGTGGAGCAATACCGCACGGGCGCCCACACGATCCTCGAACGGCGCCTTGATGCCCGGAAACCACGGGTGGGCAAATCGGTTGGTGAAGGTGAACAGGAACTGAATGTCCGGCGCCGCGAGGGCCGGGTCGGTCCGCAAAAATCCGACGATACCGGAGGGAAAATCGGTCGCCGGACCAACACCCGACCACCGGGCCCGCGCGACGCTGATGGCCAACCGGTCCCACCGGGATTGCTTTCGGAACGGTCCCGGCGCGGCCCGGGCATAGTCGACGCCGGCGGAAATATGGTCCTGCAGATTGCGGCCTGCCGCCGGGACATCCGCGACCACCGGAATGTCGTGCCGGCGCAGCTGGTCCGCCGGGCCGACACCGGAGAGCATCAGGATATGCGGCGAATTGAGCGCGCCGCCCGACAGAATAATTTCCCGGCCCGCCATCACTCGCCGGTTCTGTCCGCCGCGATGATAACCGACACCGGCGGCGCGGCCGTTTTCGATCACGACGCGATTGACGTGGGCCCCGGTCCGGAGCTGGAGGTTGGGCCGGGTCAGCGCGGGCCGCAGGAACGCGTCCGCCGCGCTCCAACGCCGTCCGTGGTAGATATTCTGCTGCATGCGGCTGATGCCCGAATTGTCGCCGCCGTTGTAATCGTCAATTCGCGCAAGCCCTATCTCCCCGGCGGCCTCCAAGACCGGCTCGATCATCGGGTCCTGATAGGGACTTCTTCGGATACGCAGCGGGCCCCGGCCGCCCCGGCCGGCGCTCTCCCCGCCCTCCCAGGTTTCGCTGCGGTTGAGATAGGGAAGAACGTCGGCGTACGACCACCCCGTCAGACCGGTCTCTGCCCAGCGGTCATAGTCGGCGGCGTGACCCCGTACATAGGACATGGCGTTTATCGAGGAGCACCCGCCGACGACCCGGGCGCGAACGCATTCCAGGACGCGATCGTCGGTTTGAGGTTCGGGCTCGGTGTCATAGCCCCAGTCGTGATGCCGCTCGTCGACGAACTTCTTCATCCACACCATCGGCACCTTGATCCACGGGTCGTCGTCCATGCCGCCGGCCTCGAGTACCAGAACCCGGATATCGGGATCCTCGGACAGCCGGTTGGCCAGCACGCAACCCGCCGATCCCGCGCCGATGATGATGTAGTCGAAGTCCTGGCCAGCCAAGTGTACGTGCTCCCCTGTGCGGGGATTATGGCAGGCCATGTCCGGAGGTAAATCCCCGTAACCCGATGCCGGGGAAAATGGCGGCGGAGGCGGTCCGACGCGAACTCGTCTCCGGCGGATTCGCCTGCTGACCGGGGAAATCGTGTTTCCGGACAGGGAAACGAAACGGGGTAACGGGCGATCCGTCCGCAAGCGTCCCGAAACCGGTCCCCGCGGGCGCGAGCCCTGCACCGGGCGCATAGCGGTAAGCTGTTGAAACAATGGCATTTATACTCAAATTCCAATTTTCCCGCGCGCGGCGACATGGACATTCATGGACATTTATTGACACCCGTTTGGGAGGTACCCCCCATTTTGCCCGTATAAAGCTGCATAGCTCACCCTCAATACGCAAAACGCCGCCCCGGCGGCGGGACGGCAGTCGTCTATTCATTTAGCCCGGGCGCGTGTGGGGGCAAGGGGATTCGGCTCGACTCCCTCTCCCTCTGGGAGAGCAACTGTGTTTGCCGTTTTTTTTTCATGTAGCTGGTTCCCAGGGTTGATTGTCCCGGACCATGGCGTTGAGGATGACGATGAGCTTGCGCATGCAGGCGGTGAGGGCGACCTTTGGCGGTTTGCCGTTGTCGATCAGCCTGCGGTGGACGGCGGCGATGGCGGGATTGTGCCTGGCGGCGGCGAGGGCGGCCATGTAGAGCACCTTGCGCAGGTGGGGACGTCCGCCGAAGATGGCGCGGCGCCCCCTATGGGTGCCGCTATCGCGGTCGAACGGCGCCACGCCGGCGAGGGCGGCAATTTTCCCCCGGTCGAGGGCGCCCAGTTCGGGCATCTCGGCGATCAGGGTCCAGGCGAGGACGGGGCCGACGCCGGGCACGGTGCGCAAGAGCTCGAACAGGGACGCGGCGGTGCGGTCTTGGTTGAGGATTGCGACGATGCGATGTTCGATGGCGTCCCGTTGGCGGACCAGGAGGGCGCGGCGTTCGGCGGCCAGCGCCTGCAGTTCCGGGTCGGTGACCAGCCGCATCTGGTGGTCGAGGGTGATCACGGCGTCCGACAGCTGGCGCCGATGGGCGACGAAGGCGCGCAGCCGCTGGCGGTGGGCGTCGTCGCTCACGTCCGGGCCGCCAACGGTGTCGATGAAGGCGGCGATGACGGCGGCATCGAGGCGGTCGTTCTTGGCCTTGACGCCCGTGGCGCGGGCGAACTGCCGGACCCGCGCCGGATCCACCAGGCGCACGGCCATGCCCGCTTGGCGGAGCCGCCGGATCACCACGCGCTCGTAGCCGCCGGATGCCTCCAGGCCGACCGCCGGCGCACCGCGCAGCGCCGACAATCGCTCGACCAGCGCGTCCAGCCCCGCGCGGTCGGTGGTCACCCGGAAGCGGTTTTTCCCATCGGCCGTCGCCACGTCCAACCAGTCCTTCGAAACGTCGATCCCGATCGTCAGCTTGCTCATTCCTTCTGTCCCTTCCTTG
This sequence comes from Rhodospirillales bacterium, assembly GCA_965213765.1. Classification (GTDB taxonomy): domain Bacteria; phylum Pseudomonadota; class Alphaproteobacteria; order Rhodospirillales; family UBA2165; genus JAJDXO01. The sequence goes on along the minus strand of OZ243926.1, from coordinate 4,361,824 downwards.
CAGTGCGGGCTATCATGCCCGTGCAACTGTACGGGCTTCGAAAGAAGGCGGAGGGGACCACGCTCTCCCGCGGCCTGTGGCACACACGGCCAAGGGTCGGACGGCCTCACCTCCGCGCCGGCGGACGCGGCGCAAACCGCTCCGCCGGTTCCCGACTTTACCTCATTCCGCAAGACACAAGGGGCAGGGTGAGAGGGTGATATGGAAATTCCCCCTCACCCAGCTACGGCTATGGCTCGCAGGCTCGCCAAGCCTCCGCATCCCTCTCCCCCTGAAGAAGGGGAGAGGGTGCAAATAGAAAGACCGATCCCTCTCCCGGCTCAGCCGCCATTGCCGGTGCCATGCGCGTCCCGCCGCGAAATCCCGCCGCCGCTCGCCATGGCGCGGAACGCGTCGAGGCACCGGCCGGCGACGGAGCGTCCGCGGCCGTATTCGGTGAGCCTGACGGAGAAGGGCCGGGACGTCTCGATGAACCCCCCCGCCGCCACCAGCAACCCATCGTCGAGCAGGCGGCCGACGAAGTTCCGCCAGCCGAGCGCAAGCCCCTGCCCCGCGGCGGCGGCGGCGATCGTGTAGGCGTAGTCGTCGTAGGCCTCGCGGCGGGGCGGGGATTGCGGGCGCCCGGCGGCCTCGAACCAGTCGTCCCAGGTCGCCCAGCCGAGGGACGGACGCGCGAAGTCGAGGAACGGCAGCGTCCCCCAATGCGCCACCGGTTCCCGCAGGACGTCCGCGTGGGCGGACGCGAACCCGGGCGAGCACACCGGCGCCATCGCCTCGGGGAAGACCACCACCTCGTCGGCGGGTACGCCGTCGACATCGTGGTAACTCGCCACGAGGTCGATCCTGTCGGCGCGCACCACGTTCGGGATATCCAGGTAGTCGTTCTCGCAATGCAGGAGGCGGACCGCGCTCCCGCCGAGCGCGCGCTGCAACTCCTTAAGCCGCGGCCTCAGGAACAACTCCGAGGTGGAGCCCCCGCAGGCGATGGTCAACCGGAAGTCTCCGTCGCGGTCCGAGGCCACGACCCCGGCCGCCACGATGCGCGCCAGGCCGACGGCGATGCCGTGGTGGTAGGCCTCCCCAGCCGGCGTGAGGCATGCGGCGCGGCCGCTGCGATCGAACAGCCGGATCCCGGTCACTTTCTCCACCTCGGCGACGTAGCGGCTGACCGCGGGCTGCCGGATCCCCAGTTCCTCGGCGGCGCGGGTGAAGTTCGCGTGGCGCGCGGCGGCATCGAACGCGCGCAGGGCCTTCATGCTGGGCAGGGGTCCATCGGGATGGTTTAGCATAACAGATTTGGTATCGGTTAATGTCCGATTTTGAATTTCAGGAACGGCGCTGTCTTTGTCAAGGTGGTTGCGTTGCCCGGCATTTGGGGGCGCCGCCTGAACACCCCATTTCGTTTTCCGGACAATAATGCCCAAAAAGGGCTGATTTTAGTTCCTTTTCTCCTTCTGACCGGCGGCAATGCCCTTTCGTTCTCTGGTCTAACGCCGAGCCTTCCAAATACCGGACAATCACGGCCGGTTTGCCTGCTCTTTGTGGCAGCGGCCGCGGACCCGCCGCCATCGGCATGCGCGAGCGCCGGGAGAAACCTGGAAGAGACGACGGCAAAAAAAGTGAAGAAGAAAAAGGAGATATCCAGCGCCAAGGACCTGACACGGGGCCCGACAGGTGGGCCTGACGGGGGGAATGATTCCGGCTCGGCCGATAGGGGCGATTTCGTGAACCGGGTTTCAACTACGGCGGAATTTGCGGAAAAATCCGAAAGCGGAACCGCGGGGACGGCGTTGCCGGCGTCCGGCCGGGACGGCTATCCGGAAAACGCATCCGCCGTCACCTACCTGGACAAGGAATTCGACGACTTTGACGCCCAGTCGGAGCAGTTGGACAACTATAACCAGGAGTACACCAAGATATCGACGGACCGGTTTTACGGCCGTTTCGCGTCGGCCCACCTCGACGGGGGCGTCTCGGTCCACTACGAGACCGTGAACTGCGCCATGCATCAGCATGTGGGCTGTCTGGAAGGCTTGATCGGATTCGGTGTTTCCCTCGGCCAACCCGGGGTTGCCGCCAACGGCGTCAAGCTGGACCATAACGACGTGTTCATCACACGGCCCGGTTCGGAGTTGGAAGTGGATGTCCCCTCGGAGGGGGCCACCTTCCTGTTGGTTGCCGTTGACTTGGCGGCACTGGAGTCCCTGGCTTGCACGGATTCCGGCCTGGAATATCTCGATCCGGACAGACGCGAGGCGTCGGTGGTCCGCGCCGCAGGCATGGCCAATGCGATCAGTGCCGGCGGCGGGACAATATTGCAGGCCTGCGCCCGGGCGCCCGGCACATGGCGGCCGCGGGGTGCGGCGGGCGCCGCGGTCGCCGAGATCGTCGCGGCGTTGGAACTGGACGTGGGCCTCGGCATCGCCCGGGAGAGAACAAGCGGCAAACACAGCGCGGCATTGTTCACCGCCGCGCGGGACGCTTTTTCGGCGATGCAAGAGTTCGACTACGCGAAGCTGTCCGCCGCAACCGGAGCTTCCCCAAGGACGATCCAGATGGCCTTTGCCGAGCACGCCGGAACGCCGCCGATCAACTATTTCCGGGCTGTCAGGCTCCACCGGGTACGCAACGCGCTGCTGGCCGGCGCGGGCGCCGGGCCGAAGACCATCGGGGACATCGCCGCGGCACACGGCTTCCAGAGCTGGAGTCGATTCTCGCAGTTGTACCGCCGGCAGTTCGGCGAGACGCCCTCCGAGACCCGGGCCCGGATGAACGGCGGCCCGGGGAGCCCCGGCGCCGCGTGAAAGACGGCCCGCGCCTTTGGGGGCGCCGCCGCACAAGGTCCCTCGCCCCGTCGGGGGGAGAGGGATCGGTCTTTCTTTTTGCACCCTCCCCCCCTTCTTGAGGGGGAGAGGGATGCGGAGGCTTGGCCAGCCTGCGAGCCATAGCCGCAGCCGGGGGAGGGGGAATTCCCATATCACCCTCACCCTCATTCCCACCCTCACCCTGCCCCTCTCCCTCAGAGAGGGAGAGGGAGTAGTCGCGTTGCCGCATCGTGTCCCCTCTCCCCCTTCTTGAGGGGGAGAGGGATCGGTCTTTCTTTTTGCACCCTCTCCCCCTTTTTGAGGGGGAGAGGGATGCGGAGGCTTGGCGAGCCCGTGAGCCATAGCCGTAGCCGGGTGAGGGGGAATTTCCATATCACCCTCACCCTCATTCCCACCCTCACCCCAACCCTCTCCCCAACCCTCTCCCAGAGGGAGAGGGAGTAGTCGCGTTGCCGCATCGGGTTCCCTCTCCCAGAGGGAGGGAGAGGGAGTTTCGGGTGCGTTCCCTCGCCCGCGCCATCGGCGCCTGAACACCCCATTTCGCCTTCCGGACAACGATGCCGAAAAGGGCTGGTTTTACGGCCTTTTCGCCTTCGGACCGGCGGCAAATTTCTTTCGTGTTCCGGTCTAACCCCGAGCCTTCCAAATTCCGGACAATCACCGCCGGTTTGCATGCTCTTTGTGATTGCGTTGCGGTCAGCCATGTGCGCCTCAATCCTTGCCGCTTCGTGGTCCGGACCATGAAGCGGCGGGCGCAAAGGATGGCGCGCCCCACCTGCCGAAAATTCAAACTGACCCACTTGCCGGCAGAACCACCTTCGGGAGTACCAAAATTGACCATGGACCATATGGAGTTGATGCAGGGTCTCACCGACCAGGAGCGTCTGTCTTTTCAGACGGAATACGGGCAGGTTGCGAAGAAACCATCTACAGGCTTGTTGCTGACTCTCTTTCTAGGCTGTGGTGACAATTTAATCACCGGTGCCTCGGAAAATCAATTACATCCAGTTTGTACTTGCGGCGGTTGTCCTGGCCGCGTGTCAAACCAACTCGGACTATTATGGAAAGGGACCTATTGAACTCTCTGATAGAGCTCGAACTGTTTTCGAAGACTACAAAATAGCCGGCATTGCCATGGGGGCGTTTGCCATATCTGAAGATGGCGGGAGGACATCCATTGCCTACACGTATTGTGAACTGTCGGAATGCGGTGGCAACGCAATGCTGCAGGCCATCGAAACCTGTCAACGCCGTTCCAGGGGCCTGAAGTGCAAAATTTACGCTGAAGGCTCACGAGTGGTCTGGCAATTCGATCAGCCTAAGGCCGCTACCGCGAAACAGTAATCCCGCCGGTTAAACCGGTACGCGCCCGCGACCCGAATATTCGCCTCGGCGAATCGGGGCACGATGACAACTCCGTAGATATGATTGCCGCATTGGCCGGAGAAAAATGGTGGGTGCTATAGGACTCGAACCTATGACCCGCTGCTTAAAAGGCAGCTGCTCTACCACCTGAGCTAAGCACCCAACGCCCGGGTTTCTAGGCGTTTTGCCCCTATTGGGCAAGCCCGGAAATCCGTGCGGGCATCTACGAAATTCCCGCCAGACGCTGCTGGATTTCCTCCAGGTTCGGAACGTCGGTGTAGTCCTCGCTGAGACCGCCGGTCCCGGCCGGGCTCTTGCAGGTAAAGAAGCGGCACGGTCCCTCGATTATCCGAATCCCATGGACCACATTGCGCGGAATGTAGACCAGGTCCCCGGGATCAAGCGTATGGTCTTCGTCCCCAAGCACGTGCGCGAGCCGGCCTTCGAGCATGTAGATCCACTGTTCGTCGTTCGGATGATAATGCGGCGGCGGGGTCTCGCCTTCCTCGTATGTCACGATGCCGACCTTGATGAGTTCGCCGCCGAACTGCTTCATCATGACCTTCGAATTGACGACGTCCGGCGTCGCCTCCATTTCACCAGATTTATAGACCGGCATAGCCCCCTCCTCTGCAATCGTTCCGTTTCGATCTCATAGTCATATCACGGTCATATCACGGCCCCGCCCCGGCCGGCCGTTTTTAAAGCAGACTCAGTCCGGCTCGACAACACCCCGCTGCTCGGTGATGAGCCCGTAATGTTCGATCCGCCGGTGCTGTTCAAAGTTCAGCAGATTGTCCTTCAGGCCGCGGGCCAGATCGAGATCGCAATCGGCGCATATGAGTTCCTGCTCCCGGGTCTTGCATGCCGCGACGATTTCACCCGTCGGCGCGATGATGCACGTCCCGCCGATCAATTCTTCCCCGTCTTCGATGCCCGCCTTGGCGACGCCGACTACCCAACAGCAGTTCTGATAGGCGCCCGCCTGCATACTCAAATGGTTGTGGAAATCGCTGAGCGGATCCTCCTCATGCGCCCAGTAGGGTTTGGTCGGCGTGTTGTAGCCGATGAAGATCATTTCGGCGCCCTTCAATGCCAGGACCCGATAGCTCTCGGCCCAACGGCGGTCGTTGCAGATGCATACCCCCATGACGCCATCGAACCCGCGGACCGTCCGGTAGCCCGTATCGCCAATATCGAAATAGCGCTTCTCCAGCGCCTGAGCGGGAAAACCCGGATCCGGCTCCAAGCGGCCGGGGAGATGAATTTTCCTGAACTTGTTGATGACCCGCCCGTTTTTGTCGGCAAGCACCGACGAGTTGAAGCGGCGCTTCACACCGTTCTGCTCGGCCAATTCGGCGTATCCTAGATGGAAGCCGATTTTGAGGCGTGCGGCCTCGTCGAACAGCGGCCGGGTTGCCGGAGAGGGCATATCCGCCTCGCAAAACCGGTCGAGTTCTTCCTCGTCCTCAATCAGCCACCGGGCGAAATACGTGGTGAGGGCAAGTTCCGGAAACACGACAATGTCGCATCCCTCGCCGTGCGCCCTTCGCATTTGGCCGAGCAATTTTTCGACCACGCTCTCTTTCGGCTCGTTGCGCGATATGCCGCCCATCTGAGCGGCGCCAACCCGTACTATTCGGCTCATGGCGGCCTCCCCACCGTCCAACTAGGGTCTGTACTCAATTAGGGGATTCTCCTTTTTACGCCCTCTCACCCTGCCCCTCTCCCCCTGACGGGGGCGAGGGAACACGAAGCGGCAACGCATCTACTCCCTCTCCCTCCCCGAGGGAGAGGGTCGGGGTGAGGGTGATATGGAAATTCCCCCTCACCCAGCTACGGCTATGGCTCGCAGGCTCGCCAAGCCTCCGCATCCCTCTCCCCCTGGCGGGGGCGAGGGAACCCATGGCAAGCCTCCTCTCCCCCCTCACCCGCAAGTCGTCATCACCGGGCCGCGGTTTGTCCTCCGGCCGGCGAAGCCGGTCCGATGGGCCCGGCCATGACGCAATCATTTTATGCCTCATCGCTACAACGCTCCTATGGCGGCTCAATCGGGTCCGGACCCTAGACCTGGCCGGAGTTGGACCGCGGCAAATATTCACCGCTCCCGGCGCGGCCAAGCCAACGATCGCCATCGACGATCACTTGTCCCCGCAGGAATACCTTTTTGACCCGGCCGGTCACCTCGCGGCCCTCGAAGAGAGAGTAGTCGATCCGGCTGTGGTGCTCCGCGGCCCGGATCGTCCAGCGCTCTTCGGGATCGAACAGGACGATATCGGCATCCGACCCCACCGCAATCGTTCCCTTACGGGGGAACAGCCCGAACAGTTTCGCCGGCGTCGTCGAATTCAGCTGAACGAAACGGTTGAGGCTCATACGTCCGGTGCGGACCCCGCCGTCGTAAATCAGCGGCAGCCGGGTTTCGACACCGGGCGCGCCGTTGGGCATCTGCGCGAAGGATTCCTTGCCGAGCGCCTTGGAATATTTGAGCCCCCAGCTTTTCTCCTCGAGACAAAACGGGCAGTGGTCGGTCGAAATTATCTGCAGATCGTCCGTCGCAAGACCCCGCCATAGCGCATCCTGGTGCTCCTTGGACCGGAGCGGGGGGATCATCGTGTACTTCGCGGCCTCCGCATCCGGGGCATCGTACAGTTCCTCGGTCAGAAACAGGTAGTGAGGACAGGTCTCGGCATAGACAGGGGTACCTTCGTCGCGGGCTTCCGCAATATGCCGGACGGCATCCTGCGATGAAACATGCACCACATACATGGGCGCCTCGGCCAATTTGGAGATCTGGATCGCCCGGTAGGCCGCCTCTCCTTCGGTCGACGCCGGATGTACCTTTGGATGATTTAGAACCTCGTTTCTACCCTGGGCCACCGCTTCCTTGATCAGCACATCGATAAGCAGGCCGTTCTCGGCATGGACGCACGACAATCCGCCGTTTTCGCCGGTCATCCGCATGATCCGATAAAGCTCGGCATCGTCGATCATCATGATTCCCGGCATTACCATGAACATCTTGAAACTGGTCACCCCATCGCTTCGAAGTATGGACTTCATGTCGGCCAGGGTCTGATCGTTGAAGGTCGTGATGATCATATGCGCGCCGACATCGACGCAGGCCCGGCTTGCTCTTGCCTGCCAATCGTCGAGCCCGGCGATGACGCTGCCGCCGTGGGGCTGCTGGGCAAAGTCCACCAACGTCGTGGTACCGCCGAACGCAGCCGCCGTCGTCCCGCTCTCGAAGGTGTCGACGGTCATCGCCGGACCGACCTCGGCTTCCAGGTGCGTGTGCACGTCGACGCCGCCGGGGAGAACCAGGAGGCCGGACGCGTCATGCACGTCGACATCCTCACCGGCCTCGAATTCCAATCCGATGGCATGAACCCTGCCGTTTTCGATCAGGACATCGGCCCGGTAGTCATCGGTCGCGGTAATGACGCGCCCGCCCTGGATCAATGTTCTGGTCATCCGCCGCCCCCCACATTAGCCCGCCACGCGAATTTCAGGCCTCTATCACGGATTCCTTCTTCAGCATGCCGATCGTCCGCCGGAACGCCTCGGCGGTTTGCCGCAGGTCCCGATCCTCGTGGACAGCCGAAATCCAGCCGCTAAACCGCGGCGTCACGTCCACGCCGTTTATGAGCATCGCCAACCGCACCAACCCCACGAGTACCGGATCGTTTCCCGCGAGTTCAAACGGATCAATCCTAGCCGGATCGAATTCCAACGGCAAAACTTGACGATCGTTGGGATTGGTAAACAGGTTGAGCCCGGAGAACTCACCGTAGATGGACCACGGCACCTTCTCGTCCGTCAGCACCTGGTTCAGCATACGGCGCAACGCCTCTCCGGACTCATTGGCGCGTTCGCAGGCGCTCGTACCGGCGACGATCTCCAGCGCCGCGATGCCGGCCGCGGCACTCAAAGGGTTTCCGTTATGGGTGCCGGGATGCCCGATCTTTTCCCGGCCTGCCTTCGCAGCCGCCTCAAAATCGAGATGGGACAGAATATCCGCTCGGCCGGCAACCGCGCCGCCACCCAAGCCGCCACCCAAAATCTTGCCCAGCGTCGTCAGGTCCGGCGTCACGCCAAAATGCGCCTGGGCCCCGCCCGGAGAGACGCGGAACCCCGTCACCACCTCATCGAAGATCAGCACGATATTGAATCTGCTCGCGACGTCGCGGAGGAAGGAGAGAAAAGAAGGGTCCAATGGGCCGGCGCCGAAATGGGCACCCGTCGGTTCCAGAATTATCGCGGCAATGCCGTTCTCCGCGTCCATGAAACGGAGGACGGCATCCTCGTCGCCCGGATCGGCGATCAAGGCGGCCGAGGCAACTTCGGGCGGGACGCCAACCGGAGCCGAAGCATCGAAATGAGAAACATATCCGGCGACAAACTGATCGTACCAACCGTGGAAATGGCCCTTGAAGCGGACAAACTTCGAACGGCCGGTATGCGCGCGCGCGAGCCGCAGCGCCATCATGGCGGCTTCCGTCCCGGACGCGGTAAAGCGCACCTTTTCAGCGGACGGAATCAGATCCTTGACCAATTCCGCCCAGCGCAGCTCCTGTTCGTGGTTGCCGCCAAGATGAGTTCCCCGCGCGGCCTGGCGCTGGACCGCAGCAACGATTTCCGGCCGTCCATGACCGAGCAGCAGCGCCCCATGGCCGCCGTGGTAATCGATGTACTCGTTGCCATCGACGTCCCATTTTCGGCTCCCCTCGCCGTGCGAGACGTATAGGGGATACGGGTGCTGACGCCGAAGGTCGTGTGTGATTCCGCCCGGCATGGCGCCGGCGGCTCGACCGAAAAACCGCCGCGATTTCGGCGTCCGATTTTCGAACTGCTCTACAATCGACACTGTTCATCTCTCCGGATCGCGGCAAAGAATGCCCCTCACCGGTCGTACTATAGATGAATCACATCACCTGTCGCGCCAGGGTGTATACTCAATTAGGGGCTTCTCCTTTTTGCGCTCTCTCACCCTGACGGGGGCGAGGGACCTTGTGCCGCGCCGTCCTCATCGCCGCAACACCCCCATGGCGGCTCAATCGAGTCCGGACCCTAGCGCCGTGGGATGACCGGCAGCAACAGATAGTTCCGCCGGGCTTCATCGGCGTGCAGAGTGACCTGATTTTCGAATATTTCGGGCGGCCGGTCCCGGGGGTCGTCGTGCAGAAACGGCCCACAGCCCTTTAGCTCGTTCTTGAAGTTGCTCAGCCGTTCGCCGACGGTGTCCCCGGCCCATTCATAATCACATCCGCGCACATTGAGCCGCAGGGTATGGCCCGGCGGAATGACGATCGACGTCGGCCAAATCTCGATATCCAGTTCCACAACCCCGTCCGGCGCAAGAGGCTGTTTCTCGTCGTGGATGTGATAAGGGCGATAGGGTTCGCTTAGCACCGGGTCCAGCTTGCGATGGGAGGCCCTGAGCCAACCCTGGGCGATGGGCGTATGGGGATCGATGGCGCCTTGGAAGACCACTTCGTTGCCGTCCGGATCGTAAAGGCCAACCACGAGAAAGAGGTCGGCATCTTCGGTCGATGACGAAATAAAGAGCTTCGATGCCAATGGGCCGGTGATTTCCGTCGGCGCGTCGAATGGCTCGGTCTCGAAGAACAGTCCCGGTGACATGGCCTCGTAGGAAATCTCGGCGGCCGTGCGCGGCGGCGCCCCGGCCAGCTTGCCGTTTTCAAGATCGAGATAGAGTCTGGTCCATTCCGTATCGGGGATCGGCCAGTCGGCCTCTCCGCGGGGAATGAACCGCTCGGTCTCGCGGACCAGTAATTGAACCCGCGGTTCCTCATCCCATCCGTTCGCGTCGCCCTTCAGGAAATGATCGAAGAACTTCAGCTGAATTTTCCGGCCGTAATCCGTGTAGAACTCCGTCCAGTGTTCGATGCCGTGGACTTCCAGCCATTTCCGGTCGCCGGCGGACCTGACATAGCCTTCGAAGTTGCCGCGCGGATGAAGCCCCTGCCCGCCCCAATTGGCCGAGGAAAGAAGCGGCACATCGATGCTCTCCCAATCGGGAGCGCGGGCCTTGTGGTAATCGTCGTCCAGCGGATGGGCGCGGATTTCATCTCCGAAGGCACAGCGGTTCCCGGCCAACTGGTCTTCGCTCAATGTCTCGTCGCCGCATACCAACTCACCGGTCGCCCGGCTCTTGGGTCCGTTCTCGCCCAGGCCATACTGAACGGTGGTGACCTGCATGTCGTACCAGTTGTCCCAAAACGTGCAGAGGATGCCGCCGTGATGGGTCATGTCCCGGTACCAGTCGGCGGCCCCTTCCCAGATGCACATGGCGGCCAGGTGCGGCGGGTTAAGGGACGCAACCTGCCACTGATTGATCCCGTAGTAGGAGATCCCGTTGAGCCCGACTTTACCGTTGCTCCACGCCTGTACGCCGGCCCATTCGATACAATCGTAGAAGTCCTTGGTTTCCCGGGGCGAGAAGTGATCGATATAGCCGGGCGACCGGCCGCACCCCCTTGAATCGACCCGTAGGCAGGCGTAGCCCTCGGGAACCCACTTCTCCGGATCGGCCACTTCCCAGGCTTGATACAGGTTGGAGGAATTGGCCGGCACGTCGGGGTGCTCTTCCGCCATCCGTTCCCAGGCACTTGGGTAACCGTCCTGAAACGCCAGGCCCTTGGCATACGGGCCGTAGGAGAGAATGACCGGATGCCGGCCGTCGTCGGCGGGGCGGAACACATCCGCGCGAACCACCAGCCCGTCATCCATCTCGATCGGGACGTCCCAATCGACGGCCATGCCGTCACGAAGTTCCGTCTTGTACTCTGACATGGTGGTTCTTTCTTTCCAGCAGGTTCGCTAGGCCATATCGCGCAAGGCCGTCTTCAGGACCTTGCCATAATTGTTCTTCGGCAGCCCGTCGACAACCCGGTAGGCCTTGGGCCGCTTGAATCTGGCAATATGTTCAATGCAGAGAGCGTCCAGCTCGGCATTATCCAGTTGCGCGCCGGACCGGAGGACGACGAAGGCCACGACTTCCTCGCCCCAGTCGGTGTGCGGCCGCCCGATGACCGAACATTCCAGAACGCCGGGGTGGAGCAAAAGCACTTCCTCCACCTCCCGCGGATAGATGTTGGATCCGCCGGAAATGATCACATCCTTGGATCGATCCTTCAGGGTGAGATAGCCGCCATCGTCGAGAATGCCGAGATCGCCCGTATGCAGCCAGCCGTCCTTCAGAGCCTGGGCGGTTGCATCGGGGTTCCGCCAGTAGCCCGACATGACGACATCGCCCCGCACCCGAACCTCGCCGATGTCCCCCGCCGGCAGGGTATTGTCTCCGGCGTCCGCCACCCTGACTTCGACACCGGTCTGCGCCCGCCCGACGGAGCCGAGACGTTGCAAATAACGCGGATTTTCGGCCTCCATGTGCGACGCCCGGTCAAGTACCGTGATGGTCATCGGCGCTTCACCCTGGCCATAAATCTGAACCAGCTTCGGCCCCAAGGCCGCGAGCGCCCGCTGACAGTCCCCGGCGTACATCGGCGCGCCGCCATAAACGATGGTCTTGAGACCGGATAGATCGGCGTCCGCCAGTTCCGGCGCGGCCACAAGCCGGGTGACCATGGTCGGCGCGAAGAAAAGCGTCGCGCCCCGCCAAGCCGATAACAGATCGAAAACCTCCGCCGGGTCAAACCCGCCCGAAGGTGGAATGACCTGTGCCGCCCCATGGGCAACGTGCGGCACGAGATAGAGACCGGACCCATGCGACATCGGAGCCGCATGAATGATGCAATCGCCGGATGCGACATCATCGACGCAGGCGAAATACGAAGCCGTCATCGCCCGCAGATTGCCGTGGGACAGCATGGCCCCTTTTGGCCGGCCGGTGGTGCCCGACGTGTAGAACAACCACGCAAGGTCTTCGGCGCGACGGTCCACGAGGGGCGCCGACCCGGCCTCGCGGAGCATTGCCAACGTCTCCCCGCCGGCGCGAAGAACGCGTTCGAGGCCCGTCATTTCCCCGCGAACTTCCTCGAGGCCGGCGGCAAGGCCGGCTCCGGCAAAGCAGATTTTCGCCCCGGCGTTATCGACGATCCACGCCACCTCTTTTGGGTGCAGCTTGGCGTTCACCGGTACCGCAACGGCGCCTGCATGCCAGACGGCAAACAGTATTTCGGAATATTCGGGCGCGTTGGCCATGGCCATGGCCACCCGGTCGCCGGGCGCGATACCAAAATCCGCCGCCAATGCGCCGGCAATCCGAGCCGAACATTCAGCATGTTCGGAATAGGTTGCAACGACATCCCGTCCCCGCGCCAGGGCCGGCGCGCCTGGTTGCCGGGTGGCCGAATCCATCAGGTACCGAGCCAGATTCATCAGCCGCAGGCTCCCTCAGACGGGTTCGGCGCTCACCAGAATGGCGGCCAGCAGGCATGGCTCGTCGGTCCGGACGCTCCACGAATGGTTTGTGCCCCGCTGGACCATCACATCGCCTTGTTTGAGACACACCTCGCTGTCATCGAGAATCGCCCAAATTTCCCCTTTGAGAACCAGCAGGTAATCGACGGTCGCCGTTTTGTGCATCATCGGATCGTCGCTGGCATCGTCCGTGGCGTGGTCCGCCCCAATTGATCCGAAGGCATCCCTGGCATCAGCGCGGTCGCGCCACTGGCTGTCCGGCGGAAACTCCACAACACGGAAAATGGTGCCGTTCGCGGGAGGCTCAAGCACCACCGGCCGGTCGGCGGCATCGGCGTTCCCCGCATTGCCCGCCGGCGCGCCATCGGTTTGCCAGATGTCGGTCAACGCCAGACCCGGCATCGACTCCATTTCCTTCACCGCCGTCGCATCACCATCAACGATGAACACCGACTTTCCGTTCTCGTCGTGGCCGGTGATCACCCGCCTGATCTTCTCAACCATAAGCCCTCCCTATTTTCTGATGATCCGGTTGCGCAAAATGCCGATCCCCTCGACCTCCAACTCCATGACATCGCCGTCGGAGAGGTAACGCTCCTGTTCCAGACCGCTGCCGCCGCCAACCGTTCCCGACGCGATGAATTCACCGGGATACAGGGTTTCGGAGCGGGAAATGTGGGCGATCAAATCCTCGAAGGTCCAGTGGATCGAGCTCGAATGTCCGCGCGACCACTCCTCCCCGTTGATGCGGGCAATCATGGTGCAGTCGTAGGGATCCAGTTCGTCGGCGGTCACGATACAGGGGCCGATGACGTTGCCGGTGTCGAAGTCCTTGCCCTTGCCGGGCCCAAGTCCGCCCGGCATCTCGACCGCCTGGGCATCACGGGCCGATATGTCATTGAAGATGGCGTACCCGAAAATGTGCTCCCGGGCCTTGTCCACGGGAATGTCCCGTCCCCCCTTGCCGATGAAAAATCCGAATTCGAGCTCGTAATCCATCACCTCGGCATAATCGGGCCAGATCACGTCCTCCCCCGGGCCGACGACGGCAAGGCGGTTGGCCTTGTAGTAGATGGGCTGCCGGTACCACACCTCGGGAATGCGAAAGAGCCCCTTGGCCTCGAACTCCTTTAGCGCCGCTTCCGGGTCCGGCTCCATGGCCGCCCGGTTCCTGCGCAGGACATCGTAGGCCTGCTTCAAGTGTTCCTCGAAACACAGGCAGTCCCGGATTTGCGGCGGCGCCGGCAAGGGCGTCAGAAGCTTGGCCCCTTCCGTCATATGGACCGCGATGGACGGTGGGTTTTCCATGACCTCCCGGGCGGCGTCCAATGCCTCCGGCCCGCCCTCGATCAGGGCCTGCATGGAACCGAAACGGGGTTCGGGTCTGGCGGCGAACAGATCGACGATCCGGGTGTCGTCTTCGAGCAGAACGCCGGCCCGGGCATCCCCGTCTCGGTGCAGGAAGGTGGCTAGTCGCATGGGCGGTCCACGGCGTCGAGTTCGGTGTCGGGTTAGGTGTCGGGGACCTTACTCCGCGGCCGGATTGTCCGCGAGCTTCTCGTTCATCCGTTCGACCACACGGGGCGAGAGGAACGGTTCGATGTCGCCGCCCAGTATGCCGATTTCCTTCACCAGCCGGGAGGAGATGAATTGATGGTTTTCCGAGGCCATGAGAAACACGGTTTCGATGCCGTCATTGAGCCGTGCGTTCATGCCGACCATCTGAAACTCATATTCGAAATCGGATACCGCCCTCAGACCCCGCACGATCAAGGATGCGCCGCACTCCTCGGCGAAATGCATCAGCAGCCCTTCCATGGGCCGGACCTCGACACGGGCGCCGTTGGTATCCACCTCCGCAACTTCAGCCTCGACCATGGCGACCCGCTCATCGAGCAAGAACAGCGGTCCTTTGCCCGCGTTGACGGCGACGCCGACGATCAGGTGATCCACCACCCGGGTCGCCCGGCTGATGATGTCCTGATGACCATGGGTGATCGGATCAAAGGTTCCGGGATATACGCCGGTTCTATCCGCCATTCGCCTACTCTCCTGCCGGGGCCGGCTCGTCCTCTGCCGGTTCGGGAATAGCGGCATTTTCAGCCTCCTCTTCATCGCCGTCGACATCGCGAATTCGAGAGACCGAAACCACGCGCTCATCCTCGCCAACCCTGAAGCAGGTGACGCCGCGCGCCGTCCGGCCGGTAAAGCTGATGCCGTCGATGGGCATCCGGATGAGTTGCCCGCCATCGGAAACCATCACCAACTGATCGTCCCCGATCACCGGCAGGGTCGCCACCACCTGCGTGCTCGAAACCTTGCCGCGCTTCAAATCCATACTGTCGATGCCCTTGCCGCCGCGGCCCGATATCCGATAATCATAGGCCGAAGAGCGTTTGCCAAAGCCATCCTCGGTCACGGTAAGAATGAACTCTTCCCCGGCGGCCATCTCCTGGTACTCGGGCGCCTCCAGCTTGGCGGCCAGCTCTTCGTCGTGGGCCTTGTCTTCGGCCCGGTCGGTGTAGTCGCCGCTCGCCAGACGCCGTTTGGCATTGACCGACTTCAGGTATTCTTCCCTAACCGCCACCCCGACCTCGATATGCTTAAGGCCGGACATGGAGATCACCTCGTCCCCGCCGGCGAGACGAATGCCCCGGACGCCTGTCGAGGTGCGGCCTGAAAACACGCGAAGGTCGGTTACCGGAAAACGGATGCACTTGCCGCCGCGGGTGGCCACGAAGACATCCTCGTCCTTGCTGAAGGTACGAACCCGGATCAGCCGGTCTCCTTCATGGCCGTTCTCGAACTTCATGGCGATTTTGCCGTTGGCCATTACATTGGTGAAATCGCTCAAGCGGTTGCGCCGCACATTACCCGACGCGGTTGCGAAGACGGCGAAGAGGTTTTCCCACGTCTCCTCGTCTTCGGGCAACGGCATCACCGTCGAAATTGTTTCGCCCTCATCCAAGGGCAGGACGTTCACCAACGCCTTGCCGCGGGACTGCGGACTGCCTTGGGGCAGTTTGTAGACCTTGAGCTTGTAGGCGATGCCGGTCGACGAAAAGAACAATACCGGCTGATGGGTATTGGCGACAAAGACCTGGGAGACGAAATCCTCCTCCCGGGTACTCATACCGGCACGTCCCCTGCCGCCCCGGTTTTGCGCCCGATAGGTCGAGAGCGGCACCCGCTTGATATAGCCCGTGTTCGACACGGTGATGACCATATCCTCGCGCTGGATCAGGTCTTCGATGTCGGTCTCGAATTCCGCTTCCTCGATGACCGTCCGCCGCGGGGTGCCAAACCGCTCCTTCATTTCCAGCAGTTCGTCGCGAAGGATGCCGAACAATTTCTCCTTCGACGCCAAAATCTCCAGATACTCGGTGATCTTGGCGCAGATTTCCCTGAGATCATCGGCGATCTTGCCCCGCTCCAGGCCGGTCAGGCGTTGGAGGCGCATCTCCAAAATGGCCTTGGCCTGTTCCTCGGAGAGCATGTACGTCCCGTCTTCCGAAACCTTGCGGTCCGGCTCGTCGATGAGCGCGATCAGAGGCGCGACGTCGCCCGCGGGCCACGGCGTCGCCATCAGTTTTTCGCGCGCGCCCTGCCCGTCCTTGGCCTTGCGGATCAGCGCGATTACCGGATCCAGGTTGGCGACCGCGACCGCCAAGCCGGCCATGACGTGGGCTCGCTCCCGTGCCTTGCCGAGCTCAAACGCGGTCCGGCGGGTAATGACTTCCTCACGGAAATCGATGAACGCCTGAAGAATCTGCTTGAGATCCAGCATTTCGGGCTTGCCGCCGTTCAGCGCCAGCATGTTCACGCCGAAGCTGGTCTTCAGCGGCGTGAAGGAATAGAGCTGGTTGAGCACGACCTCGGCCATGGCATCGCGCTTGACTTCGACCACCACCCGCACGCCGTGCCGGTCGGATTCGTCACGGAGATCCGAAATTCCCTCGATCTTCTTGTCCCGTACCGCTTCGGCGATAATCTCGATCATCCGGGCCTTGTTCACCTGGTAGGGAACCTCGGAGATTATGATGGCTTCGCGGTCCTTGGCCATCGGCTCGATCTCCGCCTTGCCCCGGATGACCACCGAACCCCGGCCGGTCGCGAAGGCCTGTTGGATGCCGTTGCGGCCCAGTATCACGCCGCCGGTCGGAAAATCGGGACCTTGCACATAGTTTTCGATCAGCTCGGCAATGGTGAGTTCCGGGTCGTCGATCAGCGCACGGCATGCATCGATGACTTCGCCGAGATTGTGCGGCGGAATGTTGGTCGCCATGCCGACGGCAATGCCGCCCGCGCCGTTGACCAGGAGGTTCGGGAACTCCGCCGGCAGCACCGACGGTTCGTGGACGCTGTCATCGTAGTTGGGCTGGAAATCGACCGTATCCCTGTCGATGTCCTCCAGCAGATGGTGCGCCGAACGCGCCAGCCGGGCTTCGGTGTAGCGCATGGCCGCCGCCCGGTCGCCGTCCATGGAGCCGAAATTGCCCTGCCCTTCTATGAGCGGCAGGCGCATGGAGAAATCCTGGGCCATGCGAACCAGCGCATCGTAGATCGCCGAATCACCGTGCGGATGGTATTTACCCATTACGTCGCCGACGATTCGGGCTGACTTGCGGAACGGCCGGTTGTAGTCGTAACCGCCCTCCTTCATGGCATAAAGAATCCGGCGGTGGACCGGCTTCAGACCGTCGCGAACATCGGGCAGCGCCCGGCTGACGATCACGCTCATGGCGTAATCGAGGTAAGACGAGCGCATCTCGTCTTCGATGGCGACCGGTTTTATGTCGCGATCGAACGGCTCATCGGGGCCGGAACTCTCGGGCGGCTCGTCGTCGGGCGGCAAGCCGCCGCCATTACCTTCCGGTGTGTCAGGCGGCGCAGTCAATGGCGCTGATCCTATTCGATTTTTTGGGTTCGCCGCTGGGCCGGCGGAGGTGGAAATTCATCAAACATTTATAGCAAAACCGGCCGCTCACAACAACTGAACAAGGCTTATTTTGGGGCCTAAAAATTTCATGCAACCTATTGATAATATGAACAAAATTTAAACGGGACGGGATTGGACCGGCGATGACCGGCTGGGACCGTCCCGAAGGGCGAAAATCATTCCAATTTGACCGAATCGGACAACATGGACCGGGCCGCGGGAAAGCGCTTGCAGGGGACTTCCGGCTCCCGTAAAGCACCGGGGTGCGACTATCCCGAGAGAAGAAAAACGTCGGCATTCTCGGCCTTTGCCAGGTCCTGTTCAACACCGGCCGGGGCCTGACATTCCTCGCTTCCGGACTGGTGTCCGAAGGCGTATTCGACGCCGGCGTGCTGGTCACTATTCCGCTCACTATGATGCTGGTCGGCACAGCCGCGGGGACACTGCCCTCGGCACTACTGATGCGGCGCATCGGCCGCAAGGCCGGGTTTGTCGTCGGCTCGCTGATCGGCACCGGCGGTGCGCTTTTGGGCGCCCTCGCCATCATCGAAGTGCAGTTCCTGCTTTTCAACGCATCAATCTTCCTGTTCGGCATCTACTCCGGGTTCGCGCAGCAATACCGGTTCGCCGCCGCCGACGTCGCCAGTACCGACTTCAAGGCGACGGCCATCGCCCTGGTGCTCGCCGCCGGGGTCATGGGTGCCTTCACCGGCCCCTATTCGGCGATTATCGGCAAGGATTGGATCGACGGTTCCGCCTTTGCCGGATCGTTCCTCATTCTCGCGGGCTCCACCCTGCTCTCCGGACTGGTGGTGCTGGGAATAGATATTCCCAGACTCACCAAGGCCGAGTTCGACGATCCCGGCCGCCCGCTCCTCGAGATTTTTAAGACACCGGTAGTCACCGCCGCCGTCATCGCCGCCACGTCCACGTACATCGTGATGAATTTCCTGATGACCGTGACCCCCATCTCCATGCAGTACGGCTATTCCTTCGGCGACGGCGACGTCGCACTGGTCATTTCCTGGCACGTGGTCGGCATGTTCGCGCCGGGCTTCGTGACCGGTTCGTTGATCAGGCGGTTCGGCACCCTGCAGATCATTACCGTGGGCTTTGCTCTTCTCACCGGTTCGGTGGTCGTTGCGCTGCTGGGCGTCGAGTTCTGGCATTTCTGGGTCAGCCTGTTCCTCCTCGGATGCGGCTGGAACTTCGCCTTTACCGGCAGCACCACCCTGCTCACCGAAATCGATACGCCGTCGGAACGCGCCAAGCTCCAGGGGACCAACGATTTCATCGTCTTTACCGGCGTCGCCTTCTCGTCCCTGGTCTCGGGCGCGGTCTACCAGTTGCTGGGCTGGAATTGGGTCAACATTCTGGCCCTGCCGATGATCGTTATCGCCATGGCCGCGGTCACCTGGCTGGCCCTTACCCGCCGGCGGGAGCGCATTGCGGCACCCGCGGAATAGCGCCGCACACCCATACCCGCTACACTCGGCCGATGGCTTTTGACGAACATCTGGCGGAGCGCATGCGCGCCATCATCCCCGGCGACCCTGCACATGACGAGAAGAAGATGTTCGGCGGTATCGCCTTCTTCTGTCATGGCAACATCGCCTGCGGCGTCAACCGGGATAACATGATCGTCCGCGTCGGCCCCGGCGCATACGAAGCCGCCCTCGCCGAAGATCACGTCAAGGAGTTCGACATCACCGGCCGGCCCATGACCGGCTGGGTTGAAGTGGCCCCCCCGGCCTTCGAGGACGAGATGGACCTCAAGGCGTGGATCGAACGGGGCTATGCCTTCGCCCGCTCCCTGCCGCCGAAATAACTACCCCGCCAGGAACTTCCGCAGCACATCGATGGTCTCTTTGGGTTTGTCCGCGTGCACCCAGTGGCCGGCGCCTTTGACCACCGCGTGCTCGGCCTTTGGGAACAGGGAGCCGATCAGCTCCTTGTGCTCTCTCTCGATGAAGTCCGAGGTCTCGCCGGCGACGAACAGCGTTCGGCCCTCATATTGCGCACCGTCCATGTCCGGGAAACTGTGGATCACGTCGACCCCATCGTGCAGGCCGTCCAGGTTGATCCGCCAGGCAAAGCCGTCCCCGACGCGGGCGAGATTGGAGAGCAGCAGCGCCCGGACCACCGGATCGTCCACCCCGCCGGCCAGCATCTCATCGGCGCTCTCGCGGCTGGTCACCAGTTCGAGGGGCAATGCCTGCATCGCCTCCATATGATGCTGGATGCCGTGGGCGTAGGGGACCGGCGCGATATCAACCACCACCAGCCCGCCGACCAGATCGGGCCGGGTCAGCGCCAGCGCCATGGCCACCTTGCCGCCCATGGAGTGGCCGACCACTGTCGCCCCCTTGAGCTTGTGTCTTGTCATGAACTCGGCGACGTTGGCGGCCACCGAGGGGTAGCTCACATCCTCGGTCCAGGGCGAACGGCCGTGATTGGGGAGATCGATGCTGACAAGCCGGTAGTCTTCCGCGAGGCCCTTGGTGACGGCGGCCCAGTTCCGCGCCTGACCGAACAGCCCGTGGAGGATGAGGACCCCGTGTCCCTCACCGGCCTCCAAATAGTGAAGCTGCACTAGTTGAGCCCGCGTTTCAGCTCATCCAGCATACGTTCGGCGTCCCGGTCGTTGAGCGCCGCGCCGCCCAGTGCGATGTAGTCCTCAAGCACCATCACCGCCGACTTGAGATTTCCCTGACCGGCCTCGAGCGCGGCGAGCTCGATGATGATCTCGCCATGGCCCGGGGCGATCAGGGCCATGCGCCGCAGCACCTCGACGGCGCGGGGCGTGTCACTCTGCTGCAAGGCCCGAGTCTTTATGTTGTTCTGCAAGCGCAAGAGAATGTCCCGGTTGCCCACCGAACGAACGAATTCGGGCTTCATCGGCAGATCGGTCCCATAGACGTCCTTCAGCAGCCGCTTGAGCTCGCTCATCTGCAGCATCCGGGCGCCGTCAAAGGGATCGATGATCGCCGACTCGCCTTGTGCCTGCAGCCGAAGCAGGAAGTGACCGGGGAAATTAATCCCGGCGATCTCCCACCGCAGCGAGCGGGCGACGTGAATGAGGATGATCCCCAGCGACACGGGAATGCCGCGGCGCCGGTCGATCACCCGCATCAGGTTGGCGTTATCCGTGTCGTCATAGGTCTCGGTGTCCCCCAGGTAGCCGCCGTCGGCGAACACGACGTCATGGAGCACCGCGGCCCGGTCGTGGACGTCGGTTGCCTGCGCCTTCACCGCATTGGCGTTGCCCGCCAGCTCGGCCAGATGGTCCCGGTACTGTTCGACCCGCTTGTCCGGGTGATCGAGCGCTCCCAGCATCAGCGCCACGTCGGCGAGATCGATCTCTCCGTCCTCCACGGAGCCGACGATGTTGAGGTTTACCAGGACGTCGGTCAGATCCGGCAATTGGGTCTCCAAGACGTGGTTGGAACGGCCTAGAGCGGCCTAGAACGGTATGTCGTCGTCGAGGTCGTCGGCACCGCCGCCGCCGGGCGCCGCATAGTCGGGCTCGGCTCCGGTATCGCCACCGCCTCCGCCGTAGTCGCCACCCCCGCCGCCGCCTCCGCCGCCTCCGCCGCGGGTATCCAGCATGGTGAGCTCGCCCCGAAAGCGGCCCAGCACGACCTCGGTGGTGTACTTGTCCTGACCGTCCTGGCCTTGCCATTTGCGGGTCTGGAGCTGGCCCTCGATATACACCTTGGAGCCCTTTTTCAGGTACTTTTCGGCCACGTCGGCAATTCGGTCGTTGAATACCACAATCCGGTGCCACTCGGTCCTTTCCCGGCGCTCGCCGGAGGCGCGGTCGTTCCAGGTCTCGGAGGTGGCCACCGACATGTTGACGATCTTATTGCCGTCCTGGGAGAAGCGGACCTCGGGATCACGGCCAAGGTTTCCGATCAAAATGACTTTGTTAACGCTGCCGGCCATATTCTCCGCCCCCTTCAGGTAGTCGTGGAATTTCGGTCATTGGTTTCTCCTGGGTTATGTACCCCGATTCCCCCGGGGGTTCACCCCTATTCTGGCAACCGGTCTTTCATCACGCCGGCATTGATGCCGCCAATATGTTCATGTAATGTTCTTATAGCAGGTTTCTTTATGTCAGGAGAAGGGATTAGATGGTCCAGGGCAGTTGTCTGTGCGGCGCGGTCAAATTCGAGTTGTCGCCGGAGCCGACGGTGATGGGCACCTGTCATTGCTCGCGGTGCCGGAAGGCCGGCGCCGGCACCGTGGTCTTCATCGAAAAAGATTCCCTCACCTGGGTCCAGGGGAAGGAACACGTGGCCACCCACCAGCCGCCGGCACCGTACAAGTACGGTAGATGCTTCTGTAAAATCTGCGGCACGTCGCTCGGGGAGATTCTCGCCGATGCGGACACCTTTCCCATCGCGGCGAACGCGCTCGACGGTGAGTTCAGCCTCACCAACCAGTTTCACGAGTTCGTTTCCGAGAAACCCCATTGGTACGAGATCTGCGACGACGCGCCCCGATCCGAGGGGCATCCCCAGGAGCGGAATGAGCCTTCGGGTTAGATCCCGATAAACAGGTCGGGCTGAACCGACAGGTGGCGGATGGCGAGGCCGCGCAACTCGAGGGTTTCAGCGATCATGTTGCGGTGACAGCTCTTGGGGTCCCGTTCCAGACACATCAGGCACGGCAATCCTTTGGCGGCGAGCGCCGTCACCTCGGCCAGCGCCGCCGCCGCCGGCTCACTTGCAAGCTGACTTGCGTAGATGGAGCGGTAGAGGTCCAGGTCGCCCGACTTGGCCGCGTCCCGCCCGTCTTCCGGGTTCCCCAAAGCCTGCAGATGCGTGTACTCGATCCCCGCCTCGTTGAGCGCGGCGCTCAAGGGGTATTTGCAGAAGTCGGGCTTGCGGGACCAGGGCACGTCCCGGACATCCACCAGCACACTCACCCCGCCCCGTTTAAGGGCGGCGACGAACTCGGAGATGCTCGCGCCCTCATAGCCGATGGTGGCGATGGTGGTCATGGTTCACCGATGGTCTGTTTTGCACCCCGCTCCCCCAACGGGAGAGGGAAATATGGAATCTCCTCTCCCTGGCAGGGAGAGGATCAAGGTGAGGGTCGAAAGGCGGATCAATCTCAACTCAGGGAAAGATGCCGTGCTTGGATGTCCCAACGCCGGTGCCGATACCCGTGGCGGGGGCATCCGCGACGATGCCCGGGCCCGGACCATAGACCGACGCGCCCGGCAGGACGTCCAACCCGCCATAGACAAACGCCACCTTCAGGAACAGCGCGATCACCAGCAGCACGAAGGCGATTGTCGCCGCCTGTTTGGCGAACCAGTAATAGGTCTCCCGGAGCGCAACCCCGATAACCTGCTGAGCGATCTCGGCCTGCGGGCGGAACTCCTTCTTGAGGATCAGCCACACCTCGGTCTTCTTGTAGGGACGGGTGCGGGCGCGAAGCGCGTACCACACCAGAATGAAGGCGAAGATCAGGCTGGCCATGCCGCCCACCTGGGCGGCGAAGGCCGGATCGAACGAGAGCCCGAATATCAGGCAGAAGATGGCGAGACCGGTAAACCCGCTGGCCCGGCCGACGGACACGTAGGCGGCGTTCTCGATCTCGTTCATCCGCTAAGCTTTCAAATGGGCCCCGATGGCGTCGGCGAACTCGTCGGGCTTGAAGTCCCTCGGTCCCTCGCCGCCCACATAGGCAAGCTTGCCGTCAGCGCCGACAAGGAACAGCCGCATGGGGATGGCGATGTACCGCTCTTCCACCGTGTTGCCGATGTCGTCGATCAGCATGGGCATCTTGAGGTCGAGCATGTGCTGGCAGACGCTCGCCACCTCGGTGCGTTCGTCGTCGGTGACCGGTTCCTTGTAGACGATGCCTTCCTGCTGGTTCTTCGGCGAGCGCCAGCCGTCATCGGCATGGGCTTCGCGAATGTAAATGCACAGGAACTGCACATCGTCCTTGTACTGGTCGTAAATCTCGTTGAGGCGCACGGCCCAACCGCGATAGGGCGGTCACGTATAGGAGCCGAAGATCAGCGCCACCGGCTTGCCGCGCAAGGATTCGAGGCTCACCGTCTCGCCGGTACGGCCCTTTTCCGGATCGAGCACGTCGAGGGTGAAGGCAGGCGCTTCGTCGCCGACGCCGGGCACGTTTTCGCGGCGCGCCTTTTGCCACGCCATCTTGGCGTCGAATTCCTCTTCGGTGAGATCGGAGATCGCGATCCACGCCTTGCGTTTCTCCGGATAGGGCAGATCGGCGAAAACCTTCACCAGCTCACCCGGATCCATCGCTCTGAAATCGCCGTCGGCCATTAACTTGTCCCCTAACCAATGATTTCGCCGTGAAGCCGCCCATGTTCGCGCCGGGCGGCTCGGAGGTCAAGACGGGTGCCGGTAACATAAACTGCTTGTGAGACCGCACCCAGCCGCTATGCAGAGGCCATGCGGGGGAAACTGCCGAACATCTGGAACCGGTACTTCGCGCTGATTATCGGCTCGACCCTGATGACGCAGCTCGGCATGCCGATCATCACCCCGTCCCTGCCGGCCGTGCAGCAAGCGCTTGGCGTGGCGGATGCGGATATCGGCCTGATCATGGCGGTCTACTCTCTGCCGGCTCTGGTCTTCGTACCGCTGCTCAGCCTGGTCGCCGACCGGTTCTCCAAGAAATGGGTCGTGGTGCCGAGCCTGGTACTGTTCACCGCCGGCGGCTTCGCCTTCACGGCGGAGAATTTCGAAACCCTGTTGTGGCTGCGCTTCATCCAGGGGCTCGGGGCCAGCGGCCTGTCCGGCATCGCCCTCGGCCTGGTCGGCGACTACTTCCAGAGCGAAGACCGAATCCGGGTGCTGGCCAATATCAGCTTCCTGCAGAATGTTGGTGCCGGCGTGCTGCCGGTGATCGGCGGCGCCCTGGCGCTCATCGCCTGGGACGTGCCCTACCTGGCGAGCTTCCTGACCATCCCGCTGGCGCTGTTCGGGCTTGTCATCATGAAGCCCGGCGACAACACCCCGGCGCCCGGCGGTACGGCGCTGCTCGGTCATGCCTGGCGCAACATTACCGACCGGCGGGCGCTCGAGCTTATGGGCATGACCGGCGGCTTCATCCTGGTCGGTTTCGGGGTATTTGTGACCTACATCCCAACCTTCCTCGCCAACAACTTCGCCACCGGCTCGTTGATCATCGGCATCATCGTCGGCGTGCGGTCGGTCTCCGGCGCTATCATGTCGTCCCGGATCACCTGGCTGATGCGCACCGTCCCGCCCCGCTGGCTGATCTTCAGCGCCTTCCTGGTCCAGTCTGCGGGCCTCGCCGTCGTCCCGTTGCTGCCCAACGACTGGTCGGTGATGATTGCCGCCCTGTGTTACGGCGGGGCGTTCGGGATCGTCCGTCCGGCGCTGCAGATCATGATGCTGGAGAACGCGCCCGAGGATTTGCGGGCCACCTTCGGCGGCGGCATCGCGGTTTCCCTGCGTTTCGCCCAGACCATCGGCCCGTTTATCGCCGGGCTGGTGATCGGCGCCTGGG
This sequence comes from Rhodospirillales bacterium, assembly GCA_965213765.1. Classification (GTDB taxonomy): domain Bacteria; phylum Pseudomonadota; class Alphaproteobacteria; order Rhodospirillales; family UBA2165; genus JAJDXO01. The sequence goes on along the minus strand of OZ243926.1, from coordinate 4,336,765 downwards.
GGTTCGGCCCGCTGTTTTTCAGCGCCGCCGCGGTGCCCCTGCTCCTCGCGCTTTACGCCCTCAGGGCGGAGGCGTTGAAGCCGGCTCGTTGACTATGATGCCGCTTTCAACTTGGCCGGAAACTGCTCTAGGGTCGGGACTCAATTGAGCCACCATAGGAGTGTTGCGTCGCTGCGGACGGCGCGGCACAAGGTCCCTCGCCCCCGTCAGGGGGAGAGGGATGCGAAGGCTTGGCGAGCCTGCGAGCCATAGCCGTAGCTGGGTGAGGGGGAATTTCCATATCACCCTCACCCCGGCCCTCTCCCTCAGAGAGGGAGAGGGAGTGGTTGCGCTGCCGCATCGAACTCCCTCGTCACCGTCAGGGGGAGAAGGGCAGGGTGAGAGGGCGCAAAAAGGAGAATCCCCTAATTGAGTACAGACCCTAGCCGTCAACCACCGCGGTAATGTCGATTTCCACCAGCGCGCCTTCCACCAGCAGCGCCTCAACGCCGACACAGGTGGATGAGGTGGAGCCGTCGTCCCCATAAAAGTCCGTCATGGCCTTCATGATGACCGGCCGGTGATCGAGTTGCAGCCCGACGATGAAGATGCGCTGACGGACCACATCGGCGGGCATCGCACCGACAAGCGCGAGCGAGTCTTTGATGGTGCCGTAGATGTAAGCCATCTGCGCCGCCAAATCGCCGGCACCGACCAGTTCACCGTCCTTGGTGGAGGCGACAAGGCCCGACAGGTGAACGGCGGTGCCCCCCTTGGACGTCACCAGATTGGTGAAGTGGGGCTTGTTGTGCAGGAATTCGGGGCGGTGGCGTTCTATGGTGACGGACACGTGATTTTTCCTCCCCAAAAGGCAACGAAAATTGGGATCAAGACTCGCCATGCCCCGCCTCGGCGGCTTATATAACCGCCATGCCGAAAGACAACGCACCGGAGGGGGCCAACGAGCAGGATTCGCGTACCATCGTGGTGCGCGGCGCCCGGGAACACAACCTCGCAAACGTGGATGTGACCATCCCCCGCGATGCCCTGACCGTGATTACCGGGTTATCCGGCTCCGGCAAATCATCGCTTGCCTTTGATACCGTCTATGCCGAGGGACAGCGCCGCTATGTCGAGAGCCTGTCGGCCTATGCGCGCCAGTTCCTGGAACTGATGCAGAAGCCGGATGTGGATTCCATCGAGGGCCTCTCGCCCGCCATCTCCATCGAGCAGAAGACCACGTCGCGGAACCCTCGCTCCACCGTCGGCACGGTAACCGAGATCTACGATTACATGCGGCTGATGTTCGCCCGCATCGGCATCCCCTTCTCGCCGGCCACCGGCCTCCCGATCGAGGCTCAGACCGTTTCCCAGATGGTCGACCGGGTGATGGAGATGGAGAAAGGGACGCGGCTGTATCTGCTGGCGCCGATCGTCCGGGGCCGCAAGGGCGAGTACCGGAAGGAAATTCAGGAACTCGCCAAGAAAGGCTTCCAGCGTGTGAAGATCGACGGCGGGCATTACGAGATCGACGAAGCGCCCACCCTCGAAAAAAACTTCAAGCACGATATCGAGGCGGTGGTTGACCGGGTGGTGGTCCGCGAAGGTCTTGAGCAACGCTTGGCCGACAGCTTCGAGACCGCCTTGGAACTGGCCGACGGGCTGGCTTTCGCCGAGGACGCAACCTCGGGCGAGCGCATCACGTTCTCCGCCAAGTTCGCCTGCCCGGTGTCAGGGTTCACCATCGACGAGATCGAGCCCCGGCTGTTTTCGTTCAACAACCCCTTCGGGGCGTGTCCGGCCTGCGACGGGCTCGGCACGGAGATGTATATCGACCCCGACCTTGTGGTGCCCGACGAGCGCCTGAGCCTGGAAGAAGGCGCCATCGCGCCGTGGTCCCAATCCTCATCGCCCTACTACCGCCAGACCCTTGAGAGCCTCGCCAAGCACTACAAGGTGCGGATGACCACCTCATTCGCCAAACTGCCCAAGAAGGCGCGCGACGGCCTGCTATTCGGATCGGGCAAAACCGCCATCCCCTTGACCTACGATGACGGCAAGAACGCCTATGACATCAAAAAGCCGTTCGAGGGCGTGATCCCCAACATGGAGCGGCGCTGGCGGGAGACGGATTCGTCGTGGATCCGCGAGGAACTCTCCAAGTTCCAGACCGTCACAAGGTGCGGAACCTGCGGCGGGTTCCGGCTCAAGCCCGAGGCGCTGGCGGTGAAGATCGCCGGCAACCACATCGGCGAAGTCGCCCGCATGTCCATCGACGAGGCCGAAGCCTGGTTCGCCGGGCTGCACCGGCGCCTGACCGACAAGCAGAACGAGATCGCCCGGCGGATATTGCGGGAAATCAACGAGCGGCTGGGATTCCTCAGGAATGTGGGTCTTGAATACCTGACCCTGTCGCGGTCCTCCCGCACCCTCTCCGGCGGCGAAAGCCAGCGCATCCGGCTGGCTTCTCAGATCGGCTCCGGCCTCACGGGCGTGCTCTACGTGCTGGACGAACCGTCCATCGGCCTCCACCAGCGGGACAACAACCGGCTGTTGGAGACCCTCCGGCGGCTCCGCGACCTCGGCAACTCGGTGATCGTCGTCGAACACGACGAGGATGCCATCCGCGCTGCCGACCACATCGTCGACATGGGCCCGGGCGCCGGCATCCACGGCGGCAAGGTGGTGGCGCAAGGGACACCCGACGATGTCATGTCGAGCACCGAAAGCCTCACCGGCCAGTACCTCACCGGCTTCCGCCAGATCGAGGTGCCGAAGGAGCGCCGCCCGGGCAACAAGGGTCAGAAGCTCACCGTCACGGGCGCCACCGAAAACAACCTGCAGAAGATCGACGCCACCTTCCCATTGGGCACCTTCACCTGCGTCACCGGGGTTTCGGGCGGCGGCAAATCGACCCTGGTGGTGGAGACCCTCTACAAGGCGCTGGCCCGGCGGGTGAACGGCAGCCGGGTCCATCCCGGCGCCCACGATGACATCAAGGGTGTCGAGTTCATCGACAAGATCGTCGATATCGACCAATCGCCGATCGGCCGGACGCCGCGCTCCAACCCGGCGACCTATACGGGCGCCTTCACGCCGATCCGCGACTGGTTCGCCGGGCTGCCCGAAGCCAAGGAGCGGGGCTACAAGCCCGGCCGCTTCTCGTTCAACGTCAAGGGCGGGCGCTGCGAGGCGTGCCGGGGCGACGGCGTTATCAAGATCGAGATGCACTTCCTTCCCGACGTCTACGTCCAGTGCGATCAGTGCAAGGGCAAGCGCTATAACCGGGAGACCCTGGAGATCGCCTTCCGCGGCAAGTCCATCGCCGACGTCCTGGACATGACCGTCGAGGAAGGACTGGAGTTCTTCAGGGCGGTCCCCGCCATCCGCGACAAGATGGATACCCTGAACCGGGTGGGATTGGGCTATATCCATATCGGCCAGCAGGCGACGACGCTGTCGGGTGGCGAGGCCCAGCGGGTCAAGCTCGCCAAGGAGCTGTCGCGCCGCGCCACCGGCAAGACGGTCTATATCCTCGACGAGCCGACCACCGGTCTCCACTTCGAGGACGTGAAGAAGCTGATCGAGGTCTTGCAGGCGCTCGTCGATCAGGGGAACACGGTGATCGTCATCGAACACAATCTGGAGGTCGTCAAGACCGCCGATTGGATCATCGATCTCGGCCCCGAAGGGGGCGACAAGGGCGGGCAAATCGTCGCCGCCGGCACGCCCGAAGACGTCGCCGAGACCAAAGGCTCGTTCACCGGCGACTACCTGGGGCCGCACCTGAAGAAAAGAAGGAAAAAAGCGCCGAAAACTAAGGTGGCTTAGCGGATGGGCGGCGCGTTATCCCGCCGCCCCAGGCACAAGGCAAACAGCTCATGCACCGTGGCGATGCCGAGTTTGGCGTAGGCTCGTTTGCGCAGGGTCGCGACGGTTGTCGGTTTCACCCCTAGATCGAGGGCGATGCCCTCGCTGGTGATCCCAAGTACTGCACGGGCAGAGACCTGTATTTCGCGGGCGCTCAACTTCCCTCCGTCGGCACCGCGCAGTTGACCGATCAAATCTTCAAGCTGAGCAACCTGCGGGCGCTCCGACGACCGCTCCACCGTCGGGGTGACCAACTCCAAGTGCTTAGCCGCAATGGCCGAAATTGTAGTCGCGTGTGTTCGGATCGCCTCGACGTCCGCCTTGGCAAAAGGGCCAACCGGCGTATCCCGGTAAAGATTAACCACCAGCCATCGCCCGCCGCGCTGATCGATCAGTGACAGGCGTTCAGCGAGATCATACCGGTCATAAATCTCCGAGCGGTACCGCGCATCGCTGATATCCTCCGCCCGCTGTCGGGTGATGAGGGGCGAGCCCTGATCGCTCTCCTCTCCAACCAGGGTCAAGTTCGGGTCGTAACGGAAATATTCCCCGGCTTGGTAATCGGCGTTCGCGGCGTCCGTCACGCCTGCTCGGGTGGCGCTATGACCGGCAATGAACACCGGCCGCAGGTTCTCATCGAAACTGAATACCCCGCCGTGATCTACGTGGCACAATCGATTGAGTGCCGTGACAAAACACGCGCCGAACCCGTCGCCGCCAGTGGCATCGATGGCGGCGCTGTTATCCCAAATTTGCTGTTTCTTCTTACCCACGGCAGCTGTTTGACTGGGTCAAGTTCTTGTCCTCTTCCAGGATGACAGACGCGCGCGGCTCGATTCCATACAAATCACACCAGAGAATGCGAATGATGGGAGACCGCAATGACTTTCACCGTAAGCCAAAACCAGATCGATGAGTTCAAAAACGACGGTGTAACCTGCCTCCGCAGCGCCATTGATGGAAAGATGGTTGAGCGCCTGCGCGGCGCCGTCGACCGCGACCTCGCCAATCCCGGGCCCAATTTCTACAACTATAAAGCCGAGGGCGACGGCAAATTTCACGGCAACCAAGACCTCTGGATGACGGACGAGGATTTCGCCGACTATTGCCTGCGCTCACAGCTGCCGGCGCTTGCTTCGACCTTCCTGAAGTCGCAGAAAATCAACCTTTACTACGACCAACTGTTCGTCAAAGAACCGGGCGCCGATGCGCCGACGCCCTGGCACAACGATCAGCCATATTGGGCGATCTCCGGCTGGCAGGTGATGAGCTTCTGGATCGCCCTTGACCCCGTAACCCGCGAAAGCGGCGCGGTGGAGTATGTTCGAGGCTCCCATAATTGGGACCGCTGGTACCAGCCCCGCCCCTTCGCCAAGACCGCGATCAATAGCTACGACGATAATCCGGACTACGAAGTGATCCCCGATATCGACGCCAATCGCGGGGACTACGATCTGGTCATCTATGACATGGAGCCCGGCGACCTGCTGGCCTTCCATTCACTGATCATTCACGGCTCCAGCGGCAATACGCACCGGACCACGTCGCGGCGCGGATATGCCGTTCGTTATACGGGAGACGACGTCCGCTACGACGAACGCCCGGGCACCTCGCACATGCTGCACGAGGCCTCACTCAACAACGGGGACAAGCTCGATAGCGAGCGCTTCCCGGTGGTGTGGAACGCCGCTGAACAAAGGGGGGCTTGAGGCCCTACTCCCAGAACCGGTCGGCGGCCACGTAGCCCTTCCACGCCTTGAGGGCGTGTTTCTCCCGCTTGATCGCCGCGTGGGCGTGCCAGCCGATGACCAGGCCGCCGGCATGGCGCAGCCGCCGAGCCTTGTCCTCGCCGCCGCCGTCGGTGAGGCTCTTGACCAACTCCCGCGCGACCTCGATGTCGTTCTGAACGCCGAGATCGTCCTGCAGCGCCTTCAACGACGCCAGGAACGGCGTCACCTTCGCCTCGTCGTAGAGGGGCGCGAAGAATTCGGCGGCGTACCGCACCTTCTTGGCGTCGATCCGCAGTTCGTGACGCTCGGCCGCGCTCATCCTGGCGAAGTGCCTGCCCCGCTTGAGCAGCTTGCCGTGGGCCTTGTTGAGGGCCTGCGCCGCGAAATCGCGGCCGTCGGCGAACAGCTGGACACCCGCCTCGCCTTCGACGCTCATCCGCCACGGGCGGGCGTAGAGGAAATCGACCACATCGATTTTGAGCCCGGTATATTCCGCCGACGACAGCATGGCGCCGGCCCGCGCGTAGGCCAAATCCTGCTGATGGAAGACCTCCTTGGCCAGCAGCGCCAGGCCGGGGTCTTCGGGCATGGTCCGGGCGACCGGCCCCAGCACTTCGATTCCGAATACGTCCCAGTCCCGGGCCGGACCGAATTCATTGGCCGCCCATTTGAGCCGGCCGCCGAGCTCGCGGCGGAGGTGATCGGGCAGCAGCGGCTTGTAGATGGAGAACGCGGCGCGCATCCGCCGCAACGCCACCCGCGCCTGATGGACGCCCTCCTCATGAGACCGCGCGAGAACGCAATCCTCGTTGGCGCCCAGATGCTCAAGGCATTTGGTGAGCGAACCTACCAGAACCTCTTCGCCGGTTGCGCCTTCGGCCAGTTCCACCGGCATCTGTCTGTACCAGTGGGGCTTGCCGCCATCAATCAGCTGGTAGCCCTGCTCGGACTTGGAGCGCTTCACCAGCCGCACCGGGAAACTCTCATTCAGCCGCCGGGCAATTTCGAACAACACCGCCGGGTCGCCCGACTTCAGCTCCAGTTCAAGTTCGGTGATCGGAACGCTGCCGTCCCGGCCGGCGATTTCACCGACATCGAGGTCACAGGAAATCTCGGTTCCTTCGCCGCTCACCAGATTGCGGGTCGTGCGGCGGATCCTGGTTTCGAACATGGGCTCGAAACGCTCGGCGGCCCGGTCCCCCAACTGGGCCCGGAACTCGGGATTGTCGTAGATGAACTCCCGGTCCGGCACCGGCCGGTTGATCTTCAGGTCCCATTCGTTGCGGGTGAACGCCTCCCCGGCGCTCGCCTTGATGGTCTGGGTATAGCTGCCCCGCTCCTTGCGCACCCGGAGGCTCAACCCGTGCCGATGCAGAGCCTTGTCCGGGGTATCGAAATAGGTGGCGTTGACCGCCCGGGTCGACGCCCGGCCGGTCTGCAACTCGCGCAGCCAGGCGGCGTTGCGAAGCCGGTTGGCGAACGATTGGTCGAACTCGAATTTCAGCTCGAGTTCCTTGTTTGGGGCGGCCAAATCCTCGGTCTTTGGCACCGCTTCATCCGACGATTTTCTCATCGCGGCCTTGTTTCACCCCGGTAACGCAAATGCGCGTTCTGCCTAGCACACAGGCCACATTGTGGCGATTACTTTTAGGCCTTCATGACAGTAGTTGACGCATTCACTCCGAATCGCCTTACCCGGCGGCCACAGCTTCCACTTCGATCAGAAAAGCCGGGTTCGCCAGCCGGCTGATATAGACCAAGGTATTGGGCGGCGCGACGGCGCCGAAGACCTCGGTCCGCACCGCCCGCATGGCTTCCGAGGCATCCGGGTCGGTCATGAACGTGGTCAGCTTAACCAGGTTTTCCGGCCCCATCCCCGCATCCTCGAGAATGCCGAAGAGGTGCTGATAGACCAGGCGGGCCTGTGCCTCGATGCCCTCCGGCACATTGCCGTCGGCATCCGCACCGACCTGACCGGCGATGTAGAGCAGCCGCTCACCCGGACCGACCTCCGCCGCATGGCTGTAGGATGGGGCCTGTGGCGGCGGCACGTTGGACGGGTTGTAGATTTTGGGCATGGAATTTTCCTCCTGATCGGACCCGCGCGGAGCCCGGTGAAGAACCCCGCAAAGAGAAGGACGCCGGGCAGGAGCCGGCGTCCTTGTTGACTCAAAGCCGGGGGGCGGCGGTTAGCTGCCGGCCCCCAGTCCCTTCCACACATCCTTGGTGGTTTTCATCAGCACTTCGCCGTGTCGGAGGCCGATGCAGCCCTTGGTCCCCCAGACCGCCCGGTTCGGCGTATCGGAGGTGCATTCGCGGATCACCGCCTGGACCCGCTGGCGGGCCGCCGGCGCCGTTTGCGCTTCGGCATCGTCTTTCACCCGGGCCCAGATCTCCGATCCATCGGACATATAGACCGTATCGTTGAACTCGACCGCGTTGAGGACCCTGTTCAGCAATTTCGCCACCGGCAGGTCGGGATCAGCCCGCATGAAGTTCTCGGCGGCCGAGCGGAGCGGCCCGGTATATTGGGCGATTTCATGCGCGGTCAGCGGGCTGATATCGCCAGGCACGGCTTGCGGCACCAGAGACGCCAGTCGAGGCACCGAAATCCTGGCGGTGGAACCGCCCATGGACCGGATCAGGTCCTCCGGAACACTGATCATCACCGAGGTGAATTCCCGGTGAGCGGTAATTCGGGCCCTGTCGCCCAACGGAACGGTCACTTCACTGCCGCCGGCCTTGGCGACCGTCATTTCAAGCCGGGTCGCCGCGGCCTGATGATAGACAGTGCCGGCAACCGGCGAGACGCGATGCTTCTGCAGGCAAATGGTCGAGAACTCAGCCTGACAGACGCCGTTTGCGCAGATCAACTTGGTGGGCTCGGCGGTGGCGACCATGCCCAGAATCTGCGGCGCGGCGCTCGCGTGCTGCGCGCCGGCAATAGCGCCCGCGACGACTACGGCACCCAGCAATTTCCTCATCGCACAACTCCTCACAAAAAACTCAACTGCCGGTCTTCTGCTGTTTCCAGACCCGGTGGGTCAAATCATCGGCAAGTTCATCGTGCAAAGCCGCCAGACAGCCGCGGAAGCTCAACTCCAGATTCGGTTGGCCGGCGGCCCAGTCATTCATCTGAGCGCAGAACTGAAATTCCTTGGCCACCCTCTTGAGACCATCCTGCGCGTCTTCGCCCGGCAATGCCCCACCCGTCGCCGCACGCCAGGTGTCCTCCACCTCGTGGGTCAACGGCGTCGCGTCCACGGGCAAATTATTGAAAATTTTTGTTACCGTCCGCATGAACACGGCGTCATCGGACATTGGATCGAGCGCGGCGCCGGCTTGGGTGCGGACCGCGCCGGTAAAGTGCGCGATCTCCACTTCGCTAAGCGGCTCCTTGTCGCCGGCCTCGGGTTCGGGGATCAGTGACACGTACTCGCCCACATTGATGGCCGCGGAAACGGCGCCGGTCTCATCCAGGATCGCCTGGGAGATACCCATGGACACGGATGAGAAACCGCGCTTCGAGTTGACCAGCTTGATAATCGAGCCCGGCAGCTTGATCTCGGAACCGTCGGACTTGGTCAGGATCACGGCAAGGTCGGCGTTGCGCGCCGTCCGGTACGGATGATCCTTGGGCGGCGCATACCGATGCTCCTGCAGACAAAATGCGGAGAACTCCGCCCGGCACTCCCCATCCGCGCAGTTCAACGGCGTCGGCTCGCTGGTGGCGACCAGGCCCAATATCTGCGGTGCGGCATGAGATGTGAGCGGGAACACCAAAACCCCGAGGAAGAGGCTTCCGAAAATCGACGTAATTGGCTTCGCGCGCATGTCGACTCCTTTTCAGCGATGTCCTACCGCAAAAGGGTCTCACGCCGGGCGCCACTCTGTCAAATGGAGAGCTTCGCTGGGCCTTGATCCCTCGGGAAGCCCTCGGGAAGCCCTTTACCCCGCGGAGGCCGGCGCCGGACCGACCGGTACCTTCCGGATTGGCGTCATCCATCGTCGCGTGACCGGGGCGCCAACGGCGACAGCCGGCCGCTGCTTGCGCCCACCCCCTGAGAAGGGAGCGAGGGGACGCACGGCAAGCTCCCTCTCCCTCTCTGAGGGAGAGGGTCGGGGTGAGGGTGAAGCGCCCCTCGTCATCAGGGCGCCGGCGTTGGACACGTCAACAATTCCCAATTCGGTAATGATAACGATAATGATTTGCATTTTCGTTTTTAGTCTGATAGTCGTTGATAATGGTTCGCAAAATTGAACCGGGTAATACATTAAGGACAGGACCAAAATGAAAAAGACCATCTCTCTCATCGCCGCCGCCGCCGCGATGCTGCCGGTGCTCGGCTCGGGAAACGCCGGCGCGGAGGAAGTCAATCTGTATTCCTATCGGCAGCCGTTCCTGATCCAGCCGTTCCTCGATGAATTCACCAGGCAAACCGGCATCAAGGTGAATGTCGTCTACGCCCAGAAGGGGATGCTCCAGCGCCTCAAGGCGGAAGGCCGGAACACGCCGGCGGACGCATCCCAAGGAACATGCTTCAAGATGTCATGAAAAACGTTATTCTGGTGCCGCATGGTGTTGGTCCTAACTTCGTGTCCAAATCGTCGCAAAACGCTTGGACACCAGTAGAATCAACACCATGCAACCTGTCCAGATATCTTAACCGGACACCAGTGATCAGGGCCGGGTCATGACCGACACCTCTTCAATCGACAGCGCGGAGGCGACGGCGCCGAAATCCTTCGCCGCCCTCCGGTATCCGGGCTTCCGCATCTATTTCGTCGGCACCATGTTGGCGATGATGGCCGACTCCATCGAGCACGTGATCAGCTACTGGGTGATCTTCGCCAAATTCGCCTCGCCCGGCCTGCAGGGATTCGCGGTGATCTCCCACTGGGTGCCGTTCCTGCTGTTCTCCATCTCCGCGGGCGCGCTCTGCGACCGGTTCGATCCCCGGCGCATCATTCAGATCGGCATGGGGATGTTCATCTTCGTCTCCCTCGGGTGGGGGGTCCTGTTCTTCTACGACGGCCTGGAACAATGGCATGCGGTCGTGCTGCTGATCATCCACGGGCTCGCAGGCGTGCTCTGGGGACCGGCCGCGCAACTCTTGATCCACGACATCGTCGGCGCCGCCCAGTTGCAGAGCGGCGTCCGCCTGCTCGCCGGCGCCCGGACCCTCGGCTTCCTGCTGGGACCGGTGGTCGGCGGCGCATTGATGCTGTGGCTCGGCCCGGCCTTGGGTATCCTGGTTAACGCGGCCATCTATTTGCCGCTGACGTTGTGGCTGTGGAAGGCGCCCTACGGGCCGAAATTCCGCGCCGCCGACGAAGCGCCCCGGCAACCCATCCGGGGCCTGGCGGATATCGTCGAGACCATCAAGCACGTTCAGACCCTGCCCCGGATCATGTATATGACCCTGCTGGGCGGCGTGGCGGCATTATTGGTCGGCATTGCCTTCCAGGCCCTGTTGCCGGCGTTTGCCATAGCACTGGGCGCGGAGCGGGCCGAGAACCAGTACTTCATGCTGCTGACCGCCAATGCGGCGGGGGCCCTCGCGGCGGTGGTGATTCTGGAGGGCGGCGGCTTCCTCCGGGCCCGGGTGCGGACCGCCTTCGTGCTGGTGTTCCTGTGGGGCTGCTTCATGACCGCCTTTGCACTGTCGCGGGATATTGTCCTGTCGACAGCGCTGCTGTTCCTTGCCGGATTTTTCCACTTCTCCTACGGGGCCATGCTCCAGACGCTGGTTCAATTGGAAGCGCCGGTGGAGTCCCGCGGCCGATTTATCGGCCTCTACAACATGTCGGCGCTGGGGCTGATGTCGTTCTCCGGCCTGACAATCGGCGTGTTCGGCGAGTTCGTCGGCATCCGCTGGTCGTTGGGCCTTAGTTCCGGACTATTGATCGCCGCCGTGCTGATCCTCTACGCCATGATCAGGCGCCGGCGGGCGGTCCCCGGGCTGATGTCGTGAGCGGGGCCGCGAAAGGCTATTTCGCGCGCGCCTATGCGGGCGAGGAGAAACCGGGTCCGCTTTACTGGTGGTATGGGTTTTGGCCCGCCTTCGGGGCCAGCGCGTTTCTGAATCTCGCTTTTTCGGTCTCGCCCTACGAACCCGGGACCGGAATTATGAACCTCCTGGTGTGGAAACCGCTGTTCGTTCTGCCGACGGTGGGCGCGTTCGGCGTGACCCTGGTTTGGCTGTTTCGCAGCGTCTGGCGCTGCGCACCCAATGCGGCGACCCCCGCCCTGGGACGGGCTGCGCGGATTTCCCTGTATTTCGGTGGACCCGTCTGGCTGCCGTTCATTCTCGCCCAGGCCGCCTGGCAGGCATTCGTCCGCTTTGTGTAGTCCGTCAGCCGCGGATCTTGAGGCGCCGGGCGAGGTCGGACTGAAACCGGCCGTTCGGATCGAACCGCTCCAGGGCCGCGCGAAACGCCGTCAAATTCGGGAACATCCGCGCGAAGCCGTCGGGCGACATCAGGGCATCCTTGGCCACATAAAGTCTTCCGCCGTGATCCAGCACCAACGCCTCAAGCCGGTCGTGAAGACGCGGCGTGTCCCGCCGGCGCGGCAAATCCGCGGCCAGCACCATTCCTTCGATGGGGAATGACATCAGTCCCCGCCCGGGGCCGCGCATGGGCTTGACCACCGCGGTGGTCGAGCCTGCCTGGGCGGCGGCGATTTCCTCCAGCATGGCCCGAATGCCGGCGCGCTCGGCGGCCGGTGGAAACCCGGCATGAATGGAGTAGAAACCGGACCGGCCATAGAGCTTGTTGAACCCCTTGATGTGATCGAGGGGAAATAGAAACGAAAACAGGTCCTTACGCACCCCGACACCGCGCGACGGCAATTTTTCATAGCGGCGGCGCGCCACCCGCCGCATAGCCGGAGCAAGAAACGGACCGGCCGGCGGCGCAAAGGGAATTGATCGGGGCTTCGGCGGCGGAACGCATCCCCCGTCAGCGGCGGCCAGCCGCCCGCTTTCCAGGATGCCGCGGCCGAGCGCCGAACCGCGCGCGAACACATCGATCCAGCCGAACAAAAACTCCTCGGTCTCCCGGCCGCCGTTGATGGCGTCGAGCATGGCGTCGAGATCCGGATAGGGAACGTAGCGGGCATCGACGCTATTGGACGAGATGGGCATCAACCGGATACACACTCGAAGAACGGCGCCGGTCAGCCCCATGCCGCCGAGGCTGGCGAAATACAGATCGGTGTTCTCCGCCGGTGACGCGCGGACCACTTCACCGCCGGCCAGCACCAAATCGACCCACTTGGTATGGTCGCCGAAAGCGCCGAGAAGATGGTGGTTCTTGGAATGAATATCGTTGGCGAACGCGCCGCCCAAGGTGACCGCGGCGGTGGCCGACGACACCGGGTAGCACCAGCCATGGGAAAAGATTGCCGACGAGAGTTCCTCGAACGTCACACCGGCTTCGCAGACCACCTCGCCGGCGGCCCGGTCGAAATCAACGATCCGATTGAGGGATCGGGTGAGGATGGCCTGCCCGCCGGTATCCAACGACGCATCGCCGTAACACCGGCCGCCGCCGTGGATCACCACGCCCAGATCGTTTTCGGCGCGTACCAGATCCGGGACGGCGTTGCTCTCCAGCGGCCGGGCCGCCCGAAGCCGGGAACGGTGGACCCGCCCCCAGGTGCCGAGGGTGGTCTCGGCCCAAACCGACATGCCGCTCGCGCCCGCGGGATCAGGCAGCCGACTTGATCTCGCCCGCCGCGTTATCGACGATCACCGGGGTCTCGAACCAGGACAAGTCCGGTACCACACCGTAGAGATCCTGCAGCGACTGCCGCCAGGGTCCGCCCTCGGCATAGACCGCCTCGGCCGCCTCGCGGGTCTCCCAGGTATACACGCCGCCGCCCAGGCCCCGCCCGGCGTCGAACAGGAAGGTTTTGCGGATCAGCCCCGGCATGTTTTCGAATCTTGCCGCGGCCTTGTTCATGTTCTCGAACGCCTTTTCGCGGGTGGTGCCGTCCGGCAGCTTGAAGTTCACGACGACCGTAATCATGGGTTGCCTCCCCTGGAAATGTCCAATCGCTATCTTGGGGCATGACATGGAGTGCGGCAAGCCCGGCACCAGGAGTTGCGAGGGCCGGGCCCGGGGTTTAGATAGAGCCTCATGGGTTCCAACCCGCACCCCGTTCACGTCGTCGGTGGCGGCCTCGCCGGTTCCGAGGCCGCGTGGCAGTTGAGCCGCCTTGGCGTGCCCGTGGTGCTGCACGAAATGCGCCCGGTGAAGAAGACCGATGCCCACCAGACCGGCGGGTTGGCGGAATTGGTCTGCTCCAACTCATTCCGGTCCGACGATGCCGGGCACAATGCGGTCGGCCTTCTGCACGAGGAGATGCGTCGCTGCGGTTCATTGATCTTGCGCGAGGCGGACCGTCACAAGCTGCCCGCCGGCGGCGCCTTGGCGGTCGATCGCAACCATTTCAGCGAAGCGGTGGGGGCCGCGCTGGAGGCTGAGAGCCTGGTTGAGATTCGGCGGCAGGAGATCGACGGGCTGCCGCCGGAGGATTGGGGACGGACCATCATCGCGACCGGCCCGCTGACCTCCAAGCCTCTCGCCGAGGCCATCGCCAGGATCACCGGCGCCGAAGAACTGGCATTCTTCGACGCCATCGCGCCCATCGTCTACAAGGACACCATCGATTTCGACGAGGCGTGGTTTCAGTCCCGTTACGACAAGGGAGATGGCGCGGACTACATCAATTGCGCGCTCGACGATGCCCGGTATGAGAGCTTCATCGACGCCCTGCTCGACGGAGAAAAGCACGCCTTCAAGGAGTGGGAAGAAAACACCCCTTATTTCGAGGGCTGCCTGCCCATCGAGGTAATGGCGGAGCGGGGCCGGGAGACGCTCGCATACGGTCCGCTGAAGCCGGTGGGTCTGACCAATCCGCGCGAGCCGGACCGGAAGCCGCAGGCCGTGGTCCAGCTCCGCCAGGACAATGCGCTGGGCACGCTTTACAACATGGTCGGCTTCCAGACCAAGCTCATCCACGGCGAGCAAAAGCGGATTTTCCGGACCATTCCCGGTCTTGAAAACGCCGAATTCGCCCGCCTCGGCGGGCTTCATCGCAACACCTTCATCAACGGACCGAGGTTGCTGGACCAGCGCCTCCGGCTCAAATCGCACCCCCATTTGCGCTTCGCCGGCCAGATCACCGGCTGCGAGGGGTATGTCGAAAGTGCGGCGGTCGGACTGCTGGCGGGCCGGTTCGCCGGATTCGAGAGCCTCGGCGAGACGAGCACCCCACCGCCGAGCGAAACCGCTCTCGGAGCGCTTTTAAATCACATCACCGGTGGTGGAGATCCCGAAACATACCAGCCCATGAATGTAAATTTCGGCCTTTTTCCCCCGATTTCAGCCAAAAATGAGCAAGGAAAACGGCTCAAGGGACGGGACCGGAAGGCCGCCCTCAGCGCCCGCGCGCTGGCCGCGCTCGATCAATGGTTGGAGAGCCGCCGCGCGGCCTAGCGCAAACCGTTAAATTCTCCCCAAAACACCCCCCAAGAGAAACACCCCCAACATATGGGGAATTGGGAGAGAACAAAGGAACCCGAATGACGTATAAGACACCAGGAAGGTAACTAAGGTCCGGACCCGATTGAGCCGCCATAGGAGTATTGCGGCGATGAGGACGGCGCGGCACAAGGTCCCTCGCCCCCGTCAGGGGGAGAGGGATGCGAAGGCTTGGCGAGCCTGCGAGCCCTAGCCGTAGCTGGGTGAGGGGGAACTTCCGTATCGCCCTCACCCCGACCCGCTCCCTCAAAGAGGGAGAGGGAGATTCGGTGGGTCCCCTGCCCCTTCCCGGGGACAGGGGCAGGGTGAGAGGGCGCAAAAAGGAGAATCCGCTAATCGAGTACAGACCCCAGGAGGTTGTAACGGCGTGAATAGACGCGGCACAGCGGCTTCCGGACCTGCTCGGCCACGGTATCGGGCGGGCCGCGGGATTATTGCCGGTCTCGTCCTGGCACTCATGCTGGGACCTGCTTCCCATGTTCATGCCCAGCAGGCGCCTGCCGGCCGGTCTCAAGAGTCCATGGCGCCCCTGTTGTTCGACGCGGTGCGCGGCAACAATTTGACCGGTGTGAAATCGGCGGTGAAGGCCGGCGCCGACGTGAACCGCAAAGACGGCAACGGCCGGACGGCCCTCGACATCGCGCTGCAACGCGGCTTCATGGACATCGCCCAGTTTCTGATCAAGGCGCGGCAGGAGCGGTCGGACGCGTCCATCAACCGGGCGCGTGCAACCGAGCCCGCATCCACCGTGAGCAAAATCGCCGAAACGGGCAACGCACCGCAACCGCAGCCCCAAATTCAACCGCAGACGCAATCGCAGGCGCCCGCCTCTCCACCGGCGGACGCGCCCTCTTCGGGCGAACTCGACAGCGAGCCGATTTCCGTACGTCAGCTATTCCGCAACCTGTTCGGGAGCGGCGGGGACGAGGAAGAACAGCCCGCTCAAACGCGGAACGATGCGCCAAAGGCCGGTCCACAGCCGCCGGTCGACCGCGCCAGGCCCAGCAATTCCGCGGGTGCGCGCGCGCAAGACCAATCGGCAAAACTGAACCAAGGGGATGACAGGCGCGGCGCCGCCGTCTCTCGGCGCGGCCGTCCGGCCCAGCCTGTCAAGCGGCTCCAAGCGCCGCTCCGGGATGCTTTGTTCGCCTTGGGCGAGTCGGTGGCTATCGGCCAGCCGCAGCCGACACAGGGCGCCGGCGAGCCCAACGCCTGCGTCTCCAAGCGGGGCCGGCGGGCCTTTTGCGTTGTGCCTGTCGATTGGCCGGGCGAGGTCGAAAGCGCGTTCCGGGTCAATACCATCCTTTATCAGGGTGCCCGGGCGCTGGCCCGCTATGACCGGGGCGCGGCCAGCCACATTCACGCCCTGTTCCGTTCGGACGATCAGGAAAAGGTGCTGGCGTACCTCAAGAAACGCTATGGCAACCCGACCGATGAATGGAAGCGGGTGATCGCGCCATTCGGCAAACCGCGTCAGGCCAACCCGACCTTTGCCTGGCGCAGCCGCAACACCAGGACCAAGCTCATGACGGTCCTGGAGGTGCGCAAATTCGACGACAGCCGCAATGTGTTCCCGGACACCGAGCACGGCGTGGTGCGGCTTTATGTCGCCGGCGGCCCACCGGTTTTTCCCGCCGTGTCGGCACTGGACATCATGTCCATCGACTGGGCGGCCCGATCCGACCACAACGATGCGCCGCCGCCCCGGGCTAATAGCCTCCCCACAGGGCGCTGAAGGCGAGGCGCATCTGACGGCCCGCCCGGCCGCCCTCGATATCCGACCCGAAAACGTCATAGCGAAGCCGGCGCAGCCGGCCGATATACATGTTGGCAAGGCTGACCTGCATGAACAGGCTGCGAATTGCGCCATTCCGGGGCGGAGGGTTTGCCCGGAAAGCATTGGCCCGCGCCCGGATTGCGTCCGCCATCTCACCGAGGCCGGCTCGCAGGCCGGGCGGCAAATGCCCGCCGAACAGATCGTGCGGGTCGACGTCGTGGCGCCGAAACAGGCTGGTCGGCAGGAGAATGCGTCCTTGGCGCGCATCGAAGCCGACCCGCCGGAGTATACCCGTCATCCCCCAGATGATGCCGGCCTCGGTCACTTGAGCAATCAGACCGGGATCGGAATGGGGGGCCACCACAGCCGCCAACAGCCGGTTAAGCGCCCCGGCGGTGCCATCGGCGTAGGCTTCCAATTCCGCCTCGTCCGCAACCGGCTCTTCGGACAAATCGGGACCCCGACCGTCAATCAGGGCTTGGATCAGGCTTTCCGGCAGCCGGGCCCGGCGGATCAATCCGGTCAACGGATCGAGCACTTGGTGGCCGGTGGTTCGGACGTCGTCGGCATAGGCCGCGGTTACCGCATCCCGCCACCATTGAAGCCGAATCTCGCCGAGGAGCGGTTCGCTCACCACCTCGCGGGTTCGGGCGATTTCCAGATTGAAGGCGAGAACCGTGTAATAATCCTCCCGCGCCGCGCCGGGGGCGAACAGCGTGGTCAGAAACCGGTCCCGGTCGTGCCGGCGGACCTCCCCGGCGCAGTAGCTGAGAGCTCGGGTCATTTGCCTCTCGTAAAGGGGTATCGCTGGCTTGCGCCCCTGACAATGGGATATAGAGACCAAATGGTTCCGGGGGCAAGTATCGGAATGAAAGATCAGGGGATTTCCTCAGACGGACGCGCGCTTCATGTGGTGGGCGCAGGCGTGGCTGGCCTCGCCGCGGCGGTCGCCGGCGTCCGGGCCGGGCTCGGCGTCGCGCTGTATGAAGCAGCGGGACAGGCGGGCGGGCGTTGCCGCTCATTCCACGACGGCACCCTCGACCGGCTGATCGATAACGGCAACCATTTGATTGTCGGCGCGAATCAAAGCGTTTTTGAGTATCTGGCCGATATCGGCGCGCCCGATGCACTATCCCCGCTGGACCCGCCGCGGTTCGATTTCCTCGACGCAACGAACGGGGAGACGTGGACCCTCCAGCCGAAGGACGGGTTTCTGCCCTTCTGGCTGCTGGGAAAACAGGGGCGTGTGCCGGGCAGCGGTGTTGGCGATCTGATCGATGCAGGCCGGCTGGCGTTTGCAGGCCCGGAGGCGACGGTTGCCGACTGTGTCGATACGGACAGGCCGCTATTCGAACGCTTCTGGCAGCCCCTTACCCGGGCGGTCCTCAACACCGACGCCACCGAGGGCTCGGCCCGGCTGCTGTGGCAGATGGTCCGCAAGACCTTCGCCAAGGGAGCTGCGGGGAGCCGGCCGTATCTGGCCGGGAAAGGCCTGTCCGCAGCGCTGGTCGACCCGGCGCTCGCCTATCTCGGCGGTCGCGGGGTGACGGCCGTATTCAACGATCGGCTGCGCAGTCTTCGGATTTCGGACGCCCAGGCGACGGGGCTCGATTTCGGCGATCGCACCGTGGGCACCGGCAACGCCCAGGTGGTGCTGGCACTGCCGCCATCCGAGATCGCCCGGCTGCTGCCGGATGTCGGTGTGCCCGGGGAAACCCGTCCCATCGTCAACCTGCATTACCGCCTGGACGGTGAAGCCGACCTGCCGGGCGGGGGCGCGTTTCTGGGACTGGTCGGGACCGAAGCCCAATGGATTTTTCGCCGCGGCGATATTCTTTCCGTGACCATCAGCGCCGCCACTGAAATCGCCGCTAATCCGGCCGGCGTCATCGCCGAACTGATCTGGCGGGAATTGGCGCCCGTCCTCAATCGGCCTGACGCCCCCATTCCCCCGTGCCGGGTCATCAAGGAGCAGCGGGCGACCATCGCGCAGACCCCCTCTCAGGACGCCCTGCGACCCGGCCCGGCGACGGGAATCGCTAATCTTTGGCTGGCCGGCGACTGGACCGACACGGGCTTGCCGGCCACCATCGACGGCGCCATTCAATCGGGCCGGGAGGCCGTGAAACGCGCGCTCAGCGCGGAATTCCGGGCAATTCCGGACTAACCCGCCAACAACCACAAAGAAGTTTGGGTGTACTTCCGCCGAATCATGGCATTACAATGGCCGCGAAACCTACCTTCGGATTCGTGGCATCGAGGAGCAAAAAGGGGAGTTTGATGGGAAATCCACTCGACTCACTTACCGGTACTATCATTTTAGGTCTGATCATCACCGTTGTGATGATCTTGGTTGTCAACGGCATTGGCGCTTAGGGCGTAGATAGGAGTCAACCATGGAATTCGGATTTGAATTTTGGACTTTCTTCGTTCGCTGGCTGCACGTCCTCTCGGGCGTCATGTGGGTCGGCCTGCTCTGGTACTTCAATTTCGTCCAGACGCCGACCGTTCCGACCATCCCCGAGGAGCTTCGCCCGGCGATTCCGAAACACATCATGCCCGTGGCCCTGTTCTGGTTCCGCTGGGCAGCCCTGTCGACGGTCGTTTGGGGCCTGATCCTGGCATGGATGAACGGCTACCTCGTCGACGCGCTGGCCATCGGCCTGACCGACAACGTGGGCAAGCATGCGATGATCGGCATCGGCATGTGGTTCGGCCTGATCATGGCGTTCAACGTCTGGTTCATTATCTGGCCAAATCAGCAGAAGGTCATCGGCTTGGTGGAAGCCAGCGATGAAGAGAAGCCGAAGGCGACTCGCGCCGCGGCGCTCGCGTCCCGGACCAACACCATGCTGTCGATCCCCATGCTTTATGCCATGGTGGCGGCACAGAACATCTTCTAGGGCTTAACGCCCCGAAACGAAAAACGGGGCCGTTCGGCCCCGTTTTTTATGGGTGCATCCCGCATTCCCGATTACTAGCATGTAACGAAATGAACGCGGCGCGCTCATATACGCATACCATCAGCTCGGGCCTCCTTATTCTCTACGGTCTGTTCGTGCTGCCCTGGATCGAGGCGACCTATGCCGCGGTTCTGCCGGTTCTGATCGCCGTTCTTCTCCTTCTGTTTGCCGGCCGGCCTTACACCGCGGGCCAACGGGAGGCCACGCGGTGGCCTGCCCTCATTGCCGACTTGCTCTTCCTAACCGTTGGGATTGGGGTTCTGCTCCGGCTGTACTTGTGGACCGGCACCATGGACGAGGGGCTCATGCCGCTTGCCGTCGACGAGGATCCCTATTTCCTAGCGGTGATAGTCGGCGGAATCGCCGTACTTGTGGAACTCACGAGACGAACATTTGGATGGGCCGGTCTGGGCGTGGTTGTTGCGGCAACGGCTCTCGTGGCGCTGATTTGGTTCCAATCGGAAGGGGAAATCCGCGCCGATTCCGTTCAGGCCGGTATTGCTGGTCTATTTGATTCGGAGCCGGCGCGCCCAATTCTGGTCGTCATTCCAATGATGATGATCGCCGCCGTGATAACCGTTCAACTCGTCATGTGGTCGACGCTGCCGGAACATTTGGGCGTAGCCGCAATCTGGTTGTTCAGGGGTAGCCGTTTCAGCCCCATCTATTTATCCCTGCTCATTGCCATGATCGTTGGCAGCGTCTTGGGAGGCGCGTTTTTAGGCGCCATGGTGGCCGCTATCGTGATCATTCCACTATTTAGGTGGTTGAATTGGCCGGATACGTGTGCGGCCGCGTTACTAATGGTTGCCGCATACATTGCCCAGGTCATGCCGCCAATTCTGGGCGGATCGGGTTTCGTGCTCGCCGACATCACCGGCATTTCATATCTATCGATCATCGTCGCGATGTTCTCACCGGCACTGGCGCTATGCATCGGGCTTTTCCTTATTTTGCCGCGTGACGAACACATCATCCTAGCCAGTTCAGCCTCCCCCTTGAAACGGGTGTCATGGCTGGCCGGACTCAAATCAACCGTATTGGTTGCCGGATTTATTTTGTTGGTCATCACATCCTGGATTTCATCAGCACACCTGATTGGTAAAGGGGGCATTCTCTTCGGTTTCGGCGCCGCCGCTATTTTGGCGCTTGTACTGGGAGCATGGCGGGGGGGAGGCCGCCAGGGACCATCTCTGTTGGAGTTCTCCTCCGGCCTCGGGACGAAAGTCGC
Source organism: Rhodospirillales bacterium (assembly GCA_965213765.1). Taxonomy (GTDB): domain Bacteria; phylum Pseudomonadota; class Alphaproteobacteria; order Rhodospirillales; family UBA2165; genus JAJDXO01. The sequence goes on along the minus strand of OZ243926.1, from coordinate 4,315,663 downwards.
GTCCCTACTGGTCTTTGGGCTCGTTCTTGGAGCGTACATCGTCTCTATCCAGTCACCGGGACTCACCTTCACCGACCCATCGGCAATTTCCTTCCTCGGAAATCAGCCGCTGACGGAGATAGAACACAGAATTGTGTTCATATTCTTGACGATGCTGTCCGCGCTCGCCGCCGGCCTTGCCGGAATCCCCGGCCATCCTGGCCTGCTAACGGGGATGCTAATCCTAAGTCCGGCGGCGCAAACATTCGGCTTCACGTCGACCCAATTCGGCATTTTCCTGCTGTTTCTTACTTCCTACTCGGCGGTACTGTTGCCCGCCGCGCTGGTTCCGGTTGCCGCGGCCAAATTGGCGGACACCGAAATTCTTGGATCGGCGATCAAGGCCTACCGTTGGCTGCTGCCAACCCTCATGGTGCCGTTTGCCCTGGCGATTGAGCCAAGCTTGCTTTCGGTATTGTCCGGAATTGTTTCTTCGGGAGCGGAGTTTCTGTGGGCACTCGCCCGGTTGCTATTTTCGCTTTGGCTTCTGGCCACCGTCGTCAGCGGCCGTGACACCAATGCCCTCGGTTTCGCGGACCGCCTTGTTCGCTTCGGACTCGCCTGCGCACTATTTTTGCCGGACTTGGGCGCCCAGATCAGCACTCTTGCATTTGGGGTAGCCTGGGGCGTCTATCACCGGAGACACAGCCGGCTGTCGGCCCTACCCGTCTAGACTTGTCACGTTTCGTCGTCAGATGAACGCTTTGGCGCGGGCTTCTCCGGCAGCATGCCGACTGCAATCCGGACGGATCGCGGCGTTAAGCCGCCGCTCGCGCGGAACAATGGCCATGCCGGGAATCCGAATGTTGAAATCACTCGCCCCAGATATCATTTGCGACCTCGACGCAAAGGGCCAATTTGGCTTCCTGCTCGGCTTCGCTCAGCTTGTTGCCGTGGTGGGTGCTGGCAAAGCCGCACTGGGGGCTGATACAAAGCTGGTCGATATCCACATACCTGGATGCCTCTTCGACCCGGGCCTTGAGCTCATCCTTGGGCTCCAGTTCGGGAAACTTGGAAGTCACCAGGCCGAGAACCACCATCTTGTCCTTGGGCACGAAACGGAGCGGCTCGAAGTCCCCCGCCCGGTCGCTGTCGAATTCCATAAAGAAACCATCCACATCGGTCTCATTGAACATCTTCTCGGCCACCGGCTCGTAGCCGCCCTGCGCCATCCACGAGCTTTGGAAATTGCCGCGGCACATGTGGGTGGTGACGGTGACGTTGTCCGGCCGCCCGGCGATGGAGGCGTTGTTGACCTTGATATAGGTGTCGAGAAGGCCGTCGGGGTCGTCACCCCTCGCCGCGACCCGTTCACGCTGCTCCCGGTCGCAGAGGTAGCAGAAATTGACGTCGTCGATCTGTAGATAGGTCGCGCCGTTGGCAATGAAATCCATCACCGCATCATTGTAGGCCTTTCCTATATCTTCCCAGAATTCTTCGAGATCCGGATAGGCCTCTTCGCTGACACCGTCGCGGCCCGGCCGGAAGTGATACATGCCGGCCGTCGGAAAACAGAACTTGGCGGTCTCGTGGACCTCTGAATTGAGGTGCCTGAAATGGTCCAGCATGTTGCCGCCCTCGGGATAAGAGACCTTGCCGCTGACATAGGTCGTCGCGACCGAGATGCCGGCATTGAATTTCATACCGAAGGTTTCCTGACTGAGGGCAACACCGTTGAAGCCGCACATGAAATCCAGGTGCCAATAGTCGCGGCGCATTTCCCCGTCCGTGATGCCCTTGAGCCCGACCCGTTCCTGCAGGCCGATGGCATCGAGGACGGCGGCATCCTCCATGCGGCGCAGATCCTCGTCCGACACCTCGCCCTTCCGGTGTTTCTCCCGGGTCTCGACCAGGGCGGCGGGGCGCAAAAGGCTGCCCACGTGGTCGGCCCTGAACGGGGGTTTGTCTCTTAGTGCCATGTCGTCCTCCCGGTGCGGTAGCTGCCCCAACTTATCACTCACCATTCCGTCACACCCTCATTTTCAGGTGTGATCACCGTCACAGTGGGCGGCACCCTACATCGATGGAGCGCGAACAATCGAACGAGGCGAAAACGCCCGGCTTCGAAACAGTGGCGAGAATTCAATTATCTTGCCGGCCGGCATGGCGGCGGCGGTCTCCGGGCCTCGGCCACCCATGCCGCCAATGCCGCCGTGGTCCGGTCCCTTGGAGACATCGCCGGCGGGACAGTCGATTTGCCGGCCTGAATCCCTAAACCCTGCACCTATTGAGCGCCGGTGACCGACCGAAACAGGGCATGCGCATCATCCGGGATTTCATTTGCGCACCACGCAATAAAGTGGTCGGGCCGGATCAAAATAAAGCGCCGCCCGTAATCCGCCCGCTCGTCCGCCGCGGTATCGCGAACAACGCTCAAGGGAAGCACAATTTCGCCGGCCGCGTCGGTAAATGCCCGAATTTCATCATCCGACGCATCCAACGCGATCAGCGCAATTCCGCTGCCGAGTTCGTCGTAGACGTTGGAGCCCGTCGAAAGACCGCGCGGCGCCAGGTGATGTCCGGCGCGGGCCTCGAACGAATGCTCGCCGATGGCCGTCGAAATTGCGCCCTCGGGGGCGACGACGACCGGCGAGCCGCCGTAGCTCGGCTCGTAGCGCCGGATGAAGCCGCCGACGCCGCCCGATTGCTTTTCCCACGCCTCCTCGAACGCGGCCCTATCCTTTTCCGGGTTGAATTCGCCGAAGAACGCCGCATCGTCCCTGATCCGGCCGCCGATCAACGTCTCTCCGATGTCCCGGAACACGGGCTGGCGCTCCAGGCCATACGAATCGAGCAGGGTCTCACCGCCCCAACCCTCAAGCCGCGCGGCCAGCTTCCACCCCAGATTTCGAATATCTTCCAACCCGTTGTTGAGGCCGAAGCCGCCATAGGGCGGGTGCGAGTGGGCCGCATCACCGGCGATGAATATCCGGCCCTTACGGTATTCCTCGGCCACCAGAACCCGCAGATCCCAGAAACCCAGATGATCGAACTCCGCATCGAATTCGAACCCCGCGGCGTCATGAAGCAGCCCGAGAAAATCGTAATTCTCACGAGTGGTATCCGCGGGGACGGGCGCGTGAAAAAAGAATCCTTCACCGACGTCGATTCGGCCGAAAAACTGCCAATAGCCGTTCAGCTCCGGCTTCATCACCCGGTAGGTGGATCGCTCCGGGTAACGGGACAGGCCGTCGTGAAACTCCTTGGAGCGGAAGACCGCGAGAACCATCAATTGGTCGTAATCGTCGCCCGACCGCCGGATGCCGATCTGGTCGCGCACCATCGAATGAGCACCGTCACAGCCGGCCAGATAGTCCGCCGTCAATTCAATGCGCCGGCCGGACGATTCCTCGGTCATGGCCAGCGTGACGCCGTCACCATTATCGGCAACGCTTTCGGCCATCCAACCGAGGCGGAGCTCGACGCCCGGGATGGTTCCGGCCTTGGCGCGCAGCACCTTCTCCATCTCGTACTGAGGCAGCCGGTCGTTCTTCTGGAAGTAATACGGGTTGACGATTTCGCGCATCGGCGGCGCATACCAGTACTCGCTGCGCAAGTTGCCATAGGCCGTCAGGCCGCTCTCCGGAAAGCCGGCCGGCATTACCCGGGCGGCACGAATTTCGTCGATGATTCCCCAGCTGAAGAAATGCTCCAGCGTTCGGGCGGTAAGATTTTGCCCCTTGGGGACATTGTGCATGCCCGTCCGGCGCTCGACGACGATGCAGGAAACGCCGCGCAATCCCAGCTCCACCGCGAGGCCAACGCCGACCGGTCCGCCGCCGACGATAATGACCTGTGTGTCGTTGCTCATCGTCACACCCATTAGGACCCGAGATAGGCTTGGGCCTCGATTTCGACTTTGAGCCCGGGCTGCACCAGCGCCGACACCCGGACATGATCGCCGGCCTTGACCACATGGCGGAAGTGGCTGACCGGCTTCGCTTTGTCTTGCAGGACGATCCGCTCGATCTTGGACATGCCTCCCCCCCCCACCTGGAGCACCTCTTTTCAGCCGGCGAACCACTTCCGCCATCCGGTGATGCGCCGTGTGTTCGGCGGGAAACCGGTTCCGCGCAGCCGCGGCGATATCCCGCCCGCCATTCTCGTCATTGAAGTACCGGTCGATGAGTTCCGGCAATTCCCCAGGATGATCGAAATAGACCATCCCGGTGCCGGGCTCAAAGAGGTCGGCGGCGTCTGTCCGCGCATCGGAAATCGTGAATGCGCCGGCGGCGGATCGATGCGGTTGCCGCGGATCGGCATACACCCCCTCAATCGACGGGAATGAGCGCCGCGGCAACCCTTCGTTCTTCGGCCAGCAGGACATTGAAGGTCCGGCAGGCCGCGCCCGTGTCCATCAATTCGGCGACAATGCCGGCGTCTTTCAATCCGTCACGGACCGGCCGGTCGATGAGTTGGGCGCCGGCGCCACAGCCGATCAGCAGGATTTCCGTTCCCAGGTCCTCGTCAATGACCGGGGCCAGGTTTTCGAGACTGATTTCGGATATGGTGGCGACATCCCATGAAACGGTGCTTTCAATCAGCACCAGCACCGCGCCTGAATACACCTCCTCGCCGATGCGGAAGCCGCCATTGCCGTACCCGTGAATCAACTGGCGTCCCGCCGGGACCATCGGCGTGATGTCGAGAGACATGATTATTCGCCGGGCTCGGCCTCGGCTTGGGGGGTGCCGCCCGGGGTGTTGTCGGCGGCCTTTTCGGTGCCGCGGTTGACGTTGAGGTAAAGCAACAACGGCACGGCGAGGCAGATCGAGGAATACGTGCCGATAAGCACGCCCCAGATCATGGCGAACGAGAAGCCACGGATCACCTCGCCGCCGAGAATGTAGAGCGACAGCAGCGCCAGCAACGTGGTCACCGAGGTCATGACCGTCCGGGACAAGGTCTCGTTGATGCTCATATTGAGGAGTTCCGTGAGCGAAATGGTCTTGTACTTGCGCAAATTCTCGCGCACCCGGTCATAAACCACCACTGTATCGTTGATGGAATAACCCGCGATGGTCAGGATCGCCGCCACCGTGGCCAAATTGAACTCGATCCCGGTGACCGAAAACATGCCGATGGTGGTGATGACGTCGTGCGCCAGCGCAATGATGGCGCCGACGCCGAACTGCCATTCGAACCGGAACCAGATGTAAATAAGAATGCCGGTCATGGCGAACAGCACCGCCAGCACGCCGTCCCGGAACAGTTCCTCCGATACCTGCGGCCCGACGAATTCCGTCCGCCGGTACTCCACATTGGGCCCGAGAGTGCCTTTCACCTTGTCGATGGCGACCTGTTGAGCCCGCTCGCCGCCCTCCTGCTTCTGCACCCGGATAAGGATGTCGGTGGGAGAGCCGAATTCCTGGAGCGTCACTTCGCCCAAGCCGAGATTGCCGAGCCGGGAGCGCATCTCGCCGAGCCTTCCGGCCTCGGGCATCCGCACCTCGATCATGATGCCGCCTTCGAAATCGATGCCGAAGTTGAGGCCGCGGGTCATGCCGAGGGCCAGCGAGGCGACAACAAGAACCGCCGAAAATATGAAAAACAGATTCCGCCGGCCGACGAATTTGATCTTGGTGTTGGCGGGGACGAGGCTGAGTTTCTTCATCCGTCCTCTCCCCTACACGACCGGCAGCGCGGCCGGACGCCGGCGCCTGAGCCAGGAAACGATCAACAGCCGGGTCAGCATGATCGCCGTAAACATGGAGGTAACGATTCCGATGGAAAGCGTCACCGCGAACCCTTTGATCGGCCCGGAGCCGAAGGAGAACAGGATCAGCGCCGCGATAAGCGTCGTCAGGTTGGCATCGATGATCGTGGTGATGGCGCGGCCGTAACCCGCATCGATGGCCGAGATAGGCGTTCGCCCGGCACGGACCTCTTCCTTGATGCGCTCGAAGATCAGCACGTTGGCATCCACCGCCATGCCGATGGTGAGCACGATCCCGGCAATACCGGGCAGCGTGAGGGTCGCCTGGAAGAGGGACAGCGCGGCGAGGATCAGAATCATATTCACGGCCAGCGCGACATTGGCGAATACACCGAACAACCCGTAGACCAGGATCATGAAAACGATCACCGCGATCAGGCCGATGATCGAGGCGACCTTGCCGGCGGCGATCGAGTCCGCGCCCAGGCCGGGACCGACGGTTCGCTCCTCGAGGATGTTCAGCGGCGCCGGCAGAGCGCCGGCCCGCAACAGCAGCGCCAAATCGTTGGCCTCGGTGACGGTGAAGTTGCCGCTGATCTGTCCGTTGCCGCCGAGAATGGGTTCCCGGATCACCGGCGCCGAGATCACCTTGTCGTCGAGGACGATGGCGAACGGACGGCCCACATTGTCCCGGGTAATGTCGCCGAAGCGCTTGCCGCCCAGCGTATCGAAGCGGAAGGTCACCACCGGCTCGTTGGTTTGGGCCGAGAACGAGGCTTGGGCATCCACCAGCCGGTCGCCGCTGACGGCAACCCGGCGGCGCACCAGATACGTGCCGCTGGATTGAGGATTGGCGGCATCCGCGTCGGGCAGTTCCATACAGCCCGGCGGTACCCGGCCCTGGCCGGAGCCCTGATTTTCGCACAGCAGATGGAATGTCATCTTGGCTGTCCGGCCCAACAGCCGTTTCACCCGTTCCGGGTCTTCGACGCCCGGCAACTGCAATAGAATTCGGCTGTCGCCCTGCCGCTGAATCGTCGGCTCCCGGGTACCGGTTTCGTCGACCCGGCGGCGGACGATTTCGATGGATTGAGCGAGCGCATTGTTCCGCCGCTCGGTGATCGCGTCATCGGAGAGGTTGAGAATGATCCGGTTGCCTTGAGTATCGACCTCGATGCCGTTGTCGATGTCGCGGATCAGCTGCACGGCCTTTTCGACGTTGGCCGGATCACGCACCGTCACACCGACGCCGAGGCCGCGGACGCCGAGACCCGTATAGCGAATCCCGTCGCGGCGGAGCGACGCCCGGACGCCATCGACGATGGACTCCAACTGCTCCTTGATGACCACATCGGTCTCCACCTCCAGCAGCAGGTGCGAACCGCCCTGCAAATCGAGGCCCAGATTGACCTGCTTATGAGGCAGCCATGTCGGGATGCTCTCGGCGGTGGATTTCTCCATGACGTTGGGCGTGGCGAAGACGAAGCCCAGCGCCACGACGGCAAGAACAAGAATGATCTTCCACTTGGAGAAATAGACCATGGGGTCTTGCGACCTCTCTTGATTCAGTCGTTAACGCGGCCGGTCAGCGGCGGCCGCCAAACAATCCGCCCAGGAGTCCGCCGCCGCCCTGCTGGCCGCCGGGCGCACCCGGCGCCGGGGCCTGCCCGCCCTGCGGATCGGTTTTGGACACCACGCCGGCGACCATGCCGCGCTGCACCTTCACCTTGATGCCCTCGGCGATCTCCACGGCGATTTCGTGATCGTTCACCACCTTGGTGACGGTTCCCATGATGCCGCCGCCGGTGATCACTTTGTCACCCCGGCGGATGGCACCCAGCATTTCCCGGTGCGTCTTGGCTTTCTTTTGTTGCGGCCGGATCAACAGGAAATAAAAGACCGCGAAAATCAAAATCAGCGGGATCAGGGTTGTAAACCCGTCGCCACCGCCGATGCCCTGCGCATATGCGGGTGAAATGAACATGAAGAAATCTCCCTAGCCCTTTGCGTGCACGGGCGAAATATAGTCCGCATCGCCGCGGTTGCAAACGCTAAGCGCCTGATTTCCAAGCTCGTTGGCATGCCGTCCCGGCCCTGCCAATTCACGGCAACGGCATTGGCCGCGGCTCGAGCATCGGAGAGTTCGCGGTTCGGGCATCAGGATTGACCGGACAAGCTTTTGTGATAGTGTCCCGCCGCTTTTCCAAGAGGGATTATCATGAGCGAGCGCGAGCTCGAGCCCCTGCTGACCCGGATTGCCGACGCGTTGGAGCGCTTGGCGCCAAAACCGGTGCCCGAACACAGTCTGGACGGCGCCGATGCCTTCGTATGGCACACCGAGCCCGAACATCTGGAGCCGGTCCATGAGGTCAACCGTATCCCCCTCGAACTGTTGCGCGGCATCGACCGGCAAATCGATATTCTGCTGGACAATACCCGCCGGTTCGCCGCCGGTTATCCGGCCAACAATGCGCTGCTCTGGGGGGCGCGGGGCACCGGCAAGAGCTCCCTGGTGAAGGCCGCCCACGCAACCATCAACGACGGGGCCGGCCAGCCGCTGGCGCTCGTCGAAATCCACCGGGAGGACATCCCCACCCTGCCCCGGCTGCTCAACGTGCTGGGCGGCTTCGAGCGGCGCTGTATTTTGTTCTGCGACGACCTGTCCTTCGAGAGCGAGGACGCCACCTTCAAATCCCTGAAGGCGGTCCTCGAAGGCGGTATCGAGGGGCGGCCCGGGAACATCATCTTTTATGCGACCTCCAATCGGCGGCACCTGATGCCCCGGAGCATGATCGAAAACGAACGCTCCGACGCCATCAACCCGGCGGAAGCGGTGGAGGAAAAGGTCTCCCTGTCGGACCGGTTCGGCCTGTGGCTCGGTTTCCACCCGGTCAACCAGGACACCTATTTCGCCATCATCGAAGGCTACTGTGAGAACTTCGGCATCAAAATGGATCCGGACGAACTCCGGGCGCAGGCGCTCGAATGGTCGATGACCCGGGGATCGCGTTCGGGCCGCGTCGCCTGGCAGTTCATTCAGGATTTAGCCGGCCGGCTGGGAAAGACGCTCTAGGCTGCGGTGATATTTTAGGGATTCCTTTTTTGTCTTTGGTGTGATTCAACACTGGCTTTTGGAGGTTGGTGTGGAAGGCGAAGTGCTGAGAGACGATCAATGGGCGCGGCTTCGGGACTTTGTTCCTGGCGGGATGAAGGGCAAGCGTGGTCCACGCAGCGACGGGCGGCGGTTTTTCGATGCGATCCTGTGGCTGGCGCGCTCTGGTGCGCGGTGGCGTGATTTGCCGGCGGATCGGTTTGGCCCCTATCAGACGGTGAAGCGGCGCTACTACCGCTGGATCGAGGCGGGTGTGTTTGACCGCATCTTCGAGGCTGTCGCGGATGATCCGGACTTGGAATGGCTGGCGATCGACGCCACCATCGTCCGGGCCCAGGCCCAAGCCGCCGGCGGGCGGCGAAAAAGGGGGGACCGCAAGCCCAGGCTCCCGGCCGGTCCCGGGGCGGGTTCGGCACAAAAATCCACGCCGTCGTCGATGCGTTAGGCCTGCCAGTGCGCTTCGATCTCGGGCCAGGACAACAAAACGACATGGTCCCCGCCCACAACCTCATCCAGGGCCTGGCCGCGGGCCACGTCCTCGCGGACCGCGCCTACGACGCCGACAGCCTGCATGACCTGATCTATGAGCAAGGCGGTGAGCCCGTCATCCCACCGCGCCGGCATCGCAAATACCAGCACAGCTATGACCGCATCGCCTATAAACAGCGCTGGGGCGTCGAAGGCTTTTTCGCCAAGCTCAAGCAATGGCGGCGCATCGCAACACGCTACGACAAACTTGCCGCCCACTTCCTCGGCTTCATCAAACTCGCAAGTATCATGCTCTGGCTTAAATAATTAAATTGTCACCACAGCCTAGGGTCTGTACTCAATTAGGGGATTCTCCTTTTTGCGCCCTCTCACCCGGAAAGGGGGCGAGGGGATTCGGCTCGACTCCCTCTCCCTCGCTGAGGGAGAGGGCCGGGGTGAGGGTGATATGGAAATTCCCCCTCACCCAGCGCCGGGTAGGCTCGGCGTTCGCCTCGCCAACCCTCCGCATCCCTCTCCCCCTGACGGGGGCGAGGGACCTTGTGCCGCGCCGTCCTCATCGCCGCAACACCCCTATGGCGGCTCAATCGGGTCCGGACCTTAGGGCAAATTTCCGGCCGTTCGGGCGGCTCACGCCGGCCAGGTGCTGAATTGGGTTAACCGCCTGTTTTCCCTTGCGGATTTCGAAATGAAGCTGCGGCGAAACCACATTGCCCGTATGGCCCACCCGGGCGATCACCTGCCCCTTGTTTACCTTGTCCCCGCGCCGCACCAGCAGCTTATCGGCGTGCGCATAGGCGGTGATCCAGCCGCCTGAATGACGGATCAGCAATAGATTGCCGAAACCCCGAAGTTCATTCCCGGCATAGGCCACGACACCGTTCTCGGCCGCCTTGACCGCAGCCCCCTTGGGCGCCGCGATATTGATCCCGTCATTGTGCAGCCCGCCCCCTTTGGGCCCGAAGGAGGACAGGACCTTGCCCCGCACCGGCCAGATGAACCCGCCCCCCTTTTTGCGGGGCGGCGGCGGGATGCGGACGACCCGCTTTGTCGGGTTCTTGGGCTTGACCCCCGGCTTTGGCCCGGCCTTACGCGGCGCCGGACGGGACGCGGCTTGAGGTGGCGACCGGCGTGAGGTTTGAGGTGGCGACCGGCGTGGGGCCGGCCGTGCCGCGGTAAAAACCGGGCTGGTGGTATCCGGCAGGCGCAGGGTCTGTCCGGGCAGGATGCGGTAGGGCGGACCAATCCGGTTGATCCGCGCCAGGCTGGAAACGTCGACGCCGTAAGCCCGGGAAATGTCGTAGAGCGTATCGCCGGCCCGCACCACGTGCTCCCGCGGGGCGGGCAGCACCAACCGCTGGCCGGGCCTCAGGTTATAGGGCGGGCGGACTTTGTTGGCCTCGATCAAGCCGCGGATGGACACTTTGTGCCGGCGCGACAGCGAATAGAGCGTATCCCCCCGTTTGACGATCACCATGCCGCCGGTGCGCTTCTGCGGCACCTGACGGATGGTCCCGCGCGAGGCGGTATTGGGCGGATTGGACAGCACCGGCCCGGACGACGGCGGCCATTGCAGGTTGCCGCAGGCGGTGAGGCCCAACAGCACTATGATCGCACATAACCGCGTCATACCCCGGCGAAGCCCGGGGTATCCGGTCAGATCAGTGTGTCGTACAGGTCGTCCCATTCGGGATTCGTACTCTCGATCAACGTTAGCTTCTGTTTTCGCGGCCAATGCTTGATGCGCTTCTCGCGCTGGATGGCATCCCGTATGTCATCGTGATGCTCCACATGGACTAGCCGGGCAAGCCCATACCGCTTGGAGAAGCCATCTACTTGCTTTGTCCTGTGCTCGTGTGCCCGACGCCGGATGTCTCAAGTCACGCCGACGTAAAGGGTGCCGTTCCGATTGTCAGTTACGATATAGACCCATCCAGCCATACCCTCATTTAAGATCACTGGATGCCCCGCGAAAAGGCGGGGCATGACGGGATAATTTTCTGGCCATTACGCCGCCCCCTCTTCGGGGATCAGGGGCACGAACTTCACCGTCCGGATTTCCTCGGTCTCGAACCCCTCGGCGGTGCGGGTGACCCGGACGATGGCCTGGTTCTCGGGATCGCTGGCAATGGGTACCAGCATGACGCCCCCCTCGCGTAGTTGCTCGGCCAGGACCGGCGGTATGTCGGCGGCGGCGGCGGTTACGATTATGCGGTCGAAGGGCGCCTGTTCGGGCCAACCCAGGGTGCCGTCACCGATCTGCGTGGTGACGTTGCGGACCCGCAACTCTTCCAGCCGTGCCTCCGCCTCTTCCATCAGCGGCCCGTGGCGCTCGATGGTGTAGACCCGTCGCGCGAGCCTTGAGAGCACCGCCGTCTGGTAGCCCGATCCGGTACCCACCTCCAAGACCTTGTGCCGGTCGGTAATCTGCAGCGCCTCGGTCATGATGCCGACGATGCCGGGCTGGCTCAGGGTCTGATGATGGCCGATCGGCAGGGTCACGTCGTCATAGGCCTGGTCCAGAAAGAACTCGGGCACGAACATTTCCCGCGGAATCTGCTCCATCACCGTAACCACGGCGGTGTCCGTGACCCCGGCGGACCGCAGCGTCAGGATCAGCCGGGCCTTGCTGTCGGCGGTGGGATCGGAAACGGGCATATCCATGCTTAGCGTCCTTTCTGTAGCTTCGCCCTAAGCGCATTCATGGTCGGGCGGTGGGTCAGGTCGATGGACAGCGGCGTCACCGACACCATTCGCTGTTGAATGGCGTCCAGGTCGGTGCCCCGGGCGTATCGGGGCGAACTCTGCTGTGCGCCGATCCAGTAATAGGGTTCGCCCCTGGGGTCGGCGCTTTCGATCACGTGATCGCCGATCTTGCGGCGGCCCTCACGGGTGATTTCGATGCCCTTTACCTTATTCGCCGGGCCATCCGGGAAGTTGACGTTCATCAGCACGTCCCGGGGCCAGTCGATGGTGACGGCCTTCTTGATCACCTGGGCGGCGTATTTCTCCGCCACCGTCCAGTCGGGCCTGGAGTCCAGGTCCCAACCATCCTCGGCGATGTATTGGGACAAGGCGATGGCCGGGATCTGAAACAGGGTCGCCTCCATGGCCGCGGCAATGGTCCCCGAATAGGTCATGTCCTCGCCCACATTGCCGCCCCGGTTGATCCCGGACAGCACCAGATCGGGCCGTTTGTCCTTCATGATCTGGTTGACCGCCAGCAATACGCAGTCGGTGGGCGTGCCGTCGACGGCGAACGTGCGCGGCGCCGCTTTGCGGATGCGCAGGGGGCGCCGGAGAGTCAGGGAATGACCGGTGCCGCTCTGTTCGGTCTCGGGCGCCACCACCCATACTTCGCCGGCGATCTTCCGGGCGATGGCCACAAGGCGCTTCAATCCCTCGGCGCCGATGCCGTCGTCGTTGGAGACCAGCACCCGGGCCTTCTTGAGATTGAGGGGCGCCTTAAGCATCGGGCGTCAAGACCTCCCGGCCGTTCATATAGGGCCTGAGGGACCGGGGCAGGACGATGGAGCCGTCCTTCTGCTGGCCGTTCTCCATCACCGCGATCAGGGTCCGTCCGATGGGGAGCCCGGAGCCGTTGAGGGTATGGACGAACCGCGTCCCTTTACCCTCGCCGGGCCGGTAGCGGGCCTTCATCCGCCGGGCCTGGAAATCGCCGCAGTTGGAGCAGGACGAGATTTCCCGGTAGCGCCCCTGCCCCGGCAGCCAGACCTCGATGTCGTAGGTCTTGCGGGCCGAGAAACCGGTGTCGCCGGAACACAGCACCATGGTCCGGTAGGGAAGCTCCAGCCGCCGGAGGACGGCTTCGGCGCATTCGGTCATGCGCTCGTGCTCTTCCGCCGACTTGCCGGGATGGGCGATGCTGACAAGCTCCACCTTGGTGAACTGGTGCTGGCGGAACATGCCCTTGGTGTCCTTGCCCGACGCGCCGGCCTCGGAGCGGAAGCACGGCGTCCTGGCGGTGTAGCGCAGCGGCAGGTCCGCTTCGTCGAGGATTTCGCCGGCCGCCATGTTGGTGAGCGGGACCTCGGCCGTCGGGATCATCCACCGGCCCTCATCGGTCTTGAACAGGTCATCGCCGAACTTGGGCAGCTGACCGGTGCCGTAGAGCGCGCGATCCCGCACCAGCAGCGGCGGCGAAACCTCGGTGTAGCCGAACTCCTGCGTCTGGATATCGAGCATGAAGTCGCCGATGGCCCGCTCGAGCCGCGCCAGCGCGCCGGTCAGGATCACGAACCGGGCGCCGGACATCTCGGCGGCCCGCTCGAAATCCATCAGCCCAAGCGCTTCGCCGAGATCGTCGTGCTCCTTGGGATCGAAATCGAATTGGCGGGGCTCGCCCCAGGTGCGAAGTTCCCGGTTGTCGTCCTCGTCGGCGCCGTCCGGCACGTCGTCATCCAAGATATTGGGGATGCCCGACAACAGCGCGTCCACCTCGTCGCCCGCCTCCTTGGCGGCGGCCTCGACGGCGGCCTGCGTATCCTTGCCGGCGGCGACTTCGTCCATCAGGTCTTGGGCGTCTTCGCCCTTGGACTTCAATTGCCCGATCTGTTTCGACAGTTCATTGCGCCGGGTCTGCAGGTTCTGGGCCGCCGTCTGGGACACGCGGCGCGCGGCGTCGATCCCGATCACCTGCTGCGCGCAAGGCTCCACGCCGCGCCGCGCCATGGCGGCGTCGAAGGCCCCGGGATCGTCCCTGATCCGTCTGATATCGTGCATCGTCTTTCCCCATCCGGGCCGGCGCCCGGTGAACCAAAGATGGGCGGACCCTCCGATACGCCGGAAAACCCGCGGGGTTTATAGGCGCGCCAAAAGCCCCGGGCAACACGCTCGCGTCCGCGCCCCGGGCGGAATTTCAATGGAATCTGATGCCGGAAAAGAGTTTAGGTGAGGTTAAAGTCCGTCTCTTCCGGGAAGTCGTCTTCGTCGCTCTCGCCGGCGAGCTTGGCCTTGGCGGCCTTGGACTTCTCGACCATGCGGACGGAGACGATGGACGCCTCGTAGAGGATGATGATCGGGATGGCGAGGCCGATCTGGCTGATCAGGTCGGGGGGCGTCAGGATGGCGGCGGCGATGAACACCATCACGAGCGCGTATTTGCGTTTTGCCGCGAGGCCGCGCGACGTGGCCAACCCGGCGTGGGCCATAAGGGTCAGCAGGATGGGCAGCTGGAAGGAAATCCCGAAGGCGAAGATCAGCCGCATCACCAGGGACAGGTACTCGTTGACCTTGGCCTCCAGCTGGATGGCGACGCCGCCGGCGATATCGGGGGTCTCGAAGGAGATGAAGAATTTCCACGCCAGGGGAAAGATGAAGTAGTAGACCAGCGCCCCGCCGATGAAGAACAGGATCGGCGACAGGATGAGATAGGGCAGCAGCGTCTTCTTCTCTTCCCGGTAGAGCCCGGGGGCCACGAACCGCCAGAACTGATTGGCGATGAACGGAAAGGCGATGAACAAGGCGGCGAAGAACGACACCTTGATGTAGGTGAAGAACGCCTCGTGAAGCGCCGTATAGATCAGGCGCCGGTTGCCGCCCTCCTGGTCCGCCAGGATGTCGGCCAGGGGCTGCACAAGAAATCCGTAAATGTCCTGAGCGAAGAAATACGTCGCCAGGAAGACCACGAACAGGGCCGCCACCGAATACATCAGCCGGTTGCGGAGCTCCACGATGTGGTCCATCAGGGGCATGCGGCTGGAAGCGACGGTCCGCGCCATCAGCCTGCCTCACTCTTCTCGGGCTCGGATTTAGGCTGCCCGTTCGGCCCGGTCTCCGGTCCGGTGATTGGCTCGAAATCGTCCATGGCCGAGGCCGCTTCCTCGTCCATCGCGGCCTCCGCCTTGGCCAGCGCTTCGTCATCCACCTCATCTTTTCCCGGCCGGTCGGCGTTCATGTCCCGGAAGTCGTCCTCGAGGGTCTGTTTGATCTCACCCTTGGGGTCGATGGTGTTTTCCACGTAGCCCTTGATGTCGGTGTTGGACACGGCGTCGATCTGCTTCTTGACCTCGTCCAGTTCGGTCTCGCGGATCATGTCGTCCACGTGGCGGCGAAACTCGTTGGTCATCGCCTTCGCCTTGCCCACGTACTCGCCGAGGGTGCGGAGCACGCGCGGCAAGTCCTTGGGGCCGATCACGATGATGGCCACGACGGCGATAATAGCGATCTCGGTCCAACCGATATCGAACATGGCTCACCTAAGGGTTCAGGCGAATGGGCCGGCGATCCCCCCCGGGTCGGGACCGTCCCCGTGCTCAGGTCTTCGCCGCGTCTTCCTTTTTCTCGGACGTACTCTCGGAGGACTCGACGGCGGCGGCGGCCTGCGTCTCGGCCGGCTGGGCCCCGGGCGCATCCGTGGCGTTCTTATTTGCGCCGGAACCGGCGTCGGTCACTTCGTCCTGCATTCCGGCCTTGAAATTCTTCACGCCCTTGGCGACATCGCCCATCACCCGCGGCAGCTTACCGGCGCCGAAAATGATCAGGACGATCACCAGAATCAGGACGACCTGCCAGATACCGATTCCCATCGATATGTCTCCTCGCTTGGCAATCTATGTTGCGGCGCATAATGGCAGAAGGCCCTTCCCCCCGCAATCAAAGCCGGAAAACGCCGGACAAAAGGCCGTGACCGGCGCTGGGGTCCGGACTCGATTGAGCCGCCATAGGAGTGTCGCGGCGATGAGGCATAAAATGATTGCGTCATGGCCGGGCCCACCGGACCGGCTTCGCCGGCCGGAGGACGAACCGCGACCCGGCCATCCACGTGTACCGTGCCGCGAGGCGTGGATCACCGGGTCAAATAAGGTCAATTCGGACGAATTGACCGACCCGGTGATGACGGATTTGACATGGTGATGACGGCTTACGGGTGAGCGGGGAGAGGAGGCTTGCCATGCGTCCCCTCGCCCCCGTCAGGGAGAGGGGCAGGATGAGAGGGCGCAAAAACGGAAATCACCTAATCGAGCACAGACCCCAGAGGCGGCAGCGCATGTGAACTTAACCGGGTTAGGCGCCCAAGGGCTCCCCATCGTCTCCCGCGCCGTCATCGGGATCGAGGGGCTCGGCCATCAACGGCTCGTCGTCATCGAAGACATCGCCGTCTTCGGCGTCCTCTTGGCCGGCCTTGCCGGCATCTCCGATGGAGGCGATCGCCGCCCGCTTATCGAGCAGCCCGGCGGCCTTCAGTTCCTCCAGGCCCGGCAGGTCGTCCAGATTTTCCAGGCCGAACTGATCCAAAAAGCCTTCGGTCGTGCCCCAGGTCACCGGGCGGCCCGGCGTACGCCGCCGCCCCTTGGGCTTGATCCAGCCCGCTTCGAACAGATTGTCGATGGTCCCCTTGCTCAGGGAGACGCCGCGGATTTCCTCGATCTCGGCCCGGGTTACCGGCTGGTGATAGGCAACGATGGCCATGGTTTCGAGGGCCGCGCGGGAGAGTTTGCGCGATACGGTCCGCTCCACGTTGAGCATCGGCCCCAGATCCTCGGCGGTGCGGAACGCCCAGGCGGCGCCCACTTTCCTGAGCTCCACCCCCCGCCCCTCATAGAGAGCCCGCAACGCCAATACCAGGGCCGGGATATCGGCATCGTCGGGCAGCCGGTCGGCCATCGCCTTTTCGGGCACCGGATCGGCGGAAGCGAAAATCAGAGCCTCCAGAAGTCTCAGATGTTGCGGATCAACCTGTTGTTCTTCGGACACTTAACCGGCCTCCGTCATGTTGTCGGTGGCCCGGACGAAAATGGGGCCGTAGGTTTGGCCTTGGCGGATATCCATCTTGCCCTCCTTGGCAAGCTGTAACGCGGCGGCGAAGGTGGACGCCAGCGCCGACTTGCGGATCACCTCGTCGGCGAGGTTTTCCGGCAGGAAGGTGATCAGGTTCGCCCAGTCGGGAATATCGCCCATCATGCCGACCATCCGCTTCAACGCCTCGTCAGGCGAGAACAGCTGGCTCGGTTGGATACGGAGGGTCGCGGCTTCCGCGCGGCGCTGCTGATCGCCATAAGCCTTCAAGAGATCGTAGAGGGTCGCATCAAGCTCGGGCTTGTTCACATAGGCGAACTTCTCCGGTGCGCCGCGCTTGAAGAAATCCTCGCCCAGCCGGTTCCGTGCCATCAGGCGCCGGCCTGCGTCCTGCATGGCCTCCAGCCGCCGGAGCTGATAGGCAAGCGCGGCGGCAAGTTCCTCACCGGTCGGCTCTTCTTCTTCGCCGAGGCCGGGGAGCAACAACCGGGATTTCAGGTAGGCGAGCCAAGCCGCCATCACCAAATAGTCGGCAGCCAGTTCCATGTTGGTGCGCCGCACCTCGGCGACCCAGGCCAAGTATTGGTCCGCGAGTTCGAGAATGGAAATTTGGGTGAGGTCGACCTTCTGCTCTCGGGCGAGTATCAGCAGGACCTCGATGGGTCCCTCGAAACCGCCGACGTCGAGCACGAGGTCGCCCCCGACCGTCGCCCGGGTCTCCTCGGGACGCCCCTCAAATTCTTCGATGGTTTCGTTCATGCCCTCAGGTTCAATCCAAACAAGCCGCCAAGGAATCTCATGATGGCTTCGGACGGATTGCCGATCAGCCACCAGAAAATGTTCAGATCCATCCCCGCCATGCCGCCCAGCCAGGGAAGCACGAAGAGTGCGGCTATGATAATGACGAATCCCCAGCGCTCCAAACGCATGTAGCGTTCGGCCACGGTATAGGGCAGCAGCGCCATCACCACCCGGCTGCCGTCGAGGGGCGGCAGGGGGATCATGTTGAAGACGGCCAGCAGGATATTGAACCAGACCGACAAACCCACGGTGCGGATGACCCATTGCTCGACGGGTCCATCGGCGGGCAGCAGGAACGCCAGCAGCGCCATCGAAACGACGGCGAGGATCAGATTGGTGCCGGGCCCGGCCGCGGCGACCAGGATGGTGTCCCGCCTGACGTTGCGTAACCGCCAGAAACTAACGGGTACGGGCTTGGCGGCACCGAACATCATACGGCCGCCGGAGGCCAGCAGCAGCATGGCCGGCAGTAGAATGGTGCCGAAGGGATCGATGTGCTTGATGGGATTGAAAGTCACCCGGCCTGCCTTGTAGGCCGTATCGTCACCGAGCTTCCATGCCACCCAGCCGTGCGCCGCCTCATGGAGAGTAACGGCGAGCAGAACGGGCAGGACCCAGGTGGACGCACTGTAAACGATCCCGGCGATATCCATCAGCCGGCGGTCTCCGGCATCAGGGCAGCCAATTTCGCGCTCAAGGCCGCAAAATCCTGCGAATCGGGCGAATCGGGCGAATCGGCCATCTCCCGGCCATGGTCCAATCGGGCCAGTGCGGTGTCGGTGAGCGGCTCCGAACCGGCCGCCACGGCCTCCATTTCGGCCATGTCGCCATTGCAATGAAGCGCAACATCACAGCCGGCCGCCAGCGCACCCGCGGCCCGGTCGGTCATGGAACCGCGAAGCGCCTGCATGGAAAGATCGTCGGATACCAGCAACCCTTCGAACCCGATCCGATGCCGGATGATCTCAGTGAGAATATGGGGCGACAAAGTGGCCGGCGCATCCCCGTCAATTTTCGAATAGACCACATGAGCGGTCATCGCCCACGGCATGTCGGCGAGCGCCCGGAAGGGCTCGAAATCGGTTTCGTCCAATTCGCCCAAGGAGGTGTCCACCACCGGCAGCGCCTCGTGGCTATCGACGCTTGCGCGCCCGTGGCCGGGGATGTGCTTGATCACCGGCAGTACGCCGCCTGCCAGCAGGTCTTCGGCGGCGGCGCGTCCGAGGGCCGCGACGATGTCTTGGTCGGTGTGATACGCCCGGTCCCCAATGACCGGGTCGGCGCCGGGCCGGGGCACATCCAGGACCGGCAGGCAGTCCACATCGATGCCGAGACCGACGAGTTCGGCGGCGATCAATTGCGAGTTGACACGTGCGGCCTCGACCGCCATGGCCGCATCGCGATCATAATGCTCACCGAATTTGCACCCGGCGGGCGGCGTCCGCCAGTGGGGCGGACCAAGACGGGCAACGCGTCCGCCTTCCTGGTCAATAAGGACCGGGGCCTCATCCCGTTCGACGCTCGCGCGCAAATCGGCGACCAGCGTCCGCACTTGGCCGGGCGTCCGGCAATTGCGGGCAAATAGGATGAACCCGAGGGGATCAACCTCGGCGAAGAACCGCTTTTCCTGTTCTGAGACTTCCGGCCCGGCGCACCCAAGAATGACCGCCCGGGGCGGCGCCTGGCTCACCGCCTAGCTGCCCGGCCGAACGACGAGGCAGCCGACCCTGATCTTGCTGAGTTCGCCGCAGAGGGTCCTTGCGGCCGCCTTGTTCTCCAGGGGGCCGGCGCGAAGCCGGTAGTAGATACCCTTGTCACCCAGGTCGGCCCGGACGACGGAGGGCCGCAGCGGGCCCAACAGTCCCGAATGACGGGTCCTCAGCCGGGTCCATTCCCGCCGCGCATCCCGGTCGGAGCGGACGGCGGCCAACTGGACGCGGTATCCGTTGCCGGCCCGGCCGGCGGCGGGCGCGGCGGAGTTCGGCGCCAATGCCACTGGCTTGGCCGGCATCGCGGCAGCCACTTTGGGTCCCGTCCTTATGGCCGGCGGGGCGGGCGGCGGTGCCGGCTTCTTCGCCTCGGCAACCTCGACCGGTCTCGGACGCCCGGTCTTCGGGACGTTACCGGCGGCAATCGGTTTTGGCGGCTCGGGCGTATTCGCTTCGGCGGTTTCCTTAGGCGCCGCGGCAGCCGGCCGGTCGGCGGGCGCGCCGGGCGACGCACTGGGCGGCGGCAGCGGGACCTCGGGCCGGGGCAGCAGGTTCTCGGCCCGCGGCGGTGGCGGCAGTGATTCCAGCCGGTCATAGACCAGCTTGTCCCGATTCGGAAAATCGAGGCCGCCCGGGCGATCGGGTTTGACCTTGACCGGCGCGGCATCGGCGCGCACCACCGGAATTTCATCCGCCGGCGCCAGGCGCAGTTGGTCGCCCCAGCGGGCCCAGGCACCGGCCCCGGCCCCGGCGAGCAGCACCAAAATGATAAGGGTCCGTCCGATGCGCCGCATGGGATGGCGCCGCTGGTCGGGCTCGAACGCCAGGGTATCGGAACGATAATCCGGGCCGACTTCCGGCGCGGGAACAGGGGCGATGCGCGGCTCTAGGACCGGCTCGTCGCGTGGTTCCCGGCTCTGGTCACTTGCGATCATCAGCGCATCTCCTCAACGGGCGTCACGCCCATCACCTGAAGACCGGAGGCGATGACGAGCGCAAGGCCCCGCACTAATGCCAAACGTGCTCTTGTTAACCCTAAGTCCTGTTCGTTGAGAAACCGTAAACTTACATCTTCGCGGGTTCCCTTGGTCCAAAGGGCATGAAACAGCCCGGATACGTCCAGCAGAAAATACGCGATTCTGTGGGGTTCATGCGCCTCCGCGGCGCCCTCCACCACCCGTGGCCACTCGGCCATGGATTTGATCAGGTCGAGCTCGGCCTCGTCGGTGAGGAGGCCCAAATTCGCGCCCATCAGGGCGGCGGGCGAGAAATCCTCGCCCGGAAACATCTCGGCGGCGTGGCGGAGAACGGAATGACAGCGGGCATGGGAGTACTGGACATAGAACACCGGATTGTCGCGGCTCTGCTCCAGCACCTTCTTGAGATCGAAGTCGAGTTGAGCATCGTTTTTGCGGGTCAGCATGATGAAGCGAACCACGTCCTTGCCGACCTCGTCGATGACTTCGCGGAGGGTAACGAATGTGCCGGCGCGCTTCGACATCTTCACCGGCTCGCCGCCATCCATCAGATTGACCATCTGGCAAAGCTTCACGTCGAGGTTGCCGTCGCCGGCGGTGAGCGCTTTGACGGCGGCCTGCAGACGCTTCACGTAGCCACCGTGGTCGGCGCCCCAAACGTCGATCATGTCCCGGTAGCCGCGGGTGTGCTTATCGGAGTGATAGGCCATGTCTGTGGCGAAGTAGGTCCACGACCCATCCGACTTCTTGAGCGGCCGGTCGACATCGTCACCGAAATCGGAAGCCCGGAACAGAAGCTGGGGCCTCGGCTCCCAATCGTCGGGCTCCTTGCCCTTTGGAGGATCCAAAGTGCCCGTATAGACCAAATCCCGGTTTTCGAGATCGGCAAGCACCTTGTCGACGCCGCCCGCCTCGACGAGCGCGCGCTCCGATGAGAATTGATCGAAAGTGATGCCCAGCGCCGCCAAATCCTCGCGGATCAGCTCCATCATCGCGTCGACCGCAAATGCCCGGAACTGTTCGAGCCAGAAGCTCTCGCCCCGGCCCAGCCAATGGGAACCATCTTTTTCGGCCAGCTTCCCGGCCACCGGGATCAGGTATTCGCCCGGGTACATGCCTTCCGGCATTTCGCCGACTTGCTCACCGAGCGCTTCCCGATAGCGGATATGAAGAGAGCGCGCCAAAGCCTCGACCTGGGCACCGGCATCGTTGACGTAATATTCCTTGGTCACCGCAAAACCGGCCTTGCCGAGCAGCGCGGCCAAGGCGTCGCCCACCACCGCGCCCCGCCCGTGGCCCACATGCATGGGACCCGTGGGATTGGCCGAGACATATTCCACGTTGACCTTTCGGCCCGCGCCGAGTTTGGAGTCCCCGTAAGCCGGACCCGCACCGAGGATGTCCTCGATCCGCGCCTGCCAGAAGGCCGGAGCAAGCCTGAGATTGATGAAGCCGGGCCCCGCCACCTCCGCCGCTGATACATCGTCAAATCCGGTGAATCTGCCGGCTATGGCTTCCGCGAGGTCGCGCGGCTTCATCTCCGCCGGTTTGGCCAGAACCATGGCCGCGTTGGTGGCAACGTCGCCGTGCGCGGTTTCCCGCGGCGGCTCGACATTGACCCGTCCATAGTCCAGGCCGTGCGGCAGGGTGCCGGCCTCGGCGAGTTCGTCGAGAATGCCGGTCAGACGTGATTTCAGGAGTTGAAAGGGATCCATGAGGCGGTCTTTTAAGACCTCAATTCCAAAAGGTCGACCGGGATATGCGGCTCACGAGGTTCTGGCCTGGACGTCGATCAGCCGTGCATGTTCATCGAGCGCGAACCGGTCGGTCATACCGGCAATGTAGTCGGCGACCACTTTGGCGGTTTCGGCACTGCCCGGTGCGCCGGCCCGCACCTGCCACTCCGTCGGCAGACTTTGGGGCTCACCGAGCAACAGCGTGAACAGGTCGTGGACGACGCGGTGCGCCTTGCTGGTCATCCGGTTCACCCGGTAGTGGCGGTACATGTTGTCGAACAGGAAGCGTTTGAGTTGGCTGTCCATCTCGCGCATGGCGTCCGACAGGGCGATCACCGGTTGATCCAAACCACGCACTTCATCCGCCGAGGCAGGTTTGGCGTCGGCCAACCGGCGGCGGGACTCGGTAAGCGCGTCGCCTACCCATTTTCCGATCATGCGTCGGATGGCTTCGTGCTTGCGCCGCGACTTGTCGAGGTCCGGATAGTCCTTATCCACGCCGGCGAAAATACCGCCGACCATGGGCACGTCCGAAATATTCTCGGCCGAGAACAGACCGGCCCGAAGCCCATCATCGATATCATGGTTGTTGTAGGCGATATCATCGGCGAGCGCCGCCGCCTGGGCCTCTGCCCCGGCATAGGTTCCCAACTCCAGTTCATGCGCGGCCACATATGCCGCGATATCACCCGGCACCTCGCGGTCCGCCTTCGGGCCGGTCAGCGGGCCGTTATGCTTCACGATGCCTTCCAGGGTCTCCCAAGTCAGGTTGAGGCCGTCGAATTCGGGATACCGATGTTCGAGCCGGGTTACGACGGCCAACGACTGGGCGTTGTGGTCGAACCCGCCAAACGAAGCCATGAGGTCCGAAAGCGCGTCCTCGCCCGCATGGCCGAAGGGCGGGTGTCCGAGATCGTGGGCCAGCGCCAGCGCCTCCGTCAAATCCTCGTCGAGATTGAGAGACCGCGCAATGGAGCGCGCAATTTGCGCAACCTCCAAGGAGTGCGTGAGGCGGGTTCGGTAATAGTCACCCTCGTGATTGACGAATACCTGGGTCTTGTATTCGAGCCGCCGGAAGGCCGCCGAGTGGATGATCCGGTCCCGGTCCCGCTGAAAACAGGTCCGGGTCGCGCTTTCCGGCTCGTCGTGAAATCTGCCCCGGCTTTCGCCGGGCCGGCAGGCATACGGGGCGCGGGTGGTATCCGTTGGGGGCTGGGTCAGCATTGCCTCTGCTCTGAAACCCTTGTCTCGCGGCACAATAGGACGGGTTCCTGGGCGGCGCAATGTATGCCGGGAAGAGTTTGACAACCGCCGATATGGGATTACATAAGCTTGGAATAGCGCTAGATTTAGTGCGAATCGCTTCCGAAACGGAGATTGAGCAAATGACCGCCGAAGCCGGTCTGACGATTACCGAAAACGCCGCCAAGCGAATTTCCGAGATCATCGCCGCGGAAGGCGAAGATGGGAATATGCTCCGGGTTTCCGTGTATGCGGGCGGCTGCTCGGGTTTTTCCTACAATTTCGATCTCGACGACGCCACCAACGACGATGACCGGATCTACGAAGGTCACGGCATCAGGGTGGTGGTCGACGAAATGTCCCTCGGCCTGATCGATGGCTCGGAGGTTGACTTCGTCGACGATTTGATCGGCGCCAGCTTCCGGCTCAACAACCCGCAAGCCTCCTCGGGTTGTGGCTGCGGGGTGTCTTTTTCTATCTGATCCCGCCCCGCCCCGTGCTAAACAAGAGGCCCGCTGAACGCGGGCCTTTCTTGTTTCGGAGACCTCCCTTGAAGATCGCGACGTGGAATGTGAACTCGGTGAAGGCGCGGCTCGAGCACGTCCTCAAGTGGCTCGACGATTTCGGGCCCGATGTCGCGCTGTTGCAGGAGATCAAGAGCACCGAAGAGACATTCCCGCGCGAGCCCATCGAGGACAAGGGCTACAACCTCGCCATTTCAGGCCAGAAGACCTACAACGGGGTCGCCATCCTGTCCAAATACCCCATCGATGTGGAGCTGACCGCGCTGCCCGGCGACACGAGGGACGACCAGGCGCGCTACATTGAGGCGTTTACCGGGTCCGCCCGGGTGGCGTCGATCTATCTGCCCAACGGCAATCCCACCGACAGCGACAAGTTTACCTACAAGCTTAAGTGGCTGGAGCGCCTCCATAAACATGTCGGGGACTTGCTCAAAACCGAAGACGCCTTCGTGCTCGGCGGCGACTACAACGTAACGCCGGATGATCGCGATGCCTTCGATCCGGTGGGTTGGGCGAACGATGCCCAGCTGCGGCCCGAGTCCCGGGCGGCCTTTCGGAAGATCCTCCACCTGGGCGTCATCGAGGCCTGGCGGGTCCTGCATGGCGACGAAGAGGGCAAGTACTCGTGGTGGGATTACCGCGCCGGCGCGTGGAACAAGGACAATGGGCTGCGCATCGACCACATCCTGTTATCGCCACAGGCCGCCGACCGGCTCATTGCGTGCGAGATCGACAAGACGCCGCGGGGCTGGGAGAAGGCCTCCGACCACACACCGGTGTGGGTGGAGATCGAAGACTAGGGTCCGGACTCGATTGAGCCGCCATAGGAGTGTGGCGGCGATGAGGACGGCGCGGCAAGGTCCCGCGCCCCCGTCAGGGGGAGAGTGGCAGGGTGAGGGGGAACTTCCATATCGCCCCCACCCTCACCCCGACCCTCTCCCTCAGAGAGGGAGAGGGAGTAGTCGCGTTGCCGCATCGGGTTCCCTCGCCCCCGTCAGGGGGAGAGGGATGCGAAGGCTTGGCGAGCCTGCGAGCCATAGCCGTAGCCGGGTGAGGGGGCGCAAAAAGGAAAATCCTCCAATTGAGTCCGGACCCTGGACCGCCCCTATTCATCGCGTCCTTACCCGGCGAAGTTCGGGTAATCCGGAATGCTGCGGTCTCTCCGGGTGCCCCGGGGCATAGCCGGGGCATGACGACTGCCGGATTTAACCGTCCAGCTCCCGCTCGACGAGATCGGACAGGGCCTCGGCGTCGACGATGGTCACCCGGTTGCGGCTCAGTTCGACCCAGCCCCGGCGGCGCCAGTTCTGGAGGTGCTTGTTGACCGCTTCGCGGGACGAATCCATGAGCTGACCCAGTTCCTGCTGAGAGATCTTGAGTTCCACATTGTCGAAATCGATCTCTTCCATATCGCCGTCGGGGTCGCCCAGATAGCCGGACATGCCCAATAGCCGCTTGGCCAAGCGCGCCGGCAGGGCGAGAAAAGCCGAATCCTCGACCAATTCGCTGGTCGCCCGCACCCGCTGGCAGAGCATCTCCAACAGGTGAGTCGCGAGGCGGGGTTCGCTCTCCATATAGCGGGTGAAGTCCCGGCGCCGGATGCGCATGAGTTCCGAATTCACTGCCGCCACCGCGTCCGCCGTCCGGGGCTGACCATCGAGGAGCGCAATTTCGCCGAATACCTGTCCGGCCTCGATGGTGTTGAGCACCACTTCCTTGCCGCTTGGCGCGCCGGCGCTGATCCGGATACGCCCGGACATCACGCCGTAAAGCGCGTCCCCGGGATCTCCCTTGGAAAACAGGATCTGACCGGCGGCCAACTCCCGGGTCACCGCCAAATCGGCGATGTTGTCGATGACCTCGTCCGCCAGGTCGCGAAACAAGGAATTGGTGGTCAGCAGTTCGCGAATGCCGGCGCTCGACATTGCTTTTGATCCTCTCCCCACGCCCCTTTCACCGGCCCGGTTTCATTACGAAAATGTCATCGTGAGTGTGAACGGGATAACGGAATTCGGGCCGCCGCCAAGATACGATCTTGGATAGTTGGAGCAAAGCGTTTTACCTCGCGCAGGGAGCCTGAAACATGGGCGATCTCGTTTGCGGCTACGGACACCGCCCCGGGCGCGGCTCCATCCGTTCGACGATTAAGCGGATGGTTTTGGAGACAAAGACCTCGATGCGCCTGTTTTTCGACCGCCGGCGCCGCGCAAGGTGTAAAGACCTGCGTGACCGGTCCATCCGCGGGATGAGCATGAAGGCGCTCGGCGATATCGGTCTCGGCCGGGTCTATGACCGTACCTTCCGGGTCCCGGAATAGAGCCGGATCAGGAATTGAAATACCCCGAGTGACGCCCGGCGGCGACCCCCCTCCCAGCCCCCGCCGCCGGGCTCACAACCCTCCCCCAGAGACGGCCGTGCCACAGTTGTCCGGTCTCGGCGGTTCGACTAGTCTATGTGGGTTATTGGGGAGAGAACCATGTCCGCAGAGCTCTGGCCGGTCACCGGGGAATTCGCCGCCGAAATCGGTGACGTCGATCTGTCCAAACCGCTTGACGATGCGAATTGGCGGCTCATCGAGGATGCCTATAACCGTTACAGCGTACTGGTCTTTCCCGACCAGCACCTCGACCACGGCGATCACGCGAAATTCGCGGCGCGGTTCGGGCCCGTCGCCAAAACCATCGATGTGGACTGGGATGACGTGGAACTTCGGCTGCCGCCCGATATCTCGGACGTCTCCAACTTGGGACCGGACGGCAGGGTCATGGCGCCCGGCGACCGGAAGATGGAAATTCTGAGCGGCAACCGCCTATGGCACACGGACAGCTCGTTCTTGACCACGCCCGCGAACGCATCGCTGCTTTACATGCCCGCCATTCCGCCGGTCGGCGGCTTCACGGAATTCGCCGACATGCGCGCCGCCTGGGACGCACTCGATGAAGAGCTAAAGGCGAAAGTCGAGGGACGGATCGCCATGCATTCCATCGCCACCTCGCGCAGGAAGATGGGGGTCGAACTGACCGAGGCCGAACTCGACGTCTTCCAGGCGGCGCCCCAGGCAATGGTCCGGACCCATCGGATGAGCGGCAGAAAGTCTCTCTACATCGCCGCCCATGTCGGCGACATCGTCGGCATGGACCGGACGGAGGCCGAACGGCTTCTCGAGACGCTGATGGCTCATGCAACCCAGCGGCAATTCGTCTACGCCCACCGTTGGCGCCCCTACGACCTTGTGGTCTGGGACAACAAATGCACCCTCCATCGCGGCCGGCCGTTTGACGAAGGCCGCTGGCCGCGGGACGCACAACGGGCGACGGTCAACGATGTCGGTCCCACTTGCGAGCAGGAAGGTCTGACCTATCCGGCGGAAGCGGCGCAGTAATCGCGGCTACCCGCAACCGATATCCGCCTTCACCACCTGATGGAGTGTGGTTCCCGATGAACCGCCCTGGCGAATCCCGCCGCCGGGAAGATGAATCCAATCACCGAACGAGGCCATGCCGACCACCCCGTGGATTGGGATCGGCATGGGCGGAAGCTGGGTCCATTTGCCGGTTTTCGGGTTGTAGACGTCGTGCTCGGTATGGACGCCGTCTTCGTTGGTGCCTTCGAGCCCCTCACCGCCGAAAACGTGCAGGCAGCCCTTGTGCACAATGCCATTGAGCCCGCTGCGGGGTTCCAAGAGCGGGGCCTTTTGCTCCCACTTGCCGGTCTCGGGATCAAAGGCCTCGACCGCGTCGATTTGCGGGCTCCGGAAGCCGCCCCCTTCCCGGCCGCCGGCGACGAAGATCTTTCCGTCGAGGGCAACGGCGACCATGTGGTTCCGCTGGGTCGGCAGGTCGGGCAGGGTCTCCCAGCTATCGGTCTTGGGATCATAGACCGCGAAATCGGATCCTCTGGGCGGCCGTCCGCCGGCCACATAGATCTTGCCATCCAGGACCGCGGCCATGCCCGCCGAGCGGGAGGTCGGCATCTTGGCCCGCCCGAGCCAGCGGTCATCGGCCACATCGTAGACCAGATTGGTGTTCACGTAACCGGGCGCGCGGCCCCGGCCGCCGGCCGTCAGTTGCCCGCCGATAACATAAAGCCTCCCGTCGACGACGGCCGTCATGGCGTGGTTGATCGGTTGAGGCAGCCGGGCGACGAACGACCACTTGTCCGTCTTTGAATCATAGACCTGTACCGTATCGACGGTTATCCGGGTCGACGGATAGCCGCCGATGACGAACAACTTGTCGCCCATTTGGGTCACCGCGGTTTCGGAATTGGGTTCAAGCAGCGGCGCGCGCTTTTCCCAGGTGGTCTGTGCATTCGCAACGGCAGGCCAAAGGACGGCCGCGGCGACAATTAGTTTCCACGATGGTTTCATCGGATCCCCCTCGGGTATTTATCCTTCCCCCATAACGGGCGGCGATGGACGTTCCGTCTCGCCCGCCGACTTCTCGTCGCTGGCCGCCTTCGGCGTGTAGCCGCAACTCAAGCCCCCGTCGATAACCACTTCCGAGCCGGTCATCATGGCGGATTCGTCCGACGCCAAGAAGACAATCGCGTAGGTCACATCCCGCGGCTGGCAGATCCGGCCGAGCGGAACCAGGTCGTGGAGCCGCTGCAGGTCCGCTTCATCCTTCAGGAACTGCTCAATCAGCGGTGTTTCGATGAAGGTCGGGTGGATGGAGTTGGCCCGGATGTCGTACCCCTTCTGGGCGCAGTCCAGGGCCACGCACTTGGTCATGTAGGCGACACCCGCCTTGGTGGTGCCGTAACCAATGGTGTTGGGATTTCCCATCTTGCCGGCGACCGAGGAGATATTGACGATCGACGCCCGGCCGGTCTCGGCCATCAGCGGCAGCGCCGCTTGGCAGCCGAGAAATACACTGGAAACATTGACGTCGAGCAAGGTCTTGAAGTTCTCCTCGGTCATCGTTTCCGTATTGCCGTGAATGCTGATGCCGGCGTTGTTGACCAGGATATTAAGCCCGCCGAAGGCGTCTTTGGTATCGCCAAGCACCCGGCTCCAGGCGGCGCCGTCGGTAACGTCGTGCCGCAGGGCGATGGCCGCCCCCTGATAGGATGCATTGATGCCGTTGGCCGTCGCCTCCGCGGTCGCCGGGTTGATGTCGGTGACCGCGACCCGGGCGCCCTCCTCCGCCAGATGTTCGGCTGTCGCCTTGCCGAGACCCGATCCGCCACCCGACACCAGGGCAAGCTTGCCCTCCAAACGTCCGCTCATTGTTTCCTGACCCCACGCTGAAAAGTTTCTCCACGAGATTAGAGCATTTCCGCCGCTTTAACAGGGCCCGGCGGGCGCGGATACCGGCCACCGGGACCGCGCCGCGCCGTGATCGCCGCCTGCTCGACATGAACAAGGGTCTGCCCCGGTTTTCCGGCTGGGACGACCTGGTCCGGGCGCAAAAAGGCCGGCTTCCCCCCCGAGAAGCCGGCCTTCCTAGGCCGCGGGGACTACTTTTTCGTCGCTGAGTAGAACCGCGCCTTAAGGTGGTTCACGACGTCGGGCTTGGCTTGCCGGATGCTGTCGAAGACCCCTGCCGCCTGTTCGCCCGAATACACGATCCACTGGGTACCGAAGCGCTTCTTGAACTCGGCCTTGAACGCGGGATCGTTCTGCGCCTTCATGAACCCTTCGCGGAGCGCCGCAACGGCCTCCTTATTGGCGCCGGGAGCCGCCACCGCCATACGGACGGCCGCCGAGCGGACCCACTTCACCGCTTCCCACTTCACACCCGAGGGCGCCTTACCGTGGATCTGTTTGTAGAGACCCGCCAATGACGGCATGTCCGGGAATTCGGGATCGTTGTCGATCACCTGGCCGTCAGGGGTCAGGGTCGGCAGGTAAAAGAGACCCATGGCCTCGCCCTTGCTGACCATGATCGGCTGATAGCGCGCCCGGAAACCGGCAATGCCGACATTCGCCATTTGCGCTTCTTTCGACTGGATCGCGGTGAACATCTTGGCCGCGCCCCGGTAACAGCAGATGACCCGCGGCTCAACGCCAAGCAGGTCAAGCGCGGCCAAACCGGCAACGTCGAGGGACGTGGTCCGTCCGCGGATCGCCATCTTGATCCCGCCCGCCTTCATGATATCGGCCGGCGATTTGAGGCCGGGCCCGGCGTCCGTCCGGGCCATGGTAAGGTGTTTGTCGTAGACCAGCCCAAGATGAGCGAATTCACCGTGCTTCGCACGCGCGCCCGTGGCGCCCATCACCTCTTCGGAGATCTTCGACGGCGAGAAGAGGATGGTCGAGGCGTCCTTCGGTCCCTTCTCAAAGAGGAAGTTGACCGCCTTGGAGCCAGCCGCACCCGGCATGTTCTTGACCACAAAGGTCGGGGTGCCCGGCGTATGTTTGGACCAGTAAGGGGCGAAGGACCGGACAACCAAGGTGGCGCTGGATCCCGGGGGGAACCCGACCAGGATGGAAACCGTTTTCCCGTCGAAATAAGCAGCCTGGGATTTGACCGGAACTGCGAAAACTGCGCCCGCCGCCATCGCGGTGGCGGCCACGGTCGCCAAGAACTTGAATTTCATGTAATTGCTCCCTGCAAAAAAATTGGTTTTCGCCCGTTGGGGCATCAATATCTGATCATGATCATTTTTTCGCTGGCGATAGTCAACAGGCCGGCCGAGGATCGCCGTCAAAAAAATTTGGCGCCAGGTGCATGGTTTCGCGGCACGGCCGCATAAACTGTCCGAACCCAATCAGGCCGAAAAGATTTGTGGTCACTGGTTGCCGGGAGAGGCCGGCACCGGCGGCATGTTCACCCGGGCGCCGATCAATATTCCCGCGGCACAATTCCGGAAATTGGCGGCAACGGCCGCGCGGGACGAATTTCCGGCTTGGTCGTCTTTCAGGCCGTGGCGAAATGGGCCTCGGTGCCGTGACCGGGGAAACCGCCGCGGATGACACCGGCACTGACATCGCCGAAGAACGGCGCGAAGCCCTGCGATAGCGGCCGGCTGTTGGGGATCGAGAGCCACAGCCGCAATAAATGACGTTTCCTTGCGGGTTCGTCGAAATCCTCGAACTCGGTCCGCATGTGATAGGTCAGGTGGTTGTTGAGGAACTGAATGTCCCCGGCCTCGAACATCATTTCGAGATAAAATTCAGGCCGGTTGTTGAGTTGCTCCACGTAGTCGAGGGCCTCGATTTGCGCAGCAGTCGGCGGCGGCGTCGTGCCGGACCGGGTCGCCGATCGGATGTGGGTCGGCGTGTACCGGCTGGCGAAGTACCCGTCTTCTTCCGCGAAAATAGGCTGGGTGTAGTATGGCTCCTGTCCGGGCAGTTCGTTTCCCTGGCGGCTCCACCAATAGTTCCCATAGAGCACTTCCAGCAGGTCGGGCCGGGTGCGCAATATCTCGTTGTGGATTGCGGCGGCCGAGACGATCCGGCTGATGCCCCCCGATTTGGCGGGATGCAGGCAAAAAAGCGCCGTCACGTCGGCCGCATCGGTGTGGAACGTCAGCTCTCCACTCGAGGTGTAGCCCCGGAACTCCGGCCCGTCCCTGGGCGTGCCGATATCCCTGACGTCGCCCAGCAGGTCGGCCCGCTTGGACTGGGAGACCGCCCAGCCCACATGGAGGCCGATCCCCCAATAGACCGTGCGGAGTTCGGCGTTGGAATAATTGGCGACCGGGAAGCCTCTGTACAGTTGTGCGCCCGTGCCCTCCTCCAATTCGCGCCGCATCTCCGCCAGATCCTCGGAGAGGGTCGGCAGGGGAAAATCCGCCACCGTCATTTCCGGCAGGCCAATGCCCTTTTCCCTGGTCACGCCAAGCGCCGCGTCGATCTCGGCGACGTGGGTCTCGGTCATGTGCCGCAGCCAACCCCTGCCGTTCGGCAGGTCCGGGCCGCGCCAGACCAATGGTCCTGTGAGCTCCCGATGCATGACCTCAGTGTCTCAGATTAAACCGGTGGGACTCAAGCGGCTCACGCCGCCCGGGCGTAACGAACCCGGAATTGTTCGCGGACGAAGCGACCCCCCCCTTGAAGCCGATGGCCGGGAGTTCGACGATCCGGTCCAAAATAGGTTCCGTTCAGGCGGGCTTATGCGGGCTTGCGCCCGCTGCCGAGGCGATCGGTGGATAACACCTCATAGTGATCGCCCTTTTTGTACGGCTCAAAGGCCTCGCCTATGCGGCGGTGAAGTTCCTTCAAACCGTCCGGAGGCAGGTCTTCAAGCCGTTGGCCGTATTGGCGTTCCAGGAGACGTTGCCAGAACCGCCCGGCGGGCCGCTCCTGCATCTCCTCCAAGGGGGTTTCCGCTACATCCTCCAGCCCGGCCGCGGTTAGCAACGCGTTGAGTTCGCCCCCGCCCGAGTATCGGGATCGGCGATTTGGCCCGGGCGGCTCCTCCTCTCCGAAATAGGCGAATACCGTCCTTCGGAGGACGCGGTAAAGATCATTGGCCTCGGCGGGCCCGTGGACCATGTAGACGGCGCGCTTGCCCGGTTTCAGGACCCGCGCGGCCTCGCGCACCGCGGGCTCGCCATCGTCCGGGAACATGATGCCGAAGCGGCAGGTCACGGCGTCAAACGAGTTGTCCTCGAATGGCAGCTCCATCATGTCGCCGATTTCAAATTTCATGTTGGCGAGTCCGAGATTGGCGGCACGGTCACGGGCGCCTTGCAGCATCTCCGGGTTGAGGTCATAGGCGGTGACGGACCCTTGCCGTCCGACATGCAATGCGATGGAGATGCAGGGTTCGCCCGTGCCCGAACAAATATCGAGAACGTTGTCTCCAGGCTGAATTCCGGCGGCGGCGACAATCTCCTGATTGCCGCCATCCATATCGGATTTGCCCTCGGGCGAGGTCTTGGACCAATAGGCGCCGCGCTCGGCCCAGGAAACGGAGGGTTGGTGTTCTTGTTCCGTCATGTCCCCGACTGTCTATCGAATTGAAACGGGCTTTTCCAGAATAACCCGCCCGGAATTCGGAACAATCCCGCGCCGTGAGCTCATTGCCTTCGGCGCCGGCAGCCTTCCCCGGCTCCGCAACGGGTTCTGAACGTGGCCGCGAGCGTGTAGTCTGTCCGGCCATGTCGCGATTCCGCAAAATCTCCAATCATTTGCAAATGGCCGCCCATGCTTGAACAGGTTTCGGCGTTCGGAGACTTCGTTTCGAATTATCCGCTGGTGATCATCCTCGCGGCGACGCTGATCATCTTCGGGCTGAGGCTGTTGGGGGTCGGCAAGCGGGCCATCACCTGGATCGGCGCCGCGTTGCTGGTGGCCGTGGCGATCATCATCGCCGACAGTATCCCGGATTGAAATTGACCCAGGGTCCGTACTCGATTGAGCCACCATATGAGCCACCATAGGCGTGTTGCGGCGATGAGGCATAAAATGATTGCGTCATGGCCGGGCCCGGACCCGGCCATCCACGTGTACCGTGCGGTGAGGCGTGGATCACCGGGTCAAATAAGGTCAATTCGGACGAATTGACCGACCCGGTGATGACGATTTGCGGGTGAGCGGGGAGAGGAGGCTTGCCATGCGTTCCCTCGCTCCCGTCAGGGGGAGAACGGCAGGGTGAGAGGGCGCAAAAAGGAGAATCCCCTAATCGAGTCCGGACCCTAGTGGATTGAATCTAACATTTGATGCCCCCGTTTGACGGCGGCGATAATTTTGTCGGGATCGGCGGTCCATACGAAGGGCTTGGGGTCATCATTGGTCTCGTCGATGAATCGATTGATGGCGGTTTGCAGGTCGACCACGGATCTGAAGACACCGCGCTTGAGACGGCGTCTGGAGAGCTTGGCGAAGTATCCCTCGACGGCGTTGAGCCAGGAGCACGAGGTCGGCACGAAGTGGAAGACGAAGCGCGGATGACGGGCGAGCCAGGCGCGCACCTTGGGATGCTTGTGGGCGGCATAGTTGTCGAGGATCACGTGCACCATCTTGCCGACTGGCGCCTCACGCTCGACGGCCTTCAAGAAGCGGAGGAATTCCTGGTGACGGTGGCGCTGCATACAGCGCCCGATCACGGTGCCGTCGAGCACGTTGAGGGCGGCAAACAGGGTGGTGGTACCGTTGCGTTTGTAGTCGTGGGTCATGGTGCCGGCCCGACCCTTCTTCAGGGGCAGGCCGGGCTGAGTGCGATCGAGGGCTTGGATCTGCGACTTCTCATCGACCGAGAGGACGATGGCGTGGGCGGGGGGATCGACATAGAGCCCGACCACGTCGCGCAGCTTGGTGACGAACTCGGGATCGTTGGAGAGCTTGAACTGGCGCACCCGGTGCGGCCGCAGGCCGTGGGCCCGCCAGATGCGGTGTACCGAACTGACGCTGATCCCGACTGCCTCGGCCATCATCGCTCCGGTCCAGTGCGTGGCCTCGGCGGGCGGCTCGGTGAAGGTCAGTTCCACCACCCGCTCGGCCACCTCGGGCGGCAGCGGCGCAATTCGCGAGGGTCTGGTCTTGTCGCGCAGCAGGCCCTCTACGCCCTCTTCAGCAAAGCGCTCCTGCCAGCGCCAGACGCAAGTCTTGGACTTGCCGGTCTCGCGCATGATCGCGTTGG
Source organism: Rhodospirillales bacterium (assembly GCA_965213765.1). Taxonomy (GTDB): domain Bacteria; phylum Pseudomonadota; class Alphaproteobacteria; order Rhodospirillales; family UBA2165; genus JAJDXO01. Next base: position 4,281,091 of record OZ243926.1, on the reverse strand, counting down.
TGCCCATACCCGAGGCGCTGAGCAGCACAATGCGGGCCCGCCAGACGTGCTTCTGCGCCGTGTTCCGATCCCGCACCAGCGCTTCGAGCCGCAGCCGATCAGCGGAAGAAAGATCAATGTTGATTCCTGGTCGCATGCGACAGACTCGCACATTCCCAGTCAGCGCGGAATCCCCCTCGGGATGCAATCGTCAGATTTTATCCACTAGGGCGGTTTCCCGCCAAATGGTTCAATTGGCCGGAAACCGCTCTAAATTTGGCCCGCCCGCGCGTTGGTGAAGGTGCGCAGCCGGTCGCCGATGAGATTGAAGCTGAGGATGGTGAAGAACATGACCGCCGCCGGCACGAACGTAATATGCGGTGCATAGCCGAGCTCTGAATACCCCTCCGAAATCATCTTGCCCCAGGTCGGCGTGGGCGGCGGCAGGCCGACACCCAGGAATGACAGGATTCCTTCGATGACGATTACCCGGCTCATGCCGATGATGGCCAGCGCCAGCACCGGGATGATCACGTTGGGCAGCAGCTCCTTGAACATAATGCGAAGGTGGGACGCCCCCTGTGCCCGGGCGGCGATGACGAACTCCCGCTCGCCATAGAGAATGGTGTTGGCCCGCGCGACCCGGAGATCGCCCACCATGCCGAAGAAGCCAAGCACCAGGATCATATTGATCAGCGTGGGCCCGAGGAAGAACAGGATCGCCATGATGGCGACGATGTTGGGAAACGCGAGAATGCTGTCGACGAAAATGCCGATGGCGCCATCCACCCGGCCCCGGAAATACCCCGCGCACATGCCGAGCGTTACGCCCAGCACCAGTGAGATGAAGGGCGCGGTGAATGCCAGTTTGAGCGAAATCCGGGCGCCGTGGACGATGCGCGACAGCATATCCCGGCCGATCTGATCGGCGCCAAGGATGAAGCCGTCCTGCCCGATCGGGTGGAAAGTCTTGGAGAGATTGGTCTTCAGCGGATCGGCGAAGGGCAGGAGGTCGGCAAACACCGCGCCGAGAGTGATCAGCGTGATCCAGAAGACAGCCAGCCAAAATACAAAGCCGAGGCGAATCCACAGTGGCCGTTGGGCGTCGCCGGCCCGCGCCTTTTTGCGGCGCGCGGTCCGGCCATCCGCGGTGGTCGCCGTGCTCATCCGCGGCCTCCCCGGTCACCGACGCTGACCCGCGGATCGAGGATGGCGTAGAAGACATCGACGGCGAGATTGATGCAGACATAGGCGACGGCGATGAACGTCACGGCGCCCTGCACCACAAGGGCATCCCGCCCGTCGATGGCCTCGAGAATCAGCTTACCCATGCCGGGCAAAGCGAAAATCTGCTCGATGATGACGGCGCCTGAAATCAAGAATCCGAGTTGAAGTCCCAACACCGTCACCAGGGTGAAGGATGAGGGCCGCATGGCGTGACGGAAGAGGATATAGCGCGTCGACATGCCTTTGGCCCGGGCGAGCGCGATATAGTCCTCCTGCAAGGTCGCGATCATGTCGACCCGCAGCACCCGGATCAGCACCGGCGCCTCGAGAATGCCGATGACCAGCGACGGCAGGATATAAAACCGGAGATTGGCGCCCAGGTCCTCATCGATAGGAACCCAGCCCGCCGAGGGTAGGAGTTGCCAGGTGACCGAAAAGAAGAAAACCAGAATAATGGCGAGCACGAACGGCGGGGCCGCTACGATGGCGAAGGTGACCGCGCTGACTCCCCGGTCAAAGGCCTTGTCCGCATGCAACGCGGAATAAATGCCCACCGGCAAGGCGATGGAGAGCGCGATTATCTGGGCGAAGATGAGCAACTCCAGGCTCACCGGCAACCGCTCCAGCAGCAACTCGGTGACCGGGATGGACATGACGTAGGATTGGCCGAAGTCGCCCTGAACGACGTCGCCCAGCCAAGAGAAATAGCGGACGATGATCGGTTTATCGAGCCCCAGTTCCTTGCGGATCGCCTGACGGGCTTCCTCCAGGCTTGCCGGGTTGTCGGTCGCGTCCACACCACCGAGAATAGCGTCCGCCGCATCGCCCGGCAGGACGTTCAACAGGGCGAAACTGGCGAACGTTACCAGGAAAAACACCGGAATCATCCGGAGCAGACGATTGCGGAGGTATCTCACCTAAGACGGCCTATCGCGGTAGCGGGGCCCGGGCAACACCCGGGCCCCAAAAGCGCTACTTGTCCAACCAGACCCGATAGTATTTGGGCCAGATGTTGATGGGCCGCGGCAAGCCCTTCACATAGGGCCACTTGGCAACCGTCACATCACCCTGTTCCCAGCCGAGCCAGCGAACCTGGTCGGCCAGCACCTTCTGGAGGTTGCAGCTCGCCTTGTAGCGGGCATCCTTGCCGCGCGCCGCCTTCATGGCGCCGACGGCCTTGTCGACCTCGGGGTCGCTGACCTTGTAAATGTTGGCCCGCGACTTGGAGTGGAAGTTCATGGCGACCAGGCTCGGATCGGCATTGGCGCCAAAGCTATTCCACCACACGTCGAACTTGCCCGACTGGACGGCGCGCGCCCATTGCGGACCGCGCGGGCCCGGCTTCACGTCCACTTCAACGCCGACTTCCTTCCAGTACGCCTGGAAGGTCTCGGCAACGCGAATGAGATCACGCAGGCCGACGATGTTCAGCGTGAACTTGACCGGTTTGCCGTAGTCGGCAAGCAGCGCCTTGGCTTTTTCCGGGTTGTACGCCGGCCAGGCGGTGTCCGGGCAATGCCAGGGATGTCCACGGCCATACATATCGATGGGCGGGTCCTTTGGTGTCTTGGTGATGACCCCGGTCAACGGCTTGCGATCGAGCGCATGGACGAGCGCCTTGCGCACCCGAACATCGTTGAAGGGCGGCTTCTGGTTGTTCCAGCCGACACCGAGACCGGCGAAGAAGTTGGGGCCGTTGGAGGTCGTCAGACGCTTGTCCTGCTGGGCGTCGTCCTTGAGCCACGGCGGCACCCAGACGAGATCCATCTGACCGGACTGCAGCGCCTGAAAGCGGCTGATCTGCTGGTTGATGATGGTGAACTGAATCTCATCCACGTGCTGATTGGCCTGGTCCCAATAATGGGGGTTCTTCGCCAAAACGATGGAGCTTCCCCGGCGCCATTTCTTGATCACGTAGGGGCCGACGCCGACGGTGGTGGTGTTGAACTCGGGCTTATCCTTGTTGGCCTCGAGCCACGATTTCGGCCGCACCCACCACAGGAGATCAGGCTGAGCCATGATGGTTTCCCAACCGGGGCTCGCCTCGGAGAAGATAAAGTCGATGGTGTATTTGTCAGGAGCCTCGACACGGTCGAGACGCGGGCCCAGCGTGCCCCGGAAACGGCCGCCGAATTTGCTGCCCAGCAGCCGATCGAAGTGGGCCTTGTAGTCCTGGGCCGTCATCTCCTCGCCGTTGGAGAACTTGACCCCCTGGCGAAGCGTAACCCGCCAGCGCTTGAAGTCGTCCGAGGGTTCGGCCTTGAGGCCAAGCCGCGGCACGATCTTGAACGTTTCCGGGTCCATGTCGAACAGGTGCTCGTGGATCGCCTCCATGACGAAGGCCCGCTGGCGTCCGGTGACCGGCACCTTCAAGCTGTCGAACCCGCCGATGTCGGCAAGAATGGCAATTCTCAACTTGCCGCCCTTCTTGGGCGTTTGGGCATCCGCGTCCCAAGCGCCAAAGGCGACCAGAGCCGCCCCCATGGCCGCGGTGGCCGCGGCGTTTCGCAATCGTCTAAATCCCATGGAAACCTCCTATTTCTCCAAAAAATTGGCTGGTGTTTGTGAGCGTTGTCGTGGCGCGCCGTTGACCGGCGCCGTTTTGAATTTCGTCTCTGCTTCTCATCCTGATCCTTCCCGGATCGCCCGTCTACGGCCTATTGAAGCCCGGTTCCAGCCCGAGCATCTGACGGCCGTAGGCGGTCATATTTATATCCCAATTGAGGAAAATTTGCTGAGCGCCGGCGTGAACGTCCCGGAACTTCCGCTGCAGATCGTTCGACAGGAACAGCCCGTTGGCGCCGGCGGCATAGAACAACCGGTCGACGGCCCGGACCGCCAAGGCCGACACGAAGGACATATCCCGGCGGTTTCGCTGGACGATGTCCGGATGCAGCGTCTCGCTGTCGCTCAACATATCCATGGACTCGCGGAGGTTTTGCAGGGTGACCGTCTTGGCCGCATGATGCTCGGCCGCCGATTCCGCGACCCGCAACTGCAAGCTCTGAAATTCGCCGATCTTGGCGCCAAAACGGCTGGAACGCTCCTTCATCTCCCCGACAAAGTCGTTGATGAAGCCCTGCGCGATCCCGACGCATACCGAGGACAGGCTGTAGGGCGTGGTGGTCAGCGGCGGCAGCTTATAGGTCGGATGGTCCGAAACATCGGCTTTGCGGCGCTCGCCGCCGGCGCCGTGACCAACCAATTGACGCTCGGCGGGGATGAACACGTCCTTAAACTCGACGCTCTTGCTGCCCGAGCCGGACAGCCCCATTACCTCCCAGCTATCCTCGAGAATCCTGCCTTCGGACCGCGGGACGAGGCACCTCACCCGCCCGCCGGTTTCCGGGTCGCTCCCGCCGCCCATCCACCAATCGACGTAGTCGCAGCCGCTCGAATAGTTGATTCGGGCATTGAAGAGATAACCGCCGTCGACCGGCTTCATAACACCCTTGGGGTCATTGCCGGTGGACAACAGGGCGTTCGGGTTCTCTCCCCAAATTATATCCAGGGTCTCCCTGGCGCTATTGGCGAGGGTGACATTGTGCTCGGCCAGCACCGCGAGGTTCCAAGCGGAGGATCCGCAGGCGCTGGCGACATCCATGATCGCCTCGCAGACGACATCGTAGCCGAGCTCGTAGCCGCCATAGGCTTTGGGCTTGCCGATAAGGAATAGGCCGTTGGCGTGAAAGTCTTCGATGGTCTCGGGCGGCGCCTTCTTGAGCCGCTCGCACTCCTCCGCCCGTTCGCGCAATTGAGGCAGCAGCGCCTGAACGCGGGCTAGTACCTCGGCCGCGTCCGGTGTTTCCCGATCAAAGGCCTGAGCGTGGGCTTGGGCGTGAATATCCATGCGTCCTTGATCACCTTCATCATCCGGTCCCCCCGGAATCAGTCTCAAAAAAAGAGTGCCGCCGTACCCAAAACGGATACGGCGGCAAGGTGTCGCCTTAGGTTAAACCACAAAAAAATTCGCGCGACGGACGTACCGCGCTGCGTGTTGAAATTTCTCCGAGTGCCTGAATATCGGCCAATTCTTCTCCGCTCCCCAAACCGGATCGCCCGCCCGGACTTTTGCCCGGCTGTCGCAGCAATCGAAGCCGGAGAAATCATAGCTCCCCGAGCCATGCCGTGAAGATACGATGTCTGCCGGGGGTATGCCTGGCTGGCATATATTCCCGGACGGTATATATTGGGCGGAACGAAGGTGAGGGAGGAAGCCGGGGATGCTCAATCACCCCATGTCTCATTTGCAACTGAAGCAATTGCGCCAGCTGGTTGCGGTGGCCGAGAACGGCAGCATTCGCGCGGCCGCCAAGCAGCTGTCCATCGCCCAGCCGGCGCTCAGCCGGTCCATTCGGGCGATCGAGGACGACCTGCAGGTAAAGCTGATGGAACGGGGGCCCCGGGGCATCGTGCTGACCAAATACGGTGAGACCCTCTGCAACTACGCCAAGATCATCGACGCCAACCTCCGGTTTGCCGCCGAGGAGTTCGATGACATCCGAGGTGCGCGGAGCGGCACAGTGCGGATGGGGATCGGCCCGCATGAAGGCTTTACCATCGCACACCTTGCCATCGACAAGATGTTCGAGCGGCGCCCAAATCTCGATGTGACGCTGATCGACGGCGACTTCGAGGCCCTGGCGGCCAGACTGCTCGCCGGCGAGATCGACTTTATCCTCGGGCCCGCGCCCCTCGAAGGCGTAACGCCCGGCCTGACCAGGGAAATTCTAGCCAATATCCGCCCCGTGGTGGTCGTCCGGAGCCAGCATCCCCTGGCCAAGCAAGAATCCATCGACATCAAGCAACTGGTCGATGTGGATTGGATCTTGCCGGCGGAAGGCGCCAATGCCCGCACCCGGCTCAACAACACTTTTTGGCGCCATGGCCTGGTGCCGCCCGACGGCCCCATCAGCGCCTATCCGTCGATGACCGCGGTGGCCCTGGTCAAGCAGCGGGACCTGGTCGCCATCCTGCCCCGCCAGTTGATCGACGAAGACCGTAAAGCCGGCCTGATCAAGGTGCTGCCGGTCGCCAGCGAGGATTTCCTGCTGCCGGTGCGCCTCACGACCCGGGAGTTCGGCAAACTGTCGCCCGCCTGCCGGGAAATGATCGCGGAAATCAAAAAGGTCTGCGAAGAAATTGGTGACCGGCTGTAGGGTCCGGACTCGATTGAGCCGCCATGGGAGTATTGCGGCGCTGCGGACGGCGCGGCGCAAGGTCCCTCGCCCCTTCCCGGGGGAGAGGGATGCGAAGGCTTGGCGAGCCAGCGAGCCGTAGCCGTAGCCGTAGCTGGGTGAGGGGGAATTTCCATATCACCCTCACCCTCATTCCCACCCTCACCCCGGCCCTCTCCCGGAGGGAGAGGGAATTTCGGCGGGTCCCCTCGCCCCCTTCCCGGGGGATAGGAGCGGGGCGAGAGGGCGCAAAAAGGAGACTCCCCTAATCGGGTCCGGACCGTAGCCGTGCGGGTTGACGGTGCTACTTCCGGGGGCTGAGCGGCTCCAGCCCAAGCTGGACCCGGCCGTAATCCGTGAGGTTAACATCCCAATTGAGGGCCAATTGCGCAGCCCCGGCGTGGGCGTCGCGGAAGCAGCGCTGCAAATCGCTGCTCTCGAACAGGGCCGCCGCGCCGGCCGCATGGAACAGCCGGTCCACCGCGTTCAGCGCCAGCCGGCAGGCGAACGCCATATCCCGCTTATTGCGGTTCATCAACCGGGGTCCAAGCTCGTCATGGTCTTCGAGCCACGCCTGGGACTCCCGGAGGTCATGCAGGACGACCCGCCTGGCCGCCTCCGCTTCCGCCGAGGATTCGGCGAGCCGCAATTGCAGGCTCTGAAAATCGGCGATCCTGTCCCCGAAGCGGGAAGACCGCTCGCTCATCCAGCCGGTGAACCGGTCGATGACGCCGAACGCCACGCCGACCGGCACCGAGGCGAGATCGAAGGGAAACGCCGACCATTGGGGGAGCCGCCAGAGCCCGCCCTGATCGAAGCGTCCGCCGGGGCCGAACGGGTAGGTCCGGTGCGCCGGCACGAAGGCGTTCCTGACCACCACATCCTTGCTGCCGGTTCCGGCGAGCCCGGCGACATGCCAGTTGTCGTCGATCTCCCGGTCCCCGGCCCGGTACATGATGTGCCGGCGGGCCTTCATCGATCCTGTAATGTGCCAGGCGGCATGATCGCAGCCGCTGGAGAAGCCGAACCGGCCGTTGAGCCGGAACCCGCCATCGGATTCCTCGAGCACGCTTTCGGGGCTGTTGCCGGAGGAAATCAGGACATCCGGGCCGTCCCCCCAGACTTCGTCCTGCGCCTCGGCCGGATAATGCCCGACCCGGTGAGCGTGCTCGCCGTAAACCGCATAGCACCACGCGGTCGAGGCGCAGCCGCGGGCCAGTTCCATCGCCGCCTCGCAAAAGACATCCCAGCCCAACTCGTAGCCGCCATACTCGCGGGGCATGCAGACCCGGATGAGGCCCGATTCGCGGAGCGCCCGCGCGGTCTCGTCGGGAAGGCGGCGGAGCCGCTCGGTCTCCCGGGCGCGGGGCCGAACCTCCGCCGCCAGGGCGCGCGCCGCCGCGATGACGCCGGCGGCGGTCGCCTTCGCCGGCGCGGCGCCTGCATCGTCCATCGGCGCTACCACCGCACGGGCGCGGGATCCAGCCCCAGGGCCATCTTGCCGTACGTGGTGCCGTTGATATCGAAGTTGAGGGCGATCTGTTTGGAGCCCGCATTGACGTCGCGGAACGCCCGCTGGATGTCGTTGTCGAGGAACAGCCCATTGGCCCCGGCGGCGTAGAAAATGCGCTCCATGGCCTTGGCCGCCAGCATGGGCGCATAGGCCATATCCCGCTTGTTGCGGGCCAGCATGAAGAAGTCCGGCTCTTCGTTGTCCTCGAAGTACTCCATGGTCTCGCGGAGATCGTTGAGGATCATCAGCCGGGCCGCGTGCAGCTCGGCCGCCGATTCCGCGATCCGCAATTGCAGGCTCTGGAACTCGGCGATCTTGGCGCCGAACCGGCTGGAGCGTTCCTTCATTTCTTCCGTAAAACGCTCCACCGCCCCCTCGGCGACGCCGACGACGACGGAGGCCAGGCAAAACGGGTTGACCGACCATTGGGGGAGCCGGAACAGCGCCGCATCGTCGAAGCGGGGCCCCCGCTCTCCGATGGGAATTGTCCGGTGGTCCGGAATGAACACCTTCTCCAGCTTGATGTCCTTGCTGCCGGTGCCCGCCAATCCCATGACGTGCCAGTTGTCGACGATTTCGCAGCCGGCCTGCGGCACCAGGATTTTCAGCGGCTGGCCGTCGACCGGCATCCCGGTCAGGTGCCAGTCCGCGTGATCGCAGCCGCTGGAATAATTGAACTGCCCGGTGATCAGCCAGCCGCCGCCGGTCCGTTCCATTTTGCAGTTGGGGCTGTTGCCCGAGGCCACCTGGGCGTCCGGGTCGTCGCTCCAGACATCGTGCTGGGCCTGCATGGGGTAGGTGCAGACGGTGTGCGCATGCTCGCCGAGCACCGCGTAGACCCAGGCGCTGGAGCCGCACCCCTTGGCGAGTTCCATGGAGATCTCGCAGAACACGTCCCAGCCCATCTCGTAACCGCCGAAGTCCCTGGCTTTCACGACGTTGAGGATTCCGGCCTTCTCATAGTCCTCGAAGGTCTCGTCCGGCATGCGCCGCAGCGTCTCGCATTCGCCGGCGCGCTCGCGCAAGGTTGGTATGAGCTCCTTCGCCCGCTCGACCAGCGTCGCCGGCGAGGGTATCTCCCGCCCGGCGGCGGCTCCCGTTCCCATATCGTCCATGGGTTTTTCCCCCGTCAATTTCGCCGGAGAGTATCAAGAGCGGTCCATGCGGGGAAATGCCCAACCCGCCGGGGCCATATCATTCCGGTATAGGCTTCGGCCCAACAGGGACACAATGGCATAGAGGCCGCCGTCATGTCCGCCTCCGGGGCCGCCGCCCGGGACCGGTCCCCCCGGGCGCGAGCCATGCACCAAGCGCATATCGGTAAGATGTTGAAAAAGCATAATTTATACCCAAATTCCAATTCGCGCCATTTCGGCGACATGGACATTCATGGACATTAATGGACATTTATGGACATTAATGGACATTTATTGACACCCATTTGGGAGGTACCTCCCATTTTGCCCGTACAATGCTGCATAGCTCCCCCTCCATACGCAAAACGCCGCCCCGGCGAGGGGACGGCAGACGCCTATTCATTTAGCCCGGACGGGAGCCGGGGCAAGGGGGGAATTGGGGGACTCGCAGCCCGCCATGAGCCCCGGGATTCGTTGGCTCTCGTTGATATCCGTACCGGCATACGGTATACACTGACATGATCCGGAACTTTCGTCATCGGGGCCTCAAGCGAATGTATGAGCGCGGAGATGCAAGCAGGATCGGGGCCAGTCTTTCAGACCGGGTCGCGGTGGCGCTGGCCGACCTCGACGAAGCCTGCAAGCCCTCCGACCTCGATCTGCCCGGCTACCGGCTTCACCCGCTGAGGGGTGACCGCAAGGGATACTGGAGCATTGCGATTTCCGGAAACTGGCGGATGACCTTTCGCTTCGAGGACGGCGATGCATTCGATGTCGATTTGATCGACTACCACTAAGGGGAGCCATGCCTATGCCGATGACCGATCCTCCGCATCCCGGCCGCGGCGTCCGTGAAAACTGCCTGGAACCGCTTGGATTGAGCGTGACCGAAGCAGCGCGGAGGCTGGGCGTCGCCCGTCATACGCTATCGCGGGTTCTCAACGGCCATGCGGGAATCTCTCCGGAAATGGCGATTCGCCTCGAAAAGGCGGGCTGGTCCAATGCCGAATTCTGGCTGCGGCGGCAGACCGCCTACGATCTCGTGCGGGCGCGCCGGCACCAGAAGGCCGCCGAACAGGAAGCGGAACTCAAGCACGCATAGCTCGCCTCCATACGCGAAACGCCGCCCTACGACTCCGGCTTCGGGCGGCAGGCCACCCCGGCTTGGCGGTCGAAGGCGCTTAGGCGTAGGAGTGTCTCCCGAAGCTCCGCAAGAGCGAAGGGATTCGGCTCGACTCCCCCTCACCCGGCGCCGGATAGCCGCTCGAGGGCTTCGGCGATCCTGTCCTTTTTGAGGGCGGCGGCCGCGCGGCGCTCCTTTTGCTCCTCGACCACCTCGGGCGGCGCGTTGGCGAGGAAACCTTCGTTGGCGAGCTTCTTGTCGAACTTGGCGATCTCGCCGTCGAGCCCGTCGATCTCGCGCTCCAGCCGCGCCTTCTCGGCCCCGATGTCGATGACGTCGGCGAGCGGCAGAACCAGCGTCGCCCCGTCGAGAACGATCTGCACGGAGCCGGGCGGGACGTCGGCGTCCGAAAAGCCGATCGCGGACAAACGCGCGAGACGGGTCAGCAGCGCCCCGTGGGCATCGGCGCAACGCCTGGCCGCATCGTCGCCGCCCCGGATCACCAACGGAATTTCGGCCTTCGGGGGCACGTTCATTTCCGCGCGGACCGACCGGATCTGGGTAATGGCGCGCACCACCCAGTCCATATCCGCATCGGCATCCGCATCGGTCAGGCCGTCAAATCGGGGCCACGGACGCTCGATGAGCATGGACGGGCGGCCGTCGCCGAGCCGGTCCCAAAGCTCCTCGGTGATGAACGGCATGAAGGGATGCAGGATATGGAGCAGCCGGTCCAGGGCCCAGGCCGCGGTCTTGCGGGTTTCCGCCGCCGCTTCGCCCCCTTCCTGCAGGACCGGCTTGGCGAACTCCAGATACCAGTCGCAGAAGGTCCCCCAGGTAAACGAATAAATGGCGCCCGCCGCCTCGTTGAACTTGTACTCGTCGAGGCCGCGGGTGACGTCTTCGGCGGCCTGGGCCACCTTGCCGGCGATCCACCGGTTGACGGTTTGGGTGCATGAGGCGGGATCGAAGCCGGGATCGGGCCGGCATTCGTAGTGCTCGCAGAACCGGGCGGCATTCCACAGTTTGGTGGCGAAATTCCGGTAGCCCTCGACCCGTTCGGCGGACAGCTTGATGTCGCGGCCCTGGGCGGCGAAGGCGGCCAGCGTCATGCGCATGGCGTCGGCGCCGTACTCGCCGATCAGGTCCAGGGGATCGATCACGTTGCCCTTGGACTTGGACATCTTCCGGCCCTTTTCGTCACGGACCAGCGCGTGAATGTAGACCGTGTGGAACGGCACGTCTCCCATGAAGTGGAGGCCCATCATCATCATCCGGGCGACCCAGAAGAAGATGATGTCGAAGCCGGTCACCAGGACATCGGTCGGGTAGTACTTCTCGAGTTCGGGCGTCTCGTCGGGCCAGCCCAGCGTCGAGAACGGCCACAAGGCGGAGGAGAACCAGGTATCCAGAACGTCCTCGTCGCGGGTGAGTTCGGCCAGCCTGCCGTAATGCGCTTCGGCGGCGGCCAGCGCCTCCTCTTCGGACAGCTCGACGAAAATCTCGCCGTCGGGCCCGTACCACGCCGGAATCTGATGGCCCCACCACAACTGGCGGGAGACGCACCAGGGCTGGATGTTTTCGAGCCATGAGAAATAGGTGTTCTCCCAATGCCCGGGCACGAATTTGGTGCGCCCGGACCGCACCGCCTCCATGGCAGGCCCGGCGAGCGCCGCCGCATCCACGAACCACTGATCGGTGAGCCACGGTTCGACCACCGCGCCCGAACGGTCGCCATAGGGCACGGCCATGTCGTTGTCCTCGACCTTCTCGAGCAGGCCGAGGCCGTCCATCTCGGCGGCGATCCTGTCCCGCGCATCGAAGCGGTCCATCCCCCGATAGGCATCCGGCGCGTTTTCATTCAGCCGCGCCTCCATATCGAAGATGTTGATCATCGGCAGGCCGTTGCGCATGCCGACTTCGAAGTCGTTGAAATCATGCGCCGGCGTGATCTTCACCGCGCCGGAACCCTTCTCGGGATCGGAATATTCGTCAGCCACGATAGGAATGAGACGTTCGGCGATGGGCAGAATGACGTTCCTGCCGACGAGGTCCGTATAGCGCTGATCGTCCGGGTGCACCGCCACCGCCGTATCGCCGAGCATGGTCTCGGGCCGGGTGGTCGCCACGGTCAAATGACCGCCGCCGTCCTCCAGCGGATACTTGAAGTACCAGAGCTTGCCGACGGTTTCCCGCTGCTCCACCTCCAGGTCGGAGATGGCGGTGTGGAACTTCGGGTCCCAGTTGACCAGACGCTTGTCGCGGTAAATCAGCCCCTGCTTGTAAAGCTCGACGAAAACCCTGAGGACGGCCCGGGACAGGCCCTCGTCCATGGTGAACCGCTCGCGGGACCAGTCGCAGGACGAGCCAAGCCGCTTGAGCTGATTGAGGATCAGGCCGCCGGACTGTTCCTTCCATCCCCATACGCGCTTGAGGAATTCCTCGCGGCCCAGCTCCCGGCGGTGGGTGCCGGACTCTTCAAGCTGACGCTCGACCACCATCTGCGTGGCGATCCCCGCGTGATCGGTTCCGGGCTGCCAGAGCGCGTCGCGGCCGAGCATCCGGTGGTGGCGGATGAGAATGTCCTGAAGGGTGTTGTTGAGGGCGTGGCCCATGTGAAGGCTGCCGGTGACGTTCGGCGGCGGAATGACGATGGTGTATGGATCGCCGTCCGGCGCCCGGCCGGCCGCGAACGCACCCGCCTCTTCCCATTGGGCGTAGCGTTTGTCCTCGACTTCCTTCGGATTGTAGGCCTTTTCCAGCATTTGCCGCGTGTGTCCCGAGCCTCGAAGACGAGGGGTATGCATCACCCCATCGGGCGATGCAATACCTTAGCAAAGCGCGGTGTCCGGCCTCGATTGAGCCGCCTCACGCATGTTCCGGCGACGGGGACGGCACCGCACAAATCCCTTCGCCCCCTTTCAGGGGGAGAGGGATCGGTCTTTCTTTTTGCACTCTCTCCCCCTCGAAGGGGGAGAGGGATCGCTCTTTTTTTTTGCACCCTCGCCCCCTTCTTGAGGGGGAGAGGGATGCGAAGGCTTGGCGAGCCTGCGGGCCATAGCCGTAGCTGGGTGGGGGGGGGGGGCCGAACCCTAATTGTCGAGCGGTTCGGCCCGGTTGACCTTGTGGCTGATTTCCTTGTTCACCAGCTCCTCGATCAGGTAGGGCAGGTTCCGGTCCAGCCACTCGCGGAGCAGCGGGCGAAGGATCTCGCGGAGCAGCCCTTCGAGGGTGACATCCCGGCTGCCGATAGCGATGTCGCGCTGGCTGAGCAGCACCCGCGCCAGTTCCTGCAAGGCATCGGCGGACATCTGCGCCGCCGGGTCGGAAACCGCCTGATCGGAATCCGCCTGATCACTGGCGATCATCGCCGGCGTCAGTTCGAGCACGTCCTCCAGGCCCGGTTCCGGGGGAGGCGCCGGCTCGGGCTCCATTTCCATGACCGGCTCCGGTTCCGGCTCGGGCTCCGGTGCGGGTTCCGTCTCCGGTGCAGCCGCATCAGCCCCCTCTTCCTGATCGTCTTCGGACAAATTTCGCCTTATCGAGGCGAGGATGTCCTCCATCGAAGGTTCTTGCTGTCGATCGTTTTCGTCGGCCATCCCTCGACCATCAAGTTGCCGCGTTCAAATGCCCAGGCCATTCCGTCCGAAGACGTCGTGAATTTCCCAAGCCCTTCCGGGCCGGCCCGGTTTGGCGCCGTATCTCGTTTATTTCGCGCCTTCCTTGGGGAAGAACTCCACGTCGGCGCCGCCCGTCGAACGGCCGCCAAACCGCTTGTCCCTGACTTCGTTGTAATGCTTCAGCGGATCGTAGATGTCGACCGGCAGTTTGAGATCGGCCGCGGTCAGCGACCCGATGGCTTCCAGCAGCGAGTAGGAAGCAACCACCTCATCCCGCTGGGCGCGGACCAGGCTGACCCGTGAATCAAGCAGCTCCTGCTCGGCATCCAAAACGTCGAGCACCGTCCGCGATCCGACCTGGGCCTCGCGCTGCACGCCTTCGAGGGCCACTTCGTTGGCCTGAATCTGCGATTGGAAGGCCTGGATTCGCGCCTGGGCGGTCGCCAAAGTCTCCCATGCGTCGCGGAGCGACTCGGTGATGTCCCGGCGGGCATCCTCCAGGTCCAACCGGCTCTGGCCGGCATCCTGCTTGGCCTCGCGAAGCCGCGAATATACGGCCCCCCCCTGATAGAGGGGCACCGAGAGATTCAACTGGATTTGACCGGTATCCTGGCGGTTGTCGTCCGCCGACACCTCAAAGCGGCGCCGCGCGGTGCCAGTCAGGTTCAGGCTCGGCAGCAGTTCACCGGTGACGCGGCGGACGTTTTCCCGCGCCGATATTTCACCGAACCGGGCCGCCACGATGTCGGGATGGTTCTTCAGCGCGACATCGGCGGACTCGTCCAGGCTCGCGGGCAGACCCGAAAGCGCGGGCGGCCGCGTCAATTTGCCCGGCGCCTCGCCAACCACATTGACGTAACTCGCCCGGGAGATTTCCAAATTGCCCTCGGCCTGGATGCGGTCGGCCGTCGCGCCCGCAAGCCGCGCCTCCGCCTGGCTCACATCGGTCCGGGTAATTTCACCAACTCGGAAGCGGTCCTGGGTCGCCTCCAATTGGCGGCGCAGCACCTGCTCGTTGCCGATGTTGAGATCAAGCACCGCCTGGTCGCGCACCACCGCCATAAAGGCGGTGACGACATCGAGCAGCGTATCCTGCTCGGTGGCGATCAATTGGGCGCGCTCGGCTTGCACATCGCTCTCGGCCACGCGGATTCCGGCCTCGGTGCGGAAGCCGCGAAACAACGGCTGGGTCACGCTGAGCGTCGCGCCGCGCGGCGTACGGGTTTTCGCTTGTTCCCCCCTGCGGTTATTGAAATCAGTGTGCTGACGCGAAATGTCGGAACTCAGGGTCACATCCGGGCGCCAGTCGGCCAGCGCCCGGGGAACGCGCTCGTCAACGGCGCGCAGTTCCGCGCGGGCCGCGAGCAGTTCCGGATTATTGGCATAGGCTGCCGAGAGGGCCTGTTCCAAGGTCTGGGCCCCGGCCGCGGATCCGATCGTCAATATTGCGGCCGCGAGAACGCCGCCGGCGGCGGCTTTCATGAACGGCGGCTTCTTAATGTCTGTTGGCATTGGTCTTCCTCTCCGGTCTGACATGCCCGACCGGCCCGTTCGATTGGCCACCAACGGTGTCTCGCCACAAATTCGAGTTCATCCTATTGAAGCCAGTGACGAATTCCCTCGCGTACGGACCAGAAAATGGGACAAGACTTGCGAAATCATTGCCCCGAGAGCCGCCAAACCATGCCGCGGCTCCCGAAGTGTAGTATACTTTAGCCCATTGTTGCACCTCATCGTGCGTCTCCTGCTGCGGGAAAAGCGCATTGCCCGGCTACAATTGGAACGCCGGTACCGGCTCGAAGCCCGGCAACAGCGGCGTCCCCGCATCAAAAATTTCCCGCTCGACAACCGAGGCGCCATGCCGGGTGACGAGCACACCACGGCCCAAACCGGTCGACTTGGCGACCACGGCCACCAGCCGGCCGCCATCCGCCAGTTGGTCCGTTAGCGGCCGGGGAACCTCGGATACGCCGCCGCCGAAAAGGATCGCGTCGTAAGGCGCCTGTTTCGGGTAGCCCTCCGTCAACGTCGCTTCGATGACCGCCGCATTGTCGATTTCAAGCGATGCCAATGTCTCGCTCGCCTGGTTCACAAGCTCCGCCGTGGCTTCGATCGCCACCACGGTACCGGCGAGGCGCGCCAGGACGGCCGCCGAATAACCCGAACCGCAGCCGATGACGAGCGCCAAATCCTCGGCTTGAATTTCCGCCGCTTGAAGCAAACGGGCCAAAACCATCGGCTCCATCAAATAGCGGCCGTTGCCGACCGCCAACGCTTCGTCCACATAGGCGACGCCCGCGAGCCGCTCCGGCACGAAGGCTTCACGCGGCATTTCGGACATGGCCTCGATGATCAGCGGATCGGTCACCTCATTGGGCCGGATCTGGCTCTCGACCATATTGAGACGGGCGGCTTCGAAGTCCATTTTACGTCCTCTTTGGGGCCGAACGCCGACGTGCGGCGGCGGCGAACCGGATCACTAGTCTTCAACGCATCGCCCCAGGAAATCCGTCGCAAGCGCGGGCGGGGGTGACGTCGAATCAGGGGAGACAAGTGGGCTTTCCCGGCGGTTCAAGTCAAGTGAATTTTGGCCGAAAACCGGCGCGGCGGCACCGGTGGAATTGGCCTCTCCCGCCGCTTGACCGGGTGCGGGTCAGCGTCTAAGTTCGGCCCCCTTCCGCGCCGCCGAGGCAGCATCTTCCGGAACGCTCCCATGCGGACCCAACTATGCGGACCCAGGGGCGCGATTTTCGTCGGCGCGGAATTCGAGAGGCGGCGCGGTGGCGGAGTGGCTACGCAGCGGCCTGCAAAGCCGTGTACACCGGTTCGATTCCGGTCCGCGCCTCCAACTACCGCACCCATCAGGGTCGATGGGTCTCTGATCCGGTGTAGCTCAGCGGTAGAGCAAGCGGCTGTTAACCGCTAGGTCGGGGGTTCGAATCCCTCCGCCGGAGCCAATTCCAAGACCGGGCCGGAGAGCGATCTCCGGCCCTTTTCCGTGGAAGATTCGCTTGTCGGCGCCGTCGTCAAGAAGGGCAAGGCGGCCAAACTGATCCGGACAATCTCGAACGCGGACCCCAAGGTGGCCAAGTTCCCAAAGGACCGCATTGCGGCCGCGCGGAAGAAATAGCCCGAGACATCGGCTCACCATTGAGACGCCGGACAAATTCAAGGCTGACAAACCGTTCTCCAGTGACTATTTGATCGGCGATCCGCAACTTCAATACGGCGCGCCAGCGAAATGACCGATAATGCGAAACGGCCGGGCGTCATCGAGCGTCTAGGCATCTTCGCCGCCGGGCCCAAGGCCCAGCGGTTCATCACCGTCGTGATCGTGCTCAACGCCATCACCCTCGGCCTGGAGACCGATGCGGACATCATGGCGCAATGGGGCCGCGAGCTTCTGTTCTTCGACAATGCGGTACTCGCGGTCTTTTGCGCCGAACTGCTGGCCAAACTCGCGCACCAGCGGCTGAGCTTTTTCAAAGACGGCTGGAACGTCTTCGACTTCATCATTGTCGGCATTGCACTGGCCCCCGCGACCGGACAGTTCTCGGTCCTGCGGGCGCTCCGCATTTTCCGGGCCATGCGTCTCCTGTCCGTGGTGCCGTCCATGCGCCGAGTCACCCAGGCGTTATTCGCCGCTATTCCCGGCATCTTATCCGTCGGCTCGATGATTTTGCTGATCTTCTATGTCGGCGCTGTATTGGCGACCAACTTCTTCGGCGCCGACTTCGATGCGTGGTTCGGCGGTATCGGGCGGTCCATGTTCACGCTCTTCCAGATCATGACCCTCGAAAGCTGGTCGATGGGGATTGTGCGGCCGGTAATGGAGCAATTCCCCTTGGCCTGGGCGTTTTTCGTGCCGTTCATCCTGGTGACCAGCTTCGCGGTGGTGAACCTGTTCATCGGCATCATCGTCGATGCCATGCAGAAACAGGCGCAGGCGGAGGCCCACGAGATGCATGAAGAGACCCACGAAATCATGCGGGAATCGGAAGCCATCCATGCCGAACTCCGCGCGCTGCGCGAAGACATCAAGGCATTAACGGCGGCGCGGAAAGAGGATTGAACCTACGGCGAGGGGCGCAATGCCCGCAAAAACGGACCGCCGACATCGCGCAGTGGCGAATTCATTTAGTTTTTGTATTGATCTGGTATAATTTAAGCACCATATCGACGTATGAAATTTGAATTCAACCCGAACAAGAGCGCATCCAACAGGATCAAGCACGGCATCGACTTCAACGAGGCGCAGGCGCTGTGGGGCGACCCCATGCTGCTTGAGGCCCCGGCCCGCACCGTCGGCGAGCCGCGTTTCATCGTGATCGGCAAGATCGGGAGGCGCCATTGGACGGCGATTTGCATGCATCTCGGCGAGCGGATCCAAATTATCTCCGTCCGCCGCGCCACCGGAAAGGAGGTGAAGCGCTATGATGAAATCCCATGAGTTCGACAGGGCGTTCGACGACGGAGAGGATATCGACGCCCATGTGGATTGGCCGCGGGCCCGGCGCGTGAATGTCGAGACGAAGCGGGTCAATGTCGATTTCCCGGCATGGGTCGTCGCGGCCTTGGACCGGCAGGCCCGCGCGCTGGGTGTCCCCCGGCAGTCGCTCATCAAGCTGTGGATCGCCGACCGGCTGAGGGAAACGCCGGAAGTCCTTCCGCAGGGCGCCGCCGAACCGGCGGAGCCGTATACGGCGGAGTGAACCCCCACCGCGGCCCCGCCGGGGCACGGCGCGACGCCCGAAGACCGGAGGATCGAACCGTGACCGTATCCGTTCCGCTTTCCGCCGACGCCGTGGTGGAGGCGAATTGCGGTGCATGGCCGGGACCAGCGGCCCGTTCCGCGCCGACCGAAGTATGGAAAGACGTGTCCACCCCCCGACCATGTCCCCAACATCTTGCCAAGCCCCGCGTTTCGGTCAAAATCACGTCTTGGGGCTGCCGAATAATTATCCGTTGAGACAAGAATGAACGAACATGCGGTAGATACGCCGGTGCTTGTCGTTGGGGGCGGGCCTGTGGGATTGGCGCTGGCGGCCGAACTCGGCTGGCGCGGGGTGGCTTGCACCCTCGTCGAGCGGACCGACGGCCACATCGCCACGCCGAAGATGAACGAAGTTAATATCCGCACAATGGAATTCTGCCGACGATGGGGCATTGCCGAGAAAGTACTGAACAGCCCCTTCCCGGATGATTTGCCGTTCGATGTCGTCTTCGTCACCAGTCTCATGGGTTATGAATTGGGCCGCATAGAGCGTCCGGCCCGGCGTGATCAGACCGCCGGCCGGAACAGTCCCATGTCGCTTCAGGTCTGTTCCCAGTTTTGGTTCGATCCCGTGCTCCGGGAGTTCGCCGCCGGTTTCCCGCATGTCGCGCTGAGGCACGAAACCCGCCTTGATTCGTTCGTGGATCGCGGCAGCCACGTCGAGGCGACCCTTGAGCGGCCCGACGGAACCGCCGAGACCTTGAGGGCGCGTTACCTGGTGGGTTGCGACGGCGCCGGCAGTTCGGTGCGCCGCGGACTGGGTATCGGCTTCGAGGGAACCGGTACCATCGAAAGGGCCATGAACTGTTTCTTCCGCGCCCCGGGCCTCATGGCCGACGCGGGCAAATCTCCGGCCACGTTCTTCTTCCACATCGATGAAGGCGGCCTTTGGGCCAACGTCCGGCAGATCGACCCGGCGAACGATCTTTGGCGCCTTGGTGTCCGGAAATTCGGGAGCGGCGAAAATCCGAGCAATGAGGATCTGGATGGTTTTCTGCTCCGGGCAATCGGTGAGCCTCGGGCCGTCGAATGGGTGGACGCACACGTTTGGGAGCGCCGGGCCGTCGTCGCCGAGCGCTATGCCGCCGGCAATGTCTACCTCGCGGGCGACGCGGTACACCAGCTGTCGCCTTCGGGCGCTCTCGGCATGAATACCGGGATCGGCGACGCGGTGGATTTGGCCTGGAAAATCGCCGCCGTTTTAAACGGCTGGGGCGGGGAGAAGCTGTTGGAAAGCTATGACGCGGAGCGGCGTCCTATCGGCCGGCGCAACGTCGAGCAGGCAACCTCGTTTAACGCGGGTCAGAGCCGGGCGGCCGGATCGCCGCTGATCACCCAATCCACGCCGGAGGGCGAACAATTCAGAAAGCGGTTGGGCGCCGAACTCGTCGAAAATGTCGGCCGGACGTTCAGGACCGAGGGGCTTCAGATCGGCTATCGCTACGAAAATTCACCGATATGTTTGCCCGAAGGCGATCCGCCGCCGGACAGTCCGAGCGAACTTGTCCCGACGACCTGGCCGGGCGCGCGGGCGCCGCATGCCTGGCTTGCCGACGGTGTCTCAACTCTCGACCACTATGGCGGCGGTTTCGTATTGGTAATTTCAGACGGTGCGGATGCCGGTCACCTGCCCGAGGCGGCTGCCCATGCCGGGTTGCCGCTCACGATTGTCCGGCTGGAGAATTCCGCTGCGGCGGAGTTGTATGAATTGCCGCTTGTCCTGGTCCGGCCGGACGGACACGTGGCATGGCGCGGGCCGGCCATGCCCGGGAATTGTTCCGGGATTGTCGATAACGTCCGGGGCGCGTAAGGCCTGCCGGGTTGGGAGCTCGCCGGCACGGATATTTTCTGGTTTTCCAGGCTCAGGATTGCCCGTCGGGCGCGGCGGCGTCAGCTGAAATATGGCCACGGACGCGGATTTGCCGCGGCGGCAAACGGTCCCCGGCGGGTTCGTGTCAGCGATGCCGGTTGCGCTGCCGGTAGAGCCAGCGGGTCAGCGCCCGCTGAGTGCCGGGGATATCCAGTATCACCAGGAACAGGCCGAGGGGAAACATCCAGAAACCCAGGACGGGGAGAAATCCGAATACGCCGCCGGCCATCAGGCCGATGCCGGCGACGGTCCTCAGGCCGGGCCTCAGCCGGCGGCGGCCGACATAATGGGCGTGCCGCAGCCCGCGGACGAGAAGTTCATCCCATTTTGCAAAAAGGCCGTTCCGTCTCGGCCGGGCAGCCTCGGCCGTGGAATTCGGCCGCCTGTCGGTGGTCACGCCTCAAGCGCTCCCAAGACCGGCGATTTCGTCCTCGGTTGGAAAGCGGCCCAATTCCTTCTTGGAGAAAACCAGCCGGTCGTCGACGGAAATCTCAAAGACGCCGCCGCCGCCGGGGACCAACTCGACATCGGCCTCGAACCGCTGCTTCAGGTAGTCGCTCACACGGAGCGCCCGGGGTTCGTAGTTTCATTGAACGCAATATTCTATGGCGACTTTCATGCCGGAATTTTCCTCCGATCGCTTCGGGACACCAGCCTATACGTCCATCTGTTCCAGCGCGATCAATTCGCAAGCCGCTATCCGCGCTCGATGTACTCCCGGAGCATCGAGCTTTCGGATTCAAGCTCATCCAAGCGGAACTTGACCACGTCCCCGATACTGATGACGCCGCTGAGCTTCCCGTCATCTATGACGGGAAGATGCCGAATCCGGTGCGATGTCATATCGCGCATGAGATGGTCGATTTCATCGCTGGGCGAACAGGTGACCACCGACTTGGTCATCAGTTCCTCGACCTTCCGGCCCATCAGGCCGACACCGATCGAGGACAGGCCCCGGACAATGTCCCGCTCGGAAAAGATACCGGCCAGTTCACCGTCGCGAGAGACCACCAAAACGGCGCCGATTCTCTCCTGTGCGAGCACCTTGACGGCATCGGAAACGCTGAACTCGGGCTCGATGGTAATCATGCGCTCGCCCTTGTCCTTTAAGATCGTCGATACATGCATTTGCACCTCCCCGTCAGCCACACAGTCAAGACAAGTGTAGGACAGGTTGCCATGAGATTCTAGCAGCTAGAAGCTGTCAAAATTCCTAAATTCAGGCGGGAAGTCGAGGATCAGCGGAGCGTGCCGCGCCGCCGGACGTCTTTAGTCGAGTTCGAATTCCATCAGTTCGCGAACCACGAAAGCATGCTCCCACTCGTTGCGGGCGTCTTCGGCCAAACGGTCCATGAAGTCGTCGTCGTGGTCCGGGTCATGGTGGAAGATGCCGAGCTGCTTCACGTTCGCCTCCTTGCACAACGCGACGCCCTCGTTCCAGGTGGAATGGCCCCATCCGACGCGCGAGGGGAACTCCTCTTCGGTGTAGGTGGAATCGTACATCACCAGATCGGCGCCATCGATGAGGCCGAGGACATTTTCGTCGTGCTCGCCGGGTATGTGCTCGGTGTCGGTAATCAGGCAGAAGGACTTTCCTTCATATTCGATCCGATACCCGGTCGCCTCGTTGGGGTGATTGAGCGGCGCCGTCTTGATCGTGACATCCGATCCGTCGCCCACCGTGAAGCTGTCGCCGGCCGCGAAATCATCGAAGTTTAAATCCGCCTGCATGGCCTCCAGCGGAACCGGGAACATGGGGTTGTCCATCTGCGCCTGGAAGACGCTCTTGATACCCCCACGGTCGAAGAGGTGCCCGGCCTTGATGTCGAACGTCCGCGACGGATCAAACGCCGGTGCGAAAAATGGGAAGCCGTTGATGTGGTCCCAATGGGTGTGGGTGAGAAGTATGTGGCAGTCCTTGAGCTCCGAGCGGACCAGCTCCTTTCCGAGGGTGCGAATACCGGTCCCGCAATCCAAAAGAATTTTGGTGCCGCCCGCATCGACTTCGAGGCTGGTGGTATTGCCGCCGTAACGCATATGGGTCGGATGAGGGCACGCAATACTGCCCCGGCAACCCCAGATCTTGACACGCAGGCTCATACGGACAGGCCCCCGGCCGCAACCGGCAAAGACAACGGAGATGATCCACGAACGCCCACCGATGCTTCCTGTTCCCCAAAATCGAGCGCCATTTCTCAGCCTCCAAGCCCGACCGGCGAACCAATGCGCAGGCCGAATTGCTCCGCGGCACTGCCCTGGTTTACGGCGATTTCCACCAGGCCATTCGAGTTCTCGTACCAAAACGGCCCGCCGGGCGGAACTTGAGAATACGTTTCAGCGTGACCTACGTATCGCTTTTTGACCGTCAATTCAATTTCGCCATCAATTGTGCTTGCCCTTATTCCGGTTATCGCGTTTCCAAAGCTGTCGATATAAATGATTTCCGCCAGATCGTTTGGCCAATCCGGCCGGCGCGCCCAATCCGGCGGCCGTTCTTCCATTTCCACACTCTCGCCCGCGGCCAGGGAACCCGCGACCGGTGCAAACAGGTCGCGGCCATGAAATGTTTTGGAAAGCCGGTCGGGGCGCCAGGTTATTTCGTGCGCCACCGAGCCAGGTGTCCGACGCCGGATGAGCTCGAACAGGCCATTGGCCGGCCCCACAAACCACTTGCCGCCGGCCGACACCGCCGCGGGCGGCCGGTCGCCGCCGACCCCGGGGTCAACCACCGCCAGAAAGATCGAACCGGCCGGAAACGCGGCCGAACAGGCCGCGAGCAAATAGGCCGTGACCCTGGTGAAAAATGCGGGCTAAACGGAGTGCGTGACGATTTCGACTCAATATCGTAATATCTGCGCGCTTATGGCCACCCGGCGCGGCACCCGATCGACCTTGCCGCACGTTCCGCCAGTTCCCGCGCCTGATAGCGAGCCGACCGGAAACGGTCACGCCCGGCGGGGAGCGTTAGCCCAAATGGCTAGTGCTGGCTTGAACGACGCCCCACACCGCCAACGAGTTGGTGGGGACGCCGATTTTCGGCGACCGGCGACGCCAAAAGCAGGTTGGCAAATAACTGCCACTATTGTTATCAACACGGTCCCTAGACCGGAAATGACTGGATTTCGGGCAAAAAGAGGTGTGAATCTTGAGGCGGTTCGGGCTACCAGAGAGGCAGGGACTTTACGATCCGGCGAATGAACACGATGCGTGCGGTATCGGTTTCGTGGCCGATATCAAGAATCGCAAGAGCCACGATATCGTCTCGTGGGGTTTGGATATCCTCGAAAACCTGAGCCATCGCGGCGCGGCCGGCGCGGACCCGCTGGTGGGCGACGGCGCCGGCATCCTGATTCAACTTCCGCACCGGTTCCTGTCGGCCGAATGCGCCGAACTCGGCATCACCCTGCCGGCCGAAGGCGACTACGGGGTCGGCATGCTCTACCTGCCGCAGGACGAAAAGGCCAGGGTGGCCTGCGAGGCGGCCATTGCGAAGGTTGTCGAGGACGAGGGCCAGTCGGTCCTCGGCTGGCGCGATCTACCGACCGACAATAGCTGGTTGAGCGAAAGTGTCCGCGAGATCGAGCCGTTTATCCGCCAGGTATTCATCACCCGCGGCGACAACTGCGCCGACACGGATGCCTTCGAACGCAAGTTGTTCGTGATCCGCAAGCAATGTCACATGGTCATTCGAAATCAACGGCTGGCCGGCGACGAGTTTTTCTACGTCCCGACCATGTCGGCGCGGACCATCTGCTTCAAGGGCATGATGCTGGCCGGGCGGATCAAGAAGTATTTCACCGATTTGAGCGACGAGCGCCTGGAATCGGCGCTCGCGCTGGTCCACCAGCGTTTTTCGACCAACACCTTCCCGTCCTGGGAACTCGCTCACCCGTTCCGCTATCTCTGTCATAACGGCGAGATCAACACGCTCCGCGGCAACATTAACTGGATGGCCGCCCGGCGGCACAATATGTCGTCCGATGTCCTGGGCGACGATCTCGACAAATTGTGGCCGTTGATCGGCGATGGCGCATCCGATTCCGCGACCTTCGATAACGCTCTCGAGCTCCTCGTGGCCGGCGGTTACAGCCTGGCCCACGCCATGATGCTGATGATCCCGGAAGCCTGGGCCGACAATCCGCTAATGGATGAAGAACGCCGCGCCTTCTACGAGTACCACGCCGCGCTGATGGAGCCCTGGGACGGGCCCGCGGCGGTCGCCTTTACGGACGGCAAGCAGATCGGTGCGACACTGGATAGAAACGGTCTTCGGCCGGCCCGCTACGTGGTCACCGAGGACGACATCGTCGTCATGGCCTCCGAAGTCGGCGTTTTGCCCATCCCGGAGGAAAAGATCGTCAAGAAATGGCGGCTCCAGCCGGGCAAGATGTTCCTCATCGACCTGGAAGAAGGCCGGATCATCGACGACGCGGAGTTGAAGGCCGATCTCGCCAAGGCGCAGCCCTACCAGACGTGGCTGAATCAGACGCAGATCGTGCTTGAAGATCTGCCTTCCGACGTAGCGGCGATGGCGCCCGATCAGCGGACCCTTCTGGACCGTCAGCAGGCCTTCGGCTACACCCAGGAAGACATCAAGTTCTTCCTCGCCCCCATGTCCATCAGCGGCCAGGACCCCGTGGGCTCCATGGGCCGGGACATTCCCCATGCGGTGCTCTCCGACCGCCCGAAGATGCTCTACGACTACTTCAAGCAGAGCTTCGCCCAGGTGACCAACCCGCCGATCGACCCGATCCGCGAGGAATTGGTGATGTCGCTGGTTTCGCTTATTGGGCCCCGGCCCAACCTGCTGGACCTGGATACCGGCGGGAAGCACATGCGCCTCGAGGTGCGTCAGCCGATCCTGACGAACGTCGATCTCGAAAAAATCCGCCATATCGAAAGCCAGAGCGAATCCCCTTTCCGCTCCATTACCCTCGATATGTGTTTCCCGGCGTCGGAAAGCATCGACGGGATGGCCAAGGCCATCGACGCGCTCTGCAAACGTGCCGCCGAAGTAGTGCTCGAGGGGCACAATATACTTATTCTTTCCGACCGCTCGGTCGATGCCGGGAACGTCGCCATTCCGGCGCTGCTCGCCACCGGCGCGGTGCACCATCACTTGATCCGCGAAGGGCTGCGGACCGAATCGGGCTTGGTGATCGAAACCGGCGAGGCCCGCCAGGTTCACGATTTCTGCCTGCTCGCGGGATACGGCGCCGAAGCGGTCAATCCCTACCTGGCCTTTGATACCATCACCGATGCAAAGGACGATCTGCCGGACGATCTGGACATCGCCGAGGCGCATACGCGCTACATCAAAGCGGTCGACAAGGGCATGCTGAAGGTGATGTCGAAAATGGGCATCTCCACTTACCAGTCCTATTGCGGGGCCCAGATTTTCGACGCGGTCGGCTTGGCCAGCGAGTTCGTCGACAAATATTTCGCCGGCACGGCAACCGCGATCGAGGGTGTCGGACTTGAGCAGATCGCCGAAGAGACACTTCGGCGTCACAAGCTCGCCTATGGCGATGCGCCGATCTATCGCGATTCGTTGGATGTCGGCGGCGAGTTCGCCTACCGCATCCGGGGCGAAGACCATATGTGGTCGCCGGAAACCATCTCGCTTCTTCAGCACTCGGCGCGGGCGAACGCCCGAGACACGTATGACGAATATGCCCGGGTGATGAACGACCAGAGCCGCAAGCTCAAGAATTTGCGCGGGCTGATGGAGTTCAAGTTCGACGACAGCCGGGCTGTTCCCCTGGAAGAGGTCGAGCCGGCTTCGGAAATCGTCAAACGCTTCGTCACCGGCGCCATGTCGTTCGGCTCGATTTCTTTCGAGGCGCATACGAACCTCGCCATCGCCATGAATCGTATCGGCGGCAAATCCAACACGGGTGAAGGCGGTGAACAGCCGGAGCGCTTCGTCCAGTTGGCCAACGGCGATTCCATGCGCTCGGCGATCAAGCAGGTGGCCTCGGGCCGGTTCGGCGTCACCACCGAGTATCTGCGGAATTCGGACGAAATTCAGATCAAGATGGCGCAAGGCGCCAAGCCCGGCGAGGGCGGCCAGCTCCCTGGGCACAAGGTCGACGAAATCATCGCCCAGGTACGGCACTCCACTCCCGGTGTCGGTCTGATATCACCGCCGCCGCACCACGATATCTATTCCATCGAAGACCTGGCACAGCTCATCCATGATCTGAAAAACGTCAACCCGTCGGCGCGGATCAGCGTCAAATTGGTCTCCATCGTCGGCGTCGGCACCATTGCCGCCGGCGTCTCGAAGGCCCATGCGGATCACGTCTTGATTTCCGGCTCCGACGGCGGCACCGGCGCCAGCCCGATGACTTCAATTCTCCATGCCGGCGCACCGTGGGAGATCGGCCTTGCCGAGACCCACCAGACGCTGGTGCTGAATAAGCTCCGCGGCCGAATTTGCGTCCAGGTGGACGGCGGCATGCGGACGGGACGCGACGTGGCCATCGGGGCGCTGCTCGGCGCCGACGAATACGGTATCGCGACCGCGGCTTTGGTGGCGTCCGGCTGCATCATGATGCGCAAGTGCCATCTCAACACCTGCCCGGTCGGCATCGCGACGCAGGACCCCATACTGCGAAAACGGTTCAAGGGCCAACCGGAGCACGTGGTCAACTATCTGTTCCTGGTCGCCGAGGAACTTCGCGAAATTATGGCCAAGCTCGGCCTCCGGACGATCAACGAAATGATCGGCCGGGTGGACCTGCTGGACAGCCGGGAGGCCGTCGATCACTGGAAGGCCCAGGGCATCGATCTGAGCCGGCTGCTCTACAAGCCGGAAATGGGTCCCGACGTCGCGGTCTACAATTGTGAAGACCAGGATCACGGGCTCGACAAGGCCCTCGACAACGAACTCATCGCCCAGGCACGTCCGGCTCTCGATGAACGGCAGCCGGTCAAGATCGAGACCGATGTCCGGAACATCAACCGGACCGTCGGGGCCATGCTGTCGGGCCAGGTCGCCGAGCGCTACGGCCATGAAGGTCTCCCGGAAGATACGATTTTCATCAAGGGCAAGGGCTCGGCCGGACAGAGCTTCGGCGCGTTCCTCTCGAAGGGCGTGACCTTTGAGCTCGAGGGCGACGCCAACGACTATACGGGTAAAGGGCTTTCCGGCGGGCGGCTGATCATCTATCCGCCGAAGGAATCGCGCATCGTCGCGGAAGAAAACATGATCATCGGCAATGTGGCGCTTTATGGCGCCATTGCCGGCGAATGCTTCTTCCGGGGCGTTGCCGGCGAGCGCTTCTGTGTTCGAAATTCCGGCGCGACCGCGGTTGTCGAAGGGGTTGGCGACCATGGATGTGAATACATGACCGGTGGCGTGGTCGTGGTCATCGGCCAGACGGGCCGAAACTTCGCGGCCGGGATGAGCGGCGGCATCGCCTACGTGCTGGACGAGGCCGGTGACTTCGAACGCCGCTGCAATCTCGCCATGGTCGACCTGGAGCCGATCTCGGACGAAGACCGGATGCACGAAGATGTCGGCCACCAGCGAGGGGATCTCGAGGCCCACGGACTGGTCGACATCATGCACGACATGACCGGCTACGACGCATTGAGGCTCCACAAGCTGATCGAGCAGCATATGCACCTGACCGACAGCAACCGGGCCCGCGAAATACTCGAGAATTGGGACACCTGCCTACCGAAGTTCGTAAAGGTGATGCCGGTGGACTACCGCCGGGCGTTGCAGGAAATGCAGGATCGGGCCCGCAACGGCGATCGAGCCAATGTCGGCATGGCGGTCGGAGACTAGTCATGGGAAAAGTCACCGGCTTCATGGATTACGCGCCCCGCGAACGCTCCTACGAGAATGTCGAGGATCGTGTCGAGCACTACAGGGAATTCCTGATCCCGCTTCCCGACGCCGAATTGTCGCGGCAAGGCGCCCGATGCATGGATTGCGGCATCCCTTACTGTCACCAGGGATGCCCGGTCAACAACATCATTCCGGACTGGAACGATCTGGTCTATCGGCGGGAGTGGAAACGGGCGAGCGACGTCCTCCACTCGACGAACAACTTCCCCGAATTCACCGGCCGCATCTGCCCGGCGCCCTGCGAAGCCGCCTGTACCCTGAACATTATCGACGAGCCGGTGACCATTAAGACCATCGAGTGCGCAATCGTCGATCGCGCCTGGTCCGAAGGGTGGATCGAGCCGCACCTTCCCTCCCATAAGACCGGCAAGACGGTTGCGGTCATCGGATCGGGCCCCGCGGGCATGGCCTGTGCCCAGCAGCTGGCCCGGGCCGGCCACGACGTGACGCTGTTCGAGAAGAACCGGACTCTCGGCGGTTTGCTGCGTTACGGTATCCCGGACTTCAAAATGGAGAAACATCTGATCGACCGCCGGGCCGGCCAGATGGCGGCCGAAGGCGTCACATTCAAGACCGGAATCCATGTCGGCGTCGACACACCCATCAAGGAGATTTTCGATCAGTTTGACGCGGTCGCCTTGTCAGGGGGCGCCGAACAACCCCGTGACCTGCCGGTCCCGGGACGCGAACTTGACGGCATCCACTTCGCCATGGATTTCCTGACCCAACAGAACCGCCGGGTCGCCGAAGAGCCGTTCAGCACCAACAAGGAAATTTGGGCAACCGACAGGCACGTCGTGGTCATCGGCGGCGGTGATACCGGCTCGGACTGCGTCGGCACATCGTTCCGCCACAAGGCGGCCGGTGTCACCCAGATTGAAATCATGCCGAAACCGCCGGAGCGGGAAAACAAGGAGCTGACCTGGCCCAATTGGCCGATGAAACTCCGCACCTCGACCTCACACGAGGAAGGAGCCAGCCGCGGCTGGGCCTTGACCACCAAATCGTTCACGGGAGAGGACGGTAAGGTCACCGGCCTCGAAACCGTCCGGGTCGACTGGCAGCCGGATGACGATGGCCGGTTGCGGATGTCAGAGGTTTCCGGCTCGGAGGAGATCATCAAGGCGGACCTCGTGTTGTTGGCCATGGGCTTCGTCCACCCCGTCCACGAGGGAATGATCGAAGACCTGAAAGTCGATCTCGACGGCCACGGCAACGTCTCCGCCGACACCGAGAACTATCACACCTCCATCGAAGGCGTATTTGCCGCCGGTGATATGCGGCGCGGCCAATCCCTGGTCGTGTGGGCAATCCGCGAAGGCCGGCAATGCGCCCGCGCGATTGACGAATTTCTGATGGGCCACTCCGAACTTCCCCGTTAAGCACCGGCTATCCCAGAGCGGTTTCCCGGAAAATTTCCCCGTCGACCGGATCAAGATCGATAGGCCGTTCGTCGATGGCATCGGCGGCGACGGCGGTTCGGAAGCGGTCGCCAAGGCCGTCATTGCCCTGGGCCTCGGTCTCGAAGCGACCGCAGAAGGGGTCGAGAGCCGGCAGCAGGTCGATTATCTCCGGCGCTATGACCGCGACGGGATACAGGGCTACATTTTCAGCAAGCCGTTGGAGGCGGCCGCGTTCGAGAGCCTGGCGCAAGGTGGATTAAAGAACTAAGTTTCCAGACCGCGGCGGGAAGCAGCGAAAAGTAATCACAAAGAATTCATGGGAATGTTTTAGTAGAGCCGTTTTGGGATCATCCCAAGCGAACGTAAATCCGAACCAATATTCTCCCCGCAGACTTACCGGCGATCTGCCACAGTTTCGACACATTTTGTCATCCGGCTCCGCCCCTTGAGAATACTCAAACTTTCATCAAATCCGGTTCGAATACTGTGCCTAGAGTTGGAAGTTTTGCACACCGGATAAATTGCTGAAATATCAGTGGAATTTGCGCGGCGCGGAAGGGCGGGCTTTTGATCCGTTTATTTTTCATTTTAATTTCAGTAACTTATGTCGCTCTCCTCAAGAGGGCGGTCAAGTTTTAGATTTTACCGCCTGATCGGACCGCCGGCCCGCGCTCAATTATCGACAGGGTTATCCACAGCGCCGGAGACCGGTGCGTCGGCCCATTGCAACAGCACCAAAATTGTCCACTAAGTGACGGATATTCATCAACTTTTTGTCCGCCTTGACGGGCCGCGGCCGATTTGATGCAATCCGCCGCCCCAAGCCCGAGACGTTACGGCGGTCGCAAATGAACAGTTCCGGCACAACCATCCAAATCCAAGCCGACGACGGGGGCACTTTCGAGGCCTACCTGGCCCCGCCGCCGGCGGCGCCCGGCCCGGCCCTGGTATTGGTTCAAGAGATTTTCGGAATTACCGACTGGATCAGGGAGACAGCGGACATGTTCGCCGCCGAAGGTTATGTGGTCGCGGCGCCCGATATGTTCTGGCGGCTGGAACCTAACTTCGTTGCCGATCACGACGTGCCCGAGCAGCGCCGACAGGGCCTCGCCTACCGGGGTGAGATCGATCACGGCAAGGGTGTTTCGGATATCGACGCGTTGCTCCGTCATCTATGCGGGTTGCCGGCCTGCAACGGCAGGAAGGCGGTTTTCGGCTTCTGCCTCGGCGGCACGTTTGCCTATCTCTCCTCGACCCGGCTGGAGATCGATAAGGCGGTTTCGTATTACGGTACCCAGATTCACGAGTTTCTCGATGAGGGCAAGAACATCGGCTGCCCCTTGATGATGCACATGGGCGAACACGATGACGCGTTTCCGGTCGAAGATCGGAACCGGATTCATGCCGCCCTCATCGGCATCCCGCATGTCAGCATCTACATGTACGATGCCGGACACGCTTTCTGTAATACCCGTCGGCCGTCTCACTACGTTGCCGAAGAAGCCCGGAAGGCCCACGAACGAACACTTACGTTCTTCGGCTCGTTGAAGTAGTCACCACGCTGAGCGAGGAAATTTCATGCCTGGATCCCCCTCCGGCCCGTTATCGGGATTGCGCGTCTTCGATTTGACGCGGGTTCTTGCCGGCCCCACCTGTACGCAAATTCTGGGCGACCTCGGCGCCGACATCATCAAGATCGAGCGCCCGGGCACCGGGGACGATACCCGGAAGTGGGGGCCGCCGTTCATCCGGGACGGCGACGGCAACGAGACGAGGGAAGCGGCCTATTTCCAGGCCGCCAACCGCAACAAGCGGTCCGTCACCCTGGATCTGATCACCGGCGCCGGTCAGGAAATCGCCCGCTCGCTGATCGCCAAATCGGACGTGCTGGTGGAGAACTTCAAGAAGGGTGCGCTGGACAAATACGGACTTGGGTACCGCCAACTCAAGGATGACTTCCCGGGCCTCGTCTACTGCTCGGTTACCGGCTTTGGTCATACCGGGCCGGATGCCGACAAGCCCGGCTACGACTTCCTTGTCCAGGGACGGGGCGGTCTGATGAGCATCACCGGCACCGCCGAGGGAGAACCGCTCAGGGTCGGTGTCCCGATCTCCGACGTGATGACCGGCATGTGGTCGGCGGTCTCGGTCTGCGCGGCGCTCCGCCACCGCGAGGTCACCGGCGAAGGCCAGCATATCGATGTCAGCCTGCTGGATGCGACCGTCGCCACTTTGACAAATCAGGGTCTCAACTATCTGGCCAGCCGCGACGTGCCTGACAGGATCGGCAACTCACACCCCAATATCGTGCCCTATCAGGTCTTCGAGACCGCCGACGGCAATATCGTCGTCGCCGTCGGAAACGACCAGCAGTGGCTACGCTTCTGCGAGTTTGCCGGAATTACGGATCTCGCGACGGACGAACGATATGCCACGAACGAAGTACGGGTCCGCAATCGGGAGGAGCTGGTACCGAAGCTCGCCGACGCATTCAAGGCGCAAACCTCGGCCTACTGGCTGGTGGGCCTCGATTCTATCAACATCAGCTGCGGTCCGATCAACCGCCTGGACGAGGTTTTCGAGGATCCGCAGGTTCAGGCCCGCGGCATGGAAATCGAAATGCCCCACCCCGGCACCGGGTCGGCGCCCGTCCACTTGATCGGCAGTCCGATCAATATGTCGGAAAGTCCGGTTGATTACCGGCATGCACCGCCACTGTTGGGACAGCACACGGACGAAATCCTCGAAGAATTGCTGGATATGGACGAGGCCGAGCGGGCCCGCCTCCGCGACGCGGCCGTAATCTAGAGCAGTTTCCGGACCCGATTGAGCCGCCATAGGAGTGTTGCGGCGATGAGGCATAGATTGGAATTTGCCGTCTACCCGGAAGCGGAGCGCCCCTATTTGGACAGCCTTGAGAAATTAGGGCGGATCAGTCGACCCGGCGCGAGGGAGAACGCGGCACAACCATCCGCCTGAGCGTCGAGCCCCGGTCGATCAGGTGATGCTTGAACGCCGCGCCGGCATGGACGGCGACCAGCGCGACGAGCCCGTAGGCCATGTAGAAGTGGACCTCAATGGCGAGGTCGCGGGTACCTTCCGATACCTCGAACAAGGCCGGCACCTCGAACAGTCCGAAGACGTCGATGCCGGCACCCTCGGAGGTGGAAATCAGGTAGCCGGTGACAGGCAGCAGGACGATCAGGGCGTTGAGCGCCCAATGCATGGCGACGGCCCCGGCGCGCTCGTAAACCTTTACCTCCGGCCCGAAGCCGGGGTTCCGGTCGGCGAGCCTCCAGCCGAACTTGGCCGCGGCCAGGACCAGCACCAGAACTCCGAACGCCTTGTGGAGAGCGAGCGACCGGTTGTACCAAATATCGTAGTAGGTGAGCCCCACCATCCAGGCGCCGAGCGCGACCAGCCCGAGCATGGCGAGCGCGAGCGTCCAATGAAAAAATACGGAGACGAGTCCGTAATGGTCGGCGCCGTTCCTCCACATGGCAGAGTTCCGGCCACCGCTATTGGCGGACCCCTTCGAGGGACAGGAAGAAGTCCATCGACTCGGAGGCGGGCCCGAGGTTTCGGCCGGCGTTGAAATCCCTCCGGTTTATCGTCACCGTGCCTTCGAAGCCGGCCCGGTAGCCGCCCCAGCGATCGTCCCCTTCGCCCACCTTCTTCACGGCGATCGCGATGGGTTTGGTAACGCCCATCAGCGTCAGGTTCCCCTTCATCGTGCCGCCCCCGGCGTCGCCCTCGTAGCCGGTGCTGACGAAGCTGGCCTTGGGGAACTTCTTCACGTCCAGGAAACGGGGCGAACGCAGATGCTTGTCGCGCTCGGCATGGCCGGTGTCGATGCTGGCGGTTTCGATCTCGACCGAGACCTTCTGCCCGCCCGGCTCCGCCGCCGGGTCGTAGGTAAAGCTGCCGGAGATCCTGTCGAAGACGCCGACCATCCAGGAATAGCCGAGATGGGAGATCTTGAACTGGACGACGCTGTGCGCCGGATCGATCCGGTACTCGGCGGCCCCGGCGCCGGCGACCGGAAATACGATCGCAGCCGCGCCCAAGGCGGCGATGAGAGAGATGGTCTTTTTCATTTTGGTCCTGCCCTTAACGTATTACCCGGTTCAATTTTGCGAACCATTATCAATGGCTATCAGACTAAAAACGAAGATGCAAATCATATGGTTATCATTACTGGATTGGGAATTGTCGACGTGTCCAACGCCGGGGCCCCGA
This sequence comes from Rhodospirillales bacterium, assembly GCA_965213765.1. Classification (GTDB taxonomy): domain Bacteria; phylum Pseudomonadota; class Alphaproteobacteria; order Rhodospirillales; family UBA2165; genus JAJDXO01. The sequence continues at coordinate 4,247,169 of OZ243926.1, read as the reverse complement.
TGACGAGGGGCGTTCACCCTCACCCCGACCCTCCCTCAGCGAGGGAGAGGGAGTAGCCGCGTTGCCGCATCGTGTTCCCTCGCCCCCGTCGGGGGAGAGGGATCGGTCTTTCTTTTTGCACCCTCGCCCCCTTCGGGGGAGAGGGATGCGGAGGCTTGGCGAGCCCGCGAGCCATAGCCGTAGCTGGGTGAGGGGGAGAGTGTGAGAGAGTGACGCATAAAATGATTGCGTCATGGCCGGGCCCACCGGACCGGCTTCGCCGGCCGGAGGACAAACCGCGACCCGGCCATCCACGTGTACCGTGCCGCGAGGCGTGGATCACCGGGTCAAATAAGGTCAATTCGGACGAATTGACCGACCCGGTGATGACGACGTGCGGGTCAAATAGGGTCAATTCGGACGAATTGACCGACCCGGTGATGACGACGCGCGGGTCAAATAAGGTCAATTCGGACGAATTGACCGACCCGGTGATGACGGCTTGCGGGTGAGCGGGGAGAGGAGGCTGCCATGCGTTCCCTCGCCCCCGTCAGGGGGAGAAGGATGGGGTGAGGGCGAAAGCTTGAATCACAAATCCGCGAAAACGGGAATCCCCTAATTGAGTCCGGACCTTAGCTCTTGCTCTCTTCCTCGAGCACGTCCTTTATCCGGCGGCTCATATAGCGGTACTTGAACGCCGGAATCCGATAGACCCAGGGCGAGACTCGAGCGTTGATCCCGGCGGCTTCCTTCTCCGCATCGGCCTTCGCCCCGGGCGGCGCATCGTCGGCGGCCCGCGCCTTATACCGCGCCCAGAAGAAGGTATCCTCGGATTCGAACGACTCGGCGTTGATGATCAGGCCGTCGGCGGTCCGGTACTCGGTCTTGACCAGCTTGTCCGCCGGGAATTCCACGTCCCCGGCTTTCTTGATGTCTTCAAGCTCCAGGTTTTCCAGGGCGTCGGCGATATTGTCGACGTCGGACGGGAACTTGACCTTGGCATTGGGGTCCAGTTCAACGATGCGGAACTTGCCGCCGGTCGGCGTAATCCGCTCAATCTCCATCACATCGCCATCGGCGTGCCGGATGGTGGCGCCGGCAATGCGCTTCGGGTCCACATGCATGAACTCAGGGCTCACCCAATCCTTGACCGCCGCCGGCACGGTGAGGCGGCCGCTCGCCAGCCAGGCGCGTTCCTCGCCCGGCTTGCGCACATAGACGCCGATCCCGGTCCCGCCGGCCACATCCTGAGTTTCACGGCCGACAATGACTTCGGCAACCGTATTGCCGCCGCCGGTCTTCAGGGTCACCAGGCGCGACTGCGCGTCCTTCTCGGTAATGTCCTCCACCGCGAGGCGGCTGTAGCGCTCCTTGACCTTGGTCTTGGGCTCGCCCAAGCGCAGCTCGAAAAGGCCGACCAGCATATTGCGCACCACTTCGGGATCGGCGAGGTAATTGTCGCGGTCGGTGATCGCCCAGTTGTCTCCGTCCCGTTTGATGGCGAGCGTGAGATCCTTGCCCTTGTAGTTGACCTCGGTGATCTCGTTGACCTGGGCGGTCAGCCCGGGGAACAGGCGCTCATCCGCCCCGGACGAACCGGCGTCACCGTAGCGGGAGACGATGGAGAACGACGCCGCGACGACGATCACCGCCGTGATCAGCGTAAATCCAACGAACGATTTGGGGCTCATGGTCGTTTCCTAGACATCTGATTCAGACAACGTGAAGTTCAGGCCGCGCTCGCCTGCTTGTAGCGGCGCCGGCGGATCACCGCCAACACAACCGCCACCAAGGCGATAATAAACGGCATCACCCAGATGTTGATGATCTTCAGCCGGGTATCCAGCGCCTCGATGTCGCTGCGCAGCGCATGCTGCACGTCGCGAAGCTGCTTCCGGACATCGAGCATCTCGGCGCGGAAATTGTCGAAAGAGCGCTGCTGTTCGGCGGTGAGGATGATCTTGTTGTCCTGGCTCTCATCCACCTTGAGGCCACTGAGTTTTTCCTCCAGGTCTTTGAGTTTGGTGGTGAGCTGCCGTTCGGTCTGGCGGTACCGATCCTCTGCCTGGTTCTGCAGCTCGACGATCTTGAAGAACGGGCGGTTGGAGAGACCCCGGCTGCGCAACCCGATCAGCGCTTCGCTGCCGCTCAAATTCTCCGCCGCGTTGACCAGGAAGTCGGCGTTGTTGGAGATCGGCACCGACAGGCGCTGGCCAAAGAATTCCTGCTCGCGAAGCCAGAAACGGGTGCTCAGCAAATCGGAGTCGGCCAACACCAGTAGATTGATGTCCCCCTCGGATTCCGCCACGTGCGGACCCGGGCCCTCCGCCTCTTCCTTCTTGGCCTCTTCGTCCCCCTTCTCCTCGGGCTTGGGTGGCCCGTCGGGGAACGCGCTCTTGACCTTGCCGCGATATCGGGCGGCATAGGTGTAAACGCTGTTGTCGGGCTTGAAATCGCGGAGGATCGCCGCCGGATCGGGCTCACCCTGGAGCTTATCTACGCTCACCTTGGCACTGACCGGCGTGCTTTGGATCAAAGGCGTCATCTGCAGGCTGGAGCCCTCGGCAACGCCAAGCGCACCGGGGCTCGCCACCGACATGGCGGTCAGCTGGCCGGTCACGATGTCGTCCCTGGCGATATGGCGTTGGTCGAGCAACTGCCAGGATACATAGTCGGAGATGACGTCCCTGCCCTGGACCTGGGCGCTCACCCGCACCGCGGTCGCCCGGTCGCCGACGAAGTTGTCGGGGTCGTACTCGATGCCCCAGGCCTTGAACAGCTTTTCAAGATCCGACGTGCCGGCGCCCGGCGGCAATCGCGGCGACATGCGGGCGGTTTCGTTGTGGGGATCGACGAACACCACGGCCTTGCCGCCCCGCATGATGAACTGGTCGATGGCGTAAAGCGTTTTTTCCTTGGTGATCTTCGGATGGATCATCAGCAGGACGTCGATGTCGTCATCGATCTTGGAGACATCGCCGGCGACCGATTTGACCTGGAAGAACTGATTGATCTGATTGAGCAGCGGCCAGGGCTTATATTGAAGCATCGGGTCGGCTTCGATCAGCAGCGAGGTCAGAAGGCCGACGGTCTTCTTTTTTGGCGCCGCCAGATCGAAAGCCATCCGGGTCAGATCATATTCCAGGAACCGTTCACGGGACGGATCGAAGAACGGCACCATCTCCCGGTCATCGGTCGAATTGGTGGCAACCAGGCCGAAATAGCCGCGTTCACCTGTCTGATCCAATGGAATGCCTTGCAGGCCAAACCGAACCGCGTCGTCTTCCTCGACCGAGAACGGCTCGGGATTGATGATTTCGAGATCGATGTCGCCCCCCGCGGCCTTGGCGTAGTTTTCCAACAGCTCCCTCACCCGGGTCGCGTAAATGCCGTGCTGCGGGCTGATCTCGGCCAGTTTGCGCGAGAAGTAGAATCGCACCTTGATTGGTTCGTCGATCTGATCGAGCACCTCGCGGGTGCCGTCCGACAAGGTAAACAGCTTATTCTGAGTCAAGTCGAGCCGGGAATCGGTCACCTCGGTGCTGACCAGAATGTTGAGGAAAAACAGGAACACCACCGCCACGGCAAGGCTGGCGACGGTCATTTTCTTTCGATCCATATTCATCAGGAATTGCATCACCGGTCTCACGAACCTCGGGTTAAATCAACGATGGCCGCGTTGACGTACAGGAAGACGCCAATCACCGAGCCGAAGAACACCACATCCCGGAGATCGATGACGCCCCGGATGATGTCATTGAAGTGGGTCAGGAAGCTCATCGACTTGATGGCTTCGGTGACGAACAACGGCGCCCAGCCCTGGAAGAATGACTGCACCAGTTCGACACCGCTCATCAGGAAGAGGAACGACACCACCGCCGCGACGATGAAGGCAATGACCTGGTTCTTGGTCGCCGCTGAAACACAGGAGCCGATGGCCAGATAGCCGCCGGCCATGATCAGGCTGCCGATATAGGCGGCGAGGATCACCCCATTGTCGGGCTCGCCCAGCCAGTTGACGGTAATCCACAGCGGAAACGTCAGGATCAGGGCGATGGCGATGAACGCCCAGGCGGCCATGAACTTGCCGATGACCGCCGCCCAGGTGGGAACCGGCAGCGTCAACAGCAATTCGTTGGTGCCGCTTTTCCTTTCCTCCGCCCACAGCCGCATGGCGACGGCCGGGATCAGGAATAGATAAAGCCAGGGATGGAAACTAAAGAAGGATTGCAGGTCCGCCTGGCCGCGCTCGAAAAACGCACCCATGAAGAATGTCAGCGCGCCGCTCAGGCCTAAAAAGATGACGATGAAAACATAGGCCAGCGGCGTTGAGAAATAAGCCGCAAGCTCGCGCTTTGTGATCACCCAAACACTGTGCATTTTCTTTCTCCCGGACCCGCTTATTCGGACAGCGTCAGCTGGCGGAAAACGTCATCCAAGTGGCCGCGCTCGACATAAAGCTCGTCCACCTCCGCGCCGCGGTCACGGACAAGTCCACCGACCTGTTCGACAATGGACACGCCGTTCTTGGGAATGACCAATAGGGTGGAAGCGCCATTTGACTGTTCGACCCGCTCAACCTCCGGCAAGCCGGCAAGCGCATCGCGGATGGCCGTACCGTCGGCATTCGCGAGACGCACCGCAACCGCGTTGTGATGCGGCGCCTTGCTTTGAAGTTCATCCGGTGTGCCGTCGAACACGATCTGGCCGCGCGCGATGATGGTTGCGCGGGAACACACGGCCGTCACCTCTTCCAGGATGTGAGTGGAGATGATGATTGCCTTCTCCGCCGCCATCTCCTGAATGAGCTCGCGCACCTGATGCTTCTGGTTGGGGTCGAGACCATCAGTCGGCTCATCGAGGATCAGCACATCCGGGTCGTGCAAAATGGCCTGCGCCAGGCCGACACGGCGTTTATAGCCCTTGGAGAGCGTGTCGATGGGCTGATTGACCACACTTTCGAGGGCCAGGCGCTTTACCGCGTGGCCAACCCGGTCCGTCTTGTCGGCGCCCGTGAACCCGCGAGCCTCGGCAATAAACCCAAGGAAGTTACGGGTCGCCATGTCGCCGTAGAGCGGCGCGCCTTCGGGCAGGTACCCGACCCGCCGACGGGCCTCCTGGGGCTGGTTGGCCACATCAAATCCGCATACGCCGGCGGCACCCGAAGTGATGGGCAGGAACCCGGTGACCATGCGCATGGTGGTCGACTTGCCGGCGCCGTTGGGCCCCAGGAATCCCAACACCTCGCCCTTGGAAACATTCAAGGAAATACTATCGACCGCAGTAAAGGGACCAAACCGCTTGGTCAGGTTCTCCAACGTAATCATCGGAGCTTGTTCAGACATCTCTTTTGCCACCTCCCAAACGGCGCCAATCTAACCAATGTCCCGCACACGTCCCGACAACTTCGCGCGAACGGCGGGTGCGCTGCCCCAAACCTGCATCAGCAATATCCGGGTCGTTCACCATTCTCTTCGACGATCCAATTGGATCGGAGCGCAATCCCGACCCAAGGATCAGTCGTTCAAATTGGTCTCTATTCACAAACGCCAGCAGAAAAAACTGGCACTCTCTTGCTGAGAGCGCCAGTCATTTAGGTCACTGATTTCAGAGCGTCAAGTGGTGTGTCCGACTTTTTTCCCAAGCGCCGCGAGTTGACTGCCTAGGCGGCGTGGGCACACTGGATGACTGCCTTCTGAACCTTCTCGAACGCCCGCACCTCCAACTGCCGGACACGTTCGCGGCTGATGCCGTATTCCTCACCCAATTTCTCAAGCGTCACCGGGTCATCCTTGAGCCGGCGCTCAACAAATATGTGCCGCTCCCGCTCAGGCAATTCGGCAAGAGCAGCCTGCAGCATTTCGTTGCGGATACCAGCCTCTTCCCGCTGCGCGACAATGGCTTCGGGCGACGGGCTCTCGTCAACCAGGGTATCCATGAACTCGATGCTGTCGCCGTCCTCGGAAACCGGCGCATTGAGGGAATAGTCACGGGCCGACATGCGGCGGTTCATTTTGAGGATATCGTCGGCGGAGAGGCCAAACTGCTTGGACAGGGCTTCCGCCTGCTCAGGCTCAAGCTCTCCCGCATCGAAGATCTGAAGACGGGCCTTCGCCTTGCGCAGGCTGAAAAACAGCTTTTTCTGAGCGGCCATGGTGCCCATTTTGACCAATGACCATGAGCGCAGAATATGTTCGGTGACTGATGCCTTGATCCACCACATGGCGTAGGTCGACAGCCGGAAACCCCGTTCCGGTTCGAACTTCTTCACCGCCTTCATCAGGCCGATATTGCCTTCGGAAATAAGGTCCGAAACCGGCAATCCGTAGCCGCGATACTGCATGGCGATTTTGGCGACCAGGCGAAGGTGGCTGGTCACAAGCCGATGCGCCGCCTCAACTTCGCCGTGCTCGCGAAACCGCTCGGCGAGCATGTATTCCTCATCGGCCGTCAGCAACGGAAACTTCTTAATTTCATTGAGGTACCGGGCAAGTCCCGGTCCCTCGGATACAACCGGTAAAGTAATTGCGCTCATTGTCGTTATCCTTTCCCGCGTCACGTTCTGCGGAGTCTACTCCGCCGGCGGTGGTGGCTTATGTCATCGAGTTCACACTCGGCGACAAAACGTCGTTCCCCGTTTTCTCGGGAAACCAGTGCCTATTCGGGACTGAGATGACAAATTCGTCTCATAGTCACATCCTCCATACGAAGCAACATGCCGTTTGGCCCGCATCTTTTGCCGGGCCGCCGACGGCAAAGGGTCCCAAAAGCGGCAACCCCAGCCGTTTGATGGTCGTAGTATTATCAATAAATTGCTCAAAAATCAAGCAGAATCGAAATTTTGCCGGAATACCGGATAAACTTATCGTGAAAATTCAAACGTTTATGACGGTTTTTTTAATGGTTCGGCTCTGGAGGTTGATCAACCGCCGCTGAGGAGCCAGGCCGCCACGGCTATCACCACGATGGCCCCGACCACCCAGACGGCCGGTGAAACCCCGGCTTTCGGCTGCTCGGCCGGGGCGGAAGCGGGTTCGGGAACCGCCGCATCTGCCTCGGCGGGCGCCTCGGCCGCTTCTCCCCCGCCACCAACAATGTCGGTGAATTTGGAGAAGAAATCATCGGCGGTCTTCTTGGCGACGCCAAGGACCAGCCGGCTGCCAACGCTCGCCAACTTTCCCCCAACCTCCGCATTGGCTTCGTAGTTCAGGACCGTCTCGTTGCCCTCACCCGAAAGCCTGACCTGCGCGCCGCCCTTGGCGAATCCCGCGACTCCCCCTTGGCCCTCGCCAGAGATGGTATAGCCGTGGGGCGGATCGATATCCGAGAGATTGACCTTGCCGTTGAAGGTGGCCTTTACCGGCCCGACCTTCGCCGTCACCTTCGCCTGAAACTCGGTATCCGACGTCTTTTCGAGGCTTTGGCAGCCGTCGATGCACTGCTTGAGTACCTCCGGGTCGTTCAGCGCCTCCCATACCTTCTCGCGTGGCGCCGGGATGGTGTATTCACCGCTCATATCCATAATCGTGTTCCCCTTCGAATTCTCTATCCTGTCTCGACGGCATTCGCCGCCTTCGCGCGGGCGCCCTTATAGTCAAGACATCCCGCTACTACGAGCCAATTCAGTACGGTGACCGAAATTCGGACAGGTGCGTCCGCGGTTTCTATTCCGCCGCCTTCCGCCCGGTCACGGTTTCCGCGTAGATGTCGAGGGTTTGCTGCAAGGTTCTTGATTTATCCAACGTTTCGCGGGTTTCCGCCCCCAATGGTGATGAATCGAGCAGCCGGAAGACATCCGCGGCCCCCTTATGCAGATCGGGTGTGACGCCGGCGGCGCCGAAGGTTTCGGAAATCTGATCCATTTCCCCGGACCAGCGACCGGCATCGCAAGCGTAAAACGGCGCCCGGGCGTTCATCAGTTCCCAATCAGCCTTCTGGCTTTTCGAAATCTCCGCCTGCAATTCCTCGCCGACACCCAGCAATTCGCCGGCGAGCAGTACCGCGGTGTGGAGCGTCATTTTGCCCTTGGTCATTCCCGCGTAGCACATCTTGATGGCGGCGGCCCGGGTGATCTCCGATCCCATGTCGATGACGGAAACGGCCTCGCCGTCAATGAACGCGATTTCGTTTACCGACGCCCCGCTGGCATAGAACCTGGTCGTGGGGCGGCGGCCGGGCGGCGGACCAATAATCCCCACCTTGACGAAATCCGCACCGGCGCCACTCATGGCCTCGGCAATCGCGAGCGTCGTCGCCGGCGAAACGGCGTTGCAATCCACGAACAGCGGCGCGGCACCCGTTGCCGACATCGCCGCCGCCGCATCGGTCGCAAACTCGAGGGCGTTTTCGGGCGGCATAATTGAGAGTACGATCGAAGCCTGTTGAACAAGGCTTCCGAGATCGCCGGCGTCGTCCATATTGGATCGCCCGGCACGTTCTTTGGTAAGTTCACTTCGGCCCGTCAATACGGTCAGCACCCGATGCCCCTGGCCGCCGAGCACCCCGCCGACAACATGTCCCATGTCACCGGGGCTGATCACCCCGATCGTCCGCGTATCCATTAATGATTCCCCCTCCTGGATGGCCCGACATCGCTTGAGGTACGGGCGCCGAAAGAAATTTTCGATGAATGGCGCCAGTATACCAATTCGAACGCCGGGCCCAATCCCGGCAACGACTTTTCTTTGTTGACGCACCTACGGCAGTTCTCATCATTCACGGCCCTTCGGATGACGGGGGGCCGCCTTCTTATTGCGCCGCCGCCTTGAGCGCCGACATTTATTGTGCCGCCGCCTTGAGCGCCGACAGGCGGGAATAGGCCGCGAGATACTCGAGGCTGGTGGCAACCTCAACCAGAACCGGCCCATCGACAGCCATCGCCTTCTTGATCACCGGCGCCACATCGTATTCGGTTTCGATCTTGAACGCTGTCAGACCGAAAGCCGCACCCATGGCGGCGAAATCCGGATTGGGTAAATCGGTTGCGATGGTCCGGCCCGGGTAATCCTTCTCCTGATAAAGCCGGATGGTGCCCAGACTGCCGTTGTTGGAGACAAAGATGCGGATCGGCAGATTGCGCTCCACGGCCACCGACATCTCGTTACCCGTCATCTGAAATCCCCCGTCACCGACCAGACAGGCGATTTGCCGGTCCGGATGGCGAAGACCAGCCGCCACCGCCGCGGGCACCCCGAAACCCATGGCCCCGGCGACAGCGCCCAGGAAGGTGTGGGTGGGCTTGAACGGAAACAACCGGTGCAGCCAGGTCGAAAAATTGCCCGCGTCGTTGGCGATGACGGCGTCGTCGTCCAGCACGTCAGCCAACCCTTTGATGATATTTCCGAACACCACCCCGTCATCGGCGCGGGGGGAATCCCAGGCCATGCGGCTCGCCGCCAAATCATGAGCCCGCGCGATCCAGGCCGACCGCCTTTCGGGCGCCGGCTTGGCATTGATCTTCGCCAAGGCCTCCAAGACCGCCGTTCCATCAGCGTTGATTTCCAAGTCGGTTTCATAAACCCGCCCGAGTTGCGCCGCATCCGCGTGGACATGAATCAACGGCTGGTCCGGTTTGGGCGCCTTGGGAATGGCGTAGCCCTGCGTGGTTACATCTCCCAACCGGGAGCCGATGGCCATGACCAAATCCGCCTCGTTCAATGTCCGCTTGAAATCGGCCGGCATGTTGAAAGCCAGGTGCGCGGCAAAATTCGGGTGCGTGTTGTCGAACAGATCTTGATGGCGCCAGCCGACGGCGACGGGTACTTGCCACGCCTCGCTAACCGCCCGCAAGGCGTCCCGCCCGCCACCCTGGTCGATCTGGCCACCGGCGATCAGCAGCGGGCGATCGGCGGCTGTGAGCCGCCCGGCGATCTCGGCGATTTGCCGATCGGTGGGCGTGGGAAGAGTGTTGTCCGCACGCGCCGCCGGCGGCGCCCCTATGTCGTCAAGCAGCATATCCTCGGGCAGCGAAACAACCACCGGACCGGGCGTCCCGCCTTCGGCGACGGCGAACGCTTTCGCCGCCTCCTCGGGGAGCTGTTCGGCGTCCGTCACCTCAACCACATGCTTGGCCATGCCGCCGAAGAAGCGTTTGTAGTCGACTTCCTGGAACGCCATGCGGCCAAGGTCCGCTCGGGCCACTTGTCCAATGAACAGAACCAGGGGGACCGCATCCTGCTCCGCGACGTGAATGCCGATGGATGCATTGGTCGCACCCGGCCCCCGGCTGACCATGGCGACCCCGGCCCGTCCGGTCATCTTGCCGTCCGCGACGCCCATCAGGGTTGCGCCCGACTCATGGCGGGTGGTCACAACGTCAATATCGGGAGCGTCGTACATGGCGTCGATAACCGCGAGATAGCTCTCGCCGGGGACGCAATAGACCCGGTCGATCCCGTGCAATCCCAATGTCTCGACCAATACGTCAGCGGCGCGCGCCATGTGTTGCCCCCCGGCCCGAAATTCAATGCTCCAGTTGATATCCGCCTCCACGCGGGTCTGCAAGACGGCAGCGACCGGGGGAAGGACCCGGATCGACCCGAATCCGTGCGAGCTACATCATCCCGGGACCCCGGCCGCGAATGATAAACCGGTCCTGGGGCGGGCTGGAGGGCCCTTACTTTTGGGGATTAAGTAGGAAAGTGCCGAAGGGCGATCAAGTCGCCAAGATCGAAACTGGCCAGGATCGAAGTTGTCATCATCTGCGTTTCCGTCTCAATCGAATTTCATCCGCTGCAATAAATCCAGCACTGCGGCTTTCATATCTGGTGTAAACGTGTCTTTGACAAGAATTTGACAGACCCCACCACGAAGAGTCCTGTCAGCATAGCCATTTACATTGCCAAAATTTGAAACGAAACTAATACAGGCTACATGCTCGTCTTTCTTGTAGGCGTAGTACAGCTTGTCCCCTTGGAACAAAACCCACTTGATTTCGTCTTCATTCACTCCAAATCCGGGCCTCTTGACTGTGCGGCTCATACGAATCAGCGTGTCATGGGGATTAGAATCTGGACTAAATACGCCGGAAAACAGATGTTCATATACGACACTACCGCCCCCCTTAATTCTCCAATGCTCTATGCGCCGGCCCGGCAAATTCACCGCCTCGCGGCTGGTAACAAGCGATTGATCGCCCGTGAGGCTCATCGCGCTTTCCTGGGCTTGAATGGCCTGAAATTTACCTTCCCCAAGGTTGACTCCGGTTATCGATTTAAGCGTATTTCCCGGAGTGGCTTGGCAAGCGGCAAGTAGTCCGACCGCGCACAGAATCATCGTAGTCTTGAACAACATCATTTCTCGGCTTCCCGATTTGTCAGTTGCAGTGTTCGGCCACGGCGGGGTGCCGGGCCGTTTGCAACGCCATGTAGATGGGTGGAGTACCGCCTATTCGACCGGCGCGGGAACTACCCGTGCCGGGTCTAACAGTCTGACTCAAAACTCCTGAGCGGTTTTTCTTGCAACAAGGCGTGCGGATCTTCGGATGGCGGCGATGAGCGTCCAGGCATCCGCCGATGCGATTGTTTTTTCCCAGTCCTTTGCCAAGCGACGGCAGCGCCCGAGCCAGGCGAAGGTGCGCTCTACCACCCAGCGGCGGGCGATGACGACAAAGCCCGTGACACCGGGTGGGCGCTTCACGATCTCGATTGTCGGGCCATCGATTGAGGCCATTGCGTCACGAAGTTTGTCGCCTGAGTAGCCACCGTCGGCAAAAATGTGGGTCAGGCTCGAATAGGTTTCGAGGGCCTGCGCGATTACGATGGATGCCCCGTCGCGGTCCTGGATGTCTGCGGCATGGGTGATCAGCCCCAACAGGTTTCCGTCTGTGTCGGTTACGATGTGACGCTTACGCCCCTTGATCTTTTTGCCCGCATCGTAGCCACGCGGGCCGCCACTCTCGGTCGTCTTGACCGATTGACTGTCGATGATCCCAGCTGTGGGCGTGGCCTCCCGCCCCGTCAGCATACGCGCCGCCACGACAAGCGCATCGTTCAGAATGTCCAGTACACCGCTGTCGCGCATTTGGTAGAAATAGTACTGCACGGTCGTGAACGGCGGAAACTCTTTGGGCAGCATGGACCATTGGCAGCCCGTGGCCGCGATGTACTGGATCGCATTCCACACAGAGCGCATGCAAGTCCGCCGCGGGCGCCCCGTTTTAGCCCTCTCGGGCATAAAATGTTGGATCAAAGCCCATTCCGCGTCGGTCACATCGCTTGCATAACGGAGTCCGCGACGGTCATAGTCAGGGCGCGTGATTTCAGTCCAAGGCATAACTTCCTCCACGGTGGCAACTCGGAAGAAGCATAAAGGACTGAAATCACTCAAATTAGTTTTCGGTTGGGCTCTAAGGGCTGTTGTATTCAACGGGCGACCCGACCAAGCGGGTCTACGCAGCGTTGCAGGAGGATTTTGACTCGTTACGGAGCGGAACGCAACGCGAGATTGGGGGCAAACGCTTGTAAAACAGCGGTATTTTCCCTGCAACGGCAAAGCGCCGGAGAGGCAAACCTCCGACGCTTTGAGTATAAACCCGAGCTCGGCTTGGCCGCCGCATTCCTGATTCTCCAGTAACAGGGTCAGCAGTATCGGTCAAGACGGGCTCCGAATGCGGAGACCCGTCATGTACCGATCAAAGACGCCGCCAGTCGTGCACCGCCTGCAATTCTATCCGCTTGAGTACGACCGGAAAATGCAGCGAGGGAAAGACAAGGGAACGCCCGAGGCCAGACGTCGGAAGCTGAGGGTGATCGAATGCGGCACTTCCTGACCCATTAGCCCCGCGCTCCGCTGGACAGCCCATTGTCGGCGATCACATTCCGGTACCGGAGTCGCTTGCCAATCGCGCCCCGGGCAAAAGACGCCATAATGTCGACGGTGTCAGACTCACGCCGTTTATGCCGTCCGGCAAATTCGGTCACATAGCGATTAAGATGCTTCGGAGAATTCTTGTGGAAGGTCCCCTTGTGGGACCGCTTCAACATCGCCCAGAAGCTCTCAATGCCGTTTGTGTGGGCTTGCTGGCGGACGTACTCCCCGACCGAATGCCCGACGGCCTCATGGGGTCTGTTTATGCCCTTGTAGGCCCCGTGATCGTCCGTATAGACCTGGGCGCCTTCGGCGGTGTGATGGATCACGAAGCTTGGCAGCGTGACGGCGTCGGTATTTTCAACCACCTGAGCGGCTACACGACCCGTGGTGCGGTCCCGAACGCCCGCAACGGCGGTCTTGCCGGCCGCTCCGCGCCCTGTCAGCGCCTTGCGCTTCGATTTCGGCATGTTCTGGCGGCGTTCCCCGAAGTAGGTTTCATCTGCTTCCATAGGCCCCGCAAACGGCAAATCACTCTCCGCCAACGCGGCCCGGAGACGATGGGCAAGGAACCAGGCCGAACGATGAGTGATGTTCAAATCCCGATACAGATTCATCGAGGAAGCGCTCTTGAGGCTGGTGGACAGGAGATACGTGGCAATCATCCACGTCCGCATTCCGAGCTTGGATCCTTCCATGACGGTCCCGGTTTTCGCGCTGAACCGCTTGGCGCATTCCTTCTCCCGGCAGCGGCAGGGCATCGTCTTGTGCTTCGCGCCGGTCTGAACATTGGTCGATCCGCAACTAGGGCAGTGAATGCCGTTCGGCCAGCGGCGCTCGACAAACCACGCCTCGGCGGTCGCATCGTCCGGGCACCGCTTGAAAATCTCAACTAGGCTAATACCTTCGCGGTCACTCTTTCCTGCTGTCTTGTGTTTGGCCATCTGTGTATTCCCTTGCGATGATTAGAGAACACAACAGAGTGCCGAAAATTGCAGGCACTATTTCGGCACTTTACCTACATAATTTCCTTACTTTTTTCGCCTTCGAAGACGCTGTTCTTTATCTCGGCGATGACTTTCTCGGCGCCGCCAAAGGGGGTAATGACATTGATGATCCAGGCTTCGTCGTCGGCGTCCGTATTGAATTCCGGCTCCGGCGTCGGCCGGCCTTGCCTTTGAGCGGGGCGAACTGTCTTATGGCGATGGGCGGTTGAGCGCCCAAACGCCTGGAGCACCCATGTCCGATACCGGCCCGACGGTTGCGCCTGCCGGGACCCGGCAATCCTACCTGCTCGGGGCCAGCTTTACGCTGGCCGCGGTCTTTTTATTTACCGCCTCCCACGGCATTGTCCGTCTGCTCAGCGGAGGTCTGCATCCAACCGAAATTGCCTTCTTTTCAAACGTCTTCTCATTCCTGTTCTACGTTCCTTGGCTGATCCGAAACGGGATCGGCGCCATGAAGACGCCCAAGTTCCACATCCACTTTGTCCGGTCCTTTTTCAACGCGGCGGCGCTGATGTCCTGGTACACCGCGCTATTCCTGACCCCGCTCGGAGACGCCGTCGCCCTGGCACAGACGGGTCCACTTTTCCTGACCTTGGCGGCAATCCTGTTCCTCGGCGAGCAAGTGGGGCCCCGACGATGGGTGGCGCTGGGTATCGGGGCCATCGGCGCGCTGGTCATTATCCGGCCGGGTTTCGAAGAATTCTCGCTCGGGTTTGTCTTCGTGCTTGTCGGCGCGTGCTTCGGCGCCGGCACCAAGATCTTCGCCAAGATTCTCACACAGTACGACAGTCCGGCGACTTGCGGTGCGTATGTGGCGCTGTTGCAGATCCCAATCACCTTTGCCTTCGCCATCTGGTTCTGGCAGCAGCCGACGTTGGAACAAATACTGTGGCTCGCCGCCATCGGCCTTCTGGTCGGCGCCGCTCAGCTAACGATGGTGCAGGCGTTCAAATACTCGGACGTCAGCGCCGTCGAACCGCTTCACTACACGCGCCTGGTCTGGGCGGCGGCGATTGGATATTTCTTCTTCGCCGAGTTCCCTGATCTGTGGACCTGGGTCGGCGGCGCGATCATCGTCGGCGCCACCACCTACGTCGCGCGCCGCGAATCCGCTGCCGGAACGATCCGGAGGCGCACGCCCGCCGACAGCCCGGCACCCGGGCCCTAGCGCGGCACACCACCGCCCCAAATAGGGCTGGCCACTTGGTGCGGCGGAACGCTACTGTTTACCCAAGACAAAACCAGGACGTACGGGGAGCCGAAATTTCTGATGGCGAACGGCATCGAAAAGGCCAACGGACACCGGCCAAGCGGACTGCTGCACCTGCTCGATCCTTCGCTGCGCCTTGCGCCGCACCCCGACCAGTCCGACCTTCCCTTCGATCTCGACGAGGCGCTGTCATCCGTCTTCCGGCTGACCGCGGACGTTCCCGAGGAGGCCTTCTCGGCGCGGACGTTGGGGACCGAGCGGCAGGGCAATGCGATTGTTATCGGCGACGGCGGGCTGATGTTGACCATCGGCTATCTGGTGGTCGATGCCGACGAGATCGTCCTTCATGGCCGCGGCGGCCGGACCTTGGAAGCCGAGCTCCTGGGCTACAACCACGAGAGCGGCTTTGCGGTGATCCGATCGCTCGAGGCGCCCGGTGTCCCGCCCTTGCCGCGGGGCAGTTCAAAGGCGCTTCGTGAAGGCGACCCGGCGATTATTGCTCCGTACGGCGGTGCCGACCACGCCATTTCAGGCGCCGTCGTCTCGAGGCGCGAATTTGCCGGGTCCTGGGAATACATGCTGAACCACGCCATCTTTACCGCGCCGATTCATCCAAACTGGTCCGGGGCAGCGTTGATCGACCGGTCCGGCCGGTTGGTCGGCATCGGCTCGTTGTGGGTGAATGACGCGGAGCCCGGGAGCAAGGACAGTCCGGGCAACATGTTCGTTCCGATCGATCTTCTCGAACCGATCCTCGATGATCTGATCAACAAGGGGTTCGCCGATGTCGAGCCGCGGCCCTGGCTGGGCATATACACATCCGAGGCCATGCGCCGGTTGTTCGTGTCCGGGGTCATCCCCGAGGGCCCGGCCGATATCGCCGGTGTCGAGGCCGGCGATCTCGTCGTCGGGGTTGCCGATCAGTCGGTGACCCGGCTGAGCGAAATGTACCGGATGATATGGGGACTGGGCGGCGCCGGCACGGAGGTCCTGCTGAACCTGCGCCGCAACGGCGAAGACATGGATGTCACGATAACATCGGACAGCCGCTATCGCTTCATGCAACAGCGGCGTCCGCACTGATCAACCGGCAAAATCAAGCTCCGCCAGCATCCCCCACACCGTGGTTCCCGCGAAGGCCAGCAACATCGCCGTGACCCCGGCCAGCGCCCCCCAGGCGAGCCGCGATTGCGCGGCCTCAACCGCGAAAAGGCGGGTACATCGCGCGCGGGCAAACGGCAGCAGCAATGCGATAGCAAGGGGAATGACCATGAGGAACGCGCCACGAAAGACCCTGGCCTTGACCAGGAGGATGCTCTCATCGGGTGACAACACAGACGGCGCCAGGGCCATGAATACGAAAACGCCGAGGAACCCGGCGGCGGCGGCACTGATCAATAGGATTTCGACGATCAGCGCAAATCGGCGGATCACCGCCGAACCATGTCCAATTGACGGGTTCATTGGGGCCTGACAATAGGCGATAGAGGTCTATTCTAGTAGCGGATTCGACACCGAGTTCCTGACTTGCCCCAACCCACTATCCCCGTTACCGCCTGGTTGTTTAGTGCCATCGCCGTGATCACGATCATCGGCGCCTTCGCCGGCGGGCATGTCCTCCCCTCGCTCGCGGCACTTTGCATCGTTCTCTATCTTGCTCTTGAATTCCGCCGCATCCCGAGGCCTCAGCAGATTTCCGGCCTGGTGCTCGCGGGCCTGGGTGTCGCGGCTTTGGCGGCGGCCGGGGATTGGCAGTCCGGACTATTGGAGGGCATCAGCCGGTCACGGGTCTTCCTGGTTCTGTTCTTTGCGGTGACCTGGTTGCAGTGGCCGGTTTCCCGGAGCCCGGCCCTTCAAGCAACACGGGCAACCATCGTCTCGCAGCCTCCCGGACGCCGCTTCGCCTTTTTGACCGGCGGCGTTCACCTGTTGGGGTCGGTGCTGAATTTGGCCGGCCTCGTATTGCTCACCACCATTGTCGAAAAGCCCGGCACCGATCCGGCGCTCCGCAAGCGGCTGACCCTGGCCCTCATGCAGGGATTCACCAGCGCGTCGTGCTGGTCGCCGTTCTACATCGGAACCATTGTGGTCCTCATCGCCCTCCCCTCGCTTACCTGGGGGGACCTCGCGCCTTGGGGCGCCGGAATGGCCGTTGTGCTGATGATCGGTTCATGGGGTCTGGCGCGAATTTCGGCAAACCGCTCCGGCACGCGGGCCGAAGCACCCGACGCCATTCCCCTGCAGGCAGGTCAGGGCTTGCGCACCATTGCCCTGCTGGCGTCACTGATTGGAACGGTGATGGTTCTCGTGGAGGTTCTCGACGCCCCGATTCCGGTGATCCTCGGCATCGTCGGGCCACCCTTTGCGCTGATTTGGTTCGCCTCCCATAAATCCGGCGCCCACCCGTTCAGGGAACTTGCGTTGAGGGCGACGACGGCGCTGCCCGGCTTACGGAACGAAACCCTCATCTTCGTCGCCGCCAACATTTTCGGGATCGGCATCGGCGCGCTGATTCCGGCCGCCGCGGTCGCCGAATTTGTCGCCTCGGCCATCCCCATCCCCGACCTCAGGATCGTTGCCTTGATCCTCGTCTTCGTCGCCACCAGCGCCGCCGGCTTGCACCCGGTCATCGTAGTGGTCTCGGTGAGTGCCGTCCTTCCCCCGTCGGCGCTCGGGCTGCCGGACCTGATCGTCGGACTCACCTATATGGGATGCTGGGGCATGTGCACCATGATTTCGCCGTTCTCGGGGACCACGCTGTTCATGTCGCGGGCCACGGGCGTACCGGCCCATGTCATCGGCTGGCGCTGGTCACCGCCACTGGTAGGCATCAGCAGTGTGCTTATCGCGGCGACGGTGATTGGATTGCGGCACCTCCTGTATTGACGCGCCGTTCATCACCCGGACTTGCCCCCACCAACCGGCCACTCGAGCAGTTTCCGGCCAAATTGATTCAATTTGGCCGGAAACTGCTCTAGTCTCATCACGACAAACTGCAAGGCGGGAAGGTAAACGTGGCGAAAAAGCCGGCTATTACAATTGACTGCCATGCGCACATCGTGGTGCCGGCGGTCTTCGAAATCGCCTCGCAATATGGTCTTCACGCGCGCGTCGGGCTGAAGGGCCGGACCAGCCTGGGAGCGGCCAAGGAGTCTCAACGCACCATGACACGCATGGTCGGCACCAAGGAGCGGCTCCGGGACATGGATCGCATGGGCATCGACATGCAGTTGATCTCTCCCAGCATCGTGCATCAATCCACCTATTGGGCGCCGGGGGCGCGGGCGCACAAAATCGACCGAATGACCAACGATGCAACCGCGGAGATGGTCGCCAAACACCCTGACCGGCTGATCGGTATCGGTCTGGTTCCCCTCCACGATCCCAAACGGGCGGTCCAGGAGATGACCCGCTGCGTTACCGAACTCGGGCTCCGAGGGGTCGAGATTTCCACCATCGTCAACGACCTGGAAATCGGCGATCCGAAATTCCTCCCGTTCTGGAAGGCGGCGGAGAGATTGGACTGCCCGATCTTCATCCATCCGGCCGGCAACTCCAATCCGCGGCTTCGTAAATTCGGCCTGGCGTTCACTTTGGGGCAGCCCTACGAAGAGGCGTTGGCCATGTCGTCCCTGGTCTATGAAGGGATCATGGACAAGTTCCCGAAACTGAAGGTCCTCATTGTCCATGGCGGCGGCTTCCTGCCCTACTACGCCGGACGTCAGGATTCGGCTTCCCGGACCGGACGGGATGGCGCCAAGCTGAAAGGCGAATTCTCCAGCTATATCCGGAGATTCTATTTCGACACGGTGCTGTTCAACCCGGACATGCTGACGTTTCTCGCCACCAAGGCACCGGCAAGCCACATCCTCATGGGCACCGACTATCCCTTCGGCGAGAGGGACCCGGTCGGCTTCATCAAGCGCAACCGGAAGATACCGGCGGCGGCACGGGATGGCCTGCTGGGGAAAAACGCGGCGCGACTGTTCAAAATCCCCGTGTGATGGCCGCCAAGCCAAAAATCCTCATCGCCGGCGCCGGCATGGGCGGGCTGACCGCCGGCGCCGCCCTGCTTCAGGCGGGGTACGATGTCGAAATATACGAGCAGGCCCCCAAGCTCGGCGAGGTCGGCGCCGGATTTCAGGTGAGCGCCAACGCCACCCGCGTCCTCTACGCCCTTGGCCTCGGCGACGGCCTGGAGCGGGCCGCCGCCATTCCCGAAGGCAAAGTGATCCGTATCTGGAGCACCGGCGACACCTGGCCGCTATTCGACTTCGATCAAGCCTTCGTCGAACGCTACGGCTATCCCTACTACACGTTCCACCGGGCCGATCTTCACGAATTATTGGTCGACGCCGTCCGCCGCGAAAAGTCGGATGCGATTTATCTCGGCCATGCCTGTACCGGGTTCGAACAGGATGGCGACGGCGTCACCTTGAAATTCGACAATGGAAATGAAGCGCGCGGCGACGCCCTCATCGGCGCCGACGGCGTACATTCGACCATCCGCGCCGCCTTGGGTCACCAGGACAATCCCGTATTTACCGGCTCCATGGCGTGGCGCGGCGTCCTGCCCGCTGACGATCTGCCGGAGGATCGGTTTCCGTCAGTCGGCACCAACTGGGTGGGTCCCGGCGGGCACTGCATCACCTACCACCTCCGCCGGGGCGAAATATTCAACTTCGTCGGCGTCCGTGAGAAGGACTGGCAGGTGGAGTCCTGGACGACGCGGGGCTCCAGGGAGGAATTCGTCGCCGATTTCGGGGGCTGGCACGAGGACATCCACTATCTGATCGAGCGGATCGAGGAACCCTTCAAGTGGGCGTTTATGGTTCGCGAGCCGCTGGAGAGGTGGACCAGCGGCCGGGTGACGCTGCTGGGCGATGCCTGTCATGCCATGGTGCCGATGCTGGCTCAGGGCGCCTGCGCGGCCATCGAGGACGGCTACGTGCTCATGCGGGCGTTCGAGGCGGCCGGCAATGCGGTCGAGGAGGCGCTTGGGCGCTATGAAGGCGCCCGCCACGAACGCACCTCCAGGATGGTACTGGGCTCGGCCGACAACGCCCGCCGGTTTCACGACCACACCCTCGCCGATCCCTCGGAAGCCAAGGAATATGTGGACCGTGAATGGCAGCCCGAGAGGATATTCGAGCGCTACGACTGGTTGTTCACTTACGACGCGACGACGGCGCCGGTATGAGACAAACCGATTGGTAATTTGGCTGTCAAATTGTCACGTTCGGGATAGGGTTCCGGTGCGGCCGGAGATTATTCGGGAGAATCTTTTGTGAGGGCTGTTGGGTATGCCGTCGGCGGCATTGTCGCCGTTGTCGTTGTGGCGGTTATCGTCGTGTTTTTCCATTCGGGCGACGTCATCAAGGCGGCCGTCGAGGAGATGGGGCCGAAGCTGACCAGGGCCGAGGTCAAACTGGATAAGGCCGATCTCTCCATCACTTCCGGTGAAGCCGCGCTCTCCGGCCTGTTGATCGGCAACCCTTCGGGATTTACCACGCCCCACGCTTTCAAGCTCGATAACATCACGGTCAAACTCGATACATCGACCGTGGGCAAGGACACCATCGTCATCAATGAAATCCTGATCGACGCCCCGGATGCGATCGCCGAGATCAAGACGCTCAACGTCAACCCGCTGAAAATCGGCGAGAGCGTCAGGAAATCGCTGAATTCCTCGAACTTCATCGCCATCCGGAACAACGTCAACGCATTCGTCAAAGAGCAAGGCGGCGGTTCCTCCGGCGATAGCGGTAGGGAAAGCCCGAAACTGATCATCGAGAAGTTCCGCATGAACAACGTGAAGGTCCGCGCCGTCGCCCACGAAGGGATGAAGCTGGATCTCGCCGTCAAGCCGTTCTCCATCGCCCTCGACAACATCGGCAAGAGCGAGGGTGGACTGGAGCCCGAAAAAATCGCCGCCAAGCTGATCCCGGAAATTCAGGACAAGGTCATCGACGGCATGCTGCCCGACCTCCTGGGCAATGTGGCCAACAAGCTCAAGGACGCCGGCAAACTGGCCGCCGACGCGGTGAAGGGCGTTATGGAAGGCGCCGGCTCGGTCGGTGGCGTGGCCGCGGACCCGGTCAAGGGCGTCACCGAGGGCGTCGGGCGCGCGGTCAAGGGACTCTTAGAGTCTGACTCGAAACTCTACATTTAATAACAATGGCTTGCGATCCGCCTTGTGAGGAGTCGGATGTGTGCGACGAGGATCCATGCCTGTGCGGAGGCGATTGATTTCTCCCAGTCCTTGGCCAGTCGGCGGCATCGGTTGAGCCAGGCGAAGGTCCTCTCGACGACCCATCTCCTGGGCAGGACCTCAAAGTCCTTGGCGGTATCGGGCCGTCTTATGATCTCGATCGTCCAGCGGCCGATGTCTTCGAGGGCACCCTCAAGTTTCGGTCCGCCATAGGCGGCGTCGGCGAAGAGGTGACGCAGTTGGGGAAAGCGATGACGGATCGATTTGAGGACCCCGGGCGCGCCGTCGCGGTCCTGGATATCGGCTGAATGCACGATCAGGCCGAGCAGCAGGCCGAGCGTATCGGTGACGATGTGACGCTTGCGGCCCTTGATCTTCTTGCCCGCGTCATAGCCCCGAATACCACCGCTTTCCGTGGTTTTCACGCTCTGGCTGTCGATCACCCCGGCGCTCGGGCCGGCCTCGCGTCCTTCCAACTCACGGGCCGCCACAACCAGATGATGGTTGATCGCCTCCAGCAGCCCGTTCGAGCGCCAGTCGTAGAAGTAACGCTGCACCGTGGAGGGCGGCGGGAAGTCGTTCGGCAGCATCGCCCACTGACAGCCCGTCGAGGCCATGTACATGATCGCATCCATGACATTGCGCAGCTCCGTCGTCCGCGGCCGGCCTATCTTCTTGCGCGGCGGCATGAACGGCGCGATCAACGCCCACTCTCGATCCGTAAGGTCGCTTGCATAGCGACCGCCACGGCGCTCATACTTCGGGCGAGTGATTTCGGTCCACATGTTGTGCCTCCTCGTTTGATTTGACACAACCGAGTAAGACACAACCGACTGAAATCACTCAACTAGTTTCGAGTTGAACTCTTAGGCAAATAGGCGCGTGCCCGGCATGACCAAGTTCGTTCTCGACGAACGTCTCGCCCGGCGGCCGGTCGCGGCTGATTGGGCGTTGTCGACGGTGCTGTTCGTCGACGATGCCCGGTTCCCCTGGGTAATCCTCGTGCCCCGAATCCCCGACGTCACCGAAATCCACGAACTCTCCGCCGAGGATCAGTCGACATTGATCGGCGAAGTCGCGCGGGCTTCCCGCGCGCTGAAGGCGGCATTCCATCCGGAAAAGATCAACGTGGCGGCCCTCGGTCACCATGTATCCCAGCTTCACGTCCATGTCCTGGGCCGCAACAAGTCCGATCCCCTGTGGCCGGACCCGGTTTGGGGTCCGGGCGAGCGGGATCCGCACAATCCCGTCCCCTACGGCGATCCGGGGTTCGGGGAGGCGCTGGAATTACTGCGCGCCGCCCTCGAAGCGGCGTGAATTTGAAAATCATCGCCGTTTCGCGCTAAACTCAACCCCATGCGGCGTTGGATCATCGCGATTGCGTTGGTGATTTTCCTGGGCGGCCTGACCGAGGCGGCCGCGGAACCGCAGTGCTCGTGCCGGTACAAGGGTCAGGACGTGCCGGTCGGCGGGCAGGTTTGTTTGAAGACGCCGCAAGGTATGCGGATCGCCACCTGCGGGTTCGAACTCAACAACACGAGCTGGAAATTCTCCAAGCGGTCCTGTGACCAAGTGGCCGGGCACACCCCGCCAACCGATCAAGCGGTGGCGTTTCTCGAATCCCGCAAGGTTAGAGCGGTTTCCGTACTCAAATAGGGGATTCTCGTTTTTGCGCCCCCTCACCCTGTCCCTCTCCCCCTGGAGAAGGGGGCGAGGGAACCCGATGCGGCAACGCGACTACCCCCTCTCCCTCTCTGAGGATTCTTCTGCGAAAGTCGCAAGGAGGGGTTTGTGTCGGGGGTTGGGGCTGTTTTGGTACCGGGCGGCGGGTTTGCCGCGGCGTTTGCGGGCCGGATTGCGGTGCGTTTTGCGGTTTCCGGGCGCGTCGCGCCCTCACGGCCCGGCGAGCAGGCAGGCCCGGCGCATGTTGTAGACGGCGGCGGCGGCGAAGAGGCGGGCCGTGTTCCTGTCCCGGGACCGGCTCTCGGCGCGGCGCAGCCCGTAAAGCCGCTTGAGGGCGGAGAACACGGCCTCGACCGGGGCGCGCCGTCGCGCGATCAGAGCGTTGCGGCGCTGCTGCCAATGGGGCAGCGCGGCTATGTGCTTGTGCCGCCGGTGCATGATCCGGTCCTTAATCCCGGCCGCCTTGAGCCGCGCCCGTCTCGCCGCCTGCTCGTAGGCCTTGTCGCCATAGACCGCGGCCTCGTCGCCGCAGATCAGCCGGTCGGCGACCTCGCTCTCGGAGGTCTTGGCCGAGGTCAGCACCACCCGCCGGATCAGCCCCGACCCCTGGTCGACGCCGAGATGCGCCTTGTAGCCGAAGAAGGCGCGCCCCTTCTTGCGGGTCCAGTCGGCGCCGGGCTCGCCCGCGTGCCCGGCACCCGCGCCGGCCTTGTAGGGCGGCGGGCGCGAGGCCGCGGCCACCAGCGTGGCGTCCATCAGCGTGCCCTTGCGCACGATCAGACCGGCGGCCTCCAACTGGCGGTTGATCTCCTCGAAGGCCGCCTCCAGAACCCCGCCCGCATCCCCGCGAAAGCGGCAGATCGTGGTCTCGTCCGGCGTGCCCCCGTCAAGCGCAAAGCCGCAAAAACGCCGGAACGACAGGCGGTCCAGCAGCGCCTCCTCCAGACCGGGGTCCGACAGATCGTAAAGCACCTGAGGATAAAGCGCCTTCAACATCGACAGCGGCGCATAGGGCGGACGGCCCCGGCGCCCCGGGCGGACCGCCGACGCCAGGCGCTCCAGCGGAGACCAGTCGATCAACGCATCCAGACGATCAAGCTTCCGGTTCGACCTAAGACCCGGAGAAACAAACGCTTCCGCAAACCCCAGCTGACCCTTGCCGCTCATCGACGCCTCCAACAGTTGATAACCACACTGAATCACATCACAAACCCATTGAGAATCCCCTTTTCGCAGAGGAATCCTGAGGGAGAGGGCCGGGGTGAGGGTGATATGGAAATTCCCCCTCACCCAGCGACCGCCCTTATCGCCGCACCACTCCTAAAGTAGCTCAATCGGGTCCGGACCCTAGTCTCCCGGCGTCGAAATAACCTTCGCGTAAAGTGCCGGCGCGCGAGGCCAGACCTCGCAGGCACTCCAAGCCGGATCCTCCCGCAAAGACCGCCAGGCCGCCGATTTCAGAATCGCGGCATCGGCGAACTGATGGATGATCAGGTGTTTCGGGCTGCCTTCCATCGCCATGTACCGGCGAGCCCGGATGATCCCGTCCATGCCGGTCAATCCCGGCAGATAGACGGTCTCGTACCAGATGTTGAAGGCCTGGATTTGATCATCCGCCAAATCAAATCGGTCGATCCACAGAAGATCGGCAAGCTTCCCGGGATCGGCATCCTGGTCCGTTCCGGCCAGCGCGCAGGTATAGCGGTCCTGATTCCGGAATAGCTGATGGAACAGCGCATCCCGGGGCGCCCGGTGCTTGCGGAGATCCTGATACGGCGCGCCGTACAGATCGCCCACACTGGGCGTCTCGTAAAGTGTGACGAACTGCTGGGCGTTCTCGGAGCCCTGCCCGTCCACCCGATCGAAACTCCCGCCGGGTCCGAAGCCGATAGCCGCGCGGGGCGGAAACATATCTTCGGCCAGGAACTCCCGGAATTCGGCTCGGTGTTCCGGTTCCAGATCGGCAAAGACGGCGAGCAGTCCGGTGGTGGTCGTCGTGGTCGTCATACCGTCATGTTATCCGCCCAATCCGGCGCTTGCTACCGCCCCTCCCATGGGCTATCCCCCGCGCCATGAATTTACGGAACTTCGCCATCATCGCCCACGTCGACCATGGCAAGACCACGCTGGTGGATGGCCTGCTGCGCCAAACCGGCGCCGTCCGCGACAACCAGCAGGTGGCGGAGCGTGCCATGGATTCGGGCGATCTCGAGCGCGAGCGGGGCATCACCATTCTCGCCAAGTGCACGTCGGTGGAATACGGCGGTACCCGGTTCAACATTGTCGACACGCCGGGCCATGCTGATTTCGGCGGCGAGGTGGAGCGCATTCTCTCAATGGTCGACGGCGTTCTGCTTCTCGTCGATGCGGCCGAGGGCCCCATGCCCCAGACCAAGTTCGTCACAGGCAAGGCGCTCAATCTGGGCCTTCGCCCCATCGTCGTGATCAACAAGGTGGACCGCCCGGACCAGCGGGCGGACAAGGTTCTGAACGAAGTCTTCGATTTGTTCGCCGGGCTGGACGCGGACGAAGACCAGCTGGATTTTCCGGTGATGTACGCCTCGGCCAAGGAAGGCTGGGCCGCCGACGAACCGGACGGCCCGCGGGACGGCCTGACGCCGTTGTTCGAGCTGGTCCGCGACCATGTGCCGCCGCCGGGCGCCGAACCGGACGGGCCTTTCGCCATGCTTGCCACCACCCTCGAAGCGGACCCCTATCTGGGGCGGGTGCTGACCGGCAAAATTGCTTCGGGCCGGGTCGCCACCAACATGACCGTCAAGGCGCTGAGCCGGACCGGCGACGTATTGGAGGAAACCCGGCTGACCAAACTGCTGGCGTTCCGGGGCCTCGAGCGCGTGCCGGTGGAAAGCGCCGAGGCCGGAGACATCGTGGCGCTCGCCGGATTTCAAAAGGCGACCGTCGCGGACACGCTCTGCGCGGTCGAGGTCGAAGACGCCCTCGAAGCGCGGCCCATCGATCCGCCGACATTGGCCATGACGTTCGCCAACAACGATTCACCCCTCGCCGGCACCGAGGGCGACAAGGTCACCTCGCGGGTCATCCGGAACCGGCTGCGGGCCGAGGCCGAGGGCAACGTTGCGATCCGGGTGACCCGGACCGAGGACGCAAATGCGTTTGAAGTCGCGGGCCGGGGCGAATTGCAACTGGCCGTCCTGATCGAGACCATGCGCCGGGAAGGGTTCGAGCTATCCATCTCGCGGCCCCGGGTCGTCTACCAGGAAGACGAAAACGGCAACCGCATGGAACCGGTCGAAGAAGTGACCATCGACGTGGATGAGGAGTTCTCCGGCCCGGTGGTCGAAAAGCTGGGCAAGCGCAAGGCCGAGCTTCTCGAGATGAAGACCGGCGAGCGGGGCAAACAGCGCCTCGTGTTCATCGCGCCCTCCCGGGCGCTGATCGGCTACCACGGCGAGTTCATGACCGATACGCGGGGTACCGGTGTCCTCAATCGGGTGTTTTCCGGCTACGCCCACCACAAGGGCGCCATCGACGCGCGGCGCAACGGCGTGCTGATCTCCCTGGAAAACGGAAAGGCGGTGGCCTACGCCCTCTGGAACCTGGAGGACCGGGGGCCCATGTTCATCGGCGCGGGCGAGAAAGTCTATGGCGGCATGATCATCGGCGAACACAGCCGGGGCGGTGATCTCGAGGTGAACCCGTTGAAGGCCAAACAACTCACCAATATCCGCGCCGCCGGCAAGGACGACGCGGTCGATCTCACCAGGCCGATTGAGATGACCCTCGACAAGGCCATTGCCTATATCGGTGACGACGAACTGGTCGAAGCGACGCCCGAAAGCGTCCGGCTCCGCAAACGCTATCTCGACCCCCACGAACGCAAGCGGCACTCGAAGAAGGCCGAGGTCGCGTGATGGATGCGCGGGTCAAATGGGTGGAGCGGCGGACGTTCCTGGGCGAGAGCGGCTCCGGCCACTCCGTGGTCATGGATGGCGCGCCGGACGCCGGCGGGCGCGACCTCGGCGTCCGGCCCATGGAGATGCTGCTCCTCAGCATGGGCGGCTGTACGGCCTTTGATGTCGTGGACATCCTCCAGAAGGGCCGGGAGCCGGTGGAAGACGTGGTGATCGAGCTGTCCGGGGAACGCGCCGACGATATTCCCAAGGTGTTCACCAAGATCGGCGTCAAATACATCATCACCGGCAAAGGGCTGAATCCGGACAAGGTCGAGCGGGCGGTCCAACTGTCGGCCGGCAAATATTGCTCGGCGACCGTCATGATGGGCGCCACCGCCGAGATCACCCACACCATCGAGATCGTCGAGAGTTAGCGCTATCGCGTGTTCTTGCGCGGGCGTCCGCAAATGGGGCGGGGGATTTCACTTTCGCTCTCGCTAATCACGGTGTGGACTGACTTTCGGCTTCTCGAGCCCGGCGATAGGCTTCTTGTGCCTCCTTGGCGCGCCCTAAAATAGCCAGAGCGTCTCCCCGCAATCGATTGATCTTGGCGGCACTCTCCGAGGGGTTTAGCCGTAGAGCCATATTGAAATCGAAGAGCGCGTCCTCGGCACGATTGAGTGCCAGAAGGACTTCCCCTCGGGCAAGCCAGACATGTCCGTAGACAGGATTAGTTGACAGGATCAGGTTGAACTCCCGGAGTGCCCTCCTACGCTCGCCCATGGAATTGAAGGCTGACCCGCGGATATATCTGGCATCCAAATAACCTGGATCGCTTTGAGGAACTCGGGCCGTGGCGGCAAGCGCCTCCTCATTTCTGCGCAGAGCCATTAGTGCCGTCGCTCGTACAAGCGAAATTGATCCGACGAGGTCTCGGTCTCCCAGGCTGAGAGCCTTGTCGGAATCGGCAAGGGCCGTTTCCCATTCGTTCAGAGACAGATAGTTCGTCCCACGTGCGGCGTGGGTCGCCGCTGTGTTCGGATCAATGCCGATTGCTGCGGTCAAATCGTCGACGGCTCCCTGATAATCTCCATTATTTCGCCAAATCTCCGCCCGCGTCACATAAGCGTCATGTCGTTCGTCGTGAGTGGCCCCACTCTCGATCACCGCCGTCGCGTCGGCGGAAATCTCGGCCTGTGTTCTATCGTCACCCAGCCATATTTTGATCGCGAAGAGGCCAGCCAAGAAACTGAGCGGCAGTACGAACAGCCCGGCGCCGATTAGGGCGCAGCCCCATGGCCCGATCTGGAACCCAGGCTTCTTCTCGGATGCTATGGAGTGCGGGCCGTTATCCGCCACTCTTGATCTTTTCGTGGTCGCGGATCACTTCGGCGATGATGAATTCGAGGATTTTCTCGGAGAAGTCGGGATCCAGATTGGCCGCCTCGGCGAGATCGCGGAGCCGCGTGATTTGCTCCGCCTCGCGCTCCTTGTCGGCTGCCGGATAATTCCGCTCCGCCTTCAACGCGCCCACTTTCTTGGTGATCTTGAACCGCTCGGACAGCAGATAAATCAGCGCCGCATTGATGTTGTCGATGCTGTCCCGGTATTCCTGAAGTTGGGAATCGATAGTTTTGGCCATTTCGCGGTCCAGTCTCGTCAATTGCGCCGACATCATAGGGAGGCCATGCCCATTCGTCACGGGTAGCGGTTTGCGCGGCCCGGCTTTATCGCTATACCGGTTGCATGGCCGAGAATGACAATCCCGGGGTCATCCTGCCGCCGTCGCTGATCTGGGCGCTGGTTGTGGCGGCGGGCGTGGGACTGAACCTCACCTGGCCCCTGCCCTTCCTGCCGGCGGCCTGGCCCAATCCCCTCTTCTGGACGTTGATCGCGATCGCCGCCGCGTTCGGGGTGTGGGGGAGAATGTCCTTCCGCCGGCACGGCACCGCCATCGTACCCTACAGGCCCTCCACCACGATCGTGGAAACCGGCCCCTACCGGTTTACCCGGAATCCCATGTATGTGGGGCTGACCATCGCCATCCTGGCGATCGCCGCCCGGTTCGACAATTTGTGGCTTGTGATCCTGCTCGCCGCCTGGTTTCCGGTGATGCATTACGGCGTTATCGCCCGCGAGGAGCGCTACCTGGAAGCCAAGTTCAGCGAGGACTACACCGGATACAAGGCCCGGGTCCGCCGCTGGATTTAGTGCTTAAGCCGCGAACAATTCCCGAATGATCGGTACCGCCTCGGCGCCGTATTCCTTGCGGGAATCAATGTCCTGCCGGGGCGTGCGCGGCGACATGGCGCCGACGAAATTGGGCCGGTCCTTTATCCGCTGCCACCACTCGGCAACCAGCGGCCGGCGGCCCTCCCACATGTCCTCGAACCCGCAAACATCGAGGCGCAGCACGTAGGTGGTGACGGCGGCATCGGCGATGGAATACGCCTCACCCAGGATCCACGGGCCGCCGAATTCCTTGAGCGCGCCTTCGATTTCGGCCAGCAGCTTGTCCATCCCCTTGATGGCGGCCTTGAACGGTTCCGAGTGCACGCCCTTTTCGTGAACCTGCCGCTGGCGTTCGGCCTTGGCCTGGTCGGGCATCTTGCGGAAATGCTCTTCGATTTCCTCCGGCGTGCGGTTCTCCGACCGGGTGTGGCGGCCGACGACCGCATAGGTCACCAGATTTATGTAGGCGTGCACTTCCTCATCAAGGAGCTTGTTGAACATGCGCATCCGCCACTGCTTGTAGGGATCGCCGGGGGTCAGGCTCGGACCGTCAAAGGTCTCGTCCAGGTATTCCATGATCAGGCTGGATTCCCTTAAGACCCGCCCGTCATGGATGATGGTCGGCACCACCGCCTTCGGATTGAGCTTCATATATTCGGGATCAAATTGCTCGCCCGTCGCCAAGTTCACGTCGCGCTCGGTGTAGGGAATGCCCTTTTCCTCCATAACCAGACGGACCTTGCCCGAACAGGTCGACTGAAAACTCTGATACAGCTCGATCATCTTTCCCTCCCCAAAAAACCGGGCGGGCTCATTTTGACCGGAGCCGGCCCCGCTGTCATCAAAACACCGCTGGCAATACGGCGCTGGTGTGTTATCACCCGCGCCCCATCCAGAGGGCATTGGTCATGGAGCAGACGGCGGCGCGGCCGGAACGGCTGGACGCCCCGCCCCGCGGCTTGCGGGCGCGGGTTCGCGAGATGGTGCGCCTCGCCCTGCCGCAGATCGCATCGCGATCCGGTATGCTGGTCATGGCGGTGGTCGATACGGCCATGGTCGGCCGGTTCGCCGCCAACGAGTTGGCCTACCAGTCCCTCGGCAACGCGGTGACGATTCCCCTGTTCGTGACCTCCCTCGGACTTCTCCTCGGCACCTTGGTGATGACAGCCAAAACCCTCGGCAGCGGCCGGACCGAGAAGCTTGGCGCGGTGTGGCGCCGGGCGACGGTCTATGCGGTGGTGCTCGGCACCATCTGCATGGTCATCGCGTTCACCGGTGAGTGGGTGTTGGTGGTCACCGGCCAATCGGAGGACCTTGTGCGGGGCGGGGGCGAAGTGGTCCGCGTGCTGGCCCTGGGCCTGCCGTTCATGATGATCTACCTCGCAAGCGCCTACTTTCTCGAAGGGCTGAAGCGGCCGGTCGCGCCGATGGTGTTCATGATCATCGCCAACCTGTTCAACGTGCTGTTCAACTGGATGTGGGTCTATGGAAATCTCGGGTTCGATGCCATGGGTGCCGTCGGGTCGTCCTGGGCGACGACCAGCATGCGCATCCTGCTGGCCGCCGTCACCGTCGCCTATGTGTGGAACCTGCATGACCGGGAGGCGCTCGCTATCCGCAGGAAGGCGGAGGGCGGCTGGCGGGATTGGGCCGGCCAGCGCCGCATCGGCTATTCGGCTGGCGGCAGCCATCTCATCGAATCCACCGCCTTTGCCGCCCAGTCCTTCATCGCCGGGCTGTTGGGGGCGTTGGCGCTCGCCGCCTACTCCATCGCCTTCCAGGTGTTGGCGCTGATCTTCATGACCGCCGTCGGCATCGGTGCGGCGAGCGCGGTGATGGTCGGGCACGCCTGGGGACGGGGCGACACCGCCGAGATGTCCCGGGCCGGTTGGACGGGTCTCGGGCTCAACACCATCGCCATGAGCTTCTTCGGGGTGCTGGTGGTCGCGTTCTCGCCCCATTTGGCGCAGGGATTCGCCAAGGACCCGGCGTTGATTGAACTGGCCACGCCGCTGATCGCCTTTATCTCCTTACTGTTGATCTTCGATGGCGGCCAGGCGGTTCTCAGTCACGTTCTGCGAGGCCGGGGCGAAACCTGGTTTCCGGTGGTCGCCCACACGGTTTCCTACGGTGTGATCCTGCTGCCGCTCGCCATCGTCCTGGCGCTGCCGATGGGCCGCGGCGTCATGGGAATCCTGGAAGCGATCCTCATCGCATCGGTGGTTGCGCTCTGCGTCCTCGCCTGGCGGTTTCACCGGCTCGCCAAGCGGGATCAACGCTGAATTACGGTGGTCTGATCAGCCGGACGCGCAGTC
This sequence comes from Rhodospirillales bacterium, assembly GCA_965213765.1. Taxonomy (GTDB): domain Bacteria; phylum Pseudomonadota; class Alphaproteobacteria; order Rhodospirillales; family UBA2165; genus JAJDXO01. The sequence goes on along the minus strand of OZ243926.1, from coordinate 4,215,850 downwards.
AACGCACAGCGGCACGGCGGGATCGCCGGCCAGGCGTTTCTCTTCGATGTCCTCGCCGCAGGAAACGCAGTAGCCGTATTCGCCCCCGTCGATGCGCTTGAGAGCGGCGTCGATGCGCTGAATCTCGATTTCCCGCCGGCGTTCCTGCTCGAGGGCCATCTCGTGTACCTGCAGCGCGTCCATCCGGGACAACCGGCCCTGAGTCTGCTGGTCCAGCTCGACGGGCTTGCGGTCGTCCTCGGTGATCTCTTCCAGATGCTCGATTTCGGCCCGGGCATCCAGAAGCTGCTTTTTGACCTTTTTCAGGTCTGCTGCTTTGAGTGCGGGCATAACGGTCCGATGCTAGCACAGGTACGCGCCATCTTGCCAAATCGTGACACTCCAATGACAGGAATTGCCAATCATAAGGCCGGCGGGATATGGTATAACCTATTGTAAAATATATACTTTGGGGGAACGATCATGGCGGCGGGCGCGGACAACCAGGGGACCCCCCAGAGGACTCCCAAAGCCGGCAACCCGCTCGAAGTCTTCCTGATCTTTTTGCGTCTCGGCCTGACGTCATTCGGCGGACCGGTGGCGCATCTCGGCTATTTCCGCACCGAATTTGTCGAGCGGCAAAAGTGGCTCAGCGACGCGGCCTACGCCGATCTGGTGGCGCTGTGCCAGTTCCTCCCCGGCCCCGCCTCCAGCCAGGTGGGGATCGGCATCGGCCTGTCACGGGCCGGGCTCCCCGGCAGCCTCGCCGCCTGGCTCGGCTTCACCGCTCCATCGGCGCTCGCCATGGCGGCCATTGGATTGGGCGCGGTGGCGTTCCAGGACAATCTCACCCAGGACATCCTGAAGATGCTGATGCTGGTGGCCGTTGCCGTGGTCGCCAACGCCGTGTGGGGCATGGCCCGCATGCTGTGCACCGACGGCACCCGGGCGGGCATCGCCGTCGCCGCCACCGTGGTGCTGCTCATCGTCCCCTCCACATCGATCCAATTGGCGGTCATCGCGGGCGGCGCGGTGCTGGGGCTCGTCCTGATCAAGGCGCAGGAATCCGAGGAAGAGGATGCCTTCGAGATCCCGGTGGGACGCGGGATTGCCGTCTTCTGCCTGATCGCGTTCTTCGTGCTGCTCGCCGGCCTGCCGGTGGCGGCAATCCAATTCCCGGACCAGGCGCTGATCCTGTTCGACAGCTTCTACCGCTCGGGCTCGCTGGTGTTCGGCGGCGGCCACGTGGTCCTGCCGTTGCTGCAGGAAGAAGTGGTGCCGCCCGGCTGGGTCAGCCCGGATGCGTTCCTCGCGGGTTACGGCGCGGCACAGGCCATGCCGGGCCCGCTGTTCACCTTTGCCGCGTTCCTGGGTGCGGTGAGCCAGGTACCGCCGACGGCTTGGACGGGTGCGCTGATCGCCACCATCGCCATATTCGTTCCGTCGTTCCTGCTGGTGATCGGGGCGCTGCCGTTCTGGGACGGCCTGCGCCGGGTTGCGGGCGTCCGCCGGGCGCTCGCCGGGGTGAACGCCGCGGTGGTCGGGCTGCTGCTCGCTGCGCTTTACGATCCGGTCATCACCAGCGCGGTTACGGATAATGCCGATGTCGCGACGGCGCTGGTGTTGTTCTTGCTCCTCGCCGTCTGGAAGGCGCCGCCGTGGCTGGTGGTGGCCGGCGCGGCGGTCTACGGCGCCGGGCTCGGCTTTCTGCTCTAAGTCACGGCGTCGGATCGGCGTCGATCAGCACGAAGGCGATCCGGCACGGCTCGTCGTAGCGGTTGGCCCAGGCGTGGTTGGTGCCCCGCTGAACCACCACGTCGCCGGCCTGCACGGTCATGTCGTCATCGTCCAATAGCAGATCAATTTTTCCCGACATGATCACCGCATAGTCGATGCTGTCGGTCTTGTGCATACCGGGATGACGCGCATCGGCCCGGGTCGTGGCGCCCTTGCTGGCCAGAAGCTCCTTCTCGGCATCAATGTCCGCATCGGCGCCGCTCTCCGGCGGGAACTCGACGATGCGAAACACCGAGCCGCCCGCCGGCGGCGGGATCGGCATTTTTTCTCCAGCCGTCTCCCGATCGCCGGAATTATCCGCCGGCGTCCGGTCCGTGGCCCAAAGTTCGGCGAGCCGGATTCCGCCTTTTTCGGCGATATTGACCGGCGGTGCGCCATCGGAGACGGCGATTGCCAGTCCTTCCGAATTGTGGCCGGTGACGATCCGGCGAATGTCCATCGTCATGTCTGGTCCTCCCTGTTCATTGCATAGAGCTGATTGAGTTCCGGGTGCGGAATGGCTCCGTCGAGGAAGCCGAAGGTCCCGTCGTCCTTGAGTTCGGTCAGCACCCGGCGCAAGTAACCGAAAGCCCCGCGGGTGAGGCCGCCTGCGACCGATATGCGGGCGACGCCGAGCGCCGCGAGACCGGCCACATCAAGACCGCCCGCACCGGCCGGCACGTTGAGCGGCCCGTCGATGGCCTTGGCGAGTTCACCGATAGCGTCTGCATCCATTACCGCAATCACATAGGCGCAGTCGGCCCCGGCGGCGAGATAGGCGTTGGCGCGCTCGACGGCGATATCGAATTTCTCGTCGGGCCCCCGGATATTTCCGAAATAGATATCAGTCCGCGCGTTGATCACCATGGGGATTCCGATCTCGTCGGCGGCCGCCCGGGCGGCGGCAATCCGGTCCACCGCCAGGCTTTTCTCCAGAATCTCACCCGAATGCTCGATGCCGTCCTCCAGATTGAGCCCGGCCGCGCCGGCTTCGGCGGTCAGCTTCACGGTGTCGGCAACCGTTTCAGGCGCCTCGCCGTAGCCGGTTTCCATATCCGCGGTGACCGGGATGTCGACCGCCGAGGCGCAGGCCGCGACGGCGTTCAGCATGTTTTCCCGGGAAATCACTTCCCCGTCCGGCAGTCCGTGGGCCCAGGCGACCCCGGCGCTGGTGGTGGCGATAGCTCCAAACCCGGCCTCGGCCGCCAGCACCGACGTCCCCGCATCCCAGATGTTGGGCAACACCAGCGGCGCATCGCCGCCGTGCCGGGCCCGCAATGCTTCGGCCTTGGATACCTGATCCCCCATATCGTCCTCCTTGGATTGCACGTGAGCTTAGCCCCGGAAGGATGGTGGGGAAAAGCTTGGGAATCGCGTTGTGGGCGAATCGTGCTATAGGCGGCGTATGAAGGAAACCGAGCTTTATCCGCCCATCAAGGCGTTTCTCGAGGCCCAGGGCTACGAGGTCAAGGCCGAGGTCGGCGATTGCGACGTGCTGGCGGTGCGGGGCGGCGAAGAGCCGGTGGTGGTCGAGCTCAAGACCGGCTTCACCCTGCCGCTGGTGTTCCAGGGTATCCGCCGCCAGACCGTCTCGGAGACCGTCTACCTCGCGGTTCCCGCCCAAACCGGCGGGGGCAAGCCGGTCTGGCGGGGGCGCTATCGGGACATCAAGAAGCTCTGCCGGATGCTGGGGCTCGGGTTGTTGACCGTGGCGTTCAAGAAGTCCGGCGCCGTGGTCGACGTGCACCTGGATCCCGCCCCTTATGCCCCAAGGAAATTCAAGCCCCGTCAACGCCGGCTGCTGAAGGAACATGCGCGGCGCGTCGGCGATCCCAATTCGGGCGGCAGCACGCGCACGCCTATCATCACCGCCTACCGGCAGGATGCGTTGAGATGCGCCCGGTACCTCCTGGATCACGGCCCGACGAAGGCCTATGTCATCCATCAGGCAACCGGCGTCGTGCGCGCCCGACGCATCCTCTACAGCGACCATTACGGCTGGTTCGAGCGCGTGGACCGAGGGATATATCGGCTGACGCCCGCGGGCGAGCAGGCCCTCGAACAATTCGCCGGGCAATTTGCCGAAGCTGCCGAATAATCGGTTTTGACCATCGGGGCCTGCCCGCCTAAGAAGACGGCAATTCAGTCACATTACGAATACCAGGGGAAAATTGATGGCCAACCTGATCAATATCGTCACCATGTCCTACGATGAGGACATCCTCGATGAAGCGCTGCGTCTGCTGATGATTAATGCGCGGGCGGCACGCGAAGAGGAAGGCTGCCTGCAGTTTGACGTGGTCCGGCAGCAGGGCACCAAGACCGAGTTCATTCTGTATGAGGTCTACAAGGACGAGGCGGCCCTCGACACCCATAAGACCTACGATCACTTCAAGATCTATTTTGATTTCATCATGAGCCAGGGCGACAAGGTCCGGCGGAAGGCGGTACTCTACGACCAGTACGAGGGCGAGTAAGGGCCCGGCATCCAGGGAGGAATTCATGTCAGAAAACGCAACGCTCGACCGCCCGGCACTGGAGGGCATGAGGCAACCGCCCCACTTCTCGAATGTGGTGATCAGCGAGGGCGGTAAACTGGCTCATATTTCGGGCCAGATGGGAACCGACGGCGGCCAGTTGGTCGGCGAAGGGGACCTCGCCGCCCAGTTTGCGCAGACCTTCGCCAATTTGCGGAAAGTCCTCGACGGGCTTGGCGCCACCCCCGACGACGTCGTCCGCCAGCGTATCTTCGTCGTCAATCTGGAGCCGGCGCACCGGGATATCGTCGTCCAGGCGATGAACGATTTCTATGGCGAGGGTAAGCCGGCGAGCACCTTGGTCGGCTGTCAGGGCCTGATCGTCCCCGGCGCCCTGGTGGAAATCGACCTCACCGCCGCCATCGGCGCCTAAGAGTTCAACTCGAAACTAGTTGAGTGATTTCAGTCGGTTGTGTCTTACTCGGTTGTGTCAAAGCAAACGAGGAGGCACAACATGTGGACCGAAATCACTCGCCCGAAGTATGAGCGCCGTGGCGGTCGCTATGCAAGCGACCTTACGGATCGAGAGTGGGCGTTGATCGCGCCGTTCATGCCGCCGCGCAAGAAGATAGGCCGGCCGCGGACGACGGAGCTGCGCAATGTCATGGATGCGATCATGTACATGGCCTCGACGGGCTGTCAGTGGGCGATGCTGCCGAACGACTTCCCGCCGCCCTCCACGGTGCAGCGTTACTTCTACGACTGGCGCTCGAACGGGCTGCTGGAGGCGATCAACCATCATCTGGTTGTGGCGGCCCGTGAGTTGGAAGGACGCGAGGCCGGCCCGAGCGCCGGGGTGATCGACAGCCAGAGCGTGAAAACCACGGAAAGCGGTGGTATTCGGGGCTATGACGCGGGCAAGAAGATCAAGGGCCGCAAGCGTCACATCGTCACCGATACGCTCGGCCTGCTGCTCGGCCTGATCGTGCATTCAGCCGATATCCAGGACCGCGACGGCGCCCCCGGGGTCCTCAAATCGATCCGTCATCGCTTCCCCCGGCTGCGTCACCTCTTCGCTGACGCCGCCTATGGCGGACCGAAACTTGAGGGTGCCCTCGAAGACATCGGCCGCTGGACGATCGAGATTATAAGACGTCCCGATACCGCCAAGGGCTTTGAGGTCCTGCCCAGGAGATGGGTCGTCGAGAGGACCTTCGCCTGGCTCAACCGATGCCGCCGACTGGCCAAGGACTGGGAGAAATCAATCGCCTCCGCACAGGCATGGATCCTCGTCGCACACATCCGACTCCTCACAAGGCGGATCGCAAGCCATTGTTATTAAATGTAGAGTTTCGAGTCAGACTCTAAGGTCCGGACCCGATTGAGCCGCCATGGGAGTGTTGCGGCGATGAGGCATAAAATGATTGCGTCATGGCCGGGCCCGGACCCGGCCATCCACGTGTACCGCCGGCCGCAAGGCGTGGACCAGCGGGTCAAATAAGGTCAATTCGGACGAATTGACCGACCCGGTGATGACGACTTGCGGGTGAGCGGGGAGAGGAGGCTTGCCATGCGTTCCCTCGCCCCCGTCACGGTGAGAGGGCGCAAAAAGGTGAATCCCCTAATTGAGTACAGACCCTGGAGCGGTTTCCGGTCAAATGGTTCAATTTGGCCGAAAACCGCTTTAGCAGGCTGCTGAAAAACTCGCCACGCGCGGCCGGTTTGATGAGTTCGGTCGGTTTTCTCTGGTTATGGGCGGCGGGGGTTGGGGTTCGGGACCCGCTCGCGGCGGGTCTGGGGGCCTATTGCGCGGTTCCCGGGCATCATGTCGGCGCCTCGGCGAGGAGTTTGGGCAGCCTGACCAGGTTGTAGGCGGCGGCGGTGAATGTGAACATCCAGCCCACCCGGTCGAGCCCACGATGCCGGGTCTTGGCCAGCCCGCCGGTGGTCTTGATCCAGCCGAACCCCTCCTCGATGCGCTTGCGCAGGCGCTGGCTGGCGGCGTAGCCCGGATGCCGGGTGGTGCGTCGGTCGACCCGGGTCTTGCGCGGCTTGCCGGTCTTCCTGACATGGCCGTCGACGGCAATATGAGGGGTGACGGCGCCGTCGCGCAACGCGTCCACGAACTCGGCCACGTCATAGGCCTTGTCGGCGCCCAGCGTGACCCGCCGCGCTTTCTTGCGGCGCCCCAGCATGGCCAGCGCCGCCTCCCGCTCGGCGGTGCCACTGGCCCGGGTCAGCGCCGCATCGACAATCAGCGCATTGCGGTTCTCCATCAACAGATGGCCCATGAAGCACAGCCGGCTCGACTGCCCCTCGCCCTTGCGGAACAGCCGGGCATCGGCATCGGTGGTGGACGCATGGGTCGCGTTCGAGCGCCGCTCGCCGCGGAAGTCACGCTCCGCGTTGCGCCCGGCAGGCGGGTCGCCGCCGTCATCCTTGCGGCGGAAGCTCTTCATCGACGCCCACGCCTCGATCAGCGTGCCGTCGACCGAGAAGTGCTCGTCCGACAAAAGACGGCGTACCCGCGCGCCGCGCAGCACCGCTTGAAGAAAGCGCGCCGCCACATCCCCCGCAACCAACCGGTCGCGGTTCTTCGAATAGGTCGTGGCGTCCCACACCGGCGCGTCCATCGACAGACCGACGAACCAGCGGAACAACAGGTTGTAGTCCAGCTGCTCCATCAACTGGCGCTCCGAGCGGATGGTGTAGAAGGCCTGTAACAGAAGCGCCCGCAACAGCTTCTCCGGCGCGATCGACGGCCGCCCGGTCGTCGAATACAGAACCGCAAAATCTCCCGACAACGCCGCCAGGGCCTCGTCCACCAGAACCCGGATCGACCGCAGCGGATGATCCGCAGGTACCCGAGCCTCCAAGTCCACGTAGCTGAACAGACCCTCGCCGCGTTCGTCCTCGCCCCGCATCACAACCTCCAGCACCGATCAACCCAGGGGCAGAGAATCACGATACCGGGAATCGCGCCAGTGGGTTTTTCAGCAGCCTGCTAGCCCGGAGCTCAAATAAGCTCGTGCTTCTTGAGCCGGTTGCGGAGCTGGTGATAGCCGAGCCCCAAATGCAGGGCGGTCTCCTTCTGACTGTGCCGGTTGGCAGCCAGCGCCTCGACCAACAGCCGCTTCTCGAACGCGTCCACCGCGTCGCGGATATCGATGGGAGTCACGGCATCCACATCGTGACGAGGTTCGGATGGCAACCCGGCCCCACTTGACATCGGCGCTTCCGGCTCCGGCCGCGGGCGGAAGGGCGAGGCGAAGGGATCGATGACCACGTCGGTGATCGGCCGCTCCTCATCGCCGTGCCGGTAGACCGAGCGCTCAACCGCGTTCTTGAGCTCCCGAACATTTCCCGGCCAGTCATGGCGTTCCAGGACATTCAGCGCATCCCGCGTGAACCCGGGATAGCCGGTCCACTCCATCTCGCGCGCCATGGAGCGGCCGAAATGAGCCGCCAACAGATGCACGTCGCCCGGCCGGTTGCGGAGCTGCGGCACAGTCAGCACATCGAACGACAGCCGGTCGAGCAGATCGGGACGAAACCGGCCGGCCTCCGCCTCACTGGGCAAATCCCGGTTGGTCGCCCCGATGACCCGCACGTCGACGCCGAGGGTGTCGTTGCCGCCCACCCGTTCGAAGGTGCCGTATTCGATGACCCGGAGGATTTTTTCCTGGACGTTCAAAGGCGCGTTGCCGATTTCGTCCAGGAACAACGTGCCGCCGTCGGCGAGCTCGAAACGGCCGATGCGCCGCCGGCCGGCACCGGTGAACGCACCCGCCTCGTGGCCGAACAATTCGGTCTCCAGCAGGGTCTCGGGCAGTGCCGCACAATTGAGCTCGACGAAACCTCCCTGCCAGCGCTTGGACAGGTGATGCAGCCGACTGGCGATCAACTCCTTGCCGGTGCCCCGCTCACCGGTCACCAGCACGGGCCGGTCCTGGGGCGCGGCCAGCGATACCTGTTCCAGCAAGGCCAGAAACGACGGCGCATCGCCAACCATCGCCGGTAATTCCGGAGCTAAAGCCATGATCTTATTTTATGACATATATTCGTATAATTCACTATTTAATTCAAAATTTTTTTTAAATCTGCTTCCTCGGAATTTTCACCGGATATTCCATTTCCACATTGAATATCAACAGGTTGGCTGGTCTTGGCATAAGTTGGCACGGCGTGTGCTGTTGGAAAGGCGCTAGTCCCTGTTAAACCCCGCTCCCCGGACACCGAAAACGCTGCCGGGAAGCCCGAAAGGAGGAACCCAAAGTGGGCATTTTTTCGAGACTGTCGGACATCATTAACTCCAACCTGACCTCGATCCTGGACAAGGCCGAGGATCCGGAGAAGATGATCCGGCTGATGATCCATGAAATGGAAGACACCCTTGTCGAAGTCCGCTCCGATGCGGCGCGTATCATCGCCGACCGCAAGGAAGCCCAGCGGACCCTCGGCCGCCTCGAAGAGGCATGCGCCGAATGGCAGCGCAAGGCCGAGCTGGCGATCACCAAGGACCGGGAAGACTTGGCGAAGGGCGCGTTGCTGGAGAAGGCCAAGCTCGAGGAAACCGCGACCCTGCTCGCCGAAGATCTCGGCGCGTTGAACGCTGCGCTCGAAAGGCATGAGGCGGATATCGTCAAGCTGGAAAGCAAGCTGCGCGAAGCCAAGGCCAAGCAGAAGAGTGTCCAGGCGCGCAACGACACCGCCCAGTCGCAGATCAAGGTGCGCAAGACGGTGAACGACCGGCGCATCGACGATGCCTTCACCCGCTATGAAAAGATGGAGCAGCGCATGGACAGCCTCGAGGGCGAGGCGGAAGCGTTTGATCTCGGCAAGGGCAAGACCCTGTCCGAGGAAATCGCCGAGCTCGAGGCCGAGAGCGTCATCGAAGACGAGTTGGCGGCGCTGAAGGCCCGCATGAGCGGGCGCAAAACCGAAATGTCAAAAGAACGGCAGGACGGCTAACGCCGTCCTGCCTACCCGGACCCGTAGGAGAGAGAGTACTTGGATATGGTCGGATTTTTCTTAGTCTCCATCGCCGTCGTCTTCATGGTCATTGTTCTGCCGATCTGGATCATTGCCCATTACGCGACCCGCTGGCGGACCAGCAAGACCATGACGTCGGGCGACGAACAATTGCTGACGGAGCTGTGGGAGAGCCTCGGCAAGATGGAAGACCGCGTGCGAAACCTGGAGCGTATCCTCGATGAGGAAGCGCCCGAATGGAGGAGCCGGATATGAGCGGCGAAAACCACGACAACGGCCACAGCCATCATCACGGCACCCGGCACGGCCGGCGCCGCGGGGGGCGCCACGCGAATATCGACTGGCAGCAGTTCAGCCCCACCCGGTTCTATCTCGATCCGGAGAACGGCGTGATCCGCGGCGTTTGCGCCGGCATCGCCGATTATTTCGGCATCTCGGTGGTCCCGGTCCGGATCGCGGCGATCATCGCCTTCTTCATGTTCTCGGTCCCAGTGGTGATCGCCTACTTCATCCTCGGCTTCGTCCTCAACCCGAAACCGGACGGGCTCTACCGGTCGGATGACGAGGAGCGGTTCTGGCGGCGGACCCGGGTCGATCCCCATCGCACGGTCTCCGAGTTCCAGCAGAAATTCCGCTCGGTGGAGAAGCGCATTCGCGACGCGGAAGCCTATGTCACCTCGTCCGAGTTCAAACTGAATCGGGACTTCAAAAACCTTTAAGCGGACAATTTCCGCCCCGCCCTGGACCCCCGGAACCTCCCTGTCCTATGCTGAGCCCGACAAGCTGCTCAACGGGCCGCTCAACGGACGGCCGAAGAAACAGCCAGGCGACAGGGAGGATATTCATGATCAACGTCACCGACATCGCCTACGGGCGATTGAGCGCCCCGGACCTCGATTTGATGGAAGCGTTCCTGACCGACTTCGGCATGCTCCGGGCCGAGCGCACGAAGACGGCATTGTTCATGCGGGGCACCGATGCGGATCACCATCTTCATGTCACGGAATTGGGCGATCCCGACTTCATCGGCATCGCATTCCATGCCGCGTCGGAAGAAGACTTGCACACCCTCGCCGAGGCCGAGGGGGCGACGCCGGTGGAAGACCTGGATGAGCCGGGCGGCGGCAAGCGGGTCCGCCTCACCGATCCGGACGACCGCCAAGTAGAGGTGATCTGGGGTCAAGAGATGCTGGAGCCGCTGCCGGTGCGGGACGTGGTGATCAATACGGGCAAGGAGCGCTTGAACCGGGCCGGCGACCTGCAGCGCATCCCCAACCGGCCGGCGCATGTCAAACGCAGCGCCCATGCGGTCGTCACCACCGCCCAGGTGAAGGCCTCCAACGACTGGTATCAGGCGCATCTCGGCCTCAAGACCACCGACGAGATCTGGATGGAAACGGAGGACAACATCTTCGCCGTCTTCAATCACATCGACGCGCCCACCGGCAGCTATGTGGACCACCACGTTTTCCTCAACGTCCAGGCGGAAAAGGCCGGGTTCAATCACCTGTCCTTCGAGGTCGCCGACTTCGACGACGTTCAGATCGGCCATGACTATCTCAAGGAAAAAGGCAAGTATAAGCATGCCTGGGGCATCGGCCGGCACACCCTCGGCAGCCAGATTTTCGACTACTGGCGGGACCCGTGGGGCCGCATTCACGAGCACTGGACCGACAGCGACATGGTCAACAACGACCACCCGGCGGGATTCCACGCACCCGAGGCGGGCTTGGCCAATCAGTGGGGCCCGGAATTTCCGATGGAATTCCTCGACGATCCGGAGAAGCACGCCATGGCGTGAAATTTGGCGCGTGAAATCCGGGGCGCGATCTCTAGCAGGCTGCTGAAAAACTCGCCACGCGCGGCCGGTTTGATGAGTTCGGTCGGTTTTCTCTGGTTATGGGCGGCGGGGGTTGGGGTTCGGGACCCGCTCGCGGCGGGTCTGGGGGCCTATTGCGCGGTTCCCGGGCATCATGTCGGCGCCTCGGCGAGGAGTTTGGGCAGCCTGACCAGGTTGTAGGCGGCGGCGGTGAATGTGAACATCCAGCCCACCCGGTCGAGCCCACGATGCCGGGTCTTGGCCAGCCCGCCGGTGGTCTTGATCCAGCCGAACCCCTCCTCGATGCGCTTGCGCAGGCGCTGGCTGGCGGCGTAGCCCGGATGCCGGGTGGTGCGTCGGTCGACCCGGGTCTTGCGCGGCTTGCCGGTCTTCCTGACATGGCCGTCGACGGCAATATGAGGGGTGACGGCGCCGTCGCGCAACGCGTCCACGAACTCGGCCACGTCATAGGCCTTGTCGGCGCCCAGCGTGACCCGCCGCGCTTTCTTGCGGCGCCCCAGCATGGCCAGCGCCGCCTCCCGCTCGGCGGTGCCACTGGCCCGGGTCAGCGCCGCATCGACAATCAGCGCATTGCGGTTCTCCATCAACAGATGGCCCATGAAGCACAGCCGGCTCGACTGCCCCTCGCCCTTGCGGAACAGCCGGGCATCGGCATCGGTGGTGGACGCATGGGTCGCGTTCGAGCGCCGCTCGCCGCGGAAGTCACGCTCCGCGTTGCGCCCGGCAGGCGGGTCGCCGCCGTCATCCTTGCGGCGGAAGCTCTTCATCGACGCCCACGCCTCGATCAGCGTGCCGTCGACCGAGAAGTGCTCGTCCGACAAAAGACGGCGTACCCGCGCGCCGCGCAGCACCGCTTGAAGAAAGCGCGCCGCCACATCCCCCGCAACCAACCGGTCGCGGTTCTTCGAATAGGTCGTGGCGTCCCACACCGGCGCGTCCATCGACAGACCGACGAACCAGCGGAACAACAGGTTGTAGTCCAGCTGCTCCATCAACTGGCGCTCCGAGCGGATGGTGTAGAAGGCCTGTAACAGAAGCGCCCGCAACAGCTTCTCCGGCGCGATCGACGGCCGCCCGGTCGTCGAATACAGAACCGCAAAATCTCCCGACAACGCCGCCAGGGCCTCGTCCACCAGAACCCGGATCGACCGCAGCGGATGATCCGCAGGTACCCGAGCCTCCAAGTCCACGTAGCTGAACAGACCCTCGCCGCGTTCGTCCTCGCCCCGCATCACAACCTCCAGCACCGATCAACCCAGGGGCAGAGAATCACGATACCGGGAATCGCGCCAGTGGGTTTTTCAGCAGCCTGCTAGGGCGTGAGGTTCAGGGTTTCCGCCCGGCGGCACGCGCCGGGATCAGTAGATCTTTCACCCGATGGGCATCTTGTTGCCGACCAACAGCCGGGCGACGTTTGTCGTGCGGCTGTCCGGCGCTTTCCAGGAGACTTGGTTGCCCGAGATCGCGGGCTTGAAGCACATCTCGGTCCGGGCGCCCTCCCGGTCCCTGAGGCACACCTCACCGGCGTCGCCCACCTTGAAGCTGCCATCGGTGAAGGTGCAGGGCACGTACCGGTCGAAATTGCCGAAACGGCCGAAGTAGATGGTCGTTTCGAGCCCGGAGACTTCGTCGGTATAAATGATCGAATTGTTGGTCAGCAGCTTCTCAATCGAACGCCGGTCGCCAGGCCCATCGGCCATCGCAGACCCGATGCCGACGACGAGGACAATCGTAGCCAACACCGCAATTCCAACCAATTTTCGGACCATGTGCGCCCTCCTGACGAGAGCTTAACCTGGATGGATTCGGATGAAAACAGACTTTAGGGAGCCGGGCCTTAGCCCGGATCAAGCGCCGATCAGCGAGTTATCCCGACGTTATCCACAGGTTGATGCCGTGAAATTAAGCATTTTATCCACAGTTCATGACATTCTTTCAGTAATCCACAGCGAAAATGCGTAAATTAGTCCCGTTCAGCGGATCATCGTCATATTGACGGCCGTCGGTCCGTTCGAAGGGGACCTGACCACCGCCACCGGCTACGCCGTCGAAAAGGGCGCGCCGGTCTTCGCCGCCAAGACGCAATGCATGCGCACCGCCGCCATGACCAACGGCATGGAACGGGCGCGCCGGACCCGCCCGCCAAAAGAGGCGACGGGCGAAACCCTTCAGCTTTGGATGGTCGGGAGCGGGTTTTACAAACGGGTCGCGGTGCGCGTCCCCGACGACGCCATCGGCATCGACTATCCGGAAAACCTGATCCGCCGCGAAGCCGACCTCAAGGAATGGGGCCTCGGCGACGAATTCGCCGCGGTGACGAAGAAGGGGCTCCGATAGGCCACCTCACATTCCCTTCGCCTTCGCCTCCCGGCGGCGTTGGTGGAGGATGTACTCCGTATAGCCGTTGGGCTGCTCGCGGCCATTGAAGATCAAATCGCACGCCGCCTGATAGCCGACCGAGCCGTCGAAGTTCCCGGACATGGGCCGATAGGCCGGATCGCCCTCGTTCTGACGATCGACGACGGCGGCCATCTTCTCCAGCGACGCCCGGACCTGGTCCTCGGTGCACACGCCGTGATGCAGCCAGTTGGCGAGATGCTGTGACGAAATTCTGAGGGTCGCCCGGTCTTCCATCAGGCCCACATCCCTGATGTCCGGCACCTTGGAACAGCCGACGCCGTGCTCGACCCAGCGAATGACATAGCCGAGGATGCCCTGGCAGTTGTTGTCGAGTTCCTCCTGCACCTCTTCATCGGACAGGTTCCGCCCGCCGAGCAGCGGCACGGTCAGGATGTCGTCGAGGCCGGCCCGGCCCCGGCCCGCCAGTTCGTCCTGCCGGGCGGCGACGCTGACCTTGTGGTAGTGAATGGCGTGCAGGGTGGCGGCCGTCGGGGACGGGACCCAGGCCGTGTTGGCGCCGGCCGTCGGATGGCCGATCTTGGCGTCCATCATCGCCGCCATCTCGTCCGGCATGGCCCACATGCCCTTGCCGATCTGGGCCGAGCCCTTGAAACCGGTCTCGAGACCGATGTCCACGTTCCAGTCCTCGTAAGCCGCGATCCACGGCTCGCCCCGGATGTCGTTCTTCTTGAGGAACGGCCCGGCCTCCATGGAGGTGTGGATTTCGTCACCCGTGCGGTCGAGGAAACCGGTGTTGATGAACACCACCCGGTCCTTGGCCTCGCGAATGCATTCCTTGAGGTTGATGGTGGTGCGCCGCTCCTCGTCCATGATGCCCACCTTCATGGTGTCGGCATCGAGTCCGAGGGCCTGCTCGACCCGTCCGAACAGCTCGCAGGTGAAGGCGACCTCTTCGGGCCCATGCATCTTCGGCTTCACGATATAGAGCGAGCCGGTACGGCTGTTCCGCACGCTGCCGGTCTGCTTGAGATCGTGAATGCCGATCAGGCCGGTGACCATGGCATCGACGATACCCTCCGGCACCTCCTCGCCGCCGACGGTCACGGCGTCCGTGTACATGTGGTGACCCACGTTCCGAAACAGCAACAGCGAGCGGCCCGGCAGCGTAAGCTCGCCGCCATCGGCCCCGGTGCAGGTACGGTCCGGCTCCAACCGCCGCGTCACGGCCTTGCCGCCCTTGTCGAAAGTGTCTTCCAGATCGCCCCGGATCAGGCCCAGCAGGTTGCCGTAGGCCAACGCCTTATCCTCGGCATCCACGGCCGAAATGGAGTCTTCCAGATCCTGGATCGTGGTGATGGCGGCTTCGAGCACCACGTCCTTGGTGCCCGCCGGGTGATCCTTGCCGATGGCGTTGTCCCGGTCGATCCGGACCTCGATGTGCAGTCCGTTGTTCTTGAGCAGCACGGCGCCGGGATTTGCCGCATCGCCCTGGTAGCCGGCGAACTGCGAAGGATCCTTGAGTGCGGACCCGCCGACGCTGAGCGCACCATCGGCGACTTCGTAGCTGGACGCCGTCAGGTGGCTGCCGCTCTCCAGCGGCACGGCCTCGTCGAGGAAGGCGCCGGCATAGGCGATGACCTTCTCGCCGCGCACGGGATTGTAGCCGGAACCTATCTCCGCGCCGCCGTCCTCGGCGATGATATCGGTGCCGTAAAGGGCGTCATAGAGGCTGCCCCAGCGGGCGTTCGCGGCGTTCAAGGCATAGCGGGCGATGGTCACCGGGACCACGAGTTGCGGGCCGGCCACTTCGGCGATTTCCGGGTCGACATTGGAAGTCGCGATGTCGAAGTCGCCGCCTTCCGGCAGCAGATAGCCGATTTCCTTCAGGAAGGCAGTGTATTCGTCCGGGTCGATGTCCCGGCCCTTGCGCGCCGAATGCCAATCGTCGATCTTCGTCTGGAATTCGTCCCGCCTGTCGAGCAACGCTCGGTTCTTCGGCGCAAGATCGGCGATGAGCGTTTCCAGCGCCGACCAAAAATCCGCCGGATCGACCCCGGTGCCGGGCGCAATCCGCGTTTCCACTAGGTCATGCAAAACTTGGGCGATGCTGAGCCCGCCCCTCTCTACTCTGTCGCTCATTTTCGGCCTCGAAGGTGTGGAAAATTCATCCGGTTCCCGTGGATCGGGTCATGATTTTTGCGGAACCGTTTCGAGGCTCCTTATAATCATGTGAATCCGATCTCCATTTAAGATTCAGAGCAGATTCACATGGTTTCCGGCATCGCGAAGCGATTTCGGCAAACCATGATCCGCTCCAGGGCCGCTCTTCTCGGGTTTCCGTCCATCGGCGGCTTTGCAGGCGCGGCATATAAGCATTTCGCCCCGGCCAAGAAAAGGCCGGGGGTGCGCTACTTGGCGGCGTTGGTCAGCCAGTCGGCAATGCGCTCGAGGACCTTGGGAGAAATCGCCTCCGCAATTTTTCCGTAATCACGGAAATCGCCGGTTTTCGAGTATTGGAACAGGTGGTTGGCGTCCGGCACGACTTCCACGCGAGCCGCGGGATTGGCTGAAAACGCCGTGCGCGCGGCGGCCGCATTCGGTGCCGCAAGCACCTGCCGGTCGGTCTCACCGAACAAGGCCAGCACCGGCAGACGGAGCTGCGAGAGCGTCGGGCCGGGATCAAATGTCAGGAAATGACGCACCCACCCGGAAGAAAAGAATGCGGCCTGCACTTCCGCCCACCGTTGGCTCTCTCCCTCGCGCGCCCTGATGTCCTCGACGGCGTCCGTTAGAGCGGTTTGATCGAAGGGATCAGCCGTTGCCAGGGTAATCGACCGACCGGCGTAGCGGTCGTTTCGCGCAATATGAGCGACGTCTTTGCCGATCATTTCCAGTTGGGCGCGTATCTGCTGCCGAAGAACTTGATCGCCGGGCAATGCAGGGCCCGCAAGCAGGACGACGAATGCGAGATCGCTTTGCTGGGCGGCGATGATCGTCCCGATCATGGCTCCTTCGCTGTGGCCCAAAATTCCGACACGAGACGGGTCGACATCGGGACGCCGGCGCAGATAGTCAATTGCCGCTCGGGCATCGCCGGCAAAATCCAAGGTTGTGCCGCGATGCTCTCCCGTGGACTGCCCAATTCCCCGATCGTCGTAACGGAGCACCAGATAGCCGCGCTCCGATAAGAACTCAGCGATCACCTTGAACGGCTTGTGACCGAATATGGTTTCGTCACGGTCCTGCGGTCCTGAGCCTGTCACCAATAGAACAGCAGGCAATGGGCCTCCGCTATTGGGCTTGGTGATAGTACCGGCCAGGACGAGCTTGGCGCTCTCATTCCTGATGGAAACGAATTCCTCAGCCAACGCGTTTGCTCTGACGGATTGAGACTGAGAAAAGGTTAGAACCGCGAAGATCGCGGGAAGGATGGCAGTGAGTTTGATAAACTGGATTTCTGATTTCATTCGCCCTCGGTTCTTGGGGATGCCTACTCCCGGTAGCCCGGCGCCACTTCGTCCAACAGCCTGAGCATCGCCGGCCAATCGTCCTGGCCACGGCCCTTCTGGTGGGCCTCTTCCTGCTTTGCGGTCTTGCGGGAAATCTCGTCGGACGGCGCCACCACTTCGGCGCCCGACGCCATCACCTTTAGCTGAATTTCACAGGCGTCGATCAAGTGGTTCATGGCGATGTAGGCGTGGCGGGGAGATTCTCCGACGGTGGTCGCGCCGTGGCTGCGCATCAACAACGCCCGTTTTTCACCCAACGCGGCGACGATGCGGTCCCGCTCATCGGCATCCTCGGTAATACCATTATAATCGTGATACCCCACCTGACCGTGAAGGAAGGCCGACTGCTGGCTCAACGGTATCAGTCCATCCTTCATCACCGAGACGGCAATACAGACCTCGGGATGAATATGCAGCACCGCTCCGACATCGGGCCGCGCCCGCTGGATCGCCGAGTGCAGCACGTAGCCCGGCCGGTTCACACCGGCGCTTTCGTCGAGTTCGCCCGTCATGCCGACTTTGACCAGGTTGGATGCCGTCACCTCGCGCCACAATAGCGGATGCGCCTTGATGAGAAAGTTGCCGGGCTCACCGGGTACCCGCATGGAAGCGTGGTTGTAGATGCCCGAGTTCCAACCGTTCATCTCGACCAGCCGATATAGACCGGCCAGATTGACCCTCGCCTCCCACTCCTCTTCGGAGACCTTATCCCGCAAGGATGTTACGTCGCGCAGTTGAACGACATTGCTCGCTTGGCCGCCGGCCATTTGTTGCCCCCCCCGTATGGCATTGCGTTCCAACAAACATACACGCAGGAAGCGGGTGGCGTGAAGTCCGGACGGCGCCCGGTAGCGCGCGCACCGGCTTTCCGCTATAGCTTGAGACGCAAAACACCACCCAGGGGGACACTTCATGGACACGGTTTACCAAGGTCTGACGGCGGACGAGCTCGCCCGGCAGATGGATGTCGAAACTACCGTCGAGAACCTCGACGCCTACCGCGAGAAAAATCTTCGGATGAGCGAGGACGCGCGCCGCTTGTTTCCCGCCGCCCGCCTGGACGTGGCCTATGGCGGCGATCCGGAACAGAAGCTGGATATTTTCGCGCCGCCGGCGCCCGATAATCAGCCGGTGATGATCTACATTCACGGCGGCGGCTGGCGCAGCGGCTCCAAGAATGCCGCCTCGTTCGCCGCAAAGGCAATGAGCGACCGGGGGGTCATCTGGGTTCCCGTCGACTACGGCCTCGCCCCAAATTACCGGATCGAGGCCATGGTCAACCATGTCCGTTCGGCCGTTGCCTGGGTCTACGATGAAATCGCCGGTCATGGCGGTGATCCGGAGCGGATCTACGTTTCGGGCAACTCGGCGGGCGGCCATTTGACCGGCACCACCCTGATGCCGGGCTGGCACGGGGCCTACGGCGTACCCACCGACGTCATCAAAGGCGCCTGCGCCATGTCGGGTGTATTTGACATGGATTCCATGCTGCTCGCCTCATACGGATGCAACGATGAACTTCAAATGACGGCCGAGAGCGCACGCGCCTATTCGCCCCAATACCATATGCCGATGGAGGCGGGCCCGCTTATCGTCGCCGTCGGCGCGCCGGAACCGGACGAGTTCCGCCGCCAATCCGCGGCCTACGCCGCCGCCTGGACCGAATCGGGCCTCAACGGCAAACTTATGGAGATCCCGGACGCCAACCATTTCGAAATGGGCCGGGAGCTGGGTAACCCTCAGGGCGATCTGTTCAACAACGTGATGGAAATGATCGGCGTGTAGGGATGGCCGGGCATTTCATGCTCGAGTAACTCGCCGTCCGGCTTGGTATTATCGTTCCGGTCCGTTTGGCCGGCCGGCCGGTGGTCACCGAGGTTGTTCCCGACGAACCGGACAAGTCCCCTGACCGCTGCCCGCTTTTGCACCGCCGCGGGCTGCCCGCCTCAGAACGAATATCGCAGCGACAGGCGCACGCCGTGGCCCCGGAGCCTCGCCCGCGTCGGCGCCAGGTCGAGCGGCCTCGGCACCCGGCGCCCGTCGCGCCAGACCACGCGGCCGGGACCCCGTGGCGTGCGGATCTCGCCGAGGTCGCTGTAGCGCCAGGCCAGATCAAGCGTCACGCGGTCGTCCAACGCCATCGCGACTCCCGCCGTCGCCATCCATGCCGGCCCCGTCTTGCTCCCGCCCGGCACGGTGGTGGTGGTGACCGGGAAGGTCATCGTGGTCTCCCCGATCCGGGTATGCGCTGCGCCGATCCCGGCGCCGAGAAACGGCGCGAACGGGCCGGGCTTCGGCACCCCGAGCGCGGTCAGGTCGACAAAGCCGGCCAGCATGGCCGACACCGACGACAGCTTTGCCGATACGTCCTGCCGCACGTGCGGCGGATTGTAGTTGGCGCGGCCTTTGAACGTGTATCGCGGCCGGTATTCGACCAGCGCCTCGAAGCGGAACGCCCCGGCCGCATAGCCGGGTCCGAGCTCGACCGCGGGCACCGTCCCGAATTCTCCCGCGGACCGGTAGGGCGCACCGTCGCCGCCGATCCCGCAGCCGTAGAGCGCCGCCGGAACCGTGCTGGAGCAATCCGTGTCGTCGGTGAACGCCGCCTTCCCCGGCCGGTCGAGACCGATGCCGAGGCGAAGATAATAGTCGCCGGCAGCGGCGGCGCCGGACGCCGTCCATACCGCGAGCGCGGCCGCCGCCAGACCGGTGAGACGCGCGCATCCGCCGCCGGCACGGCGGGACGACGCCGACGCCAGGCGCTCCAGCGGAGACCAGTCGATCAACGCATCCAGACGATCAAGCTTCCGGTTCGAACCAAGACCCGGAGAAACAAACGCTTCCGCAAACCCCAACTGACCCCGGCCGCTCATCGACGCCTCCAACAGTTGATAACCACACTGAATCACATCACAAACCCATTGAGAATCCCCTTTTCGCAGAGGAATCCTCTGGGAGAGGATCGGGGTGAGGGTGGGAGTGAGGGTGAGGGTGATATGGAAATTCCCCCTCACCCAGCTACGGCTATGGCTCGCAGGCTCGCCAAGCCTCCGCATCCCTCTCCCCCTGAAGAAGGGGGCGAGGGAACCCGATGCGGCAACGCAACTACTCCCTCCCCCGCTCACCCGCAAGTCGTCATCACCGGGTCGGTCAATTCGTCCGAATTGACCGACCCGGTGATCCACGCCTCGCGGCACGGTACACGTGGATGGCCGGGTCGCGGCTTGTCCTCCGGCCGGCGAAGCCGGCCCGGCGGGCCCGGCCATGACGCAATCATTTTATGCCTCACCGCCGGAACACTCCCATGGCGGCTCAATCGAGTCCCGACCCTAGAGATTCACCCCGGCCTGACCGGCGACACTGCCGACATCGATGATGGTGCCCGACATCTGTTCGGCTTCGCCGGAGAGCAAAAAGGCCACCGCGTTGGCGACATCCTGCGGAGAGGTCCGACGGCCGGAAACCGTGTCGGGCGGCGGCGGATCACCACCGGCCGCCATCTCCTCGACCATGCCCGATGCGGTCTGCGGTCCCGGCACCACCACGTTGACCCGGATGCCGTCGGCGCGGTGATCATGGGCCAGTGCGGCGGACAACGCGAAGACCCCGCCCTTGCTCGCCGAATAGGCAAGAATACCGGGCTTCCCGTAGCCGGCGCCGGACCCCACATTGACGATCGATCCGCCGCCGGCCTTTTTCATCAGCGGGATCACCGCCTTGCAGGTGAGGAACTGTCCTTTGAGGTTGACCGCGACCGTTCGCTCAAAGGTCTCTTCATCGGTGTCCAGGATGGTGCCCGTGGGCCGGATCGCCGCGTTGTTGACAAGCCCGTGGACCCGGCCGTGAGTCGAGGCCGCGGTCTTCACCGCCGCCTCCACCTGGCCGGCATCGCTGACGTCCGTTTCGATGATCTCGGCAATCAGGTTTTCGGCTTTGAGCGCGTCCAGGGTTCCGGCGATCCCGCCTTCGGCGGCGCTCCCGACCTGCCGGCCGTCGAGCCCCAGACCCACCACCGGCCAGCCCCGGCGGGCGAGATCAAGGACGATGCCCCGGCCAATCCCGTAGGTGGCGCCGGTGACGATGACGGCGCCCGGCCTGTCGTTGCCGGCCACTAGAAGAACACCGTCAGGTTCTTGGCGAGCAGTACGTTTTGATCAAGGAAGATGCGGCGTTCGGCAATCTTGAAACCACCCGGCACCCGTTTCAGCCGGTCGTGGCGCTTGCCGACGAATGTATCGCTCTCGGTCTGGTTGCGGCTGCGATAGAGGAGGAACCGGCATCCGGCGGCGATCCCCTCGCCATCCTCTTCCACCCGCAGGTTGGAGATCAGGTGGCTGGTGCGGGAGACGGGTTCTTCCGCCCAGTGCAGTCCGGTCATGATCTGCTTCACCCGCTGCTCGAGTTCGAACTTGCCTTCGTCGAACCAGTTCAGATCCTTGCCCGCCTCGGTCAGTTCCCCCTCCCACTCACCGAAGGCCTTGTTGCGGGTAAGCGGCATCCAGTAGTGGATGTCCTCGTCCAGGAGATCGAGCCAGGCCTCGAATTGCCGCGTATCCAGCAGCTCCGCCTCCATGGCGTAGAACTGTTCGACGGCGTGGCGCAGCAGAAGCTGCTCCAATTCCGGCGTGTCCCGATGGCTATCCATTATTCCGCCGCCTCGACGTTCTTTCGGGCGCTTTCGGCACTGGGCGGGGTATCCATATGGCGGGCCCAACAATCGAAGAACGCCCGCTGGTTCTGTTCGGACACATCTTCGGTGGCGTAAATGTCGCCGCCCAGCCATTCGGCCGGCCAGCCCCGCTTCTCGTGGCCCTGCCCCATGCCGTAGTGATAGTCGAAGCGGCGCGCGATGGTGCCGCGGGCACCCTCATGGGCGTAGCTCCAGTTTTCCATGTCGTCCTGCTCGGTGAGCCCGGACGGCCCCTGATAACGGATGACATAGTGGCGGAGTACGTTTTTGACCTCGTCCGGCGCGTCCTTGGGCACCAGGAAGATGCGCCAGGCCTCTGTCTCATGCGGCCCCACCGGGTTCCAGGTGCCCATGGACTGGACCCCGTTGGAATAGGAGACGTTGGGAAAGATGGTCCCGCCGTGACCGAAGAAGCGCGCCTTCTCGCCCAGCCGTTCCCGGCGTTTGGCGTAGCACTCCCGGAAGTAATCCTCGACCACCGGCATTTCCTGGTAGGTGGGCATGTACTCGTAATCGTCCTTGAAGTATTCGCCCCGCGCCGTGTGGCCGATGCCGGGGAAACAGACGTTGAGCTTGTGGATTTCCCGGGCCCGGGTCACGGCGTCATAGGTGTGCCGGCCCTCGACACCGGCCGGAGAGAGAATCACCGCGTCGACCGAGGAATGCGACGGGTCGTGGTAATAGTCGCCGCCGAAATTCTCCGCCGCGAACTTCCAGTTGCAGGGCATCCGCCATTTAAAGGTGCCGCCGAAGGCCTCCCATTCGCCGAAGCTGCCGTCGAACATCCGGCAGTAATCGTCGAAGTAGAAGCGGAAGTCCCCGAGATAGTCTTCGAACCCAGGCGTTTCCTCGTCCCAGCAGGCGAACACATAGCCGTGGTACCCGGCCACCCTGGCTTCGATCAGGCCCCATTCGGCGGTGTTGAGCTCATTATGGTAGCCGCTTTCCAGTTTCGGGACGGCGATCAGGCCGCCTTCGTCCGAGTACACCCAGGCGTGATAGGGGCAGGAGAACTTGCGGCTGTTTCCCTGGTCATACCGGCACACCCGCATGCCCCGGTGACGGCAATTGTTGAGGAAGACGTGAAGCTTGCCGTTGCGGTCCCGGTTGAAGATGACCGATTCCTCGCCCATGCGGCTGAGGACGAAATCACCCGGCTCCGGGACCTGGCTCGCATGTCCGACGAACAGCCAGCAGCGGGCGAACAAGCGCTCGAGTTCATCCTCATAGACAGACTGGCTGACAAAAACGTCACGGGCGATCCGCCCCTCCGGGGTGCGTACCAGTCCACCGAGATATTTCCGATCTCCGCCCGCCATGGAGCCAAATCCCCGCCTGTCTGGCCGAACTATAGCCATCGCCGGACGGGACGGGCAATCCTCCGGCCGGCCGAGACCGGTCAACGGTCAGGGCCACGAAGACCATTCCATTCCCGGATTCCGGTTTGCTAGAGCAGTTTCGGGCCAAATGGAATCAATTTGATGGAGCTCATCGGTTGGCCGGGCAGGCGCGAATTAATCCCGGTCAAACGGTTCAATTTGGCCGGAAACCGCTCTAGAATGGCGCCAGGAGGAATTCAGATGATCGAGTTACGCGATCTCAGCTACGTCCGCATGGGCACCCGGGACCTGGACGGGGCCGAAACCTATGCCAAGGAGATACTCGGCTTCCAGCCGATCCGGCGGGACAATGGCCAGCTTTATCTCCGCACCGGCTACCGGGACCATACGGTCTGCTATTTCGAGGGTAATCCGCGGAACCATGCCGTCGGCATCGAGCTCAAGGACTGGTACGGCCTTGAGGACGCGATGGCCTATCTGAACGGTCAGGGCACCGCCTGCACCCGGGGCACGGCGGAAGAGATCGCCGACCGGCACGTCATGGACATGGCCTGGTTCACGGATCCGACCGGCAACCGGATCGAACTGGTGACCCGGCCCGAGGATGCCAACCGGCGCTATTTTCCGACCCGGGATGCCGGCGTGCTGGGCCTCGGCCACATCGGCCTCAACACCACCGATCCGCCCCGGGACGAGAAGTTCTGGGTCACCCATTTCAACATCAAGGTCAGCGACTGGATCGGGACCTCGCCGCTTCTGCGGATGAAGAACGTTCACCATCAGATCGCGCTGTTTCCGACCGATCATCCCGGCATTCAGCACGTCAACCATCAGGTGGAGAGCATCGATGACGTCATGCGGTCCTGGTACTTCCTTCAAGAGCGCCAGGTGAAGATCGTCTTCGGCCCCGGCCGCCACATCACGTCGGGCGGATATTTTCTCTACTTCGAAGGTCATGACGGCATGGTGTTCGAGTATTCGAACTCGGACCGCAACATCGTCGACGACGATGCGGCCTACCGGCCGCGGCAGTTCCCGTTTGCCGATGCGTCGTTGTGCGGCTGGGGCGCGGTGCCCGATATCCCCGAGTTCCAGAGCTGAGCGACAAAACGCAAATCCTCGTCCGTATGGCGGCCCGGGCGCTGGCCCGCGCCGGCCTCGTGCACGCCTATGGCCATTGCAGCGCGCGGATCGATGCCGACAGCTTCCTGGTCTGCGCCCCCAATCCCATGGGTCTGATCACACCCGGCGAGGACGGCAGCGTGGTACCGGTCAAGGGTCCGTTGCCCGAAGGCGTGTTGGGCGAGGTCCGCATCCATCAGCAGATCTATCAGCGCAGGCCGGATGTCGGCGGCGTGGTCCGCTCCATGCCGATGAACGTGATGGCCCTGTCCGCGATGGCGAAAACACCAAAGGCGCGGCACGGTTTCAGTTCCTATTTCGCGCCCGAACCGCCGCTCTGGGACGATCCCCTGCTTCTCCGCTCGGACGAGCAGGCGGCGGCCCTGGCGGATTTGTTCGGCGACGGACGCGCCCTGATCATGCGCGGCAACGGCTGCGTCACGGCGGGCGAGACGCTCGAAGACGCAGTGGTTTTCACTTGGTATCTGGAGGACGCCGCCCGGGTGGAGTTGGAGGTGCTGAAATGCGGCGAGGCGGATACCGCGCCCGTGATGACCCCGGAGCAGGTCGAAATCCGCGCTGTC
This sequence comes from Rhodospirillales bacterium, assembly GCA_965213765.1. Lineage (GTDB taxonomy): Bacteria > Pseudomonadota > Alphaproteobacteria > Rhodospirillales > UBA2165 > JAJDXO01. The sequence goes on along the minus strand of OZ243926.1, from coordinate 4,191,180 downwards.
GGCACGGGCCGGATTTATGAACGGATGTGGGAGCACCTTACCGACGGCGACCCGGAAGCCGCCGCCGGCAAGGCCTGAACACCCCCCTCGAAACTCTGAGACGCCCTTGGGCGCTATTTGCGCGTCATCAGTTCCTTGAAGTAGGCGACGATCTTGGGATCGACGGTGTCCACGGAATTGACGATCTTGATGCCCTCTTCAACGCTGACGGATTGCGGCGGCAACCCGATGCTCTTCAGCATCTTCGGCGCCAGTTCCGGATCCCTCCACGCTTTGGCAAAACCTTCGCGCAATGCGTTGTTGGCGGCGTCCGGCGTGCCACGCGGCGAGAATGACGCGTAGATCATGTTGCCGGTCACCTTCTGCATCCACTTGTGAGCTTCCCAGGCAATGCCGGACGGTTCCTTACCCTTCACCTGCTTGTAGTACTCATAGATGTTGGGCATGTCCTTGATGAACGGTGACTTCTTGATCGTCCCGTCGGCACCGACCGCCGGATAGTAGAACAGCGGAATGACCTCTCCGGACTTGACCACCGAGGGTTCCACCCGGTTGCGGTAGAAGTTGATGCCGGTCGTGGTCAGGTTGGTCTCGCCCTTGCGAACCGAGGCATAGGCCTTGGGCGGATTGAGGCCGGGCACATAGATGTAATTGTCGACGCCCAGCATCTCCAGGCTGGTGCGGATCGACAGATCAAGCACGCTGGTCGGACGGTTGCCGGCCAGGACGATCTTCTTGGCCGTCAACAGGTCGTCCCGGGTCTTGATGTTGTCGGGGCCGCCCGTCTTGATGTAGCTCATCCGGGGAATGGGCTGACCGGTGATGAAGTTCATCTTCGAGTAGTCGGCCCGGAGACCCTTGGAGCCGGTCACCCGGCCGACAGGGTTCCAGGCACTGTAGATGATGGTCAGCCCGTCGGGACGGGTTTTTTCCCAAAGCAGGTTCCAGGGCTTCTGGCCGCCGGCACCCGGCATATTCTTGACGACGATTTCCGGGTTGCCCTGAATGTGTTTGTTGAGGAACGGCGCCAGCAGTCTCAGGCTGGTGTCCGCCCCGCCGCCGGCCCGCGAGCCGGTCACGATGTTGAGGGTCTTGCCCGCGTAGTATTCGGCAGCGGTCACGGACGTGACCGGTACGCTGAGCGCCGCCGCGGAAACCCCTGCAAAAAGGCCCGCGAGGACGGCTAATCGCGATTTCATCATAGTATCCTCCCCTGGTGGCGATCCAAATTCTTAAAAGTGATCATGCTCAGGAATTTAGCGTAAACCCGATTGGGGAGTCGGCGCAAGTTTACTCAGGCGCCGCGAACCGTATCCACGATTTGACCGCAATCAGGGGGCATCGTCTCGCCCCGCCAGGCGACATGCCCGTCGGGCCTGACGAGAACCAGCGGCTGCTCGTAAAGCGCCGCAATATCGTCGTTTTTTAAATCCCGCACGGACAATGGCACACCCCGGTCCGCAGCGGCGGATTCCAGTTCGGCGGTCCCGGCGCCGTCAAATCGCAGCAACGTGAACCCGCGTCCGAACAGGTCGAGGGTGGAGGTTTCCTTATCCAGCCACGCATGGGGCGCCCGATGACCGGACCGGGCCGTCGGGGTGTAATTCATCACCTCGAAGGGCGGTTCGGGCGTGCCGTCGGGCAGGATGACCGGCGAGCCTTCGTAGCGATAGCCGAGGGGCACGCCCTCCATCTCGTATTCCCGGTCGAAACGCTCGGCGTAAATGGCCTCGCCGATGCGTTTTCGGAGGTCGTAGCCTTCCGGCGCGGTCACGTCTTCGGCGCCCTTGGGCAGTTTCGAGAATTGGGTGAAGTTGCGGGCGGCTTCGTTGACGATGGTCCAGGCAACGGGCCGGCGCTCGGTATCATAACTGGCGACCAATCCATCACCGCCCCAGCCTTCGAGACGCGCGGCGATTTTCCACGCCGCGTCCACCGCCTCTTGAATGCCTGTATTCATGCCGAAGCCGCCGGTGGGCGACATCTGGTGGACCGCGTCGCCGGCCAACAGGATGCGGCCTTCCTGAAACCGCTCGGCGACGACCCGGCGGCGCTCCCACGGCAACACCGAATAAATCTCGTGTTCAATTTCCTTGCCGACCGCGCGGCAAAGCTCCCGGCTCATCTCCTCGAACGACGGCACCTCGCCGCCGGGGACCCGCATGAGCGAGAACCGCCAGAGGTCCTTGCCATTGATGGAGACGACATCCGCCCAAACGCCTTCGCCGTCGATCATCCATTGCATGACGCAACGGCCGTGCTTGAACAGCGCATCGTGATCCTCGGACCAGAAGAAGGCGTTGACGTTGTAGTTCATGGATATATCGCCTTCGAGGCCGATGCCCAGCTGGTCCCGTACCCCGCTCTCGGCCCCGTCGCAGGCGATCATGTACCGGGCCCGGATGAATTTGGTTTCGCCGGTCCTGATGTCGGTCACCCGGGCCGTCACGCCGTCGGCGTCCTGGGAGACCTCGTTGAGCTCATGGGAATAGAGGTTGGCCGCGCCGCCGAGCTCCATGGCGTGGTCGCGCAAGATGGGGTCGAAGTAGATCTGTGAGCAACGCTGGATAGCCTCCGGCGAATTAATGCAGGGCTCGTCCTTGCGGGCCGGAAATTCGTAGTGAGCCAGTTGATGGCCCGACGTCGCCGTCAGGAACCGGATATTTCGGGGAAAATCTTCCGGGACCGAGCTTTCCCGTACCTTCCGGGCGATGCCCCAGCGTCGGCAGTGCTCGACGGTCCGCACCCCCACCTGGTTCATTTTGGGATGTTTGACATAGCCGTCCCGGCGCTCGATCAAGGCGCTCTCGATTCCCCGCCAGGCAAGCTCGATGGAGGCGGAGAGACCTACCGGCCCGGCGCCGACGATGAGAACCGGTATGTCCAGGTCATGCTTAATCGGTATGCCCCCGCGGATTGCCGCCACTTGGCCGTTCTACTAGTCTCGGTTTTCAGGGAGGATACCATGCCTATCAGGAACCTACAATATTACGCTCAGACCGTGCCGGACCTGGAGGTCGGCGCGAAATTCTTTAACGACTTTGGATTGGAAACCGCCGAGCGCGACGGCATGGTCGTCTGCCGCTGCGCCGGGCGCGATCAGGATCAGGTGGTGCTCATCGAGGGCAAGCGGAAACGCCTCCACCATGTGAGCTTCGGCGCCCGGGAAGGTGACATGGACGAGCTCCGTTCCAAGCTGGAAGCGGCCGGGGCCGAGTTCGCCGACGCGCCCGAACATTTCGATCGGGGCGGCATTTGGTTCCGGGACATGGACGGCATGCTCACCAACATCCAGGTGGCCGAGCCGGCGCCCTGGGACGAGGGCCTGGCGCCGGACTTCAATACGCCGACCAGGCATCCGCGCCTCGGTGAACGGACGACGCTTATCGAGGACCCGCCGGTCCGGCCTCGGCGCCTGGGCCACGTGGTGCTGTTCGCCAAGGACGCGGTCGGGAAACAGAAGTTCTATACCGGCGTGATGGGTCTCGCCCTCGCCGACAGCGTCGCCGACTTCCTGCACTTCATGTACGCGCCGACGGGCAGCGACCACCACATCGTCGCCTTCGCCAAGTCGGGTGACTACGGCATCCAGCATGCGGGCTTCGAGGTGGGCTCCACCGACGAGGTGGGCATGGGCGGCCGCCAAATGGTGGACAAGGGCTATATCGCTTCATGGGGCCCGGGACGCCACGGGCCGGGCTCCAATGTGTTCTTCTACATGCGGGATCCGTGGAACGGCATCGTCGAATACTTCGCCGACATGGATTTCATCCCGGAAGGCACCGACTGGAACGCCGAGAACTGGGCGTCCAAGGAATCGACGGTTGTTTGGGGAACCTCCGAGCCCAAGGACTTCCCGACCAACTTCGAAATTCTCGACGGCCCGGGGATGCACTAGCCGCATTTCCGGCCGGCGGAAGGACCGGGCGCGAGCCACGCCGTTCCGCCGTATGCCGGCCTCCCACGGCTTCCGCGGCGTCGTCGATCTCACCGCCGCCGGGCGGGCCTCGGCTTCGCCCCCAACCCGGACCGGCTTGAGGACCTCGCCAGCAATCCCCTGTTCGCCGGCAACGGCAAGGAGCAGCTTCCCTATCCCGGCCGCTGGCTGGCCTCGACGATGCGGGACAGCGTGACATGACCGACCGGCGCGCCGTCCGGACCGGTGACCGTCGCCTGGTCAAGGCCCGCCTTGGCCAGCGTCACCGAGGCATCTTCGAGGACTGTCTCTGCGGGTAGCTCCATGCCCTTATTCACCCCTTCATAGCCGGTCATGATCGAGGCCAGGGTCACCACCCGCCCCCGGTTGATATCCTTCACGAAGTCGGCGACATAGTCGTCGGCCGGACGCATGATGATGTTCTGGGGCCCATCCTCCTGAACGATCTCGCCGTCCTTGAGGATGGTGATCCTCCCGCCCAGCTTCAGGGCTTCGTCCAGATCGTGGGAAACGAACAGGATGGTTTTGTTGAGCTCGGACTGGAGCGTGAGGAGGACATCCTGCATCTCGGCGCGAATCAACGGATCGAGGGCGGAAAACGCCTCATCCATCAGGAGCACCTCGGCATCGGTCGCCAACGCCCGGGCGAGACCCACCCGCTGTTGCATGCCGCCTGAAAGCTGGGCCGGAAAATGGTCCTCGTAGCCGGTGAGCCCGACCCGCTCGATCCAGGTCTCGGTTCGCCGCCGGCGCTGGTCCTTGTCGACGCCCTGGACGTTCAGCCCGTAGCCCACATTGTCGAAGACGGTACGGTGGGGGAACAGGGCGAAGCGCTGGAACACCATGCTGACCGCATGACGGCGAAACTCCATCAGCGCCTTGTCCTCCATCGCCGTCACGTCGGCGCGGCCGACCAGCACCCCGCCCTCGGTAGGATCGATCAGCCGGTTGACGTGACGCAGCAGCGTCGACTTCCCGCAGCCGGACAGCCCCATGACCACGTGGATGGACCCGGGCGCCACATACATGTCGATGGCGCGGAGGCCGATGACATGGCCGGTCTCCTCGAGGAGCTGCTGCTTGTCGGCGCCGTCCCGGACGCGGGCCATCACCGCCGGCGGATTGGGGCCGAATACCTTGTAGAGTCCCTCGATCTGGATACCGACGTCGCTCATGAGCTGATGATCTGGCGGTGCCTCTGCAAACGTCGGCCGTAGTTCTGGGAAACCCGGTCGAAAACGATGGCGAGCGCGACCACCGCCGCGCCGTTGAACAGGCCCAATGCAAAATACTGGTTGGTCACCGCCTGAAGTACCGGCTGTCCCAAGCCCTTCACCCCGATCATCGAGGCGATAACCACCATGGACAACGCCAGCATGATGGTCTGGTTGACGCCGGCCATGATGTTGGGGAGCGCCAGCGGCAACTGGACGCCGATCAGCCGCTGCCACGACCCCGCCCCGAAGGCGTCGGTGGCTTCCAGGATGTCCTTGTCCACCAGCCGGATGCCGAGATTGGTCAGCCGGATCACCGGCGGCAGGGCGTAAACCACCACCGCGATGACGCCCGGCACCTTGCCCAGTCCCAGCAGCATGACCACCGGGATCAGGTAAACGAAGATGGGCATGGTCTGCATCACGTCGAGGATCGGCAGGATGGTCCCCTGGGTGCGGTCGGAGCGGGACATGGCGATGCCGATGGGCAGTCCGATGGCGACGGCGATCACCGTACAGACGCAGATGATGGCGAGCGTCCGCATGGTGTCCTCCCACATGCCCAGGACGCCGATGACGACGAACGCCGCGACCACACCGACGACCAGTCTGATGCTTCGGCTGGCGCCGAACGCGATCGCTCCCAGCGCGATCAAAACCAGCCACCAGGGTGACGCCAATAGGAGCCGCTCGAACCACACCAGAAAGGCCAGCAGCGGATCGAAGAAGTTCTCGATGCTCTCGCCGAAGGTTCGGGAGAAACCGCGGTAGCCTTCGTCAAGGGAGCGGCGCAGCCCCCGCAAGGTCTCTCGGTTCAGTTCGGGAAACGTCAACAGCCATTCGGGCATGGTAAATCTCCGCGCGGTTGCGCGTCTCTACAATTCAACCTTGGTGCCCGCGTACGGAATTTACGACGTCGCCGCCTTCACCTTCGCGGCGACCGCGGCCGGCACCCATTGCGTCCAAACGCTCTCAAAGTTCTTGATGAAGTATTCCGCGGTCTCCTCGCCATCGGCCTGTTCGTTGTCCTTCCACGCCAGCACCGCGTTAACCACCTTGTTCTCCCAGGAGAACTTCCGCACGAAGCTCATCGCCTCCGGCGCCGAATTGGCGAATTTGGAGGTCACCACGGTCAGCACCTCGGACGCCGGGTACATGTTGGGTTTGGGTTCCGTACAATCCGGTTTGGCCAGGCATGCCCAGGTGGCCGGATCGTGGGTCATGCCCTTGACCCGAACCATCGGATACTTGCCGAGGATTGAGGTCGGCGCCCAGTAGTAGCCGAAGAACGGCTCCTTGCGTTCATAGGCCTTGGCGATGGCCGCGGCGAGGCCTTCGCCGGACCCCGGATCGAAGGACACGAATCCCGCCTTCTTGAGGCCGTAGGCTTCGAACAGGTTGCCGTTGATGATCTGGCAGGCCCAGCCCGACGGGCAGCTGTAGAACCGGCCCTTGCCGGGCTCCTCCTTGTCCGGGAACAGGTCCGGACGCTTCAGGACCGCCTGGAGCGTGGTGAGTTCGGGATGTTTCTTGAGCAAATAATCCGGTATCCACCAGCCCTCTACGCCGCCGTCCTTGAGAATTTTCCCGGCAATCTTGAGCCGGCCTTCCTTGACCGCCCGGTTGATGACCTCGCGGGCCGAATTGATCCAGATTTCAGGCGCCACGTCCGGTTCGCCCTTCTCGGCCATGGAAGTGGTGGTCGGCACCGTATCGCCGGTGACGAGGTCGACGTCACAGCCGTACCCCTTGTTCAATATGGTCTTGTACACGTGAGCGGCGACGGCGGCCGAATCCCAGCTCATCTCGGCGATGGTCACCTTGCCGCAGGCGGCATGACTCTGGGTTGGCGCCGCGAGCGAGGCCGTCAGTACGGCCGCCGCGATCGTCAATTTACGCATGGGAAACTCCCTGAATTCGGATTGTGTTTAAGCGGTGAGGCCTAAGCCTAGCGCGGACCGGGCTCAAATTGCAAATTGGGGGCGGATTTCGTGCCGCTGCGGCGAACACCGGCCGGAAACCGTTTTTCCCCCGGCGCGAGCCCTGCACCGGACGCATAGCTGTAAGATGTTGAAACAATGGTATTTATACTCAATTTCCAATTCGCGCCTTTTCGGCGACATGGACATTCATGGACATTTATTGACACCCATTTGGGAGGTACCCCCCGAACAGTTCGTACAAAGCTGCATAGCTCCCCCTCCAAACGCAAAACGCCGCCCCGGGGACGGGACGGCAGACGTCTATTCATTTAGCCCGGGCGGATGCGGGGGCAAGGGGGGAATTGGGGTGGGGGTAGGCCGCAAGCCGTCATCACCGGGCTTAACCCGGTGACCCACGCCCGGCGGTACACGTGGATGGCCGGGTCGCGGTTTGTCCTCCGGCCGGCCAAGCCGGTCCGGTGAGCCCGGCCATGACGCAATCATTTTATGCCGCCGCGCGTCGGGCGCATGCGCCCGCATGCTTCCAGACCGAAGGCGAATGGTAACCGTTCCGTTAGGCTTTTAATTACCCACATCGTCGATTTTCAGGGTCGCGCCGAGGGCGATGTCGGTCAATCGAGAGAGGCCGCGCCACATGACGATGTTGCCGGGCGGCGGATCCTTGGCACGGTCGAGATAGCCGCCGAGCCTGGCGATCTTGATGAGGTAGAGCGAGAGCGTCCTGGCAGCAGGGGGATCGGCGGTGGAATCGGGTATCAGGCGATCGAGGATTTTCGTCTCCAACCCGGTCAGCACCAAGGCTGGTTCGAGGTTTGGCCTGGCGCGGTTGAGCATAGTCAGCCAGAACACGCGCCAGCTCAGGATACAGAACACCGCGAGCAGCCTGACCAACCGCTCGGCGGTTCGCAACCGGGCTTGTTCGGCCCGGCAGCCCGATTTCAGGATCTTGTGGAAGACCTCGATCTTCCAGCGCATGGCGTACCATTGCAGCTTCTCCACGGCGTCGTCGTGGCTGTCGACAGGCAGGTCGGTGATCAGCTTCCAGTCGATGCGGGGGCGACCGACCGGCTCTTCCGGCTCCCGGGCGTGCAACACCGTGAGCATCAGCGTCGGATAGCGCTTCTGTTTGGCGATCGGTGGCCGGACAGACATGCGTCGGTAGGAGAGTTCAACCTGCGTGGAGCCAAGCTTGCCTTTGTCGTCGCGGACGGCGACCCGGTGCAGCCCGCGGACTTTCTCGTCGGTCATGATCGCTTCCACCGTGCGAGACCCGTCCTCGGCGAGCCTGTTGGCAAAGCGTCTGATGACGAAATGCGTGTCCAACTCCCGGGCCAGGCAGAACAACTCCCAGATGTCGCCTTCGCGGTCGCAGATGTGAACGCAGCGCGCGGGATCACCCAACAGTTCGGTGGATTGCCGGAGATTCTCCAGCCAGCGCATGCTCTCCTTGCCCTCGATCGGCACGCGCGTTGGATTGATCTTCCTCTTGAGGGCGTTCGTCCCCTTGAACTTTTTCCGGGTCCAGAACTTTGCCGCGGCAATACCCAGTGGCAATCCGTCCGTCGTCACTGTCAGGCTCGAATGCATCAGCAGGCCACAGACCGCGTGCATGCGCTCGCGACCGCGCTTGTCCTTGCCACTGCTCACCTTCGTGGTGAAGCCCACCGCTTCGGTACGCTTGCGCTTGTAGGTAAACTCCGTCGTGTCGTGAAGAACGAGAATCGGGTCGTCGCTGGCGGCGAAACGGCGTCGCGTCGCGTCGAAATGGCCTCGAAGAATGTCTTCTTCGCTCACACGCTCGTTGGAGAAGAAGCGGTAGGCTGCCTTCGTGCCGGCCCAATCCTGGCAGGCCAGCGGGATGCTCTCCCCGAAACCTACCTCCATCCGTTCGACCAGTTGATAAAGGCGACGGTCTAGGCGGCCGTCGCCAAGACGGCAGCCCGAAAGCTCCTCGTCGAACCATCGTTCGTCCATGATCGGCACCTCTTCGTTCCCGATTCGGTGCCGTACAAGGAATCACGATCTACTCCATCAACGCAACAGGCTGCGGCAAAATCATGATAAACTCCAAGATGTGGGTAATTGAAAGACCGTTAGGCCGTGTTTGGCTGGACGGGCGACGACGGAGAACTTCCATGCGGGAGTAAGTTGGCCGTTCACCCTCCGCGAGTCGATGCTATCTCTGCCTCATGAAATCACGGAGCGCCGGTACGACCCTGCCGGCCGCCTCTTCGGCGAGAAAGTGCCCGCAGTCCTCAAACTCGTGCAGCTCGAAATCCGTCAGCACAGACTTCCAGCGCTCGAGTTCTTTCATTCGGAACGCAATGTCCTTCAGGCCCCAGAGAACGAGCGCCGGCTTGCCGGCAAAGGCCGCGCGGTCGTCCCAGATCGAGCGTAGCCAGGCGCCCGCGCCCACGATGTGGCCCGGCAATGCTGCGTTGGCGGCGCGCGCGGCAGGCGACGGCTGCGCGTTGCGGTAATGCGCCATGATCTCCGGCGTCAGGATGTTTCGATCCCCCACCGCTTTCGGCATCACCGTGTTCACGAACATGTTGCGATGCCGGATCAGGTACTGGCCGATCCAGCTCGACATCAGAAAGCTGAACGCCTTGAAGTGGAAGTCGTCGCCGACCGGCCAGCACCAGGTGTTCGAAATCACGAGACGCCGGACGCGATCCGGATTCCCGCGCGCAAAGTCCAGACCGATCGGTCCGCCCCAGTCATTCACGAACAGTGTGATGTCGCGAAGCTCGAGATGATCGAGCAGGGCGGCGAACCTACGCGCGTGACTCGCCGGATGATGGTCCTCGCTCCGGCTGCTGCGCGACGACAGGCCGAAGCCGATATGGTCCGGTGCGATGCAGCGGAACTCCGAGCGAAGGTCCCGGATTGCGTGACGGAATTCGAACGACCAAGCCGGGTTGCCATGCACGAACACGATGGGCTCGCCTTCGCCCTCGTCGATATAGTGCATCCGGTGATCGGGAGGCCCGGCGATGAACCGGCTCTCAAACGGATAAAGCTCGTCTGAAACCCAGTCCGGGCGACTTGTCGGCTCGACCCCGTTCATCCGGACCACAAAGCTTCCAGTTTCGCGAGGCAGCGGTTCCAGCCATCCACATGCTCATCGCGGGCTTCGTCCTCGGCAAATCGGGAATGCGTCAGTGTCAGGCGTGTCCCGCCGGGTGCCGGTTCGAACTCGACCGTGACCAACGTCTCGACCTCGCTGCCTTCCCAACGCCAAGTGTGAACCAGACGGCGGTAGGGCACGACTTCCCGGTATATGCCGCGGGTGAGCCATCCCCGCCCGTCCGCTCCGCGCATCTCGACCAGGAATGCTCCACCGACCGCGACCTCGGCGACCGCGCGCACGACCGATGCGTTGCCGGGCGCCAGCCATCGATGCAACATCTCTGACTCGGTCCACGCGCCGTAGACCGCCTCTACAGGCGCATTAATCATACGATGAAGCGTCAGGTAGATGCTCCGTTCCGCATCTCCCGCAGAGGGTTCGAACTCGGTCATCGCGATTCATCCGGGCTGTCGGGGCCTGCCTCGACGAGCGCCGCGAGCGCATCCAAGCGTTCCGTCCAAAAGCGTTGGTGGAATTCGAGCCAGGAGCGGGCGTCATCGAGTGCGGCCGGATTAATCCGGCATACCCGCTCCCGTCCCCGAGCTTCGCGCGTCACTAGGCCGGCCCGTTCGAGCACGCCCAGATGCTTCGACACTGCGGCGAACGAGAGGGGAAAGGGCCGGGAAAGTTGGCTGATCGTCGCCTCTCCCTCGACCAGACGATCGAGGATGGCGCGGCGGGTGGGATCGCCAAGCGCCTGGAAAACTCGATTCAGATTATTTTCAACCATACGGTTGAGTATATGGCCAGCAGAGCTGATGTTCAACCAATCGGTAGAAAGTTATCGTGACAGGAACTGGTGGGATGCGTCACGCTTCCCCGATATGATTAAACTACCCCGACGCCGCGGCCTCGGCGGCGCGGGCCTCCCGGGCCATGATGTAGATCCCGGCGAGGATCAGGATGGCCGCGCCGATCCAGGTAAACAGGTCGGGAAAATCGCCAAAAACGAACCAGCCGAACACGGTCGATGAGACGATGCCCCAGTAGAGGAACGGCGATACCAGCGAAGCCTGTCCATATCTGAAGGCGTTGACCAGCATCATCTGGCCGACCAGGCCGAGGACAACGAATCCGCCCAGGAAGCCCGCATCCTCCAATTGCAGGGGCACCCAAATCCAGGGCAGCAGCGGGATCGGCAGAATAGCGCCGAACAATGCCGAGTGGAGAGCCGAACCCAGCGGCGGGTCGGCGCTCGCCAGCTTGCGGTTGGCGGCGTAGAAGAGGCCGATACAAATCCCCGCCGCCAGGCCGATGACGTAGCCGATCCGCTCGCCGCCGAAATCCGGCCGGAGGATAATCAGCACGCCGGCGAAACCGGCCAATACCGCCATCCAGCGCCGGATGCCGACCTTCTCGCCCAAGAAGAGCGGCGAAATTGCGGTCGTGACCAACGGTCCGACGAACGTCATCGCCGTGGTGTCGGCCAGCGGAATGAAGTTCAACGCCCAGTAAAACAGGCAAACCGCACCCAGGATCAGGCATCCCCGCAACGCCTGCATGGGAAACGGCCTGGGGATCAACGCGGCCGCGCCGTACGTTTTGGCGACCACCGGCGCCAACGCCAGCCACATAAAGGCGTACTGCAGCCAGGCGAGGCCGACCGGGAAATAGGTATCGCCCAACAGCTTGGCGAACCCGTCCTTGACGGGAAACAGGGTCATCGCCGCCATCATCAGAAAGATGCCGAGGAACGGACCGGACCGGCTCATCCCGGGACCTCGACGTTGGCGCGGCTGACCAGCAGCAGCCCCACCAGAATCACCGCGAACGCGACGAAATGATAAACCTCGACCGTCTCGCCAAGCAGCCAAAGCGCCGCCACCGTGATGAAAAACAGCCGGCAGTAAACGAAGACGCTCGATTTATTGGCGCCGACCGCCTTCACCCCGGCGGTCCACAGCACCATGGAGAAAATCGCCACCACCAGCGTCGCCCAGGCGACCGCCGCGACGGTCACGCCGTCGAGGGTCATGGGCTGAATGGTGGTGGTTTCCCAGATGTAAACCGGCAGCAGCCACAGCACGCCGAATATCTCGATCCATACTAGCTGCACCATGAAGGATAAATCCTTGGGCGCTTTTCTGAGCACGACCGCGTAAAGCGAAAATCCGGTGATCGAGACCAGCAGCCACAAATCTCCGGTGTTGAATCTCAGCGCCGACAGCGACCCCAGCTCCCCCTTCGTCAGCACGGTCAGAACGCCGGCGACCGCGATCGCCGCCCCCAACGCCTGACCCGGGGTCAGCCGGTCGCGAAACAGCAGCCAGGAGAGCAAAAAAGTCACGGCCGGCTGGGCGACGGGGATGATCCCGGCATTGATGGCGGTGGTGAAATTCAGCGCGATGTAGATCGTCGTGTTGCCGAGCATCACCAGGCTAAAGGCAAGCAGCGCCAGTACCTTCCAATGCCGCCGGACGACGGAAAAGCTTTTGAGAAAATCGCCCCATACGAAGGGAAGGATCAGGGCGACGGCAAACACCCAGCGCCAGAAGGACAATCCGACCGGCGGCACGTGCCCCTCCACCATCTTGCCCATGATCTGGTTGGACCCGAACCCGACATGGGCCAGCACCAGCAGGAAATACGGCCACACGGCCAAGTTGGCAACCGCGTCCAGCGGCGCGCGGATTCGGGACGGAATGTTCAATCCCGCCTCAGAACTTCGGGAAGACCTGCCGTTCGCGGAGCCACTCGGACATGGGCATCCGCTCCTTGCGGGGCGCATCGCCGAAGCCCTCGTGCTCGTCCTTGGCCGGCCAGACGTGATCGGACACGACGGCCTCGCGGACGACAATGTGCTCGTCGGTCACATTGACGACCATGAAGTCCGTGGCCATGGCGAGGCGGCCCTTCCAGTGTTCGCGGATCGCCGTCTCCATTTCGCCCACCGTGTCGAAATCGTTGAAGAAATGGTAGGCGACGAAGAGCTTGGGATTGCACTGGTTGACGACGTAAGAGGCTTCGGCGGGATCCGAATGGATTATGGTGCCGATGGCCTTGGCGGTGCGCTCGTCATAGCCCGACCGGACCATCAGCTGATCGACGGTGTTGAAGGTCTCGTGGACCAGCACCTCGACGCCCTTGGCGTTCTCGACCATGAATTCGCTGGGCGTGGTGTCGCCGGAATAGACGAAGGAGCGGCCTTTCCACTCCAGCTTCAGGCTCACCGGGCCGTCATAGATGTGGATCGCCGGGAAGCAGGTGATCTTCACATCGTTCTCGTCATAGACCACGTGAACCTTGGAATAATCGAATTCGTGGCAATTCACCTCGGCGCCGATGGCCGGCAGCGCGCTCACCCGGCTGTCCGTGTCCCAACGATAGGATTCCATCTGGTGCTTGATGAAATGGGCAAAGCCGTACTCCGGTTTGTTGCTGGACGGTCCGTAGACCTCCAGCGGCTTCAGCCGCCCGCCGGCCCAGCTGCCGACCCAGACCTGACCGAAGTCCCCCACATGATCCGTATGCAGGTGGGTCGCGAACCAGGCGGTGATGCGCTGATAAGGAATTTCCAGGGCGGTAAAGTTCATCTGCGAGCCGTAGCCGAAATCGAACACGAACTTGTCGCCGTTGCCGAGTTCGATCAGCCAGGAGGCATTGGCCTGAGAGCGGCGGAGGAACGGCCGGCCGGTCCCCAGCGCGGTGATCCGCATTTCGTCGGGACCCAGTTCCTCGGTCCGCGGATAGAATTGTTCGGCGTAGCCGTCGCGCACGGCCTGGGTCATGATCTCTCCCCCGGATCAGGTGATTTCGAAAAATGTTATAGAGCGTCGGCCCATTGCACCAGCACATCCGCCGCTTCCTCGATCAAATGGGGATGGGCATGGAGATAGTGCGGCGCGCCCTTGAGCACGTGGTCGGTCACCCGTCCTTCGGCCGCCGCCGCCCAGGCCCGCACCTGGCTCGGGAAGACGGCATTGTCGGCGGAATACTCCACATTGAGCACCGGGACCGAGGTGCGGCTCAGGCAATCGGGGCCGTCGGCCCGCGAGGTCCGGGGCGACCATTGGCTAAGAAACGACCGCAGCGTCGTGAACCGGCCTAAATTGTTGGCGGCGTAGTTGACCGTCCTGGCGTCGCCCCAGAGGGTGCCCGCCTCCCGGTCGTTGGCGTCGAGGGACAAATCGAGGAACCGGGGGTCGGCCATGGTCCGGTTGACGACGAACGCCTGATCGCGGGCCGGATGGGCATCGCCGCCCTGGTCCAGTTCGTCCAGCCGCGCCAGGACCCAATCGGTCAGGCGGTCGCAGCGCGCCTGCTGGGCGTCCCGGTACCTTGCCAGCCAATCGGCATCATAAGGCGGACGGTTGTCCGGGTTGTACATATCCAAGCCTGCGTCGGTGCCCAGCAAATCCGCCTCGTCCGTAACCGCCGCGTCGATCCATTCCCGGAGGGTGATCGCCCGGCCGGGGTGGGCGCAGAGCAGCGCAATCCCATCAATGGGCGGTAAGTCTTCCGGCGCAATTTCGATGGCGCGCCCGTCGGGAGTGGACTCGATGGTCAGATTTTCCGCTTGGTCCTGATACATGGCGGCCAACGCCCCGCCGCCCGAATTGCCCAGCAGAATGATCTTGTCGTAGCCGCGGTCGCGCAGTTCCCGGATACCGGCGCCCAAATCCTGGATCGCCCGCTCCATCAGCAGCATTGTGTCGTTGGCGACAAAGCGGGTGTTGAGGCCCAGCAGCGCGCGGCCCCGCCTTTGCAGCGGATCAAACATATAGTGCGCCATGAAGTTGCTGGTGGGATGAATGACCACGAACGCGGTCTTCGGATCACACCCGTCGGCGACCAGCCGGCCGAAAATCTTCGGCGCGTTCATCTGGAGCCCCGACTGGCTTTCCATGTGGCCGCCCTGCCGGACGCTCAGAACGAGCAGCTCGCCGTTCATGGGGACGATCCGCGCCTGCCGAACGAGGTCGGTCTATCGGCCGGCGCCGGCGTTCCCATGCACCCAGGCCGCTTTGTCGGAGACCGTCTTGGTCTGATCCCATTCTTCAAGCATCGGCCTCGCGGTGTCGCGGAGATTTTGCATCATCTCCGGTGTTTCCGTGCGGATGGTCAGTTCCAGCCGGTGGCCGTTAGGATCAAAGAAGTAGATGGACTTGCAGAAGGCATGATCGGTGGGGCCGACCACCTCGACGCCGGCGTTTTCCAGGCGCTCTTTGGCCGCATTCAACTCGTCCATATCGCTGACTTCGAGGGCC
This sequence comes from Rhodospirillales bacterium, assembly GCA_965213765.1. Taxonomy (GTDB): domain Bacteria; phylum Pseudomonadota; class Alphaproteobacteria; order Rhodospirillales; family UBA2165; genus JAJDXO01. Next base: position 4,175,746 of record OZ243926.1, on the reverse strand, counting down.
AGATGCTGCACCCATTCCGGCGTATTCGAATCCATCTGCATCTCCGGCTCTTCGGGGAGTTCGAAGAACGCGACCGAGGAGCCGTCGGCCATCTCGAAGAAGATGTGGATATAAGGACAGGACTCGCCGGTCGAGGGCACATTGGTCTCGGATACCGCCATGGCGAAATCGAGATCGAGCAATTCGGTGTAGAACTTCGCGGTCTCCTTCGCGTCCTTGCACCGGTAGACCACGTGGTGAAGTTTCTGAATTTGCATGTTCGCCTCCTCGATTCCCGGTATTTTGGGAATATTCGGACAGTTTATCATTCAGAACTCGATTTGCGAGGCGTTAGCTTGTAAATGTCCGAACAGCGACAACGGCCGTGAAAGCGCGCCGAAAACGGGGATTGCCGGGAAAACTCGCATGAAAATTTGCCGATACGACGACGATCGCTTGGGACTGGTCCGGGACGGTCAGGTATTCGACGCCACCGCCGCCATCGGCGGCCTGGAACCGCAAGGCTGGCCGCAGCCGCCGGGGGATCAGTTCATCGCCAATCTGGACCGGCTGAAGAGCCGTCTCGAAGAAGAGGCCGGCCGGTCGGCGCCCAAACCGCTGGCCGACGTGCATCTGCGCTCGCCCGTCGCCAACCCGACCAAGGTCATCGGTGCGCCGGTGAACTATCATGCGCACCACGAAGAATCCCTGGACGATACCGAAATCAATTTCGGGCGCGAGATAAAAACCATCGATGAGTACGGGCTGTTCCTGAAGGCGAACTCCGCATTGGCGGGACAGGACGATGGCGTGGCGCTCAGGTTTGTCGACCGGCGAAACGACCATGAGGTGGAGCTTGCCCTGGTGATCGGCAGAACCTGCGGGAACGTCGATGAGGCGAACGCGCTCGACTATGTGGCGGGCTACGCCATCGGTCTCGACATGACCGTGCGGGGCCCCGAAGACCGGTCTTTGCGGAAATCCGTTGACAGCTACGCGGTGCTCGGGCCGTGGCTGGTGACCCCCGATGACATCTCCGATCCGGACAAGTTGGATTTCGAGATCACCGTAAACGGCGAGGTCCGCCAGAAATCAAACACCGCCAAACTGATCTTCAGTTGCCGCAAATTGATCGCCTACGCCACCCAATTCTTCACCCTCCATCCGGGCGACGTGATCATGACCGGCACGCCGGAAGGCGTCGGGCCGGTGGAGCCGGGCGATACCATGGTCGCGACCGTGGACGAGGTGGGCCGGATGACCGTGAAGGTCCGCGCCTACTAGGGTCTGTACTCAATTAGAGGCTTCTCCTTTTTGCGCCCTCTCACCCTGCCCCTCTCCTTTGGGAAGGGGGCGAGGGGATCCACCGAAACTCCCTCTCCCTCTCTGAGGGAGGGTCGGGGTGAGGGTGATATGGAAGTTCCCCCTCACCCAGCTACGGCTATGGCTCGCAGGCTCGCCAAGCCTCCGCATCCCTCTCCCCCTGACGGGGGCGAGGGACCTTGTGCCGCACCGTCCTCATCGCCGCAACACGCCTATGGCGGCTCAATTGAGTCCGGACCCTAAAGCGGTTTCCATCCACTCGGGGTTTGCTGTCCCTCAGCCGGTCATCAGGTCTTCGCCGACGACCGTCGGGCCATCATAGTTGGCGCCGATCATCCGACGCAGCTCCTTGGGAATCGAACGCGGCATCAGATGGGAGGCGACCAAGAGCCCCGGCTTGACGTCCCGAGCCACCAACCCCAGCAGATCGGGATGGGTGTGTGTCTTGACCTTGTGGCTCTCGTCAATCTCCGGGTTCGTCCACTTGGTGTACTCGGTGCATTCGTGCACCAGAATGTCGACACCCCGGGTGTGTTTGATGAGATTTTCCGAGGGACAGGTGTCGCCGGAGAACGCGACCGATTTGTCCTTGGTGTCGAAGCGGAAGCCGAACGGCATCTCCAGCGGATAGTGGTCCACCTTGAAGGCCGTCGCCGTCAGGCCGTTGGCGGTTTCCAGCGCCTGCCCCTCTTCCAGTTCGTGGACGATGATGTTGGGCTGCTCGCGCTTCCTGGTACGGGTGATCATCCGGAGTTCGATGTCCGGGGCATGCATTTCCAGCAGCAGATCGACCATTTTCCGCAGGCCGGGCGAGCCGTAGACGTGCAGCGGCCGGTCATCCCCCAGCACCCAGCGCATGATTACGAAGTGACCGAGATCGATGTAGTGATCGGAATGCAGGTGGGTGATGAACAGGTGATCGATTTCCTGCGGCCGCGAGCCCGCCTCATAGAGCCGGTGGACACACCCCGACCCGCAATCGATTTGGATCTTCTCCTCGTCCGCTTCCACCAGATAGGCGGGGCCTCGGCGGTGCGGGTTCGGAAACGGCAATCCGGTACCGAGCAGCGTCACTTGCATGATGTCCCCATCACGGTTTTCAGGACATCAGTGTAGGCGCGGCCCCGGCGGGCCGCCTAGGGCTATCGATGGGTTTCCAGTGGATGTCCGACGATCGGACCGCCGACGGCGACCCTGCCGATCAGTCCGCCGCGTCGGCAACCGGCGGCGTTCCGGATTGCCGCGGCGCTCTTCGCTCGACGGCCCTTCAGACCCGGCAGCCCGGCGGCCGGTATAAACGAGACTTTGATTGACCTGATTGTCGGGGAACACGGTCTCGAACTTCTGAAATTCGGCGGCGGACTCGAACGCGGCGCCCGGGATGGGCAGTTCCTTCACCGGACACATGCCGTAGAAGTAGGCCGCCCAATCACGGTCGATTTGATCTTTCAGCCATCCGAACAGACCGTCAACATCACCTTCGAGAACGAAGCAGCGACCGAAGCTCAATTCCGTTGAATCCGCATTCCAACCGTGCAACAAGTTGAAATTGCAACGAAATGCGTTTTGGCGTTGGGGAGGACGGCACCATGTCGGGATTCGCGGATTTCCCGGGCAGCGATGTCAGAAAGAAACTGGACCATCCGGTCATCGATACCGATGCCCACGTCGTCGAGAGCCAGTTCGCCATCGATGATTATCTGATCAAGTTGGCCGGCAGGGACACCGCCGCCAAAATGGTCAAGCGGCGCGCTCATCTGATGGAGCGCAAGCAATACAACATGCCGTCCAAGTTCCTGTGGTGGGGCGTGCCGTCGGGCGATCACACCGCCGACCACGCCATGTCCCGGCTGCCCAAATATTTCCGCGCCCGCATGGACGAGATGGGCATCGATTTCGCCCACTTCTATACCACCGCCGGCATCCCCGGACTGTACTACCAGGACGATGAGCTTCGGCAGGTCTATTGCCGGGCGCTCAACATGTTGTATGCCGACATGTTCGCCGAGGTGAGCGACCGCTGCCAGCCGGTGGCGGTGATCCCGACGTTTACCCCTGAGGAAGGTATTGCCGAACTGGAGTTCGCCGTCGGCGAGCTTGGCCACAAGGCGATCATGATCGGCACCGAAGTCATCCGTCCCGATGACGGCCCGGACAAGGAAACCCCGTTCCGCACCCAATCCATCGCCATCGATCCGCCCCACGACTACGACCCGTTCTGGGCCAAGTGCCGGGAGCTCAGGGTTGCGCCGACCGGGCACACGGCGGGGATCGGCAACATGTATCGGAATTCGAAGACCAACTACGTCTTCAATCACCTGGGGGGCTTCGCCACCGGGGCCGAGTATTTTGCCCGCGCCCTGTTCCTCGGCGGTGTCACCAACCGCTTCCCGGGACTCAGCTTCGGCTTCCTCGAAGGTGGCGCCGGCTGGGCCATGGGCCTGTTGAATGAAATCGTCGAGCACTTCGAGAAGCGCAATGTCGACCATCTCAAAGCAAACCTCGACCCGGCCAAGCTCGACGTTGATCTTCTGGCCGAGCTGTTCGACGAATATGGCGATGAGATCCATACCGGCGAGCGGGTCCGCGCCCAGCCGCGGGGTCCCCTTCAGCGCAAGGCGCCCGACAATTTCAATGAGTTCGAGGCATGCGGCATGACCGAGATCCGCGATCTCCGCCGGCTTTTCGTCGAGCCGTTCTATTTCGGCTGCGAAGCCGACGACCGGATGACCTCGGTGGCCTTCAACCGGCGGCTGTCGCCGGTAGGCGCACCGCTGAAGGCCATGTTCGGCTCCGACATCGGCCACTGGGACGTGATGGACGCGGTCTCCATTCTGTCCGAAGCCTGGTCCCTGGTGGAGGCGAAGCTGCTCGACGAGGAGAACTTCCGCGATTTCACCTTCACCAACCCGGCGATGCTGCACCTCACCGTCAATCCCGGCTACTTCAAGGGGACGGTGCTGGAAGACGACGCGGTCAAGCTGCTGGCCGGGAAGGGCCCGGTGCCGGCGGCAGCCGAGTGAGCGGACCCGCTTATCGTCCGGCGGGCCCGGCCGATCAGTTCGCCGAGGGCTCAATCACCCATCTGGAGATCGAGGGCCGGGAGATCGGCCTCTATCTTGTGGGCGGAACATTCTATGCCATCGACGACATTTGCACCCACATGAGGGCCCGGCTGTCCGACGGTTATCTCACCGGGACGGTGATCGAATGCCCGCTGCATTTCGGACGTTTCGACATCACCACCGGCAAGGCGGTCTCGGCACCCTGCAAGGTGGACGTCGCGGCCTATCCGGTGCGGGTCGCGGACGGCATGGTCGAAGTGGGCCTTGATTCCCCGGAAACGGCGTGACATCGAAAGGCAACGGATAATCGCCTTTCAGGGAGCCCCCCATGCTGTTCACCTGCGCCCATCACGCGCCCGCCGATACGGGCGGGCACGCCTACACCGCCCGCCAGGGCAAGAAGCACTTCACCGTCGATATCCACTGCCACATCCATGTGCCGGCGGCGGACGCGCGTCTGGCCGAACTGGTCTCCCCCGACGCCACCAAGAGCAATGTCGATTCCAACCCGCTGACCGTGGAAATCAACAAGACCCAGCAACAGACCATCCTGCCCAAGCTCACCGACCCCGAGGAGCGCATCAAGGACATGGACGCCGGCGGCATCGACGTCCAGGCCATCTCATCCTCGCCGTTTCACTACAATTACGGCCAGCCCGTCGAGATCGCGCGGGAGATCTGCGGCATCGTCAACGACCGGGTGGCCGAGACCGTGGCGAGCCACCCGGACCGCTTCGTCGGCCTCGGCATCCTGCCCTTGCAGGACGAGGACGCGTCCCTGGCCGAGTTGGAAAAGTGCGTCGACGGCCGGGGCTTCCGCGGCATCGAGATCTCGACCAACGTCAACGGCCGGGACCTGACCCGCGCCGGTATCGAGAAGGTGTTCGCGAAATGCGAGGAACTCGGCGTCCTGATCTTCGTCCACCCCATCGGCACCAGCTTCAAGGACCGGATGGACGATCACTACTTCCGCAACACCATCGGCCACCCGCTGGAGAGCGCGCTATGTGTCGGCCATCTGGTGTTCGACGGCTACCTCGACAAATATCCGGGCCTCAAGATTTGCATCGCCCATGGCGGCGGTTACATCCCGGCCTATTGGGGGCGCTTCGACCATCCCTGGGCGCTCCGCGACGACTGCCGGGCGACCATCCCCGGCAAGGCGCCGTCCGAATACGTGAAGCAGCTCTATTTCGACACCGTGGTGTTCACCGAGGAACAGCTCCGCCATATGATCGAGGTCTGGGGCGCCGATCACGTGGTCATGGGCACCGACTACCCCTACGACATGGCGGAAACCGATCCTGTCGGACACGTGGATTCGGTCAAGAATCTCTCCGAAGACGACAAGGCCAAGATCATGGGCGGCAATGCGGCGGCGCTGCTGGGTCTCAACGTGAGCGCGGGTTAGCGGGGAGAGGAGGCTTGCCATGCGTTCCCTCGCCCCCGTCAGGGGGAGAGGGATGCGGAGGGTTGGCGAGGCGAATGCCGAGCCTACCCGGCGCTGGGTGAGGGGGAATTTCCATATCACCCTCACCCCGGCCCTCTCCCTCAGGGAGGGAGAGGGAGTAGTCGCGTTGCCGCATCGGGTTCCCTCGCCCCCTTCCCGGGAGAGAGAGGCAGGGTGAGAGGGCGCAAAAACGAGAATCCCCAAATTGAGTCCGGACCTTAGCTCATGCTGACTTCCCTGTTCATCAGCTTGACCGTGAAATTGAAGTTGCCTTCGTTCATCAGCCAGCCCTGAACCTCGTTCTTGCGCACCCCGGCGGCGTGAAACGGCTCGGCTTCGGCGATTTTCACCGCCTCCTCGTAAGAACCGGCCCGGACGATCGCCATGCCGCTGCCGTCCCAGTTGTTCTCATCCTTGAGCACGCCGGAGGCGAACATGGTGCCGTCGGCCTCGATCCGGCGCAGCCATGCAAGGTGCGCATCGAACGCCTCCCGGTGATCCTCCATGTACGACTTGATCGGGTCGTCGAACGGCTCGATGGCCATCATCTTGATCAGGTATAGCTGAAGGCCGAGCATGGTTTCGCCTTCGGGGTGTTCCTCGATAGGATTATCTTGAGCCACGGTTGTCTCCTCGGGTGTTCGAATTCCAGGTTTTAGAAAGTATCAAATCGGATGCTTTCTCAGCCAGCATCATGGCCGGTGCGTTGGTATTGCAGCCCGGCACATGCGGCATCACCGAACAATCGGCAATTCGGAGATTTTCGACGCCACGCACCCTCAACTGCCCGTCCACGACAGCCTCATCGTCAATCCCCATGCGGCAGGTTCCAACCGAATGCTGGGACGAGGTGCAATTGCGCCGGAGCCACCGATCCATATCGGCATCGGAATCTATATCGCGAGGGGGAGCGTTTTCCTTTGCGACGAGTTCCCTAAGCGGCGATTGGCGGAAGATGGCTTGAACGGCACGGAGCCCCTGGCGCAACGTCGTTAGGTCGGAACTATCCTCGAAGAAATTAAATTGAATTCGAGGTGAATCAGCCGGATCGGCGGAACGGAGCGCCACCCGCCCACGGCTTTTGGGATGAAGCATCGCCGTCCGGCACGAAAATTTGTGGTCCAAGGGACGCGAAATGCCGGGAAACCAGGGCGCGGCGTCTCCGGTGGTCGGACTGACACTCAGCTGAACATCCGGCCTTCGGGATTCCGGCAGGACACGCAAAAACCCTACCGCGCTGACGGGCACGGTTCCGCCGATCCCTCCTCCTGAGAGTGCCCATTGAATTGTGGAGAGCGCCAACCGGTCCCACCTCAGCCGCGGCACCAACGATATGGGTTCCTTTAGATCGACAACGCTGACGATATCCGGGTGTTCCTGTAAATTCTTTCCCACCTCAGGCGAATCGTGCAGCACGTCTATTCCGTGTTCACGAAGGTGTTGGGACGGCCCTACGCCCGACAACATCAGCAACTGTGGTGAGTTGTAGACGCCGCCGGCCAATATGACCTCCCGGTTTGCCCGGGCGGCCCTGGATTTCCCTTGCACCGTATATGCGACACCCCGAGCTTCCCGCTTTCCGAATAGAATACGGGTTGCTTGCGCATTCGTGCGGACAGTCAAGTTGCGGCGTTTCAGGACGGGACCGATAAAGGCAAACGCGGACGACTGGCGCCGGCCATTTCCGATATTGAATTCGGGCCGGGCAATTCCTTCGTGCTCAGTTCCATTGTAGTCATCGATGGATTTGAAGCCCGCCGCATCGGATGCCCGGGAGAACAATTCGAACAGCGGGCCGGGTGTGCTGGCACGGGATACTCTTACTTCACCATTGGCGCCGTGAAGCGGCGTTTCTCCCCGCCAGCTGTTTTCCGATTTCTTGAAATAAGGAAGGAGATCGTCGTAACTCCACCCATCAAGACCCTCGTTGCGCCATTGGTCGTAGTCCCCGGGATGACCACGCGCATAGACCATGGCGTTGATGGACGAAGTCCCGCCCATTAGGCGGCCCCGAGGAATAGGGATATGCCGGTTTTCGCAATGGGGTTCCGGCTCGGACATGAAACACCACGAAAACCGCGGATTCATGTGGAGTTTTTTCATTGCCAGCGGCATCTGGACCATGGGATGGGACCCTGCACCGCCGGCTTCCAGGAGCAGCACCTTGTTGCCGGGATCGCGGCTCAGCCGGTTCGCCAGGACGCAACCCGCCGAACCGGCTCCAACAATTATGTAGTCAAACTCTTCATCGTACATGGAACGACTGTTCGTTGATCTGCCCGGTTACTTCATCAGCGATTTGACGTTGATTTTATATTCGGCGATAGCGGCCTCGCCATCCACCCCAATCGATTTGGCCTGCATGATCCAGTCGTTAATTACGGGCTGCGCGCCGCGCCGCAACTCTTTCATGAATGCCGAACCGGCGGTTACTTCGGTGATCTTCTTCGACTGCAATAGTTCTGCCGCTTCAGCCTCGGCAATGTCGGCGGCTTTTCCCACACGCCTCGCCATATTCCCGCCGGATTCAGCCCTGACGGTTTTCTTCAGGTCCGCCGACAGGGTGGCCCATTTCTTCCTGCTCACGAACAAGGCGAATGTCGGAGTAGCACAATGCGGTCCGCCGATGGGATGGAATGGTTGATTGTTCCCACCAAGAAGATTCTTCCCGCCTATCCACCATTGCCCGACATGTTTCGACGCAAATGGGCTGAGGGCCATCATCCTGATCAGGAATAGCTGAAGGCCGAGCATGGTTTCGCCTTCGGGATGTTCCCCGACGGGGTTGGCGCCGGACATTGGTTCTCCCATTCGAATTTCCGGGCCCGTTAGTCGTCGGAGGGCTCGGGAAACTTCCCGGGCCAAGTGTCCAGGATCAATTGCAAATAGCGCCGCACGTTCTCCGGATCGGTCCGCACCGAGCCCTTGATTTTCTCCACATCGTGCTCGGTGATGTCCATGTGGAGCGAGTCCATGATCCGGTTGGTCATGTTGAACGAACCGCAGACCAGGGTAAGTTCCAGGATTTCCGGCTCGCTGAACAGGCTTTTGACGTGTTCGAAAACGTCGTCGCGGAACTTGGCGGTGTTCCTGGTCACGTGCTCGGCCCACAGGACCGCCGCCTTCTGCCGATCGGTCAGCAGATCGCTCTCCATGTAGCCGTCCGAGCGGATAACCTCGACTTGTTCTTCGGTAATGCCTGCCGCTTGACCAAGCGACGTGTTGTGGGAAATTCAGTGGTTGCAGTCGTTGATAAAGCTGGTCTTGAGGACCACCATCTCCTTGATCCGCGTCGACAGGACGCCCCCCGCCCCTTCCCGCTGCAGCACCATTGGCATGAAGGCCATGAACTTGGTCACCTCGGGCAGATGAGCGGACACCCGGGTATAGGTGTTGATCCGCCCGAGCGACTTCTTCACGTACTCGTACCGCTTGGCGAGATTGCCGGTGAATTTGTCGACGTCCACCAAACTCAGTCGTGCCATGTCGTCCCCCTATTCCCTGGGTTCTACTCCTTGGGCGCCTCCGGAAACTCATCGGGCCAGTTGTCGACCAATACCCGCAGGTAGCGCTTCAATCCCTGTGGATCGACCCTGGAGCCGGCGCCGACGGCGGCCGCGCCCGACGGCGGATCGAGATCGATCTGCAATGAATCGTGCATCCGGTTGCGCATGTTGCGGAACGCGCTGAGCGTGGTGAGCTCGACGATCTCGGCCTCGGAGAACACCGCCGCCACCTGCTCAAAGACATCGTCACGGAATTTGGCGGTATTGAGGGTCACATGCTCAGCCCACAGGATCGCCGCCTTTTCCCGGTCGGTGAACAGGTCGGACGCCATGTAGTCGTCGGACCGCAGCACCACCAGTTCCTCATCCGCCACCCCTGCACTTGACCAAGCGACTCGTTGTGATCAATTCAGTAGGCGCAGTCGTTGACCGTGCTGGTCTTGATATCCACCAGGGTCTTGATCTTGGCCGGCAGAATGCTGCCGGCGCCGTTCCGCTGCATGGACGCGATCAGCGGAAACAGCCAGCGTGAAATCAGCGGAATGTGCGCCGTTAACTTGCCCGAGTTGATGTTTGCGCCGCGCTTGCCGAACATGGCCTCAAGGGCCCGGCCGTTGATGTCGAGGTGTGCCTTGAGGTGATCGGGCGCGTTGTCTTCTTCGATGAAGCTGACCCGTGCCATCGCGTTCTCCTTTGCCAAAAAAATTACGAACTGCCGGCTTCTTCCTTCATCGCTTCCGCGAGGGCGGTGATCGCGTGCGCCCCGCAGGACCAGCCCGCATAGTGCATGACCTGGATGATCACCTCGCGAATCTCGTCCTGGGTGATCCCGAGGGCCCGGGCGTTCCGCAGATGGGGCCGCATTCCCTGCGTGCGGTCGAGCGCAATGAGGGTCGCGAGCGTCACCATCTCCCGGTCCCGTTTCGACAGGCCGGGCCGATCCCAGATATTGCCGAACAGGTGCCCGACCGTCAGTTCCCAGAACTGCTCGTCGGCCGCCTTGATCGGCGCCATAGGGGTGTCGCCCCATCCGATTTCCTTCAGGACCTCGAGGCCCCGTTCGTGATCGAGCCGCGCGTCGCTCATACTTCCCTCCCTGATTGAATCTATTCGACCTTGGGCCACACCCGCCGCCCGGCGTTCGGACTGTTGGGCGCGTGGATGACGTATTCCAGCACGTGCCGCCCGGTCCAGTTTTCGTCGCGGTCGGCCTCGACGAAGCGGGGCTCGAAAGAGAAATCGTCATTGGCAAGCCCGGTCCCTTCCCACAGCACGCCATGCTTCGACCAGCCGGCGATGGATTGGAGCTTTCGGCCGCGGATCATACCCCTGGAGACGGAGACCCGGGGGAAGCGCTCAGCCCGATACCAACGGGCGAGCTCGAAGCCGTCCTCCCAAGTGCGGGTATTGAAATTGCCGAGTTGCATCGCCGGCGGTGGTCCCATCCCATAGGGCGAGGCCCGCAGTTCGGGCGAATTGACGACCTGTTCTTCGATGAATACCGCCCAGCGGTGATTGAGGCGTTCCTCCAGCTTGGCGGCATGTGCCTGGTGCAGCGCCTCTACCGCACTGCCCTTGCCGAAGAAGGTCTCCGGCGATGTGGCGGCGGTGAGGATGACGTTCTGCCAGCCCGTCGGCACGTCCGGATCGTCGGTTTCCACCTTTACCGGGGCACCTTCGATGTAGGGCCGGTCGGGCTGCTCGATGATGTCGTAATGCCCGACCCAGGCGACGCCCGACGCGGATTGCAGACCCGGCAGGAAGGTCTCGTGCAGCCAGCCCCAGAAGGCATCCTTGTTGCCGCCGGCCAAATCGAACCAATCCGCCCTCAATACCTCGCTCAATTTTGTCTCCTAGTTCGCGCCTAGTCTTTCCCGGAAGTCGCGCCACCCGTCGACGCCCGTATCATGGCCGTCTTCGAAATAGTCGGGAATCGAGTCGAGAAAATCGTCAACCTCGTCTTCGTTCGCCAGGGTGAATGACGCCGTCACGACTTTGGAGTGGTTATAGGTCTCGCGGACTTCCGCCAATGCCCATTCGATGCCGAGCATCTCCTCGTCGTCCTCGTCACCGCCGATTTTGGAAATGTCGACAACGATGTTGTTTTCCATGGTGACTTCGTAACGTGCCACGGTCTTCCTCCCTCGCTAAGCCGCCTCGCGGCGACCGACCGGCCGCTTATTCGGTGACCGAATAATCTTCTTCCTCACCCTCGGGCACCGCCCATGCCGTGGACATCGCCTTCTCCATGGCCGGCGTATAACCTCCGGGTAATTTCACCACGGCATCATGGGACACGGCAATGCCGCCGTTTTGCTTGCGCAGGACCACATTCTTGAGCCAGTTCTCGTCATCCTGGTCGGGATATTCGAGCCGGTAGGCGCCGCCGAAATACCCGCCCCGGCTCTCGGTGCGCTCCAGCGAGGCTGTCCCCAGCAGCCGGCACAGCGTGATCTGACCCTCGGCTTCAACGGCTTGCCGGATTTTGCCAGCGACTTCCTTATCATCGCCGCCGGTGGTGGAAATATCCGGAATGGCGTTGGCCGCGATATCGTCCAATTCGGCGAAGGCTTGGCGGATGCTGTCCTCCGACCGCACCACGTTGAGGTGCATGTTGGCGACGTGGCTGTTGCGCTCCAGGATCTCGCCGGGATCGATGCCCTTGCCGCGTCCCATCCAGCCGGCGAGCTTGTCGCGGACCGCCGCGATATCGGCCTCGGCGACCGAGGGATGGGTGTTGAGTTTTCCGGCTTCACTCGCCGCCTTGGCGGCGCCCCGCGCCCCGAACACCAGGCAATCCGACAGGGCCGAGCCGCCGAACCGGCTGGCACCGTGGGAACCGCCTGTCGCTTCGCCGGCGGCATAAAGGCCCGGCACATTGGTTTCGCCGTCGATCGTGATTTTGATGCCGCCCACGAGATCATGGGGATAACAAATAAGCTCAATGGGGGTCGCGCAAAGGTCGTAGCCCGCCCGGTCGGCCAATTGCCACACCCGCGCATAGCGGGGATTGGACCTGAACTCTTCGGGAACGTCGGAGACGTCGAAGAAGACGCCGCCATGCGGGCCGCCGCCGCCCTTCAGGTTCTCCTCGCCGATGTAGCGGGTCAATTCCTCCATTTTGAGCTTTGTGGCGCCGGTCTCGGGGAACTTGTCATAGAAGAATTCGCGCCCTTCGTTGTTGCGCAGTTTGGCGCCGGCTTCATTGACCAGGCCGTTGGTGTAACCGGCGAATACGGATTTGATCCGCATCTTCTCAGGGTAGACCGGCGTCGGCAGGTAATGGCCGAATTCCATTCCCAGCATTTCGGCGCCCGCATCGAAGGCGATGGCGTAGCCTTCGCCCGTCGCCGCGCCCACATTGTCGCCCACCGGATAAAGGGAGCCGTAGCCGCCGGTGGTCATGATCACCGCCTTGGCCCGGATGATGTACACCTCGCCGGTGCGGTAGTTGACGCCCCAGGCCCCGGAGACGCGCTCGCCGTCCTTGAACAGCCCGCCGATAATGGTGTGGCTCAAGGCCTTGAGATTCATCGCCTCGGCCTTGGCGCCGAGGCACTTCATCAGGTACTTGCCGGTCGTCCAATGATGGTGGACCATCCGCGGATAGGTATGCCCCTCCCACGGCCGCTGAAGATATTTGTCGCCGTCGAAGATAAGGTCGATACCCCAATCCCGCATTTCGTCGGTGAGGGCGCAAATGCTGTCGACCCAGGTCTTGACCATCACCTCGTTGCACAATCCGATGCCGTTGCGCACCACGTCACCGAAATGGACCTCTATGGAGTCGCGCGGGTCTGAATGGCCGAACGCCGCGGCGTAACCGGCGGCCGCCTTGGTCGTGTTGCCCGACGGATATGGCCCCTTGGTCACGACCAGGACGTCGGCTCCGGCCATTTGCCCCTTGATTGCCGCCATGGCCCCGGCGGAACCGGAGCCTACGATAAGAACGTCGGTGGAAACGGACGTGGTCGTGACAGTCATGCCCAAGCCGCGCGCCGGCGGCGCGCCCTCCCCAGTGAACTTCCAACGGCTTCGGATACCGGTTGGCGAAACTATAATTGGTCGAACGACCAAAATTCAATGTGAAAATCAGTGAATGTCGCGTTTTTAGGCCGTATCCAGTTGACATAAATTGGTCGAGCAACCAAACTTTAGGTAACTGGAGGCTGTTCGTGGTCGCGAATTACGGGGACCAACCCGGCATGGACGATACGCAGAAATTACGGCCCGACTCGCAGCGATCCGTCGAACGGATCCTGGATGCGGCCGAAAAAACCTTCGCCGCGCGGGGTTTCGAGGGTGCCTCGCTCCGCGACATCATTGCCGAAGCCGGGGTCGCCAACGGCGCCATCCACTATCACTTCAAGACCAAGGAAGACCTGTTTCGCCGGGTGATCAGGCGCAGGGCGCAACAGATTTCCAGATTGCGAATTGAGAAGCTTGAGCAATGCCGCGTTGCGGATGACCGGCCTCCGCTATTGGAACAGATAATCTATGCCTTTATGTCGACGCTGATCAGCCCCGAACTCGGCAATGAAGAAGCGCGGTATCGATTTGCCCGTCTTCGCGCGTGGGTGGTCAACGAGAACAGCTGGCCGAACGCTTCGCCGCTCGGCGAACTGGCGGCGGCCACCGACCAGCGATATCTGGATATGATCACGGGAGATCAATCGCACCTGCCCCGGGAAGAGGCACGCCGGCGGTTCACCATCATGTGGTGCGCGGTACACGATTTCTCCTCGGCCGCGGCGCGTGCCGCCTTGGATGAAGCGGATCGCAAGAAGAACATTCATCCGATGATCGATTTCGAGGAACAGATTCCGTGGCTGGTCGCCATTTTCGCCACCATGTTCCGGGCGCCCGCCGGCGCCAACGACGGATTTTCCGCATTTTTGGAGAGACTAAGAGACGAACGTATGAGTAACGCACCTTCCGGGCCCTAGCGGCGCGGAGCGGGATGACAGTCGGCCGTAACGAAGCCGTCATCCGACATCAACCGAAATTTAACCGGGGAGGTTAACGATGAAGACCAAGACCTTTACTGCCATTGCTCTCGGCGTGGCGGCGGTCGCATTGAGCGCACCGCCGGCCCAGGCCCAATACTTCAAAGGTGAGACCGTCAAACTGATCGTCGGGTTCGGACCCGGCGGCACCGACACCATCGCGCGGTTCCTGTCGCAGCATCTGGAGAAACATATTCCGGGCAATCCCAAGGTGATCGTCCAGAACATGCCGGGCGCGGCGACCATGAAGGCGATGAATTTCATCACCCACAAGGCGCGGCCGGACGGCAAGACCATCGGCTTCAACCCGTTCCAGGTGGCGGCCCAGTTGGCCGGACAGCCGGGCATGCGGTTCAAGTACCAGGACCTGATCTATATCGCCGGCCTGCAGGGCGGTCCCGGCATGGTGCTGGCCCGCCACGATCTGGCGCCAGGCGGCGTCAAGACCGCTTCGGATCTGTTCAAGGCGACCGGCCTCAAATATGCCGGGCGCAACCCGATCCACGGCTCCGACGTCAACGCCATGATCACCCTCGATCTGCTGGGCGTGAAGTACGACTATGTATCGGGCTTCCGCAACGTGCCGTCGATCAAGACCTCGATCCAGGCGGCGGAAACCCACTTCACCGGCTTCTCCATGGGCTCATGGTTCAAGAACCTGAAGCCCACCATGGCCGACAAGGGGATCATCGTCGGGCTCTACCACCTCGACGTCATGGACACCAACGGCAACTTCTCGCCCGATCCGCGCTACAAGATCCCGTCCTTCCAGCAGGTCTACAAGAAGGTGCACGGCAAGGCGCCGTCGGGGCCGACCTGGGATGCCTTCAAGTTCTACACCTCGGTCACCTTCGGCGGCGGCATGCGCATCTTCGCGCCGCCGAAGACCAATGCCGAGGCGGTCCGCGATCTGCGCATCGGCTTCAAGAGCGCGGCGACCGATCCGGAAGTGCTCGACCGGATGGGGAATGCCATCGGCCAGGTGATGAAGTACATTCCGGTCGAGGCCGGCGAGAAACAGCTTAAAACGCTGGCCAACGTCGATCCCAAGATCGCCAAATTCTGGAAAGACCGCATCGCGTCCTTCCAGAAGCAGTAGAACCGGCCATGACCCGGCCCTCGTGACGATCGCGGGGGCCGGTTCATTTTGACCAAGATCCCTAGGACCGGTTGATGTTCGACGCCTTCATCCAGGGGCTGACCCTGGTATTTCAGTGGCCGACCATCGGCGTCATCGTGCTCGGCGTCGCCATCGGCGCCTGGCTCGGCGCGGTGCCGGGGCTCGGCGGCATCATCGGGCTTTCGATCCTGATCCCGTTCACCTTCGAGATGGACCCGGTGCCGGCGTTCGCGCTGCTGCTGGCCATGGTCTCGGTCACCGCCACCAGCGATACCATCGCCTCGGTGCTATTGGGGGTGCCCGGCACCGCCGCGTCGCAAGCCACCATCCTCGACGGCCACCCGCTCGCCATGAAGGGCGAAGCATCCCGGGCGTTCGGCGCGGCGTTCACCGTCTCGGCGTTCGGCGGCGTGTTCGGCGCCTTCATCCTCGCCGTCTCGATCCCCCTGGTGCTGCCCATCATCCTCGCCTTCAACGCGCCGGAGATATTCATGCTCGGCGTCCTGGGCCTATCCATGGTGGGCTCGCTGACCGGCGGCTCGGTGCTGAAGGGGCTCGCCATCGGCTGCTTCGGCGTCGCGCTGTCCACCGTCGGGACCGGCGACACCGTGCCCATTCCCCGCTTCAACCTGGGCACCGACTACCTGATCGACAGTCTGCCCTTCCTGCCGGTGGTGCTCGGCATCTTCGCCATCCCCGAGCTCATGGAGCTGGCCTTGAAGGACACCTCCATCTCGCGGGTGCCCAAGGACCAGGCCAAGGGCGGCGGCATCCTGCGGGGCATCAAGGATGCCTGGACCCATAAATGGCTGGCGGTCCGCTGCGCGGCCTTGGGCAGCTATATCGGCATTCTCCCCGGCCTCGGCGCGGCGATCGTCGACTGGCTGGCCTACGGCCATGCGGTGCAAAGCGCCAAGGACCGCTCCAAATTCGGCCAGGGCGACATCCGGGGCGTCATCGGCCCCGAAGCCGCCAACAACGCGACCCAGGGCGGCGCGCTGATCCCGGCGGTGGCGTTCGGCATTCCGGGCGGCGTCGGCGTCGCCATCCTGTTGAGCGCCCTGATGATCCAGGGTCTGCGGCCGGGCCCCGACATGCTGACCAAGGACGCCCACATCACCTTCTCCATGGTGTGGACCATCGTCGTCGCCAACCTCCTGGTCGCGGGCGTCCTGATGTTCTGGTCCCGGCAGGTGGCGCGGGTCGCCTTCCTGCCCGGCCACCTGATCGTGCCCGGCGTTCTGTTCTTCGTGTTCATGGGGTCATGGCTCGGCGGCGCGTCGCTGGGCGACTGGATCTCGTTGATCTTCTTCGGCATCCTCGGCTATCTGATGAAGCGGTCCGGGTGGTCCCGCCCGCCCCTGGTGCTGGGGCTGATCCTCGGCGACATCATGGAGAACAAGTTCAACATCGCCTGGCGGGTGCATGACGGCTGGGGCTGGCTCGACCGGCCCATCGTGCTGATCATCATCGCGCTGATCATTTTGACGATCTATCTGTCGGCCCGCGGCATCATCTCGACCCGGAGCCAGGGGACCATCCAGCAGGGCGAGGGCCGGGAGCGGAACCCGCTGGTCTCGCTGATGGTCTCGGTGCCGCTGCTGGCATTCTTCATCTGGGCGCCCATCGAATCCGCCGAGTGGCCGCGCTCGATCCGTCAGTTCCCCGCCACATTCGCCCTTCCCGGGCTCGCCTTCGTCCTGCTGATCGTGATCTCGGAACTGCGCGCCGTGCGGGGTGCGGTGATCGAACATGCGGGGATCGGCGCGGCGTGGCGGGAGGCCCGCGAAAAGGCGCTGCTCGGCCGCGGCGTGATGTTCTTCGCCTATCTGGTCGCCATGGTGCTGGCCATGCTGGTTATCGGCCAGAAGTTCGCCCTGCCGATCCTCATGTATCTCTACCTGAGGAGATGGGGCGAGTATTCCCGCAAGCTCTCGGGCGGCTACGCGCTCGCCGGCTACGCCGTGCTGGTGGTGTTCTACGAGCACACCCTGCACCTGTTCTGGTTCCAGGCGCTGTTGCCCGAATGGGTGATCGAGGTCGCGCCCAAGGGCTTCCCGACCTGGCTGTTCTAGCCGGTGAGTTCTCAATCCATTGAACTTGGAAGACGTCTCAAGAATGGAGGCACGTCCAATAGGCTCGTGTACTCATTGCCAGGCGTGACCGACACTGTGGTGCTGACCTCAGGTTCTGACGCTTCTTCTAAAGAATCCGACTTGATTGGTTTCGGTGGTGTTGGTTGCCAAGCCCTGAGGTGCTGACCGATACGCTCGTAAAATTCGGGCACCAAGTTTTCGACATCCTCAATAAACGTCTTTCGTCCACCGAACCTACGGCCTCCGTCCATCTTGATAGATACTTCAAACGCCCTGGGAGCGGTGCCTTTTCCACCGCCCTGCAAAACTGCATCATTTTCACGAAGGGCCTGTAACGGAAGTACCGTGTTTGGCGCCCGCGACGGCCAGATTGTTGTGACGAAAACATGCGTAGGATCAACGGTCTTAATTTGCCGCAGCAGCCAACGGAGACGCGCGGTTGATCGCTTTATATTGGTGGGAGCGTCGACAGTCATTGAAGCAGTCAACGTCCTCGCACGCAAATCTGCAATGACGGTCAACTCTGATGCGGCATTAGGAATGATCAACCTGGAACGCAATATTGCATCTCTGCAAAGAAGTCCAATATCCCGCTTCATTCTCGAATCAGGGTCATTGGAGTGCGCTCTGGACATGCGAAGTTGAACAGCTTCGCCAAGATCCCTACTCATAATGAGTGCAAGATCTCTCATCTCCTGATGCCACCCACCAACAATTTCCTCGGTCTCATCAGCCCGTGGGCTGAGCCGGTCACCAGTGACAACACGGTCCACAACCTCCTTCCAGCGCGCTGGCATATTTTTGTACCCGGTCACGCCGACTGAGTCGTGAGACAGAAATCGAATGAATTCTCTTAGCAAATACGCCTGATCGGGATCGGAAATTGCAGAGTTCTCGTGCAATATCACCGCGTCGGTAAAAATGCTTGTCCACGACAAGTGAAATAAATCGACCCGGCGGGTCAGCACCTTGGATATCGTCAACGGGTGGTGGGTCGGCCGGGTGGCAAATTCGTTCGAAATAGTGATTACGGCGTTCAGTTCATTGTCTCGGGCAAGCTGGAGATATCTCTCGATCTGCTCTTTCTCAAGTTGGGCCGAGCCAATTTTCGCCTCAATGAGAGCAATCCATTTTCGTTTACCTGTCACTAATTCAAGGAGCCCATCAGGCCGGTCTTTTTCGGGATGAAGGCCCTTATGCAACACAACCTCTGTGAACGAATTTACCGTTGATCGCTTGCCCACCCGATGGCCGAGCGGCGCAAATAGCCGATCGGCAAACTCTGGCACAACTGTCAAGACTGCCAGCAATACGGAAGTGGCTCTCTGTTCCTTGCGGGTATCTGAAATGACCGGTATGAGCCGTGAGGGTTCTCCGGCCTTCAAGTAATCTGGCAGCGACATGTTGCCTCCCTTCGTTTCTCTTCTTCAGGATGGTGCCAACTCATATCATTGGTCAACTATAACAAGAGAAATTAACTCTGCTGACTATCCGATAGTTTTCTAAGAGCCCAACCGAAAACTAATTTGAGTGATTTCAGTCCTTTATGCTTCTTCCGAGTTGCCACCGTGGAGGAAGTTATGCCTTGGACTGAAATCACGCGCCCTGACTATGACCGTCGCGGACTCCGTTATGCAAGCGATGTGACCGACGCGGAATGGGCTTTGATCCAACATTTTATGCCCGAGAGGGCTAAAACGGGGCGCCCGCGGCGGACTTGCATGCGCTCTGTGTGGAATGCGATCCAGTACATCGCGGCCACGGGCTGCCAATGGTCCATGCTGCCCAAAGAGTTTCCGCCGTTCACGACCGTGCAGTACTATTTCTACCAAATGCGCGACAGCGGTGTACTGGACATTCTGAACGATGCGCTTGTCGTGGCGGCGCGTATGCTGACGGGGCGGGAGGCCACGCCCACAGCTGGGATCATCGACAGTCAATCGGTCAAGACGACCGAGAGTGGCGGCCCGCGTGGCTACGATGCGGGCAAAAAGATCAAGGGGCGTAAGCGTCACATCGTAACCGACACAGACGGAAACCTGTTGGGGCTGATCACCCATGCCGCAGACATCCAGGACCGCGACGGGGCATCCATCGTAATCGCGCAGGCCCTCGAAACCTATTCGAGCCTGACCCACATTTTTGCCGACGGTGGCTACTCAGGCGACAAACTTCGTGACGCAATGGCCTCAATCGATGGCCCGACAATCGAGATCGTGAAGCGCCCACCCGGTGTCACGGGCTTTGTCGTCATCGCCCGCCGCTGGGTGGTAGAGCGCACCTTCGCCTGGCTCGGGCGCTGCCGTCGCTTGGCAAAGGACTGGGAAAAAACAATCGCATCGGCGGATGCCTGGACGCTCATCGCCGCCATCCGAAGATCCGCACGCCTTGTTGCAAGAAAAACCGCTCAGGAGTTTTGAGTCAGACTGTAAGGTTTCGAGCGCAGAGTCTAGGTCGTCTCCACGACCGGGAGAGGACTCGAACCGGGACAGCCCAAGGGCCGAGGGATTTTAGGACTGTTGCGGTAATAATTTTATGTTCATCGTCAGTGGCTTACGGCCCTTGTCGCCGCTCCAACATGCGAATACGCAACAATTGGCGCTAAGTCCTACTTCAATGAACTTTTAGTCCGCCGAGGGCAGACAAATCTCACGGAAAGCGTGGCCGAACTGCGTTAGGCGAATTCCGGTGCGTTCAAATTTAGGTTTGAGGCCTCTGGATTCAACTTCCTCGATAAACGGCGATAGCTCATCTAAATTTTCGATCTTTTCGTACAAAGTCGGAGGCAGGAGTTGTCCAGCCTGCGGTATTTCAGCTAGACCTAAACGGCATAGGTTATCGAGATACACCTGCACCGGACCAAGCGGATCTAGTCCACACTCGTACCCAATATTGGAGAAATTGTACAAAACATAATCGTATCCATTTGTCTCTGGATGCACCGATTGCAGATGAACCACAGGCCAATTTATGCGTCGGTATAGGACCTTTAAAATTCGTGCATCCCCAGGCGACAGTTGTTTTACAATTTCGACAAACGAATGATGGATGCGCCCCTTCCGGCGAGCATCCATCGAAGCTACCAATAATTCGGCAAAAAGATTGGCGATCTCTTCTTCGTCCACCGTGAACCGCATTGCCTCAAGCGCTGGACCGGCAATTGCTAACTCTGGCTCAACCAATTCTCCCTCGGGTATTTTTGCCACTCGCTCATCAATTTTGGGCTTCATGACATCGACAATTTTCTTGTAGCCCTGCGGTATGAGAAGTGGCGAGGTCACAACGACCTCCACGGTTCCCGATAGGAATTTCGCCGTTCTATCGAGTGACGCGCCCGCACCTTCTGAGTTCTCGCTAAACTCCTCAGCCATTTTCGACAGGGCAGCATCTACAATTGTTTGCTTTGACTTCTCTTCTTTGGCCATGAGGTTTACCAGCAATTGTGCGGACGGGGAGGTACTCGAATCACCTCGACCTTACGGTCAACGGAATATCACACCATTTCGGCTTTCGCCAATGTAGGTCTGGTGCCCGCGCCCGGACTCGAACCGGGACAGCCCAAGGGCCGAGGGATTTTAAGTCCCTTGCGTCTACCAATTCCGCCACGCGGGCACGCATGCGTTTCCGCCCAATTTTGGGCGAGTGCGGTTTCCGCCCAATTTTGGGCGAGTTGGAATCGCGGCGCATTATAGGGCTGCATTCGTTGGATACCAGTTAAGTGAGTGTCCGCCCCCTCCATGGCCCTCGCCCTCACCCAGCGGAGGATTGCCGAGTTTGTGCTTGCCCGGGTTAATCGGGCAAGCGAGGGTGCGCCATGTCTTCCGGCCGCCCCGTCCAACTCCCTTCGAGCGCCTTCGGCCAGGCGCTTCTGCTCGCCACGCTGCTCGGCGCCAGCACCCTCACCGTCATGTCGGGCGCCACCATCGCGCCGGCGCTGCCGGCCATCGCCGAGCATTTCAAGAGCCTGCCCGATGCCCGGTTCCTGACCCAGCTTTCGCTGACCATGCCCGGCCTGTTCATCGTGCTGGCCTCGCCGCTGGCCGGATACCTCACCGACAAATCGGGAGCCAAGCCGGTACTGGCCGTCTCGGCGGTGATCTATATCCTTGCCGGCTCGTCCGGGCTGTTCCTGGACGGCCTGATCGACATTCTGATCGGCCGGGCGCTGCTGGGCATTTCGGTGGCGGGAATCCTCACCGGCGCCATCTCGTTGATCGGCGGCTGTTACGAGGGCCGGCAGCGCAACCGGGTTCTGGGCTGGCAGTCGGCCGCCATGTCGCTCGGCGGCATGATCTACATCACCGGCGGCGGTTTCCTGGCCGAAATCGGCTGGCGGCTGCCCTTCGCCATCTACGCGGTCCCGGTGATCCTCCTGCCGACCCTGTTCTTCCTGGTGCCCCACATCCGCGAGCGGCAGGACGCCGCGGCCCGCAAGGCGGCCGGCGGTATCCCCTGGAAACTGTTCGCCGCCGCCTATACCGCCGTCTTCGTCGCCATGGTGGCGTTCTACGTTATCCCGGTGCAGCTGCCCTTCCTGCTCCGGGAGACCGGCGCGCCCGGGCCCTCGACCGCGGCGCTCACCATCGCGTGCGCCAACCTGACCTCGGCGGTGATCGCCACCCTTTACGGCCGCATCCGCCAAATCCTGTCCGAGCGCACGTCGATCACCCTGACATTCCTGTTGCTCGGCGCAGGGCTGACGATCGTCGGATCGGCGGCCGGGCTGCCGGTGATAGTCGGCGGCATGATCCTGTCCGGCGCCGGCGTGGGACTGATGTTCCCCGCTTTGGTCGGGCTGATCCTCGAGGACGCGGCCCCTCATATCCGCGGGCGGGCGACGTCCGGCCTCACCATGGCGGTGTTCCTGGCTCAGTTCCTCTCGCCGGTGGTGATGTCGGCGGTCACGAGCGGCGGGACGGCGGAATGGTTCAGCCGCGCGGGCCAGGGCACCCTCGCCGTCGGCGCCGCCCTGGTGGTCCACTTCGTTTGGATCAGGGCCCGCAAGGCGGGCTAGGCCTCAACCGGGCGGCATCTCCGAGCCGTCATCCTCATGGGGCTCGCCGCCGAGATCGCGGATCATCCGGCGGATGTCCTCGGCCGCCGCGTCCAATTCGCCGGGATCGGTGGCCCGGGTAACCAGGGAACAGCCGAACTTGCCGGCCTTGTAGAACGGGTACGATCCGATCTCGGTATCGGGGTGATCGTCCTGAACCCGGCCCAATCCCTCGGCGACGGTGCCCTCGGGCAGGTAGGCGACGACGGTCTTGGACAGCATCTTCGCGCCGCCCTTCAGGTCGCCGGCGATCCCGTCGAACATGGCCCGCATGATCGAGGGCACACCGGCCATCACATAGACGTTGCCCATCCGAAAGCCCGGCGCCTTGGACACCGGATTGTCGATCAGGGCGGAGCCGATGGGCACCTCGGCCATCTTCAGCCGGGCCTCGTTCAGCCGGTCCCTGCCCATGTGCTCTTCGAGCAATTTCACCGCTTCGGGCCGGCGCTCCAGCTCCGTCCCGAAGGCCTTGGCGACGCAAAGCGCGGTGATGTCGTCATGGGTCGGGCCGATGCCGCCGGTGGTGAAAACGTAAGCGTACTTCTCCCGCGCTTCGTTGACGGCGGCGATGATGACGTCCTCGTCGTCCGGGATGACCCGGGCCTCGGCGAGCCGGATGCCCATGGCGGTCAGACGGGTGGCGAGCCAGTTCAGGTTGGCGTCTTCGGTGCGCCCGGACAGCACCTCGTTGCCGATGATCATCACGCATGCGGTGACCGGAGCGGTGTCCGGAGCGGCGGCTGGGGCAGTGACCGGGGCTGTAACGGTGTCGTCCACGTTTCTCTCCCTAAAGCGGGCGCCATCCTAGGGTCGGATCGCACTCTAGCAAAGCATTTTGGCGCCGCAATACAGGCAGCGCCCGCATCAAAGATTCTTGAGCGCGACCGCAAGCTCCGACGGGTGAGCGGCCAGACGGTCGGCGCCGGCTTGGGTGAGTTCCTCATCGGATCCGTAGCCCCATTGGACGCCGATGGATTTCGCGCCGTGGGCCCGGGCGCCCGCAATATCGTGGCGCCGGTCACCGATCATTACCGCATTCGCGGGGTCGATCCCTTCCGAGGCGAAGATGTGGGCCAGCAGGTCGCGTTTCTCCGCCCGTGTCCCGTCCGGCTCCGAGCCGTACACCCGCGGGAAATACCGCCGGAGGCCGAAATGGTCGACGATGCGGTCGGCGTAAATGTGCGGTTTGGTGGTCGCGACCAGCATCAGATGGCCGGCGCGCTGAAACTCTTCGACTGCCGCTTCAATCCCGTCGCACAGTTGGTTCTCGAAGATGCCGATGCCGTGATACCGCTCCCGGTAAAGGGATATGGCGCGGTCGATCTCGGCCGGCGCGCCGTCCGGCATCATGGCGTCGAAGCTCTCATGGAGCGGCGGACCGATACACCAGGTCAGGTCATCCGCCGGATCGACCGGGATGGCCATTTTCTCGATGGCGTGACGAATACAGTTGGTGATCCCCAATTTGGGGTCGGTCAGCGTCCCATCGAGATCGAAGAGAAGCGCCGGTTCCATGGTCACAACAAATCGCAGAGCAGGGCCACCAAGGGTTCGTCGGCCGGCGGCATGGGATAGTCCCCCATCCGGTTCGGGAACACCCATTTCAACGCCTGTCCCTCGGTCGGGGCCGGCGTCCCTTGCCACACCCGGCAAACGAACAGCGGCATCAGGAGATGGAAATCGTCATAGGCGTGCGAGGCGAAGGCGATGGGCGCGAGGCAGCTTTCGGTGACGTCCAGGCCGAGTTCTTCCTTCAGTTCGCGAATCAACGCCGCCTCGGGGGTCTCGCCGTCGGCCACCTTGCCGCCGGGGAATTCCCACAGCCCGGCCATGATCTTGCCCTCGGGCCTCCGGGCCAGCAGGACCCGGCCGTCGGCATCCACCAGGGCCGCCGCCGAAACCAGCAGGGTCGGCGCCAAACCGGACCGGGTCCGGCGCTCGGCCTCCAGGCAGGAGGGATCAGGTCCGGTAATCGGCATTGATGGAGATGTAGCCGTGGGTCAAGTCGCAGGTCCAGACCGTCGCCCGGCCGGACCCGACGCCGAGATCCACGTCGATATCGATTTCGTCGCCCTTCATGTGGGCCGCCACCGGGACCTCGTCGTAGCCGTCCACGGCGACGCCGTCCCGGGCGACGGCGATGCCGCCGATGGTGATGGCGAGCCTGTCCCGGTCGGCCGCCTCGCCGGCCTTGCCGACCGCCATGACGATCCGGCCCCAGTTGGCGTCCTCGCCGGCGATGGCGGTTTTGACCAGGGGCGAATCGGCGATGGCGCGGCCCACCACCTTGGCCGCCCGGTCGTCCTCGGCGCCGGTCACGGTGATTTCGATGAACTTGGCCGCCCCCTCCCCGTCCCGGACGATCTGATGGGCGAGGTCGAGGCACACCTCGTCGAGGGCACCCCGGAATTCCCGGAGATGCGCATCGCCGGCCTGTGCGACCCACTTGTGCTCCGCCCGGCCGGTGGCGAAGAGCAGGACGGTGTCGCTGGTCGAGGTGTCGGAATCGACGGAGATGTTGTTGAAGCTCCTGTTGACCGCGCTCTCCAGGAGATGCTGTAGCACGCCGTGGGGGATCGCCGCATCGGTAAAGACGAACGACAGCATGGTCGCCATGTCAGGCGCGATCATGCCCGAACCCTTGGCGATCCCGGCGATGGTCACGGTTGTGCCGTCGATCTCCACCTGACGGGCGCAGCCCTTGGGGAAGGTATCGGTGGTGGTGATGGCCTGGGCCGCCGCTTCCCAGTCGCTGCCGAAATTCTGCGCCAACCCGCCCAGGGCAGGCGTCACCTTTCCGACATCGATGGGCTCGCCGATGACGCCGGTCTGGGCGATAAACACCTTATCGGCGTCGCAGCCGATGGCCTCCGCCGCGGCGCCGGCCATCGCCGCGACCGCGTCCGATCCCGCCTTGCCGGTAAACGCATTGGCGTTGCCCGAATTGACCACCAGCCCCCGGGCCTGTCCCGAGGCAAGCGCGCCGCGGCACCAATCAATGGGCGCCGCGGCGGTTTTCGACCGGGTAAAGACGCCGGCCACGTCGGTGCCGTCCGGCAGTTCGACCAGCAGCACGTCGAGCCTCTCCCGGTGCTTGATGCCGCACGCGGCCGACGCCATCCGCACGCCGCCGACGGCCGGCATGTCCGGAAATTTCTCCGGCGCCAACGGAGAAATCTGGGGTGATTTATCGGTCATTGGTTCAAGGCCACTCAAAAGAAAAGCGCCGCTGCCGCGGCGCCCTCCTTTTAATCAAAGCCGCGACCGCCGTCCAGCGGATGCGCCGCGGCGTCTTCTTTATTTCGGATCGGGACGCCCTTCGGGTCCGTAGGTTTCCACCTTGGCTTTCTCGCGCAACTCGCTCACGTACTCCTGTTTCAGCTGCTCCTGCACCTGTTCGCGCATCTGGCCCTCGGCCTGGGCGTAACTCGGCGCTTCCTGGGTGCGGCGGTCCTCGATCTTGATAACGTGCCAGCCAAATTGGGTCTTCACGGGTGATTTGGTGACGTCACCCGGCCGCATCTCAAAAGCGGCGGCGGAGAATTCGGGCACCATTTTCTCACGGGTGAAATAGCCGAGATCGCCGCCGACCTTCCCGGACGGCCCGGTCGAGACTTCCTGGGCCAGTCTGCCGAAATCCTCTCCCTTGCCGACGCGGACGATGACCGCGCGGGCCTGCTCTTCGGTCTCGACGAGGATATGGCGGGCCCGAACTTCGTCGAGCGGCGGATTTTCCTTCAAGAACCGGTCATATCGGGCCTTCACCGCGTCATCGGTCATGTTGTCCTTCACGTAGCGGGACATCAGCTCCTGCTGGAGGATCTGGTCCTCGATCTGGGACACGGTGCGGCGGACCTGGGACTCCTTGTCGTACCCCTGTTTGCGGGCTTCGTCAGCCACCAGCCGGACGGAAATCATGTCCTGCAGAATCAGGTTGAACAGGAGATGAATGGGGTACTGCTGGGCCTGGGGGCCCAACTGCTGGCGCCGGTTCAAAATGTCCGACATAAGAATTTCATAACCGTTCACGACGGCGACCACCGGATCATCGGCGGCTTTCGCGGTCGTAGACAATTGCGGCAACGCCAGCCCGGCGTAGAGAACCACGACAGCCGCTGCGAGAGCGAATTTGCGCATATTTCGATCCTGCGATGCTAATCCCGTTCGGTTTCAGACCCCTGGCATCGCGTTCGGGGGCAAGGAACCGTTCCCTTACACTACTCCATGGCCGAAATGGCCGCATCACACAAGGATGCGAGCGCAAATGCCGGTCGTTGACAAGGCGCTGTCCCGGCAATATCTCTTTGCCAGCGCGGTGTGCGTACCGCCAAACTTCTGACTCGTCCGAGGAATATTCATGTTTGACGCTTTCGCCCGGCGCGTATTCGGGTCGGCCAACGACCGTTACGTCAAAGGGCTCGGCAGCACCGTCGACGCCATCAACAGTCTCGAGCCCGACATGGAGGCCCTGTCGGACGCCGAACTGAAGGCGCGCACCGATTGGCTGAAAGGCCGCGTCGCCGAGGGCGAGAGCCTGGACGAGCTGCTGGTCGATGCCTTCGCGACGGTGCGTGAAGCGGCCAAGCGGGCCCTCGGCGAGCGCCCCTACGACGTTCAGTTGGTCGGCGGGATCGTGCTGCACAACGGCATGATCGCCGAAATGAAGACCGGTGAGGGCAAAACGCTGGTCGCCACCATGCCGGTCTATCTCAATGCCCTCGAAGGCAAGGGCGTCCATGTGGTCACGGTCAACGACTACCTGGCTCGCCGCGACGCCGAGTGGATGGGCAGGATTTACGAGATGCTGGACCTCTCGGTCGGGGTCGTCGTTCCCCGGATGAGCGACGAGGACCGGCGCGCCTCCTACAACGCCGACGTCACCTACGGCACCAACTCGGAGTTTGGCTTCGACTACCTCCGGGACAACATGAAATTCACCCTCGAAGACATGGTGCAGCGGGAATTCAACTACGCCATCGTCGACGAAGTGGACTCGATTTTGGTCGATGAGGCACGGACGCCGCTGATCATTTCCGGCGCCGCCGAAGCATCGTCGGATATGTACGCGGCGGTGAATGAGGTGATCCCGAATCTCATCGGGGAAGACTACGAAAAAGACGAGAAAGCGCGCACCGTCACCCTGACCGATCCGGGCACCGAGCATGTCGAACAGCTGCTGGACGAGGCGGGGTTGCTGCAAAACGGCAATCTATACGACTACGCCAATGTTTCACTGGTTCACCACGTCAATCAGGCACTCCGCGCCCATACCATGTTCCAGCGCGATACCGACTACATGGTCCACAATGGCCAGGTCGTGATCGTCGACGAATTCACCGGCCGGATGATGGAAGGCCGCCGCTTCTCCGAAGGTCTGCACCAGGCACTCGAAGCCAAGGAGGGTGTGACCGTCGAGCAGGAAAACCAAACCCTCGCCTCGATCACTTATCAGAACTATTTCCGCATGTACCCGAAGCTTGCCGGCATGACCGGCACGGCGATGACCGAAGCCGGGGAATTCTCCGAGATTTACAAACTGGAAGTCATCGAGATTCCCACCAACCTGCCCATCGTCCGCGACGATCGGGACGACGAGGTCTATCGCTCGACCGCGGAGAAATACGACGCCATCGTCGAGTTGATCGAAGAATGCAGGGAAAAAAAGCAGCCGGTGCTGGTCGGCACGGTCTCCATCGAAAAGTCGGAAGACATCTCCGAGCTGTTGAAGAAGAAGAATATTCCGCACCAGGTGCTGAACGCCCGCTACCACGAGCAGGAAGCGTACATCATCGCCCAGGCCGGCGCGCCGGGCGCGGTCACCATCGCGACCAATATGGCCGGCCGCGGCACCGACATTCAGCTCGGCGGCAACGTCGACATGCTGGTCCGCCAGCAGCTTGAGGGCGAAGCCGACGAAGCGAAGCACGAACAACTGACCCGGAAGGTCCGGGAAGACGTCGCCGCCGGCAAGCAAGTGGTGCTGGACGCCGGCGGCGTGTTCATCGTCGGCACGGAACGCCACGAAAGCCGGCGCATCGACAACCAGCTCCGGGGCCGGTCGGGCCGTCAGGGCGATCCGGGGGGATCGAAATTCTACCTTTCGCTGGAAGACGACCTGATGCGCATCTTCGGCTCACAGCGCATGGAGAGCATGCTGACCAAGCTCGGCCTCCAGGAAGGCGAGGCGATCGTCCACCCGTGGATCAACAAGGCGCTGGAGAAAGCGCAGCAGAAGGTCGAAGCGCGCAACTTCGATATCCGGAAGAATCTGCTCAAGTTCGACGACGTGATGAACGACCAGCGGAAGGTGATCTACGAGCAGCGCAAGGAGTTGATGAGTTCCACCGACGTCTCCAACACGATCGCGGACATGCGGACCAATGTCGTCAGCCGGACGGTTAGCCGGTGCATCCCCGAAAAAGCCTATCAGGAGCAATGGGAAACCGATGCGCTGCACGAAGAGATGAAGCGCATATTCGGCCTCGATCTGCCGGTCTCCGAGTGGGCCCGGGAGGAAGGCGTCGCCGACGCCGAGGTCAGGGACCGCATCCTGGATCGGGTCAACCGCAAGATGGCCGAAAGGGCCGCGACCTGGGGACCGGAGATCATGCGGGACGTGGAGAAGAGCCTGCTCCTGCAGATTCTCGATCAGGTGTGGAAGGAGCACCTGCTCTCCCTCGACCATCTGCGTCAGGGCATCGGTCTCCGGGCCTACGGCCAGAAGGACCCGCTCAACGAATACAAGGGCGAGGCCTTCGAGATGTTCAATGGCATGCTGGACGAACTCGACGAGCGGGTCAGTCAGGTACTCGCCCACATGGAGCTGCAGGTGACCGGTATCGACGAGATGGGGGGCATCTTCGACCGCGACGCGCCGGAGACCGTTGAGGGATACCAGGACCCGGCCTTCGCCGATGGCGGCGAAATCGCCGGTCCCGAAGGCGATTACGGCGACGCGGTGGTTGCCGAAGCGCCGGTCCGCTCCCGCCGGGCGGCGGCGGAAGTCGATCCCGAAGATTCCTCCACCTGGGGCAAGGTCGGCCGCAACGCCCCCTGCCCCTGCGGGTCGGGCAAGAAATTCAAGCACTGCCACGGCACCAATTAGCTCTGACCGGTTAATTCCGCGCGGCCCGATCAGCCGGCGGCCCCCTCCGTAATCCGGCAATTCCCCATATACCGGCACCCACCAACCGTTTAATTAAATCAAACGATTGAATTAAACGGTTGGTTTGCCTATATCAGCGGCGGAGGAAAACCGGATGGCCCCAAATACCGCTCGTGATACCGCTCCCGATGCGTCCCCCGGCCGGGGCGACGAAACCCGCGGCCAGCTTCTGGATGCGGGGCTCACCCTGTTTTCCAAATACGGCTACGACTCGGTCACCACCCGGCAATTGGCATCCGAGGCCGGGGCCAATATCGCCGCCATCGCCTACCACTTCGGCGGCAAGCGGGATCTCTACCGGGCGGTGCTGCATCAACTGGTGGAGGACACCGAGCCTCTCCTGGGGCCGGTGGCCCAAAGGATGGCCGAAGGCATCGCAGCCGCGGGCGCCGACAGGCCGGCCCTCGCCCGCGTGGTCGTCGGCTTCGTTCACGGGTTTACCAGCACATTCCTCGAAGGCGATTTCATGGTCTGCCGGGCGCCGATGGTGATGCGCGAGTTCGCCAATCCCTCGGAGGACTTCGACATCCTCTATGAGGGCCGGCTTGGTCCGATCCACCGCAACGTCGCCGCCTTGGCGGCGGCGGCCCTCGACATGGACCCGGACAGCCCGGAGGCCAAAATCCGCGCCCATGCCGTTATGGGCAACCTGGTGGTGTTCGAGATCGCCAAACACCTGTTGATGAAACGCACGGGATGGGAGACGTACACGCCCGACCGGATCGCCCTGGTCCGGCGTTTGATCACCGAGGCGGTGCTGAACTCCCTGCGGCTGCCCCATCCGGACAATGGAGACCGACAATGACCGGAGAAAAAAAGTCCATATGGCGCCGACTGCTGATCGTCCCGCCCATCCTGATCGGCATCGGCATCGTCGCCGTCATGGTCCGCGGCAAGGAACCGCCGGCGCACAGCGAAGCCCGCGAAGACGTCACCCGCGTGCGGGTGATCGAGGTCCCGCAACTGACCCTCACGCCGCGGGCCCTGGGCTTCGGCACGGTCGCACCCGCCAAGGTCTGGGCAGCGGTGGCCGAGGTGGACGGCAAGATCGTCGAGTTTCGGGACGACCTCCGGGCGGGCGAGATACTGCCCCGGGGAACGGTCCTGCTGCGCATCGACCCCACCGACTACCGGCTCGCCGTAGACCTGGCCGAAGCCGACATTCTGGCGCTGAATGCACGGCTCACCGAGCTCGAGACCCGGGTCGGGAACACCCGCGCCTCCCTGGAAATCGCGAAGCGCGTCTTGGCTCTCAGCGCCAAGGACCTGGAACGCAAGCGCGCCCTGGTTGAGCGCAAGGCGGTCTCCCAAGCGGCGGCCGATCAGGAGGAACGCAACTTGCTGGCATACCGGCAGAGTGTTCAGAACCTGGAAAACACCCTCAATCTCATCCCCGCCGAACGCCAGCAGTTGCGCGCCCAATTGGCCGCGCAGGAGGTGCGTCTGGCCGAGGCCGGGCGCGACCTCGCCCGCACCGTGATCACGCTGCCCTTCGATGCCCGCATATCCGAGGTCAATGTCGAGGCCGATCAGGTGGCCAAACTGGGCCAAACCATGGTCCGGGCCGATTCCATCGACGTCGCCGAAATCACGGCGCAGGTGCAGATCGACAAGCTGATCAACCTGATCTCGGCGGAAAACCTGTCCGGCGTCACGCCCGCAACCGCGTCCGCCGAGGCGTCCCGGGCGCTGGGCCTCAAGCCGTTGGTCCGGCTGCGCACCGGCGCGTTGGAAGCCGAATGGCCGGGCCGGGTCGCCCGGGTCAGCGACCGGATCGATCCGCACACCCGCACCGTCGGGGTGGTGGTCGCCGTCGACCGGCCCTACGCCATTGCCGCCCGGACGCGGGATGACGGCATCCCGGCCCGTCCGGCGCTGGCCAAGAACATGTATGTGGAGGTGGAACTCCGCGGCCTGCCGCAGCCCGGGCGGGTGGTGATCCCCCGCGCCGCCGTTCATGCCGGCCGGGTCTACGTGTTGAACGGTGAAGACCGGCTGGAGCTGCGCAAGGTGTCGATCGCCTTCGAGCAGGAAGATGTCCTGGTCGTCGGTGAAGGCCTCCGGGCCGGCGAGCGGATCGTGGTCTCCGACCTCATTCCGGCCATCGCCGGCATGAAGCTGGCGCCCGAGACCGATGAGGCCACCGCCGCCTGGCTCAGGGCTCAGGCGGCCAGCGACGGTCAGATGGCCGGTTCCGGCGCCACGCCCGGGGGCGGGCGATGATCCGCTACTTCGCCGGCCACCCGACCGCCGCCAATTTGCTGATGATCGCCTTTTTGGCGATTGGCGCATTGTCGGTCTCATCCATCAAACGCGAGACCTTCCCCGACATCCCGCCCCGCAACGTCGAGGTGCGGGTGGTCTATCCGGGAGCGAGCGCGGAAGAGGTCGAGGAAGCCATCTGCCAGCGTATCGAGGATGCCGTCGAGAACGTCCAAGGCATTTTCGAGACCCGCTGCGACGCCCGCGAAAACCGCGCCACCACCACCATCGAAATGGTCGAGGGCGGTGATCTCGACCTGTTCTTCAGCGACATCAAGACCGAGGTCGAGGCCATCGGCGGGTTCCCGGACGAGGTGGAAGATCCGGTGGTCCGTCAGCTCGGCCGGACCGACTTCGTGGCCGCAATTGCCGTCACCGGCCCGATGGCGCCCACCGATCTCAAGGCCTATGCCGAGCAGCTCAAGAACGAACTCCTGCTGACCGGTGCGGTTTCGCGGGTCGATATCAAGGGTTTTTCCGACCGCCAGATCCGCATCGAGATACCGGCCCAAATTCTCCGTCAGTACGGCATCAGCGTCGACGACATCGCTGCCACCGTGGCCCGTCAGAGCGTCGATTTGCCGGCCGGCACGATCGAGACCTCGGATACCGATGTCACGGTCCGCTTCAACGACGAACGCCGAAATCCGCTTGAGTTCGACCGGCTGATCATCGTCGGCGCCGAAACCGGCGGCGAGGTGCGCTTGGGCGATATCGCCACGATCACCGACCGGTTCGAGCTCGCCGAGGACAAGGTGCTGTTCAACGGCAAGCGGGCGGCGGTCCTGGAAATCATCAAGACCAAGACTCAGGACACCTTGAACGTGGTCGACGAGGTGTACGCCTTCGTCGAGGAAAAGCGCCGGACCGCACCCCCCGGCGTCTCCTTCGAGGTTACCCGCGACATCGCCTCCATCGTCCGCGACCGGCTGTCGATGCTGGTCAATAACGGTGGGGCGGGCCTTGTGTTGGTGGCGCTGACCCTGCTGCTGTTCTTCAACTGGCGGTTCTCGTTGTGGGTAACGGCGGCCCTGCCGGTTTCCTTCGCCGGCGCCTTCGTGGTCATGGCATTGGCCGGTTTGAGCTTCAATATGATCACCATGGTGGCGCTGCTGATCGGCATCGGCATCCTGGTCGACGACGCCATCGTCATTTCGGAAAACATCGCCGCCCACGTGCGCCGCGGCTCCGCGCCTTTGAAGGCGGCGGTGGAGGGCACGCGGCAGGTGGCTCCCGGCGTCATTGCCTCCTTCGCCACCACTATCTGCGTGTTTGGATCCCTCACCTTCCTCAAAGGCGACATCGGCTCGATCCTCAAATGGATGCCGATCATTCTGATCCTGGTGCTCACCATCAGCCTTGTCGAGGCGTTTCTGGTGCTGCCCCATCACATAAAGGGCGCCCTGTCGCGCGCCTCGCCGAAACCCAATCCGCTGCGGGTGCGCCTCGACAGCGGCATCGAATGGATGCGCGACGTGGTCGTCCACCGAATCGTCACCGCCGCCATCGGGTGGCGCTACCTGACCCTCGGCCTCGCCCTGATGGCGCTCTTGGGCTCCGTGTCGCTGCTGGCGGGCGGGGTGATCAAATTCAAACCGTTTCCCGATATCGAGGGCAACGTGGTCGAAGCGCGCCTGCTGATGCCCCAGGGGACGCCGCTCAGCCGCACGACCATGCTGGTCGACCGGCTCAGTGCGGCGCTGCAGGAGGTCAACCGGGAGTTTGCGCCTGATCAGCCGGACGGCCGGAACCTGATCCGCAACATCAACATTCAGTTCAATCGCAACATCGACGCCTTCGAAAGCGGCCCCCATATCGCCACGGTCACCGGCGACGTGCTCGGCACCGGAATCCGCAACACCCCGCTGGACACCATCCTCAACCGATGGCGTGAGCTGGCGGGGACGCCCCCCGACGTGATCGGCTTGAAGTTTTCCGAACCCACAATCGGCCCGGCGGGCCGGCCCATCGACATCCGCCTGAGCGGCGAGGACCTGGATGAACTCAAGGCCGCCTCGGTCGCGCTGCTTACCTGGATGAGGGGCTACGAAGGCGTCACCGATCTCACCGACGACCTTCGCCCCGGCAAGCCCGAGGTCCGGATACGCCTCCGCGAGGGCGCGACGGCACTCGGGCTGTCGGCCCGGACCGTCGCCACCCAGCTCCGGTCTGCCTTCCACGGCCGCACCGCCAACGAGATTCAGGTCGGTACCGAGGCCTACGAGATCGATGTCCGGCTCGACCCCAGCGACAAGGACAGCCTTGGCGATCTCGAATATTTCACCGTCACCCTGCCGGGCGGCCAGCAGGCGCCGCTGAGCGCGGTCGCGGTGCTCGAACAGGGCCGCGGCTTCGCCCGCATCCACCGCATCGACCGCAAACGCACGGTCAGCGTTCAGGGCGAGGTGGATACCGCCCGGGCCAACGCCGTGGAAGTCATCAACGACCTCCAGGCGCGCTTTCTGCCCGAGTTCCGGGAACGATTTTCCGGCGTGAACGTCACCTTCGAAGGAGAGGCCGCCGAGGGCGACACGACGGGCCAGTCCATCGGCAGCGGGTTCATCCTCGGGCTTATCGGCGTCTTCATCCTGCTGAGCTTCATGTTCCGCAACTACCTCGAGCCGATCATCGTCATGATGACCATCCCATTGGGGCTGATCGGGGTGATCTGGGGCCATATGCTTCTCGGGATCAACATGTCCATGCCCAGCGTGGTGGGATTTGCTTCGCTGGCCGGCGTGGTGGTCAACAACGCCATCCTGATCGTCGAGTTCATCAAGATCGAGCGCCGGGAGGGCCGCGATCCCTCCACGGCCGCCCTCAACGCCGCCAAGCGCCGGTTCCGGGCCATCCTGCTGACCTCGCTGACCACGGTCATGGGGTTGCTGCCGCTTCTCACCGAGACCAGCCTGCAGGCACAAGTGCTGATTCCGCTGGTCACGAGTATCGCCTTCGGCCTCGCGGCCACCACGATTCTGATGTTGTTCGTGGTGCCGGCGTTCTACATGATCCTCGACGATCTGGGCTGGACCGCCTCGGTCGAAACCGAGGGCGAGGATGAACTGCCGGCGGCGGCGCAGCCCGCCGGGTAACCGCCCGTTCCGGCCGCTTATTCGGGCCTGGGCAGGGAAAATACGTTTTCCGGTTCGATCACGGCGTAATCGAGATAGCCGAGCCGGGCGACGGGCCGCAGCT
This sequence comes from Rhodospirillales bacterium, assembly GCA_965213765.1. Classification (GTDB taxonomy): domain Bacteria; phylum Pseudomonadota; class Alphaproteobacteria; order Rhodospirillales; family UBA2165; genus JAJDXO01. The sequence continues at coordinate 4,140,523 of OZ243926.1, read as the reverse complement.
TGGCGATATCCACCATCCCGCCGCTGATGACATCGTCCGAAATGTGCACCCCGACCACTTGACCGATGACGATGTGATTGGGCGCACCCCGCCGGGACTTCGGCAGCCGGACGGTCTGCAGATATTTGCATTCGAGCGCCACCGGCGCGGCGGCGACCCGGGGCGGCGCGACCACTTCCGACGGCGCCGGCTCGAGGCCCGCTTCCCGCATCTCGTCGACGTCGGCCGGCGCGTGCACCGATGTGGCATTCATCTGTTCGCGCAGATCATAGGTGCAGAGATTGAACACGAACTCCCCCGTCGCCTCCGCATTGGCGACCGAATCCTTGATCTCGCCGGTTCCCGGCTTGAGGCCGTTGGGACAATACATGACGCACGGCGGATCGCCGGTCACCGCATTGAAGTAGCTGAACGGGGCCAGATTGACGACGCCGCCGGCGCCGATGGTCGAAATCCAGCCGATGGGCCGCGGCACCACCAGGGCGGTAAACACCGAATGGACAAACGGGGGCGGCCGCATCCCCTCGGTCGGATCAAAATACACCATCTCGCTCCGTTAATTGGACGCGGGCTTCCGATTCCGGCGCACCGTGCACCGATTTCGCCAACTCGGCCAGTGAAAACGGCTTCATGGCCGGCGTATGGCGAGGAATGCCGGGCACCGCCGAATTCAGGAAGCCGCCGGCGCAACCGGGTGGCGGCAAACCGATCGATCGGACCGGCGGTCCTGACGGTCGTGTTACCCGGAACTTTTCGGTACCTGCTTTGCCAAGGGATGGCTGCGCCCGACCAGGGACTTCAGGCGTTCATCCAGAACATGCGTATAAATCTGGGTGGTCGAGATATCGGCATGGCCGAGCATCTGCTGCAGCACACGCAAATCCGCTCCGTGGGCGAGCAAATGCGAGGCAAAGGAATGACGCAGCACATGAGGCGACACGCGCGCGGGATCAAGCCCCGCGGCGGCGGCCAACTCCTTGAGAAGATTAGAGAAATGCGCTCTCGACAGGTGTCCGGCCGTCCCCGAGGCGGGAAACAGAAACCGGCTCTCGCGCCGCTTGCCCAGATGCTCGTTTCGAACCGCCAAATAGGCGGCGACGGCTTCGCGCGCCGGGTCACCGAGAGGGACCATGCGTTCCTTGTCGCCCTTGCCGCGGACGGTGAGCATCCGCCCGTCCCGTGCCAACGCGCCCATGGGCAGGCCCACGAGTTCCGATACGCGCAGGCCCGTTGCATAGAGAATTTCAACCAGCGCCGCCAAGCGCAGCCCATCCGCCCCGGTTGCCCCATGGGCCGCCGCCAGCAGCCGTTCGACCTCCGCTTCCTCCAAGTATTTCGGCAACGGCCGGCCAAGCTTGGGACTGTCGATCCCGGTACAGGGGTCATCATCCCGAATGCGTTCGGCATGGAGGAAACGGAAAAACTGGCGCAATGACGAAAGCCGCCGTGACGCCGTGCGGGCGGAGCGTCCCTTTGCCCTGAGCCAGCTCAAATAGTCGCGGATCAGTCGTGCGTCCGCCGCCTCGATCCGCCGTTCACGCCGAGCCGTGAAGCCCGCAAAGTCCTTGAGATCAATCCTGTAGGAGGCAATGGTGTTGGCCGCCGCCCCCCGTTCCGCGGCCATCATTTCAAGGAATGCGTCAACCTCGCGGGAGGCGGGCGGCCTCGTGGCCGCGCCCAGCGGCCGGCTCATAGGCCCGCCGCGACCGCCGCCTCGAGGGCGATCGCCCTTGCATCCGTTTCCAGCCCGGCCCGCCGCAGGCTTGACAGCACCCGGCCCAGAACGATGGGGTCGGCCTCCGCCGGTCCCGCCTCGCCCAGGGTCAGCAATGCCAGCAAAACGGTTTCACCGATCCTGCCGTTTTCCGCCGCGTCACCGAGGGTTCGCCAGATTGCCGCCCGGGGCATCAGGACCGGCGCCCGGGGCGGTCCGGCCAGCAGCCCGGCCCACAATTCCGGCGGCACCTCATCGCCGAGCGACTCCAGAATGTTGAACAGCAGCGATGCGCGCCGGGCCGGTTGCTCGCCGGAGCCGCCATCCGCCGCCGACGCGGCATCCTCGGCCCAGCGGCGAAGCGCCTGTTCATCGATGCCCCCCTCGTCCGACAGGCCGGCAAGCCGCAACAGCGGCATCAACCGGTCGCGCTCGAGGTCGGCCTCCTCGTTCAACACCGCGCCCGCCCGCAAAATGACAAGCCAGCGGCCGGCGGTGTCGGCATCGCCCGCGGCAACGGCCGCCCGCACCGCGCTCGGCGCAAACCACGCCAAATCCTGTGTCGGGATCAGGTTGCCGAGAATCCCCGAATAAGCCCGTGCCGCGGCCATGAACCGGCCCCCCTCGCGGGCCAGCCCGAAGGCCCGGTTCAGCACCTCGGCGAGGGCGGTGGGCACGCTTTCGACCAGCGCCTTCCGGTACAAGAGGGCGCGGCTGAGCGGCGAACGGTCTCCCTCGGCACGGGTCAACGGATTGTCGAGGGCCTCCTCGGAGAATGTTACGCCGGCATAGAGCTGCCGCAGCACATCGGTCCGGAGCGCACCGATGTTTTCCGCCCGTTCGGCGGCATCGACGCGGAGTTCGGGCCGGGCATTGGGGCTGGTCGCGACGGTGCGCAGTACCGACGGGTTATCGGATGAAATCACGTCCAACGGTAACCGGGCGCGCGACGCCCGGACCATAGCGAAATGCAACGGCGTTGGAGTCGACAGGCTCTCGATCTCGAACTTCTCGACCCCCGACAGGCGGTCGATCAGCCCGAAAAAGACCGGATCGTCCTCGCCCTCCTCGCGGAGCAGGCCGACACCCAGGGACGCCCTGTCGTGCTCGCCGGCAAGCGATTGGCAGAAGATGAACGCCTTTTGCCAATAGGTGCTCACGTCATCCTTGATCTGACCCGCCACCAACGGACAAGCCCGTGCATTGTCGTTGGTGGCGAACAAAAGGTCGGCCTCGGTGCGCAGCAGTTCCTCGGTAATCCCCCGGGACGGCGCGGCTTTTATCAGGGCGCCGATCCCGGCGACATCGCCAAGCGCCGCCAAGGCATCGAGACGCATGGCCACCAAACTCTTGGCATTTTCTCCGCCCGGCGGCGCGGTCGCGGTGCTCAGCAGCAACCGCCGCATCAGGTTCCGCATGGCGCGGGAAGTGGTCCGGACCGGCAGACGCGGCAACAAAGTCTCAATCACCTGGCGACCGGTCCCGGCCCACATATCGATGCCGAATCCTCCCTGCTCGGCGGTCAACGTGCCCACCGAATCGGGACTGATTCGCCGTAGCTGGTCGACTTCGATCCGAACGGGCGAGGGTCCGCCGGGCTGCGTGGTTGCCGGATCGGACGCCCGGCCCGGGGATTGCCCCGGAAACCGGACGGGCGGCGGCGCCCCGTCGGCGGTCGCCGCGCCGGGCCGCAGGGGATTGGTTCGATCCGGTGCCGGCGCGGGGTCGGCGGTGACCGGCGGCACAAGGGCGGGCGGCGCCAGTGACCGAGGGCCCTGCTGGGCAAGGACGGGCGCGACCGCCACGCTTGCGGCGGCTAGGGCCAGCGCGACCGCCGGCAGGCAGCGCCTAACGGGGGAATCGTTCATTCGGTACCACCTTCTCCACCGGCGCCGTCGGCGGGGGGATATCCCACGTCATGAGGAACACCGCGGCGCCGACAATCGCCAACAGCAGGACAATCAGCAGGATACCCAGCAGACCGCGCATCAGCGGGACTTTAACGTATTAGCGCGGTGCGCGGGACGAATGCAGACCATCGTATGATTAACCACTTTGACGACCGAGTTTCGGGATATACTATGAATGGATTATGGCGATTTTTCGGCAGTCTACCGCCTCACCCATGGGCTTTCAACGGCACCTCCCGGGGGGAGCCGGCGATTAGCGCCTTATGGATCAATTCATCATCCTGATTGGCCTGATGGGCGCCGGCAAATCCAATGTCGGCAAGCGGCTCGCCGCCCGGTTGGAAATGCCGTTCATCGACACGGATGACGAAATCGAACTCGCCGCCGGCAGTTCCATCGAGGATATCTTCGAGGAACACGGCGAGCCCTATTTCCGGGACGGCGAGCGGCGGGTGATCGCCCGGCTGCTGGAAGGGAAGCCGGCGGTAATGGCCACCGGCGGCGGTGCCTTCATGAACGGGGAGACGCGCAAGAATCTCTCGGCAAAAGGGACCGTCATCTGGCTGCGGGCCGATCTCGAACTGCTGCTCAAACGCACCCGCCGGCGTGACAACCGGCCGCTGCTGAAACAGGGCGACCCGCGAGAAACATTGCAATCGCTGATCGACCGGCGCTATCCCGTCTACGGCGAAGCGGATATTATTGTCGACGTATGCGAGGAACCCGCCGACGCGACCACCGGCCGGGTACTTGAGGAGATCAAGGCGCACCATGACCGACCCGATGGCTGAACCGGATACGCTGAGACTGGATCTCGGCCGGCGCGGCTATGACATCGTCATCGGCCAAGGCCTGCTGTCCCGCGCCGGCGGCCTCATGAAACCCCTGCTCCGCCAGCCGCGGGCGGTCATCGTCACCGATGAAAACGTCGGCCCCCTCTATCTCTCCCGGCTCGTGGACGGTCTTGAGGCCGAGGGCATCCGCACGTCGGCCATTACGGTTCCGGCGGGCGAGCAATCCAAGACCTTCGCCCGGTTCGAAGACGTCATGGAGCAACTGCTCGATCAGCGGATCGACCGCGGGACGGCGCTGGTAGCGCTCGGCGGCGGCATCGTCGGCGACCTCACCGGTTTCGCCGCGGCGACCGCGCTCCGCGGCATCGATTTTATCCAGGTTCCAACGTCGCTGCTCGCCCAGGTGGACAGTTCCGTCGGCGGCAAGACGGCGATCAACAGCCGTCACGCCAAGAACATGATCGGCGCATTCCACCAGCCCCGCCTCGTGCTCGCCGACATCGACACCGTGACCACGCTGCCGCACCGGGAGGTCATTGCCGGTTACGCCGAGATCGTCAAACACGGCCTGATCAGCGACCCGGCGTTCTTCGATTGGTGCGAGCGGAACGGCGCCGCCGTGGTCTCCGGCGACCCCGCCATCCGTCAGGAGGCGGTGCGGCGGAGCTGCGCCATAAAGGCCGAGGTGGTCGCGGAAGACGAGACCGAGCAAGGCCGGCGCGCCTTGCTCAACTTCGGTCACACGTTCGGCCATGCCCTGGAATCGGAAACCAGCTTCAGCGATTCCCTGCTGCATGGCGAGGCGGTCGCCATCGGCATGATCATGGCGTTCGACCTCTCCCACCGGCTGGGTTTGTGTTCGGGCCAGGATGCCGAACGGGTGAAGGCGCATTTCGTTCAGGCCGGGCTCCCGGTGGGACCCGATTACGTCAAAGACATGCGCTGGGACGCTAATGCCCTGCTCACCCATATGGCGGGCGACAAGAAGGCGGCCGGCGGCAAACTGACTTTCATCCTCACCCGGGGAATTGGACAAGCCTTCATTGCCGCCGGCGTCGCCCCGGAAGACGTCCTGGGCGTGGTCAGCGAGGCCGTCGCTGCCTAAATGCCCTCCTACCTCAATGACATCAACCAAGTGGATTGACCCATGGTGACCCTGATCATCGCCATCGCTGTGCTGCTTATCTTGTCGGCGTTCTTCTCCGGATCGGAGACCGCGCTGACCGGCGCCTCGCGCGCCCTCATGCATCACCTGGAGAGCCAGGGAGATCGCCGGGCGCGGCTGGTCAACCGGCTGATCGAGCAAAAAGGGCGCCTGCTCGGCGCCATCCTGATCGGCAATAACCTGGTCAACATCCTGGCCTCGGCCCTCGCCACATCGGCGTTTCTCATCTTCTTCGGCGATGCGGGCATTGCCTATGCGACGCTGATCATGACCGCGCTGGTGGTGTTGTTCGCGGAAATACTGCCCAAGACCTACGCCCTCCATAACGCCGATCGCATGGCGATCGTCATCGCGCCGGTGATCCGGCTCGTCGTCGTGCTCCTGGCGCCGTTCTCGAACGCGGCACAAGCCATCGTCCGGCTCACCCTGCGTGTATTCGGGGTCAAGCTCAGCCCCGACGAATCGTTCTTCTCCAGGACCGGGATGCTGCGCGGCGCCATCGATCTGCATCGGGGCGAAGAGGAAGTCATCGAGCATGAGCGCGCCATGCTCAGAAGCGTGCTCGATCTCTCGGAGGTGGAGGTGGGCGAGATCACGGTCCACCGCAAGACCGTCTCGATGATCAATGCCGACGACCCGCCCGGCGATATCGTCGACCAGGCACTGGACAGTCCCTATACCCGCCTGCCTCTGTGGCGCGAGGACACCGACAACATCGTCGGTGTCCTGCACGCCAAGGAACTGCTGCGCGCCATCCGCGCGGCGCCGGAGCGCGAAGCGGACATCGACATCAGGGCGATCGCCGCCGATCCGTGGTTTGTGCCCGAGACCACCCGGCTCCTCGACCAGCTTCAGGCGTTCCGCGAACGCCACGAACACTTTGCCCTGGTGGTCGATGAGTACGGCAGTTTGCTCGGCGTCGTGACCCTCGAAGACATTCTGGAGGAAATCGTCGGCGATATCTCCGACGAGCACGACATCAGCGTGCCGGGATTGAAACCTCAGGGGGACGGTTCCTATCTGGTCGACGGCCAGTTCACCATCCGCGACCTCAACCGGGCGCTGGAATGGAATCTGCCGGATGAGGAAGCCGCGACGCTCGCCGGATTGATCCTCCACGAATCCCGGCGCATCCCGGAGGTCGGTCAGACCTTCATGTTCTTCGGGTTCCGCTTCGAGATTTTGCGCCGCCAGCGCCACCAGATCACCGCTGTCCGGGTGACGCCGCCGCCGCCGGAGGTCGAGGAGGAACCCGAGCGGCCGGCGGCGGACTTCTAGGGTCCGTACTCGAATAGGGGATTCCCGATTTTGCGGATTTGCGGCTCAAGGTTTCCCCCTCACCCTAACCCTCTCCCCCTGAAGGGGGCGAGGGAACACGATGCGGCGACGGCGACTACCCCCTCTCCCTCCCTGAGGGAGAGGGTTAGGGTGAGGGTGATATGGAAATTCCACCCTCACCCAGCTCCGGCATTCAGTCCGCCGTCCTCATCGCCGCAACACTCGCATGGCGGCTCAATTGAATACGGACCCTAGGGGACCGTCTTGCGGACCAGGACGTGGTTGTCGAGCACCAGGCTTCGCGACCAGATGAACTTGGCGCCGGATCCGATGAACTGGTCTTCGAAATTGGTGTAGCTGGGCTTGCCGCCGACGCCGACGGTCTCGTTGGTGAAGACCGTGGCGGCCCGCCAGCCGCCGTCGTCGAAGGCCGGGCTCATCCAGTCGGCCGGCACGTCGAAATGAACGGCGAAGCAGTCCCGGCCGCAGCGCTGCCGCCGCCAGTCGATGGCCGCGCTGTTCCGGTCCGTTAGTTTCTCGGCGGTCCGGCGGTCGGCAATCGGGGCGATGTAATAGGCCCGGGCCTTCCAGCTTCCGTCGGTGCGGGTGCCGTCGCTGAAACTGGCCGCAAGCCCGCCATCCCCGGGGTGGAAACGGCTTCCCCGGCCGGCCTCGGTTCCGAGCCCCAGATTCTCCTCCCAATCGACCAGCCGGAACGCGTAGGTCACCGGCCGTTTGGCCCGGAACCGGACGATCACCGAATTGAACGGGGTGAACGCGTTGGGATCGACGGCGATCAGCTTGCCGTTGACGAACAGTTCGAAATAGTTGTCGGCGAAGATCAGGCCGCTGATCACCTCGCCGTCCGCGTCGACCTCGGTGACGGGCACTCGATCGATGTCGACCTGGGAGATGTTCCGCGGGGTCACGCCTGTGCAGCGATTGAACAAATCCGTCCCCCGCGGTCCGGTCGTCAACGCGGTGTCCGCGGGCACCCGGATGGTCTTGCCGTCGACCGCGATCTCGCCCATGCGGACGGGCCGGCCGCCGCAGCGGCTCAGATTCCCGGTGACGGCCTCGGCGGCGCCCTGGGAAATGGTCATGGTCTCGGCGCCGGCGGGCTGGGCGGCCAGCAGGCCGAGAAAGGCCGCGGCAAGAGTTCGCATGGGAGTTCCTATCGCCTGATCGGTGCGGAAAATCAAACGTCTAACGCGGCAGGCGCCGATATCCGTCGGGATTGAAGCAACGGCCCCCGGAACGCCCCGGTGAATTTCCGGACCCCGGCGGCGGGCACCCCTGTTTGACGCCTCCGCGCCGGTCACCTATATGGACTCTCGAATCTCAGGCAAATTCAGGCACGTGAAAGGCTTTGCCATGCCATTGTCTCAGTCCACCGAACGCAAGCTGATCCACACCCGCCGCATCGAATGCCACGGCTTCGAGCGCGAGGACGGCCTGTGGGATATCGAAGGCCGGATCACCGATACCAAGAGCTACAGTTTCGAAAACCAGGACCGGGGACTTGTCGCGTCGGGCATGCCGGTCCACGACATGCACGTCCGGATGACCCTGACGCCGGAGCTGGAAGTGGTTGAGGCGGAAGCGACCACCGAGGCCTCGCCATTCAACATCTGCCCCGCCATCACCGGCCGGGTCGCCGAACTCAAGGGCCTCAAGGTGGCCCGCGGCTGGACCGACGCGGTACGCAAGGTGCTGGGCAAGAAATTGGGCTGCACCCACATCACCCATCTACTGATCGGGCCGATGGCCGCCACCGCCTACCAGTCCATCATCCCCTACAAGAACCGGAACGTCGGGAAATCCGTGCCGAAGGTGAGGCCGGACGTGCTCGATACCTGCCACGCGCTGGCCAGCGACGGCGAGGTGGTGCGTGAGCGCTGGCCCCGGTTCTATACCGGCGACGGCGCCGCGGACGAACTGATCTCCGATACCGACGCCGTCTCTTAGCGTTCCAAAGGCGTCATGCCCGTGCTCGACACGGGCATCCACGAAGACATTTCACGACGGAGGCGGGAGCACCAAGCTCCCTGCGCCACCCCCCTCACCTATCCTCTTCCTCTCATCGGGGGAGAGGGGAATTCGCGTATTCGGATACCTCTACCCGAGTATTTCCTTCAGCCTGGGATCGTCCTTGGCGTACTTACGGGCGCGGAAGATGCGGTTCGAGTGTCCCATCTGCGGATCGGCAAAGTAGAAAGGCGACACGTATTCCCACACGATCCCGCCGCCCGGCGTCACCTCGAACAGACGCCCGTGCAGACCCTCATCGATGAACGTGTTGCCGTTGGGCAGCCGCTCGGCGGCCGAAATCCGCGCCGAGAAAAATGTCGAGGTCGGATCGCCCTTGTACATCCAGACAATCTCCCGGCTGTCGGGGTCGATTTCCAGTATGCGGGAATACTCCGGCGTGGTCTGTTCCGAGCCGTTGGCGAAGATCAGGATATTGCCGTTGTCCAGCCGATGGGGATCGTGCTGCCCGCCCCACTTCCAATCCTGCATTTCCCAGTCGATGTTGCCGGTTTCGCGGTTCACCAGGATGATCAGGCTCAACGACCGGAAGCTGACCAGGATGTTGCCGTCCGCCTGCACATGACACGCATTGGCATGGGCGAACTCATGGCGGTTGTGATGGTCCCTCAGGGGATACTTGTCGTAGGGGAAGTGATCCTCCATCCGCCACTCCCAGACCTGGTTGCCGTCCCGGTCCACCTCGCGGAGGACGTCCTCGTAGACGCCGCCGTCATCATGATCGCTGTCCGGCAATCCGCCCTTCACCCGCTTGGCATCCCCGGTCGGGATCAGGTCCCACGCCAGATACAGCACGTTGCCCGATGCCGTCGGATTAAGGTCGTGATGCTGAAAGCGATCGGTAAATTCCCAGACGATGGAGGAATCCTTGTCCAGTTCCAGCATTCGCCCGCCTCTCGCCGAGAGTTTCGGCGCGTCGGGGGTCTGGCAGGTGACCAGGATATTTCCGTTATCGAGAAACTGGGCATAATTCCCAAGTTTGCCCGGCAGTTGCCATTGGTGAACGATGGCGCCGGTTTCGTCGAGCAGGTAGCTGTTTCGGCCGTTGGCCGGTGAAAACAGCACGTAGCCCGCCAGAGCATCGCCCTTCCTGTATTCCGTAACCCCGTGCGCCAATGGCCTCATGATCGTCCTCCCTGATCGTCGCCTGATTGTCGTGTGATGGTCGTTTAGGTCCGAGACCTAAGCACCGGACCTCGCCAACCTCAAGTCCGCCGTGGGCCGGACAGCCGGCAAAGCGGCGGCGCATCCACGATTTCCCGGATGCGATTAGTTTTTCTTCCCCGGCGCCTCATCGGGTGATCGGGCCGTCACGCTCAGCGCGTGCACCGGGCCGGCGAGTTCGTCCCTCAGGACATCGTAGACCGCGCGCTGACGGGCGACCCTGTTCTGCCCCGCGAACCCGTCCGCGACGATGGTCACTTTGAAATGACTTTCCCCGTCGCCGCCGGGATTACCGGTGTGGCCGGCGTGCAGATGGGATTCGTCGACGATCTCCAGTGCGCTCGGCTCGAACGCGGCTTCGAGTTTTGATCGGATGGTTTCGGCGACGGACATGGGGCTTATGTCGCAAATGCCGCGGCCGGGAGCAAGCCGGACATTGCACCCATTCGATTCCGGACTATCTCAAGGTCATGCGCTGTTCCGGGGAGAAAACCCTGGGGCGGCGTTTCGTGCTCCCGGGGGGCGGGTTGGAATTTAAGCAAGTCATCAAATGTCCATTAATGTCCATGAATGTCCATTCCAGCCCACGCAAAATGGAGCCCGGCCTTGATCGGTTGGAATTTAAAAATCATAGTGCCCGGAGGGAAATCCGGAGTGCCCGGAGGGAAATCCGGAGTGCCCGGAGGGAAATCCAGAGTGCCCGGAGGGAAAACAAGCCTGCCCGGAGGGAAAACAAGAGAGCCTGCATGACGGCGCGACGCACCAAATACCAAGGCGACCCGGAGGCGGCGGCGGTTCACGCCTGCGCATGGCCGGACTGCGGCGCGCCCGCCGGATACAAGGCGCCACGGTCGAAAGAGGAACTCCGGGACTATGTCTGGTTCTGCCTGGATCACGTCCGCGAATACAACAAGTCGTGGAATTTTTACGAGGGCATGGACGATGCAGAAGTCGAAGCGGCGGTGCGCTCGGACACCACCTGGAACCGCCCGAGCTGGCCCCTGGGGGACAATGGGCGCGAAAATTTAGGGCATGGGACGGGACCCGAGAAAAACGGTTACAAACCGGGCGATTTTGTTAATATGCGCGACCCTTTCGGCCTGTTTGACGATCAGGCTGTCAACTGGTCACCGTCCAGCGAGGTGGTTAACGGCCGGGTATTGACCGAGGCCGAGCGAAGAGCCGTTCGCGTCCTGGGCCTCGAATTCCCGCTTGAAGAGCGGGACGTGAAGGCCCGTTACAAGGAGCTGGTCAAGCGTTACCACCCCGATGCCAACGGCGGCGACAGAGGCGCGGAAGAAAAGTTTAAACAGATTACCGGGGCCTATGAGACAGTCCTCACCTGTCTCGCCAGATAAGGCCTCGAGGAAACCGGAAAGAACAATGGCTACGACGACACACGACCACGCCGATTTTCCCCTGACCGAACCGGATATCAAGGTCTCGGTCAGCCAGGTGTTCGGCCTCCAAAGCGATATGGAAGTCCCCGCCTTCTCGGAAGCCTGCGAGTATGTGCCCACCCTCGACGAGTCCTACCGCTTCGACAAGGAAACCACCCTCGCCATCCTCGCCGGCCTGGCCCACAACCGCCGGGTCATGATCCAGGGCTATCACGGGACCGGCAAGTCGACCCATATCGAGCAGGTCGCGGCGCGGCTCAACTGGCCGTGCGTGCGGGTGAACCTGGACAGCCATATCAGCCGGATCGACCTGGTCGGCAAGGACGCCATCGTCCTCAAGGACGGCCAGCAGGTGACCGAGTTCAAGGAAGGTATCCTGCCCTGGAGCCTGCAGAACCCGGTGGCGCTGGTGTTCGACGAATACGACGCGGGCCGCCCGGATGTGATGTTCGTCATTCAGCGGGTGCTCGAGGTGGAAGGCAAGCTGACGCTGTTGGATCAGTCCGCGGTGATCAAGCCCCACCCCTATTTCCGCCTGTTCTCGACCGCCAACACGGTGGGCCTCGGCGATACCACGGGGCTCTATCACGGCACCCAGCAGATCAACCAGGGCCAGATGGACCGCTGGAATATCGTCACCACGCTCAATTATCTGGAGCACGATGCCGAGACCGAGATCGTGCTCGCCAAGGTGCCGGCCTATTCCACCAAGGAAGGCCGGGACACGGTGAGCAGGATGGTGGAGATCGCCGATCTCACCCGGACAGGGTTCGTCAACGGCGATATTTCGACCGTGATGTCGCCCAGGACGGTGATCATCTGGGGCGAGAACGCGCAAATCTTCGGCGATCTCGGTTTCGCCTTCCGGCTCACGTTCCTCAACAAGTGCGACGAGATCGAGCGGCCGGTGATCGCCGAATATTACCAGCGCTGTTTCGGCGAGGAGTTGCCGGAAAGCGCCGCCAACGTCACCATGGCGTGAGGCCGCGCGTTAGCGGGTAAATCGAATGGCGGTGGACCCAGAAGGCCAGGATCTGATCAAGCGGGTCACTGAAGCGGCCCTGAAGGCGGTCTCCAGCCGGGACGACGTCAACGTCTCGTTTGCGCCGGGCGCCCACGGCCTGACCATCGGGCCGGACGGCGGCAATGCCCGCCTGCCGGCACCGGCCCGGCAGTTCAGCCACGAAGATTTATGCGCGCTCCGCGGCGAGGCGGACGCGGCGGCGTTGCGTCTGCGCTATCACGACGAGGCGCTTTACCGGAAACAGGAGCCCTCGACCCTCGGCGGTGCGGCCGTGTTCGACAACGCCGAGCAGGCGCGGGTGGAAGCGCTCGGCTGCCGCAATATGACCGGGGTTGCCCAGAATATCCGCGAATTCCGGGACGCCGATTGCCGCCAGAAGGGCTATCACCAGGTGGTCGACAAGGACATTGCGCAACTCGCCGACGCGGCCGGGCTTTTGGTCCGCGAAAAAGTCACCGGCGAACCGACGCCCGCATCCGGCCAGCCGCTGATGGAGCAGTGGCGGGATTGGATCGAGGACAAGATCGGCGCCGAGCTTCGCGAATTGCCCCGATGCGTTCACGACCAGGAGCAGTTCGGCGAGAACCTGCGCGATATCCTGGAAATTCTCGAATTGGCGCCCGAATCCGATTCCGATTCCGAGAGCCAGGACAACACCTCCGACGAACAAGATCAGGAAACCCGGGACCAGGACGAGCAGGACAACGCCGATTCCCAGTCCGACGACGGCGCGGAAGATTCCGATTCCATGGAGATGGACGCGGACTCCATGGAATCCGATTCCGACGAGGACATGGAAACCCTGATGGATCCCTCCGAGCTCGAAGAAGATCCGAACGTCAGCATGCGGGGCCGGCCCATGCGGCCCGAATTCTCCGAAAACTCCTTGCCGGCCTATATGGCGTTCGCCACCGAGTTCGACGAAGTGACCGCGGCGGAAGCCTTGTGCGAGCCCGAGGAACTGGGGCGGCTTCGGGCCCAGCTCGACCAGCAGCTGTTGCACATGCAGGGCGTTGTGGCGCGGCTCGCCAACCGTCTGCAGCGCCGCCTGATGGCTCAGCAGCAGCGTTGGTGGGAATTCGATCTCGACGAAGGCCTGCTGGATGCCAGCCGGCTTCACCGGGTGGTCGTCGACTCTCGCCACGCGCTTTCCTACAAGGTCGAGAAAGAGGCCGACTTCCGGGATACGGTCGTCACCCTGCTGATCGATAATTCGGGCTCCATGCGCGGCCGCCCCATTTCGGTGGCCGCCATGAGCGCCGATATCATCGCCCGGACGCTGGAACGCTGTGCGGTGAAGGTCGAGGTCCTGGGCTTTACCACCCGTGCCTGGAAAGGCGGCCAGGCGCGCGAGAAGTGGGTCGCCGATGGCAAACCGGCGGCGCCCGGCCGGCTGAACGATCTCCGGCACATCATCTATAAGGCGGCGGACGCGCCGTGGCGGCGGGCCCGGCGCAATCTCGGCCTGATGCTGCGGGAAGGTCTGCTGAAAGAGAATATCGACGGCGAGGCCCTGCTTTGGGCCCACAACCGGCTGATTGTCCGGCCCGAGCAGCGGCGGATCCTGATGGTGATCTCCGATGGCGCGCCCGTCGACGACGCCACCCTCTCGGTCAATCCGGGCAACTATCTGGAGAGGCATCTTCGGACGGTGATTGATTATATTGAACGCCGCTCACCGGTGGAGCTCACCGCCATCGGCATCGGCCATGACGTCACGCGCTACTACCGCCGCGCGGTGACGATCAACGACGCCGAAGAATTGGGCGGCACCATGATGCAGAACCTGGCCGAGCTGTTCGAAGAGGAGACCTCGGTGCCCCGGCACGCACTGGTGCATTAGGGTCCGGACTCAATTGAACCGCCATAGGGGTGTTGCGGCGCTGCGGACGGCGCGGCACAAGGTCCCTCGCCCCCGTCAGGGGGAGAGGGATGCGGAGGCTTGGCGGGCGCGAGCCCGACTTAGCCGGCGCTGGGTGAGGGGGAAATTTCCATATCACCCTCACCCCGACCCTTGTGTCTTGCGGAATGAGGTAAAGTCGGGAACCGGCGGAGCGGTTTGCGCCGCGTCCGCCGGCGCGGAGGTGAGGCCGTCCGACCCTTGGCCGTGTGTGCCACAGGCCGCGGGAGAGCGTGGTCCCCTCCGCCTTCTTTCGAAGCCCGTACAGTTGCACGGGCATGATAGCCCGCACTGCAAGGAAGGGACAGAAGGAATGAGCAAGCTGACGATCGGGATCGACGTTTCGAAGGACTGGTTGGACGTGGCGACGGCCGATGGGAAAAACCGCTTCCGGGTGACCACCGACCGCGCGGGGCTGGACGCGCTGGTCGAGCGATTGTCGGCGCTGCGCGGTGCGCCGGCGGTCGGCCTGGAGGCATCCGGCGGCTACGAGCGCGTGGTGATCCGGCGGCTCCGCCAAGCGGGCATGGCCGTGCGCCTGGTGGATCCGGCGCGGGTCCGGCAGTTCGCCCGCGCCACGGGCGTCAAGGCCAAGAACGACCGCCTCGATGCCGCCGTCATCGCCGCCTTCATCGACACCGTTGGCGGCCCGGACGTGAGCGACGACGCCCACCGCCAGCGGCTGCGCGCCTTCGTCGCCCATCGGCGCCAGCTGTCGGACGCCGTGATCACCCTCGACCACCAGATGCGGCTGGTCACCGACCCGGAACTGCAGGCGCTGGCCGCCGAACGCCGCGCCCTCCTGGTCCGCCAACGGGACGCCATCGAACATCGCATCGTCGCAATCCTCAACCAAGACCGCACCGCCGCGTCCCTGTTCGAGCTCTTGCGCACCGTGCCCGGCGTCGGCCCCGTCCTCGCCTGGACCCTGATCGCCGAGATGCCCGAACTGGGCGCCCTCGACCGGGGGAAAATTGCCGCCCTCGCCGGCGTGGCGCCGTTCGACCGCGATAGCGGCACCCATAGGGGGCGCCGCGCCATCTTCGGCGGACGTCCCCACCTGCGCAAGGTGCTCTACATGGCCGCCCTCGCCGCCGCCAGGCACAATCCCGCCATCGCCGCCGTCCACCGCAGGCTGATCGACAACGGCAAACCGCCAAAGGTCGCCCTCACCGCCTGCATGCGCAAGCTCATCGTCATCCTCAACGCCATGGTCCGGGACAATCAACCCTGGGAACCAGCTACATGAAAAAAAAACGGCAAACACAGTTGCTCTCCCGGAGGGAGAGGGGGCCTGCCGTGCGTCCCCTCGCCCCCTTCCCAAGGGAGAGGGGCAGGGTGAGAGGGCGCAAAAAGGAGAATCCCCCAATTGAGTACAGGCCCTAGACGACCCGCCGGGCAACCCGGGCAACCCAAACAAAAAGGCCCGCTTTCAAGCGAGCCTTCCGCGACATCGTGAACAATCTGCGCTTAAGCGGCGGCCCGGTCCCGGGCCTTCTTCAGCCGGCGCTTGAGCTTGCGGCCCTCGGGCGCCAGCTTGGCGGCCGGCGTCTCGGCAAGAAACGCATCGAGGCCGCCCTTGGCGACGATGGTGCGCAGCGCCGAGGCCGAAATCTTCAGCGACACCGGACCCAGCACGTCCGAATGGACGGTGGCCTTCTGGACGTTGGGCAGAAACCGCCGACGGGTCTTATTGTGCGCGTGGCTCACGTTGTTGCCGCTCTGGACGCCCTTGCCGGTCAGTTCACATCGGCGCGCCATCATCTTCTCCTCATCATCCCGCCCGGGCGGCGGGGTCAAAACCAACGGCGGACGCCCGTAGCGCCCGCGAGGCCGGTGTTTTAAGGCTCGAAACGCCTATGGTCAAGCCCGTGATCGGCCTCCGCCAACCCCTGGCGGCCTTGAGGTTCTCGTCCGGCTTGTCGAGGATCTGCCGGGTGGTCATCCGGTTCTGCTCAGGCCCGGCGAGGATCGCCAATTCCTTGGTCATGAAACCGCTTTCCACGGTCTCGATGCACACCCTTTTTAGGGGCCCCGGCGGACCATGGGCGTGCTCCTGCCCCAGGCCAAGAGGCGGCGGCGCCGAAGGCTTGACTCACCGCGGGAGGCTTTCAAAATGGAATGGAGACCGAAGATGTCCGGGACACGCACCAAATGAGTTTCTACGCAGATTCAGACTATCCCGTTCGGCAAGACCTCGCCGATATCCACGAATCGCAAATGAGCCAACTGTCCGAGCCGGGTACCTGGGGAAGCAGCGCCCAGCGGATCGCCATCGCGACGGAGGCCAGGCGTGCCGCCTATGACGCCGGACAATTGGAAGCGCCGGAGGGAGGCGACCCCGAACCCGAGGTCCCGCTAACCGAGGTCGCCAAGGCGGTCGTTCGAAAACTTGCGGTCTCGCCAAAAGATTTTCTCGAGGACTCGTACCGGGAGGCCCGCGACGGGGCCTGAGCGACGAAGAATATGTGGAGATCGTCGGAATCGTCTCCCGGATGGTTGATCTGGACATATTCGCCCGAGGCATCGGCGTGCCGCTAAGGCCGCTACCGAGCCCCGGCCCAGGCGAGCCCAGCCGCGCCCGGCCCGAGACCGCGAAGCAGGAGTTGGCGTTCGTCCCGACCATTCCCAATCCGCCGGAGGGCGGCGCCGAAGCGGCGGATCTGTATGGCGAGCATCCGATGCCCTACATCGTGCGCGGCATGAGCCTGGTGCCGGACGAGTTGCGGCGTCATGTGGAACTGGAGCAGGTCCAGTACCTGCCGCTGCCGAAAATTCGAATCCCCGACTATCAGCAACATGAGGGCTTCAGCCGCTCTCAGGTGGAGATCGTCGCGGCGCGGGTATCGGCGCTCAACGAGTGCTTCTACTGAGCGGCCGGCCATGCCAGGTTCCTCCGTGAGAGTGGACGCGCAACCGAAACCGAGATCAATCTGGAGGCGCTGGTGCGGCCGGATCGGGACGTAGGCGTGCCGGGCGGCGCGGAACTGCTTGCTTTCTCCGATGCCATCCTCGGCAATGACCGGGCGGCCCTTGATGAAACACGGTCGGCGGTGGCGGCAGCCATCGGGCCGCAGGCCGTTCCCGCGGCCTCGGCGATTGCCGCCAACTTCTCCAAGAACGACCGCATCGCCAACGGTTGCGGCATTCCCGTCGATGAGATGGCCCTCAAGAGGACCGAGGATATTCGGGAGCAACTGGGCCTGAATGATTTCCGCTCGGCGCGGAATACCTTCCGGCACCACGGTTAGAGCAATTTCCGGCCAAATTGAATCAATTTGGCCGGAAATTGCTCCCACGATCTACTTTTTGCCGAACTGGTAGATGAACTGCGCGATATCGCCTTCGAGCGGAAACGACAACATACCCATGACCTCGTAGCCGAGCAGCCACGGCGTGACATAGAACCGGATCATGAAGAAGAACCACGCGACATAGAGCGGAACAAATATCGGGATCAGAAATCCGGGCGTGATGGGGGAAAACAGCCGCAATAGCGGATTCGTCGAGTTCATAAAAAACCGCATAAAGAAAAACGATGAGTTCTCGGGCAGGAACAGCGACATGCCGGCCCGGCCGATGAGCGTCCACATGACAACGCCCGTGACATAATCGATAACGATGATCCAGAGGGGGAAGGCCTCGGCCACACCTGGTCTCCCAACTTCTTGATTGACGCATCCCAAAAATAGTTCGGGGCGAAGCCAAGCTCCGCCCCGAACCCTTGTGCGTTCGGACGATTAGTGGTCCGAGGAGAGAACCGTAGCTCCCTTCGGAATCCTCATCTCGTCGACCATCTGTTGAGTTTCCTCATCCGGTTCCTCGGTCATCTGCGTAACGACGACCATCGCCACCAGACTGACCGCCATACCGACGATGCCGAACCTCAGATGATCCAGACCGATGAACTCGGCGCCGCCCATGAACCGGACCCAGATCAGGTACGCGGTTCCGGCAACGAAGCCTAAGATCATACCGGCCACGGCGCCCTCCCTGTTGGCTCTCTTCCACCATATGCCCAGAACGAGCGGGAAGAAGAGACCGGAGGCGGCAAAGTTGAAAGCCCATGCCACAGCGCCGAGAATGCTGGTCAGCTGCAAACTGGCCACGGCTGCGCCGGCCGCGCCGATCACGAGCAACAAGACCCGGGCCGCAACCAGACGTTTCTTGGTGTCCGCGTTGGGGTCGATCATCTTGTAGTAGAGATCGTGCGACAGGGCGTTGGCGATGGCCAGCAGCAGGCCGTCCGCCGTCGACATGGCTGCCGCCATGCCGCCCGCGGCGACCAGACCCGAGATCACGAAGGGCAATCCGGCGATTTCCGGCGTTGCCAGCACGACGATATCGCCGCGCATGAAGAATTCGTTGATCTGCAGGATGCCGTCGGCGTTGCTGTCGACGATCTTCAGCATGCCGACATTGCTCCACTTCTGAATCCAGTCGAGCGAGGATACCTCCGAGAATGATTTCCCGATGATGCCTGTCGCCAGGTTGGGATCGAGGACCTGCAACTTGGTGAACGTCGCCAGCGCAGGTGCCGTGAAGTACAGCAGGAAGATGAACAGCAGCGACCATGCCACCGACGTCCGCGCCGCCTTCACCGATGGGGTGGTGAAGTAACGCATCAGAATGTGCGGCAAGGAGGCCGTACCGGCCATCATCATGAACGCCAGGGTGACGAACTTCCAGTTGGCAAGCGCACTGGCACCGGCCGTCGCGTGCTCGACGGTCAAAGCCCGGAGACCCGCAAAAGTCTCGGCGGGCTTCAGGTCACCGACCTTCTGCAACGCTTCCAGTTCGACCACCCGGGCGATCGCGTCGCCATAGGCGAACTGCGGGATCAGGCCGAAGCCCTGCTTGTTGGACATCCAGATCACCGGCACCAGATAGGCGATGATCAGCACGATGTACTGCGCCACCTGGGTCCAGGTCACCGCCCGCATACCGCCGAGCATCGAGCACAGCAGAATGCCGAGGAGACCGAACCAGACGCCGAACCCGAACGGAATCTGCAGCGCCCGCGCTGCGATGGTGCCGGTCGCGTTGATTTGCGCCGTCACGTAGGTGAAGGACGCGACCACCAGAACAATCACCGCGCACAAGCGGGCCAGATCGCCGCCATACCGGGTTCCGATGTAGTCCGGCACCGTATAGCAGCCGAACTTCCGGAGATAGGGCGCCATCAGCGAGGCCACCAGCACATAACCGCCGGTCCACCCGACGACGAAGGCGAGATAGCCGTGACCGCCGAAATAGATACCGCCGGCCATCGCGACGAAGGAAGCGCCGGACATCCAGTCCGCCGCCGTCGCCATGCCGTTGAATACCGCCGGAACCTGCCGGCCGGCGACGTAGTAGGCGTCGACCTGCATCGTCCGCGACAGCCATCCGATGGCGGCGTAGATGACAACGGTGAAGAGAACGAACAAAATACCGATCGCCTCTGCGTCGACGCCAACCTGCTCGAGGATGGCCATCAACAGAATGAAGACAACAAACCCACCGGTATAAAGACCGTAGATTTTGGGCAGGTTGTCGATGAAGTTACCTTTCATGGTGTCTCTCCTCTCAACCCGCCGTTAGGCGTCTTCCTCAGCCACGCCGAACTCTTCATCGATCGAATTTTGCCGGGAAGCCAACCAGAAGATCAGCACGACAAACACGACCAGTGATCCCTGCGCCGCCATGTAGAAGCCGAGCGGGAATCCGAAGAATGAAAATGCATTGAGATCGCTCGCGAACCAATGCACCACGAAAGAGAAGATGAACCATAAGACCAAGACCGTAATGGTCAGGTTCTTGGTTTTTGCCCAGTGCGCGGCACGCACTTCGGGCGACACGTCAGTCATCTGTGATGCTCCCAATCCGAGTTAGCCACATGCACGTGACATCCCATTCTGGGTCCGCCACGCTCGCTCTAATTCCTGCCAACTTACTGACCCGATCATTCTGACCCGACCGATGCACTTCTCTTCCCAGGAATTTACTGTTGGGTTATTGACGGCAATGCCGTAGGTGGTACCCCTTTATTGCACCTCAAATGACGCTACCTCATTTTCATGCGAACGCAAAATAAAATGTTGAAGGACCTCGGCGACGGCGTCAAAGAAGCTATATTCTTCATATGGTTAGCCCTTCGCGCCCTCAAGTTTTGGCGGAGGGAACCGCCCATATTGACGCCGACCGGCTTGGCGGGATTCGTTGAAACCCGGGCCAAGTACGTCGCCCAGCGAACCCTGTTCGGCTACGTCAAGACCCGGGCCGGCACCCGCTACACCTCGCTCTTCGAGGACGAGATTTTCGTCGCCTCGGTGGACGCGGCGAAGTGGGAGATCTATCTCGCCTGCCTCGCCGACCTCGCGATTTATGCCGCCGCCGCCATCGGCCGGACAGGCACCTTCGACAAGCCGGCCCTCGACGGCCTCGCCCGGGACTGCTTCCTCGCCGGGCTGGTGGTTGACCAACTGCCCGATCGCCGCGCCGAAGGCTTCGGGCAGGATCGGGACGCCTTCGACCGGCGTCTCGCCGAAACCCGATGGGCCGAGGTCACCGAGGGCGAGGCGGTGTTCGAGAACAGCCTCAAGGCGCTGGTTCACTGGGCGCCGGTCGCCGACGAACTCAAGAAGTACGACGTCGAGCCGGTGCGCAACTCCATGCGCTTCCAGTGGAAGACGGTCCGCGACCAGCTCAGGAGCCGGCTCGACGCCGGCGCCGTCGCCACGAGCCTCTCGTCCCCGGACTGATCCTCGCGCCCGCTTCGGCGGGCCGTTTTTGCCTAGGGTCCGGACTCAATTAGGGGATTCTCCTTTTGCGCCCTCTTATGCTGCCCTTCTCCCCCTGACGGGGCGAGGGGACCCGATGCGGCAACGCGACTACTCCCTCTCCCTCTCTGAGGGAGAGGGCCGGGGTGAGGGTGATATGGAAATTCCCCCTCACCCAGCGCCGGGTAGGCTCGGCGTTCGCCTCGCCAACCCTCCGCATCCCTCTCCCCCTGACCGGGGGCGAGGGACCTTGTGCCGCGCCCTCCTCATCGCCGCAATACTCCCATGGTGGCTTAATTGAGTCCGGACCCTAGAGCGGTTCCCGGCCAAATTGAACCATTTGGCTCGAAACCGCTTTAGCAGGCTGCTGAAAAACTCGCCACGCGCGGCCGGTTTGATGAGTTCGGTCGGTTTTCTCTGGTTATGGGCGGCGGGGGTTGGGGTTCGGGACCCGCTCGCGGCGGGTCTGGGGGCCTATTGCGCGGTTCCCGGGCATCATGTCGGCGCCTCGGCGAGGAGTTTGGGCAGCCTGACCAGGTTGTAGGCGGCGGCGGTGAATGTGAACATCCAGCCCACCCGGTCGAGCCCACGATGCCGGGTCTTGGCCAGCCCGCCGGTGGTCTTGATCCAGCCGAACCCCTCCTCGATGCGCTTGCGCAGGCGCTGGCTGGCGGCGTAGCCCGGATGCCGGGTGGTGCGTCGGTCGACCCGGGTCTTGCGCGGCTTGCCGGTCTTCCTGACATGGCCGTCGACGGCAATATGAGGGGTGACGGCGCCGTCGCGCAACGCGTCCACGAACTCGGCCACGTCATAGGCCTTGTCGGCGCCCAGCGTGACCCGCCGCGCTTTCTTGCGGCGCCCCAGCATGGCCAGCGCCGCCTCCCGCTCGGCGGTGCCACTGGCCCGGGTCAGCGCCGCATCGACAATCAGCGCATTGCGGTTCTCCATCAACAGATGGCCCATGAAGCACAGCCGGCTCGACTGCCCCTCGCCCTTGCGGAACAGCCGGGCATCGGCATCGGTGGTGGACGCATGGGTCGCGTTCGAGCGCCGCTCGCCGCGGAAGTCACGCTCCGCGTTGCGCCCGGCAGGCGGGTCGCCGCCGTCATCCTTGCGGCGGAAGCTCTTCATCGACGCCCACGCCTCGATCAGCGTGCCGTCGACCGAGAAGTGCTCGTCCGACAAAAGACGGCGTACCCGCGCGCCGCGCAGCACCGCTTGAAGAAAGCGCGCCGCCACATCCCCCGCAACCAACCGGTCGCGGTTCTTCGAATAGGTCGTGGCGTCCCACACCGGCGCGTCCATCGACAGACCGACGAACCAGCGGAACAACAGGTTGTAGTCCAGCTGCTCCATCAACTGGCGCTCCGAGCGGATGGTGTAGAAGGCCTGTAACAGAAGCGCCCGCAACAGCTTCTCCGGCGCGATCGACGGCCGCCCGGTCGTCGAATACAGAACCGCAAAATCTCCCGACAACGCCGCCAGGGCCTCGTCCACCAGAACCCGGATCGACCGCAGCGGATGATCCGCAGGTACCCGAGCCTCCAAGTCCACGTAGCTGAACAGACCCTCGCCGCGTTCGTCCTCGCCCCGCATCACAACCTCCAGCACCGATCAACCCAGGGGCAGAGAATCACGATACCGGGAATCGCGCCAGTGGGTTTTTCAGCAGCCTGCTAGCGTTTGCAGAAACCCATCAGGGTCGCTTTGGCCACGTGGTTGAAGTTGAGCTGGAAGCCCATCACCGCGCACGGCGTCTCCTCGGTCACCGGCAGCGCTTCCTCGCTCACCGCGTAGAGGGTGAACAGATAGCGGTGCGGATGATCGCCCTGGGGCGGACACGGGCCGCCATATCCGACGAAGCCGTAATCGTTCCGCGCCTGGACGCTGCCGTCCGGCATGGCGCCGCCGGGCGTTCCGGCCCCGGCCGGCAGCTCCCGGAGGTCGGCCGGCAGGTTGAGCGCCAGCCAATGCCAGAACCCGGACCCGGTCGGCGCATCGGGGTCGAACATCGTCAACGCCAGGGACTTGGTGCCCGCCGGCGGGTCGGTCCAGGACAGCTGCGGCGAGACGTTGCCGCCGGCGCAGCCGAAGCCGGCTTCCTCGTTGACCGCCTGCTCGAGCGCCAGGTACTCGCCGTCGGCGAAGGCGCTGCTGCTGAGAATGAACCCGGCCATGTAAACCTCCCTGTTTCGATAAAGATCCGGCCGCGCCTAACCGATGATGCCGTTCAATGTCGCGCTGGGCCGCATGGCGGCGTCCACCATGTCCTGAGGCGCATGGTAGTATCCGCCCAGATCGACGGGCTTGCCCTGCGCCGCCAGCAGCTCGTTGTTGATCTTGTCCTCGTTGCCGGCCAGCGCCTCGGCGATGGGGGTGAAGTGGGCCTTCAGATCCCCGTCCGCGTCCTGGGCCGCCAGCGCTTCCGCCCAGTAGAGGGCGATATAGAAGTGGCTGCCCCGGTTATCGATCTCATTGACCTTGCGGCTCGGCGACTTGTTCCCGTCCAACAGCCTCCCGATGGCGGTATCCAAGGCATCGGCCAAGACCTGGGCCTTGGGATTGGACTTGGCCTGGGCGAGGTGTTCCAGCGACGCGCCCAGCGCGCAAAACTCGCCCAGGGAATCCCATCGGAGGTGCCCCTCCTCCTGCATCTGCTGAACGTGCTTGGGGGCCGATCCGCCGGCACCGGTCTCGAACAGCCCGCCGCCGTTCATCAGCGGCACGACGGAGAGCATCTTGGCCGAGGTGCCGAGCTCGAGGATGGGGAACAGGTCGGTGAGGTAATCGCGAAGCACATTGCCGGTGACCGAGATCGTGTCGTCGCCGTTCTTCATCCGGGTGAGCGAATACTTGGTGGCGTCGACGGGCCGCATGATGCGGATGTTGAGGCCCTTGGTGTCGTGGTCCTTCAAATAGACCTCCACCTTCCCGATCAACTCGGCGTCATGGGCCCGGTCCTTGTCGAGCCAGAACACCGCCGGGACCCCGGTGGCCCGGGCCCGCGTCACGGCGAGCTTCACCCAGTCCCGCACCGGCGCATCGCGGGTAATGGCGGCGCGCCAGATGTCGCCCTCCTCCACGCGGTGTTCGATCAGGGTGTCGCCGCCCGCATCGACCAGCCGGATGGCGCCGCCGGCCGGCGCCTTGAAGGTCTGCGGGTGGGAGCCGTACTCCTCCGCCTTCTGGGCCATCAGTCCGACATTCGGAATGGAGCCCATGGTGGCCGGATCGAAGGCGCCGTTTTCCTTGCAGAAATCGATGGTCGCCGAATAAACCCCGGCATAGGACGAATCCGGGATGACGCACTTGGTGTCATGTTCCTCCCCGTCGGGCCCCCAGCCCTTGCCGCCGCCCCGGATCAGCGCCGGCATGGACGCATCGATGATCACGTCGGAGGGCACATGGAGGTTGGAGATGCCCTTGTCCGAGTTGACCATATACATGGGCTGGCGGGTTTCCATGCAGGCGTTGAAATCCCGTTCGACATCGGCGCGGACGCCGTCGGGCAGTCCGGCGATCTTTTCGGCGAGTTCGCCGATTCCGTTGTCGGGGATAACGCCGGCTTCTTCGAGAACCGCGCCGTGGCGGTCGAAGAGCGGTTTCAGATAGGCCGTCACCGCGTGGCCGAAGATGATCGGGTCCGAGACCTTCATCATGGTCGCCTTCAGGTGAACCGAGAACAGCACCCCGCGGTTCTCGGCATCGGCGATCTGGCGCTCGAAAAACAGCGACAGCGCCTTGGCGCTCATCATCGTGGCATCGACCACGTCGCCGGCCAGGATGGGCGTCGCCCCCTTGAGCTCGGTGACCGTCCCGTCCGTGCCGACGAACTCGATCCGCGCATCGCCCGCCTGGTTGGCGGCGATGGTCAACGCCTTCTCATTGGTGAAGAAGTCCTCCCGGCCCATGGTCGAGACGTGGGTCTTGGAATCCTTGGTCCACTTGCCCATCCGGTGCGGGTTCTTCCTGGCATACTCCTTGACCGCCTTGGGCGCCCGGCGGTCCGAATTGCCTTCGCGCAACACCGGGTTCACCGCCGATCCCTTGACCTTGTCGAAGGCGGCCAGCACCGCCCGGTCTTCATCGGATGAGACCTCGTCGGGATACGCGGGCACCGTGTAGCCCTGATCCTGCAGCTCCTTCACCGCCGCGTTGATCTGCGGGACGGAGGCCGAAATGTTGGGCAGTTTGATGACGTTGGCGCCCGGCTCCTTGACCAGCTCGCCGAGCTCGGACAGGTCATCCGGCCGCTTCTGGTTGCCGGACAGGTGATCCGGGAAATTGGCGAGGATGCGGCCGGCCAGCGAGATATCCTTGGTGCCGACGGAGATGCCGGCCGGCCGGGTGAACGCCCTGATGATGGGCAGGAACGACGCACTTGCCAATTCGGGCGCTTCGTCCACCTTGGTGTAGATAATGTCGGGCCCGGCGGCGGGCCTGCCGTTCTTGCCGTCGCTCATTTTGTCAATTTTCCCTGGCGTCCCTGGATATCCCTGTGTCCGGCGCCGGAACACCTTGGTTCCGGGCGGCCCTTTTTAGTCAGCCCGGCCCAATTGGGCAAGCCGACCCCTTGGCCAACCCCATGGCCAACCCCATGGCCGGCCCCGCGGGAAGCGCCAGGCGAATCAGATGAACACGTTCGCTTTAAATTCCAAGCCCCAAATCCCAACACGGCGTTCCGCGCGGGCTGCAATGGACATTCATGGACATTAATGGACATTTGATGACTTGCTTAAATTCCAATTCGGTCGTTTCGCCACGGAGGACATGGAGCGCACGGAGTGCTCGGAGGAGGACTGAATCACCCTCACCCCGACCCTCACCCAGAGGGAGAGGGGGAAATTATTCCCTCTCCCCCAATCATGGGGGAGAGGGATGCGCAGGCTTGGCGGGCGGGAGCCCGACATAGCCGAAGCTGGGTGAGGGGGGGCCTCGGTGTGCTCTCCAGGCGAACAATTCAATCCAGGCCGTCCAGGAACTCCTCCTGGGACAGCCCGTCGCCGCCCGCCGCTTGCGGCGCGCTCCCGCCGCTCCGCGGGCGGATGGTCGCGCCGCCATGCACCAGACCCAAAATCCGGGCCTGGAGCTCGACGGTCTGCAGCACCGTGTCCAGATCGCCGGCGGCGAGCGCCGCGTCATAAACCGGCGCCAGCTTGCCAATCAGGCCGCCGGCCAGTTCGGCCCGCAGGTCGGCGGGATGGCCCGAAAGCTCGGCAATGCGGGCGAGAATTTGCGGCCGGATCAGCAGCCGCGAAGCCTGCCGGGCGGGATCGGCGTCGCCATAGCCCGCTTCCCGGGCAGCGTCCGCCCCGTGGGGACGGCGGGCATAGGCCGCGCAAAAGGCCTCCGCCCTCTTGGTGAGGGGCGAGGCGGCGTCGCCGGACGGGGCACCGTAAATGTCGCCGGAATTGTCGGTGGTCATATTGGTGAGGGGTGAAGCCGTGTCGTCGAAAATGTCGGTCGTCATAAAAGAACCCATGTGTCGCGTCGCCAGATTTTGGTGGAAGGCGGCCCTTATATAGGCAGGGGGCGGGGGACACGGGAGTCCCTACAAATGGCTATTGAGCACCACGATGTCGGGCTCCGGGGCGGCGGCGATGGCCGGGAACACCTCGTCGACCGTATCGACGACGGAGAACAGGTCGAGCACCTTCGGGTGGGCGAAGCCGTTCTCGATGGTCCAGCCGATAAGCGCCTTCAAGGGGTCCCAGTAGCCGGCCACGTTCAGCACCACCACCGGCTTGGCGTGCACCTGGAGCTGCTTCCAGGTGATGATCTCCATCGCCTCGTCCAGGGTGCCGAGGCCGCCCGGCAGGATCACCGACGCATCCGAGAGCTCGAACATCTTGCTCTTGCGCTCGTGCATGCTCCCGACCTGGTGCAACTCGGCGAGGCCGTCATGCTCCACCTCCAGCTTGGCGAGGAACCTTGGGATCACCCCGATCACGCGGCCGCCCGCTTCGACCGCCGCATCCGCGACGGTCCCCATCAGCCCCAGGCGCCCGCCGCCATAGACCAGGGCGATATCGCGCCTGGCGGTCTCGCGGCCCAGCGCCGCGGCGGTCGCCGCGTAAGCCGGATCGGAACCCATCTTGGAGCCGCAGAAGACGGTTATGCTCGTCACGTCTCTCACCCGGTCAGTTTACCACGCCCGGCCCGGTGTTCCAGCGGGCTTGCTCACCGCCGGGACCGCAGGGACCACAGCCCCCCCTCACCCGGCTCCGGCTAAGTCGGGCTCCCGCCCGCCGAGCCCGCGCATCCCTCTCCCCCTGAAGGGGGCGAGGGGATTCGGCTCGACTCCCTTTCCCTCTGGGAGAGGGTTGGGGTGAGGGTAATTCAGCCCTCCTCCGTGTCCTCGGTGCGCTCCGTGGTGAAATCCGCGTAAGAAGCAGGCAATAAGACTAGGGGCGTCGGTGCCGACCTCTTATAGTCGTTGCGTTGTTTCGCGTTGGGAACGGATCGAACTCGAAGGGAGACCGGTTCATGCAGTTTCGTTATTTGATTTTTGCCGGGGTCGCGGCGGCCGCGATGATCGCGGCGTCCTCCATCACCCCGCCCGGCACCGGGGCGGCCAACGCCCAGGGCGGCGTCATCGATGCCCGGTCCACAGCCATGAAGACCCTCGGCGGCTCGCTCCGGCGGGTCGGCCAGGCGGCATCGGTAGAAGACGCCCGCGGCCCGGCGGCGGCGATTGCCGGCGCGGCGGCGCGCCTCGAATCCCTGTTTCCCGAAGGTTCCGGCGGTCCGCCCACCCGTTCCAAGCCCGAAATCTGGCAAAACATGGCCGACTTCAAGGTCAAGCTGGCGGCTCTCAAGGACGCGGCCCAGGCCCTCGACGCGGCGGCCAAGGGCACCGACCTCGACGCGGTGAAGGCGGCGGCCAGGAACGTCGGCGGCACCTGCGGCGCCTGCCACCGGCTCTACAGGGCGCCGAAATCCTAACGCACCCGTTTCCTGACCGGGACAAGGCCGGGACAAGGAAAGGCCGGCTCCGGAAGCCGGCCTTTCGGTATCCGCCCGGAGCCGTGCGTTCGGGGGCAGGCCATCGGTGCCCGGGCCGGGCCGGGCGAATCCGCTTTTCAGGCCGCCTGGAAGCGCCTATATCCTGAGATCATGTCTCGCCGGGTGAAATTCCTGCTGATGCTGCTGGCGGCGCTGGGACCGCCGGGCCTGTGGAGCGGTTCCGCCGCGGCCCAATCGGCGGAGCGCGGCGCCTACATATTTGCCGCCGCGGGCTGCGCCGGCTGTCATACGGACATCAAGAACGACGGACGGCTGCTGGCCGGCGGCCGCACCCTCGAAACTCCGTTCGGCACCTTTTTCGGACCCAACATCACGGCCGACAAGGAGCACGGCATCGGCGATTGGTCGGACGCCGACTTCATCCGCGCCATGCGCGACGGCATCTCCCCCGACGGCGGCCACTACTACCCGGTGTTCCCCTATCCGTCATTCACCTTGATGACCGACGACGATATGCGGGATCTGAAGGCCTACATTTTCTCGCTGCCGGCGGCGGCAACCCCCAACAAGCCCCACGAGATCAAATTTCCGTTCCGGTTCCGCTTTCTGATGATCGTGTGGAAGTTCCTGTTTTTCGAGCCCGGCGCCTATGCGGCGGATAGCGGACGGAGCGCCGCGTGGAACCGGGGGGCCTACCTCGTCCGGGCGCTCGGTCACTGCGGCGAGTGCCATACGCCCCGCAATTTCATGGGGGCGGTGCAGGCCGGCCGGCACCTGTCCGGGAACAAGGCCGGGCCCGACGGCGAGCCGGTTCCCAATATCACCCCGCACCGGACGACCGGGATCGGCGGCTGGACCGGGGATGAGATCGCCGAACTGCTGCGCTCGGGCGAGACTCCCCTCGGCGGCGAAGTGGATGGCGAGATGTGGGAGGTGGTCAAAAACGGCACCAGCAAGCTGACGCCCGGGGATCTGGCCGCGGTCGCCGATTATCTGAAAAACATCCCGGCCATCGCGCATCAGGTCTTCCCCGAGCCCTAGGGCCGGACGCCGCGGCGTATCACGCACCCATGGACCTCTTCGATTCCGTCCTCATCCGCTCGGTGGTGGTTCCGTTTCTGGCCACCGGAATCTTCGCCGGACTCATTCGCTGGATTGCCGGCGGCCGGATCGGCAAGTCGCTGGCCGGCGCCGCCGTCGGGGTGGTGTTCATGTGGACGCTGGCCACCCGTCTCGGGGTACCGGACTTCCCGCCCGGCCCCGGCAGCGATGCCACCCTCTATGCCATGCTCATCGGTCTGCTGACCGGGATCGCTCTCGACACCGCCGCCGACATGGCCGGCCGGCCGGCCATTGCCTACCAGGTGACCGCCATGATCCTGTTCGGGCTGCTGCTGGCGTACTGGCTCGAGCCCGGCTTCAGCGTCGTTTCCATCGTTGCGGCCGCGGTCTGGGTCGTCGCCGTTCTTCGCCTGCGCCGCCGCAATCTCGCCCCGGCCGTCGCCACCGGGATGCTGACCACCGCCGGGACCGGCATGATCATCCTGATTTGGGTCGGCGGCTTGGCGGTGGAACGGGAACTGGCGATCGCCTTGACCGCGGCGCTCGCCGGCTTCCTGGTATGGTCGTGGCCGCCGCTCTCCTACCCCGCCGGCGTCACCCTGCTGCTCGCCGGGACCGGGGGCATATTCGCGCTCGCGCTGCGGCTCGCCGACGCGTGGCCGGCGTCGATCGCGGCTTTTGCCGTCTTCGTATTCCTGTTCTTTGCCGATTCGGCGGCCGTGAAAGTCATCAAGCGGCCCCTGCTGCTGTCCCGCGGGGTCTTTCCACTGACCGTCGCCGCGCTGGGGGCGGTTCCCATCGCGCTGAGCGCCGTCATCCTGCTGATTTTGACCAATCTGCCCGCCGAATAGGATGCGCGGGGCCGGGCGATGTCCGGGCGGGCATTGCGCCCGCTCCGGCGGCGGAGTACCTTACGTTTCCGGCGTCCGGCGCCGGGCCCGTAAGCCAGGGTCGGCACGAACGGGCCAGCGACAAGGGCCAGCGACAAGGGCCAATGACAGGGGGCAGCGGCAACAGGCGATGACACGGCCATTCATATTGGCGCTTGTCGGGGGTGCGATCGTTATCGCGGCGATTGCGTTGAGCTTCCTCGGCGACACGGACGAAGGCGAACAGGCGGCGGTGCCGCCGGCCGGTGCGCCGGCAACCGCACCTTCGGCCCAGATCTCGCCCGAGACTACACCCTCGCCCGAGACCGCATCCTCATCCGAGGCCGCACCTTCGGCCCAGACCGCACCCTCGCCCGAGAACGCACCTTCAGCCCAGATCGCACCCCCGTCCGAGACCGCCGCCGCGGCACCGGCCAAGCCGAGCTCCGACGTCGTCCGGATCGATCCCCAAGGCGACACGGCCGCGGCGGGACGCGCCGAACCCGCCGAACCCTCCGCCCTCATCCAAACTCCCGACGGCGACAAGGACGAAGGCGAACAGGCGTCGGCGGCGCCGGCCGATGTGCAGGCGCCCGCACCTTCGGCCAATACCGCACCCTCGCCCGAGACCGCACCCCCGTCCGTGACCGCATCCCCGTCCGGGACCGCACCTTCGGCCCGGACCGCGCCCTCGCCCGGGACCGTACCTTCGGCCCGGATTTCGCCCGAAACCGCACCCCCGTCCGGGACCGCCGCCGCGGGACCGGCCAAGCCGGGCTTCGACATCGTCCGGATCAATCCCCGAGGCGACACGGTCATGGCGGGACGCGCCGAACCCGGCGCCCGCGTCCAGATTCTCGACGGCGACAAGGTACTCGGCGAGGCGACCGCCGACGCCCGCGGCGAATGGGTCTTCGTGCCCGCCGCGCCGCTGCCGCCGGGCGACCGGCAATTGTCGCTCCGCACCGTCGAGGCCGGCAATCGGCCGGCCGTCACCTCGGACTCCAACGTGGTGCTGGTCGTGCCGGAAAAGGGCAAGGACATTGCCGGCCGCCCCAGCGAGGAACCGTCCCAGCCACTGGCGCTCAAAGTGCCGTCGGAGGGCGGCGGCGCCACCGAGGTGCTTCAGAAGCCGACCCCGCCGGCGCCCGCCGCCTACACCCCGTCCATTACCATCGATGCGGTGGATTACGACGACCGCGGGCGGCTCAACGTCTCCGGGACCGGTGCCCCCGACGGTCAGGTCCACCTGTATCTGAACAACGAATTTCTTGGCCGGTCGCCGACCGGCGCCGACGGCCATTGGCGGCAGTCGCCGGAGCGGACGGTCGCGCCCGGGGTCTATTCGGTGCGCGCCGATCAGGTGGATGACGCCGGCAAGGTCCTGGCCCGCATCGAGGTGATCTTTGCCCGCTCGACCCAGTTGATCGACGTCCCGCCGGGGACGTTGTTCGTCGTTCAGCCCGGCAACAGCCTGTGGCGGATTGCGCGCCGCACCTATGGCCGCGGGGTGCGGTTCACGGTGATTTTCGAAGCCAACAAGAAGCAAATTCGGGATGCGGATCTGATCTATCCGGGACAGGTCTTCCGTCTGCCGTCGATCAATTGAAGGGCCGGTCCTTCCGAGCGCCGGAACGCCCACCCTCGCCCGGCTCGGCAAGCGCTTCGGTATTTCTCGCGAGCCCGTCCGCCGGATCGGGCACGATGTGTTCGCGAGGCGCCGTGAGACCTTGGGAGCGGCCGCCGAAGACGCTGCACCCCGACTTCGGCGCCCGAGCGGAAACCCTTGAAAGATAGGCACTTAACGCCGTAGAGACTGGCGAGTAGAATGCCCGCCTTCACCGTTGGAAAAACGTGAGGGAAGATGTCCGGGATTATCCCGCCTCTCCATCCGGCCGGTTGGCCGTTCGTGTGGCTGTTTGCCGGCGGCACCGTCGTATTGGCGGTCATTTGGGAACCGCTGGGCTGGGCGGGCGCCATCCTCACTCTCTGGTGCGCCTACTTCTTCCGCGACCCCAAACGGGTCACCCCGGCACGGGACGGATTGGTGATCAGCCCCGCCGACGGCGTGGTGCAGATGATTACCGACGCCGCCCCGCCCGCCGAGATTGAAATGGGCGAGAGCCCACGGACGCGGATATCGATTTTCATGAACGTGTTCAACGTCCACGTAAACCGTATTCCCATCGGCGGACGGATCGTCAAGACCGCCTATCGTCCAGGCAGGTTCCTCAATGCCTCCCTCGACAAGGCCAGTGAACACAACGAACGCCAGTCATTTCACATGGAGACCGCCGACGGGCGGAGCTTCGGCGTGGTCCAAATCGCAGGCCTGGTGGCCCGGCGTATTCGGTGCGACCTGCGGGAGGATCAGGACGTACGGGCCGGGGAACGATTTGGGATCATTCGCTTCGGCAGCCGGGTGGATGTGTATTTGCCCGATGGCGTGGTCCCGCTGGTCGCCGTCGGGCAAACCGCCGTCGCCGGCGAAACGGTGATCGCCGATCTTCGCGTCCAGGAAGACCGGCGCACGGGCGAGGTGCGCTGATGTTCCGCCCCCGCCAGCGGCGCCTCCGCGGCCTCTCATTCAACCGCATGCTGCCCAACATGCTGACCATGTTGGCGCTGTGCGCCGGCCTGACGGCGCTTCGCTATGGACTGGAGAGCAAATGGCAGCCGGCGATCGTTTCGCTGGTCTTTGCCGCCATCTTCGATGCCCTCGACGGCCGCATTGCACGGCTCCTGCAGGGAACCTCGAAATTCGGCGCCGAGTTGGACAGCCTGTCGGACTTCATCGCTTTCGGCGTCGCCCCGGCGGTGATCCTGTATCTCTGGACCATGCAAACCGCCGGCCCCGTCGGCTGGGTCCCGGTACTGCTGTTTAGTGTGTGCATGGCGCTGCGGCTGGCCCGGTTCAACACGGTCATGGACGATGAGGACCCACCGGCCTGGGCCAAGGGCTATTTCACCGGTGTGCCGGCACCGGCGGCGGCCGGATTGGTCATTCTGCCGATGATCCTGTGGTTTCAGGTCGACGCGGAATGGCTGCGTCAGCCGTTCCTGGTCGGCGCCGTCATTATCGTCGTCGCCTGCCTGATGGTCAGCAAGCTGCCCACCTATTCGTTCAAGAACATCCGCATTCAACAGCGGTTCGTCCTGGTGCCCATGCTGGGGGTCGGACTGCTGGCCGCGCTGAGCGTTTCGGCGCCGTGGATGACCCTGACGCTGATCACCGCCGCCTACCTGGCCAGTTTCCCGTTCTCCATCCGCTCATACCGGCGGGCAGAGGCGGAGGCCAGGGAACTTGCACCGGCGGCGGATGCGCCGGCGGCCGACGACGAGGCGGCCGAGTAACCACTTCGCCGGGGCGTGCCGTTCCCCGCTGAATGCAGATGGCAAGTTCGTGCGTTCCGCGGAACTTATGGAATATCTAGAGCAGCTTGAGCAGCTCCGCCGCCGAACCGCCGCAGATGCGCGCCCGCTGTTCATCCGTGAGCTTGCCCGCCTTGGCCACCAGGCCGACCGGATCGTCCTCACCCATGTCGTAGGGGTAGTCGGTGCCCAGCAGCACGTGATCGGCGCCGTACTTCCCGACCAGGAACTCGATCTGGTCGGGGGCGAAGACCATGGTGTCGAAATAAAACTTCTTCAGGTACTCGCCGGGAGGGTTGGGCAGTCCGTGGGAAACATCCTCCCGGGCGTGATAGGCGTGATCCATGCGCCCGGCATAGCTTGGCAGGAATCCGCCGCCGTGGGCGACGCAGATTTTGAGGCCGGGATGACGGTCGATGACCCCGCCGAAGATCAGCTGGCTGATGGCGATGGTCGATTCCAGCGGGTGGCCGATTATGTTGAGGAAATAATGATCGCCGAAACGCTCCGGGCTGGTGTAGCCGGCCGGGTGCATGAACAGCAGGATGCCCAGCTCCTCCGCCTTGGCCCAGAACGGCGCCAGGCGCTCGGCGGACAGCTCGTCGCCGCCCACATGGGTGTTGATCTCCAGACCCCGGAATCCGAGTTCGTTGACGCAGCGCTCCATCTCGGCGATGGCCATCCCGGTGTTTTGCAGCGGCACGGTGCCGAGGCCCACCAAACGGTCCGGGTGCCGGGCGACGGCTTCCGCAAGGTCATCGTTTTCCATTTGCGACGCCTTCCGCCCAATCTCCGGTTCGGCCCAGTAGTAAAATTGATAAGGCGAGATTGAGACCGCCTGGATATCGACCCCCATCCGGTCCATATCGGCGATTCGCTCCTCGAGGGAGAGCATCTTCGGCTTGATGAATTCGATTTGCGCGGCGTTCACCTTGCGGGTGATGTCGTTGCCGAACTGTAGCGGCACGAAGCCGACACGCTCCGCTTCGGCCTTCATCATTTCCATGGCCGCCTGGCATTCCCGGTGACAGTGAACATCGACCACGAGGGTCTTGGAGCCGTTTGAAACGGTGGTGCCGGCGGCGCCTTCATCGGCGGGCGACCGGGCGGCCGGCGCGTGGTGCCCGTGCGTGCATTTGAAGAACATGAGAATACCCTGAACCTTGAGCGAGGACTTTGACGGCAGCCGGTGTATAGGACGCCGCCGGACGCCGCAACCACTGCCTGGCTCCGGCCGGGGCCGGATGCGCCGTTACATCGGCCAGAGGGCGGTCCCGGGATGGAACTGCGACCAGGCGAACCAGAACGCCTGGTGGCTGCCGAGATCGGAACCATCGGCGCCGACCGCCTTGATGCCGCCGGCCTCGAGCTGCAGGCGAACGTTCTCGAAAGCGATCTCATCGCCTTTTTTCAGCGCCAGAAACGCCTTGCTCCGCTGGAACGCCACCGGTTTGCCGGACGCGGTGACGACGCCGATGATGTCTTCGTGAACCGGCAGGCGCGGGTCGACATCACCGACCGGAAATATGGGGCCGTTGGCATCCCGGCCGTTACGAAAATCGAAATCGCGGCCAAGCGCCAGTTCCTCGACCAGCACGGTCGTCCCGGGGTGCAGTTTCTTCCATCGGCCCCAATCCGTGGTGACGACCGTGGCTTGCTTGAGCCGAAGTTTCTTCTCCGCCAGCGGCCCGGTCACCGCCGTGCCCAGAAACGTATCGAACACCGAAAACGTCTTGACGTCGTACATCACCTTGTTGGACCGGATCAGCAGCCCCGACGTGCGCAGGATGGGCCGCCCGGTCGCCTCGGGCAGCCGGTCGGTGAAGTAGGCCTGCGCTGAACCGCAGAGCGTGCAGTAGGGAATGCCCAGGTGCCTGCCGCCCAGGGTGTCGTTGACCATCTCGCGCACTTCCATGATGCGGCGCGGATAGGCCCGGTACTCCCCATTCACCCCGATCCCGAAAACGATGTCCCCGTCCTTGAGCCATGTCGCGTCCCCGGCGCTGCTCACCTTGGGATTGTCGGCGGCGGGAATGCAGTTGCACGGCTCGTCCGTCGTATCGTATTTGCGGTCATCGATCAGCACGCCGCCCCAGGAAACGTGCCGCCAATCGATATCGCCTTCGACGAAGATCTTGTCCCAGCCGGGCACAAGGCCGGTGAATATGGCGCGCTTTACCCGCAGGTAGTCGGGGGGCGCCGGAATATCCCACGCAATGAGATGATCGGTGACCGTCCCCCAATGATTGTCAACCGGCGAGCCGATCTCCAGCAGCTTGGCGGCGGCGTAGCTCAATTCATCGTTCAGGTTGCGCGAAGAGGCGAAGCGCATCAGATCGGCGATGAGCCAGACGATGCGGGGATCCTTCCCTTCGACGATCCGGTCCAGCGCCGCCGATTGTTTTTTGCCCCACCTCTCGTTGGCCATGCTGTCGATAAAGGCCGTCTTCACCGCCGACCGCAGAGCATCGGACAGCGGGCCGTCCGGGATCGCCGGCGGATTGCCGAACTCCTTGATGACATAGTCCGGCAGCGGTTCCTTATCCTGTGCCCGCGGCGCGTCGGACCAGATCAATGAAAGCGCAACTAGAAACGCGCTCAGGACAATACGAAGAGATAAGTTGCGTGCCGATGCCATAGCGGGACCTTTTCCGTGGCTGATAGACCCGTACGCAATAAAAGGAATGCGCCGAATAAGGATATGACAAGAATATTAAGTGGCTGTATCCCTATTTTATTCCAATCACGTTTTCTTCAACCGGCCGCCGGAGGGGCCGGTTTGCGCCCGGCAAGCCGCACTCGATGTGCGGTTGTCAGGAGCGATTTTATATTTTACGGTTTTATCCTGTAATTTGGAAACGGCGCGGCCGGGAAAGCCGCGGGAAGGAACCAAGCCATGACCTATAGCTTTGAGCAATTCTGTGCGGATAACCGGGCCGCCTATGACGGGACCGACAGAGCCGACCTCGAACAAATCCGCCGGAACCTCGAACGCTTGCTTCGCGAGAACCAGCCCTTCGTCGAAGAACATTGCAGGCCGGATGCCGATGGCGGCGTGGTGGAACTCTATCAGGACCCGGAGAAAGGATTTCTGGTCTATGCCCACGGCTACGCCGAGGGGAAGACCTCACCACCCCATGATCACGGGGCGTCCTGGGCGATTTACGGACAGGCCAAACGGTTCACCGACATGACCGAGTGGAACCGCCTCGACGACAAGTCCAAGGACGGCTACGCCGAGATCGAGTCGGCCCGAAAATACCGGCTCGATCCGGGCATGGCCGGGAAGTTCGGCCCCCATGAAATCCACCAGATTCATTTCGAAGACGGCGCGCGCTTCGTCCGTGTCACCGGGGCCGATCTGTTCCAGGAGGAAACCCTGACCTATCAGCCGGATACAAATGGCGTGGTCGCCCGGACCGTCGGCTCGGCGGCCAACGCCGGCGAAAATCTGGTGAAAAGGCACATCGCCTAGGCGCCCGGCCTTCCCCTGGCCGATTTCCCGATGCGGGAGAAGAATGGCTGGGGCGCAGGGATTTGAACCCCAATTTTCCGGGTCAGAGCCGGACGTAATAGCCATTATACGACGCCCCAGCAGGGGGCGTATGTTTACTCTAACCCGCCCCCCAAAAACAAGCCGTCTCCGAAGCCCGGATTTAAGCCCGTTGGGGGATAGGCCCGGGCCCCGATCCGGGCTATTCTTCTATAAGACAAATTTAGGGCCGAGACCGATGAATAACGGGGAGGACGGCGGAACAAGCCGCCCGAACAAAAAGACCCGGGCCAGAAACAAAGCCAACGGGCCGGGCAGAACCGGACTGTATCGGCGGCGGCGTAAGCCGGCGAAAACCTATGGCGCGCTTGATCTCGGCACCAACAACTGCCGGCTGCTGATCGCCAAGCCGACCGTGGACGGCTTCCGGGTGGTGACCTCTTTTTCGCGGATCGTGCGCCTCGGCGAAGGAATGGCCGAGGATGACCGGTTGTGCGAGGACGCCATGGACCGGACGATCGAGGCGCTCGACGTATGCGCCGGGAAGCTCGAACAGTTCGATGTC
Source organism: Rhodospirillales bacterium (assembly GCA_965213765.1). Lineage (GTDB taxonomy): Bacteria > Pseudomonadota > Alphaproteobacteria > Rhodospirillales > UBA2165 > JAJDXO01. Next base: position 4,103,037 of record OZ243926.1, on the reverse strand, counting down.
GCCCGCACCCGCAACATCGCCACCGAAGCCTGCCGGCGGGCGGTCAACTGCGGCGACTTCATCGAACGCATCGAGAGCCGGACCGGGCTGATGCTGGAAACCATCTCTTCCCGGGAAGAGGCGCGGCTGGCGCTGGCCGGCTGCAAGAGCCTTCTTGCCGACGATCCGCCCCACGCCTTGGTGTTCGATATCGGCGGCGGCTCCACCGAACTGGTCTGGGCGGTGCGGGACGGCGGCGACGGATTCAGGATCGCCGACACGTTGTCCCTTCCCATCGGGGTGGTGACCCTGTCGGAGATTTGCGGCACCGGCGAAGTATCCCGGGATGCGTATGAAAACATGGTCGAAACCGTGGCCCGGCACCTGCCCGCATTCTGCCGGCGCAACCGCATCGCCAGCCGGGTCGGCCAGGGCCGGGTACAAATGCTTGGGACCTCCGGGACCGTAACCACGTTGGGCGCCGTGCATCTGGAACTCCCCCGCTACTCCCGATCCCACATCGACGGTCTGCACATCGATTTCGACGCCCTCGAGCGCGCCTCGGACCGGCTGACCGGCATGGACTATGACGGCCGCGCCGCCATCCCGTGCATCGGACACGAGCGCGCCGAACTGGTGGTGCCGGGCTGCGCCATTCTCGAAGCCATCTGCCGGTGCTGGCCGGTTGGATCGCTGCGGATCGCCGACCGGGGCCTGCGCGAGGGCATCCTCCTCGAACTGATGGCGATGGACCGGGTCGCGGCCGCCCAACCCGCCGCCTGAGAGCCGGTCATGGCGAAGGGACGCGGGCGGAAGCGCCAATCCAGCCGCCAATCCGGGCGCCAATCCAGCCGCATGGCCGGGCGCGATCTGACGGTCCGGGTGAAAACCGCCAAGGGGCGCAAATCCTCCTCTACCCGCTGGCTTCGGCGCCAGCTCAACGACCCGTACGTGGCGCAGGCCCGGCGCGACGGATACCGCTCGCGGGCGGCCTACAAACTCCTGGAGCTGAACGACCGGTTCAATCTGCTTCTTAAGGGAATGCGGGTGCTCGATCTGGGCGCGGCGCCGGGGGGCTGGACGCAGGTGGCGGCGGCCGGGACCGGGGGTGCAATCGTCGCCCTCGATATTCTGGAAATGGAGGACATTCCCGGCGCCACCGTTCTTCAAAGCGACATCCATGACGGGGACGCGCCGGCCAGGATCACCGGGGCCTTGGGCGGCAAGGCGGATCTGGTGTTGAGCGACATGGCGCCGCCGCTCTCCGGCCACGCCAAGACCGACCATTTGCGGACCATGGCGCTGGTCGAGGCGGCCTACGACCTGGCGCTCGACGTCCTGGCGCCGGGCGGCGGGTTCGTCGCCAAGGTGTTCCAGGGCGGCACGGAGGCCCAACTGCTGGCCGACATGAAGCGGCGCTTCGCCTCGGTCCGCCACGCCAAGCCGCCGGCGAGCCGCGCCGAATCGGCGGAAATCTACGTCGTCGCCACGGGGTTCCGGGGGGCCTGACGTCCCCCTAACCCGTTGAGGTGATTGGCGTTGCCGGGGTGGGTCCCAGAGCAGTTTCCGGCCAAATCGGATCAATTTGATGGCGCTCATCGGTTGGCCGGGCAGGCGCGGGCCGAAGGGCGATGTCTACGCATCGGACGAGGCCCGCGGCGCGCCTGGCCACGACACGAATTAATCCCGGTCAAATGGTTCAATTTGGCCGGAAACTGCTCTAGCGGCTTGGTTTTGCCTCCCATCTGTGTATGATCGGGCGCCAACTCTGATACGGAGATGGCATGAATATCCCGGACGGTCTGACCTTCGACGACATCCTGCTGGAACCAGCGGCCTCCGATGTCCTGCCGTCCGATACCAACACCGCCACCCGTCTGACCAACTCCATCGATCTCGGCATTCCGCTGGTGTCCGCCGCCATGGACACGGTGACCGAAGGCGCGCTCGCCATCGCCATGGCCCAGGCCGGCGGCATCGGCGTCATCCACAAGAATCTGGAGCCCAATGAACAGGCCGCCGAGGTCCGCAAGGTGAAGAAGTTCGAAAGCGGCATGGTGGTCGATCCGCTGACCATCCGCCCCGACGCCACCCTCGCCGACGCCCTCGACCTGATGGAGCGGCACAGGATTTCCGGTATTCCGGTGGTCGAGAACGGCAACGGCAGGCTGGTGGGCATCATTACCAACCGGGACGTCCGGTTCGCCAGCGACCCCAAGCAGCCGGTAAGCGAGTTGATGACCGCGCACACCGCCGGCCGGCCGCTGATCACCGTCGGGGAAGGCGTCGCGGCGGAGGAGGCCAAGCGGCTTTTGCACCAGCACCGGATCGAAAAGCTGATCGTCGTCGACGGCGAGTTCCGCTGCATCGGCCTGATCACCGTGAAGGACATGGAAAAGGCGCAGAAATTCCCGGACGCCTGCAAGGACGAGAAAGGCCGGCTCAGGGCCGCCGCCGCGACCGGGGTCGGCGAGGCGGGTCTCGCCCGCGCCGAGGCCCTGCTGGATTCGGAGGCCGACGTCATCGTCGTCGACACCGCCCATGGACATTCGGCCGGCGTCCTGGACGCGGTCAACCGGATCAAGAAGCTCAGCAATTATGTTCAGGTGGTCGCCGGTAATATCGCCACCAGGGACGGCGCTAAGGCGCTGATCGATGCCGGCGCCGACAGCATCAAGATCGGCATCGGTCCCGGCACCATCTGCACCACGCGCATGGTCGCCGGCGTCGGCATGCCGCAGTTCACCGCCGTCCTGGAATCGGCCGAGGAATGCCACAAGGCGGGCGTGCCCTGCATCGCCGACGGCGGCATCAAATATTCGGGCGACTTGGCCAAGGCCATCGCCGCCGGCGCCGACTGCGTGATGATCGGCTCGCTGCTGGCGGGCACCGAGGAAAGCCCGGGCGAGGTGTTCCTCTATCAGGGCCGCTCCTACAAGGCCTATCGCGGAATGGGCTCCATCGGCGCCATGGCTCGGGGTTCGGCCGACCGGTACTTCCAGCAGGAGGTGTCCGACAGCCTGAAACTGGTCCCCGAAGGCGTCGAGGGCCGCGTGCCGTTCAAGGGTCCGGCCGCCCACGTCATCCACCAGCTGGTGGGCGGGCTCAGATCATCCATGGGCTATACCGGCAAGGCGGGCATCGCCGACATGCAGGGCAACTGTAATTTCCGGCGGATCACCGCCGCGGGCCTGCGCGAAAGCCATGTTCACGACGTCACCATCACCCGTGAAGCGCCCAATTACCGCGTTGACAACTAGCCCCCGCGCCGGACGGGAGCGCACGCCCCGATGACGCCCGGCGCCCGGATCGCCGCGGCGATCGAAATCCTCGACCTGTTGGACGAGACCGGTGCGCCCGCCGACGGCGCCATCCAGCATTATTTCCGCGGGCGGCGCTACGCCGGCTCCAAGGACCGCCGCGCCATCACCGGGCGCGTATTCGACATCGTCCGTCGCCGGGCGCGGCTCGACTGGTGGATGCTGCGGATCCAGGACAACCGCCGGCCCGACGGGCGGCGGCGCGCGCTGGCCGATCTGGCCCTGGCGGACGGCCTCGCCAGAAGCGACATCGAAAACCTGTTCGACGGCGCCGGCTACGCGCCCAAGGAGCTGACGGCAGAAGAAACCGACTTGGTGGACGCGCTCACCGGCGAGACTCTCAACCACGCCGATCAGCCCGCCTGGGTGGCCCACGAATTTCCGTCCTGGCTCGAGCGCTCGCTCACCGATCTGCTGAACGGCCGCCTCGCCGAAGAAATGGACGCCTTCAACACCGTCGCCCCCCTCGATCTCCGGGTGAACACCCTCAAAGGGGACTGTGCCCGGGCGCTCAAGGTGCTGAAGAACGACCGGATCGAGGCCGAACCGACGGAGCTCTCCCCCATCGGCCTGCGCCTCGAAGGCCGGGCCAACCTTCAGGCGGCCACCGCCTATAAGGGCGGCTTCGTCGAGGTGCAGGACGAGGGCTCGCAGATCATCGCCCTGCTGGTCGGCGCCGGGAAGGGCATGAAGGTGGTCGATTTCTGCGCCGGCGCCGGCGGCAAGACGCTGGCCATCGCCGCGGAGATGAAGGACCAGGGTGAGATCACCGCCTGCGACATCGACCCCAGGCGCCTGGGCGCGCTGAAACCCAGGCTGAAGCGCGCCGAATGCCGGAGCATCGAGAGCCGGGTGCTGGTCCCGGGGGGCGACATGTGGGTCCATGACAACGAGGGCGCCATCGACCGGGTGCTGGTCGACGCGCCGTGCTCGGGCACCGGGCGCTGGCGGCGGCGGCCCGACGCCCGCTGGCGGCTGACCGGCCGGGACCTCCGCGACCTCGCCAAGGACCAGCGGCGCATCCTCCACGAAGCCTGCCGGCTGGTGAAGCCGGGCGGGCGGCTGATTTACGCCACCTGCTCCATCCTGGCCGAAGAGAACGAGCGCCAGATCGAAGACTTCCTCGAATGGTTCGGCGGGTTCCGGGTGATCCCGATGAAACAGGTGTGGGAGGAAGCCATCGGCACCGCATGTCCGGCCGACCCGGCACGGGACGGCGAATTCCTGCGCCTCACCCCGCACCGTCACGGCACCGACGGGTTTTTCGCCGCGGTGCTGGAAAAAACCGCCTGATGGCGCCCCGCTTCCGCCGCGCCCGCCCGGACGATGCGCCGGCCATCGCGGGCGTCTACGTGGAAACCTGGCGGACCACCTACGCGGGGTCGGTACCGGACAAGGTGCTGCTGGAGATGTCGCCGGAAATCCAGGCGGTCAGATGGGCCAAGGCAATTGCCAGGGCCACCGAAAGGAAAAACCCCGAGATCATTGTCGTCGCCGAGGACCGGACGGAAGGCGTCATCGGGGTCGGCAGCTGCGGGCCCAACCGCCAGCGCCGCTCCGGTTTCGCCGGCGAGGTCTATACCCTGTACGTCCACCCCGACTTCCAGGAGCAGGGCAACGGCCGGGGGCTGCTGCTGCGCCTGTTCGAGGAACTCGCCGGCGCGGGCCTAAACTCGGCGGTCATCTGGGTGCTGGCCGCCAACCCGAGCCGCTACTTCTACGAGGCCATGGGCGGCCGGCGCGAGGGTGAGCGGGTCGAACGCCTGTGGGGCGCCGACCTCAAGGAGACCGGCTACGGCTGGCCCGACCTGACAAAAGCCATTGAGGCGTTGGGGTGAGCCCCAATAACTCTAACCAAGTGGTAGCGGTTGCTGTCCACCAATGGTCCTGATCTTCTCCCAGAATTCGACGGCTCTTTCGTGACGCGCGGCAAAAGCCAGAAAGTACAAGCGTTGGCTGTTGTCCCCAGAAACCAACTCGATCGCCTCGGATGTCGTCATTCCAAGGCGTGCTATTAAGTCTCGCCAATGCTGGAGGATTTCGGCGCGAACGACCTCCTGGGGTCGGTTCTCGTCCACCTCGTCGCGCCAACCCGGCGCAAAAGCATCAAGTGGGGACTCGCGCGCCTCTATGTATCGCCTGAGATTGCGCTGCAGATCGGATATGCTGACATGTATCAAGAGATCCATTCGTTTCAACGCGGCCAGCTTCTTGATGATACTGAAGGGTAGAGCTCCGAGGTTGTATGGGTCCAAAAATGCGAAATGCAGCGCATAGGGATTGAGTTTCGCCACAATCTTGTCGACAACCTCGACGGCCGCACCTGTTTCCGAAAAAACGTCAGCGCCAGCCGTCCTCAATCTGGCTACAGCCGCCTCAATATTGTCAGGATCGAGATCGGACACATGGACCTCGCTAAAGGGGATTCCAACTTCGAGGGATTTCGTCCACGCCACCAGAGGACTTCCGTGAACCGCTTGCTCAGGTTCACGTATTCGGGCTCGGCCAGGGCCCGAGAATAGCTCAATATAGGTGGCGCCAGCGTTACCCGAACCGATAAATCGCTGCCGCACAGCACGACTAATACCTACATACCGCTCCAAACGGATGTGTTTCTCTTCAACCCATGGCCCAACTAGCTCCCTCCGAAAGCCGTCCTCGTCAGGTTCGTACTTCGGATCATCGTCCGTTCGTCCAGACAAATTCACCAACCCCTATGCTTGGTATTCATGTGAATTCAATGCAGCGGCCAATTACTTCCGATCTTTTCGAGACAAAGTTGTGATTCCAGCAAAAAAAAATTATGCCGCCACAGCTTCCTTATAGATTGGGTTATCGGAGTCCGGCTCCGGCAATTCGTTCCACTCCTGCTCCAAAAATTCCCGACCATTGGACTTCGGCCGGAACCCGCCCCATTGTTTGAAAAAGAAGATCGCGCCTTGCTCCTCACACTGGCGGTGAACCTCGGCGACCCATTCCTCTTTCATCTCCCGAAATCCTGGACCGCTCTCACCGCCTACGATGACCCAGTCGATGCTGGTCAGGTCGATCTCACCAATGGGACCGATCAGCGGTTCGACCGACAGGAACCGGATGGCGTTCTTGATCTGGCTAAGATGCTTGGCGCGCGACTTCCGTCGCCCGTCCTCCACGGAAGTGCCCAGCCAAATATGCGTCGGGACATATTTGTTCCGATAGCGCTTGTTCACGTAGTCGCGCATTCTCGAACTGCGCTTGGTCAACACCTGGAATACATGCCAGTCCGCCTTCTCCATGGTGTCGAATACTTGGTCGACGTAATCGAACGGCACTTCCTTGTGGAAGAGGTCGCTCATGGAGTTTACGAAGATGGTTTTTGGCTGCTTGACCGTCACCGGCTGCTCCAATCGGTGGGGCCGCAAGGTCAGATCAAAACCCTTTTCATACGGATGCCCTGGCACACCGCGAAACCGCTCCGCGAAACGCTCGGCATAGCAGTTGTCGCAGCCGGGACTGATCTTGGTGCAACCCGTTACAGGGTTCCAAGTCATCTCCGTCCACTCGATTTTTGAGTCCTGAGCCATGGCCAGTATTAGAACAAAATAGGAACAAATATCAAGATACTTGGTTTAATTGAATTAAATCAGCTATTTACAAGTCGATCAACTTTGAAATGTTATCCACAGATTGCATGAACATCGGGAAGGACTCGGGAAATGTTTCTCCCGCCTTCCCTTCCCTGCGCGACTCGCGTAGGAAATGTAAAATGTCTTCCACCAACGCTTCCGAAAAAATTCTGATCATCGATTTCGGCTCCCAGGTGACCCAGTTGATCGCCCGACGGGTCCGGGAATCGGGGGTCTATTCCGAAATCCACCCGTTCAACGCGGTGACGGCCGAAAGTCTAAAAGCCTTCGATCCCCAGGCCATCATTCTCTCGGGCGGCCCGGCCAGCGTCCATGAAATGGGGACCCCCAAGGCCCCCGACGAGGTGTTTTCGGCGGGTGTGCCGGTCCTCGGCATCTGCTACGGCGAACAAACCATGGTCGCCCAGATGGGCGGCGGCGTGCGCGCTTCGGACCACCGGGAGTTCGGCCGCGCCATGGTTGACGTGGCCGACGACTGCGTGCTGTTCGACGGCGTCTGGTCGAAGGGCGAGACCCACCAGGTCTGGATGAGCCACGGCGACCGGGTCGACAGCATCCCCGACGGGTTCCGGGTGGTGGCCAGGAACGACACCGCGCCCTTCGCGGCCATCGCCGACGATGAGCGCGGATACTACGGCGTCCAGTTCCACCCCGAGGTCATCCATACGCCAGACGGGGCCAAGCTGCTGGCCAACTTCACCCATCGGGTGGCGGGCTGTTCCGGCGAGTGGACCATGGCCCACTTCAAGACCCAGGCCATCGAGGGCGCCCGGGCACAGGTGGGCGGCGGCAAGGTGATCCTCGGCCTCTCGGGCGGGGTGGACTCGTCCGTGGTCGCGGTGCTGCTTCACGAAGCCATCGGCGATCAGTTGACCTGCGTGTTCGTCGATACCGGGCTGATGCGGATGAACGAGGCCGAGGAAGTGGTGGGCCTGTTCCGGGATCACTACAACATCCCCCTGGTCCACAAGGACGCCACCGGTCTGTTCCTGGATAAACTCGGCGGGGTCGCCGATCCTGAGCGGAAACGCAAGATCATCGGCGCCACGTTCATCGACGTCTTCGAGGAAGAGGCGAACAAGATCGGCGGGGCCGAGTTCCTCGGCCAAGGCACCCTCTATCCCGACGTCATCGAGAGCGTATCGTTCCACGGCGGCCCAAGCGTCACCATCAAGTCCCACCACAATGTGGGCGGCCTGCCGGAACGGATGAACATGAAGCTGGTGGAACCCTTGCGGACGCTGTTCAAGGACGAGGTCCGGGAACTGGGCCGCGAGCTCGGCCTGCCGGAGAGCTTCGTCGGCCGCCACCCCTTCCCCGGCCCCGGCCTCGCCATCCGCATCCCCGGCGGGATCACCCGGGACAAGCTGGAAATCCTCCGCAAGGCCGACGCCATCTACCTGGACGAGATCCGCAGCGCCGGGCTTTATGACGCCATCTGGCAGGCCTTCGCCGTATTGCTGCCCGTGCAGACCGTCGGCGTCATGGGCGATGCCCGGACCTACGACTATGTCTGCGGGCTGCGGGCGGTGACCTCCACCGACGGCATGACCGCCGACTTCTTCCACTTCGATCAGGAATTTCTCGGGAGCGTGGCCACCCGGATCATCAACGAGGTGAAGGGCATCAACCGGGTGGTCTACGACGTCACCTCGAAGCCGCCGGGCACCATCGAGTGGGAATGATTGAGCCTAGACCGAATCAGATTTGGAAACTAAGGCGGATGGGCCTATATTGGGATGCTAGTGGGGTGGTTCGCCGAGCCTTGGAGTTGGAATTCCAGTCTCGGCGAACCCAGGTAACCGGCTCTCCGGCAGTAGGCTCCTTATGGAAGGGGGCCTAGAATATGTTGGTCAGTCTGGGACAGCCAACGCCTTGACGACGTTTGCAATCTTCGCGGCCTCCTCTGAAGTCAAATCAAACGGTATACCTTGAATTAGTACTGTTTTGTCGGCCCGAATTGGAATGGGCAATATCGAAGCTGACGGCTCAACGTGTGGTTTTGGTCGCTGTCGCTCTTCCCCCCCGGAAGAAATTTTCTCCTTCTGGGGCGAGCCGCCCTTCTTTTTTTCTGATTTTGGGCGTGTGTCTCTCGTTTGGATATTTGGACGAAATGCCAAAGGGTTGTCCAGGTAAGCCTCAAAGTCATCCAAAGCTGACCTAGTACGGCTACGATACGTCGTCAGGCTGCCAGGAGTGTAATTTTTCCCCTCCAGATTTTGGAATCGGTCAACGACATGATCCAAATCAACGGAAATCACGTCTTCCGCGTCCTCATCGGACAAAATACCCAATAGCTTTTTTGCAGCGGCTTTCCGCGCCGCAACAGTGTTTTTCGCCATCAGGCCCTTCTCAGCCAAATAATCCAGGAATTCTAGTAGGTCCTGGCGCGTACGGTTGGTCGACATCATCCTTACCTCTATCTACTATATGCGTATTTATACATTTTAACATTATAATGTCAACAATTATTTTTTAGATTTACATTGACAAATGCGTGTTGTCCGCCAGGGCTTCGAACTGGACACAACTAAATAGCGACCTAAAACAACCCCGCAAGATAGGTCGGAATGAACCGGCCCGGCCACAGGGTGCCGAGCCCGGCGCCGAACAGGCCGATCATGGTGCCGATCATCCAGAATTTGTGGGCCCGCCGGTTGCCCCGGCGGATGGCGCGAAGGCCGGCGATGATGGCGATGATGGTCCAGACCGACAAAATGTGAATGGCGCTCATCCCCTGCGGCCCGTCGGCGCCGCTGCCGGCGCCCCGGAGCTCCGTGATGCCGAAACTGCTGAACGCGACCACCAGCATGAGCACCACCCACAGCCGTCCCAGCAACTTGTGGTTGGGCGTTCCCTTGGGCCGCCACAAGACGACGATGCCGACACCGACGGCGACAAGCGCGGTGTACAAATGCAGCAGAACGACGGGCGGGATGGATTGGCTTTCGGGCATGGCCGCAATGTCGGTAGGCAGGGCCTGTCTGTCAATCGGCCGATCGGTGCCCGGCGGAGGCCGGGCGGGCATTTGCCCTTCTCCGGCGAACGGTCTATGACTGGCGCGGAACAATCGCTCAGATACACCGGGAGAAACCTCATGGCCGATCAAGTCCGGGCCTCGCATATCCTGATCACCCATGCCAACGCCTATCGGGCGGAAACCGAGCGCACCAAGGAAGATGCGCTTGCCGAAATCGAGGGGCTCAAGGCCGATATCGATGGCGGCGCCGAATTCGCACATGTGGCGCGCGAGAATTCCACCTGCCCGTCTTCCGCCCAGGGCGGCGATCTCGGCAGCTTCGGCCGCGGCGCCATGGTGCCCGCGTTCGAGGAAGCGGCGTTTGCCTTGAATGTGGGAGAGATTTCGGGCCCGGTGGAAACCGACTTCGGCTACCACCTGATTCACCGGACGGAATAGGGCCTAGCCGCCCACCCACAGGAATATGAGCGCGGCGGCCAACACCGTGTTCAACCCGATGGACAGAAAGAGCAGGCGCCGGCGCCGTTCGTGCGCCGGCCTGGGCACGGGTACCTGCCGGGAGACGTCGACCCAGCGCCACATCTGGTTCGGTCGGAAGCGTTCGCCGGGGGACTGCCAGATATGTTCAGGCGCCGGCTCGCCAAAGATGCGGGCGTAGCTCGCCAGCGTCTTGTCGTACCATTCCCTGAATTTTTCGCCCTCCGCCGCGCCGCCCATGGTCGGTCCGTGGTGCGGCGGCATTTCGTAATGCGGCGCCAACTCCTCCCAATAGCTCCTCGAATAGGTGAGGTGCAGGTGCCACGCCTGATCGACCGGCACGCTCGGCGTTACCGGGTGGCCGGCGCGGCCGAGCAGGTAAAGAAACCGCTTGTACTCGTCGACCACCCGCCGGGCGTACCACTCCTGCCAGCCGTTTTCCCGCGCAAGCCGCCGGGTAAAGGTGAAATCGTGATCGGAATGGTCGAACGCCAGACCGTCGATCGCCCGCCAGAGGGGGTCGTTCAGGTAGCCGGCGCTCAACCGCCGCAGCCGCCGCAGCCGCCTCCGCCGACATCACCGCCGCCATCCGCGCCCGTGCCGCCGTGGAAGTCGGCGGCGGCGCCCATCTCGTTGAAGGCGATCATCATGACGGCGGAGTAGCCGACGAGCGACGTCGCGTAACGGAGATTGCGGAACTCGTCGTCGGTCACGCCGGCGCGGGTGAATTGATCGCGGAAAGCCTGCTGGGAGGCGGCCTTGCGCCATTTGTTGAAGCCCCAGAAGACCGCGTAGGCGCCGACGATCAGCCACGGCGAATATTGGTAATGCCCCGGGCGTTGGTCCACCACAGCAACGCCAGCGCGGCGATGATGACGCCCGATCCAATCCAGAAGATCAGTCGGCGCCGCCGGTTGGCACCGGTGAAGGCCTGCTCCGCGGCCTGAAACAGGCCCGGATACCGGCGGTCGAACGCCGCCATGTAGTCGCGGGCGTCGGTCACCGGGCTCTGACGGGACATCCGAAAGTCCGACAAGGCACGATTTTCGTTCATGGAACCTCTCCTGAAACCAGTGGACCGAAGTCTAGCAAAACCCGGACGATCCACAAATTCCCTTACCCGCCACAACCGCCGCGCCACGCAGAGCAGGATACCGAGGGCTGAATCACCCTCACCCCAACCCTCTCCCGGAGGGAGAGGGAGTAGCCGCGTCGCCGCATCGAGTTCCCTCGCCCCCATCAGAGGGAGGGGGGTCTCGGTGTGTTCCCTCGCCCCCTTCAAGAGGGAGAGGGATGCGCCGGCTTGGCGGGCGCGGGAGCCCGGCTTAGCCGAAGCCGGGTGAGGGGGCCTCCGTCTCCTCATGGACGGCTATTTGACGGAGGCTTGCGAGACCGAAGTGAAGGACAGGGATTGGGCGGCATAAACCCTCGGCCCGTTTCCTCTGCCTTGCGCCTTACCCGGTCGTGACCCACATTAACCGGTGATGCGTACGATGCCCGAATCCGGGCGCCGCCGCGGTGGCGCCCGAAACGACTGGAAGACCATCCGCACCCTGCTGCCCTATCTGTGGCCGAAGGACCGGGTGGAGATGCGGGTGCGGGTGGTCATCGCGCTGCTGTTCCTGACCGCGGCCAAGGGCATCACCGTCGGCGTGCCGATCCTCCTCAAGCTGGCCGTCGATATCCTCACCGGGCAGGGCGCAAGCGTGGTCATCGTGCCCATCGGCATCCTGGTCACCTACGGCTCGGCCCGTGTCCTCCAGCAGGCTTTCGGCGAGCTGCGCGATGCGGTGTTCGCCAAGGTCGGCCAGCGGGCGATCCGCCAGGCGGGCCTCAAGACCTTCCAGCACCTCCATTCGCTGGCCATGCGGTTCCACCTGGACCGCCAGACCGGAGGCCTGAGCCGGGTCGTCGAGCGGGGCACCAAGGGCATCGAGTTCGTGTTGAACTTCATGCTGTTCAACATCCTGCCGACACTGCTGGAGATCCTGCTGGTCTGCGGCATCATGTGGGGGCTGTTCAATTTCTGGTTTGCCCTGGTCACCTTCGTTACCGTCGGCGCCTACATCGTCTGGACGGTCACCGTCACCGAATGGCGGCTCAAGTTCCGCCGCCAGATGAACGAGAAGGACCAGGAAGCCACCACCAAGGCAATCGACTCGCTGTTGAACTACGAGACGGTCAAGTATTTCGGCAACGAGACCCACGAAGCCCAGCGTTTCGACAAGGCGCTCCGGTCATACGAAACGGCGGCGGTGCAAAGCAAGGTGACGCTCTCGCTTCTGAACATCGGCCAGGGAGTTTTCATCTCCATCGGCCTGACCATCGTCATAATCATGGCCGGCTTCGGGGTCAGGAACGGCGAGATGACCTTGGGCGACTTCGTGCTGGTCAACAGCTATCTGATCCAGCTCTTCCTGCCGCTCAACTTTCTCGGCTTCGTCTACCGGGAGATCAAGCAGTCCCTCACCGACATGGAGGACATGTTCTCGCTCCTGGACGTTCACAAGGAGGTGGATGACAAAGAGAACGCGCCCGACCTCGCCGTATCCGGGGGCGAGATCCGGTTCGAGAATGTGGACTTCGACTACAATCCGGACCGCCGCATCCTCAAAGGCGTTTCGTTCACCGTCGAGCCCGGCAGGAAAGTGGCCATCGTCGGGCCGTCCGGGGCCGGCAAGTCGACCATCTCAAGGCTCCTCTACCGGTTCTACGACGTGACCGCCGGCCGTATCACCATCGACGGCCAGGACATCCGGGACGTCGCCCAATCGTCGCTTCGGGCCGCCATCGGCATCGTCCCCCAGGACACCGTGCTGTTCAACGACACGGTCTATTACAACATCGCCTATGGCCGGCCGGGCGCCTCGCCGGCTGAGATCGAGAAAGCGGCGCGCCTCGCCAGCATCCACGACTTCGTCATGAGCCTTCCCGACGGCTACGATACACAGGTGGGCGAGCGGGGCCTGAAGCTGTCGGGCGGCGAAAAGCAGCGGGTGGCCATCGCCCGGACCATCCTGAAAGGCCCGGAGATCCTGCTGTTCGACGAGGCGACCTCGGCCCTCGATACCCACACCGAGAAGGAAATCCAGGCTTCGCTCGCGGAGGTGTCGGCCAACCGCACCACCCTGGTCATCGCCCACCGGCTGTCGACCGTGGTGGACGCGGACGAAATCCTGGTCCTCGACAGGGGCCGGGTGATCGAGCGCGGCACCCATGCCGGGCTGTTGGAAAAGGGCGCGGCATACGCCGAAATGTGGGCCCGCCAGCAGGAGGCCCGGGAAGCGGAAGAGACGCTCGCAAAGGTCGCCGAGACGGGCGAGCCAACCGACCAGGCAGGCGATCCGGCGCCCGCCGCGGCCGAATAGGGCTATTTGCTCGAGTTCCTGCGGAGCCAGTCGGCTGCCGCCAGCTTGGCGGCCTGCTTCTGGCCGTCGGTGAGATCCTTGGTGAGCGCATTCAGCACCACGTCCGGCACGGGCGCCTTGTTGCCGGCCGCGATCTCCAGCCAGGTGAGTGCCTTCACGGAATCCTTGGCGACCCCGTCGCCGCGAGCCAGCAGCAGCCCGAAATTGCGCTGGGCGTCGGCGATGCCGGCCTCGGCCGCTTTCCCGTACCAGGCGGCCGCCTTGGCGGCATCCCGCGTCACGCCCTGCCCCCGCTGCAGCATCAGCGCGTAATTGTATTGGGCCCGGGCATGGCCCGCCTCCGCCGCTTCGCCGTACCAGGTGGCGGCTTTGAACAGGTCGCGCTCAACTACCCGACCGGCGTAGTAGAGCCGGGCCAGGCGAAGCTGAGAGGGCACATGCCCTTGGGCCGCGGCGACGCCATACCAGCGGATGGCCTCGGCGATATCCTTATTCCCTTTGAGACCGCGCTCGTGGATCTCGGCGAGCAGAAACTGGGCGTCCACGTCACCGTCTTCGGCGGCCCGTTCGTACCAGCGCTGGGAATCGCCGAAATTGGCGGGAGGCGGAACCTGAACCAATTGCTGGGCGAACGCGGTCCCGCCCGCGGTAAGAAAGACCGACACCAGCAACGCAACGGCGCCCCAAATTCGTGGTTTCATCGACTGCCCCGAAGATGAGCAGCCGCGCGCGACCGCCCTTGATGGACCTTTGTGGTCCCGATTGGGGCGAGTTTAGCGGGTGCGCCTCGCCTATGCCAACAGGGATTGGTGTAGCGATTCGAATTTGGGCTGGCTATCATCGATTCTCAAAAACTCTCCGTCAGACAACTTGGAGCTGTGAATCAGGGGATGGGAATGCTTGGCGACAGCGCGCAAACGGACGCGTACAAACCGCTCATGAAGAGCCACTATGAACTCAGCGAACTTTTCAAGATCCACCTGACCAACCTCCTGTTTACGCTGCTTACCCTCGGAATCTATAGATTCTGGGCGAAGACGCGGATGCGCCGCTATCTCTGGTCGCACGTCGAAATTGAGGGAGATCGGCTTGAGTATACGGGGACGGCAAAGGAACTTCTTTTCGGATTTTTGATTATTGTCGCCGTGCTCATCATCCCGGTGCTGATTGTCCCTGAAATTATCAGTCTGGTGGCCACGCTGTCACCGGAAGCTCAATCGGCCGTCGCCGGCGTGCAGGGTCTGATTATCTTCTTCCTGATCCCCATCGCACTTTTCCGAGCCCGCCGATACCGGCTGACTCGTACGAGATGGCGCGGCATCCGGGGCGGGCAAACCGGCTCGTCCCTGGCATATGGCTGGACGAGCTTCTTTTGGTCGATACTCAATGTTGTCACGCTGGGACTCGCGATCCCCTATACACGAACCTATCTTGCCCGATATCGGACGAAACACACCTGGTTCGGCAACCGGTCGATGGGCTTGGATGCGAAGGGCCGCAGACTCTACCCGGCTCTCTTTGTCTCATTTCTGCTCTATTTCGTGGTTCTAGCGGTAATTTTGGCGTTCGCCGCTGCGATATTTTTCCCCGTCTTCCAGCCTATGTTCCATGGCGGGACGCCAAACCCCGAAGAGATTAGCGTTTCCCTCGAAACCTCGCCGATCCTGATCGTTATCTTCGTGTTGACGGTGGTCCTGTTTACCTTCCCCGCACTGTGGTATGCAGCCACCGAAGTTCGATATTTCGCGAGTTGTCTCAACTTCATGAGCCTGGGGTTTGAACTCGATACGGGGCGTTGGCGGTACGTCTGGTTCGTATGGACCAATCAGCTTATGGCTTCGCTCTCCCTGGGACTCCTCCTGCCTGTTGTCTATAAACGCTATGTCGACTTCTACGCAGAGCGATTCCGCTATGCGGGATCATTCTCCGAACATGAACTCAACCAGAGCGAACTGGGCGCGCCTGAGAGAGGCGAGGGCCTGGCGGATGCCTTTGACGTCGGGGGGCTTTAGCCCGTGCCGGCGGTTTCCGGACGCTACAGCGACGGCAAGACGGCAAGCGTCCGGCAAGTACGGACCGAGATACGGGTTGATAGTTTCTCGATCAGCGGAACGGACGGTGACGTCCTGACAACCTGGCATTTTGATGAAATCGAACTCATCGATGATCTTGAATCGAATTCGTTCCTCACCCTCGCCCGCACATCGCGGCGCGGCGCACGGCTAACCATCGAGGGCGCCGCCGCCTGCGCCGAAATCCTTGCGGCCATCCCAGCCCTGTCACAACGCCGGCGATATCCGCTGCCGAATCTTCGTCAAACCGCCTTGTATGCGGGTATCGTCGCAGCATTTGCGGTGGCGCTATGGTTTGCGTTGCCGAAGGTTGGCGACGCGACGGTGCGGCTGATTCCCCACTCGTGGGAAAACCGCATCGGCGAAAGCGTGATCGAAAACGTCGCGAACATCTTCAGCGACAAAACCGGCGATCAACGATTCTGCAGCACCAAGGACGGTGACGACGCATTGAATCTGCTGGTGTTTACACTGGCCGGCGATCTTCATATCGATTTTGACGTCAGGGTCCTGGATACACCCGTCGTCAACGCCCTGGCAGCGCCCGGGGGTCATATTCTGCTGTTTCGCGGCTTGATCGACCAGGCGGAGACCCCTGACGAGGTTGCGGGCGTTCTGGCACATGAAATGGCTCATGTGATCAAGCGCCATGCGACGCAAAATGCCGTTCGCCAACTCGGGATTTCAGTGGTTCTGCGAGCTCTGTTCGGGGATCCGGGAATGCTTCAGGATGCGGCGGAATCGGCGATTGGCCTATCCTATAGCCGTGATGCGGAAGCCGAAGCCGATAGAATCGCCACCGAGCTGCTCGCCGGCGCCCAAATATCATATGAGGGACTGGTCAGTTTCTTTACGCGTCTCGCCGCAGAGCAATCCGGTCAGGAGGGGCTGCTCAGGTATTTATCAACCCACCCGCCCCTGGCGGACAGAGCGAAGCGTCTACCGCCGTCCCCCAATGCCACGAGACCATCCATGAATGATCGAAACTGGGAGCGATTGCGTTCGATTTGCTCCTGATCGGAGCGAGCTGGACCGACCAGTGATCACTTTTCTTCCGTGCCGTCGGATTCAGCCGAGAGTTAGCCGGGCAACGGTTAGCCGCCGATCTCCAGAACGGTGCGTCCGCGGACCCGACCGGCAAGAATTTCACCCGCCAATTCCGGGGCCTTTTCGAGCGGCGCAACGGTGGTGAGCGCATCCAGTTTGTCCATCGGCAACTCGGAGGCGAGCCGCTCCCAGGCCTCGATCCGCCGGTCGATGGGACAGAGAACCGAATCGATGCCGAACAGGTTTACGCCGCGGAGCAGGAACGGGATGATGTTGCCGTCAAAACTGGCGCCGCCGGCGAGGCCGACCGCGGCGACGCCGGCGTGGGTCTGCATCGCCCGCATGACATTGGACAGCACCGGGCCGCAGACATTGTCGATAGCGCCCGCCCAGCGCTCCGACGACAGCGGCCCTTTCACTTCCTCTTCGAGCTCGGCACGGGGCACGACGGAGGCGGCGCCCAGGTCGGTCAGATAGGCATGTTCGGCCTCGCGGCCCGTCGACGCGGCGACCTTGTAGCCGAGATTCGCCAGGATCGAGACGGCGACCGATCCGACCCCGCCGGCGGCGCCGGTCACCACCACCTCGCCCTCGGCATCCGGTGTAAGCCCATGATCTTCGAGCGCCATCACCGCCAGCATGGCGGTAAGACCGGCCGTGCCGATAGCCATGGCCCGCTTGGCGTCGAGCCCGTTCGGGACCTTCACGCACCAGCCCGACTTGGCGGTGGCCCGTGCGCCGTATCCGCCCCAGCGATTTTCGCCGACCCGCCAGCCGGTAAGTATCACCCGGTCTCCCGGCTTGACGGCGGGATCGTCGGAGGCTTCGACGGTGCCCGCAAAATCGATGCCGCCGATATGGGGATAGTTGCGGACCAGCCCGCCCAGCCCCTGCAGGATCAGCCCGTCCTTGTAGTTCAGGTTGGAGTACTCGACCGCCACCGTCACCTCGCCATCGGGCAGGTCACCCGAGGCGACGTCTTCGATCTCCGATGTGACGGTCTTGCCATCTTCGCCCTGACGCAGCATCAGCGCCCTGAAGGTATCGGCCATTTCGGTCTCCTTAGTCCCTGATTTCCCAGTTCAGCGTGCGCCCGGCGCCGAAAGGCCGGACGGCCGACTCCCCGCCGATATCGACTTTGCGGGGCGTCACGGTCTCACCCCGGGCAAGGGTGATCTGCTCGTCATTAGGCTCCATGCCATAAAAATCCGGCCCCGCGTGGCTCGCAAACGTTTCTAAATTCTCCAGCGCGCCTTCTTCGTCGAACACCCGGGCGTAGAGCTCCATTGCCGTCGGCGCCGAAAAGATGCCGGCGCAACCGCAATCGGATTCTTTCTCGCCGATGGGATGCGGGGCCGAGTCCGTGCCGAGGAAGAACTTGGGCGAGCCCGATGTGGCCGCGCGGCGCAATTCAAGCCGGTGCTCTTCCCGCTTGGCGACCGGCAGACAATAACTGTGCGGCCGGATTCCTCCTTGGAACATGGCGTTCCGGTTGATGACCAGATGGTGGGCGGTAATGGTCGCCGCGATGGAACCGGCATGGCCTTCCACGAACTGCGCGCCCTCCCGGGTCGTAATGTGTTCCAGCACCACTTTCAGGGACGGAAAATCCCGGACGATCCGATTGAGATAGCGCTCGATGAACACCGCCTCCCGGTCAAAGATGTCCACATCCGGGTCGGTGACCTCCCCATGGATTAGCAGCGGCATCCCGATCTCCTGCATCTTTTCGTAGACGGCGGTGAGTTTGAGCGGGTCGGTCACCCCGTCGGCGGAGCCCGTCGTCGCATGGGCCGGATAGAGCTTGGCCGCCACCCACACCCCGTCGACGAACCCCTCCTCCAGCATGGCCGGACCGGTCTCGTCGGTGAGGTAACAGGTCATCAGCGGCAGAAACCGGGACGCGGCGCCTTCATCGGGCAGCGCATCCAAAATGCGGCGGCGGTACGCACCGGCCTTGGCCGGCGTGGTCACCGGGTCCGGCAGATTCGGCATGATGATGGCGCGTGCAAACACCCGCGCCGTATAGGGCAGCACGGTTCTCAGCATGGCCCCGTCCCGGACGTGCAAATGCCAGTCGTCGGGCCGGTGAATGGTGATGGTATCGGGGTTTTCGGTCGGCGGGCTCATCGGCCCCGCTTATAGCACAGCGTCTCCGTGCTGACACCCTTTAGGCCCGCCGTTATTGCTCCCTCTCCCCGGAAGGGGGTGAGGGGATTCGGCTCGACTCCCTCTCCTTCCGGGAGAGGGTCGGGGTGAGGGTGTAATAAGATAAAGGGTGAGGCCGAAAGCCGCCCTACTCCACCGTCACGTGCGGTTTGCCCTCGCTCATTTCACCGATAACCGTGGCGTGGCCGTAGCCCTGCTCGTGGAACAGCCTGACCACGGCGTCCGCCTGATCGGGCGGGCACGAGATCATCAGGCCGCCGGAGGTCTGCGGATCCATCAGCATGTTGCGCTGCCATTCGTCCAGGTCCCGGTGGCCCGACACATGATCGCCGAAGCTCGCCCAATTTCGGTTGGCCGCACCCGTGTTGTAGCCCTTCCGGGCATACCCAAGCGCCGTCGGCAGGATTGGGAGCTTGTCCCACTCCACTTTTGCCGCGAGGCCGGCGCCTTCACAGAGCTCATGCAGATGGCCGAGCAATCCGAAGCCGGTGACGTCGGTGACCGCGTTGACCCCCTCCATCTCGGCAAAATCGGCGCCGATGGAGTTGAGCTTGGTGGCGCTCTCCACCATTTCCTTGTAGCCCTCGGGATCGAGCTCGTCCTTGTTCATGGCCGCGCCGAGAATGCCGACGCCGAGGCCCTTGCCGAGCACCAGCACGTCGCCGGCCAAAGCGTCCGAGTTGCGCTTGATCTTGTCCGGGTGCACCAGACCGATGACCGCGAGGCCGTAGATCGGTTCCGGCGCATCGATGGTGTGACCGCCGCCGACGGGTACGCCCGCATCCAGGCAGGCTTGGGTGCCGCCCTGGAGAACGCCTTGGATCTGCTCGGTGGTCATGTCGTTGACCGGAAAACCGGCAATGGCCAAGGCCATGATCGGCTTGCCGCCCACGGCGTAGACGTCGGACAAGGCATTGGTGGCCGCGATCCGGCCATAGTCGTATGGGTCGTCGACGATGGGCATGAAGAAGTCGGTGGTCGCGACCACGCCCTGCTCATCGTTGATCTTATAGACAGCCGCGTCGTCGCCGGTCTCGAACCCGACCAACAGGGCGGGATCGGCGGCCGATTTCGGCAGGTTGTCCAACATATGCTTCAGCACCGACGGTGCTACCTTGCAGCCTCACCCACCACCGTGGGACAGCTCGGTCAGTCGCTTGACCTGGGCGTCCATGGCCGGACTCCTTCGCATTCGTTTGAAGTGTTGGGGCTAACTTAGGCAGGAGTGCCGCCGGACCCAAGCCAAAATTTGGTGAACCGGGAGCACGGAGACCACGGAGGAGGGCCGTATCACCCTCACCCTTCTCATTACACCCTCACCCCAACCCTCTCACCCTGAAGGGGCGAGGGACCCCGCCGAGACCCCCTCTCCCCAATCATGGGGGGAGAGGGATGCGAAGGCTTGGCGGGCGGAAGCCCGGCTTAGCCGGCGCTGGGTGAGGGGGACGTCCGTGTCCCCCCGGTCTCCGGAGGAAAACCGGATTTCCATGACGGTTCCGCGCCGCGGGCGGACTCCGCGTGAGGCGCACGGCTGTTTTGACGGCACAGGCGCTTGCGCACCCCTACCCCCACATGGCGATCGCGTCGAAGTCGTATTCCCGGGCGCAGGTCCGGAATCCCGCCAACACGTCCCGGCGTTCGGGGGTGAAGAAGTTGCGGTGGCGGTTGTTGACCATCCGCGACCGCGTCGCCCACGCCCCGCCCTTGAGCACTTTCCGTGTATGAAACACGGGCTCGGAATATTCCTTGTAGGCGTCGGGCGCGAAGCCCGGAAACGGATCGAACTGGGTGGTGGTCCATTCCCAGATGTTGCCCATCATTTGCCTGCACCCCCAGGCACTGTCCCCGGCGGGAAGCGCCGCCACATCGACCGTGCCGGTGACCCGCCCGTCCATGTTGCAGTGTTCGGGCCCGGGCTCGTCGTCTCCCCAGGGATAAAGCCGCTTGGCGCCCGCCAGGTTGCCGTTGGCGTCGTGCTCGCCGGAGGCGGCGACCTCCCATTCGAGCTCGGTGGGGAGCCGCCGTCCGGCCCATTTGCAGTAGGCCATGGCCTCGTACCAGTTGACGTGGCTGACGGGCTGATGGGGCGGCAGGGGGGTCATCTCATCGAACTGGCGGATCATCCATCTGCCGCCGTCCTTGAGCCAATAGACCGGGTGCCCGGCTTCGTCCTTCACCCGCCGGCCCCAGCCCACGTCGGGCCACAGCTCGCGCCGGGCATAGCCGCCGTCATCGACGAAGGCGGCGAACTCCTCGTTGGTCACCGGCGCTTTCGCTATCTTGAACGGCCGCACCAGCACGTCATGGGCCCACTTCTCGTTGTCGAAGACGAACGCGTCCGTCTTCTCCGCCCCCAAGCGGAACGGCCCGCCCGGGATTTCCACGTCCCCGGGCAGGGGTCCCGCATTCTCTTCCGCCTCGTTCTCGGCCTCGACAGCAAACGATGGGCGCGGATAGCTCAGGGTCTGGCGCTGATAGGAATAGGCCTCGTTGTGCATGTCGTTGTGGAAGGTGGAGAACTGATAGATGAAGCTGTCTTCCTCGCCGGCCTGGTTTCCGGAAAGCCTGGCGAGGTTGGCGTCCTCCACGTCCCGCATGTATTTGAGCGATTCTTCCCGGGTCGGCAGCGGCAGGTCCCAGCGCACGCCATGCTCGATCTTGATCGAATCAAAGATCTCGTCGCCCCGGTCCCAGATCGGCGGGGTCTTGTCCAGGCGCCTTACGATGAAGCTCTCGTGGAACCAGGCCACGTGGCCGATTTCCCAACGCAGCGGATTGACGATATCCCAGCGCGGCCCCATGAGCTGCTGGTCGTCCAGGCCCTCGAGAAGCTCTAGCGTGCGGGTCCGGGATTCCGTCATAATGGTCTTGAGGTATCCCGTGGTTTTCTGCGCCGTCATGTTCAACTCTCCGGAAAAATCCCCTTGAAGATTAGCCTTGTGACGCCCGCTGGCAAGCGCTCCAAGAACGGCAACAAGGCGACCGCCGTCCGCTGGGCCGATTTCCTGGAAGAGAGCGGCCACAGCGTCGATTACCTGACCGGGTATGACGGGCGGGAAGCGGACGCCATGATCTCCCTCCATGCGTGGCGGACCGCCGATGCGGCGCGCGCCTTCAAGGAGAAGTTCCCGGACCGGCCGCTGGTGGTGGCCCTCACCGGTACCGATATCAACGAATTTCAGTACAGCCATCCGGAGCCGACCCTGCATTCCATCAAAATTGCGGACGCGTTGGTGTGCCTGCACGATTTGGCGGTGGAGAAGGTGCCGAAACGCTTCCGCAACAAGCTCACCGTCATCCATCAGTCGGCCAAGCCCCTGCCCCGCCCGCGCAAGCCCGCGACCCGCCATTTTGATGTGTGCGTCATCGGTCATATGCGGGACGTAAAGGACCCGCTCCGCGCGGCCTATGCGGTCCGGAGCCTGCCCAAGGGCTCCAAAATCCGGGTGCGCCATTACGGGAAGGCCCACAACGGCGCCTGGGCCAAGCGGGCCGAAAAGGAATCCGTGAACAACCCAAACTTTGTTTGGATGGGTGAAGTGCCCTACTGGCGCGTCCGCCGGGTGTACGGCACCGCCAACGTGATGGTCATCTCATCGATCCATGAAGGCGGCGCCAACGTGGTCTCCGAGGCCTGCGTCGCCGGCCTGCCGGTGATCGGCTCCGGCATCCCCGGCAATCTCGGGCTGCTGGGCAGGGATTATCCCGGCGTCTATCCCGTTCGGGACACCAAGGCGCTGAAGGAGCTGTTGCTGCGTGCCGAGGGCGATCCCGAATTCCTCGCCGGTCTCACCCGGCGCTGCACGGCCAAAGCAAAAATGTTCACGCCTGAAGCCGAGAAGCGGGCCTGGGTGAAGCTGATGCGGTCGCTGGGCTAGGCTGCGGTGACATTTTAGGGATTCCTTTTTTGTCTTTGGTGTGATTCAACACTGGCTTTTGGAGGTTGGTGTGGAAGGCGAAGTGCTGAGAGACGATCAATGGGCGCGGCTTCGGGACTTTGTTCCTGGCGGGATGAAGGGCAAGCGTGGTCCACGCAGCGACGGGCGGCGGTTTTTCGATGCGATCCTGTGGCTGGCGCGCTCTGGTGCGCGGTGGCGTGATTTGCCGGCGGATCGGTTTGGCCCCTATCAGACGGTGAAGCGGCGCTACTACCGCTGGATCGAGGCGGGTGTGTTTGACCGCATCTTCGAGGCTGTCGCGGATGATCCGGACTTGGAATGGCTGGCGATCGACGCCACCATCGTCCGGGCCCAGGCCCAAGCCGCCGGCGGGCGGCGAAAAAGGGGGGACCGCAAGCCCAGGCTCCCGGCCGGTCCCGGGGCGGGTTCGGCACAAAAATCCACGCCGTCGTCGATGCGTTAGGCCTGCCAGTGCGCTTCGATCTCGGGCCAGGACAACAAAACGACATGGTCCCCGCCCACAACCTCATCCAGGGCCTGGCCGCGGGCCACGTCCTCGCGGACCGCGCCTACGACGCCGACAGCCTGCATGACCTGATCCATGAACAAGGCGTGAGCCCGTCATCCCACCGCGCCGGCATCGCAAATACCAGCACAGCTATGACCGCATCGCCTATAAACAGCGCTGGGGCGTCGAAGGCTTTTTCGCCAAGCTCAAGCAATGGCGGCGCATCGCAACACGCTACGACAAACTTGCCGCCCACTTCCTCGGCTTCATCAAACTCGCAAGTATCATGCTCTGGCTTAAATAATTAAATTGTCACCACAGCCTAGAGCAGTTTCGGGTCAAATGGTTCAATTTAGCCGGAAACTGCTCTAACGCTTGGCGCTCGTATGGACCTTGGCGTGGGTATCGGCAATGCACAGATCGTGATTGCCGAGGGTTTCGACAATGCGGCAGTCGGCGACCGTGCCTCCCTGACACAGTTTGAGCATCCGCCGCAATTCACGTTTCAGAGCCTGTAGGTCCCGGATGCGCTGCTCCACTTGGGCGAGTTGTCCGCTGGCAACCTCGTCCACCGCCTCGCAGGATTTGGACGGATCGTCGGCGAGGTCGAGGAGGGTGCGGACGTTGTCGAGCTCGAAACCAAGATCGCGGGCGTGACGGATGAACCTGAGGCGCCGCGTCCAGCTCTCATCGTAAAGCCGCTGATTTCCGGACGATCGAAGGGGTGCCGGCAACAGGCCGATCTGCTCGTAATAGCGGATGGTCTGGACGTTGCACGCCGCCTCCCGGGACAGGCGGCCGATGGTGAAAAGCTCGGCGTACATGGCGGGCCCTCAATCTTCTTGAACCTACAGTTACTGTAGATATTAGGTTCTAAGCGTCGGATTTACAACGAACGAGACCCTCGTGAGCCTGTGCTGCGAAACGCCCAAGTTTGACGGCCTGTCGGCCGGCTTCAAACGCGCGCTGTGGATTATCATCGCCATCAACGGAACCATGTTCGTGGTCGAGATGATCGCAGGCCTCGCCGCGGGCTCCAAGGCATTACAGGCGGACGCCCTCGATTTCCTCGGCGATGCGGCCACCTACAGCCTCACCTTGGCTGTCATCGGCATGCCGCTCCACACCCGCGCCCTCGCCGCCATGGTCAAAGGCCTGTCGATGATCGGCCTCGGCCTGTGGATTTTCGGCTCCACCCTCTATCAAGTACTGATCCTCAACGTACCGTCGGCGGACGTCATGGGCGCCGTCGGGTTCCTGGCGCTCGCGGCAAATCTCTTCAGCGTGGTCATCCTGCTTAAGTTCCGGGAGGGCGACGCCAATGTGCGCTCCGTGTGGCTCTGCAGCCGCAACGACGCCATCGGCAACGTCGCGGTGATGGGCGCGGCGCTGGCGGTGTGGCTGACAAATTCGGCGTGGCCGGACCTGATCGCCGCGGCGCTGATGGCCGTGCTGTTCATCTACTCGGCAATCCGGATTATCGCCCAAGCGGCCGATGAGCGGCGGGGCGCCCCTGAATTTCTCCCCGAAATCTAGAGAATTTTGACCCGGCGACCCTAACCGGGGAGTGCGCTAAACTGCGTTTGACTCATGCTATGTTATATCATACTCGTAACGTTATAACGTCATATGAATATTGGCGGCGCGGGCATACCGCCGAAAAAAGAGATGGGACTCATGCCGTTGGATGATGTCACGAGCGGACTTCGCGCCGATGTCTATGTCGGCCATCTGGCTATAGAGCCGAACGAAGCTGCCGTTGCCGCCGAGACAGGTGTTCTCTTCGAGGAGGTCCGGCCCTTCGACGGTTTTCGCGCATCGTGCCTCTTTGCCCAGCCTTGGCCCGTCGAGTTGACCGCCAACGGCGTCTTCTGGGTCGAGAGCCGGCCCGACACGTGTTTCAAACTTCGTATCGCGGGTGGTCAAGCGGCTTACCGGCCATTGGGACGATGGTTGGCATCGCGCCCAAGTCATGACCGCGTTGATCCCGGGCGGGGCGCGGCCCTCACCGGCAGGCCCTGGCACGCCATCTACGGTGACCGCATCCAACGTATCTGGTTCGACGGCCTCGCCGAGGGATGGCGGCACTATGAACGGATGTTCACCCGCGGCTTGGTGAAGCCCGGAACCAGTTTCAAAAACTAGCCGATTCCAAGAACACTTTGATGAGGAGCATTGTTTAAATGTCATTCAGTGGCGATTACAAAGGCTACGAACTCGACATCGGATTTATCGAGGAGAGCCACCACACCAATCCCCGGCGTCTGTACAGCACCTATGGTGCGGACTGGCAGTACCGGGTCGATCACGAACGGATGCGCCGCGAGCGTCTGGAGCGCGCACGGGCGGAAATGATCGCGGATGATCTGGGCGCCATGGTGGTGTTCGCCGGCGCCAACGTCCGGTACCTGACCGGTTCCTACCAAGGCAACTGGAAATACAACATCAACATCCGCTATGCGGTACTGCCCCGGGAGGGCGAACCCTATCTGTTCGAGACGGCGGGCTCCGACATGCGGAACGCCATGCTCGATCTGCCCTGGTTGAAGGACCGCATCCGCCCCGCCATGACCTGGCAATGGGCCGAGGGCGCGGTCAGCGAAATGGCCGACAAGATGGTCGCCTCGGTGATGGAGGTACTGAAGGAGCACGGCGTCGAGAAAGAGAAAATCGGCGTCGACAACCTCGACTTTCCGGCGTTGCACGCGTTCGAAAAGGCGGGTCTCCGCATCGTCAACGGCTGGCCGGCCATGTCCCGGGCCCGCGTGGTGAAAACACCCGACGAGATCGAACAGATCAAGATGTCCGCCTCCATCGGCGACGCCGCCATGTGGCACATCAAGCACGAATGGCTGAGGCCCGGCATCACCGAGCGCCAGATCGAGGCCAAGGTTCACGAGTTCATGTTGGATCGCGGCTGCGAGATCATCTACGACATCATTGTCGCCTCGGGCGGCAATACCAGCCCCTATCGCCGGTGGGCGACCGACAAGCTCATCCAGCAGGGCGATTTGATCATCATCGACATCAACGCCGTCGGTCCCGGCGGGTACTACGTCGACTTCGTGCGCACCCTCAAATGCGCCGGCAAGATGACCCGGCAGGAAATCGATCTCTACCGGGAAACATACGATTCCCTTTATGCCGGAATGGAAAATCTGCGTCCGGGCATGACGTCCGCGGATGTGGTCTCCAAGTTCCCGGAATACGACGATGACATCTACGGGACGGTGACGCTGCAGCAGTTCGCCCACTCCATCGGCATCACGCTGTATGAGGGCATGTGGATGAGCCGTGCCTACTCGCTCAAATATCCGGCGGAGATCAAGGAAAACATGTACTTCGCCATCGAGACTTTCGCCGGACATCCGGGGCTGCCTCAAACCTGCCGGTTGGAGGAGAACGTCCTGGTGTCCAAAGACGGACCGGTGATTTTCACCAAGATGGAACATATGGAGGAGGCGGTCGGTGATTACCGTCCCGGCGACTTCCACCACCCGTCCTTGTTGGGTTACCCGACCCACAAGTAGACGGCGAACTCGGTCCCAAGCCGATGGAGCGTAATCCGCTCATCGTCGTCTCGTCGCGGCTCGACCGCGTCACTCCCGATGGTCGGGGGAGCAGTTGTGAGGACTCTGCTCCCTCGATCATCACCGCTTGGCAGCGCGCCCAGGAAGCCGACGTCGGCAACACGATCGTCGACTGCCATGTTGCGTCCCTGGCCGATGCCGTCCGGGACGCCGGCGGCTACAGCGTGACCTCCGATTTAACGGACATTCCGCCGACGCACAACTACAAGCCGCCCTCCGGTCTCGCCCGTATCGCCCGCACGATCACCAAGTTCGACCGTTTCTGCAATCACGACCTGATCATCCACCTGCCGGAGCACTACGCGGATATCGACGCCAAATATCTGAGGGCGCTCATGTACCCGCTGGCCTCCAATGATGTCGGGATGGCGACGCTGGCCGCCCCCCTGCCCGCCGAGGCCGACGAACAGGCGCCAAAAATTTCGGTCCGGTGGAACGAGAACCGCATGGTCTATGTCATGCCGGAGGCCAAGGTGGGGACGGTCCAGGACTTCTCACGCGACGCCGCCCGCCTGGGCGCCGGAGAAATCTGTGCCCACATCCCGGTTTATATCTACCGGCGGTCGGTTCTGGATCGGATGGTCCTGGTGCCGCCCTCGGACCGGGAACTCGAAGAGAATATCGAGGCGCTGCGGGTGCTGGAGATCGGCCGGCGCGCCGATGCGTTGTTTGTCCCGGAAGGCGTGCCCGCGAGCATGGAAGACGGCCGCGCGATCTACGACTAGACCGGTCCCGGATTGCCAACCGCCCGGCATCCCTTAAGGTACCCCTGCAATCTAAACCCGGGGGGACTTCAAGATGCAGGGTAAAATCGCGCTCGAAGAGCACTTCGCCTACCAGGCGCCGGACGAGGACATCGAGCGGCGTCTGCAACACGCGGAATCGTGGATCGAAACCTCTCGGCGGTTGATGGACTTCCACGACGACCGCTTGAGAGACATGGACGAATTCGGCGTCGAGTACGCCATTCTGTCCCTGAATGCGCCGGCCGTGCAGGGCATCCTCGATCCAAGAAGGGCCGCCGAGGACGCCCGCAGGTACAACGATTTTCTCGCCGAGGAGGTTGCCGCGCGGCCCGACCGTTTCGGCGGCTTCGCGACACTGCCCATGCAGGATCCCGAAGCGGCGGCGGAAGAGCTAACCCGCTGCATCAAGGATTTGGGATTCCCCGGCGCGCTGGTGAACGGATTTACCCAGCGGGATGTCCCGGACTCGGTCATCTACTACGACATTCCCGAATACCGGCCGTTCTGGGCCGCCGTTGCCGAGCTGGACGTGCCGTTCTATCTGCACCCCCGCACCATCGTCCGCGAACGCGCCCAGCCCTATGACGGCCATCCCTGGCTCTACAGTTCGGGCTGGGGGTTCGCGGTCGAAGCCTCACTCCACATGCTGCGCCTCATCGGCTCCTGCCTGTTCGATGAGTTTCCCGACCTGCAGGTGGTTCTGGGGCATCTGGGGGAGCGGATTCCCTTCGACATGTGGCGGCTCGACAACCGGATCGCGCGGGTGCCGCACGGCTACCCGGCCAAACACCCCATGAGCCACTACCTCAGAAACAACGTTCATATGACCACGAGCGGAAACTTCAGCGACCCTGCTCTGCGGTGCACGGTCTCCGAAATGGGCATTGACCGCCTGATGTTCGCCATCGACTACCCGATGGAGGTGATGAATGCCGGCACCGAGTGGTTCGACAGTACGCCCGTATTGTCCGATGAGGAACGGCAGAGGGTGGGACGGACCAACGCGGCCAAGCTGTTCAAGCTCGAGCGGTTCCTTTAGGCCGGGCCGGTTATTGCCGCCGGCGACGCGTAAGGGGGGTCTTCCGTTGCGGCACGTCACACCTTCCGTGCGGTGGTCATCCAGTAGATCAACCGCTCCTCGGCGAGATTCCGCTGGGTGTTGGCGCTGCGCTCGGGCACATCGTCGCCCAGAACCACCTGCATACCGAAGGGGCTCGGCGGCTTGCCGACGGCTTTCTCCTGCGCCCGGCGCGCCCGGCGGAGAATGGTCTCCGAATAGTTCT
Organism: Rhodospirillales bacterium; assembly: GCA_965213765.1. Lineage (GTDB taxonomy): Bacteria > Pseudomonadota > Alphaproteobacteria > Rhodospirillales > UBA2165 > JAJDXO01. Next base: position 4,073,973 of record OZ243926.1, on the reverse strand, counting down.
CCATCACCTCGATGTCGAAGCCGTTGCCCGCGAGGTTGCGGCGCAGACCTTTTTCCGAGTTCAGGAAGTTGACGGCCGGCGTCCTGGCCCAGTTGACCGGGAAATGAATGTCGCGAGCCTCGCCGGCCCCGGCGCCGTAGCTGAACTCGGCGAAGGTGAACCGGCCGCCCGGCTTGAGCACCCGGTGGAAACCGCCGAGCAGCGTGCCCTTGTCCTCAATATTCATGGTGACGTTCTGGCACCACAGAAGGTCGAAAGTCCGGTCCTCGAATTGCAGGTCGGTGGCATCGCCGGCGGAGATTTCCACCAGATTTGCCATTCCCCGGCGGCGGGTCAGCTCTCGGGCGGCCTCGACGAAATCAGGCGTGATGTCGATGGCCGTCACCCGGCAGCCGAATTTCCGCGCCAGCCAGCGGGCCGGGCCGCCGACCCCGCAGCCGACGTCCAGGACATGGGTTTCGGGCGTGATCTCCGAGACGCCGTTGACCTGGGCCGCCTGATCCCGGGTCGTGGCGATACCGCCCGAATGCAGATGTTCGACCGCCGCCAGATCATCCACGTCCAGGTTGTCCGGGTCGAGACCGGCCGCGCGGGTCGCCGCGTCGATGGCCTCGATCAGGTCCGGCCGGGCCCATTGAGCGTCGAGGTCGGCCATCTTTATTCGTCGACACCCTCGATGATGATCAGATTCCGCCCCGCGCCCTCCATGAACGGCACCGCCTTCTGGTATTCGCCGGAGCGGTAGCACTCGACGGCCTTTTCATAGCTCTCGAACTCGATCACCACCGTCGCGCCGGTTTCGCCGCCCTCCGGCGTCTCGTGCCGGCCGTTGCGGATGATGGGCCTGCCGCCAAAGGCCGGCACCACCGATTGGGCAATTTCCTGGTAGCTCGCCTGAGCATCCCCGCCCGGGTGGGTGTAGCGCGAAATCCAATAGCCCTTGGCCATGGTGTCCTCCCTGGATGAATTGTGACGGGGCGAATTATGGCAGCCGGGTTGACGGCCCTCAAACGCGGCGCAACACTTTGTCCGACAATCATAAGCGCCCTGGAGGAACCCATGCCGTTGGAACGGGGACAGCACGATCTGGGCGGCCTGCCGGGCGGCCCAATCGATCTTGAGGAGCACGAACTCCTCCCCTGGCACAAGATGATCAGCGCCGTCTTCACCGTCATGCGCTTGAAGGGCGAACTCACCACCGACGAGCTCCGCCGCTGCATCGAGGACTTGCCCCCGGACATCTACGAAAGCGGTTACTACGAACGCTGGGCCATCGCGCTCACCAACCTGATGGTCGAGAAGCGGCTCATCACCCGTGACGAGGTGGACGCCAAGATGACGGAGCTGCGCGCGGCCCGGGAGGCGGCGGAATGACCGGGGCGGCCTTGGGCCCGCCCGGCTACGCCACCGGTGACGCGGTGCGCGTGGCGCTGACCTGGCCGCCCGGGCACCGGCGGATTCCCCAATATATCCGGGGCAAAGCCGGTGTCATCGAGCGCTATTGCGGCTCGTTCAGGAACCCGGAGTAACTGGCCTACGGGTTCGACGGGCTGCCCAAGCGGCACCTCTACCGGGTGCGGTTCAAGCAGGCCGATGTTTGGGATGGCTATGACGGCCACCCGGAAGACACCGTCGATCTCGAAATTCAAGAGCACTGGCTGAGCCCGGCGGAAGGAGATGCGTGATGGCTGGCGACACCCATGATCATGGACATGACCACGGCGACGGGCCGGTCCTTACATATGCGGACGACTCGGTCCACGATCAGAATGACACCGGACATTTCGAACTGCTCACCGATGCGCTCAAGGAGTTGAGCGTCGAGAAAGGCTTGGCGACCGCTACCGAAGTCCGGGAATACGTGGAGTTTTTCGATTCCCGGGGCACCGAGAAAGGCGCCGAGATCATCGCCAAGGCGTGGACCGACCCGGCCTACAAGGAACGCCTGCTCACCGACGGGACGGCCGCCGCGGCGGAACTGGATATCCCAATGGCGGGGGCGGAGCTGGTGGTGGTCGAAAACACCGGCAGCGTTCACAACGTTATCGTCTGTACGCTGTGTTCCTGCTATCCCAGGACCATCCTCGGGCTGCCGCCGGACTGGTACAAATCCAAGTCCTACCGCTCGCGCACCGTCAACGAACCTCGGGCGGTCTTGAAGGAGTTCGGCACCGAGCTGCCCGACGGCTTGGCGCTCCGGGTCCACGATTCAAACGCCGATCTGCGCTATCTGGTGCTGCCGAAGCGGCCCGCCGGCACGGAAGATTGGCCGGAAGAACGGCTCCGGGAGCTGGTGACCCGGGACAGCATGGTTGGCGTCGCGCCGGCCAAGGATCCGGCTTAGCGCCGATCGGTCCACGCGCCGCCGCCCGGGTATGACGGCCGGGGGAAGCAGCGGCGGCACACGTCCTGCCCCGCCGCGGGGGTTTCACGGGACACCGCCGGCCCCGGCGTGCGGGACATACGGGATTTTCCGGATACCCCGGACTGGCGCCGGGGGAACGACGACAAAAAAAATTACGTCCTGCCGGTTTAAGCGGCCTTCTCGTTCTCGAGCTCGGCCAGCAGCGCCTCGGCTTCGGGCCAGGACCGGGCGCCGTTGGTGCGCATCTCGTTTTCGAGTTCGTCGGGCAGCCAGTCGTAGATGGCGGGCTGAAAAGTGGGCCGCGCCGATACCGTCTCCCAGAATGCCGACACCTTCGGAAATTTGCGCTCCCACATGGGCGACATAGAGAGGATGCGCAGCCGGTTGAGATAGATGGTCATGGCGATATCGGCGAGCGAGTAGTTGTCGCCGGCGAGCCACGTCCACTTGCCGAGGCTGTCCTCCATCCATTTGATCGCCTTGTTGAAGGTCAGGAGCGCGTTGGTGGCTTCCGAGGATTTCCAGCCGTCGACGATGGCGCTCCGCTTGCGCGCCCGGCGGATCGGATCGGGAATGGAGTTGATGTAGAAATCGAACTCTTCCTTGGTTTTCTTTAGTGCCCCCACCCGATGGGACGCGGCGAACGTCACCACCTGGGTCGCCGGGTGAAGATCCTCATCGACCATCTTGGTCCACAAGCGCATCTCGGCCCGCATCAGCGGATCGTCCGGCACAAGCGACGGGCCGTCGAACACCTCGTCGATGTATTCACAGATCACCGTGCTTTCGCGGACCACATGGCCGTCATGGACCAGGGTCGGCACCACGCACTTGGGATTGAGCCTGGCGTATTCGGCGGTGAACTGCTCGCTCTTCAGAATGTCGACATACCGGCTCTCCCAGGGCACGCCTTTCTCATCCAGGGTCAGACGTACCTTGGTGGCGCAGGCCGATGATCCATGGTGATAAAGCTCCAGCATGTCCGCCTCCAAAACCCCTTCTTATGAACGAGTCATCACGGGCCGGCCCGATGGGTAAAGGGTCCGCCGCACCGTGTCCGGGCCCCGGACGGGAACCGGGGCTTAGCTGGCCTCGCGGATGGGGATGAGGTCGTCGTCGTCGGCGGCGGTACGGGCCTGCATCTCCTCCATCCGGTCGGCGATCTCCTTGGCCGCCGCCTGGAGCTGGTCCATGTGCCGCTCGGCAATCTGCTCGGCGGTCGCGGCGGAGGCGATGTAGGTGAGCGGCAGGCTGGCCCGGGCATAGCCGTTCACCAGAACCGGCACCGCCAGGGTTTCGGTCTTGGGATGGAGCCGGAAGGAATCGTCGCCGACCGCCCAGCCGCGGCTCCGGGTCACGGCGAGGATGCGCTCGATATAATCCGGTTTGTGGGCCACCCGGTCGAAATCGTCATCGGAACTCTTGAGGTTCTCGATGATCGCTCCCCGCTCAGGGTCCGGGCAGTAGCTCAAATATGCCCGGCCCGATGCCGACTGAAGCATGGGCAGCCGCTGGCCGACCGCGACCCGATCTATGGTGAAGGGGGAACGGCCGCGGGTGGATTCCCGGATATACATGGCATTGTCGGAGAAGGTGGACAGCTCGGTCGGCCAGACCACTTCCTGCACCAAACGTCCGAGAATGGGGACGGCGATATCGGCGATCCATTCCTCGTCCTTGAATCCCGAACTCAGCCGCCGGACCATGTGGGTCAGGTGGAAGCGGTCGGTAGCTTCCTGCCGGCGCACGTAGCCGAAATTCCGCAGGGTATCGAGGATGCGGTAGATGGCCTGGCGGGAAATGCCGGTGTCCCGGTTGAGTTCCAGCACCGTCGCGCCGTTCCGCAGGTTCAGCGCGCGCAATACGATCAGCAGCCTCTCGGCGCTGCGCATGCCGCTTGCGCGCTTCTCACTCGATTTTTCAGCCATAACTCCCTTGGATTTCTTTGTATTGGCTTGTCCGGGTAACGGACAATATACAAGGGAGAACGGTTTGAAAAGCCTATTTGGCGGGCCGCGCTTGTTGCTGAAGCTCCTGGCTGCGTACTTCGATCTCATGGGCGGACCGCAATAAGGCGTCCAAATGCCGCGCCGCAATTTCCTCGGCGGTCGCCGCGGATGCGATGAAGGTGATACCGACAGCCGCCATCACCCGTTCACCGCTCATCACCGGCACCGCGATGGTGGAGGTTTTGATTTCCGCCATATATTTGGAATAACGCACCGCATAGCCGCGCTCGCGGGTGGTTTCGATGACCGCATCCACATAGCCTTTGCGGTGAATAAGTCGGTCATACTCGTCGTCCGATTTCCGAAGCGCGTCCAGGATGTGTTCCCGCTCCAACGCCGGACAGTAGCTCAAATGGGCTCGGCCCATGGCGGAGATCAGCATCGGCAGGCGCGCGCCGACGGTGACCCGGTCGATGGTGAACGGGCTGTTGCGGCGCGTGGTTTCCCTAAGATACATGGCGTCGTTGAGAAAAGTGGCGAGATCCGTCGGCCAGACCACTTCGGCCAGGAGATCCTCCAGAATCGGCGCGGCGATTTCCGTCACCCACCCTTCCTCGAAATATCCGTCCGCCAGTTCTCGAACGAGATGGGTCAGATAGTATCGGTCGTCGGTTTCCTGGCGGCGCACGTAGCCGAACTCCTCCAGGGTCGCCAACATCCGGTAGATGGATTGCCGCGAAATGCCGGTCTGTCGGCTGAGCTCCAACACCTTGGATCCATTGTGCTGATTGAGGGTCTTCAGGATCACCAGCAGACGGCGGATGGATTTGACGCCGTTGCGGGATTCCTCCGGTGCGAGCTGGTTCATGCGTGCCTCCCCAGGATGTCCTTATTGTGGACAAAATAGGGGAAAAGGCAGGCCGAATATACGGAAATAGCGCAATTTCGTCCGTTATTCGGACAACACTAGGCCTGTTTTACCTCTGTTGTCGGCACAGCGGACAGGATCATGTTCTCTTCCGAGGCAACCATCGGCGCAGCCTGCTTGAGGAAGGCCAGCCAGTCCCGGCTGTCGGCCAATTTTGCACGCCGCCCGGCGCGATCCTCGTAGCTTTCGTACTCCCAGATCAGGATCACTCGGCTCGGATCCCCCACCTCGGTGCGATAAAACGCCTTGAGATGGCCGCCGATGGGCAGCTGCACGGCCAGGCCCACCCGGCGGTATAGCTCGGCAAACTCGGCTGCCCGCCCCACGTGGCACGAATAGATCCGCATTTCAGTGAGCATGATACTTGTCTCCCGCCTGAGAGTTTGAATAGATGACAAGGCTATGGCGTTCGCGCCGGAATGCAAGAAAGGAGCCCCGATGGCCGACATTCTTGTCCTGTTTCACAGCGTTTCCGGAGGCACCTTCCGACTGGCGCGGGCGGTTGCCGAGGGCATCGAGGCGGTGGACGGCTGCCGGGCCGAACTCAAGCGGGTGCCCGACATCGATGACGGCGACAGCATCTTTGGCGGGCAAGTTCAGGAGCGGCCCCCCGGGCTGCTCGATTTACCAATGGCGTCCCCCGGCGATCTGGAACGCTTCGACGGGTTCGCCGTCGGCTGCCCGATTTATTTCGGCCGGCTGAGCTCGGCCATGGCCTACTTCTGGGATCACACGGGCAAGCAGTGGGGAGACATCACCGGCAAGACGGCTACCGCCTTCGTCGCCGGCGGATCGGGGGCCGGCAGCGAGACCGCGATCCTCTCCCTGTGGAGCACCTTCGCCACTCACGGGCTGACCATCGTGCCCCTGGGCACCCGCGCCCAATCCGCATCCGGCGCGGGTGACGTCACCGGCGCCGGATCCTTCGGCGCGGCGAGCATCGGCGGCGGGCCGGGCGAGCGGCCATCCGCCCCGGAACTCGCCGCGGCGCGCATTCAGGGCACCACCCTTGCCGGCGTGACCCGGGCGTTAGTTGCCGGTTGAGGGATTCGCGTTGGGCGTGAACAGTTGCGCGCCCCGTTTGCGGAACGCGGCGATCGCCGTCTGCCCGGCGGCCCCGGTCAGCCAGGCGACAAACAGATTTGCCTCATCCGCCTTCACGTGCGGATGGCGCGCCGGGCTGACAACAATGACGCCGTACTGATTGAACAGCGCCGGGTCCCCCTCGACCAGCACCGCGAGCGATCCCTTGTTGGAGAAACTGGTCCACGTCCCGCGGTCGGTCAGGATATAGGCGTTCATGCCGGACGCCGTATTGAGCGCCGCGCCCATGCCCGCCCCGACCTCGCGAAACCATTTCCCCCGTCCGGCCGCGGGATCCGCGCCGCTGGCCCGCCAGATGGACTGCTCGGCCTTGTGGGTACCCGAATTGTCGCCCCGTGAGACGAACAAGTGCCGGCCCCGGGCGATACCCGCAAACGCATCCTTCGCCCGGACCATACCCTTGATCCCGGCCGGATCGCCCGCGGGACCCGCAACCACGAAGTCATTGTACATCACGTCATAACGCTTGAGGCCTAAACCATCGGCGACGAACTTCTCCTCCGACGGCTTGTGGTGAACCAGCAGGACATCGGCGTCGCCCCTTTCCGCAAGCCGGATGGCCTGGCCGGTCCCGACGGCGACCACACGGACGGCGATCCCGCTTTGGGCCTGAAACCTGGGCAGGATATCCGCGAACAGGCCCGAATTATCGGTCGACGTGGTGGATGCCAGGGTGATGAACCGGTCTTGCGCCTGGGCAGGCGCCGCAGCCCAGACAAGCGCCAGGGCCAGAACGGACAGCCACCTCACCACAACAGATCACCTCTCAAGTAGGCCGCCGCCTCTTCGGTGGACGGCTGGACGAAAAACTTGTCGGCGCCGGCCCGTTCGGCCACCCGCCCGCGGTGGAGGAAAATCACCTCGTCGGCGAGGCGGCGCGCCTGACCGATATCATGGGTGGTCATGACGATCTTCGCGCCGCTGTCGTGAATGCCGGAGACGATCTCCTCGACCGCCCGGGTTGCGCCGGGATCAAGATTGGCGGTCGGCTCGTCCAGGAACAAAATCTCGGGCTCCAGCGCCCAGGTCCGGGCAAGGGCCAGGCGTTGCTGCTCGCCGCCGGAGAGCAAGCGGGCGGGTTGGTCGGCGAAGTCGGTCAGTCCGGTGCGCCGAAGCGCATCCGCCACCCGCTGAGCCCGTTCCCCGGCCTCGATCCTCCTCAGCTTGAGCCCATAGGCGACGTTGGCCGCGACACTGCGGCGCAGCATCACCGGTTTCTGAAACACCATGGCCTGACGTTCGTACTGGCGGGTCGTTCCCTCGGCCCAGCGGACCTTGCCGTCGCTGGGTCCGAGCAGTCCGTGGCAGATCCGGAGCAGCAGGCTCTTACCAGCGCCGTTGGCGCCGAGAATGACGGTCTTGGGCCCGCTTTCGATGGTCAGGGAGATGCCGTCCAACAGCGCCCGATCACCGGCGCGGAAGTAAACTTTGTCGAGGCTCAAGGGGAGGATGGACATGTGCCGCGCCTACCCCCGCCGATAGGCGGAGACCCCGCCCAGAGACATGGCGACCGCGTTCACGCCGATGGCGGTCAGGACCAGGATCAGCCCCAGGGCCAGGGCCAGCGCCAGATTGCCCTTCGACGTTTCGAGCGCGATGGTGGTGGTCATCACCCGGGTCAGTCCCGCGATGTTGCCGCCGACGATCAATACCGCGCCCACCTCGGCGGTGGCGCGTCCGAAGCCCGCCATCACCGCCGTCACCAGGCTCACCCGCGCATCCCACAAAATGGTGTGCATCGCCTGGTGGGGCCGGGCGCCGAAGGAACACAACTGGTCCCGGTACTCCTCATAGAGGTCCCGGGTCAGCCGGTGGCAAATGGCGACGATGATCGGCGTCACCAATACCGCCTGGGCAACAATCATCGCCGTCGGGGTAAACAGAAGCCCCAGAAACCCGAGCGGTCCGGCGCGCGACAAAAACAGATAGATCAACAGCCCGACGAAGACCGGCGGCAGGCCCATTAGAGCGTTGACCAAGACGATCACCGCCCGGCGGCCGGGAAAGCGGTAAACGGCAAGCGCCGCGCCCGCCGGCAGGCCGATGGCCGCGGCGATGGCCACCGCGGTCAAACTCACGGCGAAAGATCTCGCGATAATCTCAAGCAGCTCGGCATCCAGGGCTGCAATCAGCTGCAGCGCCAAGACGAATGCCTGACCCATGTCGGACACGGCTTCTCCCCGGGCGGGCGTAAGGTCTTATTGTTGAAAGAGTTTTAGCGAAGCAACTCCCCATGCGCCAGCGCCGCCGATCGCCGGCCTATTCGCCGACCCTCTTGTGCCCCCGGATCACCATCAAAATTCCGGAGATCACCAGCGCCGCCGCAATGACATGAAAGATTTCGAGGGTCTCGCCGAGAAACGGGATCGCCAGCGCGGCACCGTAAATCGGAAATAGATTGACGAAGATGGCCGAACGATTGGGTCCCACCGCCCGGTTGCCGGCGTTCCAGAGAAAGATGGAGACGATCGAAATAATCAGCGCCATGAACAGAATGACCAGCGCGTTCGTCGGGGTAAAGACGACCGGCCGGACATAAATCGTCTCCCAGATATAGAACGGCACGAGCATCACCGATCCGGACGCCGCAATTATGAACAGCAGGGTCAGCAGGCTGAACCCTCGCGGCAGCCGGTGCAGCATCACCTGATAGACGGCGTAAGCCACTGTCCCGGCGACCACCATGATATCGCCGATATTGAACTCGAACGCCGTGAGTACCGTCAGGTCCGCTTTCGAGACGCTGATCAGGACCCCGAACAAGGCGGCGGCGAGCCCGATGGACTGCACCCAGGACAGCCGGTGGCGAAGAATGAGAAGCGCAATCAGGGCGGTCATGGCGGGCTGGCTGGAATTGACCAGGGTGCCGCTGATGGCGGTGGTGAAGTTGACCCCGGTAAACAGCATGACGCTCCCGAAAATCTGTAGAAAGGCCAGCAACAGAAACAAACCGATCCTGGGCCGGATCAGCGGCCAGCGGTCGGTCAGGTCCCGCCAGACAAAGGGCAGCATGATCAGGGCGGCAATGCTCCAACGCCAGAAGGTCAGGCCGATGCCCGGCAGATCAACGCGCATACCGCGGGCGAAAATTATCCCGATGGCCCACAGAAAAACCGTGAAGGCCAGCATCAGAAAGGCAGCTCGGGTGGAAGGCGCGTATTCCTCGATGGTGCGCACAAACGCTAATCGCACCTAGCTCTCCTCCTTCCGCCGTCCGGTCAGGACAACGATGGAAATGCCGATGCAGACCAACGCCGCGCCGATAACGTGGAACAGAAACAACTGCTCGCCGAGGAACGAGATGGCAACCGCCGCGCCGAAGATCGGGATCAAGTTGATGAACATGGTCGCATGAATGGCGCCCACCGCTCTCAAGCCTGCGTTCCAGACGTAGACCGATACCACACTGCTCAAGCCCAACACGACCGAAACCCAGAAGGTCTCCGCAGATGCCGGCGTTGTTCTATGGAACGCGGTTTCCAACAGAAAGGTCGGCAGCATGACGACAAGCCCGCTGGCCATTATGAGGAACAGTATCGCCGACAGACCAAGGTCGTGGGGAAGGCGCGGGAGATAGATGGCATAAGATGCCCAGCCAACCACCGCAATCAACGCGATGAAATCTCCCGGATTGAAGGTAAGCGCCTGCAAAACGGTCAGATCGGCCCGGACGATAATCACCGCGATGCCGGCCAATGCCGCGACGATTCCGGCGCCCTGCAATCCTCGTATCCGGGTGCCGACGAGAATGGCCGCCAGGATGACAGTGATCGCCGGTTGAGTCGCGTTGGCGACGGTAGCATTGATGGCGGTGGTGAAATTCACCGCGACAATCAGCATGGCCTGGGCGCCGGTCATGAGGAATCCGAGAAAAACCAACATCTTGAGGTGCCGCCGCAAGACAGGCCAAGAGCGCCGAAGTTCCGGGAGGGCGATGGGCAAGAGCACCAGGACCGCGACCAGGACACGCCAAAAATTCATCCCGAACGGCGGAATGGTCTCATGGAAGGCGCGGCTGATGACCGTGTTGACCGCCCAAATAAAGGCCGCAAGCGTCAACAGGACATACGCCAGCGCAGGGCGCGGCGAAAATTTCTCGATCCAATTCATGAATTGACGGCTCGAACGTCCCCAAACATTCTCGTTCTTGGCTCGGACTCTATGCCTCCCGTCCCGACTGGCCAGACATTTCCCCTTGGTGTCCGAAATTAAGTGGATGAAATTCGATCGGGGATGTTCGCTATCCTCCAAGGGATGGACGCGACTATCCGCAAGAAGATTTGCGTAATCACTGGATGCGTTGGTGTCCGTTCGATCTATTTTGAATGTTACTGCCTTTGTATTAAATCTTAGTCGGGTCGGTTGATCTGCGGGAGGAGCCAATATGACGCCACTGAGGAACAACAGCGGTTATTCATTCAAATTTGGTCAAAATCCGTAGACACACAGATGCACTTCAACGGGATGTCGGTCAAATCACGGCAGCTAGGTCTAACATTCGTGGCTGCGGCGCTTGGCATCGGCATTGTCCTGCTTAGCCAAGGCCGAGCATTCGAGCTTGAGGATGGCAAATACAAATACACAGGGAGTGATGGCAAATCGGCAGAGAAAAAATTCGGGCCTTCTACAATTGGTCGATCGGCATACTATTGGTTATCGCTCTGTCCCTAGTTTTTGTTACATCAGGCTGGTTGAAAGAAAGGGATGAAAGCCAATTGCCGACCGCCACCACAGTTACGGATGCTACGCCGCAGACAAGTAAATGAGTCAGAGAGACGTCAACACTCTTATCTGTGATTTGGACAACACGCTGTACGACTGGTTCTCGTACATCGTTCCCTCCTTCTACGCGATGTTTGAGGAGGCAGTCGAGATTTTGGACTGCGACCGAGAAGTGCTACTGGATGATTTTCGTAAGGTTCACCAAACTTACCACGACTCTGAGCATCCATTTTCATTACTGGAAACAGGAACAGTGAAAAGTCTGTTAGCTCACCTTCCTCGATCCGAGCGCCTGAAAACCCTGGATCCAGCGTTTCACGCGTTTAATTCCTCGAGAAAGAAGACTCTGACTCTAAATCACGCTGTGCGCAGTACGCTGGACCTACTCAGCAGTTCAGGAATAACGTTGATCGCTCACACGGAGAGCAAATATTTTGCGGTTGTGGACCGGCTTCATCGTCTCGATTTGTTGCGGTATTTTGAGCGCGTCTATTGTGGCGAACGAGCCAAATCAAGCCACCCGAACTCAACCACCGAAAACACATGGTGGGAAGACGTGGGCAACAGTAAGATCACCGAACTCTCGCACCACCAAATGAAGCCCGATCCAGAAGTTCTGTTGGAAATCTGCAAGCGCGAAGGTGCCGAGATTAGCAAGACTGCATATGTGGGGGACAGCGTAGCACGTGATGTCCTCATGGCTAAGAGAGCTGGCGTCTTCGCAATATGGGCTGCCTACGGTGCAGAACATGACCCAGTTGACTACGAACGGTCGGTCCGAATTTCCCACTGGACGACGGAAGAGGTTGCTCGCGAGAAAGAGCTAAAATTAGAGGCGACCGGAGTCGCGCCAGAATACACTTGCACCAAAGGCTTTCATGAAGTGCTAGACGCACTACAGTTGCCCGTACCAGCCATATAAGGAATCTCAAACTTGGCCGAGTGGGTTGATTTGACGCGGGGGATCGCCCTGCCCCGCTATTGCGATCATTACGGACACATGAACGTCCGTTACTACGCGCAATTTTTCGATGATGCGGGCTGGCACATCCTCAATCTGGCCGGTATCGCCTTTGAGGATATTCAGGACCGGGGCCTCGGCACGGTGGTCGCCAACCTCTCCATCGATTTCCACCATGAGCTGGCGCGCGGGAAGCTGTTCATCATCCGCGGCGGCTATACGCGGGTGGGCACCAAGAGTTTCCGTCACGAACTCCGGCTCTACGAAGCCGATACCATGACCCACTGCGCCACCCAGACCTCGGTCGAGGTGTTCTTCGATACCAAGGCGCGGAAGGCCATAGAAATCCCTGACGATCTCAAGGAAAAGATGTCGGCCCGCGTGGTCGCGGCGGATTAGGGTCCGGACTCGATTGGGGGATTCCCGTTTTTGCGGATTTGCGGTTCAAGGTTTCCCCCTCACCCAGCTACGGCTATGGCTTGCAGGCTCGCCAAGCCTCCGCATCCCTCTCCCCCTCAAGAAGGGGGAGAGGGTGCAAAAAGAAAGACCGTTCCCTCTCCCCCTGACGGGGGCGAGGGACCTTGTGCCGCGCCGTCCTCATCGCCGCAATACTCCTATGGCGGCTCAATCGGGTCCGGACCTCAGGCCAAATAAGAAAAGAGGCGGCCCGAAGGCCGCCTCCGATAATTTCAACACGGATTCAGTTTACCGCTTCCAAACACCCGCCTCGCGGTAGTACTTCTCCGCGCCGGGATGAAACGGCATGTTCTGTTTGGCCGACGCGAAATCGATACTCACTTGACGCATGTAAGGCACGTTTTCCCGAATGGCCCCCAAATTATCCCAGAACGCCTTTGTCATATTGTAGACGGTGTCGGCGCTCAACGTGGAACGCGCTGTTACGCCAAGGACCGCATCGTTGACCCAGGTGTCAGATTTGTTGACCTGATTGGCGCCGTAAACGCCCTTGCTGATCTTGCCCTTCGCACGACCCGGAAGGGAGAAGAATTTCTTCAACGTGGGCGTGGCCGAAAGGTCGGACTCGTTGGGCAGGCCGAGGAACCTGATCTTCGACGTCGCAGTCAATTGCTGCAGTTGCGCGCATGGGTCCAGGCAACCGATCGTGTAGACGTCCAATTGCCGATCCTGGAAGGCCTGTAGCGCCGACGCAAAGTTCAAATTGACGCTTTTGAAGTCCTTCGGCGTAAGACCCACGGCTGCTTTGATGAAGCCGAGGCCTGTCACCAATTGCCCACCCGACGGCGGTCCGATGAACGCTTTCTTGCCCTTCAAGTCAGCCAAGGTCTTGATGCCGGAATCGGCATAGGTCACATAGTGATAACCGCCGAGCGGGAACCAGAAGACCATATTCAGGTTCTTGGCAAGCTCCTTGACGTTCTTAAGCTTCTTGTAGATTCGCGTACCGTCCCTCATCCAGGCATAAACCGAGGGCGAGGTCATGGACATGTCGATGGACTCCCGGGCCACGTCGACCATGTGTTTGGTTGCGGTGCCGGTGGCATCAACGGTGATCTCGATATCCTTGCGATTTTGATTCACCAGATTGGCAAAGGTCGTCATCACCAGGTACATGGAAGAACCCGGCGCAATGGTCGACATTCTGATCTGCTGCTTTTGCTGCGCGACGGCCGCAGAGGCCATCGAAACCGCCAGCATGCCGGTGGCGGCGAATAGTCCCAAACGCTTCATCATTGGTCGTTTACCTCCGTTTTTGTCTAGCTATCGGCGCGCTGCTCAACCGGCATGGCGCCCATCATGCGTTCCACAACGAACGCTCCAAATATAACCGCGGCACTTATCGCCGCGACCGTGGGAACGGGGACCAAAACAGTGACCCCAGCGATTAATCTGACCGTCCGCTGGACAATGCCGATATCCGCCCGCGAAAATCCGCCAAGCGACGTCGCAATTGCCGCAGTAGAGAAAATAAATGCTCCCACCCCCCAGGCCAAGCCGGCATAGCTGAAGCCTTCTTCCAGCAACACAACACTGGGGTGGTAGACGAAGATGAAAGGAATCAGGAAGCCGGCGATGGCGAGGCGCACCGCGACCACTCCGGTCTCAATGGGCTTGGAGCCGGCGATAGGCGCCGCCGCGAACGCGGCCACCGCAACCGGCGGGGTAATGGCGGACAACACCGCGTAATAGATGACGAACAGGTGTGTCAGCAGCAGCGAGAGGCCGAGCTTGCCGATGGCCGGACCGATGATCAGCACGATGATCAGGTAGGCCGCGCCGACCGGCACGCCCATGCCCAACAGCAGGCAGCCCACGGCAACGACGACCAGCGACAGGAAAAGACTATCGCCGGCGATGGTGAGTATGGCGGCCGCAAATTTGATTCCGAGGCCCGACATATTGACCATGCCGACGACGAAGCCGATGGCCGCGACGACAATCATGATGGTGGCGCATGTCCGTCCGCCTCGCATTAGCGCCTGCAGAATCACTCGGATGGACCTAAATTCCGGATACAGGATCAGCGACAGCACGAACGCGGTAATGAGCCCGTAGAAACCGGCATTTTGCGCCGTCCGGCCAGTCAGCAGGACGGCGACGATGACGCCCAGCGGCACGAAGAAGGAGATCGAGCGTATCCAGTCGGCGCCGGTCAGGCTGACGCGCTCGGACTTGGGGGTCGGCTTCATACCCATCCTCCGGGCTTCGAGCCACACCACCGTAAACAGGCTGAAGTAATACATCAGCGCCGGAATGGCCGCCGCGACGACGATTTTCAGATAGGGAATGCCCGTGATATCCGCCATCAGGAAGGCGACAGCGCCCATCACCGGCGGCATGATCTGGCCGCCGGTCGAGGCGGTGGCCTCGACGGCGCCGGCGAACTTCGGCTGGAACCCGGTGCGCTTGATCATCGGGATGGTGAAGACGCCCGTGGTTACCACGTTCGCGACGGCTGCTCCGTTCATGGTCCCGAAGCTGGCGCTGCCGACGATGGCGGCATGGGCCGGACCGCCGCGCAGGGGACCGGTGACGGCAAAGGCGAATTTCAGCAATGTCGCCCCGGCACCGCTGGCTTCCAGGATGGCGCCGAACAGGATGAAGACCAAAACGATCTGCCCGACCACCGCCACCGGACGGCCGAAGACGCCATCAGTGGAGTACCAAAGTTTCTCTGAAATCAGGAACCATTTGACCTCGGGGATATTCAGCGTGCCCGGAATCAAATTGCCAAAAAACAGGATCAGCAGCGACAGGAAGCAGACCAGGAAGAGGGGCATGCCGAAATGTCGGAGCGTCAGATAGAATATGAGGCCGACGCCCATGAACCCCACCGCATAGTCGAAGGTCGTGAACTCGACGAAGAAATCCATCTGCTCGGTCATCAACGTGATCCACAGGTAATAGATCAGGAAGAACCCGGCAAAGAAGATTGCGTTGAGAACTACTGACCCAACGCGGACATCCTCACGCTTCACATCCAGGCTTTCGGACGAGAAATAAAGAATGGAAATCAGGATGGGCAGGCCCGTGGTCCCGGCGCGCACCCAAACCTCGTCGAACACGCCAAAACCAGCAACGTAAATGGCGAACCCCGCCAACCCCAATGCCAACAGGTCGGCGACCATCCGGCTCCCACGGACGATGCTGTCCACTCCCATAACGCCCTGCCTCCCGTTTATATTTCCGCCGCGGGCAAAGGCGGATTTTCGAGAATAGCATTGGACGCACGCCCGGCAACCATAATCACCGGCATGCGGTTGCGGACTAGTTGAACGCCGGCATCACCGACGGCAGGAAGATCGCCAGACCCGGGAGCAGGAATATCAGCGCCAGGACAACGAGATCGGCAATCACGAACGGCACAACGCCGACAAAGATCTTTGTCAGGTCCACGTCCGGAATCACCGATTTTACCGTGAACACGTTGATTCCGATCGGCGGTGTGATCAGGCCGAGCTCGACGACGATAATCACGATGATCCCGAACCAGACCAGGTAGAACTCCTGCGGGAGACCGGATGCGCCGGCGACCGCCTCGAGGGACGGCAGGAACACCGGAACGATCAGCAGTAAAATACCGATGCTCTCGAAGATCATGCCCATAATGATGCAAATCACGCAAATCATCAGCGGCAGGGTGAATGGGCCCAGGTTGAGCGCGTCGGTGAACTCGACCAAAGCCCCGGAGAGGCCGGCAAAATTCAGGAATTGGCCGAAAATCAAAGCCGCACCGCCGATAATGAAAATCCGCGCCGTTACGATGCTCGCATCGGCCGCCACATCGATTATCTCCCGAACGGTCCGCATTCGGCCGCGCGACAGGGCAAACATGAACGCGCCGACACAACCGACGGCGCCTGCCTCGGTCGGCGTAAACACGCCAAGATAGATACCGCCCAGCACGAGCAGGAACAGGATGAAGATCGGCCAGGTCTTGTAGAGCGTCCGACGCCGTTCGGCCCAATCGACCGCGTCCCCGGGCGGTCCGAGTTCGGGCTTGACCAGCACGCTGCCGTACACGGCCCCCAAGTAGGACAGGGTCAGCAGGATGCCCGGTATCACACCGGCGATGAACATCAGCCCGATATTGGTTTCCGTGACGATGCCGTAGATGATCATCGGCACACTGGGCGGGATCATAATCCCGAGTGTCCCGCCGGCAGCCAGCGTCCCGGAAGCCAGGGAGTCCTTGTACTTGTACTTCCGCATGGGCGGCATGGCGACCCGCGCCATGGTGGCAGCCGTCGCCAGTGAACTGCCGGAAACGGCCGAGAAGCCGGCGCAGGACAGGACGGTCGCCATGGCGAGTCCGCCCTTATACTTTCCGACCCAGGCATAGCCGGCCTCGAAAAGTTCATCCGAAATGTTGGCCCGCTGGATGAGGGTTCCCATCATGATAAAGAGGGGCACCACCGACAGACCGAACAAGGTCGAAAAATCGAATATCTCCTGGCCCGAAAGGATGACCGCGCCGAAGAAATCGCCCCGTACGTACCAGAAACCGAAGAAGCCGACCGCGAGGGTCGCATAGGCCAGCGGGATGCCGACGACGCTCAGGCCCAGGAGAACGGCGAATGCAAAAAGTGAGACTGCCATAACTACGCCCGGCCTCCCTGTTCGGGTCGTTGGGCGTCGTCCCCGGTGTCGATGGCGCCGAAGTCTTCAACGCCCATCTGCCTAAGCGGACTCCGTATGGATCGGATCGCCATGAGAACGGCGATCACGGCCAGAACGGTCAAGAGCGTGCCCAGCCACCACCACTCCCATTCGCGGATTTCGGTCTCGTTTCCCTGGCCGTGCATGAACTGGGTGTAATTCGCGATCAGCAGCGTGACCGCGACAATGCCGACGATGTTCGTGAACAGACCAAGCAGTCTGTAAATGTAGGGAATCTTCTTCATCAGGAACGGCTCGAACAGGGTCACCATGATGTGCGAGCGTTCACCGGAAACGATGACCAGGCCTGCGAAGACGATCGTCCCCAGCAGAAATTCGGTCATCTCGTTGCTGCCGAGGATGGGCTCACCGAGCCAATAGCGAAGGTTCACGTCACTGAACGTGAGAACCATCATCACCAGAAGCGCTATCGCCGCGAGCACCTTGATGATTTTGTGCAGAATATCAGTTAGCCCGATCATGTGGATTACCCGCCTCTCACAGGTTTGTTGTTTGCCCCGGCCCCGTTGCTACGGGCGGCACCGGAGAACCATGTTTTCCGGTGCCGCCGTCAGCAAAATTGCGCAGATCTTTACTGCCTGCTTTCAGTCGCCGGTCAGGAGCCTGATGCGACAAACCGCTTGTATTGCTCGACGACTTTTTTGCCGTCCACGCCCATGGACTGAACACGCTTAAACCACGCGTCATACTGAGGCTGGGCAGCCTTTTCGAGTTCGGCCTCGAAGGCAGCACTCGCCCGGTGCTCCGTAATTTTGGCTTTGGCCAGTTTGGCCTTGGCCACTTCCTCGAAGTCGTCGGAGGCCCGGCCAATGTCGCGGGCCAGCTTTTCACCGGAAATAGCCGTGATCGCCTTTTTCTGGCCGCCGTTCAGCGATTCCCACTTCTTTTTCGACACCATCCAGGCAAAGGACGGCATCATGATCGACCGGGTTGTGAACGTTCCATGCTTCGGGAACTGAACCCCGGCGAAGTTGACGATTCCGCCCCGGGTGATGCCGGCGATGCCTTGAACGACCTTGGTCTGGGTAAACTCACCGAGACGCGCCGCCGGGCCCGAGACGTGGTTCACGCCGGCAACCTTCATGGTCTTGGAAGATGTGCCCGCGAGCGCCCACATTTTCTGGCTCTTCATGTCGGCAATGGAGTTGATCGGCTTGTCCTTCGCGGTGAAGAAGTGAACGCCCGAAAACTGGAACATGCTGAGGACTTTGATGCCCAGCTTGTCGAACTCTTTCTTATCTCCGAAATTCTCATTCCAGGCACGCCAGTAGGCGACACCGCCCTGCTTTGCGTTGCCCGAACTCAGGAACGGAAGAATACCGAAACCGGGGCCCCCTGCCTGCTTGGCGGTAAAGGCATGGAAGATGAACGCGCAGTCGAATGAACCGGCCGCGATGCCGTTCAACTGCTTCGGCGGCGGAGCGGCACTGGCCGGCAAGAAGTTGACTTTGACCTCACCATTGGTGACTTTACCGACTTCCTTGCCCCAGGGCTTCAGGCCTTTGTTCACGTAGTGCTTCGGACCGGTAAAGACGTTACAGGTCCAACGTTCCGCTGCTTGTGCCTGTGTGGCGCCGAACATGGCCGAGGCGCCAACAGCCAGTGCGGCTACCGCCAATACTTTCTTCATGTGTAAAACCTCCTGTTAGAGATGATTCCGATGGTCCGCCGGCCTGCGCCAGCACACCTGTGTATCCAAGTCTACATGGAAGAGATCATAAACCGGTTGACTTTCATTAGCCTGCACCCGCCCCGGGCAGCCAATTTCGGCGAAACGTGATCTCGGTTTGCCCATTTTCTCACCTAAATTTCCGCCGCGGGCAAGGGCGGATTTCCTAAAATCACATCAGACGCTTTCTCGGCAACCATCATCACCGGAATATTGATGTTGCCGCCCACCAAATCGGGCATCACCGAGGCATCGACGACCCGTAGGCCCTCGACCCCGCGGACGCGGAATTCCAGATCAACCACGGAGTCGACATCGGACCCCATGCGGCAGGTGCCGATGGGATGGAACACGGTCATCATGGTCTGGCGGATAAAGGCGTCGATGTCATCCTGGCTCGTAACATCTTCGCCGGGCGCCAACTCCTTGCCCCGATAGCCGTCAAGGGCCGGTTGACGGGCGATCTCCCGCATCATCCGGATACTGTCCCGGAGCGCCTGGCGGTCGGCTTCCGTTGACAGAAAATCATTAAAGACCCGCGCGTGATCAAAGGGATCGCCGGACCGCAGCTTGACCCAGCCCCGGCTTTCCGGCCGCAAATGGCAGGCCCGAAGCGCGAAGCCCTCCGGCGGCGGCGGCATGATCACCGGGAACCATTCCTTGGCGAACATGTTCACCGGACGGAAGAACATCTGGACGTCGGGAATGTCGGCCTCGGTGCGGCTTTTCAGGAAAGCCGTGCCGGCGCCCGGCGGCAGCGTGGCGGGTCCCTCGTGGAAGATGAAGGCGCGGATCATGTTGATGGCCAGCCGATCAAGGCGCAGCGACCTATGATAGTGGGATGGCTTGGCATAGGCATAGTCGATGCCGACCGATGCGTGATCCTGCAGGTTCTCACCAACATTCCCGCAATTCGCCCGCACCTCTATGCCCATCTCCCGGAGATGGCCGGCGGGCCCGATGCCGGACAGCATCAGCAAATGGGGAGAGTTATACGCGCCGCCGCAGAGGATCACATCCCGCTCGGCATGCGCCCGGGCCTCGCCGATTCCGTCCTTGTAGGCGATGCCTGTCGCCCTGTTGCCGTCGAACACCACCCGGGCGGCCTGGGCGCCGGTCTTGACCGTGATATTGCCCCGCTTGAGCGCCGGGCGCAGATAGGCGGTCGAGGACGAAAATCGCTTGCCGTCGCCGATGGAAAACTGCATCCGGCAAACGCCTTCCTGCTCGGCGCCGTTGAAATCCTCGGTGTAGCCGAATCCGGCCTCCTTGCCCGCTTCGACGAAGGCGTCGAACAGGGGATCCTGACCCCAATGCTCGACGCAGCGCAGCGGCCCCGAATCGCCGCGGTAGTCGTCGGCCCCGCCGTCATAGGATTCCATGCGCTTGAAGTAGGGCAGTACGTCGGCATAGGACCAGCCGTCGAGCCCCTTCTGCCGCCAGCGGTCGTAATCCGCGCGATTGCCCCGGACATAGGCCATCATGTTGATCGACGATGATCCGCCCACCACCCGGCCTCGCGGGTGCCACACCAAGCGGTTATCGAGCCCCGGCTCGGGCTCCGAGTTGTACTTCCAATTGTACTCCGGGGACTGCCAGATCTTGCCGACGCCGAGGGGCACATGGATCAGCCAGTTTCGATCCGTCTTGCCTGCTTCCAGCAGCAATATACTGGCCCCGTCGGCGCTCAACCGGTTGGCCAGCACACAGCCCGCCGATCCGGCGCCAACGATGATGTAGTCGTATGAAGGGGACCCGTTACCGATCGCCCGTCTCCCGTATGTCCCTGTCAGTCCGCTTGCTCGGCGGATTGATCCGCCCTCGTTGGTTTATGGCCGAGTTCCGCTTCCGGCCGCAATTTACTCTCGCCCAACCGCCCGTATGACGGACGGATGCGCTTCCGCCTAATCTTCACCGTAATCGTGATCGGGGTAGTTGGTTTCTCCCAGCCGCCAATATCCCCGGGTGTTCATCCAAGCTTTCCCGACGCCCCGTTCGTCCATCAGGTGCTTGCGGACCCGGCGCATGGCGCCCGCCTCGCAGGCAATCCACCAGAGCGTCGTCTCCGGCATCTCGCCCAGGGTCGTTGCG
The DNA here is from genome assembly GCA_965213765.1 of Rhodospirillales bacterium. Taxonomy (GTDB): domain Bacteria; phylum Pseudomonadota; class Alphaproteobacteria; order Rhodospirillales; family UBA2165; genus JAJDXO01. Next base: position 4,053,024 of record OZ243926.1, on the reverse strand, counting down.
GCATGCTCCAGGAGGTCTCCCTGGACCGCACCGGTTTCCGCGCGATGCAGCCACGTGGGCGAAACCTCCCGGGTCGCGCTCAGCGGCCGTTCGTCGTCCGCATCCGCCACTTCACAGAAGACGACCGCCTCGCAGCCCTCCGGCAGCGCCTCGATTATCGTCCCGGCTGCCGGCATGGCCGTTTCATCGGCCAACAACACGGCGTGGGTCGTACCGTCCGGAATATCCAGCCCCCCGCCCGGGCCGCCGATGAACAACTCGTCTCCCGGCTTGGCGGTCTGCGCCCAGTTGGCCGCGAGCCCCTTCCCGTGGTGAACAAGCTCCACTTCCAGTTCGTGGGTGTCGGCATCGAACCGCCGGGGCGTATAGGTGCGGCTCGGCGGCCGAGGGGCATCCGTGTCGGCCGGCGACCAGGTGACGCCCGGCTCCGGAAACAGAAGCTTGATGTGCGCACCCGGTTTGGGCGCCGAGAAGGCCGCCATGTCCCCGCCGCCGAAGATCACCCGCGTGAGCCGCGGGACGATCCGCTCGACCTTGATGACCTCGGCGCGCTTGGGGGGCGGGCGCTTTTTCCTGGGTCTCGGGTTTGCCGCCTGAGCCGGTTCAGCCATGTCTTCCTCCTGATCCTCTAGCGCGCCGCGACCGAAATGTCGGCCGCCTCGTTGAATGCCTCGAACTTAGAGATGAATTCGGTCACCGTCGCCGCCTCGCCGTCGATGGTCACGTCGCCGGCGGCGATCGCCTCGTCGAGGGTGGTCTGCCCGAACACCCACTTGAGCAGGAACTCGCGGGAGAACTTCATCGCCGCATCCCGTTCGGCGGGCAGGTCGCGGAAGAACTGGCAAACACCGCGCCGGATCTCCAATGCGCAGGCCTCGTTGGTGTCGGTGGTCTCAAACGCCACGCGCAGGTTGGTGTCCCAGGCCTCCTCCGCCTTCAGCCGCACGGTCATGACCTGGAGGATGGCGGCGAGCGGGAACCCGCGGACCTGGTCGGGCGATCCCAGCACCATGCCGCCGCCCGCCAAATCGAGTTCGCCCTCGAGCTCCAGGGCGCTGGTCAGGCCCCAGTTCCGCCAGGTGGCGTTCTTCTGCTGATAGCTCCAGGCGCGCAATGCCCGGGCTTTCAGCTTGCGCGCCTCCTGATCTTCGACATCGGCCTGGATCAGCCACGTCAGGAGCTCCGCCCCCCACTGATCGTCGCCGACGTCGATGGCTTCCGCCGCTTTGGCGAAAACCGTGTTCCGGCCGCCCATCATCACCACGTAGCGCTTCGCCTTTTCCCGCCACGGCGTTGGACTAAGGGCCACCGGATCGCCCTGATACCAGCCGAGGTAGCCGGCATAGATCGCCGGGATCGAATGCTTGTATGAGCCGTAATACTCACCAAGCCAGGGATGGTCCTTGAGCCGGTCCGGCATTTCGACAACTTCCTTGATCTCGTCCGGCCGGTAGCCCTTGTTCATGTAGCGAAGCGTCTGATCGTGGACGAACTGAATGGCGTCCCGATAATCGCTCATCAAGGCTTCGATCTCGTCCGCGCCTTCGACCGGCCTGCCGTGATGCGGGATCAGCAGCTCGGCCCCGAACTCCCGCAGGTGGTCAATCCCCTGAGCCCAGACCATGGGGTTGCGGAACCGGGTGCCGCGGAGCGCGTAGACGTTGGGAAACGATTCGTAGATGGCGTCGGCCGACAACAGCACCTTTTCATCCGGCAGCCAGACGCAGCATTGGTCCTCGGTTTCCGAGGGATTGAGGTGAACCTCGAACTTGATACCGCCAACCTCGTCCTTGTAGACGCATTCGAAGGTGGTGTTGGGCGGGACGAAGCTTCGGGGCCCGGGCCGCTGGGGCGGACCCAGCCCGGCGCCGACGGTGCCTTCCTCGCTCACCGGCAACCGCATGCCGAACTGATACATGGCGCGCCGGCCGATAATCGGTCCGACCAGCCCGACGTCGCGCATCACGTGATCGGCGAGTTCTTCCTGACCGATGATCTTCACCTCGCCGGATGAGATCTCCTCGTCGGTGAGAAAAGCTCGCGTCCCGCTCACATGGTCGGCATGGAAGTGGGTGTAGATCACCGTTTTGATCGGCTTGTCGGTGATCTTCTTAAACTCCTCGGCGACCACCGCGGCATTGTCCATGCCGGTCATCGTGTCGACGAGGATGCAGGAATCCTCACCCTCGATCAGGGTGCAGTTCACCACCGTGAAGCCGAAAGCGCAGTAGATATGGTCCCGCAGCTTGTAGATCCGGGGCTTCATGCCGTCCTGGTGAGCCTTTAGGTCCGGATGGACGGAAGGTTTGATCTCGTTCATGGGTCTGATGTCCGGTTGGTTCAGGCGTTGACGAGCAGTTGGAGACCGGAGGAGGTCACCGACACCGGAGAATAGTAGTTCCGATAAAGCTCGTTCACATTTTCGTCCAGGGCGCCGCGCATGGTCAGCCACATGACGACCTCGACGCCCTCGGCGCCCGCTTCGCGCATGATGTCCCCGGAGGTGAGCCGGGTCAAAGCCTCGGGATCATTGGCGAGGCGATCCATGAAGGACTGGTCGAACTCCGGATTGTTGAACCCGGCGCGCTCGCCGCTGAGCTGGTGGGACAGACCGCCGGTGCCCAGCATCATCACCTTCTCGTCGCCGGGGAAGCTGTCGACGGCGCGGCGGATGGCCTTGCCGAGATCGTGGCAGCGCTTGGCCTTGGGGATCGGATGTTGGATGACGTTGACCGCCACCGGCACGATTTTGATTTCCCAGTCGGGCTCCGGCTTCCACAACAGGCGGACGGGCATGGATGCGCCGTGGTCGAGCTCCAGCTCCTGGCAGATTGTGGGATCGAACTCGTCCTCGACCAGCGTATCGATGATATGCCAGGACAGGTCCTGGTGCCCCGGCACCGGGGGCAGCGGCCGGGCACCCCAGCCTTCGTCCCCGCACACGTAACCGGGCGCCGCACCGAGAGCGAAGGTCGGCATGGCATCCAGGAAGAAGCTCAAGCCGTGATCGTTATAGATGACGATCGCCGTATCCGGCCGGTTCTCCCGGACCCAGTCGCGGACCGGCTGGGCACCTTCGAAAAACGGCGCATACTCGCCCTCATTTTCCGTGCCCTGATCCTGATACGGCACCAGGGCCGGAATGTGCGACACGCCGACGCCGCCAATCATTTGCGCCATTATCAGTCTCCCGCCGGTTCCAGGCCGAGACGGTTTTCAAGGAAGTCCTCGTACGCCATACCCGCCTGATTGGCGCACACCATCCGCATGTTCCATTTGGCGATGGCGGCGATTTTCCAGACGTAATAGACATTGCCGCCGAGCTGGAGGATGCGCAGCAGATCCCGGTCCATGACCGCCTGACACTGCTCGTCCGAAAGGCCGTACTCCTTCATGTACGCCCACTCGTCGGCCTCGAAACGCGACCGGTTCGCCGGGTCAATGAACGACATGAACATCTTGTTGAGTACGTAGCCTTTCCTGGCCATCCGCCCGTCATAGACGTAGGTGCCTGGAATATCGTCGTAGTCTTTTTCAAACATGGTTCTGCCCTGGTTGCGCCCTATGAAATCTGGTGCGTTTCGTCATTCGACCATTCCCGGCGCACAGTATCACGCCCAGTCGGGATGTCAGTCCAGATGACGGACAACCCGCTCACTGTCCGCAAAACGGAAAGTGTCCGCGGCGGCTCTACTGGCAGTATCTGCCGCCATCCACGTTGATGCTCTGGCCGGAGAGGAAATCGCTGTCCTCGGAGGCTAGGAATATCAGCGTGCCGACCAAGTCCTCGGGCATCATGTCGCGCTTGATGATGCGGGACGCGAGGGTGGGTTGGCGGGCGACGTGAAGCTGCGGGTGGTTGGCGACGCCCTCGCTCTCGGTGAATCCGGGAACGATGCAATTGACGAAAATGTTCTTATCGCCGAATTCCCGCGCCGCCGACCGCGTCAGGCCCAGGATCGCACCCTTGGAGCTCACGTAGTTGGCGAAGCCGGGGCCGCCATAATAGAAGGTGCCGGACGAGATATTGATTATCTTGCCGCGCCCGTTGGTGATCATCGACGGGACGACGCCCTTGATGCATTGGAATGAGCCGCGGGCGTTGACCGTCATCACCCGGTCCCACTCCTCGTTGGACATCTCCATGATCGGCGTCAGGCGCAGCTCTGTGAACAGCGCCGCGTTATTGACCAGGATCTCAATGGGGCCGAATTGCTTGTCGGTCTCGGCCACCATGTCGGCGATGCTGTCGTCGCTGGTGACGTCGGCGGAAACCGCGACCGCCGTCCCGCCGCCGGCGTTGATTTCGTCCGCCACCCGGCTCGAATCCGCGATATCCGAGACCACCACCTTGGCGCCTTCAGCGGCCATGGCCTTGGCGTAGGTCTCGCCGATCCCCTGGGCGGCACCGGTGACGATGGCCACCTTGTCTTTCAGTCTGCTCATTTCAATGTCTCCTTGAACTCCGTTCACTTAAACGTCTGCGAAATCCTGGCACCACTCGAGAATGCCCTTCTGATAGCTCCGCCGTTGCCGGCCCGCCTCGACCCACCCCATCACCTTGGGGAACCGATCGAAGTCATAGCCGCAGCCCACCAGAACAAAATGTATGGGCAACCAGGAGATATCGGCCAAGCCGAATTTTTCTCCGGACAGCCAATCGTACGTATTCAAGACCTCTTCGGCATCGGAGAATGCCGTGTCCAGCAGCTCGATGGCGGTCCTGACGTCTTCCGCCGAAAACTGCGAGGCGCCCGCGTGCTTGGCGTGGAACTCGATCAGCTCTTCGTTGGTCTGGAGTGAGTCGTAGAGTTCCTGCTCCTCGGCCGTCTTATGCAGCTTGGGCGCCATCTTTGTCGCGTAGACATAGGGCTTGACCGCCTTGACATGGAGATCGGCCGCCCGCGCGAGCCAAGTATCGATGGCGGCGGCATGGGCCGCCGGCCTGAGGGGCGGCTCGGGATAGGTTTCGTCCAAATAGGCGATGATCTCGTTGGATTCGATATGAACCACGCCCTCGTGGATCATCGTCGGCACCAGGCCGTTGGGATTGATGGCGAAGTAGCCTTCGTCGAGATTTTCTTTCTTCTTGAGGTCGATGTGGTGGCTTTCCCAATCCAGCCCTTTCTCTTCCAAGGTCATCCGGACCCGCATGGAGCAATTGGAAATGTCTCCGTGGTAGAGGTGAATGCCGGTCAGCGCGGCGACGGACTTGTCCTTCGGTGTGATCACAACCATTGCAATTGCCTCCCGCTATTGCCCGAGCATGGTTTCGGGCAGGAACATGGCGATGGGCGGAAACGCGACCAATAGCGCGATCATCAGCGCCATCGCAAACCAGAACGGCCAAATCCCTCTGAAGATGGTTCGCATGGGAACCTCCGGGGCGATGGATTTGACCACAAACACGTTGATGCCGACCGGCGGCGAAATCATCCCCATCTCCAAAACGATCACAACGATGATGCCGAACCAAATCAGGTCCCAGCCGAGCTGGGTCGCGAGCGCCACCACCACCGGTATGGTCAGCACCAGCATGGCGATGCTCTCGAGGAACGTGCCCAGGAACATATAGATCAGGATTACCACGATCAGGATGCCCACCTCGCCGATGGGCAGCGAGGTGAGGAAGGTGACCATGTCGGCGGCGAGACCGGTGAGCGACATGAACGGGATGAATATGAAGGCGCCGATGATGATCAGGAACACGGTCGCCGTCGCCTTCATTGTTTGAAGAATAATCTCGTGCGCCATGGACCACTTGAGCGACCGGCGTGCCGCGCCGACGACAAACGTCAGAAATGCGCCGACGGCGGACGCCTCCACCGGCGTGAAGAAGCCGGTGTACATGCCGCCGATGGTGATACCGACCACCAAGACAATCGGCACCGCGGAGATCAGGGACTCCCGCCGGTCCGGGGCGCTCGACCGCTCTCCGGCCGGTCCCCGCTCGGGCCTCATGCGCACCAGCAGCCAGATGGTGCCGACGAACAGCAGGGTCAAAATGATGCCGGGGACCACGCCGGCCATGAACAGGCGGCCGATGGACTGGTCGGTCAGGACCGCATAGATGATCATGCCGCCGGACGGCGGAATCAGAAATCCAAGGGTGCCGCCGGCCGCCACCGAGCCCGTCGAGAGCTCCGGCGCGTATTTGAAGCGCTTCATCTCGGGCAGCGCCACCCGGCCCATGGTGACGGCCGAGGCGAGAGATGAACCGGACAGCGCCGCAAACCCGGCGCACGCGGTGATCGTCGCCGAAGCGAGCCCGCCCTTGTAGTGGCCGATCCACCGGTAGGCGGCGGTAAACAGATCGCGGGACATGCCCGACGCGCCGGCGAGGTTGCCCATCAGGATGAACATGGGGATGACCAGCAGGTTGAAATTGGACGCCGCCTCGAACGCTTCGCCGGACAGGTTCGACATGGCGGTCTTCCAGCCCCGCTCCCACGCCTGTTCGGGCGACATGCCGAGGCCGAGGAACCGGTTGGCGGTGGCGGCGATCGTGCCGGCGGTGCCGACGAAAATCATCGACAGCGCAACCGGAAACCTGAGCGCCAGCAGGGCGAACAGTACCAGCAGCCCCACGACACCGATGAGCGACATGCTGATCATCTATTCGTCCTGAATTCCGTCGATTTCGCGGATGGCGCCGCGAACCACCAGCTGAACGGCGTCGGTAACCAGGATGAGCCCGTAGAACCCGACCAGGATGCTCATAACGTAGTAGTAGGGCTCGTAGGAGATCAGCAGCTGCTGGGTTGCCTCGCCGAACTTGCTCGCTGAAGCGCCGGACTCGAACAGCCGCCACGACAGCAGCGCGACCAACACGATCCCGACGATCTTGAGAATGAAGAGCGACCAGCGGGCGAACCCGGGCGACATCCGGGATTCGAATATCTCGATTTCGATGTGCGCCCCGACCCGGCCGCCGAAGGGGATGGCGACCGCGACGATCAGGACGAGATTGAGGATCAGCAGATCCTCGGCCCCGGTGATCGGGTTGTTGAGCATTTTCCGCATGATGATGACGTTGAAGAACGTCAGCAGGACCATGAAGGCGAGGCCGAGGCCGCCGGCGATCACCGTGAAGCGGACGATGATCGTGTCCAGCGTATCGAGCCACGGCAGCGGTTTCTGTCGGTCGATCATTGTCTGATGCCCGGAAAAAGATGGAGCCGGGTATTGGGAGGCCCCGGCCCCATCGCAACGCTATTGGTTCAAAGCGTTGTAGATTTCCCGGGCATTCTTGATGCCGCGCTTTTCATAGTCGGCGAAGATGCTCTCGATACCCTTTTTGACCGCCGCATCCATCTTGGCGCGCTCGGCACCGGAAACCTTGACCCACTTCACCTTCTTCATCTTATCCGACGACCGCATCATCTGCTCGGAGCGATTGTCGGCCCCGTCGAATGTATTGGCGCCCTCCATGGAGAGCGTCTTGCCGGATAGCGCGTCAATGATCTTCCGGTGCGCCGGCGACAGGCCGTCGTAGCGCTCCTTGTTCATGGCGACGAAGGTCGCGGCGAACTGCACCGGAATATTGTCGACCACATATTTGGAGACGTCCCAGAAGTTCCACGGCGGTGTGATGTTGTTGTAGGACGCGTAGGTGCCGTCGATGGTCCCGGTTGAGAGACCTGTGTACATCTGGGTCACCGGCATCTGTACGGGCACCGCCCCCATCGCCTTCAGGATCGGCGTGGTCATGGCGGCGTACGGCACCAGCTTGGCGCCCTTGAGCCCGCCCATGGTGCTCATGTCCTTGGTCGACGCCCACAGGCTGCCGGCGACGGTGAATACGCCGAGATTTTTGACCGCTTTGTATTCGCCGGCCATGTACTTATCGAAGACGTTCCACATCCGGGTCGTCGACTCCTTGGCATTCTTCGACTTGCCGGGCGGGATGATCAGCATGGTGCGCGGAAACACGGCCGCGGTGTAGGCGCTGACCCCGAAGGTGATGTCGGCGACGCCCTCGACCACGCGCTTGTACTGCTGGACGGGACCGGCGCCGAGCTGGCCTGCCGGAAACAGTTTCATGGTCAGGGAACCGCCGGAGCGTTCCTTGATTTCCTTACCGAACCAGCCAAACAGGTTGCGGTTGATGTGATGTTGGGGCGGCATGAAGGTCGCGACGGTCAGCTCTTCGGCTTTTACCTCCGCGGCGAACGGTGTCGACACCGCCAACGCCATGCCTGCAAGAATTAGTGATCGCTTCATTGAAGCCTCCTCGGACTGCAAACTTCTCTGGAAGTTGAGACCGGGGAACCTACCGGTTCCTGGACATCAAATCTATTCATGTTACTTTATAAACCATATGAAAATTTCTCATATAGATGAGCTCGATGGCAAAATTCTGAGGATATTCCTCGTCATTCTCGAGGAATCCTCGGTCTCCAAGGCAGCCGTCCGGCTGAACGTGACCCAATCGGCTGTCAGCCATTCCCTCGCAAAGCTGCGCACCGTGTTGAAAGACCCGTTATTCGTCCGCTCGGGCCAGGGTCTGATGCCGACCGAAACGGCGATTTCGCTAAAGGAACCGGTGCTTCGCGTGCTCGACGGCCTCTCCAGCCTCACCGACCAGCGGCCCTTCGATCCGCGCACCGAAGAGATGGAATTCGTGGTCGCGGCCAACGACCTCCAGCGGGAGTTGATCTTTCCCCGGCTGTGGCGTGAGGCTCACGAAGACGGAATCCGGCTCCGGCTTGAGTTCATGCCGTCGGGGGTGCCCAGTATTTCCATGCTCCGGGACGCCCAGTGCCAACTGGTCCTGACGCCCATTCCGCCGGACGCGCCGGATATTTTCCAACGCCGGCTGATCAGCGGCGCAATGATGTGCTTCTACGATGCGAGTGTGCGGGAGGCGCCGAAAACGTCCGTCGAGTATCTCAACTCAAACCATATAGCCGTGCGCTTCGCCGGCGGTCTTGGGAGCAGTGTGGCGTTGCGCGGGGCCGATATTCCGGAACTGCCCGAGCCGACCCTCACCGTCTCGAACTTCAACGCCATTCCCTCGTTCGTCAAGGGTACCGACCTGATCGCCACTGAAATGTCTCCCATGCACATCGGCCCGTTGCGAGACCTGGCGATGGCGCCGCTGCCCTTCAGGAGTGACGGCATTTCCCTCTATCTGGTATGGCACGAGCGCAACAACAACGATCCGGCGCATATCTGGATTCGCCGGCGCATCGAGACCATCGCCGACGGTATTGCCCGAAGCCTCCGCACGGCGGACGCCGCGTGAGTTGATCAGACCCCCGGGCGTGGAACGCTCGCACCAATGTGCGGGCGGCGCACCCATTGGTTCTGTTGAACGGATTTGGCTTTGGGGCTAGATTTCCTGCCCTTCGCGGCGTGAAAGGGCGATAGAGCGCCCTCTCGGCAACCGATACAGGAAATTTGAACGAGGACGTGTGATGAACGAGCAACCAAAAGGCCCCGTCTACAACAACAAGCGGTTTAAGCCCAACGACTACAATTTCGACATGTTCATCGGCCCGCGAGCCGGTGAAAAGTTCGTCGATCACACCTTCACCGAACTCGAGACCGGCAAAGAGGTCAAACTTTCCGATTTCGAAGGTCGCTGGGCGGTGCTGGAGACCGGGTCATCCACCTGCTCCATGTACACCAAGAATATCCCGACCATGAAGGACATCACCGGCGAGTATCCGGATGTCACCTTCCTGCTGATCTATGTCCGCGAAGCCCATCCCGGTGAGCGCCTGGGCGCCCATGAAACCATGGAAGAGAAGATGGCGGCGGCCAAGCTGGTGGCGCCCCGCTACGGCGAGCACCGCCGGGTCCTGGTCGACAACCTGGCCGGCGATTTCCATCGCGGCTATGGCGCCATGCCCAACGTGCTCTATGTGATCCGGCCCGACGGCACCGTTCACTACCGCTGCAACTGGGCGACGCCCGAGAAGGTGCGCGAGGTGCTGAACGACCGGGAGAACTACCACACCCACGAAAACGCCGATCTGTTCGATCTTCGCGCGTCGCGCGCCAAGATGCACATGATCCGCACCATGTGGACCGGCGGCATCGTCGCCCTCTATGACTTCGTCAAGGGCGCACCGTTCGTGGTCTCCAAGCATATGAAGACCGACGCCTTTTACAAGAAGCACGGGAAGTTCAAGAACCAGCCCGACGATGTCTCCGAGGCCCCCATGCCGGGCACGCCGGCGGCCGCCAAAGCAGCCGCGGCACAAGAGGCAAGCCCGCAGCCGGGGGAGTAGACGCGCGAAAAACGCCGATCGGCTTCGGTCCGCTGCCGACCACAGCCGAAACAGGAGAAAACGATGGTTGATCTCCGTAGCAGGACCGGGATCGACGTAAAAGTCGACCACACGGGAAGAGTCACGGTACACTTAAGATCTCAAACCAGGAAATTCCGATGATTTTTGAACCATTTAGGGTTGAGATGACGGTTCGCATATCAGCTACGCAAAAAATGCATAGCTATTTCGCCGGGGTGTCGTAATATACTGGCCCTCTGCAACGGGCGCGTTCCTGGGTTCCCAATCGGCGCGCCTTTCGGACAGACAATCCAATCTGCGCAGTTGCGTGTGGCCCCGGGCATTGGGCCGGGTCGAGTGACTTTGCGGACTGGACTAAGCACCTAGGAGGATACCATGTCGTCTCGTAGCGAGATGAACAAAAAGCCTCAGGCTGACAACCAGAACATCAAGAAGCGCAAGTGCTTGATGTGTTCGAAGGATTTTACGTCGCACCATATCGGTGAGCGGGTATGTCCTGACTGCAAGGGTACCTCGGCGTGGCGCCAGGCGGCGATCGCCATCTGACAAGGCAAACCGCCCGAGCTCCTGAGGCTCTGAGTTCGCATTAAAACGGCCGGCCCCCTAAAGGGCTGGCCTTTTTGCTGCCCGCGGTCCGGTGCCGGACGGCACCCCGACAAAAATCCGCGCCGCTGCATGGCGGGCATATTCCATATCATCCACGGGGATGCGCCGGTGCCGCCAATCGTTCAGGAATGCGGTCATGCGCGCGCGGCGGGCTCTGCCGGGCCCTCTACCGAGCGAGCCTGATCAGGACGACGAGTATGGCGATCAGTTCGCCCATGTGCAGGAAGACACTCAACCGGTGGATAGCGGCGAATTTCTTCTCATCCCCGGCCTCGCGGGCCGCGTTGGCCGCCGGCACGATGAACCGTGCCGAGATGACGTTGAGCAGCGCCACGGCCAACAGCGCCGTCACTTCGGGCGTATAGGACCGGCCGGGGATCAGCAGGATGGCGGGCACACAGCACAGGCTCGCGATCACCCGGTGATAGACCGGAAACACTTGGCGCAAGAAGTGCGCCGCGTCCTCGCGCTCGGCGAACTTGAAGACCATGGGCGTAAAGACGAAGGCGAAGAATGACATGCCGCCGAATACCAGCGCCGTCCCCACCAAGGCGCCAACGTGCAGGTTGAGCCAGTCGAAGTTAGGTTCCATGCCCGGACAATACGCAAAACCGCCCCGCGCGTCGCCGGTTTTTGGCGATGCCGATGGCCCGGCCGCTATGCCGAATGTGTTTCGGGACGGCCCTTTACCGGAAAATACGCCGATCCTATGCTGGTTCCAACAGGAGAGAGAGCGTCATGGACGGCGTCGCCGCCGACACCGATATCGATATCCCGAGCCCGGCGGAACTGATCTCCCGGGCGCGGTCCATTGTGCCCGATCTCCTGGCCCGTGCACCGGCCTGTGAAGAGGCCGCCGCCATCCCCGAAGAAACCCTCGACGACTTCCGCCGCCACGGGCTGGTCCGCGTCTGCATGCCCAAGAAGTACGGCGGTTACGAATACGGATGGGACGTACTGGTCCAGGTATGCGCGGAGCTCGCCAAGGGATGCGCCTCCACCGCCTGGGTCTATGCGGTTTACGCCGAGCACGCCAACACCTGTGCCGGATTTCCGGAACGGGCGCAGGAAGAATTATGGGCATCCGGCCCGGACCAATTCATCTGTTCCGGCGGCAATACGGGCACCAGGGAAAGCATCGCCAGGAAGTGCGCCCTCACCCCCGCCGACGGCGGCTATCTGCTGAACGGCTGGGCGACGTTCTCGTCGGGGTGCAAACATGCGAGCTGGCTCGCCAACAACGCCATCCTCGCCGACGAGTCCGGCATGCTCCATATCCTGATCGAGCGCGGGAAGGGACGGATCATCGACAACTGGGATACGTTCGCGCTGCGCGGCACCGGCTCCTGCTTCGTCGAGTTCGAAGACGCCTTCGTGCCCAAACACCGTACTTTCCCGTCCAGGGACGGGCTCGAGGGCACCACGCCGGGAGCCGAAATGTATGACCACCCCGTCTTCCGGCTGCCCCGAATTTCGATTGCGCCCTACTCCCTGGTCTCGGTTTCCGTCGGGCTGGCGCTGGGTGCCGTAGAGCAGTTCATCGAGGCCATGGAGACGCGGATCAACCGGGGCGGCGAAAAGGTCGCCGACTTCCAGTCCATCCACCTGAGGATCGCCGAAAGCGCGGCGGAGGCGCGGGCCGCGGAAAGCCTGATGCTGCGCAACCTCCGGGAGACCGAGGAGATATTGCGGGATCGTCCCCTCACCGATGAGGAGCGGCTCCGCAATAAGCGGGACATGGCCTACGTCTGCGTCCTCTGCCAGAAAGCGGTCGACCGGCTGTTCTACGCCTGGGGCGGCAACGGGCTCTACAACGACAACGACATCCAGCGCAAGCTGCGCGACGTGAAGGCCGCGGGTGCCCACCACCAGAACAACTGGGATATCTATCTCACGGCTTGGGGCCGCGTGGCCCTCGGCCTTGATGTGTCGGACTATCGCTTCTAGGCGCTACCAAGTTCCGCCGGGCGTAACCGCAAGAAAATTCCGGACCTCCATTGATCCGGTCTGATCGGGGCGGCGTCGCGGCAATCATGGCTTTCGTGCTCCGGCACGGAGGTCAAACGGTCCGAAGCAACCGCGCCGCCTTGGCGGGGTTTTGCTTTGGGTCTAAGGTCCGGACTCAATTGAGCCACCATGGAAGTGTTGCGGCGATGAGGCATACAATGATTGCGTCATGGCCGGGCCCGGACCCGGCCATCCACGTGTGCCGCCGGCCGCGAGGCGTGGATCACCGGGTCAAGCCCGGTGATGACGACTTGCGGGTGAGTGAGGAGGGGGGCTTGCCGTGCGCTCCCTCGCCCCCGTCAGGGGGAGAGGGGCAGGGTGAGAGGGCGCAAAAAGGCGACTCCCCTAATTGAGTACAGACCCTAGAGCAGTTTCCGGCCAAATTGAACCATTTGGCCGGGTTTTGCTCTAATTTGCCGACAATACCTCGAACACATCCCCCTCCGGCGCCCGGCCCTCCATGTGACGCCGGTACCACAGCGCATAGAAAAGCAGCCGCCAGGCGGCCTGCGCGACCCGTGGGCGGCTGGGATCGAGGGTGCGAAACAAAGCCTCCACCGCGGCCGGATGGCACACCTCCCCGATGCAGGGCTGCCGGGCCACCAGTTGAGAGATCTCGCCGGATCGCGCCGCGATCCACTCGCCGACCGGCACGGTGAAGCCCTTCTTGCGGGTGAACGGCCGGGCTTCGGGCAGCTTCCGTTCCAGCCAGCGCCGGAGAACATATTTGCCGGTGCGGCCCCGTACCTTGAGATTGTCGGGAAGCCGCATGGCCACTTCGGCAACCCGCCGGTCGAGAAACGGGGTCCGGCCCTCGACGCCGTGCGCCATCAGACAGCGGTCCAGCTTGATCAACAGGTCGTTGGGCAGCCAGTCCGCGCAATCCATCGCCTGAGCCGCCTGAAGCCGGGTGCGGCCGGCGGTGGCCTCCCGGGCCGCGGCCCGGTCGAGACCGGCCCGCCAGCCGTTGCCGTCATCGCGGAGGACCCCCAGCCCCTCGAAGCCGCCTTTGCGGCGCATGGCGCCGCCGCCCAGGAACCAGGGCCGCAGCAAGCGGCGGTAGCGGCCGTATCCGGCGAACAGTTCATCCCCCCCCTCACCCGAGAGAACGACCTTCAGGCCTCGATCATGAACCAGCCGGCCCAGCTTGTAGGTCGGAATGGTGGCGTAGTCCGCCGCCGGATCATCGATCGCCGCGGCAATCGCCGGCAGGTCTTGCCAGAAATCCGCCGCATCCACGTCGACGGCATGGAAGTCCGCCCCGGCTGCGCGGGCGACAGCTTCCGCGTGCTCCCGCTCATCCGCAACCTGGGCCCCGGAAAAACCGGCGGTGAAGGCCTGGACCGGCTGGTCGTTCAAATCCCGCATGGCGGCAAGCACCGCCGATGAATCGATGCCGCCCGACAGAAACATGCCATACGGCACGTCGGCGCGCTGGTGGACCTCGACGCTGTTCATGAATGCCGCGTCAAATCTCCGGATGGCCTCTTCTTCATCCCAATCCGCCGGTGCGCCGCCCGGCAGCGCCGCCTCGTTGAGCCGGTGGACGATACTGCCCGCCTCGATGGTCAAGGTCTCTCCCGGCAGCACCCGATCCACGCCCTCGAATATGGTCCGCCGGCCCGTCGAGTATTGGAGTTGGAGCATCTCGTCCCGTGCGATCGCGTTAAGACGGGGTGGTGCCAGCCCGGCGGCGACAAGTGCCGCCGGTTCCGACGAAAACGCCATCCCACCCTTGATGGCCGCATAATAGAGCGGCTTGATCCCGAACGGATCACGGGACAGCACCACCCGGCCGGTCACCTCGTCGGTGATTGCGATGGCATACATGCCGCGGAGCGCCCGGCCGAACCCCGTCCCCGCGTCCGCATAGAGATGCGCCGGCGGCTCGCAGTCCGATCGCGTGTTGAACTTGGACTCGCCCAACTGCCGCCTGAGTTCGATGTAATTGTAGATCTCGGCATTGGCGACAAGGGCGATGCCACGCGGCCCGCGGATCGGTTGATCGCCGGTCTTGAGATCAATGATCGCCAGCCGGTTGTGGCCGATCTCCGCATTGCCGCTCGTATGCGCGCCTTCGCCGTCGGGTCCCCGATGGGCGATCGCCTTGATCATCCGGTCGACCAGCGCACCGTCCGGCGCACTTCCATCAGCCATGGCGACCCCGGCGATGCCGCACATCAGGCAGTGACCCTTTCAAAGAAGTCGAGGTACTTCTTGACCACGATGTCCTCGGTGAATTCAGCCTCATAGGCGTCTCGGCCGCCACGGGACAGAACCTCGCGCGCACCCGGATCATCGACCAGCCGCTTGATCGACCGCGCCAATGCCTGCACGTCGTCGACCGGGCTCAGCAACCCGGATTCACCCGGACGAATAAGGGTACCGGGGCCCGGGCTGTCGGTGGCAACCACCGGGACCCCCTGTGCCCAGGCCTCGATCACCACATTGCCGAGCGGTTCGTGGCGTGACGGACAAACAAATATGTCCGCCGACGCGAACAGCGCCTCGGTGTCGTCACGCCAACCGAGAAAGCGAACCCGGGGCTTGATGCCGAGTTGTCCGGCCAACTCTTCGAGCTCGCCTCGGAGCGGGCCTTCACCAGCCAGCCAGAGATAGACGTCGGGCACCCGCGCCACCGCCTGAAGCAGCGTATCAAAGGCCTTGTTTTCGTGCAGGCGTCCCAGAGCGAGGATTAGCGGGGTTTGTTCCGGCGTGAAAAACGTACTTCGGGAAAGCGGCGCCGCTTTCCCGGCGGAAACGAAATTCGGCAGGTAGTGCACGCGCTCCGGCGCCCAGCCGTTCTTGATGAGATAATCGGCGATGTCTTCCGTGTTGGCGGCCAACTGATCGCAGTTCCGGTAATATTTGAGGTTGTAGTAGCCGCCGAGCCGGCCGACATGGACGAACTTCCCGCCCGGCTTGGGAACCGCCGCGGTGGCCCGGTTCATCCAGCTCATGACCACATCGGGCTCGTACTGCTTGATTATCTTGCCGAGCTTGCGTCCGGAACTGACGTCCAACGGCCCGCCGAAGCTGAGCTCATCGGGCTCGATACCGGCGCCCCTGAGCAATTCAGCGCGGTTCGCATCGGCCCGAATCACGACCCGCTGATCCAGCCCCGCCTTGCCGAGCCCGATGACCAGGCGGTTGAAAAACGCCTCGGCCCCGCCGAATTCGGCGCCCGCCATGCATTGGAGAACCTTCATCAGGGTATCAGCCTTTCAAACCAAGCACGCCTCTAAATTGGTCTCTTCGTTATGAACGTTGAGGGCCGCGGATATTTTGATCTCGCTCACGCCGCAATCCCTTCCGTCCGTGACCACAACTCCCGCGCACCCTGCTCCGCCATCTCGACGGTCAGCGAGTCCATGAGACTGCCGCTGTTCACATGATCAAAATCGGGAGGAAATATTTCCTCGAAGGGAACCATGGTTCTAACCACCGCGGTGTGATGACCCCAAGGCCCATACCGCGAATCCTGTGTCGGACCGAACAGGCCGAGGGTCGGCGTTCCCGAAGCCGCCGCCATATGCATGAGGCCGGAATCGTTGCCGACATAAAAATCGCATCTTTCGAGGCAGCCATAGACCGTCAGCAAATCGATCCGTCCCATCAGATCGATGAGTTGATTTTGCGGAATGCTGTCGATCAACTCCTGCGCCATTGGCCGTTCACTTTCCTGGCCGAACAACGCCACCTTGCCGCCCGGCAAGATTCCACCGGGTCCCGTCAGCCGGCCGGCCAACTCGGCAAAACGCTTGGCGCGCCAAGTCTTCGCCCGCCAGTTGGCGGTTGGTCCAATGGCCAGAACTTTGGAATCGCCGGGGATCAAGTTCGCGGCCTGCTCGGCAATCCGGTCATCGATCCAGAGGGTTGGCGCCGGCGGCTGGTCCAATGAGAGGGCCGAGGCATATCGCTCAACCTGGCGTTCCGGCCCATTGTACCGGGTGACGCTCAGCCGCCGCCGGCGACCCAGAAGACAGGTCAGCGGTGCATCCCGGAAATCGACGATAACGTCCCAGTAACGCCCGACGCATTTTGCCCAAAGGCCCAGCCAATGAAGGGACAAGGGCTGCTTTTCCAATATGAAGAGACGTTCGAGGCCGGGTACGCGGTTGAACAACGGCGCGGCGGCCGGCCCGCAGGCGATGGTGACTCGAACCCCGGGGCGCGATCGAATGAGATGGTCGAGGACGCCCGTGGACAGGACGGCGTCGCCGATCCGGGAAGCGGTGACAAATAGGATCGTTGTTCCGCCCGGCTCCGTTTGGGCGCTGCTCAAGACCACAATCCTTCGAATTCGATGGCCGCCGTCTCCCAATTGCGGGCCGCCTGTAATATCCGGGCGTCCCGATGCAGCCCATCATACATGCCAAAATCATCCGATAGCAGTTCGAGCGCAATACTTGCCGCGGCGTCCAAATCGGGCACCAGATAGCCGGTACGCCCGTTGTGCACCCTTTCGGCCGCGGGGGACGCGGTATCCGACTGGAGCACCACGGCGGGTAGACCGGCCGCTTGGCTCTCCGCAAGCGTTGAGCCGTACATTTCGCTCGGAATCGCCGGATAAAGGTGCACTCGCGCGGCGGCATATGCCGCGGCCATATCCGCATCGGACCCGGGCGCTTTGACCTCGACCCCATCGTCCGCTGCTTCTCGAACTTCGTCGAAGACGTCGGCGATCCGGTCGAGGGGCTTGGAGCCCGACGCCGCTTTTGCCAGTGATGCCGAGTAGATGTGGAGCTTGGCCGCCGGCTGTTGAGAGTAAATCCTCTCCCGCCAGAGTCGGACGAATTCCGTCATGCCATGCAGGGGATGAGTGGTCATGATGGCGATCGGATCAGGATGCTCCCCGGGGGCCTCGGCGCGGATGTAATCAAGACCAAGACCCGGCGGGATGACCACCTCGATGAAATCCCGCCACGACCGCCACAACTGTTTCTGGGCTTCACCCACGAATGCCACGATCGGCTTGTATCGCTCCATCGCCGACTGGTTTTCCGGCCGATTGAGCTGCTTCGGATTACCCCAACACCAAAGTATATTGGCCGACGCCTCGGGCAATTCCTCGAACAGGCGCGGACCGCGTTGCGCGATGGTCACGTCCGCGGCAGGTGGACGCGGGGCGTCCCAGGGAGCCCAGGTGACACCGTCGACAACGCCTGCCTTATCGCACCGATTGACGACGGTGACGGCGTGATCTCGGACGGCAAGCGCGGCGGCCAAGCCCGCGACGGCCTTCTCGGCGCCGCCGAGGGCGCGAACCGACGGCGTTCGGCCATCGAAGGCAATCGTGTCGTCGATCATCGTGATCCGCATGGCTGGTTTATACGCGGAGCCCCGCGCCAAGAAAAGCGGGAAACCCTTGAAAATTTTGGGGTTTTACCGTTCTTGCCGAGTCGCGCCAAGGGCCTATATGGTGTGACGGTATGACAGGACCGAGCGGATGAAATACGCCATTTTGCCCAACCGGGCGGTGATCCAGGTTTCGGGTGCCGACGCCCGGGATTTCCTTCAAGGCCTGGTCTCTAACGATGTGGAGAAGGTATCGCCGGAACGAAGCATCTACGCCGCGTTTTTGACCCCCCAGGGCAAATATCTGTTCGACTTCTTCATTGTTCAGGCTGCTGACGGTCGGCTGTTGATCGATTGCGAGGCCGCCCGGTTGGACGATTTCATGCGCCGGCTGAACATGTACAAGCTGCGCGCGGCGGCGGACATCGAAGACGCCACCAACTCATTCGCCGTCGCCGCGGTTTTCGGCAGCGAAGCGGCAACCTCTCTCGGCTTCGAGGCGAAACCCGGTGCCGCGCGGCCGTGCGCCGGCGGAATCGCCTATGTGGATCCCAGGCTAGCCGATGCCGGCCTCCGCGCCATTGCGCCGGCCGCAAATCTTGATTCCGCGCTCAAGGCAATGGGCTGTTCCGAAGCGGCTGCGGAGAGCTATGACGCGCACCGGCTGGCGCTGGGGCTTCCCGACGGCAGCCGGGATATGGAGGTGGACAAGGCGATTCTCCTGGAGAGCGGCTTCGAAGAACTGCACGGGGTGGATTGGGATAAGGGCTGCTATATGGGACAGGAACTCACTGCGCGGACCAAGTACCGTGGCCTGGTGAAGAAGCGCCTGCTGCCGGTTCAAATTGAAGGACCGCTTCCCTCGCCGGGAACCCAGATCACCGCCGGCGGTAAGGATGCGGGCGAGATGCGCTCGGGCCAAGGCAGCCGCGCCATCGCCTTGCTGAGACTGGAGGCCGTGAGCGGCGAGGCGCCATTGATGGCGGGCGAGACGCGGATCATCCCCGATATCGCGCCCTGGGTGGCGCTGCCCGAGGCCGAATAGGTTTCGTTGCGGCATGGACAGGGGCTGACGTAGACTCCGGCCCATGTTTGGCCGACGACGACGCGCTCCGCTGCCGGATATTCTTGAACCCGTCTCCCGCAGCTTCGGGCGGACCATTCGGAAATACGGCGCCATGAATAAAGGCGTCGGATGGTCGAGCCCCGAACGCCAGCAGCACCGTTTCCGGATATTCGCCGGATTGTTCGCCTATGAGCGTTCGGATCATCTGGTCATCAACGATCTCGGCTGCGGCTATGGCGCCATGTTCGAGGCGTACGCCAATCTGCCGCAACTCAAACGGGGCCGGTACTTCGGTTACGACATCAGCCGGGAGATGCTGGCCCGGGCAAATTCGCGTATCCGGGACAAACGGGCCTCGTTCATCCTTTCCCATGAGGCAACCCAGGACGCCGACTACTCCTTCGTCTCGGGGAGCTACAACATCAAAATGTACGCCGGGGACAGCGAATGGCTGGAATTTGTGCTCGATAATCTAACCCAACTTTGGTCCAGGACGCATACCGGCCTCGCCTTCAACATGATGAGTATTCACGCGCCGGAGAGGCTCCGAACCCTCTATTACGCCGATCCCCGGACATTCCTCGCTTTCTGCCGGCGGGTCCTGTCGCCCAACAGCCGTCTGTTCGACAGCTACGACGACAGGGAGTGGACGATTTTTGTCAGACGGTAGCGCTTAGACGGTAACGCTTAGGCGAATAATGCAATGATTCCGCCGGCGACCAGCAGCCCGATGGCTATGCGGCGAAACAGGGTCTGGAACCGGCTGTGGAAAAGCCGCCCGCCCCACCAGGCACCGAACATATAGACCGGCGTGAGCAATATCGTCCGCACAATGGTCTCGAGATGAAAGCTGCCGGCGACGATCAGGCCGACCAGCGTGACAGTGATCAGCAATGCCGTCATCACGACGATGTTGGCCCGCTGAACGGTTGCCGGATCGGGAAAGGCCAGCATGTAAGCGGCCAGCGGCGGCCCGCCCATGCCGGTGGCGCCGGTGAGGTACCCGGCCAGCGCGCCCGCGACCGCGCCGGAAGCGGTATTTCTCGGTCCCTTGTAGGTCCAGCCGAAGCCGATGACCAAGGCGCCTACCAGGACGAGGATTCCGATTGCCCGCCGGATGAGATCCGGATCGATGGTCACCAGCGAAAACACGCCGAGCGGTGTGAAGATGATTGCCGCGACCATCATCGGGATCACGTGTGGCCACCGGACGATCCTCATCGCCGGCAGGGTGAGTTGCGCCGAGCCGATGACCCCGGCGAAGACCAGGATCGCCAGCGCTTCGACCGGGCCGAACAAAACGGTGTAGAGCGGCATCGCGACCAGCGCCCCGCCAAAGCCGGTAAAGCCATGGGCCATGCCGGCGGCGATAGCGACCAGCAAGGCGATAGCAAGATCGAGATCGAGAGTGGCCAGGATGGTTTCGGTCACCGGTCCAGACCTACAGGACGATTGCCGCGATACCGCTCGCGAACAATACGGTCAGCGCGGCCCGCCGGAAGAATGCGTCCGATGCCGCCCGAAATCCGGCGCTGCCGCTCCAGGTTCCGGCCACATAGGCGACGGCAAGGATGAGGGCGGTTAGCGCGACCGTCCCGTCGTAGGCCCCGCCGACGATAACGCCGAGCAAAGTCACGACGCCCACCGATCCGACGACGACAACGATGTTTGCCCGCTGCATCGCCGGAGGGTCGGGCCAGGCCATGACGTAGAGGACAACGGGCGGTCCGCCCACCCCGGCAAATCCGGTGATGCCGCCGCACAGCGATCCCACGACAATCCCGGGCAGCCGTCCGCGGGGGCCCCTATATATCCAGCCCGTGGCCAGCATCACCGCCCCGGCCAGGACAAACAGGCCGATGGTCCGGCGGACGATATCCGGCTCCATGGCGAACAGCAGCAACGTGCCGAGCGGCGTTGCCAGCAACGCCGGTATGAGGATCGGCCATAACACCGGCCAATCGGCCTCGCGGGAGGCGCGGGGCAGCATCTGTAACGTGCCAAGGACCCAGGCGGGCGCCGAAAGCGCCAGGGCCTCCACCGGGCTGAGCAACAGGGCCAATAGCGGCATCGTAACGAGCGCGCCGCCGAAGCCGGTCAGCCCGTGAACCATGCCGCCCAGCAGCATGATGCCGAGCGCTATCGCAAATTCCACCGTCGTGTCGAACGCGAAAAGCTCGGGCAAGTCTCAGCTTTCACCCAGCGCCGGCCAAACGCCGCTCAGCAGCCGGACGGCATTACCATGCAGGATGGCCTGCTTCTCGGGCGCACTCAGCCGGGTCGCTTCAATTCCTGAAATGGTCCGGTCGGTGCGAAAGATCGGGCAGTCGGTACCCAGCAGAATGTGCTCCGCGCCGATGAATTTCGCGGCAAATTCAACGGTTTCCGCCCCAAACGAGGAGCAATCGACCGCAACCTTCTTTATCATCGAAGATGGCATGGGCGAGTCCGGATCGCGGGTGATGACGATGTGGTCGAGACGCTCGACGACGGCCGGCAGGGTGCCGGCCAGATTGGCAACATGGACGGTCAACTTCCCGTAGCCGTCCAGGAAGTCGGTCATCAGCAACGTCACCATGGCCTGGCCGACTTTGTTCTGGACCTCAAGCTGACTTCGGTACACCCCGTTATCCGAAAACGGCGCCGGCGCGTCGGCTTTCAGATCCGGCCGCTGGTCGGGCCGGGGACCCGGATGCAGAAACAAATGGCCGCCCAGGGATTCGGCAAGATCAAACAGCGGACGCAGCCGTTCCGCCTGGTCCAGGCTATCGAAGAAGTTCATCGGCAGAACGGCCCCCACCAGACCCAGCTCGCGCCCCCGGCGGTACTCGGCCAGCGCCGTATCCATGTCGGCAAACGGCAGGGCGGCGAGGCAGGCGAACCGCTCCGGATGTGACCGGTGGAGCGCCGCCGCTTCATTATTGAATGTCTCGCAGATCGGCTGCGCTTCCTCGACCGGCAGGCTGTCGGCGCCGAACAGTCCGGCGAGCGACAGCAACTGAGCGTCCACGCCCATCTGATCCATGAAGGCCAGCCGCGCGTCCATGTTCAGGTAGTCCTCGGTGAAGGCGATGACGTTGACCGGCAGGTGCAGCCGCTCGCCGCCGCCGCGCATCCGTTCGATCCACGGCGCCTTGGTCCGGTCGCGGAGCATGCCGGCGACCGGTTCCGGGATGTAATGGGTGTGAACGTCGATGGTCATGAAACGCCCTCCTCGCCGGCGGCATTATCAGCGCATCATCTCCCCAGGTCCAACGGAGTCTTTCGCCGTATTTTCCGCCGGGGTCTTCCGGCAATCCAGTCGGGTATGCACCCTTCAACTACCGGACCTTTGGCGCTAGCATCAGCCTTGGGAAGCAACTCGGTCATTGGAAAATCAAGAAATGGGAACAAGACCGGAATCCGAGCGGCGGCGCTTCGGGAAATTTGTCGCGGCGTGCCTTTTGGCCCTTTGGGCCGTGGCCGGACCGGACGGTTCCCTCGCCAACGACCCGCCGCTGAGCGCGGAGCAGATACGCTCGATCCTCATCGGAAACACGATCACCTTCAAGACCGGACCCGGCGGACGTGTCGAAGTCTGGCAGTTCTACCCTGACGACCGGAAGATGATATTCACGACGTCCCGGATTCAGGGGCGCAACGTGACAACCGAGTGGGAGATCAAAGCGAACGGCCAGTACTGTCACACCTCGCCGCGCTTCGGATTGCGCTGCTATCATATTCGCGGCGACAGGCACATGCTCAATATGACGGCGCAGACCGGCGGACCCGATGTCGCCGCCACCGTTCTCAGGGGTGATCCGAAATCCTTCGACCCCGGCCGGGCCGCGCGCAAAGCCAAGGCGGCGGCCACTCACCCGGTGCTCATTGGAGCCGACCTGCCGCTGATCCTGCCCGCAAAAGACATCTATCCCGGACAGCGCAAAAGTTGGGGGTACAAGGTTTCTCTCGACGGGAAAAAGCTTGCCTGGATCGAGCGTGTGGGCCGCAAGCCCACCATCCACGTGCGATGGCTGGACGGATCACTCCCCGACCTGCGGCTCAATCACCCGATGCCGGTTAACGCCGTCCACTGGGCGCCGGATAGCCGCCGCCTGCTGTTCTTCTGGAACCTGGGCACCCGGCACACACAACACTTGTTTGCCGCGGATATCGAGAATCCGGGCGCCGAGCCCCGTGATTTGACCCCTTTCGAGGGCGTCCGCGTCCTGGGCCTACGCTATCCGACCCGCCTTCCAGACCATGCCATCGTCCGGATGAACCTGCGCGATCGATCGGTCTTCGACCTGCACAAGCTGAATCTGGAAACCTCGGTTCACGAACGCATCGCGGACGGCACCAGGGAGACCATCAACTGGATCACCGACAATGACGGCAACGTCCGGGCGCACGCACGGCGGCTGGACGACGGCGGGACTGTCATCGAACGACGCGATGGTGACGGCGAATGGATGCTCGTCTTCCAGGCCGCGGTTCAGGACACCTTTGCGTTCAAGACTCATGTGGTCGCGGACGATGAGTACTTCTTCGCGCGTTCGAACGTCGGGCGCGAACTGGTTGCGGCCGTGAAAATCAGCCTGAAAACCGGCCGGCAGGAGGTGCTGTTCGAAGACGAAAATGTCGACGTGAAGAACATTTGGGTCTACCCCCTCGTCGACGACATCGTGACGGCCACATTCCGGAAGGAACGGTGGCATCATCACTATTTCAACCATCCGGACTTGCAGCGCGATATCGAAAAGGCTTTGTCCGTTAAGGATGTCGATTATTCGCTCAGAAGCATTAGCAAGGATTATATGAAGATCGTATTGCAGGCGGCGAGTGATCGCATTGGCCGCATCGACTATCTATTGGATCGAACCTCGGGAAAGCTTGAAGAACTCTCGCATCACCCGGTCAACCGGCACTTCGACAGCTTGGCGGAAACCCGACCCGTCCGGTTCAAGTCCCGGGACGGATTGACCCTGCATGGATATTTGACCCTCCCCAAGGGAACCTCCGGCAAGGGACTGCCCATGGTCCTCAAGGTTCATGGCGGGCCTTGGGCCAGGGACAAGTGGTCCTACGACGCGGACACCCAATTTCTCGCCAACCGGGGATATGCGGTGCTTGAGGTCAATTATCGGGGCTCTCTCGGTTACGGCCGGGCGTTCCTGGAGGCATCGAGAGGTCAATTCGCCGGTACCATGCACGACGATTTGATCGACGCCGTCGACTGGGCGGTCGCCGACGGCTACGCCGACCCGAACAAGGTGGCCATCTATGGTACGAGCTATGGCGGCTACGCCGTGCTCACCGCCTTGACCAAAACGCCGACCAAATTCGCGGCCGGGATCGATGTGGTCGGGATGTCCGACCTGATCCTTCAGATCAGGACCTTCCCGCCGTATCGGAAACACGCCCGCAACTGGTGGAAGTACTTCGTCGGCGACATTTCGACGGCGGCCGGACGGGCTGATCTTCTGGAACGCTCGCCGATCACGCATGTGGAGAGGATCGAACGCCCTCTCCTCATTGTTCATGGCGCCAGGGATACCCGGGTCTCAAAAGAAAACTCGGACAGATTCGTGAACAAGCTGCGGGAAAAGGGAATCCAGCACGACTACCTGATATTCGCTGATGAGGGACATGGCATTCGCCGACAGAAAAACCGGCTGAAGTTTGCCCGCCGCATGGAACTGTTTCTAGCCAAGCACCTGGGTGGCCGGACGGCGGTCGAGCGGGTCGGCGCACGCTAGTAGAGGTTCTCGCGTATTCCCTTCTGGTAATCGGCTTCCTGCTGTTCGCCGTTTCCGCCTTGGCCGATGTGATCGGCGAGCATCCGACCGGCGCCGGGCAAGGCGGACCGCTCGACCTGGGCGTCCGCATTCCAAAGTTCGGAACGGATGAGCGCCTTGGCGCAATGCAGGAAGGCTTCCTCCACATGAACGACCAACGCCGTCGCCGGGACGTGGCCCTTTTCCTCCAGCGAAGCCAGCAGCGCCGGATCCGTCGAGATCTCACCCCGCCCGTTCACCCGCAGCGTCTCGTTGACGCCGGGGACCAAAAAGATCAGCGCCACCGTCGGGTCTTCGAGGATATTGCGGTAGCCGTCGAGCCGGTTGTTCCCCTTTCGGTCGGGAATGGCGATGGTGTTGTCGTCGAGCACCTTCACGAAACCGGCCGGATCTCCTTTGGGAGAAACATCGCCGTTGGTTCCCATCACCAGAAACGGCGACAGGGCGATGAAGTCCTTGCAGTGCTTGTCGAGCGCCGTGAGCGTCTTGTTGGCGGCCCGGATGGACGGCTCGCCGTAGAGGCTCTCCAGATCATCGGCCGTGGCGACGGTATGACCGGCGGGTTTGACGTCGTCAGGCATGGGATTGGTCCTCTGTTGCGCGCTCGCGGAGAGCAGACATTAGAGCAGTTTCCGGCCAAATTGAACCATTTGACCGGAAACTTCTCTAGGCGCCAGCCAGCTTTAGTTGGCCTTAGGCGTTGACCAGCGCCTCGACGTCGAGCGCCGCCTGCGCCGCCGCAAGGCGGGCGATGGGCACCCGATAGGGCGAGCAGGACACATAGTCGAGCCCGACCTTCTGACAGAAGGCGATAGACGCCGGATCGCCGCCATGTTCGCCGCAGATGCCGAGCTTGATATCGCTCCGCGTGGCGCGCCCTTTCTCGGTGGCGATCTTCACCAACTCACCGACGCCCGCCGGGTCGATGCTGACAAAGGGGTCGGTCTCGTAGATGCCCTTTGACCGGTAGGTGTCGAGGAACGACCCGGAATCATCACGGCTGAGCCCGTAGGTGGTCTGGGTCAGGTCGTTGGTGCCGAATGAGAAGAACTCCGCGGTTTCGGCTATGGCGTCCGCCGTCAGGGCGGCGCGCGGCAATTCGATCATCGTCCCGGTCATGTATTCGACGCCGACACCGCCGGCTTCCCTCACGTCGGCCGCCACCCGGTCGACGACATCCTTGAGGATATCGAGTTCCGCCTTGGCGCCGACCAGCGGGATCATCACTTCAGGCGTGACCGCTTCGCCGGTGGATTTCTGAACCTCGGAGGCAGCCTCGAATATGGCGCGGCACTGCATCTCGTAGATTTCCGGATACATGATGCCCAGCCGGCAGCCGCGCAGGCCCAACATGGGGTTGGCCTCGTGCAGTGACGCGGCGCGGGCTTTTACCTCACGAATTTCGGTGCCGGCCGCGTCCGCGACCTCGGCCATCTCCTCGTCCGTGTTGGGCAGGAACTCGTGCAGCGGCGGGTCCAGCAGCCGGACCGTTACCGGCAGGCCCTTCATGATGGTGAACAACTCGATGAAATCTTCCCGCTGGTAGGGCAGCAGCTTGGCGAGCGCGGCGCGGCGGCCATCCTCGTCGGCGGCCAGAATCATCTCCCGCATATTCACGATCCGCGCCGGATCGAAAAACATGTGCTCGGTGCGGCAAAGGCCGATGCCTTCGGCGCCGAACTTACGCGCGGTCGCGGCATCCTCAGGGGTTTCGGCGTTGGTCCGGACGCGAAGCTCGCGCACCTCATCGACCCAGGACATGAGCGTGCCGAAGTCGCCGGTAAGTTCCGGCTGGATGCTCTTCACCTCGCCCAACATCACTTCGCCGCGTCCGCCATCGATGGTGATCACGTCCCCCTCGCCCACCGTCTGGCCCATGGCGCTCAGGGTCTTGGCGTTGTAGTCGACCCGTATCTCGCCGGCCCCGGCGACGCACGGCCGGCCCATACCTCGCGCGACGACGGCGGCGTGAGAGGTCATACCGCCGCGGGTGGTGAGAATGCCCTCGGCGGCATGCATACCGCCGATATCCTCCGGGC
Source organism: Rhodospirillales bacterium (assembly GCA_965213765.1). Lineage (GTDB taxonomy): Bacteria > Pseudomonadota > Alphaproteobacteria > Rhodospirillales > UBA2165 > JAJDXO01. Next base: position 4,025,972 of record OZ243926.1, on the reverse strand, counting down.
TGGTTTCGATCCGCACCAGGATGACCTTGTCGCCTTGGGCCGCGAGGGCCTCGGCCTCGGCGGCGGAAAACACAACCTTGCCGCAGGCGGCGCCCGGCGATGCCGGCAGTCCGCGGGCCAGCACATTCCGATTGGCCGCCGGGTCCAGCGTCGGGTGCAGGAGCTGGTCAAGCTGTCCGGGATCGATACGCCGGATGGCTTCGTCGCGGGAAATGAGCCCAACGTCCGTCATATCAATGGCAATCTTCAGGGCGGCCTTGGCGGTCCGCTTGCCGGTCCGGGTCTGAAGCATCCACAGCTTGCCTTCCTGGACCGTGAATTCCATGTCCTGCATGTCTTTGTAATGGGCTTCGAGCTTCTGGCGGACCGAATCCAATTCGCCGAACAGCTTGGGCATGCTCTCTTCCATGGAGGGCAGATCGCCACCATTTATCGCGCGCTCGGCCACGGTCAGGGGTTGCGGCGTCCGGATGCCGGCGACCACGTCCTCGCCCTGGGCGTTGATCAAATATTCGCCGTAAAAGGCGTTCTCGCCGGTGGACGGGTTGCGGGTGAAACAGACGCCGGTCGCCGACGTGTCGCCCATATTGCCGAATACCATGGATTGGATATTGACCGCCGTGCCCCAGGCTTCGGGGATATCGTGGAGCCGCCGGTAGGTGATCGCCCGGTCGTTCATCCAGCTGCCGAACACCGCACCGACGGCGCCCCAAAGCTGGTCCTTGGGGTCCTGGGGAAACGGCGCGCCCAGTTCCTCTTCCACCTTGGCCGCGAAGTCGCGGGCGACGTTCTTCCAGTCTCCGGCATCGAGATCGGTATCGAGGTTGACGCCCTTGGCGTCCTTGTGGTCGGCCAGGATGTCCTCGAAGTGATGATGCTCCACGCCCAGCACCACGTCCCCATACATCTGGATAAAGCGCCGGTAACTGTCCCAGGCAAACCGCTCATCGCCCGAGGACTTGGCGAGCCCGCCGACGGTCCCGTCGTTGAGCCCCAAATTGAGAACCGTGTCCATCATGCCGGGCATGGAAGCCCGGGCGCCGGAGCGGACGGAAACCAGCAATGGATCGTCCGGATTGCCGAATGTCTTGCCGATGGTCTTCTCGACCGCCGCCAAGGCTGCTTCGACCTCGGCCCGCAAACCGTCCGGGTAGTTGCCGGCGGCCTGGGTGTAGGCGTTACAGACTTCGGTGGTCAGAGTGAATCCGGGCGGTACCGGCAGGCCCAACGAGGCCATCTCGGCGAGGTTTGCCCCCTTGCCGCCCAACAAATTGCGCATGTCGGCGCTGCCCTCGGCAGTGCCGCCGCCAAAAGCGTAGACATATTTGGTTGTCAACGCTCGCCCCCTTCAATTTGAGAAAAATCAGCTACGCGGTTCATGGTCGCCCGTATCCGGGACAGAAGCCGCAGCCGGTTTACACGAAGCGCCGGGTCATCGCAATTGACCGTCACATGGTCGAAAAAGTCGTCGACCGGCCGGCGCAGCGCGGCGAATTCATTCATTGCCTGATCGAACCGCTCCTGGGCGAGATTCGGGGCGATTTGCGCCTCCGCCGCCGCGAGTTTTTCGAACAAACGAGTCTCCTGGGCTTGCGCGAACAGTCCGGTATCCAGGGTGCCCTCGAAAGACGCGCCGTCATTTTTCTCCTCGATTCGGAGAATGTTGGCGGCCCGCTTATAGGCCGTCAGCAGATTTGCGCCGTCGTCGGTCTTGAGGAAACTGCCGAGCGCGGAGACCCGGGCAATCAGCCGCACCAGATCATCCTCGCCGCCGAGCGCGAATACCGCCGAGATGAGGTCGTGACGAGTACCCTGTTCGCGAAGATGAACCTTCAGCCGGTCGGCGAAGAAATCCAACAAATCATCGACGATGGATTCCGGCACCGCCGCGGCATGGGCATAAGCGTTCATGGATGCGCGGATCGCCTCATTGAGCGGCAGCCTGAGGCCGTTCTCCAACACCAGGCGAATCACGCCGAGCGCCGCCCGGCGGAGAGCATAGGGATCCTTGGAGCCGGTCGGCTTCTCGTCGACGGCCCAGAATCCGACCAAGGTATCCAGCTTGTCGGCCAAGGCCACGGCGACGCTGACCGGCGCGGTCGGGCAATCGTCCGACGGGCCCAACGGCGAATAATGATCCCGGATCGCGTCGGCAACGGCCGGGTCCTCACCATCGGCCAACGCATAGTAACGGCCCATGATGCCCTGGAGTTCGGGAAATTCGTAGACCATGCCGGCGGTCAGATCGGCCTTGGCGAGGCGGGCGGCGGAGCGCACCTTGTCCCTGTCGGCGCCCGCTACGTGGCCCGCGATCTCGGCGGCCAGGGCTTGCACCCGGTCGATTTTGTCATCGAGGGAGCCCAGCTTGGCGTGGAAGGTAACATCCCTGAGGGCGGGCGCCCTCGAGGCAAGGGATGCCTTGCGGTCCTGATCCCAATAAAACTTGGCGTCGGCCAGCCGGGCGCGGAGCACCCGCTCGTTACCGGCGACCACCGCCTTGCCCTTGTCCGAGGTTTCGGTATTGGCGACGACGATGAAATTGGCGGCCAGGGCCCCGGACTTGGTTTCAAGGGCGAAATATTTTTGGTGCGCCCGCATGGAGGTGGTGAGCACCTCGGGCGGAAGGTCCATGAAATCGTCGTCGATCCTGCCCATGTAGGTGACCGGCCACTCGACCAGTCCGGCCACCTCGTCGGCGAGTCCCGGATCGTCCTTGAGTCGGAGCCCGGCCTTGTCCGCCAGCCTGGCGGCGTCTTCGAGGATTTTCTCCCGGCGCTCTGCCGCATCGAGAATGACTTTGGCATCCCGAAGCTTGGCGGCGTAGTCGTCAAACCCTTTCACCGCGAACGTCTTGGGCGCCAGGAAGCGGTGGCCGGTGGTCTTGGATCCGCTTTCGATCTCTCCTCGCGCAAGGCTCACCTTCCTGCCGTCAAGCAAACACAAGAGACCATGAATGGGCCGGACCCAACGTTCGGACCGGTCGGCCCAGCGCATGGCCTTCGGCCAGGTAAGCGCATTAATGGCTCTCGCCACAATTTTCGGCAGCAGGTCAACGCTCTTCGCGCCCTTCTTTTCGATCACCGCGAAGTAGAAGGATCCTTTTTCAGTTTCGCGGATTTCGGCCTGGCCGCGGGTGAGGCCGTTACCGCGCAAGAAACCTTCCACCGCCAGATCGGGCGCATCGGCGCGGGGGCCGCGCCGTTCCTCGGATATATCCGGCGTCTTGGCCGGCAACCCGTCGACCACCAGCGCGAGCCTGCGGGGTGTCGCAAAGGCCCGGGCCTCCTGAAACTCTAGGCCTGCTTCTTTGAGCCCGTCGCAGACAAGACGCTTGAGGTCTTCCGCCGCGCGCGCCTGCATGCGGGCGGGGATTTCCTCGGACAGGATTTCCAGCAGAAGTTCGGCCATATCAGCCGTTGCTCCTCTCGCTCGCGAGGTACTCTTCACAACACGCCCGCGCGAGACTTCGCACCCGGCCGATATAGGCCTGCCGTTCGGTCACCGAAATGACGCCCCGCGCATCCAAAAGATTAAACGCGTGAGAGGCCTTGATGCACTGGTCGTAGGCGGGCAGCGGCAGCCGGGCGGCAATCAGGCTCTCGCACTGCTTCTCGGCATCGGCGAAATGCCGGGTTAGGACGGCGGTATCGGCATGATCGAAATTGAAAGCCGAGTACTCCCGCTCGTTCCGCAAAAACACATCGCCATAGCTTGTCCCGGCCCCGTTGAAATCCAGGTCGTAGACGTTTTCCACCCCCTGAATGTACATGGCCAACCGCTCGAGCCCGTAGGTGATCTCGGCCGAGACGGGATCGCAATCGATGCCGCCGACCTGTTGGAAATAGGTAAACTGGGTCACCTCCATGCCGTCGCACCACACCTCCCAGCCGAGGCCCCAGGCGCCGAGGGTGGGACTTTCCCAGTCGTCCTCGACGAAGCGGATATCGTGGAGGCCGCGATCGATACCGAGTTCCGCGAGGCTTTGCAGATAGAGGTCCTGCACATCCGCCGGCGAGGGTTTCAGGATGACCTGGAACTGGTAGTAGTGCTGGAGCCGGTTCGGGTTTTCGCCATAGCGGCCGTCCGTGGGGCGGCGCGACGGCTGGACATAGGCGGCCCGCCAGGGCTCCGGTCCCAACGCGCGGAGTGTCGTCGCCGGATGGAAGGTGCCGGCGCCCATTTCCATATCGTAGGGCTGAAGCACCACGCAGCCGCGATCAGCCCAAAATCGCTGAAGCCTGAGGATCAGCGACTGGAAGTCGGTTGCGTCCGCCTTGCGTTTCGGGGACGGCTTTTTGGCTGCCTTTTCGGGGGCCTTGCCCATGATGACGTCCGGCAATTCCTGGATTGAGCGCGAGTGGTAATGGGGGACCCGTGACGAGTCAAGAAACCCCTCCGGGCGGCGCAATCGCCATCCCCGGAACCCGCAAACCCGAGGCCCGCGGCGCGGCGGCCGCGGGCCCGGAATTCGTGCCGGGATGTGGGGCGGAGACTAGGAATAACTTCCCAGCCAAGCGGCGAAATCAGCCGAGAACCAAACGGCGGCGCCGAACCCAGGGGCAGCAACCGCGGCCCACACGCCGGCCAATCGGAACGCCCGGCGTTGGCGGGCGGCCTTTCCATCGTAGGAAGCGGGTGTAAACGGGCGTTGATGGAATCGAGGGCGCGTCACCAATAGCATTTATGTGTACGGACACCCCGATTTTCCGCAATTACCGGCGTTTTCCGGCACGAATTCGCCGCACACACCGCATTTGTTCATATCGACCGCATCGGCGGTCCCGGAGGCCCGGGTCCGGCGTTTGTCGTCCGCCTCCCGGGACAAGCGGTCCTTGCGCTTGCCGAACCGGCTAAATCCCCACCAGATGACGGCAATGATCGCCGCCAGCACGATGAGCTTGGGAAGACTGAATCCAAACATGAGCTAGTTCTAGTTGCCCGCAGGGCGGCGGGTCAATCGGAAGCTGCGGGGCCGCCGGGGCCGTCCGGCCAGAATACGAACGCCACCGGGATCAGAATGGAGCCGAACAATAGTCCGCCGACGACACTGCCCGCCCCGAAAAGCATCACCGACATCAGCAGTGAAACCGCGACCAGGAGCGCGGAAAAGAACGGCTCGGCCGGCTTTGGAATTGCGCGTACTTCCGCCCGCCGTCTCATACCGCGTTTTTGCGTTTCGAACATCGTCCCGCTCCTAGAGCCCGTAACGACCCCATAACGCCCGGGCCTCGACGGCTCCCAGAAGGTCATCGGCCCATCCGCCGTGCAAATCAGGCAAGCCCCCGGACCATGCCGGGCTCAGCCCAAATCGCCGTTTCAACCAGCTTTGCCGCTGTCCCACGGGACGGAACTTCACATTCTCGCCGAATTTCTCCTGCATCACCGCGGTAAGCTCGCCGATGCCGTCCACCAGGCCCAATTCGAGCGCCCGTTTTCCGGTCCAGAACTCACCGGAGAAGAGGTCCCGTTCATCTCCCTTGAGTTTACCGGCGCGCCGCTCCCGGACCATCTGCTTGAAGCTCTCGTGAATTTCGCCCTGAAGTTTCTCAAGGCGCTCAACGTGGTCGGGGTTTTCCGGCGAGAAGGGATCCAGCATGCCCTTACGGTCACCCGAAGTGTGCAGCCGGCGCTCGACGCCGATTTTCTCCAACAGTTCGGTGAACCCGAACCCCGACGAGATGACGCCGATGGAGCCGATGATGGATGTCTCGTCGGCATAAATTTCATCAGCGGTGCATGCCAGCCAGTATCCGCCGCTCGCCGCGACGTCTTCGGTGAAAGCGATCACCGGCACGCCTTTCTCTTCGGCCAAGGCCCGGATGCGCTTTTGAATGAGCGCCGATTGCGCCGGCGCCCCGCCGGGTGAGTTAACCGCCAATGCCACGGCCTGCAGCCCCTTGACGTTGAATGCACGCTCGAGCGTCTGTACCAGGCCCGATGCCGACAATCCCGGCCGGCCCGGCGGCATCCCCCGTCCTATGACACCCGTCAGGCGAACCACGGCGACGGCGGGTTGGGGTTTGCTGAAATACGGAATTCTGAATTTGCGTGGTTGGTTCATCGCTTCAACATAGGCGGTTATGCGTCGTCCTGCCAGCGGGGCGCACGCGGCGCCGAACCGGCCAAGGCAATCGGCTTCCTGGTTTTCGCTCGGCCGGTCTCGAGGCGCGGCGGACGGCTCATCAGCCGGGTTCGATGTCGATGACGGCGCCGCCCCTAAGGACGGCCTCCGCCTGGGCGGTAAATTCTCCACCGTCATGGTGGAGGATCATCCCCCCGGTGACCGTGCGTTTACTTTGCCCGTCGTTCCGCCAGCGGTACAAGACGCGTCGGGCCTGCCGCCGTGAAGCATCGCGCCACAGAGGATAGACCGTGGCGGATCCCTTATGCGGCGAGAACGCATCATCGAGATCCGCCAATCGGTCGAAGCGATGGACAAACGTAACGGAACCGCGTCGGCGGGCCTTTGATACGGCCATCGACACCCAATCCCGGAGCCCTGCGCCGCCTTCGACATTTGCGGCCGCTTTGGCCGCATTTGGCGACAATCGAGCCGCAGTTGCCTTCAAATGAGGAGGGTTTGCCATGACATGGTCATATGCCGTCAGCAGGTCGTCCGGCGGGGCAAGAATGTCGGCCTCGCGAATGACCGTGCCCGCCGCGTGGTTTCGATCTATGTTGAGCGCGGCGACTTCAACCAAATCCGCCTGGATTTCGAGGCCGTGTACGACAATGGCGGGGACTCTGGCGGCCAGACAGAGCGCCGCGCCGCCGACGCCCGCGCCGATCTCAAGCACCGTTTGACCCTCCCGTGCCGGGATGGATGCCGCGAGCAACACCGGGTCGATTGCCGCGCGGTAGCCCGCTGCCGGTTGATAAAGGGCAACCCGGCCGCCGAGCAGGCGATCGTCGGTCAGCCCCTCAAGTGCGGTCATGGAATTCATCCGACTCTTCCACAAGCTGCCTGGCGCGCGCGAGATCTCCGTCCTCGACCATCAATCGCCGCGGTATGGCATTTGCGCTTCCCTCGAGCACGCTGACATGGACGTCCAGCACGAAGGTCTCGATGTTTTCATCAGCGAGTAACGCCTGGAGCCACGAAATTAGAACCGGATCATTGGTTCTGAGCAGTTCGACCATGCTTGCGTCCTACCGATCCAGCGACCACGAACGTCCGTACAACCCAGTGAAACAATTCGGGTGCGGGCCTTGACCCACGCCGAGTCACACAAATATGCTCGCCCGAGCCTATCGACCCGTCAAGCATCAACCACCAGGGCAGTCCAGTGGGTGTCGTTGTAAACCTTGAAGAAAGTGCGGATCGCAAGGGCGATCTCGGAAAACTGGCAACGCTGACTGCCGATGACCTCCGGGACGTCAACGACCTCATCGTTCGGGCAATGGACAGTCCGGTCGCGTTGATACCTCAACTCGCCGGCCACATCGTCGCCGCGGGCGGCAAGCGGCTCCGGCCCATGCTGACCCTGGCGTCGGCGCGCATGTGCGGCTACGAGGGCAATCGCCACAAGAGGCTTTCGGCCTGCGTCGAGTTCATTCATACGGCCACGCTCCTGCATGACGATGTGGTGGATGAAAGCGAGTTACGCCGCGGCCTCGCCTCCGCCAACGCGGTTTGGGGAAACCAGGCCAGTGTGCTGGTCGGGGATTTTCTCTTCAGCCGGGCGTTCGAGTTGATGGTCGCGGACGGCTCCCTCACCATACTCGAAGTGCTGTCCCACGCCTCCAAGGTGATTGCCGAGGGTGAGGTGATGCAGTTGACCACATCCAATGATACCAGCACCGGAGAGACGGCCTATTTGGAGGTGATCCGTTCCAAGACCGCGCAATTGTTCTCGGCCGCGTGCCGCATTGGCGCGGTGATCGCCGACCGCCCCAAGGTCGAGGAGGATGCGCTGGAGACCTTCGGCATGAATCTAGGGATCGCCTATCAGCTGATCGACGATGTCCTCGATTTTTCGGCGAAACAGGCCAAATTGGGCAAGACCGTCGGTGACGATTTCCGTGAAGGCAAAATCACCCTGCCGATTATCCTTGCCTTCCGCCGCGGCGGTGACGAAGAGCGGGTATTCTGGCGCCGGACTCTGGAGGACCTGGATCAGAGCGACGGCGACCTGGACCGCGCGATCGGCTTGCTCGAGAAGCACGGGGCGTTGGAAGACACGGTTGAGCGTTCCCGCCACTACGGGGCGATTGCGCGCGATGCCATGGGCATCTTCGACGACAGCCCGCACAAGCAAGCGCTCGTCGATGTCATCGATTTCTGCATTGAGCGCGCCTACTGAAGCTTTCCATTTGACGATTTAGAAGCCTTGCCGGGGTGCCGGGCCGACGCTATAAATCCGCTCCCCTTGCCGAACCTATCCCGAATTCCACCACCAAGTCCGTCGGGGAGTAGCTCAGCCTGGTAGAGCACTGTCTTCGGGAGGCAGGGGCCGGAGGTTCAAATCCTCTCTCCCCGACCATTCTTTTCAATGACCTCCCACTTACGTAGTTGGGCAAATCTGTGTTGGAGCTTGATGCCATTCAGACACAGCTTGTCGCGGGACATGGCGGGTGTAGTCAGAGCTTCGGCACCCAGATTACATCGTCGGGTAGAGTCCCGTAATGTTCGCACTGCTCATCAGGCAACGACGCCACCCAGGCGGACATCAGTGCATCAAGCTTGTCATGCCGGGCACCATATCCACTCTGAGGCAGTGCGAGACTGAGCTCAGAGGACTCAATTCCAAGTCTTGAACCAACCGCCGACAACTGCTCCAAGTGGCCGTGCCGTGATGTCTTGTAGGCTTTCCCAAGACCTAGCTTTCTGATGATTGCCTGCGGGTACACCTCACGGCAATCGTAGGTTTGCTCCAGTTCCCTGAAGAGCTCGAAACCGATCAGCATCCAAATTTGGTTCGCATGAGGCAGCTTGGCGACGGCCTTGCCAGCGTCGATATGCGCATGTGCGAGCGCTACTATATGGGAGAACCTGGATCTTGTCGGGGTCGTGAAAACACTTATTCCCAGCCTATCCAATTCACGCTCGGCCGCACGTCTGGCACATCTGCCCGCTGCCTCGTTAGCGAAATCCCGAGGTGCGTCTATCGCAATTCTCACGATGCGGCCATTCAACACTTCTTCGGCCTCGCATAGCCACTGACGCACCGAGGCTGCGTAGTCCTTGCGAACCTCGTCACTGAGCGCCCTTTTGTTGCCTGGGCCAAGCGGCGGCCTGGACAGCAATTCCTTGCCCGGGATTACCCGAACGCCCCTGCTTCCCTGCTCAAGGATTGAAACCGGCAGAGCCTTGCGATAAGCGATTGCGACGTCGATCCCGACAAACAGGTCGGCCACTATTCTTCCTCCGGGTGTCTGACATATTCGGAAGCCAGGAACCCCATAAGTGCATCCCGAAATTTAGACGCAACCCGTTCCTTGGCAGGGTAATACCTAGTGGATTGAATCTAACATTTGATGCCCCCGTTTGACGGCGGCGATAATTTTGTCGGGATCGGCGGTCCAGACGAAGGGCTTGGGGTCATCATTGGTCTCGTCGATGAATCGATTGATGGCGGTTTGCAGGTCGACCACGGATCTGAAGACACCGCGCTTGAGACGGCGTCTGGAGAGCTTGGCGAAGTATCCCTCGACGGCGTTGAGCCAGGAGCACGAGGTCGGCACGAAGTGGAAGACGAAGCGCGGATGACGGGCGAGCCAGGCGCGCACCTTGGGATGCTTGTGGGCGGCATAGTTGTCGAGGATCACGTGCACCATCTTGCCGACTGGCGCCTCACGCTCGACGGCCTTCAAGAAGCGGAGGAATTCCTGGTGACGGTGGCGCTGCATACAGCGCCCGATCACGGTGCCGTCGAGCACGTTGAGGGCGGCAAACAGGGTGGTGGTACCGTTGCGTTTGTAGTCGTGGGTCATGGTGCCGGCCCGACCCTTCTTCAGGGGCAGGCCGGGCTGAGTGCGATCGAGGGCTTGGATCTGCGACTTCTCATCGACCGAGAGGACGATGGCGTGGGCGGGGGGATCGACATAGAGCCCGACCACGTCGCGCAGCTTGGTGACGAACTCGGGATCGTTGGAGAGCTTGAACTGGCGCACCCGGTGCGGCCGCAGGCCGTGGGCCCGCCAGATGCGGTGTACCGAACTGACGCTGATCCCGACTGCCTCGGCCATCATCGCTCCGGTCCAGTGCGTGGCCTCGGCGGGCGGCTCGGTGAAGGTCAGTTCCACCACCCGCTCGGCCACCTCGGGCGGCAGCGGCGCAATTCGCGAGGGTCTGGTCTTGTCGCGCAGCAGGCCCTCTACGCCCTCTTCAGCAAAGCGCTCCTGCCAGCGCCAGACGCAAGTCTTGGACTTGCCGGTCTCGCGCATGATCGCGTTGGTGCCAATACCCGAGGCGCTGAGCAGCACAATGCGGGCCCGCCAGACGTGCTTCTGCGCCGTGTTCCGATCCCGCACCAGCGCTTCGAGCCGCAGCCGATCAGCGGAAGAAAGATCAATGTTGATTCCTGGTCGCATGCGACAGACTCGCACATTCCCAGTCAGCGCGGAATCCCCCTCGGGATGCAATCGTCAGATTTTATCCACTAGCTATACACCGATTGATATCGCCTAAGCAGTCAACTAGGTCAATTTGAAGAAGTTGCATTTCCCCGTGGTAGTGACGTCGGGCGATTAACAATTTGGCCACGGCGGTCGCAATGGTGGTTCTAGCCAAGCGCACGAGGCCAAATAGATTCAATAACATGATTGACGCTGATGACCTTGAGAATAGGTGACTACTGTTTTCAGGAAGCAGGGGCCGGAGGTTCAAATCCTCTCTCCCCGACCATTCCTTTCAATGGCTTTGCGGTATGGAGACAAAGTACGCCAGTTGCGGCGAGCAACCACCGGCGCAGCCCGCCGGTTGGGGCATGATGTCCGATCCGACAAATCGGGCCCCTTGGTTTTCGTCTCCCGGCAGCCGGAGGTTTCCCTGCTCCACACGCCGGGACGATCGGCAATGAAATCCAATATTTGACATTCCTGCCGGAAATCGATTTGAACAATTCGTGGACGGCGTGCCAAATTGCCCACTCAAATTATATAGTGACGACCGATGACCGTTGCCGACAACGATCAAAGCCGCGATGCGATCCTCGCGCGGGAAAAGCAAGAAAACGGAATTATTCTCAGCAATGTCGGGGGCTGGCATTCGGGCGGCGGCATCTTTGACCGGGGCGTGCCGGCAATCGATGCATTGGGCGAGGCCTTCAAGGAGGCCGGCGCGGATATGACGAGCCATCCCCTGCCGCCGAACATTCGAGGAAAACTCCAAATCGAGTTCCACGGCTCGGGGGAACGGATTTCCATCGCGTGCAATTTGAGCGCCGCCGTGGTTCAGTCCGAATAGAGTATGGTGACCCGGCCGCCTGCTCACGGATTCCCAACGTTTCAGGGGCGGTCATGAGCATCGGACCAGCGGCCAACCGAATCTGTCCCTGCCGCAAAGTATGAGAAACGGCATTCAGGAGTCTCGTATGGCAATTTCGGATCTTACCGCCGGAGAGCTTCTCTCGGCGTTGGAGAGCGGCGGGATTACCGCGTTGCAGATCGCCGAAGCGCTCTGCGAGCGCGCTACCGGCCTCTCGTCTCTAAACTCGCTCGTTATGTTCGACGTGGAACGGTTTCTGGCGGCGGCACGGAATTCGGACGACGAAAGAACCAAAGGCCGCATTCGGGGCCGCCTCCATGGATTGCCGCTGGTGATCAAGGACAATATCGACGTCGCCGGGTTTCCGACCACCGCCGCCACGCCGGCCCTGTTCGATCACCGTCCCCGCCGGACAGCGCCGGTCGCCGACAAGTTGCTCGACGCCGGCGCCATCGTCATGGGGAAGACCAACATGCACGAACTGGCGTTCAGCCCGGGAATCACCAAATCGCCCGACGACACCTCGGAATTGGTGTTCGGAGGCCACGGAAACGCCCGGAATCCCTACGATATCGATAGATCCCCGGCGGGCAGTTCGACAGGTACGGCGGCGGCTATCGGCACCCGCATCGCCCCTGCGGGACTTGGTTCGGATACCGGCGGCAGCGTCCGCAATCCCGCCGCATGGTGCGGAATTACGGGGCATCGGCCGACGCTCCACCGCTACGACCAAACCGGCGTTGTCCCCATCTCATGGACCCGGGACACCATCGGCCCCATGGCGCGAACCGTCGCCGATCTTCAACTTCTCGACGAAGTGATTGCCGGTGAACCGGATCGTCCCGAAATATCACTGTCGCCGCTCCGTCTTGGCCTCGACCGCGGTTACTTTTGCGACGGCGCCGAAGCCGGCGTCCTGGCCGTCTTCGAGCGCGAGTTGAACCGGCTTGCCGATGCCGGCGCCGAGATCGTAGAGATCACGATCCCCGGGCTTGAGAAGCAAATCGCCGAGATGGGTCAGCTCGTCTCGATGTACGAGATCGTCCAGGCACTGCCCAGGTATCTGGAACAAAGCGGCGCGACCGTCACTCGAGATGAAATTATCGACCGGATCGCCGCCAACGGTCTGAAAGACCGGCTGGGTTCGCTTGTCGGGCCGGAGGCCGTCACGGACAAGGAATATGAGCGCAGCCTTACCCAACAGCGTCCGGCACTCCAGAATACCTATCGCGGGGCGTTCGCCGACAACCGGTTGGACGCCTTGGTATTCCCGTCGACCATGGTCACGGCAAGCCCGCTGCAGGAAGTCCTGATGCACCCCTTCCGCGGCGGTGAAATCACCCATTTCGCGGCAACCGGGCACAATGTTCAGCCGGCGAGCCAGTGCGGGTTCCCTGGACTTACAATTGCCATGGGATTGTGTGACAACGGACTGCCGGCCGCGATCGGTTTCGATGGCCTGCCGGGCGAAGACCGAAAACTGCTGGCCATCGGCGCGGCCTATGAAGCCGTTCGCCCACCGATGCCCGGACCTGAAATTTCAACGCAGTAAGCGGCCTTTTCAATGGTCAGACACCCGTCGACCGCTCCCATGCCAACGCGGTGGAAATGATCTCCTCCAAACTGTCATGGACCGGCGACCAGTTGGTCAGCTTCCGAATCAAGCCGCTGTCGGCAACCACCGATACCGGATCACCTGGACGGCGAGGGCCGACCTCGGTCGGGAGCGGATTGCCGGTTACCTGCTCCACCGCCCGGATGACGTCCAGAACCGAGCTTGGCCGTCCATAGCCACAGTTCAGCGTCACATTTTGATGTGCCGCCTGGAGATGGGACAGCACCGCAACGTGAGCGCCCGCCAAATCGGAAACGTGAATGAAATCCCGGCGGCAGGTGCCGTCCGCCGTCTCATAATCATCACCGAAGATGGTTAGCTTGTCTCGATGGCCGACCGCTACCTCACATGCGACCTTAATCAGATGTGTGGCGTTTTCCGCGACCAAGCCTGTTCTCCCGGCGGGATCGGCGCCGGCCACGTTGAAGTAGCGCAACGCGGCGTATCGGAGATCCGACACGTTCGAGATGTCCTCGAGAATCCACTCGACCATAAGCTTGGAGCGCGCATAAGGGCTTTCCGGACGAAGCGGCGCGGTCTCGCTCACCGTTTCACCGTCGGCCGAGCCGTACACGGCGGCTGTCGACGAAAACACGAACGAGAGGACTCCTTCCGAAACGCATGCCTCGATCAGATTTCTGCTGGTTTCGACATTGTTCCGATAATATTGAAGCGGCTTGGCCACCGAGTCCGGGACCACGATATCGCCGGCCAGATGTATGACCGACCTTGCCCCTGATTCCTTCAGCAACCGGCCAATGAGTTTCTGGTCTCCGGCGTCTCCAACGACGAATTGGATACCATCGGGAACCAACTCCCTTTGACCTCTTGATAGGTTGTCGATCACAACCGCATCGATGCCGGCATCTTGCAATGCCAATAGAACGTGGCTGCCGATATAGCCGGCGCCGCCGGTAACCAATACCGGGCTGGATTTATCGTTCAATGGCTGTCCCTCTTGCGAAGACGGAAGAGTCTAGCTTGATTCCGGGCAAATATACTTGGGAAAACGATTGCGGTTAAGCGAGGCTGCTTGTTTCCGCCTCCGCGGGCACCCAATCAATCCATTCCCGGCCATCATGGGCCCGTACGGGGAAGGAACCGGGCTTATTTAATGCTCCCGCCGCGCTGGAAGGAGCTCGAAACGGCGAGCCGTACACTGACCGTTCGCCAATTCCGCGAACTCCATAACCTAAGCCATTCAACATTCCATCGCCCCGCCCGCCGGGCAAGTGCGGGGCGACGAAGAATCTAGTCCCCCTGGCGGCCCTGAACCTGCTAGCCTGGAAACCGATGACAATACTCCGGAGGCCGCCCAACGGTCCCGGAATCGCGCTTCGGCTGACACCAAGCAACAGGCAGCGATCAAGATCATGCGCAATCTGATCAGCGGACTGGTCATCGGTCTCGTCGCCGGCGTGCTGCTGGCGGTTTCTGTGCCGCCTCCATCGGTCGGCCCATCGGACGATCTGCGCGGCCGTCCGGGCAACGGAAACGAGGCGCCGCCGGCGACCTGGCGAATGGCCAGCGTCTTCCCGCGGGATCTGTCGCCATACGGCCCGCAAATGCAGCAAGTGCTGACCATGATTGCCGAGCTTTCGAAAGACCAGGTGGCAATCGGATTTTTTGGTCCGGGGGCGATCGTGCCGGCGGCTGGAGTGCTTGATGCCGTCGCCTCCGGTGTGGTGGACGCAGGCTTCTCCAGCCCCGCCTACTGGGCGGACACGGCGCCCGCGCTGCAATTATTCGGCGGCATTCCCTTCGGCCCCGATCAAACCGAGTTCCTCGCCTGGTTCCGTTTTGGCGGCGGTGAGCAAATATACGACGAACTCTACAACGGACTTGGCATTCATAGCGTCGTCTGCGGGGTCGAACCGCCGGCCGGGGGCGGTTGGTTCAAACGGCCCATCAAGACACCCGAAGACCTAAAATCGCTGAAGGTGGCGGCGACTGACCTGCCGGGATCGGTTCTTCGACGGCTGGGGGTCAACTCGTCTCAGATTCCGCCCGCGGATATCATCGTCAATTTGAATGCCGCCGACCTCGACGGAGCAATATTCGCGGTACCAACGGCGGATCGCAGCCTTGGGCTTCACCGGTTCATGGATCACTACTACTTCCCGGGTTGGCACAAACAGTCCGGCCTCTTGGAATTCCTGGTCAACCTCACCCGGTGGAACGCCCTTAGCGATGCCCAACGACAGGTGATTGAGGTCGCGTGCGCCTCGAACATAGCCACTGGGCTGGCCCGGGCGGAGGCCGGACAGTTCGACGCGCTGAAGTCGCTTGTCATTTCCGGCGTTACGGTCGCCAAGTGGGAAGAGCCGGTGCTTGCGGCGCTCAGGCGATCGTGGCTGCGTGTGGCGGCCGAACAGGCGGCCAAAGACAGAACCTTCCGCCGGGCCTGGCAATCGCTGAACAAGTTCCGCGAGGACTACAGTATCTGGAGAGAGCTGGGCTACCTTTAGGTCAGCTTACCGCCAAAGACCTGCCCGGCGAGGCTGTCAGCGGGCAACATGTTCGTCCCCGCCAAGGGATATTCGATATCGCCGTCCTGCATCACGACGTCCGGATCACCATACCGGGCGAGGATGCGTTCGGTCATTCGCCCGGCAAATCGCTCCCGGTCATTACCCCCGCCGTCATATTCGGTCCGCGCCGCGTCTCTTCTCTTTTGTTGGTTATTGGCATGACGCCGACAAATCAAAAGTGATTTTACGCACATCTCCGTGCAAATTCGCGACTTGTGATTTGCCGACCCCAGGCTCATGTATTGCCGTCCAGAACCCGGCAACAGCAATAAACCGGCGGTGTGAAAGACGTGATATTCAAATCCTTCGTGACCGGCGCCTTGGCCGCCGCCTTTACCATCCTTGCATCTCAGGCAATGGCCGCCGGCGATCCGGCCAAGGGCAAGAAAGTGTTTAACAAATGCCGTGCCTGCCACACCGTCAAGGCCGGAAAACATCGGACGGGACCGTCCCTCCACAAGGTCGTCGGGCGGAAAGCCGGCACCGCCCAAGGCTTCAAGAAGTATAGGGGCCTCAAGGACGCCGATTGGATCTGGACGGAAGCGGAACTGGACGCCTACCTGACGGATCCAAAGAAGTATCTGCGGGCGAAAAACCGCAAGCGGGGCACCATGGTGCTGAAGCTCAAGAAGGCGTCGGACCGCGAGAACGTGATCGCCTACATCAAATCAATTGAATAGGTGCGGACCGTTAGCCCCGGACCACCATCACCGAGCAGTCGGAGTGACGGACGACCCGCGCCGCATTGGGACCAAGCAAATAATCGCTGAGGTCAGGCCGGTGCGACGCCATGACGATGAGGTCTATCCCCGACCGTTCCGCCGTCTCGATAATCTCTTTGTAGATCGTGCCGCTTGCCAGGTGGAGTTCCGGGGTAATGTCATCGGGAACATTCTCGCGGGCAACCTTCCCAAGAGCTTCCGCCGCGTCGGCCTTGGCCTTGTCCTGGAAACCGTCCGGAAAGTAGTTTTGAACCACCCCGTAACCGAGGTCGGGCAACACATTCAGAATATGCAGCGTGGCGCCGAATTGCCGGCACAGAGCGACGGCCGTCGGAAACGCTTTACGATAGGACGCCGGCTCCGTCAGGTCGATGGTGATCATGATTTTGCCGTACATGGTGCCCCCTTTCGCGTCCTAGCCGCCCGCCTGTTCGGTTGACGGTTGCCGCCCCCGGCGCATCCATTGCCAGCCGAGAAGCGCAGCCAGAACGGCAAGAGCGATAGGATAGACTACCTCTTTGGGTGGCCGTCCGGTTTGTTCCACGTCAACCAGCGTCACAATATCCCCAAATTCGACCTTGGCTTTCTCAGCCATACCGTTGAATGCCAGGTTGGCCACGTTGAACCCCTCGCCCTCCTTCTTGAGTTCGAGGCCCAAAGCCTTCTGTCCCGCGGCCCCGCCGGGAGCCTCCATGACAAAGAGCTTCAACCGGTCTCCATAATCGGTTTGCCGGGTGACGTGGACCCTGACCTTCAGCCCTTTTTCCACCTCGACCCTCTCGGCAACGAATTCGTCCATGGATACGGGCGCGAATGCCGGCGATACCTGGTTGAGGACGAAGTCGGGCCGGAACAGAGCCACCATGACAACGAGAAGGATGACGCGATCGAGGATGTTGGTGCGTGTCAGAAGCCAGCCCTGCACCGCCGAGGTAAAACAGAACATCGCGATCAATGAGACGACGAAAATCATCACTCCCTGCAGGAAACTATCGACGCCGATAAGCAGCAGTTCCGTGTTGAAAATGAACACGAACGGCAAAATGGCCGTCCGAATGTCGTACATGAACGATTGAACGCCGGTCTTGAGCGGATCGGCCCGCGAGATCGCCGAGGCCGCGAATGCCGCCAAACACACCGGCGGCGTACTGTCCGCCATCAGACCAAAGTAGAACACGAACAGATGCACGGCGATCAGCGGCAAGGTCAGTCCGGCGGCGCTTCCGAGTTCGACCAGGACGCCGGCCAACAACGAGGCGACCACGAGATAATTGGCCGTCGTCGGCAGACCCATACCCAAAATCAGGCTCAAGACCGCGGTTAAGCCGAGCAGGATGAAGACGTTGCCGCCGGAAATTGCTTCGACCACCCCGACCATCGCATTGTTGAGCCCGGTCGAGGAAACCGCGCCGACGATAATTCCCGCCGTCGCGACGGCAACGGAGATGCCGACCATGTTGCGGGCGCCGGCGATCAAGCCGCCGACAATTTCGTTGGTCGCTTCGGAAACCCGGATGCTAACGTCCCCGTCGCGCTGCCGACGAAGAATTGCCAAAACGACGACGATCACGACCGCCGCCCCAAGCCCCCAAAATAAAGCCTGTTGCGCCCGTTCGCCGCTCAGGCGGAACGCGGCGGCCACCACGATCGGTATGAGATAAAGCACCATCATCGTGATCCGCGAAAGCTGCGACGGCGAAAGCCGGGTCGCGACCATGATCAGGAACATCACCAGGATCGTGTAGAACACGGAGCTTGATGCGGTCCAGCGCTCGATCATCAGCAGATAGACCAAAATCACGATCGGGATGATGAAGTGGATACCCGACAGGAACGTTCTCCCCAGAACGGGTATTTCCGCCTTTGGCAGACCGGCCAGGCCCAGCTTCATCGCCTCCAGGTGCGAGACATAGAGGAGCCCCATGTAGCTGATGATCGCCGGGATAAAGGCGGCTGTTATGACTTCGAAATATGAAATGCCGATGAGTTCGGCCATGATGAACGCGGCCGCGCCCATGATCGGCGGCATCATCTGCCCGTTGGTGGATGCGGCGACTTCGATGGCGCCCGCCTTGACTGCCGGCAGGCCGGTACGGCGCATGACGGGAATCGTGAAGACGCCGGTGGTCACCACGTTGGCAATTGACGATCCGGAGATCAGACCGGTCATACCCGATGCGAGGATGGCCGCCTTGGCGGGACCGCCCCGATACTTGCCCACCATGGCAAATGCCAGATCGAGGAAATATTTGCCGGCGCCCGCCCGGTCGAGGAGCGCGCCGAACAGCACGAAAAGAAATACAAAGCTCACCGAAACGTCGATGGGGATGCCGAAGATGGCTTCTCCACCCATCCACTGATAGCCGATTAGCCGGTCCGGCGAGACGCCCCGGTGTGAGATGATTTCCGGCATCGACTGGCCGAACACCGAATAAATCAGGAAGATGCCGGCAACGATTACCAGAGGGATACCGATGGCGCGGCGCGTTGCCTCCAGAAGCAACAATATGCCGGCGAGCCCGATCAAGAACTCGACCGGGATGGTGATGCCCGCGAACTCCACCTCGAGCAAAGAACCGAGCCGCCGGGTGATGCCCTCCTGATCGATCATCACCCAAAGGGCCGCAAAGGCGCCAATCAGCGCAAGGGCGATATCAAGAGGCGAAATCCTCTTGTGCGCCAGCGCTTTGGCTGCCGGGAACATGAGGTAGACCAGCAGCAGGCCGAACGCGAGGTGAATGCCGCGGGCGGGAACGGCAACAATTATTCCGAAATCAAAAAGAAACGGCAGCGGGGATGCGATCCACAGTTGGAATAGTGACCATAGCGCGGCGATCACCCCGATAATTAAGCCAAGCGTCGGACCCGCTTTGCGGCCGGTGTATTCGACCTCTTCTATTTTTGCCTGAATTTCCTCATCGGAAATATTTGCGCTCGGCACATCGGCCACGGCTGCCCCCTGTGACACACCCCTGTTTCAGTTCCGCGGACATCCGCCCCGGGAACATATGGGAAAAGGGAGGACCTTCCGGCCCTCCCTCCCAGCTTCGAGATCTACATCAGGCCCTTTTCTTTGTAGTACTTGGCGGCACCCGGATGCAGCGGGGCCGACAGCCCGTCCTTGACCATCACTTTTGGATCAAGGTTGCGGAATGCCGGATGCAGCTTCCGGAAATCACCGATGTTCTCGAAAACCGCGCGGGTCACTTCGTAGACCACATCCGCAGGAACATCAGCGGAGGTCACGAAGGTGGCCTTGACGCCCCAGGTGGTGACATCGCCGGCGGTGGTCTTGTAGGTGCCCTTCGGAATTGTCGCCCAGGCGTAGTAAGGCTTCGCGGAGGTGACATTGCTCTTGGCAAGAGCGTTGTTGAAGTTGGCGATCTTGGCGCCGCAGCCGTCGGTGGCGATGGCCACGCCGGCGTTGGGCACGCCAACCGTATAGACATAAGCATCGATCTTGCCGTCACAAAGTGCCTTGGACTGCTCGGTGGACGTCAGTTCGGTCGCGAGTTTGAAGTCCTTCTTGGTCCAGCCGGCCTGTTTCATCAGCAGTTCCATGGTGCCCCGTTGTCCGGAGCCCGGGTTGCCGATGTTGACCCGCTTGCCCTTGAGATCATCCCAGCCCTTGATGCCGGAATCGCCACGAACGATGATCTGCAGCGGTTCCGGATGAACGGAAAAGACTGCCCGAATTTTCTTGTAGGCTTTGTCTTTCCACGGACCACCGGAGCCGTTGTAGGCATGGTATTGCCAGTCAGACTGAGCGACACCGAAGTCCAACTCGCCGTCACGGATCTGGCCGATGTTATAGTTTGACCCGCCCGTGGACGGCGCGGAACAACGGATGCCGTGCTTACGGCCTGATTTGCGTCCTTCGGCCGCTTCCTTGTGGACCAGCCGGCAAATGGCGTTACCCGTAACGAAGTAGACGCCGGTCGGGCCGCCGGTGCCAATGGCGATGAACTTCCGTTTGCTCTGGGCATCGGCATCGTTGGCGGACAGCATGAAGGCGCCGGCCGCCAAACCGAAGGCCAGAGTTGAAACAGTTACTTTCTTTAACATCTTTTACTCCCGGGTTATCAAAATGACGTAGTCGATAAATCACCGTGTCGCGCCGGACGACGGCCCTAAACTGCCGCCCCCCTGCAGGCAACCGACCGATCGCGGAACACGAAGGTACGCGCCACAGCCCGGACAAAACCGGAAATCAATGTTCCCGTGAGCCGACGCTCGATCAAAACTGCCTACCCGCGGACCTTGGCTACTGCGGCCAAAATATTGTCTGGCGCCACGGCAAAATTAGCCTAGCCCAGCGTTTCCGCCGGGAACACCCCTTAAATTTATGATGGAAACTCGGTTCGCGCCCGGAGAGAGGCGATCGCGGTGTCCACGGCCTCACCGAGCCGTCCGACGATCTCGGCAATATCATTGGCTTGAGCAGTATAGGGCGGTGCCAGCAGGGCCTGGTCGCCGCGGTCCCCATCGACCGTGCCGCCTATAGGTCATTCAGAAAATTCTCCGAAGGCACGTTGCCGCTGGAATTCGCGCAGTCTAGGATGCGCCCTCATTTCGTCCCAAATTTGGGCGGCGGCCAACCTAAGGGATCAAGCATGAATATCAAGGATCATATTCGCGGAATTGCTGATTTTCCCGAACCCGGCATCCTTTTCTACGACATCTCAACTCTGTTGGCCGACGCCGATGCCTGGCAGGTGACAATGGGGCGCCTGGCCAAGGAGGTAAGCCGACATCAACCGGACCTCCTGGCTGGAATCGAATCCCGCGGCTTCCTTGTTGCTGCCCCGCTCGCCCTCAAATTGGGCATGGGATTCATCATGGTTCGGAAGGAAGGCAAGCTTCCGGGCGAAAAAATCAGCTACGAGTATGATCTCGAATACGGTACGGACACGGTTGAGATTCAGGCCGACGCGGTCGAACCGGGTCAGCGGGTCGTGTTGGTCGATGATCTGTTGGCTACCGGCGGGACCATGGCGGCTGCCACGAAGCTGCTTCGCGAGGTCGGCGCCGAAGTGGTCGGCGCCGCCTTCATCATTGAACTGGCCTTTTTGAACGGCCGGTCCAAATTGGACATCCCCTGCTCGACCCTGGTCAGCTACGACGAATAGGGGTTGGCCGGGCGGCGGCCTCCTGTTCGGGGTTAAATCAAACGACCTCGCTTCGTGGCGGCCGGCGAAGACATATGCCGGGAAGGCGGCCTGCGCGAAGGTCCTGGTGGAAGACGGAACCGGCAGGATTCCGGGTGCTCATCTGCTTGGGCATGGCGCGCCGGAAACAATCCGCGTTTTCGCCTTGGCCATTTCCCGTGGGATCACCGCCGGCGACATATGGAATACCGTCTAGGCCCGTCCGGCCTCCATGCCGGATATCGAAATTCCGATTTGATGGCGCTCGAATGGTTTCCCTGACGGGAATTTGAGACAAATTCCGCCAAAGATTCGCCCCAATCGTGATTTAATCCGGGGGCCATGATGGAAGACCCCTATACGCCGCTCAGGCAAATGATGGTCGATTTGATCGCCTCCCATACCGAGGCGACCAAGGAACTGACGGGCGTTGCGCGGATGAGCGCGCGGACCCTGAGCGCCATGGTCGAGGTCCCCCGCCATGAATTCGTACCGGCGGAAATCCGCGGCTACGCCCACGCCGACGGGCCGCTGCCCATCGGCCACGACAAGACCATCTCCCAGCCATTCATCGCGGCGTTGATGACGGAGTTGTTGGAGATCGACAGCGGCCATACGGTGTTGGAGATCGGCACCGGGCTCGGCTACCACACCGCCGTCCTGGCCCGGCTGGCGGCGCATGTCTACACCGTCGAATATGTCGCGGAACTCGCCGAACAGGCGGCGCAACGGTTGGATGGGTCGGGGTGCGCCAATATAAGCATGCGGACCGGCAACGGCTATAACGGCTGGCCCGACCATGCGCCCTATGACCGGATCATGGCCGCCGCCGCGCCGGAACTCATCCCGCCGGCGCTGCTCCAGCAGCTTAAGGCCGGCGGCCGGATGGTGATCCCCGCGGGTCTCGACGAAGCCCAGCAGCTGATGGTCGTTGACAAGGATATGGACGGAAAGATCACCAGCCGGGAGATCCTCGCCGTCCGCTTCGCCGCCATGGAAGGCGCGGCGTTTTAGGCCGGTCCTACTCCACCGCGACACATTCTATTTCGATATCGAAGGCCATGGGCCAGGACGCAACGGTGACAAAGGTCCGGGCCGGCGGGTCGTCGGGGAAGAACTCGCGGTACACGTCGTTGACCTGCTGGTAGTAGCCGGAGTTGGTGCAATACACCGTCGTCTTCACCACCTTGTCCAGGGATGAGCCCGCCGCCTCCAGAACCGCCTGGACGTTTTCGAGACTTTTCCGGGTCTGCGCCTGGATGTCGCCGGTGACAAACCCGCCGGTTTCATGATCGACGGGCGGCATCCCGGAAACGAATACAAAGCCGTTGGCCTTCACGCCCGATGATATGGGCGCCATGGGCTTTCCGTCTTCCCGCTTCAGTTCCCTGAAGCTTGGGACATGGACGATTTCCTTGGACATCACTTCCTCCCTGAATTGGCCGATTGATACGGTTGGAAGAGATGTTAGCGGGCCAGCCCGGGAATTACAGGACGATTTCGGCCTTCCAGAAATTCACCACCGGCGGCTCGTCCCAGTGGCGGGTCTCCCAATCATCGTCCATCCGGTCCATGTCGGAGAAGTACTCGATCTCGCCGCCCAGGGGACAGGCGAAGTACCAGTGCAGGTTCGATCCCAGATTGTGGCGGCCCGGACTGCGTGACGTGTCCCAGCCGCGGTCCCGCATCCATTTGCCGCCGATGACGATTTCCTCGAAATCGCGAACCTCGTAGGCGACGTGATTGAAGGCGATCCTTGCCGGCGCACCGTCCCTGTCGCGATGAGCAAGAAACAGCACATGATGATAGGTCGAGCCGTCGGGCCGCATGAAATCGCCCATGCCGGTCACCGCGTCGGTGATCCGGAATCCCAGCCGGTCGGCGTAAAACGAAACCGCCTTCTCGCGGATGGTGCTCGGAATATTGAACACCACATGGCCGATCCGCATGGGGCGGGGCCGATCGATCTGATCGATGCGCGCATTGAGCCGCGGCACGTACTCCTTGAAATTCTGCACCGGCTCCGAACCGGCGACGTCGAACTCATCCTTCAGCCGGAAGCCGATACCCAGGCCCGCGTCGTCCATCGAATGGTAGGTTCCGCTCTCGTCCTCGACCACGTCCCGGTCCGATGACAGGTCGTCGATTATTGCCTTCAGGTGCGCCTCGTCGCTGACGCCCCAAACGGTCTCGCGAACCGTCGGACCCTCCTCGAGGTTGGGCGGCAGGGCCGGATCGTCAATTCCCAACAACACCACGTGCTGGTTTTCCGGCGTGCGGAATGTCGCGCCGTGCAATCCGGATTCGACCTGCTCCAAGCCCCAATCCTCCAGGAACCGGACGCAGGCTCCCAAGTCCTCGACGCCATAGACCAGAGACTCGACCCGATCGATGCTCATTCGCACCCCCGATATGTTCAGGTTTGCCGGTATTCTATCCGCTGGGACCAGGCAGGGAACAGCAAAATCAACCCGGGTGAGGCCATATGGGAAACCCTGTCTTGACCTTAATCGTGCAGACGGCGCAAAGTCCACTCAAAGGGCGGCACCAATCCAGGGAGGACAAAATGCCCGCACGGGAAATCCATTTATGCGGCAGCATTCCGCTGGCCGATGCCCATGAAGTGTTCGAGACCGTTGCCGAGAAGCTTGGCGGCGCCTGTAAACGAATTCCCGACGGCGAGACCGGCGAGCGCCTCGCCTGGATCAGATGGCAAGATAGTGTCTTCGCCGATCACCCCCAGATGGATGCGGTCGAGTCCGAGGGAGACTACCGCAATGCAACAGCGGTGACCGGCACCGGGCAGGCCATGGCGCATACCACCTGGTTCCGGATCAAGGAAAACGTCTCGCCCAAGGATTTGGAGATGCGGCCGCTCGGTTACGCGGACTGCGCCATCGAGAGCTATGCCGAATTCGAAAAACTGAAGGAGGCGGGCAGGATCGGCGAAGACATTAAGTTCCTGATCGCCGTGCCGTCACCCTTCAACGTGATCAATTCGGCCATCGCGCCCGGCCATCGGATCTTGGTGGAACCCGCTTACGAGTCCCGCATGCTGCGGGAAATCGAACAGGTTGCCGACGCATTGCCTCACGACCAGATCGCCTGGCAGTGGGACAACGCGCATGACATGCAGGCCTTCGATGGCGCGCGACAGACCTACTTCCCGTTCCACCAGGACGGGATCGCCGAGCGGTTGATCAAATGTGGCGACGCCGTCCCGGCGGACATCGAGATGGGCTATCACTTTTGCTACGGATCATTTGGCGGCAAGCATTTCATCGAGCCCCGCGACATGGCTCCCATGGTGGATCTCGCCAACCGCCTGTCCGCCGGCGCGGGCCGTAACATCGACTGGATCCACATGCCGGTTCCGGTGGAACGGGACGACGAGGCTTACTTCGAAGCGCTCGCCAACCTGTCATTGAGGCCGGAGACGCAGTTGTTCCTCGGTCTCATCCACGACACCGACGGGGTTGAGGGCACGCGCAGACGGATGACGACTGCCGACAAGTACGTGTCCGGCTACGGTGTCGCGACGGAATGCGGATTTGGACGACGGCCCGCCAAAACCGTGGGTCCGTTGCTCGACATCCATGCCGAAGTGGCGGCGGGGTAGGGTCTGGTTTCCGAACCGGAAGCGATCGGAGACCGCCTTGGTCTCAGCCGACATCCGAGGGTTGTCGCCGGCCTCGATCTGTTGCCGCACCTCTTCCCCGCCCATGAACCCGGGCGATTTCACCGCCGGGCAGGGCCGCCGCGGCTTGGAGGGGGCGAGCCTTAAGAGCCGAACCGGATAGTCATTGACCAAATCCGCGCCGCGTTCGACGGCATGGACGACCGAAACCTCCCGGGCCGGGGATTGGGCGTTTGCCGCACTGCCAATGGGGGCCGCAAATAGGGCGAGCATGGCAAGCGCGGCCCCCCGGGACGCCTCCATCAAATGCCAGGCGGACATACCCGGAGGCATATTCCGGATTCGGCACTAACTAATGTCACCCACCCGGTCGTGTGGTCAGTTGTACATGATGCTCGGCAACCACAGCGCCACCGGCGGGAAGAAAACGACGATGGCCAGGCGCACTAAATCGGCGCAGAAAAACGGGGCGATGCCTTTGAAAATCGAGGTCAGAGGGACCTCCGGCAGCATCGACTTCAAGATGAAGACGTTGAGCCCAATGGGCGGCGTGATCAGCGAAACCTCGACCACCATGACCAGGACGATGCCCCACCAGATGAGCACATCGTGGAACTCGAATCCCAACTGGGAGATGACCGGCACGAAGATCGGTACAGTGAGGAAGATCATCGCGATCCCCTCGATGAACATGCCGAGGATGACGTAGAACGCCAAAATCACCAGGACCACCTGGAGCGGTGTCGCTTCCAGTCCCTCGATGAAACGCAGCACGTCTTCCGGCATGCCGGAAATATTGACGAACTGATTTAGGATCAGCGCCCCGAATGCGACGGTGAAAATCATTGCCGTCGTCCGGGCGCCCTCGATGAGGCTGTTGACGAATATCCGCCAGGACATCTTCCTTCGGACAATTGCAAAAACCAGCGCGCCGACCGCGCCGATGCCGCCTGCCTCGGTCGAGGTAAATACCCCGAGGAAAATTCCGCCCATGATCAGGAGGAAAAGGAACAGGACGCCCCAAATCTTGTAGAGGGAACGCCACCGTTCATCCCAAGGCGCCCGCTCGCCGGGCGGGCCCGCATGGGGCCAAATGGCGGTGACCAACCGGATTACGGAAATATAGGCGATGACGGTGACCAGGCCGGGAACGACACCAGCCATGAAAAGCTTGGCAACGTCCTCTTCGGTCAACAGGCCATAAATGATAAGGGCGCCCGACGGCGGGATGAGGATGCCCATGGTTCCGCCGGCGGCGACCGTACCTGCGGAAAAGCTGTCGGAATATTTGAAACGCCGCATGGACGGAACCGCTACCTTGGCCATGGTGGCCGCGGTTGCGGCCGACGAACCGGATACCGCCGCGAATCCGCCGCAGGCGGCGACCGTGGCCATTGCCAGGCCGCCACGGAAATGTCCCAGCCATTTGTTGGAGGTCTCATACAGGTCGTCCGACAACTGGGCCCGGGCGACGAAAACGCCCATC
Organism: Rhodospirillales bacterium; assembly: GCA_965213765.1. Taxonomy (GTDB): domain Bacteria; phylum Pseudomonadota; class Alphaproteobacteria; order Rhodospirillales; family UBA2165; genus JAJDXO01. Next base: position 3,999,406 of record OZ243926.1, on the reverse strand, counting down.
AGGATGAACAGCGGCAGAACCGAAAATTGAAAGTTCAACGCGAGGTCGAGCACCTGCTGGCCCGCAACCGATATGGCCGCATCAAATCCGTTTGGATGGACGAAGGCGAAGCCAAAAAACCCGACGGCCATCAGACTCATGCCGAGAGGCATTCCGACGAACAGGATCACCAGCAGAACGGCAACGCCGATGAGTGCGACTGTCACGAATGCCCCCGCACGTTTCCCGTGCCGCCGGCTCTACGCCGTTGGCTCCTCGGGATCCCCGCCCCGGCGCAAATAGCCCAAGATGGTGCCGAGAAATATCAGCAGCGCAAGTCCGGCCAGGGCCGCCAGCACATAGACGATGGGCGCCTGAGGCAAATCGAGATACTCGGTCAAGAACCCGGCCTCGCGCATGGTTTCGGCCTGATCGAACATCAAGAACGAGACAAAGGCGACAGCGGCCAGCGTCCCCAGCAACACCACCAGTCGCTGAACGAACCGGATACGTCCCCTGAAAAAGCGTTCGAAGAGGCCGACGGTGATGTGCCCGCGATCTCTAGTCACCAGCGCGAACGCGGTGAACACGGTAAGCCCCAGAAGAAAAGCGATGATCTCGTGCGCACCGGTAACCGGCGCGTTGAGAAAATAGCGGCCAATGACGTCGGCAAAGGTAATGACCATCATGGCGCACAAGAACAGCGCCGAAGCGAGCGTCAGGCCGGTGGAAATGATGTCATTCGAACCCTTCCCGGCTCCCCGGTTGCCGTCCGGCGCGTCAACCATACTGCTTTCCCTTTTTTCCCGGTTACGGCACCGCTATCGGTCCAGAATACAAAAATGAACATGCTCGGTCGATGGAGCCAGCGAACAAATCGCCACATTTGATCCAAAACGATGTACCTGACCGGTCAGCGCCGCCATCCGCATCCCGCGGTTCCGGTGTTTGGCCGTCCGGCCGCTTGGCGGCACATCATCCGGGCGAATACAGCCAAAAAAGTCCGCGATCTGCGTGACTGTCACATTTCTCTTGACGTGACTGTCACATATCCCTATATTTTGACAGTCACACGTGACCGGTCACATTCTAATGGTTGAGAAACGTGAAAGAACCCATAGTCCGTAAGCCGCGCATGACGGTTGCTGAGCGTAAGCGACGACAGCGCCAAAGGATGAGAGACGAAGGATTGGCTCCCGTCGAGGTGTGGATTCCGCTGGAACATCGGACGGCTTTGAGACGAATCGAGCGGCTGCTGCGCGACGGGATCGTTCCGGACATACCGCCAATGGTTCAAGTGAACACCAACGAGGAAGTCATGAATTTCGATTTATTGCGTGAAATCCTGAACGACCATACGTCGGCCAACGGCTATGGGCTCGCCGTCGCAAATTTGGACGGTGAAGACGCGTTGGAGGTCGTCGTCGAAGACCGGGTGGAGTTTCCGATTCTTGTCTGGTTCGACGGCGAGCAACTGCTCGCGGTGACTTATCTCTGGGACGAGACCCAGGTTCGTCCCGACTCCCGGACCGAGATGCTGGCGGCTCTATTGGAACTGAACGTTTCCCTCCAGCTCTCCTCCTTCGGGAAGATACGCGATCGTTATGTCCTGTTCGGCGCTTTGGCGGCCAACTCAACCCTCGACCACATCACCACGGAGCTCGAAGTACTCAGCGACAACACATTGGAGGCAATCGAGATCATCGCCCCCTACCTGACCTCGGATGCATAAGGAGGATGAAATGACCGTACTGACCAAGCTTTTCACCGCCATGAAAGGTGCCGCCAATGAAGCGGGCGAGGCGATTGTCGATCATCAGGCACTCAGAATTTTGGATCAGGAAATGCGCGATGCGCGGAAGGAACTGGCAAAAGCAAAAGAGCAGCTCACCAAGGTCATGGCCGAGCACGCCGGGGTGGCGCGTGACGTTCAGCGGTTGCGGGGCGCGGTCGCCGAGCATGAGGAATATGCCAACAAGGCGCTCGATAAAGGCGAAGCGGAGTTGGCGGAGGACATTTGCGCACGGATCGCCGAGTTCGAGGAAGAACTAAGGCTGCAGGAGCAAGCCGAGAGCGAATATGTGACAGGCGTGAACCGCCTGAAGCGCCAAGTTAAGTCCACGGAGCGCAACATACTCTCTATGTCCCGACAGGTCGGACTGATCAAGGCGACCGAGCGGATTCAAAAAGCCAACGCGGCCGCGGGCAGTAAATTCTCGGGATCACAAGCGTCGATGACCTCTGCAACAGCATCGCTGGAACGCATCAAACGGCGGCAGCAGGAACACACGGACCGAATGAACGCGGCGCAAGAACTGGCCGCGGAAGGAGACGGCCGGAGCCTGGATCAGCGCCTGCGAGACGCCGGGATCCTGGGTCGCGAGTCTTCGGCCGGAAACGTCCTGGAGCGAATTCGCGCCAAGCGTGAACAAAATCTGTAATACTCAAACGATCACCGAAGACCGGGCGCAATCCGATCCGGACAGGGATAAGGAATACTCATGACACTCTGGTGGCTTGGTGCCGGCATTGTCCTCATTCTTCTCGAGCTCGTCGTTCCGGGCGGAATACTGGTTTTTCTGGGTGCCGGAGCACTCGTCGTCGCCGGCGGTTTGTGGCTCGGTCTCATCGACGGCCTCATTCCCGCCTTCACGACCTGGTTCATCACCTCTCTCATTCTCATCCTCGCGCTGCGCGGCCTCATCCAGAAGTACGCCGGCGGAGATGAAGAATGGCACAACACCGACGAAGACGCCGAAGCGATGGAAACCGTCGTGACCGTCACCGAGACCATCCGGCCCGGTGAGGACGGCCGAATTATGTACCGCGGAACCACCTGGCCCGCCCGATGCTACGACCGGACGATCAAGGCGGGCAGCGAGGCCAAACTGGTGATTCGCGAGAACACGGCTTGGGTGGTCGAACCCGCAACAGGCGACCCTGTCGATGGTCCGCCATCGTCCGCTCCCTAGGTAAGGAGGAACACCATGGTAACCGCATTGACATTCTTATTGATCATCACCGGCGTGGTGCTTTGGATGACCGTCAAGATCATCCCCATGCGCGAGGCCGGTGTCGTGGAGCGGCTGGGAAAGTTCAAAAGGGTCTTGCATCCCGGTATTCACTTCCTGATTCCCATCTTCGACCGAATTGCCTATCGCCATGAAATCCGCGAGCAGGTGATTGATATTCCCAGTCAAAGCTGCATTACGCGCGACAATATTCAGGTCGACGTCGACGGACTGGTGTACCTCAAAGTCATGGACCCGCAACGCGCAAGTTACGGGATCGGCAATTACCGGCTGGCCGGCATCAACCTGGCCCAAACCACTATGCGATCGGAAATCGGCAAGTTGTCCCTGGGTCAAACCTTTGCCGAACGCGAGACCCTCAACGCCTCGATTGTCAAGGAGATCGACAAGGCCTCGACACCATGGGGGGTGAAGGTCTTGCGATATGAGCTGAAGAACATCACGCCGTCCCAGCATGTCATGACGACACTGGAAAAGCAGATGGAAGCGGAGCGCGAAAAACGCGCCGAAGTAACAAACGCCGATGCCGAAAAGCAGGCCATGGTGGCTGTATCCGAAGGTGAACGGCAATCGGAAATCAACATTTCCGAAGGCGAAAAGCAGAAGCGCATAAACGAGGCGCTGGGCGAGGCTAAATCCATCGCTCTGATCGCCGCGGCAACGGCGAAGAGCACCGAGTTAATCGCCGATTCGATCTCCAAGCCCGGCGGGTCGTCCGCGCTCAATATGCAAATCATTGAGCGTTACATCGACACACTCGGCCAGATTGCCGCCAAGTCGGACGTGTCTGTTATCCCCTTGGAACTTGCCAACGTCAGGGGCTTCTTCGAAGGACTGGCGACTATCACCGGGAACGGCGAGGGCGTTCTCGACGACAACGGTTCAGCCGGTTCCGAAAGGCCGGAACCCGACGGAAATACCGAGCCGCCACCCCAACTCGGACCCTGGAACCAGAACAGGGATTAGAGGAGAAAGAATATGGAACAGTTTTTGGCTTTGTTCGAAGACATCTCGGTCATGGACTCGGTGAATTTCGTTGTCTGGGGCATCGTCTTCATTGTCCTGATCTTCAAATTCTTCACCTCGATCCGTCTGGTACCCACACGGAGCGCATATGTGGTCGAGCGACTGGGCAAGTACCAAAAGACGCTGGCAGCGGGATTTCACGCCCTCATCCCGTTCATCGACAGGGTCGCGTTCATTCAGGATTTGAAGGAGCAGACCATCGAGGTGCCGCCGCAGGAATGCTTCACCAAGGACGAGGTGCGTGTCGAAGTGGATGGGGTAATGTATCTGTCTGTCATCGATCCGGTCATGGCCAGCTATGGTGCCACCAGCTACGCCGTTGCGGCGATGGAACTGGCCCAAACCACCACCCGGTCGGTGATCGGCACCCTTGAACTGGATCGGACGTTTGAGGAACGCGACTTAATCAGTTCGCGCGTGGTCGAAGTGCTGGATCGCGCGGGCCAAGCCTGGGGAATCCAGGTGCACCGCTACGAAATCAAGAATCTGACCCCGCCGCTGACGGTCCACGAAGCAATGGAGCGACAGGTGACGGCCGAGCGGGAGCGGCGCGCGATCGTCGCACGGGCCGAAGGCGAGCGCCAGAGCCTGATCAACAAATCGGAAGGTCAACGCCTGGAAGCCATCAATCTCTCCGAAGGCGAAATGCAGAAGATGGTCAACGAAGCCGAGGGAACGGCACAGCAAATCCTCGCCATCGCCGAGGCGACGGCGACTTCCATCGAGAAAGTTGCCGCTGCCATCGACGGATCAAGAGGCGGCGAAGCATCCGTGCGCCTTCAACTGGCCGAGAGGTATCTCCAACAGCTTACGGTGCTTGCCAAACGCCGGACAAATGTTGTCCTCCCGGCGGACCTGACGAGCCTCCCCAACCTTCTGGAGGTGTTGGATTTCGACGGGTTCGGTAATTCCGCCGCACGCCCCCCCGGAGAGGAAAGGGGCTAAACGTCCACCTCGATGATTTCCTGCGGGAATTCGTGGATCGAGGCGCCCGGCCCGTCATCGCCGATGATGTAGTTGTCGCAAATCCAGTTGAACGCCCCGTCGCCGACCCATCCGGGGTGACAAACCAGGTTCATATCCTTCTGGATCTTCAGCGGCTCATCGAAGCGGACCAGGGGCCGTTCCACCAAATCGTAGCCTTGGCCGTGGCAGTAGAGCCTGGACTCCTTCGGCTTCCCCCGCTCTTCGAGCCACTCGTTGTGGGCATCCCAGATTTCCTTGCAGTCTGCGCCCGGCTTCAACCGGCCCAGTGTGTGCTTTTGGGCCTCGAGGACGAGCTCGAGATTGTCCTTCATTTCCTGGCTTGCCTTGCCGAGAACAATGGTGCGGCCGATTTCGGTGAAAAAGCCGCCGTGGCCGTTATTCTCGACCAGCAGCGAGAACACGTCGCCCTTCTGGATGACGCGATTCTGGTTGTGCCGTGGGCCGATTGGCGCGGGGGTTCCGAGCGGCGCCGATGAGCACAAATAGATCCCCTGCTCACTTGCCAGGTTTTCGCCCTTGTGGCGGGCCACGGCGGCAACATCCGAATCGCGCATACCAGGCTCGATCGCCTCGATGGCGGCCTTCATGGCTTCCACCTGCTGCGCCGCGCAACCCCTCACCCGTTCCTTTTCTTCCGGGCTCTTGATCACCTTGATGCGGTCGACGGCATCCGAAAAGTCGACGAAGTTCGTGTTGGAGAAATTGCCCCGCTTCAAGTAGTCGACCATGGCAAACGACATTTGATAGGTCCCCAGAAGGCCGATGGTCCCCCCCTGATAGGGTTCGAGCGCCTTGGCGGCGAGTTCGGGGTCGTAATCCGCGGTGAAGGGAGCCGAAGCAAAACTGGGGGTGGTCATCAGGCGCTTGATACCGCGGTGGATGCCGTCGCCTTCGACGGGAATTTCCCGGTCGCCGCCGAACGGACCCTGATGGATCAAGGTCATCGCATCGTCGCGCGGAAAAACGACCGTCTGCGGATAGCCATTTGTGGCTGGAATGTCGGTAAAGTATTTGCAGTAGCCGCCCATGTGGTCGTTGTTGTTTTGCATGAGGAGGACGTCGACACCTGCATCCTCCATCGCGCTGCGAATAGCTGTCCAGCGACGCTCCATCTCGGCGTTGGACAACGGCATGCTCAGACGTTCGGACATTTCAACCACGGTATTCTCCCTTCCCTGGACCGGCGCTCAACCGCCGGAAACAATGTTGATCATCTTATCCCGGTCACCTGCCAAGTAGGCACGGAGATTGGGTTCCTGAATAGTCAGCAGATTCTGCTCGTATTGATCGCTGCGTCCGCCGGTAAACGGCGTAATGAATACGTTCTCCATATCCCAAAGCGGACTATTATCGGGCAGCGGCGCGGTCTCGAATACGTCTAGACCCGCCCCGGATATTTGGCCGCTGTTGAGCGCGTCGATGAGAGCCGCCTCATCGACCACGCCGCCGCGGGCCACATTCACCAGCATGGCCGTCGGCTTCATGGCCTCGAACACGTCGGCGTTCACAATCTTGTCGTTTTCCGGCGTGAACGGCACGAGGACAATGAAGAAGTCTGCTTCCCCTGCCGCCTCGAGCAGTTCGTCACGACCGTAAATTCGATCGAAGTTGGGCACCTCCCGCGGCGAACCCGAGATCCCATGGACGGTCATCCCAAACGCCTTGAGGACACCGGCCAGATGCTCGGCGATGGAGCCGACGCCCAATATGACCGCCGCGCGGTTGTCCAATACCCTGGGCAAAAACCGTTCCCACACATGGTCCCGCTGGTTTCGCGCAAGCCGGCCGACCTGCCGATACATGGCCATCATATGGAGAACCGTAATCTCCGACATCTGGGATCCGTGAATGCCCCGGCCGTTGGTCAACAGAATGTCGGGCCGCGCCTTGAGCAAATCGGTCAGGTGATCGGTGCCGGTTATGTTGCACTGGATCCATTTGAGCTTCTCACACATCGCAAGACGCTCCGGGGTTAGCCACCGGCCGATGGAAAACAGGATTTCGGCGGCCGGAAGATACTCCTCCGCCGCCTCGCCATCGGGCGCCAAAAGAAAACCGACGTCCGGAAAAAGTGGCGAGAGATGGCCGCGATAAAAGTCCGCCTCGGAATCGACGACCAGCAAATTGGTGACCATCCGCGGATCCTTCCTCCCCTGGAATTCGGCCAAAAAAATGGCCGCGGATCATGCTCATTTTTATCGGATCACGGCACCATGCGGAGAGATGAAAGTCAAGCGATCGGGCTTGCACAACCGAAACGGATGAAGAGCCTCCGCCGACGGCGCGCTTGCCGGCAAAACGGTCAACAATCTCTTGGAGCCCGGCCCCGTCGTTGTCGCCGAAGCCGGCGAGTGGGGCTACGTCGAATAGTAGTTGAGTTCGAGGATCACCCCGTTGGGATCCTTGATGAAAATTTGATAGAGGCCGCGGTCCGACAGGTCCCGGTCCCAATAACCGATATCGCGATCCTTCAGCAGGTTCAGGACCTCATCTGCGTCTTCGATGGTGAAGGCGATGTGGTTGTCGATCCCACTGTCTTCCATATCTTCCTTGGTGCCCTGGCGCTCGGGCAGCGGCGTGCCATCCAGGTCCTCGCTCTCGTCTTTGACCAAATGAATAATTGCCTTGTCCCCGGCATACATCCAATAGCCGGTGGATTTCAGCTTGGGCCGGAAGCCGGCCTCCAGACCGAGAATGTCCTCGTAGAACCTTCTGCTGTCTTCCAATCGCTTCGATGCGATGGACCAGTGATCCAAAGAATTAACAATCATTTTGGGTTCCCCCTGAAATAGGCCCGTATATTGCCATGGGGGATGAGCCTCATCCAGCCTAGGCGCTGAATTCCCGGCGAAGCGCAGTGCTGTGTTCGCCGAGAGACGGGACCGGCCCCGGTTTCCGAGGCATGCCCGTCAAACGCGCGGGCGGCGCGGGGATCGCGGCGGGCCCGGTCGCGGTGTCAACTTCGATACGGCGCAGATCGGGATGATCGGAAAACTCGGCCACCGAGTTGACCCGGCCGAACGCAATACCCGCGTTCAGGAGTTTCGCCGCCATATTTTCGCGGTCATATTGATCGAACACGGACTGGATCTCGGCCTCCAGCCGTTGGACATTCTCCACCCGCAGCGCCGCGTTCGAAAAGGGGCCCTCATTCGCATATTCGGGGCGGCCGAGAATGTCGGCGGCAAATGATGCCCATTCCCGTTCGTTCTGAATCGATAGAACCAGGAGGCCGCCATCGGCACACCGGAAGTTCGAATAGGGGGCAATGGAGGGATGGCGAAGTCCCACCCGATCCGGCGCCTTGCCGCCGTAGTCGTTGTGGAGCAGCGGCACCGCCATCCAATCGGCCATACCATCAAAAAGGGAGACCCTGATCCCCTGCCCCTTGCCCGTTTGTTGGCGGGAAATCACCGCCTCCAGGATGGCGGAATAGGCGTACATGCCTGCGGAAATATCACAAACCGAGACCCCGACGCGGCCGGGCGCCTCGGGCGTTCCTGTGATGGAGGCGAGCCCCGTCTCGGCCTGGACCAGCATGTCATAGGCCTTCATGTCCTTCGAGGGGCCCTCCTCCGCGTAACCGGAGATGTCGACGGTGATGAGATGCGGATGCGCCTCGCGGAGCGCCTCAGCGCCGAATCCGGCCCGATCGGCGGCACCGGGGATCAGGTTTTGGACGAATACATCCGCTCCGGAGATCATCCGGTGAAGGAGCGCCTGGTCATCGTCATCCTTGATGTTGAGGACGATGCTTTCCTTCCCCCTGTTGAGCCACACGAAATAGGCGCTTTCACCATGAACGACACTGTCATAGGCGCGGGCGAAATCACCGCTCTCGCGCTCGATCTTGATGACACGGGCGCCGGCATCCGCCAGCCGCGAGGTGCAATAGGGCGCGGCCACCGCCTGTTCCAGGGTGACCACCAATAGACCTTCCAGCGGACCCGCCATGGTCCATCTCCTTCAATTGTCTTCGGCCTAGGGCTATCAGGAAACGACGGTGGAATCGAGGCACCCCGGCACCCATAATGGGCGGATGACTGAAATGGCCGTTCCCGTCCGCCGCACCCTGCTCTACATGCCGGGCGCCCGCATCGAAATATATCCCAAGGCGCTCGCCAGCGGTGCCGACATCGTTTGCATTGATCTGGAAGACGCAGTCGCCGCGGACGCGAAGGATGCAACCCGCGCCAACACCTTGGCCGTCTTCGCCGACACGCATGACGGTTCCGTCGAGCGCCTGATGCGTATCAACGGGGTGGAAACCGCCGCCGGACGAGCCGATCTCGCCGCCCTCGCCGAAGCCGATGCGCGGCCGGACGGCGTGGTGATCCCCAAGTGCGGCGATCCGGACCACGTGCGTACCGTTGCCGACGCCACCAAGGGCCGCGAAATGCTCATCCACCCGTTGATCGAGTCCGCGCGCGGACTCGAAGCGGCTTTCGAAATCGCGTCCGCCGACGAGCGGGTGGGTTTCATCATGCTGGGCTCCCAGGATATGGCCCTCGACCTCCGCGCCGAGCATGCGTGGGAACCGTTGCTCTACGCGCGGTCCCGGCTTGTCGCGGCAGCGCGCGCCGCCGGCATCGACGTGCTCGATGCGCCCTGGTTCGATATTCAGGACCTGGACGGGCTGGCCGCGGAAGCCAAGGCGGTACGGAAACTCGGCTTCACCGGCAAATCCTTGATCCACCCCAAACACGTGGAGGCGGTCAACGGCGTGTTTTCACCAACCGCCGAAGAGGTCGCCGAGGCCCGCGGGCTGATCGCCAAGTTCGACGCCCAGGATCAGGCGGCGGTAATGATCGACGGCCAATTCCTGGAGCCGCCCATCGTCGAGCGGCTAAAACGCATCGCGGCTGCCGGAGAAAGGATCGGTCTCTAACTACTCGGCCGCCTCGGCCTCCGCACGGGTTTGGTGGAACGATTCACGAAGGGTCTTCGCTTTCTCCCGTGCCGCCTCCGCGTGCGTGTCCTTGACCGGACCATACCCGCGGATCGACTGCGGCAACGCGGCGAGCTCGACGGCGGTCTCATAATTGGCCGCATTCAGGTTCGACAGGATATCTTCCAGCGTTTCCTGGTAAGCCGAGAGCAGCCTTCGCTCCAGCCTGCGGTCTTTGGAGTAGCGGAAGATGTCGAGCGCCGTGCCCCGCAGGCCCCTCAGTTTGGCCAACAATCGGAGGGCAAAATACCACGGCGCCGGATACGCCATCTTCTCGGGTCGGCCGGTCACCGGATCGATCTTGGCGAACATCGGCGGCGCGAAGTTAAAGGCAATCTTGAAATCGCCCTCGAATTGTTCGCGAAGTTTCGCCTCGAAGCGGCCATCGGTAAACAGCCGGGCCACTTCATACTCGTCCTTTACCGCCATCAGCTTGTAAAGCGAGCGGGCCACCGCTTCGGTCAAATCCGTGCGGCCGGGCACTATGGCGGCTTCGGCGTGGCGGACCCGTGCGACCGCTGAGCCATAGGTCTCGGCGAAGCCGGCATTTTGATATGCCGTCAGGGATTTCACCCGCCGTTCGACAATCTGATCGACGGTCTCGGGCGGTTGGGTATCCCCTTCGCCGCCGGCCAGTTCCAGCACCAGGGACAGGTCCTCGGCGGCGACCCGTCCCCAGGCGAGCGCCCGCAGGTTGGCCTCCACCGCGACACCGTTGAGGCGGATCGCCTGCTGCAGTGCACCGGGTGAAACCGGGAGATATCCTTTTTGGAGCGCAAAGCCGACCATGAAGATGTTGGACATGATCGAATCGCCCATAATCCGTTCCGCGAGATGGGTCGTGTTCAGCATCGTGGCGCGCTCGGCGCCGATCTGTGCCGAGATGGCATCCCGGTATCCGCCGCCATCGATGGACATATCAGGCTGCTCCGCAAAGCTCGCCAGCGGCACCAGATGGGAATTCACGACCGCATGGCTACGATCCCGTGACAGAGTGGATATCATCTCCTGGCTCGCCGCGGTGATCATGTCGAAACCGAGAAGAACATCCGTCATGCCGGCACCAATGCGCGTCGCGGCCAAGTGCCCGACCGACCGGGCGATCCGCACGTGGGAACCCACCGCACCGTTCTTCTGTGCCAGTCCCGTCTGATCAAGAACCGATACCGCGAGGCCGTCCAAATGCGCGGCAACGCCGAGCAGCGCGCCGACGGTAATCACCCCCGTCCCGCCGATACCGCCCAAAAGCACGTTGCAGCTGACATCAAATCCGGCGATGGCGGGAAGCGGAAGGCCGGCCGCCGGATCGTCACCTGATGCCGTTTCCGGCTTGGCGGCCTTCCTGAGTGTGCCGCCCCGGACCGTCACGAAGCTGGGGCAAAATCCGTCGAGACAGGTGAAATCCTTGTTGCAGGAAGACTGGTCGATGGCCCGTTTGCGGCCAAATGGCGTTTCGACGGGACGCACCGCCACGCAGTTGGACGTCTCGCCGCAATCGCCGCATCCCTCGCAGGCCAGTTCATTTATGAACATGCGCCGATCCGGATCGGGGAATGTGCCGCGCTTGCGCCGCCGGCGCTTCTCCGCGGCGCAGGTCTGGTCATAAACGATGGCCGTGATGCCCGGCACCTCCCGGAGCTCGCGCTGCAGCCGGTCCAGCTCGTGGCGCTCATGGACCTCCACCCCTTCGGCGAAGGGGGTATCTTCGGGGTACTTTTCGGGCTCGTCAGTGACCACCTGGATGCGGCGCACACCTTCGGCGCGAAGCTGACGGGTAATATCCGCCGGCGTCAGATCGCCCTCGACCGTCTGGCCGCCGGTCAGCGCGACGGCATCATTGTACAGGATCTTGTAGGTGATATTGACCCCGGCCCGGACCGCGGCACGTATCGCCAGCAGGCCCGAGTGATAGTAGGTGCCGTCGCCCATGTTCTGGAACATGTGCCCCGTCGTTGTGAACGGTGCCATGCCGACCCAGGTGCCACCCTCGCCGCCCATATGGGTATAGGCACCGACCGAGCGGTCCATATAGACCGACAACGTATGACATCCGATACCCGCGAGGGCACTGGACCCCTCCGGCACCTTGGTCGAGGTGTTGTGGGGACAGCCGGCGCAGAACCAGGGCTTTCGCTCGCCAAGATCGGCATTGCGGCCCTCTGCTGTGGTCCGCCGTGACAGCGCACTCAGGGCGTCGTTGAGACAGCTCTGCCGTTCTTCATCCAGGAAGCGGCCGGCGATGATCCGCGCCAACAGCGTGCCGGTCAACTGGCCGGATTCCGGCACCAGCGCCCGGCCCTTCTCGTCCCGTTTGCCGACCAGCCGGGGACGCTGGCCGTCAGGGAGATCGAATAACACCCGGGCCAGCTGGTCTTCGATGATATTGCGCTTCTCCTCGACCACCAGGATCTCCTGGTGCCCGGCGCAGAAGTCCCGCACCGGCTCGGGGACCAGTGGCCAGGACATCGCCACCTTGAACACGTTGATGCCGAGGTCAGCCACCTGCCGGTCGGTCAGACCCAGCTCTTCGAAGGCCTGGCAGACATCCGTCCATGCCTTGCCCGTCGCAACGATGCCGAGACGTTTGGTCCTTGAGGCATGGGTCTGACGATCGAGCTTATTCCAACGGACGAAGGCCTGAGCCGCCTTGAGCTTGACGTCCACATGCCGGGCCTCCTTCGCGACCGCACCGTCCGGCCAACGGAAATGAACACCGTCGGGCGGAATCCGAAAATCCCCAGGCTCGGAGAGCCGCATTCGGTCCAGGGAGCCATCGACGGACGCGGCGCTTTCCACCGTGTCGGCAACGCACTTGAGGCCGACCCAGCACCCTGAGTAGCGGCTGAGCGCAATGCCCGCCAAGCCGAAATCGAGTATTTCCTGAACGTTGGCCGGATTGAGGATGGGGATCATGGCGGCGATGAGCGCCTGCTCCGACTGGTGCGCCGTGGTCGAGGACTTGGCCATATGGTCATCGCCGGCCAGCACCAACACCCCGCCGTGCTTCGACGAGCCCGCCATGTTGCCGTGCTTGATCGGATCGCCGGACCGGTCGACGCCGGGTCCCTTGCCGTACCAGATGGCGAACACTCCATCGTGTTTCGAGGGCTCGCTGATCCCCAATTGCTGCGTGCCCCAGCAAGCGGTCGCCGCCATATCCTCGTTGACGCCCGACTGGAAGGTGACTTGGTGTGCATCCAGGTGCTGCTGCGCCTGCCACAGGGCCGTGTCGTATCCGCCGAGCGGCGAGCCGCGATATCCGGAGATGAACCCGGCCGTATCCAGCCCCGCAGCCTTGTCCCGGCGATGCTGAACCAATGGCAATCGAACGAGAGCCTGCACGCCGGTCACGTAAATGCGGCCGTCGTCGGAGGTGTATTTGTCTTCGAGGCTAAATGAGAATGACCCGTCCATCCGGACGCTGCTCCCGGTGTTTCGGCTATTTAACCGCTTGCCGGGCCCGAGTTCAAACGGCGCCGGTCCGCTGTTCTCTCGCCGCCGCCTCGGCCCGCGCTTCGCGATACAACATATACAGTCCGCTGCCGACGATCAGCGCGGCGCCTGTCCAGACAAAAGCATCCGGCACATCCCCCCAAATGATGAAGCCTAGAATTACGGCCCACAGGAGCACCGTATATTCGAAGGGCGCCACGGCGCCCACCGGGGCGACGACGAAGGCCTGGGTCATGCCCGCGTAGCCGATCAGGGTGAACACGCCCATGGCCGCGTAGATGGCCACGTGCTCCGGCGGCATCGGCTTCCAGACCCAGGGGAGCGCGGCGCTTCCGATCAGCATCATCCCCAACATGACATAGAACACCAGCCGCAGCGTCGATTCAGTCTCCCGCAGCCAGCGCGCCGTGAGGTTGATTGTCGCAAAAGACAGCCCCGCCACGAGCGCCAGGATAGCGGCCGGCTCGAAAACCCCCGCCCCCGGGCGCAACGCGATGACCACGCCCGCGAACCCCATGAAGATGGCCGACCAGCGGTGAATACCGATGTGTTCCTTGAACAAAGGAACCGACAGCGCCGCGGTCATGAAAGTCGAGCCGAAGACGATCACCGTCACATCGGCCAGGGGCATATATATCAGTGCCGTGAACATCAGTGCGGGTCCCGGGAACGCCAGGAGCAGGCGGATAAAATGGCCGCCGGGACGCTTGGTCGGCAATTCGGCGAGCCGGCCCGTCGCCGCCGCCCAAATGAGGAACGCCACGACAATGAACCAGCCCCGGACCGCCAGCACCTGAAAGACATGATAGTCGGCGCCCACCAGCCATTTGCCCGAAGCATCGACACCGCCCATGCCGAACATGCCGATGATCATGCAGCCGATGCCGAACAGGCGTCGGTCGCGGGACGGCGCTGGTACGCCGGTCATCGGTTATCCAACTTGAATGACATCGTCGCCGGGTTGGGCTTCGTAGAGTTTGGCAACGAGATCCGCCCGCCGGTCGAGGGTTGCCCGCTGATTGACGTAGCCCTTGTCGGTGATCTCGTTGGCATCGATCTGCGGCGGCTCGGTCATCAACAGAACCCGTTTCACCGAACGGCTGGAGCCGCCCGCTTCCTGGTTGTGGGCCGCCAGCTTCCCGGCAATGAAATCGCGGACCGCCGAATTAGCGGCGATGTCGTCCGCAGACACGTCTCCGACCAAGCCGCCGATTTCACGGCAGCCGACGGGATTGGGCCAAACCAGAAGGCCGATAAACGGTTTGTCGTGGCCACAGACGACGGCGTCCTGGATGGCCGGTGCCGCGGCGGCGATCAGATCGGGCCGCAGCACGCCGGGATGCACCCAGGTTCCCGTGTCCAGCTTGAAGTCCTCGGTTACCCGGCCATCGAACAGCAGACCCTTGGTCGGGTCGTCCGGGTCCTCTAACCGCATGCCGTCACCGAACTTGAAAAAGCCGTCCTCGTCAAACGCCGCCTCGGTAAGATCGGGGCGGCCGAGATAACCGGGGGTGATGGTTGGACCCTTGCCGCGAATCTCCATTTTCTCGGCCACCGGCGCGAGCTTGACCTCTATCCCCGGGGCCGGCACGCCCACATTGCCGGCATGATCGATGATCCAGTGGGTCGCGGTGATCATCGGCGCGGATTCGGTCGAACCAAAGGCCGACGCCATAACGATCCGTTCGCCGACCGTGTCCAATGCCAGTTTCTCCAGCCGCTGCCACAAATCCTGCGACAGCGCCGCGGCCGCATAAAAGATGAAGCCCAAATCCTTGAAGAAGGTCTCGCGTAGCTCTTGGTCCTGCTCCAGATAAGGCATTAACATGCCGTAGCCGACGGGCACGTTGTAATGGGCGGTCGGTGAAATCTCCCGGAGATTGGCGACCGTCTTCTCGATCAGACCGGGTGCCGGTTTCCCCTCATCGACGTAAAAGGTCCCGCCCGTCTTCAACACCAATCCCTGGCAGAAGTTGCCCCCGAAAGTGTGATTCCAGGGCAGCCAGTCGACGAGCACCGGTGGAACTTCGGCATAGAACGGGATTTGCTGGACGTTCATCTGCTGATTGGCGCACAGCATCCGGTGGGTATTGATTACCCCTTTCGGCATGCCGGTGGACCCGGATGTGAAGAGGTACTTCGCCGCCGAGTCTGGATCGACGGCGGCAAACGCGGTATCCACGGCACCCGTTGCCGTGGTTCTCCGGAGTTCGTCGATTTGCGTGGCATCCCTCCCCGCGGGAGCATCCGCGCTATAGAGAATTTCGGCTCCCCCGAAATCTACAGCGTTCAGAACGCTTTCGAACATCCCGCCGCTGGCCGCGTAGACCAATCCCGGCTTCACCAAATCATTGATCAGCTTCACCTTGACGAAGTCTTGGCTCATCAGCGAATAGGCCGGGGACACCGGCGCGACGGGAATGCCGACCTGCATGGCCGCCAGTGACAGAAGTCCATGATCGATGGAATTGCCCGACAGCAACATCACCGGCCTCTCCGGACCCAGGCCGCGGTCGAGCAGAGCCTGGGACATGCTGTCACAGATTTTTCGGGCCTCGGCGTATGTCACCTTCCGCCAGCCGCCGGCGGCATCGCGCTCGGCCAAATATGTTTTGTCGGGTCGCTCCCCGGCCCAGCGGCGGAGCATGTCGCCCCACTGATTCTCATAGGCCTGCAGCGGGTCGCCATTGGTCAGCAAAACGCTCCCATCCGCGAGCGTTTCCATACCGATGGACGGTTTTGACATACTTATTCGGCGAAGTGGCGCGATGGTCATGTCCTCCTCCCCGTCCGCGGAGCCTTTAGCTTAAATTCCGGGTATTCGGTCACGCTGATATTACCGGCACGCGACGGCCACACAGTGCCGGGCTGTTCACGAATTTGGCACCGAAGGTCCGTCGACTTCAATATCGATATTGTCATGTTACAGGACAGTTGATCGGCAAGGGCCTGAGCCTGGTGATCCTGGTCGCGCTCCCTCAGATCGCTCTGATCATCCCCGATACGTTGTTCGGCAGGCGACCGCCATGGGCGGCGTCTACCGAGCCGCCATCCTCAACGAGCCATCCAGGCGGATCGTCTCACCGTTCAGGTAGCGGTTCTCACAAATGTGAAGCGCCAGCTCGGCATATTCCTCGGGCTTTCCGAGGCGCGCCGGAAACGGCACGCTCGCACCCAACGACTCCTGCGCCTCGGGCGGGAGAATATCCATCAACGGGGTCAACAGAACGCCGGGCGCGATGGTGCATACCCGTACGCCGCGCTGCGCGAGGTCGCGGGCGATGGGCAGCGTCATCGAAACCACGCCGCCCTTGGACGCCGAATAGGCCGCTTGGCCGATCTGACCGTCATAGGCTGCGACCGATGCGGTCATGATGACAACACCCCGCTCACCGTCCTCAAGCTCCTCGGTCTGGGTCGCATGGACCGCGAACAGGCGCGTTGCGTTGAAGGTGCCGATGAGGTTGATCGTGACGATCTTGGAGAACAGACCCAAATCGTGAGGACCATTGCGCCCAACCACCCGGGACGCACCGCCGATGCCGGCGCAGTTGACCAAAATGCGTGCCGGCCCGTGGGCGTCCTTTCCGGCGTCCAGCGCGGCCTGAACGGCACTTTCATCTGTGACGTCGCACGGCGCGAAAACGCCGCCCAGTTCTTCGGCGACCTGCTTGCCGAGGTCTTCGTTCAGATCGGCGATTGTTATCTTTGCGCCCTTGGCGGCGAGAAGACGGGCCGCGGCCGCGCCCAGGCCCGATGCGCCGCCGGTGACAAAAGCGGCGTGTCCGTTGACGTCCATCTCAGTTCCCCGGAAGTTATGTGCTGGCTCTCGGCTTGTCCCAGATGGCCGTGTTCTCGTCTGTCCGTTTGCCTTCGACCTCCTCCAACGCCGGTGTCGGATTATAGTGTGCCGGTTTTGGCTTGCCGGCCGCGAGGCGCGCCTTGGCCTCTTCCGGCGTCTCCAATAGCGCCTTGGCCTTCAGCGCTTCTTTTCGATCGATGGGCAACGGGTCCATGAGATTGCCCGGCGGCATCACATCGGCATGGTAGTACGCCATCTTCTGCTCGTCGGGATCGATCTTGTGGTCGAGATTGAGGTCCCGCTGATTGACGCCCTTGCGGGGCTCGACGGCAACACCGTCGACGATCTCCATATCAAGCCACCATTTCTTCACCGGGTTCCGAACCCCGTGGCGCAGGAAATCGTCCAGCCACACGGCGATCGGCACCAGGAACGGTTTCGACCAGCGCTGGTTGACCCCAAACCAGGAGGCAATGCGGGTCATGATCGGACCTTGGGCGGTCACCACCTTGTTCAAGGGGCAGGTCTTCATGCACCGCCCGCAGGCAAGACCCTTGGGATTGGTGACCCGGTAGCGGGTGCAGCGCTCCACATCCGGCTTCCACATTTCATAGCCGTTGAACATCACCTTCTTACCCCAGGAAATACTGTCACAGGGGCATTCGCGGGCGCATTTCCAGCAATTGCCGCAGAAATACTGGAGGCCGAAATCGACCGGCTTATCCACCTCGAGCGGGATATCGGTGGTCAACACGACAGTCTTCAGGCGTGGACCGATAAAGGGATTGAGAATCACTTCGCCGATTCTGCTGAGTTCGCCAAGGCCCGCCCAAAGGGTTACCGGCGTGTGCAGCACGTCCGAATCCGCGTTGGTCTGGGAGCGGGACGAGAACCCGAGCTGGCGCAGCATATCGCCCATAATCCCGGCGATCTCAGCGCCCCGCATATAGGCGCGCATGGATTGCGCCCCGGAAATGAAATCGTCGCCGGAGGCTCCTTCCATGGTCTCATAGCCCTGGTCGATCAGCATCACCACCGCATACTTGTGGTAAGGCGTGATTTCCGAACCGTCCTTCTTGTGGGAATACCAAGCGTACTCCGGCACTTCGCAAATGCCGGTTACCTCGGAGCCGAGAAAATAACTCAACGACTTGATGGCCCGTGCGTTTGCCGCCGGGTCGTCATAGCCGGGCGCCACCGGCGCCACATCGCCGCCTTGGTGCGGCACCATGGACTTGATCAGGCTAACCATGGCCTGGGCGAAGGGGTGCTTGAAGGCGAACCGGTTGCGCTCGATGCGCGATTTATCACCGAGGTCGCCGCGGGCGGCCCGCTCGAAAAACTCGGCGCGTTTCGGCACCCGGGGAATTTCCTCGTCGATGATCAGCGTCGTCGGTCTCTCGACCCGGTCCACCTGCTCCATCGGGAATATGCCGAGGTCGCTCCGGCGCTTCCTGCGCCGGTTCCACTCGATTCCCGGTACCGCGCCGCCAACACCAAGCCAATAGGTCAAACCTTTGGCGGTCCTCGCACTGGCGTGCAGCGGCTGGTCGGTCTCCAGCTCATATGCCGTTGTCACCACGGCGATCTCGAACTCGTTACCCAGATAGGGATTGGTGA
This sequence comes from Rhodospirillales bacterium, assembly GCA_965213765.1. Taxonomy (GTDB): domain Bacteria; phylum Pseudomonadota; class Alphaproteobacteria; order Rhodospirillales; family UBA2165; genus JAJDXO01. Next base: position 3,980,559 of record OZ243926.1, on the reverse strand, counting down.
TTCCGTCGCCGTCGCGCAGCGCCACACCGGCGACGACCGCCAACCGGTCCATATCCACGTCACCCTTGTAGGCGTCGTGGGCTCTGGACTCGAAGCCCATGTACTGGATGTGTTCGGCGACCGAGATGGCGACCTCGTAAGCCCGCAGGGACGCTGCCTCTTTTTCCAGATCGAGGCACCAGGCATGGGCCAGATTTTCCGGTTCGGGCACCCGTCCATGAGCCTGAACGATGACCACCGCATGGGAGTGGTTGCACGGCGCCGCATCGGCATACCACGCGTTCTCCGGAATTTCGCAAATACCGACCTGGGCCACGTCCAGGAAGTAGGCAGCCCCCTTGATGTCCACCGAACGGCGATGAAGGTCATCGGGCACCGGCGCCTTGGGCGGCAACGGGTCGTTGACCCCCAACCCTCGGAAGATGCCCATATACTTGGCAAGGGAGACACCGAGCGGTCCCTTGTCGGCGCCATTCGCGACCGGCCTCGCCGCCTTGGGGCGCGCCGCTTCGCCGGCGAGTACGCTCACATCCCGCTTCAACCGCTCAAGCGGGAACGGGCCGTATTCGAACGGCCGCTTGTCGTTGCCGAAGAAAATCATTCCATGTCTCCCATCTCTTATTGTTATTTTTAAATTATGTTCGGATAACGAACAATATGCCAATTGTGCACGATGATACCATAGACGCAATTGCAGCGTTTGAATGGATTGCGACAAGTCCGACTGGTGGAAAATCGTCGGTTTGGGATTGATGGGCAGGGGCATTGCTTGATCCGGTGCCCGTGCTATGACTTGGTTCAACCTCGGTAGCCGCGGATGGCGTAGATGAGCCGGTCTTCCGACCTCGGACCCAACCAAACACTCATTGGCCGGCCCGGCTCGCGCCATCAACTCGCAACGCCGGCGCTGATCATCGAGCGGGACGCGCTCGAACGCAACATTGCCAAAATGGCCCGGGATCATGCGGCGATTGGTCTCAATCTCCGGCCCCACGCCAAAACGCATAAATCCGCGGCGATAGCCCGCAAGCAGATTGATGCCGGCGCCTTGGGAGTGTGTTGCGCCACGCTCCGCGAGGCCGAAGCCATGGTGGCCCGCGATATTCCCGGCGTCCACATCTCCTCGCCGGTGGTCGGCGACGGCAAGTTGCGCCGGCTCGCGGTTCTCAACGCCGAAGCCGAGGGGCTGATGGTGGTGGTGGACAATCAACAAAATTTGGCGCAACTCGATGAGGCCGCCAACGCGAGCGGCGACTCCTTGAACGTGCTGGTCGATATTGATGTGGGTATGGCGCGAACCGGCGTCGGGACGGTGGAAGGCGCGGTGCGCCTGGCCCAGGCCGTATCGGATGCGGAACGTCTTAGCTACAGGGGAATCCAGGGGTATTCCGGGAAGGTTCAGCACATTGAACACCTCGGCGAGCGGACGGAAGTGTACGGGGCTCACCTTGATCACCTGCGCAATGTTGTTGAGACATTGAGGGATGCCGGTCTGGCACCGGGAATCGTCTCGGGCGGCGGCACCGGCACCCATGGGATCGACCGTGAGGCAGGCCTGTTCACCGAACACCAGGCGGGCTCCTACATCTTCATGGATGTGGAGTACAACGCGGTCGAATTTGACGAGACCGACGAGCCCCCCTTTGAAACCGCGCTGTTCGTCCAGTGCTCGGTGGTGAGTAACAATGCCGAGGGCTTCGTCACTATCGACGGCGGCTACAAGTGTTTCGCCACCGACGGTCCCAAGCCCCAAATCGCCGCAACAAGTATCGAAGGCGCCGGGTTCGACCGGTTTGGAGATGAACACGGCAAGGTCATTCTCCCCGAGGGCGCCAATGAGAAGCCCGGTCTCGGCGACTCAGTCCTGCTGATCACCCCCCACTGCGACCCAACGGTCAATCTCCATAACTACTATCACGTCGTCGACGGCGATACGCTGGTCGATATTTGGCCGGTGGACGCCCGGGGCGTATTGTAGCGGGTTCATGCAGGGCACCTCTCCATACCGCCGCGGTGGTCCCCGGGACACGCTGGTTCAGGAAATCCGGGAGCAAAAAGGACTCGATGAGGTTCCGCTGTTCCGCAAAGACGGCCCAAAGTCGGACAAGTTCGATGTTTTCGAATTTATCCGGGACTGGGAATCCTACGCCCCGCGGCGGAACGGCGCTGTTAACCCGGACAAACCGGAAGGTGAAGACCCGGCGCACCTCGCCGCCCTGATCCGCGCCAAAGCGCTGGAGCTCGGCGGCGACGACGTCGGTTTCGCGCTACTTAAGCCGCACATGATCAACCACGATTGCGCCTTCGATCAGCCCTACATCGTCTCGATCATTGTCGGTGAGAATTATGCCCGCGTCCTTGAAGGCGCGCTCGCCGAGGAGATTGAAGCCTACCGGGTGTATGTGGAGTGCGCCCGTATCTCCACCGAACTCGCCGAATATATTCGCGGTCTCGGCTTCGCGGCACTCGCCGAACACAATGGGACGGGAGAAATCCAGGCCATCCCGGCACTCTACGACAGCGGACTCGGCGAGCTAGGCAAGCACGGCAGTCTTATCCATCCCCAACTCGGTCCCAGCTTCCGGCCCGGCTTCGTTATTACCGATGCGCCGGTGGTCACCGGAACTCCCAACATCTTCGGTGTTCAGGCCATGTGTGAGAGCTGCCGGATTTGCGAGCAGAATTGCCCACCCGGCGCTATCAAACCCAGCGACGATTTCGTCGTTACCGAAGGGGTGAAGCGATGGCTGGTGGATATCCCAACCTGCTATGAAGCATCCCGGTTCCGGGACGAATACTGCCACATTTGCGTCGACGTCTGCCCGTATCAGCATAGGGTGAACAAGGACCCGGAACGGGTCGAAATTTACAAAACGTTGATGAAGAAACGGAAGCAGGCCGGCTACCGAACCCCGGCCTGGTTCACCGAAGACGAGGAACGGATTCTCGGAGACATGGATAAGAATTAGCCGTCACGCCGCCGGCGCAGGGCACCGTTGCGATTGAGCCATAGGAAGTACGCCCAGGCGACAAGGGCAAGCATCGCCGCGGTGATGATGGGTGCGGTCAGCCCGAAGGCCGAGGCGCCGAGCCCGAGAAACAAGGCCCCCAGTGCCGGGAATGCGCGGAAGGTCGTCCCCAAGAGGCCCATGACCCTGGCCCTCATGCGACTTTCGACAACACTCTGGACAATGATCTGTCCCGCGACCGACACGGTGTTGGTGCCGAACCCGGCGACCACGACCAGCGACAGTGCAATCCAGAAATTCGCCGTCAGGCCGAAGGCGATCAGCGCCAGCGCGCCGGTGCATAGATTGACGGCAAATATCCGCGCGAGCCCGGTGACCCGGCCCCTGACCGCCAGCCAAAGGGACGAACAAACCGCACCCAAGCCGAACCCCGCCAGCAGCCAGGCGAGGCCGCTTTCGCCGCGTCCGAAAATGTCGACGGCGAACGCCGGCATGAGTTCGGGCGCCGAGCGCAGGCAAATTCCCATGACCGCGGAGAACAGGATGAAGGTACGAATATGCAGATTGCCCGCCGTGTAGTAGAGGCCATCCTTGAAGTCCGCAAAGATGCCTTGGGACGATTCCTGACGTTCCTCCGGCTCGATGGTCCGGACCAAATACAGCATGACAACGAAATAGATGAAGCCGCCGGTGATCAATGCGAAGACGACGCCCGGAGAATACGCCACCAATAGCGGTCCGGTGATGGCGGGCCCGATAAATCGGCCGGTCTGAACGGACCCCGACTGCAAGGCGACCGCGGGAGAGATATGGTCGCGGGGGACGACCTTGGCCACCAGCGCCAAGTGCGCGGGGTTGGAAAATCCGGCAACGCACCCTTGCCCGAACGAGAAAACCAACAGCAGGACGGGCGTCATGATGCCGCCGAGGGTCGCAACGGCAATCAAGGCGATACTGAACGCCCACGCTATTTGAGCGAGGCGGCCGACACGCAGCGAGCCGTACTTGTCGACCACCGCACCGGCAATGGGCCCCAGGAGGATCATCGGCACCATCTCGGTAAAGACGACGAAGCCGAGCCATTTCGGATCTTCCGTCAGCTGCCAGGTCAGCCAGCCGAGCGCCGTCCGGTAGGCCCAGAAGCACACCGTAATGACCGACATGCCGTACCAGTAGCGCCGGAAATTGACGTTGGACATGGCCCGGTTGATGCCGCCGAGCGCCTTTGGTCCCGCCATCGTTCCCCCTCAACGTTGTGCGCAGTCTAGGCGGTCGACGGGGCGACGGCGAACACCCACCCGCCCCTGTCCGGCAATCGGTCGCTGACCGCTTCAAAAGTATTCAGGCAGCGCTCGCGCAAGTGCGGCCCGGATGCGTTCCTTGACCGGTTGATCGGCGCGCGGCCGCTCGAATGTGCGGCCGGTGACGCGCTCGTAGAGGGCGATGTAACGGCCGGAGAACTCCATCAAGGTTTCCGTCGGGATTTCCGGGATCGGTTCCGAATAGGGATCGCACCGCTCCGACACCCACAACCGAAGGAATTCCTTGTCCAGACTGTCCGGGTTCTCCCCGGCCGCGAACCGGCTTTCGTAGGTCTCCGCAATCCAGTAGCGGCTGGAATCCGGCGTGTGAACCTCATCGGCCAACGTGATGACGCCGTTTTCGTCGACACCGAACTCATACTTGGTGTCGACAAGGACGAGGCCGTTCCGAGCGGCGATCTCCTGACCGTGGGCAAATAGAGCCAGGCTCTTGCCCGCCAGTTCGTCCCATTGAGCTTGGGACACGAGCCCCCGCGCCACCGCGTCCGCAGGCGTGACCGGAACGTCGTGCGCCCCCACCGCCCCCTTGGTGGTCGGGGTCAGGATGGTCTCGTCGAGCCGCTGGTTCTTCTTCATGCCGTCGGGGAAAGCGTGTCCGTAGAGCACCCGCTCGCCCCGCTCATACATGGGCCAGATGGCCGTATCGGTGGAACCGGTGAGATAGGATCGGACCACCATCTCCACAGGCAGCATCTCCAGCTGCCTGACAATGGCGACGTTGGGGTCGGGGTCATCGATCACGTGGTTGGGGCAAATGTCGCGGGTCTGACCAAACCAGAACCGGGCGGTCTGATTGAGAACCTGTCCCTTGAAAGGAACCGCGGCCAGCACCTGATCGAAAGCCGATTGCCGGTCGGTGGTGATGAACACGCTCCGCCCGTCATCAAGCGCGTAGGTGTCCCGCACCTTGCCCCGATAGAAATTCGGGAGTTCCGGAAACTCCGCCCCGGTGAGGCAGTTGGCGATGAGGGTCTCAGCGTCGGTCATGGCTGGAGATACGGTGCAAGCCAGCCGAGCGAGTCATCGGTGGTCGTCCTGGGGTGGTACTCGGCGCCCAGGAATCCTTTCCAGCCGACCCAGTCCATGGCCTCGAAGACGTAGGGATAGTTGATCTCGCCGGTGCCGGGCTCGTGGCGGCCCGGCGTGTCGGCGAACTGGATATGGCCGATGCGTTCCAGGTTCGCTTCGACCGTTCGGACCAAATCGCCCTCCATTATCTGCATGTGGTAGAGGTCGTGCTCGATGCCGAGATTGGTGTGCCCCGCCGCCTTAATCAGTCCCACCGCCTGCTCGGTGGAATGCAGCAAAAAGCCCGGCCGGTCGACAGTGTTCACCGCCTCCGTGATAACCCGCACCCCGATCCCGCTCATGGCGTCCGCCGCCAGATTGAGGTTTCCGGCAAGAGTTTCCAGACAGGCGTCCCGTGTGAATTTCTCCATGGAGGGCCACCCGGCCAATACATTGACGTTCATGGGCCGCAGCGCGTCCGCATACCGGAAGGTCTCTTCGAGATACGCCTTGAACGTGTCCTCTGCGCCGGGCATGGCGGCGGCACCCGGCTCTCCCTGGTCCAGCGCCCCTACCTTGTGATTGAACACGGCGACGGGCAATCCGATGCCGTCGATTGCCGCCTTCAAATCATCGAGGCCGGTTTCATAGGGGAACTGAAACTCGACCGCTTCGAAGCCGGCATCCTTGGCCGCCGCGAACCGCTCGAGAAACGGCAGTTCGGTGAACATGGTCGAAAGATTGGTCGAAAAGCGCGGCATCCGCCGGGGCCTTCCCTAGTCGGGTGGTTCGAAGCGCAATCTTCGCTGTACGGGGAAGAATCGCAAGTCCCAACGCTCGGCGACCAATCCCCAAATGCCCTGGGGCGCCTTCAACATGATGACCACGGCAACGAGGCCGAGAAGGATCAGATACCACGTGCCGAACTGCGCCAACGGTTCGCGGAGCAGGAAGAAAATCAGCGTGCCGATGATCGGGCCTTCGATCGTGCCGATGCCGCCGATTACGACGATGAAGATCACCGTCGTCGTCCAGTTGATATCAAAGGCCGCCGCGGGGCTGATCCGCAGCTTGGTGAGGAAGATCAACGCGCCGATGGCCGTCGTCCCGAAGGCGACGAAGATGTAGATCATCAGCTTGGCGCGGAAATTGTCGACGCCCAGGCCCGCCGACGCCTCCTCCGAATCCCGGATAGCCGTCAAGGCGAGGCCGTGGCGCGACCGCAATAGCCCGTAGACGATGGTGATGATGCAGATCACCACCGCCAGGGCGACGAGGTAGATCACCGCATCCCGGCCCGAGCGCGACGAGGCGATATCACGCACCACGCTCACCGGCAGGCTGATGCCCGATCCGCCGCCGAGGGTCTGAATCTGGGCAAAGCCCAGGAGGAAAACTTCGGCCACCACCCATGTGCCGATGGCGAAGTAATGACCCCGCAATCGAAATACCAGGAAGGCCACGGGCAGGGATACCACGGCGCCGATGAGACCGGCGAGCGGGATGCTCCAGACCGCCCCGACCGGCGTGAATATGGCCAAGGCGAACAGCATATAGCCACCGAGACCGACGAAGGCCTGCTGCCCCACCGAGACCAGCCCGGCGTACCCGGCGAGCAGGTTCCACATCTGGGCGAGCGCCAGAATATAAAAGATCTCCACCAGCAGCCGCATGGTCGCCCGATCGGCCCACCACGGCGCCGCGGCAAGGAACAGAAGCAGGAGAATGCCGGCGACCGCACCGCCCCGGCTGGCACGGGTCGATCGGATCACCGAATAGCGGCCCTGGGTCGCCGCCTCAGTCATCGCGAGTCCTCGGGAACAGGCCGTTGGGCCGGATGGCGAGTACGACCAGGAAAGCGATATGGCCGGCAAGAATCTGAAATCCGGGATCGATCTTTGCGCCGATGTTCTGGGCAACGCCCAGGATAATCCCGCCGGCGAGGGTTCCCCAGAGGGATCCAAGGCCGCCCATGATCACGGCTTCGAAGGCAAACAGCAGGCGCGACGGTCCGACCGACGGATCGAAATTGGTGCGGACACCGAGAAACACGCCGGCGATGGCTACCAGCACCAGGGCCAGCGCCATGGCCAGGCCATAGACGTGGCGGTGGTCGATCCCCATCAATTGCGCCGTCACCGGATCGTCCGAGGTGGCGCGGAACGCACGGCCCAAACTGGTCCGGTTAAACACCACCTGAATAGCGAAGATCAGCACCACCGCGGTCGCGAAGATGATCAGGGGGAACACCCCGACGGCGAGGTTCTCGGTGAGATTGATGCTGAGGGTCTCGAACGCGCCAATCTTCAGGCGCTGGGAATCGGCGGAGAAAACTTCCAGCAGCAAATTCTGGACAACGATGGAAAGCCCGAAAGTGACCAACAAGGGGGGCAACAGATCAGGACCCAGTGTCGGGTTCAGCACACCCCGTTGCAGGACGTAGCCGAACACCGCCATAATCGGGATAACCGCGATCAGGCTGACAAACGGTCCGACTCCGGTGCCCTCCACCACGACCAAGGCGACAAAGGCCGCCAAGACGATGAAATCGCCATGGGTAATGTTCACCAACCGCATGACCCCGAAGATGATCGCAAGGCCGGTGGCAAACAGGGCATAGAGACCGCCCGTCAACACGCCCTGGAGGATGGAGTTCACCCACTCGATCATTGGGATTTCCCCAGATAGGCGTTGGCGATGTCGTCGCGGCTCATCTGCGCCGGGCTGCCTTCCAGGGAAATCCGCCCCTCCTGAAAGCAATAGACCCGGTCGGCGACGTCAAGGGCTTGGTTGATATCCTGCTCGACAATCAACAGGGAAACGCCTTCGGCCTTGATGGCGGGGACGGATTCGTAAATGTCCTTGATGATGATGGGCGCCAGACCGAGGGACAGTTCGTCGCACAGCAGGAGCTTCGGGTTGGCCATCAACGCCCGGCCGATCGCGACCATCTGCTGTTCGCCGCCCGATAACGCGGTGCCCGGATTGTCGCGCCGCTCCTTCAAGCGCGGGAACATCCCGTAGACCCGGTCCAAGGACCACGCGCCGGCACGGCCGTCGTAGCCGCCGATCACCAGGTTTTCTTCGACCGACAGGCTGGGAAACAACTTTCGGCCCTCGGGCACCATGGCGATGCCGAGACCCGGGATATCCGATGCCTTGCGCCCGGCAATCGACCGGCCATCATAGGTAAATTCGTCGGCGGCGTATTTGACCAACCCGGTGACCGAGCGGAGGAAAGTGGATTTCCCGGCGCCATTGGCGCCGATCACAGCCACCGTTTCACCCTCGTTGAGGGAAAAATCGATCCCGAACAGAGCCTGAAAGTCGCCGTAAAAGGCGGTGAGATTTCGGACGGCTAGAAGGCTCATTCGACCGAGATCCCCATATAGACCTTTTGGACCTCGGGCGAATTGATCACCACCTCGGGGTCGCCGTCGTCGAGTTTTTCGCCGAAATTGATGACGATCAGCCGGTCGACCACGGAAAGAAGAGCATGAACAATATGCTCGATCCAGATGATCGACATGTTTTCCGCGCGTATGCCATTAATGGTCGCCACCAGATCGATCACCTCGGGCTCGGTCAGGCCGCCGGCGATTTCGTCCAACAAAAGCACCCGCGGCTTGGTGGCGAGCGCGCGTGCGAGTTCAAGCCGCTTGCGCTCCAAAAGCGTCAGGGAACCGGCAAGCGCATTGGCCTTGGGCGCAAGCCCGGTGCGCTCGAGGATCGCCGCGCAATGGTCGGTACTTTCAGCTTCGCCGTCGCCGCCGCCAAAGGCCGCGCCGACGAGCAGGTTTTCGAATACGGTCATGCCACCGAAGGGATGGGGGATTTGATAGGACCGGCTGATACCCGCCCGGCATCGATGGAAGGCCGAGGCCTTGGTAATGTCCTGCCCGTCATACGTGATAACGCCGTGATCGCTACCCAGCGTGCCCGTAATCAGATTAAACAGCGTCGACTTGCCGGCCCCGTTTGGACCGATGATTCCCAACGCCTCCCCTTCCTCCAAATGAAGGAAGAAGGAATTGATCACCTGCAGTGACCCAAAGCTCTTGCCAAGATTCTCGACGTTGAGAAGCGGCACCCCGGTCTCCCTGTTTCGGCCCGCCTCCCCGGAATTGTATCCAATGTCATGGGCGGGCCACTCCGTAGTGCGGGGATGGGACTCGTAAGTCAAGGGCCGCCCATACCCAGCATCAAATTGACATACAGGTTTGATCAGGCGGGCTGTGACGCCTTTCGCCGCACGATCAACTCGCGAAGGACCAGCAAGGCGCCGACGATCGCACCGGCAATATCCGATTGCGCGCCCCAGGCACCGGCCCCGGCGGGAAACAGAAGCGCCAGGCCGGCGGCCACGTAGAGGATGCGGAAAACCGCACCAATCGACCGGAACAAGTGGCCCATCAAGCCAACGGATACCAACCACACCCCACCGAGCGCCGTAACGAACGCGAGACCGACCTCCACGGCGGTCCCCTCCATCAACAGGCTCGGCGAGGCGATGAACAGGAAGGGAATGACAAAAGCTAGCCAGCCGAAACGCATGGCGGCGAAGCCCGTGCGCATGGGATCCGAGTTTGTCAGGGTCGCGGCGGCGAAGGCGGCAATGGCCACCGGCGGCGTGATCATCGACATCATGCCGAAATAGAGGATGAACAGGTGCGCCGCGATAGGTGCCACGCCGACCTCGACCAATGACGGCGCGACGAGGGTCGCGAGCAGCAGATAGACGCCAATGGTCGGCATGCCCATGCCGAGAACGATGCAGATCACCGCGGCCAGCAGCAGCATGATGATCAAATTGCCGCCGCCCAGCTTGACCAGAAAAAGGGTGAGCCCGAAGCCGAGGCCGGAAATATTCAGGACGCCGATGATGATCCCGGCGGCCGCGCCGATCATAACGATATTGAGCACCGCCATGCCGGTCGCCCGGAGCGCGTCCAGGAGATCAACAATGCCGAGCCGCTTGCCCTTGTAGCCGAGCACCATGGCCGTAACGATGATGACCGCCGCCGACGACAACGCCGACAGTTCGGGCGAGAAGTTCCACCAGAACAGCGCGACGATCAGGACGGCAAACGGCAGCGGGAAGAACCATCCCGCCTTCAAGACCTCCCAGCCGTTGGGAATCTCCTCGGCCGCTACCCGGTCGATGCCGCTGCGGGCGGCTTCCAGGTCGGCCTGAACGAATAGCGCCACGTAATAGAGGATCGCCGGAATCAGCGCGGCCAGCACCACCGAGGCATAAGGAATTTGCAGGAAGTCGGCCATCAGGAAGGCGGCGACCCCCATGATCGGCGGCATCAACTGGCCGCCGGTGGAGGCCGTCGCCTCGATGGCGCCGGCGTCGTGCGCCTTGTAGCCGCCGTTGCGCATCAGGGGGATGGTGATAACCCCGGTGGAAACGACATTTGAGACGACGCTTCCCGAGATCGACCCGAAGAGCCCGGAGGCGAACACCGAGATTTTCGCCGGCCCGCCCCTATAGCGCCCCATGAGCACCATGGAGATATCGGTGAAGAACCGTGACCCGCCCGATTTGAACAGCACGTTGCCGAAGAAAACGAAGGCGGTGACCACCGTGGTCACGATGATCATCGGCGTCCCCAGGATCGCGGTCGGATCCCAGGCGAGATAGTAGGCGAGCTTGTCCCAGGCCAGCGGACGTCCGGCCAATTCGCCGGGGATCAGGTGTCCGATGAGCGCGAGGGCCAGAAAGACGAGCACCAAGCCGAAGAGCACGTTGCCGGTGGTCCGCCTCAGCCCTTCGAGCACCAAAACGATGATGACCATCCCGGCGATCATGCCGTCCGGCGGGCGCTCGACGACCGCCTCGGCCAGTACCGGGAACTTCCACGCCATGTAGCCCGCCGATATGAACGCCGCGGCGGCGGCGGCGAGATCGTACCAGGGTACGTGGATGCGGGGCGTCTTGCGCTTCGCCGGCTGGGTGATGAACACCAGCGGCAGGGCGAGGGACAACATGCCGCCGAGATATTGCTCGGTGTAGAGTTCAAGCCCCAAATAGGTGTCGTAAACGTTGACCGCCCAGCCGATGGCGCCGAGGGTCAACAGCGTCGCAAAAACAGCGACAAAGCGAACCGCGGCCGGCGATGCCAGCCGCGGTTTCTCGCCAATCTCCAGTTCGTCTGCCAAGGCCCTTAGGATTTAGGCGGCCACTGCCCCATCGCTTGGAAGAACTCGATGGCACCCGGATGATATTTGAGTGCGGAGAGACCCTTGGTGGCGGTCATCTTCTTCGGATTGAACAGCACCAGACCACGAAACGAGGCCACCAGGTCCTTCTTGTTCCCGGCCAGGGTCTTCATCACCGCGCCGACGGTCTTGTTGGGCACGCTTGAATTGGCGATCAGGATCAAATCGTATCCCATGATCGGGGTCGGTTGGGTAACGCCGGGCTGACCCTTGCGGGGCCGCTCGGTGTGCACATAGGCGACGGGCACCCATTTGCGCAGCCGGACCATGCCCTCAGGCGACGCGTCGAGCGGCAGCAGCCGGAGCCCGCCCACCTTGGCGTTAACCTCCCGCACCTTGCCCGAAGCCACGGCGAAGAACAGGGCATCGGCCCGACCGCGGGAGAACTCGTCCGCACCCCTCAGCACGTTGGGCACCCGCACCGGCTTGATGTCGGCGACGGTCATGTTGTGGTTGGCCAAGTGGGCGTCGATCAGATGGCCGACGATTTTCTGTGTCGTATAGCCGTAGGCCAGCCGCTTGCCCTTCAGGTCGGTGAACTTCTGCACCGGCGAATCCTTTTGGACGAAGAAACCGACGGCCAATGGCCGGAGCCGGGCAACGACCCGAACGTTCTCGTGGGCTTTGTTGTAGATCACCTTGCCCGTATAGGCGAAGCGCGCTTCCAGGTGACTGGTGAGCGCGAACTCCAAATCGCCGGCATTCATCGCCGGGACATAGATGCTTGATCCGCCGGATGGACGCACCCGCATCTGCATCCCCGACTTTTCGGACACGACCTTGGCGATGGCGGAGCCGACCCCGTGGGTCAGAGCACCTGGCCCGGACGTGCCGATACCCAACGTCTGCGCATGAGCACCTGCGCCAATGACGAGCGTCGCGGCGGCACCGGCCGCCAATAAATATTTGATCATAGATACCTCCCCGGTTCGGGCACCCTCATGACGGCGACCCATCTCTTTGCAGTGCTGATTGAAGGCCGAGCGGAAAATTGAGTCAAAGAAAAAATGATCGTGATCCGTTTCCTGCATATGGGGTTCATCCGCTGATGAGGAATTGAATTGTTCGCTACCAGCCTGCTCGCCATGATGACCGTTATGAATTTCATACTCATCAAGGAGGAACGAATGGGAGACGCACCTGACCTGAGCTGGCAGGGACTCGTCGGCATGTGCCGGGACAAGGGATTGTTGGCCAAAGAGCTCTATGTCGTGTTCACCAAGCCGACCGGCGGCCTAGAGGCCATCTTCGAAAACCTGGAGGAGCACCTCGCGTTTCAGGGCGAGTTGGAAGCCAAAGGCATCATGTTCGGCGCCGGTCCGTTCCCCAACGATGCGGGCGGCGAATGGGGCGGCGAAGGTATGGTAATCATCCGCGCCGACAGCCTGGAAGAGGCCAGGAAGATCGCGGATTCAGATCCCATGCACGCGAGCGGTGCGCGAGACTACACAATCCGGCCGTGGCTGCTGAACGAAGGCCGGGTCACGGTCGATCTCACCTATTCCAGCGGCCGCTACAAGATGGACTGAGCAAGCCATTGGTTAGACGTGAAAACGCCCGGGCGGAGACCCGGGCGTTTCCGAATTTAGCGTGATTGCCGGCTATTTCTTGCGCCACAGGCGGTGGTAGCCGAGGTTGGCGTCGTTCGGATTCCTGACGCCGCCCACATTCTTCTGAGCCATCATGGCCGCCGGCGCATACTGGAACGGCATGTAGGCCACGACCTCGGTTTTCGCCTTTTCGAAGGCGCAGTGGGCCGCCTTCACCTCCGCATCGCCCCGCGCCGCCTTCACCTTGGCGATGGCCGCATCCAGCTTCGGTGAATTGATCCGCCAGATATTGTTCTTGTGCTTGGAATGCAGATCCATGTTGAACACCGTCGGATGGATCAGCGGCCCGCGCGGGTTCATCCACGCCGGGGTTTCGCCCTTGACGATCTTAAACACCACACCGGTGGGCCCGCGGCCGCCGACCTTGATCTCGCTTTCGACACCGACCTTCTTCCACATGGCCTGAATAATCTCGATGGTCTTGCGGAAGGACGGAATGTTCAGTGTCCAAATCTCGATCTTCGGCACCGGCTTGCCGAACTCGGCCAGCAGCGCCTTGGCCTTCTCGACATTGAACTCGGGATAGGCAATTCCCTCGCAGTGCCACGGTGAACCGGGCGGGAACGACTGATCGGCAAAGATCGGCGAGTTCCGGCCGACGATCCTGATGATCGCCTTGCGGTCGATGGCGTGGGACAGCGCGCGGCGTACCCGGACATCTTCCAGCGGCGCATGGCTGGCCTGGAAGTTGATCGAGAAATGCAACTGGCCGCGCGTGCCGTTGGCGATATTGAACTTATCGCCTTCCTTGCGGGCGCGCGCCAGGCCGGAGCCGTTCAACGACCACATCACATCCAGATCGCCCGCCGCGAACGCATTCCATGCCGCCGCGGTCTCGGGTCCGGTCGTGATGCGATAGAAAATCTCGTCCAGATGCTGCGAACCGGGATCCCAGTAGTTCGGGTTCTTGACCAGAGTCACGCCCTTGCCCGGCACCCACTCCTTGACCATGTAAGGGCCGGCGCCGGCGGACATGCGGTTATAGTTCGGGTCGTCCTGGAACTTTTTGGCGAAGCTCGGTCCGTTGGTGAACCAAACGTAGATACCGCCGTCCGCCATCACGTCGCGGAAGGCCAGATTCGGCTCACCGAACTGGAATTCGATGGTGTGCTTGTCAATCGCCACGACCTTTTGAAGGTTGGAGCCCAATTGCGCCCGGAAACGGCCGGCCAAGCTGCTGCCCAGCAGGCGGTTCCAGTGATGGACATAGGCCTCGGAGGTCAACTCTTCGGCGGGATTGGCCGCGTGCGGGGCAAACTTCACACCCTTGCGCAGCTCGACCCGCCAACGCTTGAAATCGTCAGCGGCCGTTGCCTTGACGGCCAGCTTGGGCACGATCTTGCCATCGGCATCCTTCTCGAACAGCTTGTCGTGAACGGCATTAAGGACCTGAAACCGGCCCATGCCGCCCTGCGGCACTTTAATGTGGTCGAACCCACCGATGTCACGGTTGATATGAACCGTCAGTTTGCCGCCTTTGACCGGCTGCTCCTGACCGACAGCGCCGGTCGCGGCAACGGCCACGGCAATGACTGCCGCCGAACCGGCAAGCAGCGCCTTGAAACCCATGAATTGTGTAGTTGTCGGCATAAAGAACTCCCATGAATGAATGACGCTTGTTTGTTTTTCTGCGTCAATTGCTTTCCAGTGTTTCAATGTCAGGCGACACGCCGAAACGAGGCAGAACCCTACGGAGCACTCTTATACAAGTCAAGAAATCCGGCGCATGATCCGGTGGGAAATCAGCAAAAGACGAGGCCCGCGCCGAACGGCACGGGCCCCGTCGTTTCACAACACGGTTCGGCTATTTTTTGCGCCAGAAACGATGATATCCGAGCAGCGGATCGTGAGGCGGCACCACACCGCCCACGTGCTTCTGCGCCATGATGGCGTTCGGCGCGTACTGGATGGGCATGTAGGGCACCACTTCCGTCTTGGCCTGTTCGAACCCGCAGTGGGCAGCCTTGATCTCAGCGTCGGTGCGCGCGGCACGGACCTTGGCAATCGCCGCATCAAGCTTCGGCGATTTGATGCGCCATATATTGTTTTTGCTCTGCGAGTGCAGATCCATATTGAACACCGTTGGGTGAACCAGTGAACCGCGCGGATTGGCCCAGGTGGGTGTCTCGCCCTTCACGATCTTGAACACCACACCGGTTGGGCCGCGGCCACCGACCTTGAGTTCGGATTCGACGCCCACCTTCTTCCACATGGCCTGAATAATCTCAGCGGTCTTGCGCATCGCCGGGATGTTCAGCGTCCAAATGGGCAGTACGGGTATGGGCTGGCCGAACTCGGCAAGCAGCTTCTTCGCTTTCTCCGGGTTGAACGCCGGATAGGCAATATTATCGCAAAACCACTTGCTGCCCGGCGGGAAAGATTGATCGGCAAAAGTCGGGGCATTGCGGCCGACAATCTTGACAATCGCCTTGCGGTCGATTGCGTGGGCCAACGCCAGACGAACCCGGTTGTCCTCAAGCGGCTTATGGATGGTCTGGAAATTGATCGACATGTGCAGCTGACCACGATGTCCGTTGGCGATGACGTACTTGTCGCCTTCCTTGCGGGCACGGGCCAAGCCGGACCCGTTCAGCGACCACATGACATCGAGATCACCCGCCGCAAATGCGTTCCACGCCGCCGCCGTTTCCGGCCCGGTGGTGATGCGGTAGAAAATTTCGTCAAGATGCTGTTCCTTGGAATTCCAGTAGTGCGGGTTTTTGACCAAAGTCACGCCCTTGCCGGGAACCCACTCCTTGACCATGTAGGCGCCGGCGCCCGCCGACATCCGGTTGTAGTTCGGATCGTTTTCGTTCTTCTTGGCGAAGCCCGGCGCGTTCAGGTACCAAATATAGTTGCCGCCGGTGGCCATGGCCTCGATAAACGCCAGATTTGGTTCGGCAAACCGGAATTCCACCGTGTGCTTGCCGGGCGCGGTCACCTTCTGAAGGTTGGAGCCGAGCTGGGCCTTGAACCGGCCTGCGAGACCGCTCCCCAGCAGCCGGGCGAAGTGATGGGTATAGGCTTCGGAGGTCAACTCCTCGCCGTTCGAGAACTTCACACCCTTCCGGAGTTCGACCCGCCAGGTTTTGAAGTTATCGCTCGGGCTCGCTTTGACGGCGAGTCGCGGCACCGGATTTCCCCCTGCATCGAGCTCGAACAAGCGCTCGTGCACCGCCCAAAGCACTTGATAACGGCCCATACCGCCCTGCGGCACCTTGATGTGATCAAACCCGCCGATATCGCGGTTGATGTGAACGGTGAGTTTGCCGCCTTTGACCGGCTGCGCCTGGGCCGCAACATCACCGGCGGCAAACGCAACCGCCACCGCGGCACCGGCAAGCAGCGACAGGTTAAATTTGTGACGTGAAATAGCTAAATCCATTAATTCTCTCCCATAAAAAATTGTGGACGGCGACGGCCATCGGCCATCGTCCGCCTCGCCTTGGATAAATCCATAGCGGTTCCTTTGCCTCCCCGCCGACTTGAGGTTAGGAACGTCCCGCCGGCCTGTCAAATCACGGGCAATCTAAACCGTGTAGACAATTGAGCCTGTCGTCTTCCTCGCCTCAAGATCGATATGCGCCTGGCGCGCCTCCCGAAGCGGGTAGGTCCCGCCGATCTCAATGTCGATGGTGCCGTCCCGAACCAGGTCGAACATCTCATTGATGGTCGAAAGGAGCGTTTCGCGCGTGGTGCTGAAGTCGGTGCCGCGGATCCGTTGGAAATAAAGTGATCCCTTGTGCATAAGATCGAGCGGCTCGACCTTGGGGAAATTCCCTGACGCATTTCCATAGCCGATGAGGAAGCCCAGCGGCGCAAGGCATTCCAGGTCGCCCTCATAGGTGGCGGCGCCGACCCCATCAAAAATAACCGGTACGCCGGCACCGCCGGTGATTTCGTTCACTCGCCCGGCGAAGTTCTCGGTGGTGTAGTTGATGACGTGATGACACCCATGGGCGCGGGCAACCTCCGCCTTCTCTTCGCTCGACGTTGTGCCGATGACGGTTGCGCCCAATGCCGCGGCCCACTGGCAGGCGATCAGTCCCACACCACCGGCAACGGCGTGAATGAGGATGGTCTCGCCGGCCTTCACCTCGTAGCACGACCGAATGAGATTGTGAGCGGTCAGGCCCTTGACGATCATCGCCGCGGCGACCCGATCTTCGATGCCATCGGGAATAGGCAACGCGAAGCGTTCCGGAAAATTCCGCACTTCGGCATACGAGCCCATCGGCCCGGTCCCGTAGGCCACCCGGTCCCCGGCTTTGAATTCACTCACATCGGGGCCGACCGCCTCGACGACGCCTGCGCCGTCGGACCCGATCACCGCCGGAAATTCGTCACCGGGAACCCCGTAGGAGCCGTTGCGATGGTAGACGTCGCGATAGTTGAGCCCCATGGCGTTGTGCCGAATGCGCAGCTCGCCGGGTCCCGGCTCACCGGGATCATGGTCCTCCCATTTGAGAACCTCGGGCCCTCCGTATTCATGGATGACAATGGCTTTCGGCATTACGTCCTCCGGCAAAAAAGACTTGAGCAAAATGAGCTGTCTGAAAATTGAATGCCCGAGACCGTAGTCAAATCGATCATCAATTTCACGCCAAAACTCCGACGCGGCGAAGCCCCAAGACCGCACGGACCGCGTGGTTGATAATCCTCTTCAAATCTCTCATCCTTTGCGCGTCCGATCCGGACTGAATTTTTTGCGGCTGTCGCGGGCGTCCTATTTCGGACCCAAGGCAAGAGCGACAAGCCGGGGGAAGATGGAGATGATCACAGTTGCGGACGTCAAATACATTCGATTACGCGCTCCCGACCTCGACAAGATGGAGACGTTTCTCACCGATTTCGGGTTGGTCCGTTCCGATCGCACGGACACCGCCCTCTATATGCGGGGCACCGACAACGAGCACCATATTCATGTGACGGAATTGGGTGAACCCGGCTTCATCGGCATGGCCTTCGATGCCGCCGGCGAGGCCGATCTGGATACGATCTCTCGGTTAGACGGCGTCGGCGACGTTCACGAGATGGATGAACCCGGCGGCGGAAAACGGGTCATATTGCATGACCCCGACGGCCTGCAGATTGAGATCGTCTCGGGTATGGAAACGGTCGAGCCGATCGAGGTAAAGGAAGTCTTCGAATTCAATTCCGGCTCTCGGCGCCGCCGCGTTGGACCATTCGTCCGTTCCGGCGCCCGACCTTCGCAAGTCAAGCGATTGGGCCACATCGTCCTGAGCTGCGGAAGGTTCAAGGAGTGCCAGGACTTCTACATGGGCACATTGGGGATGCTGACGTCGGATTTCCTTCACGACGACAACGACGACAGTATCATCAAGGCGAACTTCATGCGCTGCAACCGCGGTCGGGAATATGTCGACCATCATACGGTGCTGATTACCGATCGGGGCGAAGCCGCGCTCGGCCACGTGGCCTTCGAGGTCGAGGACTGGAACGACCTCAATGTCGGTCACTGGTACCTGCAGACCAAAGACTACGTCCACAACTTCGGCATGGGACGGCATATTCTCGGCAGCCAGCTATTCGACTATTGGGCCGATCCCTGGGGCCACAATCATGAACATTGGACCGATGGGGACCTGCTGAACGAGGAGACGCCCTACGGGAAGTACCCTATGCACACCGCCCGAGACATTCAGTGGGGGCCCGGCCGATAGGCCCGGACGCCGATTCCGGGCTCGGACAAATTCTACAATAATTTCGTATATTGAGATTTATTGTAGAAATACGGATAATCGCCGTCAGGATCCAACTGACGGCTGAGACGGGGAGAGGGTCAAATGATCAAAGTCCGCGATATTGCCTATGGGCGGTTCCGGGTGCCCGATTTGGACTTGGCCGAAAAATTTCTTCTCGACTTCGGGATGGTCCGCAGCGCCCGCACGGATACGGCGCTCTACATGAGAGGGACGGATCCCCATCACCATCTCTACATCGCCGAACTCGGCGAGCGGGAGTACGTTGGAACGGGCTACTACGCCGATAGCGAGCAAGACCTTGCCGTTATCGCGGCCGCCGACGGCGCCAGCGAGATTGAAGACATCGACGAACCCGGCGGCGGCAAGCGGGTTCGCCTGACCGATCCCGAGGGTTTCCAGGTGGAGATCGTTCACGGCATCGAAGGCGTCGATCCGTTACCCGTCAGCAACGTATTCGGCCCCAATTTCGGCGCCGCGCAGAGCCGCAAGGGAGACCTGGTGCGCCTGCAAAAGGGACCCGCACAGGTGAAACGCTGCGGACACGTGGTGTTGAACGTAAGCGACCCCATGGCCTGCGATGCCTGGTACAAGCAACACCTCGGATTCATCAGCTCCGACGAAATGTATGACGGGGACGAGGACAATGTGGTGTTCACCTTCAACCGGTTGGATCGGGGCAAGGAATTCGTCGATCACCACGTCCTGCTGACCGTGCCCCGGCAGCCCAAGGGCCTCGGGCACCTCGCCTTTGAGGTCGAGGATATGAACGCGGTCTATCTCGGCCACGAATGGCTCAAGGCCAAGGGCTACAAACATTCATGGGGTATCGGCCGCCACATTTATGGATCGCAGATTTTCGATTATTGGTACGACCCGTTCGACTTTAGGGTCGAACACTGGACCGACGGCGATTTGTTGAACGCTGATATTCCTCCGAACCGGGCGCCGGCCAACGGGGCGCTACAGGTTCAATGGGGAACCGGCCCGGAATCCCGGCTGGAATAGTTGAGCCGTTCCGTGCGCTATTGAGGCTTGCTCAGCTGGCTTGGCGAAGTTCCTCGCCGGCCTTTCTGATTAGATAAGAGTAGACCCCGTCAGCTTCCCGCGAGCGTTCGAGCGTGTGACCCGCACTGCGGCAGAAGGCCGGAATATCCCGCGTAGAGGCCGGGTCGGTGGCTAAGATGCGGATGAGTTCTCCGGGCGCCAGCGCTTTGATCGCTTTTTTGGCTTTGAGCACCGGCAACGGGCAAAGAAGCCCTTTGGTGTCGATCTCGGTGAACTGACTCAATGGTCTCCCCTTAAAGATGCTCTTGAACTCACCGTCGAAGGCTCTCTGAATGAATGATATTTTCCGGTCCTGCAACCCTATAAGCCGTATGGGCAAAAATTGATATTCGATTGCGGCGCCTGGACCAGGCTTCCTTCGCAGGCGCGTCTTGAAATATCACATCGCGGTGACCGCGTAAATTCCACGAAGAACCGAACGGCAATGTGACGGTTTCGGACTGCTCTAGGTCTTTGCCATCCCATGCTCCAGGCCAACGCCCTCCAGCGCCCCGAACAACTCGACAAGACGATGTTGATCCGCGTCGGGCAGGGGCGGACGGCTCAGCGATTCGATATTCCGCTTCAGATGATTGAGGTCGCCGGTGCCGAACAATGTCACGTCGACCCCAGGCTCATGACGGCAAAATCGGTAGGCCGCCTCGATGATGTCGCGGGCGCCCTCGGGATGGATCAGAAATCCCAACGGGTCCTTTTCCGCCGCCAACCAATCCGGCACCTCACCCCTCTCGGCAAGCTCTCCGAGAGCCGCCTGCAACCGGCCGGGAAATGAGAAGATATTCCTGACGGCGAACATGATCAGCGTCCCGATCCGATATTTTCGGGTCCCGGGAAAACCGCGGGCTCGAGCGTTTTGATTGAGCATCGAGAACGCCAGCATCACAACATCGAACCAATCGTCTTCGACGGCTTGCCGCAGCATCTCGTGCCGGTGATCGCCGGGCGGGTATTCGGTTATCCCCAGCCACCGGATCTTTCCCTTTTCCTGTTCCCCGCGAAGCGCCGGCAGGACTTTGACGGCATCGGCATAGTCGCCGGGCGCGACGCCGTGGAGGTGAAATACGTCGATGTAATCGGTCTTGAGATCTCTCAATGACCGGTCGAGAGAGGCAATCGTCCGGGCATCGGCGTCGCGTGAACGCCAATTCTCCCAGGCTTTCGTCGACACCACGACCCGGTCTCGGGGGATTGTGGCCAGCGCCGCGCCGATAATCGGTTCGGTACCGTAGATCGCCGCCGTGTCGATGAAATTAACCCCGAGATCGACGGCGGCATGCACGAGCCGCACGGATTCGCCGAAGCTCTTCCCCGTCTTGCGGCCGAGCCGGCTTCCACCCCCGGCGCCCAGCCCGGCGACACTGACGTCCAACCCCGTGCGGCCCAAGGTCGCATAGTCCAACTCATCCCCCTTCCATCTTTTCGCCCGCGATGGACGGCGCCAACCCCGGCCCTAGGTCGCTACAGCGGGATCAAAGCTCTCAAGCTCGGGGAACCAATCCGTGCTTCTTGAGTTCTTCCCATAGGGCGCTCACGCCGGACACCACTTCCCAGACGTAATCTTGCCGTGCTTCTTCATTCGCCAACAATTTGAGCTGCTCGCGAGAAGTATGTTTCAGATTCAGATCGGTCTTAGGATATCGATACACGGGATAGTCTTTTGCGCTTTTCCACTCTGAGAAATCCGCTGCAATTTCCCTATATTTTTTTTCGTTTGGCCCCTTTTCGCAATAGACTCCGAAATATATACGGCGGTGGTCTGTTTCGACGCACAGATAAGCATGATCGTCGAGTGCGTAATACAGGCCGTGCCAGTTGTAGCCCCTCTGACCGGTAACGAAGCTCCTTATCCGTGCCTCGGATATATCCCCTTCATCCCATTCATCGGACTTGGCGGGAAGGTCCGGCACTTGTGCCTGTAGCCCGCTCTCAATCTCCCGCCAGAGCTTTTCCAATAGTGATATCTTCGCCTCAACCATGGCCTCGCGCAGGTCGTGCACCAGAAGAAGGTAGTTGTCCTCCAGGCAGAGTTGTTTCAAATCGTTCATATATTCCTCGCTAAAGTCTGTTCCCGTCAGCTTTCCGATCAGCCGCAAGTACTGCGCAACCGATTCTCGCAGCGCGGGTTCTCCATAGGCGCGTTTCTGGCAACCCTCCAACCAGGGAACAAGATCGGTCTTGTAGGAGATGCTCCGATAGTCGAGGTCACCCGCACTGTCATGGGAAGCCTCCCAGCCATCCGGCGTCAGGTAGATGACGTGTGGCACGTACCCCTCCATCTCCATCTGCTCGGCATAGCGCTGCAACTGTCCGGGCTGGTCCGCGGCCCAAATCTTGTTTTCGATGATGACCGCCTGCATGGAAGACTGGTCGCGAATGAGGATGTCGATATTGCTCCACTCCCGATCAACGGTTGCATGATCATGACCGAAACCCCGAATCTCGAACCGGTCGAGGAAATCCGCCAGGTTCTCTCGGGGGCCATCGGGAGATTGTCGATAGTCGAGCAAGGCAGCGAGAAACCGGGAGTGGAGATTGACCTCATCGTGTGCGCTGCGCAGGACCGAGAACACGTTGAAGGGCTCCCGACGGACGGCTTCGTGCCGGTCGTGGAGCCGCGCCGCCTTCTCCAGCAACAATCGAAAGCTGTCGTTCATGACGGGACTGTCCAATGATAAGCCATTGCCTGGCATCCTAGACTTCGCTGAACAGCAACTAAAGACGGCGAACGAAAGTCCCCGAACCGGCATCCGGGGGCTCGTGCTTGAATTCCGATCCGGCTAAAGAGCGTCTTTCCGGGTTTGGCGGTCCGCCGGCCGCTCCTTCCCGGAGCCGGTGAGCTCCCGAAGTTTGGCGAGCAGTCCTTCGACCTCGCCGCCCGAGTTCCGGATCACGGCGCCAAACTCATTCCGCTGGGTGATCGTCATTGAGACACCTTCGATGATCGCATCCGTAATAACCCAACCGCCGTCAGGCTTGCTGCGCACCCGCCAGTCCACGCGGACAGGCGGTCCGGAGGGACGCTCGACCCTGCTGGCCACCACGTACCGGCCCCTACCCCGGTCAAGCGACCGATCGACCGCGAACTTCTCTCCGGAATAAGCGCTGAGCCGGCGGCCATATGTAATGACGACATACTTCTTGAATAGATCGAGGAACTCCTGGCGCTCCACCGCGGTTGCCTTGCGCCAGTGACGCGCAAGCACAAACTTGCCGATGGCGTCGACGTCGAAATTCCCGAGGAACAGATCCCGCACGGCTTCGCCGCGGCCATTTTCGCCTAGCGAGCTGTCCGCCAATATCCTCACCGCCTTGTCACCGAAGGCGGTCATAAACGCCTCGGCGGACATCGGCTGTCCGGCGCTTGCCTGCATCCCGGGAGGTACGGCAACAAACGCGAACAACAGCGCCGCGCCTATCACGCGGCGTCTTGAAACCCAAACCCGCATTCCGGGGACTCCATTCATTCCGGCCTCGCACCCGTTCCTGCCCTCGGCGCGGCAATTCCTCCGCTCTTCGCCAGAGCGTTCTCAGGTTTGCATATGTTTACGAATGACTCAGTGACCCAGGTCAAGCCATTCGCCGATTACGAGCCTGGCAAGCTAGCCGCACCATCTATCCAAATTGTTAACGCGGCATGCCGCCGGCAACGGCCGGTCCTTCGCCCATTTCGGGATTCGGACGGTGTGAACGAAAATAGGCTCGTCAATCCGTTGTCCGGTGCTACCATTCGGCTCCATGCCGGTACGACAGGGATATGAGCCATGGATGGAACATCGACACCCGCGGCCGCGGAATTGGGTCCGCCGGTCTTCAAATCTCTCGATCACGTGAGTTTCCCGTGCCGGGACCTTGAAGAAGGCAAGAAGTTTTATATGGCTGTCCTCGGCGGCAAAATAATTGTCGAGGAACCGGCCTTTATCCTGTTCGACATAAACGGCGCCCATATCGGCATCGGCTCCGCCGGCACCACCTTCATGGAGCCGGGAAACGAATACCCGCATATCGGCTTCGATTGCGATGCGGAGACGCTGGCGCATACCAAGGAGTGGCTGGCGGCCTGCGGCATACCGTCAACGCCCTATTGGACGCGCGCGGGCGTCGAAGCCATGATGTTCTTCAGGGATCCCTCGGGCAACGTCATCGAGCTTTATTGCCACGAAGGATACAAGGACGCGCCCAATCTGCCCCGCGGACCGGCGCAAGGTCATGGCAACGCCATCGATATCGACGCAATCCGGTACGACACCTGGCATTTGCCGGGCGAAGGCTGAACGGACGGGGACAGGCATGCTGGAGTTATACTTCTTTCATGGCGCGACCTGCGGGTTGAAGGCGCGCTTGGCGTTTGCGGAAAAGCAGCTGGACTACGACGGACATGCCGTTACCAGGGATTACCTCCGCACCGAGGCGTATCGCAAGCTCAACCCGCAGGGCGTGGTGCCGACCCTGATCCATGACGGCGAGATCATCCTCGAGAGCTCGGTGATACTGAACTATGTCGACGATGCCTTTGACGGCCCGCCGCTGAAAATCGACGGACCGCTTGGAACGGCGCGCGCCTGGTGGTGGATGAAGCGGGCCGACGAATGCCTGCCGTATATCGGCACGTTCACCTACACGGTCTCCATGCGGCCGAAAATTCTGGAAAAGACTCCGGAAGAACTGGAAGCCTATATCGAGGGGATTCCCAGGCCCGCGAATCGGGCACGCCGCCGGGCGATCATCGAACAAGGCTATGACAGCCCGTATTTCCCAATGGCGGCCGAAGGCCTGACCAGGATGCTCTCGGACATGGAGAGCGCACTCGAGAAAAATAAATGGCTGGCCGGCGGCAGGTATTCTCTCGCCGACACGGCCATGTCGCCTCTGGTCGAGCGCCTGCACGAACTGGCGTTCGACGGCATGTGGGAAAATCGGCCGGGGGTCGCGGATTGGTGGGAGCGAATTCGTGCCCGCCCGTCTTATGACGCGTGCCTCGCCGACACCCCGAATCCCGAGGGGCTCCAGCATCGGGCCGCCGGCGAGAAGGCGTGGCCGGAAGTCAGAGGGGTGCTTCCGGCCTAGGGGATAAGCGGCTCGGGCTCGCCGTCCATCGCCCTGAGCCCGGCATGTTCCTCAAGTTCCATCAATTCGGCGAGGGCCCTGATCACCCCTCGTTGATGCCCGCGTAACGGCGAAGGCGGATGTCGGCCTGCTCCTTGTGGCCGGCGAAGCCTTCAAGCGCGCAGAGCCGCGAGCAGTACTTGCCGATTTCCACCGAAGCTTCCTCGGTAACCCGCTGGTAGGTGTGGGTCTTGATGAACTTGCCCACCCACAGGCCGCCGGTGTAGCGCCCCGCCCGCTTGGTCGGCAGGGTGTGATTTGTGCCGATCACCTTGTCGCCATAGGAAACATTGGTCTCCGGCCCCAGAAACAGCGCGCCGTAATTGGTCATGTTGTCGAGGAAATACTGCGGATCCCTGGTCATGACCTGAACGTGCTCCGAAGCGATGTCATCAGCCACTTGGACCATCTCGCCGTAGTCGTCGCAGACGATCACCTGACCGTAGTCGCGCCACGCGGCGCCCGCGGTCTCACCGGTCGGCAGGATTTTCAACTGGCGTTCGATCTCGGCCATGGTGTCGTTGGCCAGTGCCTCGGAATTTGTGAGCAGGACGGCCGGCGAGCTGGGGCCGTGCTCCGCCTGGCCCAGCAGATCCGCGGCGCACAGCTCGCCATCCACCGTCTCATCGGCAATCACCAGGGTCTCCGTCGGGCCGGCGAGCAGATCGATGCCGACACGGCCGAAGAGTTGGCGCTTGGCCTCGGCGACATAAGCATTCCCGGGCCCGACCAGCATGTCGACCGGCTGGATATCGCCCGCGCCGAGCGCCATGGCGCCCATGGCCTGCACACCGCCAAGGCAATAGATTTCATCGGCGCCCGCGAGGTCCTGGGCGACGATGATGGCGGGCGACGGCTTCCCTTCATAGGGCGGCGCGCAGGCGGCGATGCGCTTCACGCCCGCCACATTGGCGGTCACGACCGACATATGCGCCGACGCCACCATGGGATACCGTCCGCCCGGCACGTAACAGCCGACCGCATTTACCGGCACGTTCTTATGGCCCAGGACGACGCCGGGATAGGTCTCTTCCTCCACATCGGCCAGGGCGGCCTTCTGAATTTCGGCGAAGTTGCGGATTTGCGCCTGGGCGAATTTGATATCCTCGATGTTCTGCCCGGTCACTTGATCGTAGCAGGCGTCGATGTCGGCCCGGCTCATTCGGAAGTCATCGGGCGCATAGTTGTCGAATTTTTCGGCATACTCCCGAACCGCATCCATGCCGCGGGCTTCGATCTGGGCGAGAATATCCTCGACGATCTTGCGAACCTTGGCGTCCTGTTCCCTGGCCTCTTCGGCGGTGATGCCTTCCTTGAGATAGCGGGCCATTGTGATCTCCCTGGATCGGTGGCTTTAATGTCGCTGGACTTTACGGGATGCCAATCCGGACATAAAGACGCGAACGGGGAGAACGGGTATGGGTGCGGAGGGACTCGCAGTGGACCTATCGGGCCAGACGGCCCTGGTAACCGGTGCCGGCAAGGGCCTCGGCCGGGCCAGCGCCCTGGCGCTGGCCGAAGCGGGCGCGGATGTGATCGGCGTCTCGCGAACCGAAGAGGATCTTATGAGCCTTCGGGCGGAAAATCCGGACCGGATCAGCTACTGGGCCGAGGATGTTCTCGCCGACCGCCTTTACCCCAGGATCGAAGACTTGGAAAAGCTCCATATCGTCGTCACATCGGCGGGCGGCAACAAGCCGGAGCCGGTCACCGATATCAGCGCCGAAACGCTACAATGGATGACCGGACTCAACCTGACATCGGTGATCCGCACCTGTCAGAGCGCTGTCCGGGTGATGCGCCGGGGCGGATACGGCTCAATCGTCAATATCTCGTCTCAGATGGGACATGTCGGCGCGCCCAACCGCACCCTCTACTGCGCCACCAAGCATGGGGTCGAGGGATTCACCAAAGCCCTCGGCGTGGAAGCCGCTCCCCAAGGCATTCGCGCCAATACGGTCGCCGCAACCTTCGTCGATACGCCCATGACCCGGCCCATGTTCGAGAATCCGGAGTTCAAGGCAACCGTGCTCAACAACATAGCGTCCGGCAGGCTGGCGCAACTCTCGGACGTGGCCGGCGCGGTTCTCTACCTCTGTTCACCCGCCGCCGCCATGGTAACCGGCACCTCGATCCGGGTCGATGGCGGCTGGACCGCTTGGTAGCCGGCTGTTGGACCGTTGGGGCCCTACCCGCTATTATTCCGCTGGTCGGAAAACGCAACATGTCGGAAACAAAACGCATCCGGGCGCTGGAGCGCGGCCTTGAGGTAATGGAGGCGCTTCAGGAGCGGCGTGCCGCATCCCTCAAAGACCTCTACGAGGCGACCGGACTGCCGCGCCCGACGCTGATCAGAATCCTCCACACCCTTGAAACCGCCGGCGTGGTTCGGCGATCCATCGGCGACGGG
Source organism: Rhodospirillales bacterium (assembly GCA_965213765.1). GTDB lineage: Bacteria > Pseudomonadota > Alphaproteobacteria > Rhodospirillales > UBA2165 > JAJDXO01. Next base: position 3,953,121 of record OZ243926.1, on the reverse strand, counting down.
CTTTATCGCGCGACCTACCGGCTGCAGCGGCTGGCGGGCGGCGGAGACGAGAGCGACCGTCTGGCGGATATCGCCGCGCCGGTCATCGATTCCCTGTGCCGGCAGCTGACCTGGCCGTCCGATCTCGCTGTACTCGAACCGGAGCGCCGCGAAAGCATGATCCTCAAGGAGACCAGCCGGCCCACCTCTCCAATCATGCTCAACCGCGACCGGCTGGGATACGAAATCTGCATGAGCCTGTCTTCCGTGGGCCGGGCCTATCTGGCGTTCTGCCCGGAGGACGAACGGCGGGACATCATCGCCCGTCTCGAGAAATCCGCCGACCCTCTCAACCGCCGGATCGGCGGCGGCCGAGAGTTTCAAGCGACCCTGGATGCGGTCCGCGATGCGGGATATGCGGTGCGCGACCCCGCCTTCGGCGGCGGGCAGGGACAACTGCGCAACGCGTATGACGACGGGTTGGAGGCCATGGCGGTGCCGCTGGCCGGCGAAAGCAGGGTGCATGGCACCGTGTCGATGGTCTGGCCGCGCAAGGCGCTCACCGTCGAGGCGTTCGCCGCCGAACACCTGACCGCCCTTCAGGATGCCGCACGCGAGATCGTCGCCGCGGTGGAAACCTGATCCGGCTAAGGTCCGGACTCAATTGAGCCGCCATAGGAGTGTTGCGGCGATGAGGACGGCGCGGCACAAGGTCCCTCGCCCCCGTCAGAGGGAGAGGGAGTAGTCGCGTTGCCGCATCGGGTCCGCTCGCCCCCTTCCCGGGAGAGAGGGCGCAAAAAGGAGAATCCCCTAATCGAGTACAGATCCCAGTCCGCTTTTTCGACTCCGCGGCAAGGTTCATGCAGGGAACTTGCAAAGGACTCCCACATATCCGCGGAAGATGCGAAAATCGGAGGCTAATTCCACATGAGAGGCAAGGATCATGCAGGGAATGGCGCTGGATGCCGCCGATATCCGCATACTCAACCATTTGCAAACCCATGGACGGGCCTCGAATGCGGAACTGGCCGAGATTGCGTTCCTCTCGGCGTCCCAATGCCACCGCCGGGTGAAGCGCCTGGAAGCCGAGGGTATCATCAACGGGTACCGGGCCGAGGTAGACCCGGCAGCCGTCGGCTTGGACATTTCGGCGTTTATCCATGTCTCCTTAAGTGCGCATGGAGAAAACCCGGCGATCGCATTTGTCGAGGCTGTCGAATCTTTACCGGCGGTAACCGAGTGCTATTCGCTGGCCGGAGACACGGACTATCTGCTCCGGGTCGCCATGCCCACTTTGCAGGCATTTTCCGAGTTTCTGATGAACGAACTCATTCCCCTTCCCGGGATCGGCAGTGTCAAATCCTATGTGGTGTTGGAGGAAATCCGTCGCAGCCGGGCGCTCCCCATTGCCGAGATCTCCCGCTCCCGGGTCAGAGAGTAGAGGCGGTCCCCAATAGTGCCGTGACTTGGGTCGACAGGGTGCCGCCATTGCCGTGCACCAACGCCACCTCGGCACCCGGCACCTGCCGGTCATTGGCACCCGGCACCTGCCGGTCATTGGCACCCGGCACCTGCCGGTCATTGGCACCCGGCACCTGCCGGTCATTGGCACCCGGCACCTGCCGGTCATTGGCACCCGGCACCTGCCGGTCATTGGCAATGCCCCGAAGCTGCTCGACGGCTTCGACAATCAGAAACAGGCCGTACATCCCGGGGTGCACGCAGCTCAGGCCGCCGCCATTGGTATTGACGGCCAGGGTTCCGCCGGGCGCTATGGTGCCGCCTTCCAGGAAATTTCCGCCTTCGCCCTTTGGGCAATATCCGAGGTCTTCCAAAAACAGCAGCGTGTTTATGGTGAAGGCGTCGTACAGCGCCAACACATCGACATCCCCCGGCGCCATGCCCGCCATTTCGAAGGCGCGGGGACCGGATCGGGCCGCGGCGGTCACCGTCAGGTCTTCCATTTGCGCAATCTGTTGATGAGAGGTCTCGGCGGCGACGCCCAAAACATAGGCGGGGGATTGGGGAAAATCCTTTGCCCGCTCCGTTCGAACCATAATCACCGCTCCGGCGCCATCGGTGATCAGGCAGCAATCGCGAACCGTCAACGGGTCGGAGACCATGCGCGAGGAAATGACATCTTCGATGGTCAGCGGATCCCGTTCCACGGCGCGCGGATTCAATTGCGCCCACTTCCTGGCAGCCACCGCCACTTCGGCCAACTGTTCCCGCGAGGTGCCGTAGACGTCCATGTGCCGGGCCGCGGCGAGGGCATAGGAATTGACCAACCGTACCCCGTAGACCGCTTCATGGGGCGTCCGGATGGCCCCGCCCGGCCGGCGGCGTCCGCTCCGGGCATTGCTGCCATAGGTAATGAGAGCCGTGTCGCACAGGCCGGCGTCGAGCGCCAGCGCCGCCCACTGCAGATAGTTGACGAACGATGATCCGCCGATCATCGTTCCCTCAAGGACTTTTGGCCGCAATCCAAGATATTCGCTGACCGCCGTCGCCGGCAGCGAGGCCGGTTCGATAACCGAAAAGACGCCATCAATGTCCGATTTGGAAAGCCCCGCATCGGCGAGGGCGCGGTCCACGGCCTGACCCATCAGCTCGAAATGCGACCAGCCCGGCACTTCGCCGAATTCAGATGTCGCGGCCCCGACAATTGCCGCTTTTCCCCGCAGGCTGGTGGTCATTCTCTTCCCCCTGAAGCATCACGATAGGCCGCAGAACGTCACAATTTCAATGACTTTCAGGATACCATTCCGCTGGTTTGACAGGTCAAAAGTGTGTCGTGACGAATTCATTGATCGTATAGGCTGGAATCTACCAAATCAGCAATTCCTCATTGGGGGGGGCCGGGGGTGGCCGTATCATCCAGCGATGCCTTGTTGGACAAGGCCGAAATAAATGACGTTCTGCTGACCTGGGGTCAAGCCCGGGATCGCGGCGAATGGGATACGCTCAGGGCCTGCTTCCAGCCTGATGCGACAATTCACATCGCCTGGATCTCCGATACCGCCGAGGAATTCGTTCGGCGATCGGCGGATATGCTCGCCGAGTGGAAAGAGGGTGAGTCGAGTAAACACTTCATCGGCGGCGGCCAGGTTGCGCTTAACGCAAATCGCGCTTACAGCAGGTGTCATGTGAATTTGATTTCACGGCTATCCGCGGACGGCATTTTGTTCGATTGGGAATTTTGGGGCCAGTTCCACGATCTGTTTGAGCGCCGCGAAGACGGCGTGTGGCGGATATTCAAACGAACGATGGTTTACGAGAAAGACCGCCTCGACCCGGTCATAGCCGGTCAGCTGCCGGATGACTATTTTGACGCGGCAACTCTGGAATCCCATCCCCATCAGATCAGGTTTCTGGCTTGGCGGCTTTCGCTCACCGGCAAGAGACCCGTCGGGGACGTTGTATTGGCGCGAACCGAGGGCGAAACCAGCCTGATCGACGAGTGCCGAAACTGGATCGAGAAATCCTGAACCACCTGTAATGCGCGGGGTGTCTGTGCGCCCTCCATCTTTTGCTCCGGAGCGGTTTCCGGCCAAATTGATTCAATTTGGCCGGAAACTGCTCTAGAATCGGCCGGAGCGATGTGATTGTTCGCACATGAGCCAAATGGACCGGATCGTTCCCAGATACACGGCTATTGGTGTCCTCTGCGGATGCCTGATTCCGATTACCGCCTGGATATTGGATCTGAGTTTGGGCGGGATGACGCCAAGCGCCCAAGCGATCATTGAAATCCATCGGACCTCGCCCGTCCACTTCATCGTCGATTTGGCTCCGATCGTCCTTGGCGCCACGTTTTTCTTCCTGGGCGCCAAGCAGCGGCATGTGATGGCCGCGAGCGAGGCGCTCCGAGGCGATGTCGTCGAGCGCGCCGAAGCCCTCAACCAAAGCGAAGCCCGAATCAAGGATTTCACCAACATTCCCAACCAGCGCTTCTGGGAAACCGATGAGGACCACGTTTTCACCTATGTGTCGGGCGGTATTGGGCGAACATTCATGAGCACCATCGACGACGCCGTCGGGAAGAAGCGCTGGGAACTTCCGGGCGTCAGAGCATCGGGGGAGGCTTGGAGGGCACACAAGGCCGATATAGCCGCCCGGCGCCCAATCGATGATTTCCGTTGTACTCAGACGGACAAGGCCGGAAACACCACGCACCTGAACATCAACGGCCGTCCCTTTTTTGACGAATTTGATAAATTCCGCGGCTATCGAGGCACCACGACAAACATTACCCAGCAGGTTGAAGCCGCGAGAGCGGTCGAACAGTCCGAGGAAAAATACCGGCACTTGTTTGAATTCGCCGAAGACTCGATATTCATTATCGACACGGACACAATCAGATTTTTGGATGCCAACCGCGCGGCCGCACGGCGCCTTGGATACACTACCGAGGAACTCATCGGCAAATCCGTGGTGGACATCAATGCAGAGGATTATAGGCCGGAAGAAACCGCCCGCCGATTTGTACGTATCCGGAAGGAAGGCAGCCTGACTTTTGAAACCGTGCACGTTCGTAAGGACGGATCCAAGCTGCCGGTCGAAATCAGTTCGCGGTTTGTCAGCTACGGCAACCGGGAAGTTCTAGAGAGTATCGCCCGCGATATCACCGAACGAAAGGAAATCGAGCGTTTCAAGAACGAGTTCATTTCGACGGTCAGTCACGAGCTCCGCACGCCGTTGACGTCAATCATCGGATCCCTCGGACTAATGCGCGGAAACGCCTTGGGCGAAATCCCCCGGCAGGTTCAGCAACTCATCAAGGTCGCCCACGGCAACTCGGAACGGCTGGTCCGGCTGATCAATGACATACTCGACATCGAAAAAATCGAATCCGGCAGCATGGAATTCGAGATGCGACCGGTGGACCTCAATGCACTAGTGGAACAAGCCATCGCCGACAACGAGGGCTACGCGGACCGGTTCGGCGTCATTCTGGTCAAGGAGCGCGATATGCCCGATGCATCGATCACCGGGGATTGGCATCGGTTGCTGCAGGTTATGGCGAACCTGATATCCAATGCGTCGAAATTTTCACCCGCGGGCAGCCGTGTCGACGTGAAGCTGACGCCGAACGGTAAAACGGTCCGGGTCGCCGTGAAGGACAATGGGCCCGGGGTTCCGTTGGATTTTCGGGACACCATTTTCGATAAGTTTACTCAGTCGGACATGTCGGATAGCCGCGAGAAAGGCGGCACCGGTCTGGGCCTCTCGATTTCAAGGGCGATCGTCGAAGTCCACGGTGGCCGGATCGGGTTTCGGAACAACGCGGAAGGCGGCGCCACGTTCTATTTTGATCTCCCTCGTGAAGCGGCCTAGATTAAACCCGTAAGCCACCGGATCGGCCGCGCAATTCCCCATGATCGAACTCTACTCGTTTCCCACATCCACCTGCAGTCTCAAGGTGCGCATCTGCCTGGCGGAAAAAGGCATGGAGTACAAAGAGCATCGGCTGTCTCCGGGAGAGGACGGGCACCTTACCGACGCGTACCTGCGGATGAACCCCAACGGCGTGGTGCCGACGCTCGTCCACGACGGAACGGTGGTCATCGACTCCTCGGTGATCCTTGAATACCTGGACGAGGTGTTTCCGGAACCCTCCTTCAGCCCGGCCTCACCGGCGGACAGAGCCAAAATGCGCGCATGGCTCCGCTTCTTCGAAGAGAAGCCGACGCCCGCGGTCCGCTACCCGACATTCCAAGAATTTCTTATCCACAACTACACCAAGCTCTCACCGGAACAGTTCGAAAAGGCGGCGGAACGCCGGCCGCTCAAGACCGACTTCTATAGGCGGATGGGCCAGGACGGCTTCGCCGAAGCCGAGATCACCAAGGCCATGGACGATGTGCGTCTGACCCTCGATAGGATGGAAACCGAACTCGCAGCCAATGGTCCTTGGATCATGGGGGACCACTATACGTTGGCGGACATGTGCGTCGCGCCGCTGATCGACCGGATGGATGATCTCGGTCATCGGGAAATGTGGGAATCGGCACATCCCGCGGTCACCGCCTGGTTTGCCGCAATGCGGTCACGGCCGGCTTTTGAAACCGCCTACTACCCCGGCTCCCGGATGTCCGAGTTCTACCCGGAGTGCGCCTAGAGCGGTTTCCGGCGGCATGGGCGCCGGTCTTGTCCGGCCGGCGCCGGTGGTGATCTTCCCGGGGATCGTACTCCGGCTGCCCAACCTGATGGGCCGGGCAATGGCTAATAAGTCGCGCGGCCGCCCGAGACGTCGAACACCCCGCCGGTGGCGAACGAGCATTCCTCGGAGGCCAGCCATGCCACCATGGCGGCGATCTCTTCCACCAGACCGAAGCGGTTCATGGGGATCTTCGAGAGCATGAAATCGATATGCTCCTGGGTCATCTGATCGAAGATCGCCGTCCGCACCGCCGCCGGCGTCACGCAGTTGACCATCACGTTGGTCTGCGCCAGTTCCTTGCCCAACGCCTTGGTGAGCCCGATGACGCCGGCCTTGGTCGCCGAATAGGCCGGCGCCTTGGGGTTTCCCTCCTTGCCGGCGATGGACGCGACATTGACGATTCGGCCGTAGCCGTTCTCCAGCATGTGGGGAATGGCCGTCCTGCTGACATAGAACGTCCCGGACAAATTGATATCGACCACCTTGTCCCAGGCATCGATGGGGTATTCCCACGACGTGATGTTGGGACCCGAAATTCCGGCGTTGTTGACCACAATGTCGACCTTGCCGAGATCACCGACCGAGCCGGCAAAGGCGGCTTCCACCGCTGAATTGTCGGAAATATCGGCGGCCCGGCCGGTCACCTTTGCGCCGTCGGCCGCCGCCGACAGTTCCTTCACCGCCGCGGCCAGGCCGTCTTCGTTGACGTCCCAGATGCAAGTATCGGCGCCGGATTCCACCAGCCGCTTGGCGATGCCGAGGCCCAGTCCCGCCGCACCGCCGGTGACAACGGCAGCGCGGCCGCTAAGGTCGATCCGGTTCACGGGATCAGCCCTTCACCCTGAAGCCGACGGACCCAAGGCCCTGCACCGTATTGCGGACCGAAACGCCCTTCTCCAAGGCGACCGCCTCGGTGACGCCGCCCGCCATGACCACCCATCCGGCTTCGAGAATTTCACCCGCTTCGGCGGCCATCCGGGATGCGGCGGCGAGCGACCGCCCGGGATGTCCGAGTATCGCGGCGGACGAGCCGATGGTCGCCGGGCGGCCATTCACCTCCATGACCACGCCAAGGTTGTCCAGATCCATATCCGGCGGGCACCAGGGCCCGATCACGTAGCCGGACGACGACGCGTTGTCGGCCACCACGTCCTGCAGATTGAACTTGAATGCCCGGTAGCGGCTATCGATGATCTCGAGCGCCGGGGCGATCGCCTCCACCGCCGCCATCGCCTCCATCGGCGTGGTCGGGCCGGTCAATGGTGCGCCCAACAGGTAGGCGATTTCCGGCTCGACCCGCGGGTGCACATAATCCTTGAGGTTGATGACCGCGCCGTCCTCGACCAGCATGACGTCGGTCAAGCGGCCCCAGATCATGTCGGACAGGCCCATCTGGACCATCTTGGCCCGGCTGGTGAAACCCATTTTCATGCCCGAGCGCTCTTCGCCGCGCTCCAGGCGCCGGTCGATGCTCGCCGCCTGGATCTTGTAGGCCTGTTTGAGCGTCATCTTGCTCTTCTTGGAGAGCTGTGGGATTGCCGTCGCCTTCACCGCCGCATCATCGACCGTCTTGGCGAGTTTTTGAATATCGACTGCCATCTTCGTTCTCCCCTTACGCGCCGAACACGGCCCGGACCGAACCCAGCCCGTTGATCCGCGCCTCGTAAACTTCACCCTTGGCCGCCGGCACCATCGGCCCCAACGCGCCCGACATGACGATGTCCCCGGCCGACAACGGCCGGCCCCGCGCGGTCATTACCTCCGCCAGCCAGCGCACCGCATTGATGGGATGGCCGAGACAGGCGGCCCCGGCGCCGACCGAAACGGGCTCGCCGCGGTTTTCCACCACCATGCCGCACATGCGTCCGTCGAAGTCGTCCAGCGCAACCTTGTCATTGCCCAGGACGAAGAGCCCCGACGAGGCATTGTCGGCCACCGTGTCGACGATGGTGATGTCGAAATTCGCGATCCGGCTGTCGACGACCTCGATCGCCGGGGCGGCATAGGCGACGGCGCGGATCACATCCGCGGTGGTCGGTTTATCCAGATGCAGGTCCCGGTCCAGGATGTAGGCCACTTCCGCCTCGACCCGCGGCTGAGAAACCCGACTCGCCGGGATTTCCTCGCCATCCGGCACCGCCATGTCGTCGAACAGCATGCCGTAGTCCGGCTGATCGACCCCCAATTGGGTCTGGACGGCTTTGGCGGTCAGGCCGATCTTGCGGCCCACCAGGCGGGCGCCTTCCCGCAGGCGCCACAGGGTCACACCCTCTTGAACGTCATAGGCGCCGTCGATGTCTCCCTTGTCGAGAAGATCCCGGATCGGCTTGTCCGCCTTCCCGCTTTTGTAGGCGTTGATAATCCTCTCGGACGCCTGATGAATGGCTGAAGCTGAGGTCATCGAGACGGTCCTCCTCACTGAGAATTTCTGGCGATCGCTTGCCGGCGAGCGTATCCGACGGCGGATGCCTAGACAATCGCCCGGGATCGGGCAACCCGGGCCCAACCGGTGTCCGACGCTCGGACGAGAAACTAGGGTCCTGACTCATTTGAGCCGCCATGGGAGTGTTGCGGCGATGAGGCATAAAATGATTGCGTCATGGCCGGCCTACGCCGTCCGAAAGTCGGCTTCGGCCGACTGAAGGCCGGGCCCACCGGACCGGCTTGGCCGGCCGGAGGACAAACCGCGACCCGGCCATCCACGTGTACCCTGCCGCGAAGCGTGGATCACCGGGTCAAATAAGGTCAATTCGGACGAATTGACCGACCTGGTGATGACGACTTGCGAGTGAGCGGGGAGAGGGAGCTTGCCGTGCGTCCCCTCGCCCCCTTCCCGGGGGAGAGGGACAGGGTGAGAGGGCGCGAATAGGAGAATCTCCTAATTTGAAGACCCTAGACGGGTGCAGGCGTCGCGCCCTTGGTACCCGTATCAAACGCCGCCTCCGGTCCGCCAAACTTGGCGATGAGTTCGTTTTGGTCGTCCTTGGCGCGGCGGTCAACGGCCTCGGGATCAACGAGGTCACGGAGGGCGGCGTGCATCGCATCGAGATCTGTCTTGGCGCCCGGGTCGCCCGCCAGGTTTGTTGTTTCCTCGGGGTCGTTTTCCAGGTCAAACAGCTCCGGCTCGAAGCCCACATAGTAAATGTACTTCCACCGGCCGCGGCGGATCATGAACGCGCCGGAGGGAGAACCCGCGGCGTGATATTCGGAAAATGCAATTCGCCCTGGCTCGTCGTTTTCGTTGGCCAGTTGGAACCATGAACGCCCGGGCAGATTCCGGGCATCGTCGGGAACATCCACGCCGACCCCATCCAGGATGGTCTGGTAGCTGTCCACCAGGCTGACGGGCGTCGTACGGATTCGGCCTTCGGGAACGTCCGGCCCGGCGAGCATCAACGGAATACCGGCCGCCTCTTCGTACATGTTGGATTTGCCCCATAGACCCCGGGCGCCGACATTGTCGCCGTGGTCCGAGGTGTAGACGATACGGGTGTCCTCGGCGAGGCCGGATGATTTGAGGGTGTCCAGTACCCGCCCGATTTGTGCATCGACGTAAGTGCAGAGGCCGAAATAAGCCGCCTGGGCAACCTTGCGGTCGTCCGGGGTCAACGCATCGTCGGTGCCGTGAAACCGCGCCATGGTATCGGCCCACGGGTGGCGCTCGTATCCGTCCTCGGGCCGCAGTTTCATGGGCGGCAGTTCGTCGACCGGATACATGTCGTAATATTCCCTCGGCACCACCAGCGGAAAATGCGGCGCCACAAAGCCGAGATACAGCACCCAGGGCCGGTCCGCCGGCCGGGCGGCCACGGCCTCCAGCCATTCGCAGGCCGTGTCGGCGATGGTCCGGTCATAGATATTGTACTTGGACTCTCCGGGGCCGAGGGTCTCGCCCAGCATTTTCAGTCCGCGCGGGTTGCCCAGCGGCAATGGATCCCGGACCGACCCCCATACCTGGCCGATCCCGCCCATGATGTGCATGGGGTGACGCTGCGTGCTGAACCCGGTGGGGTCGGTTTCGTTGCGGTAATGGAGCTTGCCGACGGATTCGACGGCGAAACCAAGGTCGATCAGATGGTGTCCCCATCCCCGGACCCGGCCGTCATAGGCCAAGGCGTTGTCCCAATAGCCGGTGTCATGCACGTAGCGGCCGGTTGCCCAAGCGGCCCGCGCGGGAATGCAGATGGGTGAATTGGAGTAGGCGGCGGTGAAGCGCGTCCCCGCCGCGGCCAGCGCATCCAGGTTCGGGGTCTTCACGTGCGAATGGCCGGCGCAGCCCAGCATCCTGGGGTTGTGCTCGTCGGACATGATGAACAGCAAGTTTTTGGGATCCATGATTCAGCCTAGAGCCTTTTGGTTGCGGGCAAAGAAGAGGACGACGATGACCGCCAGCGCAATGAAGGCGATGGAGATCGGGCTGGCAAGCAGGAACCACGGATCGCTGCCGGTCGCCGAGAACGCTTGCCGCATCGCCTCCTCCAGCCGATTGGCGAGAATGAACGCGATGACAAACGGCAGTACCGAGATATCGAGCTTGCGCATAAGGTAGCCGACGAACCCGAAGAACAGGGTGAAGTAGATGGCAAACATGTCGGTGTTCTGGACGTAGATCGCGGTCAGGGTCAACAGCAGAACCACGGCCAGCAGACGCTGCTTCGGCACCTTGACCATGATCCCGGTGGCCCGCATGAACACGCCGCCAATGGTCCAGTTCAGGATGTTGGCGCAAATCATCGTGGTGAACAGCCCGAAGACAATGACCATCTCCGGGTTGATTTGATCGGGGATGATACGGAACACCGTCGGGCCGGGATTGAAGCCGCCGATGGATTCGGCAGCCAGGATGATGAACACCGCCGAGACGTTCCCGGGAATACCGAGTGACAGGACCGGAATCAGGTTCGCCCCGGCTACCGAGGAGTTTGCCGCCTCGGTGGCGGCAATACCCTCCGGCACACCGTCACCGAAAGTCTTCTCGCCCTTGTGCATCTTCTTGCCGCTCGCGTAGCCGAGCGTCGCGGCAAGCACCGACCCGATCCCGGGAAGCGCACCGATGGCCGTCCCGATTACCGCCGATGTGCCGACGAACGGGAGAATGCGGCGAATGTCGGAAAAGTGGAGTTTGTTGTCTCCCTTCTGTTCGATCACGGTGATTTCCGAGCGCTCGCGCATTTCGCGCCACATGTCTTCCAGGGATTTGAAAACCTCGCCCAGGATCAGAACGCCGACCACCGCGCTGACCAAAGGGAACCCGTTGCCAAGTTCTTCGCTCCCCATTGATAAACGCGGATACCCGTCCTCGCCCGTTCCGATGAAGGCCATGAACAGTCCGAGCAGCGCGCCGAGAATGCCCTTCCACACCGACTTGCCGACAACCGCGGCGATAAACGCAAGCGACAGGATGATCAAGGCGGCTTTCTCCGGGAAATCGAGGAACCGCTCCACCAGGATGGCGAGGAACGGAGCGGACGTAATCAACACGATGTCGGAAAAGGTGTCACCGGTCACCGAGGAGAAGTGTGCAACCCTGAGCGCCTTGCCGGATTGGCCGTTCTTGGTCATGGGATAGCCGTCGAACGTCGTCAAAACGGAATCCGGTGTTCCCGGCGTATTGAATAAAATCGCCGGGACCGCGCCGCCGATGGTCGAGCCCTTCATGATGCCGACCAGGAAACCCAGGACCGGCAATAGCGCGTCGGGCGTGAAGCCGAATACGGAGATCAGGATGGGCAGTGAAATGGCCATGGCAAATGGGCCGCCGAGCCCGGGCGTGGCTCCCACCACGATACCGCCGATAAAGCCGCTAAAGACCATGACCAGCGTGATCGAAATGGGCAGACCAAGAATCGAGAACGCCGGATCGGCGGTAAACACAGCCAACACGCCCAGCCAGACATGATCCAGGATACCCATTACTGGTCGCCGTTGGGCGGCAACAGGAGGTTGTCGAAAGGCACGTCGTAGACGAAGCCCAATACAAGCACCGCGCCAATCGCGACCCAAGCCCCGCTCATGGAAAAACGGTTTTCGACAACGCGGATGGCCCCAAAGACCAGAACGAACCCGCCGGCGGCGAAGCCCAGATACTTGTAGGGAACGGTGTCCCGGAGCTGGCGGTAGGTGCCGATATCGTTGCCCAGGGAATTGATCGCCTCGACGACGATGGGGCCGGTGAACATCATCAATACAAGCCCGAGGATCAAGACGACCGCCATGCGAAGCAGAAAGGCCGCGCTTTGGCGATCCGGCGTATCTTCGTAGGGCGCCGGACGGAACCAGGACGTGATGCCCAACGCGAGGGCCGCGATCAGAATTCCGGCCGCCGCGCCCGTGGGCGCCAGCGCGTCCCCGATCGTGATTTCACGGCGAAACCGTTCGATCAGGCCGGTCTCGATATCGCTGGGTATCCAAACCGCGAGGGTCAGGATTGCCGCGATGGTCAGCACCAGCGCGAGTCCGAGCGTCCAACGGTCCTGTTGCATACCGTCCCCTGATCAAGAGGGCGGAGCGAGGCTCCGCCCATATCTCAACCTAGTTGGTCACGCTCATCAACGTTTTGGATTCTTTCAGCCCATTCTGGATGAAGTCGTCCAAGGCCTTGCCCGAAATCAGTTCCGGGCCGGTGTAGCGTGCGGTGACGAACTTGTTCACCTTGCTGTTCTTGTCCGAAATGACCTCTGCAAAGGCAGCAGCAAGGGTATTTCGCGCATCAGCCGATATTCCCTTCGGACCCACGACGACGAATTTGGCGCCGATATCATAGGGGATGCCGAGCTCGATCAGGGTCGGGGCGTTGGGCGAATACGGGATTCGTTTGCCGATCCCGGAGACCAGATTGATCATATCGCCGGATTTGACGGCCTTGGCCTGGATGCCCGCACCATAGCCGATATCGATGTCACCGGCATTGAGGGCGTTCATGACCGCCCGGCCGCCCCGCAGCAGCACGGTGTTGAATTTCACGCCGTACTTTTGCTCCAGGAGGTAGTTCACGTCGGCATGCTTCTGGCCCATGCCGCCGAATTTGACGGTGCCGGCCCGCGCCGCCTTGAGGAAATCATCCCACGTCTTCCAGCCCTTGGAGGCCTTCACGACCAGCCCCATCTGCGAGCCGGTGGTGGTGGTGATGTAAGTGAAGTCGTCCGCGGTATAGCCCGGATTCTTCGAGGCGAGCATGTTGTAGCCAAAGGACTCGGTTACCGCCATGCCGATGGCGGTGCCGTCATTGGACAAACCCTTGAGCTTGCGCGCCATAAGGGCGCCGCCGCGGCCCGCGACGTTGGACGGAATGACTTTCCAGCCCTTGCGCTTTTCGAGTTCAGCCGCGATCAGCCGGGCCTGCGTATCGGTGCCGCCGCCGGCGGCAAAACCGATCATAAGACTGATCGGTCCCTTGGGTTTCCATTCCGCAGCCGCGGAACCGGCTATCAGGCCGACAGCCGCCACGCCCAGCGCAGCGGAAACGAGAACTTTCTTGGCAATCTTGAGGGTCATGTGACGTCCTCCCAGTTGAAAACAAGTTTAAGTGATCGTCCCAGTCAAATTAGTTGTTATGACAACTATATTAATTTTCGGTTCGTGATGCAAGCGTTTCTCACCCCGGCGGTTCGTACGGATCGAGGGTACCGGGCGGGATGGGCGGATGCGCCTTCAGGCTTTCCCGGAAGTCGCGCACCATCTGCGAAATCGGCCCCATGACCCAGGAATTCGCGATCGCCACGTTGGTCTCTTCCTTGGGGTCCTGGATGAGGTTGAACAGGTAAGGGGCTTCAAGTTTGCCCTTCCCCTCGTTGACTTCCGGCTCCCAAAAGAAATGCAGCTTCCAGTCCCGCCACTTGGCCGCCCGCATATCTTCCTTGATGAAGAAGACAAAGCCTTCGCGTGCGGAATGCTCCGCGCCCTCGAACAGAAACGCGGTCTGGTCGATGCCGTCGACGGGCCGGTCGGTCGGTATGCCGTCGCCGGCGCCCGCGAGCTTGGCGAGGGTGACGTAGAAATCGGAGATATGGAGCATCTCGTCGCTGACCGCGCCCGCCGGCACCTTGCCCGGCCAGCGCAAAATACATGGTACCCGGAGGCTGCCCTCCATCGCGGTGTGGTAGGTGCCGCGCCAGTAGCCCGCCGTCCCGCGCCAGGGGTCCCGAAACTCCGGGCCATTGTCGGAAGCGAAGATCACCAGCGTATCATCGGCGATCCCCAGCCGGTCGATCTCGTCCAGAATTTGGCCGACGCGGTGATCCAATTCCACAAGACTGTCGGCCATCTCCCCGTGGCCGGTCACGCCCTTGAAATCCGGATGGGGCAAATTGGGAAAATGCATTTGGGTGACCGGCGCATACAGAAAGAACGGCTTCCGGTCCGCCGCCGCCTTGCCCATGAAGTCTATGGAGCGCCGGACGATCTCACCGTCGATCAGCCGGCGGCTGTCCATGTCGAAGACCTGAAGGTCGCGGGACTCTTCGCCCGCCTTGCCTTCCATCAGGTGCGGGACCTGAACCACCCGGTCGTCGAACCCTTGCGCCGTCGTGAAGTACGCTTCGTTGAGGGTGCGCGGCAGGCCGTACCAATCGTCAAATCCGCGGGCATTCGGCAGGCGATGCTGGGCGTCCCCCAAGTGCCACTTGCCATAATGAGCCGTCGCATAGCCTGCCCCGGAGATCAGCTCGGACAACAGGACTTCCCATTTAGTGAGGCCATGGGGCACGCCGGCCGGCATGGATTGATAGGCGCCGGTACGGATCGCATGGCGGCCGGTCATCAGGGCGGTCCGGGTCGGTACGCAATCGCTTTCCACGTTGAAGTTGGTGAGCCGCAGGCCCTCTTCGGCGAAGGCGTCGATCCGCGGCGTCGGCGCGCCGCGCAGGAACCCGCCCCCGTAGCAGCCAAGCTCGCCCCAACCAAGATTGTCGGCGAGAACAAGTACAATGTTCGGCCGCTCGCTCATCTGCTGTCGGTCTCGCCGGTCTCGTCCAAAAGCGCTATTGCCTGGCCTTCTATCTTGCCGAGCAGGCGATCAAACTCTCTCCGCTCCGCCGCCGTCAGCACGCTGATCAGCCGGTCCTGCCTGTCCTGAGACGTGGCGGACATCGCGTTGTAGAGCGATTGACCTTCGGGGGTGAGTTCAACAACCATCCGCCGCCGATCCGCCGCATCCGGCGTCCGGCGCACCAGTCTCCGGTCGATAAGACGCTGGATCGCCCTCGAGACATTGCTCTTGTCCATCACCGTCTCTTCGGAAATCTGGCTGGCGCTCATCGGCCCGCCGCGGCCCAAGGGCGCCAATGTCCGCCACTCCACCGACGTCATCCCGAATTTGTTCCCGTACATGCGGGTCGCCCAAAGGGTCAAGCGGTTGGACAGGAGCGAGAAACGGTAAGACAGGATTCTACGCAGCTCGAATGTCTCCGGCCCCGCCGGCGCCGCCAAGTCGTCCATGTGCACGTCGCCTCCCTCCGGAAATCATCTCAAATTTTAGTTGCTATAACAACTAAAATTTGAAAACGTCCGGACCGGAAAGCACAGGCCGGGAAGAGGCACGATGATGGCTGACACGGCATTTGAATTCATTGATTTTCCCATGCGCTCATCCAAGCCGCGGCGTGACGGGCTGACGATGATGATCGATTGGGGCCTGCCCCTTGCATTCCAGTCCGATGTGGTGGCGGGAGCAAACCGGTACATCGATATGGCCAAGATTGCGGCCACGATGGCCGGTGTGATGCCCCGCGGGCTGCTGGAAGAAAAAATCGCCGCCTACAAGTCCGCCGGCATCAGCACCTCGCAAGGCGGGTTGTTTACGGAGATGGCCTATATGCAGGGAAAAATCGAACCCTTCTTCGAGCGCTTTGCCGAACTGGGTTTCGATGCGGTCGAAATCTCGGACAATCTGCTGAGCTGGAGCCTCACCGACAAGGAACGGACAATCCGGCTGGCGATCGAGGAATTCGGACTGAATGTCCTTGGCGAAGTGGGCCGCAAGGATGCGGCGATGGACGACGACACCTTGCTCGAGGATCTTCGGATCACCGTGGATGCAGGCGTCACGTCGGTCTTTGTAGAGGCATACGAACTGTTCGCGGGCGATTCCATTCGTGAAGACCTGATCGCGAAGATCGATGAGCAGCACCCGTCGGACACCATCATCTACGAACTGCCGGTGGTCGTACTGCCCGGGGTCACGCGCGCGTTCAAGCATAAGGTCGCGGTGTGGATGGTGGATGCATTCGGCCCCAACGTCAACTTGGCCAACGTGGAGTGGGACGAGATTTTGATGACGGAAATCATCCGGTGCCGCGGCGCCGACAACCTCGGAGAACCGGATAAGACGCGGCTCTAGGGTCTGTACTCAATTAGGGGATTCTCCTTTTTGCGCCCTCTCACCCCGCCCCTCTCCCCCGGGAAGGGGGCGAGGGAACCCGATGCGGCAACGCGGCTACTCCCTCTCCCTCTCTGAGGGAGAGGGCCGGGGTGAGGGTGATATGGAAATTCCCCCTCACCCGGCGCCGGGTAGGCTTGGCGTTCGCCTCGCCAACCCTCCGCATCCCTCTCCCCCTGACGGGGGCGAGGGACCTTGTGCCGCGCCGTCCGCAGCGCCGCGACAATCGTATGGTGGCTCAATCGGGTCCGGACCTTACAGTCTGACTCAAAACTCCTGAGAGGCCGTTTCGAAAGTGGTTGAGTGTCCGGTATTGATGTGATTCCAGGAAGGTTTTTGAGACTGATCTGGAGCCGCCATGTGGACGCCGACCACCCGAGAGCAGCATAGCCGCAAGGCGCTGCGTTATCAGACTGATTTGACTGATGCGGAGTGGGTTGTGATTGAGCCTCATTTGCCTCCGGCTCATGGCACGGGACGGCCCCGGTCATGGCCGATGCGCGAGATCGTCAACGGCATTTTCTATGTGATGCGGGCTGGCTGCCCTTGGCGCTTGCTGCCAAGCGATTTGCCACCGTGGGGCACGATCTATCGCTGGTTCGCCAAGTTCCGCGATGACGGCCTCCTTGAGAAGATCAATCACTCTCTGGTCATGGCCGACCGCGAACGGGTCGGACGCGAGGCCAGCCCGAGCGGCGCGATTATCGACAGCCAGAGCGTCAAGACGACCGAGGCTGGCGGCCCCCGCGGCTACGATGCGGGCAAGAAGATCAAGGGACGCAAGCGCCACGCGCTGGTCGACACCGACGGGCGCGGCCTCGTGTTCGAGGCGCACCCGGCGAGTATCCAGGACCGCGATGGTGGTGGGCCGCTGCTGTGCGCCTCACGCGGCTCGTTTCCGTTCATCGAGAAGGTCTTTGCCGACAGCGGCTACGCCGGCGAAAGGGTCGCCACGGCCACCGTGATCGCTGTCGAGATCGTACGCAAAAGCCCCGATCAGGTCGGCTTCGCCGTCCAACCGCGCCGCTGGGTCGTGGAACGCTTCTTCGCCTGGATCAACCGCAACCGGCGACTGGCAAAGGATTTCGAGGCCACCATCGCCTCGGCTCGCGCCTTCCTCTACGCCGCCTCCGTCATGCTCCTCGTCCGCAGATTGGCCCGAAACGCATGACTTTCGAAACCGACTCTGAGCGGTTTTTCTTGCAACAAGGCGTGCGGATCTTCGGATGGCGGCGATGAGCGTCCAGGCATCCGCCGATGCGATTGTTTTTTCCCAGTCCTTTGCCAAGCGACGGCAGCGCCCGAGCCAGGCGAAGGTGCGCTCTACCACCCAGCGGCGGGCGATGACGACAAAGCCCGTGACACCGGGTGGGCGCTTCACGATCTCGATTGTCGGGCCATCGATTGAGGCCATTGCGTCACGAAGTTTGTCGCCTGAGTAGCCACCGTCGGCAAAAATGTGGGTCAGGCTCGAATAGGTTTCGAGGGCCTGCGCGATTACGATGGATGCCCCGTCGCGGTCCTGGATGTCTGCGGCATGGGTGATCAGCCCCAACAGGTTTCCGTCTGTGTCGGTTACGATGTGACGCTTACGCCCCTTGATCTTTTTGCCCGCATCGTAGCCACGCGGGCCGCCACTCTCGGTCGTCTTGACCGATTGACTGTCGATGATCCCAGCTGTGGGCGTGGCCTCCCGCCCCGTCAGCATACGCGCCGCCACGACAAGCGCATCGTTCAGAATGTCCAGTACACCGCTGTCGCGCATTTGGTAGAAATAGTACTGCACGGTCGTGAACGGCGGAAACTCTTTGGGCAGCATGGACCATTGGCAGCCCGTGGCCGCGATGTACTGGATCGCATTCCACACAGAGCGCATGCAAGTCCGCCGCGGGCGCCCCGTTTTAGCCCTCTCGGGCATAAAATGTTGGATCAAAGCCCATTCCGCGTCGGTCACATCGCTTGCATAACGGAGTCCGCGACGGTCATAGTCAGGGCGCGTGATTTCAGTCCAAGGCATAACTTCCTCCACGGTGGCAACTCGGAAGAAGCATAAAGGACTGAAATCACTCAAATTAGTTTTCGGTTGGGCTCTTAGATCAGTTTCCGGTCAAATGGTTCAATTTGGCCCGAAACTGCTCTAGGCTTCGTGGTCGGGCAGGTCCGCCATCATCGGGCCCGGCCGGGCGTGGATCATATCCGTGAGCTCTTTTTGCAGCGCGGCGTACCCGGGATCTCCGAAGAGATTGTCCATCTCCAAGGGGTCGTTCCTTAGATCATACATCTCCCCCGCCCCCGAGATCAGCTCGAGCGTCAACTTGGCATCCGGCGTGCGCACGGTTCTGAGATTGAGCTCCACGCCGGTGCGGCTCGGCTGCTGGTTCCACTCGGAATACGAAACGTCGCGGCCTTGCCCGCCGCCCTCCGCCAGCGGCCTGACCGACGTGCTTTGATCCATGTTGCCGCCCTCGACCCCCGCCCAGTCATAGAAGCTGGCCGCGAGATCCACCGTCGAGATGGGCGCATCGACAATCGCGCCGCCGGGAACATCGGGGCCTTTGACGATGAACCCGACTTTGAGCAGGGCGTCATAAGGTGTCGGCCCCTTCAAATAGAGCCCGTGATCTCCCAACAGGTCGCCGTGGTCCATGGTGAAGACGACGATGGTGTTGTCGGCCAGGCCCGCATCGTCGAGGGTCTTCATGATCCGACCGACGCCGTCGTCGATGAAGGCGATCTCGCCGTAATAGTTGGCGGTCATTTGCCTCAACTGCTTGTCGGTCTGGGGCTGGATGCGCGAATACTCCTTGCGCAGTGTCTGCTCCCGTTGCCGTTTGGCCCGCGGCTCGTTTTCCAGAGACGCCCGATGCCACCAGGGACGCCGGTCCAGATCCCGTTCGTGGGTCCGGGAAATATCCACTTCGTCTTCGTGGTGGAGACGGCTCCAAGGCTCGGGACAGTCGAACGGATGGTGAGGATCGGGATAGGATGTCCAGAGGCAGAACGGCTCGTCGGCGCCTTTTCGGCTTTCGAGAAACGACTTCGTGCGCTCGGTCACCCAGTGGGTCGAGTGCCACTCCGCCGGCAGGCCCGAGAACCAGGTCTGGGCCGCCTCTTGTTCGGGACCCAAATCCTCGGCCCAGCGCCGCCACGCTTCCCCCTCCTCGCCGTTGCCCCAGAACCAGCGTTCAAAATGGTGGCCGCGGGGCGGCTTCTCACAGGGAAGCAGGTCGTGCCAATGCCCGAGGATCATCAACTCCACATGGTCGAACCCCATATAAGGCCCGAACCAGGCATCCGGAAACGCCGCCGACCGGGCCCGGGATTCCGGGGCGCCGAAGGGCGTGTTGTCGGGGTTCTCACCGAAATGCCCCTTGCCGATGAAGGCGCTCCGGTATCCCGCATTCGCCAATGTCCGCGCCCAACCGGTTTCACCGATGGCAGGGTCCAGACTGACATGGTTGTCGTAGACCCCATGGGTCAACGGCAGTAATCCGGTCAGGATGGAGGCGCGCGCCGGCTGACAAACCAGATTCGGGGTAATGGCATTCGAGAAGCGGGTTCCCGACGCAGCCAGGGCATCAAGGTGCGGGGTCTTGATCTTCCGGCCCTCGAAGCCGAAGCAGTCCCAGCGATGCTGGTCGGAGGTGATGAGCAAAATATTGGGCCGGGTCATGGTCAGACAACGTAGTTGTTTTAACAACCAGAATAAAAGCCCAAATTTCGGCACGCCCCCCGGCTCGGTTTGCCAATCTCGGCCAAAAACGGTAGGGGTAAAAAAACAGCACCGTTACAGGGAGTTAGCCGTGGACCCGCTGCGGAAATACCCGGCCATAGAAGATCTGCACCGGCGCGCACGAAAGCGCATCCCCAGATTTGCTTTCGACTATCTGGAAGGTGGCGCGGGGGATGAATCCGGTGTTGACCGCAACCGGGAAGCCCTGACCGAGATCCGGTTGATCGCCGACTACCTGGAGGAGCGCACCCCGCCCGACCTCGGCGTCGAGGTGTTCGGCCGCAAGGTCGATCTCCCCTTTGGCATTGCGCCGGTGGGATTGAGCGGCTTGATCTGGCCCCGGGCCGCCGAGTATCTGGCGAGCGCGGCGAAGGACGCCAATGCGGTTTTTTGCCTTTCGACCGTCGCCAGTTCGGGCATTGAGCGCATCGGCGGCCTGATGCAGGAAGGCAGCTGGTTTCAGCTCTACCCAATTCGCGAAGCCGAAAAAGAGGACGACCTCCTGAAACGGGCCTGGGATGCCGGATTCCGGGTGCTCACGCCGACGGTCGATATCCCGGCGCCGGCCCGCCGCCTCCGGGATTTCCGCAACGGCCTTACGGTGCCGCCCGAGATGACCATCGGCAATATCATCTCGATCCTCACCCACCCCGCATGGGCCCTCGCAACCCTGGCGGCCGGTACGCCAAAATTCGAGAGCCTGACGCCGTATTTCCCAAAGGGGGTTACCTACAAATCCGTCGGCCAAATGATCGAAACCCTCGCCGAGGGGCAGATCGACTGGCGGCGCATCGAACGCTACCGGAAGATCTGGCCAGGCGCCCTGGCGGTGAAAGGCGTTCTCAGCGCCGGGGATGCCCGCCGCGCCCAGGAGGCCGGTTGTGACGGGCTGCTCGTGTCGAACCATGGCGGTCGGCAGCTGGATGGCCTGGTGTCTCCCATCGATGTACTGCCGGCCATACGCCGGACCGTCGGCCCCGACATGACCCTGGTGGTCGACAGCGGCTTGCGGTCGGGCACGGACGTCGTCCGGGCCTATGCCAAGGGGGCCGACTTCACGCTCCTCGGCCGGGCATTTTTCTATGGGGTTGGCGCGCTCGGGCAGCCGGGAGCCGCACACGCCATCGAAATACTGAAGGCCGAGGTCTTTGCCGCCCTCCAGCAATTGGGCTGCCCGAACATGGCGGCGGCATCGCGCTATCTGGCGAAATAAGCCTTACGTGTTTCCATCCCGAACCATGGGCGCGGCATATTGGGGCGACGTATCCCAGGGGAAGAAAACCCAGACATTTTGCGCCACATCGTGAACGTAGGTATCGACGAATTCCAACCCGCCCGGCTTGGCATAGACCGTCGCCACATGAGCATTGGGGAGGAGCTTCCGCGCCTCCTTCATGGTCGCACCGGTATCGACGAGATCGTCGACCAGTAACCAGCCCTCGCCGGTATCGGCGCAGGCCTCTTCCGGCGCCTTGATCAGATTGATGTCGCCCATGCTCTTTTCGTCGTAGGTGGCGATGCACAGCGTGTCGACGTATCGCAGTTCCAGTTCGCGGGCGAGGATCGTTGCGGGGACCAAACCGCCCCGGGTGATCGCGACAATACCCTTCATCGGGCCAAGCGACATGAGACGGCGCACCAAATCCTTGGTGTCCCGGTGCACCTCGTCCCAGGTCACCACTAGGTCAATTTGATAGCTATCCTCGGCCATGGACCGCTGTACTCCCCTGATGCGGAACAGGCCGTCTATTCGCGGAAATTCTCAACCCAAACCGTGTTATGGCGCGCGGCAACTTCCCTGCCGGTCTCGAAATCCGCCCGCTGCTCCGGCGTCAGCGCCGTCATGTCCTTGAACATGGCCTCGGTCTCACCGGGGCTATAGACCATCAGGACCCGGACCCCGTCATCGCCGGCGATCATCTGATGGGGCACACCCGGCGGAATATGAAACAGATCGCCCGGTTTGCCCTCGTAGGTGTCGTTGTCGCCCATCAAAAAAGTGGCGCTTCCCTCGATGACGAAGAAGGTCTCGTGATTTTGCACATGCATGTGCGGACGGGATGCGAAGCCGGCCGGGCAGCGTTCTTCGCAAACTTCGTAGGCGCCCGACGTATCCTCCGCGGTCACTTTGACAAACATGTCGTTGGCGCGCTCGTAGAGATTGCCGCCGTCCGGATTGATCTTTTTGGCCTGCGCCATATCAATGTCTCCCCAAAATTCCTTGCGATGAATCCCCAATGGTACCGGGGAGCCAACCAGAGTCCAATCCCAAAGGTTATGTGGCCTTTGCGGCGTTCAATGCGTCCCAAATCCGCGCGGCGGTATAGGGCATGTCAAAGTATTCGACGCCTTCCGGCGCGAGGGCATCCATGACGGCGTTGCCGATCACCGCAAGCGCCGGAACCGTGCCCGCCTCGCCGCCCGCCTTGATGCCCAGCGGATTGCCTTTGGTC
The DNA here is from genome assembly GCA_965213765.1 of Rhodospirillales bacterium. Lineage (GTDB taxonomy): Bacteria > Pseudomonadota > Alphaproteobacteria > Rhodospirillales > UBA2165 > JAJDXO01. The sequence goes on along the minus strand of OZ243926.1, from coordinate 3,930,418 downwards.
GGCACTTCCATCGGCGCGATGTCGAACATGGGATATTCATCCGCCCGGGGCATGACGTAGTCCATGAAGGAACCGGCAAGAAGCTGGCCCGATCCATTGTCGAATTGTGCCCATTCGCCGATCGCCTGGCCCACCCCCTGGACAATCCCGCCGGCCGTCTGGCCGTGAACGATCATCGGATTCACCGCCCGGCCGCAATCGTCGACAATGGCGTAATTGATAATCTCCATTGCGCCGGTATCGGGATCGATCTCGACTTCCGCCGCCGCCGCGCCGAACGGAAAGGCGGGGATGCGTCCTTCCTGCTTGTCGTCAAACGCCGCCGTGCCGCCGCCCTTCTTCTCGATGTAACGAGCCATGGCATCGGCGAAACCCGCCTCCTGGCCGGTGGCCTCGATGCGGAACACGCCGTCCGCGAACGCCAGTTCGCCGGCGTCCGATTGCAGAAGCTCTCCGGCGACCGGCTTAAGTTCGGCCACCACTTCCTCGCAGATACGATGGAGGATCGTCCCGATCATGCGCATGGACCTGTCGGAGTGCGTGCCCCCGCCGATGGGCAGTTGGTCGGTGTCGCCCCGGGCGAGGCGGATACGCTCGAACGGCACGCCGAGAAGATCGCTGACCACCTGAGCGTAGGTGGTCTCATGGCCCTGCCCATGGACCTGAGTACCGGCAAACAGGACCGTATTGCCGTCGGCATCGAACTCCAGCCGCGCCATGTCAAACGGTGCGCCGACCGGGGTCTCGACGAACGGGGTGGCGGAGATGCCGCGCAGCTTGCCGGTTTCCGCGGCCGCCCGGCGCCGCGCTTCGAAACCCGGCCAATCGACCATGTCGGCGACCATTTCCAGCGCCTTCGGGAAATCGCCGACGTCGTAGGTCATTCCCATTGCCGTGGTCTTCGGCATATCGGCGGATGCGATCATGTTCTTCAGTCTTAATTCGATGCCGTCGGCGCCGATCTCCGCCGCCGCGGCATCGATCAGGCGCTCGATCGCAAACGTCGTTTCCGGCCGCCCGGCGGCCCGGTACGGAAGTACCGGCACCGTGTTGGTGAGATAGACGGTGAGATCGAGATAAGCGTTGGGAATGTCGTAAACGGTGGTCACCAGCCGGGACAGGTTCGCCGGCGGCGCATAGCACACCGTATGGGCGCCATTGTTGCACCGGACGGTGAGTTCATAGGCCTCGATTTTTCCCTCGTGGGACACGCCGAGGCGGCCATTGAGGACCATATCCCGGCCCTGCCAATCGCTGATGAAAGCCTCGGTGCGCCCGCCCGTCCACTTGACCGGACGGCCAAGCCGCTTTGCGGCCCAGGCGAGCACCGAATATTCGGGCCCGGCGTGGGAACGGGAACCAAACCCGCCGCCGACATCGGGACAGATCACGCGCACCATGCCGCTTTCGACGCCCAGCGCGCTTGCCACCATATCCCGGTGCCGGTGAACGCCCTGAGTGCCGTGGGTCAGCGTGTACCGCCCGGATTCCGAGTCGTACTCGGCGACACCGGCCCGGGGCTCCATTTGGCAGCAGACGGTCCTTGGAACGAAGAACTCGCCCTCCACAACCACGTCCGCCGCCTGCATCGCGGCGCGGGTCTCCTCCCGGGGACCCCTTTTGCATTCGACGACGATATTGCCGGGCGCGCCGTCGTTGATGACCGGCGCATCCTCCGCACCCGCCTGAAACACGTCGACCACCGGGCTCAACAGGTCCAGCTCGGCGTTGACCAGACCGGCCGCGTCGGCCGCCGCGTCGGCGGTTTCCGCGATGACAATCGCATAAGGTTCGCCGACGTGACGCACCCTGTCGGTCACCAGCGGCCACTGCTTCAGATCGAGGCCATACCCGCCCTCGGAGAACATTCGGGTTTTCCAGTCGGCCGGGTCGGCTTCGACGGCCCGGTTGACAACGGGCCCATGGCCATCGGCGACATAGTCCTCTCCGGTGAGAACGGCGACGACACCCGGCATCGAAGCGGCGGCCGAGACATCGACGGATTTGAGAACGCCGTGCGCGTGATCCGAACGTGCAAAGGCGGCATGGAACTGGCCCGGGACATTGACGTCATCGGCGTATCGTCCCTGACCCTGGATATAGCGGTCATCCTCCTTGCGCAGGACCGATTCGCCAATCTTTCGAATTCCCCGGCCTGGAACCGTTTCGTGGTGTTCACCGTCCGGCATGCCGCTCCCCAAGAAAATGATCAAGCCCGGTCTTTTGCCGATCATAGGTCTCCGGCCCGGACCGGCAATACCCTTTGAGCCGTCATCCGAGCGCAACATGACCGGGCCGCCGTTGGGCGGTCCAAGTCGAGGGGGCTCCATGGACACGGCAGCGATGGTCCGGAACCCGGCGGGCCCAAGCGCATCGGCAATCGCGTCGCGCCCGGCGTCGGATCACCGGCCGGTCCGGACGGAAATCGATCCATGGCCATTGGCATTGGGATACACCCTCTGGAGACGGCTTGCCCAATCCGGGGGGCGCATTATGCTCGGCGGGTCTTCCATGGAATAACTGTCCGCCGTTATGCCCGACCGCCGTCCGAATTATCTTTTCATCATCACCGACCAGCACCGCGCCGATCATATGGGCTGCTATGGAAACAACGTCGTCAAGACGCCCAATATGGATGCCTTGGCGGCGCGCGGCCTGACATTCGACAGGTTCTACGTCGCCTCGCCCACCTGCATGCCCAACCGGGCGGCCCTCGCGACCGGACGCATGCCGTCGGCGACCGGCGTCACGACCAACGGCTATCCCCTGCCCCTCGACTCCGTCACCCTGATGGACCTGCTGGGCGCCGCCGGCTACCGCACGGCCCTGATGGGCAAATCCCACCTTCAGAACTTTACCGACCGGACGGTCGGTGAGCGAACCTTCGCGGTCCGGGCCGTTGGGGCGCCGCCGCCGGAAGACCTCTCCCAGGCGCTCCGCCGCCGCATCGACGGGCCCGAATACCGGAACGAACTGCGCAGCACCTGGGACGCCAACCCGAACCGGAGCCTGAATCTCCCCTACTACGGATTTCAGGAAGCCAAAATCGCGCTGTTCCATGCCGACCGCGTGGGCGGCGACTACACCGCCTGGCTGATGGACAATCACCCGGACCACGCATCCCTCCGCGGTCCGGAAAACGCGTTGGACAACGCCGGCGAAATTCGTGCGCCCCAGGCCTGGCGTACGCGAATGCCGGAAGAGCTCTATCCGACGACCTGGATTACCGACCTCACCATCGATTGCCTGGAGCGTTACGCCGCCGATCCGGAGACGCCGTTCTTTATTCAGTGCGGCTACACGGACCCCCACCACCCGTTCACGCCGCCCGGCAAGTATTGGGACATGTACGACCCGGCCGACATTCCCGCGCCGGCGTCGCTGGGCGCGGAACACACGGACCCGCCGCCGTTCATCGGCATGCTGCAAAAGGCGTTGGCCGACGGTTCGGCCAACCGGAGTTACGTCCACCCCTACGCGGTGGACGAGGAGGAGGCGCGGCAATCCATCGCCCTCACGTACGGCATGATCACCATGGTCGATGACGGCATCGGCCGAATCCTCGCCAAGCTCGACGAGCTGGGACTCGCCGGCAACACCATCGTGGTCTACACCTCCGACCACGGCGACGTGATGGGTGATCACGGGGTTATGTTGAAGCATGGCCTGCACACCGAGGGCGTGATCCGCATGCCGTTCATCTGGGCCGATCCCGCGGGGGCCAAGGGCGAACGAAGCGATGTCCTCGCCAGTGCCGTCGACTACATGCCGAGTGTTCTGGCACGCGCCGGATTGCAGCCGTTCAGCGGCGTGCAGGGGGTCGATATCGTCGGTGCCGCCCGGTCCAAGGAGACACCGGAACGCGCCGGTCTCATCGTCGAGGCGGACGAACTGCCGGAGAACGTCGACGTCGAGGAGTTCTTCAAGGTTCGCACCTTCGTCGACGGGCGGTGGCGGCTGACCCTTTGGGTCGAAGAGCAATTCTGGGAAATGTACGACCGGGACGCCGATCCCGATGAACTTCACAATCTTTGGAACGACCCCGCTCATGCGGCGGACCGGGCGCGGCTGACCGAAGCGATGCTTCAAGAGCAGTACCGGTACAGCGACCTCATGCCTCGGCCGGTCTACATGGGCTAAGCCGTTTCGGAGCGGGCGGCACAAAACAAACAGGGACGGGACGCCTCATGACCACTATCGACATCCATACCCATAATTTCGGCCAGGGCTGGCTGGACATGATCAGGAAGCACGGCGCGCCGGCGTACGAGATCAGGGACTGCGAAGACGATCGGGAATATCTCGTCGAGTATGGCACGCCCGCCTGCGCACTTGAGGTCGAAGCGTTCGATTATGCCAAGCGCATGGAGATGATGGACAGACACGGCATTGATATCTCGGTGGTCTCCCTCACTTCGCCAAACGTGCATTTCGGGGATGAAGCGGTCAGCGTCGAAACCGCGCGCCTGGCCAACGACGAGATGGCCGCCGGTCAAACGGCGTACCCGGACCGCATCCGGTGGCTTGCCTCATTGCCCTGGGAATACCCCGATGCGGCCATCGCCGAACTGGAGCGGTGCATCGGCAAGGGCGCGGTCGGGGTCATGTGCGTCGCCCATATCGGAGACCGGCACCTCATCGACCCGCTCTTCGAGCCGGTGTGGAAGGCATTGGACGACAAAGCCTTCCCGGTCCTGGTTCATCCCACGGCACCCCTCGGCGCCAAGGACATCGACTTCGGTTACGAACGGATTCTAATGCCCTCCGCGGGTTTCATGTACGACACCACCATCGCCATCGCGCGCATGGCCGTTGACGGGTTCTTCGAACGCTTCCCCAACGTGAAAATTATCGCCAGCCACGGCGGCGGCTATATTCCATTCGTCAACGGCAGGGTCGATATGTTCTTCGGCGTTGAGACGCTGGCCAAGTTCGATATTCCGAAGCCGCCCAGCGACTACTTCAGCCGGATCTATTACGACGCCGTGGTCTACGATCAGGCTGCGCTGCAATTGGTCATCGACATCGCGGGTCCGGAGAAGGTGCTGTTCGGCAGCGATCTTCCGATGCCCGCGGATATGCCCAAGCTGTTCGATCTCATCGATGGACGGCCGGCGGACGAAGCCCGCGCCATCCGCGGCGCCAACGCGGAGCGGGTGTTCGGGCTGTAGGCGGCCAGAGCCGATCTAGGGTCCGGACTCAATTGAGCCACCATGGGAGTGTTGCGGCGATGAGGACGGCGCGGCACAAGGTCCCTCGCCCCCGTCAAGGGGGAGAGGGATGCGGAGGGTTGGCGAGGCGAATGCCGAGCCTACCCGGCGCTGGGTGAGGGGGAATTTCCATATCACCCTCACCCCGGCCCTCTCCCTCAGAGAGGGAGAGGGAGTAGTTGCGTTGCCGCATCGTGTCCCCTCGCCCCCGTCAGGGGGAGAGGGCGCAAAAAGGAGAATCCCCTAATTGAGTACAGACCCTGGAGCAGTTTCCGGCCAAATGGTCCAATTTGGCCGGAAACCGCTCTAAATGATCAGCCAGTCCGGGAACCAGTCCGGGAGCAAGTCCTCCAACCAGTCGGCAAACAGGGTCGGATACCAGAACAAGTTCATCACCCGGTCGTAGAACGCCACCAACACGAGCCAGCCACCGGCCGCATATGTCAGGGCGGCGCGCCAACTGTAGTTGCCCCAGCGGATGAGATAGGTGGCGATGTATACGGGTATGGCGATCTTCTGGCCTACGAGCATGGTCAGCAACAGCATTCCGATCAGGTAGGCAAAGAATATGACTGTCGACCGGACGGCGACATCACCCGCCGTCTGCGCCCAAACGGCATCAATACTTCCGAATTCCCGGCGCGAAGCGGCCAGATGCCGCACATCCATGTAGACGATATACAGGGCAAACAGGATCCCCGGGACGGCAATGGTGAAGGGAAATTGCTGCGCGTTGGAAGGCCACGCTTGAGACGCAAAAAATGCGTAGGTGAACAAAATCAGCAAAAATGTAGAGAGCGGCAGCGAGACGATCGGATTTCGTTCATTGCCTTCTCCGGTGATCGCGCCGTCCTTTCCCGCCTGCTTGTTCTTGATCACGCCACGGGTCGCAAGAACGATGGTCAGGAGACAAAGAACCGCGATGGCGATGACCACGGGACGTTCCCAGAGCCATGACGGGCCGCGGTGCGCGGCCATGGAAATCTGGAAGGTCTGCTCCATGATGGCGCCCAGGATCAGCGCCAGGACAAATGGCGGGCGCGGCCATCCCCCGCGCTTCATGACGTAGCCGATCAGGCCGAAGACCATCATGGTGATCCAGTCGCCGACCGAGGTCCGGCCTATCCACGAGCCCATGGCGACAAATGCAATTACGCCCGGGATCAGCATGTGACCGGGAATGAAAGCCAGCTTGGAAATTTGCTTGCTCCACGCCATTAGGAGCGCCGCACCGATGATGTTGGCGACAACGATGGTCCACACGAGACTGAAGGTGATGTGCAGATTGATCGTCAGCATATCGGGACCGGGCTGCATGCCCTGGATGACCAGAGCGCCCAGGAGAATGGCCGCGCCTAGACTTCCGGGTATGCCGAAGGCGACCGTAGGCACCAACGCGCCGCCCTTGATGGCGTTGTTGGCGGCCTCGGGCGCAATGACGCCGCGGATATCGCCCTGGCCGAACTTGGATTTGTCCTTGGCGCTCTGCACAGCGTGTCCATAGGCCACCCAGTCGACGATGGCGCCCCCGAGACCCGGCAGCATGCCGACATAAGTTCCGATGACGCTGCAGCGAATAGTCAGCCACCAATGTCGGCAGGCGTCTTTTACGCCCTCGAACATGTTGCCGCCTTCCGCGTCCTTCTGAGGGATTCTGGAAATCGACGTATTCCGATTGGCAAGCTCGATGAGCTCGGGCAACGCGAACAGGCCCAGTACCATGGGGATCAGCGGCAGGCCGTCGAGCAGGTAATCGACGCCGAAATCGAACCGCGGGACGGGCAGCGTTTCGCCATAACCGACGGTGGAGACCATCAAACCGAACAATGCGACCGTCAGGCCCTTGGCCACGGACTGGCCGGTCAGCGAGCCGACCATTGTCAGGCCGAGAACGCCGAGCATGAACAGTTCAGCCTTGGAAAAGGCCAGGATGATCGGCAGAACAATCGGAAGAGACGCCGAAAGAACTACGGCGCCGAACACCCCGCCGAACGCGGAGACCGTGAAGGCGGCGCCGAAGGCGCGGGCCGCGTGCCCCATCTTTGCAAGCGGATGGCCATCCAGAATGGTTGCCTGGGACGCCGCCGTCCCCGGTATACCCAACATTACGGAGGCTATGGTGTCGCTGGTGGTGGTGACCGAATACATGCCCAGCAGCAGCGCGATCGCGGGAACCGGGTCCATATCGAAGGTAAACGGCAGCAGGAGAACCAGCCCCAGGACCCCGCCGAGGCCCGGCACCGCGCCCAGCCACAGACCGATCATGATCCCGAAAATCAGAAAGCCGATTGCCGGCCACTGAAAAATCAGAACCAGTCCTTCAAGGAGGGCGTCTAGCATCTCGGAATTCCGGAAACCGCCGCGGAGATGAAAAAATTAGAACGCCGGCGCCATCAAATGGTGCCGGCGTTCAATGTCTTGGCTGTCGGGGTCGGCGACTACTTGCCGGCGCCTGCTTGCCGTGCCGTACGCGCCTTCCAGTACTTGGCGATATGCGGGGGCGTATTCCTCAGGTCGTTCATGACCTTCTTGGCCTGGTCATTTCCGACATGCTTGAACGCAAACAAGACGGCCTTCTTGGCTTCGGCAATCGTTTCCGGATCCGCCATGGCCTTCTTATAAGCCGCGCGGAGGATCTTGGTCGCTTCCGGATTCATCTTGGGCGGGCCAACGACGATAAAGTTGGCGATACCCATGGCGTTCTGGGCGAACTGAAATGCTTCCCAATCCGGACCGGACGGGCCCTTGCCGTGGACCTGGTTATAGTACTCGATGAAATTGGGAATATCCTTGAAGGCCGGGTCGCGCGCCAAGGAACCGTCGGGTTGAATGATGCCGAACTGGAACATGGGCACGGCCAGTCCCTTGTTCAGCAGACGCGGCATCGCATGCTTCAGCCACATAATGGCGCCGGAACCGGTGATATTGGTCTCGTTTTGCTCAACGGAGGTCACGATTGCCGCGCTGCCGCGGAAGCCGGGCACATAGCCGTGCTTCATGCCGAGCATGTCGAAGGCAAGCGTGGAAACCACGTCGATCGAGTGCAGCGGGTTGCGGCCGGTGTAGGTGAGCGGTTTATTGATCTTCTTGATATCCTGCGGTCCCTTAAATCCGCCGGGCGCGATGTCGGTCCGCGCGAAGGTGATGAATGCGCTCGCTTTGACGCCGGCAATAAAGGTGAACTCCGGATACGAGAACCGGACGCCTTTCCGCTGGGTAATCTCGGCCATAACCTGGAAAGGGTTGAAGCCAAGGGTAAACCCGTCGGGCTTGGCCCGCTCGAATATGAAATTCTGCGCCTTCAGGCTGGCGCCGCCCGGCATGTTCTTGACCACCACCTTCGGCGCCCCGGGAATGTATTTTTGCAGCCGGCGGGCAATAGTGCGGGCCGCGTTGTCTGTGCCGCCCGAGTTAAATCCGACGATGAACTCGATGGTCTTCCCTTTGTAGTACTGGGCCTCGGCACCAGTCGGATAACCTGCCGCAACGGCGACAGCGGCTGCACCAACAGCCAAAGACGTAAACAACTTATTCATTGCATTTCCCTCCCTGGAAATGGGTTTGGTTGAATCAACAAATGCGAAAATGAACGAAGAATGTTCCCCCCGCCAACCTTACCGGTTCTTAGGCCGACTCGATTAAACCATGAAACCGATCTGTGGCGACGTCAAATGATTAATACTTGGAATTCCATAATATTAAGTCATGATTTGATGACTTCACGGTCGAGTTGCCGGGCTTCGGATTTCAAGTGGGCCAGGAATCGCTGCTCCACGTTGGTAAGCTCCACCTCGGGCCGGTGAAATGCCGTCAGCATCCCGCGCGTGCCGGGGAGGGTCAGGGGCAAAACCTTCAGCCGCCCCGCGATGATGTCGGGTTCGAGCAACAGCGCCGAGTGGATGGCCAGATAGTCGCTCCGGTTCAAGAACGAGACGATCGCGCCGGTGGTCGCCTCGGTTTCGATGGCAACACGAATATCCGTCAGGCCGGCTTCCGAAAACGCCGCCTGCACCTGACGGTGGGTATCCGATGTCGACGGCGGCAGAACCCAGGCATAATTCGACAATTGCGGCGCGGTGAGACGTTTCTTCCCAAGCAACGGATGACGGGGGCCGCAGAGAATTTGCTGGCTCTCTTCGACGAGGTCGGTGGTTTCCACCCCATCGGGAGGCGCCTCGAAGCCCCGGGCGCCGACGAAAATGTCGATGTCGCCCCGGCGCAGCATCTCTATGAGCTCGTTCTTGGAGTGAACGACGAAGCGAAGCGCGACATTGGGCCGCTCGGCAAGAAACGACGAGATGGCATCCGGAACGAAGTAGATCGAGGGTAGCGATGTGGACCCGATGGCGAAGTGGCCGGCATCATCCTGATGATAGACCTGGACCTCACTCTCGGCCCGGCTCAGGGACGCCCGAACATTTCGCCCATGGACGAACAGCCGCCGGCCCAACTCGGTCGGCGCCGCCCCCTGGCGGCCTCTTTCGAGCACCCGGCCGTCCACCTCCCGCTCCAGGTGACGGATGCTGCGCGACAACGCCGGCTGGGTGAGGTTGAGCTTCTCCGCCGCCCGGGAGAGTGACCCCTCCTCGATAACGGTGACGAGGTGCATGAGCTGTTTGACCAGATGATTCATAATCGCTTTTTATGCAATGAGGAGTTTATATCATTTGATCGATCCGCTGGCGGCCGTCAAGATTCGCCCCTATCTTGCCTCTCCGAATCTCTTACGGGAATCCATCCATGGGCCCGCCCCGTTCGCTTCGCCGCGTCATGTGCCTGGAAGATTTCGCAGCGCCCGCCCGCGCCTTTCTGCCGGCCGCCTTGTGGGAATTCGTTTCCACCGGCGCGGAAGGCAAAGTCTCATTGCGCGGCAACCGGGCCTCGTTTGACCGGTACTGGCTGAAAACCAAAATTCTCACCGATGTGAGCGGCCGGAGCACGGCGAAGCAACTGCTCGGCAAGAAATATGGGGCGCCGTTCGGCATCGCGCCCATGGGCGCCGGCGCCCTATTCGGGTTCGAGGCCGACCTCGCCTTTGCGCGGGCGGCGGCGACAGCAAACATTCCTTTTCTGATGAGCGGCAGCGCGTTGATCCCCATGGAAAAGATCGCCGAGGCCAACCCCGACGCATGGTTCCAGGCCTACGTCATCCACGAGCGGGACGCCATCGCGGCACTCGCCGATCGGGCCTGGAACGCGGGTTTCAGAACTCTGGTCATTACCGTCGACGCCCCGGTGGGGGGAAACCGGCGGGTCAATCTGCGGCAAGGGTTCAGCTACCCCATGCGGCCAACCTTTAGGATTGCCGTTGATGGGCTGCTTCATCCGCGCTGGTTGTTCAGGACCTTTTTCCGGACCCTGATGACGACCGGCATGCCCCACATCGAAAATTTCGGCGCCGGGCGCGGCATGCCGATCCTGTCCTGGTCGGCGCCCGACCGGCGCATGCCCCGCGATGCGCTTGATTGGGAGGACATGAAGTGGCTCCGCGACCATTGGAACGGCCGGCTGCTGCTCAAGGGCGTCCTCGCCGCCGAAGACGCCAAGACCGCCGCGGGCATGGGTCTCGACGGGATAATGGTATCGAATCACGGGGGCCGCTTTCTCGACACGTCCATTCCGCCGCTTATGGTCCTGCCCGAAATTGCCGCGGAAAAAGGCGGCATGGCGATTATCTGCGATGGCGGCGTGCGGCGGGGTACCGACGTCATCAAGGCGTTGGGCCTCGGCGCGGATTTCGTTTTCATCGGCCGTCCGTTTCTTCATGCCGCCGCCATCGCCGAAGAGGCCGGTGTCGCCCACGCCATCGGGCTGCTCGCCGCCGAGATCGACCGGACGATGGCATTCCTCGGCTGCGCCGATCTTGACGACCACCAGCTTGGTCCCCTGATCGTCCCGGAAGAATCGCCGGGGCCATGACGGACGCCTACGACTTCATCATCGTCGGCGGCGGGTCGGCGGGCTGTGTCCTGGCCAACCGGCTGTCGGCCCGGAGCGTCAATCGCGTGCTGCTCCTGGAGGCGGGGCGCGACACCCCGCCCGGCGCGGAACCGGCGGACGTGCTCGCGACCTATCCGTATTCCTATTTCAACAGGGATTACACCTGGCCCGACATCTCGGTTCATTGGAAAACCGCGGACACCTCGCCGGCCTTGAACGTCCCGCAGGGTTTCATCCTCGGCGGCGGGTCGTCGATCATGGGAATGATCGCGCTCCGGGGCTTGCCCGAGGATTACGACGAGTGGGCGGCATTGGGAGCGTCGGGCTGGGCCTGGAAAGACGTGCTGCCCTACTTCAACAGGCTCGAGACCGATGTCGATTTCGGCGGCGGCCTCCACGGCAAGGACGGCCCGGTGCCCATCCGGCGTCCGGGCCCGGCGGAGTTGCCGCCCATGGCGGCCGCGCTCCGGGACTATTGCCGAAACCGCCAAATCAATTTGATCGACGACCTCAACGGTGATTTCCGGGAAGGCCTCGGCATCATTCCCATCAGCCGGTTCGCCGACAAACGGGCCTCCGCGCCTATCTGTTACCTCGGCCGGGAAGTGCGCGCGCGGCCGAACCTGACGATTTGCACCGGCGCCAAGGTGCGGAAACTGACGGTGGACGGTACCGGCGACACCCGCCGCATCTCCGGTGTAACGGCGACGATCGGCGGCACCGAACAAACGTTCTCCGCCGGCGAGATCATCGTATCGGCCGGCGCCCTGCAGTCGCCGGCCATGCTGCTGCGGGCCGGCCTGGGTCCGGCCTGGATGCTCAAGAAAGCCGGGCAGGAGGTCATTGCCGACCGGCCCGGCGTCGGCGGCAACCTCCACAATCATCATGTGCTGCAATTGGTGTTTCATCTCCGCCGCGCGGCCCGTCCGGCGAAGGGCGTCCGCTGTCATACCACGGCGAATCTCCGCTATTCCTCCGGCGTCGAGGGCTGCCCGGCGAAAGACATGTACATCCCCTATGTGGCGAACACCGGCTGGCATGCTCTTGGCCGGCGGTTGAGTTCCCTGACACCGACCGTCGCCAAGCCGGCGTCCCGGGGAAGGGTCTGGCTGGTCGCCGGCGATACCGGCCCCCGGCCGCTGATCGAATTCAACTTCCACTCGGATGAGCGGGATGCGGTGCGTCACATGGACGCCGTCCGGCGCGCCGCGGTAATGCTTCTCGCCCCCGAACTTCGTCCCCTGTGGCACACCGCCGTGCCCGTGTTCCGCAGCCAGCGCGTCCGGCAGTTCAACAGCATCTCCACCGCCAACGCGATCCGCGCCCGGGCCGCGGCGACCCTGTTCGATCTGCTGCCCGCCGCCGGCCGCCCGGTCTTGGGGACGCTGACCAAACCGGGTGTGGATATCCTCCGGCTCACCGAGGACGACGCGGCATTGTCCGAGTTCGTCCGGGAGAGTATCGGCGGCCCGGCGCACCATGTGGGCACCTGCCGAATGGGGGCGGCCGACGACCGGGAGGCCGTCGTCGATCCCGCGGGCAGGGTTTACGGCGTCGATGGATTGCGGGTCGTCGATGCCTCCATCATGCCGGCCGTTCCGCGCGGCAACACCAACATCCCGACCATCATGCTGGCGGAAAAGATCGCGGCGGCCCTGACCGGGAGCCCGGCTCCCGGCGCCCGTTAGGCCGCCCGGCCGGGATATTTAATATAATCTCTAGTTATATAAATGACAATATATATCATTTGACTGGCATTTCCCCCGCCCCCAATGTGCCGGAACCTTCACCCATCGACCCGGCGGCATTTCCATGGATCAGATACGCACACCCGGCGCTCAAGAACTTATAGACCGCGCCCACGGCTTGATTCCGGGGATTCGGGAACGGGCGAAGGAGTGCGAGGATACGGGCCGCATCCCCGAGGCCAGCATCGAGGAACTCAAGGACGCCCGGCTGTTCGACATCACCAAGCCCAAGCGCTTCGGCGGCCTGGAGATGGGCTGGGACGCGTTCAGCGAGGTGGCAATCAAGATCGGCGCCGGCTGCGGATCGACCGGCTGGGTGTTCTCGGTCCTGGGACAGCACCCGCTGCTGGTCAACCGCATCGGCATCGACTGCATGGAGGAGATCTGGTCGGAGAACCGGGAGGCGCTGATCGCCGCCACCAAGTGGCAATCCGGGTCGCTCAGGAAGACCGGCGGCGGCTACCGGGGAACCGGGATCTCCACATTCGGCAGCGGCTGTCTGCATTCGGAGTGGGTGATCATCGGCGGCGCGCCGGTGGAGGATTCCGGCGAGGTGGTGGGCGCCGTCCTGCCCATCGGCGACATCGAAATTCTCGACAGCTGGCGCCCGGACGGACTGGTCGGCACCGGCTCGCACCATATCAGGCTGGACGACGTCTTCATTCCCGATCACCGGGCGCGGGTGCCGGGCAAGCCGCCGGCCGGCGGGATCATCGACGCGCCGCTCTACCGCACCACCGGCCTCGGCGTGCCGTTCGGCCTGTCGACGGTGCTCACCGGCGTCGCCATGCACGCCCTCGAGTTCTTCTGCGACACCATGCGGGACCGCAAATCGCGGGACGGCGCGCGGATCGCCGACATCCAGAGCCTGCAGATGCGCGTCGGCGAAGCGGCGGCCGAAATCGACGCGGCCCTCTCCCTCATCCGGTCCCACATGCGGAGCCTGATGACCACGCTGGAAAGCCTGCCGCCGCCCACCGGCGCCGGCGGATACGAGCACGGCAAGTGGCCGGAACTGACCGGCAAGGGCATCGCCGGCGGCGCGTGGCCGGCCCCCGGCACCGGCGACGACAGCGCCCATATCGCCGTCGCCAACAGCATGACCGCGCGGCTCGCCTACTCGGCCGTCGAGCGGCTCTCCTACGCCGCCGGCGCGAGCCAGCTCGACCACGACGACCCGCTGCTCCGCTGCCTGCGCGACGCCACCGCCGGGATTCGCCAATACGGCATCAACTGGGACGTGGCGCGGACCCGGTCGGGCAAGTCCTTCCTCGGCGTCCGGTAACCGGGGGGCCGGGCCGTGCCGCCCCTGGAAATATCCTTCGCCGGCTACCAGAAACCGGAGTCCATCCATACCCGGTCCGCCGCCTATTTCGGCGAGGTGCTGGCCGCCGAACTCGGCGACGAGGTCAGCTTCACCCTGATCCCCAGCGTGACCGAGCTCGGCCACCGGCAGGGCGACATGATCCGCCTCGTCGGCGAGGGCGCATTCGATCTCTGCTATATCGCCGCCAGTTTCTTCACCACCAATTTCGTGCCCGCCTTCGGGGCCGTCGACCTGCCCTTCGTCTTCGACGACCAGCATCACGGCTACCGGGTGATGGACGGCCCCCTCGGCCGGTCGCTGGCCGCGGCAATCGACGATCTGTCGCCCTATCTGTGGCTCGGCTACTGGTGCAACGGCATGCGCCACCTGTCCAATTCGGTGCGCCCGGTCCGTGCGCCGGCGGATTGCCGGGACCTCCGCATCCGCACGCTCGCGAGCCCGCTCCACGGCGAGACCTTCCGGGCGCTCGGCATGGCGCCCGAGGCCATCGACATCGCGGCCCTCCTGGCGCGTTCGGCCGCCGGCTCCATCGATGCCCAGGACAACCCGCTCACCAACATCTTCAATTTCGCCATCCACGAATTGCAGCCCCATATCACCATGACCGGGCATTTCTGGGCGCCGGCGGTTGTCGTCGCCAACAAGAACACGTTCCGGGGCTGGCCGGGCCGCGTGCGGGACGCCGTCCGGACGGCGGCCGGGGCCTCGACCCGGTATCAGCGCGAACTGGCGCTGGCCGAGGACACCCGGATCATGGCGCTCCTCGAGCCGCCGGTGGAGGTGGTCACCCTGACGCCGGCCGGGCGCGCCGCCTTCGCCGACGCCACCGCTCCCGTGGTGGACGCGCACCGCGCCGAGTTCGCCGAGGCGCTGGAGCAAATCGCCGCCGCGGCGTAGGCGGCAGGGCGGGATCGCGCGGTCACGCAACGGGATCAATCCCGGGCGGGCGCCATGCACCAAGCGCATAACGGTAAGATGTTGAAACAATGACATTTATATTTAAATTCCAAATTTGCCCCGTGCGGCGACATGGACATTCATGGACATTCATGGACATTAATGGACATTTATTGACACCCGTTTGGGAGGTACCTCCCATTTTGCCCGTACAAAATTGCATAGCGGGCCTCCAAACATAAAACGCCGCCCCGGTAATGGAGCGGCCATCGCCTATCCATTTAGCCCGGGCGCGTGTGGAGGCAAGGGGGGATTGGGAGGGCGATCCGGGGCTCGGACCGGGGGGGGGCGGCGGACAAGGAGCCATACCGCCAGTCAGCCGGTTTCTCCGCGATAGAGGTTAAGTTTTTCCAATACCTGACGGTCGGAAACAACGATTATCGACGCCCGATCGGTTGAAGCGTTGTGCGACGCCCATGTCCAGTGCGGAATGGTGAACACATCCCGTTCGCCCCACCGATGCTCAACCTCTCCAATTTGGCTTGATCCCGTACCTTCGATCACGATGCAGACGGCGCTGGCCGTCGAACGGGCTCTTTCCGTCGGCCTGTCCCTGCCGAGGGAGACGACGCGTGAGTCGTGGGTCGGCAGAATGTCTTTGCCGTCGAGCGGGCTGGTATAGCGCACAATCCGCGAGCCATCCTCGTGCTCCGGCGTCTCCTCCAGGACCGCCAGCACATCCCGCCAGCCGTATCGCAATCGAGGGGAGTGGCGGACCTCCGCCAGCCGTGTCACCGGCGCCAGACCCGCTTTTTCGTAAACGCCGTCGGATAACGTGGAACTGTTGGCGGGGTAACGTTCATCGGGTCCCATTTTCATGTCGCCGAAAACCGCATCGAGCTGCCCCACCAAAGGCAGGTCCAGAACGTCCAGCCAAATGGCCCTTTGGCCGCTGTCGTTCTCGTGGCAATGCCACGTCCAGTTGGGGGTGATGATCAAATCGCCGTCGTACATGTCGCAGCGCTTGCCATCGACGAACGTCCCGCCGCCCTCGCCTTCCAATATTACCCGGGTCGCCGCCGGCGTGTGCCGGTGCGGCGGCGTTTTCTCCCCGGGGTTCACGCATTGGTACGCCGCAACGATGTTGTTGGTGGTCGCCATCCCGCCCTCGAGGTGCGGGTTCTTGAGGATCAAGACGCGATGGTCGGCGTTTTTTCCATGGACGAGTTCGGCCGAGCGCTCGATGAGCGGCAGCATGTCGTCCCATTTCCAGATCACCGACGGTTCGGCCCGATTGGGCTCGTCCATGATCAGGTTCTCATATATCTCCCACAACGGCGCCAGATCCCTGGCCTGGATTTCTTCAAGGAACTCTTTCATGAAAACCCCGCTTGCTATCCCGTTCCGGCCGCGAAGTAAGGAATGACTTTCTCACCGAACAACCGGATGGACTTCTCGGCCGTCTCCACGTCCATGCCGAAGTAATTGACCTGCATGGACAGTTCGTCACATCCGCCGCAGGCGGCATCGAAGGCCGCCAGCTGCCCGATTATATCGGATGGCGTGCCGACATAGGCCGCGCCGCAGTCTATTTGAGCTTCCATGGTCTGAGCCAATATTTTCTCACGCATCCTATCGTAGTTTTGGTAGGCGGCGGATGGAGTCCCGGAGCCGTATTCCGTCATCGCATCGGCAATCGCCGCGAAATGACCCTCTATCAGCGGCTTGGCGGTTCGCCGGGCCAAATCTCCGTCCTCGTCGCAGAACATGAACACCGCCATCATCATCTTCGGCGGCCCCGCATGGCCGGCTTTCGCCCATGCGCCCCGGTAGGTCTCCAGGAGCGCGATGGGATCGGAGCCGACACCCGGAATGGCCATGATCCAGTGCCCCATCGTCCCGGCGCGCTCGAACGATGCCGGCGTGCCCACGGCGGCGACATAGAAATTGGGCCGGGGCTTCTGTGTCGGACGGGGAAATGTCGTCACGTTGTCGAAGCTGTGAAACTTTCCCGAACTGCTGACGTTCTCTTCTTCGAGCAACATTTGAACCTGCGCAATGCCCTCTTCGAAGCGCTCGACGCTTTCGTCCATATCAACCTCGAAATGACGGAACTCCTGGGGGAGGAAGGCGCGCGCAAATCCCACGTCCAGGCGGCCGCCGCAGAACCCGTCGAGCATGCCGAGATCGCTGGCGAGTTTGAGCGGGCTGTTGAATGCCGGCAATACGGCGCCGGTAACCATGCGGGCCGTCTTCGTGTGCTGGGACGCGCCGGTCAGAAAGACAATGGGGTTTGAGCTATACCCGCCCCAATGATGAAAATAGTGCTCGACCGTCCGAACGTGGGAGTAGCCGTACTCGTCGCACAGGCCGATAAGGCGCATTGCCTCCCGATAGTATTGCTCGGGCGGTTTCACGTCCTCCCGAATATCCGGAAAAACTGAAATCCGAATCGCATGTGCCCTGCCTGGATTTCGCCGACGGTCCGGAGCGGCCCCACCCGAATGTTCGTGGAAACGCTTCGTCCGGCAAGTTTGTCCGCTAATTGGCCGATCCTCAAGGCAATAGGCCGAAGGACCGTGGGCGTCCCGCGTTTCCTTCAACTCGGCGGCCCGGTGAAATCCATGTTGTGGGCGCGGGGGCGTGTGGGTGTGAGGGGGGAATTGCCAAGCCGGTTTGGCTCTGATACCGACTCACGTTTGAGCGCAGGGGTTCTCTAGATGACCGACATCAAGCTATTCCGATTAAACGACGGTGCAGTCAGCGAATTGGAAGGCACATCTGTCCACCTCGAAAAATCGCTCCAGACATTAATCGAGTCTAACCTGGAGGACTTTTTTGGTGTTCGATTCTTAGTCTCCGAGTTTTCAACCAAAGGGGAACACGGCGGTCGGATGGATACGCTAGGTATCGATGAAAATGGCTGTCCGGTAATCATCGAGTACAAGCGGTCATCCAATGAAAACGTCATCAACCAAGGACTGTTCTACTTAGACTGGCTGATGGAGAACCCCAAAGAATTTGAATGGTTAGTGATGGAAGAGTTCGGGAAAGACCAGGCAGAGAACGTCGAATGGTCGACGCCTCGACTCATCTGCATTGCCGGCGACTTCAACCGTTATGACGAACACGCCGTCAAACAAATGGACCGCAATATTGAGCTGATCCGTTACAGGAAATACGGAGAAGATTTGTTACTCTTCGACCTCGTCAATGTCACAACGAGCTCAAGCACTAGCCGCAAGGTCCCAACTAAATCAGATGCAGGGAGAGGGAAAACCGTTTCGGACTATCTTGCGGATGCCAACCAAGAAGTGACAGATCTCTATCAGAGTGTGCACGCACATTTGACGGCGCTTGGCGATGATGTGCAGGTCAACACGCTGCAAAATTATTTTGCCTTCAAGCGGATCAAGAATTTTGCCTGCGTGGAAGTGCACAACCGGACCCAGAAACTGCTTGTCTATGTGAAGGTCAACCCGGATACCATCGAACTTGCTGAGGGGTTTAGTCGAGACGTTCGAAAGATCGGACATTTCGGTACTGGTGACCTGGAACTATCCATCGGCGACGAAGCCGATTTCGAGAGAGCCAAACCGTTTCTCGAAAAGAGCTATGAAGCCTCGTAACGCCGTCACCGGGGGTCAAGCCCGGCCTGATGACAGTCAGAGCGCGGAAATTTGCCCCCTGGATTTGGATTGCCGGGGCTTCACGCACTTCGCGATCTCGCGGCCCGCCGCGATCTCCGCTTGGCGAAGCTCCCAGGTCTTTTGCAGGTTCAGCCAGAGTTGCGGCGTCGTCCCGAAATAGCGCGCGAGCCTGAGCGCCGTGTCCGCGCTCACGCCCCGCTGGCCGTTCAGGATCATCGTCACCCGGTTCACCGGCACGCCCAGCGCCTTCGACAGCGCGTTGGCCGACAGCCCGAGCTCGTCGAGTTCGCCGCGCAGGATTTCACCCGGATGCACCGGCCTCATACCGTTCCTTGCGTTCATGTCAGATTCCTTCAGTGATAATCCACGATCTCCACATCTTCCGGCCCGTCGTCCGTCCAGCGGAAGCAGACGCGCCATTGCGCATTGATCCGAATGCTGTGCCGGCCGGCGCGGCCGCCGCGCAACGCTTCCAGCCGGTTGCCCGGCAGCGCGGCAAGGTCTCCGAGCGTCTCCGCGCTGTCCAGCAGAACCAGCCGGCGCGCGGCCTGATCGGCGAAGCCCTGGAATGCGGCGACGCGCCGACCCTCGAAGAAGCGGCGCGTCTCCCGGTTCCCGAAGCTCCGTATCATCGGCGCCGACCGTAATTCATATTACGCCTTACGTAAAGGATGCCGGCAGCCCTCACACAGGTTGTGCAATGCAGAAATTCCGTTTGCCATGCCGGAATCACATGGCTTAGAGTTTTTTTGAGATAAACGGCAACCGAAAGGACGCAGTCCGGCCGCCATGGGACCAAAGAGCCTGTCCGCCCGCTCTTCCGCAAACCGCCTTCCCGCCAATCCACCCGGCGCACCCTTTCCCGCAATCAAATTTCCGCCGTCCTATCCGCATTCCGGAGCGGCCGCCGATCCACCGCGGCGGGAGCCGCCGGGATGGCGTTAGAGTTCCATCTCAACGGCCGGCGGCACGTTGTCCGGGACGTGCCGCCCAACGTCACGGCGCTGGACTATATCCGCGAACATCTGCGCCTCACCGGCACCAAGGAAAGCTGCGCCGAAGGGGATTGCGGCGCCTGCACGGTGGTGCTGGCCACCGGCCCCGGGGACGGCCGGACCTTCCGGGCGGTCAATTCCTGTCTCCTGACCCTGCCGCACCTCAACGGCGCCGATGTGCTGACCGTGGAAGGGCTGGCGGGCGGGGACGATCTGGACCCGGTGCAGGCGGCCTTGGCCGACGGCGACGGCACCCAATGCGGCTACTGCACGCCGGGCTTCGTCATGGCCCTTTATGCGCTGCGCCGGGGGGCTGAGGAGATCGATCCCGGGACCGTGCACGAAGCGCTGGCCGGCAACCTCTGCCGCTGCACCGGCTATCGCCCGATCGTCGACGCGGCGATGAAGGCATGCGGCCAGAAGGTATGCGGCCAGAAGGTATGCGGCGAGGCCGGACCCGGCGGCTACCGGGAGCACGCGCCGGCACAGGTGACGGAGCGATACGAGGCCGGCGATCAGGCATTTCGCAGCCCCGGGAGCCTCGCCGAAATGGCGCGGGCGCTGGCCGACAACCCGGATGCCTATATCCTCGCCGGCGGCACCGACCTTGGACTGTTGGCCGCCAAGGAGCGCTGGAAACTGCCGCTTGTCATCCATACGGGCCGGGTCGCGGAGCTCCTGGAGATCCGCGACGAGCCGGACTGCCTCGAGTTCGGCGCGGCGGTCACCTATACCGACGCCCTGCCGTTGATCGAGCGCGAATATCCGTCCTTCGGCACGCTGATCAAACGCATCGGTTCCCGGCAAATCAGAAACATGGGCACCATCGGCGGCAATATCGGCAATGCGAGCCCCATCGGCGACACCCTGCCCTGTCTGATCGCCCTGGACGCCAAGTTGACCCTGTATTCCCGGGACGGTCCCAGGCGGATGCCCATCGAGGCGTTTTTCCTCGATTACCGGAAAACCGATCTGCGGCCGGGCGAATTCATTCGTTCCGTCCGCATCCCGAAACCGAAGGACGGCGAGACCTTCCGGACCTATAAGGTTTCCAAGCGCTACGATCAGGACATCTCCTCGGTCATCGGCGCTTACCGGCTCGCGGTCGCGGACGGCTCGGTTCGGGATGCGCGCATCGCCTATGGCGGCATGGCGGCGACGCCGAAACGGGCCCGGGCCTGCGAGGCGGCGATCACCGGTTCGGCGTGGCGCGAAGACGCGCTGATGCAGGCCGCCCAGGCCGTCGACGAGGACTTCAGCCCCCTGTCGGACCATCGGGCCTCCGCCGCCTACCGGTCGATGGTGGCCAAGAACCTGTTCGCCCGGCTGTGGCGGGATATCTCGGCCGTGGATGAAACCCTGGAAGTGGGGCTGATCCGATGAACGGCCCGGAGACCGCCAAAAGCGATATCGTGGGCGCGGCCCATGCGCGGCTGCGGCACGACAGCGCGGTCAAACACGTCACCGGCGCCGCAGTCTATGTGGACGACATGCCCATCGCGCCCGGCACGTTGGAAGTCTTCCCGGTGGTCAGCTCCCACGCGCACGCGAAGATCGTCTCGACCGATATCTCCAAGGCGCTCCGGGCGCCGGGGGTGGCCGGCATATTCGGCGCCGGCGATATTCCGGGAAACAACGATATTGCGCCGATTTTCTCCGACGAGCCCATTCTCGCCGACGGTCTCGCCGAATACGCCGGCCAGCCGGTCCTCATCGTCGCCGCCGACACCTACGATCAGGGCCGCGATGCCGCCCGGCTGATCGGCATCCGCTATGAGGTGCTGGAACCGGTCCTCACCATCGACGAGGCGCTGGAAAAACGGCAATTCACCTATCCGCCCCACAGCGTCGTCCGGGGAAACGCCGACGGCGCGATCGAGGCGGCCCCCCGCAAGGTGTCCGGCCAGGTATCGTGCGGCGCGCAGGACCATTTCTATCTCGAATCCCAGGTCGCCCTGGCGGTCCCCGGCGAGGACCGGGACATCACCGTCTACGCCGCCACCCAGCACCCGACCGAGGTGCAGCACGGAGTGGCAGGCGTCCTGGGGATCGAAATCAACGATGTGCTGGTGGAAGTGCGCCGCATGGGCGGCGCCTTCGGCGGCAAGGAGACCCAGGCCACCGGTATCGCCGCGCTCGCCGCACTCGCCGCGGCGCTCACCGGCCGGCCGGCCAAGCTGCGGCTGCGCCGCGACGACGACATGATCGTTACCGGCAAGCGCCATGATTACCGCTTCCGCTACGAGGCCGGCTTCGACGAGGACGGCCGGCTCGGCGGCGTGAAAATCGAGATGGCGACCCGGTCGGGCAACGTCGCCGATTGCTCGTCCGGCGTCATGGGCCGGGCGCTGTGCCACGCCGACAATTGCTACTACATCCCCCATGTCCGGTTCGACGGTCTGCCGTGCAAGACCAATACGGTCTCGGCGACGGCGTTTCGCGGCTTCGGCGGGCCGCAGGGCATGCTGGCCATCGAGACGGTGATCGAGCATGTGGCGGCCGAGCTCGGCAAACCCGTCGACGATATCCGGCGGATCAACTACTACGGCACCGGCGAACGCAACGTCACCCCCTACGGCCAGACGGTAAAGGACAACATCATCGTCGAGCTGTCCGAGCGGCTGATGCGGGAGATCGGCTTCGAGGGCCGCTCCAGGGCTATCGACGACTTCAACGCCTCCAATACGACCCTGAAGAAGGGCATCGCGCTGATGCCGGTGAAGTTCGGCGTATCGTTCAACATGCCGTCCCTCAATCAGGGCGGCGCCCTGGTCCATGTCTATACGGACGGCAGCGTTCACCTGAACCACGGCGGCACCGAGATGGGACAGGGTCTGTTCGTCAAGGTGGCCCAGGTCGTGGCGTCCACGTTCCAGATCGACATCGACCGGATAAAGATCTCGTCGACCCGCACCGACAAGGTGCCCAACACCTCGGCGACCGCGGCCTCGTCGGGCTCCGATATCAACGGCATGGCGGCCCATATCGCGTCAACGGAAATCAAGCAGCGGATGGCCAAGGTGGCGGCGGACCACTTCGGGGTCGAAACCGGTTCCATCGAGTTTCGCGCCAACCGGGTCTATGCCGGCAACGAGAGCATCTCCTTCGCCGAATGCGCCCATCTCACCTGGAGGGCCCGGGAATCGCTCTCGGCGACCGGGTTTTACCGGACGCCGGATATCTCATGGAATTCGAAGACCATGAGCGGCAGCCCGTTCTATTACTACACCTACGGCATTTGCATCGCCGAGGTTGTTATCGACACCCTGACCGGCGAATCCCGGGTGCTGAAGGCCGATATCCTGCAGGATGTGGGCAACTCCCTGAACCCGGCCGTCGATATCGGCCAGATCGAAGGCGCCTTCGTCCAGGGCATGGGATGGCTCACCTCGGAAGAACTTGTCTGGGACGACGACGGGCATCTCAAGACCCACGGGCCGTCGACCTACAAAATCCCGGGCAGCCGGGATGTCCCGCCGGAACTCAATGTCCATATTCTGGAAGACGCGCCGAATATGGTGCCGACCATTTTCCGGTCCAAGGCCATCGGCGAGCCGCCGTTGATGCTGGCGATCTCGGTGTGGCTGGCGATCCGCGACGCCGTGGCGCGGATCGGCGGTCGCAAGGTGTTCCCGGCGCTGGACGCGCCCGCGACCCCCGAGGCCATCCTGATGGCCATCGAGGATGTAAAATCGAGGGCCGCGAAGGCGGGCTGACCGGAGCGGCCAATTGAACCTCGGTTGCCGCGCGGGCGCCCTTGATCCTGTTCGCGCCCCCCCCCTCACCCAGCGCCGGGTAGGCTTGGCGTTCGCCTCGCCAACCCTCCGCATCCCTCTCCCCCTGACGGGGGCGAGGGAGCTCGATGCGGCAACACAACCACTCCCTCTCCCTCCCTGAGGGAGAGGGTCGGGGTGAGGGTGGGGGTGATACGGAATTTCCCCCTCACCCAGCTACGGCTATGGCTCGCAGGCTCGCCAAGCCTTCGCATCCCTCTCCCCCTGACGGGGGCGAGGGACCTTGTGCCGCGCCGTCCTCATCGCCGCAACGCTCCCATGGCGGCTCAATCGAGTCCGAAGCGCTAGACGTCGAGAAGCGCGATCCCCTGTTCGGCGCCGAAGTGATGCTCGACGCAGTTGTCGCCGTCACCGCCCCGGTCGACGACCAGAAAATCGTGCGGGTCGTGCAGCACCAGCAACGGGTGGTGCCAGACCCCCCGGTGATAATTCACGCCCTGGTCGCCCGCCGCACGGAAGGCGCGGAGGTCTTCTGGCCCCACGGCCGCCGCGCGCGGCGCCACGACGACCAGATAGGCGCGGTTCTGCAAGGGATAGAATGCCTGGGATCCCAGCGGGTGGTGTTCCATCATCCTGACTTCGATCGGCGCCGGGCGGGCCTGTCCGCGAAAAATGCTGATCAGCGGCACGCCCGCTTTCGAAGCGACATCCACGCCGGCCAGATCGTGGTAGCGGGTGGTCGTTCCTTCGTTGATGGGAAAGCTGTCCGCGCCATCGATTTCGATGACGTCTCCATATTCCCGGAACGCCTCCCGCGTCAACGGCTCGACGTTCAATGTGAGGGGCGCCGGCATCGGGCTCAGTCCCGGGCCGGTTTTCCGAAGGCCCGGAACCGGCTGACCCCGCCATCGGGATAGATGCTCAGCCGGAGATGGGTCACGGGTCCGATGTCGCGCACTTGATCGCCCCGGAAGGTATGGATCCGGTCCATCTCCAGCTTCTCTTCCGGCATCACGCAGCGCCAGTCGGCGCCGTCCCCGAGGAGCCGGCTTTCGTCCCCGCCGCCGTCCAGCAATATGCCCTCGACCGAGGCCCGGTCCGGGTAGTTGCCCTTGAAGTGCGCGGTATCGATTTCCAATCGCTCGACGGTTCCGCCGGCTCCCAGGGCGACAACGATCCAGTCGTTGCCGGGCTCGCGGCGCCGGCGGGTTTCCCAGCCGTCGCCCATATCCAGTCCGCGGCCCGGGGCCAGGATGACCCACGGACTGCCGTAATGGGCATCGTTGTAGCCGACGATGCGCCCGCCATTGGTGACCGCCGACAACTCATGCACGCCGGCCGGGTCGTGACGCTCCCAGGCCGGCAGAGGGTGACCATACACCCTGAGCCGGGCGACGCCGCCATCGGGATAGATATGCAGCCGTACATGATTGAACCGGTCGGGACAATCGGCCTCGATGTAGTTGTGGGAATCCGCGTTCACCGCGGTCTTCGGGACCAGTTCGGTCCATTGGGCATCTTCGCCGGCGGGACCATCGGTGAGCGCCCCCTCGATGGAGACGTGCGGCGGGTGGTTGCCCGTAAAGTGCCGGGTGTCCACGTCGAAGCCTTCGATGGTGCCCCGGGCGTCCAGCCGGATAACGCAGTAATCGTGGCCGCCGTCCCGCCGCCGCCTGGATTCCCAGCCGTCCATCCACTTGCCGTTGGTGTCGTACTTGTCGGGGATGAACACCGGCTCGGCATCCTGGAGAATCCGTTCCTTGGCGCCGAAAAACTCGTCGGTCGCATGGACCACCTCGGCCCCCAGCCGGGGTGAGGCCAGGTTGACCGAAGCGGCGGTAAATTCAGGCGGTGGGCTGTCGGGCATGTCCGAAATCTCCTCTACTCGATGTCGCGCAGCCGCAACAGGGCGATTCGATGCACCTGTTCGAGCGCCGTGGCGAACTCGGTTTCGGGATCATTGTTCACCCGTTCGCGGAAAATCTCCAGTATCTCGGTCCGGTGAAAGCCGCGGACGGCGAGAATGAACGGAAATCCGAACTTGTCCGTGTAAGCCCCGTTGAGGGACTGAAACGCCTCGAACTGGTCCGGGGTGCAATTGCCGAGATCGGCGCCGGCCTGTTCGGCGTTGGAGGCGGCGGTGAGTTCGCCGGCGACCGCCAGCTTGCCCGCCAGGTCGGGATGCGCCCGGAGCAGCGCCAGCTGTTTCTCCCCGCCCG
The DNA here is from genome assembly GCA_965213765.1 of Rhodospirillales bacterium. Classification (GTDB taxonomy): domain Bacteria; phylum Pseudomonadota; class Alphaproteobacteria; order Rhodospirillales; family UBA2165; genus JAJDXO01. Next base: position 3,904,698 of record OZ243926.1, on the reverse strand, counting down.
CCTGATCCACCACCATCCGGAACGCCCGATGAATGCCCTCGGCGGTGTCCCGGGCCGCGCCCGTCCCGGGGCCGGGGTCGAGCTCCCAGACCGTTTCGGCGATCCACGGCGAATGCTCGTAGACGCCGCCGAAGACCTGCACGAACTCGGGCTTGGCCATTCGGCTCGGCCGATTAATGCCGAAGGCGTGGGTTTCCATCACGCGCTCTCGAACGGGAAGTGCTCGCGCCAGTGCCGGGCGACGTCGATCCGCCGGCAAAACCACACATCGTCGTGGGACAGCGCGTAATCCAGGAAGCGCTTCAGTGACGCCAGGCGGCCGGGCCGCCCGACGATCCGGCAATGCAGCCCGACCGACAGCATGCGGGGTGTCTCGGCGCCTTCGCCGTACAGCGTATCGAAGCTGTCCTTGAGGTAGTTGAAGAACTGATCTCCGGCATTGAAGCCCTGGAAGCTGCCGAAGCGCATGTCGTTGGCGTCCAGGGTGTAGGGGACCACCAGGTGGGGTTTGCCCCCGACCACGGTCCAGAACGGAAGTTCGTCGTTGTAATCGTCGGCGTCGTAGAGGAACCCGCCCTCTTCCGCCACCAGCCGCCGGGTGTTCGGGCTGGTGCGTCCGGTGTACCAGCCGAGCGGCCGCTCTCCGGCGATTGCCGTATGGATTTCGATCGCCTTTTGCATGTGTTCCCGTTCCACGTCTTCGGGTACGTATTGGTAATCGATCCAGCGATAGCCGTGGGAACACATTTCGTAGCCGGCCTCGAGGGCGCGCTCGGTGACCAGCGGATTACGCTCCATGGCCATGGCGACGGCGAACAGGGTGAGCGGGATGCCGCGTTCCCGGAACAGCTTGAAGATCCGCCACACGCCGACGCGGCTGCCGTACTCGTAGAGCGATTCCATGCTCATGTGGCGGACGCCTTCGCGGGCGTCCGCGCCGATCATTTCGGAGAGGAAGGCCTCCGACGCCTTGTCGCCGTGAAGGATGGAGTTCTCGCCGCCCTCTTCGTAGTTGAGCACGAACTGAACGGCGATCCTGGCGCCGCCCGGCCATCCGGGGTTCGGCGGATTTGGGCCATAGCCGATCAGATCGCGGGGGTAGTCGTCGTTGGGCATGAACTCGTCTCGCGCGGCGAAGGGTATCGGATAGACAATTATTGTCATCCGGCCCGGCGGGACACAACAAGGATCGGGACACAACAAGGATTATGCGTTGCGGAACCTTTTCGTTGCAAGAGCGGGAAGGCTGGGCCTACCATCGTCCCGTCAATCGCCGCAAACCGTCTTGCCGAAATCCATCTGGAAATCCCCATGGGATATTTGACCACCCACGTTCTCGACACCGCTCATGGCTGCCCGGCCGCCGGCATGCGGATTGACCTGTTCCGGCTCGACGGTGAGGCCCGGTCGTTGATGACGTCGGTGGCGGCCAATACCGACGGCCGGTACGATGGTCCCTTGGCCGAGGGCGAGGCGTTCGGCGCCGGGGCCTACGAGATTGTATTTCACGCCGGAGAGTACTTCAGGGGCCGCGGCGTCGATTTGCCGAACCCGCCGTTCATCGATCTGGTGCCGATTCGTTTCGGCATCGCTTCGCCCGACGAGCACTACCACGTGCCGCTATTGGTTTCGCCCTATGGCTATTCCACCTACCGCGGGAGTTGAGACGCTGAACACGCCGGTCATTGAAGCCACGACAACAAGCAACGGACCATGGACCTAGCGCTCGCCGATTGGCTCAATCTGGTTTTCCGCTGGCTGCATCTGATCGCCGGCATTGCCTGGATCGGCACCTCGTTCTATTTCATCTTCCTGGATCTCAGTTTGCGCAAGCGCCGCGCCCTGCCGCCGGGTGTCGGCGGGGAATCGTGGAACGTCCATGGCGGCGGCTTCTATCTGATGCAGAAGTACACCGTCGCGCCGGCGGAAATGCCGGAAGAGCTCCACTGGTTCAAATGGGAGGCCTACACCACCTTCCTGTCGGGCTTCGCGCTCATGGCGGTGATCTATTACTGGGGCGCCGATACGTTCCTCATCGATCCCGAGGTGGCGGACCTGTCCCGGGTCGAGGCCATCATGACCAGCATCGGCTTCCTGTGGGGCGGGTGGATCGTCTACAGCCTGCTTTGCTACACGCCGTTCCTCGCCCGGCGGCCGGTGCTGCTGTCGTTGGCGGTGTTCGCCTTCATCCTGATCTTCACCGTCGCGCTGACCGATCTGTTCAGCCCCCGCGCCGCCTTCGTCCATGTGGGGGCGATCATCGGCACCATCATGGTGGCCAACGTCTATTTCATCATCATTCCCAACCAACGGGTGGTGGTCGCCGACCTGATCGCCGGACGGACGCCGGAAGCCTGGCTCGGCGACGAGGCCAAGCAGCGCTCGACCCACAACAACTACCTGACGCTGCCGGTGCTCCTGATGATGCTGGTCTCGCATTACCCGATGCTGTTCAGCACCGGCCACCCGTGGCTGGTGGTGGCGCTGGTCATCATCGTCGGCGGCGTCATCCGGGATTTCTTCAACCGTATGCATGCCGGCGAGAGCGGCCGCGCCCTGCAGTGGCAGTGGCCGGTGAGCGCCGCGTTCATGCTGATCCTCATCGGCTTCGTGAGCTACCGTCCCGATACGGTAATCGCCAATGGCGACGTGCCGGACGAGGGCGAGGTCTTCGCCATCGTGCAGACCCACTGCGTCGCCTGCCATGCGGTGAAGACCACCCACCCCGATTTCAAGCAGGCGCAGAAAGGCGTTATGTTCGACACCCTGGCCGATATCCGCAAGCACGGTAACGGAATCCTTAAACAAAGCGTCATGTCGCGGGCGATGCCGCCCGGCAATCAAACCAGGATGTCCGCCGAGGAACGGGAGGCGCTGGGCCTTTGGATCCGCGCCGGCATGCCGTAATCCGCGCCGCCGATGTACTGATCCGGGCCGCCGATGTCCTGATCCGGGCCACCGGAAATTCGACGGAAATTCGCCCGCCCAATCGCCGGAGGGGCGATTTGTCCGAAAATGCGACCGACGAAAACTGACTTGAACAGAATTGCCGATGGCCCGACTATCACTGTTCCGCAATAGAATCTCAATGGAGGTGTCATTATGTTTACCCGGTTAACCGCGACAGCCGTTCTGGCAGCGGGTCTGGCCACCGGCCTAGCGGCCGGAATCCCGACAAGCTCCCTGGCTCAAAACACAAAAGTTCCGTTCGCCCTCGATTGGAAATTCGAAGGGCCCAGCGCGGCCTATTTCGCCGCCGTCGACAACGGCCATTTCAAAGCCGAAGGCCTCGACGTGGAGATTTCCGCCGGCAAGGGCTCCCTGGACGCCATTCCGAAAGTGGCGACCGGCAATTTTCCGCTCGGTTTCGCCGACATCAACAGCCTGATCAAGTTCCTGGACAAGAACCCGGGCGCGCCGGTCACGGCGGTGATGATGATCTACGACAAGCCGCCCTTTGCGGTCGTCGGCCGTGCCTCCCAAGGGGTGAGCGCCCCGAAGGATTTGGAAGGCAAGGTGTTGGGCGCGCCGCCGCCCGATGGCGCCTGGGCGCAGTTCCCGGCCTTTGCCAGCGCCAACGGCATCGACGTCAGCAAGGTCAAGGTTCAGCCCGTCGGTTTCCCGACCCGCGAGCCGATGCTCAAGGAAGGCAAGGTGGACGCCATCACCGGCTTCTCGTTTTCCAGCTTCCTCAACCTGGTGCGCCTCGGCGTGCCGGAGGACGATATCAAGGTCCTGCTGATGGCGGATTACGGTCTCGCTTTGTACGGCAACGCGATCATCGTCAACACCAACTTCGCCAAGGCTAACGCCGGCAAGGTGACCGGCTTCCTCCGCGCCGTCGCCAAGGGCTGGAAGGATGTCATCGCGGATCCGGCGAAGGGCGCCGCCATGGTCGCCAAGCGCAATCCGGCGGCCGACGTGGCACTCGAGGCCCGGCGCCTGAAGCTGTCCATCGACGCCAACGTGGTCACCGATTACACCAAGGCCAACGGCATCGGCGGGATCGACAAGGCACGGATGGAAAAAGCCATGAAGCAGCTGGCGCAGAACTATAAGTTCAGCAATAAGCCGGATATGTCGAAGATCTTCACCGGCGCCTACCTGCCCAAGGACGGCAGCTTGATGCTGAAGTAGAAGTAACCTGCCTTGGCTACCTCATGACGCCGGGGGGCAGGCGAATCCCGCCTGCCCTTCGGCCGTCCAACAACTTTGAGCATCGGCCGCCATGTCCTCAACGCCCTCAGACGCGCTCATCCGGATAACCGACGTCAAACACGCCTATCGGACGGACACGGGCACGCTGCCGGTGCTGGACGGATTGAACGTCGAGGTGCCCCAGGGCGCCCTTACCGCCGTCGTCGGTCCCTCGGGGTGCGGTAAATCCACCCTGACCCGGTTGATTGCCGGTCTGTTGTTTCCCGACGAGGGTGAGGTGATCCTTCACGGCGAGAAGGTCACGTCGCCGCGCAATACCGTCGGCATGGCGTTCCAGAATCCGGTGCTGCTGGAATGGCGCACCATCCTGGACAACGTCTGTCTGCCCCTGGAAATCGTGCCCAACGATCTGAGCCGAAAGCAGAAGAACGACCGGGGCTACGAGTTGCTGGCCATGGTCGGTCTGCAAGGGTTCGAGGACAAGAAACCCTCGGAGCTTTCCGGCGGCATGCGTCAGCGGGCCTCCCTTTGCCGCGCCCTGGCGCACCGCCCGGACGTCCTCATCCTCGATGAGCCGTTCGGCGCCCTGGATGCGTTCACCCGCGAAGACCTGTGGCAGATCATGCACGAGCTGCGGCACAACGAAGCGTTCACCTGCCTCTTCATCACCCACGATCTCAGGGAATCGGTGTTTCTCGCCGACCAGGTGGTCGTGCTGTCCGGACGCCCGGCCAAGACCCAGTATGTCCTGGATGTGCCCTTCGGCCGCAACCGGGTCCTGGACGATCTCTATACCCCGGAAGCCTCGCAGATGCTGCTCGACCTCCGGCATCAAATCCAGGTCGCGCAGGGACGCCCGCTCGGCGAACTCGAGCACGAGCCGGGGGCCCGGGAGTCAGGGTCCGGGGAGCCGGGGTCATGAGTTCCAAACAGCGGTTTGCCACCCCGATTATCGCCCTGGTGATCTTCGCCCTGTTGTGGGAGTTCCTCGTCTGGATCAACGACTGGCCGAACTATGTGATGGCGTCGCCGTCGGACCTCGGCCCGGCGTTCTACAAGTTCCGCTGGCTGTTCCTTGAATTCGGTTGGGACACCCTGTGGCGGACGGTCGCGGGGCTGATGCTGGCCATCGCCTTCGGCGTGGTCGTCGGCATGATCATGGGGTTCTCCCGGACCATGCGGGAGGCGCTCTATCCGCTGCTGGTCGGTTTCAACGCCATCCCCAAGGCGACGGTGGTGCCGGTCGTGGCGCTGTTGCTCGTCGGCCAGCACAATCTCAATACCGTCCTGCTGGCTTTCATGATTTCGTTCTTCCCGATCACCGTGTCGATTTCCATCGGCCTGTCGACGCTGGAGCCCGAATACAGGGATATCCTGCTTTCCCTGGGCGCCAGCCGGCTGACGATCTTCCGCAAGATCGCCCTGCCGAAGACGCTGCCGGAGTTTTTCGGCGCATTGAAGGTGGCGGTCACGCTGGCCTTCATCGGCACCAATCTGATGGAGATCGTCGAACCTCACGGCCGCGGTCTCGGCCACCTGTTCGACAGCGGCAAGATCAGCGCCGATTACCCCCTGATGTTCGCCGTGCTTATCGCCCTCGCGGTCATGGGGATCGGCCTCTACTACGTGGTGGTCATCCTGGAAAAAATCTTCGCCGGCTGGGCCGAACGGCAGGAGAGCTGATCAATTCCCGACGGCAGGCCGTGACCCGGCACCCCCCCCCCGGTGCCGGGCCCCGCGCCGTCCGTCGAAGGGCGCGGGGGCTGCGCGCACCTGTGCCAATCAAGGCGTTCCGCGCGCGCGATCGGCGAGCGCTTCGGGCCCGCCGAAGGGTTGATCTCCGCCGGATTGTGCGATGAGATCGGGCCAATTGACGGTGCGCCGATCCGGCCGCACGGGGTATCGTCCGGTACCCGGGCGGCGCCGAGAAGGAGAGTGAGGGGCTTGGGGATGCGCAAACCTACGAGACGCGCGCTGCTGCGTTCGATGGGCGCGGCCGCCGGATCGGCGGCGGTCTACCGGACCATGGACGCGCTCGGGATGCTTGGTCCGGGCACCGCTCACGCAGCGACGCTGGATCTGCCGCCCGGCTCGGGCCGGGGCGGACGTGTCGTCATTCTGGGGGCGGGGATTTCGGGCCTGGCCGCGGCGTGGGAGATGTCCAGGGCGGGCTGGCACTGCACGGTGCTCGAGGCGTCGGGGCGGCCGGGCGGGCGCAGCCTGACCGCGCGCGGCGGCGATGTGCTGACCGAACGGGGAATGCGCCAGGAGGTCTGCTTCGACCGGGAGGAGCACCTCTACGCCAACCTCGGCCCGGCGCGCATTCCCTACCATCACCGCACGGTGCTCGGATACTGCAAGGCGTTCGGCATCGATCTCGAAGTCTTCACCAACGACAACCGGGCCGCCTTCTTCCATGACCGCGGGCGCTTCGGCGGCAGGCCGGTCGCCGCCCGGCGGGTGTTGACCGACATGCGCGGCTATGTGGCGGAACTGCTCGCCAAGGCCGTTGACCGGGGGGCGCTGGACGCGGAGCTGACGCCGGACGACAAGGAGCGCGTGCGCGCCATGCTCAAGAGTTTCGGCGGGCTGGAGGACGACCGCAGCTATGCCGGATCGAACCGGGCCGGCTATCGGGGCGGAGAGACCCATGCCGGAATGGCGGCCGGCGACGTCGAGGAGAAGCTGGATTTCGGCGAACTGCTGGGCGCGGACTTCTGGGAGTACAAGCTGCATTTCAGCCACTTCCTGAACCAGAACCCGACGCTGTTCCAGCCGGTCGGCGGCATGGACGCGATCATCCGGGCCTTTGCCGGGCGCGTCGGCGATCTCGTCCGGTACGGTTGCATCGTCGAGCAGATTCGCCGGAAGGGCGACGGGGTGCGGATCGTCTATCGCGGCCCGGACGGCGCGGCGCGGACCGTCGAGGCGGATTACGCGATCTGCACGATCCCCGCGCCCGTGCTGAAGGACATCCCGAACGACTTTTCGCCCGGAACGCGAAGTGCCCTGGAATCGCTGGAATTCGTCGAGGCGGTGAAAGTCGCCTTCCAGGCGAAGCGGCGCTTCTGGGAGGAGGACGCCGCGATCTACGGCGGTATTTCCTGGACCGGCAACGACATCACCCAGGTCTGGTATCCGTGCAACGGCTATCACCGGACCAAGGGCGTGCTGGTCGGGGCCTATATCTGGGACCGGAAGCCGGGGCGCCTCTACACGGCGATGTCGGGTCCGGCGCGCCTCGAGGCGGCGCTCGGCGAAGGCGAGGCGCTGCATCCCGGATATGCCGGCGAGATGGACTGCGGCGTCAACCGGGCCTGGCTCAACGTTCCCTTCCAGAAGGGCGGGTGGCCGCGCCGCAATCCCGACGCGGCGGCGGCGCTGCGCCGAAGCGACGGCCCGTTCCACTTCGCCGGCGATCAGGTGACGGCGCTGCCCGGTTGGCAGGAAGGCGCCCTGCTCGCCGCCCACGCCGCCGCGCAGTCAATCGGCCGCCGGTTCACGGACCGGTGAAACGTGGCCGCTGCAGTAGGCATCAGGTCGTGGGTTTGCCCGGCAGTGAGGGCCGGCGCGCACCGGTCTTCAGCATATGGACGATCCCCGAGATCACCCGGCGGTCATCGACCCGGCGCGCTCCCCGGCGACCGCGCGGAAGCCGGGGCTCGATCCGCTCCCATTCCTCAATCGCTTAACCGGAAACTGCTCTGGATGCCGTCTTCGCCTCACTGCCTGAGTATCTGGCTCAGGAACAGTTTCGCGCGGTCGGTTTCCGGGCGATCGAAGAAGTCGCGCGGGTTGTTTTCCTCGATGATCTGGCCGTCGTCCATAAACGCGACCCGGTCGGCAACCTCGCGCGCGAAGCCCATCTCGTGGGTGACCACGAGCATGGTCATGCCTTCCCGCGCCAGATCGGTCATCACGTCGAGCACTTCCATGACCATCTCCGGATCGAGCGCCGAGGTCACCTCATCGAACAACATGATTTTGGGTTTCATGCAGAGAGAGCGGGCGATCGCCACCCGCTGCTGCTGCCCGCCCGAGAGCTGACCGGGAAATTTATCCGCCTGATCGGCAATTTTGACCCGCTCGAGATAAGTCATGGCGACTTCCTCGGCATCGGCTTTTGGCATTTTTCGAACCAGATGCTGGCCGATTGCCAGGTTCTCGAGTACCGAAATATGGGGAAACAGGTTAAATGACTGGAATACCATGCCGACCTCGGAGCGGATCGAATCGATGTTTTTGATATCATCGGTAAGCTCGATGCCGTCGACGATAATTTTTCCCTTTTGATGTTCTTCCAACCTGTTGATACAGCGGATTATGGTCGATTTTCCGGATCCCGACGGCCCGCAAATGACGATCTTCTCGCCTCGCCGCACATCCAGATCGATGTCCCGCAGCACGTGAAAATCACCGAACCACTTGTTTACCTTATCAAAAATTATTACGGGGTCGTCCGACATCGCTGTTCCAATTGGTCCTTATTGAGCAACATTGCTGCGATTTTCCAGTCGCAGTGAATACTTCGACATGCCGTAGGTAAAGGTGAAGTAGACAATCGCCGCAAAGACATAGGCCGAGCTGAAAATATGCGGCGGGCCGAGCCATTTCGGGTCTTCCAGGGACAGCTGGATAATACCCAGTAAATCGCTGAACCCGATCAGCAGCACGATCGTCGTTTCCTTGAAAATACTGATGCAGGTATTGACCAGCGCCGGCACCGAATTGCGGATCGCCTGAGGCAGAATAATGTAACCCATCATTTTCCAGTAGGAGAGCCCGATGGCTTTGGACGCCTCGAATTGGCCGGCCGGTATCGATTGCAGACCGCCGCGGAATACCTCCGCCATATAGGCTGAGTTAAATGCCGCAAAAGCGATGAAGGCGCGGACGACGATGTCGATTTTATTGCCGTCGGGAATAAATATCGGCAGTAGCGCGACAAACATGACAATGACCGCGATATGCGGAACACCCCGCCAGAACTCGATAAAATAGGTGCAGACCTTGCTGATGACCTTCAGGTCCGAGGTTCTGCCGAGCGCCAGTATGAGGCCCAACGGAATGGAGCCGAATATTCCGACGGTGGCGATCACCAAGGTCAACAGCAAGCCGCCGAAATTTTCAGGTGAGATATGGGTCAGGCCGAAAACTCCGCCGACCAGGAAAATATAGGCGGCGATCGGGAAGCCGATGAACATGGTCAGGCGTAGTTTCCTTGTGATCGAGCCGAAGGAAAATACAAAGGCGATGATTGTCAGGGCTCCCAAAACATAAAAAACGTTCACCCGCCAATAGAGTTCGTTCGGATAAAGCCCGTAGACAAACAAGCGCCAGCGCTCGGTGACGAAAGCCCAACACGCACCATCGATGTTTGGGCAGGATTTGGCCGAATCTCCAACCCAATTGGCGTTAATAATCCCCCAATTGATGACAAAGCCGCCAACGTGATAGATCACCCATAAAAGCGCCAGAGTGACCAATGTGTTGAACCAGCTGGAGAAAAAATTAGCTCTAAGCCATCCGACAAGACCGGAGGATTGCAAGGGCGGCGGTTGCGGTTCGATGAAAGGTTTGAGAGCGGGTTCCATGGTCTCTCTACCTTTCCGGAATGCGGGTCGCACGGTTATAGACCGCCATGATCGCGGCGATGAATAAACTGACACCGAGATATCCGAACAAGGTAATGGCCTGAAGTTCGAGAACCTGTCCGGTCTGGGCGGCGATGGCGCCGCTGAGCGCCCAGAAGAAATCCGGATACCCCAGGGCCGCCGCGAGCGCCGTCGATTTTGTCAGATTCAGGTACTGGTTGGTCAGCGGCGGAATGATCAGACGCATCGCCTGGGGAACGATTATCTGCGAATAAATCTGCATTTGGGTAAAGCCGATGGAATTGGCGGCTTCCCGCTGTCCTTTATGAACAGACAATATTCCCGCCCGTACAATTTCGCCGATGAAGGCGCCGTTATACAAAGTGAGGCCAAACAGCATGGCGGTGAATTCCGGTTGAAGGGCGACACCTCCTTCAAAGTTGAAGCGGCCAAACTTTGGAATTTCCCAGGTGATTGGGAAATCTTGAAACCAAGCCACAATGAACGGAATAATAATGATGATGCCCAATCCGACTATGAAGGATGGAAAGGGTTGACCCGTTCTGATCTGCCGGTTTTTCGCCCATCGCCACACACCGAACGCCAAAAGAAAAGAAATGACGATGGCCCAAGCCAACGAATTTGCGCCAGCCTCGAACACCGGCGCCGGAACGACAAAGCCTTCAATATTCAGAAAGGCGGCATCGAAGAGATTGATCGACTCGCGCTTGGCCGGCAGCAGCTTCAACGCGGCGAAATACCAGAAAAAAAGCTGAAGCAGCAGCGGGATGTTCCGGAACATCTCAACATAGAAATCGCCGAATTTTCGAAGCAGGAGATTGTCGGAGAGTCTGGAAAGCGCGATAAAAAACCCCAGAAACGTCGCAAGAAATGCCGCGATCAACGACAGGACGATCGTATTCGTAAAGGTTACAAGCAGCGCATCGATGTAAGTGGATTGAGCCGTATACGGGAAAAGCGCCTGGCTGATTTGAAATCCGGCTTCATCGTCCAGAAAATCGAAACCCGTTTGTATGCCGAGGCGGTCTAAATTGGTGTTCGCCGTATCGAACAGCCAAAAAAGAGCGAGAACGATTGCGACCACCAGCCCCCATTGATAGGTCAGGGAGCGGACGCTTCCCCTACGCCAGTAGACAAGCAAATCATTCATCGTCTTTTGCTGGAACTATAAATTCCGGGTGCCCTCAAATCCTATCGAGGGCACCCGGCTGTATCATATGTATGACGGTAGAGTCGGCCTACCGGAACGGCGGGGCGATTAGAAGGCCGCCATTCGTGTAAAGCTCGTTCTTGCCACGCGCCATACCGAGGCCGTGTTTGCCGAGATGGTTCTCCCAAATTTCACCATAATTGCCGACAGACTTGATTGCTCTGTAGGCCCACTGCGGACCAAGACCGATTTTCCCGCCAAACTTACCGGTTTTACCGAGAAGCCGCTGGACGAACGGGTTCTTCGCATCGTTGGCCATTTTGTCGATGTTCTTGCTGGTGACACCATATTCCTCGGCGGAGATCAGAGCATTGAGGGTCCACACGACAATGTCTCTCCATACCTGATCCCCATGCGGCACCATCGGAGAAATCGGTTCATTGGAAATCGTCTCGGGCAGGATCACGTGTTCGTCCGGATTGGTCATCGCAAGCCGGCGCGCCCCGAGGCCGAATTTATCGGTAACAAACACATCGCAGCGGCCCTGGTCGTAGGCTTTCTGGGCCTCGCCCATGCTGCCGAAGGTTACCTGTTTAAAGGTCATGCCGTGAGTCCGGAAGAAGTCGGAAACGTTTGATTCCGTTGTTGCGCCGGTGGTCAGGCAAAACGTGGCCCCATTAAGCTGTTTGCCGGAAGTGACACCAAGCTTCTTGCGAACCATAAATCCTTGGCCGTCAAAAACCATCACGCGGGTAAAATCGAGACCCTGCCCAACGTCACGGCCGAAGGTCCAGGTGAAACGGTGTGTGACCACATCGACCGTACCGGCTTTCATCGCATTGAACGCAACCGGTAGTTTCATTTTGGTCGTCTTGATCTTGTCGGCATCGCCGAGAACAGCCGCCGCAATGGCCCGGCACAGATCGATGTCGAAACCGACCATCTTGCCTTCCTTGTTGGGAAAAGCGTAACCCGGCACACCGGGCACAACACCACAATGGAGAATACCAGCCGCCTTCACGTCCTCAAGACGCCCCGCCTCTGCCTGCGAGGGCGAAAATGCGGTAATCGCGGCAGCCATTGCCGCTGCGACCGAGAGACTGGTGACCAGCCCCGATTTAAATGTTCGTTTCATGGAAGTCCTCCGTGTTGTTTTATCTGGCTATCATTTCACTCGATCATCCTAGAACAGTCTTTGTGACAGCGTCGAACTAAATGAATCCAGCCGCTAGGGACGACGGGCTGACAGTTCTTCGATGAGTCCCGTCATCGCCTGCTCGCTGCCGACCGAAAACCGGATCCAATCGGGCAGCGCGTTCTGATGGGCCACCCGGCCGATAAAGCCCTTTCCCGTCATGGCGAGTTCCAGGGCTTGCGCCGCCTCGGCACCTTCCGGGATCCGGAACAGGACGAAGTTCGCGACCGTCCCGCTGGTTTCGAATCCAAGATTTTCGACTTCGGATACAAGCCACGGCAGCCACTTGTCATTGTGAGCCTTGGCTTGCTTTTGAAACTCGAAATCCGTCAGCGCGGCGGCGGCACCCACCATGGCCAAGGACGAAATCGGATAGGGGCCCCGCACGCGCGACAGCGGGTCTGCCAGACTGCTCGGAACATAAGCCCAACCCACGCGAAGTCCGGCAAGGCCATGGAATTTCGAAAATGTCCGGGTGACGATGACGTTCTCGCTGCCCGCGGCAACCAGAGGCAGAGCGGTGCCGTAATCGTCTTCATTCACATAATCGAAGTACGCCTCGTCGAGGACCAGGAGCACATCGGACCGGAGGGCCTCGCGGAGGGCTTTGACCTCGGACAGCGGAATGTGGGTGCCGGTAGGATTGTTGGGATTGGCGACGATCACAACCTTCGTGCGGGGCGTCACGGCATCGAGCAGGGACTGGATGTCGACCCGCAGATTGATTTCCGGTGCGGATACCGGGACCGCGCCGCACATTCTCGAGCGAATGCGGTAGCTCTGAAATGCATGTTCCGGGTAGAGCACCTCATCCCCACGGTCGGCCCAGCCTTGAATGATCCAGTTGATCAACTGCTCCGATCCGGGTCCGACGACAATTTGTGCCGGGTCCAGCTTGAAATGACCGGCGAGTGCGTCGATCAGAGGCAACCCATCCGCATCGCCATAAAGGTAAAGCGAGGAGGCATGATCCCGTATGGCTTTGACGGCCGCCGGGCTGCTGCCGATGGGAGATTCATTATTCGACAGCTTGTGGACCTCCACGTCGGCATCCCAGTTTACGCGGCCGGGTGTAAAGTTGGGGCCTTCGGCGAGATGCGCCACGGGTTTGGGTTGGTCTGTATCCGCCATTGAAATTTCCTCGCGTTCGTTCGGTGGGGCGGCACGGCTGATGAGCCGTCGCCCGGGAATATAGGCTTTTCAATTGAACACCATACCAGCTTGGACAAGGACGAGCCCCGGCGGTGATTTACGTATGCCTCAAAGCCATGCAGAATTGCCGAGGCAGATTTTCCGGGAGAATGGGATGAGCGGTGAGACGCGCACAGGCGGCCAGATGGTTATCGACAATCTGGCGGCCAACGGCATCGATCGGGCTTACTGCGTACCCGGCGAGAGTTATCTCGGCGTGCTTGACGCCGTTCGCGAGGCGGGAAACAGCTTCACCCTCCATGTCTGCCGCCAGGAAGGGGGTGCCGCCTATATGGCCGAGGCCTATGCCTGCCTGACCGGGCGGCCCGGCGTGTGCATGGTGACCCGTGGACCCGGCGCCTGCAATGCAGCCATCGGCATTCATACCGCCGAGCAGGAAGGCGTGCCGATGATCCTGCTGGTCGGCCATACCACCACCGGCACCGAACGGCGCGTGGCGTTTCAGGAGATCGATCTTGCCGCCTTCTATGGCGGGATGGCGAAACGGGTCTTTGTCGCGGACCGGGCCGAAGACATCGCCGGGATTATGGAAGAAGCTGTTGCGCTCTCCCTTTCCGGACGGCCCGGACCCGTCGTCGTTGGATTGCCGGAAGATATCCAGTTGTCTCCCGTGCCCGCATCCGCCCCGAAGCCGGCTGAGCCCGCCCACGCCGCGCCGGATGCCGAGACGTTGTCCAAATTTGCCGAACTGTTGGCCGCCGCCAGGGCACCATTGCTGCTGCTCGGCGGTATGGGGTGGAAGCAGACGGCGCGGGATCAACTTGCCGCCTTCGCCGAGAGCCTGGATATGCCGACGGCGGTCACGTTCCGCCGCCAGGACCTCATCGACAACGACCATCCATGCTTTGTCGGCTCTCTCGGCGTCGGACCCGATCCCAACCTCGTCGGATATGCGGATACGGCGGATCTCCTGATCATGCTGGGCGGGCAGGTCGGCGAAATCGAGACCATGCGCTATCGGAAACTGCTCGAGGGAAAACACGAGCGGCGGTTTGTTCATGTCGCGCCGGACGAGAGTATGTTCGGTAGGGTCATCGACCCCGACCTCGCAATCTGCACCGATGTAAATTCATTTTGTGCGGCACTCGGAGATCTGAGGTTGTCCGATCCACCCGGCTGGTCGGCTCATTTGACGGGTCTGCGGGAAGGATACGAGGCCTATCACAAACCGGTGGTCTTTCCGGGCCGGGAAAATCCCGGCGCCGCGGTGGCAGCCATGAGCGATCTGGTTCCTCCGGACACGGTGGTGACCATGGGGGCGGGCAACTACACGCATTTTGTTTTGCGCCACCATCGCTATCGCAGAGCGCATACGCTGCTCGGTCCCATCAATGCGCCGATGGGTTCGTCGGTACCGGCGGGCATCGCCGCGGCGCAGATCTATCCCGATCGCGAAGTCCTGGCCTATGCCGGCGACGGGTGCTTTCTGATGAACGCCCAGGAACTGGTGATGGCGGCAAAGCAGCAACTTCGGCTGACGGTAATCATCTTCAACAACGGACTCTACGGCTCAATCCGTATGCACCAGGAACTGAACTTTCCCGGCCAGGCCATCGCCACCGACATCGACAATCCGGATTTCGTTGAGTTCGCCGGTTCGATGGATATCCCGGCACAGCGCATCGAACATGTCGACGAATTGACCGGCGCGTACAAGAACCTGCGGAGCAAACATTCGGGACCGATCCTGATCGAGATGCTCACCGATCCCGACATCAGCACGCCGCAAGCGACCGTTGACCAAATAAGAAAACGCGCGCCGTAGATTGGTCTTGGCCAATATGATATTCGGGATTCGATCGTTGGAGACCAGCAGGGGTTGATTGTTAAATGGCTATGCTGATCGTCCCCTACTGCCTGCAAGCGGAAAACAGGCGGGTTTGGTTCGGGTGTCCGGTTTCTCACCCAAAAAGGCCAAAACCACAACCGACGCGGAGCGCAGAGCCTGCTGGAGCCCGCTTGGCATCGTCGTCTGTTGCTGAGAGGGGGGGGGCTTGCGGGTGAGCGGGGAGATGAGGCTTTCCGTGCGTTCCCTCGCCCCCGTCAGGGGGAGAGGGATGCGG
This sequence comes from Rhodospirillales bacterium, assembly GCA_965213765.1. Lineage (GTDB taxonomy): Bacteria > Pseudomonadota > Alphaproteobacteria > Rhodospirillales > UBA2165 > JAJDXO01. Next base: position 3,889,305 of record OZ243926.1, on the reverse strand, counting down.
AGGGTTGGCGAGGCGAACGCCGAGCCTACCCGGAGCCGGGTGAGGGGGAATTTCCATATCACCCTCACCCCGGCCCTCTCCCTCAGGGAGGGAGAGGGAGTCGAGCCGAATCACCTCGCCCAGAGGGAGAGGGAGTTTCGGTGGGTCCCCTCGCCCCCTTCCCGAGGGACAAGGGCGGGGTGAGTGGGCGCAAAAAGGAGAATCCCCCAATTGAGTACAGACCCTAGTTGACCTCGTGGATTTTCAGGTTGTCGCGCCTGAAATCCTCCCATCGGTATCGGCGTCCTAAGCGGGACGCGTAGGTTTTGCCTAATGTTCGAGAGAAGCGGCCGCGGCGGCAGCGGAGGCGCTCGGCGCTTCGGGCTGATCGCCGCACACCAAACCGTCGAGGGAACCGACAATCTCGCCCTTGACGATGGGCGTGCACGCCGGCGGAAACTCCTGAACGATCTCGTATCCGTCCTCGATTGCCTGATCGATAAACCCAGCCAGTTTAGGCATCCCGCCGAACCGCGACACATCGTGGACGATCAACAAGGTCCAATCCTGTTTGGCCATCTGCTGGAAGGCCAACTCGGGCCAGGTCTCCGGAATTTCCCAGTCCCTCGGAACGCTATTGAAGAGAACCGTCGTGTATCCGTTGGCACAGAGGTAGTCCACGGCCTCCGGGCTGAAGACCCGCTTGTCGAGAATGCCGCCCCCCATATAGGGGCGGAACAAGTGGTGCTCGTTAAACCGGCCCACAATTTCTTCGTTGCGGCCGATTTCTCGCTCGACCACCTTTGGGTCCCGTGTGGTGCCAAGCTCAACCGTGTGGGTCAGACTGTGATTGCCGATCCAATGGCCTTCGTTCCGGGTTCTTTCCAAAAGGGCGATGCCCTCATCGGAGCCCGCCTTCATCGCCGGATGCCGCTTATTGCCATTGCCGCAAACAAAGAACGTCGCTTTGATACCCCGCTCCGCGAGGACATCGAGCACGCCCGGCGTGCAATCAGGGTCCGGGCCGTTGTCGAAGGAGAGCGTCAATTTTTTATTCATTGGCTTGCGTCCTTAACGTCGTTGAGTGAGTTCCGGTGGTTATCCGGACCTGGATGAGCGGGCCGCCTTCCACTCGGTCCAGTCCCTCAATTGTTTGTGGGCAGTGTGTTCGAAATTATCGAACGTCTGCTTTTCTTCCGCATCCTCCGTTGTGAACTCCCACCGGTAGCCATTCGGATCATGGAAATAAATGGAGCTGCAGAAGCCGTGCCCGGCGGGTCCTTCGACTTCGATACCTTGCGCCTTGAGATGCTCGGCCCATCCCCGGAGTTCCGCGTGGTCCTTCACCCGCATGGCCATATGCAGGTCCATGCCCCAGCGCTCCTTGAACAGCTCGTCCGGATCATCGCCCTCGCGTTCAGGAACATCGAAAAAGGCCAAATAATTGGATTCCTCGTCGCTGTGACTGCCAATATCAAAGAAGATATGCATATAGCGCACGTCTTCGCCGGTCACAGGGTGCTCTTCGATCTCAAGGGACATTTTCAAAGGAAAGCCCACCTTGTCTTCCCAAAAAGCGCGGGTTTCTTCGGCATCGCGACAGCGGTACGCCGAGTGATGAAGGCCAAGGGCCTTGACGGTTCGAAATTGTGACATCTCACTCCTCCCTGCACTCCATTCCTCGATTGAGGCTGCCGGCTACAGCTCGTTCTTCAGTATAGCTTTAACGATTTTTCCGACCATATCCGCTTCGCTTTTGGTGATTACTGAATGACCGGGCTCCCCAAAATGCGGCTGAGTGCCAGCCCGCGCGTTGTCGAACGAAGAATGTCGCGGGCGGGCCGGAGCCGCTCGGCCGGTATATCTAGATCGGCGAACAAATTCGCCCACCTCTGTGCCCGTTCATCGAGAATTTCGGGAAATCTTCCGCCAATGCGCTCGAACAGAACCGGATCTTCACGTAAGCCATGAAATATGTCCAATATCGCGGGGAAGAGGTAATCGTTAAACGAGACCCGGTATCTGTCAACAATCATGTCCACGCGGTCTTCGAATGATGAACTTTCAGGAGAATGGCTGCCAAAAGATACCTCGGTACGGGCCCACGCCTCATCGATGACCGCGAGCAGCATGTCGGACCGGCAAACCTGAGACGGCAGCCGTGCTCCACTTGCAACCGTCTCGATCTCGAACCGGCGGCGGCAGCCGTCAATCTGCCGGGCCGCCGAAGCAACGCTCCCGCGGCCCGATTCCACTCTGATTATCCGAGATTCTATTTCTTCTTTTTGGCAGGCCCAGCCATCGCTTTCATGCCGGCAAGCGCCTCCGGTGAAATTTTCTTGTAATCGGTCAGCAGCCACTCGGCGTCCTTGCCGACCCAGAAATTCGGGATGATCTTAAACTGCTTCTTGTATGCCGCCCGGAATGTCGGATCGGCAATGGCGGCCTTATATGCTGCGCGCAACTCGGCAACCCGTTCTGCCGGCGTTCCCTTGGGCGCCATCACGACCTGGGCCCGCGTGTTATAGGTCGCATACCATTTATAGGCTTCCCATTTCGGGCCGCTCGGCACCTTTCCGCCATGGGTATCTTTGTAGAAATCGACGAAGTGTTTGATGTTCGGCGGATATTCCGGAAGCCGGATCGGCTCGCCGTTCTTATCAAGCGCGGAGTGATAATAGAGGGCGACGGCGGTGCCCTTCTTCAGCAAATCGTTCTCGTAGAACGCGACATGGCCGGCGAATCCCGTGGTAAGCGCGTTGATCTCTCCGCCCATAATAGCAGCCTTCAGCTTCGGCTGCCCCCGGTACCCCGGCACATAACCGTGGTCGATTCCGAGGATTTGAAGCGGTACCCGCGCAAAAATATCAAGCGAGCTCGCAGGCGAGCGGCCACCGACAATCAGCCCTTTCGCGTTTAGTATGTCAGTGGGCTTTTTCACTCCGGTCGTCGTCGAGACGATCGAGACAAAGCTCGCATCATTTGCGCCGATCATTACGAATTCGGCCGGCTCGAACCGGACGCCCGGCATGTTGAGCAGCTTGCCGATCTGGCGGGGCGGCCCAAACGAGAGCGTTAAGCCGTCGGGCCTGGCCTTTGAGGCAAAGAAGTTCAGCGCCTTGGCGCCACCGGCGCCCGGCATGTTCTTGATGACCATGTTGGTGTCTTCACCTAAGAACCGTCCGACCGCCGTCATTACCGCCCGCCCTGCGCGCGTTAGGCCGCCGCCGGCACCGGACCCGATCAGAACGGTTACATCCTTGCCGTCGTAAAATCCTGCGTGGGCGGTCCCGGCCGATATTGACAACGCCAATGGCAATGCGATCACCGTGGTACCTAAGGCGAATACTTTCTTCATCGTTAATTCTCCAATTTCCCTGTGGTACGGGATAGCAGCGCAGATATAGACACAGAGTCAAGATTAATGAGCGCGCTCATTAATCTTGCAAACAATTTCCACATTTACGATCCTGGTCGGACGGACAAACTTAGAGAGGTAGTAGCGTGCGACATCGTGATGTGGGTCTTTGGCACTATGACACAGCCAGGGCGACGGAAGGATTTACCGTCGTCGCGCCCCTCTGGTCCAAGAACGTCTACCTCGTTGGTATGAGGGGTGAGGTCAGGCATTCGTGGAATACCGAGGTTACGCCCGGAAACTATGGATATCTGTTGCCGGGCGGAAATCTGCTGTGGGCCGGCGAGACACCCGGCGGTCCCTCACCCCCGCCTGGCGGCGGTTCGGGCGGTTTGCTGCGTGAATATGATTGGGATGGGAACATCGTCTGGGAGTACCAGGACGACTTCCAGCACCATGATTTCCGACGGCTCTCGAACGGCAATACCGTTTATATCGGCTGGGAACAGGTCCCTCCCGATGTGGCCAAGGATATCAAAGGGGCGGAGCCGGGCACCGAATACAAAGGCGGCATTATTTGGGGTGATTACCTGCGAGAGGTGAACCCCAACGGCGAAACGGTCTGGGAGTGGCACGCTCATGAGGACGAGGCATTACTGGCGGAACCGCTTCATCCTATGAGCACGCGTAAGGAATTTGCGCATTGTAACGCGGTTTCGGAGATGCCCGACGGCAACCTGCTGGTGAGTTTCCGCAAGTTCTCGATCATCGCGATGATCGATAAGGAGCAGCGTAAGGTCAGCTGGTACCATCGCGACGACAATTGGGGTCAGCAGCATGACTGCACGATGCTCGAGAACGGCAATATTCTTCATTTCGCCAACGGGATTGCCACGCCTCACGGCGTCTATTGGTCCAGCGTAATTGAATTCAATCCCAAAACGCGCAAAACGGAATGGATCTATGAGGGGGCGCCGCAACCCAGTTTTTACAGCCCCAATATTTCGGGTGCGCAGCGCTTGTGGTCCGGCAATACGCTTATCTGCGAGGGCATGACCGGACGAATTTTCGAAGTTACGCCGTCAAGCGAGATCGTCTGGGAGTATATATCTCCTTGGTTCGGCCATTGGCGCGGTGGGCCGGCCAATGGTGTTTTTCGGGCGTACCGCTACGCAGCGAACGGACCCGAGATCGAAGGCCGGCTGGGTAGTTCCTCGTAAACGGCGGGATTAAACGGTCGATGTCCGCTTCCAGCTATGTCCGAACCACGAAAACGGACGCTTGGCCGGGGAAACGGATGACCGGTCAAGGCCGACCCTCCAGCCGTCAACCCCGGCCCCAGTGCCGGTCGGAGCCGGGAGATATTTTGCCGGCCTTCGCCCGACTCGACGATATTTCCCGCTGCCGGCCCCTCCGCTGCCGTGCTGATAACCTGCTCCATTTGAACCGTGAGTTCGATGAAGGCCCGGACACGGGGGTCTCGCCCGGACTGGTAGGTTTCCAAGAGGTCCAATGCCGTAGGCGCCGAGGATTTTGGCCAATGTGCCGCCCACCGGGCCGAGCCCGATGATGGCGGCATCAAAACTATCGTCGGTCGGGGTCAGGCATTGAGCCGATTAGCCTGTAAGAATACCGTCGCCGAGCATCCATCGGGCGAAGGGCGGCGACTCATCCCAGTACCGCGGCTCCCAATCGTCATCCATGCGGTCCATGTCGGCGAAGTATTCGATATCGCCGCCGCACGGGTTGTTGAAATACCAAAACCAGTTGGATCCGAGCGAATGACGGCCCGGGCCGGAGACGCTGACCGCACCGTTCTTCAGCATATGGGTACCGCCCATCATGATGTCGTCGAACGAGTTCACTTCGAAGGCCAGGTGATTGAAATACCGTTGGGTCCCGACCCGGTGAAACAGGAAAAGACTGTGGTGGAAGGTAGACCCTTCGCAACGCATGAATGTGCCGCCACCCTCTGACCGGTCAGTGAGCCTGAAGTTAAGGCGATTGAGGTAGAACTCGGCCGCTTTCCAGTTTCCGTCCTGCTCAATGGAATAAACCGCGTGACCGATACGGAGCGGCGTCATGCGGTCTTCCGGCCAACTGCGTTCATTGACCCGTTCGACCTTCCCATGAATGTTTAGCGTTCGGTCTGGAGTATCGACCGGCGTAATGTCCGCAACCCTGAACCCGATCGCAAACCCGCTATCGTCGTAAGAATGAAGGCTGCCGTCCTGATCCTCGCGCACTTCCCGGTCGCTGGAGAGCTCGTCGCCGATGGCCGCTACGCCGGCCTTGTCCTTCACCCCCCAGACGATTTCCCGGACGGTGGAACCGTCCTCCCCGGTTGCCGGCAGTGACGGGTCGTCGGCCTGACGCAGCGAGATTCTTTGGTTTTCAAGCGTTCGAAATTCAGCGCCGGCATCGTTCACATGGACCTTTTCCAGACCCCAGTTTTCCAGGAATGCGATACACGGTTCCAGGTCGGTCACGCCGTAGGCAACCGTCTCAATCCGTTGGATGGTCATGTTGTCATCACCTCCGGCAAACTCTTCCGCAAGCTTCTTGAGCGACATCAAGTGTATCTGTCATTGTCGGGGAGAAAAAGGAATTCACATGCTTGAGCTCTACTATTTTGAAAACTCGATCTGTTCGGAACGGCCGAAGATGACGCTGGCCGAAAAGGGCGTCACCGACTGGGTTCCGCACCACATCCACCTATTCAAGGGAGAGCAGTTTGATCCCGAGTATCTGAAGCTCAACCCCAAGGCTCAGGTACCCACGCTGGTCCATGACGGCGAGGTGATCCGGGAGTCGTCGCTCATTTGCGACTACCTCGACGATCTCTATCCGGATCCCCCGCTTAAACCTGCCGGGCCAGCGGCTATCGCCCATATGCGGGAATGGATCAAGGAGGCCGACGAAGCCGGGTACGAAGGAGTTGCCTCCCTTTCGTTCGTCGCCGTTTTCAGGGCCAAATTGCTGGCCATGTCCGACGGTGACCGTCGGGCCTATTGGGACGGTCAAACCGTCCTTGAACGCACCCAGCGCCAAAAATCCTGTGTGCATGAAGGTATGGAGTCCCCCTATGTCATGCGCGCAATAGCGACGTGGGAACGGACGTTCGCCAAGATTGATGAGACCATCGCCGAGAATGGGCCGTGGCTGATGGGTGAACAGTTCACACTTGCCGATCTCGACCTCGCTACATTCATTGCCCGCCTCGACGGCATGACGCTGGTTGAGCCCTGGCTCGCGGAGCGGCCCCACGCACGGGCCTGGTGGCAGGCCGTCAAGGCGCGGCCGAGCTACAGGCAAGCCAATGTGGGACCGTCGGGCGAAGAGACCGAACCCATGAGGGTCGAAGGAGCAAAAATCGTCGATGCGTTCAACCGCAAGCGCACCGAGTACGTAACGAAATACGGCGCAGGGTGAAATGAGGCGCCGCTGCGTGTCCGCTTCCGGCTATGTCCGGACTGGGCGAGCGGACCCAGGCCGGGTCAACTTCCCGGCCAATAGCGGACAAATCATGAAGACGGTCTTAGAGGCTGACTCGAAACTCTACATTTAATAACAATGGCTTGCGATCCGCCTTGTGAGGAGTCGGATGTGTGCGACGAGGATCCATGCCTGTGCGGAGGCGATTGATTTCTCCCAGTCCTTGGCCAGTCGGCGGCATCGGTTGAGCCAGGCGAAGGTCCTCTCGACGACCCATCTCCTGGGCAGGACCTCAAAGTCCTTGGCGGTATCGGGCCGTCTTATGATCTCGATCGTCCAGCGGCCGATGTCTTCGAGGGCACCCTCAAGTTTCGGTCCGCCATAGGCGGCGTCGGCGAAGAGGTGACGCAGTTGGGGAAAGCGATGACGGATCGATTTGAGGACCCCGGGCGCGCCGTCGCGGTCCTGGATATCGGCTGAATGCACGATCAGGCCGAGCAGCAGGCCAAGCGTATCGGTGACCATGTGACGTTTGCGGCCCTTGATCTTCTTGCCCGCGTCATAGCCCCGAATACCGCCGCTTTCCGTGGTTTTCACGCTCTGGCTGTCGATCACCCCGGCGCTCGGGCCGGCCTCGCGTCCTTCCAGCTCACGGGCCGCCACAACCAGATGATGGTTGATCGCCTCCAGCACCCCGTTCGAGCGCCAGTCGTAAAAGTAGCGCTGGACCGTGGAGGGCGGCGGGAAGTCGTTCGGCAGCATCGCCCACTGACAGCCCGTCGAGGCCATGTACATGATCGCATCCATGACATTGCGCAACTCCGTCGTCCGCGGCCGGCCTATCTTCTTGCGCGGCGGCATGAACGGCGCGATCAACGCCCACTCCCGATCCGTAAGGTCGCTTGCATAGCGACCGCCACGGCGCTCATACTTCGGGCGAGTGATTTCGGTCCACATGTTGTGCCTCCTCGTTTGATTTGACACAACCGAGTAAGACACAACCGACTGAAATCACTCAACTAGTTTCGAGTTGAACTCTAACTGGGGAGGCGCTAGGGGTATGGAAAGGTATTTGCCTCACCCTGTCGGTGGTCGTTGTTGTGTGGGCTTGAGCAAGAGGGCGTGTGCGTCGGCTGTGATACTCACTTCCCGTTCCGCGTCATGGACGTTGATCACATCATGCCCCGCGTGAAGGGCGGGACGGATCACCCCGATAATCTTCAGTTGCTATGCTCGGGCTGCAACCGGAGCAAGGGCGGACGAACTATGGCCGAATGGAGGGCCGCACAATGACCAGAGGCGTACCGATGATTGATCCGAAGATGTTTGGCGATGCAACGCCGGAGGATGTTGCTCGCGCCCTGTTGCGTAACTCGAACCCGGCCTTACGACCGGGCGCCCGAGGAAAGGCCGTTGCAGGCGGTGAGGTTTGGGTAACTTCCACGGTGGTTTACCGGGACACCAACCGAAAGGCGTGCAGCGTGCCGGAACCGAAGTGGTGCCCGTTCAGCTTCCCCGCCGAAGAGGAGCCGGCTCCGCCGGGCCCGGAAGCCGTGCAACAGTCCGCCAACCTCGCGGAGGAGGCGGTGGAGCGCATACATCGGACATGCCAAGACGCTATGGCTTCGTTCAGCGACGATCGGAATAGCGACGCATGAGCCGTCGTCCCGGAAGGCGGCGGTTGACACGCAAGCGCGGGCAGACGCCGAATTGGGTGTGGGGCGGCGTAATGGCCGCAGCCGTTATCCTCGCTATCGGCGGGGTCGTCCTTGTGCGGTCATTCAAGGGCGAGGAGATCCCGGTGTCGCCGGCGCGCCTGGCGGCGTTGGAAGGCTACGAGCAATGGATCGAGAAGAACAAGGACGAGACCATTGAAGCGCTGGATTTGCGTCGCGAGCTCGATCCGGACGGCGAGGCCAGCAATGAAGAGCTGGTGAGCCGGATCGAGGACCTGCTGGCAAGGGAACGCGTGGTCGATAGCCGGCTTTCGGCGGTCAAGGACCGGCTCGCCGAAGACGCGGCGGCGCGCGGGGAGTTCATCGACAATCTGAAACGCGAGCTTGCGGCGGACGTGGAGAAGGCGGGCGGAGAGATCGACCCGTCCGGCCGGGTCGTATTTCCCGAAACGGTGGTTTTCGAGACAGGCAGCGCAGTTATCCCGCCGGGTTTCAAGGCTGTGCTGGACGACATTTGTCCCCGATGGCTGGCGGAGCTCAGGAACTCGGCGGACAGGTTTGACATCGACGAAATCCGCATCGAGGGCCATTCCTCGCCGGAATGGGCCAGCGCGCAAACGAAACGGGACGCATGGGTAGCGAATCTCGGCCTGTCGCAGCGCCGGGCGCAGTCGGTGCTGGCGCATTGCCTGGACCATGCGGCCGGAACCGCGCTTGGCGAGTGGGCGCGCGGCAAACTCACGGCGGTCGGTTACTCATCGTCTAGGCCCGTAACGGTGGATGGACAGGAAGACCCGGGCGCATCGCGTCGCGTCGTGCTCGGCCATGAATTCAACCGCGACAGGCTGATCGCCGATCTCGGAGACGCCGGACGGATGGAAGCCGGCAGCGGTGCGATCCGGCCGCTCGGCGGCAAGGCGCTGGTGATTGACGCCGATTCGATAAAGGTCGGGGAGGCCGCAACACGGGTCCGGCTCGACGGCATCGACGCGCCCGAACTCAAGCAGCCCTGCATCAGGGCGGACGGGTCCGAATGGGCCTGCGGCCGCGAGGCGGGCCGGGCGCTGGAACGGCGCATTGCGGGCCGCAATGTGATCTGCGAGCGCCTGCGTCCCGGCTTGGTGCGGCTCCGGGGCGTATGCAGGATCGAAGGAGAGGAAACCGAACTGAACCGTTGGGTGGTGGAAGCCGGATGGGCCTTCGCGTTCGTCAAGTCCTCAAGGGCCTATTCAGACGATGAAGCCGCCGCCCGCGCGGCCCGGCGCGGAATCTGGTCCGGCCGCGCACCCGCGCCGCCGTGGGAATGGCGCAGAAATCTGAAACGCGCAACCAATACCCGCTAAGAGACCGCGTCGTTCGCACGCTTTGAGTCAACAACGGTTGCCGACTGGCTTACGGCAGTGGGCCCAAATCATGGGGGCAAGTCGAGGCCTTGAAGGAGGAGAGTGTCTTGCCCGAGCCGGTCGTATGCCAGACATAGCCGTTGCCGCAGTTCTGATCGATGCCGTCGACGATGGCCTTGACGGCGTAGATCTCTGGTACGGGCGCATCATCAGGAGCCTCTGACGGAGCCGGACGTGGTTGCCGTCCGCAAGGCCGTGCAGGCCCGCGAGTTCGTGCCGATTGAGACCACGCTGCTGACCAAGCGTCCCTCCAAGCAGCTGCCTCCCACGAACTTCTTTGGGCGTGCCGATGACGACGACGAAGACCTGCCTGAAGTCGAGCGCGACATGCCGTCGATTCTCGATGAGGCCTCGGCCTCGGGTGTGCCATCCCGGAGTCTCGATTGGCACTATCGCAGCCGCGATGATACCCTCATCGCGTTCTCCAACCATTACTACTACGGCAACCGGCTCGTAACATTCCCGGCCCCGTCAACCGGTTCCGACGCGATCAAGTTCCACGAAGTCGGCGGCACATACGCCCGAGGGCAAGGTCGCGTGAATCAGGAAGAAGCCAAGGCCGTTGCCGAATTTGTGAGGCGGAGTCTCAAAACCTGGCTTGCGAACCCGGAAGAAAAGCGCTTCACCCTCGGAGTCATTACGTTCAACGCCGAACAGCAGTCGCTCATTCTGGACTTGCTCGACCAAATCCGCCGGGAAGACAGTGAGCTGGAATGGTTTTTCGCCGACGAGCGCGAGGAGCCGGTAATTGTGAAGAACCTCGAGAACATCCAGGGTGACGAACGCGACGTCATGTTGTTCTCGGTGACGTTCGGCCCCGATCTCGCCGGCAAGCTCACGATGAACTTCGGGCCGATCAATGGCATAGGAGGCGAAAAACGACTCAATGTCGCGATAACTCGCGCCCGGCGAGAACTTCATGTGTTCTCATCGATACGGGCCGAGCAAATCGATCTGGACCGCACCCGGGCTATCGGGGTCCAGGATCTGAAAACGTTTCTCGACTAACTATCTGACTTGGGATGGCAACGACCTGACTTGGGGCGGGATTCAGCTCACATGGGGATACTCTCAGGAAGATCGGGACTACACGTAGCGCCCCTGATGTCCCAATCGTGCGGAGGGGAATCCTTACCCGGCCTTGTACACGATCCGGAGTGCAGCCCGATGGACACCAGCAACAACAGAATTTGAACATACTTGACCGATAAGCCAGTCAATTATATTTTTGTGGCTGATATAACGGTCAATACGTTGCCATGCCGAGCACGCCACGTTCCTACTCGCGCCTTACGGAAGAGGCGCTCCTCCTCTTGGGCAAGCAGATCAGGCTCGCCAGGAAACGCCGGCGCATGTCCGAACACGATCTCGCGGCCCGTATAGGCATTGCCAGGAGCACGTTGCAGCTCATTGAGAAGGGCAGTCCCTCCGTGGCGATCGGCCTCGTGCTGGAAGCCGCCACCCTGACCGGCGTCGATCTGTTCGTTCCGGAGGTGACGAGTCTCGCTCCCCAGCTAGAGCGAACCGACGACAAGCTCGCTCTGATGCCGGGATCAATCCGCAAGCCCCGCCGCGAGGCCGACGATGACTTCTGACGCGGCTCGGCCCCACGAGGCGTTTGTTTGGATTTGTCTACCGGGAAGGACCACGCCGGTGGTTGCGGGCCGCATTCACGCGGAAGACGGCCACTTCGTCTTCACCTATGGCCGCTCCTATCTCAGCAGGGACGACGCGATCCCGATTTATGCGCCCGAATTGCCCCTGCGCCACGGCGCCATCATACCCGAGCCGCCTCTCGAGATCGCCAACGCCCTGCGCGACGCCTCACCCGACGCCTGGGGCCGTCGTGTGATCGCCCATCGCCTCGCCGGCGGCCTCGGCGAAGCGAACGGGTTCGCCGATCTCGACGAGCTTACCTTCATGCTTCGGTCCGGCTCCGACCGCACCGGCGCGCTCGACTTCCAGGCATCCCCCCGGGACTACGCTCCCCGCGGGGCCGAAAACGAGACCCTCGAACGCCTGGTAGACTCGGCCGACCGGGTCGATCGCGGTCTGCCGCTGGCGCCGGACCTGGCCGAAGCCTTGCAGCACGGCACGGCGATCGGGGGAGCAAGGCCGAAAGCACTCATCCGGGATGGAGACGCCAAGTATGTCGCGAAATTCTCCTCCTCGACCGATATCAACAGCGTCGTCAAGGCGGAGTTCATCGCAATGCGCCTCGCAAGTCTCGCCGGACTGAACGTTGCGCCGGTCAGTCTCGCCCGGGCGATGAACAAGGATGTGCTGCTGATCCGGCGCTTCGACCGTGAGCGTGCGGAGAACGGTTGGACACGGCGCGCCATGGTATCCGCGCTGACCCTGCTTGGCCTCGACGAGCGCATGGCGGCTCACGCTTCCTACGAAGCGCTCGCGGACATCGTGCGGGCGCGCTTCACCGACCCGGCCGAGACCTTGGCGGAACTCTTCGCGCGCATGACCTTCAACATCCTGGTCGGCAACACGGATGATCATGCCCGCAACCACGCCGCCTTTTGGGACGGCGAGCGTCTCACGCTCACGCCGGCCTACGACATCTGCCCGCAGTCGAGGACCGGACGCGAGGCCTCTCAGGCCATGCAGATCCACGGCCTTGAGCGCCGCAGCCAGCTCTCGTTGTGTCTCGCCGCCGCCAACAAGTTTTTGCTTGCGGAGCCGCGCGCCCTCGCGATCATGAAGCAACAGGTCGCCATCATCGTGTCGAATTGGGAAGCGGTCTGCGATCAGGCGGCGTTGGGCGATCCCGATCGACGACTGCTGTGGCGGCGGCAATTCCTGAACGACCTGGCATTCGAGGGGTTGGAAAACCAGCTTACTGAAGCCATAGCGGATGTACCTCGTGCGCACCCACAATGATGTTCCGGCCTCCAGTTGAACCAATGGCTTCAGAGGTACCGCGAATGCCTCCGCCTAATTGATAGGCGATGATATCGACCGGAATTCCAATTATGAAAAGCGTGATTAGAATAACGAAGCGAACTTCTCGAACAGGGAACAGAATGGAGTTGGTCTTGGGGATTCGTTCGCCATCTCTACTGGAACTCCAGTTGAAGCCCAAATGGCGCAGGCCACCAAGGAATAAATCTACACACTTGGCTACTGGACAATTGGCCGACACGCAATCTGGTCATCCATGGCTCCCTGGGACTCAAAATCGATTTCAGCGGGCCGTCGATCCCGTATATTGCGGATACTGAAGATATGGCAACGATGCATGCCTCAGAGCCTGGTGAAGCGACATTCTCTCCTGAGGGGTGGATTGACGTGCGTGACCTGGTTCCCCTCACGGAAGAAGCGCAGCAGGTAAAGTCCTACCTGATGCTGGTGCACATGATGGTGCTTCAGAATGGAGTCGGCCGCTTCCCTCAGGCATTGCAAATCAAGCCTCCAGTCGTAACCGCCGAGCCGAACGCACGGCAACGCGATCCTCCCGATGCTTCAGCCCGCCGCACGCTCATGCCTCCGTCTCTCCCTTCCACGGCTCGCCCGGAAGCAGCGAAATCAGTTGCTCGGACACTGTCCGCGCAGCCTCCGCCGGCCGCCACTCGAACCCCGGCCTGAGCAGGGCGCTCATGTCGGCATTGAACTGCGCATCGCCGATCTTCCCCACGAGGTTCCGTTCGAACATCGCTCGGGTCACCGGTGCGCCCTCGCGCTCCATGTACTCCCGGAACGCCGCAACGATCCGTCCGGCATCACTCCGCCCCTCAGCGAGTCCCATCGCCAGATCGAATAAATCCCGGCCCTTGCGGCGCTGGTAGAGCGCTCGCATCTTGGTTGCCAGCAATTCGTCGAGCTCGAAGGTCGTGATATCGGCCCGCCCGGAGTACCACCGCGACCCAACCGGGAACGGGCGTTTGGTGAAGCCCAGCACCGCAAAATGCTCGCGGGTGTTGATCTCGACCTTGAGGCGCAGCCGGATCGCCGGCACGTCCTCGGACAGGAACCGGTAGCCGAACGTCACCCGGCCCTCCGACTGCTTCCACCGTGCTTGACCGAGCCAGGGATCGAGCGCGGTTCGCAAACCATCCATCATTGGGCCGGCCGGCCCAGGCTCTACCTGGACCAGGTCGATATCCTCGGAGTAGCGCGCGGGCGGCGTCAGGTAGAGCTTGTAGAGTGCCGTGCCGCCCCGGAAGGCGAGCGCCCCGCCGAGAACAGGATCGGAGAATATCTCGACCAGGGCCCGGCTGATGACCAGGTCCTGCTCGACCTGGAAGTCCTCGCTCCACGGCGCCCGCTCCCGCCACTGCGTAATGTAGTCCCGGGGGATCACGCGTCCGCCTCGATGCTTGCGTTCACCAATAGCCGCCAGTCCTTCGACCGCTGCGCACCCCTGGCATCCACGCCGGGCAGGAGCTTCGTGTAATTGCGCGCGCGCTGCCGCACATGCTCCTTGAGCGGCATTACCCTGCCTCCGGCCCCGATATGCTCCAGGAGATACCCCAGACGCTGCGCCCAGAGGATCGATGCCGATTGCGAAGCCTCGACGAGACGCTCCGGGTCAATGTCCTCGCCGAGTTCGGAAAGCACGCCAGCCACCCGGTCCAGTCCGCCGGCACGACGCATGTACCCCACCAGGTCGACCGCCGTCGCCTCCACGGTCGAGACAAGAACGGTTCCGCGCGGATTGTTGAACCTTTCGACCGACACCGCATCGAGGTTCCGGCGCGCGACGAAGGCGACGCGGACGGCCCCGCAAGTGATCGCCGGCCGGTTCCTCTCCACGACCACCTGGAATTCCTGCGGGCGATGATGGGCCGCGCCGTGATATTGCGCTGCCGAAAGGAGCCCGACATAGTAGCGGACGTTCCGTTGCTCCATGAGCGCCGGGATGAACTGATCCGCCGGCAGGCAGTCGAGTCGCCTGTATTCGGGCGGCACGATGACGTAAAACCCGCGCGCGGGGCTTGCGATCTCCCCCTTGGCCGCGAGGCGGCTCAGTGCCTGGCGCGCCGCCGCCTCGGACACACCGAGGGCCGAGCGAAGCTCGGACGAGGTAAAGTGATACCGGCCGCGGGCGGCCAGGTTGGTGACGACGTTGCGAGCACGTGGTGCGGTATTCCCATACATGACGATCGCAAAGTATCATTACCCGTCATGTTATCAAAGAAATATCGTAAAATGCGTGGCTCTCGCATCGACGTTCGCCCCGCGAAGAATCAGTGTCTCGAAAGCGGCACAGTGGCCTTCGTATGCTGCCTCGTGCAGCGGCGTCCACCGTTTGTCGTTTCTCACGTTGACATTCGCCCGTTCGCGATCAGTACTCTGATGACGGCGACGTGGCCTTTGTACGCCCAACGTGTAGCGGGGTGTTTTCCGCCTGTGCCGTTGTTGCCAGTGCGAGGCCGAGCAGGGCTGCGAGTGAGATCCGGCGCATGCGATTCCTCCGAGCGACCGGTGACGAATCGCCCTTCGTCGCCGGGTCTAGTCACCCCTGGCGACGCCGAGAGTCTCAGCGACCGTTCGAACTCTTGCCTCGGTCTCGACCGCGAGGCCATTTGCGCAATCGTCGGCCGCTTCATGGAGCCGGACTTCAACAACACCGCGCCGCAAAGGTGCGTCAGCTGACGACTGCGCCCGTTTCAGGCAGGGTCGAGAATCTCGCGCGTCGCTGCTTTCTGAACGAACGCGGAGCGAGTCATGCCGCGCATGTGCGCCGCCTCGTCGAGGGTATCGAGGAACCCCTTCTCCAGGCTCAAATTTACCCGCACGACCCGCTTCCGATCCCGCACATAGGGAATCATCATCAGAACCGCGCCCTCCGCGATGCTACCAGCAACTTGCTCACGCACCGCTTCGATGCCGTGCGGAGGCACCGGCTCGCCATCCTCGAAGAACAGGCTCAACGCCTCAATAGCGTTGGGAACGATGTCATCGAAGTTGTCGGCGGCTGAATAGCATCCCGGCACCTCTGGAAACTGGACCCCATAGGCGCTTCCTGGGTCCTTGTCGATGACGGCGACATAGTGCATAGCTGCCTCCTCAGTTCCAGCCCACCCGCCTAGCGATGCTCCGGGCGGTGCCGATGGGCAAGTCCTTCTTCGGATGCGGAACGACCACGGTAATCGTGCCCTTTCTGAACTTGTGGTGCGATCCCTTTATGCTCACCACTTCGAAGCCCTCGGCCTTGAGACGCTTTACGATGTCTCGGCTGTTTCGCAACATGCGCAATTATATACACACCCAGATAAGCAACGCAATATAAATGCCCCGCAGGGTGACGTGTGGAGATTGTGGATTACCATTGAGGGAGTTTGCCATGAACGCAAAAACGGAATGAAGCCGGTGCATCCCGGTGAAATCCTGCGCGACGAGCTCGATGAACTCGGGCTGTCGGCCAATGCGCTGTCGAAGGCGCTGGGCGTGCCGGTGAAGGTCGCAGTCATGTATCCGGCCTATTCGCTGTGGTTCGATGACCGCTGGCCCTGATGCAATCCGGAAGATCGACGCCCAGTCAGACTAACGAGCTTGTTGCTCGGACAATGCCTCGGGATTAGCCGATCTCGGGTGGTACCCTGTTTTGCCATCAAATCGTTGTTACCCTCACAAGTTGACGCCCGCGTTCCAGTTGGTTAGGCGGGCGTCGGTTCGTGGATAGCGGGGTCGGTGTGCGTCGTTCAGCCGGTTGGCCCGCGCGGATTGCGTGGCCTCAATGACGGTGGCGTATTGCTCGGTGATCGTATGCGACCGGTCTCGATCAGGAAGATGCCGTCATGCTCGTCTCCTTGAAGAAATGCCGTCTCCCCTTTTGAAACCGAGAGGGTTGTGCCCCGGCCCCTCAGAAATCCGATCTCGTCCATGTCGAGGCGATCCAGAAAGCCTGCGCCTTCATTCAGTTCCACGACGCTGTCAGTCAGAAAAACGGCCGAGAGAGGTTCGATCTCGGATGCGGCTCGAGTCTCGATGAGGTGGAAGGCGTTGCGAGTCACTGTCATAGGAAATTTACTCCCTGTTTTGAGCGGCGATGAAGCCGCCCAAGGCGCGGATTTCTTCATCAGTTAATCTCTTGGCTAGTTGCCTCATGACTTCCCCGGGGTCGTTGCCTCGCTCCCCTGAGCGGAAATCGGAAAGTTGCTTGGCGATATAGTCTGCATGCTGTGCCTCAATGCGCGGGGCGCCGCTGGAACTGACCTGCGCCGCGCCGTGACAGGACTGGCAGGCCGTGATCCCACGGGCATCGTCACCGGTGGAGACCAATTTTTTGGCAATCCTGCTCATCGCCGGCGAGACAGGTTCGGCGGGCGGCGGCGGGTCCAACTCCGCGAAATAACGGGCGACGATGCGGATGTCTTCTGCCTTAATGATTTCCGCCATCGCTTTCATCTGGGCGCCGTCATTAGTTCGGTGCCCCTCACGGAAATCCCATATCTGCTTCTCGATATAGGCGGGTACCTGACCGGCCAATTTCGGGAATTTGGCCATGCGGCTGATGCCGTTGAGGGAATGGCAGAGGGCGCATGATTCCCAAGGCTTGAGACCCGACTCATCAATCATTCCGGCCTGAGACCCAGATGCCGCACCCATGGGTATCGCGGCCATGACAAGCACGGCCAATCGGGTCACCGCGGCGACCATCCCCGACTAGGACCCGTGGCCGTGGTCATGACCGTGCTTGTGGGGCATTTCCATTGTTTGCCGCTTCCGCACCGGCGCTTTGACGGCCAATGTCGAGCCGTTGTCAAAGCTAATCGTGATATCAATGACATCACCGACAATAGGAATGTCTTTCGGCTGCATCAGCATGATGTGCAAACCCTTGGGAGCAAATTTTAGCTTATTTCCGCTTCCGACCCCAACCTGCGCAAGATGATGCATCATCGCGACGCCATCCCTCACTTTGAAGGTATGTATTTCGGTTTTTCCGAATTGTGGACTGACGACTGCGACAACGGACCGTGCCTCGGTCGTGGTGTTGTGAAGTGTTAAATAGGCGGCAAATGTCTTCACCCCAGGAGGAGCAGCGGGAACCCAGGCGTCAATGACGGTCAACGCCGCATTGGGCATTTTGGCCCTATGACCCATGTGCGTCTTCGATCCGTGCTTCATCTCGGCTGCGTGGGATGGCGCCCCCCCTGGTAGGGCAAGTAATGCTGAGGCGGTCGCGATGGTCAAAACACGTAGGACAGACTTCGGGAACTTGATTATCCTCTGGTGCTCCTCAACTTATTTGTCTGTTTGGCTGCGACGAAAAACGATTTGCTTGCGCGCCAAATACTGAGCAACCTCCTTTGGCGCCAGCGGTGGTGATAACTTGACGTGCACGCGTCCGTCCGGCGCGGTGACAATAATGCTGGCACTGTGCTGGATGTCGTAAACACCCTCGGCCTCCGGTTTCATCAATCTGTAGAAGCCGTCGATTCCCTCGACGAACTTAGCCAGTTCCGCATGCTCACCCGTCACTCCAAGAATGCGCGGATCGAAATGCTTCACGTAGTCGCCGAGCAAATCCGCATCCCGGGCGGGATCGACCGCAACGAACACCAAATTGGGCAAATTGTCCGGCCGGACCCAGGTCGCCATCTCAGTGAGAACCGCTGCGAGGTTGCTGAGGACAAACGGACAGACATCAGGGCAGTGAGTGAAGCCGAGAACGCTTAACGTCCAACGACCGTGGA
Source organism: Rhodospirillales bacterium (assembly GCA_965213765.1). Taxonomy (GTDB): domain Bacteria; phylum Pseudomonadota; class Alphaproteobacteria; order Rhodospirillales; family UBA2165; genus JAJDXO01. The sequence goes on along the minus strand of OZ243926.1, from coordinate 3,870,800 downwards.
GGGATTCGGCTGTGAATGGCTTGCCGGTATGGTCTTTGAGATTGAACGCGGGCAGTGCTTCCGGTTTATCGAGCTCGACCGCTCGGATTTCAGCCTGCGCCGCTGGTACTGAGATGATAAAGACAGCCAGAAATAGAATGGCCGTCCTCAAAAGAATTCGGCTCTTTCTCATTGAAACTGGTTCCTCACTGGTTCTGTTGGTCAAATGCACGTAGGCTTTCCTCGCGGATACAATCCATGCATCGACGTTTGAGTAGGATATAGCGCTCATTCGTCGTGATATCGGCGGTACGCGGGCGCGGTATATCGACCTGGAAATCGTCGATTATGCGTCCCGGCGCAGCACTCATAATGACGACGCGATCGGCCAGAAACACTGCCTCGTCCACATCATGGGTGACGAACATGAGCGTGGTTCCGAAATCCTCCCAGATGTTCAGCAAATTTTCCTGCATCATTAGGCGCGTCTGTGCATCGAGAGCGCCAAAGGGCTCATCCATCAGGAGGACGGAAGGGTAGTTGGCGAGCGCGCGGGCTATTCCCACCCGCTGCTGCATGCCACCGGATAGCTCCGCCGGGTAGTGTTTTGCGAACTTGGTAAGTCCGACCATGTTCAGGAAAGTGTAGGCGATGGACATGCTGTCGCCGCCACCTGTGCGCCCGGACATCTTGGGACCGAAGGCAACGTTCTCACGAACCGTTTTCCATGGCAGCAACGAGTATTGCTGGAATACCATCCCACGATCCGGACCCGGCTTGGTGACCCGTTCGCCGTCCACGAGCACTTGACCCGAAGACGGTGAGACGAAACCCGCCACCGCATTCAGGAGGGTGGATTTGCCGCAGCCCGATGGTCCGAGGATGCAGATGAACTCTCCCGGATGGACTTCCAGCCGCGTGCTCTCTACAGCGGTATGCGCGTCCCGGCCACTGCCGAACACGACGGACACATCCTCGATTTCGACATGCCCCCGGCCCTTACTGTCGGCGAGCACACCGGACAATGCGGCCTCTTTGCCACCGGAAATGTTGATGATGTTGTCAATCATGACGCGGCCTCCTGTTGGCGCAGTAGCAACTCCGAGGACGTGTCCTTGGAGTTATTATCGGAATCACCTGTCAACCAGAAGATCGAGACCAGCAGGAATGCGAACCCGATATATTCGATCCACGAGCCAAACTGCTCGAGCCACAGCGACGTTGAGACGCCAAGACCAAGGATGGCCAACCCGACAACCCAACTTGGGGTCGCACAACAGACTACCCACGACAGCGTGACGCTCGTCATACTCACCAGCACAGCGCCAAGACCACCGGCGGCGGCGGCGCTTCGAAGCTGTCCCGCGGAACATGTTGAACTGAATTTCAAAACCAAGGCGAAAACCGTAGCCATGCTGGCCGAGAGCAAAAAGACCAGCAGCACCTTGGCCGGGATAATGTTGAGGCTCCATTCCGAAATGCCCGTGCCAAAATCGTAGTTCATGTGGCCGATTTCGAAGAGCCATTCTTCGGCGATAATCGGCATCATGTCGGAAACGGAGGGTGTGGATTGAACGATCCCAATGACGCTGCCAGTCCAGTCATGGGTCACGAAGTAATTCGGCCAGGCCTGGAATCGGACCAAAAGCGCGGACATCAAAACCAAGTAGTAAAGCGCGGGAAATCCCAGCGTGATCGACATCCAAAGCCGGGAATGCTCTGAAACAGCGTGCCGAAGTCGGTCTGAGCGAGCGACCAAATTCATTTGGACCTCCGTTGCCAGCTGAGCAAGGGTTTGGTCAGCAGTTTCACCGCAAAGGTTGAGAAGGTTCCCAGAAATCCGATCAACAGCATGCCGACCACGATGTCTGGATAGTTGATCAGCGAGTAGGCATTCCAGGTAAAGTAGCCGATCCCAAATTGGCCGCTGATGATCTCGCCGGCGAGAAGGGAGAACCAGGAAACGCCCATCCCAACAGCGAGACCGGTTGAGATGCTTGGCAATGCGGACGGGATCACCACATGCCAGAAAATATCGCGGCGGCTCGCTCCTAAGGATTGCGCCGCACGGATGATGACCTCAGGCGTTCGCGCCGCGCCATCGGCAGTGTTCAAGATGATGGGGAAGAGCGCGCCAAGAAAAGTAATATAGATGATCGACGATTCTTCCGTCGGCCACATCAGGATAGCCAGGGGGATCCAAGCCACTGCGGGAATGGGGCGTAGAATTTCGATATAGGGCGAAATGAAGTCCCGCGCCACGGCAGAGCGTCCGATGGCGAGACCCAAGATAATTCCAAGAAAAACCGCCGTTGCGTAACCAATCCCTATTCGCTGCAGGCTCACGCCGATATGGATGTAAAACTCGCTGGTGTGGACGTGTTCCCAAAAGGAAAGGCCGACATTGGTAGGGGCCGGCACGTTTTCAAAATTGATGAAAAAGTTGAAGTTTGATTCTGTGGCCCAGTGCCAAAAAAGGACACCGACAACCAACGCCAATATACGGATGGACCATGATTTAACGAATGGTATGACGTATTTGGGCCGAAGCCCCTCGCTAATAGCTGCGCTTATAATTTGACCCGGAGTCGGTCCGTCATCCTTGTATGGAGCGGCCGATGCAGCCGGCGCTTCGTCAATTTCGGCGTGGCCGTTATCCTGCTTATCGAGTGGCTGAACGTTCATTTTCAGAAGCGCTCCTGGTGCGTTATTGAAAGTCTTTGAAAGGCCGGAAATTGCAGGGTGGCGGCTGAGAGCCGCCACCCCACGGTCGGTGCACTCGCTATGAAGCGCTCATTGCGATGGCATCATCGAACTGCACAACCTTGCCGCCCACGGTCGAAGCATATTTCTCCGCTTCGCCACGACGCAGGAAGGTCGAGTACTCGCCCTTGGGTGTCGCGACATAGAATGCCGTTTTCCCAAACAGCTTCAGTCCGGTTTCCTTGTCGTAGACATAGGTGGCGTTAATCTTGGCGCCGGTCGCCCGGAACCCCGCGACAGCCTTTAGGAACTCAGGCATTGAAGCGTAGCTCTTGATCCCATCCCGTGCGTGCCAGATTTCGAATGGCAAACCGGCGTTGGCCTTAAGCGGATCGACGATATCAGCTTTATCAGTATCGTAGCTGATACCCATGTCCTTGTAGGCCGCCTTGATGAACTTCTCATCAATCCACTCTCCGAAATCGAGCGGCGGGATTTTCTTCTCACGGGTCAAGACCTTGTGGTCAAACTCGAGAGCTTCAACCCATTTGGGCTTGATGGTCGGATCGAGGGTGAGGTGACCACCCTTCGAGAAGTAGATGTAGAGTACTTCTTTCTCCACGCCGGTCCACTTCTCCATCATGTCGGTAGCGCGGATCGGGTCCTCGTTGATCCATTTGCCGGCGTCATAGACTGCCTTGATGAATGCCTGGACCACCAACGGATGGTCATCCGCGAGATCCTTACGCACGACAACGCCGTGAAGATACGGCACACCTGCTTCGCTACCGTCAAATACCTTCCGGCCGGTTCCGCGGAATTCCATGATTTCCGACCATGGACAGAAGTCGGAGTGCGCATCGATTTTGCCGGCGGCGATATTGGCGGCGCCAACGGCAGGACTTTGATTCTTAAGAGTGAACTTCAGATTGTTGTCTTGGGCCGCCTTGAGAAGCATGCCCCAGGCCGCACTCCCCACCGGCGTCGAAATGGTTTTGCCGCTGAGATCATCGAGCTTGTAGGCATCCGACTTTACCGGCACGACGATCGCATTGCCGGATCCCTTCAGGTTGTAGCCGGTGCCGGCGACATAGTAGGTCCGCAGGCTATCGGTTGCCTGAAACTTGGACCCGTTTACGATAAGGGGGTAATCGCCCATGACGCCAATGTTCAGCTTATTGGCCATCATCTGATTGGTGATGGGGCCGCCGGAACTGTAGTCGCTCCAGCTTATCTTGTAGTCGACATCGGCATATTTGCCAGTCTTCGGCAGATGTTTCTCAAGCAGCTTGAGTTCCTTGACGACGATGCCGGCGGTGTATGTGTCGGTGCACATACTCTGGTGGCCAATGGCGATGTTAATGGTGTCTTTGCCGAGAGCCGGGGTAGCGGCGAGTGCTGCCAAAAAAGCACCGGCCACGACGCACTGGAATACTCGTTTTTGGGGATTTAATTTTGCTGTTGGTGACATTTTTCAATTCTCCTTCGGTGAGTGAGAAATTGTCTTATCTCACCCATATACATTGCAGAATCGATGCCAAAATCAGAATATTTGGACGCCATTTAACCCATTGTAATTAATAATAAAAATAGCTCTCACAGGCGTCTGCCTTCCAATTGGACACTCTGCTATGTGTATTTTTTGATCAACAATTAATCGTGATCAAAAAACGGGCATTTTGTACTGCAAAATAGTAATACAAAAGGCTCGGGAGCTAGCAGAATTTGGCACCTATTTGGGCCTATTTGGACAAAAAATTCGCGACCAAATCTTGCGAAAATAGATGGAGAGGAGGGGGCTATTCGAGGGGCAGTTGGCCGAGCGAATTTTTCAGCCACTGGATGCTATCCGTGTCGTCCCATTCGCGGGCGCCAAATGCCGCATGCGTGATGTTTCCAACTGGACCGACAACAAAAGTGGCGGGGAGTCCCTGGAGGTGCCAGTCAGCATTGGCCCGGCTGTGCCGATCCTCGACGATCATTAGATCGCTGACATTCGTTCGCTTCAAGAAGCGGGAGATGGCTTGATGATCATCACCTAAATTTATGGCTACCACCTCCACTCCGGCATCTGCGAGCTGCGATTTCATCCGGCCAAGAGCCGGCATTTCCGCAAGACATGGCGCACACCACAGCGCCCAAAAATTGATGACCGTGTACTTTCCGGCCCGCTCGGCAAGCGAAAACTCACCGCCGCCGAAACGCGGATATACCCTGATCGGTGCAGGAACAGAGGTTGTCAGGCGGGCCATAAGGTCAACATTGGCGATATCCGCCTCAGCAAACCGACCGTCCGACGAAAGCATCGCCGCGGTCATGAAAACGATGGAGAGTAGTCTGAAAGGCCTGAGCAATTTCGGAACCCTCATTCACGGCCGACGCGGGTGCGATAACGGAACGCGCCAGCAACCGCATGGCGAATACAGAACTCGACCGGTCGCCGGCCGATGTCAAAGCAGAGTTGTTCCGTCCGGACGACGGTCGATTCCGGCGCGACTTCCAGGGCCGATGCAACGTCCCGGGGGGCGGCAACGATATCCATCACCACGTCGCCGAAGGCGATCGGGACGCCGAGTGTTGTCTCGAGCAGGGTACAGATGTCGCCGTCTTCAAACTCTTCATCGGCCAGTCCGTCGACATAACTGGCCGGGAAATGCCGCAGTTCATGACAGATTGGCGTTGAGTTAATTGAGCGCACGCGGATAAGACGAACGATCTCGGCGGGGCGCGGCAAGGCCAGTTGTTTTCGCAATTCACCCTTGGCTTCGACGACTCTGCGGTCCAGAAGTTTGGTGGCGACCCGTTTACTGCTGGCATCCAATGCTTCTTGCAACCCTAGCATTCGGCGGAGGTCGAGCTCGGCCCGGCATTCCTGAACGAAATGCCCGTAACCCTGGCGACTATCGATCAAGTTTGCTTGGCGTAGCTCCTCGAGAGCGTGCCGGACCGTGACCCGGCTTACACCAAACCGGTCGACAAGCTCACTTTCCGTCGGCAGCCGCTGACCTGGCGCGAGTTCACCGCCAACGATGTGATCGGTCAGCCAATCCCGAACGACGGCGTATTTCGGGAATTTCTTTTCCTGTGCCGGCATACGTCCACTTGCGCTGGTCATACCTGAATTACCAAATGTCAGTGACAAAGACTGCCTATCCAATGCGTCGGGCTATGCGGCCCGGATCTGATCCAGCGCCCAGCGGATGTTTTTCCGAACGTCCGGATCGGGATCTTCCAATCGCGCCTCAAGAGCAGATATTGCTGCCGGCGCGGCAATTTCGCCGAGCGCCGCGGCGGCCTCTTTTCTTAAATTCGAGATGTCGTGATCGAGCGATGGCACGATATCGTCAACGGCCTCGGACGCAGCTAATTTTCCTAGGCTCCGGATGGCTTTTTGACGGACCTGCCAATACTCATCATCCAGAGCAGCCCGAAGCGGTTCGATCGCCAATGCGGTCTTAACTTTGCTTAAAGTCTCCGCCGCCACCTCACGCACCTGCCAATCTGTATCTTTCAGCGCCCAGGACAGGGCCTCGCCCGCCGCATTGGTCGCCGAGAAGCCAAGTGCGCCGGCCGCGGTCCGGCGGACACCGGCATCGGTGTCCTTTAGCATTGATACCAACGCCGGAAGGGTTTCTTCCGATTGAAGATAGCCGACGACACCAATGGCCTGTATGCGCACATTGACCTCGGGATCACCGAAAGCTTCCAGCGCAGGTTTCAAACTCTCAGTGCGGCGAAGCTCTTTCAACGCCCGGAGCGCAGATTCTCGGACAAAGGCGTCATCGTGGGAGACGATCGGAAATATGGGATCAGCCGAAGCCGGATCTTTCAACTCGGCCATACTGTCCGCTGCCGCCTGCGCAACACTGCCATCCGCATCACAGAGCGCAATCGCCAATGCCTCGGCAGTTTCCGGTCCATCGAACTCGCCAAGGGCAATTGCGATCTGAAGGCGGACGTCCTTGGACTCGTCTTTCAGAGCCGCCCTCAGATGACCGACGACCTCCGGGTCGGCAGTGTCCGCCAAATCCATGATCGCGACCCGTCTGGTTCCGGAATCAGAATCATTGAGCCGGTCAACGATATCCTCAAATTCATCAAACTCTTCGAACGGTTCGAATGCCGACATGACTACCTCCCAATCACCTGAGCAGAAACGGTATATTGACCGTCACCGCACCGGTTGGGCAGTCGGCCTCGCACGGCATGCAGTACCAACACTCATCATATTTCATGTGTGCTTTTCCGGTGGTGTCGTTAATCCGGAGCACATCAAGTGGACAGACGTCGACACAGACCGTGCATCCCTTATCGGCAATGCAAAGATTTTCATCTACAACGACGGGGACGGAGGAGGGTTGTTGTGCGAGAGGCATATTTCTCTTCCTTGTTCCAGAACCGGCCGGCTAGGCCTCGACCTTGATCCGTTGCTTGGCGTAGGCGTCCTTTTCATCTTCGTCGATGGGGATGATGTACGGATCGACCTCTTTCTTGCTCATGGACATTTCACCCTCGCCATCCTTTGACAGGAGCGAATGACAGAACCAATTATTGTTGTCCTTCTCCGGATAATCGGCCCGGTTGTGATATAGGCCCCACCGGCTTTCCGTCCGGTACAACGAGGCGCACGCTGCCATATCCGCGCAATCCATAATCGAAGCGGCTTCGAGCGAGCGCATCAATTCGTGGGCGTTCTTCACGACCATTCCCTGCTCCATGTCGTCGCGGGTTTCGGCAAAACGATCTTGAGCGAGCTGCATCTTCCGCGTCACCTTCGGCGGCTGGAGATAGTCATTCACCAAGCGCCGGGTCTTATATTCGATTTGGTTCGGCGGAATGCCGTCTTCCCGCAGCGTCGGCGCGAGGACACGCTCCTTCTCCGCCAGGACATCGGCTTCGTTGTATTCCGCAAAATCCAGTTCGTGGACGTAATCAATGGCGTCTTCGCCGGCGACCATTCCGTTGGTGAAGGCGCCGAGCATGTAATTATGAGGGACGCTTGCCATATCGCCGGCCGCGTAAAGTCCGTCAACGGTGGTCCGCGCATTGTCATCGACGAATACGCCGGACGCCGAATGGCCGGAGCAAAAGCCAATCTCCGAGATGTGCATCTCGATCATCCCGTGGCGATAATCAACCTTGCGATTGACCTGAAAGCGGCCCCGGGTCGGGCGCTCGACCTCGTGAAGGATTTTCTCAATTTCGGAGACTGTCTCATCGGCCAGATGGTTGAGCTTTAGGAATACCGGGCCCTTGCCGGATTGCAGTTCGTTGTAAAACTCTTGCATCATCTGGCCCGACCAATAGTCGCATTCGATGAACCTCATCCCCTCATTGTTGGCCGTGTAACCACCGAACGGACCGGCGACGTAGGCACAGGCCGGCCCGTTGTAATCCTTGATCAGCGGATTAATCTGGTAGCATTCCAAATTCGCGAGCGCGGCGCCGGCGTGATACGCCATTGCATAGCCGTCACCGGAATTCGCCGCGTTTTCGTAGGTTCCGAACATGTAGCCCGAGGTCGGTAATCCCAGCCGACCAGCTGCACCCATACACAGAATGACGGCCTTTGCCTTGATCACCAAGAATTCCGCGTTGCGGGTGTTCACCGCAATGGCACCTGCAATCCGTCCATCCTTGCCGGTCAGCAGCCGCGTCGCCATGTACCGATTGGAAATCAGCAGGCGCGCGCGCTTCAACTGACGGTATAGGGCCTTCTTGACCGTGTCGCCGTTCGGCATGGGTAGAACATAGGTCCCGATATGATGGACCTTCTTGACGTCGTACTCGCCGTTTTCATCCTTTTGAAAACGAATTCCGAACTGATCTAATTCTTGAATGACCTCATAGCACCGCTGGGCGTACTTGTAGACCGCCGCTTGGTCACAGATGCCGTCATTGGCGACCGTGATTTCCTTGACGTACTGTTCGGGCGTTGAATGGCCGGGAATGACGGCGTTATTCAGCCCGTCCATTCCCATGGAGATCGCACCGGATCGTTTGACATTGGCCTTCTCAAGAAGAATGACCTTGGCATTGGGGTTTTTCTTTTTTGCTTTGTAAGCCGCCATCGGACCGGCGGTTCCGCCGCCAATGACGAGAACGTCACACTCGATTTCGGATGTTCCATCGGTAATTTCATCCACCGCACGATCCTTTCATTCAAACGCAATCCAGCCTGAAAGGTGCACTTCCGAGCACAGGCCGTCGGTCAATTAGTTGCCAAATTTCGGATTATTTTGACTGATCAACTGATCGCAGGAGGTCCCAGGGGTAGATACCCTTGTCGTAACCGTCTGAAAACAAAATATTTATTGCGTATCGGCCGATGAGGGATACAGATTTGATGGTCAAATCGCCATCAGGGTCCACATGAAGACCGATAACCTCGTTGCGGACAGATTCAGCCGATCTGCTGATACGGCGGAGCGATCCGGCGCTCAAACGCTGCTTCGCACCGTCGGACCAATTGATGACAAGGCCGCGTCCGGCGCTAATAACCTCAATCTGAAGTGGTCCTATCGATGTCAACGGTGGGCGCTCCATGAGACTGGTCCAGCATTGCTCTATGCTGAAGGAACAGAGGAATGCCTAGCAATTAATTGACAAATGCTGCGCAAGCCTGTGGCAGATCGGACAAATATACGGTCGAGTTCGGTATCAGTTTATTCGCTTGCTGGCAGTCCTATCAGAGATGATATGCCGAGACCTGATCAGGTCGGCATAACGTCTGCTTGTGGCTGAGGCTGTTGAGAAAGTCTTTGTTGTCTCTTTGATGAAGTCGTGATTCGGTCTTTCTGGTTGATTTCAGGAGGGCATTGCGATGATGGGGGCACGGATTGGTGGGCAAGATCGGCTTTTCTACGAGTTCTGCTTAGACGATATGTGCCGGACGTCACCGCGTGGGTCCACCCTCGGTGGCACTGTTGCAGAGACACGGCGCCACCATATAATTCAGTCAGATATCCTGGCGGTTGAAGGAGGCCGTTAACGGGTTACTCATTTGCTGTATGGAGGTGGCATGAGCTCTCTCGACGATAATCTTGGACAAAATCCTTTGGTACCGCTCCTCAGTGTCGAGGACTTTACGCCACAATATCGCGAGACGGTCGAGAAGGTTCAGTCGCGCACCGGGCATATTTCAAACAGTGCCCGGGCGACGGCGCATGGTGAGGAACTGGCGGCCGCGACCCGGCAATTCCTGGAATCCACGTGGCTGCTCGGCGATTTGCCGAGGCCGTTCCGGGCGCTTATCCGGTACAAGGTGTCTGCCACAAACACCTGTTTCTACTGTTCGACCCACCAGCTCGGCTACTTGAAGAAGATGGGCATTGAGGAAGAGAAAATCCGCAACGTGAACGAATTCAGGGACCATCCTGCCTTTGATGATCGGGAACGTGCCGCGTTGGCGTTTGCGGAAGCCATGACCCTTGACGCCTCGAATATCCCGGATGAGGTTGCCGAGAGTTTTGTCGCGCTATTTACCCCGAAAGAGCGGATCGAAATCACCATCGTTGCGGCGGGTATGGGCATGCTCAACAAACTGAACGATTCTCTCAGAGTTCCCGTGGACGATAGCGCTCTGGATATCGCGGCAGCCCTGCCCGAGTATGCCGACGTGTTCGATCGCTAGCCAGCGCCCGTCGGCCTTCAATATCGAGATTGGTGAGTTAACCAGGAAGTCATTGCCATGTTTGTGAACTGCGAGCTTCAAAGCGCCCCAAACGACTGGGGCGGACCCAAGCGAAAGCGCGTTTCCCAGTCCGTTACAATCGACATACACAATCATTTTGAAGTCGAGGAAGCGATGGATTTAATGGCGGACGCCACAAAGGAACGCGCCCGTTCCCAACCGGGTTTCCCGTATTTTCGAAATGATCTCACCAGAGAAGTCACGCGACGGCAGCGGGAGGAGAATCGGGACAGATTGACGGACCCGGCAACCCGGGTTGAAGACATGGACGCGATGGGGATCGACGTGCAGGCCCTCACCGTGACCCCGGCGCAGACCTATTGCTGGGCCGAGCCCGATCAGGGCCGGGCCGCCGCCCGCCTGATCAATGACCACTTGGCCGACGTTGCCGCGGGCAATCCGGAACGCTTCGTTGCGATGGGGACCGTGCCGCTCCAAGATACCGAATTAGCCATCACGGAGATGGAGAGATGCGTCAACGAGCTTGGGATGCGCGGTCTTCAACTGGCCACAAATGTCGCCGGCGAGGAACTTTCCGCTCCACGTCTTGAGCCGTTTTTTGCCAAGGCGGAAGAACTCGATCTATTCCTTTTTCTCCACCCGGTAGGCTTCAATCAGGGTGGCCGGCTGATCAACCATCATTTTGGAAATTTGATCGGCAATCCGCTAGATACGACCGTGTGTATCATGCACCTCATTTTCGACGGCACCCTGGCCCGCCATCCGGGGCTCAAGATTTGTGTTGCCCATGGGGGAGGGTTCCTTAGCGCCTATCCGGCCAGAATGGATCACGCCTATCACGCGCGGGAAGATTGCCGTTTACATATCGAGGAGCCACCCACGACTTACCTTAAACAATTGTACTTCGACACCATGGTGTTCGGCGACGATCAGCTCAAATATCTAATCGATAAGTATGGCCCCGATCGTGTTCTCTTGGGGACGGACTATTGCGCCGATATGGGGGAGACCGATCCTCTTGGGTTGGTGGAATCGATTGCTGACTTGTCCCAGGATGACCGCGACGCCATTTGCGGCTTGAACGCCGCCGCCCTATTGCGGATTGAGCGGTGACGGTGATGAATTGGCTGTCGCGTCGAAAAGAGTCTTAAACGCGCAAATAGGAATTGCTCAATGAAAGCGATGGTTCTGACAGCTCCGAACACGCCGTTTCAGCTCATGGAGATGCCGGATCCGGTCGCGGGCGAGGGGGAGGCTGTTGCCAAGGTACTTTCCTGCGGCGCCGGACTGACGATCCAGCACCAACGGGCGGGCCGGATCAAAATCGATTACCCGCGAATCATCGGGCATGAAATTACGGCGGAAATTGTGGAGACAGGCTCCGGCGCCGGTGATCTCGCCGTGGGGGATGCGGTGACGGCCTATTATTACCTAACTTGCGGCAACTGTGACTGGTGCACCCGGGGCCGGGAAACACTCTGCGACAATTTTACCGGAAACGTTGGACGCGAGATTGACGGCGGCTATGCAGAATACATCAAACTGCCGGCCCGTTCGTTTATCAAAATTCCGGAAAGCCTGGATCATCGGGCGAGCCCCGCGGAGATCGGCGTCGTTACCGACGCGATCGCTACACCTGTTAAATTGGTTAGAAAAGCCCGCATTCAGCCCGACGAGTCTGTTGCCGTAATTGGTGCCGGAGGTGGTTTGGGCCTTCAGATGGTGGGCGTCGCCCGCTGGGCAAAGGCGCGTGTCATCGGAGTGGATGTACGCCCGGAGAAAATGGCGGCCTGCCGGAAGGCGGGTGCAGAGGAGGTAATCGACGCGTCGGCCCGAGATGCTGGAGATATTGTAGACGCCTTGAAGTCCATGACAGGGGGAACCGGTCCAGACGTCATCATTGATTTCGTCGCTAACCCCAAGACCCTCGAGGACAGCGTGCGGGCTCTGAGGAAAGGAGGCCGGCTGGCAATTTTGGGTGGCGGCGGGGTTGGCAATGCATTCCCCGTATCCGGCAACTGGATTAAATCCGGAGAACGGGAGATTCTCGGAAGCCGATACGCCACGCGGCAGGAAGTGCGAGAGGCCCTGGAGATCGTTGCTCGGGGAGAGCTATGGCCCATCGTGACCGAGACGTGCACATTGGAAGAGGCGGAGGCCCTGCACCAACGCGTGGAGGAAGGCCTTGTGACCGGGCGCGCCGCTGTTATTGTTGACGGGCGCTAACCCGACAAAAAAACGGGAGGAGACAATATGGCCGTAACAAAAAGCGTTGACCAAAATCCGTCAAAAAAACCTAAAACCGGGTCTTCCGGCGGCATCGAGATCAGACCCTTTCCGGGCCCTCTTGGCGCTGAGGTCATCAGTGACGTCCGCAACCTTGACCAGGAGGGTGCGGCCATCGTTCACCAGGCTTGGCTGGACCATTTGGTTCTGCTCTTCCGCGGCCCGGTTCTGAATGATGAGGAGTTGATGGCGTTCGGCCGGTTGTTTGGTGACTTGGCTGCGCCCTTGCCCCCGGAGCATGGCGCCGAAGGCGCCCGGACGAGCGACGAGAACCAGTACCCCCTGGTCTCCATCATCTCCAATGTTATTGAAAACGGCCGGGCCATCGGTGCCTTGGGCGACGGTGAAGCACAATGGCATACGGATTTCTCCTTCCACGAAATTCCTTATGCCGCGTCGATCCTGCACGCCTGGGAACTTCCCGACAGCTGGGGAGGCGACACCTCCATCCTTAATATGTATGCGGCGCTGGAAAGTGTCCCACAGTCCCTCCGGCGGCAAATCGAGGGGATGACCATCAAAGGGGACCAAAGCTTGAACAGCGCGGGCCAGAGGCGCAAAGGCGTGCCGGAAACCACGGACGTTCGAACGGCACATGGGCCAAGCCACCCGGTCGTACGTACCCATCCGGAAACAGGCTATCAGACCCTCTATCTGGGCCGCCGCGCATTCGCCTATGTCAACGGATTGCCGGTGGACGAATCCGAAGATCTGCTCGATGAGTTATGGGGGTACGCCACGAACACGGACCTGGCCTGGACCAACCAATGGCAGGTGGGCGATATCCTTATGTGGGACAACCGATGTGCCATGCATCACCGCGAGCCGTTTGATCCGGAATCGCGCCGGATAATGCACCGGGTCCAGACCGTCGGAGACCGCCCGACATTTTCGCTCGGTAAGTCAATGGAGGGGGCTCATCCGAGAGCAGCTGGCGCCGGGTGATATAAGGGCGGCCTAGTCCTCGTACATCCCCTGGCCGTCTTTCTGAATGAAGGCCTTTCGATCAAGCGTATCCGGTAGTTTTCCGTTCAATGCGCGGTCCATCCATTCCGCCATGAAATGAAATGTCTGACGGCCGCAGAGTGGCTTGGTCGTATGGATGGAGTGGAATTCATCTTCAAAGACCCACATTTCCTTAGGACAACGAAGCGCGTCATAGACTTTTTCCGCATCCTCCAGCGGGTTCAGCGGGTCAAACTCCCCGATGCACATCAGGACCGGACAAGTGATGCGCTCAACATGTCCTTTTAAGGTAAAGCCCTCACACATCAGATCGAAGGCCTCTTCATCTTCGATCCCGGCCATGGCCATAAACACCTGTTTGAACCGAATGGGCGCCTCGTCGAAAATTGTCAGCAGGTCCCAGTAGTAACACGCGACGGCGCTGGCGACGGCGGCGAAACGATGCTCGTCGGCGGCAGCCCGCATCGACCAAAAGGACCCGAAGCTCCGGCCCGATAAGCCGATCCGGTCGGCATCCACATCCTCCCGCGCGGCCAAAAAATCATAGGCGGCAGAGGAGACGGGCGCATGATTGTCCGGGGTTACATAGATTCCCCGCTGAAGGGCTTCCCCCTGTCCGGGGCCATCTATTGCCAGAACGTGCATGCGCCGCTGATGAAACTCGTTGTCGAGAGGGTTGGGGTAGTTCTCTTTGGTATTGTCCATGCCGGGGATGAAGACGACCGCTGGCGCCCGCACATTGCCGGGCTGCAAATGTAGAATCCCCGGTATCGAATTTCCCTCAAACGGAATTTCCACTCTTTCAATGGGATAGTCCATCAGATCGTACATGCGCGCCGCGCACACGACGGCTTTCTCCAGGATCGGCCAGCGGTCAGGATTGTTGGCGGGGATCATGAAGTGCTGTGCTTCGCGGAACCGTTCGGACGCCGTGCGGTACAGCGCCCGGGCATTGATGATGTCTCCGTGCCGTTCCGCCGCCTGGGCCAGATGCTCGGCGTGTTCGGCCTCCTGGACGGCGTATTTTGTAACCATGCGCATGCTCTTCGCCTGCGCCGGTAGAAGACGTGAATCCAGCTCATAGTGCACCGGCCGGCCGGTGACTTTGAGCATGTAGTCGTTGATCCACTGTTGACCGTCCCGTTTTCGAACTGACCGTTTCATTTGTTTTCACCCACCATTTCTCGTTTCAAAATTCGAAGGCAAAGCAAATCACAATGGGTCTTTACGCGCCATCGATACTGATCATCATATCGCCTGGCCGCACGAAGATGGTCTTAACGATGGGAGGACGAAATGGAGAAAAAAGATCTGGGAATAGCCGTGATCGGGTCAGGCCGGATCGGGACACTACGGGCCAGCATGGCGGCGCGCCACCCTTCTGTCCGCTTTCTGGCTGTCGCTGATCAAGAAAAAACCCGGGCGGATGTATTGGCACAGCGGACCGGCGCCGATTTCGTCACTGACGACAATTATGCCGCGATTTCTCATTCAGAGGTCGATGCGGTGGTGGTCGCGACCCCCGAACATGACCATGTAGAAGCGGTCGTCCAGGCGGTCGATTTGGGAAAACCGGTGTTTTTGGAAAAACCGCTCGCACTCACCATGGAAGACGGTGACGCAATCGTTGAGGCCGTCAAGAAATCAGGCGTCGAAGTGGTGATTGGCTATTCTCGCCGGCATGACCGGCGCTGGATGATGACCAAGGAACATATCGCCGCGGGCCGTGTTGGTGAAATCATCTCTATCCAATCCCGGGTCATCAACACCCGGGCGCAAATGCTGGAAATTCTCAAAAGAACCCCCGACGCGTCACCGGTACTCGACGTTCTCACCTATTATGTCGATATGGTTTGCTGGTATATGGAGGGTATCCGACCCGTCGAAGTCGTGGCGCGCGGCCATGGAAAGGTCTTTCGGGACATGGGGCACGATACCAACGAGGCCACCTGGGCTCTAATCACATTCGAGACCGGTGCCATCGCGAATATCGGGATATTCTATGCCCTCCCGGCGACGTATCCTACGTTCGGCCAAAGCCCCCGGTTCGAAATATTTGGCGATGAGGGCGTGATCTTGCTCGACGTCGACAATCGGGACAGCATTTTGTTTTCGGAGAAGGGGATCCCGCACAACTATGTCCCGGACCACGATGCCAAAATGCTGTTCATGCAGACAAACTCGTCGGGCGACTGGGCGTTGGACGATTTCTGGGGTCCCATTGCCAACGAAACGCGCTCCTGGCTGGATCATTTGATCACCGGCGCGCGGTGCGGCCACACGACGCTGGAAGAAGGACGAAGAACGCTCAGCATCTGTCTGGCGATCGAAGAATCTGTCCGGACGGGCGACGCGATTAGGCTAAATTCGCCCTAAAATATAATATTTTGGCGGCTCATAAATGTGTTGGACACATTCCTCAGAAACCAGATACCCTTTTTAAGAAGAATTACAAATTAAACCAACACTCGGAGGAACATTCTATGAACACACAGTATTTGGCTAAATTTGGATACGCGTTAGGTGTCTCCTTGGGCGCCGCAGCAATGACGGTTGTGGGGAGCACTGCGTCGAAAGCCGAATATCCGGAACGTCCGATTGAAGTTGTGGTGAAAGCCGGTCCGGGGTCGGGGGCAAACGTCCTGGGTCACAAGATTGCACAGCTGCTTCCGAAGTACATCGGTGGCTCTGCTGCGGCCCTTTATAAAAAGGGCGGGTCCGGTGCTGTTGCCCAGGCTTACATTCAAAAGCGCAAAGCGGACGGCCATACGATTTTCCTAGATACGACAACGACGGCGATCGTCATTGCGCTCGGAAAAGTGCCGTTTAAGGAAACCGACTGGATTGGCGTGACACGCATGCAGGTCGATCCCCAGGGTGTCGGCGTACGGTCGGATTCTCAGTGGAAATCCTTTAAAGACCTCGCAACCTGGATCAAAGCCAATCCCGGCAAACTCCGCTGGACCGGCGCCCACTCCGTCGGCATGGACCCCTTCACGGTTGATCTTCTCCTTAAGTCGGCGGCCATCAAAAAGACCGAGATCAAATATGTACCGTCACGCAAAGCCAATGAAATGAAGGCGATGCTGTTGGGTAATCACATCGACGCGGCCATTTTGAATCCGGGCGAAATCATTGACCAGGTTCAGGCCGGTAAGTTGCGGATGCTGGGGATTGCTCATGACAAACGGCTCCCGGCTTATCCTGACTGGCCGACCTTCCAGGAAGGTGGTCACAACGTCCATGCAGCCATTTGGCGCGGAGTCTTGGTGAAAAAGGGAACGCCGCAAGCGGTTGTCGACAAACTTCACGGTGCCATGAAGAGTATTCTGAAGGATCCTGAATATGTTAAATATGTCGGTTCTCAAAATATCTTGAACGGCTATCTGGGTGGACCGACGAAGTTTGACGCGTTCTTTAACAAACAAGTCAGCGACCTCAGAAAACACTTTGCCAAGTAGCTGGCTTCAACTGATCTGATCAGTCTCGAACACGTCAGTAACATGGTGTATCGACATGACAAGTAGAAAGGGCGGCGAGATAATCGTCGCCCTCTTCTTGATCGTTGCATCGATCTTCGGTTGGGTGGAAACGACCAATTTCAACGTGGAAACCGGCATGGTGAAAACCCTCGGTCCGGCGTTTTTTCCACAAATTTTGCTCACCGGGATTGCTCTACTTTCTGTGGGATTGATTATTCAGTCGGTGCGCACGACACCTGCCGCCGACCCGGTTAAATGGGGATATTGGTATAAGGTTCCGCTGGCGGCCGGGGTCATGCTGTTTCAGGCGCTGGCTTTTGAAGAGCTCTCCGCGTTCGTGGCTGTCGGCATCTCACTTCCGCTGTTGCTCTGGATTGCCGGCGTCAGGTTTAAAAACATCATTTTTGTCACCGCCAGCTTTCTCATTTTCGTTTATTTGTTTTTTATCTTGCTGCTGCGGGTACCGTTGCCGTTGCAGTTTCTGCCGACAATTTTGCCCTAAACATTTCCATGACCATTTCCATGACCGGCTTCAGAAGAAATCAACATGCTTGAAAATTGGATCCTGGGTGTAAGCCAACTCGGCCAATGGCAAGTCCTCGTGGCAATGGTAGTGGGTGTCGGGCTCGGAATTATTGTAGGCGCAATGCCGGGTCTCAGTGGTCCCACCGGCCTGGCGTTGATGATTCCCTTCACGTTTGTTCTGACGCCGATCGTCGCAATTGTCCTCCTGATATCGATTTACGTCGGCGCCGAATATGGAGGGTCGATTACGGCGATAACCATCAACACACCCGGAACACCTTCTGGGGCCATTACAGCCATTGATGGCTATCCCCTCACACAGCAGGGCCAAACCGGGCGGGCGCTGAGTATATCGATTATGTCGTCCACGGCGGGAGGCGTGTTCAGCACGATCTGTCTCGTCCTTTTTTCGATCCCGCTGGCCAAGGTGGCCATCGCTTTCGGACCCATTCAGTTTTTTGCGTTGGGCATATTCGGTCTGACGATCGTGGCGAGCCTGGTGAGCGGCAACTGGATCAAGGGTCTCATTGCCGCGATGATCGGTCTGCTGATCGAGAGTGTCGGCGCGGAGCCGATGACCGGGACATTCCGCTTTACCTTCGGCCAGCCGGCCCTGTGGGACGGGGTTTCCTTCGTCGCCGCCATGTTGGGCTTGTTTGCCATCACCGAAGTGTTTCATATCCTCGAATCCCAGTTAAAAAGCCGCATCATCGACACCGCCAAGATTTCTACCGAGCGGATATCCTGGCGGGAGTTCGCGGGCCTTTGGAAGACCCTTTCGATCTCCAGCGTGTTGGGAACGATCATTGGAGTCATGCCGGGCGCCGGTGCCTCCATCGGCAGCATCGTCGCCTACAATGAAGCGAAACGGGTCTCCTCGACGCCGGAGAAATTCGGCAAGGGGGCTCCTGAAGGTGTGTGTGCCTCGGAAACCGCCAACAACGCTACCGTCGGCGGCGCGCTTGTCCCTCTCCTGACGCTTGGTGTTCCGGGATCCGGCAGCACAGCCATTCTGTTGGGTGCCCTCGCCCTGCAGAATATTAATCCGGGACCCCAGCTATTTGAAAAACACCCCGATATCGTTTTCGGGATATTCACGTCTCTGTTCCTGGCAAACTTTGTCATGTTGTTCTTGGGTCTGAAGTTCATTCGCGTCTGGCTCAAAGTCGTGGAAGTGCCGCCGCCCGTATTAGCCGCCCTCATCTTCAGTGTCGCCTTCATCGGTGCGTTCAGTGTCGGCGGCAGCATTGGAGACGTGGTGGTTATGCTGGTGATTGGCCTTATCGGTCATATCTTACGGAAATTTGGATTTCCCTTAATTCCCGTCGTCATCGGTCTCGTTCTTGGCGACATGATCGAAATCTCCTTGCGCCGTGCCTTGATACTCTCCGACGGCAGCTATTCCGTTTTCTTCACCGATCCAATTAGCCTCGGGTTGCTGTTGGCCGCTTTGGCCTCTCTGATTTTCGCGATCGTCCGCGATATCCGGGCAGCGCGGCGAAAGCAACGCTTTGAATCAGTGTAAATCCCGACCTTCAGAGACGGCGAGAAGGTTGGGGCGGATCAGGCCCCATCCATCTGGCTCATTTGTGGGACAGGCGGGCACAACTTGAACCAGGATAAATTTAATGGCTGAGGGGACTTGCCCTGACGATCACGCTCTATGAGAATTTTCGAAGCGTATTTTACACCCCTTTTTATGCTGCGGAGGCCCTCGGGCTGTACCGGGAAGAAGGGTTGGATGTGCGTCTGGTGGGCTCCGACGCCCCTCAGCCCATTCCGTCGCCGGACTCACAAGATATCTGGTGGGGTGGCCCGATGCGGCTGCTCGTGGGGCGCGACCAAGACCCCGCCTGCGAACTGGTTGGTTTCTGCGAAGTCGTCACGCGCGATCCTTTTTTTCTGATTGGCGCCGAACCCCGTCCCGCCTTCCAAATGTCGGATCTCGAAGGCCGCCGGCTTGCGACGGTATCAGAGGTCCCCACCCCCTGGATGTGCCTTCAGGATGATATTCGGCAAGCGGGTATTGATCCCGATTCCTTGGATCGGCTCGGGCATCAGACCATGGATCAGAATGTATCGGCTTTTCAGAATGGGACGGTCGACGTCATTCAGGTTTTTGAGCCGTTTGTGTCTAATTTAGTGTCCGAAGGTCAGGGCCATATCTGGTATGCCTCGGCGTCACGGGGGCCGACGTCCTATACCACGTTGTTCGCGAACCGGCACACGCTTGAATCCAAGAACGAAGAGATTCATGCTATGACCCGGGCGATCTACCGGATGCAAATATGGCTGCACGAAAATGACGCCGCCGCCGTCGCAAAGACCGTCGGATCTTATTTCCCGGCGCTTGAGGAAGCGGTCCTGACTGACTGCATCAATCGATACAAATTGCTGGATGTCTGGGGTAAAAACCCTGTTCTCCCCCGGGGCGGATTTGAAACACTTCGCACTGCTTGCCTCTCAGGCGGACTAATTCAAAAAGGCGCGTCTTTCGAAGACTGTGTGGATGCCGAAGTGGCCCTGACAGCGATGCGCGACGTGGAATCCTAATCTGACGATAGGTAAACAGAACACCGGACCGGTGCCGTGATGATCAGGGATTAGATGTCCCCTCCGGGTCCTGGCTGTGTGAAAACGCGACCGTGTTAAAATCTTGCGGTGGATTGAGCGAGGTTTCTAAACATTCGAGAAGGAGAATTTCTAGACCATAATAGGCTGTAATTATTGCATTATTTTCGTTGTGCAGGTTCTCTCAAGTAACGTGTCAACACTATCGCAACACCGCAACCCGGGCAGCCAATCTCACGCCACCGCCCCAAGACCGTTCTTCGCCAGGCCGGGTATCTGCGAGAATCATGCTCCCGTCTGCAACTCATCGTAAAGCCCCCGATCGACACCCTCTGGCTCAACCCACTCGCCTTTCCCCGCAACCCGTATCACCGCCTGGTCGAGCACTATAAGGACAGGCGTCTCCAGGCCGGGATCCTCACCGATGCGGCCAACCCTCTGCCGCACATGGTTCCGCCGGAGGACGCCGACCCGGCGGTCATCGCGCTCCATCGAGCCCATTTAGTCGATGCGGCCGGTGAGTTCCGCGCCCGCCTCGGCGGCCTCGACAAGGAAATCGCCCAGCGCCGCGCCGAGGCGGAGGGTGAAGAGGCCGAAACTGTTGCGGATCCCGAGCGACGTGAAGACGATCAGAACGCCACAGAGGAGCACGAACACAGGACGTTGCCAGATCGCGGGTTTCATTCCGCTCCAGCCTACTCAGAGATTCTCGGCACGGTCCAGCGCCCTGGCGGCCTGCTTGGGCCGGTCCTATAGCCGGTGTTCTGCGGCCCGTGAGCATCGCTGCTCTCGGGCCGGCCGGTAGATCTGGCTTAGGCGGCGTGCGCGCGTGGCCGGTGTGCGCCTGAAGCTCCGGCGCCGTTGGCGGCGGACGGGCGGGACCGGCGGCGCTTGCGCCACGGCTGCCCGCGCCCCTTTCCGGGTTTTTTGTTCTTATTCTGGCTACGGGGCGATGTTTCTTCTGCAGGACCTTCGCCGATAACCGTAAGCCGGCGCTGAATTAGGCGCTCGATCCCCCGCAAATGCTCACGCTCCGCTGAATCGCAGAACGACAACGCCACGCCGTCCGCTCCAGCTCGGGCCGTGCGCCCGATGCGGTGCACGTAGCTTTCCGGCTCGTTGGGAAGCTCGAAGTTGATGACGTGGGATATACCGTCCACGTCGATGCCCCGAGCGGCGATGTCCGTGGCGACCAGGACGCGTGCCTTGCCGTCGCGGAATCGCTTGAGAGCCAGCTGCCGGGCGTTCTGCGATTTATTGCCGTGGATCGCGTCGGCCGCGACACCGGACTTGCCCAACTGTATGGCGATCCGGTTGGCGCGGTGTTTGGTGCGCGCGAAAACGATCACCCGCGACAGCGAGCTGTCGTCGAGGACCTTGGTAAGGAGTGCCAGTTTCTGGCCTGCCGGGACGTGATACACGTTCTGTTCGATGGTCTCGACCGGCGTGGCTTGAGGGGTTACCTCGACGCGAACGGGGTCGTTGAGAATTTCGCTCGACAGCCGCGCGATATCCCCCGGCATGGTGGCCGAAAACATCTGCGATTGCCGTACCTTGGGGAGGGCCGAGATGATCTTCCTGACGTCCCGAACGAACCCCATGTCCAGCATGCGGTCGGCTTCGTCGAGGACGAAGTGCACGACCGTGTCGAGCCGGATCTGCCGCTGGTTCATGAGATCGAGCAGGCGGCCCGGCGTTGCCACGACGATGTCCACGCCCCGGCGCAGGGCATTGACTTGCGGCTTCTGGCTGACGCCGCCGAAGATCACGGTGTGGCGGAGCCGCATGTCCTTGCCGTAGGCGCCGAACTCTTCACCGATCTGGATGGCGAGCTCGCGGGTCGGCGCGAGGATCAGGGCACGCGGTCTATGCGGACCTTTGCCTTGCCCCTTGCGATGGTTCCTGCCTTTGGGCCTTCCTTGAGTTTGACCTTGAGTCTGGCCGTGACGCGCTTCGGAGAGCTGGTGGAGGATGGGCAGCGCGAAGGCAGCCGTCTTGCCGGTTCCCGTTTGGGCGATGCCGAGCAAGTCCTTACCGATGAGAAGTTGGGGGATGGCCTGCGCCTGGATCGGCGTCGGAATGACGTGTTTTCTGGCGTTCAATGCACGTTGGATCGGCTCGGCGAGGCCGAGGTCCGAAAAATTACGAGAGTTCACTTATGATATCCTCATAAGCCCGGTTGCACGAACGGCGTCCATGACACGATTGGCATGGCGCGATCGGGCCCGGGCATTTTGGCCTGCCCCAGGCGCGGCTGGAGTGGCATATTTTTTGAAAATTGTTCCCGGGAAATGGTGCTGCCGTTCGGCTGCACATCGCGCTATCGCGAGACAATGAGTGTTACTTAAATGGGGCTTCGCCCCGATTCTGTCAAGGAAATCAATTTTTCATTCGGATTTGGGATCGCTGGTTGCCCTCATTCTCTGGGTGTCTGACATCAACGCCCTTGGGACACACTGGGGGGTTTTCCTACACGCCGGTCTCCGGGGACGTCGACAGCACGCTCAAGGTGGAGGTCACACCCAGGTGCAGACGACCGCTCGATACGCTCATCTTGCCAACGATCCCGTCAAGTTGGCGGCAAACCGGATCGCGAGCAGGATCGCCGAAGTCAGCGGGTGAAGCGGCAGAAATAGCGTCGGCATGTTATTCGGCGCGCAAATTTGACCACCTCAAGGACGAGGTGCAGCAGATCCGCATCGTGTTCGAGAACATGGCCGGCTAGGCTACCGTGAGTTCAGCTCCTTCACAGACCGGACAAAATCGACGTGCTGCGCGTGAGATTCGGCGGTCATTGGAATTTCTTTTTTCCTGATTCTGTCGCGGATCGTCTCCATTTGCTGACGCGTCAAACTGGAATTCGAGGAGGCATTGATCGAAAAATCAATGTACCGGCGTAGTTCTGCCAAGCTCATACAGACTACACCCCTCATCCACCATGTTCTCTTTTGTCTTGCGATCTTCTCGTGTTCATCAAATGGCAGGAATTTATCTGCCGTTTTTATCTCGGAATCACCGACGAATATCACGATTGGTCGAAGTAACCGACGGTCAACAATTCTTAGTCTAACAAGGGACTTAGCATGGCCCTCGTTCTGCCATAGCGGGTTGTAGAATTTGAACCGCTTTGACTTGATACCAGCCTTGCGAGACCAATGGCCCGCCGCATACGATTGCGTCCATTGCCTGTTGCCGGGGCTTCCAAATACCCACCTATTCATATCTTTGGTCTCTATCAGAAACACTGCGCTTGGAGAGATCAAAATATGGTCAATCTGGGTGGTTCCTCGGCCGGACGGAAGCATTATGTTGTCGATCAATATCCAATCACGGTAACGTTGCCTCAACTCAGAGCTGACCAAGCGTTCGCCATCGTTGACTTCCGGCTTCGGCGGCGGAGCGGCAGCAGACGAAGGCCGGGGGTCTCGAAGCGTATTGGCTTGACCCTTGGCGACAGGCGTTCCCCACGGGGACATGGGTTTTGGCTGGCGAGGTGATGGAGCACGAAAAATCGAGGTTGCTTCACCGTGTTTTCGGCGAAGTAGAAGCAGCAGAAGCAAAATCCCTAAAACGATAGCGCCGCCGACTACAATATCCTGAGGACCCTTCGCTATCGGAGAATCGGATTCTGTCCGTGATTCAGAAATCCCCGACACGGATGGTACTGCCGCATCCGCCGCGTTGTAGACAACGATCCTCTGGCCAACCAGCACCAAGTCCGGATTTTCGATGCGGTTCCATTTTTGCAAGTCGTCCACGCTGACGCCGTACCGAGCGGCTATCCCGGAAAGCGTTTCTCCCGGTTTGACAAGCGTTACAATGATTTCACTCATGCCGGACCACGTTCCAGTGAACCATCAACCGCAATTGCAATCGACTATGGAGCCTTTGGGATTTGTCTAAGAGTCTGACTCGAAACTCTACATTTAATAACAATGGCTTGCGATCCGCCTTGTGAGGAGTCGGATGTGTGCGACGAGGATCCATGCCTGTGCGGAGGCGATTGATTTCTCCCAGTCCTTGGCCAGTCGGCGGCATCGGTTGAGCCAGGCGAAGGTCCTCTCGACGACCCATCTCCTGGGCAGCACCTCAAAGCCCTTGGCGGTATCGGGACGTCTTATGATCTCGATCGTCCAGCGGCCGATGTCTTCGAGGGCACCCTCAAGTTTCGGTCCGCCATAGGCGGCGTCAGCGAAGAGGTGACGCAGCCGGGGGAAGCGATGACGGATCGATTTGAGGACCCCGGGGGCGCCGTCGCGGTCCTGGATATCGGCTGAATGCACGATCAGGCCGAGCAGCAGGCCGAGCGTATCGGTGACGATGTGACGCTTGCGGCCCTTGATCTTCTTGCCCGCGTCATAGCCCCGAATACCACCGCTTTCCGTGGTTTTCACGCTCTGGCTGTCGATCACCCCGGCGCTCGGGCCGGCCTCGCGTCCTTCCAACTCACGGGCCGCCACAACCAGATGATGGTTGATCGCCTCCAGCAGCCCGTTCGAGCGCCAGTCGTAGAAGTAACGCTGCACCGTGGAGGGCGGCGGGAAGTCGTTCGGCAGCATCGCCCACTGACAGCCCGTCGAGGCCATGTACATGATCGCATCCATGACATTGCGCAGCTCCGTCGTCCGCGGCCGGCCTATCTTCTTGCGCGGCGGCATGAACGGCGCGATCAACGCCCACTCCCGATCCGTAAGGTCGCTTGCATAGCGACCGCCACGGCGCTCATACTTCGGGCGAGTGATTTCGGTCCACATGTTGTGCCTCCTCGTTTGCTTTGACACAACCGAGTAAGACACAACCGACTGAAATCACTCAACTAGTTTCGAGTTGAACTCTAATTGGCCTCCTATTTTCATTTTGGAAACGGAACCCATTCAACAAGCTGATCTGACCCTTCCTCCGTGTCCCGTAGGGAATTCAGGACCCACGTTTTTCCAGTTTGGTTATCTATCAAAAATGTAAATCGAGCCGCTATTCCAGAAGCGAATATTGTAAATCGAGCTTTGCGAGTTGAAGACATATCTGGCAGGTCCATCACGAGCATTCCCTGCCACGTCAGTGCGCCGTCTTGTGTCTCGATCAGTTGATCTACGTTCCCTCTATACCGGTCTAACCGAAAGGTCCATTTCGCCGCCACAAAAGATTGCACGATCTCGAATCTACCGCCTGGCGGCTGCGTTGTGGATTGGTGGACGTTAGTGGATTGCGCCGCCACTGAACCAGACAGGAAAGAAATGGCGAACGCGAGAATTGCTCCCAAGGGAACAGTGTTGCGCATCTCTGGTATTCTCCGATTTCCTCAAATCTCAATAACTATGAACGCTCAGGTGCGGTCCGCATAGGCTCCTTGTACGCCTCTGGACCGTCGAGGCGGGTCAAGCTTGCCATGCGCTTGGATGCCGATCGGCAACGGCTCGGCCCCGGCGCGCCTGTGCAAGCTCGTAGCTCGCCTGCATCCGCATCCAGTGCTCGGCGGTGCCCCACCCGACATCCTCGTGCGCCAAGGCCATGTTCGCGGACACCCCCGCCTTGCCGTTCAGCAGGCGCGACAGTGTGGTCATCGAAGCAGCCAATACCATCACGGGCCTGCGCATCGGCGGGTTCGACCCGAAAGCACACGGAGCCCAGCCGTCAACGATTGCGCAGGATTCGAAATCCGCGCTGCCCCGGCGATTGCGTCACTCGCTGACCGAACGAAAACGCTGACCCGCCAGGGGCGGTCACGCCAGACGCTTACTCTGCGCAGGGCTGCGCACGATTTGGAAACAAAATGGTGCCTATGTGGTACCTGAACAAAATTAGGTTCTGTGCTACAAAAGAAAAACCCCGCTATCCTGTTGGAATAACGGGGATTTTTTGGTTGCGGGGGTTGGATTTGAACCAACGACCTTCAGGTTATGAGTTTCGGTACATATGATAGACAGGGATGCGCACACGTGCGCAGGTGTATGATAAATATTTGTTTTCCATGGGATTAGTCGTTTCTTCCTACGACAGATGTACGCAGGGATGCGCTCCGGTTTACCTGAAAGTGTTTGCCAATAGTTTGCCAGAATGATACATGCTCCCTCCCCCGTCAAGGAGCAATGCCGTGGCAAACCGCATCCCCCGTATCACCAAGCGCTCCGTCGATGCCGTCAAGGCCGGTGGGACGGATACCGTCTATTGGGATGGAGAACTCACAGGCTTCGGCCTGCGTGTTCGGCGCTCGGGACGCAAGAGCTACGTCGTTCAGACCCGCATCGCCGGGAAACTGTGCTGGTTCACCATCGGCCCGCATGGGCCACTGAACCCGGATCAGGCGCGTGCCCGCGCGCTTGAGATATTGGCTTCCGCGAAGAAAGGCATCGACCCCCGCGACGCGGACGCCCGGCGCGAGGCCGAGCCGAACATGGCTGATCTCGGGCGCAGGTTCCTGGAGGAATATGTCCCTGTCCACTGCAAGCCGAGCACCCGGGAAGAGTACCGCCGTTCGGTGAGGCTGTTTGTCGACCCCGTGATCGGTGAGTTGCGGGTTCCGGAGGTGCAGCGCAAGGATATTGCCGCCCTGCATCACGGCCTGCGGGACAAACCCTATCAGGCCAACCGGACGCTCGGGGTGCTGTCCAAGATGTTCTCCCTTGCCGAAGTCTGGGGCTGGCGACCCGACGGCTCCAATCCCTGCCGGCATGTCAAGCGCTACAAGGAGCACAAGCGGGAGCGCTTCCTGTCGCCGGAAGAGACCGAACGGCTGGGCCAGGTCCTCGGCGAGGCCGAAGAAGAGATGCCCTCGGCAGTCGCCGCCTTCCGCCTGTTGCTGCTGACCGGCTGCCGGCTGTCGGAGATCCAGTTCCTGCGCTGGGAGTACGTCAAGGACGATTGCATCGAGCTTCCCGACGCCAAGACCGGCGGACGGATCGTACCTCTGGGCCCCGAGGCCCGGGCGGTGTTGTCAGCCATTCCCCGTGACGAGGACAATCCCTGGGTCATCGCGGGCCGCCTCCCCGGCTCTCACCTCACCGACCTGCAACGCCCCTGGCAGCGCATCCGCAAGCAGGCGGGCCTCGAGGACGTGCGGATCCACGATCTGAGACACAGTTTTGCCTCGCGTGCGCTGGCTCTCGGCGAGAGCCTGACCATGATCGGGAAACTGCTCGGGCACACCCAGGTGCAGACGACGGCGCGCTACGCGCATCTGGCGCGGGACTCGATTCAGACCGCCGCGGCGCGCATCACAGGAAGCATCGGCGGGAACCTAACTCCCGATGGCACACGCGCCGTTCACGACGCAGAGGAATGACCCCGTCGTCCGCCGTCTCCATTCTCGCCGAGCGCCTCGACCACGGCGTCAGGGTTTCGGTCTATGACGGTCAACAGAACGCGAGCCGCCCTGTCGGGAACCCGGCGTCCCTGTTCCCACTCCTGAAGGGCGCGGACATCGAGACCGAAGCGGCCGGCGAAGCACTTCGGTAGCTTCGGAATGCTACGCCGAGTCTGCCCGGACACTATGGTGCACGGAAAGACGGAAGATGAGCTTTGGCATTGCGTGACGTGAACTGCGCTGTCAGATTTTCGGCGATGGTCCAGAGTGTGCTTCTGAGTTCCGTCACCTCGTCGGCGTTGACTGGAACTTTCCGCCCTAACACCGCGTCGCGGTCGCCACTTCGGTCTACGTATTCTTGATCCGCCACCCCGAGCTTGTGCGTGATCAGGTGCCGTTTCTGGAATAGCATGAGGGCTTGCTCCCAGGCGTCCGTTGTGATCGCCGCCGTCATTTCGACGCCGATGGTTTGTAGTTCCGCTTGGGCACGAACCAGGTTTTGGAACCGCATTCGATTCATAGTGGCTGGCCTCAACGTGCGATCCGCGTACACGCGGCACAACTCCCTGCCAAAGGCGTCGAATGCTGACACGCAGTCCTCCAACGCGTTTTCGATTAGCTTTACTCGGAGATCGTTGTTGTGGCTTTCTGCGAGATTGAGCATCCTTCGCACCACCTCAAGGTTCGCCCCCAAGATTTGCTGCGAGTTGTGCTGCCCACAGTCTGGGCAGAAGGCGAATGCCCCGTACACAGCATATCGTAGCGTGCAGTTGGCGCAGACGACCGTGGTCTCGAGTTCCTTTTCTCGGTAGTGGTGAATTGGCAGTAGTGGCCCTGCCTTCACCTTCACCGAGAGCCCAATCCCGAACGGCCCACGCGGCTTCTGGCTAAACTCAAACGACTTCAAGTCCTTGCGGATTGCGTCGGAAATCCGCCACATCGCGACCGACTTGGCGTACTGGATCTGCTCTCGTGTCCAGAACTCGTCGTGACCGGCGATGTGACCGCAATACGGGCAGTGGCACGGTAGCCCGTCTCCCTCCAGGCCTGTCCCCGAGACGATCTTGAAGTACCCCTCGCACTCCGCATTCGGGCATTCCCTCCCGGTGAAACCGTTCTCGTCAGCCGTGATCGGGATCGAGATGCTATTCCTCAGTCGTCGTAGGTGTCTCATGTGATCCGTTCCGTATTCGACAGCTCAACCGGTTCTTTTGGAACCAAATCGCAGCCTGTCAGGCCGAGAATGATCGCCACTACGAACAACGGTTTTGCAGCAAATCGTATGAGAGTTTCGGTCATAGCGAGTGTCCTCTCGAGTAGAAATGGGGCTCCAATAGCTTCGTGAGGGGTATGTCTCTACTGATTTCGTCGAATAGCATGAGCTCGCAATTTATCTCGGTAGAGTCGGATGTCGTGATACTTGTCCAACCGTTTGGATTTGCCGCTTCGCCAGAGCAAAATTAACCGTCCCAGCCGCCCAATTGACGATAGAGCGAACTCGACCTTCAGCTTCGGATAGTCCCCTTTCTCGCCGGCGTTGGCGACCGTCAGGTAGCGCATGTCCCCGTAGTGCCTAAATTTTTGTACCTGTATCAGCTTGTTGGTTACCCATTCTGTAAAGCCTGCAATGGGAAACACCGCCCCGACCAATCGGACGATGGCCTTCAGGGTGTCGATTACCACGCCCGATGGCGGGACAAACGGCACCGGGTCTGGCCCATTTACAATCCGATAAATTGGCGTTTTGAACTGATCGATTAGGGCTGCGTCCCCCACCCTGGGAGCCCCAAAAGTGTAGCAAGCTCCGAGCTTGGCCGAGCTTTGATACCAGGTTGCAACAACGGCAAGGGCTCCACCCAGGGAGTGGCCTGTGATGTAGAGAGGAAGGTGTGAGCACTCTTCTAGACATTCAGCTATATCGACATGCACCGACATATAAGCTTCATGAAATCCCTTGTGCATATTGCCAAGTATTGTGTTGTTCGTCGGATGCCGAATTGGTTCAGCAGAGATCTGAAGATTAGTCATCCAGTCTTTGAGCTGCTTGGTTCCGCGGAATGCGATTATTGTCATTCCAGTTCCCTCTGGGCCCTCACGGTAAGCAACAAACCCTTGGGTATCAGTCGCAGGGCTATGAAGAACGCGACCTCCGGCCAGCTTAAACCCGCCAGCTTCTAGGGCGCCCTTAAGTGCCTTGTTTCTCTGATCCGGATCGTCAGGCGCCGGCGAGAGGCCCGCGAGAATTCGCTGAAAATTTTCTAGGCGAGAAGCGATCTCATCTTGGTTAGTCAGTTCCGCCAACTCTCCGGCAAGACCAAGAATTTGGTGTCGCGATTCTTCGTCAAAAGGCGTATAGGCCAGCTCGGCAAATATAGCCATGATCCAGGCAGTGCGGTCACTGTAGGCTGCCCGCTTGACCGGCACTGCCAACTTGGAAAGCTGTGCAAAATCATTCTCAATATCTGCCATTGTCGATTCCCCATGACCGAGTGATTGGAGGCGAATAATGCCGAAATATGGACCACACGTTGCTGTTCCCAAGCGTCAGGGTTCTCGCCTCCGCGAAACCAACCGGCGACTGGCAAAGGACTTCGAGGCCACCACCGCCCCGGCCCGCGCCTTCCTCTACGCCGCCTCCGTCATGCTCCTCGTCCGCAGATTGGCCTGAAACGCATGACTTTCGAAACCGACTCTAAGGATGTCCTGGACTTTCATCGTTCCCCCCTTGGTTAAATAAAATGCTACACAGCTAGCCCGCAAAAGTTAAGGAACCACCGCGCCAACGTGGGTCAAACCACATCGGCTAGAGTCAATTGTCTCTGTCGAATAATGCGAGGTGACCTGAGCCCCTTGCCCGTATCGAAATTGGTTGAGGACGCACTCGCAAATCATCCCGAAGCGTCCGCACGCACTGACGCGCAGCTCAGCGCATGACTGAAACGATCAAGCAGTCCGTCGCTCACCCTTGCCGTTGGGCCGGGAAAGCAATTCCCGGCGTATGTCCTCGGCAATCTCTTCGACTTCCCTCGCAACCCTCGGCTCCAACCCAAGTTCCCGCTCCAGCGCCGTCCTCAGCGGAAGCAGGAGATCGCCGTCGGGCGACGACTTGATAAGATCGCACATCCTCTCCGGCCCAACACCCGCCGAGAGATCGGCCAGGGCCACCAGCACGTCCCTCGGCAACATGTTCAGTTCGGGCAGTATCGACAATGCCGTCTCGACATCCCCGGCGCATGCTTCGCCATCGCCTTCCGCCAAGTGCGCCCGGGCTCGGATCAAATGGCCCCGCAATTTGCTATCCAGCCTTCCCGCCCGCCCCTGTAGCAACGCACGGTCGAGAAATCCGAGCGCGGTCTTTGCGCGGCCCTCGGTCAATTCGTGATATGCCCGCCTGCACAGAGCCGATTCCGCCGCGTCGCGAAGCGCCGGCACATCGCTCGCCTCGAAGCGCCGGACAACTTCGTCCCACGCGGCGTACGCCTCCTCGGTCCGGTCCACGGCGACCAGCAAGGCGCCCTTATGGACGAGAGTCTGTGCGACTGCCCCAAGAGCGTGGGGCTCCTCGCTGCTTCCAAACCGCCGGAACACCTCATCGCAGGCCTCAAGCGCCTCTTCCGGCCGATTCAACGAGCCCAGCACCGCCACGCTGTTGAGGATAGCCGTCGCAATCTCCTCGTGATATAGGGGTATATCGTCCTCCCCGAACCGGCGCAGGACGTCGTTCCATACTTCGATCGCATCCTCCTGCCGGTTCATACGGGCGAACGTCGTGCCCTTACCAACGAGGGCCGAGGCAACGTGCTTCGAAATCGCCGGCTCGTCGCGGTTTCCGAAACGCCGTTCGATCTCGTCCCATACTCCCAGCGACTCCTCATTCTTGTTTGCAGTAAAGAGCGCAACACCCTTGTTGAGCAGAATCCCCGCGACCGCATCTACCACTCCCGGCACGACACTTTGCCCGAACCGGTCGATCGCCCGGTCGCAAGTCGCGAGCGCCTCTTCCGTCCGGTTCAGCTTGAACAGGCCCGCGCACCTGTGCTGGATGCAGCCTGCGACCAGCGCGACCCTCTCCGGCTCATCGCTGGTCCCGAAACGGTCTTCGACCTGCTGCCAGACCGCGAGCGCCTCTTCAGATCGGCCCAGCTGTTCCAGCAAGGCGCCCCTGTTCATCTGGGCATCTGCAACCATGGCAAGGATTCCAGTCCGGTCGTCGGCCCCGAAGCGTTCCACCACCTCCGCCAACAGTTGCAGCGCTTCCACGGACCTTCCCGCGTTGTGCAGCGCCACCGCCCGGTTCATCAGCGCGTTGCAATACGGTTCCGCCGCATCCGGCAAACCGCCCGCCTCGAAGCGCCTGATTGCTTCTTCCCATGAAGAAAGCGCCTCCGTCTCCCGCTTCAAGGCGGCCAGCACGTTGCCTCTGTTAACGAAACTGCGCGCCACCACCTCCCGAAGGATCGGCGAATCGCTTCCCGTGTAGCTCTGCACAACCCCATCGAACGCGGCGAGCGCCTTCTCCAATCTGCCCGACCGAAAGAGGCCCGTGCCGATATTCGCATGCGCCGAGGCCACCTGTTCAAGGATTCTGGGAGAGTCGCTCTTTCCGAAACGCTCCACCACGGCGCCCCAGGCGTTTATCGCCTGGTCGACACGGTTCAACGCGAGGAACGCGTGACCCCGTCCGACCATGGCCGCCGCCACTTCACTGTGAAGCCTGGGCGAACCGCTATTTCCGAAGCGTTCCAGCATTCCATCGCAGGCCTCCAGTGCCTCCTGGGGACGGTTTAACGTATTCAGCGCGACCGACATCCCGACTAGTGCGTTGGCCACCAGCGTCTGAAGCTCCAGCGTCGGGCTCCCGCGGAAGCGTCGCACGACCTCCTCCCAGGCCGCCAGCGCTTCCGCGTGGCGATCCATGTTATTCAGCATTCCGCCCTTGCTCGCGAGCGCCGTCGCTACCGCCAGAGGGTGACCCTCGCCGTCGTCCGCCCCGAAACGCCGCACCACGTCGTCCCACACTGCCGATACCTCTTCCACTCTCCCCAGCCGGCCCAACGCCTTTCCCTTGTTGACGAGCGCCAGCGACACCTGTTCACGATCCGCCGGCAAATCACTTGCCCCGAACTTCCGGTCGACCTCGTCCCATGCCGCTATGGCGTCCTCCAACCGGTCCCTTTCCGCGAGCGCCAGCGCTTTGCCCGAGAGCACCGTTGCGGCCGACGGCGCCTGGGGTACCGCGGAGAACTCCCTCGGCGCATACGCAAAGGCAGGCGACGCAAGCGACAGCAACTCGTCACGATGCGTTTCCAGGGTCGGCAGCTCGACGAGACGCTCGAATGTCATCCGGCAGAGGGCCAACTCACCACCGTCGAACCCCAGAGCTTCCAGCGCCATGCGGGCGCCGAACTCCCTCAGCTCGTCGGTGGAGTAGTAGGCCGCCATAAAGCGGATCAGCGCATCGATGAGCGGCGCCGGTCCGCGCGCCCGGCGCATCAGGTAGTAAATGTTGTAGAGCCGCTCGGTCAGGTAATAGAGCTTACGCCGTGCGCTGCCGCCGCTCACCTCGACCACGCCCTTGTCGACCAGACGGGCAAGCTGGGCGCTGCACTTGCTGGTCCCCAGCCTCGCCCGATCCGCGATCTCGCGCGCATTCGCCGGTTTCCAGAGATCGGCAAGGGCGAGATACACTCTTCGTTCCTGCGCGGGGAGCGCATCAAGGTGGCTCTTGAAGTACTCGGTATGGTCATCGACCAGATCCAGGAGATCGGCCATCAACTCGCGGAACGACAGGTTCGCGCCGAACCGGGCCAAAATCGTCAGCAGCCTGGGACTGCCGCCGGTCAGAATCCGCAGCGCCTTGATCGTTTGCAGCTCCCGCGCCTGCCCCGACACGGTCCGCCACAAGGTCGCGCAGCCTTCCGTGTCCAGAGGTTGCAGCCGGATCACCCGGAAGAGCTCGTAGAGGGCTTCCTTCGGATCGTCCATCTGGTCGAACCGGCTGGTCGCGCTCGCCAGCAGAACGATCCGCGGTTCGGTCTGCAGCGCCTTCCGCAACCGCCAGCCCGCATCGTCGTCGGCCATGTCCCTGAACATCATGTTCAGGTTCTCGACGATCAGAACGAGGCGCTTCTTTTCCCGGTCGGCAAAGTCCTGCAGCACCCCGAGGCACCGGTCCTCCAGAATCCGGTCGTCCTGGATTGTACGCAGTTCCTCGAAGGTGCGGTGCAGGTCGACATCTCCATCCCGGCGCGGCATCTGGTCGGCCAGCCGGGAGACGCATTCGAGCCAGAACTCGCCGGCGGTCGAGACCTCGTAGCTTTCCTCCGCGAAGATGATCGGGAAGAAGCGCGCCGAAAGATCCGCATCAAGCAGCACCTCCGCCGCAACCCGCAGCAAGAGGCTCGTCTTTCCACTGCCGCGCGGCCCGATCACGATCTGATGGGTGTTGGCGCTGCCCGAACATTCCCGCAGCGCCTCGATCAGGGATTCGTATTCCGCCGTCCGGACGCAGAAGGTCGCGACCAGTTCGTCGTTCGAGAGAAATCCCGGATTGTATTTTCTGGCGGTCACAGCCATCGGCCCGGCTCCCGTTCTCAGCGCTGCCGGTCGAACACGGGCACGAAGCTCTGCCCGTAACGCCCGCGCCACCAGTCCTCGATCAGACCGGACACAAACCGGTAACCGCCGTCCCCGGGTTCCAAATAGCCGTCGTGCTGCAGCACGTGCAGTACATGATCGACCGCGGGAGTGCCATCTCCGTCCTGCGCCTCACGCGCCGCGAAATAGCCGCGGTACCGGTCGATCGTCTCGGCGGCGATATTGCCGTTGACGGCCGTTGCCGTCAGAATCTCCAGCGCTACCGTGTAACCCGCTCTCCCGAGGACCGTGTCCAGTCGATCCTCGTAATGCTGCAGGTCCACCTGCCCCCGGACGCCCTGCATCTCCTGCCCATAGACTCTTTCAACATCATCCAGCGAGGCGTCTTTCCGCCCGGCGCGCCGCAAGTGATCGTGCATTCTGTCGAAGAACATCTGCACATGGTGGGGAATGCAGCAACGCAATCTGCGGCACATTTCCCGTCGGACTTCCGGCGTAAAATCGATTTCATAGGACTCGGCAAGCGCACCCAGGCAGTTAACAGCCGTTTCGTCGTTCCACGGCTTCAGGTCATAGGGAGAAAAGATATTGGCCTGGGCACTGAGCCCGGCCTGTTCCAACAGCGGCTCCAGGCTCACGCTGCCCGACAGGATCAGCGTGACCCGGTCCCGATGGGCTTGCCCCGCCTTGCGCAGCCAGCTCAGGAACGCATCCGCTTGGCGCGTCCCCTCGGGCGTGATGCGACCCGCCTCGTCCTTTAGCAACCGATTTACGAGTATCGGCAGTTCGTCGATCGCGAGTACGACCGGCCGGCCGCTTTCCGCCAAGGCGGCGAAGATCGCGTCGCCTCTTTGCGGCCAATTACCGGCATCAATCCCGGCCCGTAGCTTCACCTTCAGATCCGCAACCGAGAGTTCCTCGATCCTGCCGCCGGCGCTTCTCATCAAATTGGCGAAGCCGGTCTTGATCCGATCCCACGCCGCGCCCACTGGTTTCGCATGAACGCCGATTTCGGCAATCGCATCGGCCGGATCGGTAGCCGCTTCCAGATCGACGAAGACGACCTCGAAGTCTCCCGTTTCGGCCAGGCGGCGCTGCAGCTCCCGGACGAGGCTGGTCTTGCCCATCCGCCGCTGCGCGGTCAGCAGGGTGTGGGTTCCTTCCCGCACCCGCTCTTCCAACGCTTTCAGTTCCGTCTCCCGATCGAAGAAGTTCTCTCCGTCGACCCAGTTGCTGCCGCCTTTTCGAATCATGCTCAACCCCAACGATAATGTTGGCAACAGTATCGTTGGCAACATTATCGTTGTCAATCCCCGGATGTGACGTACAAATTCTGAGCATGTCGGCCGCAATCACCAAGAACGGCCAGTCTCCGCATGCCGGCCA
Source organism: Rhodospirillales bacterium (assembly GCA_965213765.1). Lineage (GTDB taxonomy): Bacteria > Pseudomonadota > Alphaproteobacteria > Rhodospirillales > UBA2165 > JAJDXO01. Next base: position 3,835,351 of record OZ243926.1, on the reverse strand, counting down.
AGCTCAGCGTTACCGTTAGCCCGAAGTCGCGCTCAACGTCCCCGGTCGCAGTCGGCGGAATAACCGGCGGCCCCTGCGGGCTCAGTTTCACGGCGAAGCGGGGAATGAAGCTTCGAAGTCTTTGCAGGCCAACCAGCAGAGAAAGCAGCCGGTCCATCCCATTAGCAGACTATCCGAATGGGCGGACAACTTCTGCCAAACGTACGACAATTAGTCCAAGAGTCCTGGTTTTTTCCGGCCCAATTGGAATAATAGATAGCCACTTGGAATTAATTTCTCAGGATGCCAAATGGATCACTGGTCAAAACGCTTATGGCGCGCCCTTTCCTGGAAAGGCTGGAGCCAACGGGAACTTGCACGTCGGACCGGCCTCGATGAGCAGAAGGTGTACAAATATCTGCAGGGCAAGGTAGATCAGCCCCGGGGCGATACCCTCCTGCGGTTGGCAGACACGCTTGCCGGGCATGTCAACCCACCACCGCGTCGGAGGGGCCGCCGCCTCCAACATTGTTTCCACGATCCGCCGCGTCTCAGTGGAGCCGGAGCTCGCCCCTGAATTGCAGTTCCACGAAGACTACGTCCTGAGAAATGACGCGTACTTCAGACACGCCTATAAGGAACTGATCCCGTTCTTCGTCGAAGCGTGGGACGAGTTTCAGCACCCCCGCCCCGTGTCTCTTCCAAGCCTGAACGCGCCGTTAGGAGCCGACGGCGGATAACTTAAGCGATGGAGTGGACGCCCCTCCCGACGGCATCGCAATGTGCCAAGTTGGCGGTGTCGTTAACGCCAAGAGAGAGGCAAGGGGCGTCTATGGAACCGGATGGCCCGCATCGTCTGGGCGCTGATGACGAAGAAAGAGAGTTACCGGGCTCCCGCAGCCGCCTGAGAGGCGGCAAAGCGGGTAGCTGTCGGGGACGCGGGCAAGTCTGAGGAAAGGCAAGGGCAAACGGTCAATCGAGACGGGATCGGGAAAACCAGCTTCCGGCCGCAGAGCTTTCGAGCTCGCATAAGCGATATGGACCCGGTCCGCGCATCTCCATGAGGGCCCGCGGCGTGTAACGTGCCGCAATGAGAGGCCGGACACACGACAGCGCCTGACCGCATGCACCGAGCCGACCGAAGAAAATGCTTGCGTCACCAGGGGCGTCCACACACGGTGGACCACTCAATAAGGGCAGGCCAGCGGATAGATCACCTTTCTGAACAACGGTTCGTTTTCTTGATGGAAGACCAAATCTCGATCCCCAATAGGTGACCTTCGATTACTGCGAACTACACTCACAAATTGTGGGCGAAGATGATAGTCGCAAGTGGGTGGTCTTCCTCACTGAACCAAGGTTTACCGAGACGCAAACTCGCCGGCGGTCTGCCCCCAGTTTGTGGTCCACGTCCTATGAGCGAGTTAGACACGGTTTGGTCGATGCAAGTTTAGGGTGCAGTGGAATCCTGAATCACGCTGCTGCGATACCAAACAGTGTTCGCCTTAAAGCACCTTTTTGAGTGCACTCCGAAAATAGTGTTCGTTCAGCATATCCCGCAGTGATTTATTTTTTGCTTTGTCGGCATAAACCTTCAGTCCTGGGCCTTCCTTCCAACCAATAGTGTAACCTCCGAAATCCGATTGTTGCTTTTTCAACCAAGACAGGCCTGAAGCGGAAAATTGCCCATTTGACCAAAGTTCAAAGCGAAACGGCTTCTCAGTGTATGTTCCCCCGTTGCTCAAGATCGAATAGATCAAAGGCACACGATCTTCATACCAATTCTTTATGTCGCTTTCAGCAACCCGAGCTCGTGGATTCTTAGCCTTACATTCGATGACCAGAACGCCTTTGTCGGCACCACGGTCAAGTTGAACATCAATCTCTGCCTCGCGACCCGATTTCGTATCCCTGCCTCGTTCTCCGGTCTTTAAATAGCCGCCTTCCACATCTTTAACGACACTCCCGATAACAAGCTCAAACAAGTCCCCCAGCAGATTATCTGAGGCGCCTTTGATCTTACTCAGGCTATTCATCACTCTAATGAGTCGATCGGGATCACCGGATATCTTCCTTCCGAGATCAGTCAGCATTTCTACAAGCTCACAAAGTGCCTCCGCCAACTCTTCACCAAAAAGATTTCTTAGTGAAACTGCGAGGATTCCCTTTCCTTTGAGCAAGCTCAGGGCCTCGGTTTCAAAAACATGCCCGACCATCATGGGCAAAATTGGTGAGACTTTTTGAGGCGCGGCGGCCATGTCGCATTTCCTGAGAAAAGCTTCTGCCTCCGCCTTTCTGATCACATCCCGTAAATTTATGTCACAGGCGAAGAATCCGGGAATCGCGGCACCATTTCGAACAGATACAAGAGGGCGCATATATGACGGAGCCGTAAGGTCCCAGGTAATGCCTGACACAACGGGTGGATCAGCTTCATATCTCGTTGCAAACTTTCCGTAACTACCGAAACCAATCCTACGCGCCCAGTCTTTGATACCCAATAGCGCAATCTCTTCCGCCAATTCATTGGCCCGTACTTGAGACAAGGAAGCACGAGGAAAATAGAATGGTTTGAAACGAACATACTCTCGTTCACCTTCACTGAATTCTTCCAGCAAATGTACCTTTGAAAGCCGTTCTAAAATTCTATCCGGCGATAACTGACCTTTACGGGCGCTTGGCGTCCCTGCAACTCTTGGGAACAGTTTAAGAGGTGCAACCCCACCGCGCGATTTCAACGTTGTGATGGCGGCCCAGTATGACTTTCCCGCTTGGTGGCACGCTTCTTCAAAATTCTCCCAAAATCGTTGATCGCCGTACTGATCTTCCAGATAAATGAAACGCGCATTTTTTTCAAAGCGGATCCCGGCGAAACGCTCGTACCGCCCTTGAGCGCGTTGAACACGCTTTCTCGCGGCAACGCCACTGATCCCTTTCCCGGTTAGCGCAGAAATTATTTCCGTCGTCAATCCCGGACCGTTCTTCGTGAGCAACTCATAGATATCGTCCGACATATAAGGGAAAATAGCATCTTCCCGAGAATATGTCACACTGCTCTATTTATAACACCATCTCTTTAGAACGGCCTGTGAATTTTAGATCAACGAGATTTACCATTTTAGACATTTAAAATCAATAAGTTAGATAATCCTACGAATTCATTCTCATTTGAAAATGTCCACTCATAGTTCAAAAACTACGACCATTTTTGTCCCATCTAACTTCTTCCTGGCTAATACTCATAACCGCTCAATCGTCCAGCCCCGATCCTGCAAAGCCTGCTCCGCCGCATCAGTAAGCCGATTGGAATGCAGCGCGACGCACAGCAAGTGTTTCGGACGGCTTGCCGCTACCCCCAGTCCCAAGGCATGAAGGGGGGCCCCCGGCGCGGCCGCGGGTCCGGTCAGTTTCGAGGTAGCGGCGCTCCGAACCGCGCAGTCTCCCAGACCGCGCGGCTCGCCGGGTGGCGGCGCATCCAGTCGCGGTAGGCCGCCAGGTTGCGGTCGTCGTCGGTCTCGTCGATGATTCCGCTCTCGAGGTCCGCCGCCACACGGTGCCACCACATGTCGACATCGGCTGCGAGCTGTTCCTCGCTGATGCTGTCATGCGCCAGCGTCTTCGCACAGAGGGCCCGCGCGACCGCCTTGAGGTTGTCGCTCCAGGTTCGCATGCCCGCAGGTTAGCGCCGACCTGGCGGACCTTGCAAGCCGTCCGTCAACTCCCGCCCGGCCGCCCCATCCGGGACCACCACTGCCACCGTTGCCCCCCGCGCCGCCGGAGATCGCCCGCCGGTGGTGCGCCCCGCAGCCGTCACTTCGGCCGGCCGCATGCCGTCCGGCCACAAGGAGACGAGGCCGGCCCGGGCGGGGCGAAGGCCGGACGCCCGGAGGGGGCGGCCCGCGCCGCCTTCCCGCCATTCCGGAGCATGCCCATGACCCTTCCCGATACCATCTCCGCCGACTACACCCTGCGCCCGAGCGAACTCGCCGAGGTTCTCGCCCTGCTAGTCGACGCCCGCCAGCCGACCATGGTGTGGGGACCACCCGGGGCGGCCAAGTCGATGATCGCCCGGCAGGTCGCGGACGCCGCCAACCGCAACTATGTCGACGTTCGCGCGCTGCTGCTCGATCCCGTGGACCTGCGGGGCATTCCGTGGCGCGACAGCGCCGACCGCACCCGCTGGGCGCCGCCGGTGTTCCTGCCGCCGACAGACGACCCCGGACTGTGGCTCATCAACCTGGAAGAGCTGCCGTCCGCGGTGCCGATGGTGCAGGCCGCCCTCTACCAGCTCTTCCTGGAGAGGAAGTGCGGGGAGTACGAGTTGCCCGACGGCGCATCGTTGATCGCCTGCGGCAACCGGGATGCCGACCGCGCCGTGGTGCATCGCATGCCGGCGCCGCTCAGCAACCGCCTGGTCCATCTCGAGATTCGGGTCGATGCGAACGACTGGTGCGCCTGGGGCGCGGCCAACGGGATTGCCCCGGAAGTGCTGTTCTTCATCGAGTTGCAGCCGGACCTGCTTCACGACTTCGATCCCCAGTCCAGGGAGCACGCCTTCCCGAGCCCCCGGAGCTGGGAGTTCGCGTCCAACATCGTCAAGAACCGCAACGGCCTCGATCCGGAGGTCGAGCGGGCGCTGTTCCGGGGCACGGTGGGCGAGGCCGCGGCGGTGCAGTTCACCGCGTTCCTCAAGGTCTGGCGCGAGTTGCCCCACCCCAGGGCGGTCATCAACGACCCGGAGAACGCGGACATCCCGGAGAACGCCAGCACGCTGATGGCGCTTTGCGGCTCGCTCTACCGGATGGCCTCCGACGTCACCCTCGACGCCATCGTCACCTACGCAACGCGGCTCCGCCGCGAGGTGGGGGAATCCCTGGTCGGCGCCTGCGTGCGCCGGGAGCCCGCGCTCCAGCGCTCGCCCGCCTTCATCCGCTGGGCCGCGGCCAGGACCCAGTGAACGAGGCCGCGCGGCGCAATCCCGCCGCATTCCCGGATGTCCCCCTGTGGACGCTCCGCTAACGGATAAGGACAAACTCATGGACCTCAACCGCGACGCCATGCTGGTCGGCCTGCACATCGCAGCCTGGTCCGGTCGGCTCTACGACCGCCAGGCGAGCGACCATGTCGCCGCCGCCCACGAAGCCTCGACCGGCGCCGGGCGCTACAACAAGCGCCTGCTGCCCAAGGCCGCCTTCGCCGCCCTCACCGCCACCATGAGCGAGGCGAGGACCAGGCACTATGCCAACTCCCTTCCCTGGGACGACAAGGGCGCGCGGCTGCTCACCGTCGCCAACTACGAGCACTACACCGAGATGATGGAGTCCTTGCGCGAGCGGGTCGTGCGCCACCGCGCCCGCTTCATCGAGGACTACGACGACTACATCGACCAGGCCCGGCTCGACTTGGGCAAGCTCTTCCGCATCGAGGACTATCCCTCCAAGGAGGACCTCCAGGGCAAGTTCGCCATCCGCTACCGCATCACGCCGGTGCCGGATGCGGACCATTTCATCGCCCAGCTCGCCTCCGACGATACCGAGCGGGTAAAGCGCGACATCGAGCGCCATGTCGAGGAGCAGCTCCACGGCGCCGTCGGCGACCTCTACCGGCGGATCGGGGAGGCCGTCGAGCGCGTCTCCGAGCGGCTGCGGGAGGACGACGACGGCAAGCCGCTGGTGTTCCGCGACACCATGATCTCCAACATCCGCGATCTCGTCGACGTGGTGCCGCGTCTCAACATCTTCGGCGATGAGACCCTGGCCCGGCTCTGCGAGCAGGTGAAGGAGAAGATCGCCGGCGTCGAGCCCGACGCGCTGCGCCCGTCCAAGACCTTCGATCCGGCGGCCCGCGCCCAGGTGAAGCGCGACGCGAACGAGCTCGCGGAGAAGTTCGCGGGGTATTTCGGGGCACGGAGCGAGCCCGCTCGGGAGGCCGCGTGATGGACGCCCGGGTGCATCGCGAATCGGCGCTCCGGGTCAGCGACTGCGTGACCGAACTGCTGCGCAGGCAGCCCTTCTTCGGGAGCCTGGTTCTGCGGCTCCCGCTCCGGTCCGATCCCACCCGCGAGACCCTGGCCACCGACGGCCACGAGATCCGCTATTCGCCGGAGTGGGTTGCGGAGACCGAGGCGCATCTGATCGAGACCGCCATGGCGCGGGTGGTGATGGCCTGTGCCTTGAAGCATCACACACGGCGGGGCGAGCGCAACCCGGAGCGATGGCAGATGGCCTCGCAGCTGGTCACCCATGCGCTCATCCGGGACGCGGGGTTCACGCTGCCGCCGGACGCCGAGGCCTGGGACGATCTCACCGTCGAGCAGGCCTATGACCGCCTGCCGGTGCCCCAGGACGGCGATACGGGTGACGATGGCGATGCCTCGTCCGGCACTGCTGGAGCCGCAGGCGACTCAGCGGGTGCACCATCCTCCCCCGACGGCGGTGACGACAGCACCGGCGGTCCGTCCGATTCCGCCGACGACGGTGGCGGCCAGGATGCTCAACACGGGAACGGCCAGAGCCGGGACGGCAGCGGCCAGAGCGGGAATGGCCCATCCGATGCGCCGCCGAGCCACGATCCCGCCGGCACCGGAGAGGTCATGGACGCCGGCGCGCAGGCGGGTGATGACGGCGATTCCGGCGATACGCCCGTGGATGTCGCCGCCGAAGAGCAGGCCTGGGACGAGGCCATGCACCAGGCCCTCAACATCGCCAGGGCCGAGGGCAAGGTTCCGGGCCGGGTCCAGGAGACGGTGAAGGGCGCCCATGCCGGCACGCTGGACTGGCGAACCCTGCTTCGCCGCTACATGACCGACGCGGCCAAGAGCGACTATTCCTGGAGCCTGCCCAATCGGCGCTTTATCGATTCCGGACTCTATCTCCCCTCGATCCGTTCCGAGGGCATCGAGACCATCGCCGTCATCGTCGATACCTCGGGCTCGCTGCCCGCGGCGACGCTGGCAACGTTCTGGGCCGAGCTGCGCGAGATCGCGGCCGAGATCCGGCCCGAGCGCGTCGTCGTGCTCCAGGTCGATGCCGCCCTGCAGGACGCGGCGGAATACGCGCCCGACGACCTGCCCGAGGAGATCGCGCTCAAGGGGCGCGGCGGTACGGACTTCCGGCCCGGCTTCGAGTGGCTCGACGAGAGGGGAATTCAGCCCGCGGTCTGCCTCTACTTCACCGACATGGAGTGCTCCCGCTACCCCGAGGTGGTGCCCGGTTTCGATGTCATCTGGGTCAACTGGAGCGACCCGCCCGACGACTGGAACCGCGAGCCCTGGGGGGAACGCATCGACATCGCCAGCTAATGTTGGCGGGAGAGAAGGGTGCCCGCCGTTTCACCGATTGCCAAACCAGCACGTCCCCCTGACGATTCCGTATTGCTCCAACGGCCCGCTGCCTCCCCCACTCGCCCGCAACGCCGCCGGGAGGCGGAGCGGGGCGCGGGTCCGGGCGGCGGGGACGGGACCGGCGGGAGCCGTTTCCGACCCCGCTTCCGTCTATTCCACACACCAACGAGGGAGGTTCGCATGAACTTCATTACCCCCGGGACCAATCCGCTCATCCGGGAGATCTCGCTCTCCCGGCTCGCGCTCGCGCCCGAGAACGTCCGCAAGACGCCGCCCGACGCCTGTGCCGACACCGAGCTCAAGGCCTCCATCGCCGCCCTCGGGCTGCTGGAGAACCTGATCGTCCGGCCGGACGAGCCCGACGAGGATGGTATGGAGAATTTCGCCGTGGTCGCCGGCGGGCGCCGCCTCAAGGCCATGCAGGCGCTGGTCGAGGACAAGGTGCTCGATGCCGAGCATCCCGTGCCCTGCCAGGTCAGATCCGGAGACGCCAGGGCGGCCGAGGTTTCGCTCGCCGAGAACGTCGTCCGCATCGCCATGCACCCCGCCGACCAGGTTGTCGCTTTCTCCGAACTGGTCAAGGCCGGCCAGTCGGTCGCGGCGATCGCGGCGCGGTTCGGCGCTTCAGAGCGCATGGTCGAGCAGCGCCTCCGCCTCGGCAACGCCGCCCCCGAACTGCTCAATGCCTACCGGGCCGACGAGATCGACCTTGAAGTGCTGAAGGCCTTCGCCGTCACCACCGACCGGGAGCGCCAGATGGCGGTCTGGGAACAGGTCTCGGCCCAGGACTACCGCCCGTCGGCCGGGCAGGTGAAGCGCCTGCTCACCGAGGAGCGGGTGCCGGGCCGCACGGCCATCGCCCGGTTCGTGGGCGTCGAGGACTACGAGGCCGCCGGCGGCGCAGTCATGCGCGACCTGTTCGCCGACGAACACGAGAACGGCGTCTGGTTCGAGGACCCGGTGCTGCTGGAGAAGCTTGCCATGGACAAGCTCCAGGCGGCCGCCGACGAGCTGGCGACCCGCTGGAAGTGGGCAGTTCCCATGATCGAGACCGCGTGGGACGACACCGCCCGCTTCGGCCGCATCGAGCCCCAGCCCGGTACGCCCACCGACGCGGAGCGGGCCGAGATCAAGAAGCTGGAGGCCCGCTATGACGAGCTCCAAGGCATGGACGACGACCAGTGGACCGAGGAGCTGGTCGCGGAAGCCGAGGCCATCGAGGCCCGCCTCGACGAGATCGAGGGCGCTGTCGAGGCCCGCGCCGTGTTCCGCCGCGAGGACTTCGCCATGGCCGGCTGTATCGTCACCATCGGCCGCGACGGCGCGATGTACCCCATCCAGGGGCTGGTGAGGCCCGAGGACATGCCGAAGCAGGCCCAGGAGGACCGGACCGGCGATACCGACGCCCAGGCCGGCAACGGCCATGACCCGGACGCCGCGGCCCACGGCGTACACACCACCGGCCCGGCCGTCTCCCAGCCCATGGCGGAGCCGAGGGATCCCGAGGCCGAGGCGCGGAAGGAGACGGGCATCGGCATCGGGCTCGCTGACGACCTGCGCTCGATCCGGACCGCGCTGGTCAAAGCAAAGCTCGCCGGCGACTTCGAGGCCGCCTTCGACCTCGCGCTGTTCCAGATGGGCCGCGCCGTGTTCGCGCGGGGCTACCCCAGCGAGGCCCTCGACATCGCGGTCAACGAGACCCGGGACCGGCCCATGACCCGGATGAACGACGCCGACTTCGCCGGCTGGTCGCCGGGCGAGGCCATGCTGGAGGACCGCTCCCCCCTGTCGTTCGACTGGCTGGAGATCGAGGACGACGGCGAATCCTTCGCGGCGCTCCGTGCCCTGCCCCGGGCCGATAAGGAGGCGCTGTTCGCCGCCTGCGTCGCGCGCACGGTGAAGGGACAGCTCGCCTTCGAACCCCAGGCGCGCCCCGAGCTGGAAGCCACCATCGCCCGGCTCGACATCGACTTCGCGGCCCATGTCCGTCCGACCGCCGGGATGCTGTGGTCGCGGATCAACAAGAGCCGTATCCTCGACATCGCCCGCACGGTGTTCGGCCTCGCCTGGGCGTCTGCGCGGTCCAAGTACAAGAAGCCCGCGCTGGCGGAGGCCATGGAGGCCGCCTTTGCCTCCGGCAACCCGCCGGCCGGGGTGAGCGCCGCGATGCACGCCGCCGCGCTCGCCTGGATCCCGCCGGGGTTCGCGGCGTTCGACAAGGGCCGGACGGCCGGAGACGACGGGGATGCCCAGGCAGACGCCGGCACCGATCCGGCCGGGTCCGCCCCGGCCCCGGAACCCGCGGAAGCTCCCGTTGATGCCGGCGCCGACGCCGGAACCGCGACGCCGGATGCGCCGCGCGCCTCCAGCGGCAACGGCCATGGGACGGAAACCGCTTCCGAACCGGATCCGTCGGACGGCGTGACGGAGAAAGCCGACACCGGCGCCGCGGACACGGTCGAACCCGCTCCAGACGCCGATCGCGGCGATGCCGGGGAGACCGATCCGGACCTGCGGGAGGTCCCCGAGTTCCTTCGCCGCCTCCAGTAGCCATCCTACCCCAAGGAAGCGACCCGCCGGCTCATCGACGCAGGCGGGGCGCTTCCGTTTCCGCAATTCCATGGAGGCCCGTTCATGAACCGCCTGAACCACATGAACCGCACGATCCGCGCCCGCATTCACGACAGCGCCGTGAAGCGGGTTACCCGCATCTACGCCGCCACGCTGGCCGACATCTTCGCCGAGACCCTGCAGAACTCCCGCCGCGCCGGCGCCACGAGGGTGAACATTTCGGTTGCCGCCCCCGCCCGTGGTCCCGCGGACGACGTCCCGGAGACCGGCGAGTCGCCGCTCACAGTCACCATTTCCGACGACGGCGCCGGCATCGCCGATCCCGCCATCCTGCTCAGCTTCGGCGAGAATGGCTGGGACGACGACCTGGTCCGCCGCGAGGACGCCGCAGGCTTCGGCTTCGCCAGCCTGGCGCGCCGCAACTGCGCCGTCTCGTCCCGGCCGCGTTCGACGGACGGGCAGATGGCGCCCGGCTGGCGGGTCGGGCTGGAACCGGCGCATTTCCTGGGCCAAACGGAGGCCGAGGTCCGCGCCGACGAATGCGTACCGTTTCCCCATGGGACGTCAATCTCGTTCGAGGCGAGCGAGTCCGCCGCCGCAATCCACAACGCGGCCGAGACCGCCGCCCGGCACTACCCGCTGCCGGTGATCTTCGAGGATTGCACCGAAGACAACGCGGACGGCCCGGAAGAGCTGCCGCGGCGTGCCTTTCTCGACGGCGCGGTCCACGCCGAGCCATGGCGGGGTCTCGTCTTCGGGGTCTTCCGCAACCGCCGTACCGGCTACAGGAACCCCGACCTGAACTTCTTCGGCCTCACCCTGACCGCCGGCCTGCCCACCATCGAAACCGTCCACGGTCCGGCCTGGTCCGTCCTCGCCGATGTGGAGAACTGCCCGGACCTCGAACTGGTGCTGCCTGCCCGCAAGGAGGCGGTCGAGAACGCGTTCCTCATGGACATGCGCGAGGCGGCCCGGCTGGCCATCTACCGCGCCATGGCGGCCGATCCGAACCCTCGTCCCGCCTTCGAGGACCGCGAGAGGGCCCGCGGGGCCGGCATCGACATCGCGCCGCCGCCTGCCCTGCTTCGCCCCTGGCGGCCCTCCATCGCCAATGTTGACGATTGGCGGGACCCGCCGAAGCCCGCCCCGGCTGGTGCGGACGCCCTGGTCATGGAGTGCGATCCCGAGCCGCCGGAAGCCCAGGCGCTGTGGCGCGCCGCCGAGCGGGAGGGCGTCGCCCACCGCCTGTTCGAGGCCGACCGGAGGCTGGTGGGCTATGGCTGGTACGACGCCCTCGACCGCGCCACCGGCATCGCGGTCGAGGTGACGCTGGACGGCAAGCGCCATGCGCTCGACGACACCCCGCTGCCGGAACGGGCGGGGCCGGCCGCAATGGCGCCGCCCAGGCCGGAAGCGGTCAGCATCGAACTCGCCGTCCGGGCGGCGGACGGACCGGCCGACGCGCTCGTTCTGCCGACCGACCTCGCCTTCGCGGGCGAGGATTGGTTCTGGCTCGACGACGCCGTGCCCCTGGTGACCCGGGACAGCGCGCTCCAGCCCCACGAGCTCGCCCAACTGCTCCGGAACGGCTTCTTCTCGCCGTCCGACGACGCCGAAGCCGACAGCTACGACACCCAGCTCGACCGCTTCGACGAGCACGCGCTGCATCTGGCGACCCGGCTTCTGCTCAGCGACGACGACGCCTGCCGGCAGTCCATCGCCGAGGCCGTCCGGCGCGATCTGATGTGGCTCTGCCCCCGGGACCGCACCGTCACCGTGACCGTGCGCGACAGGACGGTCGCGGTCGAGCTCGGCCCGACCGGACCGGCGCCGGGGGCCCCTGCCCACTGACCCGGCCGGGTTCGGTATCCGCCGATCCTGTCTTCATTTTGCCCTCGCGCCCCCTCCCGCCCGCCGGGAGCGGGGCGTTTCCGTTCGACCCCATGGAGGACGTTGCCATGAAGCTCGCCACCACGCCCGAATCCGCGCCGGGTTTCGAAGAGATGCCGCTCTGCGACATGCCCGCCGGGCCCGCCTCGATCCGCGAGGCCGCAAACCGCCGGCTCCGGGACCGTTTCCTGCGCGCCGGTCGCGACGCGGTCGATGACCGCGATCTGCTGGAGCTGCTGCTCTCCGGACGCCCGCCGGCGGACGATGCCGGCGCACTTACCGCGAGCCTGCTGGAGATGTTCGGCACAGCGCCGTGCGCGCTCGCCGCCCGGCCGGACCGGCTCCGCACCGTGCCCGGCATGTCGGATGACGCCATCGCCGCCCTCAAGGCCGCCGAAGCGCTCGGCATCCGCATGGCGCGGGAGCATGTGCCGGACACCGTGCGCCCGACCCTCAACAACTACGACAAGGTGATCGAGTACTGCCGTACCCTCGCCGGCCACCGGGAGGTTGAGGAGTTCCGGATTTTGCATTTGAACCGCAAGAACAGGCTCCTCGCCGACGAGCTCCACCAGCAGGGCACGGTCTCCCACACCCCGGTCTATCCCCGGGAGATCTGCGTGCGGGCGCTGGAGGTCCGGGCCAGCGCGGTCATCGCCGTCCACAATCATCCGAGCTCGGACCCCACCCCGTCCACGGCCGACATCGACATGACCCAGTCCATCAAGGACGCGCTCAAGACCATTGAGGTGACGCTGCTCGACCACATCATCGTAACCCCGACCGGCTCGGTCAGCTTCAAGGCGCGCGGCCTGCTCTGACTTCCCTGGGTAATCGCCTCCCTCTCACCCCTGCAAGGAACCTGACCATGCCCCAATCCGGCAACCCCGCCCCATTCGGTCCCGTCATCTCCGTCTACACCCGCGCCCGGGCGATCGGGGACGGCATCCTCGTCGACGTCTCCGACACCGCGCGCGAAGCGGGTTTCAGTATCCCCGTCGCGGTCACGCGCTCCGTCTGGGAGCGCTTGGTCGCCCTCCCCGAGGGATACCTCGGCTTCCAGGACGAGGGCGGGCGCCTGTGGGACGTCCTCTGGATGGCGCGCCACCATGCGCTCCGCGCCTCCGGCAGCGATCGCGTGACCATGTGCGTGCTGGTGCGCGACATCCGCAAGGACCTCCGCGACAGCAACCAGCCGCCCCGCAGACACTTTCCCATCGTGGCCATCGGCCCCGGCGATGCGGGAGAACCGGTCGTGACCATAATGTTCCCCGAGGACGATTAAGCGCGGCCTTCGCCGACCGCCGCTGCCCGCCACCCTTCCAGCACGGAGATTGCCCATGCCCGACGCCCAACCGGCGGCCATCGCCCCCGCGCATCCGCCCCCCATCCAGCCTCTTTACACATCCCCCGCGATTGCCGATGCCATGGGCATCCGCTCCAAGGCTGCCGCGTTGCTGGCCGCCGCAACCGCCCTGCTTCCACGCCTGGAGGCGGGCCGGTCCCTCGATGCCGCAACCCTCCGCGACGCCATGACGGAAGCATTCGGCGCCTCGGACGCCGAGGGCGCCTGGGCCTGGAAGGACGCCTACGAAGCCGCCGAGGCGGCGGTGGTGCTCTTCATGCAGCGCTACGGACGGGATATGCGACGCACCTGCGGCGGCGGTGCGGACGGTCCGCGCCGCATGCTGAAGATGCTGGAGACCCTGGCGGCGCTGGAGCAGTCCCAGACAAAACGCTCGGAGGAACAGCTTGCCCTGCAGCAGTTCTCGACGCCGCTGCCGCTCGCCTATGCCGCATTGCAGGCCGCCGCCATCCGCCCCGGCGACATCGTGCTGGAGCCCTCGGCCGGCACCGGCATGTTGGCGGTGATGGCCCAGTGCGCGCTGGGCACGGACGCCGCCGGCAATCTCCATCTCAACGAATACGCCCGGCCTCGGGCGGGGCTTCTCACGAGGCTGTTTCCGGAGGCCGTTGTCACCACTTTCAATGCCGAGGCGATCGCCGACCGGCTGCACGGCGTCCGACCGACCATCGTGCTGATGAACCCGCCGTTTTCGGCTACACCGGGTGTCGACCGCATCACCCGCGACGCCGATCTGCGCCATATCCGCTCGGCCGCCTCGATGCTGCCGCCGGGCGGGCGGCTGGTGACGATCACCTCGGCCCATTGCGCGCCGGGCGACACCGCCGGTCGTCTCGATCCCCCCGCCCGCTGCGTCTTCACCATGGCGATCGCCGGGCGCGCCTATGCCCGCCGGGGCACCGCGTTCGACACCCGCCTCACCGTGCTGGAGCGGGGCGCCGGACCGGACGTGAAACTGGACGGGACGGCCCGTGCCGAAAACGCCGCCGAGTTGCTCGACGCCATCATCGCTCAGGTACCCCAACGCCGGCCGATCACACCCATTCCGGCCCCGGCCGGTCCCGCCCGCGACCTGTTCGGCAAGACGCTCGCGCCCAAACCTGCAACGCGCCCGGCCTCCGAGCCCGCATCGACGCCCGAGACGCGGCAGGCCCATGACTGGGGACCGGTCTCCGAACTCACGATCGGGACCGGCCCGGTCGATGTCCCCGCCCATTCCCCTGTCAATGACGCCGGTCCCTACGCCCCATGGCGCCCTGATGCCGTGCGGGTGGCCGGCGCAATCGAGCACCCGACGCCGCTGGTGCAGTCCGCCGCCATGGCCGCCGTGCCCCATCCCGCGCCCGCATACCGGCCCATGTTCCCGGAGCGGGTGGTGACCGACGCCCTGCTGTCCGACGCCCAACTCGAGAGCGTCGTGCTGGCGGGCGAGGCCCATTCCCGGCACCTGGCGGCGCGGTACCGGATCGGCTCCGGGTGGGAGACCGTCCACCGCTGCCGCGAGGACGGCGACGCCGACGAGGAAGTGGACACCTCCTTCGTCACCCAGGACGGCGAGACCCTGTCGGAGCCGGTGCGCTTCCGCCGGGGCTGGATGCTGGGCGACGGCACCGGCTGCGGCAAGGGACGCCAGGTAGCCGCCATCATCCTCGACAACCGCCTGCGCGGCCGGAAGCGCGCTCTTTGGCTGTCGCAGTCCGACAAGCTGCTGGAGGACGCGCGCCGCGACTGGACGGCGCTCGGCGGGCTGGAAAGCGACGTCATCCCCCTCGGCAGTTTCCGCCAGGGCGCGGAGATCCCGCTGGAGGAGGGCATCCTGTTTGCGACCTACGCCACGCTGCGCTCACCCTCCCGCCAAGGCAAACCCTCGCGGCTCGACCAGATCGTCGAGTGGCTTGCGGGCTCATTGGACGAGGAAGACCGCCACGCCTTCGACGGAGTCGTGGTGTTCGACGAGGCGCATGCCATGGCGAACGCGGCGGGCTCCAAGTCCGAGCGCGGCGAGGTCAAGCCCTCGCAGCAGGGTCGAGCCGGGCTGCGCTTGCAGAATGCGCTGCCGGATGCGCGCATCGCCTATGTGTCCGCGACCGGCGCGACAACGCTCCCCGGCCTCGCCTATGCCGGGCGGCTGGGCCTGTGGGCGGCCGGCGAGACGCCGTTCGAGACGAGGCCCGAATTCGTTTCCGCCATGGAGGCGGGCGGCGTTGCCGCCATGGAGGTCGTCGCGCGCGATCTCAAGGCCCTCGGCCTCTACCAGGCCCGCGCCTTGGCCTATGACGGGATCGAGGTCGACATCCTCGAACATTCCCTGACACCGGAGCAGCGGCGCATCTACGACGCCTATGCGGTCGCCTTCAAGGTGATCCACCAGAACATCGAGGAGGCATTGGAGGCCACCGGCATCGTCCAGGGCGAGGACACGCTGAACAAGAATGCAAAATCGGCGGCACTCTCGGCCTTCGAGGGAACCAAGCAGCGCTTCTTCGGCCACCTGCTGACCGGCATGAAGTGCCCCTCGACCATCCGCGCCATCGAGGCTGATCTCGAAGCCGGGCGGTCGGCGGTCGTGCAGCTGGTCTCCACCGGCGAGGCATTGATGGAACGGCGCATCGCCGAGGTGCCTGCCTCCGAGTGGGACGACCTCAATATCGACCTCACTCCCCGGGACGCCATTCTCGCCTACCTGATGCACGCCTTCCCGGTGCAGCTCCAGGAGCCGTTCACCGACGACGGCGGCAATCTCCTGAGCCGGCCGGCCACCGACGCCGATGGCAATCCCGTGATCTGCCGGGAGGCCGAGGAACGCCGCGACGCGCTGATCGGGAAGCTTGCCGCATTGCCGCCGGTGCCGACGGCGCTCGACCAGATCGTGCAGCATTTTGGGCACGAGGCCGTCGCCGAGATCACCGGCCGGTCGCGGCGGGTGTTGCGGGTCACCGATGCCAAGGGTGAACGCTTTTCGTTGCGCTCGCGGCCCGCCTCGGCCAATCTCGCCGAGACCGCCGCCTTCATGGACGGAACCAAGCGCATCCTGGTGTTTTCCATGGCGGGCGGCACGGGCAGGAGCTACCACGCGGATCTCTCCTGCGGGAACACCGAGCGGCGCGTACATTACCTGCTGGAGCCCGGCTGGCGCGCCGACCAGGCAATCCAGGGGCTGGGCCGCACCCACCGGACCCACCAGGCCTCCGCGCCGCTGTTCCGGCCTGTCACCACGGACGTGAAGGGCGAGCGGCGCTTTATCGCCACCATCGCGCGGAGGCTCGACAGCCTGGGCGCCATCACGCGGGGGCAGCGGGATTCGCAGACCGCCATGGGCGGCAGCGACGCGGCGCTGTTCCGCGAGAGCGACAACCTGGAGAGCATTTACGCCCGGACGGCCTTGCGCCAGTTCTACGGCGCGCTGTGGCGCGGCCGCATCGAGGGCTGGACCCTGGAGCGCTTCGAGAAGGCCACCGGGCTCAAGCTCACCTGGGAGGGCAGTCTCAAGGAGGACCTGCCGCCCATGCCGAAGTTCCTCAACCGGCTGCTGGCGCTGCCCATCGCCGAGCAGAACCAGCTTTTCGCCGAACTGGAAGAGCGCATCGCCGCCAACATCGAACAGGCCATCGAGGCCGGCAGCTACGAGGTCGGCGTCGAGACCGTGACCGCGGATTCGCTCGCCGTTGCCGGCCGGGAGACCCTCTACGAGCATCCCGGCGTCTCAGGTCACAAAGCGGAGCGACTGGCCTCAGGTCACAAAGCGGAGCGACTGACGTCAGGTCACAAAGCGAAGCGACTGACCGACCCAGGCGCGGCCACCGAGCTTGTGGAGATCGTCCGCCGCGACAGGCTGGAGCCGCTCACGGCGGAATCGGCATTGGAGATCGGCGGACGCAATCCCGGGCCCGACGGTACGCCGCACCTCGCCGTGAACGCCCGCTCGAAGCGCGCCGCCGTCATTCTCCCGGCATCCGCGCGCATGCTCGACGACGGCGGGGTGACGGAGCGGGTGCGGCTGATCCGGCCCGCGACGGCTGAGACCATGGCGAGGGCGGAACTCGACGCCTCCAACTGGCGCCCTGCCGGCGAGGCCGAGTGGCGCCGCGTCTGGGACGCCGAGATCGCCGGGCTGCCGTCCCACCGGGAGTCCCGCTTCTGGCTCGCCACCGGTCTGCTGCTGCCGGTCTGGGACCGGCTGCCCGCCGAGAACATGCGGGTCAGACGGCTCACCAGCGATGACGGTGTCTCCCTCATCGGTCGGGTGCTCGACGCCGAACAGGTTCGCGCCGTCCGCGTTGGCTTCGGCCTCGACGGCGGCCCCGCCATGACCGGCGCGGAGGCCTTCGAAGCGGTGATGGACCGCGGCAACGCGCTTTCGCTTTCCAACGGCTGGCGGCTCGCCCGCCGCCGCCTCATGGGCGCCGACCGGGTCGAGATCGAGGGCCCGGCGGACACCGACATGGACGCGCTGAAACGCATGGGCTGCACGGTGGAGATCGTCTCGTTCCGCGCCCGCATATTTGCGCCCAATGCCGGCGCGGTGAAACGCATCCTCGACCGCTGGCCGCTCGCCGCGTGACTCCGGGAGAATTCATCCGTTCAATGCCCGGCCGGGATGCGTATTGCCGCCCGGGCGGCAGCCGGCCCGGCATGACAAGGAGACCGATCCCATGACCGCGCAGACCCTGCCGGATTGTCCCAACTTCTGTTTCGTGCCAGCCTACGACGTCGAGACCGACGTGCAGCAGATCAGAATCGTGATCGAGGGGTTGTCCGGGCACGTTCCCACCGCGCTGATCGCCCTCCATCTGGACGATGCGCTGAACATCTGCGACAAGCTCAATCGAAGGCTCGGTTACGACCGGGAGGCCTGGACCGCCATGGCGGCGGCCTCCAAGCAGGCCGAGACCTCCGAACCGGGTGACCCCACCGAGCACTGACCTGCGCCCGGGGTTCGATTCCATTTCTTGAAATTGTCCAAACTATTGCTATATTTTTGGACAAAAGAGGGTTATTCCATGTCTACTGCCAAGGCCGTTCGAGCCGCCATACGGATGCTGCCCCGGGGCCGGCCCTTTACCGGCGCCCGTTTCCTGAAGCACGGCACCCGCGGCGCCGTCGACCGGACCCTTTCCCGCCTCGCCGCGGAAGGCGAGATCCGGCGTCTCGTCCACGGCGTCTTCGTCCGCCCGAGGACCAGCCGGTTCGTCGGCACCGTCATTCCCGACGTCCACGAGGTGGTCGAGACCATCGCGCGCGGCAATGGCGAGACGCTCCAGATCCACGGCGCCGAAGCCGCCAGACGTTTCAGGCTCACCACCCAGGTGCCGGCGGCACCTGTGTACCATACCAGCGGCTCGACCCGAACGATCCGGGTCGCCGGCACCGACGTTAGGATGCTCCACACCGCGAACCGCCGCCGGCTGCAATTCGCGGGCGAACCGACCGGCGCCGCGATTTCCGCGCTGTGGTATCTCGGCAAGGACAACGTGACGCCGGAGACCGTCGCCACCATCGAGGCCGCGCTGGGTCCGGCGGAGTTCGAGAAGCTGCGCTCCGCCGACATGCCCGCCTGGATGCAGAAGGCGTTCGCCGCCGCCGGGGAGCCGGCCCATGGCTGAGCCGTTCCTCTCCCTCGGCGCGGGCGAGCGCGCCGACATCCTCCGCACCATTGCCGCCGATGCCAGGCGATCCGCCGTCGTCCTGGAAAAGGACATTTGGATCTGCTGGGTCCTCGACGCCCTCTTCTCCATGCCCGATGCCCATCCGATGGCCTTCAAGGGCGGCACCTCGCTCTCGAAGGTCTACGGCGTCATCGACCGGTTCTCGGAGGATGTGGACGTCACCCTCGACTACCGGGCCTTCGACGATGGTTTCGACCCCTTCGCCGAAGGCGCCAGCCGTACCGCGACCAGGCAGTTCAGCGAACGCCTCAAGGACCGCGTCGCAAGCCATGTCCTCGATGTCGTCGCACCCGCCTTGGACGCCGCCGCAGGGCGCCTCGCAGCCGACGGCCTATACGCCGTCCAGGTCGGAGACGATGGCGAGACCGTCCGCTTCGCCTATCCGTCCGCGGTCGAGGCGCCCGACAGCTATGTCGCGAGCGAAGTCCTGCTGGAATTCGGCGGCCGCAACGTAATCGATCCGAACGAGCGTCACGCGATCGTTCCCGACATGGCCGCCTTGACCGAAGGCCTCGATTACCCGGCAGCGACCGTAACGGTCCTCTCGCCGACGCGCACCTTCTGGGAGAAGGCGACGCTCATCCATGTCGCATGCCACCGCCGGCAGCTTGCGAACAAGCCTGACCGGCTCTCCCGCCACTGGTTCGACCTCGCCTGCCTCGCCGCCCACCCTGTCGGCCGGGCCGCGCTCGCCGACAGGGCTCTCCTGGCGGACGTCGTCCGGCACAAGAAGGTGTTCTTCCATGCCGGCAACGCCAACTACGACCAATGCCTCGACGGCCGGCTGCGTCTCATCCCCGACGACGACCAACTCGCCGCCCTGCAATCGGACTACGATGCCATGCGCGGCGCCCGCATCGTCGGCGACGGCGCACCGGCATTCGATGCACTGATCGAGCAGCTCCGATTCCTGGAAGCCGAGGCGAACGGTTCCGCCTGACGATGGGTCGCCTCCGCCTTGCTGCGCTGCCGGTCCGCCGTCCTCCGGCAATGGGCGCGCCCGCAGCTGGCGGCTTGCCGGTTATCTACACAATTGCTATATTTTCGCGTCATATCACCGCCCCGAGTGTACCAAGAATAAGGAGGCCGCCATGCCCCAGGTGAACATCCGCACGTCCAGCGAGCGCCTAGCCGTCATCGACCGCGCGGCCTCGATCCGCGGCGTCAGCCGGACCGAGTTCGTGTTGCGCTCAAGCGAAGCGGCGGCGATCGAGGTTCTGAACGAGCGCCCTGTCATCGCCCTCGACGACGAGGCCTGGGACGACTTCGTCGCGGCGCTCGACGCGCCGGTGAAGATCGACCCCGCCGTGAAGGCGCGCTACGCGCGCAAGCCCCAGTGGGACCGCTAGGACCGCCGGAGCCGCTCGCCGCCCACCATGACATCTCGCAGTTCTCCTCGGGCGTCCCGACCCTCGACGCCTGGCTCCGGGGCAAGGCGAGGCTGAACGAGGCCAGGGGCGGCGCGCGCACCTATGTCGCCTGCGACGGCGACCGCGTAATAGGATTCTACAGCCTCGCCGCCAGCGCCGTGGAACGGCGCCGGGTGTCGTCCCGGGTCGGCCGGAACATGCCCGACCCGGTTCCGGTCATCCTTCTCGGACAGCTCGCGGTGGACGAGGTCTGGCGCGGCCGGCGCCTGGGATCTGACCTCCTGATCGACGCGGCAAGGCGCTCGCTCGCCGCCGCCGCCACGGTCGGCGCCCGCGCCGTCATCGTGCAGGCCATCGACGACCGCGCCCGGGCGTTCTACGAGAAGTTCGGCTTCCGTCCGTTTTCGGAGCGCGAGCCACTCATGCTGGTCCTGCGCATGTCCGAGATCGCCGGCCTGCTGGACGCGTGATCTGCGGCGCAGCCGGCCTGCCGTCCTCCGGCATCAGCCGCGCCGCACCAGCCGCTCGCCGCGTGACTCCCGGAGAATTCATCCGTTCAATGCCCGGCCGGAACACATATTGCCGCCCGGGCGGCGGCCGACCCGGCATGACAAGGAGACCGACCCCATGACCGCGCAGACCCTCCCGGACGAGCCGCACTTCTGCTTCGTTCCCGCCTACGACGTCGAGACCGACATGCAGCAGATCAGAATCGTGATCGAGGGCCTCGCCGGGCACGTCCCCACCGCGCTGATCGCCCTCGATCTGGACGATGCCCTGAACATCTGCGACAAACTTAATCGAAGGCTCGGATACGACCGGGAGGCCTGGACCGCCATGGCGGCGGCCTCCATGCGGGCCGAAAACGGCGATCCGGAGAGCGGGGCCCGGCATTGACATGACAGCCGTCTTGTCCGGTTATGGCGAAACCCCTAGGGTCCGGCGTCGCCGTCGCGCCGCCGGGCGGCGCTACCTTGACACCCACCACGGAGACTGACGCCATGGAAACCACCGACACCACCGTGGAGCGCGGCAACGGCAACGTCTTCGCCGATCTCGGCTTTTCCGACGCCGACGCTCACCTCGTCAAGGCCGAACTCGTCAGCCGCATCGACGACATCGTCCGCGATCGCGGCATCACCCAGACCGAGGCCGCGCGGCTGCTCGGCCTCTCCCAGCCCGACGTGTCACGGCTGCTGCGCGGCGACTTCCGCGAATACTCGCTGGGACGCCTGTTCCGGCTGTTGACCGCGCTGGGGCGCGACGTCGAAATTGTCGTCCGCCAGCCGCGCGCGGCCTCCGGGGGAACGCTCCGCGTCGCCGCCCCCGAAACCACCTGAGCGCGTCCCCGTGTCCCGGACCCGTCCTACCGCGCCGCAGCGCTGCCGGCGCGCCGTCCGCGTGCCGGCCGGCATTCTCGGCGCCGTCCTGCTCGGCTTCGCCGGCATTGCCGCCGCGGAGACCCCCCGCGACAGCTGGCGCGGCCTCGCCGTCGCCGGGGAACATCGCTGCACCCCCTACGCCCGCCGGGACTATCCCTATCCGCAGTCGGTCGAGGCGGACATCGTTGCGTCCATGGACGGGCGCATTTACGGCCCCTATACGGGGCGGAATTTTACGAGCATGCGCCAGACCGACATCGAGCATATCGTGGCCTTTTCCGAGGCGCATGACAGCGGTCTCTGCGCCGCCGACCGGGCGACGCGCCGGCGCTTCGCTCAAGACCCGCTCAACCTCACCCTCGCCGCGCCCGGCGTGAACCGCTGCGGCGCCTCCGGCAAGTGCGGCTCCGACGCAGGCGAATGGCTGCCGGCGATGAACCGCTGCTGGTTCGCCGGGCGCGTCGTCGCCGTCAAGCGCAAATACCTCCTGACGGTCGACCGCCGGGAAGCCGACGCACTGGAACGGGTGCTGTCGGCCTGTAGCTCTACCGTTATGGTCTTCACCACCGGCCGAACCCTGCCGGCGCCCGCAATGCCGGGGGCCCGGCCGTCTGATGCGTCCGGCGATATCGCCGACGCCCTCCGCCTTTACGACGACAACCGCAACGGGCGGATTACCTGCAAGGAAGCGCGGCGGCACGGCATTGCGCCGGTGCCGCACGGCCATCCCGCCTACCGTTTCATGCGGGACGCCGATGGCGACGGCACCGTCTGCGAGTAGGGGAACGTTCGCGCCCCTGCCGCGCCGCCGGTCAGCAGCAGCAACGGCACGGTCATGGGCATCCCGATCGCCCACGCCCGCGACATTCCGGTGCTGAACCTTGGGGTCGATGACGCCGTGTGCCGTCTGCGAGCACCCGGCCACGATCAGCCGTAGAGGAAGAGGCGAGCGCCTGCCGGGCGAGTGTCCGGCAGGGTGGAGGGAGAAGGTCTCCCGCGCCAATGCCGGGCAGGGCAACGGCAAAGGAGTACCCGCCATGTTTCGTCCCGACACATCCCTCGATCATCCGACCGGCAGCGATTTGCTCGCCGAGATCGGCGTCGATCGTCACACCGTCCGCGAACTCGCCGAGGACGAGCACGCCATCCGCTGTCCCGACCGTGGGGCGGTCTTTCCCGCACACAACTTCGCGGGCCTCGCCCCGGACCCGGAATTGCCGCTCCCTCCGGCTGATTAGAGTTGGAGGAGGGCTTGAAGAGATTGAACGGTCGGGGGTTCGGGGGAGTAACCCGGCCCCGGCCGTTCGGAACCCATCGTCATCATCCAGACCATAAAGGAGAATCGTTATGGCATTCGGACTCAACCGCGTGGAACTGATCGGCCGCCTCGGCGCCGACGTCACCGTCAACCACCTCACCTCGGGCGGGCGCGTCGCCAACCTGAGCATCGCGACCGACGAGTCGTACATCAACAAGCAATCCGGCGAGAAGGTCGACAAGACCGAGTGGCACCGGGTCGTCACCTTCCAGGACGGGCTGATCGATATGTTTGAAAAGCACGCCGTGAAGGGCCGCCTGGTCTACGTCGACGGCAAGCTCCAGACCCGGCGTTGGTCGAAGCCCGACGAAGACAGCGACCGCTTCTCGACCGAGATCCTGCTGGTCCCGGGCGGCAGGGTACAGTTCCTGGACAAGCCGAACGGCAACGGCGCGCAATCCCAGCCCGACCCGGACGCGGCGGGCGATACCGCCGCCGCGCCGGCCGCCGCAACGGTGGATGACAGCGACATTCCCTTCTAGTCGACCCGTCATCGTTCCTCCCTCCCCAACTGGGCCGGCGCCTCGCGCGCCGGCCCTTTCCTTTTGCAGTTGAACCGGAGTCAGCCCATCCGGGCCCCGCGCCCGCGCTTCGCTCGGGCCGCTCGCCTTCCCGCGCCGGCCGGAGGGGAGGCCGGCCGGTATCGGGCGTCCCGCATGGCTTGAAGGAGGTCCCTCATGCATCACGGCCCGTCCCCCGCCGCCATCATCGCCACGGCGCTCGCCGAGCGCGCCGAGGCGGTCTGCCTACACTATCTGCCATACGGCCGCCGGCAGGGCCGCTACTGGATCTGCGGCGACCTCGACGGCGCCCGCGGGCGCTCGCTCTTTGTCCGCCTCTCCGGACCCGGCACGCCGGGGAAGTGGACCGACGCGGCAACGGGCCAATACGGTGATCTGCTTGACCTCATCCGCCACCGCACGGGCGCGCCGACGCTGCGCGCGGCGCTCGCGGAGGCGCGGGCCTTTCTCGCCCTGCCGCCCGCCCCGGACCCCGTTCCGGGGACGCCACGGGCGACGGCTCCGGACGCGCCCTACGACGGCGCGCAAGCGGCGCGCCGCCTGTGGCGGCGCTGCCGCGCCATCGACGGAAGCCCCGCCGAGCGCTATCTGCACGCCCGGGGGCTGTCGCACTGCCGCTTCACGGCGCTCCGCTTCCATCCAGAACTTCGCTATCGCGAAGGCGCAGCGGTACGCCGCTTTCCGGCGCTGGTCGCCGCCGTCACCGGCGACGACGGCCGGATCCTCGGGGTGCAGCGCACCTGGCTCGACCCGCGTTCGCCCGCCAAGGCGGACGTCGCCAACCCGCGCAAGGCCCTCGGCCGCATCCACGGCCTCGCGGTGCGCTTCGGCGCGCCTTCCGGCGACGCACCGCTCGTCGTCGGCGAGGGCATCGAGACGGTGCTCTCCCTGGTCACCGCCGTGCCGGAAATCCGGGCGGCTGCCGCGCTCTCTGCCGGGAGCCTCGGCGCATTCGCGCCTCCGGCCGGCCTTGCGCGGCTGGTGATCGCCAGGGACAACGACGAGGACGGCGCCCTCGCGGCCGAACGCCTCGCCCGGCGCTGCGCGCGGGCGGGCATCGCCGCCACGGTGATCATGCCCTCCGGCAACGACTTCAACGACGACCTGGTCGCGCTCGGCCCGGCGGCGCTCCGCGCCCGTTTCGCGCCGTTGTTCCACGGCGCCGGCTGCGCCTCCGGCTTGCAGGCCCGAGCAGGGTCCCGGTCCGATGGAGGAAGAGGAGAGCGGAGGGTCGGGCAAGCCGACCCACAGAAAGGAGAGAGCTCATGAGAGCCGTCGTCAACCTGAAGCACGAGCCGAAGCTGCGCGAAGAGTTCGAATATGCGCACGTCGTCGACAACACCGTGCTGATCGACCGCCGCACCAAGTGGGGGAACCCATACAAACTGGGAGTCGACGGCGACCGCGAGCAGGTGATCGCGCGCTACCGCGCGGACCTCTGGCGCCGCATCCGGGCGGGCGAGGTCTCCCTGGAGGAACTGGCCGAACTCGACGGCTGCTGGCTGGCCTGCTGGTGCGAGCCGCTGCCCTGCCATGGCGATGTTCTCGCGCGGGCCGCCGCGTGGGCGACCGAACGGCTGGCGGAGCGGTCCGATGCGTGACGCGCCGCCGTGCTTCCTTTCGAACGCCGTGCCGGATCAAACCGCCGATAGGGGCGTGCAGGAGGAGAGATATTCACCTCGTCGTGAAGTCCCATTGTGATCCACGTGCTCGCTACAGCAACCCCTCCGGGGTCCTCCGGTCGCTGCGCTCCCTCCGGCCTGGCCGAAGAAGCTCTAGGGGCGGACCGTGAAAGCCGCCGACCGTGAAGATCGAAGGGCGATCTTCCGCACCACTCGGCGACTTTCCGCACCACTCCGCCCCAAGAACTTCCAGGGCCAGGTGCTTCCGCTGCGCGCGCGGTTCCCAACAGGACATCACGACGGGGATCGGCCCCGGAACGTGCAACCCGATCATCAAGGAGATCGTCATGACCACCATCGAGAACATCGACACCATCGAGACCGCCACTGAAACCGCTGGACAGTCCGTCACCGCGACCGTCTGCGAGAACGCCGCACTCTACGGCGCAACCCCCGAGCGGGACGAGTTCGACCCCCGCGAGGTATGGGACCCCGACAGCGCCACCGACGCCGTCACCGAGGCCTTCCACATCATCGCCGAGGGCGCCTGCCCGGACGGGTTCCAGCTCGCCGACGAGCGCGAGAGCCTGCTCTGGGGCTTCGTCAACATGCTCGACAGCCAGACCCAGCGCCTCGACCGCGCCGCCGACAAGCTGATGCCGGAACTCCGCGACCTGC
Source organism: Rhodospirillales bacterium (assembly GCA_965213765.1). GTDB lineage: Bacteria > Pseudomonadota > Alphaproteobacteria > Rhodospirillales > UBA2165 > JAJDXO01. The sequence goes on along the minus strand of OZ243926.1, from coordinate 3,809,646 downwards.
AAAAGGCCCAGGACGGCACCGAGATCAAGTCCCGCGAACTGGAACTCGTCACCGACCGGGCGCGGAACCTCACCGACCGCCGCGACGCGTTTGAGCAGATGCGCGACACAGCCGCCGAGAGCTACCTGGTAAAAACCGGCGGCATGTGGCGGCCCCGGCGCGGATCGCACAGCAGCCAGACCGGCACGCTGACCTCGGCCGCTATCGACGCCCGCGACTACCAGCGCGCCCGGAAGGACCGCAAGACGCAAGCGCACCTGCCCGAGGGCACCCTGGTCGCCATCGCCGGCGGCAAGGACATCGCCAACCCGGCAGCCGTCATCGAGCGGCTCGACATAGCCCGCGCCAAGTATGCCGACATGGTGCTGGTCCACGGCGGCGGACCCGGCGTCGAGAAGATCGCGGCAAGCTGGGCAGAGCGCAACGGCGTCCACCAGGTCGTCTGCAAGCCGGACTGGGACCGCCACGGCCGTGCCGCCCCGTTCAGGCGCAACGACGAACTGCTCAACCTCCTGCCCAAGGGCGTGATCGCGTTCCCCGGCTCCGGCATCACCGAGAACCTCGTCGACAAGGCGCGCACCCTGGGAATACCGGTCCAGCGCATCACTGCCTGACCGCATCGCCTCGACGGGCCGCGTCGTCATCCCCGGCAACGGGTGGTGGCGGCGCGGCCCGTTTCTTCGTTCGCACACCGGTGGCGCGGCGACGACGTCCTCGCGCGCGCTTCGCGCCGCGCTCGTGCTCCGGCTCGCTGTCGCTCGCCGACCGCGGTTATTCGCCGACCCCGGCGCACCGCTCGCGGCACTCGTGCAGGCGCTCCTGCGGAGCCCGCCTGCACTTCGTTCGGCACCGCCTCGCGCAGTGCGCCCCGCACCAGCCGCCACTCGATCGCCGTGGCGGCTCCCCTCCGCCGTCTTCGACGGCGTCGATGCCCCCATGAACATCGCTGTAGGTTTTAGCCTTTTGGACGCCCTTCGGCGTTTGGTTCTCACACCTAACGCACCGCTGGTGAATCGGGCGCATGCGTACGCTAGCCGTACAGTTTCGGCGCCAATTGGCGACAGGCGGCGCCAGACGTATGATGGGATGAGTAGATGCTCTGGAGAACCGCTACTATCGTATTGAAACCGTTGGCGATTTCTTTGTGTGGTTCTCCAGGGAACTATGGGATTTCCTATAGGATACCAATCTGGTTGCTCGGAGATGCACCTGAATCGCCCTACACCCACGCTCCGATATCGCCGCCGGGTCCACGTTTCGACGCTTCCTCCAGCCCGCGGACAGCCCCGAAATGCCTTGGTGAGGACAACTTTCACCCGTTCCCGAAGGTCTCTTGTTGCGCATTCTTGAAGAGCCAAAGACGACGGAGCCTTAACTTCGACAATTTCAGGGCCCAGGCATTGAGTTTGACTGTCTCCCGCACATCAACCGATCTGGGCCGTTCGAGTAGTTCGGGGGTTCGGGCGCCACACAGGAATGCGGTGGGGCTCTGCCATGGGTCGCCAGCAGCTAGGATAGGAGGCGCGATCCGCCAGCCAGTTCCCGCCGCAACTGGACCAAATTCTGCGTGTCCTAATTTTTCGAGATTCCATTGGACGATACGGTGAGGTGATCGTTCACGGGTTAGGCTCAGTTCGCCGGGTCAAGTAGCCGGTTGGCGCCACTCAGATGCCAAACTTCTCATTCCTTGCGGCCTTCAATGACTCGACATATTTTCTCCCAAACGACTTCCTCTGCATACGCTCGTCATCGGCATGCTCCGTGAAGTGTCTTCCCGTTCTCTCGTCAAGGCCGATGTACGCCTTCCAATATTCATCAACCCACCTGACATATGGTTCGTAGTCTTGAAGAAATGCTAGTCCTAGGGATCGTCCTTCAAGTTTATGAGAAACGATGTCAAAGGGTTTGCACGAGGGATTACCATCCAAGATCAAGAGACTTCTTCCGGCCTCAGATGTGAAGCGTTGCAGTTTGGCCAAATATTCCTCTTGATCGAACTTGTCGAAATTGTCTGGCTTAACTTCAACGTACCAATCCTCTAAACTCGGCAGGCGAATCTCGAAATCGGGTAGGTAATAGACGCCCGATTCCAACTCATACCCTTGGTCCTCGTACTTCCACTTCCAGTCCATGTGAGTGAAAAAGACAGCCCACCTAGCCTCAGTCCTGGAGCGGAAGGTGCAGTCTTTGTAGTGCGTAGGTAGCGGCTTCATGGCAGTCTCCCGAACGGCTCGCGCTCCGTTTCAGTGGCTGGCCAAGCAGTGGACCGTCCGCTGCAACCCGTTGTCAAGCGGCTCTGTTCATGCAAATTCGCGCTCTACCGACAGCAGGTAAGCGAACGGGTTCGACGGGTGCAATTCCGACATTGCGATTATGGGGTCGATTCCGATAGGGGGCAGAATCGTACTACAAGGGATTTAGGGTCATATGATCGCCCCAACGCCGATGTCCCATCCCAGACGATGGTTGGGCTGTCGTAAGACCGTTCGTTTGCTGCCGGCGGTGGCTGGCAACGGCCCGGGAAGACCTTGCCGTCCCGAGCCGCACTTCGGTTTCGACCCATCGGCAGGCGCTTACGGGCTGAAGAAAACGGCACGTTACGTCGTGTTGCCGCCGAGCACCCACACACGACCCGGGGGCGGTCCGGCGGGCATCAAATTCTCGGAACGCGTCAGCGCTTAGACGGGACCCCGCTATTTGACCGTGCAATTTGGGCTATAAGCGTTGCGTCTCGCTAGGCTTGATTTCCTGCGTTACGGGCGGTTCACCGAGGCCCTGGCTTCTCTTCTCAATGATCTGGGGCGAACTATTGAAGTATCGAAATGGGTTTTGCATCCCAGACCGTACGAGCCCGGCACAGCACGCTCAAGGTGATTTAGTCTGAAAATACCCTCGTGCAGCTTGCCCAATACCTCGAAGCACTAAGTCCGTGAAAGGCGATCGAGAATCCGATCAATTAGACTCTTGGCGGCCACCTGATTCACGGAACAATCATAGATCAGGTCCACGACTTCTTTGTATGTTGCGCGCTTGTGTCTCGGTAAATTTTCAAAAACATCGCCGTCAACTTTGGTGGCCTGTAGGTCCACCTCTTGTTCAATTTTTCGAAGTTGCCTTCTTAGAATACCCCTCTCTCGCTCTTCAAAGAGGTCGTACTCCGTAGCCTTGCGCATCTCCGAAAGTAGAGTGCCCGTTTCGGCTTTGATTGTCTTGGCGTAACGGCCAGAGACCGCGCCCTGTTTCAAGACGTCAAGTTTCTCGTAGACTTTGTCTGCAGCCAACTCAAAGGCTTTCATTCGATTGCGCTTCTGAGAAGATACGCGGCACTCGCGTGCGACTTCTGCTCCGATTGGTCGGAGATGAGCGATGATATTGTCGAGGTGGGCATTGTTCTCGAATTCATCACGGCGCCCATTCGGAACAACGCGTGGATCCAAAACGTGCACCTCTCCCACCGACCATGAACAGAAGCGATCTTCGGGGAATATCTCCGCAAAGAGCCGGTCGTGGCCGATTTGAATGTTCCCTACACGAGCGCGAAGTCCCCTCACCCCCTGGCCGACCGGGATCGTACCTTGGTAGTCATGGTGTATTAACCAACCAACTGCGGCAGTCTCACCGTCAATGCCTTCAATCATGAATGGTCTTAGATCGTGAAACGTAGATTTTTTGGAATCCGAGAATGCGACTTCGTCGCAGTGTGGTCGATAGATCGGTGTCTCGGACCCATTGATATGAATATTGTATGCTCGTCCGGCTCGGCCGTGACCTTCCAACAGGCTGGCTATCTCTTCGCGGTAAGAGAAATCGGGTGAAAATGGACATGGGCAAACTTGACCGATGAAGGTCTCGATCTGTACTTCGTTGAGTAGCCGATCATTTGCAATACGCCGCGGCCTGACGAGTTCGACCTCAAAGAAGTGCGTCGGATAATCCTCTGGATCAAGTTGCTTCAGAGACACGGCCTCCCTGACGATAGACTGTAGATCAGTGTCTTGGTCCGTGGCTGCAAGCAGTCTTTTTACGACGCGACCATCCCAACGTGCTTCGAGAACTCTTGTGTCGCCTTTAGCGCGTGAGCGGAAGATCAGCTGTTGGACGTATCCAAGTGCCGACAGCCTTCCGACGCCGCGAAGCCCTCGAGCATCTGTTCCGCGTTTTTTGCTAGCCCCAAAGGACATCATGCGTGACGAGAATTCAGTATTCGACAGCCCTATTCCATTGTCACGAATGACAACCCGTCGATCGATGTGGTCCAAATTGACTTCGACTTGCCCGTCATCTGTCGAAGCCAACAGACCACTTGCAACTGCATCGTCAATTGCATCCGTAGCATTCTGGACATACTCACGAAAAATCGCCAGAGGGTCGACGTACATAGAGCTACTGAGCAACTCGAGCACGTCTTTCCCGACGAAGACTTCCGCCTCTTCAAGCCGTCGCTCTTCAATTCTTTCAGATTTCTCCATGGCCGGTCACTTCAATCGCTTATGCAAAAACTTGCTTGATTTTCTTGATATTCTTCCCTGTACGTGCGCTGGGCTGGATGTCTTGGTCCGTAAGTGCTGCGTCCTCTACCCGTTCGTCTTCGGGAACCAAGTACGCATGGATATTTTCAACCCGTCGCCGCTTTTGGGCTTCCCAAATTCTTGCCTCATCCACCTTGGCCATTGGCACAAAGAACCGGGCCGCATCTCGAAGGCTCCCGGGGGCAAGTTCGTTGAGGTCGTGCTCGTAGTCGTTTTTGTCCCTACTACAAAGATAGCTTACCAACTCGGTGCGCTCGTCATTCGCCAGAGCGGCCATGACAGACTGAAACGAGTCGAACTCTGCTCGCCCATCAAATTGTTCGTACCAGTAACGATTGAAGATAAAGTGGTGCGGGCGAAGCAGGATGTTCTCGAACTCATCATATGTATCGCCAAAGGCTGTTCGGAAGAAATCCGGTGCGCCGCTAACGATTCCATGTGTGGCCTGAAGAATGACCTGCATAGAACGTAGGTAGTAAGGGTTCCATTTGTCCCCAATATGGCCACGGTCGGGGCGGTTAACGGGCTGATATCGCATCGGAAATGAAAAGATCCGGATGTTGAGCTCTTCGTTCAGATCAACATTTAGGCGCATGCGCTCAAACAAATCCCGTGGGCTATCCTTGAAATTGTAGAGCATGTAATTGGAAAGCTCGGTAAGTCCTGCCTCTGCCGAATACCGAATGGCTTGTGAATAGGGTTTCTTAACACCCAAGTGGTCGAATGCTATGCGCAGTGGCTTGAGTGCAATTCGGGAAAGTTGGTGCAAATACATCGGGTCTTTGCAGAGGATGCGCGCATCAACTCCTTGGTTGAAGTCCACTCGCCGCTGCAGCTCATACCGGCCGCGTTTGAGCTTCGCCCCCCGCTCGAAGCCCAAGTCGATGATCTCAGCGACGATCTCTTTGAAATTTGCCGATGCAACGACATTGTTATCCATAAGGATCAGGTCACGCTTTTCACCGTATAACTGACTGACGCCCTCAACGACATCGGTCAGAGAGTTGGTGTCACGCTGCATCCCTTCGAGCGCAGGGACTCCGCAGAATGCGCATTTGCGTACGCAACCACGCGAAGCGTATGTGAAGTAGGCATCTGAAACCGGATACTCATACTCGATATGATCCAAAATGCTATAGTCAGGAACAAGGTCTTCAATTGGCTTGCCGTTTGTATCTTCGGCGTAAAGTTCTTCATCAAATGGGTCGAGTTGAAGCGACGTGGCTGGCGCCTCACCGAGAAGTCCCTTGATGAACCGGACACCGCGCCAATTTGGCTCCGAGATGTATTTGTCGTGCATGAGTGAGGCCGCAATGCCCCCGACAAACACTCGGTGGGCCTGTCCGCCAACCAAATCCAGCGCATAATCGATACTGCGCGCGGTTCTGTCCCATTCAAAGGAAAATAGCGTCGTGACGTAGACTCGGTCCCAGGCAGTTTCGTAAGCAGAGGAATCCTCGCCCTTTACAAACCGAACGTTATCCTTCTTGCCGGCAGGCCCGTGGTACTGCGCGATTTTCATCAGCCCAAGAGGAGGGTACTTGTTTCTGTACCCCGGCTCGACCAGAAGGATGTTCTTGTTGGCCATTCACTGTCTCAATTCATTCTCTGTGGATGACCTTAAACTAGGTCGTCTCGCCGATCTATCTCAAACTCGTGTTGACGCCATCCCGGCCTGTATCAGCTCAACGGGCTACGTTTTGGACATTTGCCCCGTTGTCAGGATATGGGAATGGCTCATTCAATGTGCCTTCGACTTCTCCAGTTGTTTTCGTATTGCTGATATCCTTGCCTCAATTTTCTTGAGCTCAAAATCGATTTTTTGCCTGACCCCGGGATTATGTTCTGCCATTTCATCCAGAACGTCAGGTTCGCAAATCCAAGATCTAAAGCGTTTGACTTTGCTTAGCTCAACGCTGTCACCACCGGAATGTCGAGCATCAGTGTAGGCCTCCTTAATATCTAGATCACCTTTGGCGAATTTCTTGAGAATCTTGGGCGTCTGACAGATCATGGGCAGTTCGTCTCGGATGTCGACCGCACGCACTTTTCCGGACTTTATCAAGCCGACAACCCGACCTTCAAAATCAGCAATCTCCTCCCGTGCCTTTTTGATCTTCCTCGACTTCAGAAGTTCATCATAGTGGCTCCACCGTTCTCGGTTGGCGTCGCCGTTGTCTTTCATGAACTGAAAAACATCAACAAGGTGCCTGATCTGTTGTGGGCTCACACCGAGCTCCCGAGCCAGGTCGGGGATATCGACCTTCTGGTCCGTGTGGCGCCGATAGACAAATCCAGCTTTCTCGTAAGGCGCCCAATCCTTTTTGCCTTTGACGTGATACTGGCTGAGCATTGCATAGAGGTCGGCATCCTGGATATCTGCTGGCAGCACTCGGCAGCGAACAGTGTTCCACTTTGCCGGGTCGTCTGTTGCCAAGGACCGATATGCCGCAAGGCGGCTATTGCCTTCGATAACAACCAATTCGCCGTCTCGAACGATGATCGGGTCTATGAGACCTCCGTTGTCCAATATGTCATGTCGAAGAACTCTGACATGTTCGAGTTTCAGCATTGAACGAAATATTGCGTCCTGATCGGGCTCCGACGTGCTACGGTCCAACAGCGAGTAGACGCGGGGATTGTCTGGCCAGAATTTCAAATCCTCATGTGGGATGTCACGCGAAACTGCGGGAATCTTTTTCTGGCGGATCAGAATGTAGTCTTCGTCCTGGGTCATTTCACTTCTACCGCTGGATTCAAGATTTCGGTTATGGCTCTGCCAAAATCGTAGTTCGCAGCACTTTTATATTCATCCTGCGTTACATCTGACTGAAGAAGTTGAGCGGCCAGCCGTTTTGCCCGTAACAAACTATCGACCCAGGAGTCGATCGTGTCTTCGCAGGTCAGATTCCATATATAGCATTCCTTTTTCTGGGAAATTCGATGTATTCGATCTTGCGATTGTAGGTAATCGTCCAAACTGAATGTCCTGTCATAGTAGATGGCGTGGTTGGCAATGGTTAAGGTCAGCCCTTCTTTGGCCGCACCCGGCGTCGCAACCAGAACACTGATGTCACCGTCTTTTTTGAAGTCATCGATGGCGCGGTTTCTTGTATCAATAGGCAACTCACCATGGACGCGGACCGAGCCGAATTCACGCAAGCGTTCGCAGAGCCATTCGGCGTTTTGAACAAACGAAGTCCAGACGATGACCTTACTTCCATCCTCAGTCGCTTCGCGCACCAAACGTAGCAATTCCGATAGTTTGCCTGGATCTTCCTTGTACCCATCGTCGACCAGTCCCGGGTTCGAGGTGACCTGCACCAAACGAAGAAGCCGCTTTAGCACCGCCTCTGCATCGTCCTCTGTCAGGACGCCATCCCTCAAGACTTCTGCGCGCGCCTTTTCTCGGAATGTGTCGTAAAGCTTTGCTTGACGTGGAGCCATGTAGGTCGAAACCGTGCGAACAATTTTATCGGGCAGTTCGATGCCTGTTGAATTTTTTGTCTCACGAATAGAGAACGCCCTTAGCTTTGAGAAGATGGCGCCTAGGTCGTCGGCAAAAGCTTTTTGACGCCCAACATCCTGGTGCAGTTCATTGTCCAGCGACAGGTTCAATTTGAAGGCTTCGAAATCATCGCCAAGTGATTGCCCGCCATCAAGAAAGTAGATTTGCGACCAGATGTCTTCGGGTCGGTTGGCAACGGGTGTCCCAGTCATGATGACACGGCGCTGAAATCCTTCTCTCAATTCATGGAAGGCTCGTGTAAGGGCCGCGGACGGATTCTTGATCTTCTGCGTTTCGTCGAGGATCACTCCGACCCTCCGCGTTTTCAGAAACATCTCAAGCCGTTGTTGCTCGGATCTAACCACTTCGAAGTGGCCGATGATGACGCGGGCAGCAGAATTCATCACAAAAAAATTGTGCTTCCGATCTTGGCTCAAGACGCTTGGATTGAGATGTGTATGCTCAGCGAATTCCTGTCTCCAATTCTCGACCAGTGCGCGCTTTGTGATTATCATCACCGTGTCGAGTGACTGCTCTGTCAGCCACAGCAATAAGAGGTCGATAGCAATCTTCGTTTTGCCCAGCCCCTGTTCGTGAAACAGGGCCGCGTAGTCCAACCCTTTTACCGCTTCAACCGCATCCAGCTGGTAGGGAAAGGCCTCAAATCTGGCAGAGAGATTTAATGTCGGGTCCGGGCGCAGCATGTCAGTATTCGAAATCTATTGTCAGTATGTGCATCTTAACGCTTCCATGTACGTTTCCCAGTTCCCGTAACAACGTCGTCGCGGCAGGCTGGGCGAGAGTTGGGACCGCCAAATAGAAGAACGCTGTCTTGTGGAGCGCAAGGTACTGCACGAAGGTTCCGATTTGCCGACGTGATCTGGACGAGAGCAGATCAAGGTGAGTTTTGGCCTCCCCGATCACTACGAAAGTACGGGGCACATCTTCGGCATAGAGGTCGGGCAGACGATTGCCAATCCGTTGCGGGCCCTCTCGGCCACGCACCTGGTCGTCCACGTATAGTGCTAGGTTTCTGTTGCTCCCATGCTGCTTTTTCACAAAATCGGTCAGACCCGAGACCAAGAGAGTGTGTTCATCGGACTCACCGGACATCAGGCATCGCCGGTAATCTGCGTCTGAAGGAATTGGAGCGCATCCATTGCAGCTTCTATGTGGCGCAAAGTCGCTCCGCCATCTTCCTTGAGCGATCTGAGTTCGGCCATTGAGGTTTGGTTTGCCTTGCTTTCGAGCGCGGACGCCAGTTGCCCCAACGTTGCTTTCTGCAATTCGACATTCTCTGTTTTTTGATCGAGTGCCTTAAAGGCCGTCTTCATGCCGTCCTTCAGGAAAACTGCCCTCGCTTTCTTGTCCTTCAGTACAGCGGGGAGTTGCCGCACCTCTTGCAACGGGCCGATGCGGCTGTCCTTTATCCATTCCGCGAAATCGACTCCTGAAAAACCATTTGTCAAAATGGCCTCTTGCACGCGCGGACTCTGGTACTCCACGAACCCCGAAAACCTCTCGGCATCAAATTCGCCCGGTTCGCAAAGTGGCCGATAAAACTCTTCCATATCCGCGTAGGCTTGGATTGAGCGAGTGACGTCGCGTTGATTTCCACCGCAAAGGGCAACGATGCGATCAAGAGGCATCAGTTCGTTGTTCTGGAGCTCATGGAGATAACGCGCCTTTGAGTAGGCATCCCAAGGTCTCGGGCCGACCAGATGAGCCTGCAGTCTGATCTCATCGATGCTTTCTTTTTCTAGTCCAGTGTGCACAAGCGCTGGAATTTTGGACCAATCTCCTTTGGCCCCTTTTTTGTGTAGGTCTCGATAGATCCATAGGCGAGTGTTGCCCTCGATACAGACCAATGAACCATCTGCTTTCTTGTCGACAATGATAGGCTGCCTTATGCCTTTATTCGCAATAATGGATTCACGCAAACGTGACGGCGTCGTCGTGTCTGCTAGTGCAGCAGGAGAGTCGCTCGAGGGCAGGTTCAGTGCTAAACCGATTTGGTGATCGCTAATCTCAGTCTGATCGTAGATTTCGAGAAATCGCCGAATTCTCGGATTGCCTGTGTCTAGCTGAACATCATTGATTGGCAGACTCTCAAAACTTCCCGACGTCATTTTGCTTCCTTCACTGGGCAATTGATTGAAAAATTATTCTTTTCAATGATTTCCACAGATGTCTCCTCGATCAATCTTTGCTTATTTTAGCACCAGGAGAAACGCTGAGAAATCAATGGTTGCGGCGACGGATCTTCGCCCCACTGCTACAAGAGAATGTTGTTGCGCGATGCGTTAGATCAGCTCTCGGAACTGTTCCAACTCGGCAGCTGTTGCCACCAATCCCTGTCGGGTGAGGATCGCGAGATAGTCCTCGGCGCTGTATGGTGGGTTCTCGAGGCGGGCGCGGACTTTCCGGAGGGCTGAGCAAAATAGACCCGGAGCCAGCGCCAGGTGGTTGCTCAGAAAGTCATCAGGGTGCAGCGTCTCGATCCCGAGCGGCTCAAGGGCCTCGTCGGGAAAATCTCTCAGGTTTTGCGTTACGATCACATCGCATCGTCCCACGATCGCAGCGGCGAGCACATGGCGGTCGCCTGGATCGGGGAGTTCCAGCGATGGAATGAGAGCCTCGTACCCGGTCACAAGGCAGTCGCGGGTCGCGTGGTTAATTAAGTCGCGTGTGCGCTCGAGTGCGGCGCGGTCCCGATGTGGTTCATTCCGCATCAACGCATCAATCCACTCGCGGTGAATGTCTTCGGACCATTTGGCCTTGAAGAGATCGGTCACTGCGAGCTGCATTAGCACATCGCGCATCGGCGCCGGATAAAGGACGTTGGCATCGAGGAGCGCCGTGTAGTGGCTCATGGTTTGTCGTAACCCATACCCTGTTCTTGCGCCTCGGCCGCAAGTTGATCGAGGACTCTTTCCCGTTCGGCATCCATAGCCGCCTTGTAAGCCATCATATCTTCCATCCGAATACGGCGGTGCTTGCCGACCTTCCGGTGAGGAATCTTCTGTTCGTCCAAAAGCTTGATCAGGAATGGACGCGAGACATTCAGCACCTCGGCCGCCTGGACAGTGGTCAGTTCAGCATTCTCAGGAATGATTGTGACTCCCTGTCCTGCTGCCATGGCTTCGAGGATGTCCATAAGAAGCGCAACAGCACCCGCGGGCAGTTCAATTGGTTCAGCCTGCTCTCCATTGGTGATGCGCAGCTCGAGTGGCGCCTTGCTTTGAGCATAACGCGATAGAAGCATCCCAGATGCGCGAGCAATCTCGGCCTCTTGGGCGCTCGGGGGCAATTGCCGATGAGCCATCATGTTCATATGCGTTCTCCTTTCTGGAAATCCGAATATAGGCTTAAATATATTAAATGCAATAAATGAATTAAGTGAAGATAGTGTGTCACTTCGAGATTCTGGCTTTGCGGTATCTATTGTTTGGCACGTCAGCTCAAATGAGCTGACCAGGCTCTTGGCTGCGCCCGAAACTGTAGCAAATCGAGAAGCGGCCACAATCCGCGGCGGAGCGGACAGTTCGCCCGGCGGGCCGTCAATCCTGTGCGGAATCGATCAGGTCCGTCTGCAAGCCGCGGGCCGCGGCGATCATGTCATCGAGCACTTCCTGCTCACCGGCCTCAAGCATTTCGTCGCGCAGTCTCGATACCAGAATATGGGTGCCACGAAACGCCGTCTGAATGAGCGGCGCCAGCCCGGCGACCGAGGCGCCCCCGTCCGCGATCGCGTTAAGCGTCGCGAACCGGACGAACTCGGCGGGCGCAAGGCCCCGCGCTTCAGCGAACACTTCGACGTTTTCCCATTCCACTTCAAGAAACCGGATCGTATGCGGCGAGCGCTTCGCCAGTGCGTCCGTACTCTTTAAATCGTCCGATCGCTTTCCACCCATCGCATGTCTCCTTGGTCACAGTTCCAATCAAATGCTGTTTCTGCCCCGCTTCACATTCCCGGCTCCGTCGCAGGCCGTGACGCGTAACGGCGGGGTTATCGTCTACAATCCCATCCCCATTTCGATCCCCTTGTCCCGAGCCGCCGGTTCTGGCTCGGGCGCCCTCCGGTCGGGCGACTCCCTGCCGATATTCCGGTCGGGAGAGGACGGCGCGGTCGATCCTGCCTCCGGCCGGCCCTTGTCGAGGGCCGCATCTGGCACCTTGCCGTGCTCGCGTTGGACACTCTCGCCGATCCCTTCCAAGGCCGAAATACGCTCCCCGGTGACAGCTTCGAGGCGCTCCTTCAGCGCCGCCGCATCGTCGGTGACCAGTTCGGCCCGGTCGCGGGCGCGGCTGATCTCGACATAGAAGGCCTTGGCCGTGGTGAGGTTCGGATGATTCGCCTCCATCGCGGCGATCACGTTGTCCACCGTGCGCCCCTGGAACGCGTGCACCGTCGATGCCCAGGCGTGGTCGAGATGATGAAGCTGGGGATCGGCACCGCCGAGTTCGATCGTCCGGCCGTCCTCAAGGCGAAAGGAGACCCGCCCGTCGCGAACGCCGGCGACCTCGGCGGAACCGCTGTTCACGAGTTTCAGCCCGGCATCGTTGCGCGTCCAGCGGATGCGGTCGCCGGTGCGAAGCTCGATGGTCTCGGTCCGATAAACCTCGGTTCCGCCTTTGCGCGCACCGACCTGAGACGGCTTCCAGGCAACGGTCCCGCCGTCCGGGGCCTCGAGATGAACGATCCGTCCGCGGTGATCGACACCCGCGACGCGGCGTTCATCGCCCTTATCCACCCCGAGACGCTTGTAGGGGCGGTGGAAGGCCACCACGTCGCCGGGAGCATAGTTGGAGCCGACCGCCTTCTCCGCGTTGGTATAGCCCTTCGAGACCAACCGCTCAGTCTCCATCGCCGGTCCCGCGATGCCGCCCTCGCGGACAAGCCGCTCGCGGATATGGCCGTTGATCCCTTCGCGAAGGGTGTGGCTCGGGGCCATCACCCCGGTGCGCTCACGCTCCTCCGGGGAGAGCGCAAGCCAGCGTGCGGCGACCGCCCCGGCGACGTTGTCGGGCTTTACTTCGGCCACCCGCTCGCCGAGCTTTTCGAACGCCTTGCCGATATCTCCGGCGAGGCTCGCTTCGACGGCGGCTTTCAGGTCCGGGTCGCGTTGGCGAAGGATCTCGTCCATGACGGCGGTCTTCATGCCGGCGGCCTGGAGCTGGGCAAACGGCTTGCCGGCATCGACCGCGTCGAGTTGCTTCGCATCGCCCACCAGCACCAGCTTGGGAATCCGTAGCTCGCTCGCGATCCGGAGCAGGTCCCGGGCCTGGACGGTGGAGGCCAGCGAGCCCTCGTCGACCACCAGCACCGTCTTCCGGAACGCGGCTCGCATGTCGCGCGCGCTCTTCCGGGTCAGCCGCCCCTCGGCGACGCCCGCGTTCCTCGCCAGAAACCGCTGCAATGTCTCGCTCTCGATCCCCGATTCCGCCGCCAATGTGCGCGCCGCCGAGGCCGACGGCGCCACGCCGATCATGCGGTAGCCGCTCTTTGCGGCGAGCTGCCGGGCGCGGTCAAGCATGGTGGTCTTGCCGGTGCCGGCATAGCCCTGCACGCCGACCACCCGGTCTCTAGACGAGAGGATGGTCTTCACCGCTTCCTTCTGGCCGACGGTGAGGCGGCCGTTGTGCAAGAGCGGCCCGGCGATCCAGCTCCGCATGACGGGACGCGATGCGTCCCGGCCGCGTTCCATCAGCGCTATGGTCTCCTTCTCGTCGGCGACGGCCTTGTCGGTGGTGAGCGATTCTCCCCATTGCGGCAGGCCGCAGGCATGCAGCGTGCCTTCCTTCTCCAGCCGCGCGGCGGCGGCCTCGGCCTCGCCGATGGTCACCGATCCCGGTTTCCAGGCGAGCGCGGCGGCGAGCAGGCCGGTCCTAGCGAACACCGCCTCGCGCTCCGACAGGTGTTCCACCGCCCAGGCCATGGCCGCGTCCGCCGGGGACTGCGGCGGGGGATCGAACAGATCCGCCTGGCGAACCGCCGCCCCACCCGGTGCGGCGTCCCCGCCAACCCCGCGATCCCTGCCCGAAGCGTCCCGGCTCTTCTCCATCGCGTCGGCCGCGAGCGCCCGTGCGTCGAAGCCGAGCCCGACCGCCTGGCGCCGCCACATCTCCCGCAGTTCGGCCCGGTCGACGTCGCGCTTCGCCGCCCGGGTCACCAGCGCCGCACGCTGGGCGGCGCGCTGGTTCTCCGCCGGCGTGCCCAGCCCGCGGCCCTCCATCGCCGCCTCGATCTCCGCCCGGCGGGTGGAAAAGGCTTCAATCACGTCCCGCGAGACGCCCGCGATCTCGAACCGCCCGTCGGCATGGGTCTTCTCGATGCCGTATCCCAACGAAGTCAGCTCCCGCGCGAGCTCGCTCCTATAGAGCGCGCCGATCAGCATTTTCGAGGAATAGAGCTTCTCGTTGGCCATGGTACGCCACTTGCCGTCTTCGCCCCGCACCATGTTGGCGATCACCGCATGGGTATGGAGCTGCGGGTCGAGGTTGCGCGAGGTCTCATGGGTGAAGGTGGCGATCACCGCCTTCTGGTTTCCGGCGCGGATCAACCGGCCGCTTTCCCGGCCCTTCATCCGGGTCTCGACGGCGCGGGCCTCGACCCAGGCAAGGGTCCGTTCCACGGCCCGGCCGTGGGCCTCCGCGACGCGGGCGTCGCCGCCCACCAGCGCGGCGAGAGATACCGACTTAGGGGCCGAGAGGGTGAGGTCCCGGCCGGGACGGTGGAGGAGTTCGCCATCCTTGCCGGGACGGCCCAGGCGCGGCCCGTCGGGCACCCGGCCCTCCAGGATCGCGGTGAAGACGTCCGGATCGACCGGACCCGATAGCCCCAGCGCGTCGGCGCCCTTCCCCGCCCAGGCGCTGGCGGCGCGGTGATCGGGATCGTCCCTGGCGTAATAGCCGTCCCTCTCGTAATAGCTGACGCCCTGGGACGGCGCGGCGATGGCGCCGATCGAAGCGACCATCAGAAGAACTGCTCGCCCGGCTCGCGCCCGCGCGCATCAGACTTGTCATCGGCCGAATTGTCCGGCTCCGTCGTATCTGGGCGGCTTCCGGGATCGGCGGGAGGCGGTTTCGCGGGAGCTGCGGCGCCAACTGCCGGCTCCGCGCTCTCCGGCGACGGAAGGCCCGGCGTCTGCGCCGGCGGCAGCGCGTTCCGCGGCGCATCCCGCGGCGCAGCGGGTTGCCCGGTGGCGTTGCCGCCGCCTCCAGCCAGGTCCGGCCGCCCGGCCACAACCTCTTCCGGCGCTTCCGCGCCGTCGGCGGGGGCTTCCCCTTCCTCCCTCGGCACGAACCGCTCGGCGATTGCGGGGCGTTTCCGGTAATTGAGCCCGATCAGGGCGACCGGCCAGGGTCCGGGGAACTTCAGGTAGCCGGAGAGGTTGTCGAGCCGCGCGATCTCGGCCGGCAGCACCACCGGATGCAGGGCGCGCCTTGCGCCCAGGGTGACGCCGTCGCGCGGGGTCTCGGCGCCGTAGCTCACGCTCTCGGCCATCTCCTCGGTCTCGGCCCGCCCCAGGCTCTCGGCCGACCATTCGGCGGTGTCGCGGTCGGGAGCGGCGAGCACCACCCGGGTGCCGCAGAGGCCCGAAACGGTCTCGGCGCCGTCCCGGCCGTAGAGGTCGCGGAGCGCCGAGAACACCTGCACGCCCAGCACGAAGCAGCCACCGAACTGGCGGGATTCCGCAAGCCCGGGCATGAGGCTCGGCACCTGGTGCAGGGTCGGGAGTTCGTCGAGGACGATCCAGATGCGGCGGCGGTCATCCCGCGGCAGGGACAGCAGCGCGTTGACGGCGATCTCGAGCCAGGTCGAGATCAGGCCCCGGAGGCTCGCGTGCTGGTCACCGCGCGAGGTCAGGAACAGGAACCCGCCGCCGTCGTCATTCTCGATCCAGTCGCGGATCGAGAACGGGTCTCCCTCGTCGGGCAGCAGCTCCAGGGCGCCGATATTGGCGGTGAGCATGGCGCGCACGGAGAGCGCGGTCTTGGGGTTGGCGGGATCGACGATGGACTGCGCCACCGTGCCCTCCATCGCCTCGGCGAGGGTGTCGAGGCTGGCCTTGAGCAGGTGCTCGACCAGCACCCGGTTGCGGGTTTCGCCCCGTTTCCAGAACACGACCGCGCCGTGGGAGAACAGTTGGCGGGCGGCGGTGATCCAGAAGGGATCGGCGGTGTCTTTCTGGCGCGGAATCAGGGCCGCGGCCATGGTGTCGAAGTCGCGTGCGTCGCGTGCTTCCAGGAAGGGCGACCAGCGGGGCGAACGGGCATCCAGCGGGTTGAGCAGGACGTCCCGGCCGGGATCGAAGAAGGTCTCGGCGTAGCTGCCCATCTTGTCGTAGATGACGCAGCGCTCGCCCCTGGCGCGGATCTGCTCGACGAGGTCGGCGATCAGGACGGTCTTGCCGGAGCCGGTGGTGCCGGAGACGATGGTGTGGCGGGTCTCGGCGCGCTCGGGCCAGGGGATGCCGGCGATGCGGTAGGGCCGCTCGCGCGCCGGCGCCAACCGCCGCCGGAGGCGGAGGCGCGGCGGGCGGACGCGCCGCCTGAGCTGTTTCGCCGAGACCAGCTCGCCGCCGCGCAGGCGGCGCCCGCGCTTGAGCCTGGCGCCCGCGTAACTGAGGGTTGCGAGCGCGGCGGCGGCGATACCGGCGGCGATCCCGAAGCCGAGCAGGGCGGCATCGAGGGCATCGGCGAGGATGCGCGCGCGCAAGCTCAGCAGCGGTTCGTGGCCGGCGATGGCGCCGAGGGTCACGGTCTCGGCCCGGCCGTCCTCGTGGCGTATCACCTTGGGTTTGTGGGGGCTCAGGCCGGCATCGATGAGCGTCTCGGACAGGGTAAGCATTCCGAGGGCGTACCACTGGTAGGCGGTCGTGCTCTGCGCCGTCTTCCAGCCTGCCGAGCCGGCGGCCACGAACAGGGCGGCCGCGACGGCGAGGCCGAGCATCCGCAGCCAGGTGCGCAGGCCCCGGACGGCGGCACGGAAGCCGCGCCCGGTATCGCCGCCCGCGCCGGTCACGGCGCACCCCCGGCACTTGTTCCGACCCCCGGATCGCCCGCGTCGTCCGCTTCCGGTTCCGGGGATCGGCTCCCTTCATCCGTGCCGCCGGAGCTTGCGGACAGCTCCCGCAGTCTGGAAAGCCAGAGCGCGGCGGCGCGCTCGGGGCGAATGGGCCGGATACGGCGGCGCAGCGGCGGGAACATGGCGCCGGAGCCGTCCGCCGCGGCGATGCCCAGGTCGCGGCGCTCGGCGGCGTCGGTCATGCGGTCGACGAAGCGCAGGACCTCGGCCCAGGCCTCCGGCGGGTCGGGCTCGAGCCCGGCGGCCTCGCGCAGCGCCCGGTCGATCCTCTCGCCGTGACGCCGGGCGCGCTCGGCCTCCCTCGCCGAGACCGGCCCGCCGTCATGATCGCCGAGCCAAGCAGCGCGGGCTGGCGTCAGCAGCGCGTACAGCGCCAACGCGCGGCGGTCCGCGGCCGGGACCCCGTCCAGCGCCTCGACTTCCTCGGCCATCGTCAGCGCGTGCTGGGCGAGGGACAGGAACCACCGGGTGCGTCCGCCCCAGCGGCAGGTGTTGGCCAGCACGTGCGCGACCGCCTCGAAGTCGATGCCGGCGGCGGCCGCGTCCTCCGGGCCGCCGGGCCAGGAAGGCGGCGGCAAGGTCTCGGAGGCAGGCGTTCGGGTCCCGCTCCGTCTTTCCTGATTTGCTCTCATTTCACATTCTCCTTGTTTGCGTGGTTGGATTCATCGCGGCCCGCCGGCGCGGATGCGTCCGCCGAGCTTCATGTGGCCGAGCCTGGCGACGGCGCCGGCGACGGCGCCGCCGACCCGCTCGCCACCGTCCTCGCCCGCACCGCCGCGCCCGCCGATCCAGTCGAGGACGGCCGAAGGCAGCACGTCGATGAGCTTGAACGAGGCGTTCATCAACCCGTAGGCGATCATCACGTAGAGGGTGAGCATGGCGAGGAAGCCGATGGGGCCGAGCCCGCCGGAGGCGCCCGCGTCCCGCATCTGCGGCAGCCAGACCTCGTTGAACAGGCCGATCCCGGCCAGGAACACAAAATACCCCGCAATCAGCCCGAACAGCATCAACGGCGGACGCAGGATCAGGCCGGGCAGGAACAGCCAACCCAGCCGGGTGGCCTGTGTCGCGAGCCGGTTGCCGTCGCCCCGCGTCACATGGGCGGCGGCGAACACGGTCACGGCCAGCACGGCCACGGCGACGGTGACGATCCAGCCGAGGATGGCGAACAGGAAGCGGATGAAGGGCAGCGCCGGCAGCAGGTAGGCGAGCACCGCGCCGGCGATCAGCAGGAGGCCGAGCACGGTGGAGACGAAGCCGTCGGAGACCTGCCAGACGGATTCGAAGATATCGAGGCCCTTGCCGACGAAGGGCACGGATTCGAGCAGCCCCGACCCGGCGGCCGCCCCCATCAACGCCGTCGTGGCGGCGAGCGCCGCGTTCATCAGGCCATGGCCGAGGGAAGCGAGATCGGCGATGGGATTGCCGCTGTCGGCGACGATCACGCTGTCGAGGTCGATGAACTCCATGAGACCCGCCGCCATGGCGCCGCCGCCGCCCGGCGCGGGCAACGCGGCGGCGCTCCCGGATGCGGCGGAATACAGCATTGGCTGGTAGTTCCGCGACCGGATTAGGGCCGTCGTCAGACCCTTGACGGCGGCATCGGCGGCGGGGGCCCATCGTTCGAGACTGGGCGGCGGCAGGCTGACGCCCGGAATATTGTGGGCGGCGGCCTGGAACAGGCCGGTACGGTGGGCGATGGTGTTGAAGAAGCTGGCGGCCGACATCCAGCTTGCCGCCTTGGCATCCCCGGCCACCACCCGTGCCAGTTCCGCGCGTTCCTCGGAGGCGGCGCGGGCAAGCGCCGTATCGAGCACGCCCGCGTAACGCCCGGCGAGGCCCCTTCCCTCGAGCAGCGCATCGAGATCGGGCAGGGGCCGGCCGTAGACCGGCGATCCGGTCACGTAATGGGCGCCAAGTTCGCCCGCGATGGCGCGGAGTTCAGGCAGCAGCCCGGCCAGGGCGTCGCGGTGCCCCCCGGCGGCAATGCCCCGCGCGCCCTCGGCCGCGAGCCCGGCAAAGCGGATCGCGCCGCACAACTCGCCCGGCATGCCGCGCCCGGCGCCGTCGTAGTGGAGGACCTTCGCCCCGATCCGCCGGACCCGGACGGTTCCGGGGCTTTTGTAGGCTTTGCTCGCCTCGCGGAGTTCTATATAGGGCGCATCGCCTGCGCGGGCGGCGCTGGCGTTGGCGGCATACCGGCAGGTCTCCAGGATCAGGGTCCGGGCGATGGCGGCCCGCCAGACGGCTTCCCGGGGCCGGGGCGCGATGGGTTCGCCCTCGCCGAGCGCCTCTTCGGAGAACGGCTCCCACACCGCATTGGCGAAATCCCCGCCGAGATGGGCGAGGCCGACGACGGCGTGCTGGGCGCCGTTCATGCCGCCCGGCAGCGGCGCCATCAGGGCGATCGCGGCAACGATGCGCACGATCTCCCAGGCGCCGAAGCCGAAGCGGCCCTCGCGGGCGGTATCGAGCGTGCCGGCCATTGTGTGCCAGACCAGCAGGAACCCCGCCAGCGCCAGCACACCGCCGTTGAAGACGAACAGCATGTCCCCGAGCACGGAACTGCGCCCCGCGCCGATATCGCCGAGGAAGGCCAGCACGTCCCGCGTCGCCCGGTCGGCATCGGCAAACAGGCCCCGGTCGATGGTCTGCGCCGCCGCCGGATGGGACAGCAACAGGCCCGCGATGCCCATGGCGATAAATATGGCGCCGGCGAACAGGACCAGAAGGCCGGCACAGGTAAGGGCACGCTTCTTCGCCGATTGCGGCCTGTCCGCCTTTCGCGTGCTGCCCGCCGGGCCGCCTTTCGTTGTCTGGTGCGTCACGCCCGGCGGCGCATCGGCCGGCGCCGGAACCCGGAACCGCCCCATCCTCCGCACCAGCCCGGCCGAAGACCGCGCCGCATGGTTAAGGGAGCGGGTCAATTCCGGGGCAAACAGGAAGCGGAGCGCGCCCATACCGGTCAGTTCGCCCCGGCGGCCGGGTTGGCGAGGCCGGGCAGAAGGCGCATGCGTTCCGTGGCCAACGCCAACCCGGTGGCGTCGATGGCGCCCCGGCGTTCATCGAGCCGGTAGCGGCGCCAGTCGAGCATCAGCGAAACCGCCTGCAGGGTGACCAGCTCGCGCAGCAGGTTCTCCCGGCTCATCGCCTGCAGATCGACGAACCAGCCGGGGTTTTCGAACCGGCTGCTGGCCAGCAGCTCCAGAAGCTCGTAGCGGCTGACCGGCGTCGCCGCATCGCGTCCCGGCGCCGCCAGGGCGGCCCAGGCCCCAAGCGAAGCGCCCGGTGCGCGCAACGCGCGGGCATGGGCGAAGTAATCACCCGCGAGCGCGGCGCGGGCGTCGGCGGAGCGGGCAAGCAGGATGCGGCGGCGCTCCTGGTCGGTCTCGGCGGAGGCCAGCGCCGGCGGATCATGCACCACCGGGGCGGCGAGATTGCGCGACAGCTCGACCGCCGTCAGCAATTCCGCCTCGTTCGCGAAGGTGCGCCGGTCGAGCAGGCTGCCGGCCTTGAGATCGGCGGCGTGGAGCGCGTCAACCCCCCGGCAGAGCGCGGCATCCTCCCCGGCCCGCAATGCGTTGCAATAGGTACTGGTCAGGCTCTCGAAGCGGGCCGCGTTGCCCGCGGCGGCGCCGGCATCGGACACGGCGGCGCGATCGCCGGCTATACGCCCCGTCTCCGCGTCCGCGGCACGCCCATAGGCGCTTTCCGCCGCCTGCCGCGTCGCGGCCAGCCCGGCGAGCCCGGTGATGGCCGCGCAGCCGCTATCCGTCGGCCGGCGGGCGCGCATGGCCCTGGTTTCCTCGACCTCGCGGGCGATCTGCGCCTGGAGCTTGGTCTGGGCGTCAAGCGCGCCGGTCACCGCCTTGGCGCTTTGCGCCGCATAGCCCGAAAGCTGGCCCGTCTGAAGCTTGAGCGCTTCGACGATGTTGGCTTCCATGACGTCGATCTCGCGGGTGAGACCGGCGAGCACGCGGCTTGCCTCGGCCCGGTCGTTGTCGGTCGGATCGCACGGCGAATGGGCGTGCGCCGGCGGAACCGCCAATGTTGTGGTCAGCGCAGCGGCCAACGCCGTGGTAAGAATTGCGGCATGGAAGATCGTGCGGCGACCAACGGGGGCACTCATTGTCCGCCTCCCAGGAAACCGCGGAAGCGTTCGGTCTTGACCCCGCCGTCCTTCAGGATGTTGCCGTTCCGGATATCGACGTCGAGTCCCGGCAGCCGGGGCAACCGTGAGGTGTAGACCGAGGCGTCGAGCGCGCGCCCGACATAGTCGCGGTAGGCGTTCCTAGCGATCTCGCAGACCCGGCGCTGCGCCAGACCGAGGATTTCCTCGAGCGCGCGGCCGGGATCGAACAGCACGTTGAAGGCCCGGTAGTTGAACAAATCCTCCAGGCAGGAGAAGTCGAGGATGGAGTCCGGATCGCGGATGCCCTGATCGGGATTGCGGATAACGACCAGATCCTGCTCGACCCCCCGCGCGGCGCTCGCCGCCAGCGCCTCGCGGATCCCGGGATCGCACCCCGCTTCAAGCGCGGCGGGCGCCGGGGCCTGGGCCTGGGCCCGGGACTGGGCCAAGACCGGCGGGATTCCGGGAACGGGGGCGAGCACCGGCGCCAGAAGCGCCAGTGCCGCGAACGCAGACGCGGTGCGCCCGTTCATCCCTGTCCCCCGGTCCCGGAGGGATCGTCCGGGCCCGCGCCATCGGCCTCCCCGGTTTGTACCGGCGCATCGGTCGTCCCGCCGGGATCGCCGGTTTCAGCCGCATGGACATTGTCTTCCGCCGGGCGGTCTTCCCGGCGCGGCGACAGCACGTTCACCTGGCCTTGCGGCCCCGCGACGACGATTTCCGTAACCCGGCGGTTGTCGCCCTCCTTGTCCTGGTATTCGCGCGTGGCGATGCGCCCTTCGATCAGGAGCGCGGAACCCTTGCGGACCAGCTTTTCGACCGCCTCGACGGCGGCGCCGAACACAACGATCCGGTGCCACTCCGTGCTTTCGCCCGTCCCGCCTTCCCTGCGCCGCCACCTGTCCGTGGTGGCCAGACTGAAGGCGGCGGTTTTTTCGCTCCCCTTTATTGTGCGGATTTCGGGGTCGCGCCCCGCATGGCCCAGCAACGTTACCCGGTTCATGTTTAACATGGTTTATTCCTCCGTTTCGGTTGGTTGATCGGCCGGTACGGACCGGCCGGTTAAATCCGCCCGGGCCGGATCATTACCGGCCGGGTTGAAGGCGGATGGGGTGGTTCCGGCTGCCGCCGCGAGCTCCGCCGCGAGGCTGTCGAGCACGTCTTCCTCGGTGGCGCCGGCTGGGATCCCCGCCGCCGCGAGACGGCCAAGCTCGGCATCAATGCGGGCGCGCGCCGTGCCTGAGGGAAAGGTCCGGGCCAGGACGGCCCGCGCCCGGGCCGGGGCCAGCCGCGCCTGAAGGCGCGACCGCAGCGCCACATCGGCGGGGCTGGTGGTGAGCGCCCACAGCTCGGCCGGTCCCGGCGTGTTGACGATAAGTTGCTCGAAACGCCCGCGCGCATCGTTTGCGATCAGCAGCGCCGGCGCGCCGTCCCTGCCGGGTCCCGCCAGGCGGTGGCGGATGGCGTCCTGGAGGGTCTCGCTCAGGGCGAATATGCCGGACAGCGCCTCGATCTCGCGGGCCTTGCCGCCCGCGCCGAGAATCCAGTACCGGTTGGCAAGCTCGGTCAGCGCGCCCCCGAAATCCTCCAGCCGCTGCGAGGCCAGGGAAAGACGCACCCTGAGTTTGCGGGCTTCGCGCACGTCGCGCTCGACCTGGGCGCGCACCGCGGGCGCGCCCGCCGTCCGGTGGAACTCGTCGAAGGCGAGCCGCTTGGGCGCCTCCCGGATATCGCGGAGGCGCGCCGCGTGCCAGGCCCGGTAGGGCTCGGGGATATCCGGGAGCGAGTCCTCGCCGATCCACCAGTGGCGGGTCAGCGCATGGCGGGCCAGCAGGTAGAAGGCGGCGGTCTGGCGCCCCGCCTCGGGCGAGCCCTGCGGCGCCACATCGGCCAGATCGATGGCGGCAACACGCACATGGCCGATATCGAAGGCGGTGGGCGCGAACATGATCGGCCAGTCGCCCGAGAGCGCGGTCAGGATGCGGATGAAGGCCTGGGTCACGGTTTCGCCGCCGGCGCCGTAGGCAGTATCGCCGATGAGCCCCTGGACGGCGGGCTCGCGCACCGCCGCCAGCAGATCGCCCAGCACCGGCACGGCGTAGAGCTGCGCCCGCGCGGCCGCCGCGTGGTCGCCGGCCTCGAACAGCAGATCGACGATTTCCCACCAGAGCGGGGCCCGCGGCGGATCGATCCCGGCGGCGGCCAGCGCCGCGTCGACCGGGCCGTCGCGTCCCGCCGTGTAGGCATGCGGCTCGGCGCCGGCGATCTTGTCCGAACGCAGCGCATAGACCGCGGTGATGGCCGGGCCGATCAGCTCGCGCATGCCGTCGGGGACGCCTTCGGCGCCGGCCGGGGTCATCATCAAACCCAGCAGGTTGACCAGGAATGCGCGCTCGGCGGGCAGCGGCGCGCGACAGCCGAGCTGGGTGTCGCACGGGTTGATCGCATGCTCCGCCGTCATCCGGAGCGCGAACCAGCCGGCCTCGTGGCGGTTCTCCGGCGGCAGGGCCTCGCGGATCAGCGAGATCAACCCGGCCGATGAAGGCCCGATATCGATGGTCGCGGATAACGGCAGCCGGGCCTGGCCGCCCTGCAGGCAGAAGGCGAGGCCGAGGCTGTTCATCAGCACCGACTTGCCCCGCCCGGGCACGCCGTAGATCAGTTCAAAGCCGTAATCCTCGCCGTCCTCCCAAGCGAACGGCAGGGGCTTGCCGTCGATGGAGCGGAACAGATGCCCCGCATTGCCGTTGGACAGGGGCGCTGGCCTGCCCGCGGGCAATAGACGCAGCGCCTCGGTCAACGGCGCGATCGCGGGCTCGGCGGTGGCGCCGCAACAAAACCCCGGCACCGAGGCCGCGAGGCTTTCCAGGGGATCGCCGACCAAAGGCGTGAACACCGTCTCGCCCCAGCCCTCGGCAAGCTGTTGCAGGCGGCTCATACGGCGCCGCAGCGCGTCCCCGCCCTCTTCCGGCGTCACCCAGGTCAGCAGGCCGAGGCGGAGACGGACGATCGCATGGGCGTCGGCGCCGAGCGCGGTTACCTCGCGCATGGCGTTGCGCACTGCCAGGCTGTCGTCCGACGAGAACGCCAGGAACGCCGCCGCGACGTTCGTCATGGCGGCATCCAGGCCGGCAAGGCCGCCGCCCTCGATCAGCACCGAGACGCGGCAGGGCAGGCCCGCAACCGCAAGCCGTTCCATCAGTTCGGAGAACGGGCGCGTCCGGCGCGGACCGAGCGCCATGTCGAGCGCGCCGTAGAGCCGCTCGCCGATGCGGATTCCGCCGCCGATCCGTTCGGGATCGCGGATCAGCAATTGCGGCGCGAGCGGCGGGGGAAACGCGCCCTGTTCGGCGGGCGCGGTCAGCCTCGCGGGCGCGTCGTTGGCAACCGTCACGGGGCGCCAATCCGGTGCGGTCGTATTCGAGCCGTTCAGAGACCGGCGCAAGTCCGCGCATGCGGCGTCGGGGCCAAGCGCCACCGCCATGATTCCAGTCTCGTCGAACAAGGCCGCGAGGGTGTCCAGATACGCCTCGTGACGGGGCAGAAGCCCGTCCGGCGCCAAGAACGGACATTGGGATTCGCCCGCTTCGGGCAGCCAGTCGCGGAGCCGCCTTCGGAGCCGTTTGCGATCGCGTTTTGCCTGGTCCGGGGCCAACACCGAGGGGCGGGTCCAGGCGGCGACGACGAAACTCTCGGCGGCCATCAGCGGCGCGAGGCGACGGCCGCGCTCGGTAATCACGTCGCCCAGCGCGAGCCCGAGCCGTTCGCATTGCCCGAGCGTTTCGGCGCCCGTCTCCGCGACCAGACGCGCCGCTTCGTCCGGGGCGCGCTCGAACATTGCGTGCAGCGCATGGCCGGGACCGGAGAGGACGCTGTTGAGGCGGCGTGCGCCAAGCTCGACGAAGCCCTCGAGTTCCCGGGCGCCCATCATCGATCGCGCCCCGTCGAGGCGGAACAGCGAGACCAGCGAGCCGTCGCGGCAGGCCAGCACGCCGGCCCCGCCGGAGAGCGGGAACGCCGCCGCCGGCATCAGGAAACTCTCCACCGGCTTTTTGCGGACCGCCCAGCTCAGCCGCAGCGCATCCTCGATCGCGCCGTACATTGAAAATTGCAGGGGGAAGGACATCGCCTGAGCCTTCCTAGAGCCGGGGCTTGATCACGGTGTGGCTGCCGCCGCTCAGCCCGAAGGTGTCGCCGAGCGCATTGATCACCGCCGGGGCGGCGATCAGCGAGACCCCGATCAGGATGGCGATCAGGCCGCTGCCGATGGTTGTCTGCTGCGGGTGGTCCACATGGCGTTTCAGTTTGAGCAGCCCGAAACCGACGATGGCGGCGCCGATGATGTAGAAGGCGACCGCCAGCAGGGCCGGCACCGATTCCAGATCGTCCGCGGCCTCCTTCGCCATGTCGCCGAGCGAGACCGCCAGGGCAGGTCCTGCCGCTCCCGCCGCCGCCACCGCCACCACCCATGCGAGGGCGGAGATCACGGCGGCAAACAGGCGCGCGGGCCCTGCGCGGAAATGCCGTTTCAAGGGGTTTGCAAGGTTCATCGGTTTTCCTTTCATCGGTTTTCCTTTCATCGGATGTTCAGGACAGAGATGCCGAGGCTGGTCTGCACCGCCTCGATCACCGTTACGATGTGCCAGGCGGCGATGCCGCCGGCCATGTGGGCGAAGGCCTTGGTTCCGCTGGCGCCTGTTTTGGCGTCGGCGGCGGCGCGTAAGCAGAAGGCGCCCCGGATGAAGGCGAACAGTCCGACCAGGCCGACGATGGTGAAGACGGCCACCAGCAATGCGTCGTAATCGGCGCCCCGCGCGCCGTAACCGAGGCTCGCCGCCGCAGGCCGTATTCCGGACCCGAACAGGCTTTCGCCCGCCGCCGAGAGCCAAGACGGCAAGGCCGCCATGACGATGCAGATCAGGAAGCTCAAGGCCGTGCCGCCGCCGGAGGGCGCATGAAACTTGTCTTCGGAGGTTTTCAGCAGCCGCAGCAGCCCTTGCGCGAAGGCGAACAGCGCCAGGACGTAGCAAAGCGCCGAGACGAGCAGCAGCAGGCCGGGTTCGAGGTCGCGAACCAGCGAGATCAATGCCCGGCCGAGATCGTTCTCTTCAGCCATCGCCGGCCCCCACGTTCAGCCTGTCCGGCGCCGTCCCGCCGGCGCCTACGTTCGGTCTGTCCGGCCCGTTTTCCGGCGCCGTCGCGTGCGAGGATGCGAACATGACGATGAGTTCCGTATCGCGGGGAATGCGCACCGTCGGGCGGGTGGGCGCGTTTTCCAGCAGGATGTCGCCGGCCGCGCGCGCCGCCGTCCCGAGGCCGCTATGGACGGCGTCCCGCGTCGAGCCCCGGCGCCGCTCGTAGCGCACGTCGCCGCTCCCCAGCGTGACGCTCTCGGCGGGCCGGCCCATCGCCGTCAGGAAACCCTCCGCGAAACGAACCGCGGCGGGCAGCAAAACGCGCTGGAAGAAGTGGCGGTCGGTCTCGCCGGCAATGCCGTAACAGGCGCAATCGAGACCGACCGCCCAGCCGTCGGCCGCCGCGCGCCGGCCGCGGTATTCCAGGCTGGTGAGCCGCAGCACCATGCGCTCGCCCACCAGGGTGAAGGCGCCCGTTGCCACGGCGCCGGCGAGTGGCGGGCCCAGCAGTTCGATCAGCACCGGTCCCGGATAGTCGGAATTGACCGCATAAATCGTGCGCGCATAGATGCCGTCTCCCGTCTGCGGCAGGGGGATTAGCGGCACGGCAACCCGCGTGCCGGAAGTATCGGGCGCGGCATTCTTGGGTTTGGCGGCCGGATAACGGATACGGACGATCTCAGGCGGTTTGTTCCAGTTCTGCAGCAGCACGTTCATCAGATCCGATATGCCGTCTTCGGATCCGCCCTGCCGGCCCCCCTCTTCCGGGCGCGGGAGGTAGGCCTCGTAGGCGGCCTTCGGTTTCGCGGGACCGTCGGTTGCCTCCGGCAACAGCGGCGTTTCGTTTTCCGCCCGGGCGGGTTCCGCGCCGGCGGTTGGCTTGCGTTCCGGCTGGCGGCCCCGGCCCTGGACCACGGGCACGAAGGATTCGCCTTGCCTGCGCGCCTCGTCGAGCCGCAGCCGGTCGCGTTCGTCAAGCGTGTCGCGATAGGCCGGCGGAACGCTGTCCTCCGGGTTCAGCTTGACGCCCCGGTTGTCCGGCGCCTGGGCCCAGGCCGATGGCGTTGCGCCAGATCCCGTGAACGCGCCCAACAGAGCACATACAAGAAGAGGGCCGCCGAGGATTGCCGCCGCTCTCATAATTGTCCTAGTTTTCATTGACGATCTCCCTCTGGACATCCGTGGTTTCCAATGAGCGGAACGAAAGCCTCGCCTCCCGGCCGTTCGCGCTTACGAGCGCCCGCGGGGTGTCCGCCAAGCGGTAGGCCCAGCGGCCGCCGGGGCCGCGTTCGGCCGCCCAGGGGCCGGGCGAAAGCAGATATGCGCGGGTGACCAGCAGCAGATCGCCGCCCCGCCTCCAGGCGCGGCCCTCGTGGCCGCCGCCCTCGACGGCAAGCCGTTCGGCATCCGGCGGCACGGCGCCGCCGAGCAGGCCGAGCAGCACCGGATCGCCGGCGTGGAACCCTTCGGGCTCGGCCAGCAGGGCCGGGTCCGCGTTCGGCCCGGGCAGGGCAAGGCGGATATCGACCCGGAAGTCGGCGGCACCACCGGTTTCGCGGAGCGCGACCACCAGGGGCTCGGCCAGACCGGCCAGGGTCACCACCACATTGCCGTCGAGGAATGCCTGGCGGGGCGCGAGATAAAGCAGATGGCCGGCGCCGGGATCGGCCTCTTCCGCCTCGGCCTCCCGGCCCGGCGGCAAAAAACGGCTGTCGAGCACGGTCTCGGCGATCGGCCAGGGCGCGCCGGTCATGCCGGTGAAGGAGAGCACCGTGGTGTAGCCGCGCCTCAGCGCGATCACCGGGATTTGCCTGTCGTCCGGCGCATCGAGGCGGATCCGCCGGATGCGGCCTTGGGGCGGCGCGCCCGCGCCCCTCGCGCTCGCCCGCTGGGTCTGGCGCAACAGCCGGCCCAGGGTCTCGATCTGCTGTTGCGTGAACGGCAGGGCGGACCGGCCCTGCCGGGCGGCGTCGGCATCCGGCAGGGCGTGTTCGGGCCAGACATCGGTCTCGGCGGGAACGGCAGGGCGTGAGTTGGGATTGGCGGGTTCGGCCGCGACGCTAAGCGACGGCGCCAAAAAGAGAATAAGCAAGAGAATCAGCGAGAGAATCGGCAATAGAAGCGCAAGCGTCCTGACGATCATGAGCCGCCTCCCTTGCTGGCGATCAATTGTTCGATGCCGATCCCGGCGGGGCGCTCCTCCCGCGGCACGCGCATGACCAGCACCTGAGCCAGCAGGTCCTGGCTGACGCGCCGCGATCCGGCTTCGAAGGTGACCAGAAGGGGAAACTCGATGGCCCAGCCGATCCGCCCTGCGAAATGCCGCGTATCGGTAATCACCGGCGCGCCGCGGGCCACCGCCGAGGCGACCTGGAGGTTGTCGCGCAACCGGTCGAGAAACAGGCTGTCGTCGAGACCGGCAAGAAACGATTCGTAGCCGCTATCGGTGAACTTGCCGCGGATGCCCGCAAGGCGCAGGCGCCAGTCGTGATGACCGAGCGTGAAGGCTTCGACGACCGCCGCGACGGTCCAGTTGCGCAACGCGGCATCCGACATGATCGGCTCGTCGAGCGGCGTCAGCGGCACCAGCCGTCCATCGGGGGTCGCGGCCACGGTGATATAGACCGTGGAATGAAAAAACACATATCCCGCGAAGGCCGCCGCCGTGAGCGTGTTGGTGAGAAGCAGCCAGGACGCGGCGCGGCGCCAGCCATGATGCTGGTCGCGCTGGAAGGCGAACTGCCGCGCCGCTTCCGCGATGGCCTGAACCCGGCTACTCATGGCCGAGTTCCCGGAGCCAGGCATCGAGATCGGCGATGTCGCCTACCCGGTGGACGATTCCGCCATGCATAGTGCGGTGTGCAATCAACGGTACGGAGCGCTCGCCCCAGGCATCGAACAGGGAATTATTGCGCTGGATGCGGTCCCGGGCGTCCTGGTGGCCTGAGCCGCTAGGACCGCCCGGACCGCCCGGACCGGCGTTGCGGGCGAACCAGGCCTGTGCCGGATCGGGACCGGCGGCGATCGCCGCCGCGCGGCGCGCCGACGCCGCGCCCAACAGCGCCACCGGTACCACATGCAGCCGCAGCCTGCCGGCCATTGCTTCCCGGCCGATCCGCGCGACGGCCGAGCGCGACCATGGACAATTCGGATCGGCGAACAAGACGGCCAGCGGCCCCCGCTCTCCCAGGGTAAAACCGAATGCGGACGCCGAACGCTCGAACAGGGCCGCCCGGGTGACGGCGGTGGACCCATTGGGCGTTGCGGCTTCGCCCGGATCGCTTAAATCCTTAGGCGCGGCGACCGCCGGTGGGTTTTCGCCGCGCATAGAGGCGAGTTGACCGCCGGTGATCAGCGTCCCGTCCGGGCCGTAGAGCAGCCCCGCGACCCCATGACCGTCATTGGTGATATAGAGGCTGTAACCGGCGCCGCCCGCCGGGGTCACGAGATAGCCCGTAAGCCCGCCGCGTGGACCGAGCGGCACGATCTCTGCGCCCTTGTCCCGGAGCGCGCTCACAAGGTCCGGCTCGGCGGCGAGGGAGGTTGGAATCGCGACGGCGGCAACCGAAACGGCGGCTATTGCCGTTGAAACAATTTGAAACAATTTCGTGATCGGGCCTAGGTTCATGGTTTGTCTCCGTTTGCGGGTAATTGGGGCGCGCGGTGGGTCACCGCGAGGGACCTGCCGCCGGCGGTGAATTCCCCGGCGGGCGGGTGCGGCAGATGGGAAAGCCCGAAGAACAGCGAACGCACGGCATCGATGAAGGTTCCTTCGTACGCCCGGCCCCGGTGCAGGCGGTAGCGCCGGTCGGTGAGAAACAGCACAGCCACCCCGGCCCGCGCGCCCCAGCGCTCCAGCACTTCCCGCAAGCTGTCGCCGGCTTCGATGCGCCACACGCCATGGCCGCGATCGGCGTCAACGAGCTCGACCGCGCCAGGCGGCAGGCCGGCCGGGCGGACATGGAGTTCGCCGCCCAGGCGAACCGCCGCGAGCCCTTCGCCGAACAGCAGGCTCCGCCAGTCGGGATACTCGTCCACGACCGCCCTGGCGGCGTCGACCCGGCGGTCGTAGCGGAGGCGCAGCGAGGACGGCGCCAGGCGTTTCAGGGTTTGCGCCAAAGTTGCGCCGTCGCGCCCAACCCGGTCTCCGGTCTCGTCCAGCACGGTGATCCCGGCGCGCGGGGCGGACGGCGCGACGTAGCGAAACTCGGCCTCGGCGGCGGACGGCATGAGGGCCGATCCCGCCATCAGCCAAAATCCACAAAGCGCCGCAACCGCGCCGCGTGCAGTGCCCGGCGGCGGCCGGCGCTTGCGGCGCGGAGCGCCCGGAGCCCGGCCCGGAAACGGTAGCCCCGCGCCTCGGCGATGCGGAACGCCGTAATGGCCAGCAGGACCGCCGCCGTCGTCCACCAGGCGGGCAGGAACAGCCACACCGTCAGCAGGACCAAAAGACGGGCATCGATCATGTAGAACCGCACCGGGCGCATGGTGTCGCGCCAGGGCACCTCGGAAGCGTCCATGGAATCGTCTCCTCAACATGTGCCGGGTTTCCCCGATCGGGCTTCGGGCCTGCAACCCCCGGCCCAGGCGGCGTCGCCGGCGTCGCCGCCGCCGGCAGCGTCCACAGCGTCCGCGCCGGGCGGGCGGTAGCGCCGGTGCGCGTCCGGTCCGATCCGGCCCTCGGCGAAGGCGCGCCCGGCCGCGGCGGCAAGATTGTTGCCGGTCTGCGCGAGCGCGGCCTCGATCCGCGCCGGCCAGCCGGTTTGCGGACACTCCAGCAGTTCGGCCTTGAGGCGGTCGTCGAAGACCAGCCATTCGCGGAGCGCCGTGCGCCCGCTTCGGTGCGATCCGTCCGGGTCCGCTCCAGCAGGATTCGGCGCCAGCACCTGGGTGATTGCGAGGTTCATGGCGTCGATCAGCGCCGCGCCGCGTTCGGCGCGCTCGCCGGCGGGAAACTCCGCCAGCAGGCGGCGGATGGTGGCCGCGACGCCGATGGTGTGTGCGGTTGAATAGACGGCGATGCCGTAATCGGCGGCCCGGATTACGGCCTCGACGGTCTCGCGGTCCCGCGCCTCGCCGACGATGATTGCGGCCGGGCGGCGGCGCAGGCTGGAGCGCAGGCCTTCGGCAAAACTCTGAAAATGCCGGGGGATCTCCGAGGACGACATCAGCGCGCCCTCCCCCTCGATATGATCGAACACGAACTCGATGGGCGCCTCGTAGGACTGGATGCGCCCGGCGCCCCGCTCGAGCAGCCGCCGCGTGCCGGCGGCGAGCAGGGTGGATTTGCCCGAGCCCGGCACCCCGGTCACCAGGGTCAGGCCGCGGCGCTGGTCCCACGCCTCGACGATCTCGTCCTCGATGCCGAGTTCCTCGAAGCTCGGCGGCGCGCCGGGCAGAACCCGGAGCGTGATGTTCACCGCGAACCCGCCCGCGGCCTGCACCGGGGCGAGGTTGCAGCGGAAGCGCCGGAAGACGCCGCGGCCCTCGGCGACGGCGTGGGAACAATCGATGGCCCGCCCGCCGCGCAGGATTCCTTCGCCCGTGGCATCGAAGATGCGCCCGCACAAGCCGCCGAGCGCGACCCCGTCGAGGGCCGCCCCGCTCGCGCGGCGCAGCCTGCCGTCGATTTCGATGAAGGCGGGGGCGCCGGTCTGGAAGGAGATGTCGGAGGCGCCCCGATTTGCCGCCCACAGCAGAAAGGCGTCGAGCCGTTCCACCGGAAACACATGCGCCGCCTCGGGCCAGTATGCGTCGGCGGACACGGTCATCGGGAGTTCCCGCCATCGATGATGCGCCACGCTTTTGGGTCGAGATTGAACGCTGCCCGCCTGTCGAGCCGCACGCTCGTCTCGCCGATCCGCAGCAGGCGCTCGTGGCCCGTGGCCGCCGTGTAGGCGGTCGTCACGCCGGGGGCCGAGACCATGTCCGCGAGATGCAGGCGGTGCCAGCCGACGATGCCCTCGAAGTTCCGGTTGAGCCGGTCGAGATCGGCGGCGAAGATATCATCGCCGAGCAGCCTGCCCTGCGCCCAGCCCTCGGCCAGCCATTGCCGCCAGAGCGCGGTCTCGGGACCGGTTCGGGGAAACAGCAATGCGGCCGGCGGAGCAGGCTTCCGCCACGAGCGGACCAGATAATCGCGCCAGTGGGGCGCGGCGCTCACGATCCGCTCGGGCTCGACGATGCGGAGCACGCGCCGGGCGGTGGCGGCCCGCAGCCGTCCGCGCCCCAGCCGGAAGGCCCGGCGGGTCTCGGCCAGCACCGGCGGCAGCACCTTGAAGCCGCCTTCGCTCAGCATCAGATCGCCGAACCGGTAGATGGCGGAGAGCGGCGCCGACAACCGTTCCAGCATGACGCCGATTTCCCAGCTCCGGCGCGCCAGACCGGCCCGCGCCCCGAACCCGAGCGCCGCCAGGCGCATCGCCGAGCGGCGCTTTGCCTCAGGCATCGGGATCGCCCGGCCCCCGGCCGGTGCGAATTCGAAGAGCGCCCCCAGATCGGGCGGCGGATCCGATGCCCGAACGGGTGCCGCGACAAGAAGGAAGAGCAAGACGAAAGCAACCGTTCGCATCACGAACCTTCCCTGCCCGTCTTCCCGGTCTTCCCAGTCCGGATGTCACGCCGCCCGGGCCAATCCAGGCGCACGATCCGCCGGTCCGCATCCACCGTCAGCCGGGCGGCCCGTCCTGCCTGGATGCCGGCATCGCGGAGCGCGGCGATCAGCGGCGCATCCGTCGTCTTGACGGCGACCATCGCCGGGCGGGCCGGGACAGGTCCGGCGGCAAGAAAGCGATACCCGGCGCGACGGGCGAGGTCCTCGGTAATGGTCTCCAGCGGACCGGTCCAGTCCAGCGTCACATTGGCCAGGAGTGCCGCCGGGACGATGCGCGGCAGCGGCGTATGGGCGAGCGGGTCTTCCGCGGAGCGCGCCCGGGCCAGCGCCACGAATGATCGCTCGGCGCGGAGCGCGGCCTCGGTCAGAAGCGTCTCCGCCGGGTCCGCCGCGACGGGCGGTCCCGCGTCCGGCCCGGCCGGGGCAAATGCGGCGCAGGCCGGGAGCATGGCCATCAAGCCCGGGATAATCGCCAAAGCCGTTGGGATTTTCATCGTCCGGCGGCTCCGGCGTCCCCGATCACCAGATGGCGGTTCGCCTTGTAGGCGAGCACCGACAGGGTGCGCCGCGTCGCATCCCCGGCCAGCAACTGATCGACCGCCTCCAGAAACCCGCCCCGAAAGACGGCGTTGCCGGCCTGCTCCGGGCCCGATCCCACGGCGTAATCGCGGGGCGCGTTCCAGACCAGAATCCATCCCGCCTCACGCGCCCAGCTCTCAAGCACGCCGCGCAGGGTCTTGTGCGCCCCCGCCTCGACGATCCATGAGCCGTCCGGTGGGGCTTTATCGACTTGATCGGCAGAGCCGGCGCCCGCGGCGCGTTGGTCCGTGTCCCAATAGCGGTAGAAGACGATCGTTCCGTCCCGCCACGTCCAGTCGTAGCCGCTTAAGACCGCGAGGCGGTCAAGCAGGCCGGCAAGATCGCCCCGCCGGACCAGGCGGATCGGCGGCGCATCCGGCAGGATCGCCATCCCGCCGGCGATTCGCGCCGGACGCTCCTCGATCGCCGTCGCGATACCCGAAAGGGAAGTGAGGCGGCGGAGTGCGGCCGGCAGGGACACGGGCTCCCGCTGCTCGAACGCCAGGTCCCGGGTTGCGATTGCGTCCGGCAGCGGGGTTCCGGCCGGGGCCAGTTCCGTCGCCGGGAGCGGCGCCCCTACTGGTTCGATATCGGGCGCGATATCCGGCAACGGGGAAACCATTACCGGGGCCGGCGTTACCGAGACAGCAGGCACGCCATGAAGCGGCGGTTCGCCGGCGGCGAAGGCAACGCCGAAATTGACGCTGAGGAATACCACGGCGGCCCCGGCGGTCATGCCCGGGCCGAGGGGCACGAGGCCCTTGCGGATGCGCCGGCCCCGCCTTCGCTGCAGCCAAACCCGGTAAGCAAGCGAGAACGCCGATCCGAGCAGCATCGTCCATGCCAGGCCGACGGGGCCGAGCAGGAAACCGAACGCCCCCAGCATCATCGCGTCGCCCGGATAGAGCGGCCAGCGCCGGCCCAGCCATTGGGCGATCATGATCGGCAGCGCGACGGCGGCGATACCGAGCGCCATGCCGGCCCAGGGCGTCCACGGGCTGTTTCCGCCGGGTCCCGGATAACGCCATAGGGCCGCGGCGGCGAGCAATGCCAGCACCAGGCGCGGATCGATGACCGCCCGGCGCGCGTCCAGCACCGCCAAGGCCGCCATCGCGGCGAGTACCAGGCCCGAGCTGAGACCTGCCATCATCAAATCCGTCATCGCGATTCATCCTTTGTTGGTCCGTTTCCGGGATTGTTCGGCCGCGTGTTTTCGGCCGGTGGAATGGCTGGCGGAATGGCCGGCCTGGCGGCCGCGCCGAATGTTGCCGGCAGCAATGCGCACCAGGCGCTGAGTTTCGCCTCACGGCAGAGGCGCGCCGGCAAATGGACCGGCGGCCTGGCGGTCTTGATCCGCTCGCGGTTCCACCGAAGCAGTTCCCGTTGCGCGCCGCCGAGACCGTTCAACATCACGATCTCGGCGCGCAGCGCCTCCATTCCGGCAAAGGCGCGTTCCCCGTCCCAGGCCATCTTGGTGTCACCATGGGCGGCTTCGGCGGTCCCCGTTCCCTGCCCCGCCGCGTCTTCCCTTGCGCGGATTTTCAGCGCTTCAAACAGCGGAGAGCGGGGCTGCGTTTGCCTTCCGGCCGCCTGTTGTCGCGGGGCGGCGGGGCGCATATCGGGTTCCGCTCCGGCGGCCGTGTTGACGGCATGGGGCCAGAGAAACACCGGCGCGAGATACGCCCATATAATAAGTGGGGAGGCGAATGACGGTTTCATGAGCCGCACCCCGTGCATTGACCGACGATGAGAGTGCTGAACCCGGCCGTGGAGGCGTCGAGCCGCCCGTCCACGCGGATGCCCGCGGCCCTGACGGTCGCGGCCGACAGCGTGCCCGCGCTCACCGTGCGGGACGACACCGTGTTGGCGGTAAGGCGCTCGAGATCGGCGCTGCCGGCGGTAACCGTCCCCGTCGCGGCGACCGATCCGGCCGTGACGGCCCCGGTGGAAGTGATACCTGCCGCCTGGAGCGCGCCGTTCACCCTCAGCGACCCGCTCGACACCACGCCCGCGAAGGAAGCCGTATCGCCGCGGATTTCGCCTTCCGCCTCGACCGTCCCGGCGACCCGTACGGCCTGTCCGACCGTCAAATCTCCGCCGAGCGCAATATCGCCGCCCGCTTCGAGATTACCGCTCAGGACGAGGCTTTCCGCCGACAGCCGGCCGGCGCCGGTGATGGCGTTGCCGCCCAGATCGATATCCGTCTCCATCCGGTTGGCGTCCGGGAAGCCCGGCACGGCAAGCCGCTGGAGCCTGCCGCCGTAGACGGCCTGGTGATCGAAGCGGCGAAGCGCGGCGAACGCACCCACCGCCGGGGCGCCGCCAAAGGCCGACTGGAAGGCGCCGACGTCGTGATCGATGGCGGGTCCGGCCAGCCGGGACGGGGCATCGGGTGCGACTAGGCCGAGGCGCGCCTCGCCGGCGGCCTCCAGCAATGCGGCCGGCGGCGGGATTGTATCGCCCGCCCCGACCGCCTCGGCTGCCAGGACGTCGATGGAATCCGCGCCTGAGCTGAGAATCAGCACCCGGTAGCCGCGCCCGAGAGCGTTCACCGCCGGGAAATCCGCCGGCAGCGAGCCGGCGCCTTTGAGTCGGGCGAGGGTGATCTCCTGAGGCCCGCCCCGCGCGGCCGCCAGGAGTTCCGGAAACCGGCCATGCACATGGCTCGCCGCCGCATCCGCCAGCACGGTCAATTGCTTGACGGCGATGCGGGCGCGGCGTTCGGCCTGGAGTGTCTCGAAGAAGGTAGAGCCGGCAAGGACGATCATGCCCAGAAGAGCGAGCGCCAGAAGCGCGCCGAACAGGCTCAGCCCCCGGCGGAATATTGTGTATCGGCATCCCGGCGCCGGTTTCGGCTGTTGCGTCAACATCCGCCGCAACTCCCGACACTCATCAGGCCGTCGATGCGGGCCCGGGGAGCGTGCGCGGCCCGGGCGGCGATGCCGTCCGCCCGGAGATCGCCTGCATTGGTTTCCTCGCCGTCGAGCGTCCCCGTGACCGCCGCCTCACCGGCGATTGCCGCCGCCGTGGAGGCCGACAGTGTCCCGGCACTTAACCGGCCCGCAATGCTCAAGCCTCCCGCATCGAGCCTCCCGGCGGTTGTCACGGAGGCGGCGGCAACCTCGCCGGTCGCGCCATGGCCGACAATCAGATCGGCGGAGACGGTCAGGGACGCGCCGCCGAACTCCCGCGCGGAGATCTCCGCCGTTACGAGGCGCCCGGCCATGACGGCATCATCCGCCAACGCATTGCCTTCGATTTCAGCGGCGCCACCTAAATCCGCCGCCCTCGCCGTCACCGCGCCGGCCGCAACGATGTTCCTGCCCGCCGGATCGGCGGGATCGGCGGAACTCAAGTCGAGGCCGGTTTCCAGCCGGTTCAGATACGCCCGGCCGGGCTGCCGGCGCCGGTAGAGCGCCTGCTCCAGATACCGAAGCCCGTGATCGCCCGTGACATAGAGCGCCTCGCCTCCGAGCGAACGGCCGAGGGCCGCCTCGATCGCCGGGAGATGCGGCGCCATCAGGGCGCCGCCGCCAACCTGTTCCAGACCGGCGAGGCCGGCGGCAAGCGCGCCCTCGCGGATCGCCACCCCGTGCGCGGCGCCGCCATCCGGCGCCGGTTCGAGGATTCCGAAGGCCATGGGAACGCCGCCGGGCGTGCCGTCGGCGATGACGCCGAGCGCGAACGTGGCGTTCCGGCCGGGCGTATCGGGCAGTCCCGGCGGGGCCGCACCCAGCGCGCGCAACCGCGCCGGCGTCAGGACAATAGCGTGCCCGCCCGCCAGGCTGGTTTGGAACGCCGCCGCGTGCTCCTGGCTCGCCCGGTGGGCGGCCCGGAACCAGGCCGCGAAGATCCGCCCGGCGGCGCGGTCGAGCGCCTCGCCGCGGGCCAGTCCGCGCGCCTCGTAATGCAATGTGAGCGCGGTTCCCGAAAACGCCGCCAGCAGCAGCACGCCGAGCAGCGCGCCCGCGCCGCGGGTATGTCTACGCGCGCGGGTCATCCGAAGATGAACCCGATATCGTTGGCGCCGTCGCCGTCGTCGCAGGCCGCCGTGATCTGGGCCGCCGTGACCGGAGAAGCGAGCGTCGCGCTGTTGATCGTGATCGAGATCACCCCGGCCCGGGCCCGGCTGCGCCCGGCATAGGCATCGCCCAACGCCGCGCAGATCTCGTTATCGACATCGGCGAATTCGATGCGGAAGCGGTTGGTAATGCCCCCCGGCCCGCCGGTTACGGTCACCAGCCCACCGAAGGGATGGCGGATCTCGGCCTTGTTGCCGGCCCCGATCGCGCGGGCGCTGTCCGGAATGCCGCCCCGGCGATCGAGCGCGGCGACCAGATCGGTGTTGTTCCCGTAACTCGGCGCGCCGGCGAAGGCGCCTTCGATATTGGCCCGGATCCGGTTGAGCAGCACCAGGGCCTCGGACCGGTTGGCCGCCTCGCGGGCGGCGTTGTAGGTGCCGACGGCGCCGACCACGACCACCGAGGCAAGGCCGAGCCCGAGCAGAACCCCGAACAGGCTGAAACCGCGCCGGAAGCGGCGCGCCCGGTAGCGTTTGACGGCGGCCCCCAGGCCCGCCATTCCCGTTTTCATCCGTGCCGCCATCTCTCTTCCTTTCATTGCCGTCTCTTTCATCCACTTATCCTTCCCATGACCCTTCCGATGACCCTTGCCATGGCCGTCCGGCCCGCCGGGACCGTGATAGCCGCGGGCGACGCCATGCTTTCCCACCCTGGTTCGTTTACCTCCGGTCATCGCTCATGACCGTCCGGCCTGTTGCAGCACCGAGAACATCGCGTCGATGCCGGCCGCCATGGCCAGGGTCACGACGATCAGGAGGGCGCCGTTCAGCGCCGCGGCGCGGGACTTGAGCAGGTCTTCGGAGCGGCCCACCCAGCGCTCGACGAAGCGGGCGAGCTTGTCCTCCCAGCCGGGCGCGCCATCGAGCGCGGCGGCGACGGGCACCAGGGCCGGATCGGGGAACCCGTGCCCGGCCAGCGCCATGGCGCGGCCCAGACCCGCGCCCCGGGCCATGCCCCGCTGGATCGCGCCGATGCGATGGCGCGCATAGGGCGAGGCTGGGCGCTTCAAATCCTCGAAGGCGCGGTCGTTGAGATCGAGACCGGCGGCGAGGAACTCCAGCGCCACGAACAGGAAGGCCGAGCCGGTGATCGTGCGGTAGAGCGAAAAGGGTGCGATGCGGTCGAGCGCGGCCCGGCCGGGACCGGTCCAATGGACCATTACCGTGCCTGTCGCGGCCACGACGGTTGCGCAGATGGCCAAGAATAGGAGTGGCTCGGCATGGAGCCAGGCCGAGGCGATGCGGAACAGGCCCGCGGCCGGCCCCCAGCGTTCGGGCGGCACGACGCTTTCCAGCACCGGCACAAAATATCCCCCCGCCGCCCACAGCATGATTGCGAGCCCGCCGGCCAGCGTCAGCGGCATGGCGAGCGCCTTCTGGACCGCCGAGATCTGCCGGTCGCGCAGATCGGCGACCCGGGCCGCGGCGGCAAACAGGAGGGCGGCCTCGATCCGCCCGTAGGCCTGGAAGATCATCGCCTCGGCCAGCGGCGCGGAGGCCGCCATCGCCTCGGCGAAACGGTTCTCGATCAGCGCCCGGCGCCAGCCTTCCAGCAGGCGGGCGCGCATGCCCGGACCCTGGCCCCGCTGCGCCCGCATTGTGACGTCGAGCGCGCGTTCGAGCTCGAAGCCGGATTCCAGCAGATCGGCGATTGTGCGGAAGCAATCCACCCGCGCCTTGCGCCCGAGCACCAGCGCCGCGAATGCCCGCCTCCCGAACACGCCCCAGCGGACGCGAATGCGGAACGGTCCCATCATCCGACCGCCTCCGGGACCAGGGTGAGGCTCGCCGAGGCCTCGTGTTCGGCGCCGGCGCCCTTGAGCAGGGCGTCGAACGGGTCGACCGCGCCCTCGGCCACCAGTTTCCAGATCTTGCCGCCGATCGGCGCGCCGCCCATCTCCCGGCGCCAATAGGCCCAGGCGCCCAGGGGATCGCGGTCCCGCACGAAGGCGAGATAACCGGCGTCGGGCCGGATGGTCTCGGCGATGGCCGTCTGTTCGATGTAACCGTTCCAGGCCCGCGCCGCGACGGCGCCGCCGTCGTCCCGCCGGCACCGGGGACAGCCCTCGGGGTTGCGGTAGCGGACCAAGCCGTTGCCGCTGAGGCGTGCCGCCAGGTTTTCCGGTGCTTCCCGCCCGTCCGCCGGGCGCTCAAGGGCGCAGTCCGGGCACAGGAGCGGCAGCAGGGTCTGCTTCATCAGCAGCGCGACATTGCCGGGCTTGGTCACCTCGGCCACGCCGACGCCCATGTCGATCAGCCGGAACAGGATGGCGTTGGCCGAATGGACGTGGATCGTGGTCCACACCTGGTGGCCGGTATCGATGAACTGCATCACCTGGCGGGCCGCGTCGGCGTCGCGGATCTCGGAGACCATGCCGCTTGCCGGGTGGATCCGGCAGAAATGCATCAGCGCCTCCTTGAAGTGCCCGGCCCGCTCGTCGCCCAGCCCCGAGGTCGGCACGGCGATCTGCACCGCGCCCGGTATGCGGTATTCGACCGGGTCCTCGATGGTCACGAGATTGAGCTGGCCATTGAACTCCGCCATCTGCAGGGCGAGATTGGCGGCGAGCGTGGTCGACTTGCCGTCGCCCGCCGTGCCGCCGATGAACACACCGCCATGGGGCGCCATGCGGATGCCGGCGAACAGGGCGGCTTCGGTTGCCGAGAAACCGAGCCGCTCCAGCGTCATGCCGGCGTCGAGCCGGTCGGAATAGAACATGCGCGCGAACAGGTGATCGCCGTCCGGCTCGTGGGGGCCGCGCTGGCAGCGCAGCGCCGAAATGCCCGCCGGCAGCGGCACCTGGCCGCCGGCGCGGATCGAAAAACCCTGGAATGAGCCCCGCCGGTAGCTGGTCTGGGACGAGCCCTCGTCTTTGCAATGGAACAGGAAGCCGGCGGCCTCGCGGCCTTCCTCCGCCGTCATCGGCCGGGCCAAGGGCAGCTTGCGGTCGTTGACGATGGCGAACACATGACAGGCGCCGCCGCCGGTCTCGAACACCACATCGCTCGCCCGCGCGGCCGCGGCATCCTCGAACAGGCGCTTGACCCGCCGGGCCGCCGCTTCGCCCGCCGCCGGTGAGGCGGCCGCGGCCGCCGAGCGCCAGCATTCGGCGATCTCTTCGAGGGTCGCGGTTTCCTCGGCCATCGCGGCCGGGATGGCGCCGCTCTGGCGCAGCGCCAGCAGGGCGGAGCGCAACTTGGCGTCGGCCTCGTAACCGCGCGCGATCAGGCAGCGTCCGCCGGCAAACACCGCCGAGATGCGCCGGAAACGGGCATCCATCGCGGGGACGCGGATCAGTTGGTCGGCATCCGGGATATCGGCCGCGGCAACGCCGTTGCGCCTGCGCCCCGGTTCAAAGAAGCGCGCGAACGGCCGGACCATGGTCCCTGCAATGGTATCGGGACGGGGCTTTGCCGGTTGCCGGGTCATGAACCGTCTCCGGGCCTGGCCCTGTAAGGCAACGCATGACCGTCGGAACCCTCGATTTGTACGCCGGGCGGGCGCGCGGCGATCCGCCCGACCCGGACATCGCCCGGGAGCGGATCGCCCTCGCGCACGAACCAGACCCGGGCCCCGTCGGTAACGCCGGCCCGCAGATCGCCCGTCATCCCGACGATCGAAAACCACCCGTAGCTGGGCGCCGACGGCGCGGCATTCGCGGGCTTACGCGCGGTCGTGGCGGACACCGGCGGCTTTGCGCCGGCCGTGTTCAATTGCGGCACGACCGAAGGAACGGCGGCCGCCGCCTGAGATCGATTTTCGGCGGGCGATACCTTTGGCGCCCGGAGCGCCCGCAACTGCGCCTCCGTCTCGAATATCCCGGTCACGATCAGCTGGCGCTCATGGCATAGCTTCAGGATCTCCTGTTCGATCGCCAGGGCGGACAGCATGTCCCGCCTCTCCGCCACACCCTCGAGCAACCGGGTCAGCAGATCGCGCGGACAGCCCGCGATGACGGAACCAGCCATCTGCGCCGGTATGCCGGTCTCGGGAACGGGACCGTCTGGAGTCCGCGCTTCCCCGCCGTCCAGCACGCGAAGCAGACGGCTGCGGCCCCCGCCATTCGCCGACCCGGTCTCCGCCGCCTCGGCGGCCCCGGTGGCCCCGGCGGATTGCGTCCCCGTCGCGGCCGGTAAAACCGCGTCCAGCGCGGATGCGCCCGATGCCGCCGCCATCGCCACGAGGCCAGCCACGAGACAAGCCACGAGAGTGCGAAGATGCGCCCGGGCGGTCATTCGGGCGTCCACCCGAGATGGGCAGCGAGCGCCCGCCAGGGATAGCTGTTGGCCGCCGCCGCGCCGTCGACGGTCACGATCAGTTCGCCGCCGGACCAGCGCCACGCACCGGGCGTTTCGCGCCCGCCGTTGCCGTCGCTCAATACCGCGGTCAGGGTTCCGTCCGCCCGGAAGCGGAAGGTGGAATCCCCGGCGTCCATGAAGGGCAGCGTCACCGGGGCGCCGCGCGCCGCCAGCCAATCGGTCAGCCGCATCGCGGCAAACCGTTCTCCGGTGGGCAGCAGCGGCAGCGGGTCACCGATGCGGAAACGCGGCCGCAGCGGCAGCCGCTCGTAATGCAGCGCGATCTCCGCACCGTCCGATGCCGGGACGAGATGGCCGGTATCGGCGATACCGCCATGGCCGTCGAGCAGCCACAACTCGTCGCGGTCCGGACCGAGCACCAGAACGTGGCGCGCACCGGTATTGCCGGTGAGCACCCGGCCGTTATTGTCTTCGAGGAAGCGCCTGAGGGCCGCCGCCGGCAGGAGCGGACGCCCGCCCGCGGCGGCGATACCGGTGGCGCCGGGCCCACGCAGTTCGGAGCCCGGAAAACCGCGCAACGGCGCATCCGTATCCTGCGCCATCATCTGGTCGAACGCGGTCGAAGTTTGCTTTTCGTTGACCGGCAGGTCCGGCGGCAGCGCCAAATCCGGGCAGGCGTCCTTCATCGCCCGGGGCCAGCTTTCCTGAACCCAACCGTAAGAGGCCACCGCCCAGACGCCGGACGCGGCTCCCAACGCCTCGTTGTGCAGCACGCCGGTGGCGGGATCGTAGAAGATCGGGGTGTGGCCGCGCCGCTGCCCGGGATCCGGTTCCACCAGTGTCTCGTTGAAATTGTAGAGCGCGCGGAACCCGCGGGACGGCACCACCCGCCAGCGTGCGGTCCCGGGCGCATGGGCGCCCCCGAGATGGGCGCAGGCGCGAAGGGTGCCGTCCGGGCCGTGGTAGTGCGCCCAGACCGTATTGCGGTCACCGGCCCGCCGCGAGTTCGGCCGCTCCAGGATCCAGACGCGTCCCTCGAGCAGGCCGGTGAAGAAGCCGGCGGCATGAGAGCTGTAGTTCGGTGAGGCGGTCGGGCCTTGCGCCGCCGCGCTATCCGCCATGAGACCGCTCGCCATCATTGCGGCTGCGGCCAGCGACAGGGATGAATTCCAGGTCATTACCGTGCTCCTATGATGGTGTTTGCGCCGCCGGCCATGCGGGCGGGCGGTTCCGCCCAGCGCTGGGCGAGACGGCGCACCATGTCGGCATAGATCCCGAACGCCTGGTCTTCGTCGCCCGCGGCGATCGCCTTGATGGCCGCGTCGATGCGGCCGCCGATCCAGTTCCAGTCCGGATGCGCTTCGGGGATTGCCGCGGTAATGCCAGGCGCGATCTCGTAATATTCCGCGACCAGCGCCCGGCGTTCGGGCGTTTTCATCATGTAGCCGTCGCGAAAACCGCGCAGCGCGGTCAGGGTCGGCCCGTTATCCGCTTCGATGCCGCGGCGCTCGACAATCGCCGTGGTCAGGAAACAGCCGCCGTCATCTCCGCCATCGTCATCGCCGGTGTCGAAGTCGAAACTGTCGTCGGTGCTGCAGGTGTCCGAGCCGGGATCGCCGGGGTTGCTGTCGGTGTCGCAGGAATCGTCGCCCGGATCACCCTCTCCACCCGCATCGCCGATGTCCCCGCCGTCGTATTCATCGGGACCCGGATCCGGCGGGATCACGGCCTCGCAATTGTCCGCTTCCAGAATCCAGGGGCCGTAATGGATCCGTACGACCGGCTCGTCATCCCACGGGAACTGGGTGCCCCTATGGGTCCGGGTGCGCCGGTAGTCCCGGCTTCCGGTATAGCCGGACGGGCAGCTATCCGTCATGGCTTCGAATTGCGACGTCTCCGTCACCACCGCCGTGGGCGTCTCGGGAACTCGGCCGGTCCAGCAACTCGTCGAGACGAACTCGGGCGGACCCAGGGTCTCGCCGTCGGCCGTCACGCTCTTCAGGCGGCGCCAGATCTCGCGGCCCTCCATGCGCCGGTTGTGGGGCGGCCCGGCGTCCCAGTGGCAGGCCAGCGTGTAGTTCTCCCAGGCGGTGTAATCGCCCCGGCATTCGTCGATCAGAACCCGCCACGGGCCGAATACGGGATCGCCGACCGGGTTGCCGCGTTCGTCGCGGGTTTGGGTGACCTCGCGCACGCTTGTCCGCCCCCGGCCGTGCTCACCGGCGGCGCAGGCCTCGACCCGGCGTTCGCGGCTCACGCTTTCGTTGGTGTGGGCGTAGGGATCGCGCACCCAGCCGGCGAGCGCGGCGCGGCCCGACGGCAGCGGCCCGCCACGGGCGGTATCCGACAGGCAGGCGGGCAGCGTTACCGAAGGGCGGCCCGCGGCGCCCGTGGCCCGGCCCGCTTCCAGCCAGTGCAGCACCGGGGCCCGGTCCTGCGTTCCGCCACCGCCATAGGCGTGGGGCGCCGCCTGGACCGCGCGGTGATCGCGCCCGACGCCCTTGAGGCGTTCGGGGGCGAGATAGACCAGCAGCGTGTCTTCGCAATAACGCGCGCGCACGCCCCGCTGCGTCCAGTCCGCAAGCCAGCCGCTGGCGGCGGGCGGGACCGGCCCGCTCCAGCCCGAGGCGCTGGGGCCGTCGGGATCGGGCGTGCCGGCGGCGCCTCCGAGAATGTAGCTCTCCAGGCGCCGCCAGGCCGTGGTCACCGCCCGGGCATGGGCCAGCGCCTCCTGGCGGTAGACACGCTCGTTCGCGAATTGCTGGGTGCTCGCCGGGGCGGCATCGAGAAACGCGCACAGGCTGACCCCGGCCAGCATGGTTGCGCGGAATGTTCTACTCATGGGGTGCCTCCTGGTTTGGAAACTGTCGGGAATTGCTTTCCGGGATGCGGGCCGCCTCGCGGAACTCCGCGGGCGTCATCGCCTCCGGGGCCACGGGGCGGCCATGCAGGCGCCATTTCCCGCCGGCGCCGCGGTCCAGCCCGGTGATCTCGAGACCGGCG
The DNA here is from genome assembly GCA_965213765.1 of Rhodospirillales bacterium. Lineage (GTDB taxonomy): Bacteria > Pseudomonadota > Alphaproteobacteria > Rhodospirillales > UBA2165 > JAJDXO01. The sequence continues at coordinate 3,764,715 of OZ243926.1, read as the reverse complement.
AGGCCGGGGGCCCCGCGGAACAGATCGGCAAGGCGCGGCAACGGGCCGGGATGGCCGATCCGGACGGTCCAGCCGCCTTGCGGGCCGCGGGCGTAGTCGATCCGCGCCCCGTGAAGGCCGAGTTCACGGTCGACGGCACGGCGAAACGCCAGGAATGGGGGCGCCTCGGTCTCGACGATACGCAGCACGGACGCCAGCGGCAGCACCGCCCAGGCGCGGGCACCGACCACGGAGGCGGCGTACCAGCGCGACAGATGCTGCTCGGCGAGCTGCCGGTTGAGGGGCTCGGCACGGCCGGGGCCAAGCCGCCAGCGCACCGCCATGACGGCGCGGCCCGTCAGTTCGGGGCGAAGCGCGGCAAGTTCGGGATCCGAAAACCGGGCGGCGCAGGCGAGGCTCTCGATCCGCCAGGCCGGCAGCCAGGGCGGGTAATCGATCAGTGCCCGCCGGCAGGCCTCTATCAGGGCGGCGCTATCGATTGCGGCCGTAATGTCCGGCTCGGCCGGCGGGGCGGCGGCGGCAACGGGTTCCGGCCCGGTAATCCAGTCCAGGAGGGCATCGCGCTGGAGCCAGCCGGTCCACACGCCGGCAATGGCGGCGGGCAACAACAGGGCCAGCGCCACGTGGGCGCGCCGAATCCCGGTAAACGGCACCCGGCGGAGCACATTCTCCGGTTCGGCGGCGAGCCGGGAAACATCGAGTTCCGTCACATCCAGCTCCGTGCCGCCCGTGAGCAGACCCGGCGTCGCGTAGAGGTCCCAGCCCAGCGCCCGCGCGCGGCCGAAGGCCTCGACGGCGGCATCCGGGTTCGTAAATGCCTCGTCCCCATCGGCGAGCACGGCGCCGTCGCGCACCTTGATCAGCGCGTAATGCCCGCTATCGGCGGTACCGCCGGTACCGCCTGAATTATCCGTGGCCGCATCGCCCGCGACCAGAGCCATCCAGAAGTCGCTCTCGATCAGATCGGCCAAAGCAGGCGCGAGCGCCGGGAGTCCCTCCGGGGCATCGTCTTCGGCGCCGCCGGCATAGCCGGTCTGGTCCGCCCGGTGGACGCACCACGGCCGCGCGAAGCGCCGGGCGGCGCGCGCCGTGGCGCCGGGCCCGGCCCGCTCCAGCCAGTAAAGCCCGGCCGCGAAGGGCTGACCGTTAATGACGAGCCTGCTCAAAACGCCATCCCCCGGACTTCCGCGATGCCGAGCGGTTCGCCGATATCGGCGGTGACCAGAAGCACCTGTTCGATACGGGCCGTGGACGCATTGCGCCCGCCGCCGGGCAACGGCAGATCGGCATCGAACGTGCCCGAACGCCCGGCCGCCGCACTGCGGTCTGAAAAACCGGTCACCATCAGCGTCTCGCCGCGTCCGATCTTCTGGGTCACCTGAATGGCCCGGCTGGCGTAGGCCGGGAGCTGGATCGTCTGGTTGTTCGACGTGAACGCGGTGAAGGACGGGCGGTCCCGCAGGCTCGCGAACAGCCGGACCAGCACCTCGCCGGGACCGGTTATGCGGGGCAGGTAGCTCACCGCGAAGCCGGACGAGACCGTGCCCGGCGTCAGCTCGGTCTGAGCGATGCCGTCGCCCGCCGTGGTGCGCAGTTCGCGCAGGTAAGCTTCCTGGAAGAGCTCGAAGAACTGCGCCGGCTTGCCGTTCAGCGACGGAATGTCGGCCGACAGCACCCGCGAAACCGCGCCCGCGCTGTTCAATGCCCTCACCGTCGCCGACAGGGTATCGCCGCTCACGCCGTCGGGAGAGGGCTTTATCAGCGCCACCGCATTGGCGCCCACCGAGACGCGCAGCGCCTCGCCGAGCAGCCGGGCGATCGAGAAGCTCAGGCCGAGATCATAGTCCGCCTCGCGTTCGACGCGCACCGAATAGACATGCACCGACAGGGTGACGGGCCGCAGCACCTCGCGGTTGAGATAGCCGAGATACGCCCGCGCCCGGGCGATATCGCGGGGCGTGCCGCTCACCGTCACCGAGGCGCTCGACGGCGCCACCGACAGCCGCGTTCCCGGATCGAGCAATTCCTTCAACTGGCCCTCGATCTCGGGCCACGGGTCGTAGTCCGTCTCGGTCGAGATCGCCTGGCTGGTGAGGTTGCCGCCGCCGCCGTCTCCGGCGGCGCTGTTGTCCTGGGTCGAGGCCGACACCGTGTAGCGCTGCGTGCCGGCGAGCGCGTGAATATGAAAGACCGCGGAGCGGCGGCGCACGATCTCGATTTCCTGGCGGTCCGCCTCGAAACGCCACTCGTAGCCGGGGGGCTCGGTCCAGGCATCGAGCAGTGCATCCAGCGGACCGGTCCAGATGCCGCCGGCCGGCGACAACCCGTCGCGGCCGGCCTCGCCGAGGAGATGCGCGGGCGGATCGCCGTCCGCCGTCTCGTCTATCCCGCGCGGAGGGCCGGTAAACCGCACCGCGAGGCCGGTCGCCGCCTCGATGCGTCCCGCAAGCACCGCCGCCGCGCCGATGCCGGACAGCGGCAGCGTCACCGCGTCCGCGCGGCGAAAGCGCGCCGGCAGACCGGCGCGGGGATCGGGCTCGATCCGCGTCAATCCGACATAGGGCCGCCGCTCGATCAGCCGCACGGTTGAAAGGCGCGGCCCGGCGTGTGGCGCCCGCAGGGCCGAGACCTGCCGCGCGACTTCCCCGGTCTCCATCCTCGCGTGTTCGACCTCGGCCAGGCCGCAGCCCGCAAGCGCGACGAGCGACAGTGCAAAGCAGACGGCCCGCCGATATCTCTTGAGCCGCGGGACAGCCGGGCGGCCCATCACGACGTCTTCCCCGCCGGGCCGCCCTCGCCTGACGTCGAGCCGTACCGGCGTTCCGCCGCCCACGCCTCGACATCGGCGCGGGCGTAGCGCACCCGGTTGCCGAACTTGTGAAACTCCGGACCCGCGCCGCTGACCCGGTAGCGGTCCAGCGTGCGCGGGCTCAGGCCCAGAAGGGACGCCACCTCACGCGTGCCCAGGTACTGCCAGGCGTCGTCGCCCATGTCGTCGTCTCCCTTGAAGATGTCCCGGCCAATCTCCCCGTTCCCGGACGCCATGGCCCGGATCTCCCGGACTTCCCCGGCGCTCGCGGCGCCCGCCATCCAGGCCCGCGCCTTGTCCACGGTGGCGAGCCGCGGCGAGCCGCCCCGGCGCAGCCAGGTCACGAAGGACGGATTGCCGCTCGCTTCCCGGCCAAGTTCCGAGGACTTGGCCCCGGTGACCGCCAGGAACGCGTCGACCTCGCGCCGGAAGCCGGGCCCGATGGGCTCAAGCCCCATGAAGGCCAGCAGCCGGTCGGCGGTATCGAGCCGCGGTGAGCGGCCCCGGCCGAAGACGCCGACGAAGGAGGGATCGTGCAGCGCGGCCTGTCCGAAGCGGCTGCGGGTCATGCCGTGCCGTTGGATGTAGGCCTCAATGGTGCGTTTGAGGGATGTCTCTAAAGGCGTCATGACCGGGAACGTATGGGGAACATCCGGCCTTGACAATATGTTTTGGTATTGAATACACTATCTTCAACGACAAACGCGCGAGGGGCTACGATGCAACGCGACCCGCTACGGCAAAAAATCAAGGACCTGCTCTGGAAGCGCGGCCTCACCATGAAGGAGGCCTCCGCCGCCATCGGCCGCAGTCCGAGCTACATGCACCAGTTCCTGGAGCGCGGCACCCCGGCGGCGCTGAACTACAGCGACAGCGAAAGGCTTGCCGGGCTGCTAGGCTGCGATGCGGGCGAACTGCGCCCTGCCGAGGCGCCCAGGCGGAAGCCGCAGAAGCGCGGGCGGCGCACCCCGCCGGGCGCTCTTCCCGGCGCCCCGCTTGCCGCCATACCCGAGATGGCGGTCGAGGCCGCCGCCGGGGCGGGGGCTTTGAGCGAGGAATTCACCCACGAGAAGGCCCGCTGGTACCTGCCCGAGAGCATGATCCGTCACGAGGCCGGCGCCGACCCCGCCGGCCTCCGCATCCTGCGCGTGCGCGGGAATTCCATGGAGCCCGAGATGCACGATGGCGACCGCATCGTCGTCGACATCGCGCGGCGCGTCCCCGCCACCGGCGAGATGTTCGTGCTCTGGGACGGTACAGGCCTGGTGGTCAAGCGCGTCGAGGTCCTGCCCAACGCCGAGCCGCCGCAACTCAGGCTTCACTCCGCCAACCCGGAATACGAGGCCTACACCTGCCTCGCTGAAGACGCCCATGTGGTCGGCCGGGTGGTCTGGACCGTCAGCCGCGTCTGAGCGGGCCTCCCCGGCGATCCCGGGCGGAAGACCGGTGCCTTCGTCGGGCACGACAACCATCGGCGCTGCCATGAGAGCCTGTAAACCCGACGCCCGCCGGCGTCTGCTTCGGGCGCGGTAAAACCATTCTGAAACAGCGTGAAAGTATCCAACGAAAGATCATCGAAACGCGACGCTTGCTTCACCGCAAATCCGCCGCATAACCAAACCAACCGGATGAGCCGGACACTCTCCTGGATCAAACCGCCAACCGGCCCAAAACCTCTGACGACCGACAGTTTGCGGTTAACCGGAAATTGCTGGAAGATCAGCCGAACGACGGGCTTAGGACTTGGAGGCGGAATGTTGCCGAGATCTTTGACAATGGTGGCGTTGTCGTTCGCCCTCTGGCTTGCATATGAGAGCACGGCGAGGGCTGAAAAACCCTGTCCCGACTGGGGCAGCCACCAAAGTTTCTTTGAACGTGCCGGGGCGCAGGATGTCACTCGCTGCTTAGCCGCTGGGTGGGATGTGGAGGCGCGGAACAAAGACGGATTGACGCCCCTGCACCTTGCGGCTGGTTACAGCAAGGATCCTGCGGTGATCACAGCCCTTGTAGCCGCAGGAGCCAACCTGGAAGCGCGGAGCAAAATCGGATTGACGCCCCTGCATGTGGCGGCTGGTCTCAGCAAGGATCCTGCGGTGATCACAACCCTTGTAGCCGCAGGAGCCAACCTGGAGGCACGGAACCAACGTGGATGGACGCCTCTGCACTATGCAGCTAGTTTCAGCACGAACCCTGCGGTGATCACAACCCTTTTGGACTTAGGAGCCAACCTGGAGGCGCGGGAGCAAAACGGATGGACGCCCCTGCAACATGCGGCTGGTTTCAGCACGAACCCTGCGGTGATCACAGCCCTTGTAGCCGCAGGAGCCAACCTGGAGGCACGGGCGACAAGCGGATTGACGCCCCTGCACCTTGCGGCTGGTGGTAGCAAGGTCCCTGCGGTGATCACAACCCTTGTAGCCGCAGGAGCCAACCTGGAGGCGCGGAGCCAAGGTGGATGGACGCCCCTGCATGTGGCAGCCATACGTAGCAAGGCAGCGACCGTAATTGAGGCACTTCTGGACGCCGGGGCTGACCCGGCGGCGCAGACACCTGATGGCAAGCTTCCGTGGGATTTCATCAAGGAGAATACTGTCCTAAAGGGAACAGACGTTTATTGGCGACTGAAAGAAGCACGCTCAAAATAGAGATCAGGTCTGGTGCGACGGTCGCTTCCGACTGGTTCGATTCGCTCAACCGGGTAACGAAAGAGCTCCCGGAAATCGCCACCAGGTCTGTTGTCTATGGAGGTGCGGATCGACAATCCCGGCGGGACGGAGAGGTGGTTCCCCTGACCGGCCTGAGCGAAATGCTGGAGCGAATGGAAGATCGGAGGGACTCCTGATGGGCGCAATTCCAAAAAATATCGCTCCACGGGAGGCCGTAATGTCCCAGCCATGCGGTGGACGCCGCCGCGGCCGCTCTCACGGTCGACGGCCGTCTTGCCTGGGCGTACGTTGCCGTGAAACCGGCGGGCGGCTATGCTTTCTGAGGGCAGATGGATGGATGGCAAGGAACGGGGCATGGTGAAGGAACACGAAGTCGCGGTCGCATCCTTTCTGGCGAAGGCCATGGCCGTCATGTGCGTTCGCAATACGATCCTCGAAGACTTCCATGGCGGAATTCATCCGGTGACCCATACCGGGGATTTCTCCGATGTCGTGGTGATCGATGCGAACGGCCGGCGGATTCCCTGGACGAAGGTGGCGCACATCGAACAGGACGAGATGCGCGAGCTGATGCGCCAGATCGTCAACCGCCTCTATACCGTCAACCTTAAATCCGGCGACATGGAGTTCCTCGGCATGCTCGAACGGGCGGCGATGGAGGCCGGGAAGTGGGACGAGCCGGAACTGGACGAGGTCACGATGAAGGGCCTCGAACAAAGGCGAAAGCGGAATGAGCAACCCGATGAGGCGGCATCGTGAGCGGCCCGGCCGCTATTCCCGATGACACTGTGGCGAGCGGAATGCGCTGCTCGGCCGCCAATTTCCACTGTTGTGCAACCTGGAGCCGTTTATAGTATACACCTAGGCACAAGGCCACTATATGTAGCGGCCTTGTGAGACAGTTTCGGTTTGGGGAACAAAGAGGCCACACATCATGAGCAGAGCCGCATTCATCGAGAACATCGCCGCGAAGGGCAACATGAGCAAGGCCGAGGCCAAGCGCACGGTCGACCTGGTCCTGGGCGAGATCGAGGCCGGGCTGAAGAAGTCGAAGAAGGAAGGCCGCTATGCCATCGGCAACTTCGGCACCTTCACCATTACCAGGCGTCCGGCCCGCAAGGGCCGCAATCCGCAGACGGGCGAAGCGATCCGGATCAAGGCCTCCAAGGTTCTCAAATTCCGGCCGGCCGCCGCGTTGAAGAGGGCGGCGGGCGCGTGATCTCCGCCTGATCTCCGCCAGATCTCCGGTTGACCTCTCCCGGTTTCGGCACTGATGCGCACGTTGGAAGAGCAGACAGCCGCCGCACGCCAGGTGCTGAGGGATGTATTCGGGTTCGACGGGTTCCGCCCGGGCCAGGAAGCGGCCATCGAGGCGCTCCTGGCTGGCCGCAACGTGCTCACCGTGATGCCGACGGGATCGGGCAAGTCACTGTGTTTTCAGATTCCGGCTTTGATGACGGGTGGGCTCGCTGTCGTGGTGTCTCCGCTGGTCGCGCTGATGCAGGATCAGGTGGCGGCGCTCAGGCTCGCCGGCGTCGCGGCCGACAGCATCAATTCCGCAAAGGCGCGTGCCGACAATATAGCCGCCTGGCGCCGGGCCGCGGCAGGCGAGACGCGGCTGCTCTATATGGCCCCCGAACGTCTGATGACCGAGCCGATGCTGGCCTCGCTGGCACGATTGCCGGTGACGCTGTTCGCCATCGACGAGGCTCATTGCATCTCCCAATGGGGACCGGCCTTCCGGCCGGAATACGAAGACCTGTGCGGATTGCGGGATCTGTTCCCCGGGGTTCCAATCGCCGCGCTGACGGCGACCGCGGATGAAGTAACCCGCGGGGACATCGCGGAGCGGCTGTTCGGGGGCTCGGCGGAGTCTTTCGTCCTCGGCTTCGACCGTCCGAACATCAAGCTGTCGGTGGAGATGAAACGCGACTGGAAGCGCCAGTTGCGGGACTTTATTGCACGCCATGAAGGCGAGAGCGGCATCGTCTATTGCCTGTCTCGCAAGAAGACGGAGGAAACCGCCGCCCTGTTGGCGGCGGACGGCGTGCGGGCGCTTCCCTATCACGCGGGCATGGAAAAGGAGGCCCGGGAAGCGCACCAGAACATCTTCATGACCGAGCCAGGGGTGGTCATCGTCGCCACCATCGCTTTCGGCATGGGGATCGACAAGGCGGATGTGCGTTATGTCTTTCACACCGACCTGCCGGGCAGTATCGAGGCCTATTACCAGGAGATCGGCCGGGCCGGGCGCGACGGTGCGCCCGCGGAAGCCCATATGGTCTATGGCCTGGCCGACATTCGCATGCGCCGGGTGTTCATCGAGGACGAGGATTCGGGCATTGAGCGCAAGCGGCGCGAGCATAAGCGGCTCGACGCCTTGCTCGGCTACTGCGAGGCGCCGGCTTGCCGGCGGATGGCCCTGCTCGATTACTTCGGAGAGGAAATCGAGGCCTGCGGCAATTGCGATGCCTGTCTTGACCCGGCCGGGCGTGCCGACGGGACCGAGGATGCGCAAAAGATCCTGTCGGCGGTCCACCGCTCGGGCGAACGGTTCGGCGCGGCGCATGTGATCGATATTCTGTGCGGGGCGCGGACCGACAAGATTACGCGAACGGGGCATCACCGGCTGCCGACCTTCGGGGCCGGCGCGGCGCGCGGCAAGAACGAGTGGCGCTCCCTGATCCGCCAGATGGTGGCGACCGGGTTCCTGCGGCTCGACATCGCGGGCTATGGCGGGCTTGCGATCACCGGCAAGGGCCGCGCGCTGCTGCGGGGCGACGGTGTATTCCTCTATCGGGAGGAGACGGTGGTTGCACGGCCGTCCGCCGCGCCGCGCGAGACCCGCAAGGAGGTGTCGGAACATCCCCTGGACGATAGTCAGGCGGCGCTTCTGGATGTGCTGAAGGCCCTGCGGCTGGAACTCGCGAGGGCGCGCGGCGTGCCGGCCTATGTCGTGTTTCCGGACCGCTCGCTGATCGACATGGCGCGGCGGCGCCCGCGCACCGAAGAGGAGTTCGCCGAGGTCAACGGCGTCGGCGCGGCCAAGCTGAAGGCGTTCGCGACGCCGTTTCTTGCCGCCATCGACAGCGCCTTCGCCGATGCGGGCTGAGCGAAGAATACCCCCGGACGGCTTGTCATGACCGATCAGATCGTCATCACCGAAAAATCCAGCCAGGCGAAGGATGTCCGCGCCGCCGTCGGGTCCCGCTACGGCGCCGTCCTTCCGGCCGAGGGTCATTTGCTCGATCTGTGCGAGCCGGAGGACGTGAACCCGGCCTGGAAACGTTGGTCGGCGGTATTGCTGAGGCCCGACGAGCTATATGGCACCAAACCGGCCTCGGGCGGCAACAAGGCCGCGAAGCTGAAGGCCATTCGCCGGGCGTTGCGCACTGCCGCACGTGTCTGGCTGGCCACCGATTGCGACCGTGAGGGACAGCTTATCGGCCAGGAGATCCTTGAGCATTGCGGCTATCGGGGCGAGGTTCTGCGGGTGCTGTTCACCGCGCAGGACGCGCGGACCATTCGCGAGGCGTTCGGCCGCGCCCGGCCCAACAGCGACCATGCCCGCCTTTACGCGGCCGCCGTGGCGCGCCGGCAGGCCGATCAGATCTACAACCTGTCCCTGACCCGCACCGCGACAGTCACCCTTGGCCGGGGCGCGCGGGGCGTGATCGGTGTGGGCCGGGTCAAGACACCGACCCTGGCGATCGCGTGCAAGCGCGAACTGGAAATCCGCGACTTCGTGCCGGTCCCCTACTTCGAGGTCGTGGCCCGGGCCCATGTCGAAGGCGGCACATTCCGGATGCGGCACGCACCGAAAGACCGCATCCTCAAGCGCGAGAACGCGGACAAGGTCGTAAGCGCGGCGCGGGACTTCGAGGGTCCGCTCGGCGTGCGGGTCGAGGACAAGCGGCAACGCCCGCCCAAGCTGCACGATCTGCCTTCGCTGCAGAAGCTTTGCAGCGCCCGGTTCGGCTGGCCGGCCTCCAGGACACTGGAGGTCGCGCAAGCGCTCTATGACGGCGCGGGCAAGAAGATATTGACCTATCCGCGCGCCGAGGTGCGATACCTGCCGGAGAGCGCAACCGGGGACGTGCCGAGGATTGTCGCCGGGCTGCAGGCGGGCAAATCCTACGGCGCCGTCTCCGTACCGTCGCCGCCGGTGATCCGCAAGGGCCGGAACGGCAGCTTCCATGACAAGGCGCTTGAGGGCGCCAGCCATCACGCGGTCATCCCCAACGTCAACATGATCGGCGATATGGGCAAAATCTGGCCGCGCCTGTCGGGCGACGAGAAGAAGCTGTTCGACGCCGTCGCGCGGTCCTACCTCGCATCGGTCATGCCCGATTACCGCTACCGGCAGACGACCGTGACGCTGGATGTTCGCGGCTACGAGTTCCGCGCCGCCGGGCGTCAGCCCATTGAAGCCGGATGGCGCGACGCTTTTCCCGACTGGCGGCCCGCCGAGGAAAAGGGCGAGGCGGCGCAGGTGCTGCCCGCCTTGCGCGACAAGGAGGCTGCTCGATTGCGCGGTCCGGAGATCGAGGACAAGGAGACCCGTCCGCCGCCGCGCTACAAGGAAGGCACGCTGATCGAGGCGATGCAGAATGCCTGGCGCTTCGTCGAGGACGAAGCCCTGCGGGGCCGCCTCAAGGAGGCCAAAGGGATCGGCACGCCGGCAACGCGGGCGGAAATCATCGGCGGGCTGAAGAAGCAGGGATTCCTGACGGCCCAGGGACAGAACATTGTACCGACCGGCCGCGGACTGGCGCTGTTCGGGGTTCTCGAACGCGCCGATCCGGCCTTGGTCGATCCAGGGGTGACGGCGGAACTCGAATGCCTGCTCGACGATGTGGTAACCGGCAAACAGGAGATGATGGGCGCGATCGACGCGGTGTGCGATGCCGCCCGGCGCATCATCGCCGGCCTCGAGGACGGCGCCGTTGCCGGGGAGGCTGTAGAACTCGGGGTATCTCCAGGTGGGGACAACCGCGGAGAGCGGCCGCCGACGGCGGCGATGAGGAAGTTTGCCGCTTCGATCGCCCGCCGCAAGGGTATCAAGCCACCGGCGGGATACACGAAGTCGGGCGCGATCTGCCGGGCGTTCCTGGATCTGCATGCTCCGGAGCGAACAGCCCGGGATGCAGACAGGAAACCCACGGGAGAAACGGGCACCAGGCCGCCGAGTCCGGCGCAGGTGTCGTTTGCCGAGGCGATCGCGCGGGAAAAGGACGTCGCTATTCCAGACGAGGCCAAGGTCTGCGCTGCTGAAATGTCGGCATGGATCGATGCGAACCGGCAGCCGAAGCCTGCAAAAGGCCGCAAGGTGTCAGCGGCCGGTAAGCGCGCGCCCACGGCAAAGAGGAAGAAAGCGGGAACGAAACCACCGCGGTCGGGGAAGTCGTAAGCGATGGAGTGGACGCCCCTCCCGGCGGCGGAGAAGAAGGGCTGGCGCATGGCGGGGCTCGCGCCCTCGGCCTCGGCGGCCGGGACCATGGCGGCGGAGGCCGGCAAAGACGTCACCACCGCGCGGCGGCCTCGAACCCCAGGATGTGCTCCGGCTTCGTCCAGTCGTTCTCCCTGCGCGTCGCCTTCAGCCCGAAGGAGATATCGGGCACGTTGGCATTGGCCGCGGACGTCAGACGCCATCCCACGCTATAGAGAGTGATGATTTCATACGGAAGCGTATCCTGCGTTTTGGATGTAGTTGGCACATTCGCGGCCGGTGATCGAAGCGCCTTGCGTCCTCGACGGACCGGTCAACGGCGACGCCTCTTGGCCACGCCCCCCATGCGGGGGACCTCTACGTGTTCCGCGGACGCCGCGCATGATAAACACCTACTTAAACTGAAACATAAGTTTCAAAACAATCTATATCTATCTGTTAAACATAACTATTATTGAGATGACTTCCGCCGGATTTATGCGCTTACGGCGCGTGCGAAACAGGCCGGAATCTCCATTGTCGCGACCAATGACGTCCATTATCACGTCCCCGAACGGCAGCGGCCGTACACCCTTCATCGGCACCGCCAAGCTCAACGATGTCGATCCCCAAGCTTGGCTCGCCGATGTGCTCGGACAGATTGCCGATCTGCCGCAAGGCGACCTGCACCAGTTCCTGCCCTGGAACTGGAAGGCAGCCCAGGGCCAAGCTCTGGCCGCCTAAGCCGGACCCCGGACACATGGCGGCGGCGGCCGGCAAAGACGTCACCACCGCGCGATCGCCTCGAACCCCAGTGTGTACTCCGGCGCCGTCCAGTCGTTCTCCCTGCGGGTCGCCTTCAGCCCGAAGGAGATATCGGGCACGTTGGCATTGGCCGCGGGCGTCAGTCTCCAGCCGATGCTGTAGTCGCGCGCAGCCGTCGCCATCCCCAGCCCGACATGCGGGCTGCCGGTGGCGCGGCCCGAGAAGGCCGGGAAGCCATATGCCCCCTCGGCCGTCCAGCGGGTAGTGGTCTCGCCGCTCCCTGTGCGGTCCTCCAGCGGATCGTCGACGAACAGCGCATCGAGCCCGCCCTTGGCCTGTCCGCCCCAGTCCTGGGTCAGCGCAAGCGACGGGCCGCGCTCCGAGGCCGGATCGGGATCGAACGCCAGTGACGCGGCAAAGCCCCGGTCCTTGAGATCGTCCGAGGCATGGGCGATCAGCGTGCGGCCCGAGACGTCGAGCGAGAGGCCGAGCGCCGGGTCGGCCCAGGCCAGCCCGCCGCCAAGCTCGACCCCGAAGCCGGTCTCCGCATCGCCGCCGTCATGGCGCATGCCCGCTTCCAGCTTCGGCGTCACATGGCCGCCGCCCTCGGTGGCGATGCGGTAACCGCCTTCCAGACCGAGCCGGAGGCGGGTCACATCGGAATCCGATGCCGCCAGTTCGTGCGTCTTGTCCGAGCTCGTGCGCGCCCAGAGCGCGTCCGAGGTCACCGCCAGGGCGGGACCGCCGCCCTCCGCCGGCGGGGCGATCACGTCGCCGCGCAGGCCCATCGCCGCCATGGTCCAGGAGATGTCCGCCTTGAGCGAGCCGCCCGCCTCCGGCTTGAGGGTAACTTCGCCCGTGCCGTAGCCCGCCGCGCCCCAGAGCTTCAGCCGCTCGGACGCCTGCAATGCGGCATAGGGCACCGCCGCCGTCAGCGTCGCCTCCACCTTGCCGCCGCCTTCGCGGACGGCGCCGTCGCACAGATACGCCCGTATGGCCGGGTCCGTGTCCTCGCCAACATCCGGACAGTGCTGCGGGCCGGATTCCCTATCGGCATAGCCGCCCTCCCCGCTGCTCCGCATCAGCGCCATGCCGGCCAGCCAGTCGCCGCGCGCATAGTCGGCGCCCAGCATCGCCGTGGTCGCCTCGCCGTCGAGGGAGAACGTCCCCTCGCGGCCGTCGAAGCTCGACTGCGCCGCCCGGCCCCAGAAGGCAAGGCTGCCGCCGGTGCCGTCCTTCTCCCCCGTCGCCGTGAAGCTGCTGCCGAGCAGCGCCTCGCGGGCCGTCATCGACCGGGACTCGCCGCCGTGAGCGTCCCGGCCGAAGCCGTGAGCGTCATGGCCGGTTCCGCCGAAACCGCCATGGCCGGCGCCGAAGGCGCGCGCGACCTCGGATTGCGCCAGCAGGTCACTGCCGGCAAGGCTGCCTGGGCCGGCATTGTCGTTCGCCGCCCCGGACTGCGATCCGGGATTGAAGCTGAGCGCCTGTCCGGCGATCGCGCCCCGCACCCCGGCGCTGCGCGGGGCCGCGATGCGCCCGGCAATGCCGTCCAGCGCCTGTTCCGCCGCCGTGCGGCCGAACCGCGCCAGCCATGCCGCCGGCATCGGGTCGGAGTTGGTAATGGTGCCCACCGCAACCCCGTCCGCAATCGACACCGGCACCTTCTTGCCCGAGCGGTACATGAACGCATCGAAGATCTCGACCTCGAACGTCTCCGGATTCTCGTCGTGGCTGTCGTCGCGAATGCCGATACGGATCTCTGTGAGCGTTTCGCCCGCCCTGACCCGGCTTCCTATGTGCCACGCGCGCGGGACTTCGCTGTAGTCCTTGTTCGCCGTTGCCGAGACCGGCGTCGAGTCGCGCGTCGCGTAGGCGAAACGGACATCCTGGTCCGTCGCCTTGCTCAAGCGTACCGTGAACCAACCCAAGCGTTCGTTCTCGCTGAAGGTGGCATCGGCAATCGAAATGGTCGGAACCCCGGGCGTCGCGTCGTCGTCGGCGACGGCGATTCTGGCCGTATTGTTCGGTGCCGTCGCCACCGTGTAGCCGCTGCCCGTCTGCACGGTGGCGGTGATGGAGCCGTCCGGCTCGTCGGTACTGTCGTCGTCGGTGGCGACGGTGAGGGTGGCGGTGCCGCTTGGTCCCATGGTGACGGTGCGCGTCCCGGCTTGTCCGCTGGTCGCGAAGGCCCCGCTCTGGGTGACGGCGACACCGACGGTGATGGACGCGGTCGGGGCGGGCGATGCGGTGAGCGTGAACTGCGCGTTGCCGCCTTCGGTGACGCCCGCGCCCGCGGCGATGCGCACGACGGGTGTCCCTTGCGGCGTCGGGTCGTTGTCGGCGACCGCCACCGTGGCGGTGTTTTGCGTCCCGTGCGCGGTGTAGCCGGTGCCCGTCTGCACGGTGGCGGTGATGGCGCCGTTCGTCTCGTCGGTGCTGTCGTCGTCGGTGGCGACGGTGAGGGTGGCGGTGCCGCTTGGTCCCATGGTGACGGTGCGCGTCCCCGTTTGTCCGCCGGCGGCGAAGTCGCCACTCTGGGTGACGGCGACGCCGACGGTGATGGACGCGGTCGGGGCGGGCGATGCGGTGAGCGTGAACTGCGCGTTGGCGCCTTCGGTGACGCTCGCGCCCGCGGCGATGCGCACGACGGGTGTCCCCTGCGGCGCCGGGTCGTTGTCACTCACCGCCACCGTGGCGGTGGAGGGGCTCCCGACGGTGTAGCCTGTGCCACCGGTGACGGTGGCCGTCACGCTGCCGTCCACTTCGTCGGTGCTGTCGTCCTGGGTGTTCAGCGTCAGGGTGGCGGAGGTCTGGCCGGCGGCGATGGTGACCGTCTTCTCCCCCTGGTCGCCGGCGCCGAGGAAGTCGCTGCTGGCGTCGTCGGCGACGGTGAGCGTCACCGTGAGGGCCGTCGCCGGGCTTGAGCTCGCGCTGACGGTGAACACCGCATTGCCGCCCTCGGTGACGGCGCTGCCGCCCTCGACCGTGATTTGGGGGACGCTCGGCGGCGTCGTCCCCTCCAGGCATTCGAGCGCGGTCACCACCGGCACCCAACGCTCAAGGCCGCGATCCGCCTGCGCCTGCGCCTCGGCAACGGTCATCGGGTTGTTGCTGTAGGCGTTGCTCTCCCCGAAGGCGGCGAGCACCCGGCTCCAGCGCTCGACATGGTCCGGCGAGTTCGGCCGGTTCTCTCCCGCATAGCCCTGGACGTCGCTCAGCAGCTGTGCCGACACGCAAGTCGTCGGCGTGATGGCATCGTCGTTGTCGGCAATGGTGAGCGTATGGACCGTCGTGCCGCCGAGCGTGTAGCCCGTTCCCGGGGTGAGCGTCAGCACCACCGTCTCGGCGTCGTCGTCGGTGCTGTCGTCATTGATGGCAACCGGGATGGTCGCCGTGGTCGCCCCGGCCGCGACGATAAGGGCGCCCGAGCCCTGGATGGTGAA
The DNA here is from genome assembly GCA_965213765.1 of Rhodospirillales bacterium. Taxonomy (GTDB): domain Bacteria; phylum Pseudomonadota; class Alphaproteobacteria; order Rhodospirillales; family UBA2165; genus JAJDXO01. The sequence goes on along the minus strand of OZ243926.1, from coordinate 3,749,604 downwards.
GTCGTTGCCGCTGCCCGCCGTCGCCGTGCCGGTGACGGCATAGGCAAGCGTGAGGCCACCCGAGGGCGCCGCCGGGGCGAGATCGAGTGTCACATTGTGCGTGCCGGCGTCCTCGGCCGCGCTCGAGGTGGCGGAGGCAAACCCGATTGCGGGCGTGCCCGGCGGCGGGGCGGCGCCGTCGTTCACCGTCACGCCGAAGGTGTTGTCCGTGCCGTGGGGGTCGGCGCCGCCGCCGACATTGGTGCCGAGCGCGGATTCGTCGAAGGCGCTGTCCGCGCCGAGCGCGATGGTGAAGGTCTCGGTGCTCTCCACCGTGCCGTCCGCCGTCGCGGTGAGTTCGAGCGTCGCCGTTTGCGCGCCCGCGCCCTCGAAGCGCACCTTCGGGGTCGTGGCGCCCGCATCGCGCAGCGTGACGCCCGTGTTGGCCGCACCCGACTTCGGCGCCAGGCTCCAGTCACCGGTGGTGACGCCCGTACCGCCGATGGCGAGCGGCACGTCTATGGTCTCGCCGGCAACGAGCGCGCGGCCGAGCGTCACCGTCAACTCGACCTTGCCGCCCTCGGTCACCGCGCCGGTGCCGGTGCGCGCGAGACGCACCACCGTCGGGTCGTCGTCCCTGACCGTGATCGTCGCCGAGGACGGGCTCCCCACCGTGTAGCCGTCGCCGCTGTCGACGGTCACCGTGACGCTGCCGTCGGGCTCGTCGACGGCGTCGCCCTGCGTTTTCGGGCCGACGGCCCCATAGCCTGGTGTGGGCCGTATGGTGATCCGGTTATTGCTCAGAGTTGTGGCGGACACCACGTCGCCGCTCTGTGTCAACGTGATATTGACGGCGAGGTTTTCCGTCGGTCCGGGGCTCGCCGGCAACAGGAAGCTCACCCGTTGGCCCTCCGTCACGGCGACGCCCGGCAATTGTGCCTTGACTGTCACCGTTGGGCCGGGCGGCGTCGGTCTGGTCCCGTCGTGGACCCAGTACGCGCTCTTGAATTCGTTCCAGCGGGCAAATACGTTGCCGCTGCCGTCGGTGATGTCGTTGTCGGATGCGAAGCCGAGCACGACCTGTCCGCCGGTGATGCGTGCGAGGTTCCCGCCCGAGGCGGTGACGTCGAACGTGGCGCCTGTGACCCGCTCGACGGCGAGCGTCGCGCCGGCGCCCGTCAGCGTGAAATCTCCCGCATCGACATCGTGCACCTCCTCGTCGAACGTGACGCGCCAGGTGAGGCTTGCCGGAGAGACGGCGGTCGATGTGGCCGGGTCGTGATGGGCGATCGATTCGACCCGCGGCTCGACCGTCTCGCGGTCGCCCACGGTGAAGCTCACCGTGCGGGGGTTGCCGGCGCGGTAGAACGGCTGGCCGGTGTCGCGGTAGACCTTCGGGAGCTCGATCAGCGTGAGGGTCGCCGTCTCGCGCCCCTCCTTGGCGGCGTCCTCAAGTGCCGTCACGCGTATGCGGGCGCTCGGCTTGCCCGCCGGGATCGCGATCAAACTCCGCCCGTTTTGCCAGCCGATTCCGGGATACCAGTACTCGATCTTGTAGTCGCTGTACGAGCTTGCCCGCCCCGACAGCCGTACATGGGCATAGCCGTGCGACCCGTCGAAGTACGGGGCGCGGGCGTTCAGGGTGAATTCGAGCGGGCGCCCGCCTTCGAAGACCGTCGTCGTTTGCGGCCTCGTGAAGGACAGGACCGGCGCGTCGAAGATGGTGAAGTATGCGAGATTGGGATTGACCTTCTTCAGGTCCGGGGGGAAGTCGAAGTCGTGAATGTCGAGCCGGGCCGTCTCCCCGCCCGTCGCTTCCATCTCGTCGTCCGCCGTGATCGGTATCTCGATAGTCGCGCTCGTGCTCCCTGCCGGAAACGTCGCGGTCCAGGTCTGGCCGGTGTAATCCACGCCGCTGCCCGTCGCGGTCAGCGGCGTCGCGGAAACGCGCACATTGGTGGTCGAACTGCGTGCCTCGGACATGACGAGCGTGATCGTCACCGGTCCCTTGCCCTCGATGACGGAGTAGTTCGTTTGGGCGAACGCGACGGTCTTCCTGCCGTCGTCGGTGACGGTGCCCGAGAGCGTCTTCCTGACCGCGTCATAGCCGCCGCCGGACGCGGTGTGGGTGAGCGTCACGGCCTCGTTGGCGGTGTTGGCGTCGCCGCGTGCGTTGACCGTCACGGTCTGCACTTCGTTCCAGAGCTTGCTGCCGCTGGCGTTGAAGGTGAGCCTGTTCTGGTTGCCGTTGGTGTCATCGTTGTCGGTATCGACCGTGACGTCGCCGTTGCTCGACCCGATGGCGACCGTCACCGTCCCGGTCGGTTTGGCGGCGAGCGCGACCGTGTAGGTGGTGCTCGCGCCCTCGTTGACGCTGAGCGTGCCGGTCGAGAGCACGAGCGCCGGGGTGGAGGTGTCGGTGACGGTGGCGGCGATGGTCGCGGTCTTGCCCTCATAGTCGCCGCCCGAGGCGGTCACGGTCAGCGTCGCGGTGTCGTCGCCGATGTCGTTGTCGCTCGCGGCATGGACGGTCACGGTCCGCACCTTGTCCCACCCCTGGGTCTGGTGACTGTCATTGTTGAAGTAGCTGAGGCTGGTGGGGCTGAAGGTGATGTCCGGGTTCGTCGAGGCGAAGGTGAGGGTCCCGCCGGCGGACGGCTGCGTCCCGAGCTTCACGGTGAAGGTCGAGCTGCCGCCTTCGGTGACGCTGAGCGCGGTCGGCGCGACCACCAGGTGCGGGACGTCGTTGTCGGTGACGGTCACCACGATGCCCTGGGCCGCGCCGAAATCGGCGCCGGGGCGTGGGCCGTAACCGGCGCCGGACCCTTCGTGGTTGATGGCGGTGGTGTCGTCGGTGCTGTTTGCGTCCTCGCCCGCAGTGACCTTCACCGTCTGTCCGGACTGCCAGAGGTTCCCGCCCACGGCGTCGAAGCGCAGCGTCGTCTGGTTGCCGGCCTTGCTGCTGTCGGTGTCCACTGTGAAGTCGCCGAGGGGCGTCAGCGTGACGGTGACGCCTTCGGGCTCGTCGAGCGGCTGCGAGGTGAGCTCCACGGTGTAGGTGGCGCTTCCCCCTTCCTTGAGCTTCAGCCTCGCGGGTCGGAACCTGAATCCGCGTGTGTCGTCGTCCGCGACGTTCACCTGCGCGGATTTGGCCGCCCCGACCTCGTAGCCGGTCCCCGCCTGCACGGTCGCGGTGATGACGCCGTTGGGCTCGTCGATCCAGTCCTCGCTCGTTGGCACCGTGAACGATTTGCTCGTGCTGCCCGCAGCGACGGTCACCGTGCGCACGCCCTCGTCGGCGGCGGCGACGTGGTTCTTCCCGGTGTCGGCGTCTTCCTCCTCGGTGATGTTCACCTTGACCGAGAGGGCTTGCGCGGGGGCGTGGCTCGACTTGACGGTGAAGGTCGCGTTGGTGCCTTCGGACGCCGTTGCACCGCCGGTGATGGTCACGGTGGGCTCGGAGTCGTCGTTGGTGATGGTGTAGGTCGCGGTGCCCTTGGAGGAGGAAATCCTGACGCCCGACGACGGGCTTTTCAGCTCAAGCACGACCTTCTCATGCTCTTCTTTCTGGTTGTCTCCGAAGATGCCGATACGGACCCGGTGTTGGCTGGTGTTCTTCTTGATCGCCATCGTGTGGCAGTTCGATGCGTCGACGGTGAGCTCAACCAGGTTGCCGCCGGTGTTGAGCAAGTACTCGTAGAGGTCGAAGTCGCGCTCGTTCGCGCTGGTGCTCTTGCGAAACGTTGCCGTGCTCGTGTTCTTGACGCACATCTTGAACGACGTGTCGTTGGATCGCGTCTTGTCGAGCTTGACCGTGACGATGACATGGCTCCCCCCTGAATTGAGCTCGTTGCCCTGGGTTTTGTCGAGCGACAGCGACAGGCGCGGGTCCTTCACCACGGTGAAGATGGGCGAGAGTCCGAAGATACGGTGTGCCTGGGCGGAGCTGCGCGCGTCGGAGCTCAGCGGGCTGCCCGAGCCGAGCTTGGCAAGTCTCGTATTGCCGATGGCGAGACCGGCGCGCTGCGTGGGGTGAACGCTGCCGTTGTTCAGGCTTCCGGTCCAGACACGGTCGTGGCTGGTTCTGGTGCCGTATTCGTTCTTGTGGTCACGGCTGTCCCAGGACCCGTCATAGAAGTCGGCATAGTCGTCGGCCACCTTTTGGCCGGCGAGCCACCATATGGAGGCGTCGGTGTCGGTTGATCTGGTGGCCGTGTTCTGCCTCGCGCTCCAGCCCTGGGTCGAAATGAGCGCGGTGAACTTGCCCGCACACCCGTCGGTGATGGCCGAGTGTCCGGCCTTGGCCCGGGCCTCGACGAAGGCGTCATACACTCCGTTGGTAGCGGCCCGAGCGTCTCGCGTCGTCGACGACGCGAAGAGCAGGCGGAACTTGTCCCCTTCGTTCAGGTTCGACGGCGTGAGCGCCCAGTTCTCGTGCGCCTGGTACTTGCCGTCCGGCCTGCTGCACCCCGGGGAGTTGGCCTGCGCCTCGGGGGCGAGCATGGTGAGGAGCGGCAGGGCGAGCGCCCATACGGCGCAGGCGCGGAAAAGGTCAAAGCGGCCGGAGGCTGCGCCCGGTTCGACGGACCGGAACGGTCCAGGCCAAAAGGCGGGTCGTCGCAGGCGACCCCGTCGCGCGCGTTCAACAAGCCTTTCACGTTGTCCCGCGTCCTTCCGGATCATGCCGGAACAGACGCCGCCTTCCCTGTTGTCGCTGTTCATCCTGTCCTCCCATTACCGGACGATGAGCGAACTTCTTCTCCTTAAATTCTCCTTCTCACCAATTGCCGTGCCGATTTCTTGACCATTGCGCTATCAAGCTTATTGCAAAACCCGTCGAACGGACGGGATTTCCGCGTCGATTTCCGCGTTGGCATGATTTAATTTATGGGTAGCCGCCTTCGAAGAAGCGCGAAGCGTTATCCGGCGATCCGGCGGTCCGGCGATCCGGCGATCCGGCGATCCGGCGATCCGGCGATCCGGCGATCCGGCGATCCGGCGATCCGGCGATCCGGCGATCCGGCGATCCGGCGATCCGGCGATCCGGCGATCCGGCGATCCGGCGATCCGGCGATCCGGCGATCCGGCGATCCGGCGATCCGGCGATTATAGCGGGTAGGACCTTCTCAGCCCTTGTCAAGCCCAAAATCGCGAGACGGGCCGATCGACGCCCGAGCACGGCGGAAACCGCCGTCCCGGTCCTGTCGAAAGCGGCGTCCGCACCGCGGGCCGAACCCGTGGTGCTGAACATCGACCCCAGCCATTGCACCATCGAGCGACTACCGTTCATCGCTACCTCCCGACCTGTCGCGGGGCTCTGTCCGCACCCGCGCCAGTATCCCGTCTTCTTCTATGGATAACTGTAAAACGGATACGGCGGAAAGGGCAAGACCCCTGCCGGCGGGGAGGCGACGACGGCACCGTGTCGGTCTCCCAGTCCCCGAACCGCCGGCCGCGGCAACGGGTCTAACGGTCGAACCGGTAGACGATGGCAAGGCGCAGGGCGGTGATGCGATTGTCGACCTCAAAAGTGCACGGCGCCCGCGGCCCACCCGGTCCGCACGAATTGTTGCGCGAATGGTTGACGCGGTAGCTCTCTTCCCCGAAATCGAAATACACGCCTTCGAAACGAAGCGTCCAGCGCGGCGCCAACGCAGTCTCGACCCCGAGCCCCAGGCTCCAGCCGAGCCGGGTGGATTCGCTGCGGAACGAATCGTCGGCGTCGAAACGCAGGTCGCGTTCCAGGCAGCTGCTTCCGGAGTAATCGGTGTCGATCACGGCATTGACGATGCGCCCCAGCGCCGGCCCGGCGAGAGCGAACACGCGACTGTCGCCGATTTCCTTCTCTGCGCCGAACCGCGCCGCGAAGGCCCAGCGCAGCCGCGCCTCGGCCGCCTCATCGGGGCAGGTCGGGTCAAGCCCGTCGGTGCGCGCCGACAGATCGCCCAGCATCGCCTCGACCTCATAGCGAAGACCGACGCCGCGGAACGCGAAGCGGCGGCCCCAGAAAACGCCACCGACCGCGCCGCCGTCATCGTAGCCATTTGTCGAGCCCGGATTTCCCCAGTCCGAGAAACCGTCGATGTCGCGAATGCGGTTGGAGAACCGGCCGATGCCGGCCGAAATCCCCGCGTAGCTGCCCGACCACAGCGAGGCGGGCCTGCCCTCCTCGGCCCCCGCCGGCGCCGCGGAGACGGCGAACACCAACCAGACGAACGCGATTGCCGGAAATTGCCAGCCGCGGGTCGTCGTCGGTACCTTCAAGAATCGTAAGACTTCGAGGCGAAAACCGCCACCGCCCGGGCCTGGCTCCTCACTGCCAACGTTCAACTCCTCGCCCGGCGGCTCGCAAGGGCTTGAAAAACAACAATTCATTATGGGTCAGACTCTTGGAAGAACGGGCATCCCATTTCACCAGCCTAATCGTGAACAATGGATATTGCCAACATTGCTTCCCCGCCAGCCTGCTTACCAGGACCGAATTATTGGTCGCCCACCGCCCCGTCGACCGTCACCCGACCGCCGCGGCTCACCAGCGGACGGTGGCTTCGAGCCCGACGGTATGCTCCGGCGCCTTCGTGTCGCTCTCCCGGCGCACCGCCTTGAGGCCGAACGGCAGCTCGGGCGCGCTCGCCGCCGGGGTCCATCGCCAGCCGAGGCTGTAGTCGCGCCGGCCCGTGGCAAGGCCGAACCCGGCATGCGGACTGCCGGTGAAGCGCCCGCCGAAGACCGGGAAGCCGTAGGCGGCCTCCGCCGACCAGCGGCTCTCCGCCTCGCTCCCGGTGCGGTCCTCCAGCGGGTCGTCGACAAACAGCGCGTCGAGACCGCCCCGCGCCGGTCCGCCGAACTCCTGGAGAAGACTGAGCGACGGGCCGCGCCCGCTCGCCGGGTCGGGGTCAAAGGCGACGGAGGCCGACAGGCCCCGGTCCTTGAGGTCTCCGTCCTCGTGCGCAATGAGCGTCCGGCCCGTAACATCGACCAAGAGGCCGATATCGGGATCGGCCCAGGCGATGCCGCCGCCGAGTTCGACCCCGAACCCGGTCTCGGCGTCGCCGCCGTCATGGCGCGCGCCCAACTCCAGCGTCGGCGTGAGATAAGCGTCATCCTCCATGGCGATGCGCCAACCGCCCTCCAGGCCGAACCGGAGCCGCGTCACGTCGGCGTCCGAGGCCGCAAGCCCGGCCGTCTTCTCCGAGGTCGTGTTGGCCCACATGACATCGGACGTGACGGCAAGCGCCGGACCGGAACCCTCGGCCGGCGGCGCGAGCAGTTCGTCCCTGAACCCCGCCGCCGCCATCATCCAGTCGGTGTCGGCGGACATCGGATCGCCATCCTCCGGGGTGAGCGTAACTTCACCCGTGCCGTAGCCCGCCGCGCCCCAGAGCTTCAGCTGTTCCGATACCCGCAGCGCCGCATAGGGAAGCGCGGCGGTAAGCGAGGACTTCGCCTTGCCCGCGATCACGGCGTCCCCGCCGGACGCGATGCCCCGGTAGCCGCCCTCGCCGGTACTGTGCGTCAGCGCGAGCCCCACCAGCCACTTGCCGCGCGCATAGTCCGCGCCCAGCATGCCGGTGGTCACCTCGCCGTCGAGGCCGAGCGCGTCCTCCTCGCCGTCGAACGTCCCCGTTGCCGCACGGCCCCAGAAGGCCATGGTGCCGCCGTCGGCATTCTTTCCGCCGGTAAGCGAGAAGGAACTCCCCAGCAGCAGCTCGCGCCCGGTCATCGTTTGCGTCTCCGCCGCGCCGAAGCGGCCGTCCTGTCCGCCGTCGAGGTGCCGGGCGATATCGGCCGGACCCTGCGTGCCGGCACGGTTCGCCGATGAACCGGGCCGCGATGCGCCGCCCGTGGATACAGGCGCACGGTCGCCCGCCCCCGCGGCAGCCCACGGGTTGAACGCGATGGCCTGCCCGCCGAGGCGGCCCTCCATGCCGGGCGTGCGCGGCGCACGCAGGCGCCGGGCAATGCTGTCCAGGCCCTGCCCGGCCACGGTGCGGCCAATACGCACCAGCCAGCCGCGGCCCGCCTCAAGTCCCGGTTCCGGTTCCGGACCCGGGTTTGAATCCGCGCTTGGAGCCGGACCCGGGTTGGTCCCGTCGTCATCGTTGACCGTCACCGTGGCCGAGGCTGCCGCCACACCGCCGTAGCCACCGTCCGAGGCGGTGTGGGTGAGTGTCGCGGAGTCGTTGGCGCTGTCCGCATCCTGCACCGCCGAGACCGTCACGGTCTGTGGGCTGTTCCAGAGATTGCCGCCGCTGGGGTTGAAGGTGAGCGAGGACGGACTGACCGTCACATCCCCATTGTCCGAGGCAATGTTGACGATCACCCTACCTGTGGGTTCGGTTGCAAGCCGCACCGTGTAGCTGCCCGTACCACCTTCGGAGACGCTGAGCGTGTTCCTTGAGAGCTGCAGGGCCGGTGTACCTGGTTGTGGAGTGTCGTTGTCGGTGATGGTGAGCGTGTGGGTGGTTCGTGTGCCCAGCGTATAGCCCGTACGGCCGGTGAGGGTCAGGATGACCGTTTCGGGACCTTCCTGGGTGCTGTCGTCATTGATTGCAACCGGGATGTTCGCGGTTCTGGCCCCGGCGGCGATACTCAGCGTACCGGAGTTCCGGATGGTGAAATCGTTGCCGCTCCCCGCCGTCGCCGAGCCGGAAACACTGTAGCCGAGCGTGAGGCCGCCCGAAGGCGCGGCCGAGGAAAGGTTGACCCTCACATTGTGCGTGCCGGCGTTCTCGGCGGCGCTCGAAGAGCCCGCCGCGAAGGAAGCCGAGGGCTGCGATGGGGCATCGTCGTCGCGGATCGTGTACGTCACCACGGACGTCCCCAGAACGACGTCGGCAGGCCCGTCGTCTATCCTCAGCGTCAAAGTGACCGTCTCGTCGGACTCGGACTCGGTGTCGCCCTTTATGCGGATTCCCAGGTCAGTGTTCGCAAAGGAGCTGTCAGTTGTCTTGAATGTACGACTCGTGCACACGGGGCTTCTGCCCCTCAGGTCTATGGGCGTCCCGCCGGAAATGGCCTGGTAGTCGGCGCCGGCCGGAATGGTTCCGCTGCCCGAGGCGTCGATGGTCGCGGTGCCGCTGAAGCAGAGCTGCCAGGACACGAATCTCGACGGCGCCCTCGAAAGACTCACCGTAAAGAACTTGTCGGATGAGCCCGAGTTGCCCTCGTTGGCGCCGGCAGGCCCGCTGAGCGACAGGGTTGCCTGACCACCAGTGCCGTCGTTATCGGTAATGGTGAGCGTATGGACGCGCGGGCTGCCCAGCCTGTAGCCCGTGCCGCCGGTCAGCGTCAGAATGACCGTCTCGGCGCTTTCCTGGGTGCTGTCGTCGTTGATGGCCACCGGGATGGTGGCCGTGGTGGCCCCGGCGGCGATACTCAGCGTACCGGAGTTCCGGATGGTGAAGTCGTTGCCGCTCCCCGCCGTCGCCGAGCCGGAAACACTGTAGCCGAGCGTGAGGCCGCCCGAAGGCGCCGGCCGGGTGAGGTTCACCGCCACATTTTGTGTACCAGCATTCTCGGCCGCGCTCGATAACCCGGAGCCGAAGAACGCCGAGGGAATCGGGTTGTCGTTGTCGCGGACAGTGACCTCCGCCACCCCACTGCCGGCCTCATAGCCGGCGCCGTCATTCACGGACACCTGCACGGCGCCATCGTCCTCGTCGGTGCTGTCGTTCACGGTGGGGACGGTGAAGGTCGCGGAGGCCGCGCCCGCTGGAATAGTGACGGTCCTGACCCCTTCCTGGCTCGCGGCCACGAAGTTCTGACCGTCGGGCTCACTGACCTCGACGTTGACCGTGAGGCTCGCGGTCGGGGCCCGGTCCGCATTGACCGTGAAGACCGCCGGTCTGCCTTCCGTCACCGCGGCCCCGCCGGTTACGGTGATACGGGGCAACTGGGGGCCCGGCCTGGTGGTGGAGGTGTCATCATCATCGACGCTGACCGGCCGGCCGATGCTCAGCGCATTGGCGCCGCGGTAGTCCCCGCCCGACGTGGTATGAGTCAGGGTGGCTTCATCGTCCACCGCATCGCTGTCCTCTGCCGCCGTCACCGTCACCGTCCGCGCCCTGCTCCAGAGATTGCTGCCGCTGGGGTTGAAGGTGAGCGAGGTCGGGCTGACCGTCACGTCCGGGTTGTCCGACTTGATGTTGACCGTCACTGCGGCCGTCGGCTGCGATGACAGCCTCACCGTGTAGGTTGCGCTGGAGCCCTCTTTCACGTCCGGCCATCTCCGATGGAACGTCAGGCCCCGGGTGTCGTCGTCGCGAATCGTCACCGTGGTCGTTTTCCTGGCATTGTTCAGCATATAGTCGTTGCCGTCTGTCAGGGTGAAGACGATGGTCTCGTCGTTCTCGTCGATGCCATCATCGTGCACGTAGATGGTGATCACGGCGGTATGGCGGTTCGCGGGCAGTTTCACGCTGCAGGTCGAGGATGCGCAGCCGTCAATGGTGTAGTCCTTGCCGACACCGCGGCTCGCCGTGCCGCCGACGGTGTAGTTGATAGTGCGGGCACTGCCCTTCGGACTGAGCCCGTCGCCGATTTCCACCAAGACTCTTACGCCGCCATTGGCTTTGTGATTGCCGAACTCGGCGATGCTCCGCTTTACATTTCTCATCTGAACCCGGTCGGCCGCGCTCGGCTCGTCGTTGTCTGATTGCGCGTGTGCCTCGTTCGGAGCGACAAGGCCGAGCAGCAGGGGGAGGACGAGCAGTATGGCGGCAAGATTACGCCGCGGACGGCGGACGCCGGTGAGCGCGCAACCGGCAAAAGGGTTGGACCCAAACAGAGAGGATAAATGCACTAGGCGACGAAGCCATGAAGGGAAGGCGCAAACAGGGCGGCTCGGCTCGGCTCGGCTCGGCTCGGCTCGGCTCGGCTCGGCTATTATATCCATATCAAAGTCCCCCGACTCAACCCCCAAAGGCCGCTTTCCGACCACACTGCCCCCCTGAACCGCCTGATCACAAGATTACGCACAGGCATAATTACCTTGTCTCCAGTGCACAAGGCACAAATTCCCTTATACCCGGGAAGCGTGCCGGCACCATGTGTACACCCCCATGCATCCACCTCATATCGATCTGATTGTTCCAGTCAATTGTGGTGTGTGATTCTTGTTCAGATAACGCTCCAGGTCCTGGATATATCTTTTTCAGAACTGCATTCCGACATTTAGAGAGCCCGAGTAGGTATGGCTTCCGCCGGGGGCCTGCCGGGCCGACAGCGCAACATTCAGTGCCCACGGACCCCGCTGCCAGGTGGCGCCCAGGCCGAGTTGCACACTGTCTGCCCGCGGTTTTGCCCTCAGCCGCTCGCCCGAGACCAGGCTGGTGGTGCTCGTATCCCCGAATGCATGCTTCAGGTGCGCCGAACCCCACAACGACAACTCACCGCCCCAACCTCTTTTCGTGGTATCCGCCAGCACCCCCAGGCTCGCACGATACCGCTCGGCCCGTGGAAACGATGCCCGCGCCCCCACCGCATCGGTAAAGCGATCCACCCGCACCTGTGTGCGGTCGACACGCACCTGCGGTGTCCAGTGCGCCCGCTCCCCCCAGGCCATACGACGTCCGGCCTCCACCCGCAGGGCCAGCCGGGCCGCCTCCACATTCGAAATCAATAACCCTATGTTGTCCGAGGAAATATCCAGATCATAGTCCGTCCACGAGACACGGCCGGTTGCGTAGTAGTCGTACTCACTGTGCCAGCGTGCACCAAACGACAGACCCTGGCCCCGGGCGTGAATGTCCCCTCCCTTCACCGGAGAAGAGACGTCCGCGGAACCGGATACCTGATGCACCGAGGCATCGATCTTCCAGTGGCTGCTCACCGGGACCGTAACGCCCGCGCTGACCACCAGGTGCTCGGTATCGTACCGGGTATCCACCGTGGAGTGATCGAAGTCCCGGCTCCCGGTATGGCCCGACAGCTCGACCCATACCGGCAGGTCGGGGGGCGAGGGGATCGTATGCAGGCCCAGCAGGAAGTCAGGCAGGGCTTCATAGAGCGCCGCTCTCGGGGCGTATTCCTCCATGAACACCGGAGGCGGGGGTGGAGTGGTACAGTCGGGGTACGTTCCCTCCTGCCCCTCCGGACACGTGGGCGGGGGAGGAGTGGTGCAGTTCGGAGGTGTCCCAACCTGTCCCTCCGGACACATGGGCGGCGGCGGAGTGGTGCAGTTCGGAGGTGTCCCAACCTGCCCCTCCGGACACATGGGCGGGGGCGGAGTGGTGCAGTTCGGAGGTGTCCCAACCTGCCCCTCCGGGCACATGGGCGGCGGCGGAGTGGTGCAGTTCGGAGGTGTCCCAACCTGCCCCTCCGGACACATGGGCGGCGGCGGGGTGGTGCAGTTCGGAGGTGTCCCAACCTGCCCCTCCGGGCACATGGGCGGCGGCGGAGTGGTGCAGTTCGGAGGTGTCCCAACCTGACCCTCCGGGCACACATTTCCTACCTCCGTGAAGTCGTCTGCATTGAAGTCGCGGTCGGCGATGACCCCTGGCGCACGCGGGGAGACGGTCCACATCGCGGGGTCCGCATTCGTACGGTCATCCACCGTCACGCCCTCGCGCCGTATCGTCACATCCCAGACCCCGTTGTGGGCCACCGCATTGGCCACCACGCCGGTCGCCCCCTCGTGCAATACCGTGCCGTTGACCGCGATGGTGGTCTCCCCGCCATCGTTGAGAATCCAGCCCCCGCCCAGGGCGCCGGCCAGCCAGCCGCCTTCACCGGTCATCCGTTGCCCGTCCGGGTGCAGGTCCACGCGCAGCTTCGGTGTGATCTCTGGCACAGCTTCGTTGATACCCAAGGTGTCCGGATCGTCCGCTACCGCGGGCACGGTGCCCGTCGCCAGGATGGCGATCCCGGAACCGGAAGCGATGCTGCCTGAAGGCCCGATGATGACCTTGCCGCCGCCGGCAAGAACGATACCCTCGCCCGCACTCGTGATCGCATCGTTCACCGTGACCGTCTGCAGGCGAAAGCCATCATCGCCGATGGCCGCCATACGGGCCGGGGCGCCGTTACTGACGACACCCACACGGACCGCCTGTGCCGCACCATTTACGGTGACCGGGCCATTGAGCGTGATGTCGATACGCCGGGCGTCGGCGTCGCTAAAACTGTAGGCCACGATGCCGTGAGAGTTATCTCCTTCGGTCGTAACGGAGGAGCCCTGCCCCAGGTCAATGTCGATATTGCCGGGGTTATCCTGATAAGCGAAGATGCCGTAGGCGGTGGTGTTGGGGCGGTTTGGACGATGCTCCGTGCCTTTCGTCCAGATGGCGTGGTTCGTCGTGGTGATCTTGATGTTGCCGGTGCCTACTCGGTAATGAATGCCATAGATGCCGTGGCCTAGATAACGGTTTGTCGTGGTGCTGCCACCGTTGAGATTGATAATGACATCGCCATTGCCGGTGTCCTGCCGCCAGCCAAGAATGCCATAGGCTTCCGCGCCATTGGTCGTGATGGTGCTGTTTTCGGAACGAATGTCGACATGGCCATCGCCGCTGCCGCTGCCAGTACCATACCTGTAACCATAAATACCATGTGCCTCATTGCCGCCGGTCGCCACTGTGCTGTCTTTGAATATAATGCGGACATCGCCAGTCCCTACCGGGCCCAACGTATTTTCAGGCCCCCGTCTGGCCCAAATACCGTGCGCATGATTCCCTTTCGTTGTAATGGATGTCCCTTGGGTTGTGAGGCTGGCGTCATTCATCTCACCCGCGGTTACATTCGCCTGTTGCACACTGATGCCGTATGCATGGACCCCCTCCGTGTTGATCGTAACACCCGTCTTCAGATCCACGACAAGATGACCATTGCCGGTGTGGAGGCCATTCATGCCCACGGCGGATTCACCCTGTGTACCGATTTCAGTATTCTCCAACGTGAAGGTGAGGCCACCCGTACCCTCAAGCCGGCCATAAACGCCGTAGCTATTGCTGCCCGTCGTATCGATCGTCGAGGGCGTGGTGGTCATGTCGGCGTTGGTCTTCCCGGAAATGTTGATGCTGACATTCCCGCTGCCCGAATGTTTGGCGGAGACACCCGCGATAGGGGATGAGTCTGTCCCGCTTTCATCGAAATCGATATCAATCCCCTTCGCATTGATGTCGATATCGTCGGTCGACGAGCTTTCTTCCACGCAGTCGATATGATTCCCGGTCCCGGGCGTGTCGCTGCACACGGGCGCCGCGAAGGCATCGCCACCGGCAAGGCACAGGGCGCCCAGGCCAAGAGCCGCAAGGACAGGAAGCGGCCGGCGAGGTGCTGCCTCGACAAAGCGGGCTTCCCGGCGGCCATGCCGGAAGGAAGAAAATTTCTCATGGAAACGCCGGGCTATATCCGCTTCGACAACTCGACAGGCGGCGTTGCCCGCCCGCAATTCTCGGGCTTGATCATTATCCTCATGATCTATTGTTCTTCGTTGTATTGCCCGGCAATTTGAAGAGCGTACCTTGCAATTTGCTTAACTGGAGGATCAAAGAGGCGAGTTGGTCATGGTTTGTGATTTTCGACGATCCATGTCAAGGCAAGTTCGCGCGCCATCGCCGAGGTTGCAGTCACGATGGTGGCGCCACGGGCTGCGACGCGGTCGTCTACGCGTGGCGCGGAGCGCCGGCAAGGCGTTCGGGCACCTATCGGGCCGGGCCCGTCGCGGTCAGCATTTCCAGAAAGGCGTGTCTCAGGTCGATCGCCGTTTCCTTGTCAGCGGCGATGACGGCCGCGTCGCTTGCAATCGGGCAGCACCATTGCCCGGTCGAGGTCATGCAGCATTTCCAGTCATCCGCGGCGTCCACATTACAGCCGCAACAAGGCCGCTGGGGTGCTTGCGTCTGGGACGGCGGCACCCGGTCCGGGGTCTGCACCGGGGGCGGTAATTGCGACATTTGGGTCTGACAGGCGGAGAGCAGAATGATCAGCGCTACCGCTCCAATCCGGCGCTTGTCATCCTCCGACCAGAAACGGCGTGTTCGACGCGACACCGCAATACCTCCTTCGATAGTGTCCACTAGCCGATGGTGGACACCATCAAGCTCCGGTTCAATACCATCAAAATCTACCGCTTCGCGCTGAACCGCCACAAGGATAGGCACGCCGGATGCTTACAATCAAATTGTTTGCCAATAGTTTGCCAGCTTACCATATTCACTAGCCGAAAAAGAAAAAGCCATCGAAAATATGAATGTTTTCAATGGCTTGAAGTGGTTGCGGGGGTTGGATTTGAACCAACGACCTTCAGGTTATGAGTTTGGTATGAATACTAGGACACACATGCGCTGGAGTGCGCTAAAGTACTAATGTACGTAGGATAATCAATACTTTTCGTGCGCTCCCCTACCCTACTCTGCGCCTTGACTTGCGTTCCCTGAGTACCTATACGGTACCTGATTGGGAATTGCAAGAGATGGAGCGCGCCATGGCCAAAATCACCAAGAGAACCGTCGACGCGCTCTCTCCCCAGGAGCGCGAGCGTGTTGTCTGGGATGACGATCTCAAGGGTTTCGGCGTTCGCATCCATCCCTCCGGCCGCAAGGTCTATATCGTCAAGACGCGCTTCCGGGGGCGCGCGGTCAAGGTCACCATCGGACCGCACGGCGCGGTCACGCCGGCCGAGGCGCGCACCCGGGCGGCGGAAATCATATCCGATGCGCGGGCGGGCAAGGACCCGGCGGCGGGGCGCGGGGCCACTGCAAACGCGCCGACCATGCGGGAACTGGGCAAGCGGTTCCTGGAAGAATACGTGCCGTCGCATTGCAAGCCGAGCACGGCGGCGGAATACCGCCGATCGGTGACACTGTTCATAGATCCCGGGATTGGCCGGCTCCGTGTTCCCGACATCCAGCGCAAGGACATTGCGGCGCTGCATCACGGCATGCGGGAGACCCCCTACCAGGCCAACCGGACGCTCGGGGTGCTGTCCAAGATGTTCAACATGGCCGAGGTCTGGGGCCTGCGCCCGGACGGGTCGAACCCGTGCCGCCATGTGAAGCGGTTCCGCGAGGAGAAGCGGGAGCGGTTCCTGTCGGACGAGGAGTACCGGCGCCTTGGCGAGACTTTGAAGGAGGTCGAGCGGGACGGCTCGGAGACGCCCGCCGCCATTGCGGCGATCCGGCTGCTGATGCTGACCGGCTGCCGGCTCTCCGAGGTCCAGAAACTCCGCTGGGAGCATATCGACCTGGATGCGGGCGAATTGCGGTTGCCCGACACCAAGACGGGAGCCAAGACGGTGCACCTGGGCGATCCGGCCGTCGCCGTGTTGCGCGGTATTGATAGACAAGACGACAACCCCTGGGTGATCGCCGGGCGCAAGCCCGACAGCCATCTCACCGACCTGCAACACCCCTGGCGGCGTATCCGGGCTCGGGCCGGGCTCGACGATGTGCGAATTCATGACCTCCGCCATAGCTTTGCCAGTGGCGGATTGCTCGTCGGCGAAGGGCTTCCGATGATCGGCAAGCTGCTCGGCCACACCCAGGTTCAGACAACCGCGCGATACGCCCATCTCGCCAACGATCCCGTCAAGTCGGCGGCAAACCGGATCGCGAGCAGGATCGCAGAGGTCGCAGGGTAGTCCACCGCGGAGGTTCCGCGCGCTGGGGCCTTCGCTCCGGTGCGGGCCTTCGTGTTTTCCAACTATCGGTTTCGCGCGGCGAGGGATCGCTCCGATCATCCCTCGCCGAACATGGCCCGTATCGTGTCGATGGTGATGAACATCCGTTCCGGGCGGTCCTGAAGGCTCCGGAAGCCGAGGCGCCGGTAGAACTCCATGCGGCGCGCGAAGACGTCCTCGCCGTCGTCGTCGATGACATCCAGGACGACCAGCTTGACGCCGATCTCCCCGGCGACGCTCAGCGCCCGTCCCAGCGCGTCGACCGCAAGGTCCGACCCGAGCCCCGTGCCCTGCCGGCGTTCGTCCACCGCGATCATCGAGAGGTAGAGCGCCGGAATGCTCCCGGTCCTGGGCACCCTCCGGGGGCGATCCGCTCCAAGCGCCTCCGTCGCCACCGCATGAGCGTTCAGCGCGTAATAGCCGAGAACTTCGAGCGACCCTTCGGCCACCGCGACGAATACCCGCGTGAGGTCGTCCTTCTGCTGCTTCCTGGCGCTGAGCCTCAGGAAGTTGTCGAGACGAACCGTTCCGCAGGAAAACCCTGATCGGTCGTGCCGTCCGGGATCGAACGGCTCAATGACGATTCGGGGGACGTTCGCACCTTCGCCGTCACCGGGCATTGGCGATCCGGGAGCGGTAGTCGCGAACCGCGTCCCGGGCCGCCCGCGTCGGCGGCGGCGGATTGTCCAGCGCATCCAGAAGCGCCCGCCTGTCGCGCTCCGAAAGCGTCGTGGTCCCGTGCTCTCGCAGGATGCGTTCGGCTTCCCTCGCCGCCGATGCCCGCACGAACGTCGTGAGCTTGACGCCGGTCAGCTCGGCCGCGCGCGAAATGCGCTCCTTGTCGCTCGGCTTGACCCGCATCTCGATGTTGTCGGTCGCCCGCTCGTCCGGGGACGCCGTGACGTCGGAGAAGTTCAACACGATGGCACCTCCTCACTTTGTCCCGACAATGTATGTTCAACCCAAGCGCCTGTCAATCGGCACCCTGCCGGGTTGCGCCGTTCCATCGTACCGATGCATGTGGTACGTTCGCGCATCGAGGCCAGCGTCTCCTCGGTGGGGATGCCGCGATCCATGATCCAGATCCGGTCGGAGCGGCCGAATTGCCGCTCGATCTTCTCCAGGAACGCTGCCAGCGTGATGTTGTCGGCGGTGTTCCCCGGCATCGCCTCGTAGGCCAGGGGGAAGCCGTCGGGCGTGACGATCAGCGCGATCATCACCTGCACGCAGTCGGGCCGCTTGTCGCGGCTGTAGGCGGTAGATGCAGGTCGCAGGCGCGCTGGCGCGGCGGCGGCAATTCCCTGGACGGCTGACATTGAGAGGATGCAGTCCGTTGGCTACGCGGGCGCGGGTCGGGCGCTCGTGGATGCGTCGACCGCCGCTTGCAGTTCCGCGGTATCCCGCTCCTCGTCCGGCGCAACACCGATCAGACGGCGCATCCGCTCGATGTCGTCGGAGTATTCGGCGATCCGCCGTTCGTGGCTCCGGCGGTTCTTGGTGCAGACCAGGGTGAACGGCCGGCCGCGGCGCTCGGTCTCGTGGTCGATGTCGAGCCCGAGGAAGTCGATCGTCCGGTGCAGATGCGCGCGAAGCTCCTTGCGGAGAGGGAACCGCGCCACCCGGGCGGCGGGATCGGCGCAGAAGGCCCGGAGGTCGGCGCAGACTTCGCAGCCACAATCGACGTCGCACGCCATCCTCCAGTGGCCGGGCTCCCTCGGGGGCGTCGCGCTGCGTTGGAGAAGGGCACACGTTGCATGGCGCCAGAGCGTCGCGAAGGCGGCGGTGTCCGCCAGCTCCGGCTCGTCGTGCATCGCATCCAGCGCGGCAGGTAGCGCCCGGAAGGGGTCCGACAGCGCCGGGATGGAGGCAATGTTCCTGGCCGACGCCTCGGCTTCGCCCGCCAGACCGCAACGCAGTGCGAGGACAAACAGGTCGCGCAGCGCCGGTTGCGGGAGCCGGCCGTTTTCCCGTATCTCCCTGTCGGACGCGTCGGTCCCCGGCCCGGTCGGGCGCCCAGACGCGGCCGCCTCCGAAACCGCGTGCAGGGCCGACCGCGTGGCGTCCCGGACCATGTCGGCGGCAGGGCCGGCCGCGGACGCGCGTTCTTTTTCCTCGAGACGCCGAAGCAGCCCCAGAACTTCTTCCGGCCGTTGCCAGAACCGCACATCGACCAGCGCGAGGAGAAACCGACAGGCGACCTCCGGCCCCACCACCTCCATCGCCGCCGGCAGATCTTCGTTCTCGCCGCCCGTGTAGTCCGACACGACCACGTCGAGAAGGAAGCGCGAGAGGCAATCGCTCTCGCCCACGGCGGAGAGAAGTCGAAGCATCCGCGCGCGGCTCCGTTCGTCGCGATCCGGCCAGCCGGCCGGCCAGATGCCGACGAGCTCGGACGCCGGGCGCGCAATGTCCGGGTTGGCGCCGTCTCCACTCCGCTCGACCCGCTCCGCCAACCACGCGACCGCGCCAGCGACACCCGCGGCCGCGAGGATCGCCAGCGTCCGGGAGCGCGGCCACAGCACCAGCGCGGCCCGGCGCCACGCGCGCTCGAGACTTACCCCCGTATTCCCCGTCGCCTCGTGCACCCACCGCTGGTCCGGCGCCGCGCCGTCGAGCGCGCCGCGCGGCAGCAATTCGCCCGGCATCAACGGGACCTCGCCGAGCTCCGGCCGGGCGCCGTCCCGGGCCGCCCAGCCGTCAAGCCAGTGCCGGCTGTCGAAGAGCTCGCCGATCTCCATGTCCTCGACGCTTTCCTCGTCCCGGTCCCAGCCGAAGCCGTGGACGTATTCGTCCCCATACATCGCGTCGCCCTGCTCTTCGATATGGACGATTGCGGCATGCAGTTCGCAACTGGCCGCGTCGGCCGCGACCGACAGAACCCGCGCCCGGGCGTCGTCGCCGTTCTTCAGCATGTCGAACGACAGACCGGCCTCGCTGTAGCCGTGATCGAGCAGCCACACGATCTTTTCCGGCGCGCCGCCGTCCCGCCGCCACGCCTCGAGACGCCTTGCGATGGCACCTGTCTGCTCGCCGTATTCCGGCGGCTCACGCGGCGTGCCCTCGTCCTCCGCCCCGAGGCAGAGGTTGAAAACCAGCGACAGCCGGTGACCCGCCGCGACCGGCCGTACCTCGTGCGGGCAATCGGCGTAGAACGCCGCGAAGGCGAGCTCCGAGGGCTCGCTCACGTTCATGTCCACCGCGACTTCCCGGTCGCCGTGGCGGACGATCAGCTCTCCGCCCTCGCCCGCCGCCGGCAGCGAGATCGTCAGCGTCGCGATCATGCCGGGCGCCTTCTCGGTATCGCGGTGCGGAACGAAAAAGCCGTCCCGCTCGTAGACGAGCAGCTTGTAGAGCCGCGCTTCTAGCCGCTCGGGCGGGCAGCCGAGCCCCAACGCCGCCCTGTCCAGGATCCCGCCCAGGGTTTCCGGCCACGCACCGCCCGTAAGCACGATCCGCTCCGCGCCGATCTGCCAGCAGTCGCGGACCGAGCGATCGATCACGGTCTCCGGCCCCTTGCCGTAGGGAGCACGCTCCGCCGCCCCGATCAGGGCGTCGAGCTGCGTCTCGGGAACCGGAAAGGCGAGCATGGCGACACCCTCGACCTCCAGCGTCGGCATCGGCGCGTACAGCCTTCCCTGGATGCAAAAATCTCCGGGGCGGTCGACCGAACGCAGCAAATCCTCGATCGCCGCGTCCGAGCCGTATTCCAGGTCGATCACGCCCATGAAACGCCCCTCCGGAGAATCTCCGCGGCGATATTACCGGACCTTGAAGCGGATGCCACCCTCGATTCCCTTCCCCATCGGCGAGCTGATATTTTCGCAGCCAGATTTCGGCCTGCGCAGGGGCGTTCGGACTCGCCGGGTCGGTGTTCACGCTGTTGGAGCCGCCCGATGGGGTGCAGCGAGGAGTTCCGGCACTGTCCGGGCGACATTTTCGCGCTCCCCGGCGCCATGCGGGCGTACGGCTCCCTCCGGCGCAGTGCCGGGTCCGCTTCGTTGTGGTGATCGGTCGCGCCGGGATCAGCCGAGCGCGCCCGAGCCCGGTGGCGGCATCGCGAGGGTCAACCAACCCGTCCGGCAGCTTTGCGGTTCCATAGGCGACATCGCCGGCAATGTGGTTGGGCGTCAATCCGAGGCGGTTCCGGCATCGGTCCAGCATGGTCCCGGCGGCCTCGACTTCCTTGGAGATGCGCGTCGGTGTCGCTTCCACATCGACGATTACCGCGTTCTCCATGTCGATGAGATAGTTGAGACTGTAACCGAACATCACCTTGTGTCGCCCCCGCGTGGTCCAGGCGGCGGCGGGATCGGTCGGAGACAGTGCGCGGGGCTTGCGTTCGGGATTGATCGGCGATGTGTCGCCGTCCAGCGCCGCAAGATATTCGCCAACCGGCCGGCTGACCGAACCCGCTTCGCGCCAATCGATCTCGCCCTCAATGCGGGCGAAGCGGCTGGCATCCGCCTCGATCACCGAGGCATCCACGGCAAAACCTTCGCCGCCCATCAAACCCGCATCCAGGCAGACGTGCACGACATGCTCAAACACCCGGCGCAGCACATCACTATCCCGGAACCGGCCATGACGGTTCAAAGAAAACGTCGAGTGATCGGGAACCCGGTCCTCCAATCCCAGCCGGCAGAACCAGCGGTAGGCGAGATTAAGCTCGACTTCCTGGCACAGGCGCCGCTCGGACCGGATCCCGTAGCAGTAACCCACCAACAGCATACGGATCATCAGCTCGGGATCGACCGAAGGGCGGCCCGTATGACTGTAATAGGGAGCGAGTTCGCCGCGCAGCCAGTCCAGGTCAAAAACCGCGGCGATCCGGCGCAGCAGATGATCCGCAGGGACCATATCGTCTAAGCAGAACTCGTAGAAAAGCCGATCTTGCCCACCAATCCGTGCCCCCATCATCCCAATGCCCTCCTGAAATCAACCAGAAAGACCGAATCACGACTTCATCAACGAGACAACAAAGACTTTCTCAACAGCCTCACCTACAAAGCGACCATTGACGGTGACACTTCTCTAGGTCGCTTCCTGACCCAAATCGGAATCTAGATGCACACACGAAAATGAAGCCGAAGCTTTTTCTTGAAAAGCTAGTTTTATCACTTTTTACATTATGAAGTATTGTCATCCCGCGCTTTTTCCTCGGAGGAAACATGAAACTTCATTGGTCTTCGCGGTCACCGTTTGCCCGGAAAGTTGTGGTTGCCGCTTATGAGTTGAGCCTTGTCGATCGGATAGAACTCGTCGACACCCTTGTCGCCATGACCAAGCCAAACACTGATTTGATGACATTCAATCCGCTGAGCAAGCTGCCGACAATGGTTCTTGACGACGACACCGCACTCTACGATTCAAGTGTCATCTGCGAATACCTCGATCACTTGGATGGCCGCAGCATTCTGTTCCCCCAAGACCCAGACCGACGGTTTGCGACACTACGCCGCCAAGCTTGTGGCAATGGGCTCCTTGATTTTCTCCTGCTTTACCGGAACGAACGGAACCGAGCTGAGGAACAGCGTTCGCAGGATCTCTTGGTGGGTTTTGCGAAGAAGACGACCGCCACCTTAGGGGCATTGGAACAAGAGGCCAAATCACTGGAGGCGGCACCTGTAGACATTGGGCATATTGTCATCGGTTGTGCGCTCTCGTATCTCGATTTTCGTTTCCCGGAAGACCCCTGGCGACCTGAATGTCCCCATCTGACTGCTTGGCATGAGGTTTTCGCAGCCCGGCCTTCGATGGTGGCGACGACACCAAGCACATGATGACGACACCATTTCGTGTCTAATTAACGTTGCGTAGCACCTTAATAAAAATGTATAAGCTAGCTTATTAACTTATAGGAGGCCTCAATGCACTATTGGAAATCAGCATTCGCGATCTTGTCGTGTTCGGCGTTTACCGTTGCCGTGCCGACCATGACCAACGCCGCCACATGCCCTTCCGGGTACCCAAACGGGCCCGTTACCATGCAGGTTGGTTACTCTGCAGGTGGCGGAACGGACACGGTCGCGCGGAAAATTGCCGCAGAAATCGAAAAGCAACAAGGCTGGACCGTCGTCGTTCAGAACAAGCCCGGCGCCAGCGGCGGCGTCATGGCAACCGGTGTGATGGGCGCGCCCGGCAATGGTCAGCTCATCGGTGCCGGCACCAGCACAACACTCGCCATTCAACCCTACAAATCCAAAGACACCAAATACACCTACGCGGATTTCAAATACCTAGGGACTGGTATGCTCCTGAATTACGGTCTGGTAGCATTGACGGAGAAACCCTTCGCCAGCCTCGAGGAGTTCGTGGCGTACACCAAGAAGAAGGGCCGCGCGACGGTTTCGGTCGGTTCGATCTCATACGAAATCGCGGTGAAAACCATCGCCAGCCATTATGGCGTGGATCTCGTCCCCGTTCCCACCAAGGGGTCTTCGCGGGCCATGAAGGATGCGCTGGGTGGACATGTCGACGCCACCGTGCAAGGTGCCAAACACGTGCCGCAAATTCGTGCCGGCAAGATGGTCCAGCTTGCGACGCTAACGAGCAAGCGGGCTGCTTACGCACCGAATGTGAAGACCCTCGTTGAGCATGGTGTAAATCTGGCAATCGATGGACATATCATTTTATTCGTGTCCAAGAGCACGCCGGACGCCATTCAAAAATGTCTTTCCGAGGCGGTCGCCGAAGCGACCAGTTCGAAGAGTTATACCCAACTGATGAACAAACTTGAGACCGAAGCGTCAAATCTCGGTGTCGGCGGTACCGAGGCGTTCCTTAAGAAGATGTCGGCGTTCTACAAAGAGAACCTGAGCAAGTAATGACCTTGGACCGCACTTTGGGAGGCGCCGTCGCCCTGGGCGGCGCCTTCCTGCTGGTATATCTCATCCCGAATTTCGTCGAGGGCGAGGCGACAGGTGTTCGCGACCCATCCCTGTTCCCGCGGATCGCCGGATCGATGTTGCTCGTCCTGGGCGTGCTTCAAGTCGTCTTCGCCCGCGCCGGCGGCGACGTGCCAAGTTGGCGGGAATTGGCGCGCTTGGCGCTGCTGATCACGTTAATGTCCGCCGCGACGTTCGTCATGCCCATCATTGGCTTCATGCCGTCCATGATGTTGCTTATGGCCGCAGCCATCCTCGTCGTGTTCGAGCGGCGGCCCCTATGGATCGTTGTGACGGTTTGCGGACTTCCGGCATTCGCTTGGTTCGTTTTTGAAGAGGTCTTGAAGCGACCCCTGCCCTAAAAAGGCAATACCCATCGGTGGGCGCAAAGAGGTAAGTGTGTTCGACTTCAGTATCATCTCCGCCGGATTGTTGGATGCCTTCACTTTAACCAACATTCTCTACATCATCGCCGGTGTGGCGATTGGACAGTTGGTGGGCGCCACACCTGGCCTGAGCATCATCATGGCCTTGGCGATCGCCGTACCACTCACTTTCGCTCTGGATCCGCTGACTGCGATTTCGTTTCTGATTAGTGTCAACAAAGGCGGTACGGTTGGCGGTGCGGTTCCCTCCATTCTTTTGAACGTACCAGGAACACCGGAGTCGGCTGCGACAGCACTCGACGGTCACCCCATGGCCAAGAATGGCAAACCCATGAAGGCCATGAAATACGGCCTCTATTATTCCTTTTTTGGTGACCTCTCGAGCGACATCGTCTTGATCCTGATTTCGGCTCCGTTGGCTATCGTCGCCTTAAAGATGGGACCGGTCGAAATCCTGGCGCTGATGATCTTGGCATTCACGGTGATCAGCGGTCTCGTAGGCAACTCCATGATCAAGGGGCTGACTGCAGCCGCATTCGGTTTCCTCCTTGCTTCAGTAGGATTAGACCCGGGCTCCGCTTCGCCCCGGTTCACCTTCGGCATGCTGGAGCTCTACGACGGATTGCATCTGACGGCACTCAGCATCGGCGCACTTGCCATGAGCGAAGTGCTGTATGAAATCATCGACGCCCGAAAAGATGTCCAATCCACGTCTGCGATCAAGGTCAGCGGCGGCAAGAAAGAGGACCGAACGGTTACATTGTCCGAATTGCTGGCGAACAAGTACGTTGCCGTGCGGGCGTTTGTCCTGGGAACGTTGATTGGCGCTATTCCGGGTCTTGGCTCAACGACGGCAGGATTTTTGAGTTACTCCGTCACCAAGCAGGCCGCGAAAGATCCCGAAAAGTTCGGCACCGGTGATCCCCGCGGGATTGCCGCAACGGAAACGGCGAACAGTGCCGTGGTTGGCGCCAACCTGATTCCCCTGCTGACCCTCGGCATTCCCGGAAACATCGCTGCGGCCCTTCTTGTGTCGGCCTTCATGATCCACGGCGTGCAGCCCGGCCCCTTACTCTTTGAGGAGCAGGGCCGCCTGATTTACGGCATGTTCGGTGCCATGCTGATTGCTAACTTCTGCAACCTGGGCGTTGGTCAGATCGGCATGCGGTTCTGGGCACTTATCGTTTCCGCGCCGGGTTCCGTGGTCTATCCGGCCGCGATGCTGCTTTGCCTGACCGGGTCCTACGTGGCGGCTGGCGGGATCTTTGGTGTCTTCGTGATGATAGGCATGGCGCTCGTCGGCTATCTTATGCGCTACTTCGGTTACTCAATTGTCGCCTTTATCGTCGCCTTCATCCTGACGCCGCAGTTGGAATCGGCGATCCTGAAGACACGCCTGATTACCGAGAACCAGTTGATGGCCGTCCTCGACCATCCCATCGCCCTGGTCCTTTTGGCTTTGTCCGTACTCTCCGTGATTTACCTCGGGCCGAAACGTCGCAAGGGCACGGAGGCTTCTGACGACACAGCGACCTCTGTGTCGAACTGGGGGAAGTGAAGATATTCGAAGCACGGACCGCAGAAACAGGCACTTCGAGTATTGTCTATCGCCGCGCCGGCAATGGATCGACGATTTGCCTGCTGCCTTCCGTAGGCCGTGGCTGCGAAGATTTTGAGGATCTGGCCCGCTGTCTCGTCGATCGCGGACATCAAGTGCTGTTGCCTGAACCGCGAGGCGTCAATGGCAGCACAGGTGCACTTGATACTGTCGACCTGCTCACCCTGGCCAACGATGTCGTCACGGTTGTGAGAGAGGAGGCGGACACCGCCCTGTTTGCGGGGCATGCATTCGGGAGCATCACCACCCGGGCCATCGGCGCCGGGTCCCCCGATGTCGTGCGTGGCCTCGCGATGCTCGCCGCTGGCGCGGAGAGGGTGCCGGCCGAGTTGAGCGCCGTCATTGACAAACTGTCGCTTCCCGGTGCCTCCAAGCAAGAACGCCTCGATGCATTGCGAACCGGCTTCTTTGCCGTCGGCAACGATCCAACCACTTGGCTGAAGGGTTGGAATAGGGATTTCCTGGTCGCCCAACGTCAGGCCCGCAAGCGCACGCCGCGTGAACAATGGTGGTCCGGCGGGAACGCGAGAATCCTGGATTTGATCGGCAGTGAAGATCCGTTCCGGCCCCCGGCGCAACACGACGAATTGTCGAAGGAATTCGGCGATCGGGTCACGGTTCGGGTTATCGAACGGGCCAGTCACGCGTTGCCCTACGAACGACCGGAGATTGTTGCGAAACTTCTGTCGGAGTTTGACGCAACCCTGGCAGATTGAAAGTCATTTGACGCGCCGCTGGGGAACCCGAATGCACGCATGTACTACGTATTTGAAAGAACGGAGATTGATGAATGGGCGTTAAGGTTGAGAAAGGCGATCGCGTGGCGACAGTCATCATCGATGTGCCGCCTGTGAATGCCATTACCTTGGCGGATTACGCCGAAATCGGCGCGGTATTTACCGACTGCGGGACTTGGCAGGGAATTAACTGCATTGTCTTCACGGGTGTCGGCGAACGTGCCTTCTGCGCCGGCTTGGATCTCAATGAGTTTGTCTCCGCAAAACTTGAAGATGATCCGGGTCGGGCAAAGATCGTGCGGGCTTGTTTCCAGGCCCTTCGCAACGCCCCTGTGCCCGTTATCGCCGCCGTAAACGGGCCTGCGCTGGGCGCTGGGGCCGTTCTTGCCTCATGCGCCGATATCCGCATTGCCGCAAGCCACGCCACGTTCGGTACGCCTGAGATCAATGTGGGGCGATGTGGCGGCGCGTCACACATGATGCGTCATTTCCCGCAAGGCATCCTTCGGCGCATGTACTTCACGGGAACCTCCATCGACGCCGAAGAGGCCTATCGGTTCGGCTTTGTCCAAGAGGTTGTCGAGATGGACAGGCTCATGGAAACGGCGATGGCGCTTGCCGAAGAGATTGCCTCCAAAGCCCCCATCGGGTTGCGCATGGCGAAGGAAGCGCTGAACAAGGTTGAGTTTTTGGAGACGGAGGTCGGTTACCAACTCGAGCAAAGTTATTCCACGTCACTCATGACCACGGATGACGCCCGCGAAGCGGTGCGCGCCGTGGTCGAAAAACGAAAGCCAGAGTGGACAGGAACCTGACATGCCAACGTTGACGCTCCAAGATGGCTCGCGGCTGAACTACCGCATAGACGAACCGGAAACCGGTAGCCGAGGTTGGATCGTATTTTCCAACTCGTTGATGACGAGCCTCTCCATCTGGAACAGGCAGGTCGACGCCTTATCCGGTGACTGGTCCATCCTTCGTTATGATCAACGCGGTCACGGCAATTCCGATGTGCCCGCGAGCATCGCGACCATTCCGCAACTTGCTGACGATTTGATCGAGCTTGTGGATGAGATCGGCATCGAGACGTTTTCCTATGTCGGTTTGTCCATGGTGTGCCGACGGGCATTCTTGCGGCAACGCGTATGAAGCCCCGGGTCAACCACCTCATCCTTTCCGACGGCATGGCGAAGACGGCGCCTACCGGCAAAACCGCTTGGACCGAACGGATTGAGTTCGCTGAAGCGAACGGCATGACCGCGTTGGCCGAAGAGACAGTTCAGCGATGGCTGCAACCCGCTGTCGCCGCCTCGGAAGTGGGCCACCGCCTTCGAGACATGATCGCCGCGACGCCATTGGCCGGGTTCACCGCCTGCGCCAATGCCCTCAAGGATTACGATTGTGTTGACGCCTTCGCATCCCTGGACGTGCCCATTACGTTGATTGCCGGTGCCGACGACGGGGCAATCCCCGCCGCCATGGAGACTTTGAAAGCCCATCAGCCGGATGCTTCTTTCCATTCGATCGCGAGCGCCGGACATATTCCAAACTTTGAACAGCCCGAAGCCTTCAACGCAGTTCTTTGGAACGCCGTGGAAAGCCGGGCGGCGAGTTGAGGAGGATAGGATAATGCCTGGCCCCCTCTCCCACGTCCGCGTATTGGATTTGAGCCGAATCATGGCCGGTCCTTGGGCGACACAGATCCTCGCTGATCTCGGCGCCGACGTTATCAAGATTGAGAGGACAGGCGTTGGTGACGATACCCGCCAATGGGGACCGCCGTGGTTGACGGGCAACGACCGGCAACCGACGCAGGAATCCGGTTACTTCCTCTCTGTCAACCGCGGCAAACGATCCGTTGAGGTCGACCTCTCATCGGCGGAGGGCCAGGAGGTCATTCGCGAAATCGCACGATCATCGGATATCGTCGTCGAAAATTTCAAGACCGGTACTCTGGGCAAGTTCGGATTGGACTATGAGCACCTGAAGCTGGTGAACCCGTCCATCATCTACGCATCGATCACGGGGTTTGGGAAAACCGGACCGCGCAAGGACGAAGCCGCCTACGATTTCATGATCCAGGCCATGGGCGGTCTCATGAGCATCACCGGAGCACCGGATGGCGTCCCCGGCGGCGGCCCGCAGAAGGTTGGTGTGCCGATCATCGATTTGATGACCGGGATGTACACGGCTGTCGCCGTCTTGGCTGCCCTTGCGAACCGGGAGGTGACCGGCGAGGGAGAATATATCGACATGGCAATGCTCGACGTATCCGCAGCCATGCTAGCAAACCAGGCGATGAACCATCTCGTCTCCGGGCGTGTGCCGCAACGGCAGGGAAACAAGCACCCGAACATCCAACCCCAAGATGTCTTCGCCACGGCGGATGGGCACATAGTCATTGCCGTGGGTAACGACGATCAATTTCGCCGGTTCGCGGTCGCCCTGGAGATGCCCGAATGGGCCGACGACGAGCGGTTCATCACCAATGAAGCCCGAATTCAGCATCTCGACCTGCTTCACCCCATGATTACGGAACGCCTCTCGGCGAAACCACTGTCCCACTGGTTGGCGGCCTTGGGCGAGGCGAAGGTGCCCTCCGGTCCAATCAATACGGTTCCCATGGTATTCGCGGAAGAACAAATCAAACATCGGAAGATATTGCGGCAACTTAAGAACCCGCTCGCTGATGACGTGCCCCAGGTCGTCAGCCCCATGGTGTTTGAAAATGCGCCGCTGGAATTTGATCGCGCACCCCCGTTGTTGGGTGAGCATACGGAAGAAATTTTGACGGAACTCGGACTGAATAAGAAAGGTGGGCAGTAATGGAAATCACCGAGAACAAGATCAACGGTACGATGGGAGTGCGGATATCGCTTCCCGACAAGGATGGAATGGACGCCGATCAACAGCGGGTGTTCGATCAGATCGTGAAGGGACGTCGCGGTGAGCTCGTCGGTCCGCTGAGAGCGGCGCTTCACAATCCCAGTCTCGCCGAACGCTGGAGCCACTTAGGCGAAACGCTTCGGTTCACCACACGGCTTCCCAACCGCCTCAGTGAACTCGCGATTTTAATCACGGCGCGCCACTGGAACAGCCAACTCGAATGGACGATCCATCGCCGTGCCGCAAAAGAGGCTGGGCTGGAAGACGAGACCGTCGACGCCATCCGAAACGGCATTGTCCCCGATTTCGAAAACGACGAAGACAAAGAGGTTCACGCGTTCGTCGGTCAAATGCTTCGGACGGGGGCCGTCGATGACGCCCCATATGCGGCTGTTCGAAACCGTTGGGACGAAGGTGGTGTCGTCGAACTCACGGCCTTAGTTGGATACTACTGCATGGTCGCATTGACGTTGAACGTGCATCGAATTCCCTTGCCCGATGGGGTGGCACCGGATCTTGATCCGGTCACGTCGCCGTCCGAGTAGATTGGCACGGGTGGTAAAGGTTTCGCCGATAAAGCCATGCTGGCCGCTGCCCTGGTTTGCATATATTATCCATGAACAACAAAGGTTTATTTGTTTTTTCGGCAAGTTGGGAGACGGGATTGCCCTCTCAATCGGAAGCCCTTCGGACCCCGATCGACACGCTCAAGAAGAGCGCGGTCGCCCGTTACATTCAGTTGGCGACCCTATTTCGGCGCCGAATTGAAACTGGCGATTGGCCGGTGGGCGATCAAATTTCGACCGTCGAAGTACTTTCAAAGGAATTTGGCGTCGCCACCATGACCATCCGCCAAGCGCTGAATGTGCTTGAAGAGGAAGGCCTCATCGAACGATTCCGTGCCAAGGGGACATTTGTTCGACAACGGCCTCGCCATGATCTTTGGTGCGACGTGCAGACTGATTGGAGCGGTATGCTCATCGCCCGAGATGGGGCCGCCATCGAAGTCATCTCGGATACCCAGAATGTCGATTTACCGGTCCGTCAGAGCGAGATTGGCAATGCGGGAGAGTCCTACCGTCATCTTCGCCGTCGTCACACCCGAGATGGCGAAGCCTACTATTTTGCGGACATCTATCTGTCCGAACGAATTGTAGCGCTTGTCACTGAGGACAGCTTCGCCAAGAAGGCCGCCATGAGCCTCGTTGCCGAAGTCGATGGTCTGAAGATTACCGACGCCACACAGACACTCACCATTGACACTGCCGATATGGAATTGGCCGAAATGATTAACGTGCCTTTAGGCCATCCCATCGCCAAAGTGGAAAGGTGCGCCGTCGATGAGACGGGCGAAATCGTACTTCTTGCCAACGGGATCTATCGCGGCGACCGGGTCCGGATCGACTTTAAGCTAAGATGAACTGACGGCGGAATACACGCAGGGGTCATTTCGTCACCAACGCGCCATGGCTGCTTGCGTCCGCTTACGGCTGAGATTGTTGAAAGGGCACTGTCAGAAGAAATCGCGTTTTGACCACGATCCGACCTTTTCATAGAATTTTGGGATGAAAACTCACAATCTCTTTCGTTATTTCAAGACATCTCCCGAGATTATCCGTCTAGCTGTGATGATGTATATCCGGTTTCCACTTTCACTTCGCAATGTTGAAGACTTACTCCATGAACGCGGCATCGACATTTGTCATGAAACCGTTCGCTAATGGTGGAATGGGTTCGGTCCAATGTTCGCTCGTGAGATACGCAAGAAACGAATGCATCCAGTTCCCAATCATTCAAATTGGAGATGGCATCTGGATGAGGTCTTCGTGAAGATTAATGGAGAAACCCACTAACTTTGGCGAGCAGTTGATCATGAAGGCGAAGTCTTGGAAGCCTTTGTGTCCAAGCGCAGAGACCGTAAGGCAGCTCTGGCTTTCCTCAAGAAGATTATGAAGCGATATGGAAAACCACGGCCGATCATAACCGACAGATTACGATCCTATCGGGCGGCTATGGATGAAATTGGGAACGGCGAGGTGCAAGAAGTAGGGCGCTGGAAAAACAACAGATGTGAAAACTCTCACCTTCCTTTTCGACGACGAGAATGCGTGACGTTGAAGTTTAGGCGGCTACGAAGTTTACAGAAATTCACGTCAATTCACGCATCAGTCTATAATCACTTCAACCACGAACGTCATCTTACGTCACGACACGACTTCAAATTACAACGCAGTGCTGCTGTTGCCGAATAGAAGCAGCTTTGTTGTGCATGATACCACTGGAATAATGCAATTCTGAGACGAGTTCGCATTCGTCTGACAGCACCAACTAGACCGCTCGAAGGTTCCGGCTGCTTCCTTTTGCATGCTATCCAGTGCCCTCTCGGTCCTCATTCTGGCGGACCTTGGACAAGGCCACAGCCACGAGGCCGGCATTCACTCCTATTAAATAGATTTTGACGCCGTAAGACCGATACGCTTCTGACGAATTCGGCCCACCGTCATAAGGGCGTGACTTTCGTGGACATGCCAAACCGCCGACATGTTATAAGTACAATAGTACGGAATAAAATATTTGGAAGTTTTGATGGTTCACCCAGCCCGCGAGGGGGTCGTTTCAGCGGGTGCATCGAACAATTGGTAACTAGTGGATTGAATCTAACATTTGATGCCCCCGTTTGACGGCGGCGATAATTTTGTCCGGATCGGCGGTCCATACGAAGGGCTTGGGGTCATCATTGGTCTCGTCGATGAATCGATTGATGGCGGTTTGCAGGTCGACCACGGATCTGAAGACACCGCGCTTGAGACGGCGTCTGGAGAGCTTGGCGAAGTATCCCTCGACGGCGTTGAGCCAGGAGCACGAGGTCGGCACGAAGTGGAAGACGAAGCGCGGATGACGGGCGAGCCAGGCGCGCACCTTGGGATGCTTGTGGGCGGCATAGTTGTCGAGGATCACGTGCACCATCTTGCCGACTGGCGCCTCACGCTCGACGGCCTTCAAGAAGCGGAGGAATTCCTGGTGACGGTGGCGCTGCATACAGCGCCCGATCACGGTGCCGTCGAGCACGTTGAGGGCGGCAAACAGGGTGGTGGTACCGTTGCGTTTGTAGTCGTGGGTCATGGTGCCGGCCCGACCCTTCTTCAGGGGCAGGCCGGGCTGAGTGCGATCGAGGGCTTGGATCTGCGACTTCTCATCGACCGAGAGGACGATGGCGTGGGCGGGGGGATCGACATAGAGCCCGACCACGTCGCGCAGCTTGGTGACGAACTCGGGATCGTTGGAGAGCTTGAACTGGCGCACCCGGTGCGGCCGCAGGCCGTGGGCCCGCCAGATGCGGTGTACCGAACTGACGCTGATCCCGACTGCCTCGGCCATCATCGCTCCGGTCCAGTGCGTGGCCTCGGCGGGCGGCTCGGTGAAGGTCAGTTCCACCACCCGCTCGGCCACCTCGGGCGGCAGCGGCGCAATACGCGAGGGTCTGGTCTTGTCGCGCAGCAGGCCCTCTACGCCCTCTTCGGCAAAGCGCTCCTGCCAGCGCCAG
This sequence comes from Rhodospirillales bacterium, assembly GCA_965213765.1. Classification (GTDB taxonomy): domain Bacteria; phylum Pseudomonadota; class Alphaproteobacteria; order Rhodospirillales; family UBA2165; genus JAJDXO01. The sequence continues at coordinate 3,716,949 of OZ243926.1, read as the reverse complement.
ACGCAAGTCTTGGACTTGCCGGTCTCGCGCATGATCGCGTTGGTGCCCATACCCGAGGCGCTGAGCAGCACGATGCGGGCCCGCCAGACGTGCTTCTGCGCCGTGTTCCGATCCCGCACCAGCGCTTCGAGCCGCAGCCGATCAGCGGAAGAAAGATCAATGTTGATTCCTGGTCGCATGCGACAGACTCGCACATTCCCAGTCAGCGCGGAATCCCCCTCGGGATGCAATCGTCTGATTTTATCCACTAGTAGCATCGCATGGCCTCAATTTCGACCGCAAAAGCCACAAATAAATCCCGCCTTAGTCGCCGAAAGGATTTCTCATCAGAAATCGACATTAACAACGCCCTCCCCATTTACGTGCAACTCGTAACCATGTTTCGAAGCTCTATTGAGAGCGAGAAGTGGGCGGTGGGCGACAAAATTCCGACTTTAGAGGAACTTGCCGAGGAATTCGGCGTTGCGCGCGCAACCGTGCGGCAAGCAATCGGGCTGCTCGTACAGGAAGGCCTTATCGAACGTCATCGCGGCCGCGGAACACACGTCATCGACAAACCGCGACGAGACGTCTGGTATAAGATCCCCGAGGATTGGGATAGCCTCATTCATGTAAGCGACGACACCAAGGCAGAATGGCTCGTCGACGGAAAGGCCGATGCGCCGCCACAGCCCTCGCACCCTGGCGCCGAATTGGCGCCGCTGTACCAGTATGTCAGTCGACTCCACCGACAGGACGGCGTTCCATATTTGATCGCTAGTGCACATTTCGATAAGCGACTGTATCGACGGATAACGCGAAAAAACTTCAATCGTTATGGGGCGTTTCGAGTCCTCGACATGATGGAGGACGTCATCATAAATCGCGTGGAGCAGACTGTCGTGATTGGCATGGCGAACCTCGAGGTCTCCCGCCACCTGGAAATTCCATTCAACTCGCCCATCGCCATCGTTCGCCGATCGGTTGTCGACGACAAGAATACGTTGATTTGCGAGTCCGAGGGCACCTATCGCGGCGACTTCGTCCGGATGGAAACCCGCCTCATCTAAGCGCCGGTCGGGAATGGACTAAGGGACTACGTCGCGTCCCAGTAGGCAAACCCTACCCCGGTAATCACCCTGTGGATCGGCATGTAGTCGACGATCGTGGCCCGGGTGTCACCCATGGCGGCGCCAGCGGTGAGCCAGCATCGAATTTCACCTGTCCCACCGTGATAAGTATCCGAGTCCAGCTTAAACAGCGATTCCAGCCTGTATGGATCGCCTTCGGCGAACGCGTCTAAGAGTTCAACTCGAAACTAGTTGAGTGATTTCAGTCGGTTGTGTCTTACTCGGTTGTGTCAAATCAAACGAGGAGGCACAACATGTGGACCGAAATCACTCGCCCGAAGTATGAGCGCCGTGGCGGTCGCTATGCAAGCGACCTTACGGATCGGGAGTGGGCGTTGATCGCGCCGTTCATGCCGCCGCGCAAGAAGATAGGCCGGCCGCGGACGACGGAGCTGCGCAATGTCATGGATGCGATCATGTACATGGCCTCGACGGGCTGTCAGTGGGCGATGCTGCCGAACGACTTCCCGCCGCCCTCCACGGTGCAGCGTTACTTCTACGACTGGCGCTCGAACGGGCTGCTGGAGGCGATCAACCATCATCTGGTTGTGGCGGCCCGTGAGTTGGAAGGACGCGAGGCCGGCCCGAGCGCCGGGGTGATCGACAGCCAGAGCGTGAAAACCACGGAAAGCGGTGGTATTCGGGGCTATGACGCGGGCAAGAAGATCAAGGGCCGCAAGCGTCACATCGTCACCGATACGCTCGGCCTGCTGCTCGGCCTGATCGTGCATTCAGCCGATATCCAGGACCGCGACGGCGCCCCCGGGGTCCTCAAATCGATCCGTCATCGCTTCCCCCGGCTGCGTCACCTCTTCGCTGACGCCGCCTATGGCGGACCGAAACTTGAGGGTGCCCTCGAAGACATCGGCCGCTGGACGATCGAGATTATAAGACGTCCCGATACCGCCAAGGGCTTTGAGGTCCTGCCCAGGAGATGGGTCGTCGAGAGGACCTTCGCCTGGCTCAACCGATGCCGCCGACTGGCCAAGGACTGGGAGAAATCAATCGCCTCCGCACAGGCATGGATCCTCGTCGCACACATCCGACTCCTCACAAGGCGGATCGCAAGCCATTGTTATTAAATGTAGAGTTTCGAGTCAGACTCTAAGACCGTCCGGTCGAGCGGCTCGTCGATCCAACCCGCCCGCGGGCCCCGCGGGTCGTGAGAAAAGCCGCCGGTCCCGAAAATCGCAATTCGCTCCGCCCGATCCCTCAGGATATCGGCTAATGTCGTTCCCAAGTCGAGACAACGCTTCGCCGTCGGCATCGGTGGGTAGTAACAATTAAGCCAAATGAGCACGACCGGGATATTGAGATCAGGCATGACTTTGGGGGCCGTCCGCGTGAAGCCGTGACCCATGCCGATATTGGCGCCGCAGGGAGAGATCGTTTCCTCCTGCCGCGAAACCGTGATGTCAAAATCTCGCTGCACTAGTCCGTTGGCAATAAACCGCGAGAGTTCCTCGTGACATTCCAGCGTCAACAGCTGTGCGTCGGTGTCGTCGAGGGTTTCGCGCTTCAGCAAGCCCGTGACGCCAACGCCACGCTTCCCGAGGAACACTGCGATATTGGGGTTGCAGAGATCTTCGTCGAACATCTCGCTGTGATCGTCGCTGACCATAATCAATACGTCGGGGGCGTAAGCGGTCAGCTTGTCCTGTAGCGTGGCAAATGCCTGTTCAATTCGCTGTCCGAACGCCTCGCAAACCTCCGGCGTTTCACTGGCGACCTGCAATGGTTGCGGAACGTCTCCGATAGCAGCCTTGTAACGCTGCTCCCAATCCTTCGGCGGGATGAAGACATTTGGCGAATGCGAAGCGGCGAGGCCCAATTCGATCGGCATGGTGCTTACCTGTGAACAGTTATTGGCGTGGAGACGTCATGGTTGGAACACACGGCGCGAGGGCGATCACATCCAGTGCATAGTGCGCATTGCCCCCCGCGCTTGCATTGGCGTCGGCGACACCCACGGCAATTCGCGCGGGGGGATTTTCTGAAAAGAACTCCATCCAGGCTTGGTGGAATTCCTTTCGTTTCTCCAAGTCGTGCAAATAAAGCGTCACCTTGACCACATGGTCGAGACTTGCCCCCGACCCTTTCAGAACTGCTTCAAGGTTCCGCAGGGCCTGGCGTGCCTGCCCCAGGGGGTCGTCATCCATCCCGCCCTCTGGACGCCGCCCCCGAATCGCCGACAAAAAAAGAAATCCGCCAGCTTTGACGCCTGGAACCATTCCTTCCATTCGATCCGGCGCATCGGCCGATTGCGGCATCGACGATTTGTCGATCTCCATGACGAGATACTCCGGTTACTCGGCTGCAACCTGACTGGAAGAGGGCTGGCGGAGGAAAGCGCGGATAATCTCGGTCGACTCGTCCGGCTTGTCGGTTTGCACCTGGTGCCCCGCGCCCGAGACCCAATGGAAGGGCACATCGGGAAGCATGGCCTCCAACTGACGACCAGTCTCCGGCTCCGCAAACGTGTCGGCATCACCCCATATAAAAATTGTCGAAATTCGTTTGGTCAGTTCCGGCAGGGTATCGCCCATATTGTTGTACACGGCGTAAAACGCGTCACCCCGTTGGGCACGGATGGCTTCGCCCATGGCCTGGAACGACTCCCATGCCCCAGGTCGGGTTGCCGTATTTTGCCGTTCGTCGATGAGTTCATCCGTGATGCGTGCCTGATCGATGATGAGCGCTTTCAACAAGCGCTTCATACCGTCACGCGTTCCGTCATACCCCTCCAAAGCAAGGAGTGCGTCGTTCGGCTCCTGCCGGATTTTAAATGCGCCGGCGATGGTCAGCGAGGAAACAAGAATCATCTTGTCGATCCGGTGCGGATTGTCGATCGCGTACTGAGCAGCGCACCAGGCCCCCTGCGAGTTGCCCAGAATCGTAAATTTATCGAGGCACAGGGCATCGAAGAATGCCGAGAGATGATCGAGGCGGCTGTAAAGCCCTTTTGGTGTCGGCGCGTAAGGATCGGTATCCCCAAATCCACCGATACTGTCCGGGGCTATAACACGAAATTCGTCGGCGAGACGCTCCATCACGGGGCCCATCCCCGCCGCGCCGGATGAGCCCGCGCCACCACCGTGGAGAGCCACGAGGATAGGGCCATCATCGCCGGATTCCGAATAGTGGGTTTTGACACCATTTGCCATTAACCATCTCGATCGAATGTTTGTGCTCGCCATGATCTCCTCCTACGAATGTGGGCGTCGTCAGTACGCTGGACGGCTAGTGGATAAAATCTGACGATTGCATCCCGAGGGGGATTCCGCGCTGACTGGGAATGTGCGAGTCTGTCGCATGCGACCAGGAATCAACATTGATCTTTCTTCCGCTGATCGGCTGCGGCTCGAAGCGCTGGTGCGGGATCGGAACACGGCGCAGAAGCACGTCTGGCGGGCCCGCATTGTGCTGCTCAGCGCCTCGGGTATGGGCACCAACGCGATCATGCGCGAGACCGGCAAGTCCAAGACTTGCGTCTGGCGCTGGCAGGAGCGCTTTGCTGAAGAGGGCGTAGAGGGCCTGCTGCGCGACAAGACCAGACCCTCGCGAATTGCGCCGCTGCCGCCCGAGGTGGCCGAGCGGGTGGTGGAACTGACCTTCACCGAGCCGCCCGCCGAGGCCACGCACTGGACCGGAGCGATGATGGCCGAGGCAGTCGGGATCAGCGTCAGTTCGGTACACCGCATCTGGCGGGCCCACGGCCTGCGGCCGCACCGGGTGCGCCAGTTCAAGCTCTCCAACGATCCCGAGTTCGTCACCAAGCTGCGCGACGTGGTCGGGCTCTATGTCGATCCCCCCGCCCACGCCATCGTCCTCTCGGTCGATGAGAAGTCGCAGATCCAAGCCCTCGATCGCACTCAGCCCGGCCTGCCCCTGAAGAAGGGTCGGGCCGGCACCATGACCCACGACTACAAACGCAACGGTACCACCACCCTGTTTGCCGCCCTCAACGTGCTCGACGGCACCGTGATCGGGCGCTGTATGCAGCGCCACCGTCACCAGGAATTCCTCCGCTTCTTGAAGGCCGTCGAGCGTGAGGCGCCAGTCGGCAAGATGGTGCACGTGATCCTCGACAACTATGCCGCCCACAAGCATCCCAAGGTGCGCGCCTGGCTCGCCCGTCATCCGCGCAGATCGCCGTCCAGGTCCAGACATCGCCAACTTCCGGCGGCGCGGACTTGGCACGAGCGACGTTCTTTTCCTTCGCATAGATGAAGGACCAAATCTCATCGACCTGAATGCGACGACACGACAGGTTGCGCAGCGCCTTATCCTGATAGACTGCGCACGCCTTCTGCGACTTCTCATCGACCGAGAGGACGATGGCGTGGGCGGGGGGACCGACACGTCGAACCGCAGGTCGTCCCGGTCCGGGACCGCCGGCGCACCGGGGTTCTCGAACGACAGGTCCCGGATATACCGGCCCCGCAGGTCCACGTTCCAGCTATCCCGACTGCTATGGTCTCTCCCGGCGCCGCCCGTTTCATTCATTTTGTTCACTCCCGTCCCGCACGGCTTCCGGCGGAACCTGTTTGGTGAATGGAACAGCCGATACCCGGCTTATCGCCATCTCGGCCCCGGGTACCAGCCGACCAGGGAATGGCGTATGCCGTGGGTCACCCGTTCGATCCCGTGCATCACCAGGGACGGAAAGACCAGCACCGTGCCGCGCCTGCGGATAACGTCGGCGGGCGGATCGGCGGAAACATGGTACATCTTGAACTCTCCGCCCTTGTAGCCGTCCGGATCCGACAGCTGCACCACGACGCTCAGCTTGCGCTGCGTCGGGCGATCAAGGTTCGGCCCGTGGTGAAGACCATAACGGTAGAGCTACAGGCCGACAGCACCCGTTCCAGTGCGTCGGCTTCCCGGCGGTCGACCGTCAGGAGGTATTTGCGCTTGACGGCGACGACGCGCCCGGCGAACCAGCAGCGGTTCATCGCCGGCAGCCATTCGCCTGCGTCGAAGCCGCACTTGCCGGTGGCGCCGCAGCGGTTCACGCCGGGCGCGGCGAGGGTGAGGTTGAGCGGGTCGGAGGCGAAGCGCCGGCGCGTCGCCCGGTCGGCGGCGCAGAGACCGCTGTCATGGGCCTCGGAAAAGGCCACGATATGCTCGATATCGGTCTGGCGCATGCTCGTGAAATTCCGCCCCGTATAGGGGCCGTAAATTCGCCCGTCCATGGACGCAACGATGCCCGCCTCGATCGACTGGGAATAGGGATAGTCCCGGCGGGCGTAGGGGGTGCAGCGATGTTCCCCGGCGACGGCGAGGCCGCGCCAGCTGTCGCGGGGGGTCTCCGCGGCGGCAATGGCGGCCCAGCCGAGCAGGATTGCGCCGAGAATGCCGGCCGGCATGCGGACGGCGCGCCGGCAGCGCTGCGGCGCGGTAGGACGGGTCCGGGACACGGGGACGCGCTCAGGTGGTTTCGGGGGCGGCGACGCGGAGCGTTCCCCCGGAGGCCGAGCGCGGCTGGCGGACGACTATTTCGACGTCGCGTCCCAGCGCGGTCAACAGCCGGAACAGGCGTTCCAGCGAGTATTCGCGGAAGTCGCCGCGCAGCAGCCGTGACACGTCGGGCTGGGAGAGGCCGAGCAGCCGCGCGGCCTCGGTCTGGGTGATGCCGCGATCGCGGACGATGTCGTCGATGCGGCTGACGAGTTCGGCCTTGACGAGGTGAGCGTCGGCGTCGGAAAAGCCGAGATCGGTGAAGACGTTGCCGTTGCCGCGCTCCACGGTGGTGTCGGTGGTTTCCATGGCGTCAGTCTCCGTGGTGGGTGTCAAGGTAGCGCCGCCCGGCGGCGCGACGGCGACGCCGGACCCTAGGGGTTTCGCCATAACCGGACAAGACGGCCGTCATGTCAATGCCGGGCCCCGCTCTCCGGATCGCCGTTTTCGGCCCGCATGGAGGCCGCCGCCATGGCGGTCCAGGCATCCCGGTCGTATCCGAGCCTCCGATTAAGTTTGTCACAAATGTTCAGCGCATCGTCCAGATCGAGGGCGATCAGCGCGGTGGGGACGTGCCCGGCGAGGCCCTCGATCACGATTCTGATCTGTTGTACGTCGGTCTCGACGTCATAGGCGGGAACGAAGCAGAAATTCGGGTCGTCCGGCAGGGTCTGCGCAGTCATGGGGTCGGTCTCCTTGTCATGCCGGGTCGGCCGCCGCCCGGGCGGCAATATGTGTTCCGGCCGGGCATTGAACGGATGAATTCTCCCGGAGTCACGCGGCGAGCGGCCAGCGAACGAGGATGCGTTCCACCGCGCCGGCATTGGGCGCGAATATCCGGGCGCGGAACGAGACGATCTCCACCGTGCAGCCCATGCGCTTCAGCGCGTCCATGTCAGTGTCCGCCGGGCCCTCGATCTCGACCCGGTCGGCGCCCATGAGGCGGCGGCGGGCGAGCCGCCAGCCGTTGGCGAGCGCAATCGCGTTGCCGCGTCCCATCACCGCTTCGAAGGCCTCACCGATGCGGTGCTCGAGGAGGTGCGCGAGTGGCAGAACCGACCGTTGGATGCGGTCTACCCGGTGGTGTTCTTCGACGCGCTCAGGGTCAAGATCCGCGACGAGGGGCTGGTCCGCAACAAGGCGGTCTATCTGGCGCTCGGCATCACCTGCCAGGGCGAGAAGGAGGTGCTCGGTCTTTGGATCGAGCAGACCAAGGGCGCCAAGTTCTGGCTCAAGGTGATGAACGAGCTCAGGACCCGCGGCGCCGGCGACATCCTGATCGCGGTTGTCGACGGGCTGACCGGCTTCCCCGACGCGATCGCCGCGGTGTTCCCGCAGGCCGCGGTCCAGACCTGCATCGTGCATCTGATCCGCAACTCGCTGGCCTTTGTCTCCTGGAAGGACCGCAAGAAGGTGATGCCCGATCTGAGGGCGATCTACCGCGCGGAGACGGCCGAGGCGGCAGCGGCCAAGCTCGATGAGTTCGAAGCCGGCTGGGGTGAGCGTTATCCCGCGATCGTCCCGGCCTGGCGGCGCGCCTGGGAGCATGTCGTGCCGATGTTCGCCTTCCCGCCGGCGATCCGGAAGATGATCTATACGACGAATGCCCTGGAAAGCCTGCACCGGTCGCTGCGCAAGATCATTAAGACCAGGGGCAGCTTTCTTCGCCAAACTCACGCGGCGCAGGCTCAAGCATGGCGTCTTCCATTCCGTCGTCGACCTTCAGGCCGCCATCAACCGTTTCGTCCGCGAATACAATGCCGGGAACCCGCTGCCATTCGTCTGGAAAGCCGATCCTGATAAAATCATCGCCGCTCAAAACCGAGGGTTCCAAACGTTGGAATCAATCCACTAGGCCTTGAGAGGCGGGGCGGTTGTCCCACGAACGATGAGGTTGGCTTCTAGTTCCGTGTAGGTCGGACCGGCCTCATCATTTACGCACGCCAATAGGTAATCCGCGGCCCGTTGACCCATCTCTTCTGATGGAACGTGCATTGTGGTGAGCGGCGGATGGAAGTGGGCTGACAACGACAAATCATCAAATCCTGCGATAGACACGTCATCGGGAACGTTTCGACCGCTGAATTGGCACTCCAGAATTGCGCCGTATGCCAAGACGTCGTTGCCACAGATCACTGCGGTCGGTGGCTCGATTTGGGCGAGCAATCTCTTCATCGCCTGGCGGCTGACGCCGATATCGTAGGGGCACTCGATCACCATACCGTCAGGCACCGTCAAGCCCCGGTTTGATAGGGTCTGTAGAATGCCCTTAAGACGATCGCCCGCCCGGTCGTTACCGTCGGTTACCCCGGCGATGACGCCGAATTGCCGATGGCCGATATCGAGCAAGTAGTTCGTCAGACGGACCATGGCATCGAAGTTATCAAATCCTATGCAGGGTTCCCTCGAATCACGTCGGAACGACCAGGTATTGATGTAAGGCAGGTTTTGCTGCCTCAGCCGTGAATACAGCTGATCATGATGGTCGTATCCGACGAGCATGATTCCGTCGACACCCCGCGTCATCAGAGCTTCGGCCTGGGTTCGCTCCTCATCGTGAGAATAATTCGAGCTGGCCACCAGCAGCGTGTAACCGGCTTCCTTGAGTCTCTCCTGAAACGCCTGAATTCCGGTGGCGAAAATTGCGCTATCCAGCGTTGGAACAATTGCCCCGATCGTTCGGGACCGTTGGGACGCCAACGCCCGTGCGGCGCCGTGGGGAATATAGTTCAGCTCGGTAATGGCTGATTCAATTCGCCGGCGACGCTCCTCCCGGACTTGGTCCGGTTTTGCCAAGTAACGCGATACGGTGGCAGTCGAAACATCGGCCAGCGCAGCAACATTTTGCAAAGTCGGTCCGCTATTCGTCTGTTTTTGTAATCGCTTACGCATTGATACGATCAATCTTTAGTCCGGCGTCTCAGTTTCCGATGGCGACCAAGAGTAGAATTCCTTCACCATTTCCGCTGCTATCCCACTGATCATCGTTGTAACGATGCTCGATCATCCAAAATATCCCTTGACGCGTAGCTTAAACAAGTTCATAAACGAATTGCCAGAATGTAAGCGATTACATTTTGACAATTAAATTAATAAGCACCAACGAAAACATCAGTGATGTAGCTGGGAAGGGAGGCACGATATGTCCGATGAGCAATCCGTCGATGCGGTCAAGAGGCCGAAACCGGGGCGCTATCTGCTTTATGGCTCGATAGCAGTCTTTCTTGTACTGGTCGTGAACATAGTGGCAGGGAAAATCGCTGTCCTCAACGGGGCAACCGAAACTGTTGGCCTTGGTGACGTCGGAGAATTCATCGCTCTCTTCATAGCCATGGTTTTGTTCATCGCCGCCTGCCTGGCACGCGAACGTCAATCAGAAATCCAATCAAATTCAACCAGCTAGAAACATGGAGGCTAGCATGACCACAAAAAAACGTAATACGGACGAGCCCGTCTCGATCGAGCGTCGCCGCTTTCTCGAGTTGTCAGCCAAGTACGGCTTCACCGCAGCGGTTGTCGCTGGGGCGTCCGGCGCGCTCTTGAGCTCCGAAGCGTCCGCGCAAACCGCGAAAGAAGAGCGTGACCGGCAAAAGGCTGCCGCCCACACCATGACGGTCGCTACCGCGTACGTCCTCGGTGCGTCGCGTAGCTACCCGATCATGCAGTTGGACTTCAAAGAGAACATCCAAAACGCCACTGCCGGAAAAGTTTACGTCAAGCTCGCTCCAGCCGGTCAACTGGGCGCCGGCGGCGCGCTGGCACAAAAGGTTCAGAACGGGACCATTCAATCGGCCCAGCATTCACTGTCCAATTTTGCGCCGTTTGCGCCCGTCGTCGACCTCATCAACCTGCCCTATTTCTGCGGCGCCAACCAAAAATTCGTCAATCTGGTGAACTCGGATGCGTGGCGCGCCGCTGTCGATCCAAAGGTCGAAGCCAAGGGTTTCAAGCCGCTGTGGTACGTCGTCATTGACCCGCGGGTCGTCGCCATGCGGAAGGGCGGCAAGGGACCGATCAAGACGCCAGCCGATCTGTCCGGCGTCAAATTCCGGGTGCCGGGCTCGAAAATGCTCCAACAGTACTATCGGATGATTGGGGCCAACCCAACGCCGGTTGCCTGGGGCGAAACACCCTCCGCGATCAAACAAGGTGTCGCCGATGCCCTCGATCCGGCTGTTGGCGCTCTGCACGTCTTCGGTTTCAAGGACATCCTGTCGTGGGTTACTTTCTCTCAGGCGGTGCCGGACAGCCAGGTCTATTCCTGTAACCTGGAATGGTTCAACGGTCTCCCTTCCGACGTTCAGGCGGGCATTGAATTCGCATCCGAAATCTCCGCTCAACAGAATTTGGCCAAGGTCCCGGCAGCGCGCAACTACGCGATGGCGGAAATGGGCAAGGCTGGCGTCCAGTTCTACTCGCCAAGCAAGAGCGAGCTCGGCGAATGGTCCAAAGCGGGCGGTTATCAACGCGGCGAATGGGACGGGTTCAAGAAGGACCTTGCCGGCTCCATGGACGCGTTCGGGAAGCTCGAGCAGGCCGCGAACACGACGGGCCGTCTCTACGTCCACGACGCTTAGTCTCGACGAGTAACCTCGACCGTGGGGATGGATTCACCGTCCCCACGGCGGCCTTCGTACTTCAATGGTGCCTGCCGCCGGCCTTGGGGGCACCGAATTCTGGACTGCGCCTCTCGGGGAGGACGACATGGACGAGCCTAAACCATTCTGGAAGGTACTGGACCAAAACGCCGAACGATGGATGCTGCTCGGCTTCTACGCGATGATTGTCGCAACAATTGTGATCGAGGTCGTCCGGCGGTTCGTTCTTTCCTACTCCTCGATTTGGGGGGAGGAGATCGCCCGCTACGCCTTTATCTATCTGGCTTGGGTTGGCGCATCCGCTGCTGTACGGGACCGAGCCCATATCCGCATCGACGTTCTTCTCAACTATCTATCGACCCGCGGCAAAGCCTTTATCTATCTGTTTGGTGATCTCTGCATGCTGGCATTGGCGTTACTCGCCTTGTTTACCGCCCTCGAGTCGATGCAGGTGTCACTGAAATTCGGCTCGGTCACTCACGGACTGCGAATTAGTTTGGCGTGGTTCCTGGCAGCCGTGCCGCTTGGTTTCACCCTAATGACGTACCGGTTGGTGCAGTCGATATGGCGCGACGTCGGCGATATTCGCCGCGGTCAGCCCGTATTCGAAGGCACCAAGATGTTCGACTAGGGGCCAGACATGCTTTTTCAACATCTTCAACAGCAAACCGTCGAGTTAGGCTTCGAATTTTACGGCCCGGTGCTTTTCATGGTGCTGCTAATCCTGCTCGCAGTACCGGTTTGGGCAGCCCTCGGGATCGGATCCGTCGTAATGCTCCTGGCAACCGACGCACTTCCAATTTCATTGCTGGGCGAGTCGCTATTCGACGGTATTGATCACTTCGCGCTGATCGCCGTGCCGCTGTTCATTCTTACCGGTGACGTTCTGGTAAGAACCGGACTTTCGAATAAATTGCTGGACGTCGCTGATGCCACCACCGGGGGATTCCGGGCCGGCCTCGGAACTTCAACCGTTCTTGGTTGCGGCTTTTTCGCGTGCATTTCCGGGTCCGATGCCGCCGGCGCGGCCGCTGTCGGTCGGATGACCATTCACAAGCTGGTCGAGAAAGGCTACCCCCGTCCTTATGCGTGTGCGCTGGTGGCATCCGGTGCCTGTACCGGTATCCTTATTCCGCCGTCCATCGCCTATATCATCATTGGTCTAATCCTCGGCATCTCGGCGTCGACCCTCTTCCTGGCGGCGGCCATTCCCGGGGTCATGATCATGTTGTCAATCATGATCACCAATATCGTGATGAACCGAATTCACAAATTCGAGGGCGAAAAGGCAGGCTTTTCGTTTGCCCATTGGCGGCGCACAATCTGGGACGGCAAATATGCGCTGCTGGTTCCGTTCATCATATTGGGCGGCATCTATTCGGGTATCTTCACGCCCACCGAAGCTGCCGCCGTCGCAGTCACGACCACCATCGTGATTGGAATGCTGCAGGGCACGCTAAAGCTCGAAGATTTCCCTAAGATGCTGGTGAGCTCCGCCAAGGTGAATGGTGTCATCCTGCCAATTATCGCCATGTCTTTGCCCTTGGCCCAGACCCTGGCGGCCCTTCAAGTGCCGCAGGGGGTTGTGTTTGCGGTTACCACGCTCACGGAAAACCCGGCTCTAATCATTTTATTGATGATCGCTATTTTGATCGCCGCCGGGTGCGTCATGGAGACGACGCCGAACATCGTCATTCTGGCCCCCATTCTGCTGCCGTTGGCGCAGAACATCGGCATGAACGAAATTCAGTTCTGCATCATGATGGTGACGTCCCTTGGCGTCGGTTTCATAACCCCTCCACTTGGGCTCAACCTTTTTGTCATATCAGGCATCACCGGTGAATCGGTCCTTAGGATCGCCTCGCGGGTCGGCCCCTACGTAATTGGTATGTTGGTCGTGGTGCTTATCGTCGCCTACATCCCGGTCGTCTCGACAATTTTCCTTCCCAGCTAATTCAACAAGAATAAGGGGCCCTCGAAATGACCATCCAATATCTAAAACGCGCCCGGAAAACCGCCGCGACGGGTGAGGACGATGTCCGTGATTTGGTCACCAATATGCTCAAGGAAATCGAAGAAGGCGGTGAAGAAAAGAGCATCGAGTACACCCGCGAATTCGACAAGTGGGATGGCGACATCGTTGTGGCGGCGGCGGATATTGAGGCGGCGGCCGCCAAAATTACGGACCAGCTGAAAAGCGATATTCAATTCGCCCACGCGCGGGTACGGGACTTCGCCAAGGCGCAACTCGACAGCATGAGCGAGTTCGAAGTCGAGCTATCGGACGGCCTCCATGCCGGGCAGCGTCTCATTCCGATGAAGGCTGCCGGATGTTATGTCCCCGGCGGCCGATATTCTCACATCGCCTCTGCGATCATGTCCGTTACCACCGCCAAAGTCGCGGCTGTCGATCATGTCATCGCCTGTTCACCGCCCGGCCGCGCGGAGGGCATGCACCCGGCCATTCTTTACACATTGGGGCTATGCGGCGCCGACACGGTCTTGAACCTGGGCGGCGTCCAGGGCATTGCGGCAATGGCGTTCGGACAATTCACCGGCAGCCCTGCCGATATTCTTGTCGGGCCCGGAAACCAGTATGTTGCCGAGGCCAAGCGCCAACTCTATGGGCGGGTCGGCATCGACATGTTCGCGGGACCATCCGAAATTTTGGTCATCGCCGACAAGGACGCGGATCCCGAACTGGTCGCCGTTGATCTATTGGGGCAGGCAGAGCACGGTCCAAATTCACCCGCTTGGCTTATCACCGATTCTCGTGAGCTGGCGAATACCGTTATGTCCCGGTTGCCCGAGCTGATTGCCGATTTGCCCGAGCTGAACAGGAATTCAGCTGAACTCGCTTGGCAGGATTATGGCGAGGTGGTTCTTGTTGATTCTCGTGAAGAAGCTGTTCAAGTCAGCGATGAATATGCTTCGGAGCATCTTGAGGTGCATGCCGCGGATCTCGACTGGTGGCTGCAAAATCTGAGGAACTACGGTTCGCTGTTCCTTGGCGAAGAAACCAACGTCGCCTTCGGCGACAAGGCCTCCGGACCAAACCATATTCTCCCGACCAAAGGAGCGGCGAAATATACGGGCGGGCTGAGCGTCGGCAAGTTCATCAAGGTCGTCACCTATCAGCGGTCAACGCGTGAGGCGAGCCGCGACATCGCACAAGTAACCGCGCGAATCTCCCGACTTGAGGGAATGGAAGCTCATGCGCGGACCGGTGATGTGCGCCTCGCCAAGTACTTCCCCGGTGAACAATTCGATGTCAACACCACCGGATAAACCAAACAATTATGTCTCAGTTTCTAAAGTCTCTGTTTGATTTGAGTGGCCGCGTGGCCCTGTGCACCGGTGCATCGAACGGTATTGGACGGCGCATGGCGCAAGCTCTGGCCCGAGCGGGTGCCAATGCAATGCTCGTCGGCCGCGATGAAACAGCGCTACGGGAAGCCTGTAATGACATAGCGGCCGACAGTGCCGGAGACAGCGACTACGTAGTTGCTGATCTGACGGATACCGATGGCCTAAAGAGCATCGTCGACAAGGTTATATCAAGATTTGGCGAGCCCGATATCGTGACAAATGTCGCCGGCGTCAATCTTCGCCAGCCATTCGAAGAGATCACCGAAGACAGCTGGGATATAACGCAGGATATCAATCTGAAGGTTCCTTTTTTTCTGTCCCGCCACTGCGTCCCCGGCATGGAATCAAAAGGGGGAGGGAGCATCATAAATGTCGGCTCGCTTCAGTCGTATCGCGCATTCCCGAACAGCATGGCCTACGGAGCGGCAAAAGGCGGCGTTATTCAATTGACCCGCGCCATGGCCCAAGCGTGGTCTAAAGCAGGGGTATCGGTAAACGCGATCATTCCCGGTTTTTTCCCAACCCATCTGACAAAGCCGGTCTTTTCCGATCCAGGTCTGGTTGACCACCACGTACGGATGACCCCCGCCGGGAGATTGGGGGAGATGGCGGATTTGGATGGGGTGACGGTTTTCTTGGCGGCCCCTGCATCCAATTACATCACGGGCCAGGCCATTCCCGTCGACGGTGGATATACCGCCAACTAGAGATGAAGAGATGAAAGCACTTGTCTACACCGCACCTCAAGAGATCGTCTACCGCGAGGAGGAAGACCCCGCACCGGCTGAGGGTGAAGTTTTGGTGCGGGTAGATGCCGTCGGGATTTGTGGTTCCGATATGCATGCCTATCTCGGCCATGATGAACGTCGAGTGGCTCCCCTTATTCTTGGCCACGAAGCAGCAGGGGTTGTTGTCGGCGGTAAGAACAATGATCAGGCTGTGGCCATCAATCCGTTGGTAACTTGCGGACATTGTGACGCTTGCCTCTCCGGCCGATCGAATATTTGCGCCACTCGCGAAATAATTTCGATAGCCCCCCGCCAAGGCGCATTCGCCCAATTCCTTTCAATCCCCGAGAGAAATCTGATTTTCGTTCCGCAGGGGATGGAAATGTCCAAGGCTGCGTTGGCCGAGCCGATCGCCACCGGGTGGCATGCCGTCAGCGTTGCTGGGGGTCTGGCCCACCGTCCTCTTGCAGAGAGTAAGGCTTTGGTTTTTGGCGGTGGCGCCGTGGGGCTTTCGGCGGCGCTCTCGCTGTTTGCCCAGGGATGCCGAAATATTCTTCTGGCAGAAACCAACGAGCTCCGGCGGGAGACGGTCGCCCAAAGTGATATCTGCACCCCATTTGATCCGGTCAGCAATAATCTGGCCGGCGAAAGCACCATTGATGTGGTCATCGATTGTGTGGGAGGCAAACAGACCCGCACCGGCACCATCGCCGCAATCCGGCCAGGAGGTGTGATTGTGCATGTCGGCCTCATGGATGGGACGGACGGCATGGATGTGCGCAAGTTGACGCTGCAGGAAGTCACCTTTACCGGCACCTACACATACACAATGCAGGACTTTCATGCTGTTGTCGCCGCGATGCATTCCGGCGCCCTTGGCAATCTTGATTGGTTTGAGGAACGGAGCCTTTCCGACGGTGCGGCTGCGTTCGCCGATCTGCTCGAGGGCCGGTGCGCGTCGGCAAAAATAGTACTCAAGCCGCACTGAGTAAATGCGGACGGGGTCATTTAGTGAAGATTATTTGTGAGAACTAGGAGTTAAGAATGAGTATTCCGGATTTTCTCGTCCACGACTCGACCGATACCGTCGGCGTGATCGTGGTCGAGGGTGTCGAAGCGGGTCAAAAGTTGACCGGCTGGGTCATGGACACCGATGAGACCATCACCGTCGAGTCGCTGGACCCGATCCCCTTGGGCCACAAGGTCGCCCTGAGCGACATCGCCGACGGCGATACCATCATCAAGTACGACGCCGATATCGGCAAAGCGATCTCGGACATCGCCAAAGGCGGTCACGTACACGTCCACAACATCAAGACCAAGAGGTGGTAAAATGAGTAAACCTAAGTTTTGGGGCTACCGTCGGGAGAGTGGTCGTGTCGGGGTCCGGAACCACGTCATCCTGCTGCCCCTCGACGATCTCTCGAACGCCGCGTGCGAAGCCGTCGCCAACAATATCCAAGGAACGATGGCCTTGCCGCACGCCTATGGGCGACTTCAGTTCGGTGAAGACCTCGAACTGCATTTTCGTACCCTAATCGGTACCGGAAGCAATCCGAACGTTGCAGCAGTGGTCGTAATCGGCATCGAGCCCGGCTGGACCAGCCGGGTTGTCGAAGGAATCAAGAAGACCGGCAAGCGGGTCGAAGGTTTCGCCATTGAACAAAATGGCGATATCAACACCATCGCCGCCGCATCCCGTGTCGCCAAGGAATATGTGCAATGGGCTACCGAACAGACGCGTGAGGAATGCGACGTCGGTGAACTGTGGATGTCCATGAAATGCGGTGAATCCGACACCACGTCCGGGCTTGCCTCCAACCCGACGGTCGGAAATCTCACCGACAAGATGAGCGAATGGGGTGCAAACCTGTGCTTTGGCGAAACGTCGGAGTTGACCGGAGCCGAGCAGGATTGCGCAGCGCGTGGTGCCGATGAGGCGGCGGGCCACAAATTCCTGAATACCTGGCAGGCTTATATGGATGAGGTGATCGAACCCCATAAGACCTCCGATCTGTCGGACAGTCAGCCGACCAAGGGAAACATCGAAGGCGGATTGTCGACGATCGAAGAGAAAGCCTTTGGGAACCTCCAGAAAATTGGCAAGAAGACCAAGTTCATTGATGTCCTCAAGCCGGCTGAAGAGCCCACCAAGGGTCCAGGACTTTACTTCATGGACACGTCATCGGCCGCCGCCGAGTGCGTGACCCTGCAGGCGGCGGCGGGATACGTCGTTCACTTGTTTCCGACCGGTCAGGGTAACATCATCGGCAACCCTATCGAGCCGGTGATCAAGTTGACCGCTAACCCACGTACTGTCCGGACCATGGGTGAGCATGTCGATCTGGACGTCTCGGGCATTCTTCGTCGTGAGATGAATCTCGATGAGGCGGGGGACGCCCTCATCGACATGACGATCCGCACGGCCAATGGCCGGTTCACGGCGGCAGAAGCGCTCGGTCACCGAGAGTTCGTCATGACCAAACTTTATCGGAGCGCCTAAATTGAGCTGCCCCGGAACGCGGTCTCCCCAGGCGTTTCCGGGGCAACCTCATCAAGGCCATGGTTGAGGAAGGTCACGGCCGCCGAAGTGGTGGACAAGGAAACGCTGGTCGCGTTCGTCGAGGCGGCGGCAGCCGCGTATCGGCGGGCCTACGAGTCGAAAGCCCAAGGAGACGTCATGGCCGTCAGAAACGCCTTCCGCGAGGAGGGCGGGCACTGGAGAGCCGGGTCGGTCTATCTCTGGATCGTGGGCAGCGCGGGAATAACGCTTCTTCATGCGACCGAGCAATACCGGGAAGGCAAGCCGACCGACATGGAGCGGGTGGACGCGAACGGCCTTGCCTTTCCCAAACTGCTTATCGGCGGCGCCCTGCGGGAGGGTCGCAAGTTTCTGGACTACTACTACGACAACCCGGAAATCCAAGGTGACGAGGATACTGGCTCCCCCAAGTTCGGATATGCCGTTAGTTTCAACGCACCGAACTCTGACCAGAAGCTCGTCATCGGCTCGGGCATTTACCCTCAGGCTGCCGAGTAGGGGCGATTGGGCGCAAAGCGCGACAGGCGCATGAAGCGGCCGGGTGGCCGCGGGCAGTTACCCCTTGAGACTGATGATGACACAGTCAGAAACGGTCCCGGTGGTGCGGTATTGTTGAGATCATATGCGCGCACAAATGCAGATTCCATATAAGAGGAGATGGCGGCGCAACGGCTGCCCTCCCACACAACAGACTGTCAGTTGGCGAGCTAGGCGTTGAAACGTTCGTTCAGCCCGTCCTGATAGTCGGCCCAGAACTCGAAGTTGTTTTGGAGGGCGTTTTTGAAGTTTCCGGGCGCCGTCGGCATGTGGGGCCCCATGGGAATGCCGGATCGATACCTTCGTAACGACGGGTTCCAGATCGTTGAGACGAGCCGATTGTCTGGGAAACCCATATTCATTGGGCGTTATGTCGGCGTTGGTGTCACACCGGCTGCCACCGCCGTTGACAGGTACACAGCATCAGAAGCGGAGGCGGACGCGGCCCTTGGCGTTTTCGTCGAGGCGGGCGGCAATCCCGTTCCGCAGGTACTTTGCGAATTCAAGGACATAAAAAGTGCCCTTGACGCCCCGCAAAGGAGGAAGGGCAACAATCGATCCCCGGTTCAACAAGGATTGGATTACCTCAGCCACGCTAGACGCGGGCTGTTTGGCAACGAGCCCGTGCTTCCGACCTGGGCAATCGTAACGGACATGAACGAATTCCGCCTCTACTGGGCGGATCGACCGCTTCGACCTGGCAGAAGAAGGGGCGAATGCCCTGAAAATCGTGGTGCCGCCAATGCAGCAAGAGGCGGGCGGTGGCGGGCGTGACACCCCAGTCAGATAGACTCGGCAGCCCTCGCCAGTCCGCCACACGGGACCGTATTTCGTTGATAATCGGCCGACCGTACTTCTGGTCCTCGATGGAAATGCCGTCATCGACGTTCAAGCCGAGCGCTTTCTGATTCTTATCGGTCTTGGCGCGTTGTTTTCTCGATTTCGGGACAGGAGAAATTCTTTCGGAGCGCCGCCGGCCGGCGATCGGGGATTGTCAGTAGGCTGCCCATCCTCTTCCAACGCGTGATGTCGCCTCGGTTCCGCATAGGGAGAGTTCAGAATTGGTTGTTCATAAAATGTCTCGGTCATCGCGATCGTGTTATTCCAATTCTGATCCGTTTCGGTTTTTGCTGGCGGTCATCACCAGCGCGGCCGGTTGGTCCTTCGTTTGCGCGAGAAGAGCGGCTCAACAGACGCTCATATTCCTCGGTGGATAAGACAATGACGACGGGCCGCCCGTGCTTTTCGATCGTGACGGGTTCCGCTCGGGCGGTATCCAAGAGCAAACCGAAGCCATTCTTGGCTTCCTTTGCAACGCCCGAACCCTGTTCACGGCTCTACTTCCCCAACCGGCGGCATTGCGACATTGACATCGGTACGGGAGAAGTCCGATCCCTTGAACAGCAAGGGCTCGCCTGTCATTTCGGCGAGCGCGTAGGCGAAGCAGTCGCCGAAGTTCAGCGCCGCGGGATGGTTGCCCTTTCCGAAACGGCGCCAAGCGCGCCGCGCGGCGGCCGCATGTTCGGCGGTGACCGCGACGAGTTCGACAGATGCCTTCTCCAGCACCGCGTCGAGCGCCTGACCCGCCGCCGCGTCGCCACGTCCCTCTACCACCATTGCCGCTTCGAGCAGCGCGACCGCCGACATGCGGCGCGGCCATGCCGCCGCGATCGCGTCCTCGTAGTGCGCTGCGTCCGCCTCGCCGAGCAATATGGCGAGGATGGCCGAGGTATCGATGATCACCTGGGGAGGCCCCGCTCGTCATAGAGCAGATCGCCATGCTCGACTGCGGAGGGTCCGGGTCGCAGAAGGCTCGCGCACCGCTGCCCGATCGAGTGAAGTTCCCGGGCCAGGGCATCGGGATGCCGGAGCTGCCGCTCCCGCTCCAAGCGCTCGCGCAACGCGGCGGTGATCGCGCCGGTCATGGTGTCGCCGGTCAACCCGGCCAACTCGCGCGCGAGCCGGCACGTCTCATCGTTCTTGATATTCAGGCCCATCTTTCCCTCGGTAGAAGAATACAGACAGTTATACCTTAATCACCACCGCAGCCGGATGCAATGGAGCAGACGACCGCGGGGCCCTTCACGGAAAAAAATATCAACGTCGTGGGTCCTCAATGATCGCCAAGGGTAGTCACGGGTACGAACTGTAGGATTTCCAATACTGAAAGTGGTTTGCTGACCCTCCCGCGACCCCTATCTATGCATGGATGGGCGTGTTGAACTCAAAACCCGGCGGCGTTCCCGATGTCCGGTTTCCGCGGACGATCGAGGCCTGGTGCGCGGAGAACGGGATGAGCCCGGGCGTCCCCGGACGCCGGGATGTCCGTCATGCCTGACACCGAGCGGAATGCCGGCTCGCTAACATCGTTCCCGTAGCAAGTCGAGAAGCGGTCGGTTTCCTTTTCGCAGCAAATCGTCATCGCGATGCCGGCGTTGTCGGCTCATCACGTGATCGTCGGAGAGTTTGAGGTTTACCCGGAGCCTTCGTGAACACTCGAAAGCTGTCTCCGGGGAAGGCATTCCGGTGCCGCCCTCAGCCCGGAGGAAGCATTGAATCGTGGACGGCAGGGACGATATCGGAGCGGGGGTGCAGGGCGATTCAGGCGCATCTCCGAGCTACCAGATTGGTATCCTATAGGAAATCCCATAGTTCCCTGGAGAACCACATCAACAAATCGCCAACGGTTTCAATACGGTAGTAGCGGTTCTCCAGAGCATCTACTCATTCCGGCATACGTCTGGCGCCTCCTGTCGCCAATTGGCGCCGAAACTGTACGGCCACGCTTGTCGGCCGCCGCGGGTGCTGAGCCCGGTGCAGATGATGATCTCCGTGCGGCCGGGGCGCATCGCCTCGGCCTGCTTGCGCGAGACGACCATGTTCTTCGCCTTGCCACGGCCCTTCGCCTTTGGGGCCTCGGCGGGGGCGGGAACAATGTCGCCGTCCGCTTGGGCCTGGTACCGTTCGACCACGTACCGGTCGTCGGCCAGGCCGGTGCCGAAAAAATGAACCAGGAACGTGTCCGCCGTGTTGCCGGGTATCGCCAGTGCTGCGCTCATGATTTGGTCTCCATGGTGCCGATGAGGGAAATCGACGGCGGGACGCCCTCCCCCGGACATCCAACCGCCGCCCCGCTCACGGCCAAGGCTCTCCTCTCGGCGGCGCGGGGCGCGGCGGTGGGGCCCGGGCGGCGGACCGGCAGCGTGGCAGGTACCAGCCCACCAGGGAATGGCGTATGCCCTACCGGACACTCAACCACTTTCGAATCGGCCTCTTATAAATGTGGCTTGACGCGCGGACCGAATCCCCCGAGGCAGGGGGAATGGGTACGCGATCAACCATCGCCACGATTTGCACCATGCTTGCAACGGGTCTCGGGCTTTTGTTCGATGCCTTCGGGTCAAAGACAATAATGGCGACCGCCGTTCCGCTTCTTACAGCCCTTTTGCCGTTCGTCGGGATATTCCTAATCACCTTTGCTTTGGCGTGGGTGTTTGTCGCGTGTCGCTCCTGGGCGCAGCAAAAGGCCGATACGCTTATTAGGGAATTGTCAGAGTTTAGCAGAAGTGCCGACCGGCTTATGTCGCAGGTGCCGTCGCGCGAAGAACAGGCGCAGTTCGCTTATTATGTTGAGAAATTTGGCCGTTGGTTCCCAGTAGGAATGAAGATGGACACTTACGCACAGCGGGCGGCGTGGTTTTCCGAAGCGTTTCGGATACATGGTTATTGGAAAGGGCTAAAGATAGTTCGCAAAAGCGTGAAGGAGTGGCCCACAAAATGACGGCCAATTTCGCCAGCGGCATGGTTTGGACGGGCACAATCTCCCCGTCATGCGCCGCATGAATGACGCCTGCATTGATCTGATCTATCTGGACCCGCCGTTCAACAGCAACCGCCACTACGAGGCGCCCAGCCGATGGTGGACACCATCAAGCTCCGGTCCACACCATCGAAAACTACCGCTTCGCTCTGACCCGCCACAAGGACAGGCACGCCGGACACTTACATCACATCGAAAAAAAATCGTCGTGATGGATCCGGGTTATTGGGAGTACGTGCGCAGGGCTGCGCACGACTTGGAAACAAAACGGTGCCTATGTGGTACCTGGACAAAACAGGGTGCTGTGCCACAAAAGAAAATCCCCGCTATCCTATTGGAATAACGGGGATTTTTTGGTTACGGGGGCTCGCAACCACCGAGACCGACATTTGATAGAGATTCCGGTCTGATCCTCTACAACCCTTTGATCTACACGAGGTATAGGTAAGTCCGTAGCTTGCCGCCCACCAGTGTGTCCTACTCTTGGAACCATTGACCCGAACGATTTTGCTCTGCCTACCACGGCCCAACATGTCGATATAGCTTCTCCGTATCGACATGTTGGGAAAGCGTGTCGACGGAAGCAGGATACATCGACATGACCTTCGACCCCAATCGACCATTCAATGACCGTACGGGAGGTGCCGTGCCACTCCCGCACTAGGCGTGAGCCCGGCGGCGGCGCTTTGGCGGTTCTAAGAGTCGGTTTCGAAAGTCATGCGTCCCGGGCCAATTTGCGGACGAGGAGCATGACGGAGGCGGCGTATAGGCAGGCGCGGGCTGGGGCGATGGTGGTCTCGAAGTCCTTTGTCAGTCGCCGGTTGAGGTTGCGGCTATGCTGCTTTCGGGTGGTCGGCGTCCACATGGCGGCTCCAGATCGGTCTCAAAAACCTTCCTGGAATCACATCAATACCGGCCACTCAACCACTTTCGAAACGGCCTCTAAGAGTCTGACTCGAAACTCTACATTTAATAACAATGGCTTGCGATCCGTCTTGTGAGGAGTCGGATGTGTGCGACGAGGATCCATGCCTGTGCGGAGGCGATTGATTTCTCCCAGTCCTTGGCCAGTCGGCGGCATCGGTTGAGCCAGGCGAAGGTCCTCTCGACGCCCCATCTCCTGGGCAGCACCTCAAAGCCCTTGGCGGTATCGGGACGTCTTATGATCTCGATCGTCCAGCGGCCGATGTCTTCGAGGGCACCCTCAAGTTTTGGTCCGCCATAGGCGGCGTCGGCGAAGAGGTGACGCAGTTGGGGAAAGCGATGACGGATCGATTTGAGGACCCCGGGGGCGCCGTCGCGGTCCTGGATATCGGCTGAATGCACGATCAGGCCGAGCAGCAGGCCAAGCGTATCGGTGACCATGTGACGTTTGCGGCCCTTGATCTTCTTGCCCGCGTCATAGCCCCGAATACCGCCGCTTTCCGTGGTTTTCACGCTCTGGCTGTCGATCACCCCGGCGCTCGGGCCGGCCTCGCGTCCTTCCAGCTCACGGGCCGCCACAACCAGATGATGGTTGATCGCCTCCAGCACCCCGTTCGAGCGCCAGTCGTAAAAGTAGCGCTGGACCGTGGAGGGCGGCGGGAAGTCGTTCGGCAGCATCGCCCACTGACAGCCCGTCGAGGCCATGTACATGATCGCATCCATGACATTGCGCAACTCCGTCGTCCGCGGCCGGCCTATCTTCTTGCGCGGCGGCATGAACGGCGCGATCAACGCCCACTCCCGATCCGTAAGGTCGCTTGCATAGCGACCGCCACGGCGCTCATACTTCGGGCGAGTGATTTCGGTCCACATGTTGTGCCTCCTCGTTTGCTTTGACACAACCGAGTAAGACACAACCGACTGAAATCACTCAACTAGTTTCGAGTTGAACTCTTAGATCCGCAAGAATTTTCATGAACTTTGACGAAAAATATAATCTGCGCTGCCGACCACTGGGCGGACGGTCCTGGCCTCAGATGCTTGCGAAGCGCCGGTGCTTGCGCGACCATAACTCCCGGCAGCGCGGCAAATAACCGCAACATGATCTCGCCAGGGGAGGACAATGCAGAATCTACGATATGAAGCGCCGGAGACGTTGGCGCATGCGACGGCCCTGTTGGCGGACGAGAACGGCATCACCCGGGTTCTAGCGGGCGGCACCGACGTCCTCGTGCAGATGCATTCGGACCTGGTCGAACCGGACCTGATCGTTGACATCAAGAACATCCCCGAGCTTACCGAAATCAAGAAGGAAGGTGGCGCCTACCGTTTCGGCGCGGCGGTCAGCGGCAAGACGCTGATGCTCCATGCGGATTTTAACAAAATTTGGCCCGGGGTCATGGACGGCGTGCGGTTGATCGGGTCGCTGCAGGTGCGTGGCCGGGCCTCCGTCGGCGGCAATTTATGCAATGCCTCCCCCGCCGCCGACTGCGTGCCGCCGATGATCGCTGCGGGCGCCCTGGCGAGCGTCATCGGTCCGAACGGCACAAGGGACATTCCGGTCGAGGATATCGTCACCGGGCCAGGGCAGACGTGCCTGGAGAAGGGGGAAATCGTGGTCTCCTTCCTGCTGCCCGAACGGCCACCCCATTCAGGTGACGCCTACCTTCGTTTCACGCCCCGGACCGAGATGGACATCGCCGTGGTCGGTGCCGGCATCAACTTAACCCTCGACGATGACGGCACCTGCACAGCGGCGCGGGTGGCGCTCGGCGCCGTAGCGCCGACACCGCTGCTGGTTGCCGAAGCAGCGGACGCACTGATCGGGACCAAAGTGGATGATGCGGCGATGGCGGCACTGGCGGCAGCGGCGAGCGCCGCCTGCAACCCCATTGACGATAAGCGCGGCACCATAGAATACCGGATCAAAGTCGCCGGCGTCCTCGCCAGGCGGGCGGCGGCGATTGCCCTCGAACGCGCGAGGAGTAACTGATGACCAAACACCATATCCAGACCACCATCAATGGCGACGAGACCGACGTCCTCGTCGAACCAACCCAATCCCTTCTCGACGTACTCCGCGACGAACTCCACCTGACCGGCACGAAGGAAGGCTGCGCCACCGGCGATTGCGGCGCCTGCTCGGTGACCATCGACGGAAATCTCGTCTGCTCGTGCCTGGTCCTCGGCGTTGAGGTCGGCGGCAAGACCATCGAGACCATCGAAGGGATGGCGAACGGCGATCAGTTACACCCCTTGCAGGAGAAGTTCATCGAACACGTGGCCCTGCAGTGCGGCATCTGCACCCCGGGGCTATTGATCGCCGCCAAGCATTTGCTCGAAGAAAACCCGGCTCCCACCGAGGAAGAGGTCCGCTACGGCCTCGCCGGCAATCTCTGCCGCTGCACCGGGTATCAGAAAGTCGTCGAGGCGGTACTCGATGCCGCCCAAGTGATGCAGAAGTGATGAGAGGATCCTGACCCATGGGAATGAAGCCCTCACCCTACGCAACAAGAATTCCTTACGAGGAAAAGGACAACAAGGTCGTCGGCGGCCGCCCCGATCCGAAGGACCGCTCCGACGCCATCGAAAAGGTCACCGGCCGGGCGCGCTATGCCGCGGACTACAATCTGCCGGGCCAGCTAATCGGCAAGGTGCTGCGGAGCCCCCACGCCCACGCCGTCATCAAGTCCATCGACACGTCCGAGGCCGAGAAGCTGCCGGGCGTGAAGGCTATCGTCACCCGGGACGATTTTCCGGACATGGAGGTCGAACACGCGGCATCCGGCGAGCTGATGGTCAACTTCCGGGACGTCACCCGCAACATGATGGCCCGCGAGAAGGCTCTTTACGATGGCCACCCGGTCGCCGCTGTCGCGGCCTTGAGCGAGTCCATCGCCAAGGAGGCGATGAAGCTGATCAAGGTCGACTACGAAGTGCTGCCCCACGTCATCGACGTGCGCGACGCCATGAAGGACGACGCGCCGTTGCTGCACGAGGACTTGTTCACCAAGGGTGCCGGCATCGAACCGGATCCGTCGAAGAAGTCCAACATCGCTACCCGAATGGAAAGCAAGCTCGGCGACATCGAGGAAGGTTTCAAGCAGGCCGACTTTATCGTCGACCACGAGAGCAACACCAAGGCCGCCCACCAGGGTTATATCGAGCCCCAAGCCAGCGTCGCCAACTTCACCGAAGGCGGCACCATCGAGGTCTATACCGGCACCCAGGGCCACCATGTATTCCGCGCCCAGATCGCCAAGCTCCTGAAAATGGATATTTCCAAGATCAAGGTCGTGCCGGCGGAACTCGGCGGCGGCTTCGGCGGCAAGAATAACGTCTATCTCGAACCCTTGGCCGCGCAGCTTTCACGCAAGGCCAACCGGCCGGTGAAGATGGTCATGACCCGGGATGAAGTTTTCCGCGCCACCGGCCCGACGTCGGGGACCAACTGTAAGGTCAAGATGGGCTGCACCAAGGACGGACGGATTACGGCGGCCCAGGCTGAGCTCAACTATCAGGCCGGCGCCTTCCCGGGATCGTCCCTGCCCTTGGCCTCGATCACCGTCTTTACCCGCTACGATCTTGAGAACGTGCTGGTGGTCGGCCATGACGTGGTCTGCAACCGGCCCAAGGTCGCGGCCTACCGGGCGCCCGGCGCGCCGATGATCGCCTTCGCGGTCGAGACCGCGGTCGACGATCTCGCCCGCCAATGCGGTATGGATCCCATCGACTTCCGGCTGGAGAACGCCGCCAAGCAAGGCACCCAGACCCATTTCGGCCCGCCGTTGGGGCGGATCGGCTATATCGAGACCCTGGAGGCGGCTAAGGCATCGCCACACTTGAAAGAGCCCTTGGGCCCCAACCAGGGCCGGGGCATTGCCTCGGGCTTTTGGTTCACTATCGGCAACGACACCTCGGCAACCATCAACATCTCCGAGGACGGCACGGCGAGCCTGATCTTCGGCACCGTTGACGTCACCGGCGGTATGCGCTCGGCATTTGCCATGATCGTCGCCGAGGAATTGGGCATCCCATTTGAGAAAGTGCGTACACAGGTTGGCGATACCAGTGCCTTGGGCTTCAACTTCATGACCGCCGGCAGCCGCGGCACGGCAGCCGGCTCCATGGCCGTGGTTAAAGCGACCCGGGATGCCATCCACCGGGCCTGCGAAATTGCGGCCCGCAAATGGGAGGTGGAGGTCGATCAGGTTGTGTGGGAGAGCGGTCATGCCCGGCCCGCTTCGGCGAACGTGGGTGACTTCGAGCCCATGTCGCTGGCCCAGTTGTGCAGGGAAGCAACCTGGTTCGGCGGCACCATCGCCGGCCATGCCGAGATCAACGTCGCCATGGGCGGCCCCGGCTTCGGTACTCATCTGGTCGATGTCGAGGTGGACCGCCAGACCGGCCTGGTGAAGGTGCTGCGCTATTCCATCTTCCAGGACGCCGGCAAGGCGGTGTACCCGGCCTTCATCGAGGGCCAGTTCCAGGGCGGCGCGGTACAGGGCATCGGCATGGCCTTGAACGAGGAATACATCTACTCGGACAGGGGCACCATGGAAAATCCGGGCTTCCTCGACTACCGGGTGCCGGTAGCCTCCGACGTGCCCATGATCAACACCCATATCGTCGAGGTGCCAAATCCGGATCATCCCTATGGGGTGCGCGGGATCGGCGAGGTGCCGATCATTCCGCCTCTGGCGGCGATCTCCAACGCCATCCACGACGCGGTAGGCGTGAGGCTTCTCGACCATCCCATGTCGCCGCCCAAGGTACTCAAGGCTCTCGACGAAGCGGCGCCGGCCGAAGCGGCCGAATAGGTGTTGCCGGGCGCGTAGGCGGACAAAATCTTGTTTTGTCCGCTTCTGGCTGGAAGCGGAAAACAGGCGGATCCGGTCTAGCAGGCTGCTGAAAAACTCGCCACGCGCGGCCGGTTTGATGAGTTCGGTCGGTTTTCTCTGGTTATGGGCGGCGGGGGTTGGGGTTCGGGACCCGCTCGCGGCGGGTCTGGGGGCCTATTGCGCGGTTCCCGGGCATCATGTCGGCGCCTCGGCGAGGAGTTTGGGCAGCCTGACCAGGTTGTAGGCGGCGGCGGTGAATGTGAACATCCAGCCCACCCGGTCGAGCCCACGATGCCGGGTCTTGGCCAGCCCGCCGGTGGTCTTGATCCAGCCGAACCCCTCCTCGATGCGCTTGCGCAGGCGCTGGCTGGCGGCGTAGCCCGGATGCCGGGTGGTGCGTCGGTCGACCCGGGTCTTGCGCGGCTTGCCGGTCTTCCTGACATGGCCGTCGACGGCAATATGAGGGGTGACGGCGCCGTCGCGCAACGCGTCCACGAACTCGGCCACGTCATAGGCCTTGTCGGCGCCCAGCGTGACCCGCCGCGCTTTCTTGCGGCGCCCCAGCATGGCCAGCGCCGCCTCCCGCTCGGCGGTGCCACTGGCCCGGGTCAGCGCCGCATCGACAATCAGCGCATTGCGGTTCTCCATCAACAGATGGCCCATGAAGCACAGCCGGCTCGACTGCCCCTCGCCCTTGCGGAACAGCCGGGCATCGGCATCGGTGGTGGACGCATGGGTCGCGTTCGAGCGCCGCTCGCCGCGGAAGTCACGCTCCGCGTTGCGCCCGGCAGGCGGGTCGCCGCCGTCATCCTTGCGGCGGAAGCTCTTCATCGACGCCCACGCCTCGATCAGCGTGCCGTCGACCGAGAAGTGCTCGTCCGACAAAAGACGGCGTACCCGCGCGCCGCGCAGCACCGCTTGAAGAAAGCGCGCCGCCACATCCCCCGCAACCAACCGGTCGCGGTTCTTCGAATAGGTCGTGGCGTCCCACACCGGCGCGTCCATCGACAGACCGACGAACCAGCGGAACAACAGGTTGTAGTCCAGCTGCTCCATCAACTGGCGCTCCGAGCGGATGGTGTAGAAGGCCTGTAACAGAAGCGCCCGCAACAGCTTCTCCGGCGCGATCGACGGCCGCCCGGTCGTCGAATACAGAACCGCAAAATCTCCCGACAACGCCGCCAGGGCCTCGTCCACCAGAACCCGGATCGACCGCAGCGGATGATCCGCAGGTACCCGAGCCTCCAAGTCCACGTAGCTGAACAGACCCTCGCCGCGTTCGTCCTCGCCCCGCATCACAACCTCCAGCACCGATCAACCCAGGGGCAGAGAATCACGATACCGGGAATCGCGCCAGTGGGTTTTTCAGCAGCCTGCTAGGTGTCCGGTCTCTCACCCAAAGAGGCCAAAACCACAACCGGCGCGGAGCGCAGAGCCTGCTGGAGCCCGCTTGGCATCGTCGTCCGTTGCTGAGGGGGGGGGGCGGTTTTCGACGCTTAGCCCCAGTAACCGCCTCAAAACCGCCATCCCCCGGTTGCCGTTGGGGATACCGATGCACACCGCGAGCCCGCATCTCCCCTCCGCTTTCGGCGGTTAACGTTCCGTCGAGAAGATTTTCCCTGAGGGACTGGTCCCGGCGAATCCTATGCTCTCAGCGGGTCGTAGTCGGTTTTGAGGGAAGCGCGGCGTTCGGACATCCGTGCGCCCCACTGGGATTCAAGAATCTCGCTGAGGGAGTCGTGGGTTATCGTTGGGTCATCCTCGTTCAGCAGGTCGCCGCCGAAGAAATGCTCGACGCGATTGCCGTAATTGTCGAACCAGTAGTCGAAGATATTCGCCGCCGGCGTATGGCGGCCGATGCCCCACGAATGCTCATACCCTATTGACTTAAGGAATTCATGTCCGACAAATAAGGCATTGATGTCTTCCACCTCGAACGCGATATGGGCCAGCCCGGATTCTTTGGATTTGGTGAGCAACAGCGTGTGCTGGTCGACATGGTCCTTGCCCTTGTCGCAGCGATGGAAAACCAGGGCCAGTTCATCGTCGCTGCCGGGAACGAAGGCGATATCGGACTGCAAAAAGCCGAAATGAGAGCAATAAAATCGGTCCATGGCGTCGCAATCGCGCACGTTCAAGACAACATGGCCGAGCCGCAACACCGGACAGGGGATCATTCCGATACGTTGAACATTGCGGACCCGTGGGTGCCCGGGGCCATGATCCGGACCGATCAATTCGTTGACCGGCAACGGGTCAACCGTCGCTTGTCCAAATATGGTTTCAACCTGAAATCCCACCGGGTCGGTAATCCGGACGCGGTAGCCGCCCCCCGGTTCATCGATGGCCTCGACCGCGGAGGCACCGTCGGCCTCCGAGAGCTTCTCCAGATCGGCCATGCTGGCCGCATTGAAGGCCATGCCGATAAAGCCCGGCTCGTCGGCTAGATGTGTAATGTGGAGGTGATGATCGGGGCCGGTGCCGCGCATATAGAGCGTGTCATCATCCCGGTGCTGCCGGGTCAGCCCGAAATCGAGGAGAAATGACTCCATACGGTCCAAATCCGGCGCAGCGAAGCGCGCGTAGGCTACATCGGTCACTTTTATCATTTGCAGTTTCTCCCCGGGGAATGAGAATTTTTCGGTGCATGGTCTTTTTTGTCGTTTCGGCTTCAGTATCGGCCGCATTCCCTCTCCGTGGCAAGAATGCACGGCCGGTGACCGGAAGTTCCCTGAATGAATGCCGGGACGGCGTTCACTTGAGACAGTCCGGAGGCGGCGCGGGTCAAATTGATCGTCCGCCGGTGGCTAACTCCGGGCCGATAAATATTGGCTCGACCTAGTCGCTTCCCGACCCTGATGAATGGACCGGCTGCTTGTTGCAATTGAGAGTCTGATGGATTTCGGAAGCCGCTGATATGTATCGGGCCTGTTTGACCGGCGCGCGGGCCAATCTTTGGCGGACAAACTGGCGGATGGGGTCTCCGTCCAACCAGCGTTCCAGATAGTTGCGGTAGCGCACCATCGACGCGGTGTTCGCACCGGCGCCGGCCCAAGACTAATTTCACGTTGAGCCGTTTGACCCGCCGAAGAAGCCCGGGGAATGCTTCGCTCGAGCCGTGGAGTACGCAGTGGACCGCGAGGCCATGACCGTGCGCCAGGCATGGACCTCCCGCGACGATGAGACCAGCCGCGTTTCTTCGCGGGCTATGGGCGATGGCCATCGCCTGCCCCTTACGGACAATATGCTGGTCATAGACCCGACATGCGACGTCAGGGATGATCCGATGACTCAATCAGGTAGCGTCTCCCATGCCGATCTGACATGGGACAATTTCGCCAGGGACCAATTCAACGGAGCCGGCTTTCCGCCCTGGGTGCGGATTCGAGAACTTTCTCGGCGGCAGGTGCCCGAGGTCATTTGGGAAGTCCATATCAGCCATCCCGACGAAATCATCGGTTGGAACGTCTTTGGCGGTTTCCGGGAGACCTCCATTTACCCGAATGATGTTGAAGCCGTGTCATAGGGAGGAGACCTATGAAGCTAATCGAACGAACACTCCCTGCATTCGTTTTCGCCGGGGCCAGCCTCGGTTTAACGGACCGCACCGCCACTGCGCAATGGAGTCCCGCGGGCCCGATCAATCTGATGATTGCCTTTCAGGCCGGCGGCGCCACAAACCGTCTTGCCCATCGTTGACGTTCAGTCCTACCCCGTTGATGGGCTTCGGCCTGCAGATCAACTCAACCCGCGCCAAACTCTAACTTAGACCGTGGACCACTAACCGGGGGCAGGCCACCAAAATGGCAGGCTCAATCTATTACCCTACTGAAAGTGGAGAAAGAATTCATCAAGCTGTGACCAGTTTTTCGTTGTGGTCCTGCAAGGTTTTTTTGTCAATTTTGCCATTCGCATTTTTGGGTAGTTCATCCAAAAAATGAACAGATTTGGGCGATTTAAAGCCCAAGTGAGATTTGGCAAATGAAATCAATTTTTCTTCAGTTAGATTTTCGTCCAATTTTACGACGTAGGCGACGACGGCTTGCCCCCATTCGTCATCTTTTTTACCAAATACGGAGGCTTCTGCTACATCGGGATGTTCGCACAAGGTCTCTTCAATTTCGCGAGGAGCGATGTTCATGCCCCCGCTGATAATCATTTCGTCAATCCGCCCGAGTAGGTAAACGTAACCGTATTCATCCATTTTCCCGAGGTCTTTTGTATGGAGCCATCCATTCCGGAGAGCTTCGGTTGTTAAATCATGACGGTTCCAGTAACCGCTCATGACGTGAGGGCCGCGCATGACAATCTCACCAGCTTCACCAATCGGCAGCTCGTTGTCGTGTTCATCAAAAATGCGCATATCTATGGTTTGCCAAGGTCTGCCAACCGAAGTCAATCGCTCGGGAAATTCGGAATTTAGATTATGATCGTCGGATTTTAGACATGTCAGCGTAATGGCTGCTTCGCTTTGGCCATAATTCTGAAAATATTTGACCGGGAAGAGTGACATAGCGCGTTTTAGGTCTTCCAACGGCATCGGGCTGGCACCGTACATAATGGTTTCCAATGTTGGCGTTTTAATCAATTCGGTGGCGGGAGTATTTAGGATGCGTTGCAGCATTGTCGGAACGAGTTTCAAGGTTTGAATATTGTATTCGGCAACGAGCTGTAGAGCTTCTATTGCATCAAACTTCGGCATTATTACGCTGCACCCGCCACCTAGAAAATAGGTCAGCGCATAAAACGCGGAGCTGTGGCACATCGGCTGGGTCAACAAAATACGCCGATCTTTTTCCCAGGGGCCCAACTCAATCATCAAATTGTGCACAACGGCAATCATGGCGCGGTGGCTGATCATGACACCCTTCGGCCGGCCGGTGCTGCCCGACGTATAGAAAAGACAATAGATGTGTTCCGGATCGAACTCGCCATCGACGATATCCGGATCGGCTGCCGCTATGACTTCTTCATAGCTTTCATGGACCGGGTTTGGTGCTGGCCCACTGCCTATCCGAATACATTGTTTGGGCAAATATCCGTTTGCGATGAGCTCTCCAACGAGTTCATCCATATTGGAGTCATAGAAAAGAATAGATGCATCGGCATCGTTGAGGATATAGAGAACCTCGCGCCATTTGAGGCGAGGGTTGATTGAGACACGCGTAAAATCTGCTTTGGCTGCGGCAAATTCTATTTCACAAAATTCGATTTGATTGTCGACGAGCATGGCGACGCGGTCTCGGGGTTTTACGCCGCGTGTGAGCAGGGCATTGGCAATTCTATTCGTACGATCATCAATCTCCGAAAATGTTCTGGATTGAGTCCCACAGATCAACGCGGTTCTGTTTCTAAAGCTTCTTGCAGCTCGGCGTAAATGGAATGAGACGTTCATAACTATTTCTCGTCAAATCTGGCGGTGCGTTAAACAAAATCGTCGAGCTGCTGATGTGGAACGTTCTTGGTTCCTCAGGCAGCTTCGAGGATTTGGATTGAGCACGCGCCGTAATCCATGCCGGAAATCCCTCCGCCCATCGTGTGTGCAAGCCCGATTTTAGCACCCTCAACTTGTCGCAAATTGGCTTCACCTCGCAGCTGCCGGGCGATTTCAACGATCTGAGCGACGCCTGTGGCACCGATCGGATGCCCTCGTACCAGCAACCCGCCGCCAGCGTTAACCGGGATGCGACCGCCGAGCGATGTATCACCATCATGGAGCAGTTTTGTCTCGTCTCCATGTTTGCATAGCCCAAGAGCCTCGTAATAAATCAATTCGCCGATTGTAAAAGCGTCATGAAGCTCGACGACATCCAAGTCATCGGGTCCGAGGTCGGCAATATTATATGCCTCCCTTGCGGTCTCTTGAACTCTCGCCGCTTTTCCCAAATCGTGACCTGAACCCTGCTTAATGCCAACGGAGACCCCTGAGTTAACCACGGATGCTCGGACACTTATTGGCGGGATCCCAAGTTGCTTTGCTTTTCTTTCCGAACAAATGATTGTTGCGGCAGCGCCGTCACCATTGGGGCAGCATTGAAGCAACGTCAACGGATCGGCAATTGGCCTAGAGGATAAGACCTCTTCGATCGTTACCGGGCTTTGAAATTGTGCCTCTGGGTTTTTTGCGCCATGGGCGCGAGCTTTCACCGAAACGGAGGCAAGGTCTCTTGCCGATGCACCGGTATCATGCATGAAACGACTGGCACGCATCGCATAATACGCGGGCATGACCATGCCTTGTTGGACATCCGCATCTTCACGTTCCAGCGGCAACGTCCCGCCTTCAAATTTAGTGAGTTTTTCCGCGCCAACGACCAGTACCAAATCATACTGACCTGAAGCCACGGCCTGGTGGGCAACGCAAAATGCTCCCGCACTGCTTGAGCACGCATTTTCCATATTGAAAATAGGATTACCGGTCATGCCTAGAGTCTTGAGAATTCTTTGGCCGGTCAACATTCCGCCAAGAGCGGTTCCGCAATAGGTGGCTTGAATGTCACTTCGCTCTACGCCGGCGTCGCTTAATGCCTGTTTTACTGCCGGCCAAGATATTTCATCGAGAGATTTCTCACGATATTTCCCAAACTTCACCATTCCGATGCCGGCTACATAAACTTTGCTCACGGGGTGGTTTCCTCATCAATTTCCATTTGGGAAGATGGCATCGGACGAAATGAGTAGGTGAATATTCGCGGCTCGGCCGCTGAGTGTGTCAACTCCTTTAACTCGAGAGTAACGGGCCGCCCTATGTCTGCTGATGTTGTATCGTCGGCGCTGACGTGACCGAATACGCGAATTCCTTCCTGCAAGTCTATAAAAGCGACAACGAAGGGGGTTTTCCAATTTGGTGGTCCGACGTGCATCAGGGTCGAGGCGTAAATCTTCCCCTTTCCGGTGAATTTGTGATCAACGCATTCCTCGCTCAGGCAATTGGCGCAAACAGAAAATACCGGATATGCAATGTGCCCGCAGGATAGGCAGCAACCTCCTTTTAAGGATATTCCACCGTTTGCTTCGGGGAACACGGAATTCTCGGATAATAACTCACAATTCGGGGGCAAGTGATCGGTGAAATCATCCGATGGGGTTTTGAAATCGGCCATGACAGCTCCCCTATCATTTTTTTGTGCCGGACTTTATATCCGACATTTTCCAGATAGAGTTCAAGTCCATGGCGATCATACTCAAGTTGCGCCGCCATTGTAATGCTTTGCCCTCTACGGCCCTCGGATGCCCGGTTTTGGTGAGCGGGCCGTGCCTGGAAGGCCATTTTCCATATTTTCCGCCATCCAGGCGTACCTCTCCTGCATTGTTCATTTTGCCGTAGATTTCCTCGGCCTACGCCGGAACGGTCTTCGAATGTATCGCGCCGGCCATCGTCCTGCGGCACACCGTCCTCAGCCCACCCGATGAGCTTGAGAAAGCGAGGGCCGAAGGCTCACTGATTGCAGGGTGGATACCCGCCTGCTCCACGCCTGCACGCCGGAAACCGAGCGCCGCTGCCGCGGAGTAGAGCGGGCGTCGCTGGTCGCGGCTTCCACACTCAAACCCGATTTTGGATCTGCGGAGAATCCGCGGCGTAGCGGCGGGCGCGAAAGACCCAGTTGGTGGGGCCGTAGGCTTCGGTCTTCACGTCATAAGGCGAGAGGTATTCCCAGACGATTTCGCTTTGCGGGGTCACCTCGAATATGCGGCCCCAGATGCCTTCGCAGATCAGAAGATTGCCGTTGGGCAGCCGTTCGACACCGCTGATGTGGGGGCTGAAGAACTCCATGTAGCGCGGCGACTTGTAGACGATTTCATTTTCCAGGGTCTGTGGATCGAACTCGAAGATGAACGAGTCACACAACCGCGGTGCGTGACGACCGTTGCCGAAGATCAGAATTTTTCCGCTGGGCAACAATTGGACGTTGTGTTGGCGCCCCCAATCCCAATCTTCACGGGTCCACTTGAACCTTTTGGTTTCGCGGTCGATGACGGCGATCATGCTCAAATATTGGAAACTCACGAGCAGGTCGCCGTCGGGGAGCGGGTAGACGGTGTTACAGTGGGCAAACTCGTCGCGCGGGACAAAGGGCTTCAATGGAAAGTCTTCGACAGCTTCGTGCGACCATGACCACTCCCAGACTCGTTCGCCCGAGGGAGTCACCTCGCAAATCGTATCGAACAAGACGGCATCGCCTTCGTGTTCCGAGTTCGGAATACCGCCTTTGATACGCGCTACATCGTCGCCCGTGCGGCGGTCATAGCCGAAATAAACGGTGTTGCCGTTGGCAAGGCGGCGAACGTCGTGGTGTTGACCGGGATCCACGTGCTCCCAGACCAAAGAACCATCCCAATCGTATTCCCGCAAACAGCCGCCGCGGCCATTGGGGGAAGGGCAGTCGTCGTGTTCCTCGGACACCAGCAGGTTGCCGGTGTCGAGGAGCTGGGTGAAATTGCCGGCGCCGCCTTTCAAGGTCCACTCGTGCACAATCTCGCCTGCCAGGTCGAGCAGAAATACTCTGTTCTGAAACAGCGGAGACAGCAGCGTAAAGCCGGGGCATGCCTTGTCTGGCTGGTTGATCAACAGGCCGGTTTGCGTGATGCGCATTTGAGCTCCTTTTGTATTGTCGAGCGTCGTTGTCTCACATTGCACCCCACCCATCAAATTGCGGCCGCGGCCGCACCCGCACTCGCCGCCGGAATTTCGACGTCGGGAATGATCGGATCTTTGTCCCACTCGGTGGCAGGATCAAAGGCGGCGATCCAACGCCTGTCGCCCGGCACGCCGCCTTGATTGCCCTGGATCAGCACTTTTTGTTGCCCTGAATTGCGCATGTGCTTGAAATGTCCGGCAGCCATCGAAAATTGTTGCACCCGTGCAACCGGGGGATGCGGATACGGCGGAACTCACGAAATGCCTCAATGGGGTCGTCCGTCACATCGAGCCAGCGCGCCAGGATGTAGGCGTCTTCAAACGCCCGACACGCGCCTTGCCCGGTCGCGCTTCCGACCCTTCCGGTTGATGGCTGCTAATGTCTGCTTTACCCCCGAAAGCGGACCCTAGGGACACTTAGGCTGTTTTTAGGCATCCCGTCTGCGGGGTCCAAGCAGATGTACAGGGATAGGCCGCTGTAAATCTCTTTCCATTAGCCGACGGCATTTGCACAGTCTGGTTGGTTTTTGCGCAACGGCCCTTTAATTTGGGCAGGTGAACGGAACAGGTTGGGGTGGATCGGCGATGACCATTTTGCGAATCGAGTCCGTCGTATTCGGCGTGGAAGACCTCGAGCTATCGATCCGGTTTCTCGATGATTGGGGACTGGAGAAAATCGAAACGGGAACAAAGGGCGCCGTCTACGCTACTCCGGAAAACCAACCGATTGTATTGCGGCACATGGACGACCCCGAACTACCACCGGCCGTCGAGGCGGGATCCACCGCCCGCGAGGTCGTCTGGGGCGTCGACAGCCAGGAAGCCCTTGAGGTCATCGGCAGCGAATTGTCGTCCGACCGAGACGTCACAACCGACAAATTCGGCGGATTGCACACGGCGGACGAACACGGATTCGGCATCGCCTTTCGCATCGCGGATATCTCCAATGCCGAAACCGAGACGCCAATCTACAATATTGGCGATGAAGTATCCCGGCTCAATGCCCGCCATTGGCCCGGTGAAAATGCGCGGCCGCTCCGTCTCTGCCATGTCGTCTTTAGCGTGCCCGCCGAGGGGCACCTGGAAGCCGCGCGATTTTATATCGACCGGCTCAACTTCCGCATTTCCGACCAGACGGGCGATGGCGGCACCTTCATGCGCGCCGATGGCGCGACCTATCATCACATGTTGTATTTATTGCATCGCGCCGACCGCAAAGGGTGGAACCATTTTGCCTTCGAGACCAACGACTTCGACGATTTCATGGCCTTAGGGACCCGGTTCTCCGAAAAGGGTTGGAAGACGGAGTCGGGACCCGGCCGCCACTCCCTCGGCTCTAACTGGTTCTGGTATTTCCATTCACCCCTGGGCGGTTCGATCGAATATTTCGCCGATATGGATCACATGGATGACGATTGGGAACCACGCTTCTGGGATGAGGCGCCGCCCTACGCCCGATGGATGCTGGGCGACAAATTGATCCGGTACTAGGCCGGTGGATGCTGGGCGACAAATTGATCCGGCACCAGCCCGATGACGACCCGCCGAATACCACGCTCAATATAATTGTTCCCAACCCGATGACCGATCACACGGAAAGATTTGACGTCGCCATCATTGGTCTCGGGCCGGTGGGCTCGGCGCTGGCCAATATCCTCGGGCAATACGGACTCAGGACCGTCGCCTTGGATCGTGAAACGGCGGCCTATCATTTGCCGCGCGCGGTGATGTTCGACGACGAGATCATGCGGGTGTTTCAAACCATGGGGCTGGCCGGGCAAATGGACGAAATTTCCGAAGTCGGCGGCGGTGCCCGCTTTGTCGGTCCCGACGGCGATACCTTGGTTCACTGGCCGCGGCCTCAGGTACTCAGCCCCAATAACTGGTACGTGAATTACCGCTTTCATCAACCGGAATTGGAAAACGTGCTGCGGGACGGCTTCAGACGCTACCCGGAGGTCAGCGAAAATTGGGGCTCGGAGGCAACCGCGCTCCAACAAGACGCAGACGGCGTGACCGTCAGTTACCGGGAAAACTCAACCGGAGACGATAAGGCGCTTCGCGCTTCTTACGTGGTCGGCTGTGACGGCGCGCGCTCTTTCACCCGGGAGTGCATAAATCCCGATATCGAGGACCTCGGCTTTCACGAGCCCTGGCTGGTCATCGATCTCCTGATGACGAATCCGCGCGATATCGAAAGCCGGGAGAGCTTCCATTTTTGCGAGCCCGAACGGTCGGGGTCCTGCGTCTTTCTCGGCAGCAAACGCCAACGATGGGAGCTGCGCCTCAATCCGGACGACGAACCGGAAGCGCTGTGCAAACCGGACTTTATCTGGCCGTTCTTGGATCGCTGGATCACGCCGGCCGAAGCCGAAATCGAACGCACGACGATCTACACCTTCCATTCGACGATCTCCAAACAGTGGCGCGACGGGCGTCTATTTATTGCCGGCGATGCCGCGCATCAGACGCCTCCCTTCATGGGACAGGGCATGTGCGCGGGTATTCGGGATGCGGCCAATCTCGGCTGGAAGCTGCTGGCG
Source organism: Rhodospirillales bacterium (assembly GCA_965213765.1). Lineage (GTDB taxonomy): Bacteria > Pseudomonadota > Alphaproteobacteria > Rhodospirillales > UBA2165 > JAJDXO01. The sequence continues at coordinate 3,677,840 of OZ243926.1, read as the reverse complement.
GTCCTACGGCAGGGAAAACCCGAAACCCTGCTGGACAGCTATCAAAGCGAACGCCATCCCCATGTCCGTGAATATATTGATCTGACCATCCAGATGGGACAATTGATCAACCGCACGGCATCCGCGGTGGTTGCCGGAATCGCCACCGATCCGGAGGATGGTCCCCAAACCATCGGTCAGCTCAAACCGTCATTGGGCCCCGGCATCGCCGCCGGTACGTCTTCTTTGATCGGCGTTCTGTTCCCGCAGCCGAAATTGCAATCCGGCGCTCTGCTGGATGACGAGATCGGTCTCGGCTTTGCGCTGATCACTTCGCTGTCGTTTCAGGCGGAGATGGCGGAAACGGACAGCGAAAAGTTGAAGGAATTGGACATCGCCCTTCTCTCGGATGGGGCGGAGGACCTGGAGGGATGGTTCAAAAGCAATGATGTCGGCGCCGTTCTCCTCCGCCCGGACCGCTACATCCTCGGCACCGCGAAGAAACCATCGGACATCACGGGTTTGCTAATCTTTTTTGAGCATCAACGGAGCGAGGATTAGACCTAATGCGGGGCCGCGCCTTGCCCGAAACACTCATCCAGTGCCATCACCGGAGACTCTCACCGTAATCCGTCGCCGATGGGGTCGGGGAAGAACATGGCGGGCTCGTAAGAAGGCCGCGCCTTGATGCGTTCCCACCAGGCGCCCGTGGCAGGCCGGGTATCCCAGTCGACCAACTCGGCGAGTTCGTTCACTTCAAAACGCTGGATAAAGGGTGTCACGCCGATGTCCGCCAGCGAGTAACTGCCGCCCGCCAGCCAGTCCTGCTCTTTCAGAGTCGCTTCCATCTCGTCCATGACGGAGTCCAGCACTTCCAGTGCGCGCACCTTCTCTTCTTCTGAGATGCCGTCAGTAAAGCGGCGCATATATTCGGCGCGCCTGACAATATTCGGCTGCTTGTTGATCAGCTCAATTTGTTTCTCCCGCGACGATTGCTTCCACCTGGAGGCATGCCGCTTGCTGTACGAAATTATGTTGATGTTCCGGTGGATGACGTGCTCGGCCTTGTCGAGCCACCGGCGCATCTGGGCGCGTTCCCACAGATCATCGGGGCGCAGGCTCGGGTCGGGCTGCAGCTCATCCAAATATTCGATGATGATATTGGACTCGATGATGATGCGGCCGTCGTGATCGAGCGTTGGCACGACGCCGACGGGATTCAGTTTCACGTACCACGGCTGGAGATGTTCGGGGACTTTGTCAGGTTCCGCAAACAGATTGACGTGGTGGCTATCCCAATCCATCCCTTTTTCCGCGAGTGTAATCCGCACCTTCTTCGAGCATGTCGACGAATGATAATGATAGAGCTTGAGCATGGCAGTTTCCTCGTTTCGAGATTATAGACGCAATTGGACGGCCTCAGCTATGGGACATCGAAGCGGCATTGTCAGAGCAACTAGCGTCGACCTGAGTAGGCTAGCAATCCTATTAGTCTAGTTGACGAGTTGCCGCCATTGGGCAATATCTTGCGCCGTTGTCGGAAAACCAAGATCTGTTAACGCTTCTGCGTCTATGGCGTTCATAATCACTTCAGAATCAATCAGTACGCCATCGCAATCAAAGATCACCAGCATGTCAGATCGTCATCATTAGAGTCTTTCTGTCATGAACTTAGAATGTGCGAAAACGCCCATTACTCAAGGACATTTCTTTGAGAACGTCAACAATCAGTGACCGCTCGATTTCTTTGACTTTAGTTCTCAACTCATCCAGCGTTGTATTTTCCTGCAGCCCGAATTTTCTTTGAGCAACTATTGGGCCTTCATCATACTCTTCATTGATCAAATGGACGGTTGCGCCAGAATATTTACAATTTGAAGACAGAACGGCTTTGTGCACTCTATCCCCATACATTCCAGTGCCGCCGAATTGCGGTAGAAGTGCTGGATGAACATTTAGTATTCTGTCAGGAAATGCACTAAGTGTTATTGGACCGATTTTTCGCAAATAACCTGACAAGATAACAATATCTACCTTGTATTGTTGTAGTGTCTTGGTTACAGCGCGATCCAAGAGCTCTGATGATGAACACAAATCTTTGTTTAGCACAGCCCATGGTATCTTGTTTTGTTGGGCGAATTCTAATGCACGCGCCTCTGGTTGGCTTACAATCAACACCCCCACATGGGTATTGGATAGCGTACCGTTTTGAACAGCCTCAAAGATGGCACGCATCGCGCTTCCGGTCCTAGACGCTAAAAAACCGACTGTCGATGTTGCCGATGATTTCGATTGTTCAGTCATTCGGTTCGGTATCATTGTTGGCGTCGACAGCCAAGTTGAAATAGCACCGGTCAGCTAAAGAAGTTCAGCTCTCAAGTAGGGCGCCTAGCGGCTCATTTGGACGTTCGACGAGTCTCAGCAACTCGGTTTTCAGTTTTGGAATACTTTTGTTCGCGTCCAGAATGTTCACAGGCACGCCTAATTCACCAATAACAGCATCGTAGATCGTTGCAACTCGATGTAACGCAGAGGCACTCTCGCGATGCTCACCCTCGACGCCAATTAATCCCGGCCAAATTTAACCATTTGACCGGAAACTGCTCTAGCAAGTCCAATATTTGTCCGAGCGTGTCATCTCCGAAATCTAGACTGCGGTAGCGATAGAGTTTCTGAGCGTTCCGATGCAGCTGATTTCTACACCAACCGTGCCAATCTCCAACTTAGACCGTGGACCGCATAATTGGGGCAGGCCAGTCGGCACGACCATCTGTCTTGCCAGACTGATTTCTTGAACTTGGATGCTATTTTGCAGTGTTGCGCTCATACCGAAAACCAAGGGGTTTCCATACACCGCCAACAGCCCCAGCCAATCCCGGACGTTATTTGAAGTTTGATATCAGAAAATTACGGTCATTGAATCCGTCTAAAGTCGAAATCGCGCCGCGGCGTGCGAAGCAGGCGATGACGGGAACCGGGCCGGGGGGCGTCGCGGTGGGCTAGAAGCTATACTGGATGCCTAGTGGATTGAATCTAACATTTGATGCCCCCGTTTGACGGCGGCGATAATTTTGTCGGGATCGGCGGTCCATACAAAGGGCTTGGGGTCATCATTGGTCTCGTCGATGAATCGATTGATGGCGGTTTGCAGGTCGACCACGGATCTGAAGACACCGCGCTTGAGACGGCGTCTGGAGAGCTTGGCGAAGTATCCCTCGACGGCGTTGAGCCAGGAGCACGAGGTCGGCACGAAGTGGAAGACGAAGCGCGGATGACGGGCGAGCCAGGCGCGCACCTTGGGATGCTTGTGGGCGGCATAGTTGTCGAGGATCACGTGCACCATCTTGCCGACTGGCGCCTCACGCTCGACGGCCTTCAAGAAGCGGAGGAATTCCTGGTGACGGTGGCGCTGCATACAGCGCCCGATCACGGTACCGTCGAGCACGTTGAGGGCGGCAAACAGGGTGGTGGTACCGTTGCGTTTGTAGTCGTGGGTCATGGTGCCGGCCCGACCCTTCTTCAGGGGCAGGCCGGGCTGAGTGCGATCGAGGGCTTGGATCTGCGACTTCTCATCGACCGAGAGGACGATGGCGTGGGCGGGGGGATCGACATAGAGCCCGACCACGTCGCGCAGCTTGGTGACGAACTCGGGATCGTTGGAGAGCTTGAACTGGCGCACCCGGTGCGGCCGCAGGCCGTGGGCCCGCCAGATGCGGTGTACCGAACTGACGCTGATCCCGACTGCCTCGGCCATCATCGCTCCGGTCCAGTGCGTGGCCTCGGCGGGCGGCTCGGTGAAGGTCAGTTCCACCACCCGCTCGGCCACCTCGGGCGGCAGCGGCGCAATTCGCGAGGGTCTGGTCTTGTCGCGCAGCAGGCCCTCTACGCCCTCTTCAGCAAAGCGCTCCTGCCAGCGCCAGACGCAAGTCTTGGACTTGCCGGTCTCGCGCATGATCGCGTTGGTGCCCATACCCGAGGCGCTGAGCAGCACAATGCGGGCCCGCCAGACGTGCTTCTGCGCCGTGTTCCGATCCCGCACCAGCGCTTCGAGCCGCAGCCGATCAGCGGAAGAAAGATCAATGTTGATTCCTGGTCGCATGCGACAGACTCGCACATTCCCAGTCAGCGCGGAATCCCCCTCGGGATGCAATCGTCAGATTTTATCCACTAGCTGGACGCGCGTCGCCTCGCCCTCGGTCGCCGCGGACGGGTCCGCCGTGGGATGGATCTTGCGCTGGCCGTGCATCACCTCAAAGCCGAAAGTGGCCTGGGACACCGGGCTCCACATGACATTGGCATGCAACGTGTTCACCGACTTGTTCGCCCACTGCTTCTTCTCCGCGTTGTGCTCCCCTGCGTCGTTCTCGACCCAGCCGAAATACAGCCCGGATCCGATGCTGTCGGACCAGTCGTGGGAAACCCCGACGAATCCGCCCATCGACTCGTGGGCCTTGAGGTTGCCGGATGCGTCCTCGATGGCACCGCCGCCGCCGCCCCAGATCCGCCCGTTGAGGCCGCCGCGGGCAACGTTCAATGTCGCCATCACCCGGGTGGTGTCGGTCAAGTTGTGATGGGCGCCGGCATGAAGGGCGTAGGCGGCCACGTTCTGCCCGTCGTCGGCATCGTACCGCCCCGCAGCGCCGGCCAGGTTGACGGCCCCCCAGCCCGAGCTGTAGCGGAGAGCCGCCAGGAAGGTCGGCAGCTCTTTGCCACCCACGGCCTCCTCGACCGCCATCTGCCCATAGAAACCCTCGCCTATGGGCAGCGTCAGGCGGAGCTGCGTCGCGCGAGTGATAGTGGCAACCCCCACCGGTCCGTCGAAATCCACGGTGGAAGCGGCGGTGTGATCGTCACCCAGAACCGACCAGGCCTGTCCCGCCAGCACCGGGCCGAGCTCGCCATAGGCTGACGCAGCCTGAGCTGGGCGGGGCCGTAAGGGTTGAAATCGGTTTCGATCCGGGTGTTCAGCGCCCCCATTTCGGTCGGCGTATGGGTATCGAAGCGGAGCCGCGACTGCTGGGCGTGCATGCCGACATTGCCGTCGTCGTCCCCGGCTTCTGTCGCGCCATCAAGCGGGATGGCGGGAGCATCGAAGGTCTTGCTGCTCTCAGCCCGGTCGTCGACATAGAAATCGCCCTTGACGTAGCCGCTGATCGAGATCGAGGTTTCGCTCCCGGGCATCTTCCACGAGCCCGCCTTGTCGCCGGCGATCACCGCCTTCTTGCCGGCTTCCTTCTGCGCAGCCTCGATCTTGGCGAGCCGCTCTTGCAGAGCCTTGATCTCCGCCTTCAGGTCGTCGATCTCCGAGGCGCCGGCGGGCGCGATGCCCAGCAAGACGGCGGTCCCGGCGCCGATCATCGCTCCCTTGAGGTGAATTTTTCCGAACACGGTCCATTTCTCCTCTTCGACAAGGGCTGCCAGAGTGCAACCATCAGCCAATACTGTCAGATATATCGGTATTTTCAAAGATATAAACCGGGATTCCCCATATGGAACCCTCCCAGCCCATTGAGCGTGACTCGAAACCGCTCGACGTGCAATTCGCCTTCGAATGACGACCATCTTCGCGCCGATCCGGATGATTGGGGAACATTCGAGAAGAAGATTCCCTAGACCATAATATGCTGTAATTATTGAATTATTTTCGGTGTTTAGGGTTTTTCATGTTGCGTGTCAACACTGTCGCAACACGGCGACTCGCCGGCCGATGTCCGTCAGGCGACCGCCCCGAGGCCGTTCTTCGCCACCAACGTCAGGAGCTTCAAGGAGGCGCCACGCGGGCGCTTCTCGCCACGCTCCCATTGACTAACCAGACCCTTCGTCACGTTGAGGTAGCGCGCGAACACCGCCTGGCTCGCGTTCTCGCGCAGACGGATCTCGCGAATCCGCTCCGGCGGCATGTCCTCGACCGGCGTCAGACACATCTCGTCGAACGCCTTCATCGTCCGTTTCGACATGACGCCCGCCTCCGTCATTCCGAGCACGGTCTCATGCACCGACGCCAGCACGTCACTCCCGTATTGTCTGGGCATCGCAATTCACCTCGCTAATCGTTCCGCTCGCCAGCATCGCTTCCAGGCCCGGCCCGGCCAGTCCGAGCAACCGGTCCGCCAGCGCCTTCAGGGCCCCGAGTTCGCCGCCCCGGAGATTGTCCCCTCGCGACTGGCGAAGCGCGCGAAGGGCTTGGTCTTGAACGTGCGCAACACGCACCCCTCGCGCGCATTCCATCATGCCGGACGATATAGCACCGGGTGCTACATCAATCAAGTCGTTGCCGCCGCGAGCGCCGACGGCCCGTTGCCGTCACGGAATACGACCCCCAGGGCGCCAAACCTTCGCCCCGCGCCGCCGAGAGGAGAGTGCTGGCCGTGAGCGGGTCGGCGGCGGGGATGCCCGGGGGAGGGCATCCGGTCGCCGCAATCCACCACGGCAAGATGGAGACGGCCCCATAAGCACAGCACTGGCGATACCCGGCAACACGGCGGACAGTAGGGTCGGGCCGAAGCGCCCTGTCGGCCTTGCGGCCGCCGGGTTTCTTCGGCCCGCCCTCCGAACCGGACGTGCACCTTTCGTTATGCATCCGGCTCTCCAAAGGCTTTCGCGAAGTCAGGAGTCTTCATCCATTTGAGCTCGAACCGCAGGACCTGCACGTAGGCCATGCGGTGTTGCTCAACGCTACCCTCGGCCCAGACCTGAGTACCGGGATGAACCCGGCTGGCCCGACGCCATACTGCGGTCAGCTTCCTCGTGGGTACGCGCTTATGCTTGCCCCGCAGCCACAGCCAGAGCCGGTAGCTCACATACCAGTCCAGAGTGGACAGGATGCGTTTGGCCCCGATGCAGTAGCGGAAGTAGCCGGCCCACCCCCGGAGGATTGGATTGATCTCCCGGAGCATGCTTTCCAGCGACCGACGTTGCGTCTGCCGCCTGAGCACCTTCTTGATCCGCCAGCGGAAGTCGTTGACCACCTCCTTCGGGATCTCGATCCGGCACCCATAGCCATACCGGTCGTCCCACTTGAGACGAACCCGGCAGCCGAGGAACCGGAAGCCTGCCGTCAGTCTGGTGATCCGCGTCTTCTGTTCCGACAGCGTCAGCCCCATCTCCTCGCGCAGCCACTCGGCGAGCGCCTGCCTCTCGGTAAGCGCATCGTCATATGTGCCCGACACGAAGATCAGGAAGTCGTCGGCATATCGGACCGGGTAGAAGACCGGTCGCCCGGCCTCCCGATCCCGTTTGCGCCGGTCCGCGCCCCTTTTCACTCCGTTACTCCGGAGCTTGGGATCATGCGGGTGCTTGCCAAACCCCCACCTATGGCGGCTCCACCTACTGCGGCCCTTGCGCCGTCGTCAAGGAGGAACGCCGCGACCGTGAGGCGGAATACGCCGCCAAGCGTGCCCGCTATGCCGACCGGAGGGCCAGGGGCCGATGTGTCGAGTGCAATGCGCCGTCGCCGGGGGTGGCGCGCTGCGAGCCCTGTTCGCACAAACACCGGGAGAGCTCGGGCGCATTCCGGGGCATCCCGGTCTGGGATCCCACCTGGACGGTGATCGAGATCGCCACGGGCCGGGATCTCGGCACCTATGACAGCGAGGCCGAAATCGCGCTCTGTCTCGCCTTCGAGAAACTGGCGCGGGACGAGGTCGAGGTAATCTCCGACATCAGTCAAATGACGACGATGATCGCACCTCCCTGGTGAGCCGGCCGGGTGCGGATCGGCGACTGTTCCCACCTGCATCCAAGCCCGGGGGCCAGGCGCGGCGGGTCCTTCCTGCCGCGCTGCCGGTCCGGCGCCGTCCGCCTTGAGCCTTCATGTTGGAACCCCTATATGTTCGGTGATGACCGTATCCGACCCCCCCATCGAACCCGGCGGCGGCAACACCTTTGCCGATCCCGACCTCCCGGACGCCGACGCGCACATCGTGAAAGCCGAGCTGGTCGCCCGCATCGACGATATCATCCAGCAGCGCGACCTCACCCAGGCCGAAGCGGGACGGCTGCTCGGCCTCTCCCAGCCCGACCTCTCCCGTCTGCTCCGGGGAGATATCCGGGAGTATTCGCTGGAGCGGTTGCTTGAGCTCCTGATTGCTCTCAACCGCGATATCGACATCGTTATCCGCCAGCCGCGCTCTCCCACCGGCGGCCGGCTGCGCGTCGCCGTGTCCGAGACCGACTGACCGCATTCCCTCGCAGCCCTCCGCGGGGGGCGCCCTGCCGCAGATCCGATATGGTGGACGCCTTCTCCTGACGGCATCCCAATATGTGCCATGTTGGTAGGGTGATATTCGTCCAGCCAGCGAAGCCGCTTTTTGCGAGCGTTGCATACAATACACCGCCCAAACGCTTGGTGTTTGCGCTGCGCGGGGCCGAAGCCCGGGGCGGCTTCGCCCCGCGGCGGCTCAGCGAAGCGGCGGCGCTCGTTGCCGCGGCGCGCGACCGGGCCGCAGCACGGTTGTGCGAGGCGATACCGGCGCGGGCGGACGATATCGAACGCTTTTTGGCCGGCCGGGGCGCGACAAACGCGGACAAGGCAGCGCGGGTGCGGATCGTGCCGCTACCGTCGATCGGCCATTCCCATGCCGACATGACGATCAGGCGTCTCGCAGTCCATGTGCCGCAATCCTGTCCGCTGCGCGCGGACGATGTCGCCTGGGCCTTCGCGCAGGTCGCCTGGACCGACGCTGACGGTGTGATCGTCGTCGAGTTGCAGCCTGCGGACGATGACACCATGGCGGACCGCTATGAGCGCAGCGGACGAAGCTGGCGGAGCGTGACCCCGCTCGCGCTCACGACTGCACGGCGGCGGCGTATCGATCCCGCACGAACAATGGACGAAGCCAAAGATGCCGCCGAACGGGTGCGCGAGGAGGCCCGCGCCGTTCACTCCGTGCGCCAAGCCCTGCGCCACGCGGAAATCGGAATGTCGCCGACTTCGGTGCGCGTACAGCGTGAACCGTTCGACGGTCACGGCGAACGGGCCGAAGCCTTCGCCGCCGGCACGCGCTTTCCCAAGGAGTCGCTGTGGCATGCTTCGCTGACTTTTGCTGCGCCGCTTGCCGGGCCACTATTGCTGGGCGACGGGCGCTATCTCGGCCTCGGTCTCATGCGTCCGGTCAATCCGACGCCGGACGTGCTAGCGTTCGCGATCGAGGCGGGCCTCACCAGCGACGCGGACCCGGCCCTCGTCGCCCGCGCCGCGCGCCGCGCCATGCTGGCCCGGATGCAGGCCGCCCTGCCGCGCGGCCAGGCCGTTCCGCTCTACGTGAGTGGCCATGAGGACAACGGCGGTCCCGCTCGCGGCGGCGCCCACCGCCACGTCGCGGTCGTGGCCGAGCCGGAAGAAGATCCTCACCCCTACAGCGTCGAGCTCGGGGCGTTCGAGGAATGGATGCGCGCCGAGCGCGGACATGCCGAAGGAACGATCGGCAACAATCTTCGCAGCGCCACGGAGTTCCTCGACGGGCTCGTCGCCAGCGGCAAGCGGCTCGAGTCGGTGCGGATCACCGATATCGACGCCGCGATCGAAGCGAAGACGGCCCGAGTTCACTGTAGCCGCGTAACGATCAGGGGCTACGCCGAACGTCTTCGTGCGTTCGTCCGCTTCGCCGAGGGCCGCGGCTGGTGTACACCGGGCATGGCAGAGGGGGTCGTGCCCGGAAGATTCTATCCCGGCCAAGAAGTGCGCAGCACGCTGAGTCGGGCCGACATCCAGCGCCTTCTCGCCACCACCGACGGCGACCGGCACGCGGACAAGCGGGACCGGGCCATCCTGATGCTCTTGATCGTGTACGGCTTGCGCGCCGGGGAGGTTCGCAGCTTACAGATCGACGACCTGGACTGGGAAAACGAAACCTTGCGCGTGCACCGCCCCAAGACCGGGCGGACCGATCTCTTCCCGCTCTCCCAAGCCGTTGGACAGGCCATCGTCCGGTATCTGGTCAATGTCCGCCCCCCGCGTCCTGAACGGGCTCTGTTCCTCACGCTCTGGGCGCCGATCCGGCCGCTGGGCCGATCTGCTCCGGGGCGCATGGTCCGACGCCGCATGGACGAAGCGGGCATTGCGGCGGAACGCCGGGGAACGCACACGCTGCGTCACACCGCGGCCCAGCATCTTCTCGACCGGGGCGTGTCGCTGAAGGTCATCGGGGACTATCTCGGACACCGCAACCCGCGCTCCACCAAGACTTACGCCAGGTTCGACCTGAACGCCCTTCGCGAAGTCGCCGGCTTCGATCTGGAGGGCCTGACATGAACCTGCTGGAAGCCATGGAACGATACATAGACTGGCAACGCTCCCACGGCGCGAAGTTCGAGACCAGCGCGCACACGCTATTGCGCTTCGCCAAGGGGATCGGCGAAGAAATCGACTGCGACGCGGTCACCCCTTCGCCGATCCTCGACTACCTCACGTTCCTGGCAAACATGGACGGAACGCCGCTGAACGAGGACACCGTCTACAACGCCTTCATCAGGCTGCTCCGCCGCGCAGGGATCGAGTCGAGGGACGACTCGCGGCAGGCGCCACGGCTGCACTCGCTCCGTCACAGCTTCGCGGTCCATCGACTGACGGACTGGTATCGCCAGGGCGCCGACGTGCAACGGCTGCTCCCGGTGCTCTCGACCTACCTCGGCCACGCCAGGCTGCACCACACCCAGGTCTATCTGTCCATGACGCCGGAGCTGCTGCACCAGGCGGCGCTACGGTTCGAGCGCTACGCAGGAGGGGGCGACAATGAATGACACCGATGCCCTGCTGGGCCCCTGGCTCCAGCGCTTCCTCACCCATCACCTTGTGGTCGAACGGAATCTCTCGCGCAACACCTGCAAGAGCTACCGCGATACCTTCAAGCTGCTGGTCCCATTCGCCTGCACTGAACTCGGGAAACAGGACTATCAGCTGACCGTCCCGGACCTCTCGTCGGAACTGGTTCGGCGGTTCCTCGATCATGTCGAGGGGGAACGGGGCTGCTACACGTACACGCGCAACCTGCGTCTGACGGCGACCCGGGCGTTCGCACGCTTCGTCGCGAGTCGCGACCCCGCCCATGTCTCGTGGCGCGGTCAAATCAGCACCATCGTGTCGAAGAAAACAACGATAAAGCCGGTGGACTGGCTGACCGTCGACGAGATGCAGGCCCTGCTCAGTGTGCCCGACCGCACGACGCGGCACGGGCGAATCGAATACGCGATTCTGTTGTTCCTCTACAGAACCGGAGCGCGTGTGTCGGAAGCCGCGCAGCTGCGCGTGGGCGACCTGCAGGTCGGGCGCCGCGACGGTGGCCACGCGCTCGTCACCCTGCACGGAAAGGGCGGAAAGATACGCCAGTGCCCATTGCGGCCGAAAATCGAGCGCGTCCTGTTCGAGCTGGTCGACGGTCGTGCCGCGGACGATGCTGTCTTCCTCAACAGGCGCCGACAACCGTTCACCCGGTTCGGCATGTACTGGGTCGTCGAGCGCTACGCAGCGAAGGTTCCGGCGTTGGCGGGGAAGAAGATAACGCCCCACGTGCTGAGGCATACGATCGCCTGCCATATGGTGTTCTCCGGCGTGGACATCAATACCGTGCGTGCGTGGCTCGGGCATTCCTCCATCGATACGACCAATGTCTATGCCGAAATCAATCTCAAGATGAAGGCCGAGGCGATGGCGCTGTGCGATGTTGTGGAACCTGATCCAGGCCGCCACTGGAAGGAGGACAAGGACTTGATGGCGTTCCTGAACTCCTATTGAGCGCACCGGAATATGTTGCGGCGAGTCGGGCTCTTCGGTGGCTGAACCAAGGAACCATCTGTAGCTGATCGAAGGACTCACCGCCGCCGCAACATATGACCCCACGTAGCATAAGCCCCCATATGTTTTATGAAACATATGGGAGCGATTTCGACCTCGTTGTTCTGCGACCGCCGCCAGAAGGGCTGACGGCCCCCTTCCCGGACGCCCCGTCGGCTCAGTGTCGGCGGGGCGTCCTCCGTCCGTTTTCGGATTGGCAGGAAGGAGGCCGACATGGATTACCGCGATATCGAGGCCCGCCGCGCGGCCGGGCTCTGCCTGAAGTGCGGCAAAGCTCAAGCATTGCATCTTCGTAGGCGTCGGCGATTTCCTCTGGTGTGTTTCTGACCGATACACCCAAGACCCAAAACGGGTTGTTGGCTAGAGTAAACTCAGCCATTAGATCACTCCCTAATGCTCGCCATGCACGCTAGGCTGGCTAAGTGTCTGGCCCGAAATGAATTGAGTGATTTCAGTGTGTTGTGCTCCACTGCCTTGTGCAGCAAGAGCATGGAGACACAACATGTGGACCGAAATCACTCGACCGAAGTATGACCGCGAGAAGTTGCGATATGCAAGTGATCTTCCGCCAAGCCTGTCGGGCGGAGGACGACGTCTGCGCCACCAGCGTGTCCGACAGTCCGGAACGGCCAAGCCTTTGACTTGCAATTTCTGATAGCATATTTTGATTAACGGATTGCCCGTTGCAGGGCTCCCGACCAAACAGGAGGCGCCAGCATGGGCACCAGCATCACCGTCCGCGATATCGACCCCGGCGACAAGTCCTGGCTCAGGCGCGAGTCGCGACAGAGCGGCGTCTCGATGGAGGAGTTCGTCCGCCGCCTGATCCACGAGAAGCGCGCGAAGACCGAGCGCCGCCCGAAGCCATCCGAGGCGTTCGCGCGGCATTTCGGGGAGGATCACGGCGTTGAGCTTCCGCCCCCGGTCCGTTGCGGCTACAAGCCGCTGTCGTTCTCCGGTGAGGAACAGGCGTGACCGCTCCGCTCGCCTGGCTCATAGACACCAACGTCGTCTCCGAGATGATGCGGCCGCGGCCGGAGCCGCGGGTTGCCGCTTATCTCGACACGATCGCCGATGACGGCCTCGGGCTCGCGTCCGTCACCGTCTGGGAGGTGCTGGATGGAATCGGTCGTTTGTCACCCGGGCGACGCAGACGCGGTCTTGCCGACCGCTTCCACGACCTTCTCGGCGAGTTGTTCGAGGATCGCATCGTCGATTGGACACAGGCCGACGCCCAAGCTTGCGCAAGGATCATGGAGGAGAAGCGACGGCGCGGAGAAGCGCTCGACGATCACGTGCCGGACGCTTTCCTCGCCGCCGCGGCGGCCACGCGCGGACTCGCCGTCGTCACCCGGAACACGGGCGAGTTCCGCCACACCGGCGTCGAGACCATCGATCCATGGAAGGCGGGGCCGCAATGAAAATTGCTCCCGACCCGCGTCTTCGTCGAGTGTTCGATCCGGTCCAGGAAGTCGATTGCCGTCGCGATTGCCTGTCTGACCTCGCCTCTCGTGACAGCGCAAAGGCGTGAGCGACCGCGTGCCACCTGACGTCAGCCAGACCCCGGAACACGTTGCCCGCGACCGGATCGACGGTCGACTCCGGGCGGCGGGCTGGCACGTGCAGGATAAGAACGCGCTGGACTTCAACGCAGGTCCGGGCATCGCGGTGCGCGAATACCAGACCGAAATCGGACCAGCAGACTACGTTCTCTTCGCCGACAGACAGGCCGTCGGCGTCATCGAGGCCAAGCCGGACAGCTGGGGAGCTAAGCTCACCACGGTTGAGGAGCAATCGGAAGGCTACGCCAAAGCAAAGCTCAAGTGGATCTCAAATGCCAAACCCTTGCCCTTTCTCTATGAGAGCACCGGGCAGGTCACGCGGTTCACCAACGGGTGCGACCCTAATCCACTCCTTTCGTGGGTGATGAAACCAGAAGCGGGTCCCGGCGGCCCCGGTGATGGCGCGATAGAACTTGGACAGTTGCAAGACATGACCCGGCCCGCTCTTACTCCGCGACGGAAACAGCCAGCCCTCCGGTTCCGCGCCGGGCTCGGCGCACGCCGCCCGGCGGCGCTCGAAGATCGCCGCAAGCTGCCGGGTGACCGGAAGCTCCAGCGGCTCGCCGGTCTTGGTCTCCTCGACCCGGAGAATGCGCCGCTCCAGGTCGACCCGCTCCCAGCGCAGCGACACCACCTCGCCCACCCGCATGCCGGTGTACAGCCCGGTCAGGAAGATATCGCGGGTCGCCGGCTTGAGCGCCACGGCCTCGATGCCCGCCCGCCAGCGCGGCAATACCTCCGCCGGACCCGCGATGCGCCGCCGCCGCTTGCGGTTGAACCGCCCGCCCGCCGCCAGCCACAGCTCGACCGGATTGCGCAAGCCCTCGTGGTCGACGCAGGGCCGGCGGTAGATCGAGCGCAGCATCGACATCGTCTGGTTGGCCCCGGCCCAGCCGTGCCTGCCGGTGATCAGGTTGAACCGGTCCTCCACATCCTGGCGGGTGATCGCGTCCAGCCGGCGCTTGACCCAGTCGCCGAGATTGACCCGCAGGTTCAGGCGGTAGAGGCTGACGGTGTTGTCCGCACGGTTCGGGTTGGCCTTCATGTAGGTCTCGAAGGCCTCGGCCAGGGTCGGCACGCCCCGCGCCTCGGCCCGCTCGCCCGCCGGGTCCTCGCCCCGGGCGACCCGCCCGAGCAGGTCCTTCGCCCTGGTGCGGGCCTGGTCGGGGGTGATCCGGCCGAAGCGTCCGATGACGACGCGCTTGTTGGGCGCCTTGCGGCCGCCGTCGCCGGGACGGTAGTTGACGATGAAGGACTTGGTGCCCGAGGGCTGGACGCGGCAGCCGAAGCCGACCAGCTTGTCGTCCCATGCGATCCAGGACTTGCCGGCGGGCTCCAGCGCCTCGACGGTGCGCTTGGTGAGGGTGAGTTTCACCCGGGCCACGCGCTTTGCGGAGTTGGGTTCGGTCATGGGCCGAATCTATCGCAAGACGCCCGGAATAGCAACACGATAGTCAACACCTGAAATCAAATCGGAGGGTATGCGTGCGCATCCCTGGCATGGTGCGGCGGTCTCGATATCGGCGTAACCCAAGGAAATATAACAGTTATGGCGTCTGTAGGGTAACTGAGCGCATCCCTGTCAGTCTTTGCCATACATGTTTGGAAACCAAGTGGCGGCATTGGTGGCCCGGAATGGCATTTTTGCCGGCGATCCGGTCCGGTCCGGGCGCACCGATCCTGTCACCCGCGATCCGTGGAACTCCAGTTTCAGGCGGCGGTCGAAAAGGGGCCGGAGTGGCCCATGATCCGATTCACCCTCCGGATACCGCATCCGAGCCGCCCTCCGACACCTTCAAGCCAGTGATTCTTATGGCAGAATCGTGCCAATCAGGCATCAGGCAAAGCAGTCACTTGGGAAATGCGGGTTGAATGACATCCGATTAGTTGGTGGGCGCAAATTCCTCCGCTTCACCGTGATGCCGCATGAGATGCAGAAGGGGCAGAAGGAAGCGTACGCAGGGCAGCCCTTCTTCGGGCTTGGTGGCGAAATCTTTGGTCGCCGAGCACGGCACCGCCGCCGCTGCCGCGGAGTGGAGCGGGCGACGCCGGTCGGCTTACGACGATTGGATCGTTCGACCCGAACCAGGAAATCGCCACACAGAAGCGATGCGCCCCCGCAGCACGCCGGAGTCGCCAACTTAACCCGATATATCCTATACTTTCGACACCTAACAATCAGACCAGGGTTACAGGGAGGGAGTTACAGACATGATTAAATCGAAATTCCATATTCTGCCGGTCGTCGCCGCAGCCTTGGCGTTGACCATGGGCGCCCCCGCGACGGCCGCCGGGTACTATGACGGCAAGACCGTCACCGTCATCATCGGCGCCGGCGCCGGTGGCGGGCTGACCCGCTCAGGCCGCGCCGTCATGCAGGGCATGCAAAAACAACTTGGGAATGACGCGACCAAGATCATCGTCAAGAATATGACCGGTGGCGCTGGTGCCAAGGCGTTGAACTTCTTGGCGGAAAAAGCCAGGCCCGATGGACTGACACTCGCCTTCGGTCCGCCAAATCAGTTCGCCAAGCTCATCGGATTGCCGGGCATCCGGTTCGAGCCGGCGGAATTTCAGGTTGTCGGCGCGCAGGATACCAGTTTCGTCTCAATCGTCTCCTCCACCGCGGGCACCGGCATCAAGCAAGCAGGCGATATGATCAAGGCGGGCAGCTTGGTGGTCGGCGGCCGCGGCCCCAACTCCTCGTTGGATATTTTCGCGCGCATGCCGCTCCATATTTTGGGCGTGAAATACCGCTACGTGCCTGGCTACCGAAACCAGCCCAAGCTCAAGTCCGCCCTCATGCAAAATGAGGTCAACTATGTCACCACCGGTCACACCGGTCATGTCGCGTTCTACGAAAATGATTTGCTGAAGAAGGGCACAGCGGTTGCCGTCTATTACCATTCAGCGCTGGATAAGAACGGCAATCACCTCAAGCTGACCGAACGCTATCCGTCGAACATCAAGCATTTCGTCGACTACTACAAAGACGCCCACGGCGGCAAACTGCCATCCGGTCCCTTGTGGGAAGCCTATAAATGGTTCTCCACTTACAATACCCGGTCGCAAATTCTGTTTGCGCCCAAGGATGTCCCTGCCGAACGCGTTGAGGAACTGCGCGCAGCCTATGCGAAGATGATCAAGGATCCGCAGTTTCTGAAAGACTATAAGAAACAGTTCAAGGTCATTCCCAACTACCTGGTTGGCAAGGAAGCTGAATGGCTGACCAAGGGCTACCGAAATATTTCGGCCGAGGCCGTCAAGGGCATGAAACAATTGGTCAACGTGAAGGTCGGCAAGAAAAAGAAGAAATAGAAATATTCGAGACATCGGCCGGTTGGAGGTTAACGTCTCCCGCCGGCCGTTTCTTTTGGTACGAGCGCCCCGCTTGACGTGGCGGCGCGGGCCGGGCGGCCGGCGTTGACAAAACAATCCCGTCGGCTCTTTCCCGGAGTCTGCCGATTTCAATTATATTGGAGGAAGTCAAGGCGCGAACAATCCGAGGAATCTCCGGAGTGGGGCAGAGTCCGGATCGGTCGAAAGGCGGCATTCGGTGAGGCTGGTCCTAGAGCGGTTTCCAGGTTATGAGCGGACCCAAATTTCGCCAGTCGCGCGAGGCTAATCCCCTAGTTTGCCGGCAAGTCGGCCCTGGATTTCCGGGCCGTCAGGATCGTAGCGGAAAGCGCGGAAGACGAAGCTGACATCGCCGATCGCCGGTCCCGGCGGTTTCTGCGGTGCGGTGTGCGGGTTGATGTATTCCCACACCACGTCGCCCTCGGGCGTGACCTCGAAGATGCGCCCCCAGATGCCCTCGCAGATCAGCGTGTTGCCCGACGCCAGCCGCTGGCAGCCGGAGATGAAGAAGCTGTCGAAGGTGTGACTGGGATTGCCCTGGTATTCCCACACCGTCTCGCCGGACTTCTGATCGAATTCGATGACCTTGGAGCCGCGCGGCGTCTGCTCATCGCCGTTGGCGAAGATCATCATATTGCCGTTATCGAGGAACTGGATGTCGTGCGGCCCGCCCCATTTCGGATCCTGGCGATGCCAGGTGAACTGATTGGTGGCCTTATCGATGATGCCGACCATCGAGATATGCCGGAAACAGATCAGGGCGTTGCCGTCCTCGAGCGCGACAAGGGTGTTGGAATGGGCCCACTCGTGCCGGTTCGAGTTGTGCCCCAACGGATACTTCTCGATCTCCATGTGCTCCCAGCCGTTCCACTGCCAGACGGTTTCGCCGGCCGGGTCGACCTCGCGGATGTAATCACCCCACATGCCCAATTCATGCTCGGAGCCTATCGTGCCGCCTTTCACGCGTGCGGCGAATTCGTCGGGCATGGTCGCCCAGCCGAGATACATGAGATTGCCGTTGGCGCAGCGGCGCAGATCATGGTGCTGGTTGGGGTCGACATATTCCGACACCACGTTGCCGTCCCAATCCAGTTCACGCATGATGCCGCCGCGCTCAAATTCGTGCGGGCTATCGAGGCTACGCAGGGCGATCAGCAGATTACCGTTGGGCAGCAGGTAACCGTAGTTGGTGGGGCCGGCGTGGTGCTTCCATTCATGGACCGCTTCGCCGGCCATGTTCACCAGGTAGGTCACGCTGTCGCCGCGCAACGGCGTAAAGATGGTGAAGCCCGGCGTTGCCCGGTCCTTGTCGTAGTGGGTGAGGCCGCGTTGCAGATAGCGCATCGTTAAACTCCCAATTGACCGTCGAGCCGGCCGCCGATCTCGGGGCTGTCCTCGGCATAGCGGTACGCGCGGAACATGAAATGGACGTCGCCGGCCGCCGGGCCGGCCTTCCTGAGCATTATCGTTGCGGAAATTGTAGAGGAATACGGAGGAGTGGTCTGCCCCCGTTAAGCGGTCCACTGCGTATGAGAGAGTTGGACGCGGATTGAGTTGAAGGGCCGACGTAGCCTATCGACAGCGTAGGTCGGCCCTTCAATGTTCGGCAAGACGGTTTCCGGGGCCGGCGGTCCGTATCGGAGCGATCTGTGCGGCCGGGTGGTGTTGTAATGCGGCGCCATCGCATACGGAACTTTCTTCCATCTTGGGTGCGGTCCATGACGAAGTCATAGGACCGGACATGGTTGGGCCAGCACGGCCTGCGACGGATGCAGGACCCGTCGTTGAGCCATAACCGGCCCCGCTTCGGTTGCTTCTTTGGGACTTTCAGCCCCTCCCGCCGCCAGATGCGCTGCACCCGCTTGACATTCACATGCCGGCCTTCGGCTCTCAACAGAGCGGTGATGCGTCGATAGCCGTAACGGCCGTACTGACTGGCCAAGCGGATGATCGCAGCCGTCAGTGCCTCTTCGTCATCTCTGCCGCTGGGCATCTTCCGTTGGGTCGGGCGGTGTCGAGCCCCACTCAGCGGGCTGCGAGGGTTGCTCATGGGTTCATCCCTCCATTTGGAGAACCGAGCTTAACCCGTATTTCTCACCAGGGTCACGGCCTGCGTCGCGTCCAGGCGGCCGATCCGCCAGGAGCGGCCCGAAAAGCGTAGCGGCGACTACGGTTGAGGGCCGCGACGCCGCGGGCGGGCGCCGGGGCGCGACCCGAAGGGCGGCGCTCTCTGGTCGACAGCGTGCGTCGAGGCGCTTGCCCGATGTCACCGCATCGCGCGGCGCGCCTCTCCTGCTCCGCCGACCAGACAGCGCCGCGCAGACCATGACCCTGGTGAGAAATGCGGGTTAAATCCGTTCAGGTTGTGATTCTGTCGGGTCCGCTACATTTCCCTCGTGCAGGTGGCACGATACCCAATGTTCCGGTTCCACTTCCTTGAGGCTCGGGGATTCCATCCGGCATCTTTCGGTCGCATAGGGACAGCGGGCATGGAAGTGACAGCCCTCGGGAGGGTTGATCGGGCTCGGCACATCGCCGGTCAAAATAACCCGGTCATCGCGGGTTACCCCAGGATCAGGAATTGGCACCGCTGAGAGCAACGCCTCGCTATACGGATGCAGCGGATTTGCGAACAGTGTCCGCTTGTCCGTCAACTCAACGATGCGTCCGAGATACATGACGCCAATTCGTTGGCTGATATGCTCGACCACGGCAAGGTCGTGGGCGATGAACAGGTAGGACAGATCGTAATCTTCCTGCAGATCCATCAGCAGATTGATGACCTGTGCCTGGATGGAAACGTCCAGTGCCGATACCGGTTCGTCGCCGACGATGAGGCTGGGACTGAGTGCCAATGCGCGCGCGATGCCAATTCGTTGGCGTTGTCCGCCCGAGAATTGATGGGGGTAATTGTCCAATTGGTCGGGCCGCAGGCCTACCCGCTCGAATAGCCCCTCCACGCGTTCACGTAATGCGCTGCCGGAAACGATATTGTGAACTTTCAGCGGCTCGCCGACGATATCGGCGGCCTTCATCCGCGGATTGAGCGATGAATACGGATCCTGATAGATGATCTGCATCCGTTGGCGCAGCTGCCGCATTTCTTCCTTGGTAATGTGAATTATGTCGCGCCCTTCAAACTCGAGGCTGCCCTCCGTGGGTTCGATCAGCCGGAGAACGGTCTTTCCCACGGTCGTTTTTCCGCAACCGCTTTCACCCACCAGCCCGAAGGTCTCACCTCGCTTGATCTCGAACGAAACACCGTCGACCGCGTAAACTTGCCCGGTCACGTGCGACAGAAGGCCCTTGCGAATGGGAAAGTGCGTCTTGAGGTTGGTGACCTTCAGGAGGGCCGTGCCGTCACTGGTTGCAGCCTCGGTCATGCCGCCGCCTCGGCAAGCTTTTCAGTGTGCCAGCAGGCTGCCCAATGACCCGGGCGTTTTTCCTCCAACGGCGGGTAGGATGCGCGGCACTTTTCGTCGGCAAAGGGGCAGCGGGGCGCATACGCGCAGCCGGGCGGGAGCCGGTTGAGAGACGGAACGATTCCCTTGATTTCATTCAGGCGTTCGGGCCTGGAACCCGCCGTCTCCCACTCATCAAGCCGCGGCACCGATCCCAGCAGGCCCTTCGTGTACGGATGGGTTGGAGACGCGAACAACTCGTTTACGTTCGCCTCCTCGACCTTCTTGCCGGCATACATGACCACCACCCGGTCGGCATTTTCGGCAACGACACCCAAGTCGTGGGTGATCAAGACAATTGCCGTTCCGAGTTTCTCCTGTATCTCCACCATGAGATCCAGTATCTGAGCCTGGATGGTGACGTCGAGGGCGGTCGTCGGCTCGTCCGCTATCAGTACCTTGGGATCACAGGCCAGCGCCATCGCGATCATGACGCGCTGCCGCATGCCGCCGGACAGTTGATGCGGGTATTCGTCCACCCTGGTCTCCGGCACCGGAATATTGACCAGCTTGAGCATTTCCACCGCTTCGTTTTTTGCCGCACGTTTGGAGAGACCCCGATGCAGTATGAGCGACTCGCTGATCTGCTTTCCGACGGTCAGCACCGGGTTTAAGGAGGTCATCGGCTCCTGAAATATCATCGAGATCTGGTTGCCGCGGAGCTGCTGCATCTCGTTGTCATTCAACTCGAGCAGATTAGTCCCCTGAAAGCGAATGGCGCCTCCCACAATGCGGCCCGGCGGGCTGGCGATGAGTCTGAGAATCGACATTGCCGTAATGCTCTTGCCGCAACCGGATTCGCCCACGACACCGAGGGTCTCGCCGTTCCCGATCGAGAACGAGACACCGTCGACGGCCTTCACGACGCCATCCCTGGTGAAGAAGTGGGTGCGCAAATCCTCGACCTCGAGCACGGGCCCTTGGGACGCATCACCGGGGTGATTTGCTTCGCGGGCCGGCATCACACCTCCTTGGCAAATCGCGGATCGAGGAGATCGCGAAGACCGTCACCGACAATGTTGACCGAAAGAAACGTCGCCGCCAAAAACAAACCGGGGAACATGATGATCCATGTCGCACTGCTGAGATAGGAGCGCCCGTCCGCCATCATCGTGCCCCAGCTGGGTATCTCCGGTCCGGGGGCGTTCCCGCCCCCAGGAAGCTCAGCGCGGCCTCCGACAGCATGGCGGACGCGCGAAACGATCGGTCTTTCCCGCAGTACCCTGCGATCCACGGATTATTTCCTTTGTGGCAGATCGAGCAATTCCCGCCCGTCAGGAAAGCGCCCTGACCCGCGGCAGCAGCCGATGCGCGTTCTCATAATCAATGGCGCGCAGCTCGGCTTCGCTGAAACATCCGCATTCGCGCAGGCCCTCGACGTGTTCTTTGGTATTTCGAAACGGAAAATCCGTGCCAAACAAAATCTGCGCCGGCGTAACGAGCTTGGTCAGCGACGACATGGCGTAAACGTGCGACGCCTGCGCCGTGTCGTAGTGAAATTTTTGCAGTTCATGGAGCACCCCGTTCGGGACCATTTCGTTCAGCGACGGGTCGGCCTGCGGCAGCCGGGTGAAGCGCTCGGTGATGAACGGCATGGTGCCGCCGGCATGTGACCAGATGAATTTGATGTCCGGGTACTTGTTCGCCGTCCCGCTGAACACGGTGCGCGCGATAGCGCGTGAGGTGTCGGTGCCGTACTCGATAGCGGCATCGCGTATGTCGGGCAGCAGGTTCTTGCAGCAGACCGGCGAGTCCGGGTGGACGTAGACGACGGCCTGTCTTCGGTTAAGCTCTTCGTAGACGGGGTCGAACTGTGGATCGCCGAGCCAGATATCCCGGTAGTTGGTGAACAGCCCGATGCCGTCCCCGTTCAATTGATCGAGACCGTATTCGATCTCCCGCAGACTCGCTTCCACGTCCGGCAGCGGCAGCGCCACGAACATGCCGAAGCGCGTCGGATGATCCTGTGCCAGCCTGGCCGCAAAATCGTTGGCGTCGCGCACCATGCGGCGCATTTTGTCGACATCGCCGAACCAGAAGCCCGGTGTCGTCACGGTCGTGACCGAGGTGGTCGTGCCGCCTTCGTCCATGTCCTCGATCATTTTTTCCAGGCTCCACTCCGTGACCGCGCCGCCTATACCGCGCAGTTGGGCGGGGCCGAGTTCCGCCAGGTAATTGGGTGGAGCGATATGGGTATGCACGTCGATCCTGGGCGTGGAGGAACCGCCGCCCCCACCGGTTTCGTCACCGTTCGAAACGTAGGTTCCGCGCGGTGGGCAACAATCGAAACGACCATCGATCTGGACGTCGGTGGTGCCGGTAAAAGATCTCATTGTTCCCTCCCGGGAGTCTGTCCGATGGCAAATCGGAAACGCGAAACGTCACGACGCATTTCTGCCGATTTTATCAAGCCGGCATGCGGCGCCGGCGCCGGCGCCGAGCCCACAGAATTTATGCCGCCCGGCTCAAGGCAACAAGCGCAGAAACAGGTGCCCAAACGGGTGTCCATCGCCGGATGCGAAACGGACCCCACGCCAAGAGGGTGATGGTTGTCGACGGCGTGGCGACGCGTATCTACCCGTTTTTCAACCTTCCGGGGCAATGGTATGTTGGGGTAAAAAGTCGATGACCTACGGTTATATCCCGACCAACGAAGCGCACCTAACCGGCGGCTATTTCAGCGTGCAATTTTAACAGGTCGGGAATGGTCTCCGCCGGCCGTCGGCCAAAACCGCATTCGGTGGCGATGCCGAACTCATTTCTAACCGTCGCTGCTGCCGCGAGGCGACCCTTGGCACCGTCGAGGCCGTCGGTCATGTGGACCAGGCCAAGATAGAGTTCACAGCTCGGCTGGAGCTTCAATTCCGCGAGTGGAGCAAAATAGGCATCGTCGTTCCGGTCCCGTGGCACCGGCATGTGGATCCAGTGAACGCTGCGGCCCACCTGCTCGCTGATTTCGTTAGCGATGGTAACGCAAACGCCCAGATCGGCTGGCTCCTTGATGTGCTTATGACCGGGATCGCCGTAGCAAAGGTGGAATCCGAGCTCGACACTATCCGGCACGGTTGCGGACAGCCGTGCAATTCGGTCGATGGCGTCGCCGATTAGATTGTCGTAGAAAACCTCCCAGGCCCCGTCGGCCGCCAACACTTCTTGGCAGACATCCCACTGGATTGCGAGGTCGTCAACCGGGATTGCAGCGACGATTGCCTCGACCTCGCGCAACATAGCCCGCTCGTAAGCCGGCTCGACGTCAGCCTGTGCTCGGGCGGCAAAATGCTGGGTGACTACCGCCACCGGGGTCGGCAACGATACCTGAAACCGGGTGCCAGCCGGGACATCACCCTCATCCCTTAGTCGGCGAAATATTTCGTAGGAGGTTATTGCTTCGTCGGCATAGCCCAGCGGAGCAAACTCCACCGACGCTGGATCGACCCCCTCGGCGACAATGTGTTTTTCGAGCTTTCTTACCGAACCTCCAAATGGGATTTCGATGGTCTCGCCGACCGTGAACTGCGGGTCATCGCCGATCACCCGAATTTGCCAGGAAATCCAGTGGCTCCGCGGACCGCACTCACCGTCGGGAAAGCGCTTTGCCAGCCCGCCTACAGTATCGCCGACGGTGCGGAAAACGGTTTCCACATCGTCGAGGCCGACGCTGCCGACCAGCAAGACATTGCGTCTATTGCTCATGATCTGTCGTCCACCGTGTCCGTCGTCAGAGGTTTTGGGTCAGTTGGCGGCCTGATCCAAGAGAGTGTCTGGCTCATCCGGTTGGTTTGATTATGCGGCGGATTTGCGTTGAAACAAGCGTCGCGTTTCGATGGTCTTTCGTTGGACCCTTTCTCGCTGTTTCAGAATGGTTTTACCGCGCCCGAAGTAGACGTCGGCGGGCGTCGGGTCTTGCAGGCTCTCGATGTAGCGCCGATGGTTGTAGTGCTCGACGATGGCGTCGGTCTTCTGCCTGAGATCGCCGGGGAGGCAATAGTTTTCAAGCACGCTCACCGTGTCTTAGTCCGACAATGCCCGTTGGCGAATCCAGCAGGTGGAAATGGTGGTATTTGCTGATGACATATCCGGTGAATTGGTAGACCGGCCCATAGGTTTTAGGCAAGATCGCCGACCGTACAGTCAATGCCCAAACAGAAGAATATTATCAGGGAAGACATGACCAACAAATTTCAGCCCAGGTTCCGCAACGATCTCCCTGCGCCGGCAAAGCGTTGGAACGGGTTTCCACGGTACAACTTCGTCGGTGGCCACAATGATGCCTCGGAGGTGCCGGTCCACGAACTAATCGCGGCCGCCAGTTCGGTTCTTGCCCGAGAGGGACGGACCCTGGCGTATTACGGATTGGAGAGCGGCGCGCAGGGCTATCTTCCCCTCCGGCGGCTTGTCGCAGCCCAGCTGACCGGCCGCGCGAAGATGAAGATTGGGGAGAACGACATCTTGCTGACCTCGGGCTCTCTCCAGGCTCTCGATCTAGTCTTTGAGGCGTTTCTCGAACCGGGGGACACGGTGATCATCGAGGAGGCCTGCTACGGCGGGACGCTCACCCGTCTTCAGCGGCTTGGAGTGAGATATAAAGGGATTGAAGTCGATCAGGACGGAATGAGGACCGACCAACTTGCCGAAGTACTCGGTGAATTGGAGGCCAAAGGACAAAACCCAAAGCTCATTTATACGATTCCTACCGTTCAAAACCCCACCGGAACGGTAATGAGCGAGGCCCGCCGGATCGAACTTCTGGCACTGGCCGAAAAGTTCGATCTACCGATCTTCGAAGATGATTGCTACGCGGATTTGCTATGGGATGGAGTGCGCCCATCCTCCATCCGGGCTTTGGACCAGGAGGGAGCCAATAGCGGGCGGGTAATTTACTGCGGTTCCTTTTCCAAGACCGTCGCCCCCGCCTTAAGGGTCGGCTATCTAGTTGCCGACTGGCCGGTGCTTAGTCACCTGCTGCCGCTCAAAACAGATGCGGGCAGCGGTGCGCTTGAGCAGATGGTTTTGGCGGAATATGGCGCCGACCGGTTTGATGACCACGTCACCGAACTTTCTGCTGTCCTCAAGGAAAAAGCGGAATTGATGGCCGCCGTGTTGGCCGAACAATTTGGGACTCAGGTGGAGTTTACGGCGCCCAAGGGCGGGATATTCATGTGGGTGACCTTTCCGGAAGAGGTCGACACAACCAGTCTCGCCGAAGTCGCTTTGGAAGAAGGTGTAGAGATTAACCCTGGCGTCGAATGGTCCGTCGATCCGACTTATGGCCGCCGGCGTGTGCGCTTGTGTTTCGGCAGTGCGACCAAGCAGGAAATCACCGAGGGTATCGTGCGGTTGGCCGATATTTGCCACAAGCATACCGGCATTCCCACGCGAAGCGGCAATGTGGAACGCTAGCGGTAGCTGACTGAGAAAGGCAGCGCCGCTTGGACTGCTTGGAGTCGGGAAGCGGCCACATTGAACCCTGATTTATTGGTCCGGGGTTAACCGATACTGTTGATAAAGTCGTGTTGCTTGAGAATTGAGATCGTGATTCCGTTTTTCGGGTGATTTAGCGGCGGGCGGCACGATGATGGGGCGGTTGTCGCGCGGCCCGGGTGAGTTTTTTTGCGGCTTTGATCTCAATGACCACGTTCCTTCGGATCATCTGCTGCGCCGGATCGATGCGGTCCTTGACCTGGACTGGCCGCGCGACGAATTTGTTCCCTATTGCAGTCACACCGATCGCCCCTCGGTTGATCCGGATGCCGGTGATTGGCTACTGCTTCTCCGGCGCCCAGGACGAGTTCCTCCCCGCCGCCACCGCCCGGAACCTCATACGTCTCGCCAAGCATGTCCGGAAACCGCCACCGCCCGTCCCGAAAGCTGCCTGCAGTCCGTCCGCGACCCCGAACCGCCGGCCCGGAAACCGAATGCCGCCCGACACCGGCCATAGGCGGCAACAAAACATCCGCAATTATTGCAAACGGACACGGGAAATCCCCTGTCAGCCGACCTCGTCAACAGTATCGGCTGACAGCGGACCTTCTTTGCCGCTTAATCCAATGTCCGCTTTGCACCCGAAAGCGGATCTTAGGCGGGATTCCACTATATGCCCGGTCGCAACCCCAAAGGAGACATTCCCGTTTGCTGAAGGCAGGCAATGGGTGATGACACGCTACCGGCATCACCCATTGCCGTATCGAATTAGACTATTTTGCTTCAGCCGCAATCAGGTGTGCCGGAATTTTAAAGCCCGCCTCGCGGTAATAGCGCAGCGCCCCGATGTGCAGTGGTGTGTTGACGCCGATAAACGGCTTCTCTTGGTTGATCTGTTTCAACACCACAGCCGTTTTGTGAATCTCGTCGATGTTGTCCCATATAACCTTGGTCATCTTGTATGCGAGATCGTCGGACAGGGTTTTGCGAACCGTAAACATAAAAGTTGAACCGCCGCTGATCACATCTCCACCGAGCTGACCGGGATACGTCCCCGCCGGAATCACCCCAGTGCGCCGGCCGGGACGTTTCGAGTAACGCTCCCAAGCCTTGGATTCGACGAGATCCTTGGTCGCACCCAGCAAACGGAATTTCTTGCGCGCGCCCAGCTGTTGAATGGTCGCCGAACCGATCGCCGCCGGCCGGACGTAAACATCGAGCTTACCATCCATCATTGCCTGAAGACCCGACCCCCAGGGCAGTCTCACCGCTTCGTAGTCCACCTTGGGCTTGTAACCGGTGATGACGTTGATCATCAGTTCCGCGGTGATTGCGGCCGCACCCGAGGGAGGACCGGTAAAAACACGTTTGCCCTTGATCTCCTTCCAGTTCTTGATGCCGGAATTTTCGAATGTAACGCCATGAAAAAGATTGGCGTTGTATCCCATGATGGAACGGATATTTGTGGATCCCTTGCGGGCGACCTCTTTCATTTTTTCCGACCGGTAGGGACCCCGGCCCCCACGCATCATGCCCCAGATGGCCGGCGGCAGCGGCATCATGTCGATTTGATTGCGGCCCAGCTTGATGGCCGAGCGGGTGAGCGTTTGGCTGTCGTTGATCTGGACTGAAATGCCGAGATGTTCGGCGAACAATTTGGAATAGACCAGCATCATGGCGTGAACGATGTTTCCGGTTGCCCCGGAATCCGCCTTCATGATCGTGGCCGAATTGGCCGCCGTTGGCGTGAACGTAACCGTGCCCGCGATCAATGCGATTGCGGCCGTCGTCAATCCTAGATGTCTCATGGTCGTTCTCTTCCTGTTAATGTTTTGGTTTGTGTTTTGGTTCCCGACTCAATTCTGTTCCTGCGCGAGCCTATGGACGATGCGCCGCATTTTCACGGCGCCTTCATCCGACGGAACGTGGCTCTCCCGGAAATCCGGTCGAGCCTCATTCGCCCATTGTTCCTCCATCCATTCGATTGCGTCTTTGTCTTCTTCGAAGACCTGAGCCGTCCGCTGGCTGTATATATTATCCAGCTTTTTGTCTTTCGGCTTGAAGTCACGGGCGAATATCCACCAATAGTGGGAGGTGTACTGTGTCTCGGGTGTTATGAAATGAAGGATATGGGGCGTGTATTCGGTACGCCCGTTGTTGGTTCCCTCCGGATCATCGAATTTGCCTAAGGCATCATGAAAGCCGGGCGTCACGAACGTCGAATGGGCGTGGCGGATGATCGGGGTCTCAACCGAAAGTCCCGTCGCCTTTTGGTGAAGCTCGGGTACGGGCTCACCCTTATTAACCCGGTAATTGTTGACTGTGTCGCCCTTGACCGTCACCTGAACCTTCGATTCGGCGTGATGGGGGGTGCCGAGGGCGGCTCCGTGCAGAAATTGAAAATGGGTGATGTCCATGAGGTTTTCATGGATCGCCAAGTAGTTACCATTGACGTGGTAAAATCCCTTGCCATAGCCCCAATCGTCACCATTGACCCAGTCATAGTCCGGCAACTGACCGGGGTCGGCCTCTTCGGGATCACCGGTCCACACCCAGACCATCGGGGGCCGGTCGACCACGGGATAATGTTGCAGGCGGATGCTGCCTGGATTGCGGTCAATGGCCGACGGAATTCTTATGCATTTGCCGTCCGTGGCGTAGGTAAGGCCGTGATAGCCGCATTGGATCGTGTCGTCGTCGTGCAAGGTACTCCGGTGGAGCGGGAAACAGCGGTGGGCACAACGGTTCTGAAGGGCTGTGATATCGCCTGAGTTGGTGCGGAAATATACAAGGTCGTGTCCCAACACCATCCGCCTTTTAAGCGCGTGTTTGACGTCGGCGCTCCAATCAAGAACGTACCAGCAGTTCTTAATCAGCGGCGTGTCACGGTCGGCGATCTTGTCTCCTGAGCGCCCCCGCTTCGCTGGCCCGTTGCCGGTACTGGATTGCTTTGAAACCTTACGCGTCATGATTGCTCCTCCAAGGGCGTGTCGGTGGTCGAACTAAGCCGCTGTACTGTCGATCGCCTCGCGTTCGGTGTCCGCAGCGGAACCGGTGCCCACCGTTTTGACGCTGTGGGTCGCCGGATCGTAAGTCAGCGTATCCATCACAAACAGATCCGCGCCGGTGACGCGTATTAGCCGTGCATCATCTTCGAAATGGATTTGGTGTATCTCGTGAGGGGCAAATGTGCCGACCATGCCGGGTTCGAGGCGGTACGTGTTGACCTCTTCGATATCCGCGAAGCCGTCTCTAGTGCCGTCATCGAGTCGACGCCATTCCGTCATGTCGGTGAACTTCCTGGCCTGCCCATAGACCGCCCAGGAGTCGCCATGGTCGTGCGGCGGCGAGGTGCGGCCTTTGGGAAAATTATGGGCGTAAACGATAAATCCCTTATCTGGATCGCGATAAATCTCGTGGACGCCGTAGTCCGCATCGACGCCGCAATGAACTTCGACGAATTCGGCGTTGGTCAGCAGCAGTTTTTCCAAATTCCGCCGTATTGCCTCGATATCGGCATCGCCACTCTCCGTGTCATAAGCATCGCGGCAATCGGCGCAGAATGTTTCGAATTCATAGGTCATGACTCACCTCCACGGCGGGATTGTGAACTCGACCAGCAAGCTGGTCAACTAGTTAATTGCACGATATGCAATCACGGGATTTAGATTTCCAAGAATATTTGTTTTGATTAATTAAGTTGCATTATATGCAATAAATGATGCATCTTATTCTCAAGAAAGTTTTTTGGGTCACCGGCAAGGTGTGGAAACACGGGGCCGAGTATGGAACGAAATGCAATCCAAAGCGTTGAGCGTGCGGCCGCCATTTTGCGGACCGTCGCAAGTGCCGGATCCGACGGCGCGCGGGTAAAGGATCTCGCAACGGCGCTCGGCTTGATCCCGTCCACCGTCAACCGTTTATGTAAAACGATGGTCAAAGAGGGGTGGCTGATCCAGCCCGCTGGTCAGCGACGATACTTCGTCGGCGGTGCGCTAGCCAACTTATCGACTATGGCGACGGACCGCTCGGCCCTCTCCTATCTCGGCGAACTAGCTGCCGCGCGCCTGGCGGAATCCACCGGGGATACCATTTACTTTTTTGTTCGCGAGGGCATTGATCTCAACTGTTGCTACCGCCGAGAGGGCGACTTTGCGATTCGGACCCTGCCGGTTGATGTGGGTTCTTGGATCCCCTTGGGCCTCGGCTACGCCGGGATCGCGGCATTGGCGGCGTTCCAGGAGACAGAATGCGAGACGGTTCTCGGCCAGCTTGTCCACGCACGTCCGGCCGTGCGCTCGCTTGACCAACGGAAATTGCGCCGTGATGTTGAGCGGGCACGTCGCATCGGATATGCGGATTCGTTACGCGAGGGAAGGCTCCCACCCAGCGCCGGCGGCATTGCCGCCTCCGTGATGTCGCCACACGGCGAGCCTCTCGCAGCGATTAGCTTGTTGGCCATCAACGAACGTCTGACGCCGGACCGAGTCACCGATTTGGCACAGGCCATTGTCGCCGAGTGTGCACAAATCGCCCGCGTACTTGCAGAGACCGAGTCGACCGTAAATCCGACTGATTGGTCGGCGGTCACGGCCGACCAGGACCACACACACCCAGGTGGGTGACCGAGTTACAGCCCCATGTATCCGCCTTGTATTCCGTTTGGGGTGACAGATACTATGCATTCCCACCAACAAAACACCTTTACCCAAAGGGAGGATCAAAATGGGACTGTTGGTTAAACGATGGGGCATGGCCTTGGGCCTCGGCATCATGCTTATGGCCGGAACCGCGCAGGCGGAATACCCCGAACGACCCGTCGAAGTTATAGTCCCGTGGCCACCCGGCGATCTGGAGGATGTGGTCGCGCGGTTGATTTCGGATCAAATTCAAAAGGATTTCGGCGTCCCCTCGGCGGTGGTGAACATGAAAGGCGGCGGCGGTGTCATTGGCGCCAATCACGTGGCCCAGGCGCGCCCCGACGGCTACACCGTCGGCATGTTTACGGGCAACATCCTCACCGCGCACATCATCAAGAAGCGCGCGCCGTTTGGGCGCGACGCCTTCGAACCTCTGGGGATCATCATCAATTATCCCATGGGCCTGTGGGCGCGCGGCAATCTGCCATTCAGCGATTTGGCGGGGCTTGCCGCCTACGCCAAGAAAAACCCGGTGAAACTCGGCCATTTCGGGTTCAACGGCCCGCCGACCCGGCAAACCCTGCTGGCGGCCAACAGATTGGGCTTCAAGTTCGCCGGCAATGCCGCCTATGACGAAACCAACTGCACCTTGCTGGCCAGTGGCGACGCCGATGTCATCGTCAGCACGGTCAAGCTGATCAAACCGTGCCTCGACAGCGGCGAGGCGAAGGGCCTGGCCGCCTACACCGCCAACCGGATTTCCATCCTGCCTAACCTCGCCACCCTCGACGAGCAGGTGCCGGGCATCGCAACACCGGCCTGGGCGGGTCTGTTCGTGCGCTCCCAGGTGCCGGCGGATGTGCGCAAAAAAATCGCCGCATCAGCGCTGAAGGCGCTGAACAGCAAGAAGGTCAAGGATATCGAGGCCAATACCGGTGCGGTGATCGGTTGGACCGATGGCAAGGCCGCCGTCCAGTTCGTCGATGAACAGTACAAGCGCGTCGAGGCCCTGCTGGCGAAATAAACCGGCCCGCCTGATGGCGAAGGAAAATACCGAAGAACAGGACGTCCTGTCCCTCGTTGCCGGCGGTAGACCGGGGGGCAGGATGCTATTTGCCGCGCTCGCCATCGGCTCGGCCGTGCTGCTGATCCTGGTGGGCAGCCAGACCGAGCCCGGCGCCGAAGACGGCGGCTGGTGGAACGAGCCCCGGAACGGGCCCATCTTCGCCCTCAGCCTGATGTTCGTTTTTTCGGTGCTCGCCGCCATCTTTGCCGCCTCCGCCGAAAAACCCGCGGCCAAGCGGCTGACAGTGATCGCCCTTCTGTTATCGGCCGGATTTCTGGCCTCCATCTGGCTAATGGGGCTGATCGGCTACGGGCTGTCGGTGCTGGCCTTTTGCGCCTTCTGCGCGGCGATCGCGGGATTCCGCGGACGCCGGCTAGCGGCGGTGGCTGGGGGGCTCGCCCTCACCATGCTGGTACTGTTCCGGTTCGTCCTCGGGCTGTGGTTCCCGAAGGCGGCGCTGTTCAAGCTCACCCCGTGGCTTGAAACCCTCGGCAGCTTCCTGTGATGCTGGAAAATCTCTCGGTCGCCGTCGATCAGGTCCTGACGATCCCGGTACTCGCCGCCCTGGCCGGCGGCAGCCTGCTCGGCATCATCATGGGCGCCATCCCCGGCCTCGGCCCGGGCGTCGCCATCGCAATTCTGCTGCCCGTCACCTTCAGCCTCGACCCGCTGTCCGGCATTACCCTGCTGATGGGAGTCTATGCCGGCGCGTGGTACGGCGGGGCGATTCCCGCGATATTGGTCAATACGCCGGGAACCGGGGTCAGCGTCCTGACCACCTATGACGGCTACCCCATGACCCGTGCCGGAGAGCCGCAACGGGCACTGTCTTTGGCCTACGCATCGTCGTTCTTCGGCGGCACGTTCAGCGTCCTCGTCTTGATCGTCGCGGCGCCGTTGCTGGCGGCGTTCGCCAAGAAATTCGGCTCGGCGGACATGGCGATGGCCGCGGCACTCGCCATGGTGTTGGTGATCACCGCTCACCGAGGGGTCGAACTGGCTGCCGCGGCGACGCTCTGCCTGGGCCTGTTTCTGGGAACCATTGGGCTCGAGGGGGCATACGGCTCGCCGCGCTACACCTTTGGCACCACATGGCTGCTCGGCGGCATACCGCTGATCTCCATCATCCTCGGCCTGTTCGCCATGTCCCAGGGCTTTCTCCTGATCTCGAAACGCGGCAACAAGGCGGTGCCGGTGGAAATGAAACGGCGGCTCCTGGGCGGCTTCGCCGAGGCCCTGCGTTACCCCAAGACGCTGCTGCGCTCATCATCGTTCGGCGTCGCCATGGGCATTCTGCCGGGGGTCGGGGAATTCCTCGCCCAGTTTTTCTCATACAGCACGGCCAGACGCGGCTCCAAAACCCCAGAACTGTTCGGCAAGGGGGCGCCCGAGGGGATCATCGCCTCCGAAGCCGCCAACAATGCCGTCCCGGCGGCGGCGCTGGTGCCGCTCCTGGCCCTAGGCATCCCGGGCGAGGTCCTGACCGCCATGATGCTGGCAGTGTTCACCGTCCACAACGTCGACCCCGGACCCGCCCTGTTCGCCGAGAACGGGCCGTTCGTCTCCGGCCTCTATCTGTCCCTGTTCCTGATGAATTTCGTCATCGTCGGAATTCTGCTGCTTGCCACCCGGTGGATCGCCCTGGTAACGCGGATCGACGACCGCCTGCTCGGCATCGCCATCCTGTGTTTTGCGATGGCCGGATCCTATTCGGCCAACTTCCGTCTCACCGATCCGCTCATTGCAGCGGCGTTCGGTCTCCTGGGGCTGGCGCTGAAGCGGGCCAACATCCCGCTGGTGCCGATTATTCTCGGCTTGGTGCTGGGCCCCATCTTCGAGACCCGCATGCGCCAGGCCATCGGCGGCAACGGCGGCGACCTCTCGGTGTTCATCGAGCGGCCCATCAGCCTTACGCTGCTGATCGTCATGGTGCTGCTGATCGGCGGCAGTATCATCGGCCGGCTGCGCCGCCGTCGGGCCTGAATACCGGGACGGGCCGGCAATCGCGCCGGGCGAAGCCAACTCGGGTCAGGAACCGCATCAATACGGCGCAGCAGATTGTCCGCCGGCACCATCGCATCAAGGTCAAACTCGTGAAACAATCGATCCTGACTACCAACCGACGGTCCCATCATCGCCAAACCCTCCTCAATGAGAGAGCTCAGCGACTCATAACCTTATAAATGAAACAATAATCACTTCTTCAACAACCTCTGCCAGAAGCGGATCGTTTGAAAATCGACGCCAATTCAGGTTGGAACGCTACTGATCGAGCGTGCTGGGAGCGAACAGTTCATCCAAGTTGATCAGTCTCGGTGTCAGTCCCTGTTCAAAAGAATATTGAGCCGCGGCCTCAAGGGTCTTCCGGGGCGCTTTTACCCCATGGCGCACGAGGGGTTTGCGCAATACTTCCTCCGCGTCGGGGGGAAGGTACCCCGTCTCCAGGTGGTAGGCAGCCTGGGCGACGCGTTCCGTGTCTGCAATCTCGTTGGCCTGGTTGAACGCCTTCAGGATATTGAGGGCGAGCCAGGGGTGGTCGTTCAGAAGGCTCCGGCGCATCACCATGCCATGGTTGATGTGATGGAGGCCGGTGGATTGAAAATAACGCTGTCGTTCCGCCCAGGCATCGGGAAACAACGGTTTGATATCCGGATTGTTGGCGAGGTCTTCCGTAGACCGGTCCACAAGGTTTTTGCCCCGCAAATAGAAGAGCGCCGCATCCAGCTCGCCGGATTCCATCATGCTGCCGATGCTTTTCGCCGGATCGATGTAGTTCAATTTGACGTCTCTAGGCGGCTGGGAGTTGATGGCTCCGGCGTGGCTGCGGTCGGGGTTCCGCTCCATCCAGAATTCCATATCGCGGGGGGCGACGTCGAATTCGTGCTGGAGAACGCCCCGGATCCACAGCGCGGCGGTTTGCTGATATTCGGGGATTCCGACGCGTTTACCCTTCAGATCTTCAGGTTTGTCTATTCCGGCGGCCCGCCGAACCAGAATGCCTGTATGAAAAAAGGCCCGAGTGGTGAAGACGGGCAGCCCGACAAACCGGTCATCTTCCGCAGCGGTGAGCATCATAAAGCTCGACATGGACATTTCCGCGATGTCGAATTCCGAAAACTTGAGCTGACGCCAGAACATCTCCGAGGGATGAAGCACGGTCGGAGTCAGGGTCGCCCCGTCGGGTTTCACCCGTCCATCCAGCACCGGCCAGGTGCGTGGATTCGAGGTCAGGGCAATACTGAGATGGATATCGGACACGGCACATCCTTCAAATAGGCCGAGCTGAACTGGCAACACCGTCAAAAATGAAGGATCATCATGGCCAAGGCAACGCCTGCTCCGCACGTTGGGAAGAAAGTGGATTGATTGGATGACCATATTGATAACAGGTGTCGGCTTGGTCGGTTCACACGTCGCGCAGAACTTGGTGAGCCGGGGAGAAAAGCCTGTCCTTATGGACGTTGCCCCGCAGGAAGACGCTCTCGGCGAGGTTGTTGACCTGGACAAGGTCACGCTCCTCAAAGGCAGTGTCCTTCGGCCCTTCGATTTAACCGGCGCCATCCGGGAGCACGATGTTACCCACATCATCCACACGGTCGCTAATCCGAGGCTGACCCTCGGCGCGCAGAACGATCCGCTACCGGCCATCGAGCTGAACATCATGGGCACCGTCAATGTGATGGAGGCGGCCCGCGTGCATAAACTCGACCGCGTCGTGGCGTCCAGCGGCAATATCGTCGCCTACCACGTGGCGGGGGTGAAGGGAACGGCAACCCGGCGGTCGAAGAAGCATTTCCGCGCCCGGTGACGTTTTATTCCGCAACCAAACAGGCGGTCGAGAATATCGGTCTCAACTACACCCGCTGGCATAACGTCGGCTTCGCCGCCGTGCGTTACGCGGTGGTGGCGGGGCCGTGGGGCGGCCAGGGCGGCGGCGGGCCCAGTCTCGCGTTCCGCGACGCTGTCACGCAGGCTGTCAGGGGCGAAGAGGTCGTTGTTCCGGCGATCGGCTTTGAATGGGTCTATGCCAAAGACGCTGCAGAAGGCACGGTTCTCGCTGCCCTTACACCGGACATCAGCTCGCAAGTATTCAACATCACGATGGGATGCCAAGTCTCGCCGCGGGAGTTTGCCGAGGCGATATCCGAGGTTTTCCCAAAAGCTACCGTGCGGATAGCCGAGCCGGCTGAAGGTCCCTCGGTCATACCCGATACACATCTCGCTTCCGACATCAGTCTGGCGAGAGAGGTATTGGGCTACACACCAAAATTCGGGATGGTTGACGCCGTCCGGGAAATGGCGGCGTGGCTAAAAGGCCGGAAAGGCTAATTTGTGTAATTTGTCGGGGCGTTGGCGCGAATAGGCTAACGATCTGGAAGGGAACAGAATCGTCCGCTAGGCTGCGGTGACATTTTAGGGATTCCTTTTTTGTCTTTGGTGTGATTCAACACTGGCTTTTGGAGGTTGGTGTGGAAGGCGAAGTGCTGAGAGACGATCAATGGGCGCGGCTTCGGGACTTTGTTCCTGGCGGGATGAAGGGCAAGCGTGGTCCACGCAGCGACGGGCGGCGGTTTTTCGATGCGATCCTGTGGCTGGCGCGCTCTGGTGCGCGGTGGCGTGATTTGCCGGCGGATCGGTTTGGCCCCTATCAGACGGTGAAGCGGCGCTACTACCGCTGGATCGAGGCGGGTGTGTTTGACCGCATCTTCGAGGCTGTCGCGGATGATCCGGACTTGGAATGGCTGGCGATCGACGCCACCATCGTCCGGGCCCAGGCCCAAGCCGCCGGCGGGCGGCGAAAAAGGGGGGACCGCAAGCCCAGGCTCCCGGCCGGTCCCGGGGCGGGTTCGGCACAAAAATCCACGCCGTCGTCGATGCGTTAGGCCTGCCAGTGCGCTTCGATCTCGGGCCAGGACAACAAAACGACATGGTCCCCGCCCACAACCTCATCCAGGGCCTGGCCGCGGGCCACGTCCTCGCGGACCGCGCCTACGACGCCGACAGCCTGCATGACCTGATCTATGAGCAAGGCGGTGAGCCCGTCATCCCACCGCGCCGGCATCGCAAATACCAGCACAGCTATGACCGCATCGCCTATAAACAGCGCTGGGGCGTCGAAGGCTTTTTCGCCAAGCTCAAGCAATGGCGGCGCATCGCAACACGCTACGACAAACTTGCCGCCCACTTCCTCGGCTTCATCAAACTCGCAAGTATCATGCTCTGGCTTAAATAATTAAATTGTCACCACAGCCTAGAGCCGATCATGGTTTGTCGGAATCGCTTTGCGATGCCTGCAATCCATGTGAATCGGCTCTACACTATTGAAAAAGATCGGATTCACATGTTTTGACA
The DNA here is from genome assembly GCA_965213765.1 of Rhodospirillales bacterium. Taxonomy (GTDB): domain Bacteria; phylum Pseudomonadota; class Alphaproteobacteria; order Rhodospirillales; family UBA2165; genus JAJDXO01. The sequence goes on along the minus strand of OZ243926.1, from coordinate 3,641,211 downwards.
AAACCGCGCCGTGGTTCCGTCAAAACTTGACCCGATCTAGCGGTCATTGGGCGACTAGCTCGACATCCGCCTTCGCGGTCCGGACTTGGCTGGAAACGGACAAAAATAAACTAAATTTCATTTCATTTGTCTGACAATAGACAGCCAAACCGCTGAATAGGCTCATTGATACCCGCGGCGCGCAAACTTGCCCAAAATGTAACGATGTTACTCGTTATCACCGGCTTGTTGAGTTCATTTTCCAACGCGGCAACAACTTGGGCCGAACCAAAATTCGCGCAGCTTATTAATATCGCTTCGGCTTCGGGGCAGTCGACGGAAAGCGCGTGGTCATAAATCGCTTGGGGTGAAACCGCGCCGAATTGCCGGCCGAGTGCTGTACCGGTTTCTTTAAATTCCATACCAACCATTGCCACCACTTCAACACCGTGGCCGGTGAGATAGGCTTTTTCGTGTTCGTTGGTTGCTTGGGAATACGGTGTTGCCAGCGCAATTCGAGAGGCCCCCAAGGTCTTCAATGCAACAAGTATCGATCCCGCAGTTGATACCGCATTTACGCCGGAAGTCCCTTCCAGCTTGCCAATGAGCAGATCGGCGGGACACGCCATCGAGCCGACCGTACAATTGTAGGCAACCGTATCGACGGCACAGTTTCGAAGTTCCACCAAGCGCACCTCCAAATCATCCATTAGGCTCTCAAATTTATCCTCCTCAGGATGAAAATGGATGGGCATGCGGGTGAAATGTACGGTAACGCCGACAGGTTTCATTGCGTTAAATTCAGGTTCGGTAACCGTATTCTCGGTCGGTGTAATGACACCTATTTTCGCCCGCCAACCTAACGGAGAGAATTGATTTTCCGATACCATTGGGACTCCCCTACCGCCGAAATCACTGTTCTGTTGGTGGCCAGCGTAAACCCAGTCGTTCAAGTCTCGGTATCACTTCATCACGAAAATAGGTAAATTCATCAAGATAATTGACCAAGCCCATGGCAATTCCTGAGAAACCCATGTCACTCAGCGACCGCAATTCTTCAACAATCGTATCGGGGTCACCAATCAACGGATAAGCACTATTCCCGCCTGCCATGCGCAGCCGTATTTCGGCTTTCACCTCATCCGAGAGTTTCAGATTGTCTCTGATACCACGGTCGACATACATTCGTTCGACCGCTTCTTCGTTAGCGTTTTCAACAGCATAATAATGATGAAACTCTTCTGCTTCCCGGACTGTGGGGCGGCACACACAATAGGCATTGGTAAAAACCCCGACATTGCGGCCTAACGCGTTTGATTGGGCTTTTACCATTTCAATTTCTGATTTCGCCGTATCCATGCTTTGAATGGCGCGAAACAAATAGTCGGCATTGCGAACAGCAAATTCCAGTCCGGGACCCGATTGCCCGGCATTCATAACGAGCGGCCGCGGCTGAGAAACCGGTTTTGGTTCAGCCCGCACGTCGCGCAATTGAAAGAATTTTCCGTCAAAATCGAAAGGTTCATTCTTCCGCCAGATTTTGCCGACAATGTCCAACCATTCCTGACCCAGTTCATAGCGGCGTTCGTGCTCATCGAGAGGAATGCCCATCATGCCGAATTCTTCTGCATTCCAACCGCAAACAATATTGAGGCCAAACCGGCCGGCGCCAATATGATCTGCCGTCACCATTTGCTTGGCAGCAAAGACCGGATTGATCATCGCAACATGGAGTGTTGAAAAGGCGGTGATTCGTTCGGTCGCCGCCAGCAATCCCGCAGCCCAGATGAGCGTTTCATACGAAACTCCATTGTGATCGTTGTCGCCTCCGTACCCAGCCCAACGTCCCAGCGGCAGCATGAATTCCAAACCCGCTTCATCCGCCATTCGGGCCAGATCAAGATTATTTTGCCATGTTGGTAGCCACCGCTCTTTCACATTGGTAGCGGCAATACCTCCGGAGCAATTGGCGGCAAAAAGACCAATCTTGAAAATATTTTCCGAGGCTTGCGATGTAGGACTTTCGATCACCTCAACCTCCTCAATCAATTGAATTTATCGTAGTAGAAGTTCGTCTGGTGGCAATCTATACATCGTCGATTTGAGATTGTCCGCTTGGGGTCAGACGGGGACGTGGCGTCATTGAGGTTAGGAAGTCTCCTGCGACCACTCTGATTGGCTGTCACACTGCTCGGCTGATTGTAGGCGCTTGGGCAAATCCTGCCCCCGCAACCATCGTAATTTGCACCCCTGTCTCTCCGGAGCGGCATTGTCGGACCAAATCACCTTGGGCGTGCTGTGCCGGGCTCGTACGGTCGGGATGCAAGACCCATTTCGATACTTCAATAGTTCGCCCGGGATCATTCGCCGCACAGTGATGATGTATGTCCGGTATCCGTTGCCGCCGGGGCAGGTTGAAGATTTCCTGTTCGAACGCGGTATCGAAATCTGCCGCGAGACAATTCCTTTCCGGTGGAACCGCTTCGGGCCGGTGTTTGCGGCCGGGAGTGGCGGCCGGGCAAACAACCGGGCGGAGAACTCGCATCGCCCGTTTCGACGGCGACAAGGAGCCATGGCGCGGTTCCGGGATATCAAGACTCTACGGAAATTCGCCGCGGTGCACGCCTCGATCGACAACCACTTCAATCCAAAAGGCCATCTCATCCGCCGGGATATGTTCAAGACCCGCCGCGCTGCCGCTTTGGCCGAACGGCGGAAACCCGCCGGCTAATTCACGATCCGCACCGGTTAACCCGCATCCGCGCCAATTGCTCGGACAATGCCCTTGGGCGCGCTGCTTGTGCCGCCTCGAGACGCGGTGCAGACGCACCGTGACTCTCTACGGACGCTGGAGCAGCGCATGGAGAGTTGCGACGAGCGAATGCGCGCCGCGGTGCAGGAACTCGACTGCTCATTGCAAGCGGAAGGCTGCTAATGCGCGTGGGGGTGCGCTTCATGGGAATGCGCGAATTCGCCGATCAGCGCCATGACGACGATGCCGGCAATAACGAGCAGGAACTTGAAGATGCGGTCGTGGTCCCGGGTGGGCATGGGCACGTCGTCATCGCCGGTCAGCGCGCTCATCACGAATTTGGCCATCCGCGCGTCCTGCTTGGAGAACTCCTCATCGATAATGTCCAGGACCGCGATGTAGATGAAGGTTCCCGCCGCCAGTGCGTTGAAGCTGCCCTCCACCAGTGCGGCGGCGTCGCCGTGCAGGACGCTGGCGCCCAGCATGCCCGCGAGTATGCCCACGGGGGTCATGGCGACGAAGACGCCCAGCACGGTGTTTCGGCGACTTGTGGCAAAGTTGGCGCGGATCGTGCTCACCATCAGCGCAAAGGTCTCCGAGCCCTTGTGCAGCAGAATGCCGAGCGCGATGACGATGGCGGTGGAGGCGTGGCTTGCAAGGCCGAGCGACAGACCTGCGATGATCGAGTGGATTGACAACAGCCAAAGCAGCACGAGCGGATAGATGGATTGGCCTTGGGCGCCGTCCGAATCCGAGTGGTCGTGGCGACCATCGAAAATGATGCGGTCGATCAGCAGCAGCACACCAAGCCCCAAGGCCGCTAGGAGAGGGGCCAGCGGATAGTCCACCACCGCACCAAGCTGCTCGATGCCCTCCGGCAGCAGGTGAATGAAGCCCACGCCGAGGAACAAGCCACCGGCAAACGCATTGCCCAGGGAAAAGAACCTCTGGCTGCCTTGGTAGCGGGCGGCCACCATTGGAATTGCGCCGCCGATCAGGGCAATGGCAAGGATGGATGCGGCCGCGATGAACTTGACGGCCTGCAGCGACAGTCCTTCCATCTGGGTCTCGTCTCCGGCGGCGTCCGTGGGCACGGTGGCGTTTTAAGCGCTGCATGGTCCGCTCGGCGCCAGCCATCGCGCTGCTTCATTAAAGGAAAGCATATGCCTCGTATTCTTGCGTTTCAAGGCGACGGGGTATCTACGGGGCATGGCCAAGCGGGTGATGCAGCGGCACGAATATCTCCCGCGACCGGCGTCGGCGTGCCCGCACATAATCTTTGACGATGGTGTAGCCGCCGGTGAACCCGTACTCGTCGCGCCGCCTCACGATTGCTCGTCCCGTCGACATGGCACGCCCGTCGAACACGCGCATATAACTCCACTGAGTACATCCCCCCGCCTTCGATCGGTTCAAAACCGATGAAGGCTAGCCGCTGGCCCCTTATTGAACCGCCCGCGCAGCCCGGAAATCAGGCCGCCTCAGTGGGAGATTGTTGCGCCGCCCTTCTCACCTCTATTCCGGAAATCGAGAAATCGGGGACAAACCGATGATTACGGGTTCGCCAGGGTGTATCCCTCTCATCTAAGATTGGGTGCCGTGATTGTCCGTGGTAGATTATGCAGCCACACAACAAGAAACTTGAATGTATCGTACCGAATTGACAGGGAGAAACATCATGAAGTCTCTATTGCTTGCCGGCGCGGCAGCGCTCTTCGTTGCCGGGAGCGCACAGGCGCAAAACCTAAAGCTCACGATGACGGCCGCGACGCCGGGCGGATCAACAGACATAGCGGCCAAGAATTTGGCCGAAGTCGCGGCAACGAACAAGATCGCCACGATCCAAGTACAAAACGGAAAGACTCTGACCAAGACCATGCGCGATGTCGCAGAGGGGCGAACCAATATCACGGCTGGCGGAATGATTTTGCAGTTTCTGATGTCCAAGGGACTTGGACCGTATTCAGGACTTGGGAAGGAGAAAGGGAAGGAACTCGCGGATAAGCTCCGCATGTTATATCCGTATCATTTGGCGTCGATTTACTTGATCGCGTTCCAAAGTACCGGGATCGATAGTTTCGAAAAACTGAGGGGAAAAAACGTCCACAATGGACCGCCGCGCGGTGGCGCATTGATTGCGGCACGCCAGGTCATCCGCCTGTCCGCCGGATTGGTGGACGGTAAAGACTACACCGGCAAGCAGGTTGCCTGGGGACAGGCCACCGCGATTTTCCTTGATCGTTCGGTGGATGCTGCTGTCCGGCCAGGCACAAACCCGGCCGAATACATGCCGATTTACATGGCGGCTGGCAAGATCAACATCGTCTCCGTCCCCAAGGCCAAATATGAAGGGCCAGCCTGGCAAAAATACCTGAACGCGCCCGGCAATGCCCCGGCCATGTTCCCGGTCAGCGAATTGGCGCATTACGGGCCTAAGGTCAGGATCATCTCCGAGGACGGTATGTTCCGGACTGTGGCAAATACCGGTGGCGATTTCGTCAACAAGAGCATGGACAAAGCAATCGCCAAGGCTCTGACGGCGGCCTATATCAAGAACCTCCCAAACCTTCTAAAGAACGTGCCGTTTGCTAAGGGTCAGCGGTTCGACACACCCGACAATAAGGTGCATGGCATCTGCAATGGCGGGGTAAGATACCATTCCGGTGCCGTTGAGGCCTGGGAAGAGGCCGGCTATAAAATTGCCGATTGCGCAAAGGGATGAGTACCTAGCCCTCTGAACGAATTGGAACTATACGGAAGGCCTTGGCACAGTTTATTGCGCCAAGGCCTTTTTCTTCGCCGCGTTGGTTGGTTGATTGACATTCGAGAGGAAGATTCTTTAGACTATAATATACTGTAATTATTGCATTATTTTCGGTGTGCAGGGTTTTTCATGTTGCGTGTCAACACTATCGCAACACGGCGACCCGCCGGCCGATGTCCGTCAGGCGACCGCCCCGAGGCCGTTCTTCGCCACCAGCGTCAGGAGCTTCAAGGAGGCGCCACGCGGGCGCTTCTCGCCACGCTCCCATTGACTCACCAGACCCTTCGTCACGTTGAGGTAGCGCGCGAACACCGCCTGGCTCGCGTTCTCGCGCAGCCGGATCTCGCGAATCCGCTCCGGCGGCATGTCCTCGACCGGTGTCAGACACATCTCGTCGAACGCCTTCATCGTCCGTTTCGACATGACGCCCGCCTCCGTCATTCCGAGCACGGTCTCATGCACCGACGCCAGCACGTCACTCCCGTATTGTCTGGGCATCGCAATTCACCTCGCTAATCGTTCCATTCGCCAGCATCGCTTCCAGGCCCGGCCAGTCCAGTCCGAGCAACCGGTCCGCCAGCGCCTTCAGCGCCCCGAGTTCGCCGCCCCGGAGGTTGTCCCGATCGCTCTTTGCGAACCCATGGACGAAGAACGCACGTTCCTCCCGGAGAAACACCGCGATCACGCGGAACCCGCCGGACCGGCCCTGTCCGCGCCGGGCAACCCGCTGCTTGATGACGCCGCCGCCCAGGTCGGCGTCGATCAATCCCCTCCCGGCGCGCTCCACCGCCTCGCACAGCGCCTCGTCGTCTATCCCCTCGCGGCTGGCGAAGCGCGCGAAGGGCTTGGTCTTGAACGTGCGCAACACGCACCTCTCGAGCGCATTCCATCATGCCGGACGATATAGCACCGGGTGCTACATCAATCAAGTCGCTGCCGCCGCGAGCGCCGACGGCCCGTTGCCGTCATGGAATACGACCCCCAGGGCGCCAAACCTTCGCCCCGCGCCGCCGAGAGGAGAGTGCTGGCCGTGAGCGGGTCGGCGGCGGGGATGCCCGGGGGAGGGCATCCGGTCGCCGCAATCCACCACGGCAAGATGGAGACGGCCCCATGAGCACAGCACTGGCGATACCCGGCTGTGGCCGGAGAGTAGATCGGACCCGGCCCCGGCGCACCAGTACACCGATTGGCGGCGGGACCAAGCGCGATCCAGCCATGAACCGGCTCCGGTTGCGGGGCCTCCCAGGCGCCAAGGACGAGTTCCTGATGCTCGCCGCCGTCCGAAATCCGAAGCGCCCGGCAAAGCGTGCCGCCATCCCGCCGCCAAGACATCTGCCTGCCTGACGGATGCGCAAATATCCGTGGACCGAAGCAAAAAATCTCATAAATTCATGCGACCAAACACCGCTTGGGGAACAAAATGTCCGCTATTACCGAAAGCGGGCATGAGTTTTACACGATCAGGCTGATCACGCTCGCCACCAGAAACAAGATGACGAAGATCCGGAATATCCATTCCGGCAGAAGCTTGCCCAGGAATAGTCCGAGAAGGGTGCCGCCGGCTGTTGGCAGCGCCAATGCAAGGACAAGCGTCATGACGGTTTCCGATAAACCGGCGACGGCCCACTGCAAGGCGAAAGAGATCGGATAGGCGATCAGAAAGGCGGTCAGGGTCGTTGCGCGAACGGTCTCATTGTCCTGGCGGATGGCGGTCGTGTAGGCGGCGATTGGAGGACCCGGCATGGCCAGGGTCGAGTTGAGAATGCCGGAGACACCTCCGGCCGCACCCCGCCGCCACTTGCTGTCCCGGGTGAAAATTGGAAACCGCTCAAACAGGCCGGTCGCCAGCAACGCCATGAAGCCGACGGCGACGGCGGCGCCGATTTTGAGCTGGCCGACGGTCAGCAATCCGAACAGCACGGCGCCCAAGGGGGATCCGATGCAGATTCCGACCAAGATGGGCCGCAGCAACGAACGGTTCACCTTGGGCAGGGTTGAGGGTGAAACCAGGACGGCGATCAGCAGGCTCAGCAGGATGGACACCTGGATTGCCGAGACACTCCCCATCGCAACAATGAGTGCCGGCCCGGCGATGACGCCAAAGCCGATGCCCGTGGCCGCCTGAAGTGCCGACGCGGCGATGACGATCATCACGAGCAGCGCCGACATCTCGGCCAAGTCAAACAAGGTCCCTCATCAGTGTCGACCGATTTCCCCGAACACGCCGTCAGGAGAATATGACCTGTATGTCGGTGTACTCGGCCAAGCCTTCTTCGCCGAACTCGACACCGACACCGGAGGACTTTCGGCCGCCAAAAGGGGCGTTGGGCTGAATCATGCCGTGCTTATTGATCCACACCGAGCCACATTCCATTTTCGCGCCGACCAGCTTGGCTTCGGTAATGTCCCGGCACCAGACCGAGCCGCCGAGGCCGTTGGGATTGTCATTGGCCTTCTCTATGACGTCCTCGACGGATTTGTATCGGATGATCGGCAGGGCCGGTCCGAACTGCTCCTCATCGACAAGACGGTCGCCGTTATCGAGATCGGCGATGATCGTGAGGGGAAAAAAATAACCACGGCTTTTGCCGTTGCCCTTTTTCCGTAGCTTTTTGGTGCCACCGAGCAGGACCCGCCCCTTTTTCTCGGCGTCCTCCACAAGATCTGAAACGATTTCGTACTGTTTCAAATTCTGTACGGGGCCGATGACGACGTCGTCCTCGGTTCCGTTGCCCATGGGCATTTTGCGCGCGAACTTGACCAGTTCTTCGCATACTTCGTCGTAGACGTCGTCATGGACATAGAGCCGCTTCAGGGCTGCGCAGGTTTGCCCGCCATTGATAAAGGCGCCCCAGAACAGGCTTTCGGCGATCTGCCGTGGATCCACATCAGGCAAGACAATGCCGGCGTCATTTCCGCCCAACTCCAGGGTCATGCGCTTCATGGTTTCCGCCGCATTGGCGTAAATCTGCTTTCCGGTGCCGCATGAACCGGTAAACACGATCTTTCCGATATCCTGGTGGGACGTAATGACCGGTCCAAGATCGTCGTCGCCGGTGACGCAATTGACCACACCCTTGGGCAATATTTCATTCATCAACTCGACGATGCGAAGGGTCGTCAGCGGTGTATAGGGCGAGGGCTTGCAAACCACCGTATTGCCGGAAAGCACGGCCGGGATAATGTGCCAGATCGCAATCAGGACCGGGAAATTCCAGGGCAGGATGGAACCCACGACGCCGATCGGACGGCGATGCAATTCGACCCGGCCCTCGTTGTTTTCCTGAAGAACCTTCATCGGCAGGGACAGGCCCGCCGTGTACCGGGTCCAGGCAACGGTGCCGCCGATTTCCCACCGCGATCCCAGACCGTTGAGGGGCTTACCTTGTTCCGCCGTCAGCAGTTGCGCGAGTTCCTCGGCATTCCGTTCGATTTTATCGGCGATTTTCTCGCAGGCGATTTGCCGTTTCCTTTCCGGTACATCGCGCCATTTCCTGAACGCGCGTTTCGCGGCGGCGACGGCATCATTCACGTCGTCTTCGGTTCCCAAAGGAGCCAATCCCATAGCCTTTTCCGTGGCCGGATTGAGCACTTCGAACAGCTGCTTGGTAGGGACCTTCTGGCCATCGATTATCAAGCGGAACGGTTCCATATTCGTCCTCCGTTATCCGTTTCCCCCGGGTTCCCGGCTGTCGTGCCAATCCCGGAAATGATTTTTGTGTGTTTCCGAATAAGCGCCCGGTTTCATCTGCTGATCGTAGAAATCAAGGTCCAGATGATGAGCCTGGATAAACAGGGTCATCTGTATGGGATCAACGGTTGCCGGGAATTTTCCGTAGGTTTCGTAAATGTAGTTGCAGATATCCTTGACGCATTGGACCCCATTTTCCGACGCCTGGGGCGTCGCGGCGTCAAATTCCGAATTTGGAGAGAGGTGTGGTTTGACCATTCCCTTGGCTTCCCATTCGTCCATTGTCAGCGTAGCGCCGGCAACCGCCGCCTCAACCGCCTCGTCCATGGACGGAAAGTTGGGCGGGCAGAAGGCTTCGAACACCCCCGGCCGGCCCACGGGAATGGGGAACGGATCCGATTTCGATTGAATGAAGCGGAACCCGAGGCCTTTGCAAGCCGGGGTTCCGCCGAGCACCACCGTCGAGGAAAACCCTCCATAAACCCAGCCGCCGATCCCGGTGGCCTGCATGGCCAACGCCATCAATTGCGACATAAACGCGCCCTCGGCCAGCATGCCGTCGGAGAGGATCTTTTCCAGCCGCGACAAGGTCATGATCTTCTTCTTCGACAGGAAGCCGCTTTCGACCCATTTCTCGTTGCCGCACGGCGCCATCCCGTTTCGGTCGTCGACGAGGAAGTAGCCTCCTCCCTCTCCGGAATAGCGTCCCGCCTCGGAATCGCAGAAATTCAGGATCAGTTTGATCATGTCCTTGGTCACGTCGATGACCGGCATGAACAAGGTTGAGCCGGGCTGGTTGCAAACCCACTGATTATGGGGCCACACGCCGGGCTCCACCGGCGGCAGATCCATCCGCCCGTCATCCAATTTTTCGACATAGGTTTCATAGAATCCGAGGATCTTCTCCCGGTCGCCCGCCTCTTCATATTCCCGCATTTTGGTCATCTTGGCCCGATCGGCATTGATGACGTACACACCGTGATCATTTGTGAAGAAGAGACGCGCGCGGTGCGACCCCATGGCCGAGGGGTAGGGCTTGCCGATGGTTTTGACCATGCCGCCGGGGAGTTCCGTTTCGGCAAGGATGGGACCGGTCGTCGCTGTTGCCGCCGCGACGAGCATCGCTGTCTCCAAGTCATCAAGCCCGACGGGTTCCTTGTTCGATTTATACCGGAACGGACCGGAAGCCATCTCCATGCCGAGACCGAAACGGCGTGAGCGCCGCCCCATGATGGCGTCATAGAGCGGAAAATCCCAGGTCGCCTCCGCCTGAGGCGGCAAGTCGGAAGGTTTATAATCACCCACCGCGGCTCTCCCCCTTATCGGTATTCCCGTTGTTGGATTTAGACTTCCCGGAAAAAATAAGTTTGATCATGTAACCCCAGAACGACGGCTTTCCGAGCGTCATGCCCAGCATTTTGCGCATGTCGTCCCGGCTCATCAGCGTCTCGGCTTCCCAGACCCCCATCTTGCCGACGATGATCACGTCATCGGCTTCAATCCTGAGGCTTTCGATATCGAACTCGAACTCACCCGCGGCGGATTCAATTTTCACGGTTCTTCCCTTCCCCTATTTTCTTAAGGGATCATTTTCCAGTAGGCGTCTTTTCGGACGATCAGGCCGTCGCCGATTTCGTACACGTCGAGACCCCGGGACTTACGCCACTTTCCGTCCGGTCCCATATATTCGACCTCGTAGGTTTGGTGGACGATCGTGCCCAGGAACTTCCAAACGGAGCCAGAGAATTTTGGACCGTTGGGCATGGCGAAGCGATGCTCCATTTCCTGGAGGACCTCTTTCCGCCCATAGATCACCTTGCCGTTGGGAAGGTGCCACTGAATGGCTGGTGAGAGACACTCTCCCAGAACTTTCATATCCTGGGCGATGAACGCTTCTTCAAACCTCGTGAAGAGCTTTTTGTATTCAATCTCGTCCGACGCAGCGAGATTGATGGATGATCGTTTGATCTTTTCCCGCTTTTGGCCGGAGACATTTAAGCGGATACGGAGGCCCTTGATCGTTTCCCCGGCGGGTTTAGTTTTTTTGATCTCGTCCGGGGAATTGATCTTCTCGGGAATCTGACCGGCATCATTCTCTCTGATTCTCACGGTCGTGCCGATGTGACCGGAAGTACGCTTGGCCGCGGACTCGCCGGAGGACGCCTTTTTGGCCTTCTTGGGGCGTCCGTGCGCCGCGGATTTTTTTAGGCGTTGGTTTGTCGGTGGCTTGGCGCTTACGTCGCCGGGCCTGGACAGACCAATGTTCTCCACTATTTGGCGCGCCTTGTTTTCGACGATATTCATAGCCGGTTCCCGCTGGTGATGAGCATCAAATGCCCCCGGATGCCGCCGCATATACGATGTGAACCAGAGTTCTTCGCCTCTTTGCGTTCAACAAAATTCCAAACGACGGTGGCGGTAGCCTAACGGCAGGCAACGAAGTCTGTCAATAAAAATGAATATGAATTCATTTTTATTGACTCCCAATGTGCAACTACATTAGTTTCGAATTATCCTGAATCAGAAACTCATGGGAGGCTCGTGGGATGAAGACCAACATCAATATCATGGCAGGCGTTATGGCGTTCGCGGTGATGTCATACTCGGCGTCCGCCTATGCCAAGGAGTTGCGCCTTAGTATGGCGCCGCCGCCGAAATCACCGTGGGGCGCGGTTGCCCAGAAGTTTGTCGACAAAGTGAATGAAGTCTCCGGCGGCAAGCTGACGGTGAAGGCCTTCATGGGCTCCAAACTCGGCGGCGAGCAGGACGTCGTGAAACAGATCGCCCGGGGACGGGTCGATATGGGGGTCATGTCCAATACGGCGGTATCATTGCTGGTGCCCGAGTTTGGCCTCCTCGCATCACCTTACGCTTTCAACAGTGCCAAACAGTTTGACTGTGTTGCCGACAATCACCTTTTGTCCACCTTCGGCAAGGAATTTACCAAGGCCGGGATTCGCACACTCTCTTGGATGGAAGTCGGGTTCCAGGTCATTTACAGCAAGAACGGTGTCCGCGTACCGGCTGACCTAGCCGGTGTGAAAATCCGGACGGCGCCGTCCGTGACCGATTCCAGGTTCATTCAGACGGCCGGAGGAACGGCGGTGCCGTTGAGTCCGAAAGACACGATCCCCGCGCTGAAAACCGGGCAGGTCGCTGCCGCGACGCAGCTCTCCGTCTTCGGGATTGTAGTGGGATATCCCAAAGTCGCCCCGCATATTACGCTGACCCGGCATCAGCATCAGGTCGGCGGCGTAATCATCTCCAAGCGTTCCTGGGACAAGCTTTCAAAACAGGAACAAGGCTGGATCAACGAGGCCGCGCCGGTATTCCTCGAGCTACGGAAGGTCATCCGAGGGGCAGAGGGGGCCCTTATCAAGAAAGCGCAAAATGAAGGCGCCACGATAATCAACCTCAGCGAGGCGGAACTGGCTCAATGGAAGGCGGCGGCACCTAAGGCACAAAGCGCCATTCTGAAGGAAATGGGAGGGGCCGCGACCGCCAAATGGCAGGAAATCCAGAAAGCAAAAGCCGCATGCTCCTGACCTGGAACCATGCTGGCCCGCCTTCTTAAGGGGCTCAGACTGATCGAGGCGTCCGTGGCCGCCGCCGCATATGCGGCGGTCGCGGGTCTCCTCATCGCTGATGTGGTTGGGCGGGAATTGTTCGAAACCGCCATTCTCGGGGCTCAGCAACTGGCCGTCTATGGAGCGATTTTGGCGGGGTTTGCGGGTTTCACGCTGGCGACATCCGATGGCGCGCATTTGCGGCCGGAATTCCTGGATTTTGTGTTTAGGCGTTTTGATGAATTTGCGTCACGCTTTGGAAACGGCCTTTCCGCCACGTTCTTTTTCGCTGCCGGCTACGTCGCCTGGACATTCGTGGAAATTTCCATGGATGCCGGTGACAAGGCGCCGGTGCTATATTTCGTCGTCTGGCCGCTACAGCTCATTATTCCCTACGCTTTCCTCTCCTCCGGTCTCAAACATCTGGTGTTCGTAGCCCGGCCCGATCTTCAGCCCCGGGCCCCGGCGATTACAGGGTAACCTTGGCCGCGATCCTCCTCTTCCTTCTGGTCCTGGTGGCGCTTGCACTGCGTCAAAACGTTATCGTGATCCTGTTGGGGGCAGCGGCGTACGTTCACCTGGTTTGGGGTGACGGACAGCTCGAATTTCTGGCTGAGGATATCTGGATCAGCCTGGATAACTCCCTGCTGTTGACGATTCCCATGTTCCTGCTGGCCGGTTCCATCATGACCCGCGGTTCGATCGCCCGCCGGCTCATTGACCTTGCCATCAGCTTGACGCGGCCGATCCCGGGGGGGCTCGCGGTAGCGACAATACTATCCTGCGCCATCTTCGCCGCCATATCCGGCTCCTCCCCGGTCACCCTGCTGGCGGTCGGCACAATTCTCTATCCCGCCTTGTTGCGGCATGGCTACCCGAAGAGATTTGCCCTTGGTGCGTTAACTTCCGGGGGTACGCTGGGTATCGTGATTCCACCGTCAATTCCCTTGATCCTCTATGGAATTGTCACCGAGACGTCCATTGCCGATCTGTTCATTGCCGGCATCATTCCCGGCTTGATGATCGCCGTGGTGTTGGCCATTTACTCCTATTGGGTAAACCGCAAAATGCCGGCGGAGCCGTTCGATCTTGACGAGGTGTTGACGGCGCTGGCCAGGGGCGGGTGGTCCGCCATGCTGCCGGTGATCTTGCTGGGCGGCATCTATTCGGGCTTTTTCTCGCCGACGGAGGCCGCTGCGGTTGCCCTCGTTTATGCCCTTATTGTCGAAATTTTCATACACCGGGAATTGAAGCCCATCGACTTCTATCACACGGCCATCGAGACGGCGAAGCTCCTCGGAATGCTTTTCCCCATTGTTGCCGTGGCGCTCAGCCTCAAAACCATTTTGACGATCGAGGAGGTGCCCGACCAGCTGGCCAATTGGGTGACGATGGTTACGGACAACAAGATCGCGTTCCTCCTGGCCGTTAACATTTTGCTTCTGGTGGTCGGCTTTCTGTTCGATGTCATATCCGCCATTTTGATTTTGGCCCCTCTGCTCTTGGTGCCTGCCGTGGCCTTCGGGGTCGATCCCATCCATTTTGGGGTCATCATGGTCATCAACCTGGAGATCGGATTTTTGACCCCGCCCATGGGCTTGAACCTGATCGTCGCGATGACCGCATTTCGCGAGAAGTTCCTGGATATCTGTTATGCAGTACTCCCTTTTATCGCCCTGATATTCGGTGTGCTGATGGTCGTGACATTTTGGCCGACGTCAGCCCTTCTGTTTCTCTAGTGTCGTGGGCGGATGACCTTGCAGGCATGATTTAGGCGGTAAATGAATGAACTTTGAACAGAATGCGACATCTCTCACGGATCTCCTGGATGATGTCCCAGGCGTTCTCGAGGCAAATCAGCAACGCAGCGTCCGCATCCGCGATTCATTCATCAATGCGGGCATCGATTTACTGAATGAAGAACGCCTTCATCAGGTGACGATCACCAATCTGGCTAAATTATGCGGCTGCTCGGTCGGCAGTTTTTATACCCGCTTTGAGGACAAGGAAGCCTATTTCAGGGCCCTCAGGGTCGCCACCATTCACGCCTGTAACGAGGAAATCGAGCGACGGGTTTCAGTGCAGGCGCTGCAGAAAATTGGGCCGAAAAGGGGCCTCGAAGAACTGGTCAATCTTATGTCGGACCTCTTTACGAGCCGGTTCCGGGGAGTTTTGAGAGAAAGTCTTCTCCGGATACTGGAGCCGGACGATCCGTGGGCGCCCATGCGCGATTCGGCCAGGGGAATCATGGCGAATTACCACCAGGCTTTCGAGCACGAGTTTCGGGGCTACAAACCGAAGGAAGCAAGACGGCGACTGAGTTTCTGTTTCCAGATGATCGTCGGGGTTTTGCAAAACGACCTCGTGAATGATTATCACGTGTTTTCCACGCGGGATAGATCACTGCGGAACGGTCTGAAAGAAGCGGTCTTGAACTATTTGAATCGTGACGATTCCTAGTGGATCGCTTGTCGTCGGTTATTCTCCCGAGCCGCTCGTAACCGTCCCGGCGCCGGCGATATTCGTCTCCAGTTTATCGAACACGTCGAACATGATCCGGCGCTCTTGTGCGGAAAGACTGTTCAGCAGTTTGTCGTGGCGTTCCTGCATGAACGGACGCGCCCTGTCGTAAGCGGCATGACCCGCCTGCGTCAGACTCAAAATCATATGCCGTTTGTTGGTCTTTGCCGGCCGCCCCTTGATCAACCGGTTCTGCATCATCCCCTTGATCGTCCTGCTGAGGAGACCCTTGTCGAGTTCCGTCTCGCGGGCAATCTTCGATGACGTGCAATTGCCCAGGTACTCCAGCATAACCAACACACGCCATTGAGTCGGCGTCAGCCCAGCATGCTCCTTCAGGATTTTGATGGCCTGAGAGTTCAGTTTGGATTGCAGCCGGGATACTCTGAAAGAGACCATCTGGTCTACAGGCGGGGAGTCTGCCGGAGCCTCCCGCGTTCTATCTGCCGGTTTTTGATTCATCGTGCTTCCAACCTGCCATGAGACGGTTATGTGTCATTAATGTTGACGGGTCAACACTATAGGGTTAGCGTTGATGCTCAAATAATGAACAACGCCAGATTTGGTTCAATACGACAGGGAGTTACCTCGCAATGAAGCATAAATTCAAACTGTTGGTCAGCGCCTTTGCCCTGACCCTCATGGCAACGGATGCGTTGGCGGCGGACTGGACACCGCCCGGTCCGATAAAAATGTTGATTGCCTTCCGGGCCGGCGGCGGTGCTGACACGCAAGCGCGCCTGATCGCCGAAGCCCTTGAAAATAAGATGGGCTGGAAGTTTATCCCTGAGCAAGTCACCGGCAAGGGCGGAGTCAACATGCTCAACGCCCTTTCCAAGCAGCCCAATGACGGGACCGCCATCGGCATGGCCGTCACGGAATCCCTCGGCTACAACTTGGCGACGTCCAAATCCTCGCTCAAAGCGTCCAGTTTTACCGGCCTCTCGACCACGGCCGGTTTCCAGTTGGGCATCATCGGCCGGACCAAGGATGGCTGGAAAACCATGCGCGATGTGATCGCGGCGGCGAAGGCCGGAAAGAAAATCCGGCTCGGGACCATGAGCCCCCGGCTCGCCGACCTGACCTTCCTTATGGAAAAGGCGAATGGCGTTAAATTCAACATTGTCTCCTACCGAGGCGGGATCGCGGTTTTGAATGCGATTAACGCGGGTGATGTGGACGTCGGCTATGTTGCCGGTCCGCAGGCCAAAGGCGTCAAGGCCGGGGATCTGGTTGAGCTGGCGTCCGCCCTCTCCAAGCCGCTTAATGCCACGCCGAGCGCGCCGAAGCTCAGCGACCTGGGCGTCAACTTCAATGCAGACGGTCAGTTTGTCTTTGTCGGCCCCGGCGGCATGCCGGCTGCGGCGCAAGAAGCACTGGGTAAGGCAATCGCCGGGATCGTGACGGACCCCAATCAAAAGGTAGCGAAGATCATAAAACGCGTCTTTGGCGGTTCGGTCACCATTATCGGCAAGAAGCTGGATGCCCACCTGCAACAAGGATATGCCGACGCCGGCAAACTTGCGAAGGCGGTCAACCAGTAGAACGCCATGATCGAGGGTTCGGATCGCATCCGGACCCTCGAAACCTCAAACCTCGGAGCATCCCTGGTGGATAACCGCTCCAACAGCAACGCCATCCTGGGTGGGCTGTGCGTCCTGGCGGCTGCGCTGGTCGCCTTCGTCTGGGTACCTCTCGACGTTGACTCCGGCGTCGTGGAACAAGTCCGCCGGCGTGTTCAGATCGGCGACAGCCTCGCACCAGTCACTGCGGCCGTTTTTATCGCCATTGGCGGTTTGATGCTGCTGCTGGTCGAGCGCCGCGTTCCGGACCAGCCCGTATTTACCCTTCAAAATCTTCGATTTATTGCGCTTTCGGCGGCCATAATCGTGGTCGGCTTTCTAATCATGCGGTTTACCGGCCCGCTCACCGTTGATGTCGTCAATCTGCTGACCGGCAACGAACTGCAATACCGGCTTCTCCGGGATTCGGCGCCTTGGAAGTTCATCGGGTATGTTATCGGCGGTATATTTGTCGTTGCCGGTTTAATGGCTCAGGCGGAGGGCGGAATAACCCGGAAAAACCTCGGCATAGCCACCGCTGTTGTCATAGCCCTAATTCTAATCTTTGACGTTCCATTCGATGATCTGCTGTTGCCGCCAAACGGTGACGTCTGATGGGTGTTGGCGACTACATTCTTGAGGGAATCCTGGCATTCTTTCTGGGGTCCGAACTGTTTTCCATATTCGGCATACCTGTCTCCATCAACATCGCCATGGTGCTCGCCGGATTCTTGCTCGGTATCATGGTGGGGGCTACGCCGGGATTGGCAGGCCCGGTCGCGATGGCCATTTCACTGCCACTACTTCTCTCAAGCTTCGGATATCACGCATCGGCATTGCTGCCGGTTCTGGGGTTCCTGATCGGGATCATGAAAGGGGCGACCGTCGGGGGTGCCGTGCCGGCAATTTTGTTCAATACGCCGGGCACTCCGGATGCCTACATGACCACCCTGGATGGATTTCCGATGGCGCAGAACGGGCAAGCCAAGAAGGCGCTGCGCATTGCCCATTTCTCCTCGGCCTCCGGCGATACGTTCTCGGATCTGGTGCTGTTTGTCTGTGCGCCCTTTCTGGCGATCATCATCGAGGCCCATTTGGACCTCCCGGAGAAAACAGCCCTTCTAATCCTCTCTCTCAGTTTTATCGCCGCCGTGATCGGGGGATCACCGGCAAAAGGTTTGATTTCCACCGGACTTGGCCTTCTTGCCGTATTCATTGGGACCGGAGAAGATTTTTATCCCCGTCTATCCTTGGGTACGGATCAACTTGCACGCGGGTTTCCAATTACCACCGCCGTGCTGGGCGTGCTGATCCTGGGCGCAGTCTTCGAGGGGATCGACAATCTCGTACGGGAGAAGCGCGAGACCGGATCGTTTTCGGCTGTTCGGGAAAGTGGCGATCAAGCCTTGCACTGGGCTGATATCCGCCGCCTCATGCCCTATATATCCCGCTCCGCCTTGATCGGGACAGCCATCGGCGCCTTGCCGGGCATTGGCTCCACCTTGGCGGCAACGCTGGGATATACCGTTGGCAGGTCCCGGCACCAAAACCGCAAAAGCCCGGAAGACTTGGACTTCGGTGGAGGGGCCCCTCAGGGTATTGCCGCCACCGAAGCGGCAAATTCCTCTGTCTCCGGGGCGAACTTGATCCCCGTCCTGTCCCTCGGCATTCCCGGAAATGCGGCCGCTGTTTTTTTGATTTTGGCCGCCGAAAGCATCGGCGGATTCGTTCCCGGTCCCGCCGTGTTCAAATTTACCACAGACACGGTCAACCCGGAGTTGGTGATCGCCTTTGGTCTGTTCACGGCCATGGCATTCGCCAATGTCCTGAACTGGACCATCGGGGGTTTGTTCATGCGCTCGATGGGGGTCATGATCCGCATCCCCAAGCAAATGCTGCTGCCGTCCGTCTTGCTGCTTACGCTGACGGCGATCTACATCCAGGAAACCCGGTTGGAAGCAATTTGGTTTGCCCTCGGATTCGGCGTATTGGGCTACGCTATGCGGAAGCTCGAGATTTCGCCCCTCCCCTTTGTCATCGCCTTTATTCTCGGCGACAAACTGGAGCTAAGCGCTCGTCGGGCATTTAGCGCAAGCGGGAACGACCCCTTCTTTCTGTTCAGTACGCCGATTGCCACGATCTTGATGCTCTTGGCAATCGGTGTCCTCGTGTATACCGCCCGGAGGCGGCGTCTGGAGGCTTCGGCGTGACGTCCCAAAAACTTCGCATGTGGGCCTCGGGCTGCCCCCATGTTTGGTTCGACAAGAAAAACGGCCGCGAGAGTCTGGGCGACGCCATCCGCCAAGCGGAAGAGGAGTTCGAGTGGAATTTCGGCATCAATGTCGGAGATTTTTCGGCGGCTTTCGGCTTGCCGACGGAGGAAGAGGGCGAGGAAATCGTCCGTCAGTTTGGCGCCCTGAGCAAACACCCGCGGGAAGCCATTTATACGCTTTGCGGCAATCACGACCGCAACGCTCCGGACGAAGAGGAAGCCATTTGGTTCCGCAAATATATCGACCCCGTGGGCGAAAACAGCGAGGTATCGGGCGTCGATGCCTCCCGTATGCCCTACCCCGTCACCGGTACGTTTGAACGGTACTATTTCGATGTCGGCAACATCAGGATCCTGATGATGAGCGACGTGAACGAGACGGCTCAAGAGAAAGGCCGCGGCGAACTCGGCGGCAACCCCGGAGGCGTCGTCACCCGGGAAACCTTCGACTGGTGGGTGGACCAGATAGAAACCAACCACCAGGACAAAATCATCATTTCAGCGCACCACTATCTTCTCCGCGAAACCACGGTTGCGACCGGCGACTGGGAAGGCATGAAGAAAAATGCCGAGGGGGAATGGACCACCGACTATCACGGCTACTATGCGGAAGGAACGCCCCGGGAAGCGAGTTACCTGTGCTGGGTCGGCGGCAGATATTGTGAGGGCTTGTTCGAGAAGTGGCTGGACGACAATCCGGGGAAACTGGATTTCTGGCTTGGGGGGCATACCCACACAAATCCCGACGACACCCGCGGCAACAAAAGCCATATCGAAACCCGGTACGGCGGCGCCACCTTTGTCAACGTGGCGGCATTAACCCGCTGGTTCGTAAAGGATCATGCCATGCCTCACTCAAGGCTATTTACCTTCGAGGATGGCTCGGACCGCGCCTCGATCGAATGTTACATGCACACCGACGAATACAAGCCCCAGGGCTTTTACGACGAAAAACGGGCCGATATCCAACTCACCAAACCCTTTGCCTATGACGGCTAGGCTCCGGAGGCCGATTTCGACGACCGGAAGTCTGCGGAGTTCGTGGTGCGTGGCGCTGTCTCGGTTCCAGTTTCGGCTCGAAATCCGCCCAATATCCGAGAGCGTGTTTGTTTCCGCCAGCCCGGAACCGCGCACGGCTTGATCGACGGCCATGCGGCGCTGCCCGCCGCTTGGGTGCGGGCTAGATCGGGTCATGTTTTGACGGAACCACGGCGCGGTTTTGTCAAAACATGTGAATCCGATCTATTTCAATTGTGTAGAGCCGATTCACATGGTTGTTCGGAATTAGTAGATACGGGCTTAAACATCCGAGGGGTAGGACGGGGTCTTTCAAGTAGTTCCACTCCCTCTTCGGCGGGCCAGCCATGATGGCGCGCGCGACATTCTCCGGCGTGTCCGGGATGGTCTCCGGCCATTCCTTTTCGACGGGGCGCCTGCGAGGCCGTTTGAGTTGATGGTTCATCGCATCCTTCCGTCGGTATAGACTGTCGCTCTCAGCCGGCCCAGATAACACAGACGATTCGCCCTGCCATGACTCGCGGATGCGATGGGCCAAGTGCCATGCCGTCTTCAGCGTGACCTTTAAGTCCCGATGCAGTTTCATGCTGGCAATTCCCTTGATGTTTGTCGTCGACAGGAATATGGCGCTCGCCCATATGCAGAAGCCGAGCGGCGAAGAGTGCATGAGCGTGTCGGTCTTAACGGAGAAGTCTTTGCGGCAGCCCCGGCAGCGGTAGGGCTGCGGCTTGCGCGTTGTGCGCTCCTGAATGTTGTCGCAACCGCATTTCGGGCAGATAATCGGTCGTGAGTCCGCTCCCAATAGGTAGGCTGACCTCGTTTCGGGTCAGGGCAAAGTCCCCGCCGACCCTTAGCGGACAAAATGTGATCCGGCTCAAACTTCCAAACGTGCCAACAATTCCTGCCTGTCCGTGTCGGCAGCGGCGCACTGTAGGACGCATTTGCCCTGATCAATAATGAGAAAGTGATCCGCAATGGCTTCAGCCAGATGGAGATGTTGCTCGACCACGACAAAGGAGCAGCCTCTCGACTTGGCTTCCGTGATGATATTCTCCATATGCGAAATATTTTCTGATTGAACGCCCTCGGACGGTTCGTCGAGCAGCGTGATGTCACCTTCTTCTGCCAGGGTGCGAGTGAAAGAGAGGATTTTTCGCTCTCCGCCGCTAAGAGTTCCCGCCTTCTGGTCCAGGCGGTTTTCCAAAATCGGAAACTTATCGAAGTAAGAGCGATAGAGATCAATTCCGGCCGAGGCCTGCATCAGCATCAGGTTGTCAAAAACGGAAAGGTGGTCAAAGACCGGCCGTTCCTGCATTGCATAACTCATTCCTTGGCGGCACCGGGCATCGGGGGACAGGGGCACCAAATTCCGGCCATTCAATCGAATGCTTCCCTCGGCGGCCTCTAGATGGCCGGAAAGAACATTCATGAGTGTGCTTTTGCCAACTCCGTTGCGTCCCAGCACGCAAAGACACTGGCCTTCCCCGACTTCGGCCGATAGTCCCCGGACGACCATCATGGCACCATAGCCGCCAGTGATCTCTTCGAACGTAAAGCGGGCCGGGTCGGTCATTTCGTGCCTCCCGTATACACAGCTTGAACAGCCGCGTTCGACTGAACTT
Organism: Rhodospirillales bacterium; assembly: GCA_965213765.1. GTDB lineage: Bacteria > Pseudomonadota > Alphaproteobacteria > Rhodospirillales > UBA2165 > JAJDXO01. The sequence continues at coordinate 3,619,466 of OZ243926.1, read as the reverse complement.
CCGTGACACTGCCTTCAAAAAGCATGCTCCCATTGTGTAGAACAAATACGTGGTCAGCGAGCTCCCGCACCATTGCCATATCATGTTCGATGATCATCGCGGTTGCCTGGAAGCGATCGATGGCCCAGCGGACGGTACTTATGACTTCATTCGTTTCGGCGAGTGACAGTCCCGCGCAGGGTTCATCCAGCAGTATGAGCCGCGGTTCGGTGCAGAGCACCATTGCGAGATCAAGAACCTGACGTTGACCATGAGAAAGGTTGCCGACCATTTGCTGGCGATCAGTCAGAAATGGAAAGCGGTGTTCCAACTCGGTGAGCACGGGGCTCTCCCAGTCCAACAGGGACATTCTTAAGAGATCGCATCGAGACGGCCGCCCAGACCATAGGGCGATTGCCAGGTTTTCACCGACCGTAAGCTGGTCAAAGACGCTGGGTACTTGGAACTTTCGGCCCAGTCCGGCAATTGTTTGTGTCCGGGCATCCATTTTGATCCCTCGGGTACCGAGCATCGACACAGTCCCGGATTGAGCCTCAAGCTCCCCGGTCATGGCATTAAATATGGTGGTCTTTCCCGCTCCGTTCGGACCAATGAGGCAGTAAATGCCCGGAGAACCAATATTCAAATTAAGATCTTCCAATATGCCAACATTCCCGACGCTCAGGTTCAGGTTTTCGATACTGATCTTATCGAAAGTTATCGTTGAATGCCGTGCAGGGGCGGATTTCCGTACTCGGGCACTACGCTCAAACCAGCGCTTGATGGCCGGCTCCACCGTCCCGGTTACTCCTTCTCTGAAGTATAGAACCGCAGCAATAAAGATGACGGCGAGAATAACCTCCCAGAAGCTGATGCTCTCACGCAACGTATTGGTGGCCAGTCCGATACCGATGGCCCCAAGAACGGGACCGTAAAGTGTATTTCGTCCACCGATGGCCACCCACACGACAAAGCTGGTGGAGAGCAGGAACCCGAATAGATCCGGTGTCACCAAACTGTTTTGTGGCGCATACAGGGTCCCCGCAATACCTCCAAACAGTCCGCTCAGGCCAAAAGCGACCGACTTGAGCTGGTTGTGGTTGAAGCCCAGGAACGCGACGCGCCGCTCGTCTTGAGACAAGGCCCGCCATAATACCCCCAGTGGCGTCTGCATGATCCAGGCAACAAACATCATGGAGAGCCCGAGAGCGATGGCCGACAGGGTATACGCATCTTCAAGCTCGGAGAACCCAGGTAGACCGGGAATATTCCGGAGGCCGTTGTATCCGCCGGTCACCGACTCCCAGGACGTGGCAATTTGAGCGGCCAGCAATATCAAGGCCAACGTAATAATGGCAAAGAAGGCCGTGTTCCGAGTTCGCCCGTGAAAGATCATGCAACCAAAAAAGTAGGCGATAAGCCCGGGCGCAATGACGCTGAGCCCGAGAAGCGGAAAGAGCCAAGCGCTTGTTGAAAAGCTGATAAGGATAAGGCCGGATGTGTAAGCACTAAATCCAAGAAAGAACCCTTGACCCAGAGAGAGCAGGCCCGCTTGTCCCCAGGAAAGCCCCAGACCCAGGCAAGCGATGGCGTAAAGCAGGAAAAGGGCCAGTGTGAACGCCCAGAAGTCACCGACAATCTGCGGCAACACCACCAGGATTGCGGTGATGAAAGCAAGATTAGCGGCTAACCAGGCCACCGGGTTTTTTCCAAAGGAATAACAGTGCGACGATCAAAACAAAAGTGTATCCGGCGGTTCGGTCCAGAATCGCGGCAACGATGGATTCCGCGCCGCCGATCACGCCGGAACCAACAACAAGCCCCACGACATTGCCGAGGCCACCCACGACCAACACAAAGAATGATTTTAGGACGTGATCAATCCCCATGCCGGGATATACGGCGACAATCGGGGCCAAAAGGACACCGGCAATTCCCGCCAGGCACAGGCCGAAGATGAATGTATTTCTGGCAAGGGCGATAGTGGGTATTCCGACCGATTTCGCGAGATTGGGATTGTCCACCAGAGCCTGAATACGGCGCCCGGTAGAGCTTTTGACATACCACGCCACTAGTGCGCCGATCAGGAGTACGGCTATCAACATGACGAGAAGCTGGTACAAGGGATAGTCCGCGCCAAATATGTTCACTGTGCCGGAAACCGGCTGATCGACGCTGTTGAAACCCGGCCCAAAGAAAAATTCCACGATTTCCCGCAGCAGCAGGCTGAGGCCCCAGGTCGCCAGGATCGTGTCAAACGGCCGTGAATATAGTGCGCGGATGACGGATCGCTCCACCGGCCAACCAATGACGATGCACACGATGACGACCAGCGGAAACGCCCACAAATAGGATAGCCCCTGCTCCTGTACAAAGAATGCACAGTAGGCGCCGATCATGACAAACTCACCGTGGGCAAGATTTAGAACGCCGAGCAGGCCTAGGGTAACAGCCAAGCCCATGGCGACCAGCGCAAGGGTGACGATTTCAAATGAGATATTCAGCCCATTGGCTATCAACACCGAATCCATGCGCGTGGCCGCTCCTGGGTCGGGGTAGTATCACACAGAGCACTTCTCTCCATGTTCGATCTTGCCGAAGGATTTGATGATCTTGAATTCAACTCCTTTTGCTTCGGCGAGGTACATGTCCTTGGCAACATGGCGGTTCGTCATCGTTCCGGTTCCGGTCGCCGTCTTGTATTGCAAACCCTCCGAGGCAGCCATCACCGCCTTGGCATCGGTGGACCCCGCCTTGTTGATGAGAGACGCAGCGCAATTCGTACCGGAATAAGCGTCGACCCCAATCATTGAAAGAGGTGGAGCTTTCGCACCGAACTTTTTCGCAAAACGAGCCTTGAATTCGTTGTTGGCCGGCGTATCGACCGCGGAGAAGTAGGACATGCAACTAAACAGCCCGTTGCCGTTATTCGGACCAATGCCCTGAAGGCTCAGTTCCTCGAGCAAAAGAGAGAGCCGCTTGATATTCTTGTCCAATCCGAATCCGGCGAAGGTACGGTTGAAGTTGATATTGTCGCCGCCGACGAGGGTTATCAGTACGAGATCCGGCTTCGCGTTCTTGATACGGGTTACCGCATCGTCAAATTTGTTGCCGGGGCCGAGAGGCGCGTATTCTTCGCCAACGATTGAGCCGCCAAACTCGGAGATGAACTGCTTCGCCCGAGCATTGCTCTGCTGAGGCCACACATACCCGTTGCCAATCAAATATATCTTCTTGGTGCCGAATAAATCATGCATGGCATTGATCGAGGGCTTGATCTGCTGCTGCGGCGTGTCCGCGGGAACATAAGTGTTCGGCGCACACTCTCCACCCTCGTAAAGGGGTGTATAGACATAGGGAATCCGGCCCTTCAGGGCGCCAACGATGGCCTGACGGACGGCACTGTCATGGGAGCCTACGATAACGTCCACTTTGTCACGCAGCATCATCCGAACGGCGGTTTTTGCCGCCTCGGCGGGCGGCGCACCGCCATCACCGGCTACGATCTGCACAGGCCGCCCAAGAATACCGCCTGCGGCGTTGATTTCGTCCACGGCGAGGGCGTTACACGCCGTCTGGGTCGGCCCAAACAGAGATGCGGGCCCAGAGAGAGAAAAGAAAGTCCCCATCTTGAATTGATTGGCTGCGCTGGCGGTTCTGATCCCGCCGGGCAGCGCCATGAGGGAAGCCCCGCCGGCCAGGCCGGCAAGCGCGCTTCGCCTGGAGATACGTCTCGGTTTGTCAGTCATGGTTGCCTCCTTGAACTATCTGTCTAACCAAGTGACCGTTAGGTCGTGTTTAAGTTAGGTGGGCGTGGAATTGGGGGAAAAATGTCTTCAATCATCAGGGCAATCGCCAATAGCCTGCGATCACGGTCCTCGGGACCGTCAATCTCTATGCCCACGGGCAGACCGCCGCGCGAGGGTCCGCCGGGTATGGAGATACCCGGTATCCCCGCCGTACTGTCCGCATCGGTATTGTGGATGAAAGCCGGGAAGGTAGGCACTTGCTCGCCGTTGAGCACCGTCGTCTCATCTTCGCCAATCTTGCAGGCCGGCAGGGGCGTGGTTGGGAAGATCAGGGCATCCAAACCATTGTCGGCAAAACACGACGCAAAAATCCTTTGAAGCCGGGGGCGCCGGTTCTCAATGGCGTCCTGATAGACGCCGGCCATGTGTTCAAACTCGGGCGCAAGCATTCCGCCCAGAATGCCTTTCACGTCGGGGCTTTTTATTCCCTCGACCAATTGATCCAGAGTTGGCGCTCCGTCGCCGATGCCGGCCAGGAAGGACTCCAGATCGCCCTTGGTTTCATACATCGCAATGGGAAAACCACAGGCTTCCGCCGGCGGTTCAATGCCCGAAATGTCCACATCGATCACCTCACACCCGGCGGTGCGGAGATCGTCTATCCTGGCCTCAAATACCTCCGCCGTTTCAGGTGCAAGATTGTCAAGAAAATGGTGATTGGGCAGCCCAAGCCGGATCTCACCCGGCGAAACGGATTCCAACTGATCGGGCTCTCCGGTAATTACGGCATCAATCATCGCCGCATCGGATACCGATCGACACAATGGTCCCGCGGTGTCGCGCGTGTGCGAGACCGGCACGATCCCTTTCTGCGAATAGCGACCAGTGGTCGGACGAAATCCCACAACTCCACAAAGGGCGGCCGGGATGCGCACTGAGCCGCCAGTATCCGTACCGAGTGCAGCGGGAACGAGGCCCGCCGCTACAGCCGCCCCGGCTCCGCCACTGCTGCCTCCTGGAATTCTTTTCAGGTCGTACGGATTACGGACGGGTCCAAAAGCGCCGTTGTTAGAGGTAATTCCGTAAGACAGCTCATGCATGTTGAGTTTGCCCAGAACGAAGGCGCCGGCCGCGATCAGAGGTTTCACGACATCCGCATCTTTTTCGGGCAAATAGCCGCTAAGTGCTTCGGTTCCGGCGGTTGCCGGTAAACCGGCTGCCGCAATGGCATCCTTTACGGCAATCGGAAGGCCATGGAGGATACCCGTACCCGATTGCTCATCGAGTGCTGCGGCCGCCGCAGTTGCTCTTTCCTCATTCAGGGAGATAAACGCGTTAAGATCTCTGTTTTCCCGATGGGCCGTCAGCAACTCGCTGACATACTCGGAACAGGAAATTTTCCGGGTGGAGATTGCTTCACATGCCTGTCTGGCACCCCAAAACCTTACTGGAATATCATCTCGAGCGGTCAAATCTCTACTCCTCGCCGTTACGGCACATGAGTGCGCCTGCTCGATTGCTCACATGCGAAGCGCCACAAATTGACAGGACTGTTCGCTGAGAGCGAGAACGATACCGGCCCCAAGCAACCTGTCTAGGGTTGGTAGAGTAGGTCTGGGTCGGGGTGATTTACATCATCATTTCTGATGAATTTTGGAGACACATCTCGCGAAGAGTTGACTTCTACGATTGATGCCGCATTTTTGAAAAATTGATTGTACATGGCTCCGAACCGTCGGCATTGAAATGCAGAGCCTGTCGGCGATTCCGGCATCGGAAGCTCCGTGAAGCAACTCGCGCGCAATCTCGGCTTCTCGCTTTGACAATCCGAAACGGTTTGCCAATTCGAAGACCATTGTGCCTTCGTTCTCAATCGTTGGAGGGGAGCAACGCCGCATGGCATTCGTAAATGCCGGTCCAATCGCATCCAGCAAATCGGCATCCCGCTGGTCGAATTCGTTGCCGTGACGGCCACGCCATATTCGGACATCCCCGATATTCCGGCCATAGCTGTAGGCGTAATAGTTGATCCCATAGCACAGGCCGTCACGGGCCAAAAAATCCGTAAAAAATTCCGTCTTTACGAGTTTCCGATGGGCCATGACGGCGCTGACCGGCGTCGCGCGTTTGCGTTTTTGAAGGGTGGGTGTGATTGGGTCCCGATACTGAAAGTATTCTTCATATCGGGAAATATTGTCGTCCGTCATGTTGATGGTGATGCTATCCCGAAATTCGCCAATTCCCTCGTTCCAGACGAATGAGGCGAAATAGTCCGCCTTGAGCAAGCGCAGCAGGCGGTGACCCGTCCTTTCTCTCACCTCGGCATTGTCGTAGCCGTGGGTTAGGTCTTCCATAATTCCGAAGACTTCCGCGGATTCGCTAGATGTCAACGATAGAGGCATCGGTCCCTCTTTCCCGACTGGAAGCGTACCCGCAGGTCAAATTTGGTGCAATAGATGGTAACGGCGACCATCGGTCCAAACTTTGTTGGAGTTGAATATGTTCATGGGTCGGCTACCGAACAACGACCTCCCGCTTTTTCTTGTTCAGGAAGCCAAGTTCGGCCCGTGCACCGGGATCGTCCGGCATCAGGCGGGGATCGGGAAACTTCTCCTCCAAATATTCGCAGATCACCGAGGATTCGACGATCACCCTTCCGCCGTCGACCAGCGCGGGGACCACGGCGCGCGGGTTGACGGCCAGGAAATCCGGTTCGAACTGCTCGCCCTTGAGGATGTCGATGTAGCGGCCTTTCCACTCCAGGCCCTTCTCGGCCAGCGCCAGGCGGACCTTGGCCGCGCATACCGAACTGCCGTGATGATAAAGCTCCAGCATTGTCCCCTCCTATCCATGTCCCGTGACGACGGCCGCGATGCTCTCCGGGTCGTCCGGCGCGGCATCCCCCCGCCACGCCACATGCAGATCGGGCCGCAGCACCAACAGGCGGCCCCCGTACACCTCCGCCGCCTGCCCGTCCGGCTGATCCAATATGGCGGCCGGCGCGCCCCGCCGCTCGAGCGCACCGGACGACGTACGGAACGACGTCGCCGTGATCGCCTCCGCCGCCATCGCCGTGCGCCTGAACCTGCCCAGAGAATGAGGGCAACCAGCGATCCCAAATCCGAAAAAAAATTGATTTCCTTGACAGAATCGGGGCGAAGCCTCATTTAAGTAACACTCATTGTCTCGCGATAGCGCGATGTGCAGCCGAACGGCAGCACCATTTCCCGGGAACAATTTTCAAAAAATATGCCACTCCAGCCGCGCCTGGGGCAGGCCAAAATGCCCGGGCCCGATCGCGCCATGCCAATCGTGTCATGGACGCCGTTCGTGCAACCGGGCTTATGAGGATATCATAAGTGAACTCTCGTAATTTTTCGGACCTCGGCCTCGCCGAGCCGATCCAACGTGCATTGAACGCCAGAAAACACGTCATTCCGACGCCGATCCAGGCGCAGGCCATCCCCCAACTTCTCATCGGTAAGGACTTGCTCGGCATCGCCCAAACGGGAACCGGCAAGACGGCTGCCTTCGCGCTGCCCATCCTCCACCAGCTCTCCGAAGCGCGTCACGGCCAGACTCAAGGTCAAACTCAAGGAAGGCCCAAAGGCAGGAACCATCGCAAGGGGCAAGGCAAAGGTCCGCATAGACCGCGTGCCCTGATCCTCGCGCCGACCCGCGAGCTCCCAAGCCCACACCGCCGACCATCGGTTCTTGCACCGAACGCATCGTCAATACGAATTCGGTTGATCGGTTGCGGCCGATTGCGGTTGCTCCAGCCTAACCGGCAACGCCAATGACCCTGGAGGTTAGAATGTTCGGCAATCCCTCTTTGGATACCCGCATCGCCGTCGGTAAAATGCTCGGCGCCCTGTTCGGCCTTGCGGGATTTATCTACCTCACTGTCTATCCGGTGGGCGACGATAGTCTGCTGCGCTGAGGAATATTTCTCTGGTACATAACATTGGGTGCGATCATCGGCGTATTCGGCGTCTACACGTGGAACCCCGTGCTGAAATTACCGATGCCGTGGTGGTTCCTGGCACCGCTCTTGGGGGCGTGGATGAACTTCGTGCTGACATTCTTTGCCTATGACACGCTGGCCGCCGCCATGGTGTCCCTGTTCGGTCCGGAGGGCATCTTGTCTTCCCCGTTCTGGTTTGTCGCCGAGGGCGCCATCGTCGGGCTCGTCATCGGCTTCGCCGCCACACGGTTCGGTGAAGAGGGACCCGAGACCGTCGCTCATACCGCGGCCGTCCGGTAAATCGGGGGCTACGCGTGCCGCTCTGCCAGGGCAACGCGTATGTAAAGTGAACGGGCAAGACCAGGCCGTTTTGTCGGGCCGTCAAGGCGCATAAACGGGAAACCTGCACTCGATCGCCTTGTCCGTGCGCCTCGAATCGTCCGCGCTGTCGAAGATCGCGCGGCCGTAGTTCTGCCAGATGTGGTCGCTCCAGCCACTGGTCGGATCATGGAGCGGCACGATCTGGAACTGCTGCTCGAGCAGCACGCCGAACACAAAGAAAGCCGGTACCGCGACCGCCAGCACGAGCGTTCTCGGTCGAAATGTCGACAGGCGACGCCGATCTACGACCAAGATGCGTAGAAAATTGAAAAAAACTGCATTCGCCTTGATGACTGTTTGTGGAGGCCAGATCAAAGATCGATATTTTATATAGGAATCACAATAGGTTAGTAAATTATTCCGCATTTTTTTTGCTGTTTACGGGGGGATCACGGTTGACCCTGTAAGACGTGAAAAAGAACATAAGCAGAAGTGGCCGTACGGAAGCTCAAAAGTTGTGGACGGCCTTACGTCAGAGGCTTCAGCACGCGCGTGGGAGAAAGAAAGCGGGTACAGTTAAGTCATGCCGAGGCGAAGACGCAACAAACCGCCACCACGCTGTCAGTACGGCAATTGGGTCGAGAATACGATCACAGGCGAGCGCGGATGGTTCCAGTGCGGAGGCGCTGGGATCACCGCTGCTCAAATGTGTTCCGAAGGCGGAAAACACCCGCCCGTGCCGACAGAGGTCGATGAACGCACCGGTTGGCCGAAGGAAGTACGCGGTTGGACGGTAGAACAAATTCAACCGCCGTGGAAACCGTCACACAGAGAACGCGAGAAATAGGTCGGCCAGTCATTCGATCCCGATAAGATGCCGGATGGCTCCGCCCGTTGAGGCAGAATACGAGCCCCTTAAAGCGTCGGCGGGCCAGCGGTAAGTCGATACCCCCTCAGAGGTAGCCGTGCGGCGCGCCCGTTTGCAAAAAGCGGATCACGCACGAGGCGATCGTTGCTGGCCGTTACGCGAAGATTCGTGACGCGGATGGTCGAAGTGAGGTAATCAACGGGCAAAAGGCCCCTGTTTCGGTTGCGCCGGATCAGTTCGAGGGCCTGGAGGCTAAGTACAAGAGAGTTGGGGGTGTCCCACATGCAGTTCGTGCGGGGAGGTCCAGATGTTCCCGAGCGGGTGTTGCAGGCGCACGAAGAAGGCCGTGTCGTTTTTTTCTGTGGCGCTGGAATCTCCTATCCGGCTGGCTTGCCAGGATTTGCCGGGCTGGTGGATGAACTCTATTCCCGCCTGGGGATCATCCCGAATCCGGTGCAAACCGCAGCCATCAAATCCAAGCGTTATGACACGGCCGTGGGTTTGCTCGAGGCGAATTTCGTCGGTGGACGTCAAGCCGTGCGCCGGAAAATCGCGGAGATCCTCGATCCGGACATTTCTGCCTCCAATGCGACTGCCACGCACGAGGCGTTGCTGACTCTGGCGGAATGCCGCGAGCGTCGCACTCGGCTGATCACAACCAACTTCGACCGGCTGTTCGAGTATGTAATCGCGAACGGTCGACCTTCTGCCGAACGCTTCGAAGCCCCGTTGCTACCCGTCCCCAAGCAACGCTGGGATGGATTGGTGTACCTCCACGGCCTGCTACCCGAGAACGCGGCCGACAAGAGCCTGGACAATCTGGTCGTCTCGAGCGGCGACTTCGGCCTTGCCTACCTCACGGAGCGTTGGGCAGCGCGTTTCGTCAGCGAGCTGCTTCGGAACTTCGTCGTGTGCTTCATCGGCTACAGCATCCCCTACCCTCTGTTCCGCCGCCTGGCGTTCTTTGCCGCCGCGCAGGACGGCATCGTTCCTCGAAGTCAGGGACTCGGGTGGCTGCTAGCCGACGACAATTGGTGGCTTTGGTCGGTGGAGACCCAGCGGGAGACCATGCGCCTGCTGGTCGCCTTTGGGCCGCAACTCGATGAAGACGAATTGGCCAGGCTTGAGCGGGCCATACTCGCCGGACCGCCACGCGAAATGTACAGGCCCGATATCGAAGAGGAGCGCTGGATACGGATACAGGAAAGCAAGGTCTGGTTGCGACTGGCCAAGATCAGCCGGAACGGGGCGGAACTGGGTGCGGCTGCCCGGAGCCGGCTGGACGAGATCTCTGCAAAATTCCCGAATTGGGAGCTGACTGCGAATGAACGCGACGAGTTTCCGACGTGGACAGGCGACGCCGGAGAGCTGCGCGTTCACGTTGCCGCGCCTCGTGACCGAGACGGACTGATCCAATGGCTGCGCGACAATCCCGAGCCGGACGATTGGCGGCCCGACGACTGGCGCGAGCGCTGCCGCGACGATTTCGATGAGGCCGCGGCGGCACTGGCTGCGTTGGCGGCGGAAGGAATATGGCCGAGCGGTCGGTGGCGTGAGGCACTTCAGCGGTGGTCGGAGGACGAGCTGCGGGAACGCTCTTGGCGCGTCATAGCCCTGGTATTGGCTAATGTGCCGGGGGAGAAGCTGCAGGAGCTTTCTCATGGTGTGAGCTGGTGGCTGGAGAAGCAGGCCAGGACCTTCGAAGGACATGAAGCAGTTTTTCTCGCGCTGTGCGATCGCTTGCTGGCGGTCGATTACGAGGTCGAAGAGGAGGGCGACAGTCTCCTCGGGCGTGCGATCAACCATCCTGTGGGACAGGTGACGGAGGCGCTGCTTCACTGGTGGTACCGAAGCGACCTTGAGGATCAACGAGGCCTGGCCGACGAACCAAGGCGGGTGTTTACTCAGCTGTGCGACACGGGGGTTCCGAAGTTTCGGCATGGCCGTTTGTTGCTGGCAACCCACGTGATCTCCTTGTTCAGGGTGGACCGCGAATGGGCGACCCGGTTCTTGCTTCCTCTCTTCGAGTGGGAAAACGCTGAGGTGGAAGCACGCTCGGCATGGGAAGGGTTCCTATGGTCGCCGAGGCTCTATCCACCTTTGATGGAATTGCTCAAGCCGGCGTTCCTGGATACGGCTAACCATTACGCCCAACTTGGCCAACACCGTGAACAGTACGCCTCATTGCTGACATTCGCAGGGCTCGACCCAGGAGACATCTTCGGAAAGCGCGAATTGGCACTTGCGATGCGAGCATTTCCCCAGGACGCGCTTGACCATGCGGCCGATACTTTTTCTCGCGCAGTCGACAGTGCCGGCGACCGGAGAGCCGACTACTGGAGGAACAGGGCGGCGCCCTATCTGGTGTCGATCTGGCCAAACACGCCTGATGCTATTTCGGAATCGGTCTCGGAGAGCTTTGCCGAAGCGTGCATTGCGGCGGGGGATGGGTTTTCCGAGGCAATGGCACAAGTCTCGTCTTGGTTGCGGCCGTTGCAGTACCCCGACCAAATTGCGCATTCCCTTCATGAAACCCAACTGGATACCCGTTTTCCTGAGTCAGCACTTGAGCTCCTGAACCGAATTGTGGGTGACGCAGCTCGAGGGTACTTCGCCGACCTGGCAACGTGCCTCAGTGCCGTACAGGCCGCCCAGCCAGACCTCGAGCAGGACCATCGGTTTCAAAGACTGCTGGAAATCGTGCGAGCGAATGGAGAGGATCTGGACTGAACGGTCCCCGCGTTGCGGACCCATCCCTGCTGACGCCACCAAACCCGGCGCAATCTGCCCATTGCGATTTGCAGCGGTAATCCCCCTCAGCAGGTGAGACATGACGGCCCGCCCGCTGATCATCGACTGCGATCATCGCGGAAGCTTTTCTCAAGACAGGGTTTCCATCAGTGCAGCTGATCGTTCCGCGACAATACCGATCACCCTGTCTCGCATCGTGCTCGCTGCTCCCCACCCCTGCGCAAATTCGGGCAGGTCTAAAGTGCCTGCGCGTCGGGAAAGCCGTCCGGTCAGGTCCGTCAATGCGATTTCGGCTTCCGCGCCGGACAGCCCAATTGTTCGCGCCAGCATAAGAAAATCCTGGCGACGCAGTCGGTCATCCTTGCCGTTGAGCTTCAGGGCCATGCGATCACCGGCTAGACCGGGAAAAACCCGGGTCGTAACCGCGTCATAGAGCGGTGCAATCCGGATCGATGCAAATGCCTTCGCGCCGGCTTCGGCCGTCTTGAGGATCGCCAGATTCTTCAGGTGCATGTCGCCATCACCGATTAGCCAAGCGAGGGCGGCACGACGAAACAGAATACTGAGATCCGAGACCGGATCAGTTGACAGTGGTCGGAGACCCTTGGCCACGCGTTCAATTGTGCTGTCATACTTGGCCGAGGCCGGCAGGTCCAGGATCGAACAAAAGTCTTCCAGGGCAAGACGACGCTGGTCTTCCACGCCGCGCCGGATGTCAAAACGCTCAACCAGCAACGCCGGCGGCATGCCATTGGGCATCTCTATCAATGCAGCCACCGGTACGTCGAAGCCACCGGCCCGGCCCAATTCGAGGCAAAGCCATTCGGCGGCCGGCAATGTCTCGATCCCCGCAGTTCCGGCGGGTTTGAGGATGTGCGTGAACGGACGGTCCAAGGCGGGCACCAGAGTCCCGTCGGTAAGGAGACTCATCGGTGCCTTGATCTGGACCCCCGACAGGCGCGGTGTCCCGACCCGCGCGAAGAGATCAGCGAGCTTTCGCTCGAAAGTCTCCTCAATGTCTCCGCGCTCCGGTCCAGCGTAGCGTCCGGTAAAGCGGCCCGCCTCAATGAACGCGGCGAGCGGCGCCACGAGGATATCCGGTGGTAACGTCGCCAGTTCGTCACGGCTCCGGGCGATCGCGATGTTGGACATGTAGCGTCGCCCGCCGCGTAGTACATCGCGTTCGTCGCGTTCCTCAAGGACTTGGGCAAGCCAACCTTCGGGCAGAAGCGATTCGATGAGGGGCGGGAGTTTTCCGGGCGTGGTTTGCCGCACCAGCGCCGGCCCGCCGCGTCTCCGGGGTTTCCACCCCCATTCGAAACCGTCATGTGTCAAATGGCCAAGCAGCTCGCCGTGCCAGGAAACCAGAAGATCAAAGGCCGCCTTGTTCGCTGGCACCTTGGCCGCGCCGGGTTGTTGCAGGAAGAAACGTTCCGCGCGTTCGCCTTCCCGATACCACTCATTCTTCCTTGCCAACGCCCAAACGGAATCTGCCGCGGCCTGCGGCGAACCGTATTCCTCGACCAGACGTGCGGCCATCCGATTGCGCATCTGAAGCGTGATCGCGCTGGCGTGCTCGCTTCTCAGTCGAAAGGCCTCCAGAAACCGTTGACGCGGCGAGGACACGTCGACGCGCAACTCACCCATATCGTCCTCGATCACGGCACTGGCCGTCGATGGGTTCCGCGGAGCCGTGTTCTGGATTATCTCAAGTGTTCGAAGGCGTGTACGTTGATTGCGCCGGCCGCTGATAAACAGCCTTCCGTCCGGTGCCGGCCCTAGCAGAATCGCACTCGCTGACGATAAGTGGGCATTAGGGTAGAGATATCGTGCGATACGCACGGCATGGCCGAGAACCACGGTTTCGACGTCGCTCCCGCACTCGACATAGATACCGCGGACAAGTTGAATCAGTGCCCCCGCCTGCGCGCGGCGGTACGCCCGCTTAGCATCGATGGTTTCGCCCACTAGGTGCAGCATTATGAATATCCCGAATCTGAGATGTGGGATATTTATGCCTCTTTTCGAGGGTGTCAAGAACTATCCCGCACTTCAGATGCGTGAAAATGATAAGACCTTGGCCGCCGGCCCTTTCGGCGGTAGCGAGTTCCGAGCGCTGCTCCGTGCAAACACAGCACGCGACAGTTCGCTGGCACCCACCCGCCACCGGGGAGGGTGCGGATCGCCATCATGGACAACAAGATAGGGGCGCGGCGAAGCCCCGCAATCCGCTTTCAGTATGGGAATTCCTACAGTTCGTACGCCAGGCTGCGCCTGTCCGCGCCTGTCTGCGAATGACGCGAAAAAAAATTATTCGCGCCCTCCGTCCGGCGCCCCGGACGAGCCGGTTCCGGCGAACCGGCGGGTGAATTCGTCGCCCGGCGGCCGCCTCAGGCGGCGCGGGCCGAACCCGGAACCGGCACGGGAATCGCCGTCAGCTCGTCGATGCGGTCGGCCACCCGCTGGGCTGGCTCGCGCAGCTGCTCCACCGTCCAGTCGGCGGCATAGCCCTCGGTCACGTCGCCGGGCCGCGCGTGGTTGACCAGCCGCTTGGTCAGCGAGCGCGGCAGCATGAGTTCGCGCTCCGCCACCGTGATGAAGGCGTTGCGCAGGCCGTGGAACCAGAAGCGGGTCCCGGCGGCCCCGGTAATGGCGCGATAGAACCGGGACAGTTGCGAGACATGACCCGGCCCGTTCTTTCTCGGCGAGGGGAACAGCCAGCCCTCCGGTTCCGCGCCGGGCTCGGCGCACGCCGCCCGGCGGCGCTCGAAGATCGCCGCGAGCTGCCGGGTGACCGGAAGCTCCAGCGGCTCGCCGGTCTTGGTCTCCTCGACCCGGAGAATGCGCCGCTCCAGGTCGACCCGCTCCCAGCGCAGCGACACCACCTCGCCCACCCGCATGCCGGTGTACAGCCCGGTCAGGAAGATATCGCGGGTCGCCGGCTTGAGCGCCACGGCCTCGATGCCCGCCCGCCAGCGCGGCAATACCTCCGCCGGACCCGCGATGCGCCGCCGCCGCTTGCGGTTGAACCGCCCGCCCGCCGCCAGCCACAGCTCGACCGGATTGCGCAAGCCCTCGTGGTCAACGCAGGGCCGGCGGTAGATCGTGCGCAGCATCGACATCGTCTGGTTGGCCCCGGCCCAGCCGTGCCTCCCGGTGATCAGGTTGAACCGGTCCTCCACGTCCTGGCGGGTGATCGCATCCAGCCGGCGCTTGACCCAATCGCCGAGATTGACCCGCAGGTTCAGGCGGTAGAGGCTGACGGTGTTGTCCGCGCGGTTCGGGTTGGCCTTCATGTAGGTCTCGAAGGCCTCGGCCAGGGTCGGCACGCCCCGCGCCTCGGCCCGCTCGCCCGCCGGGTCCTCGCCCCGGGCGACCCGCCCGAGCAGGTCCTTCGCCCTGGTGCGGGCCTGGTCGGGGGTGATCCGGCCGAAGCGTCCGATGACGACGCGCTTGTTGGGCGCCTTGCGGCCGCCGTCGCCGGGACGGTAGTTGACGATGAAGGACTTGGTGCCCGAGGGCTGGACGCGGCAGCCGAAGCCGACCAGCTTGTCGTCCCATGCGATCCAGGACTTGCCGGCGGGCTCCAGCGCCTCGACGGTGCGCTTGGTGAGGGTGAGTTTCACCCGGGCCACGCGCTTTGCGGAGTTGGGTTCGGTCATGGGCCGAATCTATCGCAAGACGCCCGGAATAGCAACACGATAGTCAACACCTGAAATCAAATCGGAGGGTATGCGTGCGCATCCCTGGCATGGTGCGGCGGTCTCGATATCGGCGTAACCCAAGGAAATATAACAGTTATGGCGTCTGTAGGGTAACTGAGCGCATCCCTGTCAGTTCTTTCTATACATGTTTAGAAACCAAGCGCCTTTAGAATCTGCTCTGTGCTGGCGCCTTTTGCCTCCGGGGGATCCGGCGCAGTGAGTTGGCTCCGGCCGAAGCGGGGTCCGGGGCTTGGCTGTGCCCTGCCGGCGTACTCCACGATAGCAGCCCGTTCCTTGATATGAGGGTGGCTGGACACCTCTGACAGCGGCAGGACCGGCGCGAAACAAGTTTCGGTGCCTTCGAGCAACGCACACCAGTCAGCCTGGGTCTTTGATCTGAAAACGCTCGAAAATCTTTCCGAAAGGACCGGCCAGTTGGCAGGATCATGGCGATCCGGCAACCCGCCGATATCCAACTCCAGTTTCTGGACGAGCTCCTCATAAAACCTGTTCTCCAAGGCGCCGACCGAAACGAACTTTGCGTCCTTGGTCTCGTAAGTCCGGTAATAGGGTGCTCCGCCGTCGAGATGATTGCGCCCGCGTGTTTCCTGCCACCTGCCCATCGCGGCCAGGGTGAAATACAGCGACATTTGAAACAGGACCCCATCCAACATCGCTGCATCGATGACCTGCCCGCGACCGGATTTCTGTGCTTCCAGGAGGCCTGCCAAAAGCCCACAGGCGAGGTACAAGGCGCCTCCGCCGTAATCGCCCACGAGGTTTAATGGCGGTAACGGCCCACCGTCTGCCGGCCCGATGGCATGCAGTGCGCCCGAAAGCGCAATGTAATTGATGTCGTGTCCGGCGGTTTCAGCGAGCGGACCATCCTGTCCCCAACCCGTCACCCGGCCGTAGACAAGTTTGGGGTTACGCGCGAGGCACTCCTCCGGCCCCATGCCGAGCCGCTCCGCGGTGCCAGGGCGGAATCCTTCAATCAGTCCGTCCGCGGTCTCCACCAATTTCAGGATGATGTCGACGGAACGGCTCTCCTTGAGGTCCAGTTCGATCGAACGCTTGCCGCGGCGCTCGATGGCCAGCGCCGGGTCCGCACCCACCTCCGCTTCACCTGGACGTTCGACGACAATGACCTCGGCCCCCAAATCGGCCAACAGGAGGCCGCACATGGGTGCAGGGCCGAGGCCGCCCAATTCTACAATTCGATAGCCTGCCAGCGGACCCATGGAGCTAATCCGCGATGAATTTCTCGTTGCGGGCGGCCATATCGCGCAGAATTTGAGGCGCTTCGAAGCGTCCCCCGAATCGCTCCATCATCTCATCGCATTCCACGACAAACCGCGAAACTCCCACGGTGTCGATAAGGCCGATTACCCCGCCATAGGCGGATGGAAACGCCCACCCCAGGACGGATCCCACATCAGCGTCAATCGGGTTTTGTATCACGCCTTCTTCGATTGCCCGCACCGCTTCCAATGATTGGGCGTAGAGAAGACGCTTCTCAATGAGATCGCGCTCAAGCTCCTCACCTGCTGGAGGGAAACACCCTGGCAGGCCCGACCATGCCTTCTGACCGGAATCATCATAATCATAGATACCGCCGCCGCCGGCTTTGCCCGTCCTGCCGGCCTCAGTCAGTTGATCGAGAGCTTCGGTTAATCTGAGCCCTCTTAGCCCCGTTTTAGATCCATCGCCGGAGATTGAGGCAACGATGTCTTTGAGCAGCGTCAGGGATGTAATGTCGGCCATGGACAGGGGTCCGATGGGCAAGCCTGCTTTGAGTGCAACGTCATCAATCAGTTCGGGTGACAGCCCCTCGGCCAAGAGCGTAAACGCCTCACCGGTATAGGCCCCAACCACACGGCTGGTAAAAAAACCGAGCCCGTCATTTACGACGATGGGCGTCTTTCGCATGCCCGCTACCGCATCGAGAGCCCGGGCCAGTGTGTTCTCGTCAGTCTCTTCCCCTTTTATGACCTCGACCAGCTTCATACGGTCAACGGGTGCGAAGAAATGCAGTCCGATGAAGCGCTCTGGATCTGTAGCGCTTCGGGCAAGGGTGGAAATCGGTATGGTCGAGGTGTTGCTGGCAATGGGCACTTCAGAGCGGATCACGGCACACAGAGCGGCAGTGACCTGATCCTTGACTTCCTGAACTTCGGAGACAGCTTCAAACACCATGTCGACATCGGCGATATCGCCATAGGACGTAGTAGGATTCAGGCGGGCCAGCATTGCTTCGGCGGCATCCGGTTTCATGCGATTGCGCTCAACGGCGCTCTGAACCCGTTTGGCAATCGACGCGGTTCCGGTCTCAAGCCGGTCTTCGTCAGCCTCCAAAAGATAAACATCGTATCCGGCCAGCGCGGCACAATAGGCGATACCCGATCCCATCTGGCCCACGCCGACAACCGCCACGCTTCTTATGTCAAACGAGGCAACATTTTTCGGACGGTCTTTCATCCCATTGGCGGCATTCAAGCCCAAGAACAGTGTCCGGATTTTATTTTTGGCGACCTTGGAGGCCGCAACACCCGCGAACTCTTCTCGTTCCAAAGACAAACCGTCGTCGATGGCGTCCACCACACCGCCTTCGACAGCCTCCATGATCGCTTCAGGTGCCGGTTCCAGACCAGGCTTTCTGCGCCGGACCCTGGCCCACATCGTTGCCATGATCTCCTCTCCCTCCGGCGACTGAAGCGGGGGCCCGGGCAGGGAGAATCCGTCCCGATCCCAAGGCTGGTCCGCCGGCGCGGCGTTCGAAAGAATGGCCTCCTTGGCTTGATCCATGAGCTCGTCGGCGGGGACGATCAGGTCAATCAGCCCGATCTCATGCGCCTTGGCCGCCGTGACCTGCCGGTCTTCGATCATGATCTGCAACGCTGCCGCCAATCCAACGAGTCGGGGGAGCCGCTGGGTGCCACCGGCGCCGGGAATAAGGCCTAGGGAGACCTCCGGCAAACCCAGCTTGAGGCGCGGATCATCCGTGGTAATTCGGTAGGTGCACGCGAGCGCGATCTCCAGACCGCCACCCAATGCCAAGCCGTTGATCGCGGCCACAAAAGGTTTGGGAGCGAGCTCCATATCCCGCATGCAGGACTGAACGGTTTCTATGATCGACGCCGCATCGGCGGGGTCCTTGAGGGCCTGCAATTCCTTCAGATCTCCGCCGACCAGAAAGGACTTCTTGGCTGAGGCGATGACCACACCCTTTACGCTGGTGTCGGCGGCCAAGTTCCTCACAGCCTCATGAAGTTCGTTGACAACCTCACGGTTCATGAAGTTATGGGATGAGTCAGGACGGTCGAATACGATCGCGTGTACGCCCTCGCCGTAGTCTTCGATATTAATGACTGACATCCTGATTTCTCATCCCCTAGCTGAAATCAGCCCTAATATCCATTTTCTTAAACAGCGATTTGCTGATGATGGATTTCATAACCTCCGATGATCCCCCGGCGATCCGCTCGACACGCGCCTCGGCGTAGGCGCGGGCGACGGGGTATTCCCACATATAGCCCCACCCGCCGAACAACTGCAGGCAGGTGTCGACGGTCCGCCCCTGCATTTCGGTGGTCCAGAGTTTTGCCGCGGCTGCCGTCTCCGCACTTAGTTCGCCCTCCACGTACTCTTCCAGCAGGCGATCGATCATGCACCGGCCGACGGTAAGTTCCGTGTGAACTTCGGCCAGTTTGAATTGGGTATTCTGAAAGTCGGCCAGTTTCTTGTGGAACAGTTCCCGGTCGGCGACATAGGCAACGGTGTCACGAAAAACTCCCTCTGACTTCGCGAGACTTGAGACGGCGATGGTCAGCCGTTCCCGTGCAAGGCCGTGGATTAGTTGGAAGAATCCTCGCCCTTCCTCTCCGCCCACCAAATTTTCATGAGGCACCTCAACATTGTCGAAAAACAGTTCCGACGTGTCCTGCGCTTTGGCACCGATTTTTTTCAGGTTTTTGCCCCGCGTGAAACCGGGTGTATCGGCTTCGACCAGGAACAGCGACATGCTATCGGTGGCGTATTCGTCCTTGGTCTTGGCAGCAACGAAGAACACATCACCAATCTGGCCGTTGGAGATGAAGACCTTCTGGCCATTCAATACGTATCCGGCATTGGTCTTCTTGGCGCTTGTGGACATCCGGCGGAGATCGCTGCCCGCACCCGGTTCCGTCAGGGCGATGCCCGAAATTGAGTGCCCGCTGACGAACTTTGGGAGCCAGAGGGATTTTTGATCCTCGTTGCCGAAGCGCTCCAGATAGGGCGCGGCCATCTCCGAGTGAATGCTGAAGCCTGGACCGGAGGCACCGACCCGGGCCATTTCTTCCATCACGACGACGCTGAATAGGTAATCGGCGCCGACACCTCCATACTCTTCCGGGACAGTCGGGCACAGCATGCCGGCGGCACCGGCCTTCTCCCAAACTTCGCGGGAAACGACTCCTTCTTCATCCCATTGGTCGTGATAGGGCAGGACTTCGGCTTCGATAAAGCGCCGCACTTGATCCCGGAACATGTCGTGTTCGGGAGAAAACAGCCTTCGCGGCATGGTGTCCTGGATCATGCTTCCTCCTTTATCCCTTGATCCGTTCGCGGATAAGGTCCTTGCGGACCTTGCCGACGGCGCTTAAGGGCAACGGTTCATCGGTGAAGGTCGCGCTCCGGGGACATTTGTATCCGGCGATGAGGTTCTTGCAGTGGTCCCGGAGTGCTTCTTCCGTCAGGCATGCCCCTTCATTCACGACCACAACGGCGTGAACCCGTTCTCCCCATTTCTCGTCCGGAATACCCACTACGGCACAAGCGCTTACCTCGGGGTGGCCGCTGATGGCGTTTTCCACCTCGCCGCAAAATACGTTCTCACCCCCGGTGACGATCATGTCTTTTAGGCGGTCGGCAATCCGGACAAACCCATCCTCATCCATGACACCCACATCACCGGTGTGGAGCCATCCATCCTTCAACGTCTTTTCAGTGATGTCCGGTTGTTTCCAGTATCCCAGCATAACTGACGGACCCCGGATCAGGATCTCGCCGGCCGTCCCGGGCGGCGCGGACTGTCCGGCTTCACCTTCGATACGGACCTCGCTGGTCATATTTGCCCGCCCGGCGGTACTTAGTTTTCCCGCCAACGGTCCCGAAATCACATGACGCTCGGGTGGCAAAATGAGGCAAGGGCCCGTGCATTCCGTTTGCCCGTAAATCTGGATCAAGTTCACATCTGGACACCGTTCCATTACTTTGCGCAGTAGCGCCTCGGATATAGGCGCTGCGCCGTAGACGATGGTGTGAACGGCCCTGAATGCATCCCCCACATCAGGCGACTCCATCATGCCGGCCAGCATCGTCGGGATCAGGCTAACGAGGGTCACTTTCTCGTCGGATACCGTTTCCAAGAACGTTTCCGGAGATAGGTCCGCCGGAAATACATGGGTGGCCCCGGTGAAAGAGCATGCGTGTGAAACTCCCGCACCCGCCAAATGAAAAATGGGAGGGGCGTGGATGTACACCGTCTCCGAAGAGATATTCAGATCATTGACGAGATTGAGGGTTTGAACCGTCAATGCGCCGTCACTGACCATGACGCCTTTGGGGCGGCCTGTTGTTCCGCCGGTGTAATACAGCGCAGAGAGTTCGGACATGTCCGACCTCCAGGGCTTGAGGCCTTCTGCTTTTTCCATATCCTTGAGCCGGTGCCCCTGGCCGGTTTGTCCGTCGAGATCAATCAGCACGAGATCCCGGCTAACGGCCTGGGCGAGAGAGGCTATTGCATCCTTGTTGGCGCCGTCACCGGCGAGGCCTCTGACTTCCGCTTCGTCAACGATCCGCCGCATTTCCTCCGCGGAGAGCCGTGTGTTTAGCGGAACAAGCACGCCGCCCATCCACGGTACCGCGTACATCATGGTCAGGTGCTCCGGGGAGTTGGCGGCGAGGACCGCAATCTTGTCCCCCGGTACCAAGCCGAGGTCCCGCAGGCTGTGGGCGACCGACTGTATCCGCCCGGCAAACTCCTCCCAGGTCTGTCGACCAGCCGGGCTTATCAGCGCCGGACGATTGCCAAATATCTGGGCGGTTCTGGCGAGAGCTTGGGCAAACATCTATCCACTGAGACCCATCACTGAGCCGCTCCGTTCAGATCCGGCCTGGCGAGAAGGCCGTCGAATAGAATGTTCAAAACGCTGTCCGCCAACTCGTCCATTGTCCGGGTGGTCGACAGATCGACGCCGTGGGTGGCCTCGACAACGGGCGCCAGGCAGTAGGTCATGGCGGCAGCGGAGATGATCGTATGGGTCACCGTGTAAACGGGTAGATTTTTTATCTGGCCGATCTTGATGCCTGCCGTCACGGTCTCGTCAAACGGCTCAAAACCCTGCTTTAGGAATTTGTCGGCGATCCATGTGAGGCGGGGACCGGGTGTCGTACCTTCGTGGACCATGATCCGACTGAGACTGACATCCAGGGCACTCATTTTCACGAAGCGCCGCACCAGAACCTTGAGCCGGCTGACGGGGTCTAGGTCCTTCAGTTCATCCTTCGCCAGGGGAAACCGTTCACCAAGGTCCCGCATCAATTGTTCGATGGCCGCCCTCCAAATCTGCTCTTTGGTTTTGAAGTGGTAGTGAACCATGGACTGGGACATACCGGCGTTTTCGGCGATTAAGCCTGTGCTTACCGCTTCGAAGCCATGCCTGGCAAAAGCATTGATCGCGGATCTGAGCAACAGCTCCCGGGAACTTTCCCGGCTTGCCATCTCGGTCAATGACGGCCTGCCCCGTCGGGCGCTGCGAGTCCTGTTGCCGGTCTTGCGGTTGGGGTTTTTCTTGAGTGTGTCTTCAGCCGTAACCATGGAATTCAGCCGGTCATGACCTGGAGTGGCGTCCGCGATTCATAGTGAACGATATTTTTCAGCATGCGCTCCATCAATTCGAGCCGGACGACCTTATGAGCCTCAGAGGCCCAGAGATTGACGATCTCACCAGGGTCGTTTTGGAGGTCGTATAATTCTCCCCAGTCTTCCCCGGCGTAATAGGAAACCCTCCAGTCGCGGTCGACGTAGGTCTTTACCCGCAAAGGCGAGTCGCGGCCGGGCAGAGGAAGCGAGGTCGCCTGCTCGACGACCACACCGTCCCGCCGCGACGCCTCGTCGTCGAACATAATTTTGTTCAGGTCTTCTCCCAGCATGCCTGCCGAAGGTGCCAATCCAGCCCGGGCAAGGATCGAATTGGGGATGTCCTGTGAGCAGCCGATCCCGCTGTGAGTTTGTCCGGAGGCCTCGTCATCGGGGTCCTGCCAGATAAAGGGCACGCGAATAAGCCCTTGGTAGTGGAGCAGCGCCTTTTGCATCAGCCCGTGGTCCCCCATCCAGTCACCGTGGTCACTGGTCAGGATGATGACGGTGTTCTCGTGGAGGCTGTGCTCCTTCAGTTTCGCCAATATTCGTCCGACACTGTCATCGATGAACGAGACCATGCCGTAAGTAAGGGCGGTGATTTGTTTTGCCTCGTCTTCCGTCACGGCGTAGGGCCGCACCCAGTCCCTTTTCGCCGTTCCATCTGCTAATTCCTGATGCAGGCGCGCCAAGATAGGCGTCTGGTCATGAGGCTGATGGTAAAAGGAGGACGGCAATTCGATGTCCGCCGGATCATACATGTCCCAATACTTCCCGGGCGGTGTGAAGGGATGATGGGGGTCCGGAAAACTGCACTGGACGAAGAACGGTTTATCCTGGCCCCTTTTCACGTAGTCATCGAGATACTCCAGAGTCATCTCGGCGACATAGTTGGTCGGATAGAGTTCCTCCGGCATGCGGGGTTTCCGGGCTTGTGGCGCGTTGTAGCGCGGGTCGGGCTCCGGATTTACGCTGGAACGATTCTTGGCCTCATCGGGAAACCGTTCCCGAAGCCATTGGGTGTAATGTCCCTGAACATCATCCCCATGCCAGGTGCAAACACGGAAGCGCTCAAATCCGTAGTAGTCACCTTTCCGCTCATCGACCCTCGGATCTATTGAGTTTTGAAAGTTCAGCTCCCGGTCATATTCCGGACCCGAGCGAATACGAGTGCGGGAGTCACGCAGGTCTTCGGGCGGTGGATCGAGGTCTTCGGCTGCCTGCCGGAAACTGGGCCGCTCGGTGGTCATATTTTGGAAGTGGGCTTTGCCAAAAAGGGCTGTTTCGTACCCGCCGGCCTGAAGCAGGTGGGTATAACACACAGAGTCCAGTGAAATCGGGATCCCGTTCACCCGAACGCCGTGTTGGGTAACGGTTTGGCCTGTCATGATAGTGGCCCGATTGGTTTGGCAAATGCCGGAATTCACATAAAAATTCTCAAACCGGCGGCCACGGGCGGCCAGCGAATCCAAATGCGGCGTTTTGAGGACCGGATTTCCGGCACAACTTAGATGATCCGCCCGCTGTTGGTCGGTGATGATGAACAGTATGTTCGGCCGCTCAACGCTCATGTCGTTACATCCGCTCCCTTATTGGCCACGGTCTATTTTTATTGTTTAACTGACCAATAAATTACGATATCATGAAATGAGCTGCAGAAACAACCGCATAAGATCCGAAAATATATGAAGAAATGATAATTTATTAAGAAATTAAATAATGTTCGACGGAGGATGCTATGACCCATCAGACGGAGCGTGTACTGCCCCGGCCGACACCAGAGACAACTCACTTTTGGGAGGGCACCCGGGCCGGAGAGCTTCGTCTGCAGAAATGTGACGATTGTGGGAAGATATACTTTCCGCCGCGCCCGTTCTGCCCCAAGTGCAGCAGCCGAAATGTTTCCATCTTTGCGGCCAGCGGCAGGGCGACCCTATACAGTTACGTCATCAGTCGTATCCCGGCACCGGGCCTCGAGCCGCCCTACTCGGTGGCCGTCGTTACGTTGGAGGAGGGTCCCCGGCTGATGACAAACATCATCGGCTGCGACCAGACGCCGGAGGCACTCACTCTCGACATGCCGCTCGAAGTGACATTTGAAGCGCAAAACGACGAAATCACCCTCCCCTTCTTCAAACCGGTGGCGTGATATCATGGCCCGAGGAACGGTGGCCGTGGTCGGTGCGGCGGAAACAACGGACATGGGGGTTATCCCCGAAACATCGGAACTTCAATTGCATGCAGATGCCGCTCTCAACACGATGGCCGATGCCGGCCTGACCGCGGCGGATATCGACGGGATCGCCACGGCTGGCGAGGCGCCGGATGTTCTGGCCCAGTATCTGGGGATCACGCCGGCATGGCTCGATGGCACATTGATCGGCGGAAGCTCTTTCATGCTCCATGTCCGGCACGCGATGGCGGCAATCGAGGCGGGTCTGTGCACGACCGTTTTGATCACCCACGGGGAAAGCGGCCGTTCCCAGGTCGAGGCCAAGGGCTTTCCGGAATTTATCGGCGGCAAACTGGCGGGCCAGTTTGAAGTCCCCTACGGCGGCAGCCTTCCTCCCACAATGTTCACCATTCCGGTGCTCCGCTATCTGCAGACCCATGGCCTGCAGCCGGAGGACATGGCGCCTGTTTCCGTGGTTCAGCGGGAATGGGCCGCTCTGAACCCTCGCGCCACCTTCAAGGACCCTATTACGGTAAATGACGTCATGAATTCGCGCATGGTCGCCTATCCGTTCACCCTCTTGATGTGCTGCCTCCGGACGGACGGCGGTGGCGCCCTGATCATGACCTCGGCAGACCGGGCAAACGATTTTCCGCACCCTCCGGTCTATATCCTGGGGACGGGCGAGAGCGCCGAGGGCCCCATGGTGAGTCAGCTCAATGATTTCATTTCATCCAAGGCGTTCCGGCTGTCGGGAGAACGAGCCTTCGCCGAAGCCGGTATATCCCACGATGATGTCGATCACCTGATGATTTATGACGCCTTCGCCCATGTGCCTCTCTATGGCCTGGAGGACCTGGGCTTCTGCAAACCCGGTGAAGCCGCGGCCTTCGTGGGTGACCGAAATACGGCACCGGGCGGCTCACTGCCCCTCAATACCAATGGCGGCGGCCTCAGCTACATGCACTCGGGCATGTACGGCATGTACGCCATGCAGGAAAGCATCCGGCAACTTCGGGGAATCGCTCCGGCCCAGGTGCCCGGCGCGCGGGTTTCGGTCGCACATGGTGTCGGCGGCATGTTCTCAGTGGCCGGGACGATCATATTCGGCAACGAGTCCGCCTAACCTTAAGCCTAAACGGGAATCTGTTCGACCAGGCCAACCGCACAGCTGACCGCTTTGGCCTGATGAGCCAATAGCTCGCCAGGCTCACCCGTATCCGGTGGAGAATAGGGGTCGATCACTTCGGTCCGAAACCCGGCCATTTCTTCCAGGACGGCGAGACAATGTAAAGGCCACACTCACACCCGATTGCTCCGGGCTGCGGTAACCACGTTTCGCTGGAAATGTTACCCCGGTTGTTACCCTGATAGGATCACTGACTGATCGGTTTTTTGTAACTCATTGAAGAAACTGGGGGGCGATCGGGGACTCGAACCCCGGACCCGCTGATTAAGAGTCAGCTGCTCTACCAACTGAGCTAATCGCCCGCCAGGCCTTCAAGCCGGGGGCCGCGAACAGGCCCCTGCTTTGGGGGAGGCGTCATATAGCAACCGCGCCCGGGTTTGTCGATACAGGCGTTCATCAATTCAGGCGTTCATCAATCCAGGCGTTTGCCGATACGGGGGTTTGCCGAGCGCGGGCGGCGGCCGGGCGGCGCCTAGTCCCCCGAGGCGGCGCCGGGACCCAAGGTAATGTCCCGGTGCACATAGACGCACATCAAAAGCCCGAAGGAGAACAACAGCATCAGCATGGCGGTGCCGCCGTAACTGATCAGCGGCAGGGGCATGCCGACCACCGGCACCAGGCCCATCACCATCGCCACGTTGACGAAGATGTTGAGGAAGAACGCCGAGGTGACGCCCATCCCCACCAGCCGGCCGAAATGGTTGCGGCAGCGGAGGCTGATGGCGAAGCCGTAGATCAGCAGCAGCAAATAAAGCCCCAGCAGCCCGAACCCGCCGACCATGCCGAACTCCTCGGCCAGCATGGTGAAGATGAAGTCGGTCTGCTTCTCGGGCAGGAAGTTCAGGTGACTCTGGCTTCCCTGGAGAAAGCCCTTGCCGAACAGCCCGCCGGAGCCCAGCGCGATCTTGGATTGCAGGATGTGATAGCCCGCGCCCAGGGGATCGTTTTCGGGCCGGAAGTAGGTCAGCACCCGGGCCTTCTGATAATCGAGCAGCACGAATTGCCAGATCGGATAAACGGCGGCGACGGCGGCCAGGCCGGCGAAAGTAAACAGCCAGGCACGGACACCGGCGAGGAAGAACAGCACCACGCCGGTGAACAACAGCAGCACCGCGGTCCCGAAATCCGGCTGGCCCAGCACAAGGCCCACCGGGGCGGCGATCAAGAGTGCCGGGACAAACAGATGGGTCAGCCGGGCCACATCCCCGACCCGGCTGGCATAGAAGTAGCGGGCGAGCGCCAGGATCAGGGTGATCTTGGCGATCTCCGAGGGCTGGACGCTGACAAAACCGAGATCGAGCCAGCGCTGGGCGCCCATGCCGACGGTGCCGACGAACTCCACGGCGATCAGCAGCGCCAGGGACAGGCCATAGAACACATAGGCATAGCGCAGCCACAACCGGATGTCGGTCACGGCGACCACCAGCATGACCACCAGCCCGACCCCGAAGCGGGGCATCTGGCGGGAGGTCCAGGGATCGGCGTTGCCGTCGGCCGCCGAATACAGCATGATGAACCCGACCGACGCGGTAATCGTTACCAGCAGCACGAGCATCCAGGGGATCTGCCAAATCTTCCGGCCCAGGGTGAGCTCGGGATCGCGGCCGGAGGAAAGCGCCATTGGACTACCCTTCCCGCTCCGCCGGCCCGGACACGGCATCCTCGGGCAGCCGCGCCCGGGGCTGACCGCGGGAGGGATCGCGCTCCTGCACCTCGCGGAGGATATCGCGGGCGATGGGCGCGGCGACCGACGCGCCGCCGCCGCCGTGTTCGACGATCACCGAGACCACATAACGCGGATTATCCACCGGCGCATAACCGACGAACAAGGCGTGATCCCGCTCCTCCCAGGGCAATTCCTCGTTCTTCAGCACCCCGGTCTCGCGCTCGGCCTTGGTGATCCGGCGCACCTGGACGGTTCCCGTCTTGCCGCCGATCCGGCGGCCGGTCTCTTTGATCCGGGCGCGGAAGGCCGTGCCGCGGGGCGAGTTCATCACCCCGGCCATGGCATTGGTCATCAGCTCCAGGTGGGAGGGGTGAATATCGAGGGAGTCGAACGCCGGCACATCGGGCCCGGCGGTTTCCCGGGCATCGAAGGGAATGAGCTGCTTTGTCAGCCGCGGCCGCACCGCCTTTCCGCCATTCACCAGCCGGGCGGTCATCACCGCCAACTGCAGCGGCGTGATCAGGAAGAACCCCTGGCCGATCCCGGCAAGCAGCGTTTCGCCGGTCTGCCAGGACTCGCCTTTGACCTTTTTCTTCCATGCCCGGCTGGGGATCAGTCCGGACTTCTCGCCGGGCAGATCAATGCCGGCCTTCGCCCCGAGCCCCAAGCGGCGGGCCATGGCGGCAATCCGGTCGATGCCGGTCCGCCGCGCCATCTCATAGAAATAGACGTCGCAGGATTGAACGATCCCGTCGACCATGTTCATGGTCCCATGCCCCCCCCGCTTCCAGCAATGGAAGGTGGCATTGCCCAGCTCCACGTGACCGGGGCAGAAGACCCGTGAATCCGGGGTGACCGCGCCTGTTTCCAGCGCCGCAAGAGCGACGGCCATCTTGAAGGTCGATCCCGGCGCGTACTGGCCGGCGATCGCCTTGTTGTTGAGGGGCGAACGCGGATCGCCGATCAGGTTGCGCCACTCCTCGGGCGTCAGCCCGCGATTGAAGGAATTGGGATCGAAGGTCGGCGTCGAGGCGAGGGTCAGCACGTCACCCGTATGGGCATCCATCACCACCGCCGAGGCCGATTGTTCACCGAGCCGCCGGGTGGCATACTTCTGGAGTTCCAGGTCAACGGTCAGCCGGGCCTCGGTTCCGGGCTGGCCCTCGCGGCGCTCAAGCTCGCGAATTTCGCGGCCCAGGGCGTTGACCTCGACCTGGGAGGTGCCGGACCGCCCCCGCAACACCTCATCGTGCACCCGCTCCAGACCCGCCTTGCCGATGCGGAATCCCGGCAATTCCAGCAGCGGGTCGCCGGTCATCTCCTTTTCGGACACCGCCGAGACATAGCCGAGGATCGGCGCGGTATAGATGCCGTCCGGATAGTGCCGGCTTTCGCCGATATCGATGGAGACGCCGTCCAACTCAGGCGCGTTGACCTCAATGCGCGCGACCTCGTCCCAGGTCAGGTTCTCGCGGACCAGCACCGGCAGGAATCGCCGCTTGCGGCCAACCTCCCGGAGAATTCGCTCGGTCTCGGTCTCGCTCAACGGCACCACCTTGCTGAACGTGTCGAGCGCCTGGGCAACGTCGACGGCCTTTTCCGGGATGAGCATGGCGCGGTAATTCTGCCGGTTGACGGCCATCGGCCGGCCGAAACGGTCGACAATCCGGCCGCGCGGCGGCGCCAGCAGCTTCAGGCTGACCCGGTTTTCCTCGGCCAGCGTCGTGTAGCGCTCCGATTCGACCACCTGCAGGTAATACATGCGCCCGGCGAGCGCGGCGAACAGCACGGCCTGGCCACCGCCCAAAAGGATGGAGCGGCGGCTGAAAAGGCGATAGCGGTCACCGTCGCGATGCATGGGCCGAAGTCACCATTAGGCCTGCTGCAAGAACGCCTGCTGCCAACGAAGAAATATCCAGGCAACGAAGGGGAACAGGCCAGCGGTCACCAGATACTGGAAGAGGAACGCTTTCATGTCCAGTAACGTCACATGGAACGCGGACGCCAGCACCCAAAGTTCGAGGGTCGCCAAGAACCAGATGATGGCGAAGCCAATCCAATAGATCAGAAACGATTTTCCCGCCAGGAACCGGCGCTGCAAGACAACCGCACCGTAGAAGGTCAGGAACACCAGCGCGAACAGGCCGACCGGCGCGCCGCTCAGCATGTCCTGGGCGATCCCGAGAAAAAACACGGCAACGAAGGGCAGCAGGTGGGGCCGATAAACCGCCCAGTGATAGAGGGAGATGGCGGCCAGGACCGGCGCGACCGAGGCATAGTCCGGAATACGAACCGGCAGCATACCCAGGATGATCAAGGCGAGTGTCAGTCCGAAGGGCGTCAAATTGCGCGCCAACCGGTCAAGGCGGAGAAAAAACTCGCGGCTCATTTACCGCCGCTGGCGGGGTTGGCCCGGTCGCCGGATTCCAATACACCGCCCAACCCGAAATCGGCCGCGCGGACGAACTCCAGCCGCTCGCGGCTCATGTACGGCTGAACCTCGATCCCGCCGTCGGTGACCGCGGCGACAATGCCGATCGGCAGCCCCGCCGGAAACGCGCCGCCGTGGCCCGAGGTGACAACCCTTTGACCGGGGGTGATGCGCGCGCTGGGCAAAGTGTGAAGCAGGCGGGGCCGGCCGCTATTGTTGCCGGCCATGACCGCGCGGACCCGGGTCGATTCGATCACCACCGGAATCCGCGAGTTGATATCCGTGATCAGCAGTACCCGCGAGGCGCGGGAGCCGACCCCGACGATACGGCCGACGAAGCCGTCATTGCCGAGCACTGCCTGGCCGTCCCGGATGCCCTGGCTTTTGCCCGCATTCAGAACAATCGAATGACTGAAACCGGAACCTGAATCCCCGATAACCCGCGCCGTGTGGTGGCTGACCGCGCTCTCCGGGACGACGTTCAGCAGCTTGTGAAAAGCCTGGTTCTCGGCGTCCAACTTACGGGCCGCCATCTGCCAGTCCCGCAACCGGGCATTTTCCTCCCGAAGCCGCGCGTTCTCGGCGCGGATATCGGCAAGACTGCGGACATTGTCGACGGCCTGGGTGAACGTTGTCACCGGCTTGGACATGGCGTCGAGGATCGGCGCGACCGCGTCGGTCACATGGGTGCGCGCGCGATCGACCAGCACGGTATCCACCTTGCCGACCAGCATCAGGCCGAATGCGGCCAGTATCAGTCCCAGGTACGTGAACCGCTGAACAAAACCCCTCAGCGGCGCCGCGATACGCAAAAAGGTGCTTGGACGTTCCTCCAAACTATTCCCTCCGTTAACTCCGACCTCGGGCTGCCCCAAGCGTTCCGCCCAACTGTCGGTGGAAATAGTTAACACATGGTTGTTAATACATTGTGGTCAGCACGTGGCGCATCTTCTTCATTTCTTCAAGGGCACGCCCCGTACCAAGCACCACGCAACTTAGCGGCCCGTCGGCGATCGAGACGGCCAAGCCGGTCGCCTGGCGAAGAACATAATCCATCTTCGACAAAAGCGCGCCGCCACCGGTCAGCACAATGCCCTTGTCCACGATATCGGCCGCCAATTCCGGCGCGGTGTGTTCAAGCGCGACTTTCACCGCCTCGATGATGGCGCTCACCGGCTCGGCCAGGCTTTCGGCGATCTCGCGCTCGGAGATCACCAGTTCCTTGGGTACGCCGTTCATCAGATCGCGGCCCCTGATTTCCAGGGTCCGGCCTTCGCCGTCTTCCGGCTGACAGGCGGACCCGATTTCTTCCTTGATGCGCTCGGACGAGCCCTCACCCACAAGCAGATTATGGTTGCGGCGGATGTACGCGATGATCGCCTCGTTCATCTTGTCGCCGCCGACCCGGACGCTTCTCGAATAGACGATGCCGCCGAGGGACAACACGGCAACTTCGGTCGTGCCGCCGCCGATATCGACGACCATGGAGCCGGTGGGCTCGGTCACCGGCAAACCGGCCCCGATCGCCGCCGCCATGGGCTCCTCGATCAGATAGACCCGCCGCGCGCCGGCGGCTTCCGCCGATTCCTGAATGGCCCGGCGCTCCACCGCGGTAGAGCCGGACGGCACGCACACCACGATCTGCGGCGAGGCGAAACCCCGCCGGTTATGCACTCTGTTGATGAAGTACTTGATCATGTCCTCGGCGATTTCGAAGTCGGCGATCACGCCGTCACGCAGCGGCCGGATTGCCGAAATGTTGCCGGGCGTCCGGCCCAGCATCATCTTGGCCTCCTCGCCGACCGCGAGAACCTGTTTCTTTCCCTTGACGTCGGCAATGGCGACGACCGAGGGTTCGTTGAGGACGATGTCCTTACCCTTGACGTAGACCAGCGTGTTCGCCGTGCCCAAATCGATCGCCATATCGGCGGAGAGAAATCCAAATAGCCGGGACAACATCTATGCGTTCAATGCCTTTCCAAAAGCCGTTCAACTCCCCCCGGGTCCGGACAATTTGACCGGTTTTCATAGGTCGGGTTCCGGGGCGCCGCCGGGGTTCGCCGAGCGGCGGCCACCGGTACCGTCTTATAGCACGGTTTATTCGCCGCAGGTATCGGGCCTGTGCGTTTTTCTCCGTTTTTCTGCCCCTCGGGCGGCACGCCGGCCCATCAGGCCGAGATCGCCGCGGGTGCCGTCTTCTTCTGCTTCACCAGCAGTTTGTTGAGGGCGTTGATATAGGCCTTGGCCGACGCGACCACCGTATCGGTGTCGGCGCTCTGACCATTGACCGTCTTGCCCTTTTCCTCGAGCCGCACGGTCACCTCGGCCTGGGCTTCGGTGCCCTCGGTGACCGCATGCACCTGATAGAGCTGCAAATGGGGATCTTCGCCGGTCAAAGCCTTGATAGCCTTGAAAACCGCATCGATCGGCCCGTCGCCGGTCGATCGGGCGGATGTCACCTCGCCGTCGATATTGAGCGACAGATCGGCCTTGGGCGGCGTGTGTACCGTGCCGCACAGAACCTCCAACGACGCCAGTTTTATCCGGTCGTTGGTGCGCACCACGGTCTCGTCCACGAGCGCGATGATATCCTCGTCGAACACGTCCTTCTTGAGGTCGGCCAAATCCTTGAACCGCTTGAACGCATCCTCCATCGCATTGTCGCCGATGTCATAGCCCATCTCCTTCAGCTTCTCCCTGAAGGCGTGCCGGCCCGAATGTTTGCCGAGAACCAATTTCGATTCGGTGAGCCCGACGGATTCCGGCGTCATGATTTCGTAGGTCCGGGCGTTCTTCAGCATGCCGTCCTGGTGAATACCGGACTCATGGGCAAACGCATTGGCGCCGACAATTGCCTTGTTGGGCTGGACGGTGAAACCGGTCACCGTGGAGACCAGCCGCGAGGCCTTGGTGATGTTCTCGGTGACGATCCGGGGCGTGTAGGGCATCAAATCCGCCCGCGTCCGGAGCGCCATGACGATCTCTTCCATCGCCGCATTGCCGGCCCGCTCGCCGAGCCCGTTGATGGTGCATTCGATCTGGCGGGCGCCGGCCTTCACCGCCGCCAGGGAATTGGCCACCGCCAATCCCAAATCATTGTGGCAGTGCACGCTGATGATCGCCTTGTCCATGTTGGGGACCCGGTCCCGCAGCATGGTGATGATCGCCGCGAATTCATCGGGGAGCGCATAGCCCACCGTGTCCGGAATATTGATCGTGGCGGCCCCCGCATCAATGGCCGCCTCGACACACCGGCACATGAAGTCGTGCTCGGTGCGCGAGCCGTCCTCGCACGACCATTCGACATCGTCGGTGAAGTTGCGGGCGTGCGTCACGCTGTCGATCACCGCCTGATAAACGTCGTCCGGCTCCATCTGAAGCTTGTACTTCATATGGAGCGCACTGGTCGAAATGAAGGTGTGAATCCGCGGCCGTGCAGCGGGCTTCACCGCCTCGCCGGCCCGCTCGATATCCGCCTTGCCGGCGCGGGCCAGACCGCAGACGCTGGAGTCCCTGACCACCTTGGCGATCTCGTTGACCGCCTCGAAGTCGCCCTCGGAAGCGATCGGGAAACCGGCCTCGATTACGTCGACGCCCATCCCCTCCAGCACCTCGGCGATGCGAAGTTTTTCGGACAAGTTCATGGAGGCGCCCGGCGACTGCTCGCCGTCGCGCATGGTGGTATCGAAAATGATGATTCGCTCCGGGTCCGTGGCGGACTCGGCGGGGCTTGTCGTTGTTTCGTCGGCGTTTGTCATCTCACTGGACCATTTGAATAATTCTGATTGCGACCGGAAAGCCTCTCTCCCCCGAACGTCCGCCAGTTAGGTGACGAGACCGCTCAGGGGCGCGTAAGTCGCAGGGCCAGGAGGAGGCCGAGACCGGAGATGGCGATGGGGGAAAGCGCGCGCGCGGACCAACCGGGCAATTGCCCGATGGTCAGGCCGTTCATCAGGCCGTTCATCAGGCCGTTCATGTGCTCGCGCGAGCGGTTCATCGTCGTCTCCATGCGCGGGAATCCCGCGAAAAGCGCCGGAATAGCGCGTTCAGGCCCCTAAATTGTCCGGTTTGGGCCATAAGTCAACAATAATCGCCGAAATCTAAGGAGCATCTATGGAGAAACCAAGGAATTGTCGCCGCGCGTGGAAAGCGGATGATCCGGGGAAACGAGAGGCCGGCAGCAGGTGGCGGCGGCTATTTCGGCGGAGCAGGTCAAGGGGCGAGGGAGCACTTGCCCCCCCCCCTCACTCTAGAAAAAGGGGTGTGGCGCCTTGGCGCACCTGCCCACGCCGATGTACGGTTCGCCGATGCACGTTTCGAGAAGCTCCTTGGCCACTATCTTGCTCGGGGTGTTGGCGTTCACCGGATTGCTGTTTTTCCACCTGATCTTCGGCGCGGACGCTTCGGCTCAATCCAACCCGCTTCCGCGCAATGAACAAATCATGTACGGCGACCGCCAGTTCTCTCCGGCGGAACTGAAGGCCAATAATGACTTGCTTCAATCCCTGGACCGGAGTGGAGTAAGCCGCCGTGATGCGGCGCGGCGCGCCGTGGTCCTTGGCTTCCGGCATTTTCGCGAGAGCGATATGGCCACCGCGGTGAAGCGCTTCAACCAAGCATGGCTGGTGGATTCCGAATACGGGCGGGCCTATTGGGGGCTGGCCATTGTCAGCTTCGAGAGGGACAAGGACGCCGCAACTGCGGAACGATTGTTCCTGAAGGCCGCCGAGCTGTCGCCCAAGGACGCCAAACTGCACGTCGATCTCGGCCGGTTCTTTGGCAAGACCGGCAACCCCTCAAAGGCCGGCGTCTATTTTGAGCGCGCGCTCAAGATTGATGAGGATGTCCGGGACGCGCACCGGGGATTAGCCCTGGCGTACGCATCCCAGATGAAATTTCGACAAGCGCTGGATCACGCAAAAATCGCCAAGCAGCGAGGAGAGACGCTGAAACCGAACGCCGTTCCATTCCTCGCTTGCTTGGTCGGCATGATCGAAAAGGGCCTGGAGCTAAATCAAAAGAACGCGGCACTGTGTGCTGATCCTTAGGTCCGGTGCCCAGCCCTAGTTCTTGCTCTTATCCACCAGCGCGTTTTCGGTGATCCACGGCATCATGGAGCGCAGCTTCTCGCCCACCTCCTCGATGTGGTGGGCTTGCGAAGCCTTGCGCATGGCCTTGAAGCGGGGGGAGCCGACCTTGCTCTCCAGCATCCACTCCTTGACGAACTTGCCGGACTGGATGTCGTCGAGCACCTCCTTCATCCGCGCCTTGGTGTCCGCGTCGACGATGCGCGGCCCGGAGAGGTAGTCCCCGTATTCGGCGGTGTTGGAAATGGAGTAGCGCATATTGGCGATGCCGCCCTGATAGATCAGGTCGACGATCAGCTTTACCTCGTGCAGGCACTCGAAGTACGCCATCTCGGGCGAATAACCGGCCTCGACCAGGGTCTCGTAGCCGGCCTGGATGAGGCTGGTGAGCCCGCCGCAGAGCACGGTCTGCTCGCCGAACAGGTCGGTTTCGCACTCTTCCTTGAAGGTGGTCTCGATGATGCCCGACCGGCCGCCGCCGATGGCCGAACCGTAGGACAGTCCCACGTCGAGGGCCGCGCCCGAAACGTCCTGATGAACGGCGACCAGGCACGGCACGCCGGCGCCGCGGGCGAACTCGGAGCGCACCGTATGGCCCGGGCCCTTGGGCGCGATCATGAAGACGTCGATATCACCCGGCGGCTCGATGAGGCCGAAGTGGATACTGAGGCCGTGAGCAAACGCGATGGCCGCGCCCGGTTTGATGCGGCCCCGAAGCTCGTTGTCGTAGAGATCCTGCTGGGTCTCGTCGGGGGCCAGGATCATGGTGACGTCGGCCCACTCGACCGCCTCGGCCGGCGTCATTACGGGCAGGTTCTCGGCTTCCGCCTTGGCGATGGAGCCGGAGCCCTGACGCAGCGCCACGGCCACTTCCTTGACGCCGGAATCCCGCAGGTTGAGGGCGTGGGCGTGCCCCTGGCTGCCATAGCCGATGATCGCGACCTTCTTGGTCTTGATCAGATTTATATCGGCGTCACGGTCATAATATACGCGCATGATCTTCCCCAGTTACATGTCCTGCCAGTTACATATCCTGACTGCCGCGGGCGATGGCGGCCACGCCGGTCCGCGACACGTCCACGAGCCCCAGCGGCTCCATAAGTTCGATGAAGGCGTTCAGTTTGCCGGTATCGCCGACGATCTCGAAAACGAAGGAACTGTTCGTGCTGTCCACGACGTGGGCCCGGAATATATCGGCAATGCGCAGCGATTCAACCCGCCTCTCGCCCTTGCCCCTCACCTTGACCAGCGCAAGCTCCCTGGACACCGACGGCCCCTCGACGGTCAGGTCGGCGACCCGGTGCACCGGCACCAGGCGCTCGAGCTGCGCCCGGATCTGCTCGATGATCATCGGCGTGCCGTTGGTCACGATGGTGATCTTGGACCGGTGCGCGTCCTCGTCGACCTCGGACACGGTGAGGCTCTCGATATTGTAGCCCCGGCCCGAAAACAGACCGACCACCCGGGCCAACACGCCGGCCTCGTTGTCGACCAGGACGGAGAAGGTGTGCTCCTGAATTGCGTCCTTGGCCGCGACCAGCTCCCGCTTGGTCGCCGCCTTTTTTGGTTTTCTCGCTGCCACGCTTTCCTCGCTTTGCACTGGTCCCGGTCAGCGGAACGCCACCAGTGTGATTGGACGTCTAGGCCAGGGATGCCATCGCCAGGTCGTCGTCGTCAACCTCGGCGCGCTGGTCGTTGGGCCCCAGCACGATGTCATAGTGAGCGGCGCCCGCCGGGATCATCGGATAGACGCTCTCGAACCGGTCGACGCCCATATTCAGGAAGCATGGGCCCTCGCTCTCCAGCATGGCGATGATGGCGTCATCCACCTCGTCGGGACGGGACGCGGTCAATGCCTCGAACCCAAACGCTTCCGCCAGCTTGACGAAATCGGGCGAACCGCTCAAATCGCACTCGGACTCAAGATTGCCGTGGAACAGTTCCTGCCACTGGCGGATCATCCCCAGCACCTGGTTGTTCAGGTTGAGGATCTTCACCGGCAACCGATAGTTGGAGATCGTCGCCATCTCCTGGATGTTCATCATCAGCGAGCCTTCGGAAGTGACGCAGACCACCTTGGAATTGGGATTGCCCTTCTGCACGCCCATGGCCGCCGGGACGCCGTAGCCCATGGTGCCGAGCCCGCCCGAGGTCATCCACCGGTTGGGTTCCTCGAAGTGGAGGTGTTGGGCCGCCCACATCTGGTGCTGCCCCACGTCGGTGGTGACGTGGATATCCATTCCCCGGGTCAATTCGTTGAGCCGGGACAAGGCGAATTGCGGCTTGATGATGTCGGGTCCTTGGTCGAACCCGTACGAGTCCTTGGCCCGCCAGCGGTCGATCCGCGCCCACCATTTCTTCAGCGCCGCCTTGTCGGTCTTGAGCTTCTTCTCTTTCCAGACCTTCAGCATGTCGCGGAGCACCGAGGTGCAGTCGCCGATGATCGGCACGTCGACGGCGATGTTCTTGTTGATCGACGACGGATCGATGTCCACGTGCACCTTCTTGGACTTGGGCGAGAACTCGGCGGTGTTGCCGGTCACCCGGTCGTCGAACCGGGCACCGATGTTCACCATCACGTCGCAATGGTACATGGCCATGTTGGCTTCCAGGCTGCCGTGCATCCCGGGCATGCCGAGGAATTGCGGGCGCGACGCCGGGTAGGCGCCGAGACCCATCAATGTCAGCGTGCAGGGATAGCCGGTCATGTCGACCAGCTGGGTCAGCAGCCTGGAGGCCCGGGGGCCGGAATTTATCACCCCGCCGCCGGCATAGATGATCGGCTTCTTGGCCGAGGCCAGCAGCTCGACTGCTTCTTCGACGGCCTTCTTGTCGCCTCTGATCTGCGGCTTATAGGTACGCTTTATTTCGATATCATCGGGACCGACATAGGCGCCCTCGCCGAGAATGATGTCCTTCGGGATGTCGACCAGCACGGGCCCCGGGCGGCCGGCGGTCGCCACATGAAACGCCTCGTGGATGACCCGCGCCAGATCCTCGGTGCTCTTGACCAGGTAGTTGTGCTTTGTCGCCGGCCGCGTGATGCCCGTTGTATCGGCTTCCTGGAAGGCGTCATTGCCGATCAGGTGAGAGGTTACCTGACCGGTCAGGCAAATGATCGGGATCGAATCCATCAGCGCGTCGACCAGGCCGGTGACCGTATTGGTGGCGCCGGGCCCGGAGGTCGCAAGCACGACGCCCACCTTGCCGGTGGAGCGGGCATAGCCCTCGGCCGCATGCACGCCGCCCTGCTCGTGGGCGACGAGAATGTGTTCGGTCCGGTTCTGCTGGCCGATCTTCTCGTAGAGCGGCAGGGTCACGCCCCCCGGGTAGCCGAAGACGACGTCGACGTCCTGGTCGGCAAGGGCTTTCAAGATGATTTCGCCACCGATCATGCGTCGCGTGCTCATGGTGCTTCTCCTCGACCTGGCCTTCGTACGAGGCCTTCAGGCGCTTTTTGCTGTCCCAGTTTTGCGGTCCGTGCAGAGCCGGAATTTTGCAATGCAACAGACCAGAAACAAAGCGCGCCGGCGGCACGGCAAAAGCCAGCCGGCGGCGCAACGGAGGCGGAAATTAGGGCTTCAACCTTGCGTCGTCAACACGTTTTTTCGAATTTCTGAAAAGATTCTTTCCCGGAAACTTTCCGAATATTGCTCAAATATGGTCAAATTTGAAGAAATCTGATGACTTAGCCAGGTCATTTGCCGCTTGGCGTAGTTCCGGGTGGCCTGCTGCAGGCTCGCCAGCGCCTCTTCCCGGCCCGCCTCACCGCGTATATGGCGAAGCAAATCGGGCACGCCCAACGCCTTCATGGCGGGCAGCGCCGGGTCAAGGTTCATTTCGGCGAGCGCCGCCACCTCGTCCAGCGCCCCCTCCTCCAGCATCGCTTCCGCGCGCCCATCGCAGGCGGCATACAGATCGTCCCGATCGGGCTTGAGCGCGATGACGAAGAACCGGGCATTGAGGGGCGGCGCCGCGGCCTCGGCCTGCCATTCCGACAGGGGCCGGCCCGAAGAGAGATAGACCTCGTAGGCGCGGATCATCCGCTGCGGGTCCGACGGCCGGATGCGGGCGGCCGAAATTGGATCCGCCCCGGCGAGCAGTTTGTGAAAGGCCTCCGGGCCGATTTCCGAGAATTTTGACCGCGCGGTTTCGCGGCATTCATCGGCAGCGTCGGGGATATGGCTCAGTCCCTCCATCAGGGCTCGGATGTAGAGCCCGGTGCCGCCGACAATGATCGGAAGTTTGTTCGCCCCCCGGGCCGCCTCGATCTCGGGGACGGCCAGTTCGAGCCAACGGCCGGCCGAGCAGGCCTCCGCCGCGCCGAGCACGCCATAAAGCCGGTGGGGGGCCGACGCTTCATCCGCCGCGCTCGGCCGCGCGGTCAAGACCCGCAGCTCTTCATAGACCTGCATGGAATCGGCGTTGATGATCACGCCGTCGAACTCCCGGGCGATGTCGATGGCGAGCGGCGACTTGCCGGACGCCGTCGGCCCGAAGATGACGATGACGGGGGCGCCCGTCATGGACTTAGTCCAGCACGAGCGACACCATGCCGTCGGCGAGCTTGGGCTCGAACCAGGTGATCTTGGGCGGCATGTCGGCTTGCGCGTCGGCCACGGCCATGAGCTCGGCGACGCTGATCGGGTAGTAGGCGAAGGCGACGTCCCAATCGCCCGAATCGACCCGGCGCTCCAGTTCGGCCATGCCGCGCGCGCCGCCGATGAAATCGATGCGGGGGTCGGACCGCTGATCGGCGATGCCGAGAATGGGCTCGATGACCCGGGTGTTGATTAGACTGACGTCAAGACGGTCTTCGGCGGGCGCGTCGGCGGGCACGTCGTCCTTCGGCGCCAGGCTGTACCAATTTCCCGCCAGATACATGCCGAAGGTCCGGCGGACCTCCGGTTTCGCGGCCGCATCCCGCTTTTCGACCAGGAAAACCTCACCAAGGGCAGCGAGGAATGCTTCTGCGTCGCGTCCGTTCAGCCCTCTGATCACCCGATTGTAGTCGATGATCCGCACCTCGCTTTCGGGGAAGCTGACGATCAGAAAACGATCCCAGGGGCCCGCGCCGCGTTGGGCCCGCCTGGCCGCCGCGACCCGGGACGCCGCCGCCGAGCGATGGTGCCCGTCCGCGATATAGATCACGCCGATATCCTGGAACGCCTCGGTAATCCGGCCGATCAAATCATCTTCGGAGACCGCCCACAGGCTGTGATCGGCCCGGCCCACATTGGTCACCGCATAGGCCGGCGGCGTTGCGGTGACCGAGGCGACGACATCGGACAATTCCGTGTTGTCGGCATGGGTGGTGAACACCGGACCGGTCTGCGCATTGACCGCTTCGATCTGCTTCACCCGGTCGGTTTCCTTGTCGGGCCGGGTGGTTTCATGGCGGCGGATGAGGTTGGTCTCATATCCCTCGACTGACCCGGCGGCGGCGATGCCGGTCTGGACATGGCCATCCATCGCTACCCGGTAGATGTAGTAGCCCGGTTTTTCGTCCCGAACCACCACCCCCTCCGCGACCATCTTGGCCATGTTCTCGGCCCCCTTCGAATAGACCGCATCCGAGTAAACGTCGGTGCCCTCGGGCAGATCGATCTCGGGCTTGGAAATGTGAAGAAAGCTCAGCGGGTTGCCGCCGGCCATCTCCTTCGCCTCGGCGCTCGACATCACGTCGTAGGGCGGCGCGGCAACCGATTGAGCCTTGTCCGCGACGGGACGAAGCCCCCGAAAGGGTTGAACGAGTGGTTCCGGCACGTTGAGTTCCTGCGGTAATTTTATTTGTTTGATGGAGCGTTGTTCTTATCGCGCACCGCCTGAAATGGCCATCCAAATCGCACCGCCGGTCCCGGCTGGATGAGGACAAACACCCGGCCGGCGATCATGCCGACCGCCCGGGCGAGAGTCGGAACCGGGAAATTACGGCGTGGCGTGGCGTCAAGAACCGCAAAGCGCTCATGTGCCC
This sequence comes from Rhodospirillales bacterium, assembly GCA_965213765.1. Lineage (GTDB taxonomy): Bacteria > Pseudomonadota > Alphaproteobacteria > Rhodospirillales > UBA2165 > JAJDXO01. The sequence goes on along the minus strand of OZ243926.1, from coordinate 3,578,709 downwards.
GGAAAGAACCGGCGGGCACGGTCCGAACAGGCCGCACACGTACCGCCGGCGGATATAGACCGGGCCCGGAGACGGGAGGCTCAGCTCTCGCCGATACGCAGGGCGACGAACCTCAGACCGCTTTGGCCCTCGACCAGAAGGAGCAGCGACTTCCGGCCGGCCTCCTTCGCTTCCTTGATCTTTCGGTCCACGTCCTCGGGCGAGCGCACCTCGTCCTGGCTGACCTCGACGATTACATCGCCGGCCCGCAGGTTCTTCTCGGCGGCCGCGCCGTTGGGTTCGACACCGACGACCACGACGCCGCGGGTATGGTTCCCGAGGCTGAATTTCTTGCGCGCCGCCTCGTTGACCCGGGACAGGGTGAGGCCAAGCTCGGCGACCGAGTGATCGCCGATTTCACCGGTATCCTGAGCCGGGTCCGCCGAGGCGACCTCATTGTTGCCCTCGTCCAGTTCACCCACCTTCACGGTCGTGGTCACGCGCTTGCCGTCCCGCCAAACCTCCACCGGCACCGACTTTTCGATTTCGGTCTCGGCGACGATCCGCGGCAGCTTGCGCATTTCGTCCACGTCGCGGCCGGCGAACTTCAGGATGACATCGCCGGCTTTGATCTCGCCGTCTTCCGCCGGACTTCCCTCGGAGACGCTGGCGACCAATGCGCCGGACACGCCGTCCAAACCAAGACTCTCGGCGATTTCCTCGGTCACCTCCTGAATGCGGACGCCGAGCCAACCCCGGCGGGTGCGGCCATACTGACGGAGCTGGCTGATCACCGACTGGGCGGCGGCGGCCGGAATGGAGAAGCCGATCCCGACACTGGCGCCGGATTGCGAAAAGATGGCCGTATTAATTCCGACCACCTCGCCGGCCATGTTGAACAACGGGCCGCCGGAGTTCCCCTGATTGATGGAGGCGTCGGTTTGGATAAAGTCATCGTAAGGGCCGGAATTAATATTGCGGCCCCGCGCGGAGACGATACCCGCGGTCACGGTTCCACCGAGACCGAAGGGATTGCCGATCGCGACCACCCAGTCTCCCACCCGGATCGCATCACTATCGCCAAACCGCACTGCCGGCAGATCTTGGGCGGATTCAACCTTCAACACAGCCAGGTCGGTCTTCGGGTCACGACCGACAACTTCCGCCTTCAGGGTCCGGTTGTCGTGCAATGTGACGGTAATTTCATCGGCGTCTTGAATGACGTGATTGTTGGTCACGATGACCCCCGCCGCGTCGATGATGAAGCCGGAGCCCAAAGACGTGGAGCGGCGCTGCGGCTGTTGCGGCCGGCTGCGGTCAAAGAAGTCGCGGAAGAAGTCTTCGAAAGGCGAACCCTCGGGAAGTTGCGGCAGAACCCCCTGACCGCCCCGCCCACGGTCGACCACCGCCGTGGAGGAAATGTTCACCACCGAGGGCAGCAGCTTCTGAGCGAGGTCGGCAAAGCTCTCCGGCGCGGCCCGGGCTTCGACACGGGGCGCAAGGGCCGTCATCGCGATCATTGCCGCGACAAGGGCCGCAACAAGGGCCGCAACCGGCCACATGGTTGGAGACAATGCGTCGGCGCGCGCCCGCGCCCGGTGCAACTTCGCCATCAAATCCCTACCGCCTCTAGAACCGAATACCCACAAAATAGCCTGCTTGAGGTCGCCGTCAATCTTTCGCAAATCCGGGATTAACCCGGCCCTGATCAACAACGGATCGCACCACCCGAATGTGGCGGTTTAACGGCACGAGTCACGCATTTCCGGCGCTCCCATGGCGTCAAATTTGCGTGAACCTCACTGCCTGAGGAGCCAGATCACTCCAAGCCCCGCCACGACGGCAATGGCGCCGGCAATCCTCAACGAACCGGGCGGCGCTTCCATCACCTGACGGATGAAACGCTGCATGGCCTCGGGAAACAAGGCATAGAGCGCGCCTTCAATCACCAATGCCAGCGCAAGAGCCGTGAAAAGCTCAGTCAATCGCTCTCCGCCGGGGCCTTAGTTCGACTGCCGGTTCTTCGACCCGTCGATATTGCCGAAGAACCGGAAGAAGTCGGAATCCGGGCTCAACACCAGCGACGTCCCTTCCCCGAACGAGGTCCCATAGGCTTCCAGGCTCCGATAGAACTCGTAGAAGTCGGCATCCTGGCCGAAGGCGCGGTTCTTGGTCGCCCGCGCGATCCCTTCCCCTTCACCGCGAAGAATCTGAGACTGCCGGTCGGCTTCGGCCAAAATGACCGTCCGCTCGCGGTCGGCCTCGGCACGAATTCGCAGGTTGATCTCCTGGCCTTCGGCACGATCCTTGTTCGCCTCCTGGAGCCGTTCAGACCGCATCCGCTCATAAACGTTGTTGGAAATCTCTTCGGGCAGGTCGGTTCGGCCGATCCGGACGTCGACAATCTCGATTCCGAAATCGCCGGCCGCCGCCTTCATGCGCTCGTCGATGTCGTTCATGATCGTGCCCCGCTTTTCAGACAAAAGGTCGTTCAGCGGATGCAACGCAAGCACGTCACGGACACCGGAGTTCAAGGTCTTTCCCAACCGGTCGCGGAGACGGAACTCATCCCGGACGGCCTGGAAGAAGTTGAGCGGATCGAGAATTCGATACCGGGCGAAAGCGTTGACGTTGATCCGCTTCTGATCCGATAGCAGCACTTGCTCCGGCGGCGGATCCAGTTCCAATACCCGTTTGTCGAAGAAAACCACGTTCTGAATGAACGGCAGTTTCCAGTTGAGACCCGGGTCCTTGATCACGCGGCGGGGCTCGCCAAACTGGAGTATGATCGCCTGCTGCGCCTGATTGACCGTAAACAGGGCACTGAAGGCCAAGACACCGAGCGCCACCACGAGAATGCCGACAATGGCAAGTGTAAGGTTCCTCATTGGCTAGTTACTCCCTGGCTCATCATCATCGGCGGCGGCTCGCGCCCGTCGTTGAATTTCAGGCAATGGCAGGAACGGGACGACACCGGTTCCGCCGCTTGGGCTGTCCAGGATGACCTTGTCCGTGTCCTGCATGATTTCCTGCATCCGTTCCAAAAACAGACCTTGGCGGGTCACCTCGCGATTCTCCTTGTAGGCCTCATAGACCGACAAAAAGCGTTGCGCCTCGCCTTCGGCCTCCTTGATCAGCCGTTCCCTGTAGGCGTTGGCTTCTTCGACCACCTTGGACGCCTCGCCGCGAGCCGTGGGGACGATACGGTTCTTGTAAGCCAGGGCCTCGTTCTGAAGCCGTTCCTTATCCTGCCGCGCCCGCTGCACTTCGTTGAAGGCATCGATCACCTGATTCGGCGGGTCGACCCGCAGGAACTGCACGCGCTCGACGGAAATACCGGCATTATAGGAATCGAGCACCGATTGCATCAGTTCGGCCGCGCGGATGGCGATCTGTTGACGCTGGCCGGTCAGGGTATCTTGCAGCGAGGTCTGTCCGACGGCCTCGCGCATCGCGCTTTCGGCCACGGCCTTCACCGTCCCCTCCGGATCACGGATATTGAACAGGTACTGACCGGAATCCTTGATCAGCCAGAACACCGTAAAGTCGGCATCGGTGATGTTCTGATCCGATGTGATCATCAGACTTTCTTCCGGCACGTCGCGGGTCGAGCCGCCGATGCCGGACTCGCCCGTGCCGCGGAAGCCGATGTCGGTACGGTTCTGACGGGTCACCTTGGGCGTGATCACTTGACCGATGGGTGCCGGGAACCACCAGTGAAGTCCCGACGGCTTGCGGTCGACCCACTCACCGAACACAAGGACGACACCCTCTTCATCCGTATCGACGGTATAGATGCCGGTCAACAGCCAAACAACGATTGCCGCCAGCACCAACATGACGAGCCGGCGTATGCCGCCGACGCCGCCCGGCAGGAACTTCTTGAACCGGTCCTGGCCGCGGCGCAGCATTTCCTCGATGTCCGGTGGTTGAGGCGCTCTCGGACCGCCGCCACCGCCGCCGCCCCAGGGGCCGCCACCGCCACCTCCGCCGCCGCCCCAGGGGCCGCCGCGTTGCGTATTCGAATTCATGGGATTTCGCCCTCTCCTAGATCGCGCCCAAATAAGCGCATGTTGATCCGCTTTGCGTCTCGGCTTTGTGTGCCTTATATGACAGCTAGTCAGGGTGCGCAACGGAATCCGGGACTAACTTCCCCGGTGCCGCCGTCCCTGATCACGAAATTGTTGGAAGCCGGGAGGTTCCATGGCTGAAATTACCCGCGAGACCATCCTGTCGGCGCTCGAAAACGTTGAAGATCCTGATCGCGGCCAAAGCATCGTCGCGCTCGGCATGGTCGCCGGGGTCCAGATCAAGGACGGTCATGTGGCCTTTGGGATCGAGGTCGATCCGGCGCGGGGCAAGGCATTGGAGCCCATGCGGGCCGCCGCCGAAAAAGCCGTTCATGCCTTGCCGGGGGTCCTGACGGTGACCGCGGTTCTGACCGCGGAACGCGCCGCCCCGCCGCCGCAATCCGGGCAACCGGCGCAGCAGGGGCAACAGGGGCAAGGCGGTCTCGAACTGCCGGGTATCAATGCGATAATCGCCGTGGCCTCGGGAAAAGGCGGCGTGGGAAAATCGACGACCGCGGTGAATTTGGCCCTCGCCATGGCCGGCGGCGGCCGCAAGGTCGGTGTCCTGGATGCCGACGTTTATGGGCCCTCCATCCCCCGTATGTTGGGCATTTCGGGCAAGCCCGACATTGCGCCAAGCGACGACGGCGGGCAAAAAGTCGCGCCGATGGAAAATTACGGCATCAAGTGCATGTCGATGGGGTTCCTGGTCGATGAGGAAACCCCGATTATCTGGCGGGGACCGATGGCAACCGGCGCGCTCGAGCAACTGCTGCGCGATGTAGCCTGGGGCGAGTTGGATGCCCTGGTTGTCGATCTGCCGCCCGGCACCGGCGACATTCATCTTTCGATGGCACAGCGGGTGCCGCTCACCGGCGCCGTCGTCGTCTCGACGCCCCAGGACATTGCCTTGCTCGACGCCCGGAAGGGTCTTGGGATGTTCGAGAAAGTCAATGTGCCCGTGCTCGGCATCATCGAGAACATGAGCTATTTCGTCTGCCCCCATTGCGGAGAGCGTTCGGATATTTTCAGTCACGGGGGTGCGCGGGCCGAAGCCGAGAAGCTGGGTGCGGCGTTCCTGGGGGAAATTCCCCTCGATATCGCAATTCGCGAGACGTCGGACGGCGGTGACCCGATTGTCGTCTCATCGCCGGACTCGCCTCACAGCCAAGCCTATCGCGACATCGCGGCCCAAGTTTGGGCGGCAATCGCGGCCATCAAATCCAGCCAAGAGGCGAGTGCCCCGCGCATCGTCATGCAATAGCGCCTGAGCCCATGCAGGCGGTCCTCCTGATGGTTTTTTCCGGCGCCTGCTACGCCGGGATGGCGGCCATCATCAAATGGCTGGCCGGCACCGTTCATCCGCTGGAGATGGTGTTCTTCCGAAATCTGTTCGGGTTGGCCGTGGTGCTGCCGTTCTTTTTCAGGAACGGATCAGGCAGCCTGAATATGCGGCGGGCGCCTATATTCCTCCTGCGCGGGATTGTTCAGGTAAGCGCGCAGACTTCGTTCTATTTCGGCATCGTTTTGGCCACCCTGGCGGCCGCCGTCACACTAAGCATGACCCAGGGCTTCATTCTGGCCGTCGGCGCGGTGGTGTTCCTGGGCGAACCCTCGCAATTCAGGCGCTGGCTCGCCGTCATCGCCGGGATGGCCGGCGCACTCATGGTCGTCCGCCCCGACGCCGGTCTGTTTGCCGTATTTGTGGATGGAGAGACCACCGACCTTCGGGCCTTGGGCGCGGCGTTGGTCGTTCTCTCGACCGTGGGATATGCGGCCCTGTCCCTCAACGGGAAAGTGCTGGTGCGGACTCTTCCAATTCCCGGCATTATTACCGGGACGCTCCTGTTCTCCACCCCGCTGTCGTTCATCGCGGCGAGCTTCGTCTGGACTTGGCCGACCCTGTTCGAACTGGCTGTCCTGGCGGCGATGGGCGGCCTGGGAACGGCCGGGAACGCCGCCCTGACACGCGCCCTTAAATTGGGCGACGTCACGATACTGGCCCCCCTGCTTTATGTCCGCCTTGTCTGGGGCGCGCTCTTCGGGTTTGTCCTGTTCGCGGAACTCCCGGACCTGTGGACCGCCATCGGCGCCGCCCTGATTATCGGCGCCGGCGTTTATATGTCCCGGCTCGACTCAAATCGGACAACCTGAGCGCGCACAGTTGCCCGAATATGGGAATTTCTGCATAGTGCGGGTCCAATTGAAAATTCTGAATCAGCACTGATAGGGAGATCGAAATGTTCAGAACAGCACTGGCGGCCGTGGCGGCTGTCGGCACGTTTGCCGTGGCGGGCTCGACGGCGCCCGCTGACGCCCAGGCCCTAAAGGGCAAGACCATCGAGATGATTGTACCCGCCGGCGCCGGCGGCGGCCTGACCCGGAATGCACGGCGGTTCGCCCAGTTCTTCGGCGAGTACATCCCCGGCAATCCGAAGGTCATCGTCAAGAATATCGTTGGCGGCGGCGGTCAACGGGGCATCAACTTCGTCTATGAGCGCGGCAACAAGAACGGCACCACTCTTTTGTGGGGCCCCCTCAACTTCTCGGGCATCGTCAGCGGCCTCCGGGGGATCAAATACGATCCCGCGAAGTTCTCGGTCGTCGGCACCACCGGCGGCGTTCCCTTCGTCACCATCGCCAGTTCGGCGCTCGGCAACGGGATCAAGTCGCGGGACGATCTGATGGCGCAACCGAAGTTCAATGCCGGCGGACGGATTCCCGGCGGTGCGCTCGACGTTTACACGGTGATGGGTTTTGGCTTGCTGGGTAAAGCGACCACCCACATCACCGGCTACCGCAATCAGCCCAAGCTGAAAGCCGCGCTGATGCGCACGGAAATCGTCGCGGCGACCACCGGCGCGCCGGGCTACTACGCCTTCTACAAGAACGATCTCTTGAAGAAGGGCACGGCGCACGCCCTCTATTACCATCCGGCGATCGGCGCCGACGGCAAGTTCATTCCCGCGCCCGATCTCGACAAGAGCGGGGTTCCCACCCTTGCCGCCTACTACAAGAAGGTCAAAGGCTCCGATCCGTCGGGCGACAAGTGGGAAGCCTACCGGTGGTATGCGACCTACAACGGCTGGTCCAACTGGGTCGTCGGCCCTCCCGGCCTGTCAGCCGAGGTTGTCGCCGATCTCCGCAAGGGTTACGCCGACACCTGGAACGACCCCCGCGTGATCGACGGATTTGTCAAAGCCTGGGGGATGCGCGGCACCACGCTGGTCGGCGACGACACCGGCTTCATCACCGAGAACTACAAGAAGATTTCGCCGGCCGCGCTGGCCTACCTGAAGCAGGTGCTTGGCACCTCGGACGCCAAGGCCAAGCCGGAGCCGAAAAAGAAGTAACGGAGACCAACGACTTCCGGTCCGGGCCGGTCACCTCATAGCAAATCCCGAGTGGACGGAAACATCCGCGACGGCGAATTTGCGTCAATATGAGTGGGATTATGAGTGGGATAGGGCGTTCCCTGTTTTCAATGAAACAGGGAACGCTTTACCTGGCCGGCCCTTTCCTTTGCCCGGGAAATTTCTACGCCTCCCGGCCGAGGCTCTCCATCAATTCCCGCCATTCCCGGGGGCTGAGGCCGGATTTCTCCTGGTCCACGTCTTCGCCGGCGAGCAGCCGCTTGACCACGCCGAGGCCCGCCGCCGAAAGGTGCGTCCCGCCGACCCGGTAATCCATGAACGCTTCGTAGGTGATCGGACACCAGGCCTTGAGACCTTCCAGCATGGCCTCGGCATAGACCCGGATTTCGTATTGGGCATGGGCATCGGCGCGCAGGCTGAGGAAGTGCAGCAGGTTGTGGAGATCGGTCTTCCAATACCACTGGGTATAGGTATTGAGGGTCAGGTTCATCCGGGCCAGCTCGCGGGCCAGCCCGTCCCTCCCCTCGTCGATCGCTTGGCCGTCCTCGCTCTCGTTGAGCATCTCGATGTAGTGGTCGTAGGTCAGCCGGGCATCGGACTTGAGCATGTCGAGCACCCGGGCGGCCTCTTCCCCTTCGAGCACCGCGCCCCGTCCCTGCCGGTTGGACCGGGACTGGGTGGCAAGCTGGTCCGGCGCCGGGATGTAAAACTCGCGGTCGAGTACGCTGTAGCGGGCCGAGTATTCGTTGACGTTGGCGGTGCGGTGGCGGATCCACTGCCGGGCGACGAAGATCGGCATCTTGATGTGATATTTGATCTCGCACATCTCGAACGGCGTGGTGTGCCGGTGGCGCAGCAGATAGCGGATCAGCCCCCGGTCGGTGGACACCTTCCTGGTCCCCTTGCCGTAGGAGACCCGGGCCGCCTGCACGATGGCCGCGTCGTCGCCCATATAGTCGATCACCCGGACGAAGCCGTGATCGAGCACCGGCACCGGCGTATAGAGCAGCTCCTCGAGACCGGGGACCGTGACCCGGCGGGTCTCGGCGCGGGCGCGGCGGGCGTCGTCGATTTCCGCCTGCTGTTCGGGCGTCAGGTCCATAATCTCCCCCTTACCCGATTCCCATCGAAGGGAGCAAGCGCCCCGAAACGCCCCGAAACGCATTGGCGCATCAGGGGACTTGGAATTTGATTCCAACGCGGATTTCGTGTCCGGCCCGATTGCGCGCGCCGGCATGGACATTCATGGACATTAATGGACATTTGATGACTTGCTTAAATTCCAATTTACCCCTTTTCGCGGTTGGGGCGCCCGCCGCGTCCGGGCCGAATACCACGGATACCCATTCAATGTGTGCGAATGGCCGCCGAATGCCAGCCCCCTCACCTATCCTCATTACCACGGAGAGCACGGAGATCACGGAGCGGTTTCGAGTGCTGAATCAAGGAAGCGCGTCATGGCCGGGCCCCGGACCCGGCCATCCACGTGTAGCCGCCCCTCTAGGCGTGGATGCCCGTGTCAAGCACGGGCATGACGACATAAAATGATTGCGTCATGGCCGGGCCGGTGAGGCGGGGCATGACGATTGGGGGCGTCACCCCGCTTTCATTGCCCCCGCGATACGACTATATTCCTTGTGCCGGCTTGCCGGCTATGGCGATAAACGCCTTGTGGAATAAGCGTAGCGGACCCGGGGGCAGTGCCCGGCGCCTCCACCAATTCCCGGTATCTCCGGCGACCATCACCGGAAACCTCATTGGGGGCGAAACAGGATCGACGCGCGTGGTAAAGGCTTGGTTTTCGCCCGGCATGGTACCGCCGTTATCGGGCCGATTTACAGATGCCAACGATAACGAGGCATTTGCTGTAGCCGCTTAGGCTGCAACGGGGTCCGGGGGGCACCTGGCAACAGAAGCCCCTCACTTAAACGTTCCGCCCGTGCGGCGGGCCGGAAAAAAACGACCAGGTGGCAAAGCGCGGACGATGACCGAACCCACTTACCCTTATCAGCAATGGGTCGAAGAGGCCCTGACGGGGATTCTCAAGCGCGCCCTCCGGCAGGCGGAGGAACTGGGTCTCGCCGGCGAGCACCACTACTACATCAATTTCAGGACCCGGGCCGAGGGCGTCGACATGCCGCCCTTCCTCCGCGCCCAGCACCCGGAAGAGATCACCATCGTCCTCCAGCACCAGTTCGAGGATCTGCACGTCGAGGAAGACGGCTTTCGCGTCGCGCTCTATTTCTCGGGCCGCCGCCAGGCCCTGTTCGTGCCCTTTTCGGCGGTGGTGTCGTTCGCCGACCCGGCGGTCAATTTCGGCATCCAGGTCTCCCAGCTCGCCCCCAACATCGCCGGCATCGAGCCCGACGGCGAAGCGGGCGAAGACGGACAGCCGGCGGCCGATGACGGAGAGTACGTCCAGCCGAGCGCCGAGACGGTGATCCTGCCTGAAGCGGATGACGGCGGCGATGAGGCTGATGCCGAAGAAGGCGAAGAGGCGGAGGCCGAAGAAGGCGGGGACGCGGAAAGCGGCGAAGAGGCGGCGGAAGCCGGCGAAGGCGCCGAAGTGATCGCGCTGGATAAGTTCCGCAATAAGAGCTGAACAGAAGAACCCTCACCCTCATTCCCACCCTCTCCCTCATTCCCACCCTCTCCCTCATTCCCACCCTCTCCCTCATTCCCACCCTCTCCCTCATTCCCACCCTCTCCCTCATTCCCACCCTCTCCCTCATTCCCACCCTCTCCCCGCTCACCCGCAAGCCGTCATCACCGGGCTTGACCCGGTGATCCACGCCTCGCGGCACGGTACACGTGGATGGCTGGCAGTAGACGTGGATGGCCGGGTCCGGGCCCGGCCATGACGCAATCATTTTATGCCTCGGTCTTTCCTTTTGCACCCTCGCCCCCTTCGAGGGGGAGAGGGATGCGGAGGCTTGGCGAGCGAAGCGAGCCATAGCCGCAGCCGGGTGAGGGGGAATTCCGTATCACCCTCACCCTCATTCCCACCCTCACCCCGGCCCTCTCCCTCAGAGAGGGAGAGGGAGTAGTCCCGTTGCCGCACCGGGTTCCCTCGCCGCGCCATCGGCGCCTGAACACCCCGTTTCGCCTTCCGGACAATGATGCCGAAGAAAGGCTTGTTTTACGGCCTTTTCGCCTTCGGACCGGCGGCAAATTCCTTTCGCGTTCTGGGCTAACACCGAGCCTTTCGAATACCGGACAATCGGGGCCGGTCGCACGGCCTTTTGCGCCTTAACGAGTACACGGCCCCTTATTCCGCACCTGCGTCTGATCGTCAGCCCCGCCCGTGAGATGACGACCGTCCGGCATCTCGCGATGGTCACGACTGATGCAAGAGCAGCCGGATAATTGGATAAAGGAGGGATGTTGAACATGAGTGACGCATGGTCGATCGCCAATCTGCGAGACGAGATAGAGATTAACGCGGCAGCGCTCGCCGGCCTGCTCGACAAGGATGCGTGCGACGGGCTGGAGGATGCCGATATGCGGACGGTGTACCGTGAGGGCGTCGATGCTGTCCGCATGGAGTTGATGTCGCTGATCTGACCCGAGTGGACCGATGGCACCGTTCGCATCCTCGTGGGGTCTGGTTATCGCTCCAATTCGCGCTATCTGGTCTTTCAATGCCTGCAGCACATTATCGGCCTGCCTCGGGAACAGTGGCGAGTGCTGGACCAGGCCCACCGCAAGCGGAGGCTTGGCGAGCGAAGCGAGCCATAGCCGCAGCCGGGTGAGGGGGAATTTCCATATCACCCTCATCCTCATTCACACCCTCACCCCGGCCCTCTCCCTCAGAGAGGGAGAGGGAGTGGTTGCGGCGGCGCGCAAGGTTCCCTCGCCCCCTTTGAGGGGGAGAGGGATCGGTCTTTCCTTTTGCACCCTCGCCCCCTTCTTGAGGGGGAGAGGGATGCGGAGGCTTGGCGAGCGAAGCGAGCCATAGCCGCAGCCGGGTGAGGGGGAACTTCCGTATCACCCCTCACACTCACTCCCACCCTCACCCCGGCCCTCTCCCTCAGAGAGGGAGAGGGAGTGGTTGCGTTGCCTCCTCTCCCCCTGACAGCTTGCGGCCTACCCGCCCGCCAGCTTCTCGATCGTTTCCTTATACACCGGCACGGCGGCCGCGCCGTTGCGGGCCAGCGACTCGGTCAAGTCCGCCGGCACGTGGCCGATGACGGCGGAGGCGAAGCTGGGCCTTGCCCGGATGCGGGCGAACCACTCGGCGACACGGGGCCGCCGGCCGGTCCACAGGTGTTCCTGGCGCAGCATGTCCAGCCGGTTGACGTAGGGCGTCATGGCGAGATCGGCGAGGCTGTAGGCGTCCCCCACCAGCCAGCCGCCGTCCCGAAGCGCCGCCTCCATCTTGTCGAGATATTGAAGATGAACCAGGACCGCGTTCCGGACGTGGGACGAGTCGAACCCGGACAGCACGGATTCCTTTTTCCGCGCCCGGCGCACCGGGTCGGGGACCGCATCCAGAAACGCCTCCAGCGCCGCGCCCTCCATGTGCTCGGCCATGGAGTGCCGGTGGTTGGTCGCCATGGTGATGACGCCGCAGGCCGGGTGGAGGTGCTCGTCCACCGACTTGGTCCAGATGCGGAGGTCGGCGCGCGCACCGGGATCGTCCGGCATCAGGCGGGGATCGGGAAACTTCTCCTCCAAATATTCGCAGATCACCGAGGATTCGACGATCACCTTTCCGCCGTCGACCAGCACGGGGACCACGGCGCGCGGGTTGACGGCCAGGAATTCCGGTTCGAACTGCTCGCCCTTGAGGATGTCGATGTAGCGGCCTTTCCACGCCAGGCCCTTCTCGGCCAGCGCCAGGCGGGCCTTGGCCGCGCATACCGAACTGCCGTGATGATAAAGCTCCAGCATTGTCCCCTCCTATCCATGTCCCGTGACGACGGCCGCGATGCTCTCCGGGTCGTCCGGCGCGGCATCCCCCCGCCACGCCACATGCAGATCGGGCCGCAGCACCAACAGGCGGCCCCCGTACACCTCCGCCGCCTGCCCGTCCGGCTGATCCAATATGGCGGCCGGCGCGCCCCGCCGCTCGAGCGCACCGGCCAGCGGCCCCGCATCCGGCGGGTTGGTCCCGGCCCGCAGCAATGTAAACCACGGCCCGCAGCAATCCTGCACCGCGACCCCGTCGCCGAGCCCCTCTTTCAACCAGGTGTTCGGCAGGCGCGCGCCCGGAAAGGCGCTCGGCACATACGTGTCGATGGGCGAATCCGGCGGCGGCGCGCCCGGGTCCGGGATGATGCCGGAGCCCGAATAGATGTAGCCGAGCTCGGCACCGGCAATTTCGTTGGTCTTGCGCTGCTCCTCGTCGGCCACCCGGGCGATGCGTTCGCGGGCCGCCCGGCCTTCCGGCGTGCCGGTGAACGCCACGGGGTCATGAAAGCTCCGCCAGCGCTGACGGCCCTCGGAGGCCCGCCCGGAGACGCCGACGTTCCTTTCGCCGACGGGCCGGCGCTCCTCATCGTAGCTTTGGAGCAGTCCCGGCCCGCCCCAGCCGAGAACGCTGCCCGCCAGCTTCCAGCCGAGATCGACGGCGTCGCCGACGCCGGTGTTCATGCCGAGCCCGCCCGTCGGGATCATCAGGTGGCAGGCGTCGCCGGCGAGAAACACCCGCCCGGTTCCATAGCTCTCGGCCACCAGCAGCCGCTGGGTCCATTCGTTCACATGCACCATTTCGTAGTCGACGGGCATGCCGACGATTTCCTCGAAGGCGGCAGCCATGTCCTCGTCCCGCCCGGCCTGGGCATGCAGGGTGAAGTGCCTGAGGTCCCCTTGGGTGATCACGAACCCCTGGCGGCCGTCGATGACGTGATAGTGCCGGCCCTTGCCGGTCTTGATCCGGCCGTAGAGATCGTCGCAGCGGAACATGGCCTGCCGCAGGGTGAGCCCGCCCTCGCCGACGAGCCCGATTTCCAGTTGCTTGCGGACCGTGCTGCCGCCGCCGTCGCACCCGGCCAGGTATTTGCAGTCTATGGTCAGCTCGGCGCCGCCGGCCCGGCACATGGCGGTCACGCCGTCCGCCTCCTCGGAAAACGCGAGCAGCTCGGTGCCGAACCGGATGTCGGCATTGTCGAGACCCTCGGCGATTTCCCTGAGCAGCGGTTCCAACGCGTATTGGGAGGTGACCTGATAAGGCTCGAGCGGCATGGAGCCGTCCCGGCACCGGGCGATCCGGGCGCGGCTTTCGGCGACGGTGGGGTATGCGAGGTGCAGCACCGGCGGCTCGGTCAGGCGGGTCACCAGGAACACGTCCATGGACGCATCGGCCGGGTAGCCGGCGGCCCGGACGCTTTCGGCGATCCCCAGACGGCGGAAGATCTCCATGGTCCGGGCGTTGCAGCGCTCCATCTTGGGATGGCCGGTGGGGGCCGGATTCCTTTCCACCAGGGTCACATCCACGCCACGCCGGGCGAGATCGATGGCCAGCACCAGACCGACCGGCCCGCCGCCGGCCACCAGAACGTCCGTCTCGATCGCCGCCATACAGCCCTCGCACCCCCGGGAGACGGGCTCATGCTGTCAATGTTGGCGCCCGCGGTCGATACAATTGCCTGATCTGTCCATGAAATGGACCCGCCCCCTCATCCCGACCCTTGTGTCTTGCGGAATGAGGTAAAGTCGGGAACCGGCGGAGCGGTTTGCGCCGCGTCCGCCGGCGCGGAGGTGAGGCCGTCCGACCCTTGGCCGTGTGTGCCACAGGCCGCGGGAGAGCGTGGTCCCCTCCGCCTTCTTTCGAAGCCCGTACAGTTGCACGGGCATGATAGCCCGCACTGCAAGGAAGGGACAGAAGGAATGAGCAAGCTGACGATCGGGATCGACGTTTCGAAGGACTGGTTGGACGTGGCGACGGCCGATGGGAAAAACCGCTTCCGGGTGACCACCGACCGCGCGGGGCTGGACGCGCTGGTCGAGCGATTGTCGGCGCTGCGCGGTGCGCCGGCGGTCGGCCTGGAGGCATCCGGCGGCTACGAGCGCGTGGTGATCCGGCGGCTCCGCCAAGCGGGCATGGCCGTGCGCCTGGTGGATCCGGCGCGGGTCCGGCAGTTCGCCCGCGCCACGGGCGTCAAGGCCAAGAACGACCGCCTCGATGCCGCCGTCATCGCCGCCTTCATCGACACCGTTGGCGGCCCGGACGTGAGCGACGACGCCCACCGCCAGCGGCTGCGCGCCTTCGTCGCCCATCGGCGCCAGCTGTCGGACGCCGTGATCACCCTCGACCACCAGATGCGGCTGGTCACCGACCCGGAACTGCAGGCGCTGGCCGCCGAACGCCGCGCCCTCCTGGTCCGCCAACGGGACGCCATCGAACATCGCATCGTCGCAATCCTCAACCAAGACCGCACCGCCGCGTCCCTGTTCGAGCTCTTGCGCACCGTGCCCGGCGTCGGCCCCGTCCTCGCCTGGACCCTGATCGCCGAGATGCCCGAACTGGGCGCCCTCGACCGGGGGAAAATTGCCGCCCTCGCCGGCGTGGCGCCGTTCGACCGCGATAGCGGCACCCATAGGGGGCGCCGCGCCATCTTCGGCGGACGTCCCCACCTGCGCAAGGTGCTCTACATGGCCGCCCTCGCCGCCGCCAGGCACAATCCCGCCATCGCCGCCGTCCACCGCAGGCTGATCGACAACGGCAAACCGCCAAAGGTCGCCCTCACCGCCTGCATGCGCAAGCTCATCGTCATCCTCAACGCCATGGTCCGGGACAATCAACCCTGGGAACCAGCTACATGAAAAAAAAACGGCAAACACAGTTGCTCTCCCGGCGGGAGAGGGAGTAGTCGCGTTGCCGCGTCGAGTTCCCTCGCCCCCAATCATGGGGGAGAGGGATGTGCAGGCTTGGCGAGCGAAGCAAGCCTAGCCGCAGCCGGGTGAGGGGGAACTTCCGTATCGCCCCCATATCACCCTCACCCCGGCCCTCTCCCTCAGAGAGGGAGAGGGAGTGGTTGCGGTGCCGGGGTCCCCTCGCCCCCTTCGAGGGGGAGAGGGATGCGCAGGCTTGGCGGGCGGGAGCCCGGCTTAGCCGAAGCCGGGTGAGGGGGAGGGTGAGCCGCCCCTCGTCATCGGGGCGCTGAGGGTATAAAAAGGGGGCCAGATGGGAACCGCACCGGGAATTTCGTGATGGACGATCTCAGCCCCAAGGCCGCCATCAACGACGCGGACTTCCGGCCGTTGATGCCGCGCGTCGAGGACAAGACCCCGTACCGCAAACTGACGTCGGACTACGTCTCCACCGTCGAATGCGACGGGCGGACCATCCTCAAGGTGGACCCGGAGGGCATCCGGATGCTCACGGCGGCGGCGTTCTCGGACATCTCCCACCTGCTGCGCCCGGAACACCTGACCCAGCTTTCCTCCATCCTCGATGACCCGGAGGCCTCCGACAACGACCGGTTCGTGGCCATGGACTTGTTGAAAAACGCCAATATCGCGGCGGGCCGGGTGCTGCCCATGTGCCAGGACACGGGCACCGCCATCGTCATGGGCAAGAAGGGTGAGAACGTCTGGGTGGCGGGCGACGACGAGGCGGCCATTTCCCAGGGCGTCGACGACACTTTCGGCACCGACAATCTCCGCTATTCGCAGCTCGCGCCCCTGTCCATGTACGAGGAGAAGAACACCGGCAACAACCTGCCGGCCCAGATCGAGCTCTATGCCGAGAAAGGAGATGCCTACAAGTTCCTGTTCATCGCCAAGGGCGGCGGCTCGGCCAACAAGTCGTTCCTGTTCCAGGAGACCCGGGCGGTCCTCAACCCGGACAGCCTGATGAAGTTCCTCGAAGACAAGGTGAAGCTGCTGGGGACGGCGGCCTGCCCGCCCTATCACCTGGCGGTCGTGATCGGCGGCACGAGCGCCGAGTACAATCTCAAGACGGTGAAGCTCGCCTCCACCCATTACCTCGACCGCCTTCCCCTGCGGGGCAACGAAGCGGGCCAGGCGTTCCGCGATGTGGAGCTCGAGCAACAAATCCACGCCATGACCGGGAATGTCGGCATCGGCGCCCAGTTCGGCGGCAAGTACTTCTGCCATGATGTCCGCGTGATCCGCCTGCCGCGCCACGGCGCCTCGCTGCCCGTCGGCATCGGCGTCTCGTGCTCCGCCGACCGCCAGGCCATGGGAAAGATCACCGCGGACGGCATCTTCCTCGAGCAATTGGAGGATAACCCGGCCCGGTATCTCCCCGAAGTGACCGATGACGGCCCGGATGCCGATCTTGAAGGGGACGTGGTGGAGATCGATCTGAACCGGCCCATGGACGAGATCCGGGCCGAGCTCTCCAAGCATCCGGTGCGCACCCGGCTGTCCCTCAACGGCCCGCTGATCGTCGCCCGCGACATCGCGCACGCGAAACTCAAGGAGCGCCTGGATGCGGGCGAGGGCCTCCCCGGCTACTTCAAGGACAATGCGGTCTATTACGCGGGCCCCGCCAAGACCCCGGAGGGTATGGCGTCGGGCTCGTTCGGGCCGACCACGGCGGGCCGCATGGATTCATATGTGGAGCTTTTCCAGGGCAACGGCGGCTCCATGGTCATGCTCGCCAAGGGCAACCGGTCGAAGGCGGTCACCGAGGCCTGCCACGAATACGGCGGGTTCTATCTGGGCTCCATCGGCGGGCCGGCGGCGCGCCTCGCCCAGGACTGCATCACGTCGGTGGAGGTTGTGGAATATCCCGAGCTCGGCATGGAAGCCATCTGGAAGATCGAGGTGAAGGACTTCCCGGCGTTCATCGTCGTCGACGACAAGGGCAACGACTTCTTCGCCGAATTCCAGCCGCCGGGGTGAATCCCGGTCCATGACGGCGACGTGTAGCGTCGGCCTTGACTCCCCTCCCCCGGCGCTGAAGCGCCACCCCCTCCCCCGGGCGGAGAGGGTTGTTTGGTCCCGGGCGGAGCGGCACAAGGTCCCCTCGCCCCCTTCAGGGGGAGAGGGATGCGAAGGGTTGGCGAGGCGAACGCCGAGCCTACCCGGCGCTGGGTGAGGGGGAATTTCCATATCACCCTCACCCCGACCCTCTCCCAGAGGGAGAGGGAGTAGTTGCGTTGCCGCATCGGGTCCCCTCGCCCCCTTCCCAGGGATTGCGGTGCGTTTTGCGGTTTCCGGGCGCGTCGCGCCCTCACGGCCCGGCGAGCAGGCAGGCCCGGCGCATGTTGTAGACGGCGGCGGCGGCGAAGAGGCGGGCCGTGTTCCTGTCCCGGGACCGGCTCTTGGCGCGGCGCAGCCCGTAGAAGCGCTTGAGGGCGGAGAACACGGCCTCGACCGGGGCGCGCCGTCGCGCGATCAGAGCGTTGCGGCGCTGCTGCCAATGGGGCAGCGCGGCTATGTGCTTGTGCCGCCGGTGCATGATCCGGTCCTTGATCCCCGCCGCCTTGAGCCGCGCCCGTCTCGCCGCCTGCTCGTAGGCCTTGTCGCCATAGACCGCGGCCTCGTCGCCGCAGATCAGCCGGTCGGCGACCTCGCTCTCGGAGGTCTTGGCCGAGGTCAGCACCACCCGCCGGATCAGCCCCGACCCCTGGTCGACGCCGAGATGCGCCTTGTAGCCGAAGAAGGCGCGCCCCTTCTTGCGGGTCCAGTCGGCGCCGGGCTCGCCCGCGTGCCCGGCACCCGCGCCGGCCTTGTAGGGCGGCGGGCGCGAGGCCGCGGCCACCAGCGTGGCGTCCATCAGCGTGCCCTTGCGCACGATCAGACCGGCGGCCTCCAACTGGCGGTTGATCTCCTCGAAGGCCGCCTCCAGAACCCCGCCCGCATCCCCGCGAAAGCGGCAGATCGTGGTCTCGTCCGGCGTGCCCCCGTCAAGCGCAAAGCCGCAGAAGCGCCGGAACGACAGACGGTCCAGCAGCGCCTCCTCCAGACCGGGGTCCGACAGATCGTAAAGCACCTGAAGATAAAGCGCCTTCAACATCGACAGCGGCGCATAGGGCGGACGGCCCCGGCGCCCCGGGCGGACCGCCGACGCCAGGCGCTCCAGCGGAGACCAGTCGATCAACGCATCCAGACGATCAAGCTTCCGGTTCGACCCAAGACCCGGAGAAACGAACGCTTCCGCAAACCCCAGCTGACCCTTGCCGCTCATCGACGCCTCCAACAGTTGATAACCACACTGAATCACATCACAAACCCATTGAGAATCCCCTTTTCGCAGAAGAATCCAGGGGAGAGGGGCAGTGTGAGGGGGCGCCGGCCAGGGATAGGACCGTCATCGTCTTGCAACCGCCGCCTTGAAACACCCGCCCCGGCGTGGTGGACTTAAGGCCATGACCGGCCGGCCACTTGATATTGAGTGGCCCGGCCTCCTGAACAAGGATAAAGACCATGGGCATTGTCTCTGTTGGACAGTCGGTCCCCCGGCACGAGGACCCCTATCTGCTGCGCGGCGAAGGCACCTACACCGCCGACCGCGCGCTCCCCAACCAGGCTTACGGGTTCGTGCTGAGAAGCCCCCACGCCTTCGCCCGGATCAACGGCATCGATACCGCGGCGGCGCTCGCCGCGCCCGGCGTCGTGTGCGTGCTGACGGCCGGGGATCTGGAAGAAGAAGGCATCGGCGCGCTGCCCATCATGACGCCGCCGGTGCCGGGGGTGGACGCGGACGCCATGATCAAGCACGCCCGCTATCCCATCGCCACCGACACGGCGCGGATGGTCGGCCACGAGGTCGCCTTCGTGGTCGCCGAAACCCTGGCTCAGGCCAAGGACGCCGCGGAACTGGTGGAGGTGGACTACGAGCCGCTGGCCGCGCTCACCAATTCCTTCGATGTGGCCGGCGGCGCGCCCCGCTACGACGATGCGCCGGAGAACCTCGCCTTCAACAGCAGCTTCGGGGACAAGGACGCGACGGACGCGGCCTTCGAAAAGGCCGACCACACGGTGAAGCTCGCCCTGACGGTGAACCGGGTGGCGCCCGCCACCATTGAAAACCGCGCCAGCCTGGTGGATTACGATCCCGCCGGCGCCGGCGGCAAGGGGCGCTGGACCATCTACGTGCCGGTGCAGGGTCCCTTCGGGCTCAAGGCCGCCATGGCCAATCTGATCTTCAAGTGCGAGCCGGACCAGTTCCGTGTGGTCACCGGCAACATGGGCGGCAGCTTCGGGATGAAGGCCCTCTATTCGGAGACCGTGCTGACGGCGGTCGCCGCGCGGCGGCTCGGCCGCCCGGTCAAATGGGAGAACGAGCGCGCCGAGAGCCTGCTTACCGACCAGGCGGGCCGGGACAAGGTGGTGGATGCCGAACTCGCCCTCGACAAGGACGGCACGTTTCTCGGGCTGAGGATCCACAGCGTCCAGAACCTGGGCGCCTTCTTCGGCACCATGGGGCTGATGCACACCCATTTGAGCCTCGTCGGGATGATCAACGTCTACCGGACGCCCGCCATCCACCACACCATCCGGGGCGGCTATTCCAACACCTGCTTCACGGGTCCGTACCGCGGCTCCAACCGGCCGGACAGCACGTTCATCATGGAGCGTCTGCTGGACTACGCGGCGGCCGAGCTGGGCATGGACCGGATCGAACTGCGGCGCAGGAACATGATCCAGGCCGATCAGATGCCCTACACCATGCCCTTGGGCACGGTCTACGATTCCGGCGACTTCCCGGACAACATGGAAAAGGCGCTGGCGGCAATCGGCTATGACGGCTTCGAGGCGCGCCGCGAGGAAGCCGGATCGCGGGGCAAGCTGCTGGGCCTGGGCGTCGGCAACAACATCGAACAGGCCGCCGGCGTCGGCCAGGAATTCGCCACCTACCGCCTGGATGCGGACGGCAACCTGACCATCATCGCCGGCACCACCGAGCAGGGCCAGGGCCACCCGACCATGTACGCCATCCTGGCCTCCGATCAGCTCGGCATCGACACGGACAACATCACTGTCATCGAGGGCGATACGGATGCGCAGGAGGCGGGCAACGGCACCGGCGGCAGCCGGGTCTCGGTGATGGGCACGCACGCGGCGCTGACCGCCGGCTCCGGGCTTATCGAGCGGGGCAAGGAAGTGGCCGGCGGCATCCTGGAAGCGGCGGTGGCCGACATCGAGTTTTCCAACGGCTCCTTCCGGGTGGCGGGCACCGACAAGGAAGTCTCCCTCGCCGACGTGGCCAAGGCGGCCCACGAAAACCCGCCGATGAACGAGGATGGCGGCCGCGGGCCCGTCTTCGAGTTTTACGCCGCTTACGAGGGCAAAAAGGCGACCTATCCCAACGGCTGTCATGTCTGCGAGGTGGAGGTGGACCCGGAGACCGGCGCCGTGAAGATGACCCGCTACGTGGCGGTCAACGATGTCGGGACGGTGATCAACCAGCTCACCGTCAAGGGCCAGATCCTCGGCGGCATCGGCCAGGGGGCGGGCCAGGCGCTGCTCGAAGGCATCGAGTACGATGACGAGACCGGCCAGATGCTCACCGGCTCGTTCCTCGATTACACCATGCCGCGCGGCATCGACTTCTGCGATATCCGGTTCATCAACAATCCCCACCCGACCGGCAATAACGGGATCGGCGCCAAAGGGGTCGGCGAGGTGGGCTGCGCCTGCGCCATGCCGGCGACCGCCAACGCGGTGATCCACGCCCTCGAGCCCTACGGGGTCAAGCACCTGGACATGCCGCTGACGCCCAAGAAGGTGTGGGACGCGATTCACGGGAATGGGGCGGAGTAGCGAAACAGCCGGCGCGGCACAGGGTCCCCTGGCCCCCTTCAGGGGCAGAGGGACAGGGTGAGGGAGGCGCCAACCAGATGCGATTCCCCACCTCACCCAGCGCCAAGGCGCCACCCTCTCCCCCCAGGCGGAGAGGGTTGTTTGGTCCCGGGCGGAGTGGCACTGGGTCCCCTCGCCCCCTTCAGGGGGAGAGGGATGCGTAGGCTTGGCGGGCGGGAGCCCGACTTAGCCGAAGCTGGGTGAGGGGGGCGCCGGCACGGCCCATCATTTCGAATTGCCCATCCGCCAATCCCCGGTAATCTAACCCCAACAACTCCAACCAGAGTTTTGACAGGGGGACGGCATGACCGATCTCGAAAGCGCCCTCGGCGCCATCGTCGGCGAGGCGGGTGTACTCACCGCCGGCAGCGACAAGGAAAAGTACCTCACCGATTGGGCGGGGGCGAATACCGGCGCGGCGGCGGCCGTCGTCCGGCCCGCTTCCACCGGCGAGGTTTCCGGCGTGCTCAAATGGGCCAACGAAACCAAAACGCCGGTGTTTCCCCAGGGCGGGAACACGGCGACCTCCGGCGGCGGGGTGCCCGACGGCGCCGGCAATTCCATCGTCCTTTCCCTGGAGCGCATGAAGGCGGTGCGGGAGACCAGCGGATCGGCGCGCACCATCACCGTCGAAGCCGGCGTCGTGCTGCAGGAGATCCACCGGCTCGCCGAGGAACAGGATCTGTTCTTCCCCCTGAGCCTCGGCGCCCAGGGCTCGTGCATGATCGGCGGCAACCTCGCGACCAATGCGGGCGGCATCAACGTGGTCCGCTACGGCAACGCCCGGGAGCTGTGCCTGGGACTGGAAGCGGTGCTGCCCGACGGCCGGGTGATGGACGTGCTGACCGGGCTCCACAAGGACAACACGGGCTACGACCTCCGCGACCTGTTCATCGGCTCGGAAGGAACGCTGGGCGTGATCACCGCGGCGACCCTCAAACTCTTCCCCTTGCCCAAGGCCCGGGCGACGGCCTTCGCCGCCGTTCCCGATATCAACCGCGCCCTCGAGCTCCTCAACCGGATGCAGGCCGAAACCGGCGGCGCCGTCGAGGCGTTCGAGATGATCCCGAAGCTGATGATGGAGCAGTACGAGAAGCACCTGCCCCACCTGAAGCGTCCGTTCGCCGATCCGCCGGATCTCTCGGTCCTGATGGAGGTCGCGGCGACCTCGGACCGCGAGGCGGCGGCGGCGGCGGACGGCACCGTTCCCGTGATCGGGCAGTTGGAGACCATCCTGGGCGAAGCCTTCGAAACCGGGCACGTCACCGACGCGGTGATCGCCACCGCCGAACAGCAGCGCCTGGAGTTCTGGGAGCTTCGGGAATCGGCGTATGAGGCGGTGGTGAAATCAGGGCCGCGGATCGGCTTCGATATTTCCCTGCCCCTGGACCAGGTCCACGATTTCGTCGCCAATACGGAAGCCGCGGTCGAGGGGATTTTTCCCGGCGCCAAGCTCTCCAGCGTCGGCCATCTCGGCGACGGCAACCTTCACTACACGGTTTATCCGCCGGACGGCGAGGCGGACCGGCTGGAGGAACTCAGGGTGGAGATCAAGCGCGCGGTCCTCGATTCGGTGGGCGGCTACCGGGGTTCGTTTTCGGCCGAACACGGCATCGGGGATTCGAAACTCAACGAAATGGCCGCCTACAAGGACCCGGTGGCCATCGACGTGATGAAATCCATCAAGGCCGTGCTGGACCCCAACGGCATCATGAACCCCGGCCGGGTGCTCCCGGCCTGAACCGCGGGCAAATTCGGCGGCCGATTTTGGATGCCCCGGGCTATCGGCGGGGCACAAGGTCCCTCGCCCCTGTCAGGGGAGAGGAAGTAATCGCGTTGCCGCATCGGGTTCCCTCGCCCCCGTCAGGGGGAGAGGGATCGGTCTTTCTTTTCGCACCCTCTCCCCCTCGAAGGGGGAGAGGGATGCGGAGGCTTGGCGAGCCTGCGAGCCATAGCCGCAGCTGGGTGAGGGGGAATTTCCATACCACCCTCACCCCGGCCCTCTCCCTCAGGGAGGGAGAGGGAGTAGTTGCGTTGCCGCATCGGGTTCCCTCGCCCCCTTCCCGGGGGAGAGGAGCAAGGTGAAAGGGCGCTAACAGGGGAATCCCCTAATCGGGTACGGACCCTAGTCGATGCCGACCAGTTCCAGATCGATGATCAGGTCGTGGCCGGCCAGCGGATGATTGCCGTCGACGGTGACCTTCTCGTCGTCGACGGAGAGGACAATCATCCGGACCTCGTCGCCCTCGTCGCTCCGGGCCGAGAGCATGGCGCCCGGTTCCAGCGTCACCTCGTCCGGGATATCGGCCCTCGGAATGTCGTAGACGAAGTCGTCGTCCCGCTCACCGAAGGCGTCGGCCGAAGAGAGGTTCAGCGTCTTCTTGTCGCCCTGTTCCATGCCGACGATGCCGTTCTCGATGGCGGGCATGATCTCGCCCTTGCCGAGTTGGATGCGCATGGGCTGGGCGTTAAGGGTGGATTCGAACTCCCGGCCGTCGCTGACCTTGCCGACGAAGTGGACGTGAACCGTATTGCCCAGTGCCGCGGCCATGAAGGGATTCCTTCCAAAGAACAAAGGGCGATCCGGCACGCAAACGGCCGTATCGCCCATCCCGCGAGGCTGCCCGGGGACGGCCGGCCGCAAGGGGCGGCCGCCCCGTTTGCGGGTAAACGTCAGTCGAGCGCGTTCAGGTTGTCGGCGGCCGACCGGCCATCCCGGCCGGGAACCACCTCAAACTCAACCTTTTGACCTTCGCGGAGACCGGTGAGACCGGCACGCTCAACGGCGGAAACGTGCACGAATACGTCCTTTCCGCCATCTTCGGGCTCGATGAACCCATAACCCTTCGTGGCATTGAACCACTTCACGGTACCAGTAGGCATAACACTTCCTTTTCGTTTCCTTTTCGGGCGGGTGCCGGCACGGTTTGGCGACCGACGACCCAAGTTACGGCGATACTGTTTCTGGAAGTGCCGTTTCGTCTGAAGAAAAGGATCACACCAGGAAATGCAGAACGCGTCGCACCTATACTAACCTATTCCGGCGCCGTGGAATAGCCCGCAATGCAGCGAGGGTTTCCGGCGGGAATATGGCCCAATAATCGGACGCGCCGCCCCTGACTCGGGCGTTCGGGGCTGATAGCATTCCGGCCGGCAATTTATTTGGCGAAAAGGGGGGACTACCATGACCATTCTCGACGGCCAGCGTGTCATCGCCATCGAAGAGCACTATTACGACCTGGAGCTGGTGGACTTGTTCACCGGGGTCGACGCCAGGACCGGCGGCTGGGTACGGGACGCCCTGGTCGACGTGGGCGAAGAGCGGATCAGGTCCATGGACGATGCCGGCATCGATGTTCAGGTTCTGTCCCACGGGGCGCCGTCCACCCAGCGTCTGGATGCCGAAACCGGCAAGACGATGGCGACCCTGGTGAACGACAACCTCAAGGCCGTTTGCGACGCGCACCCCGACAGGTTCGCCGGCTTCGCGGCCCTGCCGACCGCCGATCCGGCGGCGGCCGCGGACGAGTTGGAGCGCGCGGTGAACGATCTGGGCATGAAAGGCGCCATGATCCACGGGCTGATCGGCGAGGAACGGGCGTTCATCGACGAGCAACGCTTCTGGCCCATCTTCGAGCGCGCCGAAGCCCTCGACATGCCGCTCTACATCCACCCGGCCAACCCCCACCCGGCGGTGGTCGAGGCGTATCTCAAGGATTACGCCGGAGACTTCCCGGGGATCGTGAATGCGGGTTGGGGCTTCACCATGGAGACGGCGACCATCGGCATCCGCATCGTTCTGTCGGGTGTCCTGGAGAAATATCCCAAGGTCAAAATCATTCTCGGCCATTTGGGGGAAACCCTGCCGTTCCTCGCCTGGCGGATCAATATGGCCCTGCAGCGGCCGGGCAATGCCGCCTTCCCCTTCAAGGAGATGTTCTGCCGGAACTTCTACGTCACCACGTCCGGATTCTTTTCCGACCCGGCGCTGCTCTGCTGCATCCAGGAAATGGGCACCGATCACATCCTGTTCGCCATCGACTATCCGTTCGTCAAGAACGAGCCGGGGCCGCATTGGATGGATCGGTTGATGCTCAACACCGAAGACAAGGCCAAGATTCTCCACGGCAACGCCGAAACCATGTTGAAGATGTAGCGTGGCCCCCAGGAATCACAGCGGGACTCACAGCGGGAATCAAGGCGGGAACCGACACGACAATCCCTCAGAGTCTGACTCGAAACTCTACATTTAATAACAATGGCTTGCGATCCGCCTTGTGAGGAGTCGGATGTGTGCGACGAGGATCCATGCCTGTGCGGAGGCGATTGATTTCTCCCAGTCCTTGGCCAGTCGGCGGCATCGGTTGAGCCAGGCGAAGGTCCTCTCGACGACCCATCTCCTGGGCAGGACCTCAAAGCCCTTGGCGGTATCGGGACGTCTTATAATCTCGATCGTCCAGCGGCCGATGTCTTCGAGGGCACCCTCAAGTTTCGGTCCGCCATAGGCGGCGTCAGCGAAGAGGTGACGCAGCCGGGGGAAGCGATGACGGATCGATTTGAGGACCCCGGGGGCGCCGTCGCGGTCCTGGATATCGGCTGAATGCACGATCAGGCCGAGCAGCAGGCCGAGCGTATCGGTGACGATGTGACGCTTGCGGCCCTTGATCTTCTTGCCCGCGTCATAGCCCCGAATACCACCGCTTTCCGTGGTTTTCACGCTCTGGCTGTCGATCACCCCGGCGCTCGGGCCGGCCTCGCGTCCTTCCAACTCACGGGCCGCCACAACCAGATGATGGTTGATCGCCTCCAGCAGCCCGTTCGAGCGCCAGTCGTAGAAGTAACGCTGCACCGTGGAGGGCGGCGGGAAGTCGTTCGGCAGCATCGCCCACTGACAGCCCGTCGAGGCCATGTACATGATCGCATCCATGACATTGCGCAGCTCCGTCGTCCGCGGCCGGCCTATCTTCTTGCGCGGCGGCATGAACGGCGCGATCAACGCCCACTCTCGATCCGTAAGGTCGCTTGCATAGCGACCGCCACGGCGCTCATACTTCGGGCGAGTGATTTCGGTCCACATGTTGTGCCTCCTCGTTTGATTTGACACAACCGAGTAAGACACAACCGACTGAAATCACTCAACTAGTTTCGAGTTGAACTCTCAGGGAATCCCTCTGGGAATCATAGGCGGCTCAAGGACCGCGCGGACCTCTTCCAGCGCCAGGACAACACGGACGACCGGGCGTTCTATTCGTTCCCGCGCCTTGTCATCCACGTGGATGAGCACGCGTCCGGGGTATTGGCGGGATATCTTGCCGAACACCTGCCAAACGGCGGCGACGTGCTTGATCTGATGTCGGCGTGGCGCTCGCACATCGCCGAGGACCATGGTCTTGCCAGTCTCACCGGGCTCGGCATGAACGAGACGGAACTGGCCGGCAACCCGGCCCTCACGTCCGGGCTCATCCACGATCTCAACAAGGCGCCCTCCCTGCCGTTCACCGGCCAGGCGTTCGATGCCTGCCTGATCCTGTTCTCACTCCAGTACCTGTTGAAGCCGGTCGACGTGATGGCCGATATCGCCCGGGTGCTCAGACCGGGCGGGATGCTCCATGTCGCCTATACCAACCGGATGTTCCCGACCAAGGCGGTAGCCGTCTGGCGGCACTGCGGCGATGTGGAGCGCGCCCGCCTGATCGCCGCCTATATGGACGAAACCGGCGCTTACGGCGAACCGAGGGCCGAGCGGCTGGCGGACGGGTCGGACGGCGACCCCCTCTATGTGGTCAGCGCGGGAATAGACTAGGGTCCGGACCCAATTGGGGGATTCTCCTTTTTGCGCCCTCTCTCCCGGGAAGGCGAGGGAACCCACCGGAACTCCCTCTCCCTCCGGGAGAGGGCCGGGGTGAGGGTGATATGGAAATTCCCCCTCACCCAGCTACGGCTATGGCTCGCAGGCTCGCCAAGCCTCCGCATCCCTCTCCCCCTGACGGGGGCGAGGGAACGCACGGCAAGCTCCCTCTCTCCGCTCACCCGCAAGTCGTCATCACCGGGTCGGTCAATTCGTCCGAATTGACCTTATTTGACCCGGTGATCCACGCCTAGCGGCACGGTACACGTGGATGGCCGGGTCCGGGCCCGGCCATGACGCAATCGTTTTATGCCTCATCGCCGCAACACTCCCATGGCGGCTCAATTGAGTCCGGACCCTAGAGCAGTTTCCGGAACAGCGAATAGAGTTCGTTCCGCCCCTCGGCCTCATCCGCCGACAAAGCAGCGGCGGGCCGCTTTGAAGCTGGCGGGCGAGCGGGGAGCGGAGGCTTGCCATGCGTTCCCTCGCCCCCTTCCCGGGGAGAACGCCGAGGCCCGTACTCAATTTGGAGCAGCCAGCGCAAAGGTCTCGGGATCGATTCGGTCGACGGCATCGATCACCGCCCCGCAAATCCTGCTCACTTCCGGTTCGGTTATGATCAACGGCGGGGTGAGCACGATGGCGCTGGCGCGCATGCCCAAGAGAACGGCGTGCTCGCGCCGGACATAGCGCGGAAGTTCCTGATGCAGCGCCGGTGCGACGCCGGAGAGCGGCCGGCGGCTGTCTTTGTCGGCGACCAATTCGACACCGATCATCAGACCCCGCCCCCGGATATTTCCAACGAACGGATGCGAGGTCAGCTGCGACAGTTCGTCGAGAAATTGTGCCCCGCGGACCCGGCTGTTTTCCAGCAGGTTCTCACGCTCGATAATATCCATATGGGCGGACGCAACGGCACACCCGACATTGTGACCGGCATAGGAATTGCCGGGGCCGAGACCGTTGACCACGTTCGCGAGCTTACCATCCAGCAGTAAGGCGGCGATGGGCACATAGCCGCTGGCGATACCTTTCGCCAAGACGATAATATCCGGCTCCAGGCCGTAATCGTTCGACGTAAACCACGCCCCGGCACGGCCGAATGCCGTCACGACCTCGTCGGCAACGAAGAGTATCCCGTGCCGTTTGAGGACGGCTGTCATTCGGGGCCAGTAGTCATCGGGGAGCGGTATCATGCCGCCCGGGCCGATCACCAATTCACCAAACATGGCGGCAATGTTCTCCGGCCCATGTTCGGCAATGACGGATTGCAGCTCGTCGACACAGAAATCCGTCATGCCGCGGTTGCCATAACGCTCCGGGTGGTAGGGACGGGGCGCGGTGAGCTGTATGACCTCCTCCGGCGTTCCGCCCGCACCGGGGACGCCGCCGGCAAGTTCCACGCCCCCGGAGGTTCCGCCATGGTAGGCTCCCCGATGGGTCAGCACCTTGCGCCGTTGGGGATCGTCATTCCGATAATGATAAAGGCGTACGAGCTGCAGCGCATGATCATCCGCCTCGCCCCCGCCGCTCATGAACCGCGCCCGCCGGATATTGCCGGGCGCCAATTCGATCAGTTTCTCGGCCAACTCCGTCGCCGGCATGCTGGAATAGTCGAAGCCGATGGAGAAGTGCGCCAGCCGCGCCATCTGGTTT
Source organism: Rhodospirillales bacterium (assembly GCA_965213765.1). Taxonomy (GTDB): domain Bacteria; phylum Pseudomonadota; class Alphaproteobacteria; order Rhodospirillales; family UBA2165; genus JAJDXO01. The sequence goes on along the minus strand of OZ243926.1, from coordinate 3,550,060 downwards.
GCGGCGGCCTCGGCGAGTTCGGTCCGGCCATGGCCTACGAGGTTGAACCAGGCGCCTCCCTGGGCGTCCAGGTACTCCCGGCCATCGACATCCCAAACCGTTGATCCCTTGCCGTGGCTGAGCACCACCGTGTCGGCGCCCCCGCCTCCGCCTGGGTGCTGCACGGCGTTGCGGTCACGTTCGATCCACTCTTCGCCGATCGTCGGATTCGGCATGGTCAAGTCCGTAGCCTCCGCCTCTAGTAGGTCGAAAAGGTCTTGCTGACGATTTTCCAGACCCCGTCTCTTTTCAGCAAATGCATGTAGTCGGTAAAGTTGTGTCGCCCGAAGCCGGTTTCCCTCAACACCACCGACGCCGCATTGTTTGTGACCGAGAGGTGCTCGATGTCGTAGTCGAGGTCGAATCCGGATGATCCGAGCGGCGGGTTCGACCCGACCTGCCTGAAAAAAGGTTCGGGCGTTCCGGTGACAAGCCTTTCGTCCACATATCCGTTCATGACGGCATCGCTCGCAAATGCGCCGCGAAGAGCGGGAAGATCCGCGTTGATGTAACCCGCGATGTATCCCTCGATTACGGCAACGATATCCAACTCGTCCTTGGAGGTCTCAGCCATACCGTCTCCTTCCACGTCCATCGTTTATATCCGGTGGCGGCGGCCATGGCGAACCCCTCTATGCGGTCAGCGCGGGGAAAGACTAGCCGGCCAATTCCCGGAACAGCGAATAAAGCTCGTTCTGCCCTTCGAAGCCGATGCCCGGCAATTGGGGCGCGGGAAGATAGCCGCCCCGGACCTCGGCATCGTCGGCATAGCCGGAGAACGCGCCGAAGACGTCGGGGTAGGATTCGCACATGCCCATGCCGAAACCGAGCGCGCAGGCGAGCGACATCTGGTTGCCGCCGTGGGGAATGAACGAAGCCGGCGCCCAGCCAAACGGCCTGCCGGTCTCCAGTATTCTTGCGCAGGTCCCGATCCCGTAGCTCTGCGGCACATCGATATTGACCACATCGGTGCCGGGCCGGAACCCGGCGTAGCGGAACAGGTTGCGGAAATCCTCGACGCTGAACAGGTTTTCCGCCGCCGCCGCCGGATTTCCGTAGGCCGCGACGAACTCGGACGTGGCGTCGAAATCGGCGGGATGGACCGGCTCCTCGAACCAGCGGAGACCGAACGGCTTCAGGCGCTCCGCGTATTCAAGGGCGCGCTCCGGGCTCAGCCCGCAATTGGCGTCAACGGCCAGCTGGTGGCCGCCGTCGAGGACCGAGAGGATAGTCTCGATGCGGCGCACATCGTCGTCGATGGAGAGCCCGCCGACCTTGGCCTTCACCAGGGTGTAGCCCCGGTCGAGATAGCCGCGCATTTCATCCATCAGGCTTTCCGGCGTCTCGCCGGGCGAGTACCACCCGCCGCCGACATAGCAGAAAACATTGCTGGGAGCCGTGCCGTCGCCATAGCGTTCGGCAATCAGCCGATGGAGCGGTACGGCCTCGATCTTCGCCATCGCATCCCAGAGCGCCACCTCGATGGTGCCGATACCCACCGAGCGCTCCAGGTCACCGGCCGGCTTCTCACCGGACATCATGGCCCGCAGCACCGCATCGGGATCGAAGTTTCCCCGCGCCTCATCCACCAGACTGTCCGGGTCTCGGCGCAAAATCCGGGGAATGAACCGGTCCCGCATCTGTGCGCCGCAGGCATAACGCCCCGTGGAGTTGAAAGCGAATCCGGTCACCGGCGCGCCGTCCCGGACGACATCGGTGATCACGGCGACGATCGACGTCGTCATGTCGTCGAACGAGAACACGGCGTTGCGGATATTCACATCCAGCTTGACCGCTTTCTCGCGAATTTCAGTGATGCGCACGCCTCTCCCGCCTCCCTGTTTGACCCGCCGAAATTGCCGCGATAATCATGCCCCCGTTGAGCCGTTTCCAGAACGGCAAATCGTATTTTCAGAGGGAGAGATTTCAGTGCAGAACCGCGTCCTAATGCTTGCCGAACAGGGGGCGCCCTCGGTGATGTCCGTTGAGACCCGGGACATGGTTGGCCCGGGACCCGGTGAAGTGCAGATCAAGCAGAACGTCATCGGCTTTAATTTCATGGATATCTATCAGCGCTCGGGCCTCTATCCCCTCGAACTGCCGAGCGGAATCGGCCTCGAAGCGGCGGGCACGGTCTCGGCGCTCGGCGCCGACGTCACCGGGTTCGAGGTGGGCCAGCGGGTGGCATACGCCACCGCGCCCTGCGGCGCCTACGCCGAGTATCGCAACTTCCCGGCGGTCCGCGTGGTGGCGCTGCCCGACGACATCTCCGATGAACAGTGCGCGGCGACCCTGTTCAAGGGCATGACCGTCGAGTACCTGTTGAACCGCTGCTACGACATCAAGAAGGACGAGAAGGTCCTGTTCCTGGGCTCCGGCGGCGGTGTCGGCACGTTGGCCGGCCAGTGGGGCAACGCCAAGGGCGCCTATATGATCGGCGTCGACGGCGGCGGCGAAAAGTGCGGGCTCGCCCGCGCCAACGGCTATTCGGAGGTCATCGACTTCACCAAGGAAGACGTGGCGGGCCGGGTCAGGGAGATCACCGGCGGCGAGGGCGTGCCGGTGGCCTACGACCCGATCGGCGGTCCGACCTATGAGCAGACTCTCGACTGCTTGGGTCCCCGGGGCTTCTTTATTTCCTTCGGCACCACCGGCGGGCCCATGCCGGCGGTCGATCCGCCGATCCTGCAGAAACGGGATTCGCTTTACTTCACCCGGCCCACCGTCGCCACCTATACGGCCAAGCGCGAAGATCTGGTGATGTCGGCGAACTCGGTCTTCGACATGATCCGCTCCGGCGGTATCCAGGTGAATATCGGCCAGAGGTACGCCCTCGATGATGCGGTGCGGGCGCACGAGGACACGGAAGCCGGCAAGACCACCGGCTCGTCGATCCTGATGCCGTAGGGCTTTTCACCAAGCGGAAAACAGCCTTTTGCCGTTTGTGGGTCTTCGGGGCCTGTCATATCCTGCGCCGGACAAACGAATAATCCCAGGGAGCGGCAGCATGCCCCGTATCCAACCTCTCGATCCGGACGCCAATGATTTCGTCAAGGGCCTGATCGCCAAGTCGACGGAAAACATGGGTTTTCCGGCCAACAGTTTCAAGACCATGGCCCATTGGCCGGAACTCGCCGAGGCCTTCCTGCAGCTCGCGCGGACGGTAAACTTCGGCGATACGGAACTGCCGGTGGGCATCAAGCGGCTGGTCAGCTATGTGGCCAGCGTCTCATCCGGCTGCCAGTACTGCGCCGCCCATACGGGCTTTCAGGCGACCCGGTCGGGCGGCATTCCGGCCGAGAAGATCGAGGCGGCCTTCGAGTACGAGACCAGCCCGCTGTTCACCGACGCCGAGCGGGCGGCGCTTCGAGTGGCCCAGTCCGCCGCCTCGGTGCCCAACATGGTCACCGATGAGGATTTCGAGGAACTCAAGAAACATTTTACCGACCGTCAGATCGTCGAACTGGTCGGCCAGGTCGCCGTGTTCGGCTTCTTGAACCGGTGGAACGACACAATGGCGACGGAGTTGGAAGCCATCCCGACCCGGTACGGGGACGACCATCTGACGCAAAGCGGATGGAGCGTCGGCAAGCACGCCGCCGAATAAGCGGACCCATCAGCCGATCCCGGCCTCGGGGGCCCGCCCGGCGGCCAATTGCCGCACCGGCTCGCCGCCGGGCACGGGCGGCGCGGCGATCCGTTGCGGGCGGGGCGGGATCGCTGACGAGAGAAGATGGCAGGTTAGTCGATCTTGAATAGCTTGCGGGCGTTGTCCTCAAAGAACGCCTTCTTGGCGCCGCCGTCGATGTCCATGGCGTCCAGCGCGCCGACCTCTTCGGGAACGAACTGCCAGGGGTAGTCCATGGCGTACATCATCCGGTCGACGCCGATCACTTCCTGGCAGAACTTGATCGGCGGTCCCCAGCCGACGCCCGAGGAGGTGTAGTGGAAGTTGTCGATCAGGTAGTCCCAGGCCCGGCGCTTCAGCGGGCCCACATGTTCATACCGGGGGTTGACGGAAATGTGGCCGTGCATGAAGTCGATGCGGTAGAGCCAGTAGGGCAACGCCTCGCCGCAATGACCGAGGACGATTTGCAGCTTGGGAAATTTGTCGAAAAGCCCGGCGACCATCAGCCTGAGCGCGTGAAGTCCGGTCTCGCAGGCGAAGCCGTAGACCGCCGCGTCCAGACCGCGCTTCAGGAACGGCTCGATCATCTGCGGCGACGGGGTCTGGGGGTGGAGGTAGATGGGGACATCCAGCGCCTCGGCCGCCTCGAAGATCTCCCAGTACCGCTCGTCGTCCATGTAGGTGCCGAGGGTGTGGGAGTTGACGATACCGCCCCGGAGTCCCAGCTTGCCGACACCGCGCTCCAACTCCTTGGCGGCGTTGGCCGGGTCCAGCGGACTGAACGCGGCGAGGCCGACATAGCGGCCGGGATGTTGGGCGATGCCCTCGGCCAGCTGGTCGTTTGCGCTGATCGCCAGGGCGCTGGCGGTCGCCGGGTCGAACAACTGCACACCGGGCGCGGTCAACGACACCACCGCGATGTCGATGCCGGAGCTGTCCATGTCGGAAATGCGCTCTTCGCCCAGGCTCTGGATGCGCCGGGAGTGATCCTTGGCCTTCGGGGTCGAGCCGGCGAAGAAACCCCACAGGCTATGGAAGCCGGGGTCGTCGATGCTCTTATCATCGAGTTCCTTCAGATACATCCGCATCATATCGGGGGGCAGCCACGCCTCCTCGGTGGCGATCCGCTTGTAGGGCGGATTGGGGTCGCGCGGCGGCATGGCGGGATAACGGTCGGACATCGGGCTTCCTCCCCTGGGTAAAGGTTTTCGGAAGTATCGGGGAGCCCGGCCGGACGGGCAAGCGCGCCGCGGCTATTTGAGGTGGGAAAGCGGCAGCGCCGTCGAGTTCTTGTAGGTTTCGAGCACCAGTGACGATTCCACCTCCTGCACGTTGGGGAGACGCAACAGACGATGGGTGGCGAAACGGCCGTAGGCGTCGAGGTCGGTCGCCATCACCATCAGCAGGAAATCGGACTTGCCGGTGAGCGAGAAGAAGGCCGTCACCTCCTCCATGGCCATCACGTCGGCGACGAACGCGTTGACCTTGTCTTCGGCGTGGTCGCGGAGCTTCACGTGGCAGGCCGCCCGCACCCCGAGGCCGATGGCCCGCCGGTCCACCAGACCCGCATATCCCGAAATCACGCCCGCGTCCCGCAGCGCCTTGACCCGGCGAAGGCAGGGGGATGGCGACATGCCCACCCGTTCGGCGAGGTCCACATTGCTGATCCGTCCGTCGGTCTGGAGCACGTCGATGATCTTCAAGTCGGTGGCGGAAAGGTCCATGAGGTCATATTATCGTCGAATTATGTAATTATAAATAAATTTATGACACAATTAATCGATATATAGTCTATAATAGGTCACACCTGACCGTGGTTCTTCCGTATCCTGGCCGAAAGTGACCCAACGGATCGAACGCGGGAGACAGCTCAATGGGATCGCCGAAACACACCACCGATCTCGATCGGGACTACACCATTCCCCAGGATTGGGAGCGGTATACCGATGCCGAGCACCGGATGTGGCGGCGGCTGTACCGCCGCCAGGCGGAGATGCTGCCCGGACGCGCGGCGGATGCGTTTATGGACGGTCTGACCAAGCTGGATCTCGGCGAGGGCGGTATCCCCGATTTCCGGCGCCTCAACGAAAAGCTCCATGGGCTTACCGGCTGGACGGTCGAGGCGGTGCCCGACCTGGTGCCCGATGCGGCGTTTTTCCGGATGCTGGCCGAACGCCGCTTCCCGGCCGGGCGTTTCATCCGCAAGCCCGAGGAGATGGACTACCTCGAAGAGCCCGACATCTTCCACGATGTCTTCGGCCATGTGCCCATGCTCACCCATCCGGTGTTCGCCGATTTCATGGCGGCCTATGGCGAGGGGGGCTTGCGCTCCCTCGAGTTCGGCGCCCTCGATCATCTGGCGCGGCTTTACTGGTACACGGTGGAGTTCGGCCTGATGAAGGCCCCGCGGGACGGAGATGAAAGCCTGCGCATCTACGGTGCCGGCATCGTATCATCCAAGGGCGAGAGCGTTTTCGCGCTCGATGACCCGTCCCCCAACCGCATTGCCTTCGACGCCGAGCGCGTCATGCGCACCGATTACAGGATCGACGATTATCAGCAGACCTACTTCGTCATCGACAGTTTCGAGGCGTTGCTCGACGAGTGCTACCAGGACTTCGCGCCGCTGTACGAGCGCCTGGAAACCGCCGCCGAACTGACGCCGCCGGCGGTGGAAGACACGGACACGGTCCTCCACCGGGGCACGCAGGAATATTTCGAGGAGAAGGCGGCGTAATTGCTCCCTCCCCCTTGGCCCGGTCCGCCGAAGCAGCCTTCGGCTACGAAGGCTGGAAGGGGGGAGGGCCAATGAGAGAATGGGGTGGGAGTGAATTGACAATCCCCCTCACCCTATCCCTCTCCCTCCTTGAGAGGGTTGGGGTGAGGGAAAACATTGTTGCCTAACCGCCCGCCCCGGCCATTTCCTTCATGAAGGCCTCGGTGCGGTTCCGCATCTCTCCGGGCGAGACGTCCTCCACATGGGTGGCAATGCCCCACATGTGACCGAACGGATCGATGATCCGGCCGAGGCGGTCCCCCCAAAACATGTCCTGGGGACCTTCGACGACGGTGGCGCCGTTGCTCTCCGCCTTCTTCATGGTGGCATCCACATCGGGCACGTAAATGAACGTCGAGGACGACCTGCCCTCGAGGCTCTTCGGACTCGCGGTGCCCCAGTCGGGATTGGCGTCGCCCAGCATGATGCGCGCGCCGCCGATGGCGATCTCGGCGTGCATGATCACGCCGCCGGGCCCGTCCATGCGCATCACCTCTTCGGCGCCGAAGTTCTCGACATAGAAGCCGATCGCCTCGGCCGCCTTTTCCATGTACAGATAGGGCGTCACGGCGGTCATGCCCTCATTGACGTAGCTGTCGGCCATTTATTCCTCCTGATGGCTGGTTACACGTTCATTAGCTTGAACAAAACAGGAACATTCATCGGCGGCGGAGTCAATACAAATACTCAACCCATTGGTTGGAAATTGCCACAACACCGTGACGTCCGAATTTCGATGATTGGGAACCGATCCCGGCCGTCTAAAGGTCTCGCGACTCCGGCAGGATATCGGCCACATCCGTATCCATTCGATAGATGCGGCGCTCTTCGGCTTCGAATATATCGAACCCGTCCAGGCAGCGGACATTGACCGCCCAGCCCGTAAACGGCGCCTTGCCCTCGTCCAGTTCTTCCCGGGTGGGCATGCTCGGGCGGCGAAACGGCAGGATGCCGCAGGTGGGGCAGAAATAATCCTTGGCGGTCCCGGAACCCCATTCATAGGGGGTCATGTCGCCGAGCGGCGTCAACAGCTTGACCGCGTCCTCCGGCACCCGGTGGATCAGCGCGCCCCGCTTGCGGCAGATGGAGCAATCGCAGACCCGCACGTGATCGATGTCGGCGGTGAGCTCGAACCGGACCCGTCCGCAATGACAGGCCCCTTGATAGGTTTTCTCCATGACTGCCTCTCCCTTGGTTTAAATCCGGCCGACCATCTTCACCACTGCCCGGCGCACCGCCTTGAAGCCCTCGGTGCCGGGTTCGTGAATGAAGTCGAAATGGTCGGCATCCTCGACGATTTCGACCTCGATCGGGTCGCCGGAGGCCCGCGCCAGTGCCGGATAGTCGGGCATCTCCAGGGTTGTCCGGCCTTGGGCCAGCGCCCGATACGGGGTCACCGGATAGCGCCCGGAACTCACCACGTAGGCCTGCGGCATGCCCCAGGGCAGCCACTCCAGGGGCGATATCTCCCGCATCCTGTCCGTCTTTTCCGAAGGATCCCCGCCGATCAGCCGCTCGATGATCGGCTCGCCGCAATAAAGCTCCCCGTCGACGCCCCTCGAGTCGATCACCCGGGGATCGATGAAGGCATCGTTGATCACCGCGCCGGCCGGCGCCACCTTCGGCGCGCCTTTGATGTCGCTGCCGTCCGGCAGTTTGGGCCGTGCCGCCAGCCAGGCGCCGAAGTGCCCGCCCGACGAATGGCCCAGGATGACCACGCGGGCGAGGTCGATGGGGTGCGCCCCGGCGAGCACCGCCACATAATCCAGCGCGCCGCCCAGATCGCGAAAGGTCCCGGGCCAGCCGCCATGATCATGGCCGACCCGGCTGTACTCCACGTTCCACGTCGCGATGCCGTCGCCGCGAAGCGCCGCGGCCATCCGGCGGTAATCCTCCATGGCGCCGCGGGAGGCGAGCCAGCACCCGCCATGCAGCATCATCACCACGGGGAACGGTCCCGTTCCGCCGGGGATCGACAGCTCGCCGTAGCTGGTCGGTGTGTCGCCGTAGGCGATGCGGATCGGGCCGGTCATGGTCAGCGGCTGTTCAGGGTCTCGCCCGAGGGCAAGTTGTATGAGACCGGCGTCATGGCGCCGACATGCTCCAAAACCTCTTCCGCCATCACCACGTCCGAATATTTGGCGTTCATGTCGCAGAGATTGATGGCGTGAGAGGCCTGCGAGCGGTCGAAACAGGCATCGGCGACGATGATGGTGCGGAGATTGAGGCTGAAGGCGTCCAATACGGTGGCCCGCACGCAGCCCGACGTGGTGGTGCCGGTGACGATCAACGAGTCGGCGCCGAGATCGTTCAGGAAGCCCATGAGCTGGGTACCGTAGAACACGCTGGGTTTCCCCTTGCGGATGACGATGTCCCGGGGCCCCGGCGCAATCCCGTCCATGATGTCGTTGCCGTCCCGGTTGCTGTGGCGTTCCGGCGGCGGCGCCAGATCCTCGCTGCTCCGGTTGTTCTTCCATGCCCAGCCGCCGCTGTCCCAGCCGTCCGGCCGGCCGTCGCCGGTGGAGTAGATCACCGGCATCTCCCTGGCCCGGAAGGTCCCGATCAGCTTGGCGATCACCGGCAGCGCATCCCACGCATCCTCGCCGCAGGAGTTGCGGTAGCGCTTGATGCTCTCCAGGATCGGCTCCCGCTTGTCGCCGCAGAAATTGTAATTGACGTCGATGACGATCAACGCCGGCTTGTCGCCGTAGCCGGCCCGGGTGCCGTAGCCGGCGGCGGCAAAGACCTGTTTGTCCCGCTCGGTGAGGAACTGGTTCCAGATGGGCTCGCTCATGGGGCTCTCCTTCGGCCTCAGCGTAGGCGAGAGAGGCCGCGCCGTAAACGAATTGCGGTATTCGCCCGCCGCGTTGGTCTATACTCCCGGTCGAATATTCCGGGAGAGGTCAGATTAGAAATTCCAGGCTGGAGATCGAGACCGTCGGCGCGCGCCTGGGCGCGGTCATCCACAATGTCGATCTGACGGCGGAGATATCCGACGGCGAAAAGGACGGGCTCCGCCGGGCCCTCGACGACCATCAGGTCATTTTCTTCCCCGAGCAAAATCTGACCCCGGACAACCAGAAGGAAGCGACCCGTATATTCGGACCCCTCCTGCCGTCCGACATCTTTTTCGACCACCTGGACGACGACCCGGAAATCGAGATCGTCATCAACGACGAGAACACGCCGCCGACGGGCACCGCGAAATGGCATGCGGACCTGACCTGGGCCGCGGAGCCGCCGGGCGGCACCAGCCTCTATTCCCGCGTGATCCCCAAGGGCAGGGGCGACACCGTGTGGACCAGCATGACCGCGGCCTATGACTCGCTGTCGGACAAGATGAAGGTCTACCTGGAAGACCTGAAGGTGGTGCACAGCTGGGACATGGCGCTCTCCGGCCGGCAGGGAATATTTCAGCGGGGCGGCGAGCATTACATCGAACACAAGACCGCCAACCCGCCCATCGCCCAGCCCCTCATCCGCACCCATCCGCGGACCGGCAAGAAGATCATCAATGCGAATTCGGCCTTCGCCAGCCACATCGTCGGCATTCCCCGGCTGGAAAGCCAGGGCATCCTGAACTTCCTGCTGGCCCTCCCGGCGCGGCCCGAGTTTCAGTACCGCCACAAGTGGCGGGTAGGCACCCTCGCGGTCTGGGACAATTCGGCGACCCAGCACGCCGCGGTGGACGATTTCTTTCCGGAATACCGGGAGCTGACCCGGGTGACCTTCGGCGGACACGGTACGCCCTACTGATCGATGCCCCTCCCGCCGCTCCATTTCGACGGCCCCGACGGCGCCGACCACACCTTCGCGTTCGCCCACGGGGCGGGGATCGGCATGAACTCCGGCTTCATGGACCATTTCGCCGAGAGCCTGGGCGCCCGCGGCATCCGGGTCGCCCGGTTCGAGTTTCCCTACATGCGGAAGATGCGGGCCGACGGCACCCGCCGCCCGCCCGACCGGGCCGACGTGCTGCTCGACACTTGGATGGAGGTGGTCAATCATTTCGGGCCTGAAAACCTGTTTATCGGCGGCAAGTCCATGGGCGGACGGGTGGCGAGCTACGCCGCCGACCAGGCCGAAAGTTCCGGGGATCCGGTGGCCGGGCTGATCTGCCTGGGCTTTCCCTTCCACGGGCCCGGCAAGCCGGAAGCCGCCCGCTTCCGGAGCGTCGATACCCTCCTCACCCCCACGCTGATTTTGCAGGGCACCCGCGATCCCTTCGGCACCCGCGACGAGGTACCGGGCTACCCCTTGTCGGACGCCTGCGAGGTGGTGTGGCTGGAGGACGGCGATCACTCCTTCGAGCCGCGCAAGATGTCGGGCCGGACGACGGAACAGAACTGGACGCAAGCCATCGATGCGATGGCGGATTTCATGGAGCATAAATCTTGATATGGCCGGTCATACCCCGGTGAACGCACTGCCCTCACCGGCCTTTGACTTGGCGATGTCGGCGCACTCTTATATAAGACGGTCCAGATAGTGCGCCGATTTTGCGGCTCCCGCGTTGCGGAATTTCGACGGAGGCATTTATGCCCACGACGTACAATTACAAACGCTACAAGATGTCCGAGTACGATTTGAGCTCGTTCAACGGACCCAAGGCCGGCGAACCCGCCGGCAATTTCACCGTCCGCACCCCGGAAGGCCGGGAAGTGAGCCTGGACGACTACAAGGGCAAGTGGGTGGTCCTGGAGACCGGCTCCATCACCTGCTCCATGTACGTGAAGAACGTCAAGGGCTTCGCCAGGCTCAAGGACAAGTACCCGGATGTGGAGTTTTTGCTGGTCTATGTCCGCGAGGCCCATCCGGGCTCGCGCCTCGGCCCGCACGAATCGGACGAGCAGAAGCTCAAACTGGCGACCGAGATGATGGAAATCTACAAGGACCCGCGCACCGTCCTGGTCGACGATCTTCAGGGGACCATGCACCACCAGTACGGCACCCTGCCCAACATGATCTATGTGATCAACCCGGACGGAAAGGTGATCTACCGCTGCGACTGGTCGTTCCCGAAGAACGCGGAGAAGGTGCTGCGGAACCGCGACCGGCTCCACACCCGGGAACATATCCAGATCATCACCGCCGCGCCGTGGATCATGTTCCCCGTCGTGCTGCGCGGCGGCTGGGATGCGGTCTGGGATTTGCTGGCCGCCCTGCCGATGATCACTTGGGCGCACATCAAGTTCGACCTCTCGCGCCTCAAGGCCAAGCTGTCCGGGCCGAAGAAGGAAGACCAGGGCCCGCAGGCGGCCTGATCCGGCCGGCGCCTACCGCCAGAACTCGATGAAAAACTCGGCCTCGCCATCGGGCGTGACCTTGTGGGTCACCTCCGGCTCGGCCACGCCCGGCCGGTCAGGGGTCAGCGCATACACTTCGCCCCGTTCGATGATCTCGTAGCGGAGCGACCCGCGGACCACTTGGATGAGAGCCCAGACGCCGGGCTTGGTGCTGTGATCGCCGGTGATGCCGTCCGGCACGCTGCCGGCCGTGAACACCGGGGTCTTGTGGTACCGCGTGAGCCCGTCGGGGAGTGCCGGCATCCTGGCCTGGCCGGTTTCGGTCATCCTGGAGCTTACCACGATCCGACACTGTTGATCTCTTGCCGGGATCACGGCACCCTTCCGGTCGGCAGCACTCACCGGAGGGGAAAGAGATGCGCACCATCGAGATTACGGGCACCGAGATGCGGGAGCGGGTCGCCCGGTTCGACGAACTGGAGCCCCTGGAGGCCCAGAAGAACACCGGCATTCCCGTCGAGGCCGCCGACATCGTCTGGTCGCGGAAGCTGATGAGCGTCATCGGCCTGGATGAAGGCCTGGATACGCCGATCAATGCGTCCGCGCCGATCACCGGCGCCGGCGGCATCACCATGACCCACGCGATCTGCCCGCCCGGCACCGGCCCGTCGCTGCACGCCCATCTCCGGACCTACGAGACCTTCACCGTGATGAAGGGACGCTTCGAGGTCTATTGGAACGACGACGGCGCCGAACGGGTGGAACTCGGCCTCTACGACACCATTTCGGTGCCGCCGGGCGTCTGCCGGGGGTTCCGTAATATTTCGGACGAGGAAGGTATTCTGCAGGTGATCATCTCCGGCGGAGTCCACGATCTCAACGACATCGACTTTGCGGTCAAGGCGCGGGAGCAGATCGAGGCGATCCAACCGGGGCTCACCGCCGAGTTCGAGAAGACCGGCTTTACGTTCACCGCCGGCAAGGACGCGCCCGGGTAAACAGGGCTAAACCGGGATCCGACGACAGTCCGGATCCGGCGTATATCCGCGCCCGCTAAGGTTCGGACCCGATTGAGCCGCCATATGAGTGTCGCGGCGATGAGGACAGCGCGGCGCAAGGTCCCTCGCCCCCGTCAGGGGGAGAGGGATGCGGAGGGTTGGCGAGGCGAACGCCAAGCCTACCCGGAGCTGGGTGAGGGGGAATTTCCATATCACCCTCACCCCGACCCTCTCCCTCAGAGAGGGAGAGGGAGTAGCCGCGTTGCCGGATTAAGTTCCCTCGCCCCCGTCAGGGGGAGAGGGATGCGGAGGCTTGGCGAGCCTGCGAGCCATAGCCGTAGCTGGGTGAGGGGGAATTTCCATATCACCCTCACGCTCACTCCCACCCTCACCCCGGCCCTCTCCCGGAGGGAGAGGGAGTTTCGGTGGGTTCCCTCGCCCCCTTCCTTGGGGGAGAGGGGCAGGGTGAGAGGACGCAAAAAGGAAAATCCCCTAATTGAGTACAGACCCTAGTCCGTGCCGCCGGAGCCGCCGATAGCACCGGATTCCTCAAAGGCATTGATTTCAGCGTCGTCATAGCCGAACTCGAGAAGCACCTCGCGGTTGTGCTCGCCGAGGGCCGGGCCGGGCAGCCGCACCGGGGTTTCGGCGGCGGAGTACTTCACCGGATGACCCAGCACCCGCATGGCCGAGCCCTCATGGGTCTCGGTCTCGCGGATCATGTCGCGGGCTTGGGTCTGCGGATCGGCCGCCATCTGCGCGACATCGTAGACCGGCCCGGCGGGAATGCCCGCCCCGTCAAGCAGCGCCTGCCACTCGGCGGTGGATTTGGCCTGAAACAGAGGGGTCAGCACCCCCACCAGCCGATCCAGGTTTTCGATCCGCTGCGGCGGTTCGGCGAACCGGTCGTCGTCCGCCAGTTCCGGCGCGCCCAAGAGCCCGATCAGCTTGAGCCACAGACCCTGGTTGGCGCTTCCCACATTGATCCATCCGTCGGCGGTGGGGAACGCCTGATAGGGCGCCATCATCGGATGGGCCGACCCCATCGCCATCGGCACCTCACCGGAATTGAGGTAGATCGCCGACTGCCAATAGGTGTGCATGATCCCGGCCTCGTAGAGCGACGTGTCCACATACTGCCCTTCGCCGGTGCGCCCGCGGGCGACCAGCGCGCCGAGGATCCCCATGGCGGCCAGCGTCCCGGCGGTGATGTCGGTCACCGGCGCGCCGACCTTGACCGGCGGCCGGCCCGGACCTTCGCCGGTGATGCTCATCAGTCCGCTCATCCCCTGCGCCACCAGATCGAAACCGCCCTGCCCGGCCAGCGGTCCGGTCGCGCCGTAACCGGAGACGGTGCAGTAGACCAGCCGGGGGTTGGTCCCGCGGACACTCTCCCAGCCGACGCCGTAATGCTCCATGGCGCCCCGGCGGTAGTTTTCGATAAACACATCCGCCCGGTCCGCCAGCCGCCGCAGGACCGCGCGGCCGTCGCCGGAGCGGAGATCCAGCGCCACGCCCCGCTTGCCGCGGTTCATCATCGCGAACCCGGCGGACTCGCCGTCGACGAACGGCCCGTTCCGGCGGACGTTGTCGCCGCCCGGCAACCGCTCGACCTTGATCACGTCGGCGCCCATGTCGGAGAGATGCAGCCCGCAGGTGGGGGCGGCCATCACGTGGCTGAGTTCGATCACCCGGATACCGTCCAGCAGGCCGCCCATGCTACTCGCCCTTGAAGTCCGGTTTGTCCTTGGCGAGGAAGGCGCGGACACCCTCTTTGAAATCCTCGGTATCGAAGCAGGCGAAACCCTCGGCCGCTTCTTCCGCCGACAATTCGCCGCCGGCGAGGATGCGGCCGACGAATTTCTTGTGCCAGCGGTTGACCAGGGGCGCGCCCTCGGCGATGCGCTCGGCGGCGGCCCGGGCCTCGCCGGCGACCCGGTCATCGGCAACCACCCGGTTCACCAGGCCTTTGTCCTTGGCTTCGGCGGCATCGAACACCCGGCCCTCATAGAGTATTTCCAGCGCCGCCGAGCGGCCGACCAAGCCGACCAGCGCCTCGATCTCCGGATAGGCCATCACCAGACCCAGCCGGTTGACGGGAATGCCGAACCGGGAGCCTTCGCCGCAGATGCGGATATCGCACGACAAAGCCAGTTCAAGCGCGCCGCCGACGCACAGCCCGTGGATCTGCGCCACCGTCGGATGACGGCAGTCGCGGATCGCGTGCATGGCCGTGTGCATCAGCCCGCCGTAATCCGCCGCCTGTTCCGAGTTGCCGCGCGCCTCGGAAAACTCGGCGATATCGGCGCCCGGTCCCATGGCCTTCTCGCCGGCGCCCCGGAGGATGACGCAGCGGATACCCTCGTCGCCGTCAAGGGCCCGGAAGGCCTCGCCGACGCCCGCCCACATCTCCTTGTTCAAGGCGTTGAACTTTTCCGCGCGGTTGAGGATGACGGTGGCGATGGCGCCGTCGCGCTCGGTGAGGATCAGATCGCCGGAAGAATTTGACATATCCGGCTTATACTATCCCTTGGCCTTGGTCGCCAGATAGACGCCGCTGAGCAGCAGCGCGATGCCGATGGCGTGGAACAGCCGAAAGCTCTCGCCCAACAGCAGGATCGCCAGGGTGACGCCGAACACCGGCACAAAATAGGACGTCAGGCCGGCCACGTTGGGGCCCAGGATTTCGACCGCCCGGTTATAGGCCATATAGGCGATCACCGAGGCGACGATAGAGAGATAGGCCACCGCGAAGAAGGTTTCGGGGGCCAGGGGCACGGGACGGACATAGACATGCTCCCACCAATAGAACGGCGCCAGCACGGCGAGGCCGATGACCGCGGTCAGGAACATGAAGCTGGCGAGATGGACCTTGGGGCGCTTGCCGAGATAGACCGTGTACAGCGCCCAGGATAGGGTCGCCGCCAAGACCCACAGATCACCGGGTACGAAATCCAGCGCCGCAACGACGCCGAGATCGCCCCGGGACACGATCACCGCCGTGCCGATCAGGCCGAGCGCCAGTCCGGCGACCTGCCGGCCGGTGACCGCCAGCCGCAGGATTATCAGCGACAGGATCACGATGATCACGGGGCGCGACGTGTTGATCAGGAACGAGTTGGTCGCCGTCGTCGAATTGAGGGCGATGTAGATGAACGAATTGTAGATGCTCACCGACAGCACGCTCAGCACCACGAGGATTTTCCAGTTGGCGGCGGCTTCCGGGATATCCCGTTTCAAATGGGGCCAGGCGAGGAGCAGGAAGACGGGCACCGTGGCCGCCCAGCGCCAGAACGACAGGCCGATGGGCGGCACCACCTCGTGGACGGCGCGGGCGACGATGGCATTGCCCGACCAGGTGATCGCGGTGATCACGATCATCAAATAGCCGTTGTTGAGCAGTAATTTCATCGCCGACGGTTCTGTCAGACCGGAGGGGCCGGGACAAGCGGAGGATGACGGCCCCTAGATCGGGTCATGTTTTGACGGAACCACGGCGCGGTTTTGTCAAAACATGTGAATCCGATCTATTTTAATAGTGTAGAGCCGATTCACATGGATTGTCGGCATCGCAAAGCGATTCCGACAAACCATGATCGGCTCTAGGGTACGGATTCCATTAGGGGAGTCTCCTTTTTGCGCGCTCTCACCCTGCCTCTCTCCCCCTGACGGGGGCGAGGGACCCTGTGCCGCGCCGTCTTCATCGCCGCAACAATCGAATGGCGGCTCAATTGAGTCCCGACCCTAGCCGCCGAAGAAGTCGTCCGGCACCCATTCGGCGCGGAAGATCCCCCAGCCGACCTCCGCGTCGGTGTGGCGGTTGCTGATCTCGGCGTGGAACAGAATTTCCGAATCGTCCGCGCGGGTGACCTCATAGACTTCCGCCGAGCCGTGGCCCGCCGGCGGCAGGTGGACCCGCTCACCGTCGCGGTTCAGGATGATACCGCCGAAGGTAACGAAGACATTGCCGGTCGCCGGCAGTTCGTGGGCGCCGCTGATATACATGGAGTACGGCGTCCCGTGTTCCGGACCGCCGAAAGACCACACCTGCTCCACCGTGCCCGCCGCCTCGTCCACGCGGTAGGCGATGGCGCGTGAAACGCAGTCATCGAGGTTGAGGGGCGGCGCCGGCGGAAAGGCGCCGCTGTCACCGTTGTCGAACAGCAGGATCGAGCCGTCGGCCATGATGCTCGGATCGTGGGAATGCCAGTGCCACGACGTTTCGCCCACCGGCTTGAGCACCTTGTCCGCCCAGTCCCCGGTCCAGCCCTCCGGCGTGCCCAGGATCCATTTCAGCGCGCCGGTCGCCCGGTCGATCTTGATCACACAATCCTGGTGGCGGACGGTGGTGATGAAGCTGTCGTCGACGGGGTCGTGGACGAGACCGTTGGCATGGGTCAGATCGGCGCCGTCGGGCACCACGCCGCAAATGGTCCAGAACGGGGTATCGAGTCCGTAGGCGGTCCGGTGCGAATCGAGAATGTCGAAAAAATCGTGGGCGTGGACGACATCGCCTTCAGGGGTAAATTCGACCAGCACATCGGCCACCAGTTTGCGTTTTCCCCGGCCGGCACCGGGGTCCATCAAGCTGAGGGGGTAGTCATCGAACTCGCCGGTGGAAATTGAGAGCGCCGCCAGATTTCCGTTGGGCAACTCGCGAACCGCATGATGGAAATAGAGGGTGTCGACCGGGATTTCATTACCCGCCAGGCTGGGCGACGCACCCGGCGTGCTCCACTTTCGCAACGTCGCCCCGCCCGCGTCGATCTCCTGGATGCAGCCGTCCGTGGTTACCACCAGCAACGTATTGCGGGGCGTGCGCTTCACATCCATGACCGACGAGGCCGACTGCCAGCACCAAACCGGGCGGCCCTCCCGATCGATGGCTACCAGGGCTTCGAAGTCGGATCTCTGCTGGACGGCGCGGGTGCCCCTGCCGAGAGAGAGAATCATGTAGCCGGGCTCGCGCCGCTCGGGCGTGCAGACCCTGACATCGAGAGGCGGAAATCCGGCGGGCAGGTCGACGAGCGGCGGCGGCATGGGGGGCAGGTTATCGGGGTGACGGGCCCTCAGGCAAGCTCGCCGCGTCGGTTGAGGTTTTCGGGTCCGCCCGGAGTCCACCGATGGACCTGCACGTCGCCGTAGAGCCCGGCCTTGAGGTAGGGCTCACCCGCCAGGAATTCGGCGGCGGCGTCCGTGTCGGCCATCTCCATCAAATAAATGCTGCCGGCCCGGCCGCCCCGGTCGTCGACCAGCGCGCCGCGGCACAGGAAATTGGCGTCGAACCCGGCGCAATAGGCGTCGTATTCATCGGCCACCCGCTCCGGGCCGGTCTCGTTGCCGCGGGCCCGGGAACAATAGATGAAGAAACGGGGCAGATCGCCCGCGCTCTCGAATTCAAACTGAGTGCGGCCGAGTTCCAGCTCGAAACGCCGGATGAGCACGTTTTCGAACAAACCGGCTTTGTGGAACGGCTCCTCGTAGACGAAGCGCTTGGCCTCCTGCCAGTCATCGAGCTCCGCGATATGGATGGAGCCGGTGACCCGCGACGGGTCGCGCGGATCGAGCACCGGTCCCCGCGCGATCAGCCTGTCCTTGTAGCGGTCGATGAAGTCCCAGTGTTGCCGAATAATCGCCGAGCGCTTGCCGGCGACTCCCGAATGGTTCACCCCCCAGGCGAAGAACTCCATGTTGGCCCTCCAGACATTTTTTCCAGCTTACCGATTTGAGCGGGTGCTGCCGGCCCGGCAATCAAATCGGGAAAAAGCTTAAATCGCGGTGCCCCAAACCTCTTCGGCCACCTCGACGCAATGGCGGAGCTTGGCCCATTGCTGTTCCTCGCTCAGCAGGTTGCCGCCGGTGTGGCTGGCAAACCCGCATTGAGGGGAGAGGCACATCTGTTCCGGGGGCATGTATCGGGCGGCTTCGTCGAGGCGGCGTTTGAGGCCATCCTTGTCCTCCAACTCGCCGAACTTGGACGTGACGATGCCGAGGACGATCCTGGGCCCGCCTGATCCTTTGGGAACGAAGCGCAACGGCTCGAACCCGCCCGAGCGCTCGTCGTCATATTCGAGGAAGAACCCGTCCACCTTGACCTCGTTGAAGATGGCTTCGGCCACATGTTCGTATCCGCCTTCGGCGTGGCCCCGGCTGAAGGAGTTGCCCCGGCAAAGGTGAATGGCAACGGCCATATCCTCCGGCCGGCCGGCGATGGCATCGTTGATCAGCCGGGCGTAGAGATGGGGGAGATCATCCGGGTCCTCGCCCAGCTCGCGCACGTTTTCCCGCAGCCGCTCGTCGCAGAGGTAAGCAAGATTGGTGTCGTCAAGCTGCACGTAGCGGCAGCCTTGCGCCGCGAGGTCGAGAATTTCCGCGCGCCAAATCCCGGAGGCATCCTTGAAAAACTCCTCCATGTCCGGATAGGCATCCTCGGAAACGCCGCCGCGGCCGCCCCGAAAATGCAGCATGCTCACCGACGGCATGGTGACCTTGGGCGTGCGGGAGGTTTCGCCCTTGAGGAAGTTGAACGAACGGCGCTGAATGCCGCCCGCCGGCCAGCCCAGCCTGCCGTGCGTGGTCGGCGCGGGCAGCTTGAAGGTCTTCACGACGCCGCCGACCTCCGTCGTGTGGTGATCGTCGGAGCGCTTGGCCGGCGGCGAGGCGCTCTTCACGCCTTCGATGGCATCCAGGAAATCGTTGGACCACGAATCGCGGCGGTAATCGCCGTCGGTCACCGGCTGGATGCCGGTCTCTTCCTCCAACTTTACCGCACGGCGGATCAGCCGGTCCTCGACCTCGCGAAGGGCGCCGGCATCCATCTCTCCGTTCTTGAATTGCTCGCGGGCCTCAAGAAGCTCCGGCGGGCGCAGCAGGCTCCCGACGTGATCGGCGCGGAACGGACCCTTCACCATCTCGTCGAGCCCATGCGCTCAAGCGACCGGTTCAATACCACGGTGCTCACCCAAGGTGCTTGAGAAAGAACGCGGCCAGCGGATTCCAGGACACTTCGGTTCCGCGGTGCGCCTGCTCGACGTATACGACCTCGATCTCGCCCCCCGCAGCGCGGTAGTTCGCGGCAAACCGTTCCGGCTCGTTCACCGTGGCGCCGGATGACAGGTCCCGGTAGTCGTGAACGATATCCGGCCGCCCTTGAACCCAAAGGGCGGGCGGCGTCTCAACGTTCTCGCCGCGCTCCAGGGCGAGCATCGGGTTGCCTTCCTCCATCACCTCTTCGGTCCCCCAATAAATGTGGTGAAGCTCCGGCAGCTTTCCGACCCAGTCCGCATTTTCGCCGCTTTCCCGGGTCCGGACGGCATGCCGGTATCGGGACAGGGGGTTGATCACCGGCCACGACAGGCCGGCGCAGGAGACGGCCGCATCGATCTCCGGGGAGGCGCTCTCGACGGGAAGCCCGGCATAGCGGGGATCGGCGGGCCGCATGGCGGCCAACATGGCGAGATGTCCGCCGCTCGACTGACCGGAAATCCCGACCCGTCCGGCATCGATGTCGAATTCCGCCGCCTTCGATTTCAGCCAGCGGATCGCGTAGTTGATATCGGCCAGGGACGAGGGGTACTTGTCCGGTCCATGGCGGAAATCGATGGCCGCCACGGCGAGACCGGCGCCGGCCAGCACCTCGTCCCGCTCCCGGCAGCTGTTGAAATCGCTCATGTTCCAGGCCCCGCCATGAACATCGACGACCAGGGGAAAGGGGCCCGTCCCAACGGGTGTGAATAATCTGAGACCGATCCCGCGGTCGCCGAACCGCAGATACTCCATGTCCTGGGTGGTATAGCCTTGGGCCTCGTCCAGCATGTTCCCGCCCCCCTTTACCGGGTTCATTTGTCGCGTTCGAAAGAGCCGTCCTCCCGGCAGATTAACCGCGACGGCCCGCATGAACAACGTCGCGGCGCTATTCCGTCTTGACCAGCGAATAACGGCCGTCGGCGGCGAGGCAGTCAGCCTCCGGCAGGCCGAGTTCCTTCTTCACGATGTTGGTGCCGAGTACCAGGGAGACCATCTTGTAGCGCGCGTGGCGCCGCGCCATCCCTTCCCGGCCCATGCCGCAGTCCGACGCGATCACAAGGCGTTCGGCGGGAATATGCCGAAGCGCCTCGCGAATAGGGTCGGCCACGTCCTCGGGCTTCTCCACCTGAAGGGAATGGTGATCGATGACCCCGATGGCGACTTTCTTTTCGGTGATGTGCCGGCCGATGGCCTCCAGGTCCATGCGCCCCGAGGAGCATGACTCGAAGGTGATCACATCCGCATCCACACGGTTGAGATGTTCGAGGGCCGGCGCGTAGCTCTGGATTTCCTTGAACATCCGCTGCTGCGACGGGTTGCCCCAACAGGTGTGGCACCACACTTCGGCCTTGTCGCGGAGGCCCCTCACGGTGTTGTTGAACACCTCGACCATCTCCGCCATGTCCAGTTTGCCGAACACCTTGCCCCAGGACGGGATCATGTGGATTTGCGGTTCTTCCATCTGGATCACCGGACAGCCGGCGTCCGCCAGTTCGGTCAGCTCTTCGTTCATCGCCGCGCTCAGCGCGTGAATGCGCTCGACCGGGTCCGGGTAATATTCGTCGTCGACCGCCGCCGCCAACAGCTCCGGGGTGATGGTGCCGAACTTCACCGGCTTGCCGGTCAAGCGCTGGGCCGTCTTCCACATGGCGGTGTATTGCAGATCGCCGCGCCCTACCGGCCCCACCAGCTTGGGCATGATCCGGGCTTCGAGGTAGTCGTGGAGGATGTGGCCCATGGGGAAGCCGACGCCGCCGGTCTTCATGATGGCCGGCGCCGGGTTTTGCCGGTCGAACCCGTCCATGTGGTAGAGCGGATAGCTGGTCCAGCTTTGGCCGCCGACCTCCTCGTCGTAATGCGCGTCACCATCGGTGCAGATATCGAGTCCCGCCGTCTCCTGTTCCCGCAAATAGACCGAAACCGCGTCCGTGTACTGTTCGCGGAACCGGCTATCGAGCATGGCGTGAAGAAACGTCCGCCCTGCCAGGTTTTCGGTAAACCAGCCCGGCCGCGGCAGGGAGCCGATGACGGTGGTGGGCATGACGATGCCTTTGGTGGCGGTGAGCATAGTGAAGTCCCTGTTCGAAACGTGATTGTTGCGGCGATGCCAGAGCAGTTTCCGGCCCGATTGATCCATTTGACCGGAAACTGCTCCGGCACACCGAACCCAGGCGAAAACCGGGATCGCACGGGCCGTGGGCACCGTCCCAATCCCGGACATCAAAACCTGTTTGGCGGCGGCGGGCGCGTTCCTATACTGAAATTCGCCAATCACCAGGGGGCACGCAACATGACGAACGGGAAAATCCGGCCGCGGGCCGATCACGTGGGCAGCCTGCTTCGGCCGGAACGGGTCAGGCGGGCGCGGGAGCAACTGTTTGAACAAGGAGCGCTGGCCCGGTTCGGCCAGGGCGAAACACCCGCCGACCTCAAGGAAGCCGAGGACGCCGAAATTATCGAGGCGGTCAAGCTCCAGGAGGAACTCGGCCTGCCGGTGGTCACCGACGGCGAGTTCCGGCGCGCCTACTGGCATTACGATTTCATGGCCGGGCTCAATGGGCTCGATCTGGCGGAACGTTCCTCGGAGGGGGCCGTCGGCACCTTTGCCTTGGCGGTTGTCCCGGTGATCTCGGGACCGCTGTCGTTCCCCGCCGATCATCCGATGATCGGGCATTTCACCTACCTGGCCTCGGTGGCGGCGAAGACGCCGAAAATCTCCATCCCCGGCCCCAGCGCCTGTCATTTCCGATTGCTCAAATCGGATATCCAGCCGCCCGAATATGCGGACCGGGACGTCTTGTTCGCCGACATCGCCAAGACGTACGCCCAGGCGGTGGACGCCTTCTACCAAGCCGGATGCCGCTATCTGCAGATGGACGACATCTTCTTCGCCTATCTGTGCGATCCGAAGATCCGGGCGGAAAAAGAGGCCGGCGGCGAGGATCCGGATGAACTGATCGAAATGTACGCCCGGATGATGCACGAGGCGATCAAGGACCGGCCCGACGACATGACCATCGGCATGCATCTCTGCCGCGGCAATTTCCAATCCACCTGGGTCGCCGAGGGCGCCTACGATCCGGCGGCGGACGCCATCTTCAACAAAACGGACGCCGACGTCTTCTTCATGGAATACGACTCCGACCGCGCCGGCGGGCTGGAGCCGCTCCGCCTGCTGCCCAAAGGCGATAAGCGGGTGCTGCCCGGCTTCATCACCACCAAGACGCCGGAGCTCGAACCCGTGGACGGCCTCAAACGGAATTTCGACGAAGCGGCCAGGTACGCCGACATCGATCAGCTGGGCATCGCGCCCCAGTGCGGATTCTCATCCACCGAGGAAGGCAACAAGATCACCATGGATGACCAGCGCCGGAAGCTGGAGCTGGTGGTCACCACCGCCAACGAGATCTGGGGCGGGGTCTAGATCGCCACGCGGAGAATGATCCCTTGAAGGTCGGGTTTATCGGCATTGGTAATATGGGCCGGCCCATGGCCGCCCACGTGGCCAAGGCAGGTCACGCGGTCACCGTGTTCGACCTGGATGCGGCGCGGGCGGCTTCGTTTGTCGACGAGCACGGCGCCGCCGCCGCCGCCAATATCGGCGAGGTCGGCGGGGAACGCGAGATTATCGTCACCATGCTGCCCACCGGAGCGGACGTTCGCGCGGTCCTGATGGAAATGGACGGCGGACTGGCCGGCCATCTCAGGCCGGGCACCGTGGTGGTGGACATGAGCTCATCCGAGCCCGTCGGCACCCGGGAGCTGGGTGCCGAACTGGCGGCCCATGACATCGTTCTGATCGACGCCCCGGTGTCGGGCGGCGTATCCGGCGCCGAGGCCGGCACGCTCACCATCATGATCGGCGGCGAGAACGAGGATGCCATCGGAAGAGCGACGCCGGTCCTGGAGGCCATGGGCGGGAATTTGTTCCGCACCGGCCCGCTGGGCAGCGGCCACGCCATGAAGGCGCTGAACAACTACGTCGCCGCTGCCGGATTCACCGCCGCCGCCGAAGCCATGCTGGTGGGCGGGAAGTTCGGCCTCGATCCGGCCACCATGATCGACATCATCAACGTCTCCAGCGGCCGAAACTTCAACACCGAACACCCGATCAAGGATCACGTGCTGCCCGGAACGTTCGCAACCGGGTTCGGCCTGTCCCTGATGGCCAAGGATGTGGGTATCGCCGGGGACCTCGCCAAACAGATCGGGGTCGACGCGCCCGTCGCAACTCTCATCCAGACTCTCTGGCGGGACGCCCTTGCGGCGGAGGGCGCGGATCAGGATTTCACCGCCGCCTACCGGTACTGGAAGAAAACCCGTTGAACACGCCTGTCAAAAGGCCGGTCAAAAGCCCGGTCAAAGGAATTGCGGCCGATTTCCTGCGTGGAATGGGCACCGGCCTGCGCGACGGTAATCTCGGAGGCCAAACCATAAACCTCCATCATGGCAGCCGATTGCCGGGCGATATGGTCGCCGTCCCCGGCATTCCCCACGGCGAGAACGACGGTTTCGGTTATTTATTCACCGGCCCTGCCGGCCATTTTGACGCTATCGAAGCGATCGGCTGAGCGATGTCCCCCACATCCTCATCCAAACGCGGCCGGGGGATATTGTCCCGGCACGAATGTTATTGAAAATCGAAATGATCTGACAGACAATCCGCCCTGCAATCGATTGCCGTGCCGGTTTTCCGCAGTGTCCAGCCGGCGGCACGGTCGATAACCGAGTTGCTGGACGAACAGGGAGAGACTCAATGCCCAAATCCTTCAAGGGATTGGCCCTTGGTGTTGCCGCCGCCGCGTTCACGACGCTTGCGGTCACGGGTCAATCTAATGCCAAAGAATTCAAACTCACGGCCAGCTCTTCGCACCCCCCCGTGGTGCCGTGGGTCAAGACCCTCCAGGACTTCGTGGTCCCGGAGTCGGCCAAGCGGGCCAAGGCGCTCGGCCACACCATCAAGTGGACCGAAGCCTATGCCGGCGCGCTCTATAATTTCAAGAACACCCTCGAGGGCATCGGCGACGGCCTCGGCGATATCGGCTGGGTCGGCACGCTGTGGGAGCCCAACAAGCTGCCGCTGCAGAACGTCACCTTCTCGATCCCCTTCGTGACCGACGATGTGGAACTCGCCGCCAGCATCCAAGACGACATGCACACCAACATTCCGGCGATGCGGGATGCGTTCATCAAGAACAACCAGGTCTATCTCGGCCCGCAGGCCATCGACTCCTATGTCCTGATTTCGAAAACCCCGATCAAGTCGGTCGCCGATCTGAAGGGCAAGAAGTTCTACGCCCCCGGCGCGTCGGCGGCGTGGCTCAAGGGCACCGGCGCCATCGGCGTCAACGGCGGCCTGCCGGTCTACTACAACGGCATCAAGACGGGCGTCACCGACGGCGCCATCGTACCCGGCACCGGTATTTTTCCCTTCAAACTGCATGAGGCGGCTCCCTATATCATCAAGGTCGGTCTCGGCGGCGGAATGACCGGCGCCCTGACCATGAACAAGAACACCTATGACGGCCTGCCGAAGGAAATGAAGGAGATGTTCCACGACATCGGCAAGGGCTACGGCGAACTGGTCGCCAAACGGACCGCCGGATTCCACAACGCCAGCTTCAAAAAGCTGCTGCCCGAGGCGGGTGCCAAGGTCTCCGAGCTGCCCATGGAAGAGCAAAAGAAATGGGCCAACATGATTCCCGACCTCGCCGGCGACTGGGTGAAGGCGCAGGAGGCCAAGGGCCTTCCCGCAAAAACCGTCCTCAAGGCCTACATGGACGGCGTTCGCAAGGCAGGCGTCAAACCGCTGCGCGACTGGGATAAGTAGGCTTGGCGGACTCGCCGAGTCCCATCACGACCGAGATCGGCGGGGCGCCGGGGTTTCTCCGGCCCCTCGCCAATCTCGTCACCTTTATCGCCTCATGGATGAACAGTGCCGGCACCATCTGGGTGTTCGGCATCATGTTCCTCATCTGCGCCGACGTCATCGCGCGCGGCTGGTTTAACGCCCCGATCCGGGGGGTCGCGGAACTGGTCGCCTACACGCTTATCGGCTCCGTGTTCCTGCAACTCGCCCACTCGCTGCATGTGGGACGGTTTGCACGCGCCGAGATGTACATCGACCCGCTGGCCGAGAAGCGTCCGGTGGTCGGCGCTCTCTTTCACACCGTCTTTTCGGCGGCCGGGGTGTTCGTCTTCGGCCTAATCGCCTTCGGCACGGTCGATAAGCTGGAAGAGGTCTGGCCGAGCCTGAAATTCGGCGTCGAGAACGAATTCACCATCCTGGTCTGGCCGCTCAGGCTGATCATTCTCATCGGCGCCATCATGGTCGCCATCAAGTATTTTGTGCTGACGCTCGAACACCTGTCGGATGCCGTCGCCGCCTATCGCAGGCACCGCGCCGAACAACCGGACGAAAAAATCGGTTGGCTTCACCTGCTGATCGTCGTCGCGGTCATCGCCGCCATTGCGGGGATGTTCGAAGCCGACTTCGACAAGGTTACCGTCGGCGCCGTTTCCATCGTCGGCATGCTGGTCCTGATCGTCACGGGCATCCATATCGGCATTGCCTTGATCATCCTCGGCTTCTTCGGCATCTGGGTCATGTTGGGCGGCCCCAACGTCGCCATCAACACGGTCAAGCTGGCCTCCAACGAATTCCTGAGGAACTTCTTCCTCGGCGTGGTGCCGCTGTTCGTGCTCATGGGCCTGGTGATCAGCGAATCCGATATCGGCAAGGACACCTTCGACGTCGCCCGGTGGCTGCTCAGAAAGGTCAAGGGCGGCCTTGGTGTCGCGACGGTATTCGCCAACGCCATTTTCGCGGCCATTACCGGCTCCTCCATCGCCTCGGCGGCCGTGTTCACCAAGGTCGCCACACCCCACATGGTGGCGCACGGCTACACCCGGAAATTCGCCGTAGGCACGGTGGCGGGGTCGTCGGTGCTGGGGATGCTGATCCCGCCGAGCCTGCTGCTGATCGTATATTCCTTTGTTGCCGAGCAGTCGGTCGGGTTGCTGTTCCTGGCCGCCATCATCCCCGGCATCATCCTGGCGCTGGTGATGGCGGTTTCGATCGTCGGCATGGCCCACTTCTTCCCCGATTTCGTCGGCCGGCCGAGGGACGACGACGATGAAGAGGGCGAGAGCGTCGCCACCGCATTCTGGAAAATCCTGCCCATCCTGCTGCTGGTCGTCGTCGTCATGGGCGGCATCTATGGCGGACTTTTCACGCCGGTGGAGGCCGGCGCCGTCGGCGCCGCCGGCGCGCTGGTGATTTCGCTGCTCAAGCGCCGGCTCACCTGGCGGAAGCTTTGGAACGTGCTGGTCGAGACCGGCCACACCACGGTCAGCGTTCTGTTCCTGATCCTGGCGGCCAACATCTATGGCCGGATGCTGGCGCTCAGCGGCTTTCCCCAGTCCCTCGGCGAGATCATCGGCGGGGCAAATCTCGGATTCGCCGGGTTCCTCGTCCTTTACGTGATCCTGGTGATCATTTTCGGGATGTTCCTGGATTCCATCTCGATGATGCTGATCCTGCTGCCCATCGTGCTGCCCATCGTCAGCGCCTTCGGCGGCGACCTGATTTGGTTCGGGATCGTCACCGTGATCGCGGTCGAGATGGGATTGCTGACGCCGCCCTTCGGTATCGCCGTCTATGTGGTGCGAAGTACCATCGAAGACGCGACGGTGACGCTCAATCAGATCTTCGCCGGCGCCTTCCCCTACGTGATCATGATGTTGTTCGTCACCATCATCCTGATCATGTTCCCGATCCTGTCGACGGTCTGGCTCTGACGGCTACTCGGCGGCGCTCATTCCCGGGCGGTCGAATTCGTCGTCCAGATGGCCGCGGCCTTTCTGATCACCCTTCTCGAACAGCCAGGAGTACCCATCCTTGGGATTGGTGAGGATTTCCCACCAATTGTCGTCCATGTCCTTGAAGAAGAACGAGTAGGTGCCGTGCTGCAGCCTGGGCTTGCGGAGCTGTGAAATGCCCCACTCCTCCTGATGCCGGACCGTCAACTCATAGGCCGCATCCACCTCTTCCCGGGTCTCCACGTCGAGGCCGTTGTGATTGAGGAACGGCATGTCCGGCTTCTTGGCGTTTTGGACGACGGCAATGGTGTTGGGTCCGCCCAGCCTGATGAGCAGCGAAATGTTGCTGGTCCGGATCACCTCGAGCCCCAGGAACTTCTCGTAAAACTCACGGATCTTATCCAGATCGCGGGATTCGAGTGTCCCGTGGGACAGGAAATTCAGATTCAAGACCGAGTCCGGCATGACGTTCTCCCTTCGTACTTGCCCTCCCTGCGGGCGCGTGATTTGTTGGCTGCAAGGGTAGCCCAACGCTGCCGCCAACATCAATCCTAGATGATAACCAACGAATTTCAGGGAGCGCCGGGTTATGTCCAAGACGTTGATCAAGGGTGCGGCCGTCATTTCCATGGACCGCGGCATCAACAACCTCGCCAAGGGCGATATCCTGATCAACGGCGACAAGATCGAGAAGATCGGCGGGACCGTCCGGTCGCCCGGAGCCAAGGTCATCGATGCCGCAGGCATGATCGCCATGCCGGGCTTCGTCAACGCGCACCTGCATACCTGGCAGACGGGCATCCGGGGGGTTGCCGGCAACTGGTCGATCCCTGAATACCTCCATCATATGCACGCCGCCATCGCGCCCCGCTACACCGCCAACGACACCTATCTCGGCAATCTGGTGGGGGCGCTCAATCAGATCGGCAACGGCGCGACGACCATCTTCGATTGGTGCCACAACAACGCCACCCCCGGGCACACCGACGCGGCCATCGAGGGCTTGCGGGAATCAGGCATCCGGGCGGTGTTCGGTCATGGCTCGCCCAAGCCGGACGCCGAGAAGAACCAGACGCCATATACCCATATCCCGCACCCCCGATCCGAGATCGAGCGCTTGCGGAAAGGCCCCTTCGCCTCGGACGATCAGCTGATCACCTTGGGGATGGCGGTGCTCGGCCCCGATTTTTCCACCTGGGAAGTGACCAAGCATGACTTCGAGCTCGCCAAGGAGTTCAACCTGCTGGTCAGCGCCCATGTCTGGGGCGCACCGAACCGGATGAACAAGGACGGGTACGGGAAGCTCGCCAAGGCGGGACTTCTGGACAAGCGGCACAACCTGGTTCACGGGGTTTACCTGTCCGACGCCGAGCTCAAACTGATCCTGGATACCGGCGCATCGGTCACCGTGACGCCCGAGGTCGAACTGCAGATGGGCCACGGCGCGCCGCTCACCGGGCGGGTGCGCGACTACGGCGGGCTGCTCTCGGTGGGCGTCGATGTGGAGAGCAACATCTCCGGCGACATGTTCACCGTCATGCGAATGACGCTGCAAAGCCAGCGCAACATCGACAACCGGGCGACCGCCAAGCGCACCAAGGCGCCGGCGCAGACCCTCTCCATCAAGCCGATCGAGGCGCTCCGCTGGGCGACCATCGATGCGGCCAAGTCGCTGGGCATCGACAAGCGGGTCGGCTCGCTCAAACCCGGCAAGCAGGCCGACATTATTTTGATCAACGGCAACGATCTGAACATGTTCCCGGTGCATGACCCGGTCGAGAGCGTTGTCTTCCACGCCAACGGCTCCAACGTCGACACGGTCCTCGTCGCCGGCCGGGTGATGAAGGCGAACGGCAAGCTCAAATACCGCAGGCTCGAGGAGAAGAAGGCCCTCCTCGCCCGCTCGGGTCGAAAGATTTTGAAGGGGCTGACGTTAGCCGCCTAGTGTCGAAGCGCGCCGCTCCGGCTCCCCCCCCCTTCCGGCCTTCGCAGCCAAAGGCCGCTTCGGCGTCGCGGAACCGCCATGCGAATCCGGTTTCCTCTGGAGACCGGGCGGACACGGAGGCCCCCCTCACCCTAACCCTCTCCCCCTGAAGGGGGCGACGGGATTCGGCTCGCATCCCTCTCCCTTGAAGAGAGGGTTGGGGTGAGGGTGATTCAGCCCCAGACCTCCTCCGCGGTCTCGATGATCAGCCGGAACTTGGCGATTTCGTCATTGACCGTCACCAGATTGCCGACGGCGTTGGAGGAAAACCCGCACTGGGGGCTGAGGCAAAGCTGATCGGCATCGACGTATTTGGACGCCTCCTCGATCCGCGCCTTCAACTCGTCCTTGCTCTCCAAATCCGAGCGTTTGGTGGTCACCAGGCCAAGCACCACCTGCTTGCCCTCGGGCACGAAGCGCAGCGGCTCGAAGCCGCCCGAGCGCTCATCGTCATACTCGAGGAAAAATCCGTCCACGTCGGTGAGATTGAACATCTTCTCGGCCACCGGTTCGTAGCCGCCGGAGGCGAACCACTGGCTCTTGGCGTTCCCCCGGCAGAGGTGGATGCAGACAGCCATGTCGGGATGGCGGTCGCGGATGGAATCATTGATCAGCGCCGCATAGGTCGCCGGCAATTCGTCCGGATCCTCGCCCCGGTCGATCGCACCCCGTCGCATTTTCTCATCGCAGAGAAAAGCCAGATTGGTGTCGTCGAACTGGACGTAGCGGCAGCCGGCTTCGGCCAGGAGCGCCAACTCCTCGCGGTAAAGCCTGGAAAGGTCGGCGAAGAAGGTGCCGAGCTCGGGATAGGCCTCCTTGTCGATGGCATCGCGGCCGCCCCGGAAATGGGTCATCGTCGGCGACGGCAGGGTGACCTTCACCGGATGATCGGTGAGCGACGAGGTGAACTTGTAATTTTCCACCTCGATGCCGCCCTCGGGCAGCGCCATCTTGCCGACCACCTTGGGCACGAAGGGGGTCGCCTTGGCTTCATCCCTGGCTTCATGCTCCTTGTTTTCATCGGAGACCGACACCGCCCGTTCGAAATCCCACGGCGCGTCGATGTTGATGACCTTCTGGATGAAATCGACGTGGAAGCTGGCACGCCGGTACTCGCCGTCGGTGACGGCCGTCAAACCCACATCCTCCTGCAACTTGACCGCTTCCTTGATGCAGGCGTCTTCGTGTTCGCGCAGCAGGTCGAGGCTGATTTCCCCATCGTGCCACTTGTTGCGCGAGATCAACAGCGCATCGGGGCGCAGCAGCGATCCCACATGATCGGCACGGTACGGGGGTTTGTTTCTGGCGGCCATGTCGGTTCTCCCTGCTCGGCACGTTGGTTGGGGATCATGTTACCCCCCGCAGGCGCTTGACTAAACCCAAACCGCCGCCTACTGGCGGGATCATGCCTGTCGATCCCGCCATTTTGATCGCGTTTCTCATCACCGCCTCGGCCATCGTCATCTCGCCGGGGCCCGACACGGTGCTGATCATCCGCTACACCATGACGTCCGGCGGGCGGATCGGCATGGCCACCATGGCCGGCGTCCAGCTCGGCCTCGCCATCCACACGGTCGCCGCGGCGGCGGGGCTATCGGTCATCGTCGCCGCCTCGCCGGTGCTGTTCAAAGGCGTCGCCATCGCCGGCGCCGCCTACATCGCGTTCCTTGGTTACCAGGCCCTGCGTGCCGGCGGCAGCGGATTGGGGCTGACCGGCGACGGTCCCCCGGTCGGCATCCACAAGGCGTGGCGGGACGCGCTGATGAGCAATGTCTTCAACCCCAAGGTCATCCTGCTGTTCCTGGCCCTGATGCCGGGCTTCGTGGTGGTCGAGAAGGGCAATATAGCGGCCCAGCTCGCGGTCCTCGGCGCCGCCTACATCGCCGCCAACATCGTCTGGCAGACGGCGCTGGTGGCCGCCGCCGAGCGGATGCGCCGCTGGCTGGCGGCACCGTCGGTCGCCAAGGGGATTTCAGTGATCACCGGGCTGATCCTGGTGGCGCTCGCCGCCGGGATAATCTGGACCCACGTGATTTAGACGTTAAACCGGAACAGGATGATGTCGGCGTCCTCGACGATATAGTCGCGGCCCTCCTGACGCATTTTGCCCGCATCCTTGGCCGGCTGCTCGCCGCCGAGCGACAAATAGTCGTCCAGATCGATGGTCTCGGCGGCGATGAAGCCGCGGGCGAAATCGGTGTGAACGGCGCCCGCCGCGTCCCGGGCGCGGGTACCGGCGGTCACGGTCCAGGCGCGGGCCTCGTTGGGCCCGGCGGTGAAAAAGGTAATCAGGCCCAGCAATTCGTAGCCCGCCCGGATGAGCCGGGCGAGGCCGGTCTCCTCCAGGCCGATGGCTTCCAGAAACTCCCGCTTCTCGTCCCCGGCCAATTGCGACACGTCAGCCTCGATCTTGGCCGAAATGACGACCGTACCGGCGCCGATTGTGGCGGCGTGCCCGGCGACCTTGGCCGAATAGCCGTTCCCCCCGGCCGCGGCATCCTCTTCGACATTGCAGACGTAGAGCACCGGTTTCGAGGTCAAGAGCTGCAGCATCCGGAATGCCTTGGCTTCGTTTTCTCCCACTTGAAGCGCGCGTGCCGGCTTGCCGCCGCGCAATAGGTCGAGCGTCCGATCGACCAGTTCGAGCTGCGCCTTGGCCTCCTTGTCCGGTCCCCGGGATTTCTTGACCAGCGGCTCGCGGCGGCGTTCCAGGCTTTCCAGATCGGACAGCATCAACTCCGTTTCCACCGTCTCGATGTCGCCCAAGGGATCGATATCGCCGGAAACGTGCGAGATGTCATCGTCGGCGAAGCACCGGACCACATGGAGGATGGCGTCCACTTCCCGGATGTTGCCGAGGAACTGGTTGCCGAGCCCCTCGCCCTCGGAGGCGCCTTCGACCAGGCCGGCGATATCGACGAACTCCAGCTGGGTAGGCACCACCCTCTCCGCGGCGGCGGTTTCGGCAATCCGGTCGAGGCGCGGGTCGGGCACGTTCACCCGGCCCGAATTGGGCTCGATGGTGCAAAACGGATAGTTGGCCGTCTCGGCGTGCGCGGTGGCGGTGAGGGCGTTAAACAGGGTCGACTTGCCGACATTGGGCAGGCCGACGATGCCGCAGGTGAAACCCATCTAGTCTTTTTCCTTTGCCATCTTTTCGTTGTCGGGTTTCGATTTTTCCTTTGTCGGATTGGTGATCAGCGCCACGTCGGACATAAAGCGCGCGTCATCGCCCTCCACCAGCACCGGCGCCGCCTGGACGATGGCCATCAGCATGTCGTTCAGCCAGCCCCGGTCGGCCTTAGTGAAGTTCCCCAGCACATGGCCGGTCACCCGGTCCTTGTCGCCGGGGTGGCCGATCCCGATCCGCACCCGCCTGAACTCCGGACCGATATTGGCGCTGATGCTCCTGATGCCATTGTGACCGGCCGCGCCGCCGCCCCGCTTGACCCTGATCTTTCCCGAAACCAGGTCGAGTTCGTCGTAGAGCACCGTCACGTCCTTGTTCTTGATCTTGAAGAACCGGGTGACGCCGCGCACCGCCCGGCCCGATGCGTTCATGTAGGTGGCCGGCTTGAACAGATGGACTTTCTCGCCGCCGATCTCGGCCTCGGCCAGATGGCCGCCGAATTTTGAGCGATAAGGACCCTTGCCGTAGCGGTCGTGCAGCGCGTCCACGGCCATGAAACCGACATTGTGCCGGTTGTTCTCGTACTTGGTCCCGGGATTGCCGAGACCGACCAAGAGCAGCATGGCTGCCTCCCGCGGCCCGCGCTGGCGGGCGCCAGAAAAACGCCGGATCAGGCTTCAAATTACTCTTCGCCGCCGTCCGACTCTTCTTCGCCGCCGCTCTCCTCGCCCTCTTCGCCTTCGACGCCCTCTTCGCCCTCTTCACCCTCGAGGCCTTCTTCATCCTCTTCGGGCTCTTCCTCGACCTGGATGGTCGGGGCGGCGATGGTGGCCACCGTGAAGTCACGGTCGGTCACCGTCGGGGTCACACCGTCGGGCATCTCGATGTCCCTGATGTGGATCGAATCACCGATGTCGAGACCGGTGAGGTCGAATGTCAGTTCCTGCGGAATGTTCAGCGGCGAGCACAGCAATTCAACCTCGCGGCGGACGATGTTCAGCACGCCGCCTCGCCTGAGGCCCGGTGAATCGTCCTCGTTGAGAAAGGCGCAGGGCACTTCCACCGCGATCTTGGTATCGGCGCCGAAGCGCAGGAAATCCACGTGAAGGGGACGGTCGGTCACGGGGTCGACCTGGAGGTCACGGGCCAGCACCTCGTGGCTCTCGCCGTTCACCTTGATCTCGAAAACCCGGGTGAAGAATCCGGTCTGGGAGAGCTGCTTCGAAAGCTCCCGCCCATCCATGGAAATCATCACCGGTTCCATCTTGTTGCCGTAAATGACCGCCGGAATGCGGCCCTCGCGCCGATGCGCCCGTGCCACCCCCTTGCCGGCCCGGTCACGCTGTTCGGCATTTAACGTCGAAACGTCAGCCATGTGTCGTGCTCCTCAATCAAATGCGGCGGCCTCCAGGGGTGCCGCCGCCGGGAAAGTGCCGCGTTTTAGTGGTTTAACGGGGATTAGTCAAATAGCGAGGAGACCGAATGCTCGTCCGAAATCCGCCGGATCGCCTCGGCCATCAGCGGTGCAATTGTCAGCTGGCTGATGTTGTGCGCAACCCGCACGGCCTCGGTCGCCATGATGCTGTCGGTGCTCACCAGGGTCTCCATCGGCGAAGACGAAACCCGCGCCACTGCCCCGCCGGACAACACGCCGTGGGTCACGTAGGCAGTGACCGAGTCCGCGCCCGCGTCCTTGAGCGCCTGAGCCGCGTTGCACAGAGTGCCCGCCGAATCGACGATATCGTCGATCAAAATGCAGCGCCGGTCCTTCACGTCGCCGATAATGTTCACCACCTCGGATTCGCCGGCCCGCTCGCGCCGCTTGTCGATGATCGCCAGATCGGCGTCGATGCGCTTGGCAATGGCCCGCGCCCGGACCACACCGCCGACATCGGGCGATACCACCATGGTGTGGTTGTTGTCGAACCGGTCGCGAATGTCCTTGGTAAACACCGGCTCGGCATAAAGATTGTCGACGGGAATATCGAAGAAGCCCTGGATTTGGCCGGCATGAAGATCGAGGGTCAGCAGCCGGTCGGCACCGGCGATGGTGATCAGGTTGGCCACCAGCTTGGCCGAGATCGGCGAACGGGGGCTCGATTTCCGGTCCTGGCGGGCATAGCCGAAATAAGGCACCACCGCCGTTACGCGCCGGGCCGATCCGCGCCGGAGCGCGTCCAGGGTAACCAACAGCTCCATCAGATTGTCGTTGGCCGGATAAGAGGTCGACTGAATGACGAAGACGTCCTCGCCGCGAACGTTCTCGTTGATCTCGACGAAGACCTCCATATCCGAAAAGCGCCGGATGCTGGCCTTGGTCAGCGGCAGATTCAGGCAGGCGGATATGGCTTCGGCAAGAGGACGGTTGCTGTTGCAGGTGAGGATTTTCATCCCTGGCGGACCCCCGAGTCGGCAGACGGTGCGCTCAATGGAGACCTCCCCCCAGAGATCCGCGGCACCGCTTTCGAGCGCGATCTATGTATCAGCGTGTCATGAGTCTGTAAACGAGAATCCCGGGCCGCTTTCGCGGATCACTCACCGGCCCGGCCGTGCCGCTGATTTAGCCGCCTCGGCCTTGTCCATGACCTCGATGATACCGGGACCGGCGGCGGTCGCGATAACCCCGGCGACGGCCCCCCACGGCCGGTCGAGGGCACCGGCCCGGATGGCGTTTCGCTGTACGACGTCGCCCAACTCCGAGCCGTCCGCGCCGCTGACGACCCACCGGATGGTGATTTCCTGGCGGCCGCCGGAGGGCGGGGTCAGATCCACTTTTCCGACAATTTGGTAGTCCGATTCGCCTCCCGCGCCGACGATGCCGGCGCCCTTGCGAAGCAGCGCCCGGCGGACAGCGTCGGCAAGGGCCGTATCACCGTCTCCCGGCGCGCCGGATACCCCGCTAACCCGAACGCGGCGGAGCGCCGCGGGCGTCCCGGCGGCGGCCGGCCCGGCACTGCCGATGGAACCCAGAATCGGGCCGACGGCTCCCGATCCAATAACCTCGGCGAGAGCGGGGTCTCCCTCCTCCCAGCCTTGGCGGCTGCCGAGGACAAGCTGAACGAACTCGGACACCACGTCGCCCGACGGCGCGGTCAGCCGCCAACGGATTTTCCCCGCCAGATGGGTCTCGGCCTCGGCCGGCGGCAGCGCCATGCCGGTCAGTACGAGACTGGCTGAAAACGCCGGCTCGGTTGTCGCGGGCACTTCGGCCTTTTCCAATCGCGCGGCGATTTCTCCGGCGGCAATCCGCGCCAGGCCGGGCTTCAATCCGCTCGGCGGATCGACCCGCACGGCAAGGCCGGCCGGCACCTCGATCAGCGGATTTGAGCGCTCCGGCGCGCCCTGATGGGCGAACGGCCGCGGAACGGGACCGCAAGCGGCCAGTGCACCGAGCGCCGCAATGGAAACCAGGATCGAGCTATGCCGCACAGAAAACCAACATGACCAACAACACGAACATCAGGAGCATAACCATATAGGGCATGGGTGACGCCAGTGTGTCGCCTATTCGTGGAGAGTAACCACGGAGAGGCCGCGCCCGTAATCCGGCTCGTCATTGAGAACCGACCGGCGGTAGCTGAAGAACCGATCGCTCTCCCGGCAGGTATCGCAGGGCGAACGGACCACATGCCGCAGTTTCATGTCGTTGAGCCGCCGGCCCACATATCCGGGCAGATCGAACATGGGATGACCATCGCGACGGCCGGGCGCGAACAGATCGGCATTGCGCTCGTCTTCTTCGAGGATCGGACCGGCAAACCCATCGGTGACCTCGTAGGAGCGCTGGGCAATGCACGGGCCGATGGCCGCAATGGTATTCGCCGGATCGGCGCCAAGGCCGGACATGGCGGCCATGGTCGCCTCGAGAATGCCCGCCCGCGCTCCCCGCCAGCCCGCATGGGCCGCGCCAACCACCCCGGCATCGGGGTCGGCCAGCATCACCGGCGCGCAATCGGCCGACAGAATGCCGAGAATCAATCCCGGACGGTCGGTGACCAGACCGTCGGCAACCGGCGCATCGTCATGCGCCCAGGGTTCCGCGACGGTAACCACATCGGCGGTGTGTTCCTGGTAAGCCGTCACCAGCGGCCAGTCCGTCACGCCGAGACGTTGCAGCGCGATCCGCCGGTTGCGGGCGACGTTCTCCGGCGCATCGCCCGAGCCGTAGCCGCAATTGAGAGAATCATAGACGCCCGTGCTGACGCCGCCGAGCTTGGTGAAGAACGCATGACGGATATTGGTCAGACTATTGAGGGCGGCAAATGTAATCATCCCGGCGGAGCGCTCCCGGCTTCACTTGATCCCATCGAAACCGGCCTCAATTTGCAGTCCCGGCGCGGCGAGGGCCAGCACTTTAAACAGGCTGCCCATATCGTTGACGCCGATGAGGCGGCCAAGCGCCGAATCGAGCGAACGCTTTTGGGCGTCGTCGGCATTCTCCACCAGGGACCGGTAGCGATGAAGAATGCCGAGTTCGGTGAGGAACGACCGCTGGGTCACCGGACCGTGAATTTGCGCGCCGCCTTCACGGCCGGCCCGCGCCAGCGCCCCGAAGTCCACATGGGCGGTGAGATCAGCGGTGCCGGGCGCATCGAGAGGCGGGTGGTACGCGTGGGACCGCACCGCCTGCAGGGTATCGCCAATCCCGCTCAGGCGATGCCCATAATCGATCAACAGGGCGCCGCCGCCGTGGGCCGAGAGATGGGAAGAGATGTCACGGACCAGTGTTTCCGCCTGCGCTCTCCGTTCAACGATATCGCCGGGGCTCGCGCTCAGATCCTGGGCAACGGCATCCGCGTGGTCCGTCCCATGTTCGGAGACCGCAAATGTCAGCCGGTCATCTTCCAACCCCACCAGACGCTCCCGCCATTCGTTTTCCGCCCTGACGAACTGCGAGACCGGGAGCGCATCGACAAATTCGTTGGCGACGACCAGGCAGGGTCCAACCGGCAGCGGATCGGGAGCAGGCTGCCATTGGATCGAAATCTCCGCGCCGCGCAAGGTCTCCTGCTGCGCCTCGATCAGCCGGTCGCTGATTTCCACGAGCGTCACGGAAATCGCTTCGCAAAAACCCGATACGCCCTCTGCCGCCCGCAGGACGTCTCTCATCAAGGTGCCGCGGCCGGGGCCCAGCTCGATCAAATGGACGGTATCGGGCCGCCCCATGTTCCGCCACGCCACCCCCAGCCACACTCCGATCAGTTCCCCGAACATCTGACTGACTTCCGGAGCGGTGGTGAAATCGCCCGATGCGCCAAAGGGTTCCCGCGTCGTGTAATAGCCGTGTTCGGGGTGCGAGAGGGCGAGTTCCATGTACTCGGCCACGGTGATCGGCCCGTCTCGCTCAATCAGTTCGCGGAGAATGCGGTTGAGATTTGTCACGCAGCCCTTTGAGCGCGAATCACCAGATACAGGCCCAACAATAACACAGGGATGGAGAGAAGCTGGCCCATTGTCGCACCACCCAACAGGAGACCGAGATGGGCGTCGGGCTGGCGGACCAGTTCGACCAGGCCGCGGGCCGCGGCATAGCCGATGAAGAAGATGCCGGCCAGCATGCCGGTTTTCATCCGGATGCGTTCGGAACGCGAGGCCACGAACAGGATCAGGAATAGCACCAGCCCCTCGAGCGCGGCTTCGTAAAGCTGGCTCGGATGGCGCGGCAGATCGTCACCGGCGGGAAACACCATGCCCCACGGCACGTCGGTCACCCGTCCATAGAGCTCGCCGTTGATGAAATTGGCGATGCGGACCAGAAACAGGCCGATCGGCGCGGCGCAGGCGATCGCGTCGCTCATCGCCCACAAATCCAGGTTGCGCTTCCGGGCGAACAGAATCATGGCCACGATGACGCCGATCAGGCCGCCGTGGAACGACATGCCGCCTCGCCAAACGGCAAACAGGTTGAGCGGGTTATCGAGCATCAGCCCGGGCATGTAGAACCCGACATAGCCGAACCGTCCGCCGATTACGGTCGCCAGAATGGCCCAGAACAGAAAATCGGACGCATCCTGACCGCTCATGGCGTGAGGCGGCCGGGCAATGAACTTGCGGACATAGAGCCAGGCAAGCACACACCCGCCGAGCCACATGACCGAATACCAACGGATGGCCAGCGGCAGACCGATGAGCGGCTCGAAGTCGACGATCACAGGGTCAATGGAGGGAAACGGAATGGCAAGCATGCAGGGGTTCCAGGCCGGTGAAGGACCTAAGCCAAATCAGGTTTATTTGAACGAATCGTCTTGAATCAGGTAATCCCGCACGTACTGCCGGACACCGTCCTCAAGCGCCGTGAACGTCTTGTCATAGCCCGCGGCCAACAGACGCTCCATCCGTGCCTCGGTGAAATACTGGTACTTGTCCCGGATATTCTCGGGCGTCGGCACGTACTCGATATCGGCGTTCTTTCCCAACGCCTTAAAAACGGCGACGGCGAGGTCCTCGAAACTCCTGGCCCGGCCGGTGCCGCAATTGAACAGGCCGCTGACCGCCGGATGATCCAGCAGCCAAAGCATCACGTCGACACAGTCCTCGACCCAGATGAAGTCCCGGAGCTGTCCGCCGTCGGCATAGTCCGGGTGGTGCGACTTGAACAGCCGCGCCGGCCCGCCGTCAGCGATCTGCTCATAGATCTGGGGCACGACGCTGCGCTGGCCGCCCTTGTGGTACTCATTGGGTCCGTAGACATTGAAGAACTTGAGCCCTGCCCATTGGCGCGGTGCGGGCTCTCCGTTGCCGACCATCTCCGCCACCTTGCGGTCGAATATGTGCTTGCTCCAGCCATAGGGGTTGAGCGGCGTCAGCTTGGCGAGGCCCTCGGCGCTTCCGTCATCATCGAACCCGGCTTCGCCGCCGCCATAGGTCGCCGCCGACGAGGCGTAGATCAGCGGGATCCTTTTGCCGGCGCACCAATCCCAAAGCCGGAGCGAGACACCGTAGTTCTGGTGCACGACCAACTCCCAATCGGTGGTGACGGTCGACGAAACGGCGCCCAGGTGAAATACGCCGTCGATTGAATTCCCCTGGTCGCGCAGATACGCGAACAGATTCGGTGGCGTGACCCAGTCCGCGAGCGCGCGCTTGGCGAGGTTGCGCCGCTGGCCGGCGTCATCGTCGTAATCGCAAACAACGATCCGCGCCTGCCGCTCGGCAAGCGCCGCAACCAGATTGGAGCCAATGAACCCGGCGCCGCCGGTGACAAGATAGGTAGGCGAAGAATCGGACATGTGAAGCGCGTTATAGGTCGCCCGCAATTTGGCCGCAAGACGCCGGGCGGGAATCCGTGCGGGGGGTTCTATTGCCGGGCGGGCCAAAGTCCGCATAATGGCCTGGCAGGCAAGCAGATAGACAAGACGGAGAGCGACGGACATGCAGAGTCGCAACAAACTTCTCGACGATCTCGCCCGAGTGGCAAGCGGCGCGGCGGGGACCGTGGCCGGCATCCGGGGTGAAGTGGAAACCGTGGTTCGACAGAGAATTGAAGCGGTGCTGTCTGAACTGAACCTTGTCACGCGGGACGAATTCGACGCGGTCAAGGCCATGGCATCCAAGGCCCGGGCTGAACAGGAAAAGTTGGAAAAGCGTGTCGCCGAACTGGAAGCGGGGGCCACAAAGCCGACAGCGAAACCGGCGGCCAAACGCGGGTCCGTGAAAACGGGGACGAAGACGGCAGCCAAACCAGCCGCGAAATCGGCTTCAAAAACAACCACGAAATCCGCCGCCAAACCCGCCACGAAACCCGGGGGCCGGACCCGCAAAACCACCGCCAAACGGAAGACCTCGACCGCCGGGAAATAACCGGCCGGACAGGCGCCCGGATCGTCCGCCGCTTCAATTATCCACAGATTTCCGCGCCTCCCGCGGAGGTTCTTGTTGCGCGCCGCAATTCCTTCTGGCAGGCTAGCCCTTGTAGGAGAGATGCCACACATCCCCTATATATAGGTATTAACCATATATATGGGGGCTGTTTCACCTGTCCTTCGAAACAGCAGGCGCCACCGCTTCCGGAAGGCTTCCGCCATGGCACATTTGGATCTACAGACAACCACATACTCTTCTCATCCGCTGGATGTCGTCGAGTACGTGATGCAGGAGCAAAACTGGCGTTTTGATCGCAGCTGCGATGACGAAGTGTCGGCCGAGCACCGCGGCAAATGGTGCGACTACGGCGTCCATCTCGCCTGGTCGCCCGAAATCGACGCCATCCACTTCACCTGTGCCTTTGATATGCGGGTGCCCGAGGCGCGCAAGTCTTCGGTTCACCGGCTCCTGGCCCTGGTCAACGATCGCCTTTGGTTGGGACATTTCGGACTTTGGAACAACGAGGGCATGCCCATGTACCGGCATGCGGTGCTGCTCCGGGGCACCAGCATTTCCTCACAGCAGATTGAGGATCTGCTCGACGTGGCGGTCTTCGAGTGCGAGCGGTTCTATCCCGCCTTCCAGTACGTCATCTGGGGCGGCAAGCCGGCCGACGAAGCCATCGAGGCTTCGATGATCGAGCCCATGGGAGAAGCCTAGGCGGCGCCTCCCGGGAACCATGAAGCCATGAAACTCATACTCGTCGGCTGTGGGAACATGGGCGGCGCGCTCCTGGCCGGCTGGCTCGATACCGGTGTGAGTTCGGGTGATGTCGTCGGCGTCGACCCGGCGCCGGCGCCGGCGGCCGCCGCGCTTGGGCCGGATATCGTCGGCTCGGCCAAGGAAATACCCGCTGCGTTCAAGCCCGACATGAT
The DNA here is from genome assembly GCA_965213765.1 of Rhodospirillales bacterium. Lineage (GTDB taxonomy): Bacteria > Pseudomonadota > Alphaproteobacteria > Rhodospirillales > UBA2165 > JAJDXO01. The sequence continues at coordinate 3,508,674 of OZ243926.1, read as the reverse complement.
CATCATCGCGGTGAAACCACAGGGAATCGAAGACGTGGTACCGGCGTTCTCGAACCTCGCCGCCGACGCCGCCACGCTCTCCATCGTTGCGGGGACGACGATTGGCAAACTGAGCGGCCTGATCGGCGGATCGCCGGCGGTTATCCGGGCCATGCCCAACACCCCGGCCGCCATCGGGCGCGGCATCTCGGTGCTCTGCGCCAACGAACGGACATCGGCCATGGCGCGCGAGACGGCCGGACGGCTCATGTCCGCCGTCGGCGAGGTGGCCTGGGTCGAAGACGAGTCACTCCTGGATCCGGTGACCGCCGTCTCCGGCAGCGGACCCGCCTATATCTTCCTGCTCGCCGAATGCCTGGCCGAGGCGGGCGTGGCGGCCGGCCTCCCGGGTGATTTGGCGCAGCAGCTCGCCCGGGCGACGGTAGCCGGGGCGGGCGAAATGCTGCACCGGACGGACACCCCGGCGGCGACCCTGCGCGAGAACGTGACCAGCCCGGGCGGCACCACCGAAGCGGCCCTCGGCGCCCTGATGGCCGATGACGGCATGCAGCCGCTGCTCACCGAAGCGATCCGGCGGGCGACGGAACGCTCCCGGGAACTGGCCGGGTAAACGTTATTTGGGGAGCCGGACGTTGGCCTCGGCGATGGCCGGTTCCAGAAACTCGCGCAGCATCTCCAAACCCTTGGCCTCCAATTGCCGGACCCTGTCCTTGGAGAGGTTCAGTTCCTTGCCCAGCGCGGCAAGGGTGTGGCGCGCCTCGTCCAGGTAGCGGCGGCGGATAATGAACCGCTCCCGGTCGGGCAGCATTTCAAGCGCCTTGGCCAACAAATCGTTGAGCGTCTTCGCATCGCCCTCCTCGGCCAGCCGGTCTTCGGCCGATGCCTCGGGAGACACCAGCGCGTCGAGCCACGACCGTCCGGTCTCGTCACCAGTCCTGCCATCAAGCGACTGATCCCGCTGGGCGACCCGGCGGGCAAGCCCGCGCACCTCGGCGGCGGTGGTCTCGAAGCGTTCGGCGAGCCTGTTCACGATGTCCTCACCGAGGGCGTCAGCACCGTCAATCAGATCCGAAGTCATGCGGCGCAGGTTCAAGAAAAGCGACTTTTGGGCTGAGCTTGTGCCGAGCCGCACCAGCGACCAGGAACGCACCACGTGATCCTGGATAGCGGCGCGGATCCACCACGCCGCGTAAGTCGAAAGCCGGACGTCCTTGTCGGGGTTGAACCGTTTCACCGCCTGGATCAGGCCGACCATGCCCTCCTGCACCAGATCGGACATGGGAACCCCGGATTGCCGGTAGTTGGCGGCGATCTTGGCGACGAACCGGACATGGCTGGTAATCAGCCGGTCGATGGCATCCGAATCCCCCTCGCCGGCCAAGCGTGCGAGGCGGCGCTCCTCTTCGCGTTCCAGCGGCGCGGTGGCGCGGTCAGTATTCAGCAGGGATCGGCGATCACGCGTCATGACCTGATACCGGACCGTCAAACGGGCCCGCCTCCTCCTCAAGTCGGGGATCATATCGCCGTTCCGCCGCCAACCCCAATAGGAAATTGAGGCAATCCGCGCGTCCAACCGATGCCGGCATGGGAATGCTTTGTGCCCCCCGGAATACGCGATAGAGTGGGTCGTCGAAACAGCACCAGGGTTCGGAAAAATGGCGAAACGGCCGTCACCCCGAAACAGGATCATCACGGCGGCGCTCAAGCTGGCGGCGGACACGCCGTGGCGGGACGTCGGCATGGACGACATTGCCGGGGAAGCCAATGTCAAGATGGACACCCTCACCAAGGAATTCCGGTCGAAATCGGCAATTCTCGGCGGAATTAATTCGATGATCGACGAGGCCATGGTCAAATCGGCGGGGAAGCCGGACCCCGAGGAGACGGTTCGCGACCGGCTCTTCGAGCTTCTGATGGCCCGGTTCGATGCGCTGCAACCCAACAAGGCGGCCATTCTCTCGATGCTGCGCGGTACCGTCGACATTGACCCCAAGGCAACGCTGGCGGGCGCCTGCGGCCTCGCAGGCTCTATGCGGATGGCCCTCGATGCGGCGCCGGTGAATACGGGAGGCCGCCTCGGCCGGCTCAAGATCAATGGGCTGATCGGGGTCTACTTGGCGACAGCGCGAATCTGGGTGACCGACGAGACGGACGATCTCGCACCGACCATGGCGGCGCTGGACAAGAATCTCCGGCGTGCCGGCCAGTGGGCCGGCATGCTCGAAAAGGGACCGTTCCGGCGGCCGCGCACCAACGCCGCCCAGGAGACCTGAGCGCGCCGGCGGCATGTCCGATATTACCTACGACGATTTCCTGAAAGTCGATATCCGCGTCGGCAAGGTGATTGACGCTCAGCCGTTCCCCGAGGCGCGCAAACCGGCCATCATTCTGGAGCTCGATTTCGGTCCCGAGATCGGCACCCGGAAATCGTCGGCGCAGATCACCAAGTATTACGAGCCCGGGAAGCTGATCGGGCGAATGGTCCTGGCGGTGATCAACTTTCCGCCCAAGCAGATCGGGCCGATGATGTCGCAATGCCTGGTCCTGGGGGTTCCGGACGAAGAGGGCGAAGTGGTGCTGATCGGCGCCGACCATGAGGTCCCGCTCGGAGGCCGACTCTTCTGACTTGAGAATTTAGAGCAGTTTCCGGTCAAACGGTTCAATTTGGCCGGAAACTGCTCTAGATCGGCAGAATAACCCGGGCGCGCAGACCGCCCGAGGGCGATTGATCGAGATCGATATCACCGCCGTGCCCTCGGATCACATCCCGGGCGATCGACAACCCCAACCCGACGCCGCCCGTACCGGTGTTCCGCGAATTATCGAGCCGGAAGAACGGCTTGAACGCGTCGCCCCGCTGATCCTCGGGAATGCCGGGACCGTCATCGTCGATGGTGATCTCTATGGTCTCGCCGCGCTGGCCCGCCCGCACCGAGACGTGCTCTCCGTAGCGTCCGGCGTTTTCGACCAGGTTGGTGACGCAGCGCTTGAACGCATTCGGCCGCACCGCGACCTGTATATCGCCCTCGGTATGGAGGTCGACGGCGGCGCCTTTGCGCCGGGATTGCCCGACCACATCGTCGAGCATGCCGCCGATGTCGGTAAGTTCCGGGGCTTCGTCACCCTCGCCGCGGGCAAAGGCAAGGTAACCCTCCAGCATATGCTCCATCTCGGCGACGTCCTCCTTGAGGTCCGCCGCCGCCTGGCTGTCCTTGAGCATCGCCAATTGCAGTTTCATCCGTGTCAACGGCGTCCGGAGATCGTGTGATACGCCGGACAACATGTCCGTCCGCTGCGCGATATTGCGCTGAATCCGGTCCCGCATGGCGAGGAACGCCGACGCCGCCCGCCGCACCTCGGCAGCGCCCTCGGGCTTGAAATTTGGGGCGTCCCGGCCCTTGCCGAAGCTATCCGCGGCCGTCGCCAGACGCCGGATCGGCCGCACCTGATTGCGCATAAAGATGATGGCGACGGCGAACAGGATCAGCGACGTGCCCACCATCCACAGGACGAACACATAAGTGGTCGAGCTAAACAGCCGCTTGCGGCTGGCGACGATGTCCAGAATCCCGTCCTGGAGTTGTATGGAAACCAGCACATGGCGGTCAACGGCTTCCATGTCGATGACGAACGGCTTCTTCACCACCTCATCCAAAGCCTCGAACAACACGCTTTCGATAAAGCCGCTTGATACTTTGGCCGGAGCATTGGCGAGAATTTCGCCAGGCCGCATGTTGATGTTCAGGCCCATGGTTCGGGCTGCCATGCCGACGGTGTTGTTTCGACCGGGCGGTTGATCCCGTTCCCGCAGCAGCAAAATCAGCGCGCTGATATCGCCGGCAAGGTTGCGCGCAAGGCGCACGCTCACCTTGTCCCAGTGGTTCTCCCAGAATACCGCCGCCGAAACGACCTGCAGCAAAATCAGGGGCGTCACGATGATGAGCACCGATCTGCCGAGCAGGCTTCGAGGCAGAAACCGCTTGATCACGTTTGGCCTCTCCTAAGCGTCACCGCTTCAATCGGGGCGCAAAACATACCCTTTTCCGCGAACGGTTTGAAGATACCTTGGGGTCCGCGGCTCCGGCTCGATTTTACGTCTCAGCCGATTGACCTGGACGTCGATGGCCCGGTCGCCGCCGCCCGGGGTGAATCGTTTGGCCAGTTCGGCCCGGCTGAAGACGGACCCCGGATTCTCCGCCAGGGCTTTGAGCAGCCTGCCCTCCGAGGCCGTAAGACGGATCGTCGATGTGCCACGCCGAAGTTCCTCGCGGCGATGATCGAACACCACAGCGCCCATCCGGGTTTCCGTCGGCACCTCGGTATCGGCGGGAAAGCGGCGCAGGATGCTTTCGATTCTCAGCACCAGTTCCCGCGGCTCGAAGGGTTTGGCGAGATAGTCATCGACCCCCGCTTCGAGACCGGCAATCCGGTCATCCGCCTCTCCACGCGCCGTCAACATCAGGATCGGCGTGCGTCCCAGTTCGCGCAAGGAAGCGGCAAATTCGACCCCGTCCTCGCCGGGCATCATCCAATCGAGCACAACAAGATCGAAGGCGAGGCTTTCCATCTTGTGCCGGGCGTCTTCGGCACTTTCGGCCGCCGTCACGCGGAACCCCGCATCACTCAGGTATTGGTGAAGCAATTCCCGCAGCCGGTTGTCGTCGTCGACGACCAAAATATGATTACTGTCGAGGCCCATGGCTCACTATAGATCATCCCCGTTGACGGGACTCAAAGATGGTCTCTCAGTTTGGCATAGAGACCCGCGGTATCGCAGGTTCGGGAAACCTTGCGCGGAAGATTGAGAGCGCCGGACTTTGGGCCAAATATCCAATTGCCGGATGCCAACCCGGCGGCCAACAGCGGAACGAACAGCACCCCGACGTCGACATGGAGAACCCGGAGAAAAGGAGCGCCCATCTAGCCTCCGCCGCCTCCCTTCGGCGGCCCGGAGATCATCAGGTCGAGAACGGTGCGAAACCCCCGAACCGCCTCCGGTCCCGCGGTGCCGTAGGCGCGGGCGAAACGCCGGCGCTGATCCTCCGACAGGCGGCGCTCGAGTTCGGTCCCTTGCCTGGTCAGATAAAGACGGCGTTGCCGGCGGTCGGTCTCACCCTGGCGCTGTTCCACATATCCTTCCCGAATCAGCTGACTTAGTACCCGCGACAAGCTCTGTTTGGTGATCTGGAGAATATCCAGGAGTTGGCGCACCGCCATGCCCGGGTACCGGCCGACGAAGAAAATGACCCGGTGATGGGCACGCCCGAAACCGTACTCGGTCAGGATCCGGTCCGGCTGGGCGATGAAATCGCGGTAGGCGAAGAACAGGTGCTCCATACCCGCCCGCAATTCCTCCTCGGCATTGGGCGCGGCGTCGTCCGGTTGATCGGTGAGCGGAGTATCCATGGGGCGCCTATGAAACCGTCCGGTTAAATCAAAGCCGAAATTATATGTCAGTGTTATTGACATATATGCCAGGGATTGTTAAAAAACGCAATATGATTTCTGCGATTAAGTTGACTTAGAAAGATAATTTCATGGCTGGCTCTACGTTTGACGACCGCGACGGCCTCATCTGGTACGACGGCGAAATGGTGGAATGGCGAAGCGCCAATCTCCACATCCTCTCACACGCCCTTCATTACGCCTCCTGCGTCTTCGAGGGAGACCGGGTTTACGGCGGCAAAATTTTCAAACTCACCGAGCATACGGAACGGCTGATTCGTTCAGGCCGCATACTGGGTTTTGAGATCCCGTACTCGGCCGAAGAAATCAACGCTGCCTGCATCCGGTGTTGCGAGGCCAATAATATCGTCGAGGGCTACGTGCGGCCGGTTGCGTGGCGCGGCAGTGAGATGATGGGTGTTTCGGCGCAGACCACCAAAATCCACTTGGCGATCGCGGTGTGGGACTGGCCATCCTATTTCTCGCCCGAGGCGCGGATGAAGGGTATCCGGCTGAAGACCACCGAATGGCGGCGTCCGGCGCCCGATACGGCCCCGGTGCACGCCAAGGCGGCCGGGCTCTACATGATATGCACCATGTCGAAGCACGCTGCCGAAGCCGAAGGCTACGATGACGCCCTGATGCTCGATTGGCAGGGCCGGGTCGCCGAATGCACCGGCGCCAACATCTTCTTCGTCATGGAGGACGGCAAAATCCATACGCCGACGCCGGACTGTTTCCTCGACGGCATCACCCGCCGCTCGGTCATCGAACTGGCGGAGAAACGGGGCTATGAAATCATCGAGCGGCGTATCATGCCGGAGGAAATCGGCGCCGCCGAACAGGTGTTCGTGACCGGCACCGCCGCCGAGGTGACGCCCGTCGGCGCCATCGATGATCAAACCTTTGCCGTTGGCGAGATCACCCAGACCCTGATGGCCGATTACGACAAGCTCGTCGGCAAGTCCGATGTTGACGCGGCGTCGGCCGCCTAGGTCTTGAGCGGCTGGGAAACCGATCGCCTCAAGTCGCGGATTCGGGTCCAAGCGCTGATCCGCCATTTCGACCGGCAGAACATCAGCGCCGTGGTCCGGCGCAGCGGCGACGGCGACGCAGGCGCGCTGTTGATCGTCATCGACCGGCGGGAGGGACGCCCGAGCATCCTTAGCGAGGTGCGCAATCTCGACGGCGCCCTCGAATGGTCGGAGCGCCGGCTTGCCGAGAATGAGGACCTCCCTGAAATCCTTGAAAAACAAGCCGATTTTGACCCCGACATCTGGATCATCGATATCGACGATCCCGATTCCCGTGTCACCATCGACGGAATCGTGATTTGATGGCTGTTAAACCTGAATATCAGGCCATGGGCTGAAATGGGGCTGAAATGGGGCTGAAATGGGGCTGAAATGGGGCTGAAAAGGGGAATATCATGATACGCGCCGGTTCGTTCATATTCGCCACAATCGTCGGAGCCGCCGTTCTGGCGGGAGGTTCGGCAAACGGTCAGCAACTTGTTCAAAAGCCGCAGCCCAAGTTCCCTTGCGGCGTCGGCTTTGTTCACAACGCCCATCCCCTGCTTCATCAGGCTGGTTTTAGGCCCGCCGACGTAACGGCCAACCAAGTGCGGCTAACCTATATCGGACACGCATCGTTCGATCTCCGCTCGCCCCGGGGCGTCCGGGCCGTTACCGACTACAACGACAATTACCCGCCGCGCACCCCGCCCGATATCGCGACCATGAATATCAATCGCGGCAACCACTCCTCCTACAATGTCGACCCGGGCGTGAAGCACGTGCTCCGCGGCTGGGACACCGGTACCGGCCTGCCGCGCCACGACATCCGGTTGAAGGATGTCCGGGTCTACAACATCCCGACCAATATCTCCGATTTCAGCGGTCGCGCGACCAATGACAGCTCGATCTTCGTCTTCCAAATGGGGGGACTCTGCATCGCCCACATGGGCCATATGCGGCACGCGCTGAATGCCGGGCAGCTTCAGGCGATGGGCCGCATCGACGTGGTCCTGATGCCGGTCGATCGACGGGTCACGCAGAGCATCGAGGAAATTCTCCACAACTTGGGTGAACTCAAGCCGAGGGTGATCGTCCCCATGCACTTCTTCAGCATGGGTCTGGCCATGGAGTTCGCCGAACGGGTCAAGGACCGCTACGCCGTCAGGCTTCTCGGCGCCAGTTCCATCGACGTGCGCCGCGACAAACTGCCGGTGAATACCGAGGTCTGGCTGATGCGGCCGATCGCCGGGTTTTTCTCCGGCGGCGGCGACTTCTAGAGCACGCCGCCCGGTGATTTCAGCGCCCGGCGGCTTAAATCCCTGGTGATATAGGCAAACGCATCGTCGACCGTGTCGGAGCGCCGAACCGCCTTCAAATCGGAAGGGCTGATGGTGCCGAACTCGGCCAGCGCCTCCAGGTTGATCACCTTGTCCCAATAGTCGTTTCCATAAAGGACCACGGCCACCGGTTTGGTGAGCTTGCCGGTTTGATTGAGGGTCAGCACCTCGAACAACTCATCGAACGTCCCGAACCCGCCCGGAAAGATTATCAGGGCCTTGGCGAGGTAGATGAACCAAAACTTGCGCATGAAGAAGTAGTGAAACTCGAACCCCAGATGATTGGTAATGTACGGGTTCTCGTGCTGCTCAAATGGCAATGAAATATTGAGCCCGATATTCAGGCCCTTGGCCTCGGACGCCCCCCGGTTCGCCGCTTCCATGATTCCCGGGCCGCCGCCGGTGCAGACCACAAACCGCCGGCCGTCGGCGTCCAATTCCTTTGACCACGTGGTCAGCCGGCGGGAAAGCTCCCGGGCCTCCTCGTAATAGCGGGACATCTTCAAATCCCGTTCGGCGGCAGCCACGTCGCCGCCCCCGGCACGGGCCGCCCGGAGTTGGGCGCGGGCCCGCCGCCGGGAGAGGGTTCGAGCCGAGCCGAAGAACACGATCGTGTCCTTCACGTCGTAATGGTGGAAGCGGGCTTCCGGTTCCAGGTACTCGGCTTGGATACGCAGTGAACGGGCATCGGGGCTATTGAGAAACCGCTCGTTCCGGTAGGCCTTAACCGGCTCTTTACGCCGCTTGGTCATTTGATGGTCCTTTGGACAGTGGCAATCAGGCGCTCAGCGTTGCATCAACTTGCCGTCACAGTCCACACCTCGGGCAGGAACAATCTCCATGCCGAACCGGCAGGTATCGTCAAAGACGACAAACGCCGGGGGAAGACCAGGCAACGACAGCCGTGCCGGCGGACGAGATGCCGCGCGCCCCGGCGCGGTAGGGGGCTAATTGCGCTCCGAGCGGACAGCCGGATCATCTGTCCACCGGGCGGCGGCTTCATCGTCGGATTGGCGGGCGGCGACCCAGCGCTCGCCGTCGCCGGTTTCCTCGAGCTTCCAGAACGGCGCTTTTGTCTTCAGCCAGTCCATGAGAAATGCGGCGCTCTCGAAGGCCGCCTGACGATGGGCCGAAGCGGTAGCCACGAAGACGATCCGGTCGCCCGGCACCAACCGGCCGTGACGGTGAATTATCGTGCAGCCTTCAAGGGACCAGCGGCGCATGGCCTCCGCTTCGATCTCTTCCAGCCGGCGGCGGGTCATCTCGGGATAGTGATCGAGGGTCATGGCCCCGATCCGTTCGCCGTCGGCGATGTCCCGCACCAGCCCAATGAACGAGCACACGCCCCCGATCCCGGCGTTGCCCCTGGTGAGCGCTTCAAGCTCGGCTGCCGGATCGAAGTCGTCGGCCTGCACCCGGATCATGTTGCTAGCCCCCGGTTACCGGCGGAAAGAAGGCGACCTCGTCGTCCGGGCCGACCACCGCGTCGATTTTCACGTACTCGTAATTGATTGCCGCGCGGATCGCGGCCATGTTTTGGAACATGCTGGTGTAGGGCTCGCCCCTCGCCTTCAGCCATTCAACGAGCTGGCCGAGATCGGTCACGGTGGCCGGCGGGTTCACGGTCTCCTCGCTGATGCCCGCCTTTTCCTTCATCCAGGCGAAATACACCAATTTCACCGCAGCACCTCGTTGAACGGAACGAATTCGACAAGCTCGCCGGCCTGCACCGCCTCGCAGGCCTCGTCGAGCACCACCAACCCATCAGATTGAACCATGGATGTCAAAATTCCCGACCCTTCTTGCGCAAATTTGACCGCCGCCAGCGTACCGTCGGCCTGCGCCTCCAGCCGGGCCCGAAGCCACTCCCGGCGCCCGGACTTCTTCTTGAAGTCAAAGGCGGAGGGTACCCGATAGGATGCCGCCGCGAGATTTTCGGCCCCGGCGAGGCGCAACAGGATCGGGCGGGCGATCTGCATGAACGTAACCATGCTCGCCACCGGATTGCCTGGAAGTCCTATAAACGGCACCTCGCCGCCACCGCCCGGGATGCAGCCGAGTGCGATGGGCCGGCCGGGTTTGATGGCGAGATTCCAGAAAAACAGGCTGCCCAGATCTTCGACCGCACCGCGGATATGGTCTTCTTCGCCCATGGACACCCCGCCGGAGGTAATCACCACATCATGATCCGCGGCGGCATCGGCAAGACCCCGGCGAATCACGTCCGCTTCATCCTTGAAAATTCCAAGGTCGGTCGGCGCACAACCCAATCCGTCCAGCAGGCTCAACAGGGTGTATCGGTTGATGTCGTAGATGCTGCCGTCATCCAGCGTCTCACCCGGATCCCGCACTTCATCCCCGGTTGAGAACACGGCCACCCTGAGACGGCGGTAGACCGGCAGCCGTTCCAGCCCCAAGGACGCCGCCATGCCGATTTCCTGGGGCCGCAGCAGCGTACCCTGACGCATCACCACATCGCCCGCCTGCACATCTTCGCCGGCAAGGCGCAGATTGGCCCCGCGTCCGATCCCATCGGGAAGCGTCACGAGGTCACCGGAGACTTCACAATCCTCGACCATGAAGATGGTATCGGCGCCGTCCGGCACCTGCGCGCCGGTAAAAATCTTGTAGGCGTTGCCCCGTTTGGCGGATCGGCCCAACGGATGGCCGGCGGCGGCGGTGCCGTCGATGCCGAGCGTCGTTGGAGCGTCCGGATCGAGGTCGTCAAAATATACGGCAAATCCGTCGACGGCGGCATTGTTGCGGGGCGGAATTTGGCGCGCCGAAATGACGTCCTCGGCGAGCAGCCGGCGGGCCGCGGCCCGGGTTGCCACCTCCTCCGTCCCCACCGTCGGCACCAACTTCCCGGAGAACCGGGCAAGCGCCTCGGCAACGGTCATCCGGGCGCCCGATGTCGCAAAACAATCGTTGAAGGTGGGCGACTTCATGCCGTCCTCAGGCGGCCTTCAGGCGGCAATGCTCGATGATAAATCCGGCAACTGCCTCGGCATCGTTAATGTCCAGCACCGGCACCGTGGCGGCCTTCAGGCGTTCGTCGCTGGCAATCGCGACGATGTAGGGGTCTTCGCCTTGGATCATCGGCTTGCCCACGCTCGGCCGGTGGACCTCGATTTTGGGGTGGGGATTGTACTTGAACCCTTCGACGATCAGCAGATCGACGGGGGTCATCATCGCCACCAATTCATCAAGGGTTGGTTCTTCCTCGCCGCGAAGCTCGTGCATCAACGCCCAACGGCTCGACGTGCCGATCATCACCTCGGTCGCCCCCGCCTCGCGGTGACGGAAGGTGTCCTTGCCCGGACGGTCGATATCGAACCGGGTGTGCGCGTGCTTCAGGGTCGAAACGCTGTTTCCCCGGCCGATCAGTTCGGGCAACAGTTTCTCCACCAACGTCGTCTTGCCGCTGCCGCTCCAACCGATTATGCCGAATATCCGCATGAACCGGTCTCTCAGCCCGCATCCTTGGCCGCGGTTTGTTCGTCGTCCGCCGCCTCGATGTGGCGAAACCCCGCCCTCAAGTAGTCGTAGCCGGTTACCAAGGTCAGCAACGCCGCGAGCCACAGGCCGATTTCACCAATTTGAGTGGTCGAGAACGGGCCGAAATCGGGGCCCGCGGGGCCGACGATCAGGAAGCCGAGGGCCACAATCTGCAAGGTTGTCTTCCAGCGGGCCAGCTTGCTCACCGGCAGGCCGGCCCGGACACCAGCCAAAAACTCCCGCAGCCCGGACACCAGAATTTCCCGGCAGAGGATGACAACCGCCGGCAGCACCGCCAGTCCATCGACCCGCTCGGACCAGACCAGCATCAGCAACAGCGCCGAGACCAGCAGCTTGTCGGCGACGGGATCGAGGAATTTTCCGAACAGGGATTGCTGCCTGAGCGCGCGGGCGGCGTATCCGTCGAAGAAATCGGTGACGCCGGCGAGTGCCAGAATTGCCAGCCCGAGCCAATTGCCGAAGGGCGAGTCCAGATAGAAACTCGCCACCAGGACCGGGATCGCGGCAATCCGCGACATGGTCAGCATGTTCGGCAACTGTGTCAGCATCGGACCTACTTCCCCTCGCCGGGATGCCCGGTCTCGTCAGTCCTCGGCGTGGAACCAGCCATAAATTTTGGCCGCCATCGCTTTGCTTATTCCCTCGACCGCCTCCAGATCGGCCAGCCCCGCCTGGGAAACCGCTTTCGCGGACCCGAAATGATGCAGCAGGGACTTCTTCCGGACGCCGCCGATACCCTCGATTTCGTCCAAGGGCGATCGTTCGATATCCCGGGAACGCCGTGCCCGGTGGCTGCCAATGGCAAACCGGTGCGCTTCGTCCCGGAGACGTTGGAGAAAATAGAGGACCGGGTCGCGATTGTCCAAGCGAAAGGGCCGGCGCCCGGGGATGAAAATCCGCTCGCGCCCGGCATTGCGGTCCGGGCCCTTGGCGATCGCGGCCAGCGCGACATCGTTGACGCCGAGCTCATCGAACACCTCCCTGGCGGCACTCAGGTGTCCGGCACCGCCGTCGAGCAGCACCAAGTCCGGCCATTGCCCCTCAGCCCGATCCGGATCCTCCTTCAACGCCCGGGCAAAACGCCGGGTCAGCACTTCGCGCATCATGGCGTAGTCGTCGCCCGCCTCGGCGTCGGGCCCCGCCGAGCGGATGTTGAACTTTCGATAGGCGTTCTTCATGAACCCATCGGGTCCACTGACGATCATCCCGCCGACCGGTTTGGTGCCGGAGATATGGCTGTTGTCGTACACCTCGATGCGTTCGGGGCGATTGTCCAACTCGAACAACGCGGCCACGCCGTCGAGCAGCTCCCGCTGGGTCGCGCTTTCGCTGAGACGCCGGCCGAGCGCCCGTTCGGCGTTTTCGAGGGCGAAGGTGATCAAGCCCAACTTGTCGCCGCGCTTGGGTACCTGCAGCCGCACCTTGCGGCCGGCCTTTTCGGTCAATGCAGCCGCCAAAAGGGTCGGCTCGGTCACCTGATCACTGAGCAGGAGCAGCCGGGGCGGCTCCTTGTTGGTGTAGAACTGCCCCACAAAAGCTTCGAGGATCTGGTCCTTGGTCGCCTCGTTGCCATGGGACGGATAGTAGGCGCGGTTGCCGAAGTTGTACCCGCCCCGGACGAAAAACACCTGGATGCAGCTCTGTCCGCCCGCGTGATGGAGGGCGATGACGTCGGCGTCTTCCAGGCCCTGGGCGCTGATATCCTGGCGTGCCTGCACGCTTGTCATGGCCTTGATCCGGTCCCGGATTTCCGCCGCCTTCTCGTACGCCTGAGCGTCGCTCGCCGCCTGCATCCGGCGGGACAGCTCGCGCTGAATTTCCGCCGACTTGCCGGTGAGAAAATCGCGCGCCTGGGCCACCAGGTCGCCGTACTCGCTCTCGCTGATTCGGCCGACGCAAGGCGCCGCGCAACGTTTGATCTGATGCAGCAGGCAGGGCCGGGTGCGTGCCGCAAAAACCGAATCCGTGCAGGTGCGGAGTAAAAAGGCCCGCTGCATGACGTGCAGAGACTGATTGACCGCACCGGCCGAGGCAAAGGGCCCGAAATATTCGCCTTCCCGCTTGCGCGCCCCGCGATGCTTCAGCACCTGTGGGAAGGCGTGGTCGGAGGTGATGAGAATCAACGGGAAGGACTTGTCGTCGCGCAGCAGGATGTTGTAGCGCGGCGTTAGCTTTTTGATCAGGTCGGCTTCGAGCAGCAGCGCCTCGGCCTCGGTGTGTGTGGAGACGAACTCCATGGACCGGGTCTGGGCGACCATGCGCCGGATGCGCGGAGATTGGCGATTTGGGTTGGCGTAGCTGGTCACCCGCTTGCGGATGTTTTTCGCCTTGCCGACGTAGAGGACATCGCCGGCCTCGTTGATCATCCGGTAAACACCGGGCGTGGCCGGTGCTTTGGGCAGACAGGACTTGATGATTTCGGCACCCTTGGGCGCAGACGCGTCCGCTTTCGGCTCGGTCTTGAGCCGGTATTCTATCCGGCGCGGTCCGACGATCTCGTTGCCGTCCTTAGACATGCTTTCGCGTACACCCTCGGCGTGGCCCTAGAGCGGTTCATGTCTTTTCTGAAACGTGAAACGCTCTATCAGTATATTCTGCCGCAAATGCGTCGTCACGGATGAGTCCATCCACTCGGGATTTGCTCTGGTCGAATTATATCCGCCAACGCTGTGAATAAGCTTGTTGAAAACAGTGCGACTGCCCGCCGCAGCTTGGCTTTTTTGTCGCCGGCACAAAATGCACATGATTGGTGCAGTTTTTTAACTATTTGATATTAATCGATTTTTTAATAAAATTAATTCATACCCCTGTCATATAAAGGGCATCGCCGCAACACAGGGATCAAACCCGAAAGCCCTGCATCCTGTGCACAACTTGCGCCCCTTTCGTCCATAAAATGTCATAATCGCAATGGGTTGCGCCCCGTTGCCGAAGAAGCGGCTCAGGAAATGCGGGACCGCTCGATCTCCACGCCGGCGCTTGTAGCGTCCTCGAACACGTCGAGCTTTTCGATCCGGACCCGGGCGACGGTGACCCGCTCATCGGAGAGGCACATGTCGGCGATCCGTTCGGCCAATGTCTCAACCAGGCTGACATGGCCGTCCGCGACCAGCGCCCGAATGCCGTCCGCCACGTCCTCGTAGCACACCACATGCTCCAGTCTGTCGTCGATCGCGGCGACACCCTCTTGCACCGCCAGATCGAGATTGATCCGCACGCGCTGGCTCTGTTTGCGTTCGTGCTTATGGACGCCGATGAAGCAGGTCAGCGTAAGGTCGCGGATAAATACATGCCGGACCGACGTCTTGGCATCGGCAATCCGGAAGGCATGAACCACATTTGAATCAGATGGCGGCATGGTCGGATCGGCCCGTCCCGATTGGTCTATTCGTCTTCGTCACCGGCATCGGCGGCCGGGGGAGCCCAGCCGAGATGCTGTCCGGAGTCGAGAGCAATCATTTGCCCGGTCATCGACGGCGTCGCAAGGATAAAGCGCACCGCCGAGGCAATTTCCTGTGAGCCGACCGGCCGGCCCAGAGGGGTACGCTCCCACTGTACCCGAAACCTATCTTCCGACTGCCGCGGCGAAGGCAGGGTCGGGCCCGGTCCAACCGCATTGACGCGGATGGCGGGCGCCAGCGCCAGCGCGGTGGTCCGGGTCAGGGTCCAGAGACCGGCCTTACTCAAGGTGTAGGATGAAAAATGCGGCGTCAGGTTCCACACCCGTTGGTCTAGAATATTGATAATATTACCGTTTTCGCCCCGGTACTGGCCCGCGAAGGCTTGCGTGAGAACGAATGGCGCCCGCAGATTGACCTCCATGTGCGCATCCCAGCTTTCCCG
This sequence comes from Rhodospirillales bacterium, assembly GCA_965213765.1. Lineage (GTDB taxonomy): Bacteria > Pseudomonadota > Alphaproteobacteria > Rhodospirillales > UBA2165 > JAJDXO01. The sequence continues at coordinate 3,493,514 of OZ243926.1, read as the reverse complement.
GGCAGCATCACCGAGAGAGTCGCGCTCAAACACCGAGGCGTTATTGACCAGACAGTCGACAGTGCCCATCTCGTCGACGACCCGTGGGATCAATCCCCGGACCTGGGCCTCGTCGCGGAGGTCGGCCCCGTAGAGGGTTACCTCGGCGCCCCGCGCCCGGAGATCGGCTGCCCCGGCCTCGGCCTCGCCGGCCGAGCCGCCATAATGGAGCGCGATTCGCCAGCCATCCTCGGCCAGCGCGTCGACAATAGCCTTGCCGATGCGCCGGGCGGCGCCGGTAATCAGGACGGTACCGGAAGGTTCATTGGTCATGGGTGCAGCATAAAAGTCCCGTGCCGCTGCGCAAGGAAGTCGGTCCCTGGAAGATCAGGCAGGAATAACACGATCGACGCCGAGGCCGATGGCGCCGATATAAGCGATATACATGATCAGGAAGGCCAGCGCCGGCGCCCGGCCGATTTGACGCAGGCCACCCATTATGAACGGCAGAAGCAGCAGCGTCGCCCCGATCATGATCCAGAGGTCGAAATTGACCACCCGGGCCTCGACCGTGACCGGCGTGACCACGGCGACAACGCCGATGACCCCCAGAATATTGAACAGGTTGCTGCCAACCACATTGCCGAGCGCCACATCCGTGTGGCCGCGATAGGCGGCAACCACCGACACGGCGAGTTCGGGCAGCGAGGTGCCGAGGGCCACCACCGTCAACCCGATCACCGCTTCACTCACGCCGAACAGGCGGGCCGCCGCCACGCCGCCACGCACCACCAACTCGGATCCGACGAGCAGGGCCGCGAGACCGGCAAGGAACATCAGGACCGCGACAAGCAGATTTGCCGGCGGCATCGCCGAATTCTCGACGTCCTCGACCATGCCGGCGGCGGCACCGCCCTCACCGGCGGCCTCACGCTTGTAGGAGTTCCAGAGGAAATAGGAGAAGGCGATCAGCAGGACGGCACCCGACCAGACGTCGACCACGCCGCGAAATGAAAGCGCCGAGAAAATCAGCGTGCCGGCCAGCAATATGATTCCGTCCCGGCGAAGCTCGGTGGACGCGCAGGCGATGGGCGCCACCATGCCCGCCGCACCGAGAACCAGCAGAATATTCGCGATGTTCGAACCGACCACATTACCGACGGCCAACCCCGGCGCACCCGACAGCGCCGCGTTCAGAGACACCAGCAGCTCGGGCGCCGAGGTCCCGAAGGCCACAACGGTCATACCGATAACCAATGTCGATATGCCGAACCGCCGCGCCAGCGCGACGGCGCCGCGGACCATGACCTGGGCCCCGCCCAGCAACAGCAGGAATCCACCGATGATTTGCAGTGCAATGATCATGAAGGCGAACGAGCGACCGGAAAGAGTTGAACCTTGGATAAGGCGTGGCCGCACTATGGTCGGGACGCGGGGAAAATCAATGTCTTTGTAGGCTCGACAATACACACCGGTGTGCTATTTAGCCGCCCGTGGCATTCGCCGGACGTCAGGAGTTGGGCTTAAGAATGAAATGTCTTCAGACCGGTATTTACATCGCGTTGATCGTCGCCGTGAACTGGGCGTTCTCCGTGGTCGATCCCATCATCCTGCCGAACGGCGCGGCATGGCCGCCGGTTTCCTTGATCGTCGGGTTCATATTCGTCTCCCGGGATTTCGCCCAGCGGGAAATCGGGCACTGGGTCATCATCGCCATGCTTGTCGGCGGCGCCATCAGCTTCTTCATGGCCAGCCCCCAGATCGCCATGGCCAGCGTCGCGGCCTTCCTGGTCGCCGAATTCATCGACTGGGCCATCTACAGTTTCACCGGCCGGACCCTGTCCCAGCGGATCCTGCTCTCCAGCATCGTCGCCACCCCGGTCGATAGCGCGGTGTTTCTCTACATGGCCGGGTTCGGCTCGCCCTTTGCGGTGCTGATCCAGACGCTGAGCAAACTGGCCGGCGCGGTGATTGTCTGGTGGATCATCCGGCAGCGGGAGAAGACCGAAGCGGCGTCCGCCTAGAGCGGCTCCACGTCGCCGAGCGCGCGGGCATTGCCGAAATCGTCGGCAAAGGCTTGCAGCGTGCCGGCTTCGATCGCGTCTCGAAGCCCGGCCATCAGGTCTTGATAGTATTGGATGTTGTGCCAGGTCATCAGCATGGCGCCAAGAATCTCGCCCGATTTGACCAGATGATGCAGGTACGCCCGGGAATGGTCCGTGCATGCCGGGCATCGGCACGCTTCATCCAGCGGGCGCGGGTCCTTGGCATGACGGGCATTGCGGATATTGACCTCGCCCCGGCGGGTGAACGCCTGACCGGTACGCCCCGAACGGGTGGGCAGCACGCAGTCGAACATGTCGATGCCGCGGAGAACCGCGCCGACGATATCGTCGGGCTTACCGACCCCCATCAGGTAACGGGGACGGTCCCCGGGTAACGCCGGTACGGTGACATCAAGCGTGGCGAACATGGCCTCCTGCCCCTCTCCAACGGCAAGACCGCCGAGGGCATATCCATCGAACCCGATATTCACCAAGCCGGCGGCGGACTTGAGCCGCAGGTCCGGGTTAATCCCGCCCTGGACGATACCGAACAGCCCGTAACCGTCCCGCTCGACGAACGCCTCCTTGCAACGGGCCGCCCACCGTTCCGACAGGCCGACCGAGGCCAGGATGTCCTGATCCGACGCCGGCAGGGCAACGCACTCGTCGAGCACCATGGTGATATCGGCATCAAGCCGATGCTGGATTTCGACCGAGCGCTCCGGGCTCAACATGTGGCGGCCGCCATCGATGTGGGATTGGAACTCGACGCCGTCTTCGGACATGGTGCGGAGTTTGGCCAGCGACATCACTTGAAAGCCGCCGGAATCCGTCAGGATCGGACCCGGCCAGTTCATGAACTCATGCAGGCCGCCCAAATCACCGATCAGCTCGGCGCCGGGACGCAGCATCAGGTGATAAGTGTTGCCGAGAATAATCCGGGCGCCGGTCGCCGCCACCGCCTCGGGCGTCATCGCCTTGACCGTCGCCGCCGTGCCCACCGGCATGAAGGCCGGTGTCTCGACACCGCCATGCGCGGTGGTCAATCGTCCCCGGCGCGCCTCGCCGTCGCCCGCCAACCGTTCGAACCCGATACCGGTCATGAATGGGGCTCCAACAGACAGCAATCGCCGTATGAATAGAACCGGTAGCCCGACGCGATGGCGTGGGCGTACGCGTCTTTCATCCGACCCATTCCGGCGAAGGCGGACACCAACATGAACAGGGTGGACCTGGGCAGATGAAAGTTGGTCAGCATCAGATCGGCGGCTTTGAATTCGTATCCGGGGGTTATGAACAAATCCGTCTCGCCGTCAAAGGGATGAATCCGCCCCTGCCCGTCCGCCGCGCTCTCCAAAAGCCGCACCACCGTCGTGCCCACCCCGACGATGCGGCCGGCGGCGGCACGCACCCCGTTGATCCGCGCGGCCGCGCCCGACGACACCTCGCCCCACTCCCCATACATGACGTGGCCGTCCGTGTCGTCCGCCTTCACCGGCAGGAACGTACCGGCGCCTACGTGCAGCGTCAGGGTCAGGTGATCGATGCCCGAATCGGCCAATCGCTCCATCAGCCCGGGTGTGAAGTGCAGTCCGGCGGTCGGGGTGGCCACCGCACCCTCACGCGCCGCGAACATGGTTTGATAATCCTCCCTGTCTCCGTCGTCCCCGGTCTTTTCCCGCTTGATATACGGCGGCAACGGCATCCGGCCATGCGCCTCGAGGGCGGCAAACAAGCCGTTCCGGGTGGTTTGGAAATCCAACACCACCTCGCCGGCATCCCGCTTCGCGGTTACCGCCGCGCGCAGATTGGGGGTGAACGCAATGGTATCACCCTCCCTCAGACGCTTTGCCGGCCGGGCAAAAGCCGCCCAAATCCCTTCCCCCTCCTCTTTGTGAAGAGTGACTTCGATGGACGCGTCGCCGCGCGATCCCCGCAGCCGGGCGGGAATGACCTTGGTGTCGTTGAAAACCATCAGGTCACCCGGACGAAGCAAGCCGGGCAGGTCTCTCACCTGGTGATCGGTCAAGCCGCCGGACACATGCAGCAGCCGCGCGGCATCACGCGGTTCCACCGGACGCTGTGCAATTGCCGAGGCGGGCAGCTCAAAATCAAATTCGTCGAGACGCATGGTTCAGGCCGTTGATGTGGCGGCGCGGACCCTATCCCAAACCGGCCCGGGCGAGAACCGCTTTGACGAACAATCCAGGCTGGGCAGGACCAAGGATGCGAACTATTTTGGGGTCATGGAGATCACATGATCGACGAAATCTACAACAAGGACGTGCTCCGGCTGGCGGGGAATATCGGGCGCATCGGCCGGTTGGAAGACCCCGTTGTCAGCGTCACCCGAACCGCACCGCTGTGCGGCAGCGGCATCGTCGTCGACCTCGGGATCGAGGAAGGCGTGGTCACCGACTATGCGCAGGAAATCAAGGCCTGTGCCCTGGGTCAGGCGGCCGCGTCGGTGATTGCCGAGCACGTCATCGGGGCCGATCTGACGGAACTCGGTGCTTTGCGGGACCAAATGGCCGCCATGCTGGCCGGCGGCGGACCGCCCCCTGAGGGCAAGTGGGCGGCGCTCGCCGCGCTGGCGCCGGCCAAATCCGCGACCTCGCGCCACGGCGCCATCATGCTGGCGGTCGATGCGGCTATCGAAGCGCTCGAAGAAACAACCGTGACGACGGGTCCCGCCTGAGATGCATCACTCGCCGATCCTCGCAGACGTCCTGATCTTTCTGGTCGCCGCCATCGTCATTGTCCCCCTCCTCAAGCGTCTGAAATCCAGCCCGGTGATCGGCTACCTGGCGGCCGGCATTCTCATCGGCCCCCACGGTTTCGGCTTCATCAGCGATGCCGAGGGCGCCCAGGCGCTGGCCGAGTTCGGCGTGGTATTTCTGCTGTTCACCGTCGGCCTTGAATTATCCTTCGGGCGGCTCAAGCAGCTCCGAAATTATGTATTCGGTCTGGGCACGGCCCAGGTCGCGCTCACCGGCGCCATCATCTTCGGGACTGCGCTGGCGTTCGGGATTTCCGTCAACGCGGCGATCGTCATCGGGGCGGGCCTCGCCTTGTCGTCGACCGCGTTCGTCCTGCAGCTGCTGACCGAGCGCGGCGAGCGGGCCACACCCTACGGCACCATGTCTTTCGCCGTTTTGCTGTTCCAGGATTTGATCATTGTGCCGTTGTTGATCCTGGTGCCGCTGCTGAACGAGCAAGGCTCCTCCCTGCTGACGGCGATCGGCGAGGCGGGCCTGAAAGCCGTTCTCGCACTGGTCGTCGCCGTCGTCGCCGGCCGGCTGGTGCTGCGGCCGGTCTACCGGCTGATCGCCGCGTCCGGCAGTACCGAGCTGTTCGTTGCCGCCACCTTGCTGGTCGTACTGGGTACGGGCTGGGTCTTCTCCCTGGTCGGCCTCTCCATGGCGTTGGGCGCCTTCCTCGCCGGACTGTTGCTCGCCGAGACCGAGTACCGGCATCAGGTCGAGGCCGATATCCGGCCGTTTCGCGGGCTGTTTCTCGGCCTGTTCTTCATGTCGGTCGGCATGATGGTCGATTTCCGGGTGGCCGTCGCCGAGTGGCTGCCGATCCTCGGCATCGTCGCCGGCCTGCTGATCGGGAAGTCGATCGTCATCGGCCTTCTGTGCCGGGCCGTTGGCCTGTCGACCACAGTTTCGGGGCGGGTGGGCCTGATCCTTGGCCAGGGCGGGGAGTTCGGCTTCGTCATATTCGGCGCGGCCATGGCGGCCGGCATCCTCTCGCCCGAGATGGGCGCCATACTGTTCGCCGCGGTGACCATCACCATGGCGCTGACGCCCCTGATGGCCTATGTCGGCGACAGGTATGCCGAATGGATGACCCCCGGCGTGATCCCGCCCGCCTCGGACATCAGCAAGGCCGCCGGCGAGCTGGAAGACCATATCATCATCATCGGGTTCGGGCGGGTCGGCCAGACCGTCGCCATGGTGCTCAACGCCACGAACACCCCCCACATTGCCCTCGACCGGGATTACCGGCTCGTCGCCCAGTGTCAGCATCACGGAACCGAGGTCTATTACGGCGCCGCCACCGAAATCTCGGTAATCACCGCGGCGGGTGCGGCCCGGGCCCGGGCGGTGGTCATCACGATCAACGAGCGGGAAGATGTCAGCCGGGCGGTGCGGGAACTGCGATCCACATATCCGGACCTGGCGATTTATGTCCGCGCCCGAGACCTGACCCACGTCCGCCAGCTCGAGGATTTGGGCGCAACCGCCGTGGTTCCGGAAACCCTCGAGGCCAGCCTTCAGCTCGGCGGCATCATTATCCGTGCCATCGGCATCAGCGCCGAGGATAGCGCCGCCACACTCGATTCGTTCCGCGAGGATGATTACGCCATGCTCCACGAAATCATCGCCTCCCGGAGCAGCACCCGGCAAAGCGGCTAGGGTCCGGACCCGATTGAGCCGCCATAGGGGTGTTGCGGCGGTGAGGCATAAAATGATCGCGTCATGGCCGGGCCCGCCGGACCGGCTTCGCCGGCCGCGAGGCGTGGATCACCGGGTCAAATAAGGTCAATTCGGACGAATTGACCGACCCGGTGATGACGACAAGCGGGTGAGCGGGGAGAGGAGGCTTGCCGCATCGGGTTCCCTCGCCCCCGTCAGGGGGAGAGGGATGCGGAGGGTTGGCGAGGCGAACGCCGAGCCTACCCGGCGCTGGGTGAGGGGGAAATTTCCATATCACCCTCACCCCGACCCTGAGGATTCTTCTGCGAAAGTCGCAAGGAGGGGTTTGTGTCGGGGGTTGGGGCTGTTTTGGTACCGGGCGGCGGGTTTGCCGCGGCGTTTGCGGGCCGGATTGCGGTGCGTTTTGCGGTTTCCGGGCGCGTCGCGCCCTCACGGCCCGGCGAGCAGGCAGGCCCGGCGCATGTTGTAGACGGCGGCGGCGGCGAAGAGGCGGGCCGTGTTCCTGTCCCGGGACCGGCTCTTGGCGCGGCGCAGCCCGTAGAAGCGCTTGAGGGCGGAGAACACGGCCTCGACCGGGGCGCGCCGTCGCGCGATCAGAGCGTTGCGGCGCTGCTGCCAATGGGGCAGCGCGGCTATGTGCTTGTGCCGCCGGTGCATGATCCGGTCCTTGATCCCCGCCGCCTTGAGCCGCGCCCGTCTCGCCGCCTGCTCGTAGGCCTTGTCGCCATAGACCGCGGCCTCGTCGCCGCAGATCAGCCGGTCGGCGACCTCGCTCTCGGAGGTCTTGGCCGAGGTCAGCACCACCCGCCGGATCAGCCCCGACCCCTGGTCGACGCCGAGATGCGCCTTGTAGCCGAAGAAGGCGCGCCCCTTCTTGCGGGTCCAGTCGGCGCCGGGCTCGCCCGCGTGCCCGGCACCCGCGCCGGCCTTGTAGGGCGGCGGGCGCGAGGCCGCGGCCACCAGCGTGGCGTCCATCAGCGTGCCCTTGCGCACGATCAGACCGGCGGCCTCCAACTGGCGGTTGATCTCCTCGAAGGCCGCCTCCAGAACCCCGCCCGCATCCCCGCGAAAGCGGCAGATCGTGGTCTCGTCCGGCGTGCCCCCGTCAAGCGCAAAGCCGCAGAAGCGCCGGAACGACAGACGGTCCAGCAGCGCCTCCTCCAGACCGGGGTCCGACAGATCGTAAAGCACCTGAAGATAAAGCGCCTTCAACATCGACAGCGGCGCATAGGGCGGACGGCCCCGGCGCCCCGGGCGGACCGCCGACGCCAGGCGCTCCAGCGGAGACCAGTCGATCAACGCATCCAGACGATCAAGCTTCCGGTTCGACCCAAGACCCGGAGAAACAAACGCTTCCGCAAACCCCAGCTGACCCTTGCCGCTCATCGACGCCTCCAACAGTTGATAACCACACTGAATCACATCACAAACCCATTGAGAATCCCCTTTTCGCAGAAGAATCCTCAGGGAGAGGGAGCTTGCCGTGGGTCCCCTCGCCCCCTGCACGGGGGGAGAGGGCGCAAAAAGGAGAATCCCCTAATTGAGTACAGACCCTGGACCCGCCTTCTCGTTGCAAATTTTGCAAATCATGTGACTCTTCCGGGGCGTCTGGCTAATCTCCGCCGCATGGCTTCGACATCGATCCTCAGGATGCTGAAACCCCTGTCAGCCTTGTTCCTCGCGGCGGCCGTCCTGTCGGGCGCCACTGCCGCATCAGCGCAGCAGGCGCCTGCCGCACCGGCCGTCGGCCAAGCGGAGTTTGAGTCCCTGCTCAATTCCATCGAGAACGACGCCGAGCGGCAAAAACTGATCGACCAACTGAATGCACTGATCGCCGCCCGACAGTCGGCGGGCGACGGGCCAAAACCGGCCTCGTCCGTCGGCACCAAGGTCATCGGCACACTCGCCCAGCGCGCGAAGGATGCCAGCGAGGCGTTTCTCGATGCGGGCACCGCCCTGGACGACGCGCCCAAACTGATGGACTGGCTATCGGATCAGGTAACGGATACCCAAGCCCGGGAGCGTTGGCTGCGGATCATATTGAAGTTGATTGTGGTGGCGGTTGCCGCGGTCGTGGCCGGGACCGTCGCGCGGCGAGCATTGCGCCGGCCGCGGGAAGCCGTCGAACAGCAATCCAGCGAGTCCGTGCTCGTGCGCCTGCTATTCCTCGCCATCCGCACGCTGCTCGACTTGATCCCGGTCGCGGCGGCGGCCGTTGCCGGTTACGCCATCCTCCCGATCACCGAACCGACCGATCTCACGCGCATGGTGGTCGTCACCGTCATCAACGCCTACGTCCTCGCCGGCGCCGCTATGGTCTTCGCGCGCATGATCCTCGCGCCCCGGGTACAGGGGCTGCGGTTCATTCCCGCCTCCGGCGAGACCTCCAACTATCTCTATATCTGGGTGCGGCGATTTACGTTCATCTGGGTTTATGGTTCCTTCGGGATCGTTGCCGCGGGGCTCTTGGGTCTGCCCGGGGGCGGACAGCAATTTGCCGTTACTTTTCTTGGCCTGCTGATCGCCGCCATGGCCATTATCTTCGTCCTTCAGAACCGCCGGCCGTTTGCGGAGTTCCTCCACGCAGGCGACGAGCAGCCCGAGCGCGGCCACCCCTTGACCACGCTCCGCAACCGGATTGCCGATATCTGGCACGCGCTCGCGATCATCTATATCGCCGCAGTCTATGGCATCTGGGCTCTCCGGATCGAGGACGGTTTCGAGAACTTCCTGAGTTCATCCATGATCACGGTGGTTGCCATCGTGATGGCAATTTTGATCGGTCACGGTATTCACCGGGCGATCCAACGGGGTTTCTCCATCAAGGACGAGGTAAAGGCTCGTTATCCGGGCCTGGAGCAACGCGCCAACCGCTACCTGCCGGTCATGGAGCGGGTGCTGCGGGTCTTCGTCCTGATCATCGCGCTGACCGTGATCTTCCAGGCCTGGGGCCTCGATGTGGTCGCCTGGCTGCAAAGCCCGGCCGGGTCGCGGATCATATCCGCGGCCGCCAGCATCGCCATTGTCCTCTTAGTCGCATTGGTGGTTTGGGAAGCCGCCGGCGCCGCCATAGAACGTTACCTCGACCAAGCGGAGGAAGGCGCGGAAGCGCTCGCCCGGCGCGACCGGGCGCGAACCCTGCTGCCGCTCCTGCGCAACGTCCTGTTTTTCTTCATCGCCGTTCTGGTGGTGCTGGTGGTACTGGCCGAACTCGGGGTCAACATCGGGCCGCTGCTGGCCGGCGCCGGCATCGCGGGCCTGGCGATCGGGTTCGGCTCCCAAAAACTCGTCCAGGACGTGATCACCGGCGCCTTCCTGTTGTTCGAGGACGCGGTCGCGGTCGGCGACGTCGCCCGGGTCGCCGGAACGGCGGGACGGGTCGAGGCCATGTCCATCCGGTCGATCCGGCTGCGGGACCTGTCGGGCAACGTCCACACCATTCCGTTCAGCGCCATCGACACGGTCACCAACATGACCAAGGAGTGGTCCTACTACGTCTTCGAGGTGGGCATCTCCTATCGCGAGGATGTCGACGAGGTAATCGGTGTGCTGGAACAATTGGGAGAGGAAATCCGGGCCGACGAAGACTTCGGTCCCAAAATTCTCGATCCCCTAGAAGTCCTGGGTCTGGATTCCTTTGGCGACTCGGCCATCGTCATCAAGGCCCGGTTCAAGACCATGCCGATCGAGCAATGGTCGGTGGGCCGCGAGTTCAACCGCCGGATCAAGCGCCGTTTCGACGAGCTGGGCATCGAGATTCCCTTCCCCCATCAGACCATCTATTTCGGCGAGGACAAGGACGGCAACGCGCCGGCCGCACCGGTACGTATGGAAACCGGGCGTAATCAGGCCAAATCGGCGGAACCGGCAAAACCGGCCCCGACCGCCGGCGCGCCCTCCGCGACCCCCAGTTCCTCCGGACAGGTCGAGGGCGGCGACGGAGAATAGACAGATGCCCGATGCGGTCTCCGCTCCCCCAACCGCGCCAAAAAAGCCGACGACCATCACCCTCCACGGCCGAACCCGGTCCGATGAGTACGCTTGGCTGAAGGACGAGAACTGGCAGGAGGTGATGCGTGATCCGGACAAGCTGGACCCGGATATCCGCGCCTATCTGGAAGCCGAGAACGCGCACACCAAAGCCCTGCTCGCCAAGACCGAAGATCTTCAGACGCTGTTGTTCGACGAGATGAAGGGACGGATCAAGGAAGACGATTCCTCGGTCCCGGCCCCCGACGGCGAATTCGAGTATTTCAGCCGCTACGAGACCGGCGGGCAGCACCCGCTGTTCTGCCGCCGAGACACCGGCGACACGGGAGAGGGCGAGGTGCTGCTTCACGGCGACAAGGAAGCCGAAGGCCTATCCTTCTTCCGGGTCGGCGGCTGCAGCCATTCCACGGACCATGCGCGGCTGGCCTATGCTCTCGACACCAAGGGCTCGGAGATCTTTACCGTCAAAATCCGTGACCTGGCGTCCGGCGATGATCTCAATGACCGGATTCCCGATTGCAGCGGCAATATCGTTTGGGGAAACGACGGCGAGACCCTCTACTACACGGTCCTCGACGACAACCACCGCCCCTACCGGGTAAACCGGCACCGGGTGGGCACCGAGGCGGGCGACGACGTCACGGTCTACGAGGAGACCGACCCGGGCTTCTTCGTCGCGGCGGGAAAGAGCCAGAGCGGCAAATTCGTGGAGATCTCCGCCCACGACCACACCACCTCGGAGGTGTATCTGATTGACGCCGGCAATCCGGACGCCGAGCCGGTGGTCGTCGCACCGCGCGATCCCAACGTCGAATACGACATCGCCCATGTGGGCGACAAGCTGTTCATCCGCACCAATGCAGACGATGCCGTCGACTTCAAGATCGTCGAAGCGCCGCTGAGCGCGCCGGGGCGGGAGAACTGGACCGATGTGGTTCCGCACCAACCCGGCCGGTTCATTCGTTCGATCTTGGAATTCGGCAACTACCTGGTCCGGCACGAACGCATCGACGGCCTGCCTCGGATCGTTATTCGCGAACTCGCCTCGGGTAACGAACACGCCATCGCCTTCGATGAAGAAGCCTACGAGTTGGGCATGATCCCGGGCTATGAATTCAACACCGACATTCTACGGTTCACCTATTCGTCCATGACCACGCCGCGGCGGACCTTCGATTATCGGATGGGGAAACGCACCCGCGAGCTTCGGAAGGAGCAGGAGGTACCGAGCGGGCACAGCGCGGGCGATTACGTGACCCGGCGCAAATTCGCCGAACGGCCCGACGGCGCCCGGGTGCCGATCTCCATCCTGCACGCCAGGGATACGCCGTTGGACGGTTCGGCGCCGGCGCTGCTTTACGGCTACGGTTCCTACGGCATGTCCATGCCGGCGAGCTTCTCGACCAACCGCCTGAGCCTCGTCGACCGGGGCTTCGTCTACGCCATCGCTCATATCCGGGGCGGCACCGAGAGGGGTTATCAGTGGTACCTGGACGGCAAGCTGACCAAAAAGAAGAACACCTTCGAGGACTTCGTCGCCGCCGGGGAAAAGCTGGCCGAAGAAGGTTTCAGCTCCGCCGGCCGGATCGCCATCCACGGCGGCAGCGCGGGCGGGATGCTGGTCGGGGCATCAGCCAACATGCGCCCTGATCTCTGGGGCGCGGTGGTCGGCGAAGTGCCCTTCGTCGATGTGCTCAACACCATGTGCGACAAGGACCTGCCGCTGACCCCGCCGGAATGGCCCGAATGGGGCAACCCGCTGGAAAGTGAAGAGGCCCATGACTACATCGCCTCCTATTCACCCTACGACAATGTCGAGGCCAAGGACTATCCGCCGATCTTCGTCACTGCCGGGATCAGCGATCCCCGGGTCACCTACTGGGAGCCAGCAAAATGGGTGGCCAAGCTGCGGGAACTCAAGACCGACGACAATCCGCTGATGCTGCGGACCAACATGGAAGCCGGTCATGCCGGCGCCGCCGGGCGCTTCGATCGTTTGGATGAAGTGGCAATGGTCTACGCGTTCCTGCTGAGCGCCCTCGGCAAGGCGTAGCGGTACTGGGCGAAAAGCAGGCGATCATGGACCCCATCAGTCAGGGTATAGTCGGCGCGGCGCTGCCGCAGGCCGCCTCCCGGAGGAAATCGGTGGTTTCGGCCGGCTTGGCGGGGTTTGGCGCCGGACTGCTGCCGGATGCGGACGTACTTATCCGATCCTCGACCGATCCCCTGCTGGCGCTCGAGTTCCACCGTCAGTTCACCCATTCAATTTTCTTCATTCCGTTCGGCGGATTGATTGCAGCGGCGATTGTTCATCTCGTACTCCGGCGATGGTGGCGATTGCCGTTCCGCCAAACCTTCATCTACTGCACCCTCGGTTACGCCACCCATGGGCTGCTCGATTTCGCGACCTCCTACGGCACCATGCTGTTCTGGCCGTTCAGCGACCTGCGCCTTTCGGCCAGTGTCATCTCCATCATCGATCCGTTGTTCACGGTCCCGGTCATGGTCCTGGTCGGCTCGGCCATGGCCTGGAAGTCGCCCAAGCTTGGCCGCCTCGCCGTCGCCTGGGCGATCTTTTACTTGTCGCTCGGCACGCTCCAACACTTCAATGCAAGGGTGATGGCCGCGGATCTGGCGGCCGGCCGGGGGCACGTGCCGGGAGCCATTACGGTCAAACCGAGCATCGGCAACATTTTGGTCTGGAAGACCATCTATACGGTGGATGACCGGTATTATGTGGATGCGGTTCGGGCCGGAATCGCACCCCGGATATATCCGGGCACCTCGATCGCCAAACTCGACACCCGGCGCGACTTCCCCTGGCTCGATCCCGAAAGCCAGCAATACAAGGACGTCAGCCGTTTCGCCTGGTTCAGCCAAGGCTATGTCGCGCTCGATCCCACGGTGCCCAATACGGTGATCGATGTCCGCTATTCGTTTCTGCCCAACACCGTCGATCCCTTGTGGTCGGTCGAGGTCTCCCCGACGGCGGGGCCCGACGATCACGTGAAGTGGGACGGGGAACGGGAGGACGGCCGGCCGCGCATCGGCGAAATGTGGCGGATGATTGTCGGCGGTTGATCCCGATGAACTCGCCTCGCTAAACTCTCCTGCAAGAGAGGGGACCATGTCGCAATCCAATATCGAGGTGACACCGCTGGCCGGCTCCATGGGCGCCCTGGTTTCGGGATGCGACCTGTCGGACGACCTCGACAACCGGACGTTCGACGCCATCCACCAGGCGTTCACCGATTATCTGGCGATCTTCTTCCCGGACCAGCGGCTGACCCCGGAAGCCATGAGCCGGTTTGTCGCCCGCTTCGGGGAGCCCCTGCCTCACCCCTATATGAAGCCGCTGGAGGGCGCGCCGGAGGTCCATGAGCTTCGCAAGAAACCCGAAGAGAGCCATGTCTTCGGCAATCTCTGGCACATGGACTTCACCAACCTGCCCCGGCCGTCACTGGCCAATTCACTGTATGCCCGCGAAATCCCGACCCATGGCGGCGATACGCTGTTCACCAACATGTACATGGCCTACGAGACCCTGTCGGACGGCATGAAGGAGATGCTCGACGGCATGAACGCCGTCCACGGATTTCCCGAGACCTACAAACGGAACGTCGCCCGCGAGGAAGCCAAGACCGGCGTCACCAAGGTGGATGCCGACACCATCGCCTACCGGGACAACTATGACAGCGAGGTCATCCATCCGGTGATCCGGGTGCACCCGGATTCAGGCCGCAAGGTGCTCTACGTCAACCCCGGCTTCACGTTGCGCCTGGAAGGAATGACAGAGGAAGAGAGCAAACCCATATTGGATTACCTCCATGCCCACGCGGTGCGCCCTGAATTCACCTTCCGCAACAGATGGCAGGTGGACATGCTGGGTATCTGGGACAATCGCTGCTCCATGCACTACGCGATGAACGACTACCCCGGACAAACCCGGGTCATGCACCGGATGGTGGTGCTGGAGCTCGAGGAGCCGTCAAGGCCGGCAAACCAGGCCGGCTGATTACAGCCGCATCAGGCCCCCGGGCGCCTGGCCCTCGCCGGAATACGGGGCGCCGCAAGGCCCGATAATCCATGAGCCGGGCGCTTGGCGCCCAAACCCACGGCCGTGGAAAAGAGGAGTGGAAGCAAGTGAGTACGGGAAACCTCGTCGGATTTACCATCGCGGTGCTGGCTTTGATTGCATCGACGGGCGCAGCCGCCTCGGAGCGGCATCTGCGTCTCATCGACCGTCTCGACCGGCCGCAGGACGGCTATTGCGTCGACATTCCGGGCACCCCCGGCAATCTGCGCACGGATATCCCGTTGTTCGCCCACAATTGTAAGGTCGGGCTGCCGCCCGACGCCGCCGTCGTGTTCACGCCGGAAGGCAATATCCGGTTTCCGGCGCCCAACAAGTGCGTGACCATCGCCGGGGTGAACCGGGGAGCCCTTCCGGGTGCCGCCGCGATGCTCGCCGATTGCGGCACCTCGTCCATCTTCTTCAACGCCGCCAATTTCCAGCGTTTCGAGCTGAAAGCCGACGGCAAGCTGGTCCTCAAGAATTCCAACCTTTGCCTCGCGGTCGGGGCTGTCTCAGCAGCTACCTATTCGAGCGCCGATCGCTGGCGAACCCTGTTTGTGGACGATTGCGATACGGCGGATGCCAGGCTTTCCCGTTGGGAGTTCATTGCGCCGTAAGGTGGCCTGCCGCCCGAAGCCGGAGGCGTGGGGTGGCGGAGGAGGCAGTCCGGGGCGAACAGGTCTCTGGAGAATTCTCTGTTAGGCAGGGAAAATACAAGGAAATTGCTTGAATTTCAGCCAATTATTGAACTCCAGAGTGGGCCGGAACTTACCCAGCTTATGGATTGACGTCATTTCCGTATGAATTTGAACAGTGAAATTGAAATTCTCGAGAGGGAACAAATTTCCCGATACTCGGAAACTGGTTGACGAGAGTAGCGGGCCTTGTCCTGACCCCCGTTAGGATCAAATGGACGCCTGGGGCGGCGGCGGCGGCCGTGGCGTCGAGGGATTGAATTTCCGCATGAGCATGGGGAGATCGTAGAACATAAGCCTGTAATGTCCCTTCCAACTTTATGTCGTCAACGTAGCGTCCCCGTCCAGTCAGATAGACAGGATCCTCCGTCCAACGGACGGGCTGGCTCATTCCGGCAAGCGAAACAGTGCTCTCAACTGACGTCCGTCATCTGGATGAACTGTTGGATAAGGGCGACGAGGGTTTCCGGCGCATCTTCCTGACAGTAGTGACCTGCGTTGGGCAGGCGGACGATAGGTCCATCAGGGAACAGTGCCTTGAAATCAGCAAATTGAACTTCCGGATCGATGGCCCCATCCATCATGCCCACGGCAAGCATTGCGGGCTTGGCCTTCAATTTGTCGACCAATGGCATACCTTCTTCGCGATAGGCCAAGACGCGGCCTTCCAATGCATCCAGCGGGAACTCAATGGCCCCGATGCATTCTTCCTTTGTTGGGAACGGGGTGCTGTAGGCACGAATCCAAGTGTCGTCCACCTGAGCGGTGTTTTGGAATCCGACCGTCTTCATCACGCTCAGAACATGGTTTCCCAGGTCGCCAACTGTGTCGTGATAAGTGCCCGCGTCATAGTGGCTTTTCACATACTCGAACCAAGGGGTGAATTTGCGTTTGAGCCGGTCGGGACTATCATCCTCGATCATACCTTTCCCGGTGCCACCGTATCCGCATGCGGTGTTAAGGAGGCAGAGGCGTTTTACCCGCTCTGAATTCCGCAAGGTGAAACCAGCGCCAATCGACCCACCCCAGTCCTGCATCACCAATGTGATATTGGTGAGGTCCAGATGTTTCACCAATGCCTCTAGATTCTCCGCATGGGTCTTGATGGTATAGACGCGATCTTGAGGTGTTTCACTTTTTCCGAAACCCATATGATCCGGCACAATGACACGATTGGTTTCCGATAACGGTGGAATAAAGTTACGGTACAGGTACCCCCATGTGGGTTCGCCATGAAGGCAGATGACGGGGTCCCCCCGGCCTTCGTCCACATAATGTTGATTAAAGCCGGCTCCATCGAAAAAATGCGGTTTGAAGGGCCACGTACCGTCAAATGTTTCGTTTGAAGATATCATTTCTAAGCGCCTTTCTAATGAACGATTGCCATAATCGAGAACGCTTCCTCGAGGCGCGGCGATTTTTGGTCACCAAATATTTCAAGGAGGGCTGAGCGCCAGTTCACGTCATCATGCCATGCGATGACTGCGTCTGTGTAGCTCGGCCGGTCCTGTAACCGCTGCCAATAGCCGTTCACCAACGGCACCGCGTCGTGGTCAAGCAGGTCCGTCAACCGCACATCTTCGAGCCTGTGAAAGCAGGCCATCATGGTGATGTCCGGTAAGGTGAACTCGCCGAGAAGATAGGGACCCCCAAACCGATCGAGGAGGTGGTTAATATCTCGGAGTCCACGGCAGACACTCTCTAGGGCAGTTGTCGTCACTTCAGGCGGGAAAGCCGTGCCATCGCGACGCAATGCTGTGAAGCGTTTGCCGCGGGATTCCAAGGGGTGGTGCCGATACTTTTCCACCACCAGGTCCAAGGGTTGGCGGTTGAGCGCGTGCGCCAGAATGGGATGGCTGAGAATGGGAATGGCCAAGCCGAAGGTAGAGCCATAGCGCCCGTTTTCGTCCAGCATGCCTTCATCGAACCAATGGGCGGCTATTTTTTGCCGGTCTTCGTCCTCGGGCCAGAGCCGGGTACCGCTGTCCGGATATTGTTCATCCACGTATTTGATAATCCGGTGGGCGTCGTAGACCGGCTCGCCCTTATGGACCAGCGTCGGCACGATCCCTTTGGGATTAACCTTCAGGTAGTCGGTGCTCAGGTTCTGGCATTCTTCGGCGACGTCGCAAATAACGATATGCCGGGACTTATAGTCCAACCCCTTTTCGGCCATGCCCAATCGTGCCTTTTGGGAGCATAAGGATTCGCCGTAATGGTAGAGTTCCAGTTCTTGTTCGTGGGCGATAGTCATTGGTCCGCCCTCCTTTTATTGCCTACAGTTTACGCAGCCCTGTCCACATCTGCGGTGCGGGGCGAGCCCGGCATGGGGTAGGGCCATTCAATGATTGCTTTTCGAAAAGCCGGGCGTTGATACATACGATAGGCGTAATCGCGAACGCGCGTATGATCCGCCCACAGATGTGCGTGACCCAACCACTGAATGCGATAGAGACTGATGGCCCGCATGGCGTCTGCAAGGGTGAAGTTCGGGCCGCAGACGAACCCATCCTTCTGGGACGCCAGTTGAACGTCCAGTTCGCTGATCAGCGCACGAAACCCGTCCAGGATTTGCGCCATATAGTCGGGGTCCTTCTGCAACTTCTTCCCGGCCATCTCTTTGATGATTTTGGATTCATAGACCCGAACCAACTCCGGGGCATCCTTGTTGGCCTCTATGAGAATTTCCAAGGCCGACCGCTTGCGGTCATGGATGCCGTCCATGAGCGGAACGTAGAAGTCAGGCCGGGGGTCATCCGCATGAAATCCATACAGGATGCCCGGGTGTCGGATCCGGTCGTTGATTTCCACTTGCTTGCGGACCTCGTTGGCCAAGCCGCCACCGTCAGGCATCAACTCGGCCGGGCCTGATTGCTGGCCGATATAGTCGACGATCTCGTGTGAATTGACCGCCGCCCGTTGCTGTTCGTGATCCACCAACAAGGGCACAACACAGGCACCGAAACCTTCTGTCTCTATCGACGTCCGCATGGTGTGCTCTTGGGCAAGCCGATTCAATCTTTTTAGTCCCGCCGCGTACATGCGAAGCCGCACATAACCTGGTTGGTAATTGTCGAATTCCCTAAGAGTCTGACTCGAAACTCTACATTTAATAACAATGGCTTGCGATCCGCCTTGTGAGGAGTCGGATGTGTGCGACGAGGATCCATGCCTGTGCGGAGGCGATTGATTTCTCCCAGTCCTTGGCCAGTCGGCGGCATCGGTTGAGCCAGGCGAAGGTCCTCTCGACGACCCATCTCCTGGGCAGGACCTCAAAGTCCTTGGCGGTATCGGGCCGTCTTATGATCTCGATCGTCCAGCGGCCGATGTCTTCGAGGGCACCCTCAAGTTTCGGTCCGCCATAGGCGGCGTCGGCGAAGAGGTGACGCAGTTGGGGAAAGCGATGACGGATCGATTTGAGGACCCCGGGCGCGCCGTCGCGGTCCTGGATATCGGCTGAATGCACGATCAGGCCGAGCAGCAGGCCGAGCGTATCGGTGACGATGTGACGCTTGCGGCCCTTGATCTTCTTGCCCGCGTCATAGCCCCGAATACCACCGCTTTCCGTGGTTTTCACGCTCTGGCTGTCGATCACCCCGGCGCTCGGGCCGGCCTCGCGTCCTTCCAACTCACGGGCCGCCACAACCAGATGATGGTTGATCGCCTCCAGCAGCCCGTTCGAGCGCCAGTCGTAGAAGTAACGCTGCACCGTGGAGGGCGGCGGGAAGTCGTTCGGCAGCATCGCCCACTGACAGCCCGTCGAGGCCATGTACATGATCGCATCCATGACATTGCGCAGCTCCGTCGTCCGCGGCCGGCCTATCTTCTTGCGCGGCGGCATGAACGGCGCGATCAACGCCCACTCTCGATCCGTAAGGTCGCTTGCATAGCGACCGCCACGGCGCTCATACTTCGGGCGAGTGATTTCGGTCCACATGTTGTGCCTCCTCGTTTGATTTGACACAACCGAGTAAGACACAACCGACTGAAATCACTCAACTAGTTTCGAGTTGAACTCTAAAGCTCATATCGTTGGAGCGGTAGGGCAATCCTTTCTCCGTGAGGGTCAGCCGGACCCTTTGTGAGCACAACGAAAACCCCCAATGAAAAGCTTCGAAACGAAAGTCGCCACTGCCGTCATCATTTTGGATGGTCAGCATTTCCTGATTGGACAATCCCGCTCTCGGCGGCCGCCCGGTCCGCGAGCCGATTTAGCCTGACAAAGCCCTTTGGCGAGTAACCGGACGGTCCTCCGTGCCGAGGGGAAATTCAGGCTGTTCTTAGCAATTCCGGACATTTGAAATTCCGGCTAATACGCTGCCCGGTTTCGGATTTGCCGTTTGTCACGCAGGCCATTACTGTAAGCAATCTACTTACAGCGAGATGTCATGGCGAAAAATATGACCAGATATTCGGTTGCGATCCATATTCTGGCGCGACTGGAAATCCATCGAAATGAGCGCAACACCTCCGATGAATTGGCGCAGGAAATTGGTACGAATTCCGCATTTATTCGTCGCATCTCCAGTATGTTGGGTAAGGCCGGTTTGGTTGAGGGAAGGCCGGGCACGGGCGGCACGACACTCCTTAAATCGGTTGAGCAGATCACGCTACTGGATGTATTCAACGCGGTGCAAGTTTCGTCGGATTCCAAGAGATTTGGCGAGTTTTCCGGGCTGAACATCTACCGGGAGCCGGAGGATCAACAGCCGGAGAGCGCTGTTATCCATGGTACGATGAAGGATATATTCTCGGGCGTCGAAAAGGCGATCGAGGATGAACTGAACTTAGCGACAATCGCTGATGTCGTCTCAGAGGTCCGCCGGCGTATGTCGACAAGCGAGTACAAAATCAGCGTCGGATAGACAATCGGAGGCGGGCGGCAGTATGAATTTTTCGACTCGCCCGCTACCGAGGAACTTGATACAAAGTATCCAAACTAGATACAAAAAATGCGGCGCCCAAGCGCTGAATTTATCTGCATCCGGCCCGACATAAAGATCGGCAATGGTGCGCAGGGAGAGCAGAGTGTACGCGCGTACTCATTCATATCATGTTCAGCCGCGCACTGGCGCTTGGAGCGGCCTGCTCTTTATCAACGGCCAGTGGGTTAAGGCCGCCCATTCGGAAACCATCGATGTTGAAAACCCGGCAACCGGGGATGTCATCGCCACCGCACAACAGGCCAGCGTCGAAGATGTGATGCGGGCAATCGATACAGCCGACCAGGCATTCCGTTCCTGGTCTAAAACGGCACCCGGAGATCGGGAGGCAATGCTCGTTCGCGCCGCGGAATTATTGGAACAACGTCGTCAAGACGCATTGGAGATCCTCACGCTGGAGGCCGGCTCCACCTTCCCAAAATCCAACATGGAAATCGATTATACGATTGAAATGCTACGCGGGGCGGCGGGGGAGTGCCGTCGAATATTTGGCCAAACAATGCCTTCCAATACGCCCGGCCTGCTGTCATTTAGCTTCAAAAAGCCGCTCGGGGTCGTCGCCACGATAGCGCCGTTCAACTTTCCAATGTTGCTGTCGATGAAGAAAATCGCGTTTGCCCTGGCAGCGGGAAACACCGTAATCCTGAAGCCGGCTGACGAGACACCGCTCAGTGGATTGTTTCTTGGCGAGTTATTGAATGAGGCGGGCATCCCGTCCGGGGTGGTAAATGTTGTGCCCGGCTCCGCAACCGCCTTTGGCGAGATCATCACGTCGGACAGTCGTATCAAGTTTGTAGCCTTTACGGGCTCTACCCGTGTCGGTCGGCTATTGGCCACCAGGGCGGCGCGAAACCTCAAAAAATACACGCTCGAACTCGGCGGCAAAAATCCCCTTATTATTTGTGCGGATGCCGACCCGGTCTATGCGGTCAACACGGCCTCATTCGGTGTTTTCATCCACCAGGGGCAAATTTGCATGGCGAGTTCGCGCATCCTCGTGCACCGCAGTTTGTACGCCGACTTTGTGAAGGACTTTGTCACAAAGACAAAGACCTTAAAGATCGGTGATCCGAGAGACCGCAACAACGTAGTCGGGCCATTGATCCGGCGCAGCCAAGTCGATGTCATCCATGACCACATCCGAGACGCGCTCAACAAAGGAGCGGAGCTTCTGTGCGGCGGGACCAGTGAGGGGAACTATTTCCATCCTACCGTGATTTCAGGTGTCACCGCCGAGATGAATATCTGCGACGAAGAAAGTTTTGGCCCCGTTACGCAACTCATCCCCTTCGACGGTGACGACGATGCGATTCGGATCGCCAACGAGAGCGCATACGGCCTAAGTGCGGCCATTATCACGAAAGACATCAATCGGGCCTACCGCATGGTCGACGAGATCGATGCGGGGATGGTTCATATCAACGGGCCAACAGCCTTTGATGAACCCCTGATCCCGTTCGGCGGAACCAAGATGAGCGGAATCGGCCGCGAAGGCGGACAATTTTCGATCGACGAAATGACGGAATTGAAATGGATGACCGTCCGACAACAAGAGGTCGATTATCCATTTTGATGATTTGAACTATCGGCAAGTACCCAAGGAACTACACCTTAATCGAAGGAGAAACTTCACATGTTAAAGACGAGACTAAAAACATCGCTTGCACTTGCAACGGCGATTGGCGCCGTTGTCATGTTCGGTGCCGACTTGCGCGCCGATACAATCACGGTGGGCATGTCGGCACCGAAGACCGGTCCATTGGCCGGCGGTGCGACCGTCACCCATTGGCCGAATGTTAAGCTTTGGGCCCACGACGTGAACGCACGTGGCGGTCTGAAACTAAAGAGTGGCCGGGCGAAAATCGAGGTCATCGAATACGATGACCGGACCAATCCCGGCGAAGCGATCAAGAATATCAACCGCCTGGCGACCCAGGATAAAGTCGATTTTATCCTCGCACCCTTTGGCACCGGCTTTAACCTCGCGACGGCTCCGATCTTCAACAAATTGGGGTATCCGCAACTGGCCGTGTCTGCCATTACCGATAAGATTCCGACGTTGACCAAGCGCTACGACAATATCTTCTTTATGTTGGGCTCGACATCGACCTTTACCGGCGCGGTGGTCAATATCCTCAAGAAAATGCGAAGCGATGGCAAGATCGGCAACCGCGTGGCCATGGTGAATGTTGCCGACGCCTTTGGCATCGAACTTGCCGCCGCGGCACGTCCGGTATTCAAGGCCGCAGGCTTCGAAATCGTCTATGACAAATCTTATCCGCTCGGCGCAAAAGACCTCTCACCTGTTGTCAAAGGGGCGAAGGCTGCAAAACCGGATGCCTTTGTCGCCTGGTCCTACCCGCCGGATACGTTCGGGCTGACCGCGCAAGCGCGAATCAATAAGCTGGATGTGAAGGCTTACTACACGGCCGTTGCGACATGTTTCCCGTCGTTTAAAGGCAAGTTCAAGGATACTGCCGAGGGTATTCTGGGTGCGGGCGGCATTAATCCGGATACGCCCGAGCTGAAAGCGTACTTTAAGCGGCACAAAGAAGTCACCGGTAAGGATGCCGACTATTGGGCCAGTGCCGTCACTTATGCCAGCTTCGAGATTTTGGGCCAAGCGATTGAAGCCGTCGGTTCCAAGGACCGCAAAGCGGTTACGGAGTACATCAAAAAGCACGAGTTCAAAACGGTCATTGGACCGGTAAAATTCGACAATCAGAACAGCGCGCGTTTTTGGACGGTCGGTCAATGGCAAGGCGACAAGTTCTACGGGGTAAGTTCCGAAGGACGGTCCGGCGCCCGGCCGGTCATCGACAAACCGGCGTGGAAATAACTGTCCCTTCCCGGCGGCGCACGTCGCCGCCGGGACTTTACTCAAGTTCTGGCTAACCCATGGAAATACTACTTGGCGGGATATTGCTGGGAGGCACCTATGCGCTCATCGCGATGGGGCTTCAACTTCAATACGGCGTTGCCCGAATTATGAATTTGGCCAACGGCGAGATTTTGGTGGCCGGTTCATTCGGTGCCTTATGGCTGTTTACGGGCGCCCAGGTTAATCCCGTTCTGGCTATCATCATCTTGGCCCCCGCCGCATTTGTTCTGAATTGGCTCATCTATCGCGTTTTTCTCCTGCCCCTCGTGAGACGCGCGAAAACCGAAGGACAGTTGGAGGTGGACAGCATTCTGTCCACGTTCGGAATCAGCTTTATTTTTATCGGATTGCTGCACGCCATTTTTGGCGGCGAATACTTCAACTACGAATATCTTGAAATACCCTACGAGATTTTCGGACAGGCCTACGGCGTAAACAGGATCATCGCATTTCTTGGTGCCGCCATATTGGCGGCAATCCTTTATGTGTGGTTAAGCAACACCCGCTCGGGATTGCGCTTGCGCGCGGTGTCCGTTAATCCCGACTCGGCCGGTCTCGTCGGCATCAATGTCGAAAAAGTCTCGGCAATGGCGTTTGCCCTTGGCGGCGCGGTGACGGCGGCAGGCGGCTCCCTGATCAGTATGTTCGATACCTTCGACGCCTCAATCGGCGTCGTCTTTACGATGAAGGCGCTGATCATCGTGATCCTGGGTGGCGTAAAAGAGATCAAGGGCACGATTGTTGCCGCCTTCATTCTAGGGCTTGCCGAAACCGCGGTGGCGACACTGATTGATCCCGGGCTGACCCTCGCGGCGGCTTTCCTGCTTTTCATTTTGGTTCTTCTGTTCCGGCCCCAAGGTATTTTCGGGAGACAGTCGTCGTGACCCGAAAAGAAGTCCGAAATTTTGTCATTGCGATTATCTTGTTCGCTCTTGCGGCACTCATCCCGCTGGCCGGCTCGGATTTTTGGCTGTCGATCAGCGTGACCATCGCGACCTATATGGTTTTGGCGACAAGCTGGGCGCTGTTTTCCGGCCCGACCCATTACATATCCTTGGCGACCGGCGCCTTTTACGGGGTTGGAATGTTCGTGGTTGGCGGCGGGATCGAGGTTCTTCCCTATTGGGTCCTTGTTGGCCTCGCTGCTGTCATTGGCGCCGTTCTATCGGCTTTAATCGGCTTGGCGACGCTTCGTGTCTCCGGTGTGTACTTTGTGATTTTTACCTTGGGTCTCGCGGAATTTATCCGTCAAATCGTCACCTGGGTTCAGACAACAATGGGTAGCAGCAGCGGCCTCTATGTTCTGACGGATATCACCGAGCCCCTGATTTATTGGGAACTACTCATCCTAGGAGCGGTGGTCTATTTACTTGGCTGGTGGATAAATCGTTCACGGCTGGGTTTCGCGTTGCGGATTATTGGCAATGACGAAATGGTTGCCGTTCACAGCGGCATCAATACGGCCTACGCCAAAATAATATTGTTTATCATCTCCGGCACCGTGGCCACGATTGTGGGCGCGCTGTTGGCGCCGCGCCTGAGCTACATTGAATCCAATATCGCATTTAGCCCGATGCTATCCTTTATCGTGGTGATCACCGCGCTCCTGGGAGGCGCTCATAGATTGTGGGGGCCCATCGTCGGTGTTATTCCGTTCATGCTGGTCTGGGACTTTTTGACCGCGACGTTCCCAAACCAGACGACGCTCATGCTGGGCATCTGCTTCCTCCTGATCGTCTATGCCATCCCAAATGGATTTGCAGGCCTCCTTGAAAAGTATCTGCCGCGTTTGAGTGGGAGGGTCTAGTGGCCGGAATTTCCGCCCTCTCCGTCAAGAATGTCGACAAGCGATTTGGTGGCCTCGTCGCGGTAAATCAAATGTCGTTTGAGCTTTCCGAGCATGAGGTGCTCGGCTTAATCGGACCAAATGGGTCCGGCAAAACAACCATGATGAATTTGATTTCCGGTGCGCTGAATATTAGCGCCGGTCACATTCAGCTTTTCGGCCACGTTATTTCCGGCCAGTCCGCAAACGCGATTGCGCGGGTTGGTGTGGCACGGACGTTCCAACTTGTCCGCATGCTCAATTCGATGACGGTTCTCGAAAATGTTGAAGCCGGAGGGGTGTTTGGTCATCGCAAATTATGGGGCCCCTCGCTCCAGGCCCACGCCGCGGAAATGCTTGAAAAGGTCGGGATGGCCGACTCTGTCCACAGCCCGGTCTCAGCCCTCACCTATATCGATCAAAAGCGTGTTGAGTTGGCCCGCGCCCTCATGTCCGACCCACGGCTGCTGCTCCTTGACGAGTGGCTGGCAGGGCTCAATCCCTCAGAGCTGCAAATTGGAATAGACTTGATCAGCGGCCTTCGCGAGGAGGGCCGCACCATCATCGTCGTCGAACATGTGATGGATGCGATCCGCAGTCTTTGTGACCGATGTGTCGTGATGAACAGCGGATTCAAAATCGCGGAAGGCACCCCGCAGGAGGTGCTGGCGGACGAAGAAGTCATTCGGGCGTATCTGGGAGATGAGCATGCTTGAGTGCAAGAATCTCTCGGTATTTTACGGCCAACATCATGCTTTGGACTGGGTCTCAATTCGGATCGAACCCGGAGAGATCGTGGTCATTCTCGGTGCCAATGGGGCCGGTAAAAGCACGCTCCTGAAAGCCATCGGCGGCCTAATTTCCGCCGAGCCGGGCAGTCAAATACACATGGACGGTGTTGAGGTAACCGAATTGCCCGCACACGAGGTCGTGGAAACAGGATTGGCACTGGTGCCAGAAGGGCGCGGCATATTCAGCGAACTATCCGTTCTCGAAAATTTGCGGCTCGGTGCATTTCCGGACCGTGCCGACGCGTCGGAAAATGCAAATTTGGACCGTGTTCTGGCACTGTTTCCCAAGCTCAACGAACGAAAGAACCAGATCGCCCGCACCATGAGCGGGGGCGAACAACAGATGGTTGCCATTGGACGAGCAATGATGTCCGCTCCATCCATTCTAATGTTGGACGAGCCATCGCTGGGATTGTCACCGATACTATGTTCCGAGCTGTTCAAAACGCTCCAAGACGTCCGCAAAACCGGGGTTGGCATTTTGCTGGTCGAGCAAAACGCCAAGCAAAGTCTGGCCATCGCCGATCGAGGGTACCTGCTCGAGGTCGGACGGATCACCGGCGAAGACACCGCGGAACGTCTTATGAATGATCCGGCTGTCCAAAAGGCGTATCTGGGAGGTTCCGCCACGGCGCCGACCCAAGGTCCAAGGAAAGTGGTCGATCTTACAAAGAAGGATGCTCCCAGCGAAGTGCTCGCTAGAGGCGCGGCAAACGAATTTGCCATCACACCGCAACCAGAGCCGCGCCAATCGGTAAATTCCGGGCAGATCCTTTCGGAAGATATATCCGCGATTGTAAATCGTGCTGTCGAAGTGGAGACCAGACAGCAAGAGACAAAACCGGCGAAAGCAGCCGGTGCGCCTTCCGACCCGGCGCCGGGAGCGAGTGCGGCTTTGCAGCGCGTTCTTGATGAAATGGAGCAGTCGGCTCGAGCTGCACGGTACTCGCCGGCAAGAGAAGAAGTTTCAAGTCCAAACTTGGAGACTGCCGAACGTGGATCGGCTGTCAAACCGGTCATCGAAATTTACAGAAAGCCAAAAGTTGAAGTCTACCGACGCCAGGAATCAAAATCTGGCGCGAAATTGGTCAAAGTGAAGGATTAAGAGAGGTGTTGAGCCATGAATAAGGTGTTCAACCAAATATACGTTGGCGGCGATTGGTCCTCCACACGTGAGAATTTCGCCGACCACAATCCCGCGGACGGCTCGGTTTGGGCGATGGTTCCGAACGGTGACCGGCAGGATGCGCGGGCGGCGATCGACGCCGCTCAGGCGGCATTTCCCGATTGGGCGGGCCTAACCCATTCCGCCCGCGCCAACTTCATGAACAGGGTCGCCGAGATCTTCGAGCGCCGGCAGATGGAAATCGTTGAAGCAATTCAGGCCGAAGGTGGCGGTTGGTATGGCAAAGGAATGTACGAGGCAACCCAAGTGCCGATCATCTTCCGAGCCGCCGCCGGTGCAAACTATAGCTCGATTGGCGAGGTCCTACCGTCTGAGCACGGTAAATTTTCGATGGCCGTCCGTTATCCTCTGGGAGTGGTTTCGCTCGTCAGCCCGTGGAATTTTCCAGCCATTTTGACATCCCGCAGCTTGGCTTACATCGTTGCGCTCGGAAATACGGTGATCCTGAAGCCGTCTGAAGAGACGCCTTATGTCGGGGGTCTTTTGTTTGCGGAAATATTCGAGGAAGCCGGAATTCCACCCGGTGTCCTGAACGTCGTGACCTGTTCGCGCGAAAATGTTCAGGAAGTCGGCGACGAAATGATTGAAAATCCGGCGGTCAAGGCGATTGCTTTTACGGGATCCACCGCCGTCGGCCGGGCAATTGCGGCCAAAGCCGGGGCTCACCTCAAGAAATGTTGTATGGAACTCGGCGGTAAGGACCCGCTTATTATTTGCGAAGACGCCGATTTGGAGCGCGCCACTCAGGCGGCAAACTTTGGCAGTTTTATGCATCAAGGCCAGATCTGCATGTCGGTCGAGAAATTGCTGGTCCATGAATCGATATTCGAAGATTTCCTCGCCAAATTTGTAGATCGGGCCGCCAAGCTCAAGGTCGGTCCTCCACTGGCGGATCGGAACAATGTGATTGGTCCGCTGATAAACGACAAACAGGTGGCCAATGTGCGAAGCCAGCTTGAGGACGCCTTCGCCAAGGGCGCCCGGGCAGTGCTGGGCGGAGGCATCAATGGCCGTTTCGTGGATCCAACGATCCTGGTTGGCGTAACACCCGACATGAAAGTGTACCGCGAAGAGACCTTCGGCCCGGTCGCTCCGGTAATTCCATTCCGCTCCGATGATGAAGCCATCGCGATCGCCAATGACAGCCCCTACGGTCTATCGTCAGGTGTTTTTACCGGTGACGAGCAACGCGGACTGGAAATAGCGCATCGGTTGGAAACGGGAATGAGCCACATCAATTGCTCACCGGTAAACGATGAGGCAAACGCCCCATTTGGTGGCTCTAAATCCTCGGGCGTCGGACGCTATGGCGGCCGTTGGTCCGCTGAGTCCTACACGGAAACCCGGTGGATCACCATGGAACGAGGCGGCAAACCGTTTCCGCCGGCATTTTAATCGAGGCCGTAACAGGGAGCCTGGAAATGGTACAGAAGTACGACATCGCCAACATCAAGCCGAAGAAAATGTTGAAGGGCAAAACGATCATCGTTACGGGGTGTTCGTCCGGCATTGGCTACGAAACGGCGAAAACGATCAAGCGCTTGGGCGGCGATGTTTTGGGCGTTGATATCAACATGACCACGGACAACGTCGATGAGTTCTACA
This sequence comes from Rhodospirillales bacterium, assembly GCA_965213765.1. Classification (GTDB taxonomy): domain Bacteria; phylum Pseudomonadota; class Alphaproteobacteria; order Rhodospirillales; family UBA2165; genus JAJDXO01. The sequence continues at coordinate 3,465,054 of OZ243926.1, read as the reverse complement.
AAGCCGATCTGTCCGATAAAGCAACCATTGAGGCGCTCGTTGATGTCTTACCGAAGGGCGCTGACGGGCTGGCAAACATCGCCGGCCTGCCACCGACCTTGCCGCCGGAGTTGGTTCTGAAGGTAAACCTTGTTGGTCTCAAATACTTTACGGAACTTATGGTGCCAAAACTCGCGGATGGTGCCTCCATCGTAAATCTCGCATCCCTCGCCGGCTTTGGTTGGGCGGATCACGTCAACCAGATCAAAGCGAGTTACGATCTCGGGTTTGAGGAGGTCGAAGATTTTGTTCGTCGCTATGGCATCGATCAGGAACAAGGCCGGTCATATTTCTTCACCAAGGAAGCTCTCATTGTCTGGACGATGAAGACGCGCTGGGAGTGGAGGGACCGCGGAGTCAGGATGAACTGCATCAGTCCGGGACCGGTCGATACCCCCATCATGAAGGACTTTATCGAAACCTTGGGAGAGCGGGCGGAAGAAGATTTTGCCATCATGGATCGGCCGGGATTACCGACAGATGTCGCGCCGGTTGTCTGCTTTATGTTGTCGGATTTAAGCAGTTGGATGCGAGGGCTCAACATACCTGTAGATGGCGGGATGTCTTCGCATCTGCATTGCGAAATTCACGGGTTGTAAAACGTAAAGCCGGCCAGGTTCGTATCAACTTCTATGGGTGAGGAATAAACAATGGCGACCGCAATCATTTGGATCATCATCGCACTCGTCGTTATCGTCGTGGTGCTGGCCATATTCGCTAAGTTTTACCAGCGGGCCACCCAGGAGATTAGCTTGGTTAAAACCGGCGTTGGGGGACGTAAGATTGTCATCGACGGTGGCACCATTGCCATCCCTTGGTTCCACGAAATATCCAAAGTCAACATGCAAACCTTGCGGTTGGAGGTGCAGCGTGCCGGAGAATCCGCCCTGATCACCAACGACAAGCTTCGCGTCGATGTCGGTGCCGAGTTCTATGTGTCGGTTCAGCCAACTCCGGATGGGATCGCCCTGGCGGCGCAGACGTTGGGCAATCGGACCTTCAATCCCGACAAATTGCGGGAATTGATCGAAGGTAAATTGGTTGACGCGCTGCGCTCCGTCGCGGCGCAATTCACAATGGACGAACTCCACGAGAGCCGCGGTGAATTCGTCGATAAGGTGCGGGCATCGCTGATCGAATCAATGGCTCGCAATGGGTTGGAGCTAGATACGGTTTCGTTGACGGCTCTCGATCAAACACCGTTCACTGCGCTCGATGAAAATAACGCGTTCAACGCGGTTGGCATGCGGAAGCTTGCCGAGGTTATCGCCAAATCCAAAAAAGAGCGCGCGGAGATTGATGCCGACGCCGATGTTTCGGTCCGCCGCGCCTCTATGGAGGCTTCCAAGCGCAAGCTGGAGATCGACCTTGAAGAGCAGGAAGCGGAAATCTCTCAGGTTCAACAGATCGAGAGTCTGAAAGCGCGTCAGCTTGCGGAAGTGGCCAAGCAAAAAGCCGATAGCGAACGAGAGGCGGCGCGGGCGCGCATCAAAATGGAGCAAGACATTCGCGCGGCAGATATCGAGCGTGAACAAAACATCCGCGAAGCTGAAATTGCGCATGAACGAGATGTGGCTCTGGCAAATCAGGCCCGCGATATCTCACTTGCGGAGAAATCACAGGAGCAAAGCAAAGCCAAAGCTGCCGCGGACTTGGCGAAAGCAGACGGTGTTGAAGCTACCGAAGCGATCGCAACCGCCCGCGCGCTCGCCGAGGCCGAACGGCGGAAAGAGATTGCGTTGATCGTCGCCCAGCAAGAAGGCCAGGTTCGCGGAGATCAGTTGCGTATGGCCGCGGCTTCGGAAAAAGATGCCGCAGCCGACCGCGCCGCCGCCCGCCTGGAACAAGCGAAGGCGGACGCCTCCGCAGCGGAGATCCTCGCCGCGGCTAAACAGAAAGAGTTGATTGCCGAAGCCGAGGGCCAAGAGGCGCTCGCAAAAGCAACCAATAGCTACAGTGACGATGCGATGGCAATGAGACTTGATTTGGCGCGAATTGAAGCTTTGCCAAAGGTTGTTTCTGAAATGGTCCGTCCCGCGGAGAAAATTGATTCCATCAAAATTCACCACGTGACGGGGCTAGGCCGAAATTCGGGGACGGGCACCGTCGATGCCGCGAGTGTCGTCGGCGAGAAATCGGCCATCAATCAGGCGGTCGACTCGGTCCTAGATATGGCGGTCCAAGTTCCGGCCCTCAAAAGAATCGGCGAGGAACTCGGTATCAGTGTTGAAGATGGGGTCTCGGGTGCCGCCGACGAGTTGAGCAAGAGATCGAGCAAGAAGAAAAAACGCTAACCGCTTCCGCATCCGGCGGCTAATCGAACATTGTCTGCGTCGGGCCAAAATCGGAAACCCCGGCTCAACAACAAACCTGCCCGGGTTGGGGTGAAAAGGGGACATTTGGATGTCGCCATCAACGTCCGCTTTTCTCAGCAGGCCGATCGATAAATTATTCCTCCTCAAACAAAACTAATATTGATGACCGGCAGGTCATCTTCGCCGCCATCGCCGTCGGATTCCGTTGCTCGGATCATGTCCACAAATTGTTTTTGGGCACTGGAGCGGGCATTGTCGGACTAAACCGGGTTGAACCTGAACGTCGGCTTCCATAGCCGTGATGGATGCGAAATCCATTCCGTTATTTCAACAGTTCACCCGAAGTCATCCGCCTCGCGGTATTGATATGTTGAAGGTTCGGGAGTGTGGTGGTCGGGCCAATAATCGGGCCGAGAATTCACATCAGCCGTTTCGGCGGCGGGAAGCGGCGATGGCACGATTTCGGGACATCAAAGCTTTGCAGAAATTCGCCGCCGTTCATGCTTCGATCCACAACCACTTCAACCTGGAACGTCATCTAAATTCACGTGATAAATCTAAAACCAACCGTACCGCCGCGCTCACCGAATGGCGTCAGCTCGCCGTCGATGCGCTCGCCGGCGGCGCGCCGTTCTTCGAACGATGCATCGCCGCCCGGTCGGCTCAGAACGGATACTTGCCTTCTTCCGACACCATGGACCTCGCGGCCTCGGCAACCTTTCTTCCCGTCAACACGCCCTTGGTCAGAAACGTCCGCAGACTGCGCTCCGTGATAGCGATCCCGTTTGCGTTCAACACCTCATGCATTTGTCCGAAGCCGAGACACGGTCGCAAGCGCGAACCTTGTTGCGCGTCGGTGTCGCTTCCACATCGACGATTACCGCGTTCTCCATGTCGATGAGATAGTTGAGACTGTAACCGAACATCACCTTGTGGCGCCCCCGCGTGGTCCAGGCGGCGGCGGGATCGGTCGGAGACAGTGCGCGGGGCTTGCGTTCGGGATTGATCGGCGATGTGTCGCCGTCCAGCGCCGCAAGATATTCGCCAACCGGCCGGCTGACCGAACCCGCTTCGCGCCAATCGATCTCGCCCTCAATGCGGGCGAAGCGGCTGGCATCCGCCTCGATCACCGAGGCATCCACGGCAAAACCTTCGCCGCCCATCAAACCCGCATCCAGGCAGACGTGCACGACATGCTCAAACACCCGGCGCAGCACATCACTATCCCGGAACCGGCCATGACGGTTCAAAGAAAACGTCGAGTGATCGGGAACCCGGTCCTCCAATCCCAGCCGGCAGAACCAGCGGTAGGCGAGATTAAGCTCGACTTCCTGGCACAGGCGCCGCTCGGACCGGATCCCGTAGCAGTAACCCACCAACAGCATACGGATCATCAGCTCGGGATCGACCGAAGGGCGGCCCGTATGACTGTAATAGGGAGCGAGTTCGCCGCGCAGCCAGTCCAGGTCAAAAACCGCGGCGATCCGGCGCAACAGATGATCCGCAGGGACCATATCGTCTAAGCAGAACTCGTAGAAAAGCCGATCTTGCCCACCAATCCGTGCCCCCATCATCCCAATGCCCTCCTGAAATCAACCAGAAAGACCGAATCACGACTTCATCAACGAGACAACAAAGACTTTCTCAACAGCCTCAGCCATTAATGTCCATGTCGCCGCGCGCGGACAAATTGGAAATTGGGTACCTGCTCTCGGGCCTGCTCGAATGGGGCATACTGCCCACCCGGAGCTACATTTCATTCGAGGGACACCTGTTCGGCCTGATTGCTGGCGTAGTAATCACCAGGATTTCCGCGCGCCGGGAGGTCCGCAAGAGTTGAGCCGTTCCCAATAGCCCATTTCGGTCCGTTAGCTTGCAGCGCTCCTGCCGGCGCTGCGGGCGCCAAATCCGCCGCGGGAGACGGTTCGTGTCCGGGTTGCGGGCCGGCTAGTGGTCGATTTCGCCACTTGGGTCCGGCCATTGCGGTTAAAGGAGCCATCAGAGGAAGTGCCAACCGAAACGCCGCCACCGGTGTAGTAGCCGCGCCCGCTCGAGGGACGATATAGCGGCTGAGTGTAGACGGTCGACACCCCACGGGGCGCCAACATATAACCGACCATGAAGGGCAGCCAGAATGAGCCGGAGGATGTTTGGTGCCGCCGGCACTGGTTGACACCAAAATCTGAATGGCAGGAGTTGGCAGACGAATACCGAGGCGCGACTTGCTCGTGGCGTTGTTGCGCTTTTTCGAACTCGGCCCGACATGTGGCTTCGTCGTGTTCGCCCGAAGCAACACAAGTCCCGACCGACTCGAAAACCAGAGCCTCTTCCTTGGGCTCGCCGCAGGCCGCCAGGGTGAGGGCCGTGGCGCCCAGCAGGAAGGTGCGAAAAGTAGTCTTCCTAGTCATCTGCTTTCACCTAAGTCGTCATGCTCGCGGCATTCAAGATCCCGCCGGCCAACGACGCCGAGCCAAGCCAGATTCCCGCCGCCAATTCATTGGCTTCGATCCGCTCGGATACCCGGGGCATGGGCATCCTTACCAGCAGGTAAACGATGATCTGTACGATCAGCGCAACGAGTCCCCAGACGACCATTCCTAAAATGGTCACCGAACTCAGCATGGCGCTGGCCACCGGCAGGCAAAAGCCGAGGAGGCTGCCGGAGAACGCAACCGACGCCGCCACCGAGTTTTGTTTGATCAATTCGAATTCGTTGTGACGTGTCACGAAGGTGTAGATTACGACGTACACGAGCGTCAGGATCGCCGCGGCGGCGAAGTACCCCAAAAACGCCGGCAGGTCTACGACCAGTTCATTAAAGATTTCCGTCATCCCCCAACTCCTGATTAAATTTCGCAGCTAGATAATATTCATCTGGGATAGCTCAAGATCGACACCAGTCATAAGCTCAACCGTTTTTTCACGCTCATACGAATCCACTATAACGAGAAGATACTCGTTCTTTTTGTCTTTCTCCAGGTTTCGTCCGAACAACATGCTTTGCTGATAGTTTTCCCGACATTCGTTACTGTCCGGATCCTCGTAGATGTATTCGGTGAAACCGACCGGGTCGGCGTGACCCTCCGTCGTATCGAACCACAGACGTTCATACTCGGTGCCGTCATCCAGTCGGAAGGTCCTGGCACCAAGCTTTCCACCGGGTTCCGTCCACTGTGCCCATTCGCCGGGGCTGTTCGGATAGTAGCTCTTGTAGGGCACATAGAGGGTGATTTCCTTGACGTGCTGGTCCTCGGCTCCGCTAACCGTTAGGACTTGGATTAGCTGTTCGTCGCCGGCGTAGAAGCGGTGCACGTAACTATCGTCGCCAAGGTCGACGAACCCCTGCGCGTCGATCAACAGCGTTTCCTCGGGCAGTTCGACGTGGATTTCCTCGGCGTGCATCCGAAGCGGAAGCGTATCGATATCCACGGCCGCACCAATGCGGAGGTTGAGCGGTGTATCGAGGGGTTCGTCCTCGTCCTTGTCGAACTTAGCTTTCAAATCCCTGGCCCCGCTCTTGAAAAGGGACTTCATCGCTCCACCGATCATTGTCGATCCTTTCTGATTACCGCGTTAGTACCGGGTTTTTATGCTGTGGCCAGCGCCTGCCAATTGATCTCCGATGCCTGAATTCGTTGGGCTGCCATCAGATAGAGGATCGCGCCCGGCTGAATATTATAGTCATTGGGTGCGTTCAGAATTAGGTCGTCTTCCAGCGTCGAATGCGCGACACCGAATAGCGTCGCCTGATGGTCGCTTTTCAGTACGCTGAACAATTTGCCGTAGCTGACGGTGCCGACGCCATCGGGAACGCTCAAGCTAAATTGCGTGGGTCCCTCCAATGTTGAAAGGAGTTGCTTTTGTACCCGGCTGGAACCGGGATCCTGAGCCGAACGGACCATAAGTTCGATTGACAAGGAGACGTTGCATTCAGCGTGAGGACAATGGGCTTTGAGCAATTCGGCAAAACTATGCTGCTCAAAATAGGCAACCAGATGGGCGGTGTTATTGACCGCAGCTGCGCCTAGGGCTGCGGCAAGTGTTTCGTTGTCATCGTGCCCGAGCGCAATGATGTATCCAGCGTTGGCGACCGCAGCCCGCCGCAATAAATCCGGGCTATTCAGCGCGGCGGCTCTGACGAATTTTACCCGGTCCGGCATGGGATTTTCGATCGCTTGAGCTGAGCACAGAACAATCTCCCGGTCCTTCTCGCTCCTGTCTCCCCGTATGTGATCGACCATTCTCTCTGTCTTATTGCCGTTCCATCCGAGGATCACGATGTGATTTTCCAGAGTTTCGTAGCTCGATAGACCACGCAATTTAGTTCTCCATTTATCCGCAATTTGCTGGACGACCTTGGCAATGATCGTCGTGAACAAGGCGATCCCGCCGGGCATGATCCATAACACGGTGATCAATCGCCCAATTTCAGTAGCCGGTGAGTAGTCGCCGTAGCCGACAGTGGTCGCGGTGGTGACGTAGAAGTACCAAAACAACTGCCCGCTAGAGATTTCCTCGCTGCCACTGAGCGCCAACAGCCCCCAAGAGGCGAAATAGTGTAGTCCTGTTAATAATAATACCGTCTCCCAGCTTAGCCCGGTTACTCGGACGAGAATTAGCTTTGCCACTCGGGACAGAAAGAAATGCATTTGTAAAATCAGACCCTTATGCTTAATTCGATTGGCGAGCCTTTGGCAGCCATCCATCCAGCTTTTACAATTCCTGGCTGCAGCTTCCGACCAATAAGTTTCTTCCCGATCGATTTTTTCTGTTGCAAAATATATTACATGTAATATCTTACATGTAAAGAACTTTCACAGAGCCTATGGCAGCGAAGAAATCTTCATACTACCAGTCTAGGTACCGTGCCCGCTTGAAGGTGCAAGGGTTTGTGAAGCGCGAGGTATGGATTCCGCCCGAATTGACGCGGGCACTCAAGGATTGCGAAACAGCATTGAGAGCGGGAATAATTCCGATCGTTCCTGAAAAACCAATGGAGACAAAGATGAGCGGTGATGAGGTTTGGACAACTGAGAGTCTATATGAGGCTCTGGCAAATTCGACCCCCGCTACGGAGGGAGACTTCCAAGTTGAGCTTGTCGACGGTACTGACCCGGGAATTCTGCTGACCATGTCCGAATTCGGCGATCTACCACTGCTGATGAGCGTGAGTGGCAGTCAGATCATCGTCGACACACTGTTGTGGCCTGTCGAAGAGGTATCGGATCCAGCGGCATTCAACTCCATGATTCTCAAGACACATAAGTTGTTTCCCTTGTCGACTTTCGGCATACAAACCGGCGCTGATGGCAAAGAGTACTATGAAATGTTCGGGTCGCTGAGCGCCGGTTCGAAGCTTGGTTCCGTGATCTTTGAAATCGAGACGCTCGCGGACAACGCCATGCAGGCAGCGGATGCATATCGTACCGACCTGCAGAACGTCGCGTAGCACAACCGAAACCACAGTCTCGAACTACCGGCAATAAGGAGAAAAACAAATGAGCATCTGGGCAAAAGTCGCAACGGCCGTACGTGGCGGCGCGAGCGAAGCTGGTGAAGCTATCGTAGACCATCAAGCACTGCGCATTCTGGATCAGGAAATCCGGGACGCCGACAATGATCTCGCAAAATCCAAGGAAGCGCTGACCGATATCATCGCAAAACGCAAGCTGGCGGATAAGAAGGTCGATGGGATCAAATCATCCATGGCGGAATACGAGGGCTATGCGATGGAGGCGCTCGAAAAAGGCGATGAATCACTGGCTACGGAAATCGCTGAAAAAATTGCTGGTTATGAAACCGAGCTAATGGGTGAAGAAGCACTGGCGACCTCATTCGCAGACAGCGAAGCGCAATTGCGCCGTGCCGTTTCGCAGACCGAGGCCAATCTAAAACGACTCAAGCAGCAAGTAGATACCGTCAAGGCAACGGAAAAAGTGCAGCGCGCCCAGGCAGCGGTTACCCAGCGTCACTCGGGCGCTGGTTCAAGCATGCGTAGCGCCGTCGACAGCCTTGAGCGGCTAAAGACCAAGCAAGCTGAGCGAGCTGCAAAATTCGAGGCGGCAAGCGAACTCGCGGCGTCTACGGAAGAAGTCAGCTTGGAAGATAAGCTGAAATCCGCCGGCATTGTGGACGGTGGAGCCAGTGGCAATGACGTGCTCGCCCGGTTGAAGGCGAAGCAGGCCGGATAATTAGATCCGCTGCCGCTATCAGTCGGTCTTAAGGCGGGTTGTAAATCATGCAGAGAGTCCAGGTTGAACCTATCCCTGGACTGGACGCACTTACCTCGGAACATGGGTACACTCTCACGGACCATGGTAGCGTCGAGGGCTGGGCGGCGGACGCGTACTACCAGTTCACTCTCAAAGAAATCGAGGCCGATCTGGAGGCAAGCGTCAACGCCATCACCGAGCTTTGCTACACGCTCCTCGACCGCGCGGTGGCAGACGACAAAATTTTTCGCCGATTGCGTATACCGGAAGCCTATTGGGACTACGTCGCCGATAGTTGGCGGCACCGGGAGAAGGATCTCTACGGCCGGATGGATCTCCAATTTGACTGTAACGGTCCACCAAAATTATTCGAGTTCAACGCCGATACACCGACAACACTTTACGATTCGGCAGTATTCCAGTGGGAGTGGCTGCAGGCTGGCATGGCGGGTGGCCTCATCCCCACCGGTGCCAATCAGTTTGCGGAGCTCCATGAGGAGCTTGTGAGCGCATTTGGGTCCATGGGGATCGAAGGTGGGCTTCACCTCGCTTGTCTGGTCGACCAGCAGGACGACCGGGAAACGGTGGCGTACCTCGAGGAATGCGCGCAGGAGGCCGGGCTCTCGACAACCTTTATCGCTATGCGTGATGTCGGCGTCGATGCATTGGGGCGGTTTACGGATTTAGACGATCGCGTCATCGAAACCATGTTCAAGCTCTACCCCTGGGAATGGATAATGGAGGAGCCATTCGGGGCGTATCTTGTCCGGAGCGGAGTCCACTTTTTGGAGCCGCCGTGGAAATCGGTCCTCGCCAACAAAGGCCTGTTGCCATTGCTATGGGAAATGCATGAGGGGCATCCCAATTTGCTGCCGGCCTACTTCGAGGATGAGATGAGCGACGGTCAGGAGATGAATGACTACGTCCGGAAACCCCTCTATTCACGACGGGGCGCAAATGTCGAGATCATAGTGGACCGTGAGTTGGCTCACGCCAGCACCGGACAATATGGCGCCGAGGGATTTGTCGTCCAAGAGCTTTGTCCACTCCCGGAAATTGATGGGAAATTCCCGGTCATGGGATGCTGGGTGGTCGCGGGCGAAGCCGCGGGACTTGGTATTCGAGAAGACACGCAACTGGTAACCGGTGAGAACGCACGCTTCGTTCCGCACGTCATCCTGGATTGACTGGTATCAGGCCATGCGATCTGATCCATTGGAAGTATAACGTCTAGGGAATACACGCGAGATGAGGGGGAGCCATTCACATGCAAATGTCTGACGCTACGCCCGCCTTTGTATTCGATGAAGTCACGCTTCGGCGGGATTTGGCCCAACTCCGGTCCATTGCGGATCGAGTCGAATGTGTCCTGCTGTACTCCCCAAAAGCTTGTTCCACCGAAAAAATTGTTCAAATTGCTGGCGAGTATGTTGACGGTTTTGCCTGCAGCTCAGCCCATGAAGCGCAACTTTCCTGGCCACATTTGCCCGGCGATGGGCGTATCCATTTGGTTTCTCCCCTGATCAAGCCGGATACGCTTCGTCAGATTGGAGGTCGCCTGGATTTCGTCACGGCTAACTCGTTGACCCAACTCAATCAGATTCGCCCACATCTGCCGGCCGAAACACAGGCCGGGCTGCGTATCAATCCGGAGATTTCTCTGGTGCGGGATGACCGCTACGATCCTTGCCGGTCGAACTCCAAGTTGGGGGTCCCACTCAGCAAGCTAGTAGATTTCCTGGATGTCCGACCAAACGCGCTAGAAGGTCTATCCGGCCTGCACTTCCACACCAACTGTGATGCAGATGACTTTTCCGGTCTATTGGCGACGGTCCGGCACATCAGGGATGTCGCTCCGCGGCTACTCGAGAAAATGGAATGGATCAATATGGGCGGTGGATACTTGTTCAATGAGTCCGCCGATTTAGAGGATTTTTATACTGCGGTCGGCCTGTTTCGCGGTGAATTTGGGCTTGAAGTTCAGATCGAACCGGGCGCCGCCGTTGTTCGGCGGGCGGGCTGGATTGAAGCAACGGTATGGGACATTTTGCCTGGAGACGAAATGCCGGTCGCAGTGCTGGACACCACGGTAAACCACATGCCGGAGGTCTTCGAGTTCCAGTTCGAACCGGATGTCCTCGGGCATGTGGAGGGTGGCCGCCACGTCTATCTATTGGCTGGATGCACCTGCCTCGCCGGCGATCAATTCGGAGAGTATTGTTTCGATACCCCCCTCGAAATCGGATCACGCGTGACCTTCATGAACATGGGCGCCTATACCCTAACCAAGGCACACCGATTCAACGGTGTTCCCTTGCCGCAGGTATATTTGCAAACCGGGCCTCAACAACGGTCGGCGCTCTCGGAGGACCTCTTGGGCCACAGTATTTCCGAACCCGGAGGAGGCGCTTGTGCGCTTAGTTGAAAAGTCTGTCTCAATCCCTCTGGCTCCGGGCCATCGGGATTTACTGACACATATCGAGCGAAGCCTGACATTCCGACTTTCTGATGACGAGGTGCCGATCCGCTTTGTCATCACTAAAATCGATGACACGGCCTATCACTGCGAGATTGGCTGTTTGGTGGAGGGCGGCAATCTCTCATTTGCCGCATCCCCCATTTTGGAATTCCGCAAGCGCCCAATTCAAAAGCGAGACACATTCAATGCCGTCTTCGTGGTGCCTACGGGCGCCGGCGCTGAGCTCGGCGGTCATGCAGGTGATGCCGCACCGGCCGCCCGCTTGCTTGCGGCGTGCTGCGATCTTCTTGTCACCCACCCGAATGTGGTGAATGCAAGCGACATAAATGAGCTGCCCGATAACGCGCTGTACGTTGAAGGTAGTGTAATCAGTCGACTTCTGATGGGAACGGCTGGACTAAACGCCGTCCGGTCGAACCGGGTGCTGGTGGTGTTTGATGCACGACCAGACGAGATGATCGAGAACCTTACCGTCAATACGATCGAGGCTGCTCGCGCGGCATTCGGGATGGATGGTGCTGGCATCTACAAGCTCGACCCGCCCCTTGAGCTGGTTGCCGAATATGCTCAATCGGGCCGCGCAGTTGGACGATCAGGCCAAATTTCCGATTTGGTCGCGTTGCTGAAAGACAAGAGGGCGGATTACGACGCGGTTGCTATCTCATCCCTCATTACTGTTCCCGACGGATATCACGAACAATACTTTGCGAGCGACGGAGCGATGGTCAATCCATGGGGCGGTATCGAGGCGATGCTGACCCACGCAGTGTCTCAGCTCTTGGATGTTCCCTCGGCTCACGCACCAATGATGGAGTCCCGTGAGATCTTGTTTGATGACCCGGGAAGGGTTGATCCTCGGATGGCGGCCGAGGCCATCTCATCCTCGTTCCTCTACTGTGTATTGAAGGGCCTCACTAGAAGCCCCGTTGTGGTCAGCGACCCGTCTCTCCTTCAGTCGTCCGACATCACGAGCGCCGAAAACATCTCCTGTCTTGTAATCCCGGACGGCTGCCTCGGCTTGCCCGTGATGGCTGCCCTTGAGCAGGGCATCACCGTGGTCGCGGTCCGGGAGGGCGCAGGAACTCTCTCCAACGACCTCGGTGCATTGCCGTGGCAGAGAAATCAACTTCTCTACGCCGAAAACTATTGGGAGGCAGCCGGAATTTTGAGCAGTCTTCGCGCAGGCGTCGATCCTCAGACGGTGCGCCGGCCATTGCAGCGCCAGAAGGTGGAAGCTTGGTCGTCCACCGAGAATATAGCGCCGGCCGGCCGGCGCCAGGAGGGGTAAGTGGCCTGCCCACATTGAGTGGTCCACCGCTTAATTTAGAGTTTGGCGCGGTTTACCGTCGTCGTCATCAGCGCCATTCGCCTCAATGGCCTTACACATAACGGAGGCCGATCTCGCGGCGCTGGAGGCGGCCCTTGTCGAGGTTGGCGAAGAGGATGGCGAGACCTTGCTTTCGTCCACCTCCCGAAATCCATATTGAACTACGCGTCGATCACATCAAGAAAATCCTGCTCGCCAACAACCTCGCGCTCATTGGTCAGTGTTTGAGGGTCAAATAACCCCACTATTCTCTCTCTTTCGACTGGACTACTTGCCCCAAGGGAGCGTGGATGGACCCACTGAATAGGAGGTTCATCCATGCCAATTACGACGCAAATCACCTTGGAAACCATCCCGTCCTTGTCACCCGCGGAGTTGAAAGAGACCTTCATCAATCTCTACGGAAAGTCACCTCCGACCCGAGCCAGCCAGGCCTTTCTGTCCGCCAACATCGCCTACCGGCTGCAGGAACTGGAGCATGGCGGGCTAAGCGACAGGACCAAGGCCAAATTGACCAAGATCGCCAAGGAATTGGAGCGCAATCCGGCCTATTCCCCTGTCCCGGAGCGATCCATCAAACCCGGCACCCGCCTGATCCGGGACTGGCAGGGAACAATCCATGAAGTGACGGTGTTGGAAGACAGATACGAATATCAGAGCCAACGATACCGGAGTCTCTCCAGGATCGCCTTTGAGATCACCGGCACCAAGTGGTCTGGGCCTGCGTTCTTCGGCCTAAAAGACCGGAAACGGAGCATTTAAACATGGCTGAACATCAATCCATGCGCCGCTGCGCAATCTACACCCGCAAATCCTCCGAAGAAGGCCTGGAACAGAACTTTAATAGTCTGGATGCCCAACGGGAGGCCTGCGCAGCCTTTATCGCCAGCCAGAAGCATGAAGGCTGGGAGTTGATTGAGACCCAATATGACGATGGCGGATATTCCGGCGGCACCATGGAGCGCCCTGCCCTACAGCAACTCCGGGATGACATTGGAAACGGCCTCGTGGACGTGGTTGTCGTCTATAAGGTAGACCGCCTCAGCCGGGCTCTCTCCGACTTTGCCAAAATGGTTGAGATCTTCGACGCCCAGGACGTCTCGTTTGTCTCCGTTACTCAACAGTTGGGGCTTATGATCATTACTTGACGAATCGAAGGAATCGGCCATGATAGGCACAGTCACGGCGCTTCGCGAGAGCGTCAACCCGATAGTCTGGTTGCGGGCAATCCTAATGGACCTTGGCTTTGGTGGCCTCATTGAGGAATACGAGAAGCGGTTCGGAAAGTACGCCACGAATTTTCTTCTTGGCGTACTGTTCGTGGCGATTGTCCTGTGGGGCATGGAAATGGTAGGCGGGGCGTTGGTCGAGGTAGAGCGCCTGCAAGCGACAGGCAGTGCATGGGATATGGCCAAAGCGCTGGGGCTCCGTTTCGGGCTCCTCATAGCCTTAACCGCGCCGGTCTTGGGCATCATGGCGGTGCGCCTCAACGCCCTTGCCAAAAGGCACCGCGAAGATGGTGCCCGCCTGAATGCCGAGATAGAAGAACGATTAATGGGGTTTTTTGCCGAGCAGAAGGCCGAATACCGGAAGCGCCGCGCGGAAATCGAGAAATTGAACGAGAGCGTGAAGGACCTGTCTGCGGCCGCGGATAGAAAAATCCGGGAGCTGAAGGAAGCCGAGGCCAAGAATCGAGGGGGGGGGGGTAGATGGCTCCCCCGAACTGGAAAAACCGGACGATCTGGACTGGCGACAATCTCTCCGTCATGCGCGGCATGAACTCGGAATCGGTGGATCTGATCTACTTGGACCCGCCGTTCAACAGCAATCAGGACTACGCCGCGCCCATCGGCTCCGAGGCCGCCGGGGCTGCATTCAAGGACACATGGACCTTCTCGGATGTGGATGAGGCATGGCACGGCGAGATCGCGGAGCGTGAGCCCAAGCTCTATGCCGCCATCGACGCCGCCGGCGTGACGCACGGAAAGTCCATGAAGGCGTATCTCATCATGATGGCGGTGCGGCTCTTGGAAATGAGGCGAATCCTGAAAGAGACGGGGAGCATCTATCTTCACTGCGACCCTACCGCTTCTCACTATTTGAAACTGTTGATGGACGGCATTTTTGGTCGCAACGGATTCGTGAATGAGATTGTCTGGAAACGGACGAGTGCGCATAACGCGATGAAGGGATGGGGGCCGGTCCACGATACGATCCTGTTCTACGGCGGATCACAATTTCAGTGGAACCGTATATTCCAGCCTTATGACCCGGAATATGTCGAGAAATTCTATCGACACCAGGACAGCAAGGGACGCTACCGTATCGGCGATTTGACAGCAGCAGAACCACGAGGCGGGGAATCCGGCAGGCCGTGGCGAGGCATTGATCCAGGCAGCCGACATTGGGCACCCTCGCGGTCATTCCCTGGGGGCGAAGCACTGCCCGCCTCAACTCATGCGGCCTTAGATGCTTTGGACGAAATGGGCCGACTTCACTGGCCGGAGAAAGGCGACAAGCCCGGCTTCAAGCGATATCTGCATGAAATGCCCGGAAGCGCTGTGCAAGATGTTGTGACCGATATTCGACCGCTTTCCCATGCGGCAAAGGAACGGGTTGGCTACCCAACCCAAAAACCTCTTGCTCTTTTAGGACGGATCATTGAGGCATCGAGCAACCCCGGTGACATCGTGTTCGACCCGTTTTGCGGCTGCGCCACGGCTCTTGTGGCGGCGGACAGGCTCAATCGGGAATGGGCGGGGATAGATCTTTCGCCCATAGCGGCGCGGCTCGTCTTGAAACGGCTGCGCGAAGATCGGGGCGAGTTGTTCGACGATGTGATCCACCGTGAGGACATCCCTGCTCTTTCCGACTTCTGGCTGCATCCCCATCCGACTGACTACAAGCACACCTTGTTCGGGAAGCAGGAGGGCATCTGCAACGGTTGCCTGATGGGCTTCCCGTTCCGCAACTTCACCATTGACCACATCGTGCCCCAGGCCAAGGGCGGACAGGATAACTACGACAACCTGCAACTGCTGTGCGGAGCGTGCAATTCGGCAAAGGGCACGGGAACGCAGGAAGAGTTGGTGGCCAAACTCAAACGAGAAGGAATACGGACATGACCCGAGGCGTACCGATGATAGATCCGAAGGTCCACTTGAAGGGTGCAACCCCGGAAAAGTTGGTGAAAGCGCTGTTCCGAAAGACGGGGCCGCTACCGGCCCGCGTTCGAAAGTCCGTTTCGGGCGATAAGGTCGCGGTAGAGAAGGTTTCTGCCGACGAGCCGGGCGACGGTATCCCGCATCTGGGCAAGCGTGTCTGAATTGCGGATGTTGTGCTTGCCAGCAAACTCGGAGACGTAGCGTTGAAGATGCTTCGGCGAAATCTTGTGGAACGTCCCGCCATGCGCCCGTTTGAGCATGGCCCAAAAGGACTCGATTCCGTTGGTGTGAGCCTGTCCTCGGACGTATTCGGAGACACTGTGCCGCACCGCTTCGTGCTCCCGCTCGACGCCCTTGTACGCCTTCGCATCATCGGTGTAGACCATCGCGTCTTCCTCGGTGTTTTCCTCAACGAAATCCTGAAGCGTCTCGCCGGTCGTATCGGTAACGACCTCGGCGCGGACTTCGTTCGTCGCCCGGTCCTTGATGCCGACAACCGCGGTCTTACCAACGGCACCCCGTCCGGCGTCTTTCAGCGCCCGACGTTGGGCGTTCGACATGTTCTTGCGTTTTCCGCCCATGTAGGTCTCATCGACCTCTACAGGACCGTCAAACGGCTCATCGTCATCTTCGCCCCACGCCTCGCGGATGCGGTGCAGCATGAACCAAGCCGCCCGTTGCGAGACGCCAATATCCCGGTGGAGCTTCATGGACGAAACCGATTTGAGAGAAGTCAAAACAAGATAGATCGCAATTGCCCATTTGCGGAGAGGGACATTGGACCGGGCCATCGGCGTGCCCGTGCGAACCGAGAAATACGACCGGCACCCCTTGCACCAGTAGGGCATGGGTTTGGCGTTCGGGACTTCCTTGGTCTCTACCGAACCGCATTTCGGGCAATGGCGGCCGCCCTCCCAAACGATGGATTCAAACCATTCCGCGGCGGCTTCCTCGCTAGGGAACATGTCCATCAATTGAACAAGGGTCATGCCTTCGCGATGGGATTTTCCGGGGGCTTTCTTGGTCATTTCTCGTCTCCGTTTCTGTCCCCTGAATATAGGCCATCAAAATGAGTTTGTCAAGTAATGATCATAAGCCCCCAACAGTTCAACACCACCACCTCCATGGGCCGGTTGACGCTCAACGTGCTTCTCTCCTTCGCTCAGTTTGAACGGGAAGTGACCGGCGAGCGTATCCGGGACAAGTTTGCCGCCTCCAAGAAGAAAGGCATTTGGATGGGCGGCAACGTGCCGCTTGGCTACGACATCGTGGACCGCAAACTGGTCGTGAACGAACAAGAAGCCGAACAGGTCCGACAAATATTTGAGCGCTATTTAGCCCTGGGATGCGTGCGCAAACTTAGACAGGAACTGACGACACAAGGTTACGTCTCAAAGAGACGCACCAGCGCCAGGGGGAATGTCACCGGCGGCAAGCCCTTCGCCCGGGGCTCCCTCTACGCGCTTCTCCAAAATCCCACCTACATTGGTGACATCCGGCATAAGGACAAGCGGTACCCAGGCGAACATGAGGGAATTGTGGATCCGGAAATCTGGCAGCGCGGACAGAGCTTATTGAACACAAATAGAGTGGAGCGAAAGACCGGCCGAAACTCGACAGAGACCAGCCTGCTCGCTGGCCTCCTCTATGATGAATACGGCCGTCGCCTTACGCCGAGCCATAGCCAGAAGGGAGATCGGCGTTACAGATACTATGTCACACCGGATGGCGCCGATGACGATTATCCTCCGGTACGTATTCCGGCCAACGACATCGAGAAGATCGTCACGACGGAAATCTCCCGGTTCTTGCGGGATGATCAGGCAATTCTCGATACGCTCGACCTGCCGGAAGATGATCTAAGCGCCCGCCGCTATATCCTGGACCGCATCAATGAGAAGATTACCGTCTTCATTCATGGACCATCTGGTGAACAGAAAGTGGCGATGATCGACTTCGTCCAGCGAATTGAATTGCACAAATCGCGGATCAAGGTGCTGATCGGTCCGTCGCGATTGAGGGGGTGGTTGACGGGTGATCAGATTGAAATTGCCTCGGAGAGACCTGTCGAGCTAGATGTTGAGGTAGCCATCAGGCGGCGCGGCGCCGAAACCAAGCTGATCATCAAAGTAAACAATGGCGGCCCTGAGACAAAACCCGACCCGGCTCTTATCAAGGCTATCGCCAAATCCCGGCACTGGAACGATTTCATCATAACGGGCAAAGCCGGATCCATTCGATCTCTCGCCAAAGAGGAAGGGGTCACCCATGGGTATATCCGCAGGATTCTCCCCCTCGCCCAGCTCGCACCGTCCATCGTCGAGGACATCATAAGGGGCCGGCAGCCGGTTGATCTGACACAGAAATGTTTGATCGCGGCGAACATCCCGACGACCTGGGACGACCAACGACTTCAACTTGGTTTCTCCTAAGCCTAATTCTCTAGAATCTCCTTCTCCAAACAAATTTGAAACCAGACTTCGGCTTGAGGCCGGCAAATGCGCCCAAATCATGCACGCGGTTTGAGCTAATGGAGACCTCGAAAATGGCCGTTGGAGAAATATTCGAGAATAAGACCAGAAACCGGCTCTCTGGGCTCCATTCCGGCGCCGGACAGAGCACCGCCCAGGCCACAACCCATTGAAACGTTGAACACTTTCGGAGAGACGCCGGAGACCTTCAAAATCTCCAGGACTGAATGGCGGTGAGGGTGGGATTCGAACCCACGGTACCCATAAGGCACAACGGTTTTCGAGACCGCCCCGTTCGACCGCTCCGGCACCTCACCTGGGAGCGCGAGTGTTAATGGATTTCACCCCGATCCGAAAGGGCAAATTGGCGACCGCCCGGAAACGCCTGAAACCGCGCCCCTAAACCATTTGACAGGGTGGCGTCCGGGCGGTAGTTTCCGCGGCCTTCGGCGCCTGCCGGGGGCGCCCAATTCATATGGATTGCAAAGACAATGTTCGCAGTCATCAAGACCGGCGGGAAGCAGTATCGGGTGACACCCGGCGACATCATCGTGGTCGAGAAACTGACCGCCGATGAGGGCTCGGCCGTCACCTTCGACAGCGTGCTGATGCTGGGCGAAGACGGCAAGGCGCCGGCCGTCGGCACGCCGATGATCGCCAACGCGACGGTGACCGGCGAAGTGGTCGAGCAGGGCCGCGGCGAGAAGATTACGGTATTCAAGAAAAAGCGCCGTCAGGGCTACCGCCGGACCAAGGGGCACCGCCAGCTTCGGACGGTACTGAGGATCACCGAGATCAACGGCCAAGGATCCAAGAAGGGCGGCCAAGCTGCTAAGAAACCGGCAGCCAGGAAGACCGAGAAGCCCGCCGGGAAGGAAGCGCCAAAAGCCGCGGAGGCCGAAGCCAAAGCCGAGGCGAAGCCCGCGGCCAAGAAGGCCCAAGCCAAACCGGCGGCGAAGAAACCTGCGGCCAAGAAGCCCGCGGCGGCAAAATCGACCGCCGCGAAGAAGCCGGCAGCGAAATCCACGGCGGCCAAGAAGCCCGCGGCCAAGGCGGCAGCCTCCACATCAACCGCGGCGAAGAAGCCCGCGGCCAAGAAGCCGGCTGCGAAAAAGGCGCCCGCGAAGAAAGACGATTAGGATTCCCAGGAGCATTCGAGATGGCACATAAGAAAGCAGGCGGCAGCTCCCGCAACGGCCGCGACTCAGCCGGCCGGCGCCTCGGCATCAAGAAATACGGCGGCGAGGCGGTCATCGCCGGCAACATCATCATCCGCCAGCGGGGCACCAAGTATCACCCCGGGGACAATGTCGGCATGGGCCGCGACCACACCTTGTTCGCGTTGACCGACGGCAAGGTGGCGTTCCAGCGCAAGAAGTTCGACCGGGTCTACGTGGCGGTGGAACCGGCCAGCTAAATAGCCGGCCGACCGTTCCGAACCGAAGGGGAATGGCCGGCCATTCCCCTTTTTTGACGCGCCCGGGCTAGAATGGCCCAACAGGATCGGACCGGTGAAATTCCTCGACGAAGCGAAAGTCTACATAAAGAGCGGTGACGGCGGCGGCGGCTGCGTCAGCTTTCGCCGCGAGAAGTATGTGGAGTTCGGCGGTCCCGACGGGGGCGACGGCGGCCGGGGCGGCGACGTCATTGTCGAATGCGTGGCCGATCTGAACACGTTGATCGACTTCAGGTACCAGCAGCACTTCAAGGCCCGGCGCGGCGCCCACGGCATGGGCAGGAACCGCGCCGGCAAGTCCGGCGAAGATCGGGTGCTCAAAGTCCCGGTCGGCACCGAGATTCTGGATGAGGACCGGGAAACGGTTTTCGCCGACCTTACGGAGGTCGGGCAATCCGTCGTGCTCGCCAAGGGCGGCGACGGCGGACGCGGCAATACCCGTTTCAAGTCGTCCACCCACCAGGCGCCCCGGCGGGCCGATGACGGCTACCCGGGCGAGGAGCGCTGGATATGGTTGCGGTTGAAGCTGATTGCCGACGCCGGACTGGTGGGGCTGCCCAATGCGGGCAAATCCACCTTTCTTGCCGCCGTCACCCGGGCGCGGCCCAAGATCGCCGACTATCCTTTTACCACCATCCACCCCAATCTGGGCGTTGCTTATGCGGATGATGCCGAGATGGTGATCGCCGATATCCCCGGCCTGATCGAAGGCGCCCACGGGGGCGCCGGATTGGGCGACCGGTTTCTCGGTCACATCGAACGCTGTGGCGTCCTGCTGCATCTGGTCGACGGCACCGACGAGGCATTTGGCGAAAACTACGACATGGTGCGGGAAGAATTGGCGGCCTATGGCGCCGGCCTGAGCGATAAGCGGGAGTTGGTTGCTCTCTCCAAATGCGACGCCCTGGACGAGGACGCAACGGCGAAGCGGGTTGGCGCCTTGACCGACCATTGCGGGGGGGAGGTCATCGCCCTCTCCAGCGCGTCATCCCTCGGCGTGCCGGAAACGCTCCGCAAACTGCGTCAGGTGATCGCCGAGGTGCGCGCTTCGGAAGCGGAGGCAGCCGAATGAGCGCGACCAGCGATATTCTCGGCGGCGCCAAGCGGATTGTGGTCAAGATCGGTTCGGTCCTGCTGGTCGATACCGAGAACGGCGCCCTTCATCGGGAGTGGCTGGATTCCCTGGCCGATGACGTGGCTTCGTGGACCGGACGAGGCCGTGAAATCGTCATCGTGTCGTCCGGCGCCATTGCCCTCGGACGGCGTTATCTCGAATTCAAAACCGGTGATCTGGCGCTCGAGCAGAAACAGGCCGCCGCGGCGGCGGGGATGGTGCGCCTCGCCCACGCCTATCAGGAGGCATTGGGACGGCATGACCTCACCGTCGCGCAGATCCTGCTCACCCTGGACGACAGCGAGAACCGGCGGCGCTACCTCAATGCCCGCAACACCCTGACCACATTGCTGGGTGTCGGCGCCGTCCCCCTGATCAACGAGAACGACAGTGTCGCCACCGACGAGATCCGTTTCGGCGACAACGACCGGCTGGCGGCCCGAGTGGCGGCCATGATCAGCGCGGATGCATTGGTCCTGCTGTCGGACATCGACGGCCTGTACACGTCGGACCCCGCCAAGGATGGCGGGGCACAATTGGTGCCCGAGGTAACGGAATTGACCGCCGAGATCGACGCCATGGCCGGTGAGGCATCGTCATCGGACAGTTCCGGCGGCATGGTTACGAAACTGGCGGCTGCCAAGCAATCATTGGCGGCGGGCTGCGCCATGGCCATCACCAAGGGCCGCGGCCTCAACCCCCTGGCGGCGCTCGAGGACGGCGCCACCAGCACCTGGTTCCGCCCAAGCGGCACCCCCCAATCCGAACGCAAGCGCTGGATCGCCGGGGCGCTACAGCCCGTCGGGGCGCTGATCGTCGATGACGGCGCCATCAACGCGCTAAAATCGGGCCGCAGCCTGTTGCCCGCCGGGGTCACGTCGGTGGAAGGGGACTTCCAACGGGGTGATCCGGTGGCCGTCCGGGCTCAGGACGGCACCGACCTCGGACGGGGCTTGAGCGCCTATTCGTCCGACGATGCGCGGCTGATCGCCGGACACAAAAGCCGTGAAATAGAGGAACGTCTCGGCTACCGTGGCCGCGACGAGATGATCCACCGGGACGATCTGGTGGTCGGATAGCTCGGAACGAACCAATGACCGAAACGACAAAAGACATTCCTGCCCTGATGCGTCAAATCGGCGATGCCGCCAAGGCGGCCGCGCAGGATTTGTTCACCGCCTCCACCGACGCCAAGAACCGGGCCTTGCGCGAAGCAGCCGCGAGTTTCCGCGACAAGGCGGCCGATCTCAAAGCCGCCAACGACCTCGACATGGCGGGGGGCGAGAAGAAGGGCCTGACCGCCGCACTCCTCGACCGGTTGAAACTCGACGACGACAGGATCGAGGGGATGGCCAAGGGCCTCGAGGACATCGCCGGCCTCGAAGATCCGGTGGGCACCAGGATTGCTGAATGGGATCGTCCCAACGGTCTTCATATCGAACGGGTCCGCACGCCGCTCGGCGTCATCGGTATCATTTATGAATCGCGGCCCAATGTGACGGCGGATGCCGGCGGGCTTTGCCTCAAATCAGGCAACGCCTCAATCCTGCGGGGCGGATCGGAAAGCTACCACTCGTCGGGCGCCATCCTTGCCTCCATGCAGGATGGGCTGCGCATGGCCAACCTGCCGGAAGCGTGCATTCAGATGGTCCCGACCACCGACCGGGCGGCCGTTGGCGAGATGCTGAAAATGGTGGAATCCATCGACGTGATTGTGCCCCGGGGCGGCAAGAGCCTCGTGCAAAGGGTCATGGACGAGGCGCGGGTGCCGGTGTTTTCACACCTGGAAGGTAACTGCCACATTTATGTGAACGAGGGTGCGAAGCCTGACATGGCCCGGGATATTGTGGTTAACGGCAAAATGCGGCGGGTCAGCATTTGCGGCGCGACGGAAACGGTGCTGATCGACCGGACGGCTGCGCCCATTCATCTGCCGGACATCTTGGACGCCCTGTTCGATGCCGGTTGCGAAGTTCGCGGCGACGCCGACACGCGGAAGCTGGACAGCCGGGTGATTCCCGCTACCGAAGAGGACTGGGATACGGAATATCTCGACAGCATCATTGCGGTGAAACAGGTCTCCGGCGTCGACGAGGCCATCGAGCACGTGAACCGCCACGGCACCGAACACACCGACGCCATCGTCACCGAGGACGCCGCGGCCGCCGACAGGTTCCTGACCGGCGTCAACAGCGCTATCGCGCTCCACAACGCCTCGACCCAGTTCGCCGACGGCGGCGAGTTCGGCATGGGCGCCGAGATCGGCATTGCCACCGGCAAGATGCACGCGCGTGGGCCGGTCGGCCTCGAGCAACTCACCACCTTCAAGTACGTGGTGCGCGGCAGCGGCCAGGTACGGCCCTAGGAAAGTCCGCGCCGTTGGCTCGTCCCCGCTGCATCGGATTGCTTGGCGGCTCGTTCAACCCCGCCCATCACGGTCACCGTCAGATCAGTCTTGAAGCCCTGGACCGTTTGGACCTCGACGAGGTGTGGTGGCTGGTGTCGCCGCAAAACCCCTTGAAGTCCGCCGACGGCCTCGCCGGCTATGACCGCCGCCTAGAGCACGCGGCCGCGATCGCCGACCATCCCCGGATCATGGTCAGCGATATCGAGAAGGAATTGGGAACCCGCTACACCGTCGACACGATTGCCGCGCTGCGGGAGCGATTCGCCGGAGACCGGTTTGTGTGGCTGATGGGCGCGGACAATCTCTTGCAGTTTCCCAAGTGGAAACACTGGCGCGCTCTGTTTCGCGCTATCCCCATTGCGATTTTTCCCAGGCCTACATATTCTAGACGTGCGTTGTCCGGAAGGGCGGCCCGCCGTTTCGCCCGTTATCGGGTACGCGGTATCCGGGCCTCAGGCTTGGCGCTCATGAAGCCGCCCGCGTGGGTTTTCCTGCGCACCCGGCCCGACGCGGTATCGGCTACCCGCCTCCGCGCTGAGGAGGAAGCGGATTGGCCGCAAACATAGTTGTCGTGCAAGCAAAGGAGAAGACTGCCATAACCGACACCAAAGTTAAGCTTCCCGTCTCCGATAACATGTTGGAGCTGATTGAAGCCTCTCTCGATGACGACAAGGCGAAGGACGTTGTGGTCATCGACCTCGCAGGCAAGACCGATTTCGCGGACTACATGGTTATTGCCACCGGCACCTCGCAACGCTTGGTCAACACCATGGCCCAGCACCTCCGGGAAAAACTCAAAGCCAAAGGCATCAAAGGGATTTCCATCGAGGGGACACCCGCCTGCGACTGGGTATTGCTCGATGGCGGTGACGTCGTCGTGCATCTGTTCCGCCCGGAGTTCAGAGAGTTCTACGACCTGGAAAAGATCTGGGGCGAACCGATGCAGCGCCCGCAGGCCAAACCGGCGCCACAATCGGAACGGGTCGCCTGATTTAGGCGCGCCCCGCCGACGCGCAGGGACGGACACCGATATGGAAATTATTGTCGCCGCGGTCGGGCGCGCGAAAAGCGGCCCTGAACGCGAGATTTGCGACGAGTATGCGCGGCGGCTCGCGACGCCCGTGAAATTGAAGGAGGTCGAGGAACGGCGCCGGCTCCCGGCCACCGGGCGGATGGCCAGCGAGGGGAAGAAGCTTCTTGATGCCCTGCCCGCCAAAGGGTTTGTCGTCGTCCTGGATCGGACCGGCAGGGTGCTCTCCAGCGGCGACCTCGCCCGGAAAGTCGGCCAATGGATGGACGCCGGACATTCATCCCTCTCTTTTGTCGTCGGCGGCGCCGACGGGCTCGATGGCGCCGTACTCGACCGGGCGGATTTCAAACTATCCCTCGGCGCTTTGACTCTTCCTCATTTGCTGGCCCGCGCAGTGCTGATGGAGCAGCTCTATCGAGCGCAATGCATCCGGACCGGCCACCCCTATCACAAATAGCCAGACGCGATCGTTGACCCTATATTGTCGCCATGCCTGACACCGTAAATCCCGAGAGCCGGCCCAGGCCCGTCGTCCTCTGTATTCTGGACGGCTGGGGCGATCGCGCGGGCGGCGACGACAACGCCATTTTCCAGGCCCGGACCCCCAATTGGGACCGGATGACGGATATCTACCCCCATTCGAAACTGCAGGCGTCCGCCCTGGATGTGGGTCTGCCCGAGGGGCAGATGGGAAATTCCGAGGTCGGCCATATGAACATCGGTGGCGGGCGGGTGGTCATTCAGGACTTGCCGTTAATTGATCAAGCGGTCGCCGACGGCAGCCTCGCCGTGAACGAGCGCCTTGTAAGCCTAATCGACGCGCTCAAAAGATCCGGCGGGAGCTGTCACCTCATGGGACTATTGTCCCCAGGCGGAGTCCATTCCCACCAGGACCATATGGCGGCGCTCGCCAACACCATCGCCGATGCGGGAATCGACGTCGTCATCCACGGATTTCTGGATGGCCGGGATACCCCGCCCTCCAGCGCCGAGGAGTTCGTCGAAACATTGCTCACCGATGTGGCCGGCAGCGGACGGGTGCGCATCGGCACCATCAGCGGCCGCTATTACGCGATGGACCGGGACAAGCGCTGGAACCGGGTTGAACTGGCCTACAACTGCTTGGTCGACGGCGCCGGCGAAACGGCGCCGGCCGCAATTGCCGCCATTGAACAAAGCTACGCCAATGACGCGACCGACGAGTTTGTCCCGCCGACGGCCATCGAGGGCTACACCGGCATGGCCGACGGTGACGCCATCCTGATGGCCAACTTCCGGGCCGACCGGGCGCGGGAGATTTTGACGTCCCTGGTCGATCCTTCCTTCGACGGATTCGCGCGCGCGCGCACGGTCGACTTCGCCGCCCGCCGGGGAATGACCGAGTACTCAACCGAGTTGAACGAATTCCTTGAGGCCCTGTTCCCCCAGCGTCCTCTCGACAACATTCTCGGCGAGATTGTCGCCAACCAGGGCATGACCCAGCTTCGCATTGCCGAAACCGAGAAGTACGCCCACGTGACGTTCTTCTTCAACGGCGGCGAAGAGAAGATGTTCGACGGCGAGGAACGCATCCTGGTCCCCTCACCCAAGGTGGCGACCTACGATCTGCAGCCCGAGATGTCGGCCCCCGAAGTGACCGACAAGCTGGTGACGGAAATTGCGAGCGGCAAATTCGACCTCATCGTGGTCAACTACGCCAATGGGGACATGGTCGGGCACACCGGGGTCTTCGACGCGGCCGTCAAGGCGGCCGAAACCGTTGACGCCTGCCTCGGCCGGCTCGAAGAGGCGGTCACGGCCGCCGGCGGGACCATGCTGATCACCGCCGATCACGGCAACGCCGAGCAGATGTTCGACCACGAAACCGGCCAGCCGCACACCGCGCACACGACCCTGCCGGTTCCGTTCATCATGGTGCGGCCGCCGGACGGCGCCGGCGCATTGAAGGACGGCGTACTGGCCGATATCGCACCGACTATCCTGACCCTCATGGGGCTGGCCCAGCCCGCGGAGATGACCGGCACCAGCCTCGTCGACATGGCGGACGCGCCCGAGACCCATGCGGCGGAATAGAACCACCGCGCTCAAAGTAATTCCATTGCTCCTGTTCAGCCTTGCCGTGCCCATTGCGGCGGCGGCGCAGACTGTCGGCGGCGACCTAAAGGAAGCCGAGAAAGAACTCCAACGAAGCAAGTCCAAGAGCAAGTCGCTCGACCGGCAGGACAAGCGGCTCGGCCGGGAGTTGGGTCAACTCCGGCGGGCGCGTGTGATCGCCGCGCGTCGGATCCAGGCTCTTGAAACCAAGATCAACGAGTTGGAATCCGAAGTCCGCGATCTCAATGCGGCGGAAAAGGCCAAAAACGCGCTGCTGGCCGACCGGCACACCCAATACGCGCAGGTGCTCTCGGCCATTCACCGGTTGTCGCTGTTCCCGCCCGAGGCGGTCGTGGTTCAGCCGTTGAAACCCGCCGATTTGGTCCGCACGGCCATTTTGCTGCAATCCACGGTGCCGCGGCTGCAAGATCAGGCGTCGCGGATTCGCGACGATCTGTTGGCTCTTAACGAAACCCGCGATCACATCTTGGAGAGCCGCCGCCGGCTGGAGGATGCCCGGAAGGAGATCGATATGCAGCGTGGCAAGCTGGCCTCGCTGCAGCTGGAGAAGAGCCGTGAGCGCGATGAGATCGCCTCCGCCCGGCGGGCCGAGGCTAAGCGCCTGGCGGCCCTGACGGCAAAAGTCACCGATCTTCGGGACCTGTTCCGCACGCTGGAGGCGGACCGGGAGCGGGCACTCACGGCGACGCCACAATCCAATCTCCTGGCAAAACCCGGGATACCAGCCAAAAAGGACGCCGGGCGCGCAGCCGCCGCGAGGCCGGCGGAGACCGCCCTCGGGTCCCGGCGCCCAATTTCGCGGGCCAAGGGAAGACTGCCGTTGCCCGTGGTTGGCCGGGTCAAGGGCCGCTATGGGGAGGTGATTCGCCCCGGAATCACCCGAAAGGGCATCGAGATCGAAACGGCGGCCAAGGCCCAGGTCGTGGCGCCCTATGACGGCAAGGTGGTTTTTGCCGGGAATTTCAGGGGTTACGGGCAGCTATTGATCATCGAACACAGCGAAGGATATCATAGCCTGCTTGCGGGGATGACCCGCATCAACGGCACACCGGGACAGTGGTTATTGGCAGGTGAACCGGTGGGGGTCATGGGACCGGCGGCTCAGGAGAAGCCGTCGCTGTATGTCGAATTTCGGCGGAAGGGGCGGCCCATCAATCCCCTTCCTTGGCTCGTAGCTCAGACAAAGTAAGGCGAAAACATGAAAAGGGTTTTCTTCTCGGCACTGACCGCGGCATTGGCCGTCACCCTGTTGATCGGCTCCCCGGCGGTGGCCGATACGAAGAACAACGCCGACACCTATCGACTCCTCAACCTGTTTGGTGACGTGTTCGAACGGGTGCGGGCCGAATATGTGGAGGAAGTTTCGGATGAGGAACTGATCGAAGCGGCCATTACCGGCATGCTGACATCTCTGGACCCCCACTCCAGCTACCTCAATGCCAAGAACTTCAAGGACATGCAGGTCCAGACCCGCGGCAAGTTCGGCGGATTGGGCATCGAAGTGACTATGGAAAACGGCTTCGTCAAGGTGGTCTCGCCCATCGATGACACGCCCGCCTCGCGGAGCGGCATCAAGCCCGGCGATTTCATCACTCACTTGGATGGCAAACCGGTCCTCGGGCTCACGCTTGGAGAGGCAGTGGAACTCATGCGGGGCAAGGTGGGCTCGGACATCAAGCTGACCATCAAGCGCGAAAATACCGCGGCCTTCGACGTCACCATCACCCGGGCGGTTATCCCGCTCCGGACGGTGCGCTCACGAGTTGAGGGCGAGATCGCCTACGTCCGGATTTCATCTTTCAGCCAACCGACGACCGACGGCCTCAACAAGGCCATGGCGAAACTCAAGACCGAACTGGGTGACAAATTCAAAGGCGTGGTCCTCGATCTCCGTAACAACCCGGGCGGCCTCCTGGATCAGGCGGTTGGCGTCTCCGACGCGTTTCTGGAACAGGGTGAGATCGTCTCGACCCGCACCCGCGAGAAAGAGCAGCATCAGCGGTTCAATGCCCGACCCGGCGATTTGGCCGACGGCAAACCCATCGTCGTGCTGATCAACGGCGGTTCGGCTTCGGCTTCCGAGATTGTCGCCGGCGCCCTGCAGGACCAAAAGCGAGCGATCATTCTCGGCACCAAATCCTTCGGGAAAGGTTCGGTGCAGACCATCATGCCATTGGGCCGTCACGGCGCCATGCGGTTGACCACGGCGCGCTACTACACGCCGTCGGGCAGGTCGATCCAGGCCGTCGGCATCGATCCTGATATCGCTGTCGAACAGGCCCGTGTCGAGCGGGTTAACAACGGCGAGCGCCGCCGGGAATCGGATCTCCGCGGCGCGCTGCAGAACGAAGGCGAGGGCAGTGGTGGCGCCCAGCCCGCGCAGACCGAGGAGCGGCAGGACTTCCAACTTCAGCGCGCCCTCGATCTGCTGCAGGGTGTGTCGCTTTTCAATCAGCTTCTGAAGGGATAATCGGAGGAGACATCGGCAAACCTCTGAAAAGCGGCGGATGGCCGGCAAAGACGACGAAGACGATCCCGAGAAAGCAGCCAAGCGCAAAAGGCTGGTTCCGATCGCCGACCGGGCGGCGGCATCAGCGCCCACCCAACGTGCGGCTCCGGCCGAGCCGGCGCAATAGACTCCCTTGACCTTCCGCCAATGCCCGACCCTAAACAGGAACTGCCCTACCGTCCCTGCGTCGGCATACTGATGTTCAACGGTGAGGGCCGGGTGTTTGTCGGCAAGCGGATCGACATACCGGAACTCGCCTGGCAAATGCCGCAGGGCGGCATCGACGAGGGAGAGGCGCCCGTTCAGGCGGCGTTGCGCGAACTCGAAGAAGAGATCGGGACAGGAAACGTCGAGTTGGTGGCCGAATCAGAGAATTGGATCAATTACGACCTGCCTGACGCGTTGGCCGGCAAGGTGTGGAAGGGCCGGTATCGGGGACAAACTCAAAAGTGGTTCGCCGCTCGGTTTCTTGGCGCGGACGCGGAAATTGATGTCCAGGGCGTTGCAAAGCCGGAATTCGACGATTGGCGGTGGGTGGGGCTTGATGAACTGCCGTCGCTGATCGTTCCATTCAAGCGCAAGGCATACGAACTGGTGGTTGCGGAATTCCGCGGAATCGTCGTCAAATACAATTAAATCAATGGCCGGAACGGTCGATTTCGGGGTTCACGGAAAATCAAACGGTTTTCGCGGACACGATGGTTGGCGGGGGGTGTCCATTGTGTTAAGACAGCGCGCTTTTTTGCTGTTTTTTGGTGGAACGATCTGGTTTGATCGCCTGGAAAATCGACGCCGATTGACATTCCAACTTTAGAAAGTTTTGCACGGACGACGCGGTCCTCGGGGCCGCTTCGGTAAAAGTATCGTCGGGAGAGCACGACAATGGTAGGCACGGCCGCAATTGCCATGGAAGAACCGATCCGCGAGGAGGTGGAGGACGTTGTCATCCGCTTCGCCGGGGACTCTGGCGACGGCATTCAGATTACGGGGGGTCAGTTCACCCAAACCACCGCGCTGGCCGGAAACGACCTGGCAACCTTCCCGGACTTTCCGGCTGAGATCAGGGCGCCCGCCGGCACGACGTTCGGGGTTTCGGCCTTTCAAATTCACTTCGGATCCCGTGACATCAAGACCGCCGGCGATGCACCGGACGTGCTGGTTGCGCTGAACCCGGCAGCGCTGAAGGTCAACCTCGGCGATTTGCGGGATGGCGGCCTGATCGTCGCGGATACTGGCGCGTTCACCGACCGGAACCTGAAAAAGGCCGGCTTCGACGAGAACCCGCTCGAAAATGACAGCCTCGCCAACTACCGGGTTGTCGCTATCGATGTCTCCAAAAACACCCTGGAAGCAGTCAAGGATGAGGGCCTCAGCCAGAAGGAGGCGCTTCGCTGCAAGAACATGTGGACGCTGGGCCTTGTCTATTGGCTCTACGACCGCAACCGCAAACCGACGTTCGACTGGCTTACCGGCAAGTTCACGAGCCGCCCTGAAATCGCCAACGCCAATATTGCCGCCGTGAATGCGGGCCATGCGTTCGGCGAAACCATGGAAGTGTCGGACGGCGGGGTCGCCTATACGGTCTCGGCGGCCGAAATCGATCCCGGCCTTTATCGAACGGTTACCGGAATCGAGGCGCTTTCCTGGGGTCTGATCGCCGGCTCTCAATCGACCCAACTCGATTTGTTTTTTGCCGGCTACCCGATCACACCGGCCTCGGCGGTGCTTCACACGCTGTCGCGTCTCAAGGAATTCGGCGTCATCACATTCCAGGCCGAGGACGAGATCGCCGCTGTCTGCTCGGCCATCGGCGCGTCCTATGCCGGCAATCTCGGTGTGACGGCGAGTTCCGGCCCGGGCATCGCACTCAAGACCGAAGCCATCGGCCTCGCCATCTCCGTGGAACTGCCCCTCGTGGTGATCAACGTCCAGCGCGCGGGCCCATCGACCGGTATGCCGACGAAGACCGAACAATCCGATCTGCATCAGGCGGTCTATGGCCGAAACGCAGACAGCCCGCTCGCGGTCATCGCGGCCAAGTCGCCCGCCGATTGCTTCGAGGTCGCCATCGAGGCGGCCCGGATCGCGACCAAGTACATGACCCCGGTCATGCTGCTGGCCGACGGCTATCTCGCCAACGCGTCGGAACCGTGGCGGATTCCCGACGCGACGGCCATCGAAGCCAGCCCGGTTTCCTTCCATACCAACCCGGATGATTTCCATCCCTTCCTGCGGGATGAAACGACCTTGTCGCGCGCGTGGGCGGTTCCCGGAACGCCGGGTCTCGAGCACCGGATTGGCGGTATTGAGAAGTCCTATTCCACGGGCAACATTTCCTACGAGCCCGAGAACCACCAGAAAATGACCGACACCCGCCATGCCAAAATCGGCGGCATCGCCAAGGACATCCCGGACCAGACGGTGGAACTGGGCAGCCAGGGCGGCAAGATGGCGCTGGTCGGCTGGGGCTCGACATTTGGTCCGATCAACCGCGCGGTTCAGATCTTGCGCGCGGACGGCCACGACGTGTCCCACATCCACATCCGTCACATCTGGCCGCTGCCCGCCAACCTGGAGAGCTTGCTCGGCGGCTACGAGCAGGTCCTGATTCCGGAAATGAACACCGGTCAGCTGCTGACCGTACTGCGGAGCGAGCACCTGCTGCCCGCCGAGGGCCTGAACAAGGTTTCCGGCCAACCGTTCAAAGTCGCCGAGATTGTCGACGCAGTCCGTAGCCGGCTGGAGCAATAAACATGAACGTACAAACCCCGCCCGAAAAACTGACCGCCAAGGATTATGCCTCCGACCAGGAGGTCCGCTGGTGCCCTGGGTGCGGCGATTACGCCATCGTCCGCGCCATGCAAAAGACCCTGGCCGATCTTCAGTCGCCGCCGGAGAAGACCGTTTTCGTATCCGGCATCGGGTGCGCCGCGCGCTTCCCCTACTACATGGCGACCTATGGTTTTCACACCATCCACGGACGCGCAGCCTCCCTCGCAACCGGGGTGAAACTCGCCAACCCGGACCTGGACGTGTGGGTCATCTCCGGCGACGGCGATTCGCTTTCCATCGGCGGCAATCACCTGATGCATGTGCTGCGCCGCAACGTGAACTTGCAATACATCCTGTTTAACAACGAGATTTACGGGCTCACCAAGGGTCAGTACTCGCCGACCTCCCGCCTCGGCACGCGCTCGCCGTCGACCCCGCTGGGTTCGGTCGATGCGCCGGTCAACCCGGCCTCCTTCGCCCTCGGCTGCGGCGCGAAGTTCATCGCCCGATCGATCGATTCCTCGCAGAAGCACCTGCCCGAGGTCTTCGCCCGCGCCCACACCCACCAAGGCGCGTCGTTCGTCGAGGTGTTCCAGAACTGCATCGTCTACAATGACGGGGTGTACTCTTCGTTCACCGAGAAGGGTGCCGCCGAAGACAACCAGTTGATCGTCGAGCACGGCAAGCCGCTGGTCTTCGGCAAGGAGCGCGACAGGGGCATCCGCCTCAACCCCGGCACCATGGAGTTGGAGGTGGTGACCATCGGCGAAAACGGCATCACCATCGGTGACGTTCTGGTTCACGACGAGACCAACAAGCTGGTCGCAACCCTGCTGGTGGAGATGGAGCGTCCGGCATTCCCGGTCGCCATCGGCGTGCTCTACTGCAATCCCAGCGAGACCTACGACGGCGCGGTCCGCAACCAGGTCGAACTGGCCCAGTCAAAGGGCGGCAAGCCCGACCTCAACGCCCTAATGCGCAGCGGCCCCACCTGGACCGTCGACTGACCGCGCGCCGGGCCAATGGCGGATCCGGGAAGGACCGCCAGGCGGACGCATTTGTTTTAGAGTTCAACTCGAAACTAGTTGAGTGATTTCAGTCGGTTGTGTCTTACTCGGTTGTGTCAAAGCAAACGAGGAGGCACAACATGTGGACCGAAATCACTCGCCCGAAGTATGAGCGCCGTGGCGGTCGCTATGCAAGCGACCTTACGGATCGGGAGTGGGCGTTGATCGCGCCGTTCATGCCGCCGCGCAAGAAGATAGGCCGGCCGCGGACGACGGAGCTGCGCAATGTCATGGATGCGATCATGTACATGGCCTCGACGGGCTGTCAGTGGGCGATGCTGCCGAACGACTTCCCGCCGCCCTCCACGGTGCAGCGTTACTTCTACGACTGGCGCTCGAACGGGCTGCTGGAGGCGATCAACCATCATCTGGTTGTGGCGGCCCGTGAGTTGGAAGGACGCGAGGCCGGCCCGAGCGCCGGGGTGATCGACAGCCAGAGCGTGAAAACCACGGAAAGCGGTGGTATTCGGGGCTATGACGCGGGCAAGAAGATCAAGGGCCGCAAGCGTCACATCGTCACCGATACGCTCGGCCTGCTGCTCGGCCTGATCGTGCATTCAGCCGATATCCAGGACCGCGACGGCGCCCCCGGGGTCCTCAAATCGATCCGTCATCGCTTCCCCCGGCTGCGTCACCTCTTCGCTGACGCCGCCTATGGCGGACCGAAACTTGAGGGTGCCCTCGAAGACATCGGCCGCTGGACGATCGAGATCATAAGACGTCCCGATACCGCCAAGGGCTTTGAGGTCCTGCCCAGGAGATGGGTCGTCGAGAGGACCTTCGCCTGGCTCAACCGATGCCGCCGACTGGCCAAGGACTGGGAGAAATCAATCGCCTCCGCACAGGCATGGATCCTCGTCGCACACATCCGACTCCTCACAAGGCGGATCGCAAGCCATTGTTATTAAATGTAGAGTTTCGAGTCAGACTCTTAGGCCGCGTTGGTGGCTCGCGGAGAGGGCGGCGCTCACGGTCGTGACGCCCCCTGCTACGGCCCCTCGGCTACGGCCCCCCGCTACGGCCATGCCAATCCTCCCCGGCACGGAAGTAACCGACGGACGACGCGTGAGGCGGCGTCTCCGCTTTCGGCGTCATGATTTTGGTGTGGCGGCCGGCCCGTTGCTTTTTGCCGGTCGATCCCCTTGGCGGCTCATATCATCGACAAAATGGCCGGACATGACCGGATTTATTTGATTTGGCCCTACTTGTCGCCCGGCCGCCAGCCTGTCGGGGCCAGCTCGAAACCGTCGAATTCAAAGGCCGGTGCAACGATGCAACCCGCCAACGTCCATCCGCCGAGGCTTTCGGCCGACTGCCAGACATCGGCCGGAACCACGAGTTGCGGCGCCTGGCCGGCGGCGAGATCGGTTCCCAGAATGTGACTGACCGCGGCAGCACCGTCATGGGAGATGGATAGCCGCAACGGCGCCCCATCGTAAAAATGCCAGATTTCCGTCGCATCAACCCGGTGCCAGGCGGACGTCTCACCCGCGCGCAACAGATAGTAGATTGAGGTGACCGCACCACGGCCGCCCTCCGCCGAGGCATGGCGGTAGATCTCCTTGTAGCAGCCGCCCTCGGGATGAGGCTCCAGGCCGAGAGCGGCAATGACGGAGTCGCCATCGGTGGTCATGGATAAGCCATAGCGCGCCGCGGGTCGGCGTGCAATCGGCGGCGTACCTGTTGCGCCACCGGTTGTGATATGCTCGGCCCATGTGGCTCGATGTCATTGATCTTAGGGACTTTTATGCCTCCCCGCTGGGACGGGTCGCGCGGCGCATGATCCGCGAACAGATACGCAATAGCTGGCCGGACGTAACCGGCCAGACCGTCGTCGGGGTGGGGTTTGCAACCCCTTATCTCGGTCAGTACCGGCAGGAGGCGCACCGGGTGATTGCCGCCATGCCGGCGCCGCAAGGCGTCATCCACTGGCCGATCGGGGGTCCGGGCGAAACCCTGCTTTGCGAGGAGGCCGAACTGCCGTTGCCCGATCTGTCGGTTGACCGGCTGATCATGGTTCACGCGATCGAGTGCGCCGAACAGGTACGGCCGCTGATGCGCGAGGTTTGGCGGGTGCTCGCCGGTAATGGGCGGCTGTTGGTTATCGCGCCCAACCGCCGCGGAATTTGGGCGCGCCTCGACAGAACCCCGTTCGGCTTCGGGAGGCCGTACACCAATTCCCAGCTCTCCCGGCTGCTCCGGGACACCATGTTCGCACCGGTCTCCCGGGCCGGCGCGCTTTACGTGCCGCCCGCCCGCTCGCGGCTGATCCAATCATCGGCGCGCGCCTGGGAGAATGTCGGGGTCAGGTGGTTTAAAGGTTTCGGCGGCGTGGTCATGGTCGAGGCCAGCAAACAGATCTACGCCGCAACCCCCGCAGGCGAGGTTGCCCGGCGGCGCTCCTACGCCACCGCGACCAACCAGTAGTCCTTAGGACCGATTGAGCAGAAAGACCGCCTGTTCGCCCATTAAATTGGCGAAAAACATGCTGGAGCCGATCCCGCGGGCGCGGCCGGTACTGTCCAGTGAGATGCTGCGCTCAATGGTGATATTCATTTCGTCACACAGCAGGATGAAATCCTTGATGGTGCAGAAGTGGATATTGGGCGTGTCGTACCATTGGTCGGGAAGCGACTCGTTCACCGGCATCCGTCCCTGAAGGGCGAGGCCCACCCGGCACCGCCAGTGGGCGAAATTGGGGAAAGAGACAATCGCCCGCCTGCCGATCCTAAGCATGTTTTCAAGCACCTGTTTCGGCGCCATGGTCGCCTGCAGGGTCTGGCTCAACAGCACGTAGTCGAAGGCGGCTACCGGATAATCGTCGAGATCCGTTTCCGCGTCGCCCTGTATGACGGGCAGACCGGCCGATACGCAGGCATTCACCCCTGACGTCGACAGCTCGATCCCGCGGCCGTCTACCTGTTTGAAGTGGACCAGGTAGTCCAGCAGTTCACCATCGCCGCAACCGACGTCGAGCACTCTGGATCCCGGCTCCACCATATCGGCGATAAGCTGCAGATCGACGCGGATGGCGTCCCGACGGGCTTCGGACTCTTTGCGTGCCATATTCATCGTCGCGGCCTCCACTTAACCCAAGAGGCCCCGTTGTTCGGCGGCGCCATCGAGGAATCCGCGGAGCACCCGCCAAAACTCCGGCTCATCGAGGAGGAATGCATCGTGCCCGTTATCGGTCTCGATCTCGGCGAAGCTGACACTCGCGGCGGCGGCATTCAGCGCCTTCACGATGTGGCGGCTCTCGGCGGTGGGATACAGCCAGTCGGTGGTGAACGAAATCACGCAGAACCGGGCATCGGTCTCCTGGAACGCCTGGGCCAGAACCCCGTCGTAGCGCTCGGCCAGGTCGAAGTAATCCATCGCCCGGGTGATGTAGAGGTACGAGTTGGCATCGAAGCGGTCGACGAATGTGCTGCCCTGATGGCGCAAATAGCTCTCCACCTGAAAATCGGCGTCGAAACCGTAGGTCACGGAATCCCGATCCTGGAGCTTGCGGCCAAACTTCGAATGCAGGGATGCTTCCGACATATAGGTGACGTGCGCGACCATACGCGCGATCGCAAGCCCCCGGTGCGGGACCACGCCCTGGCGATGGTAGTCCCCCGAGCGCCAGTCGGGATCGGCGGTGATCGCCTGGCGGCCGGTTTCGTGAAACGCGATGTTCTGCGCCGAATGCAGCGCCGAGCAGGCGATGGGCACGGCCGAAAATACCCGGTCCGGGTAAATTGCCGCCCACTCCAGCACCTGCATGCCCCCCATGGAACCGCCGATGACGCAGAACAGGTCCGGAATGTCCAACGCGTCCAACATCATGGCCTGCGCGCGAACCATGTCGGCGATCGTGATCACCGGGAACGAGAGGCCCCAAGGCTCGCCTGTCTCGGGATTTGTCTCCTTGGGTCCGACGGTGCCCATGCAGCCCCCGAGAATATTGGAGCAGATGACGAAGTATTTGTCGGTATCGAGGATTTTGCCGGGGCCGACGACCACTTCCCACCAGCCCGGCCGGCCGGTCATCGGATGATCACCGGCAACATACTGATCGCCACTCAACGCGTGACAAACAAGAATGGCGTTTGACTTGGAATCGTCGAGCGTACCGTAGGTCTCGAACGCCATCGGGAAATCCCTGAGCTCCACCCCGCAATCCAGGCGCAGAGGTTCATCCGCGCCCAATTGAATGGAGCGATGGGAAATCTCGGGTGCCTCGAACCCTGCCGCAGAATGTTCGTCCGGCGCAGTCATTGCCTCGTCCGCCCAAATTCAGAATTCGCTTCCACCGTCCCGGCCACCCGCGCAGGCCGCGCAAAATCAGCCCAACCCGGCGGCGGAAAGGCCTCATAGCTATGAATCATCCCGGTAAGTGTCAATGTTTTCTTTGATTTTACAGATGCCTAGGACTATCACTGTCGCCTTTCCCGGGCCCAGGAGGTGGGGTCCGGCCCACAGTTTGGAGGCAGACAAATGACCGGCGGTGCGACCGGCCCCAGGCCCCTTCCAGGCCTCCTGGATATCGCCCCCTATGTGGGCGGGGAATCCGAAATTGAGGGCGTGGACCGGGTCATCAAACTAGCTTCCAACGAGGGTGCCTTCGGCCCCTCGCCGAAGGCCATGCAGGCCCTCAAGGATACGGCGGACGAGGTCTACCGCTACCCGGACGGTGATTCACAAAAATTGCGTGCCGCGCTCGCCGACAAGAATGGCATCGATATGGAGCGGATCGTCGTTGGCGCCGGATCGGA
Organism: Rhodospirillales bacterium; assembly: GCA_965213765.1. GTDB lineage: Bacteria > Pseudomonadota > Alphaproteobacteria > Rhodospirillales > UBA2165 > JAJDXO01. Next base: position 3,427,820 of record OZ243926.1, on the reverse strand, counting down.
CGATCTGATCACCCTCCTCTGCCGGGCTTACGCCGGGGTCGGCGACGAGGTGTTGTTTACCGCTCACGCGTTTGCCATGTACCCCATCTATGCCCGGGGCGTGCGGGCGACGCTGGTCGCGGCGCCGGAAGATGGGATTACGGCCGACGTGGACAATTTGCTGGAACGGGCGGGCGGGAACACCAAATTGCTCTTCCTCGCCAACCCCAACAATCCCACCGGCACCTACCTCCCGGTCGACGAGATCAAGCGGCTGCGCGCCGGCCTGCCGGACCATGTGCTTGTGGTCCTGGATGCCGCGTATTGCGAGTACGTGAGCAAGAACGATTACGAGCCGGGTATCAATCTGGTCGACGGATCGGACAATATCCTGATGCTCAGGACGTTCTCGAAAATTTATGGTCTCGGCGGGCTGAGGATCGGCTGGTGCTACGGGCCCGAAATGGTCATCGAGGTTTTGAACCGGCTGCGAAGCCCGTTCAACGTCTCCAACTCAGGCCAGGCGGCGGCGCTTGCCGCCCTCGGCGATGATGAGTTCGTCGAGATGTCCCGCAAGCACAACGACGCGTGCCGCGAATGGACCACCAACGCGCTGCGCAATATCGGGATCACCGTCCCGGACGGCGTTTGCAACTTCGTCCTTGCCCGATTTGCCGAAGAACCGGGAAAGAACGCCGAGGCCGCGGACGCCTTTCTTCGCGCCAGGGGCATCATCGTTCGGCGGATGGGCGGCTATGGCTTGCCGGAGGCACTTCGCATCTCCATCGGTACAGACGAAGAGATGAAGATGGTGGTCGACATCCTCACTGAATTCATGGAGGCGTGATGTCTGACGGCCAGGTCCATTTCCAGCGGATTGCACTGATCGGTATCGGGCTGATCGGCTCGTCGCTGGCGCGCGTCATCAGGCGGGACGGCCTCGCCGACCACATCGCGGTGGGCGACATCAATTCCGGGCATTGCGCCAAAGCGCTCGAGCTCGGGATTGCCGATAGCGCCGGCGAAGACGCGGCCGAGGCGGCCAAGGATGCAGACCTCGTGATCATATGCGCCCCCATCGGCACCTACGCCTCCATCGGCGAGACCATCGCACCCGTGCTGAAGCCGGGGGCCATCCTCAGCGATGTGGGTTCGGTCAAACAGGCGGTGCTGCGCGACTTATCCCCGCACGTTCCGGAAGGCGTGCATCTGATCCCCGCCCATCCAGTCGCGGGCACCGAGCACTCGGGCCCCGAAGCCGGCTTTCCGGAGCTGTTTGACGGCCGGTGGTGCGTGCTGACGCCGCCCGAGGGCGCCGACGAAGCGGCGGTTGAAAAGGTTGCGGCCTTCTGGCGGAGCGCCCGCTCGATGATCGAGATGATGGACCCGGAGCATCATGATCAGGTGATGGCCGTCACTTCGCACCTGCCGCATCTGATCGCCTACACCATCGTCGGCACCGCAACGGATCTGGAAAAAAGCCTGCGCAACGAGGTGATCAAGTTCTCGGCCAGCGGCTTCCGCGATTTCACCCGGATCGCCGCCTCCGATCCGATCATGTGGCGGGATGTATTCCTCAACAACCGGGATGCGGTGTTGGAGATTCTACAGCGGTTCAACGAGGATCTGACGGCCTTGCAGCGGGCCATCCGCTGGGGCGAGGCTGAAACCCTGCACGAACTCTTCTCGCGGACCCGCGAAATCCGCCGCGGGGTTATCGACGCCAAACAGGCGTAATCCGCCTCAGCGAAGAAAGCGCAGCTGATTTGTTTCGCCCGCCCGCTCCGGCCATCGGATTTCGGGGATTTCCATCAGCGGCACCGGTCCGGCGGATAATTTCCGGTCTTGAACCGACAGCGGCAGGCTGAGCACCCGGGGTCCGCCGCCGGCCGGCCGCTTGGCCAACGACCCCAGCACCAGCTTTGCCATCGCCGCGTCACGCGTACGGATTATGTCGGCCTCGCGCAGCGCATCGATGGCGCCAAGGAATCCTTCGAGCCGCGCCGTCAATGCGCCGATGGGCTGCAGGTTCCGGTCCAGCGCCAGGGTGCCGCTGGCCTGAACGCCGAGCTGTCCATAACGTATATCCACTTTATCGAGTTCCAGCGTACCGCCCTGATCACGCCACGCGCCGAGGCTCTCGAGAACATTTTCCAGCGGAAAGTCACCCACCAGCCGCGCCTCGAGCAAAACGCGCTGAAGCGCGTTGCCGAGGGGCAGGCGCACGAGCGCGGGCGCGTTCACCCCTTCGGCGATAATGGTAAACCGGAGACCGGGGGTGAACCGCTCGCCATCGCCGCCCGGCCGCCGCTCGGCGCTCAGCCGGGCACTCGCGACGGCATAGGCAGGCCGCCTCCGGCTGTTCTTGAGGTCGATCTGCTGCAAATCCAGGGACAGAAACTCAGGAAACCCCTCGGAATCGAATGCCGCAACGGCCTGTACCCGGCCGGTCTCCCCGCTCATCGCCTGCCGGCCGGGACCCGAACCGAACTCGAAACCGTGTTCCCCGGTAAGTTCGATCCGAAAATCCCGCCGGCGCCACGGCGCCACTTCCGCAACCGCGCGCGCAAACCCGGCAGACCAAGCGGCTTGGCCGGAACCGGGCGGCGGCGAAAAATCGAGTTTGGGATCCGCGGCGATCAACTTGAAGGCCAGGGGATAACCGCCGATTTCAAGCTTGCCGACCCTTGCCGAAAATCCCGAAGCGGATCTTTGAGCGATCCATTCCTCGACGCCGGCCTTCAGCTGCGAGGCGCCGGCAAACCAGAGGACGGTATAGGCCAGCGCGGCAATCGCGAAGGCAACCCCTCCGATCAAACCGCAACGGACGAGCTTCGGATAGCGTGGGGGCTCATAAGGCACCGCCGCTGGAGGAGCGGGCCGCCCTCGGCGCGGGGATCTATCCATGACGCAAAACCGCCGGACCAGTCATGGCCTATATATAGGCGGGCCGGACAACGGTATCGAGATCGTTTGTGGTGGTGTAAACAGATGTCGACCCCCCACCTCCGCCGGACGCCAACCGCGTGACCACACCTCCCAGCCCGCCGGATGCGCCCGGCTCCCTGCAATCCGCCTGGATCTCCGCCATGCCGGCGGTGTTCGTCTTTCTGTGGAGCACCGGTTTCATCGGCGCCAAGTTCGGGTTGCCGTTCGCTGAGCCATTCACGTTTCTCGCCGTGCGGATGGCGGTCGTCGCCGTTCTTCTGATTCTGATCGGTCTCGCGTTCAAGGCACCCTGGCCGAAGGATTTGCGGTCGGTGTTTCACATCGCCGTGGCGGGGTTGCTGGTGCAGGGCGCCTATCTCGGCGGTGTCTTTGCGGCCATCGACGCCGGACTGTCAGCGGGACTGAGCGCCTTGATCCCCGGCTTACAGCCGGCTCTGACCGCCTGCGTGGTGGGGCCGCTGTTGAAAGAACGGGTCACCCGCCGCCAGTGGCTGGGTGTGCTGCTTGGCTTCGTCGGTGTCGTCCTGGTGGTCGCCAACCGCATAGAGGTCGGCGCCGGCGCCTGGACCGGGATCGGCCTCGCGACCATCGCACTGCTCGGCATTACCGCCGGAACCCTATACCAAAAGCGGTTCTGCGCCGACATGGATCTGCGGTCCGGTTCGGCGATCCAGTTCTCGGTCACCTGCCTCGCCATGACCGGCCTCGCCTTCGCGTTGGAAACCCGGGAAATCCAATGGGCGGGCGAATTCATCTTCGCGATTGCCTGGCTGGTGGTCGTCCTTTCACTGGGCGCGGTCACGCTGCTCTACATCCTGATCAAGCGCGGGGCGGCGGCAAAAGTCGCGAGCCTTTTTTACCTCGTACCGCCGGTGACCGCCTTGATGGCGTTCTTCCTGTTCGACGAACGGTTGGGCGTTCAGGAATTGATTGGAATGGGCATTGTTGTGGCCGGGGTCGCCCTTGTCACCCGCGAAAAGGCTTAGGCGTCGTTCGCCAGTTTTTTCAACAGCCGGATGAGCTGTCGGCGCTCATCGTCGGTTAGACCGCCCCCGATCCGTGCCTCGTGATCCGCGACCATAGGCTTCAGCCGAGCCAGCATTTCCTGTCCCGAATCCGTCAACACGAGGGCGTAGGACCGCCGGTCGACAGGTGATGCCCTGCGTTCGACGATGCCCCGGGATTCGAGCGTATCGATAACCGCAACCATGGTGGAGCGTTCGATCCCGACCGCCCGGGCGAGCGCGGATTGGGTCAGACCGGGATTCGCACCGATCAAGGCGATGACGCCGAATTGGCCCGGCGTGATCTGCTCCCCGGCCATCTGGCCGGCAAAATCGTTGAAGACGGCGACCTGGGCGCGGCGTAAATGATAGCCGACCAGCGATACCAGGACATCGAAGTCCAGTTCGTCATCATCGCCGGTTCGGCGCGCCATCAACACGTTGTCATCCACGACCGCGAACTGCCGGTCCGGGTTGGAAACGATGGGATATGGGCGGGTGCAAAACGGCGACACCATAGGTCCGCCGCCGCGAATTGTCCACGAACCTCCTCATGCCGCCGGCTGAGGCCGCGCCGCCTCGCGCTCCTCGGCCAGCTGCCGGAGTGCGAAGCGCTGAATCTTGCCGGTCGCGGTCTGCGGCATGGCGTCGACAAAATACATCCGCCGCGGACATTTGTAGATCGACAGCGTCGAGGTCAGATGGTCGGTCAACTCCTGCTCGACAGCGGACCGGTCCGCCGCGCCGTCGGGCCCAACCATGAACAGCGCGAGCCGGATGAGCCCATCTTCATTGGGCACCCCGACCACAGCGGCCTCGGCGACACGGGGATTTTTGAGGACTTCGGTTTCGATTTCGCCGGGCGCCACCCACTGGCCGGAAATCTTCAGCATGTCGTCGCCTCGCCCATGATATTCGTAGAAACCTTCGCTATCGCGGACGAAGACGTCGCTGGTGCAGTACCAGCCGTTCTTGAACACCGCGCGGGTCTTGTCGTCGAGGTTCCAATAGCCCTGCGCCACCGAGTCCATGCGCACCCAAAGAACGCCGGGCGTATCGTCCTCTTCGACCAACTCGCCCTGATCATTGATCAATTTCACCTTGGTCCCGGGCGTGGGTTTGCCGGTCCGGCCCGCCTTATGGCTCTCGGGCGTCGAGGCGATGAAGAGGAAGCAAGTCTCGGTCGCGCCGATGCCCTCCAACACGGGCCGGCCCGTCGCCGCCAGCCATTCCTCGAACAAACTCGCCGGCAGTTTCTCGCCGGCCGAGACGTAGTGGCGGACGTTGCGAAACGCCTCGCCGCCGGTGACGTTCGCCCGTAGAAGATTACGATAGAAGGTCGGCACGCTTAGCACGATGGTCGGCTTGAACTTCGAGATCACACCCGCGACCGCCTTCGCGTCCGGCCAATCGGGATAGAGGATCGTCGTCGCGCCGAGATGCAACGAAGCAAGCAGGCAGTGCCCCAGCGAGAAGGCGAAAAACAGCTTCGATGAACAATAAATCCGGTCCCCCCGCCCCATGCCGAGCGACTCGCCGAGGTGCCTCGGTGAGGTGAAAACCGTCCGCTGCGTGTGGACGACCCCCTTAGGCTTCCCGGTGGTGCCCGAGGAATACATCCAGAAAGCGGGCTCATCCCAGGCCATCTCGACAGCATCCAGAGCCGATGATTCGGTGGCCGCAAGCTCCATCAAATCGGGAAATCCGCCGCCCTCGGCATGGGTCGTGACGACCGTCGGCTTGACCGGCAAACCATCCGCGATTTCCCGGTAGAGCTCGACGAACATGCCGTCCAGGATCAGGACGGCGCAGCTGCTGTCCTCGATGGAGTACGCCAAATCCTCCGCCGTGAGCCGCAAATTCAAGGCAACCGGAACTGCGCCGATCTTGAGCGCGCCGAGATAGGCGTAAACCAATTCAGGACGATCCAGGACCATCATCACCACCCGGTCGCCCTTCTCCACCCCGAGCGTTCGCAAGGTGTTGCCGGCCTGGTTCATGCGGTCAGCCACCTGCTCATAGGTGACCGCTTCGTCGCCGCAGAGTATCGCCACATCATGGTGCTGGCTCCGCGTCAGCGGCGGCTCCATGATGACCTCTGCCATGTTCACAACGGTCCGGGATTTCCGGTTCGGCGACCTGGTCATGCGCTCCCCTGTGTATCGAGACGGCATTTTTTGGGCCGCCGCCGATGCTCCGGCGCCAATATTGTTGGGCACCCGAACTATTTCGTCAAGCGCCGCCGCGACCCGTTCGGGACCCACGTCCGTGCTCTCGAGGAACTAGAGCAGTTTCCGGCCAAATTGAATCAATTTGACCGGAAACTGCTCTAGGTTTGAAGAGCGTTCCCCGTCGGCCATGATGGCGCGGACGGCAGCAAGGGCGGCAGGTCCGCATAGCAATACGGCGGCCCGAAGGCCGCCGCGATGTGCTGGTATTTTTTGAGGCCGCTAGACGTCTTTGGGCTGCCGGTAACGCCGGAAATCATCGACCCCCAGTTTGATCAGCTTGGCCGGCGCGCTCACCAAACGTGAGCCGAGACCGAAAACCACGCGGTCCCGCTCTTGGCGGGCGGCGCGAACAACGTCCGGATTCCACAGATAATTCAAACCACTCATGACAGGTACTCCTTTATTCTTGATGTTTGGGCGGGCTCTGTCCGTGCATGTCCGTCCAGGAATACCAAAGACTTAGTGCGCGTTAACGATTGCCGCCAGCGTCAATTTGATACCTCTGATATGCAATAGCCGCATATCTCGGGAAGATGTATTTAATTATTTATATCAGTCAGTTATGGAAAATTTTCCATCTCAAAAGTTCCATATTTTGCGGAATTTCCCAAATTCACACCGTTAGCTATTCGTTTATGCAATGCTCGATGCGCGTTAGGGAGCCTTGTCCTGCCCGCGGGCGGGATATCAGCGGGAGAGATTACTTGTCGGGGCCTCCGGCCCGACATAGCTTAGGCGGGCAGTAGAGCCAACTCCGGACCCCGACGTTGCCCATGGATACCCATAGCCCAGAGGACGTCAGCAAGCTGCTCCAGGCCTCCCAGGCGCGGATCACCGCTGACGAACTGCCGGCGCTGATTGCCGGGGTCGCCGCCGCGCCCGGCGACGACGGCGGTATGGGGGACCCGGAGGCGTGGATGTCGATGGTCGCCGAGAGCCCGTCGGAACAACTGCGCGCGCATCTCCGGGCGATTCTCGACGAACACCCTCGGACAGAGGCCGCGGCATCCGGCAACCAATCATCGGAGCGGCTGGCTGCGCTGCGCGGCTACTTGGACGGTCAGGAAATCGACGGCTTCATCGTTCCATTGGCCGACGAGCATCAAGGGGAATACGTCTCCAAACGAGCGCGCCGGCTGGCCTGGCTGACCGGATTTACCGGCTCGGCAGGCATTGCAATCGTCCTCAGGAATCGGGCTGCCGTCTTTGTCGACGGCCGCTACACCCTTCAGGCGGCGCAACAGGTGGATGAAGCCGCCTTTGCCGTTTGTCCGATCGCGGACACCAACCCGGCGGACTGGCTTGCCGACCAGGACATCGAAGGCCGGAAGATCGGCTTCGATCCCTGGCTTCACACGGCCGATGGCGCGCTTCGGATGCGGACCGCCTGCAAAAAGGCCGGCGCGGAGTTTGTCGCATTGCCGGAAAACGCCATTGATGCCATTTGGGAGAATCAACCCCCACGGCCGCTCTTCCCGGTGCTCTTGCACGGTGCCGGCTTCGCCGGCCGGTCCTCAGCCGAAAAACGCAACGAAATCGCCGAGGAAATGAAAAAGAAGGGTGAAAACGCGGTCATTCTCACGGCACCGGATTCCATTGCCTGGCTTGCCAATATCAGGGGCGGCGACGTTCCTTATACGCCGCTGCCGCTGGGCTTTGGCGTCCTGCATGACAGCGGCGACCTGTCGCTGTTCGTCGACCGGCAAAAAGTCCTCCCCGAAACGGCGGCGGGCCTGGAACGGGGAATAGACATTGCGGATTACGACGACTTCGTACCGGCCCTCATGGCGCTCGGCGCGGAAAACGCCGCGGTTCGGGTGGATTCGTCCAGCGCCGCGGAAGCGGTTTTCGAGACGCTGGAAACAGCCGGCGCCGATATTCGCCGCGGCGCCGACCCCTGCGCGTTGCCAAAAGCGTGCAAAAACGCGGCGGAACTGGACGGCACCCGGCGGGCCCATATCCGGGACGGCGCGGCACTGACACGGTTTCTCGCCTGGCTGGATCGCGATGCCCTCGCCGCCGGCGCGACGGAAATGAGCGCCGCCGATCAATTGGAGGCCCTTCGACGCGAAAATAAGCTGATCCAGGGGCTGAGTTTCCCGACCATATCCGGAGCCGGGCCCAACGGGGCCATCGTCCATTACCGCGTCACGCCGGAGACCGACAGGAAATTGGAGGCCGGCACCTTGTTCCTGGTCGATTCCGGCGCGCAATATCTGGACGGCACCACCGATGTGACCCGGACGGTCGCGCTGGGTGAACCGAGCGGCGAAATGCGGGACCGGTTCACCCGAGTGCTCAAGGGCCATATCGCATTGGCACGGGCCAAGTTTCCGGAAGGCACGTCCGGCTCGCAGCTGGATGTTCTCGCCCGCGCGCCGCTGTGGAACGCGGGCATCGATTTCGAGCACGGTACCGGGCACGGGGTTGGCAGCTATCTCGGCGTCCACGAGGGGCCCCACCGAATTTCGAAACTGCCCAACCGTGTCGGGCTGGAACCGGGGATGATCGTTTCCAATGAGCCCGGCTACTACAAGACGGACGAGTATGGGATCAGGATCGAAAATTTGGTGACCGTGGTGGAAGCCGAGGCGGTCGAGGGTTCGGAACGGAAGACGTTCGGCTTCGAAACGCTTACCTGTGCACCTATCGATCGACGATTGATCGTTCGCTCGCTTCTCGACCCCGCCGAACTGGAATGGATGAACGGCTATCATGCCTGGGTGGCGGAGGTCATCTCGCCGCTCGTCGATCCCGAAACCCGCGGCTGGCTCCAGGAAGCGACGAAGGAAATTTAGCCGCCGGTGCCGGTTGCCGGACATTGAAAGTCCTAGCGGCAACCCCCAAGTGTGATGGCGGAGGAGGAGCGCGCCTTCGAGCCACGGACCGGGATATGCGCCTTGTCCCGGGCCATCCAAGGGACCGAGGCAGAAATCGCGGCACCGGGGCTTGGCGGCAATTCCATGCTGGAAAACGCCGGCCGCGACGCTGAACGCCCAATGGCTGAGGAGATCATGGCGTGCGCGATCACATACTTCGAGGCCCGCAACTTTCGGGACATTACGGGCCAGCGCACTTGATTGCTGAGCCGATATGGACAGAATAGCCGCCGATTACGCTTTTCGGGGCAGATCTGACATGACCAGACACCTCACAGCCTCCACCGGGGCCAGCGGCTAATGGCGTCCGGGCGGCACACAAAGGGCGAATCCCGGGCCAGCTCCATCTGGGGCGGCCGGTTCGAGGCGGGTCCGTCGCAAATCATGGAAGAGATCAACGCTTCCATCGATTTCGACCGGCGCCTCTACCGGCAGGATATCGCCGCCTCCAAGGCGCATTGCGAAATGCTGGTGCGTCAAGGAATCATTGCGCCCGAAGATGGGGACGCGATCCTTGGCGGGCTCGATCAGGTTCTGTCCGAAATCGGGAATGGCGATTTCGAATTCAAAGCCGCACTCGAAGACATCCACATGAACGTCGAGGGACGGCTGGCGGAGTTGATCGGCGAGGCAGCCGGCCGACTGCACACCGCCCGGTCCAGAAATGACCAGGTGGCGACGGACTTCAAGCTATGGGTCCGGGATACCATCGACCAACTGGATGGCGGGCTGAGGAGCTTTCAGTCGGCGCTGATCACCGTTGCCGAGGCCCACGCAGCCACGATCATGCCGGGCTACACCCATCTGCAAACCGCCCAACCGGTGACGGTCGGTCATCATCTGTTGGCCTACGTGGAAATGGCCGGGCGGGATCGGAGCCGGTTTGGCGACTGCCGGGCGCGGCTCAACGAGAACCCCTTGGGATCCGGGGCGTTGGCGGGAACATCATTGCCCATCGACCGGCAGGCGACCTCGGATGCGCTCGGCTTCGACCGGCCGGCGGCCAATTCTCTCGATGCTGTTTCGGACCGGGATTTCGCCATTGAGTTCCTGGCCGCCGCGGCCATCACCGCAACGCACCTGTCGCGACTCGCCGAGGAAATGGTGATCTGGGCCAGCGAGTCGTTTCGATTTATCACGCTCTCGGACGCCTTTTCGACCGGCAGTTCCATGCTGCCCCAGAAGCGCAACCCGGATGCCGCGGAACTGGTGCGCGCCAAATCCGGCCGCATATTCGGGACGCTGATGGGCCTGCTCACGGTAATGAAGGGCCTGCCGCTGGCCTACAGCAAGGACATGCAGGAGGACAAACAACCAGTATTTGAAACCGCCGACGCGCTCAACCTGTGCCTTGCCGCCATGACCGGCATGATCACCGACCTGCGGGTCGATGAAGACCGGATGAGGGTTGCCGCCGCCGCCGGGGGCTCCAACGCGGTCGATGTGGCGGATTGGCTGGTCAGGAATCTGGACATGCCGTTCCGCGAAGCACATCACGTGACCGGAAACCTGGTAAAACTTGCCGAAAAGAAGTCCTGCCCGTTGGAAGACCTTGAGTTGGCCGACTTTCATTCCGTCGAACCCGGAATTACCGACGACATCTATTCGGTCCTGGGTCTGGAGGAATCGGTGGCCAGCAGGGTAAGCTATGGCGGGACCGCGCCCGCCAATGTGGCGGGCGCCTGCGCCGAGGCACGGCGCCGATTCCTGGACGGAGGCGGCTGATGACACGGCGACGACTGGCCTTCCTCATGGCGGCAGTTATTTTGCTGCCGGTCCTTGCCGCGTGCGGAAAAAAATCCGCGCTCGAACCGCCGCCTGACGCCAAGCAGGAATATCCCCGGCAATATCCGACCCGATAGACCGGCCAAACAGAGCTGACTGACGAATGGACCACTTCGAATACCGCGACGGCGTCCTTCACGCCGAGAACGTGCCCCTCGACCGCATCGCCGATGAGGTTGGGACGCCGTTCTATTGCTATTCGACGGCCACGATCGAGCGGCATATCGGGGTCTTCATGGACGGCCTCGCGCCCCTCGACGCAACGGTGTGCTATTCGGCGAAGGCGAACTCCAATTTGTCGGTTCTGAAGATCCTCGCCGCAAACGGCGCCGGCACCGACGTGGTTTCGGGCGGCGAACTCACCCGGGCCCTCAGGGCCGGCATGTCGCCCGACAAAATCGTGTTTTCGGGCGTCGGCAAGACCGAGCACGAAATCCGCAAGGCCATCCAGGCGGATATCCTGCAGATAAACGTCGAATCGGAACCGGAGCTCGAGGCCGTCAACCGGGTCGCCGGAGAACTCGGAAGGACCGCCCGCGCCGCCGTCCGACTCAATCCCGATATCGACGCCGGATCTCATGACAAAATCTCCACCGGACGCCGGGAAGACAAGTTCGGCGTCGAATGGACCCGGGCTCACGAAGTGTTTACCGCCGGCGCGGCCTTGCCGCATGTCGAGTTGGTCGGCCTCGCCATGCACATCGGCTCACAGCTCGCCGATCTCCAGCCCTACCGGGATGCCTTCGCCCGGCTGCGCGACGTAACAGCGATGCTGCAGGCCGGCGGCTTTGAAATCCGCACCCTGGATCTCGGCGGCGGATTGGGCACCCCTTACGACGACACGCCGATGCCCAGCCCGGCCGAGTACGGTGCCATGGTAAGAGACGTCATCGGAGATCTCGACTGCCGATTCCTATTCGAACCGGGCCGCGTGATCGCCGGAAATGCAGGCGTTTTGGTGAGTCGCGTGGTCTACGTCAAGGAAGGGGCCACGCGGCGGTTTCTAATCCTCGACGCGGCCATGAACGATCTAATCCGCCCGGCTTTGTACGACGCTTCGCATGCCATCGTTCCAATCACCGAATCGGCGGATATGGAGCGCGAACCGGTGGATATCGTCGGGCCGGTCTGCGAGACCGGAGACACGTTCGGCGAACAGATTCCCATGCCGGAGATGAAATCCGGCGATCTCGTGGCGTTTCGGACCGCGGGTGCCTATGGCGCGGTCATGGCCTCGACCTATAATTCTCGTGCGCTGGCACCTGAAATATTGGTCCATGGCGATCAATTTGCGGTTGTCAGAGAACGCATAGAGGTAGACGATTATCTGGCCCACGAGAGCGTCGCGCCCTGGCTAGACGGTTGATCCGTTCGGGGCTCGGTAGGGGCACAGACTTCGACGCGCATAGATGATGGCGAATTTGCGCGGCGCGAACGACGGAACCCGGCCAAAGGGGACGTTGAATCAGGCATGAAAATCAAGCGTGGACCGCTATTTGGTTTATATCTCAGGCTCGCCCGGGCGGGCCTGCATTTCGAAGATTTGTGGCCGCGCCTGTGGCCCGCGGCCGGCCTGACGGGGCTGCTGCTCGCCCTGGCCCTATTCGATGTCCTGCCGCTGCTGCCCGTTTGGCTGCATGCCTTCATCGTCATCGCCTTTCTGGTGGCCATTGCCGGCCTACTCCAACGGGTGGTGACCCGTGTGCCGACCGTCGGCGATATCCGGGCCCGCCACCGGATCGAAACCGATAGCGGCCTGGACCACCGACCGCTCACCGCCCTCGACGACGAACTTGCAGCCGGATCGGATGACCCCGCCGCGCAGGCGCTGTGGACCGCCCATCGGCGCCGGATGGCCGAACGGGCCGACGAACTTAGGCTGAATTTGCCGAGGGCCGGCCTGACCCGGCGAGACCCGTGGGCGGTTCGCGCCGGGCTGGTGCTGATTGTGCTGATCGGCTTTGTCGCCGCCGGCAATCAGCCGGTCGAGCGTATCTCCCGTGCACTGGTGCCACCCCTCGATTTGGACGCCTTTCAGCAGCGCGTCGCCTATGACGTCTGGATAACACCTCCCGCCTACACCCAGGTCGCGCCGATTTATTTCGGCACCGGCAAACGAGCCGAAAGCCCGGCCGCGGCGACGGACGCCCGGACCGTCCGCGTCCCCGCCGGCAGCACGGTCCTGGTTCAGGTCTCCGGCGGCGGACAGATACCGTCATTGCTCATCGACGAGACGGCGACCGAACTCAACCGGGTCGAGGCCGATGGCTATCACCTGGAGGCGGAAATTACCGAGGGATCGCGCCTCAGCCTTGAGCAAAAGGGCCGCGAATTGGCGGCCTGGGATATAGAGGTGATCGCCGACAAGGCACCGGTGGTGACCTTCACGGCGGCGCCCGAAACCAATAACGAACTCAAACTTCGGCTACCGTTCGAGGCGACGGATGATTACGGTCTGAAGAGCGTCACCGCCTCCGTCCGCCGGCTTGATGGCGAGCCCATCCCGGACGGCGAAAGCGAAATGACCCTCCGCCTCCCCTTCCCGGGCGAGGGGTCGACCTCGGCCAAGGGAAAATCGTCCCACGATCTGACCTCGCATGTGTGGGCGGGTCTGCCGGTGCTGGTCCACCTGATCGCGACCGACGAGCGCGGCCAGACCGGTGTCAGCGCGGTGGAACCGGTGGTTCTTCCCGAACGCCGCTTCACCCACGTCGTCGCCCGGGAACTGGTCGAGGTGCGCAAACACCTCAAAGCCACGAAACAAAACCGGCTTCTCAGCGCCTTGAAGCTGGACAACATCAGCGACGAGCCCCACCGCTTCCAGGACAATACCTCGGTGTACCTGGCCATCCGGGTAGCGCGCGAACGTTTGGCGCGGGACAAACAGACCGGCACGGTCTCGGGCGTTCAAAAGATGCTCTGGGATATCGCCTTGCAGCTTGAAGAAGGCTTGTCGGCATTGGCCGGCCGAGACCTCCGGGCGGCGCAGGAAGCCCTCCGCGAAGCGCTTGAGAACAACGCCAGCCTGGAGGAACTGGAGCGTTTGATGGACGAGGTCCAGCGGGCGCTGGAACGGTTCCTGTCGGCGCTGATGCAGCAGCTCGAGCAAAACGGCGAACTGCCGCAGCTGGACCCCAACACGCAGACCATGTCCAACGAGGAATTTCAGCGGATGCTGGACCGGGCGCGGGAACTGATGCGCCAGGGGAACCGGGACGCGGCGCGGGAAATGATGGCGCAGCTTCAGCGCATGCTGGAGAGCCTGCGGGGGGCCCAGGCCCAAAACCGGCAGCAGCAGCGGCAGTCCCGCGAAGCACAAGAGGCGATGCGCGAGCTTCAGGGCATCATTCAACGTCAACAACGCCTCCTGGACGACACCTTCCGGCGCTCACAGGAAGGCGAGACCGGGGATGCGCCCCTCGAACAAAGCCAGGAAGAGCAGGAAGGCATCCGCCGTCAGTTGGGCGAACTCATGCAGCGTTTCGGCGAGATGATGGGGCAGGTTCCGCAAAACCTCGGCCAAGCGGAACGTTCCATGCGGCAATCGGAGCAGGCGCTTGGTCAGGGCCAACCCTCGCAAGCGGTCGGTCCCCAGACCAAGGCATTGGAAGCGCTGCGCCAGGGTGCCCAGAATGCCGCACGGGCCTTCGCCCGGCGGCTGGGTCGCGGCAACCGGTTCGGGCGTTCAGGCCGGATCGGCCGCTTCCAGGGACCTGAGCTCAGAGGGTTGCGGCCCGGCAACAGGGATCCGTTCGGACGTCCGGCGGACGAAGACGGCACCACCGGCACCGCCACCGGCAATGTCGAGATTCCGGGCGAATCCGAAATTCAGCGCGCCCGGGAAATCCTTGATGAGCTTCGCAAGCGGGCCGGTGATCTTTGGCGGCCCGAACTGGAACTGGAATACATCGAGCGCTTGCTCAAGCGCTTCTAGAGCAGTTTCCGGCTCTCGGGCCTCGGTCTTGCGAATTGCGCGCAGGCCGTCCGTCAGGGCCTCGCCGAGGCGGGCGGTCAGCCGCATGCCGGTCAAACAAAGACCGAGCGGGGCCTCCTCCCTTGCGGCAAACGGTTCGGCCCGCGCACCGGTCCGGCCTTCCCCATGGGTCCCGGTGTGTCTCTTCCTCCGCGAGCGACGGTAGCCCGGTTACATCATTGGGGCATTGATCCGACATCCGACTTCTCCCTCCGCCGCCTATTGGACGCACGGCGGTCCGGAATTGGGACGCACATATCGTGCCGCCGAGAACAGTGAAAAACCTGAATGTCGTCTGGGGGTATAAATGGACGCGGGAAAGAAAGACCTGCCCGACGGGCAGATATTGCCGCTTACCGGGCCGGGGCCTCGCCCGCGGGCTCCGAGACCTTTTCGTCGGTGAACCGGACATCGGTCCGCCGCACCGCGGGCGGCGGATTATCGAAGCGCCCGGTGAACTCGAAGCTTTCCTTGGGCGCCAACTCATCCTTCGCCGGAAGGATGTTCAGATGCCGGACTTCGTTGCCGGCCGCATCGGCCAATGAGATCCGGATCACCGGCACGATCCGCGGCTGGCCGGAGACGTTGGTGATGGATCCCTTCACTTGAATCCATTTCGCATCTCCCTCGGCTTCCCGCGTCGGCAGACCGAGGTCGATACGCAGTCCGGCACCTAGTGTCTCGCCGAGGCCAACCAGCGCGTAAACGCCCGCCAGACCAGGGACCAATGAAACAATGGGACCACGGGCGAACGCCAGGCCCAGCAGGATAATAACGACGGCGCCGACCGCCGACAGCGATACCCAAAGGCCGCGGCGGTCGGTCTCTTGCGCGCCGGCGATGGCAGCGGGCTCGGAATACACCTCAGAGATTGGGTCCGGGTCCGGGTTGTCATCGGGCTCGATGTCCCCGTCGAATTCCTGCGTCTCTTCCATGAGGGGCCCGAGCGGCTCGGCAGGTGCGGGTTGAGGTGCGGCGGCTGCCTCCGCCGGCGGTTGCCCGGGATGGGGGTACGGCGCCGGATATGGCTGGGGCGGATAACCAGACGGCGGATATCCGGGCGGTGATCCGTAGCCGGGCGGCGGATAGGGGGCCGGATAAGCGGGCTGCGGCGGCGGGGCGGGTTGGGCTGCCGGATCGTCGATTCGCGCCTGAAGCCACTGGTGACCACAATTGGTGCAGCGGACTGACCTACCTTGATCGCCGAATAAGGAACCGTCGACATCGTATGAAGTCGAGCAGGACGGACAGGTGATGCGCATTGCCGCAAGTTCTGTTGAATGTTCAATTACTTATAGGTAAATGCCGATTTTACCGCAACCTCGCCCCAGAGGTCCGAAAGGGAATTGAAATTCGGCCCGGCTGCCAAGACGCCGTCCCGCGTCGCCCTGGACGGGACATTTGACCCCGTGCCATTCTGCGGTCACCAAATCAACGAACCGAGTTCCGCGACTCATGGATGAAATCGTCCGATTTCAAACCGTCGGCCTGCGCTACGGGATGGGCCCCGAGGTGTTGCAGGACCTGTCATTCACCCTGACCCCGGGCTCGTTCCATTTCCTTACGGGTGAAAGCGGCGCCGGGAAGTCGTCGTTGATGCGCCTGATGTACCTGGCGAAAAAACCGACCCGTGGTTCCGTATCCCTCTTCGGTCGCGACATCGCCTCCCTCCGCCGCGACGACTATCCGACGCTACGCCGCCGCATCGGTGTGGTGTTCCAGGAATTCCGCCTCCTGTCCCATCAAACCGCGTTCGACAATGTCGCTCTGCCGTTGCGGGTATCCGGCATGAGAGAAAAGGAGATCAAGAAACATGTCGAGGAGTTGCTCACCTGGGTCGGGCTGGAAGAGAATATGGCCGCATGGCCGGAGACGCTGTCAGGTGGCCAGCAGCAGCGCGTCGCCATCGCCCGGGCGGTGATCTCCCAACCCAAGCTGCTGCTCGCCGATGAACCGACGGGAAATGTGGATGACCGCATTGCCGCGCGTCTGCTCCATCTGTTCGAGGAGCTGAATAGGCTCGGCACGACGGTGGTTATCGCCACCCACAACAAGAGCCTCATCTCTTCCTCGCTGCACCCGATCATGCATCTTGAGGGCGGCCGTCTTTCCATCGAGGACAGGGAGTCCGAACCGGCCGCGACGGTGGAAACCTTGCCCCGCTCAAGGAGGCTCTAACCATGGCGCTCCTAAGCCGCCGGACCGATCTGCCCTTTGAGCGCGACGATTCCAGCCGCTACCTGCCTTGGCTCACCGCGTTCATGGTGTTCCTGGCCTCTCTGACATTGGCCGGGGTTTTCGCGCTCAGTGACCTCGCGAGCACATGGGACAAGGGTCTTTCCGAAACCCTGACGGTTCAACTCCCGGCAGGCGAGGACGAACGCACCGATAAGCGGCGCGCCGCCGCGGCAATCAAAATTCTCGAGGCGACCGAGGGGGTCGAAGAGGTTACCCTGCTGCCGCCGCGCCAAGTCCGCGAGCTGTTGAAACCATGGCTCGGCGCCGCCGCGGATGCGAGCCAGCTGCCGCTGCCTCAAATCATCGATGTGGAAATCGATCGGGATGATATACCGGCCCTCGCCACCCTGACCGAACACCTCAGGCGAGCCGTGCCCGGTGCCGCCGTCGACGATCATGGTGCCTGGATGTCCGGCTTCCTGCGGGCGCTGCGCTCTACAGAAGCAATTGGGGTGTTAATTTTCCTGCTTGTCGGCGTGGCAACCGTCGGCACCATCGTCTTCACCACCCGGGCCGGGCTCGGCGTCCATCGGGAAGTAATCGAGGTCATGCACCTCATCGGCGCCCATGACCGATACATCGCCGCCCAGTTTGCCGTCCGGTCGATGATGCTCGGCCTGCGCGGCGCGGCGATGGGGATCATATCGGCGGCAATCGTGCTGATCGCGTTGGGGGTGTTGGTGGAGTTCCTTGGATTTGGGGTGCTGCCGGGGATCGATTTGAGCCTCGGCGCCTGGATCGCCGTTGTCCTCCTGCTGCCGGCCACCGGTCTGCTGGCTTGGCTGACGGCGCGGATAACGGTGCTCCGCTCCCTCGCCCGCATGGTTTAGGCGGTTCGAAGATGGCACCACGAAAGACAGCGCAACGAAAAGCCGCCGGCCTCGCGGCCCTGGCCGGCCTGCTGATCGTCGGCTTCTGGATTGCCGGGCTGATATTCTTTTACCGATCCATTCCCGCATCGCCGCCAAATGCCGTAACGACCACCGACGCCATCGTCGTCCTGACCGGAGGCAGCGGACGGCTGGACGAAGGCCTCGACCTGCTGGCCGCGAAACGGGCGGAGAAACTGTTTGTCTCCGGTGTCTATCGGGGTGTGGATGTGGCCCAATTGTTGGAAATCTCGCGGCGATTGCCGGAAGATTTCATTTGCTGCGTCACGGTTGGCCACACGGCGGTCAGCACCTCCGGCAACGCGACCGAGACGGCGGCGTGGATCGAACGCAATGGATTTCGCTCTCTGTCCCTGGTGACCGCCAACTACCACATGCCGCGCAGCATGCTCGAGTTTCGCCACTCCATGCCGGAAATTGTCATCGTCCCCCACGCCGTGTTCCCTGAGCAGTTCAAACGCGAGCGCTGGTGGGCATGGCCGGGCAGCACGTCATTGGTGGTTACCGAATACATGAAGTTCACTCTGGCCTGGATAAGACACGCGGTCGGCGGCTTGGCAACCGGCAGGGTTGGTTGAACTGCGCATGACCTTCATCCGTTCGATCGCCTTCAACCTGCTTTATTTCGGCTGGACCGCGGCCCTGATGCTGAGCCTGTGGACGCTGATGCCGTTTTCGGCGCGAACGCTCCGCAAGGGCATTCGGCTGTGGTCGGTCGGCAGCGACCGGTTGCTCGAGAACATCATTGGAACCCGGATCGAAATCCGCGGACGGGAACGTGTCCCCGACAAGCCGGTCATCTTTGCCGCCAAGCATCAGTCGGCCTGGGACACCATGGCTTTCCTCAAGTTGAATGCCGGCAACGCCTACGTGATGAAGAAGGAACTCTTGAGAATTCCGCTCTGGGGCTGGTACATGCGGAAGGCGGACCACGCGGTCATCGACCGCAAGGGCGGTGTCTCCTCTCTGCGTGCGCTGACCGATCAGGTCGGTCGCCTCATTGGCGACGGCCGCTCGGTGGTGATCTTCCCCGAAGGCACGCGCGTGCCGCCGGGTGAAACCGGCCGCTACTTCCCCGGGATCGCAGCCCTCGCAGCCGGCATTGATACCGAGGTGGTGCCGGTTGCGGTCAATTCGGGCGTGTTCTGGGGGCGGCGACAGTTCGTGAAGCGCCCGGGAACCATCGTTCTCGAATTCCTCGAGCCCATGCCGAGAGGCCTCGAACGCCGCCCGTTCATGGAGGAACTGGAAAGCCGAATCGAGGCCGCCAGCCGCCGCCTCGAGGAAGAAGCATCCCGGACCGGTTCCTGATAGCCACCCGTGTGGATAATCCGGTGGAAAGTCACTGCCGGAATATTGTGGATAAAGGGGAAATCCCAAATTCCGCAATGATTATAAGCCTCTAGCCAATACGAGCCAGGGGATCAAGCAGTGGAAACAAAACAAGAACTTTTAGTTGACCGGTTTCCATGGCTTGCCTAGAATATACGCGGCTGGCAGCATAACTCATTGAAATTAAATAATTTTAGTGGGCAAGAGGTCTAACTGCCGGCCGCTCCGGATTGATCGGCGGGACGTGTCCACATGGCCCATACAGAGACTGCCAGCATTTCCCAACAAATCTGGGATATGAAGTATCGGCTGAAGCGTCCGGATGGCGCGCCTGTGGACAAAACCGTCGAGGATACCTTTGCCCGGGTCGCCAAGGCTTTGGCCGCGGTGGAATCCTCCCCGACCGACTGGGAAGCCGCCTTTGAAGACGCTCTCTCCGACTACAAGTTTCTGCCGGCCGGGCGAATTCTCTCCGGCGCCGGCACGGAGCGTGAAGTCACGCTGTTCAACTGCTTCGTGATGGGTCAGATCCCGGACGATATGTCCGGAATCTTCGAGGCGCTCCGGGAAGCCGCCATGACCATGCAGCAAGGCGGCGGCATTGGGTACGACTTCTCCACCCTGCGGCCCAAGGGCGCCCCGGTGAAAGGCGTCGGCGCCGATGCCTCGGGTCCGTTGTCATTTATGGATGTCTGGGACGCCATGTGCCGAACCATCATGAGTGCCGGCTCCCGGCGAGGCGCGATGATGGCCGTGATGCGCTGCGACCATCCGGACATCGAGGCCTTCATCGAGGCTAAGCGGGAGGCCGGCCGGCTTCGGATGTTTAACCTTTCGGTGCTGGTCACGGACGCGTTCATGGAGGCGGTGAAGCAGGATCTATCCTGGCGGCTACAGTTCGATGGAACGGTTTACGGTTCGCTGCCGGCCCGCGAGCTGTGGGACAAGATCATGCGGGCAACCTTCGCCTACGCCGAACCGGGTGTAATTTTCATCGACCGGATAAACCGGCTGAATCCGCTGTCCTATTGCGAAACCATCCACGCGACGAACCCGTGCGGCGAACAGCCGCTGCCACCGTACGGTGCATGCCTGCTGGGCTCGATAAATTTGGCCAGGCTGGTGAGCGACCCGTTCACGGAAGCCGCATCAATCCCGATGGACGCAATATCCCGTTTGGTCACCACCGCCATCCGGATGCTCGACAACGCCATCGATGCATCGCGCTATCCTCTGCCCGAACAGGCCGCCGAAGCCGCTCAAAAGCGCCGGATTGGCCTTGGGATCACCGGGCTTGGCGATGCCCTTATCATGTGCGGTGCGCGTTACGGCTCAGCCGATGCGGTTGCGCTCACCCGGGAATGGCTCAAGACCATCCAGCGGGCCGCTTACTTGGCCTCGGCCGGTCTCGCCGGCGAGAAGGGCGCCTTCCCCCTCTACGACCGGGACGCCTATCTCGCGACCGAGGGCATCTCGCGGCTGGATGAGGATGTTCGCGACGCCATCGCGGCAAAGGGAGTCCGCAACGCCTTGGTGACATCGGTTGCGCCGACGGGAACCATTTCGCTGCTGGCCGACAATGTGTCGTCGGGCCTCGAACCGGTCTTCAGCTTTTCCTACAATCGCCGTGTACTGATGCCCGACGGCTCCCGGCGGGAGGAAGAAGTATCCGATTACGCCTATCGTCTCTACCGACGGCTGTTTGGCGAAAACCGGCCGTTGACGGAGGCCTTCGTCGACGCCCAGGCGCTGACGCCCGCCGATCATCTGGTCATGCAGGCGGCGGTACAGGAATTCATCGACAGCTCGATTTCCAAGACCATCAATTGCCCTGAGAACATCTCCTTCGAGGATTTCAAGGACATTTACATCCAGGCCTATGATCTGGGCTGCAAAGGCTGCACCACCTACCGGCCGAACGACGTCACCGGAGCCGTGCTCGAGACCAAATCGACCGAACCGGCCCAGGCGGGCGAGCAGGAAGAATTGCCCCTGGAGGCGCCGAGCGAGCCGGTTAAGCCGGTCGATCAGGGTGATTCCGGCGCGCTTGTGTATCTGACGCAGCCGCTTGACCGCCCGGAGGCCCTGGAGGGATCCACCTACAAGGTCCATTGGCCGGAGAGCGATCACGCGATCTACATCACCCTCAATGATATCGTCCAGGACGGACGGCGGCGTCCGTTCGAGGTGTTCATCAATTCCAAGAACACCGAGCATTACGCCTGGACCGTTGCCCTCACCCGGATGATTTCGGCCGTATTCCGCCGCGGCGGCGATGTGTCATTTGTCGTCGACGAACTAAAGGCTGTCTTCGATCCCCGCGGCGGTCAGTGGATGAACGGAAAGTACGTGCCGTCGCTGCTCGCCGCCATCGGTCAGGTCATCGAAGACCATATGGTCCAGATCGGATTCCTGCCGACGGAGGCCGAACCTGGTCTCGCCGGCGAGGCCGCGCGTGCGCTCAAAGTCGTCAACCTCGAGGACAACCCGGCCGGCGCCGGAAATATCTTCAGCCAATGCCCGAAGTGCGGGCAGGCCAGCTTGATCCACGCCGAAGGCTGTGACATCTGTACGGCGTGCACCTATTCGAAATGCGGATAGGGGGACGGGGGCGGTACCCCCCTTGAGGCAACCGGCCGAGAAGCCGTTCGGCGATGACCCGAACTTTCGCGCTGCCGCCGGCGCTCTCCGACGTTGCTGCGGTGCTTTCCTTGATCCAGCCCATTATCCCGGCTCCTGAATGGCCCTCAAGAAGAACACCAATTCATCACATTGACGTTTCCGGGGGTGCGAATTTCGCCCGCAGGGAGTAAAGCTATCCCATGGATATCGCGTTTGGGGCAATTTCGATACTCCTGCTGGTGGCGATGATTGCGACCGCCCTGGTTCTGTTCTTCGGAGTGTTCTCCATGGGACGGCGGGGACGGCTGTTTTCCCCTCGGTTCAGCAACATCCTCATGCGTTGGCGGGTCGGACTGCAGGGCGTTGCGGTCCTGCTGATCGGCATATTGGCGTTACTGGTGTTCCTCAAGTAGAAGACACGATGATCAAGCTCGACAAAATTTACACCCGTGGCGGAGACGGCGGTGAAACGTCGCTCGCCGGCGGTGATCGTGTTCAAAAACATTCGGCAAGGGTCGAGGCCTGCGGCACCGTTGACGAAGCTAATGCCATCATCGGCGCGGCCCGGCTGGGCGCCGCCGCCGAACTGGACGAATCGCTGAGCCGAGTCCAGAACGACCTGTTCGATCTCGGCGCCGACCTCGCAACGCCCGATTTGGAGACCGAGGGGGCGCTAAGGATAAGTGACGGCCAAGTCCGCCGCTTGGAGAACGAAATTGACGGGATCAACGACCGGCTGGCGGCGCTGACGTCGTTTGTGCTTCCGGGCGGATCCAAAACGTCGGCGCAACTGCACCTTGCGCGGACAATCGTTCGACGCGCCGAGCGGCGGACCACGGCGTTGGCCGCCGAGGAGCCCGTCAGCCCGGCGGCGCTCAAATACCTCAACCGGCTGTCCGATCTCCTCTTCGTCATGGCCCGCGCGGCCAATGACGACGGAAATGCGGACGTATTGTGGGTGCCGGGGGCCAACCGCTAGAGCAGTTTCCGGCCAAATTGAACCATTTGACCGGAAACCGCTCTAGAACCGCGCGGCCTGTTGAAAATCGGTGCAGTGCGGCTATCCGCCCTCGTTTGACAGCCTCGGCCGCACTTTCTATGTTGCATTGCAAAATAATTCGTGAAACGCTCCCTTTCGAACGGGCTCCCAAGGACACACAGGCCAAAATGAAGGTTTTGACCGCCGTTAAGCGCGTCGTCGACTTCAACGTCAAAGTTCGCGTCAAGAGCGACCAGACGGGGGTGGAACTCGCCAACGTCAAGATGTCGATGAACCCATTCGACGAAATTGCCGTGGAGGAAGGGGTACAACTGCGCGAGGCGGGAACGGCGGAGGAGCTGATTGCCGTCTCCATGGGCCCACAGCAGTGCCAGGAGACCATCCGCACGGCGCTGGCCATGGGCGCCGACCGGGGCATTCATGTCCTCTCCGATGAAGAGCTTGAACCGTTGGCGGTCGCCAAGCTGTTGAAGGCCATTGTCGAGAAGGAATCGCCCGATCTGGTCATTCTCGGCAAGCAAGCGATCGACGATGACAGCAATCAGACCGGCCAAATGCTCGCCGCCTTGTTGGGTTGGCCTCAAGGCACATTTGCATCCGAGCTCTCCATCGCGGATGGTTCGGCGGACGTGACACGGGAAGTCGATGGCGGACTGGAGACCGTGCGTCTCAAGATGCCCTGCATCGTGACCACGGACTTGCGGCTCAACACACCCCGCTACGCGTCCCTGCCCAACATCATGAAGGCCAAGAAAAAGCCCATCGACAACCTTGCGCCGGCCGATCTGGGCGTCGAAACCGCTCCCCGTCTGACGACGTTGAAGGTCGAAGAACCCGCCAAGCGGGAAGCCGGCGTCATGGTCGGCAGCATCGGCGAACTGGTCGAGAAACTCCAAAACGAAGCCAAGGTCATCTGATGCCGGTCCTGGTCGTTGCCGAACATTCCAATGCCGAGTTGAAGGCATCAACACTAAACACGGTAACCGCGGCGACGGTCCTCGGCGAGGTGCATGTGCTGGTCGCCGGAGCCGACTGCGGACCGGCTGCCGAGGCGGCCTCCGCCATCGGCGGGGTGCGGCGTGTGCTGGTGGCGGATGCCGCTCTCTACGAAAACCCGCTGGCTGAAACGCTGACGCCGCTTGTCGCCGGCCTCTCCGGCGACTACCCGCATATTCTCGCCCCGGCCAGCACCTTCGGCAAAAACCTCATGCCCCGTGTCGCCGCGTTGCTGGATGTAGCCCAGATTTCCGACGTCAGCGCGATCGAAAGCGCCGACACGTTTCAGCGCCCGATTTACGCCGGCAACGCGGTTGCCACGGTTCAGTCCGCCGATCCGGTCAAGGTGATTACGGTCCGGACCACCGCCTTCGAGGCCGCGCCGCCCACCGGTGGCGCCGCCGAGATGTCGGAGGTGGCAAGCGCGGAAGATCCCGGGCTCTCATCTTTTGTCGGTACCGAGCTGAGCGTGTCCGAACGGCCGGAATTGACGTCGGCCCGCGTCATCATTTCCGGCGGTCGCGGCATGCAGAGCGGTGACAATTTTCACCTGCTCGAAGCAGTTGCGGACAAGCTCGGCGCGGCGGTCGGCGCGTCCCGGGCCGCGGTCGATGCGGGCTTTGTGCCCAACGACTTCCAGGTCGGGCAGACCGGCAAGATCGTCGCGCCGGAGCTTTACATCGCCGTTGGTATTTCGGGCGCCATCCAGCATCTGGCGGGCATGAAAGACAGCAAGGTGATCGTCGCCATCAACAAGGACGAGGAAGCGCCGATCTTCCAGGTGGCCGATTACGGGCTTGTGGCGGACCTATTCGAGGCATTGCCCGAGCTCTCCAGCGAGCTGACCGACTGACGCGACCGGCAGAGAAACAGACATGGGAACAAATCGAACATGAGCTCCGAAATCAATACGATCGGCGTTATCGGTGCAGGCCAAATGGGCCTCGGCATCGCCCACGTTTGCGCCGTGTCGGGCTTTGACGTTCATCTGGTCGACATCGCGGAGGAACAGGTTTCCTCGGCACTGGCGGCGATCGAGAATAATCTTGGCCGTCTGGTCAAGCGGGGGCGCCTCAGTGACGAGGATATGAAAGCCGCATTGGGCCGCATCCACGGCAACTCCGAATACGCACCGCTCGCGGATTGCGATCTGGTCATTGAGGCGGCGACCGAAGACGAGGAGATCAAGACCGGGATTTACGACTTGGTTTGTCCGCTCCTGAGTGCGGATGCCATCCTGGGCACCAACACTTCGTCGATTTCGATTACCCGTCTGGCCTCCCGGACCGACCGGCCTGAGCGGTTTATCGGCATTCATTTCATGAACCCGGCGCCGCTCATGGAGCTGATCGAGCTCATCCGCGGCATTGCGACGGAACCCGCCGTATTCGAGGAAATCCGCGGCTTCACCCAGAAGCTCGGCAAGACCCCGGTCAGTGCGGAGGATTTTCCGGCCTTTATCGTCAACCGTATTCTGCTGCCGATGATCAACGAGGCGGTCTATACCCTCTACGAGGGCGTCGGCTCGGTCGAAGCCATCGATACGGCCATGAAGCTGGGCGCCCACCATCCCATGGGGCCGCTGGAACTGGCCGACTTCATTGGTTTAGATACCTGTCTCGCTATCATGCAGGTCCTGCACGATGGGCTCGCCGATACCAAATACCGGCCGTGTCCGTTGCTGGTGAAATACGTGGAGGCTGGTTGGATGGGTAAGAAGTCGGGCCGCGGCTTCTACGATTACTCGGGCGAATCGCCGGTCCCAACCCGCTAAACCGCAATAAGAAAATCCGGCTAAGAAAGTTCGGCGCGCAATTTCTGCCGCAGCATGTCGATGGGCACGAGGCTGCCCTCCACATCAATGCACCAAAAATCCCACCCATTGCAGGCCTGTGCGCTCTGCACCAGCGCCCCGACCCGGTGAATGGACCCCCGGTGCTCGGCGCTGATGATCGATCCGTCCGCCCGTACCTTGGCGGAATGCCGGCGCCGCTGATCGGTGAGGACGGTGCCCGGTGACAAAAGTCCCCGCTCCACCAGCCATCCGAACGGAATGCGCGGCGCCTTCCGCTTTGACGGTGTGCTGAGCAGGCTCTCATCATCCGGCGGAGAGACCCGGCGAATTCGTTCACGGGCGATTTCGACGTAACGCTCGTCCCGCTCAATGCCGACGTAGTGACGGCCGAGGCGGCGCGCCACGGCGCCGGTGGTGCCGGTGCCGAAGAACGGATCGAGGATGGTTTCCCCCGGTTCGGTCGACGCCAGAATCACTCGATGAAGCAGTGCCTCCGGTTTTTGGGTCGGATGGGCCTTCTTTCCATCATGTTTAATCCGCTCGGCGCCGGCGCAGATCGGCAACAGCCAATCCGAACGCATCTGAAGATCCTCGTTGAGGGCCTTCATGGCGTCGTAGTTGAACCGCGGCTTGGCATCTTTGGATTTGGCGCACCAGATCATCGTCTCGTGGGCATTGGTGAACCGGGCGCCGCGGAAGTTGGGCATCGGATTGGTCTTGCGCCAGATGATGTCATTAAGAATCCAAAATCCCTGGTCCTGAAGCAGGCTGCCGATCCGAAAAATATTGTGGTAGCTGCCAATGACCCACAGCGAGCCATTATCCTTCAGAACGTGCCCGGCGGCGGTTAGCCACTCACGGGTGAATTCGTCATAGGCTTGAAAGCTGTCGAACCGGTCCCAAGCCTCGTCGACCCCTTCCACTTTGGTGTTGTTGGGCCTCAGCAGCTCCTGTTCCAGCTGCAGGTTATAGGGCGGGTCGGCAAACACCACATCAGCCGACCCGGCCGCCATGGTCCGCATGATCTCGACGCAATCCCCCTGTAGGACCTTGTCCGGTCCCGTTGTCTTTTTCCCAGGCATCGGCGCATCCTGATTCGGCCCGGACTCGCCGTCAAGAACGAAATGGAATCAATGACTTAGAAGGATTCGATACGCCAGATATAGGTCTCCAGCGTCACCTGGACTCAACATCTTGATCGAGCAATTTGGCGATCGGCGCGAAGCTCCGGCGATGATGGGGTGTAATGCCCAACCGGCTCAGGCCGGCCCGATGCTCGGCGGTGCCGTACCCCTTGTTACCCGCCCAACCGAAACCGGGAAACTGGCGGTCCAATTCCCGCATGATCCGATCCCGGGTGACCTTTGCGACGATGGAGGCGGCGGCAATGGAGAGACTGAGGGAGTCGCCTTTGACCACCGCGAGGCTGCCGCATTGGAGGCCGGGACACCGGTTGCCGTCGACCAGGGCAAAATCGGGGTTCACCTGGTCCGCAGCGCGGGCCATCGCCACCATGGTCGCCTGAAGAATGTTCAGCTCATCGATTTCCTCGACGGATGCCCGGCCGATCCCGATCTCGGCGAAGGGAGCAAATCCGGACAGGAGTTCCTCGCGCTTGTCCTCTTTTAGCTCCTTGGAATCGTCGATCCGCTCCGCCAGTTGCGCCGGGAGTTCGTCCCGCGAGAGGATGACCGCCGCCGCAACAACCGGACCGGCCCATGGGCCGCGCCCCGCTTCATCGATGCCCGCAATTCGCCGGTGCCCCTCTTGGAGAGCCCGTTCCTCGAATGTGAAATCAGGAATCGGAACTTCCCTTTTTGGTCTCGTCCGCAATTGCTTTCGGCTCGGCTGTCTCGGGCTTGCCGGCCCCCCGCTTTGAGGCGTTGCCGGCGTCATGCGGCTTGGACGGCCGGGCCAGGCGGGCAAGCCGCTCCCCAACCAGCCGCGCCTTGGGCCCCACTTGCTGAACCGTATCAGCAATCATGCCCGCTTCGCGCCCATACACCAGGCTCATCATTTCACCCAGGCTCTCGACACTGCCGGCGGTCAAGTAGTGGAGGCGGCGGGCGGTCAGCAGCCAAAGCGGGCTCAGCGCCAGGCTCAGAACCGTTACCGCCACCACGAGGCGCATTACGTCCTCGCCGATAAGACCGGTCTCGAGGCCGGTCCGCGCGAGCAGAAAGGAGAATTCGCCGATTTGGGCCAGGATGACGCTGGTCATGAAAGCTACCGCCCAGGGCTGTCCCATGAACCGGAGGATGGCGGTATTCATCACCGTCTTGAACACGGTCACCAGGAACAACAGCAATAGCACCGTGCCGAGATTGTCCCAAATGAACGGCAAATCAAGCAACAAACCAACCGACAGGAAAAACACCATCACCAGGATCGACTGGATGGGCTTGGCGTTCCGGAGCAGTTGGGGCCGCTGTTCGCTATTGCCGAGCACAAGGCCGGCGAGAAACGCGCCGTAGGCCGGCGACATCCCCAGCAAGCCGGATATGGTCGCGGCGCCGAAGCAGAAGGCGAGCGCGGTCAGCGGTGCGAGTTCGTTCGAGCGCGAGAACAGATACGCCATGGGCAGCCGGATTCTCCGCCCTCGCGCCAGATACCAGATAAGCGCGGCGAGGATCGCCATCGACCCGACCACGGCCAGAAGGCCCTGATACGCCGCGTGTCCAACACTGATGACGCCCAAGATCAGGATCATCGGCACGAACGCCAAATCCTGGGTAATCAGCACGGCGACGCTGATCAAACCGGTCCTGCTCTTGGTCTCCCGGCTTTCCTGAAGCATCTTGATGGCGGCGGCCGTGCTCGACAACGCCACCACGAACCCCAGCAGGACGACCATGCCGATCGGCCAATCCGTCAGCGCGGAGAGCAAAAGCATCACCACCATGGAGGCGGCAATCTGGATCAGGGTGGTGCTGAGCGCCAGGCGCCAGATTCGCATGAACAGCCGGATCGACAATTCCATACCGACGACGAACAACAGCATGAGGACGCCAAGGTCGGCGAGCGTGTCGATCTGATCGCGGTTCTCGACCAGGGCGAAGCCGGATGGACCAAGAAGTACGCCCGCCACGATGTAACCGACGAAAGCGGGTTGGCGAAGCCGCTCCATCATCAGACCGCAGAGCAGCGCCGCAAGGGCGACAACGGCAATACCTGTCAATTCGGAATGGGCGACGCTTTCCATGGTCTTCCCAGATTAGGGGGTTCCGAAACTCCCGTCGCGGCGCGCACCCCGTCCGTGCGCGCCAACCTGGTGAATCTTAACAGTTAGAGCAGTTTCCGGCCAAATTGAACCATTTGACCGGGATTAATTCGCGTCGTGGCCAGGCGCGCCGCGAACGGCGATGCCGGCCCATCGGCGGAGTGGCGCAACGCCGCCACGACGCGAAGGAACCCGGCCTTCGGCGGCGCTCCCCGGTCCTCCGGGTGCGTTGCGGGCCTCGTCCGATGCGCAGACATCGCCCTTCGGCCCGCGCCTGCCCGGCTAACCGATGAGCGCCATCAAATTGATTCAATTTGGCCGGACACTGCTCTAGATACGTTAAGACATAATTGACCGAGGTCGGGAAACACGTGCCGGCCGTCCGGGCCAAGAGGCAACGGATCGACCCGGAGAACAGCCGAAACCGGCAGCTCGCCGTAGAGATGGGGGAACAGCGCGCCGCCGCGGGATGGCTCCCATTTCAACGCCTCCCCCAGCACATCCCCATCGACGGTCAGCAGCAGCAAGCCGTCCTGCCCGGCCCGATGCTTGGCGGCGCTCCCGATCACTTGTTCGGCGGTGGAAAAATGGATGAATCCGTCGGCCAGGTCCTGCGAAGAACCGGGATAGTTGCCGGCCGACTGTGCCGCCTCCCACTCCTCGGTCCGGCAGATGTGATAGATCGGATTGGGCATGAATTGCCGTACGAACGGTCTACGACGCCAGCCGTTTGTGAAGGGCACGGAGGTAACGCAGATCCATGTCCTCGAATTCACCTTCGTCGATATCCTGTTTGTATTCTTCGAGCTCTTCCTTGGTGTCGGCCGAGACGCCCTTGTCGAGAAGCCTGGTGATCAGCGACAGAGCTTCCGCCTTCTCTTCGTCGGTCAGCGCGCGTTCGTCCTCATCATCCTCGTCATCGTCATCGAGGTCGTCATCCTGTTCGTCCTCGTCATCATCATCGAGGTCGCCATCCTGTTCGTCCTCGTCATCGTCGAAGCCGGCGTCGTCTTCATAATCCTCTTCGTCTTCCTCCGGTTCGTCGGGATGCTCGGGAACCAGCAAATCGTCCCAGTCGACGCCTGCTACGGTCATCTTGGCGTGAATATCCCGCGCCGCCGTCAACACGGCCTCGTCTTCCTCTTCTCCGAGTTTGCGCAGCAATTCGATGAACTGGGCGCGGTCCAAATTCGCCAGCATGGCCTGTCTCCGTCAAAAAAACCGGTTTGGTTATAGGCCACATCCCGGGGGGTGTTGTCCAGCGCCCAGCTTGCGGGCCTGAGTCATATCAGTGTCAGCTGGGCACCCGGCTCCGGCGGCGGCGCAAATCGGCTGCTATCGAGTTCGTGCCAAGTCCGGTCCAACCCCAAGCGGCGTTCGGTGACCTTGAACCGGTTGTTGAGCAGCGCGGCATAGGGACCATCCCCCCGCATTCGCCGGCCAAATCCCGCCTGATTGAGTTTGCCCTGCCGGCAGGACCGAATGAGCGTTTCCACCTTTTGCGCCCGATCGGGAAAATGAGCGCCTAGCCACTCGGAAAACACCTCCTTCAGCTCCCAGGGCAGTCTCAGCAGGATATACCCCGCCCGTGTCGCCCCGACCCCGGCGGCCGCTTCGAGAATGCCCTCAAGCTCTTGATCATTGATCGCCGGGATCATCGGCGCCGCCATCACACCGGTGGGAATGCCGGCGGCACTCAATTGCCGGATAGCCTCCAGGCGCTTGTCCGGGCGCGCGGCCCGCGGCTCCATGGTACGAGCCAGTTTTGGATCAAGGGTGGTGATGGAGAAAAAAGCATGGACAAGATTGCGCTCGGCCATGGACGTGAGGATATCGAGGTCTCTCAGAATTCCCGCGGACTTGGTAATCAAGGAGACCGGATGATTGTATCGGGACAGCACCTCCAAGATGGAGCGGGTTATTCCCAGTTCGCGCTCGGCGGGCTGGTACGCATCAGTGTTCACCCCAAGCGCAATGGGTTTGCATTGGTAGCCCGGTTTCCGCAACTCCGTTTCGAGCAGACGCGCCGCATCGGGTTTGAAGAAAATGCGGCTCTCGAAATCGAGCCCCGGGGAAAGGCCCAGGTAGGAATGAGTGGGACGGGCAAAGCAATAGACACAGCCGTGCTCGCAGCCCCGATATGGGTTGATCGATCGATCGAACGGAATATCGGGGGAGTCGTTGCGGCTAATGATCGTCCGCGTACTGTCCTTGGTGAGGACGGTCTCGAGGCGGCCGGCATCGGGATCCCGCCACCATCCGTCATCGGCTGCAACCCGATCCTCGAGCTCGAACCGGCCTGCGGGATTGCCGACAGCTCCCCGGCCCTTCCGCGGCGCATCTGGCAGCGCGTCGATCATCGGAACAGCCTAGCCAAAGTAGCGAACAAATCAAGAACGAAAATCGCCGTGATCGCCGATTCCCGCGTGTTATAGTCCGCGCCATGCTGAGTATCGTGATCCCCGTATTCAACGCCGCGGAGGGCTTGGCAGCGACTCTCGCCTCGCTCCAATCCCTTGATATGGAGACCGAAATCCTTGTCGCGGACGGCGGCTCGACGGACGAGGGCCCGGAAATCGCACGATCTCTGGGTGCCACCGTTATCACGGCCGAACTCGGGCGCGGCCATCAGTTGCGCGCGGGCGCCGGCAACGCGACCGGCGAGTGGTTATTGTTTCTTCACGCGGATACCCGGCTTACCGGTCCGTGGGAGTCTCAGGTCGCCGAATTCATGAATATTGAAGGAGACGATTGCGCCGCGGTGTTTCGGTTGTGTCTCGACGACGAGGCACCTCAGGCCCGGCGGCTGGAACGACTGGTCGGCTGGCGGACCCGCCGCCTCGGCCTTCCCTATGGCGATCAGGGTTTGCTTATTTCCCGCAAATTCTACGAGGAACTGGGAGGCTTCCGGCCAATGATCATGTTCGAGGACGTGGACATGGTTCGCCGTATAGGCCGACGCCGCCTTAAATTGCTGGGCGCCCAGGCCTTAACATCGGCGATCCGCTATCGGCGGGACGGCTATCTTGCCCGGGCGTTCAGAAACAATTTCTGCCTGGCGCTGTATTATCTAGGGGTCCCGCCGACGGTTATCGAACGCCTCTATCGATGAGCCTTCGCAATCATCTGATCATCTTTGCAAAGTCCCCGCGACTGGGAACCGTCAAGAGCCGGCTGGCCCGGGAAATCGGTTGGGTCGCCGCGACCGGGTTTTACCGCCGCACGCTTTGCGATACGGTCCGCAAATTGAGCCGCGATGCGAGGTGGCTCACCTCCCTCGCCGTCACGCCGGACCGGGATGTATGGAACCGCGGTCTCTGGCCTGAGGGGATTCCGCGCATAACCCAGGGAAGCGGCGACCTTGGGGCCCGCATGGCTCGCCTGGCCGCGGCACCGCCTCCGGGACCCGTAGTTATCGTTGGAACCGACATTCCGGACCTGAATGCAGACCACATCGCCGACGCCTTCAACGCGCTCGGAGATCACGACATGACCTTCGGGCCGGCCTCGGATGGCGGCTATTACCTCGTCGGGTTCCGCCGGCGGCCAGCCATGCCCAATGCCTTTTCGAAGGTGCGCTGGTCTACGCCCCACGCACTCGCGGATACGATCAACTCACTGCCGCCAGGGACGACGGTCGCCATGGGCGACGTGCTTTCGGATGTAGATGACGGCGCCGCCTTCGACGCCTGGCAGCGGAGCGCCGACCTCAACTCTCCATGAGCCGCGGCATCAGTTCGACGAAATTGCACGGCATAAACCGGTAATCCAGCTGGTGGACCAGTATGTCGTCCCAGGCATCCCGGCAGGCGCCGGGAGATCCGGGGAGCGCAAAGAGATAGGTGCCGCCCGCCACGCCGGCGGTGGCGCGCGACTGTATGGTCGAGGTACCGATCTTCTCGTAGCTCAGCATCCGGAACAGTTCACCAAACCCCGCTATTTCCTTCTCGTAGACCGATGCGAAGGCCTCGGGAGTTACATCCCGGCCGGTCACGCCGGTTCCGCCGGTGGAAAGCACCACGTCGACTTCCGGATCGGCGATCCATTCCTCGAGCTTGGCGACAATGGCATCCTGATCGTCGGGGACGATCTCGCGCGCCGCCAGTTCGTGGCCGGCGCCCGCGATGCGGTCGACCAACGTGTCGCCGGATTTATCGTCTTCGAGGGTTCGGGTATCCGAGACGGTCAGGACCGCGATGTTGACGGGAAGGAACTCCCGCTCACTTTTCTTTTTGCTCATCCCGGGCAACCTCCACGCCATTCGGACCGGGCCGATGGTAGGACGGCCATTCCCCCGCGGCAACCGCATCAAGACTGGGGGTCGGCTGGCCAAAGCGGGCGCGATAAATCCAGTAATTGGTCAACACCCGCTCGACGAAGATGCGCGTTTCCCGCAACGGGATACTCTCAATGAAGAGCAAGGGGTCGCCCTCGCCGCCCGCATGCCGCTGCCACTTTCGGAGGTTTCCGGGCCCGGCGTTCCAGGCAATGGTCATGCGGAACAGATCACCGCCGATGTAGGGCTCATTCAGAAGAATATTGATGTAGCGCTGACCCAGTTCAACATTGGTCTCCGGGTCAAACAGCGCGCGCCGCTTGACGCCTCGATAGCGCCGGTCCCGGGCGATAAAGCTCGCGGTACGGGGCATGATCTGCATCAGTCCGCGGGCGCCCGCCCGGCTCTTGGCGTCGGGGTTGAAGCCTGATTCCTGGCGGATCAGGGCCAGCACCAGCGCGGTATCCTGGACACGCTCATCCGCGACCGGCAGGCTCGGCACCGGATAGGCGGTGCTGTCGTAAAGGCTGGAGCCGCTCTTCACCAGCATATTGCCAAGGCGCATGGCCAGCGAGGGCATGCGAGCCCGGTCGGCGAGCGCCAGCATGGCCCTGGCCAGTTTGGGCGAGGCCTGCCTGAAAAGGTACCGAAGTTCCCTCTCGGCACGGCGATCCTGCCCCACCTGCAGCAGCGTTACGGCCCGGGCGCCGCCCGGTGCTTCGGCCAACTGCCGGAGGGCCTCATCTTGAAGCGGCGGCGGCGCCCAGTTGTAGCTGACGTCCAGACCCAGCTGCCGCCGGGCGAGAATGCCGTAGAACGTCCGGGGATAGGCCGAGGCTTCTTCAAGCCAGCCGTTCACCCGCTCCGGCCGCTTGGCTTTGAGCTCCGCGCGCGCCGCCCAGAAGGCGCCGGCGCTCGACAGCCACGGTGAGGAATAATCCGACGTCGCGACCTCGCCGAAATGGGTGGCCGCCTCATCAAACTTGCCGAGACGCCATTTCGCGAGGCCGGCGGTCCAATGGGCGGACGGAATGAACTTGCCCGAGCGCTTGATCGCGCGGCCCGTCCATTCAGCGGCCCACTCATATCGTCGATGGGCGTAATAGGCGGCGCCGAGAGCGGCTTGGAACCGGTCGTACTGGCCGGGATGGAATAGCCGCTTGGTTTCCTTGGCGCGGATCCGCTCCTTTGCGGCCTTGGTCCAGCCCTTGCGGAGATGCCAGGAAATCTGGCGCCGGATTTGACGCGCCCGGTTTCGGTCGGCCCGGTTCAATTTCCTGGTCGGCCGGTAGACCTTGGTCGTGACCGCGCCGTCGTGTCCCGAGCCCGCCAGGCGCTGTCCCGTGGGCGGTTTCGGCATCTTCCAATTCTTGGGCCGGCGACGGAGCGCCAGCTTATAGAGCCGCCGGGCATCCGGATGGTCCGCATATTGATCCATCCAGGCCTTCAGCTCCTTGTAACGGGAACGATACTTGGTTGGATGCAAATAGCGTTGCGCCAGGACATGTCCCATCAGCACCCGGTTCTCCAGCGTATTGATGATCTTGTCGGCGGCCTCCCATTCGCCATTTTTCTGCAGACTGAAGATCACCCGGTAGCGGCTGACGTCGGTCGCGCCGAGGATCGACGGCAGCCGATTGGTGGTCCAGTTCTCGAAGGCGCCTTCGGTGAGCGCGGCCGACTCGGACGGCGCAGGCGACAGCGGCCTGTCGGCGGCGAGCACACTCGGAGGCATGGCTGCCAGACCGGCGGCCATTGTTCCAATCACTGCTGCTCTCAGGCCGACAGCGGCACTCAACTCCATCCGCCCCCAAGTCTTTGATTAAAAAGACTTTTTTTCGCATGATCCGCGCGTATAGAAGATAGAATAATCGAGTCTTTCAGGCAAGCAAGGCCAAATGCCCGCAGAATTTTGGGGGTTTTGGCCGGCTAGTGCGCGGCACCATCCAGTTTCCGGCGAATCTCCAACAGATCGCGCCACGCCTGACGCTTGTTGGCCGGCGAGCGCAGCAGGTAGGCAGGATGAAACGTCGCCATGGTATCAATCGGCGCCGACATGCGCGCGGTCGAATAGCTGTGCCACGAGCCGCGCAGCCGAGTAATGCCTTCGGCCCGCCCGAGGAGAGTCTTGGCGGCGGGGCCGCCTAGAGGTACCAGCACATCGGGTGCGGCCAATTCGATGTGCCGTTCCACGAACGGCAAACAAGCAGCAATCTCGTCCGTGGTCGGATTGCGGTTCCCGGGCGGCCGCCAGAAGACGATGTTCGTGATATAGAATTTTTCCCGGTCGCAGCCGATGGTTTCGAGCATCCGGTCAAGCAGCTGGCCGCTGGGTCCGACGAAAGGCAGGCCTTGCCGGTCCTCCTCGGCCCCTGGCGCCTCGCCGACGAACATTAGCCGCGCCTCCGGATTGCCATCGGCAAATACCGTATTTGTGGCCGTCTTCTTGAGGCCACAATCCTCAAAGCCCTCAACCGCCGCCTTGAGTTCGGCAATCGAATTGGCCTCTGCCGCCAAGGTCCACGCTGCCTGAACCGCCTGACTCACCCGGCCGCCATTCGGAGGTGCGGGGGTTTCGCCGGCAGCCGCCCGAGGACCGTCCTGCGCGACGCGCCGGGCGGGCGGCGGGCGTTTCTCCGGCGCCGGTTCACCCAGGGCCTCCCCCGCCAAGGCAAACCGGTCGACCGGGGATTCCCCAATGGTCTCGTCGACCCCGGCCTCGAGGTGGAACCGGAGGATTTCGGTAGTGGATGGATCGGCCATGTGACGATGATAGCAAAGCCCCGCCGCCGCGCCACGCCTCAACTGGACGGACGGCGCGTGATATGATGTGATTTCCGGACTGCCAACCTTGCGAAGTCTTTCGGTATGGAACGGGAATTTATGGAGTTCGACGCGGTCATCGTCGGCGCGGGTCCTTCCGGCCTCGCCGCGGCGATCCGTCTCAGACAGCTGGCGGCCGAAAAGGAAACCGAGATCAGCGTCTGTGTGGTCGAGAAGGGCTCCGAAGTGGGCGCGCATATTCTTTCCGGCGCGGTCTTCGAGCCTCGGGCCCTGGATGAACTTCTCCCCGATTGGAAGGAACGCGGTGCGCCACTCCACACGCCGGCCGAGGACGACCGTTTTCTGCTGCTGAGCGAAAATGGGGCGACGCGTCTCCCAACCCCGCCGCAGATGCACAACAAGGGCAACTACATCATCAGCCTCGGCAACTTCTGCCGCTGGCTCGCCGAACAGGCGGCGGCGCTCGAGGTTGAGATCTACCCCGGCTTCGCGGCGGCTGAAGTGCTGTTCGACGAAGCGGGGCGGGTCTCCGGAATCGCCACCGGCGATATGGGCGTCGGCCGCGACGGCCGACCGACGGAGATGCACCAGCCGGGCGTCGAACTTCGTGCCAAGTTCACCCTGTTCGGCGAGGGGTGCCGAGGCTCCCTGTCCAAGCAGCTGATCGAGAAATTCGAGCTCGATGCGGATAGCGACCCCCAGACCTACGCCATCGGCATCAAGGAACTGTGGGAAGTGTCGCCGGAACAGCACCATGCCGGCCGGGTGGTTCATACGGTCGGCTGGCCGCTAGGCAGCGACACCTATGGGGGTTCGTTCATCTATCACCTGGAAGATAATCAGGTGGCGGTCGGCTTCGTCATCGGCCTCGATTACCGGAACCCGCACCTGAGCCCGTTCGACGAAATGCAACGGTTCAAGCTGCACCCCGCCATCCGCCCGACATTCGAGGGCGGCAAGCGGATTGCCTACGGGGCGCGGGCCCTTGTCGAGGGCGGATTGCAGTCGCAGCCCAAGCTGGCGTTTCCGGGCGGCGCCCTGATCGGCGATTCGGCGGGATTTCTGAACGTGCCCAAGATCAAGGGCAGTCACGCCGCCATGAAGTCCGGCATGATGGCCGCCGAGGCCGCCTTCGCCGCCCTCGGCGACGGGATACCGGGCGAACTTGGCGCTTACCCGGCCGCCTTCAAATCATCGTGGCTATGGACCGAACTCAAGAAGGCCCGGAACATCCGCCCATCGTTCCGCTGGGGTCTGTGGCCGGGCTTGATCTACTCGGCCATCGACACCTATCTGTTCGGCGGCAAGGCGCCCTGGACACTGAAGCATCACGCGGATCACACCCGGCTCCGGAAGGCATCCGAGATGCCGAAGATCGAGTACCCCAAGCCCGACGGAGAAATCACTTTCGACAAACTGTCCTCGGTGTTCGTTTCCAACACCAATCATGAGGAAAATCAGCCGGTCCATCTGACGCTCAATGACGACAGCGTGCCGACCCGCGTCAATCTTGCGGACTATGACGGGCCGGAAGCTCGGTACTGCCCGGCAGGCGTCTACGAATTCGTCGAGGAAAACGGTCAAACCCGGCTTCAGATCAATGCCCAGAACTGCGTCCACTGCAAAACTTGCGACATCAAGGACCCCACCCAGAACATCGTATGGGTGGTGCCCGAGGGAGGCGGCGGACCAAATTATCCCAATATGTAATTACTTGAACCGATCGTGATTATCCCCGCGCCATTTGGCGCTTGTGGACCCATGGTCAGGCGTTACACTTGCGGGCCTTTGGGAGATTGACCGCCAGTTCAGGAGATCCAGACCCGGTGCGGAGACTCCATTTCTTACAGGCTGCCGCGGTTGCCTTTTTTGCTGGCGTAGTCGCACTGCATCCGACAACCGGCTTCAGCGCCTCGGCTCCCGAGACCGAGGTCGGGCCCACTGCGGCGGGCAATTATCTTGCCGGCCGTCACGCTCAACATGAGCGGAGCACAGCGGCCGCGGCCGAATTCTACCTCGCCGCCCTCAAGGATGAACCCGACAATCAGGACCTGCTGCGCCGCACATTTCTGATCCTGGCCGCCGACGGACGGGTCGGCGAGTCGCTCATGCTGGCCCGGCGCCTGTTAGAGCTTGCCGGCGCCGACGCGCCCGTGGCGGTGATGACCGTCGGCATTGCCGAACTGGCCAACGGCAATCCGGCCGCGGCCCGGGAGCACTTCGAGTCCTTGCCCAATACGGGTCTCAACACGTTTTTTCTGCCACTGGTCAAAGCCTGGCTGCTGGTCGGAGAGAAGAAATACGACGAGGCCCTCGCCGAACTAGCCGACAAGGCGACCAATTCAGGCCTCGAAATTCTCTACAACACGCATATGGCAATGATCAACGAGGTCGCGGGGAACACGGCGGCCGCCGGGGAGGCCTACGAAGCAGCCGCCGACAAGCGACAACGAACAAACCTTAGACTCACGCAGCTCCAGGGAGAATTTCTGGAGCGGGCGGGTCAGATAGGAAGTGCCAAGGCGGCGTATGACGCCTATATGGCGGAGCATCCGAACTCGACGGTGCTGGAAGGCAGCTTCAAACGGCTCGACGGCGGACCAAAACCGCCCGTCCGGGTGAAGACGGCCCAGGATGGCGTGGCCGAGGCGCTGTTCAGCCTCGCAGGCTCAATTCGCCAACAAGACTCCTTCGAGACCATGCTGTTCGCCCGGCTGGCGCTGCATTTGAAACCCCGCATGGACATCGCGAAATTGCTGGTCGCGGAGGTGCTCGAAGGGGACGAACGCTTGGCGGACTCCAATGCGGTCTACCGGCGAATCGACCGGATCTCCGACTTCTCCTGGTCCGCACGGCTTCGCATTGCCTCGAACCTGGACCGGCTGGACAAAACCGAACAGGCCGTCCTGGAACTCCGCTCTCTGGCGCAGGAACGCAGGGACCGCTACGACGCCCTGGTGAGCATGGGAGACATTCTTCGCCGGCGCGAGCGTTACCGTGAGGCGGCCGATGCCTATGCGGATGCCCGGGCCCGCATTCCCAGCCTGGAGCCGCGGCATTGGACCCTGCTTTACGCGTTGGGGATTGCACACGAACGGCTGAAGGAATGGCCGAAGGCGGAACCGGCCTTCCTGAAAGCGCTGGAACTGCAACCCGACCAACCCTTCGTGCTCAACTATCTCGGCTATTCGTGGGTTGAATTGGGCAAGAACCTCGACCGGGCCAAGAGCATGATCGAAACGGCGGTCGAGAAACGCCCGACCGACGGCTATATCGTCGATAGCCTGGGCTGGGTTCTTTACCGGCTCGGCGACCTGCCCGGCGCGGTCAAGAACCTGGAGCGCGCCGTGGAGCTGCGCCCCGAGGATCCCACCATCAACGATCACCTGGGCGACGTCTATTGGCTCGTCGGCCGCGAAAACGAAGCGCGCTTCCAATGGCAGCGGGCCCTGATCCTGGAGCCCGAAAAGGACCTTGAGTTCAAGATCAAGGACAAGCTCAAAAACGGGTTCGATCCCGAAAAGCACGGCAAACCCGCCGGAAACTAGCCGATCCACCACTCAGCGAGGCGCACGTTGAGCCGCGTCATAACCCGGGCAGCCCCCGCCAAGATCAACCTCTATCTCCGGATAACCGGCAAACGGGAGGACGGCTATCACCTGTTGGACAGTCTCATTGCCTTTGCCGGCGTCGGAGACACCGTCACCGCCCGAGCCGCCGAGGATTTGTCACTGACGATCGACGGTCCGTTCGCCGGCGGGTTGTCCGCGGACGACGATAACCTCGTCCTTCGCGCCGCCCACGCACTCCGCGCCGCCTCGGGTTCGACAAACGCGGCAAAACTTGGCCTGACGAAAAACTTGCCCGTGTCGTCCGGTATTGGCGGCGGTTCCGCCGACGCCGCCGCGGCACTGTTGGCCCTGCGGGAACTATGGGAGCTCGCCATCGGCGATACCGAACTCGCGGCGCTGGGATTGGCGTTGGGCGCGGATGTGCCCGTCTGCCTCTCCGAACGTCCCTCCCGGGTAAGCGGCATCGGGGACATAATCGAGCCGGCGCCGAACCTGCCGGCGGCGTGGCTGGTGCTCGCCAATCCGGGCACCCCGGTCTCCACCCCCGATGTTTTCAACCGCCGGCAAGGTCCGTTCAGCGATCCGGTCCGGACCCCCGCCTCGTGGACCGACGTGGAGGCGCTGACCGAAACGTTGGCGGTTTCCGGCAATGACCTCGCGGACGCGGCGATCGAGGCCGCCCCGGTGATTGCCGGGATGCTGGACGAGATGGCCGAACTGCCGGGCGCCCTGTTGACCCGGCTGTCCGGCAGCGGGGCGACATGTTTTTCGATCATGCGGGACGAGCCCAGCGCGCAATTCGGCGTCATGGCGCTGGAGGAATTTCACCGGGATTGGTGGATCAAGGCGGCGCCCCTGCTCCCGCCGGGCCCTGCCGACCCGGCGCTGTTCGGCTAGAGCGTTTCGCGTTTATTCGGAATCGATAGGGGATTCCCTCAGGGTTTGATTTGTGATTCAAGATGGATGCTGGATAAGGAGGCCGGCATCCATGACCCGACCTTATTCGAATGATCTTCGAGAGCGAGTTGTTTTGGCGTTCGCGGCGGGCGAGAGCTGCCGGGCGGTAGCGTCACGTTTTGGTGTTTCGGTTTCGTCGGTTGTGAAGTGGTCACAGCGCTACCGGGCGACGGGGAGCGTTTCGCCGGGCCGGATGGGGGGGCATCGCCGGCGGGTTCTTGAGGAGCACCGCGACTTCATCATCGAACAGATCAAGCGGACCCCGCACCTGACGTTGCATGGATTAAAGGATATCTTGGCGACGCGAGGTGTGGTTGTCTCGCATCAAGCGGTATGGCGGTTTCTCAAGCGCGAGGGACTGAGCTTCAAAAAAAACTCTGTTCGCCGTTGAGCGTGGACGGGTAGCGGTAGCCCGCCGTCGGCGGCGCTGGAAGTCCTGGCAAGGCCGGATCGACCCCGAGCGCCTCGTGTTCATCGATGAGACCTGGATCAAGACCAACATGGCGCCGATCCGCGGCTGGGGGCCGAAAGGCAAGCGTCTGGCCGGCTTCGCGCCGCACGGCCACTGGCGCACCATGACCTTCGTCGCCGCCCTTCGCCATGACCGGCTCACCGCGCCTTGCGTGTTCGACGGCCCGATCAACGGGGTGAGCTTCCTGGCCTATGTGGAACAACTGCTCGTCCAGACCCTCAAGCCGGGCGATATCGTGGTCATGGACAACCTCGGAAGCCACAAATCCAAGGCCGTTCGCAACGCCATCAAGGCCGCCGGCGCCAGGCTCTGGTTCCTGCCGCCCTACTCACCCGATCTCAATCCAATCGAACAGGCCTTTGCCAAGATCAAGCATTGGATGCGAACCGCACAGAAACGAAACATGGAAGACGCCTGGCGACACGTCGGACATATCGCCGGAACATTCTCCCCAAACGAATGCGCCAACTACTTCAGAAACGCAGGATACGCTTCCGTCAATTCGTGAAAGACTCTAGCCCGCATTTCCCGCCAGGGTCACGGCCGCGTCGCGTCCAGGCGGCCGAGCCGCCAGGAGCGGCCCGAAAAGCGTAGCGGCGACTACAGTTGAGGGCCGCGACGCCGCGGGCTAGGCGTCCGGGTCTTGCGCGGGACAGCCCGCCCGACTATGGATAGCCCTCCGGTTATGGGGTGTAGCCAAGTGGTCCAAGGCACCGGTTTTTGGTACCGGCATTCGGAGGTTCGAATCCTCCCACCCCAGCCATCCTTCAGCCGTCATCATTGCAAGCCCGACCGGAACTCGCGCGGTAAAATCCCGCATTCACGGCCCAACACCCGGGTGAGGCAGGCCGGATCGGCAAATACCCGTTCTCATCGCAGGCGGCGATGACGACGCTCGCCTGGAACCAGGCCGGATTGCGGTTCCGGCGTCGTCCGGGTCAGGGCTTGATCACCCAGGCCTTGTAGCGGGCCTCCGTACCGGCGCAGGCGGCCAACACCAGATCGCGGGACATGAACGGGCCGGCGCGCCGGCTCGCCGGCCCGACGGCGAGGCACAGGGACGTGTCGGACCTGACCTGGAACTCGGAACCGGACGAGGCGTAGACGAACCGTTGGGCCGCCTTGTCGCCGCAGGTCAACAGACCGAGCTTGGCGCCGGCCTTGGCGTCACCCAATATTTCCGCGCACAGATTATCGAAGGTCGCCGAGCGGATGCGGCCCGATGCCGCATCGAACTTGAACTGCACGTCGCCGCCCCGGGGTTTGCAGGAATGAGCGTGCAGCCTGTCCGACAGGCCGCGGCCCACCGTGTCGATGCACCAGCCGAGTTTGTCTTCTTCGTCCAGATTGTCGGCGAGATAGATGACCGGCGACGGGGTGCGCAGGTCGGGCGGCATGGCCTCTGCCGGCGTGGCCCAACCCACCAACGGAAATAGAAATACGAAAATTAATACGCGATTGAGCGAAATCATGATCGTCTCCTGAAACAAATAAATATGTCCCCATCCTAACCGGGATCGCCGGACAACCCGTCACCGGATTTCCGTTCGCCCCGTATCAGCCCGTTACTTCCAGCACCACCGCCATGCCCGTGTCACCGGCGGCACACCCGGTAAACAACCCCCGGCCGCCGCCGAGCAGGGCAAGTTCCTCGATAAGCTCGATGACCCCGCGGGTGCCCATGGGCGCTTGAGGATGGCCCCAGACCAAGGTGCAGCCGTAATTGTTCATCCTGGCGAGATCGTAGCCCGTCTCCTTGGCGAAATAGATGTCGTTGACGGCAAACGGGTTATGGGTCTTCAGGGCGTCAATTTCGTCGATGGAGAGGCCGGCCATATCCAGCGCCCGCCTCGCCGCCGGCACCGGTGCCTCCGGCATATAGCCGTTCTCGGCCCGCGCCATACCGAAACCCAGGAGCCGGACGGTGATGTCCTTGTCGGAACTAAGATCGGATGCCTTGTCAGGTGCGGTGACCAGGATGCAGGCATTGCCGTCCGCAGGGTGGGTCTGACCGGCAAAGGTGACCGAGCCGTCCTTCAATACCGGCTTCATTCCTGCGAGTTTTTCGGG
Source organism: Rhodospirillales bacterium (assembly GCA_965213765.1). Taxonomy (GTDB): domain Bacteria; phylum Pseudomonadota; class Alphaproteobacteria; order Rhodospirillales; family UBA2165; genus JAJDXO01. The sequence goes on along the minus strand of OZ243926.1, from coordinate 3,384,796 downwards.
ATTTGGCGGAAAGACCCCTTCATCGCCGTCCATGGTCGCCACGGTCTTCTTGAAGTTGGCCGACGGCACCTCGAACGGCAGGGTCATGAAGCGCTTCTGAAACGCCCGGTCGCCGGCCAGCGCCGCCTGGTATTGCTCCTGGCGCATCAGCACGACCTCGTGCTGCTGCTCGGTGGTGATCTGGTGTTTGGCGGCGACGTTTTCAGCCGTCTGGAGCATGGAATGACCTCCGACGGGATCGCACTGCATATTGTCGATGGTGACGTTTTCGTGGAATCCCGTGCCGCCCGGGCCGGCCGGCGCCGGATAGTAGACCTGCGGCCCGTTGGAGACCCGATCGACGGTCGCCACCAGGGCAACCTCGGCCATCTCGCCGTTGACTTCCTGGGCGGCGTTCTCGAGGCAGCGGACGCCGGTCGCGCAGACCTGGGAAAGTGCAGGCCCGCCGACGTCGGGCGCGCCGAGCAGGTGGGTAAACCAGGGCAGCCCCACGAAGGACGTCCGCTGATGAACCGTTATCCCCAAGACGCCGTAGTCCAGCACGCCCGGGGCGATCTCCCGCTTGCCCATCTCCGCACGGGCCACATAGGCCCCGAACTCGATGCTGTGCAAATGAGAGAGGCTGCCCTGCCACTTGGCGAAAGGCGTGCTCCAATATGCGCCATACGGAATTTGAGCGTTGAGTCCCATGGTTTGCCTCGTTTCTTGCTCGCCGGCGAAAATCAGGCTGTCAGGCTTTGCCGCATCGCCACCTTGTCGATCTTGCCGACCGTCGTCTTCATAAGCTGGTCTACCACATGAATGTGCGCCGGGACTTTGTACTTCGCAAGACTGTCCCGGCAATGATCCAGTAAGGCTGCCGCCGGATCGCCGGTTCGGTCGCGGAGGACGACGAAGGCATGGATCGCCTCGCCCCGGTAGTCATCCGGCACGCCGACGGCGGCGGCCTCGATGACATTGGGATGGGCGAATAGCACCTCGTCGATTTCCCGCGGGTAGACGTTATAGCCGCCGACGATGACCATGTCCTTTTTGCGGTCGGTAATCCACAGGATGCCGTCTTCATCCAGCTTTCCGATGTCGCCGGTGTAGAGCCAGCCGCCCTGCAACGCCAGCGCGGTTTCTTCCGGCCGGTTGCGGTATCCGGACATGATCTGCGGGCCGCGCGCACGAATCTCGCCCTCCTCGCCGGGGGACAGAACGATCCCACCGGTCTCCACGTCGACGATTTGTACCTCGGTCTCGGGAACCGGCGGCCCCACCGAGCCCGGAACGATGGGCTTCCCGGCGACATTGCTGGTGAGCAGCGGTCCCGCCTCGGTTTGTCCGTAGCCCTCCAGGATTGGCGTGCCGGTGACCTGCCGCCATTTGCGCAACGTATCCACGGGCAGCGGCGCCGAACCGGAATACACCGTTCGCAGGGCCGAAAAATCGGTGGCGGCGAACCGGTCCATGGCCATCAGCCCATTGAAGATGGTGGGACCCACGGGCAGCACGGTGATGCCTTCCCGCTCAATGGCGTCGAGCACCCGGTCGGGGTGGTAGCGCCGCTGGATCACCAGCCTTCCCCGGCAATAGGCGGTCAAATGAAGACACATACAGCTCGCAAAGACATGAAACAGCGGCATCACACAAAGAACCGTCTCGTCATCGGGAACGGTCGGCACCACCGCCTCCCGCTGGCTCAGGTTGATGGAGATCTGGCCGTGGGTGATATTGACGCCTTTCGGAAGGCCGGTGGTTCCGCCGGTGTACTGAAGCGTCGCCAGGTCGTCCGGCTTCGGCAGCGCGCCGGGGAGGGCGGCGGTTTCATCATCCCGCCACTCGGCCAGCGACCGGCCGCCTTCACCACCGATGCGTATCCGGGCGGCGATCCGAAGTTGATCGGCCAGACCCTCGATCAGCGGACCCGCGCCGTCATCGAAGACCACGGCGACCGCTTCGGCATCGGACAGAATGTGATGAAGTTCCCGTTCGGTATAAATGGGGTTGACCGGCACCGCCTGCATACCCGCGGCGTGGACGGCAAACATGGCAATCGCCATGTCCATCGAATTGCCGCAGACCAGCGCCACCCGGTCGCCCGCGCCGCCGATTTCCAGGAGTTCGGCGGCAAATCCGCCGACGCAGCGGACATACTGGCGGTAGGTCAGCGCCCCCTCGTCGGATACCAGGGCCACCGCGTCGCCGGAGCGGCCGGCTCCGTCCGCCAGCATGTGGACAACGGTCGGGTGAACGGCAGGCAGGCTGGTCATGAGACCCTATATTCCGTCCACGGCCGTCCGGGTCAATGTCTTTAGGGATTTGACGGCAAAGGGCCTGAGCCGCGATCCGGGTTGAGACGAACCCCCGGGAAGGGGACGAGGGAACCCACGGCAAGCTCCCTCTCCCTCAGGATTCTTCTGCGAAAAGGGGATTCTCAATGGGTTTGTGATGTGATTCAGTGTGGTTATCAACTGTTGGAGGCGTCGATGAGCGGCAAGGGTCAGCTGGGGTTTGCGGAAGCGTTTGTTTCTCCGGGTCTTGGGTCGAACCGGAAGCTTGATCGTCTGGATGCGTTGATCGACTGGTCTCCGCTGGAGCGCCTGGCGTCGGCGGTCCGCCCGGGGCGCCGGGGCCGTCCGCCCTATGCGCCGCTGTCGATGTTGAAGGCGCTTTATCTTCAGGTGCTTTACGATCTGTCGGACCCCGGTCTGGAGGAGGCGCTGCTGGACCGTCTGTCGTTCCGGCGCTTCTGCGGCTTTGCGCTTGACGGGGGCACGCCGGACGAGACCACGATCTGCCGCTTTCGCGGGGATGCGGGCGGGGTTCTGGAGGCGGCCTTCGAGGAGATCAACCGCCAGTTGGAGGCCGCCGGTCTGATCGTGCGCAAGGGCACGCTGATGGACGCCACGCTGGTGGCCGCGGCCTCGCGCCCGCCGCCCTACAAGGCCGGCGCGGGTGCCGGGCACGCGGGCGAGCCCGGCGCCGACTGGACCCGCAAGAAGGGGCGCGCCTTCTTCGGCTACAAGGCGCATCTCGGCGTCGACCAGGGGTCGGGGCTGATCCGGCGGGTGGTGCTGACCTCGGCCAAGACCTCCGAGAGCGAGGTCGCCGACCGGCTGATCTGCGGCGACGAGGCCGCGGTCTATGGCGACAAGGCCTACGAGCAGGCGGCGAGACGGGCGCGGCTCAAGGCGGCGGGGATCAAGGACCGGATCATGCACCGGCGGCACAAGCACATAGCCGCGCTGCCCCATTGGCAACAGCGCCGCAACGCTCTGATCGCGCGACGGCGCGCCCCGGTCGAGGCCGTGTTCTCCGCCCTCAAGCGCTTCTACGGGCTGCGCCGCGCCAAGAGCCGGTCCCGGGACAGGAACACGGCCCGCCTCTTCGCCGCCGCCGCCGTCTACAACATGCGCCGGGCCTGCCTGCTCGCCGGGCCGTGAGGGCGCGACGCGCCCGGAAACCGCAAAACGCACCGCAATCCGGCCCGCAAACGCCGCGGCAAACCCGCCGCCCGGTACCAAAACAGCCCCAACCCCCGACACAAACCCCTCCTTGCGACTTTCGCAGAAGAATCCTCTGGGAGGGAGAGGGTCGGGGTGAGGGTGTGAATGAGGGTGAGGGGGAGAGGGGAAAGGCCGAGGCATAAAATGATTGCGTCATGGCCGGGCCCGGACCCGGCCATCCACGTGTATCGTGCCGCGAGGCGTGGATCACCGGGTCAAGCCCACTGGTGTCCGGTTAAGATATCTGGACAGGTTGCATGGTGTTGATTCTACTGGTGTCCAAGCGTTTGCGACGATTTGGACACGAAGTTAGGACCAGCACCATGCGGCACCAGAATAGCGTTTTTCATGACATCTTGAAGCATGTTCCTTGGGATGCGTTCGACCGGCTTGTGAAGGAGCATGGCGCCGATTGGCGGGTTTGGCGCCTGAGCACCAAGGACCAGTTCATCGCACTTCTATACGGCCAGCTTTCGGGGGCATCGAGCCTGCGCGAGATCGCCGGCGGCCTGGAGAGCCATTCGGCGCGGTTGTACCACGTCGGCAGCCGGCCGGCGCAGCGCTCGACGCTGGCCGACGCCAATGCGCGCCGTCCGGCGGCGGTGTTCTCGGGCCTGTTCGCCGAGATGGCCGGTCGTGCCCACCGGGGCCTGCGCCGCAAGCTCGGCGAGGCCAAAGGCATGCAAACCGGCCCTGATTGTCCGGTATTTGGAAGGCTCGGGGTTAGCCCAGAACACGAAAGGGACTTGCTGCCGGTCCGAAGGCGAAAAGGCCGTAAAACCAGCCCTTTTTCGGCATCATTGTCCGAAAAACGAAATTGGGTGTTCAGGAGGCGCCCCCAAGGCGCGGGGAAGGGAGCGAGGGAACCCGATGCGGCAACGCGACTACTCCCTCTCCCTCTCTGAGGGAGAGGGCCGGGGTGAGGGTGATAGGGGGTGATACGGGAGTTCCCCCTCACCCGGCTGCGGCTACGGCTCGCTTCGCTCGCCAAGCCTCCGCATCCCTCTCCCCCTCAAGAAGGGGGAGAGGGTGCAAAAAGAAAAACCGATCCCTCTCCCCCTCAAAGGGGGCGAGGGTGCAAAAAGAAAGACCGATCCCTCTCCCCCGAAGGGGCGAGGGAACCCGGTGCGGCCACGATCTTCGGGTTGCCGGCCTGCCCATGAACGGGAACGGCTGAAGCGTATGGCTCAGGCGCTGCCGGAGAGGCCCAGCTCTTTCCGGATCTTCTTCGGCAGCGCCGCCGCGACCATGTCGTAGGACCGGGTGATGTGGTTCTTGAGTTCCTCATCGGAAAGTCCCGGCTCGGCGTGGTGCTGGATCCACCTGAAACCGCGCGAGGCCAGGTAAGGCGCCGGGCGCAGGCCCGGCATGTCGCGCAGCACCTCGAAGGCGATGTGGGAGACCTTGAACGTGATGCCGCGAACTTCACCATCCTCCCAGCCGCCGATGGCGAACAGCTTGCCGCCCACCTTCCAGACGTGAGAGCCGCCCCATTGCACGACATGGGTGGCGGCCGGGAGCGAACCGCAGAACTCGTTGAACTCTTCGCGGGTCATGAAAGGAATTAAAACCCCGACGAAAAAACCGGCGGCTTGAGGTAGAGCACTTCCGTCTTCGCCGGCATCTTGTGCCTCTCGGCGATGAAGGAGGTGCCGTTGGCGCGGCGCACCGGAAAGTATTGCGAAACCTTTTGCAGAAAATCCTCGACCGTGATCTCGGAATTATAGTGCATGGGGATCACCAGCTTGGGATCGAGAATCCGGATGTTCCGGACGATCTCCTCCATGCTCTGGGTCACCCGCCGGTCGATGGGCGTCATCAGCACATGGATGCGGCCGATCCTGGCGGCGAACTCCCGGTCGAGCACATGGCCGAGCAGCCCGAGATGGGCCACGCACAGCCCATTGCTCTCCACGACGAAGACCGACGACGGAAAGTAAAAGAATATGCTGTCGTTGGCCAGGTTGACGGGCACGTTGTAGACCCGGAGGTCCTTGACGGTCACGTCGTGGCGCGGCCACACGCCCTGCCCGCTCCGGTCCCAGCCGTGGAGTGCGTGGGTGATTTCCGGCTCAATCGTCGCGGTGGCGTGATTCCGGTGCCGGCCGCTCATGGTCGCGATGTCGGGCAAAACCCCGGCGCGGTAGTAGTCGTTGTAGTCGGTAGCCACCTTCACCCCACGAGGCGAGGTGATGAGAAAGGTGGAATGACCGGCAAAATCGATTCGCAGTTGGCCGGCGGTGATGCCGGCAAGCCGGAAGGAGGCCCGCCGAAACCCGCCGCCCCAAACGGGGGCGTTGTGAACGAAACCCGTGCCGCAGGGCGGGCGCACCGGCGACTTGCCGGGCACGCTCTGCGCCGACGCGGCCGCGCTGATCCCAAACACCAACAGGACGGCAAGAAGCGCTCGCATGGTCACTATCTCTACACCGGCCCGCAGGAGGCTTTCAACCGGGCGCCGAGAGTGAGGGTGAGGGTGAGGTGGGGGTGAGGGTGAGGGCGGATGTTTCCGGATGCCCCGCACGGAGGCTGGGCATGACGGGGGCGAGGGAACCCGGTGCGGCAACGGGACTACTCCCTCTCCCTCTGGGAGAGGGTTGGGGTGAGGGTGGGAACGAGGGTGAGGGTGATGTGGAAATTCCCCCTCACCCAGCTACGGCTATGGCTCGCAGGCTCGCCAAGCCTCCGCATCCCTCTCCCCCGAAGGGGGCGAGGGAACAAAAGTCGTCATCACCGGGTCAAATAAGGTCAATTCGGACGAATTGACCGAGCTTCGCTTTGTGACATTCGGTCAAATAAGGTCAATTCGGACGAATTGACCGACCCGGTGCGGCAACGGGACTACTCCCTCTCCCTCTGGATTCTTCTGCGAAAAGGGGATTCTCAATGGGTTTGTGATGTGATTCAGTGTGGTTATCAACTGTTGGAGGCGTCGATGAGCGGCAAGGGTCAGCTGGGGTTTGCGGAAGCGTTTGTTTCTCCGGGTCTTGGGTCGAACCGGAAGCTTGATCGTCTGGATGCGTTGATCGACTGGTCTCCGCTGGAGCGCCTGGCGTCGGCGGTCCGCCCGGGGCGCCGGGGCCGTCCGCCCTATGCGCCGCTGTCGATGTTGAAGGCGCTTTATCTTCAGGTGCTTTACGATCTGTCGGACCCCGGTCTGGAGGAGGCGCTGCTGGACCGTCTGTCGTTCCGGCGCTTCTGCGGCTTTGCGCTTGACGGGGGCACGCCGGACGAGACCACGATCTGCCGCTTTCGCGGGGATGCGGGCGGGGTTCTGGAGGCGGCCTTCGAGGAGATCAACCGCCAGTTGGAGGCCGCCGGTCTGATCGTGCGCAAGGGCACGCTGATGGACGCCACGCTGGTGGCCGCGGCCTCGCGCCCGCCGCCCTACAAGGCCGGCGCGGGTGCCGGGCACGCGGGCGAGCCCGGCGCCGACTGGACCCGCAAGAAGGGGCGCGCCTTCTTCGGCTACAAGGCGCATCTCGGCGTCGACCAGGGGTCGGGGCTGATCCGGCGGGTGGTGCTGACCTCGGCCAAGACCTCCGAGAGCGAGGTCGCCGACCGGCTGATCTGCGGCGACGAGGCCGCGGTCTATGGCGACAAGGCCTACGAGCAGGCGGCGAGACGGGCGCGGCTCAAGGCGGCGGGGATCAAGGACCGGATCATGCACCGGCGGCACAAGCACATAGCCGCGCTGCCCCATTGGCAGCAGCGCCGCAACGCTCTGATCGCGCGACGGCGCGCCCCGGTCGAGGCCGTGTTCTCCGCCCTCAAGCGCTTCTACGGGCTGCGCCGCGCCAAGAGCCGGTCCCGGGACAGGAACACGGCCCGCCTCTTCGCCGCCGCCGCCGTCTACAACATGCGCCGGGCCTGCCTGCTCGCCGGGCCGTGAGGGCGCGACGCGCCCGGAAACCGCAAAACGCACCGCAATCCGGCCCGCAAACGCCGCGGCAAACCCGCCGCCCGGTACCAAAACAGCCCCAACCCCCGACACAAACCCCTCCTTGCGACTTTCGCAGAAGAATCCTCAGGGAGAGGGTTGGGGTGAGGGTGGGAACGAGGGTGAGGGTGATGTGGAAATTCCCCCTCACCCAGCTACGGCTATGGCTCGCAGGCTCGCCAAGCCTCCGCATCCCTCTCCCCCGAAGGGGGCGAGGGTGCAAAAAGAAAGACCGATCCCTCCCCCCTTGCCCCGGCACGCGACCGGGCTAAATGAACAGGCGGTTGCCGCTCCATTACCGGGGCGGCGTTTTAGTTTGGAGGCCCGCTATGCAACTTTGTACGGGCAAAATGGGAGGTACCTCTCAAACGGGTGTCATCAAATGTCCATTAATGTCCATGAATGTCCATACCGCCGAAAAGGCGAGAATTGGAAATTGATTATAAATACCATTGTTTCAACATCTTACCGATATGCGCTTGGTGCATGGCTCGCGCCCGGGGGACCGGGTCCGCTTGAGGCTCGCCACGCTGCTTCCGCTGTGATGATATAGCTCGGGAAATTTTCGGGGAGGCGACCACGATGGGAAATTACCGGCTGCCGGCGATCGATCCGGCGGAGGTCGAAGAACATGCCGGCACCTTCTACCCGGACGCGGTCAAGGGCGCGTCCGAGGCGCGGATCAAGAAACGCCTGGGGGATGCCGCCGGGCTGACGAAATTCGGCGTCAACCTGACCACCATACCGCCGGGCGCGACTTCCGCGCTCCGCCACTGGCACGCCGAAGAGGATGAATTCATCTACGTTCTTGAAGGTGAAGTGACGGTGGTCAGCGACGCGGGCGATCAGGTCCTGACGCCGGGCATGGCCGCCGGCTTTCCCGCCGGCAAGCCGGATGGGCACATGTATTGCAACCGCAGCGACGGTCCGGCCGTGGTTCTGGAGGTGGGAAACCGGGTCGCCCACGATAGGGTGACCTATCCGGACGACGATCTCGCGTTGGTCAAGGAACCCGGAAATCACCAGTTCTACAACAAGGCCGGCGAACCGTTGGGCGGGCCGGTCGCCAATTCCCCTCGCGCGGTGGAAGAGGACGGCTAGATGAAAATCGCCGTCATCGGCGGCGGACACGGCTGCTATGCCGCCGCCGCTCACCTGACCGAGCAGGGCCACAACGTACGGCTCTGGCGCCGGGACGGGGCGGCCCTCGCCCCGATCCGCGAGGCCGGCGCCATCACCTTGACCGACCATGAGGGAACCCGGGATGTAGCCCTGTCGCTGGCAACGGACGATCTCGGACAGGCCATGGCCGGTGCGGAACTGGTGGTGATCCCGCTGCCATGCACCACCCACGAAGACCTCTCGAAGGTCATGGCGCCTCATTTTACGGACGGTCAGGTGGTCTATTTGCCGCCCGGAACCTTCGGCTGTTACATCTTCGCCCGCGCCATGCGGGAGGCCGGCAACGCCGCCGACGTCGTTTTCGCCGAGACCGGGACACTACCCTATCTGGCCCGTAAGCAGGCGGATGCACATGTGCGGATCAGCGTCTACGCGACCCGGCTGCCGACCGGCGTGCTCCCGGCCAAGGAGACCGACCGGGCCCTTGGCGTACTGGCCGAGGCATATCCGGTGGAGCGGTTGCAGGACGCGCTGGATGGCGCGTTGATGAATGCCGGTCCGATCATTCATCCGCCGCTGATCATCATGAATGCGGGTCCGCTTGAGCATTTCGAGGCCTGGGATATCCACAACGAGGGCACCCAGCCGTCAATCCGCCGGGTCACCGATGCCCTTGACGGCGAGCGGATCAAATTGCGCGAGGCCCTCGGCTATGGCGCCCCTCATTTTCCGCTGGCCGACCATTATGACGACGACAAGGAAGAGTGGATGTACGGCGACTCTTCGCACGAACGCCTGACCGACAGCGGCGACTGGCGGGAAAATATCGACCTGCTGAGCCACCGCTATATGCGGGAGGATACCCATCTCGGTCTGTCGTTCATGGCCTCGCTCGGCGACTGGATCGGGACGGACCTGCCATTGATCAACGGGTTTCTGGCGATCGGCGCAGGGATTACCGGTGAGGATTTGCGCTCGACCGGCCGGACCATGGAGAGCCTCGGTCTCGCGCGGCGGAACCCGGACGATCTGAGATCCCTGCTCCGGGACGGCATTCCCGCATGACCGAAATTGTCGCTCTCGGTGCAGGCCGCATGGGCCGCGGTATCGCACAAGTGTTCGCCTTTGCCGGACACCCGGTGACCATTCTCGACTTCAAGCAGCGGCCGTCGGACCAAGTAGACGCGCTGCTTGCCGAGGGCAAAACGGAAATCGAGGAGAATCTCGCCTTTCTCAAAAGCCTGGGGGTCGCCGGCGACCGGCAAATCGAGAGCACGCTCTCGCGCATCCGCGGCGCCGGGATTGGCGAGGCCGGGGACCTCCTCGGCGGCGCCCGTTACATTTTCGAAGGCGTGACGGAGATGCTGGACGTCAAACGGGACGCGATCGCGCGGGCCAGCGCCCTCGCCGGGCCCGAGGCCGTCATCGCCTCGACCACGTCGACCATGCTGTCGGAAACCCTCGCCGACTTCAGCGCACGGCCGGAGAATTTTCTCAATGCCCATTTTCTCAATCCGGCCTACCTCATTCCCTTGGTCGAGGTCAGCCCGTCATCCCGCACCGACGAGGGCAAACTGACGGCGTTCATGGAACTGCTGACGTCCATCGGCAAGGTCCCCGTGAGATGCAAGGCGTCTCCCGGTTACATCGTCCCCCGGCTCCAGTCCGTCGCGATGAGCGAGGCATGCCGCATGGTCGAGGAAGGGGTCGCCACCGCAGAGGATATCGACCGGGCGGTGACCGCCGGGTTCGGCATCCGCTACGCGACCATGGGGCTGGTGGAGTTCACCGATTGGGGCGGGGTCGATATTCTCTACCACGCCAACCGCTATTTGCGGGACGCACTCGACCCGCGCTTCCAGACCCCTAAAATCGTCGACGACATGATGGAGCGGGGCGATCTCGGACTTAAGACCGGCAAGGGGTTTTACGATTTCAGCAAGATGGATACGGATGCCTACCGGCGCGAAAAGCTGGCGACATTCGTCGCGCTTCTGCGCCACATGGACCTGATGCCCAAGGCAGCCGGGAACTAAGGGAATTTCGGATCAGGCGGCCTTTTCGCCGTAATAGAGCGTCACCACGTGCACGGCTTCGGCAAAAAACAGCCAGCGCTCGATCAGAACTCCCAGCACCACGCTCAGCCCGGCGATCACAGCTAGAGCGGCGGCAAAATAGAAACCGGCAAATACCGATAGGGCCACGCCGATCAGCGGAATCGCAAACAGGGTCACCAGCGTGATTTTTCTCAATTTCGCGGCGTGTTTGCGGGCCACCCTATATCCCATTTCCTTTTGCAGGTAGTTCGGTGCCGAGTGGGGCGGATCGAGCGGCCGAACGTTGCCGAAGCCGCCGAGGCCGGTCGCCGTTTCAGCCGTTGCCACGGGGTCGGCCGTGTCGATCGATCGCCAGTATCCGATCTTCAGCACCGCCGCCGCGAGCAGGCTCACGATGGCTACCCCGGCGCTCCGAATGTTTGCGGCCCCAAACATCGCGACAACGAGATGAAACCCCACCGCACCGGTGGCCAGGCCAAGCGTGATGTAGAGCCATGGCACCAGCGGGTGGTGCCATCTGGGGATCGCTTTGAGCGACGCATAGATCATGCCCGTGCAGTAGACCGTGACGGCCGCCAGCACCGGCGTAAGCCACGCGGCCAGCAGCCACACCCCCGCCACCTCTCCCAGCCAGACCCAGCCCCAGGCCAGGCCGGCAACGGGTACATAGGCGAGCACCGCGGCGACGCCTTCGCGGGACAGCCAAGACGAGCGGAATTGGCTCAGCGCCCGCCAGGCGCGCTCCGGGTGTCCCAGGTGAATCGTCGACGACAACAGTCCGGCCGTGACCAACACGCCGCCGACGAAAATGAGGACCGCACCCAGTTCGCGCGCCGCCGGAATCCAGCCCGTTCCGACGAAGACCGCCGCAACCGCCAGCAGCCCGTAGCCGAGGCCGGACGCGGTGGTAAAGAAGATGATGGAATAGGCGGGGTGCATGATCAGACGGCCGGGGTGTCCGAAAGCAACCTGTCCACCCAGCCGAGAAACCCGCCTTCGGGGCTGGCGTCCTCGAGAGGAAGCGTGGCGCCTGCTCCCGTCTTCTTCTCGCGGACCGGCAAATACTTGTTGGTCGGCGCGCACTCCATCTCCGGCATCAGATCGTAACCGCCGCGATCGGCGACAAGTCGTGAAACACTTGAGTTCGGATCGCCCAGGTCGCCAAAGTGGCGCGCCGAGGCGGGACAGGTGGCGACACAGGCCGGCACCCGGTCAACCTCCTCCAGGTTCTCGTTGTAAATCCGGTCGATACACAGCGTGCACTTCTTCATCACGCCCGCATCCGTATCGAATTCCCGCGCACCATAGGGGCAGGCCCAGGAACACAGCTTGCAGCCGATACACTTGTCCTCCTCGACCAGGACGATCCCGTCGGACCCCCGTTTGTACGAGGCGCCCGTGGGACAGACGGTGACGCAGGGCGCGTTGTCGCAGTGGAGGCAGGACTTGGGAAAATGCACCACCCTTGCATCGGCGCCCGTACCGGCCTCATAGGAATGAATCCGGTTGAACCACACCCCGTCCGGCGCCGCGCCGTAAGGGTTGAAATCGGTGAGCGGCGCGTGATAACCGCCCGCGTTCCACTCCTTGCAGTTGACCGCGCAGGCGTGACAGCCGACGCAGGTATCGAGATCGATCACCAGGCCAAGGCGCTTGGGCGTTGGCTGCGCGGGCAGGCTGGTCATGGCCGTCGCCCGCCGGCATAGCGGAGAATATCGGGCCGCTTGCCGAGGCCGGCAGGTTTTGAGAACTCATCAAACTGCGGCACTGTCCGCCCGTCTTCCGCCTCCGCCTTTTCGATGCGAATTTTCAGGTCGTACCATGCCGCCTGGCCTGTAATGGGATCGGAATTGGTGTAACGCCGGCCGCCGTCCTGTTCCGGCAACAGTTCGTCGATCAGGTGGTTGAGCAGGAACCCCTGGGTGATGTCGGCGGCCGCGGGGTCGATGTTCCAGGCGCCCGCGCGCTTGCCGATGGCGTTCCAGGACCACACCGTCCTGGGGTTGACCCCGGCCATCAACTTTACCTGCACCTTGATGCGCCCGGACCGGCTCTCGGCCCACACCCAGTCGTCGTCTTCGAGGCCCGCCTGTTTTGCGACGGGTTCGGGGACATAGAGCCGATTGGATCCATGAATTTGCCGAAGCCAGGCATTCTGGGTGCCCCAGGAATGGTACATGGCCATGGGACGCTGGGTGACCGCGTGAAGGGTATAAGTCTCCGGGTCGGCCGCCGCCTCGTCCAGCGGCTGATACCAGAACGGCAGCGGATCAAAGTAGGTCTCGATACGGTTCCGCTCGCTCTCGGGCGGGACGTTGTCCCCGTGGCCGCGGGCGGCGAGCCGGAACTTCTGCAACGGCTCGCTGTAGAGCTGGCTGATCACCGGATCGGTGGTTTTCACGTAGCCGTTTTCCTGGGCATGGGCGAGATAGCCGTGGTTGATGTTGCGGAAGAACTTGTACTCGTCGGCAAGCTCCTCCCGCCAGAAACAGCCGTTCTCTATATATTTATCCAGTTGGCCCGGGTTGGGCGCGCCCTTCCCGGTCTCCGAGCCATCCTCGCCCCGCCAACCGGCCAGCGGACCGACCCCTGGTTGGCGTTCATGGTTGGTGATGTAGTCAGAATAGCCGCCCGGATAGGCGGGGCGGCCCAATTCCTTGATGAACCCCGGTAAACCGAGCCGGGCGCCCAAGTCGATGAGCACGTCCTGGAACGGCCGCACGTCCCGGTCGGGCTCGACCACCGGGCGGCGGATGGCGTCGCATGCTCCATCAGCGTCGCTGATCGGCCGATCGAGAAGCGAGATACAGTCCCAGCGTTCGAGGTAAGTGGTGTCCGGGAGGACCAGGTCCGCGTAGGCCACGGTCTCCGAGTAGTAGGCGTCCGAGTAGATGATGTAGGGGATTTTGTACCCGCCGCCCGCCGCGTCCTTGTCGGTGAGCATCTCCATGGTTCTCGGGGTGTTCATGGACGAGTTCCACGCCATGTTGGCCATGTACATGAACAGCACGTCGATGGGGTACGGATCGCCCCGCCAGGCGTTGCCGATAACCATGTGCATCAGCCCGTGCGCCGACAGCGGCGCCTCCCACGAGAACGCCTTGTCGATCCGCATGGCCGTGCCGTCTTCGTCCACCAACAGGTCCTCGGGCCCCTGGGGAAAGCCCAGATGCGGTCCCGGAAGCGGCAAGTTGGGATTGACGTCCCCGGGACGGCCGGTGGGCCGAGGCAGTGAATCGAACCCCTTCGGATAGGGCGGCTTGTAGCGCAGGCCACCCGGCGCATCGATGCTGCCCAACAGGATTTGCAACAGGTGGATGGCGCGGCAGGTTTGAAATCCGTTGGAATGGGCGGAGATGCCCCGCATCCCGTACATGCTGACCGGCCGCCCGATCATCTTCTCGTGGCGAACGCCCCGCCAGTCGGTCCAGGGCTGATCGATAACCAAGTCCTGCTCGAAGGCGGCCTCGGCCAGTTCGGCGGCGATCCGCTTGATGACGTCTTCGGCAATACCGGTCTGGTAGGCGACAACGGCCGGGCTGTAGTCCAGACGCAGATAGCGTTCGGCAAGGAGATGAAACACCGGCTTGGCCCGGCGCCCATCCGAGAGTTCCACCTCGCCCCGCAGAGCGGGTTCCACATCAGGATCGGTGAACGGGCGCGGCGCGTTGGTTTTCCGGTCCCAGACCAGTTCCCGGCCCTCCTCGTCCCGGGCGAATAGACCGTCGTCGGCCTCACCCGCCGCATCGATCACCAGATAGGGCGCGTTGGTGTAGCGGACAAGATACCCGGCATCGACCTTGCCGGCCCGCAGCAGCTCATGGATCAGCGCCATCACGAACAGGCCGTCGGTGCCGGGCGTAATCCCCAGCCATTCGTCGGCCACTGCCGAATAACCGGTGCGGATGGGATTCACCGAGACGAATTTGGCGCCGCGTCCTTTCAGATGGCTCAGCCCAATCTTGATGGGATTGCTGGCGTGATCCTCGGCGACACCGAACATCAACAGGTATTTCGTCCGCTCCCAGTCGGGCTCGGAGAACTCCCAGAACGCGCTGCCGAAGGTGTAGATTCCCGCCGCCGCCATGTTGACCGAACAGAACCCGCCATGGGCGGCGTAGTTGGGAGTGCCGAATTGCTGGGACCACCAGCTGGTCAGCGCCTGGCTCTGGTCCCGGCCGGTGAAAAACGCAAGCCGCTTGGGATCGGTCGCCCTGACCCGCGCCAACCAAGAGGTCGCGATATCGAGGGCCTCACTCCACTCGATTTCCCGAAACTCGCCGGCGCCCCGTTCGCCGACCCGTCTCAGCGGCTTGGTCAACCGCGCCGGAGAGTTGTGCTGCATGATGCCCGCGGATCCCTTGGCGCAGAGCACTCCCTTGTTCACCGGATGATCCCGGTTGCCCTCGATGTAGCGGATGGTGCCGTCGGTCAGGTGAACTTTGATCCCGCAGCGGCAGGCGCACATGTAGCAGGTCGTGGTCTCCACCCGATCCCCCGGGGAAGGAGAAAGGTCGATGGGGCGATCGCCGCTCAAGGGAGATTTGGTCATATATCCTCGGCAGGAAGGAAGGGATTCTTGTTGTCGGTGAGAAGTGTAGTGAGCGGTCCCGACCGGTCAAACATTTAACAAGCCGAGAATGTAAAAATGCCCCTATCCGGTATGATCGAGCGCATGGCGGACAACTTTTTTCATCACCGTCGGCAGGGCATGGTCGCCGAACCGGTCGACGGGGCACCACACGCCATCCGGCTTCCCCTTCGAACGTCCGGAGAGTACCCGAAGCTCCAGATGGAAGTGGGTGAAGGTGTGACGCACCATACCCGGCAGCTCCCGGGGTGCCTTGAGCGGCGCCGCGGCCAATGCTTTATCGGATTGCCAATCCCCCTCTTCCCAAATGGACGACGGCACCTCCATCATACCGCCCAGCAGGCCCTCCTCTGCCCGGCGGCGAAGCAGGATCGAGCCGTTGCCGTCGCTGATCCAATAGGCGTATCCCCGCCGGGTCGGCCGTTCCGCCTTAGGCGGCTTACGCGGATAGGTCTCCGGCTCACCCGCCGCGAAGGCGGCGCAGTCGGCGCTCAAGGGACAAATGGCACAAGCGGGCTTCTTCGGCGTGCAGATGGCGGCCCCCAGATCCATGGCGGCCTGCACATAGTCGCCCGGGCGCTTCTTCGGTGTCAGTCCCTCGGCAAGCTCCCTAATTCGGGATTTGGCCGCCGGCAGTTCCTCGTCGACGGCGAACAGGCGCGCCACCACCCGTTCGATATTGCCGTCGACCGGCGAGGTCGGCCGGTCGAAAGCGATGGCCGCGATTGCCCCCGCCGTGTAGGGCCCGACGCCCGGCAGTTTCAACAATTGGGCTTCGGTATCGGGGAACGCTCCGTTCAATTCGCCTGCCACCACCTGGGCGCATTTGTGAAGATTGCGGGCGCGAGCGTAGTAGCCGAGCCCCTGCCATGCATGGAGGACCTCATCCAGTTTCGCCGCCGCCAGATCGCTCACCGTCGGCCACTTCTCCAAAAACGCGGCGAAGTACCGGCCCACCGTCGCCACCGTGGTCTGCTGAAGCATGATCTCCGAGAGCCACACATGGTACGGGTCGGCGCAATCGCCGGGGGCGGCCCGCCATGGCAAAACGCGCCGGTGACGGTCATACCATTTGAGCAATTTGGTCGATGGCTTTGTCATCGATTGAGCCGGTTGCCGGACCACTGATTCGTCCCTACCCTACGCGCTTCCGCAATCTCAAAAAAGGCGGCCCATTTCTCATGGCCATCAAACGATATGGCGGCGTCCGCGCCGTCGGCCAATCGGTGGAGAAGCTGACCAAACCCATCTTCGGCCGCCGTGGATTCGCGGGCGCCGGCGTGGTCACCGACTGGACGGCCATCGTCGGTGAGCACCTGGCCCGCCACACCCAGCCGGACCGCATCTCCCATGACGGGCCGAAGCGTGTCGACGGCACCCTTCATCTCCGGGTCGATAGCGCCTCCCTGGCCACCGAGTTGATACACCTGGAGCCGCAACTGATTGAGCGAATCAACACCTTCTTCGGTTACAAGGCCGTGGCCCGCCTCAGACTGGTGAACGGTCCCATCGGCCGTGCCGAGGAAAAGCCGGAACAATCCAGGCGAGCACTCACCGAGGATGAAAAATCCAATCTTTCCAAAAGGTTGTCGGTTATCGACGACCCCGATCTGAAGGCGGCGCTGGAGGCGCTCGGCGGCGTCATTCTCACCGATAAAGGGTGATTTGGTCCTGTCCCCGGTCACCCATCCGCCATCTTTCAGCCCCAATCGGCTGCTACACAAATCACCGTGAAAAGGACGAAACGGCCTTGGGAAGTCTCGCCGGATAGTCCAAAATCGCCGGAGTACTGCGGATTCTCGGCGCTTGTCGGGAGACCGAACCCAATCTATAGTCTTCAACATGTTGTGCCGAGGAGGCAAATTTGGCTCGACGAGCACTAGGTATAGGGCTGCTCCTGGGGTTTCTGGCGGTGGTTTCACCGCTGCACGCCCAGGATTTACCGCCCGCATCCCAAATCCTGTCCGACCGGATTTTGGGCAAGCTGGACGCCCCGGTGACGCTCATCGAGTACGCATCGAAGACCTGTTCGCACTGCGCGTCGTTTCACGCCGACGTTCTGCCGACATTGAAGAAAGAGTACGTGGAAACCGGGAAGGTGAAATTCATCTACCGGGAATTCCCGCGCAACCAGCTGGACGTGGCGGTCTCAATGATTGCCCGCTGCGGTCCCCGGAACCGTTTCTTCGCGGTGGTCGATCTGTTTTACAAGACGCAAGGCCAGTGGGGACAATCCCGGGATCCGATTACCGAGCTGACCAAGATCGGCCGGCTGGCGGGCATCACACCGAAGACCGTCGAAGCCTGCCTGCAGAACCGGGAAATCTTCCAGGGGATCGTCGAGTCGGGCCGCCAGGGACAAGCGAAGTTCAACATCAGCGCAACGCCGACAATCATCGTCAACGGCCAGCCGGTAAACGGCAATGTGACGATGGACGTGTTGCGTCCCATTTTGGACCGGGCGGCGGCCGGCAACTGATCGCCGTTTCGGTTCGTCGCGGTTTAGGGAGTGGGTCGCGCCGTGCAGTTCACTAAGCTCCGTCTCGCGGGATTCAAGTCCTTCGTCGATCCGACGGAGTTGGAGATCGCGTCCGGCCTGACCGGTGTCGTCGGCCCCAATGGCTGCGGCAAGTCGAACCTCGTCGAAGCCCTGAAATGGGTTATGGGCGAGACCTCGGCCAAGCAGATGCGGGGCTCGGAGATGGACGATGTCATCTTCTCCGGCACCGCCGACCGGCCGTCCCGCAACATCGCCGAAGTGGCGCTGCACATGGACAATACCGACCGCGGCGCACCCTCGATCTTCAACGACAATGATGATCTGGAGGTCAGCCGCCGGATCGAGCGAGAAAAGGGCTCGACCTACAAGGTCAACGCCAGGGAAGTGCGGGCCAAGGACGTTCAGCTGCTGTTCGCCGACGCCGCCTCGGGCGCGCGCTCGACGGCGCTGGTGAGCCAAGGCCGGGTCGGCGCGGTGGTGTCCGCCAAGCCGGCAGACCGCCGCAAACTGCTCGAGGAGGCGGCCGGGATCACCGGACTGCACTCCCGGCGCCACGAGGCCGAACTACGCCTGCGCGGCGCCGAAACCAATCTCGAACGCCTCGACGACATCATGATCACTCTGGAAGCCCAGATGGCCGGCCTCAAGAAGCAGGTTCGTCAGGCGACCCGCTACAGGAACCTGAGCGGTCATATCCGCAAGGCCGAGGCCACCCTGTTCCACATCCGCTGGACCGCCATCGAGGCCGAACTCGCGGCGGCCCGGGAACAGCTGAACCAGGCGGAGACCGCCGTCACATCCATGACCGGCGGCGCCGGCCGGGCATCGGCCGAGCAGGCCGGGATTGCCGCCAAGCTGCCGGAACTCCGCAATAACGAGGCGGAGGCCGCCGCCAAGTTGCAGCGCCTGACCCTGGCCCGTGAGTCCTTGGAACAGGAGGAACAGCGCCTCGCCGACCAGCAGTCCTCGCTGGAATCGCGGCTCGAGCAGACCGACAGGGACAGCGAGCGCGAACGGACCCTCGCGGCCGATGCGGAGAACGCCATCACTCGCCTCGGCGAAGAAAATGAGCGTCTGACCGCCGGCGGCGGCGGTGAAGACGGTGCGTTGGAGGAAGCCGCCGGAAAGCTGGCCGAAGCCCGGAAGACCTATGAGGCGGGCGAGGCCCAGCTCGCCGAGCAGACCAATACGCTGGCTCATGACGAAGCCCGCAAAGCCGATCTCGAACGCCGCATCGGCGACGCCGGGGCGCGGATCACGCGGCTCAAGGACAGCAGAGAGAACCTGACACGGGAAATCGCCCGCCTGGAAGCGGTTGCGGGCGACCGGGAGGCGCTCACCCAGGCGGACCGGGAGGCGGCCGAAGCCGCCGAGGCCCTGGCCCAGGCCCGCGCAGCGGCGCAAACCTCGGAGTCAACCCGGCTCGACGCGCAGAACCGGTTGTCGGCGGCCCAGGAAACGGCCCAGACCGCCGCGACCGCGGAAGCCAAGTTGAAGGCCGAAGAAGAGGCCTTAGCGGAAATTCTTGAGACCGGCGATCCCGATCTGTGGCCGCCGATGATCGATTCGGTGAGCGTCGAGCAGGGCCTCGAAGCGGCCCTCGGCATCGCTCTCGGCGAAGACCTCAGCGCCGCTACGGACGAAGCGGCTCCGGTACACTGGCGCCGGCTGCCGGCCCCCGGCAACGCACCCTCCCTGCCGGCGGATGCCCAACCCCTGAGCGAATTCGTGCGGGGGCCGGAGGTGCTTCTGCGCCGTCTGTCTCAGATCGGCGTGGTGAATTCGACGGAAGACGGGCGGCGCCTGCTGTCGGAGTTGAAGCAGGGCCAGCGGCTGGTCAGCCGGGACGGCGCGTTCTGGCGCTGGGACGGTTACACCGCAGCGGCCGATGCGCCGAGCACCGCGGCCATCCGCCTCGAACAGCGCAATCGCCTCGGTGAAATCCGTGTTTCCCTCCGGGCCGCCGGGATCGCCGCCCGCCAATCGGCGGAATTGCTGGAGACGGCCCGCGACGGCCTCAAGGCGGCAAGCGATCGGGAAGCAAACTCCCGGGAATCGGTCCGCGAGGCGGAAACGGAAGTCGAGACCCTGCGCCAAGACCAGACTGCGCTACGCCAAAAAATGGCCGAAAGTAATTCGCGCCTCGACGCCCAACGGGAAGCGGGCGAGCGCCTGGATCAAGACCTGCACGACACCGAACGGCAGCTGACCGAAGCAC
Source organism: Rhodospirillales bacterium (assembly GCA_965213765.1). Lineage (GTDB taxonomy): Bacteria > Pseudomonadota > Alphaproteobacteria > Rhodospirillales > UBA2165 > JAJDXO01. The sequence continues at coordinate 3,364,877 of OZ243926.1, read as the reverse complement.
GCGACGCGCGCGATGGAATTGCCGATCTGGACGCCGTTCGCGCCCGGATCGGCGAACTCCGAGAAGAGGTCTCCGCGCGCCGCGCGGAATTCGTCGAAAGCCAGGCGGCCTACGATTCGCTCAAAAACCGGGCCGAGGAGCGCCGCCGGCGTCTTGAAGAGATCACCTCCGAGATCGAATCCTGGACCGATCGCAAGACCGGCGCCGAAGAACGGATCACCCAGCTGACCGAACGCCGGGCGGAACTCGAGACCGCATTGGAGGCGCTGAAGAACCGGCCCAGCGAGATTGGTGAGCAACGGAATGCCCTCCTCGATCAGATCGGTGAGGCCGAATCGGGCCGCAGGGCGGCGGCCGACGAACTCTCCGGGATGGAAACCAAACTGGCCGAGGCTGACCGGGCGCTCCGCGAAGCCGAACACGAACTGGCCGGGATGCGGGAAGGCCGGGTGCGGGCCGAAGCCGCCGTCGAGCAGGCGAAGCAGGCCGCATCGGCGTTGACCGAGCGCATCCGCGACCGGCTGGATGCCGGCCCCGAGGCGCTCTTCGAACTTGCCGGACTCAAGGAAGACCAGGAACTCCCCGAGCCCGATGCAGCCGAGAAGAGGGTCGAACGCCTGCTCCGGGAGCGGGACAATATGGGCCCGGTCAATCTTCGCGCCGAAGTGGAGGCCCGGGAACTCGAAGAGCAGATGAATTCCATGCTCACCGAGCGTGAAGACCTGTTGAAGGCCATCGATAAACTGCGCCGCGGCATCAACGAACTGAACCGGGAAGGCCGCCAGCGGCTGCTGGCCTCGTACGAGGAGGTCGACAAGCACTTCCAGGAACTGTTCACCCGCCTGTTCGCCGGCGGCCGGGCGCACCTGACTTTGGTCGATTCGGACGATCCGCTGGAAGCGGGGATCGAGATCATGGCGAGCCCGCCCGGCAAGCGGCTCCAGGTGCTGTCGCTGCTGTCCGGCGGCGAGCAGGCCCTGACCGCGCTGGCGCTGTTATTCGCCGTCTTCCTCACCAACCCGGCGCCGATCTGCGTCCTGGACGAGGTCGACGCGCCCCTGGACGACAACAACGTCGATAGGTTCTGCTCCCTGGTTGAAGAGATCGCGCATTCCCTTTCGACCCGCTTCCTTGTGATCACCCACCACCGGATGACCATGGCCCGGGTGGACCGGCTGTTCGGCGTCACCATGGGCGAACAGGGCGTTTCACAACTGGTATCCGTCGACCTCGGCCAGGCGATGGCCCTTCGCGCGACCGCGTGACATTCGCGGTCCGCGATAAATGAATTGGGCGGGCGACCGCATAAAGGAACAAGGGGCGGACGGCCTAAGTTTCGGGACCGCCAAGATTCCAAATAATCCATATATTTCAATAGTTTGGCACCTTCCCATTGTTCCTTGACAGGTCCGGGCACGATGGATAATGTCCGCCCGAATTCGATGCCCCGCGTCACTCACCACGACACCCACAAGGGGGTTTGAGCCGATCATCATCCGTCCGCGACCCGCGGGCTCCCCGAAATGACCGAGGACACGCCGCAACCTCCGAACGAGGATTTGGATTCCCGTCTCAGGGAGGCACGCAAGCGGCTTGATGGCGAGGACGACACCCCCCGCCACCAACGCTCGCAGGAAATGGGCGCCGGCATCGCGCTGGCGGCCAGGATCGGGACGGAACTGGTGGCGGCGGTGGCGGTGGCGGTCGGTATCGGATTGCTGTTGGACGCTTGGCTCGAGACCAAGCCCTGGTTCCTGATCGCCTTCATTATCCTGGGCGCAGGCGCCGGGATGATGAATGTCTTCCGGGTGGCCAACAAACTGGGAGGGACCGTCGGATACCGGGACCAGCGCCCAAAACAAAACGGGGCTGATCCGGACGGCGGAGAGGAAGAGTAAGGATTTGGAATTTGGCCGAAGGATCTAGCCCGCTCGAACAATTCGTCATCCAGCGATGGGTGCCCGCCGAAATCGGCGGTGTGGACGTGTCATTCACAAATTCGGCCACCTTCATGGTCGCCGCCGTGGTGCTGGCCTCGGCCCTGATGATCCTCAGCGTCCGCCGGCGGGCCATGGTGCCGAGCCGCTGGCAGCTGCTGGCCGAGCTCAGCTACTCGTTTATCGCCAAAATGCTGTCGGACACGGTGGGCAAGGAAGGACGGCCCTACTTCCCGTTCGTTTTCACGCTGTTCATGTTCGTGCTGTTCGGCAATTTCCTGGGCATGCTGCCCTACAGCTTTACCTTCACCAGCCATCTCGCGGTGACCTTCACGCTCGCCGCCTTCATATTCATCGCGGTGACGCTGATCGCCGTCTTCAAGCATGGCATGAAGTTCTTCTCGTTCTTTCTGCCCCACGGCGTGCCCATCGCCATGGCGCCGCTGTTGATCCCGATCGAGATCATCTCGTACCTGTCGCGCCCCGTGAGCCTGAGCGTCCGGCTGTTCGCCAACATGATGGCCGGCCACACGCTCCTGAAGGTGGTCGCCGGCTTCGTCGTACCTCTCGGAATCTTCGGCGTGGTGCCGGTCGCCGGCCTCGTCGCCGTCACGGCCCTGGAACTGCTGATCTCGTTCCTCCAGGCCTACATCTTCACCATTTTGACCTGCATCTACATTTCGGATGCGGTTCATCTCCATTGATCCAACGAAATTTCCTAGGACAAGAAAGGAAACCTCATCATGGACGTAGAAGCTGCAAAGCTCATCGGTGCCGGTCTCGCGACCCTCGGCTTCGTTGGCCCGGGTATCGGTATCGGCCTTATCTGGGCGGCGCTGATCAACTCCGTCGGCCGCAACCCGGCCGCCGCCGGCGCGATCACCACCACCGCGTGGGTGTCCTTCGCGCTGGTCGAGGCGCTGGCCATCTTCGCGCTGGTCATCGCGCTGATCATCCTGTTTGGCTAAAAGGCTTCTCCGTCCGGGCCGCATTCGGCGGCCCGGCACCGAAGCAATCAGGATATTTCCATGCCGCAGTTTGATGTCACCGCTTTTCCGAGCCAGATCGTCTGGCTGTCGATATGCTTCGTGGCGCTCTATTTCCTGATGTCGCGCATCGCGCTGCCCCGGGTGGAGCAGGTGCTGGAGGAGCGGCAGAAGCGGCTGGACGACAATCTGTCCACGGCGGAGCAGCTCAACGCCGAGGCCCAGAAAGAGGAAGCCAGGTACGAGACCTCCCTTTCCGATGCCCGCGCCCGGGCGCGCCAGGTCATCCACGAGGCAACCGCCGACATGTCGGCCGAAGGGACGCGGCGTCATGACACCCTCAACGAGCAGCTGGCAGCCGAGATCAAGGCCGCCGAGGCCCGCATCGCCGCGGCCAAGGACGAAACCATCGCCGGCATCCAGGAAGCGGCCTCCGAGGTCGCGGCCTCGACGGTGCAGCACCTGATCGACGAGAGCCCGTCGCCCCAGGCGGTGGCCGCCGCGGTCGAAGCCGCCCTGCAGGAGAAGGCCTGATGTTCATCTCTCCGGCCCACGCCGCCACGGCTGAGGGCGCCGCCTTCTACACCGATCCCACCTTCTGGGTGGCGGTGTCGTTCATCCTGCTGCTCGCATTCGCCGCCAAGCCTGCCTGGGGCATCGTCACCAGGATGATGGACGACAAGATCGACAGCATCCGCGAGCAGCTGGACGAGGCGGCCCGGCTTCGCGAGGAGGCCCAGGAACTGCTGGCCTCCTACAAGCGCAAGATCGCCGAGGCCGAACAGGAAGCTGAATCCATCATCGGCGAGGCGCGGGAAGAGGCCCAGCGCCTGCGCACCAAGATGACCGAAGACCTGGAGCACTCGCTGCAGCGCCGCGAGAAGCTGGCCATCGACCGCATCGCCCGGGCCGAGACCGAGGCAACCCAGGAGGTCCGGGCCATGGCCTCCGATATCGCGCTCACCGCGACCCGCTCCATCCTCGAGGATACGGTCCAGGGCGACAAAGCCGACCAGCTCATCGACGACGCCATCGACGAGCTCCCCGACAAACTGAATTAATTACTCCGCCGCTTCGGCGCTTTCACCGAGGGCCGCGTTGATGCGCGGCATCACCTCTTCGGCCATGAGCTGCATGGACTTGCGGCCCAATGCCTCATCGGCCCAGTCGAGGCCGGTGTACACCAGCGTCCCGAAGCTGCCGATCTCTTCCCGCAAGGCCAGGATCTGATCCACCACGCTGTCGGCGGTGCCGGCGATCACCTGGGTATCCAGGCTCTGCCGGAGGGTGATCCGGTCCTCGGGCTGGTCCGGGTATTTGGCGAACAGGCCGATGCGCCCGCCGCCGCCCAATTTGGTCATCAGGCTGTTGAAGTAATAACCGTAGGGGCCGTCCTCGGAGCGTGCGTAGGCTTGCGCCGTCTTCTCGTCATCGGCGACGAACACGCATTTGGCGACCCGCCAGGCCGCCGGGTCTTCTTTCTTTCCCGCATTCACCAGCCCCTCCATCAGCTTGGGGCGATGGGTGGCCACCCAATGGGCCTGCACGTATTGGCACGAGATGGGGAGCCAGCCCCGCTCCGCGGCGAGCGTGATGCCGCGGGAGTACGGCGCCAGCGCCGTCACCACGATGGGCGGATGGGGGCGCTGCAAGGGCTTGGGCGCGATGCCCTGGCCGATGGCCGGGTTATGGGTCCGGGTGGTGTGGAACGAGTTGAATTCGCCGGCGACATCGTAAGGCGCCTCGCCGTTCCAGATTTCCATTACCTGGTCGAACACCTCGACCATCTTGATGTTCCGGTCCACGTCCCAATTGCCGAAGGCCTCGATATCGGAGGGCTGGCCGCCGGGGCCGATGCCCCAGATGAACCGCCCGCCCAGCATGTGATCGATCATCGCCACGTGGCCCGCCAGCATGATCGGGTGATAGACCGGCAGGTTGGTAACCCCCGACGCCAGCTTGATCCGCTTGGTATCACGGGCCAGCCAGGACAGGAACATCAGGCACGAGGTGATGGGTTCGGCGAGGTCGGTGAAATGCTCGCCGACGAAGGCCTCCTTGTAGCCCAGTTCATCGGCGAAGATGATCGACCGGCGGTCCTCCTCGATGGACTGTCCATAGGGCTTGTCCAGGGGATGGACGGGCTGAATAAAGTAGGAGAGGTCCATAACTCGTGCCTAGCCCGCATTTCTCACCAGGGTCATGGTCTGCGCGGCGCTGTCGGGTCGACAGAGCAGGTGAGGCGCGCCGCGCGATGCGGTGACATCGGGCAAGCGCCTCGACGCACGCTGTCGATCAGAGAGCGCCGCCCTTCGGGTCGCGGCCCGGCGCCTGCCCGCGGCGTCGCGGCCCTCAACCGTAGTCGCCGCTACGCGTTTCGGGCCGCTCCTGGCGGATCGACCGCCTGGACGCGACGCAGGCCGTGACCCTGGCGGGAAATGCGGGCTAGAACTCTTCAAGAGGTGTCATGCCCCGACTCGTCCGGGGTATCCGCACCAATAAGCTTCAGCCACTCATCCTCGGTGAGGGTTGCTATGCCAAGCTCGGCGGCCTTCTTGGCCTTGGACCCGGCGCCGGGACCGGCGACCACATAGTCGGTCTTCTTGGAAACGCTGCCCGCAACCTTGGCGCCGAGACTTTCGGCGCGCACCTTGGCCTCGGACCGGGTCACGGTCTCGAGCGTGCCGGTAAACACCACCGTCTTGCCGGCGATGGGCGAGCCACCGGTGTCGGGCGCCTCGAAATTCTGGACATCCAACACCTCTCCGAGGTCATCCAGGACGGCCCGGTTATGGGCTTCGTCGAAGAACTCGAGGATGTCCTCGGCCACCGAGGGACCGATGCCGTCGATGTCAATCAGCTCCGCATAGGCCTCCGACTCCCGGTTCTCCGCCGCCCCCATGGCGTTCCGCCAGTTGTCGAGGGTGCCGTACTGCTTGGCCAGCAGCCGCGCCGTCGCCGATCCCACCTGGGGGATGCCGAGAGCGTAGATCAGCCGGTCAAGGTCGATGGCGCGGCGGTCGTCGATGGCGGCGATCAGGTTGTCGGCGGACTTGTCACCCCAGCCCTCGCGGCCGGCAATGTCGTCCCGGTGACCGCCGAGCCGGAAGATATCGGCCGGGGTCTTGAGGATATCGTCGGCCATGAAGGCCTCGATGTGCTTGGTGCCGAGACCCTCGATGTCGAAGGCGTTGCGGGAGACGAAGTGCTTCATCCGCTCCAGCGCCTGAGCCGGACAGATCAGCCCGCCGGTGCAGCGCCGGGCCGCCTCGCCTTCGGGCCGAACCGCGCGCGAGCCGCATTCGGGGCACACCTCGGGAAACACGAAGGCCTTCGATTTCCCGGGCCGCTTGGCGGTCACCACCTCGACCACCTGGGGGATCACGTCGCCGGCCCGCTGGATCACAACCGTATCGCCGACCCGGATGCCCTTACGCCCGATCTCGTCCTCGTTGTGCAGCGTGGCGCGGCTGACCACCACCCCGCCGACGGTGATGGGCGCCAACTCGGCCACCGGCGTCAGCGTGCCCGTCCGTCCCACCTGGATGGTGATGCCGTTGAGCAGGGTCTCGGCTCTCTCCGCCGGAAACTTGTGGGCCACCGCCCAGCGCGGCGCCCGCGAAACCATGCCCAGGCGCTCCTGCCAGTCCAGCCGGTTGACCTTGTAGACGATCCCGTCGATGTCGTAGTCGAGGCCGGCCCGCGCCTCCGAGAGCTTTTCGTAATTCTCCAGAATTTCCTCGACGCTGCCGCAGACCCTGGCCAATGGGTTGACCGGAAACCCCCACTTCTCGAGAGCGGCGAGGAAATCCCACTGGGTCTCGCCCACCGGTTCCGACAGTTCACCCCAGGCGTAAGCGAACAGCTTCAGGGGCCGGGCGGCGGAAATGGCGCTATCGAGCTGTCGCAGCGACCCGGCGGCGGCATTGCGCGGATTGGCGAACACCTTTTCGCCCGCCGCTTCCTGCCGTTTGTTCATTTCGAAGAAGTCGGGCCTGGTCATATAGACCTCGCCCCTGACTTCAAGGATTTCAGGCGCGCCCTTGAGGCTCTTCGGAATCTCATCGAGGGTGCGGAGATTTTCCGTGACGTCTTCGCCCACCGCCCCGTCGCCCCGGGTGGCTCCGGTAACGAACTTGCCGTTCTCGTAACGCAGCGAAACGGAGAGCCCGTCGATCTTGGGCTCGGCGACGAACTCGATGGCGATGGCTGGATCGTCGCGGAGTTCCTTGAGGAACCGGCGAAGCCCGTCGACGAAATCCCGGAGTTCCTCTCCCGAGAACACGTTGCCGAGGCTCAGCATGGGCCGGGCGTGGGTGACCTTGGCGAAGCCGCCGGCGGGCGCGGCGCCGACTTGCCTGGAGGGGCTGTCTTCACGCACCAGATCCGGGAACTTGGCCTCAATGGCGTCATTCAGTTGCCGGAGGGCGTCGTACTCGGCATCCGGGATCACCGGCGCATCGCCCGCGTGATAGGCCTTGTCGTGGGCAGCGATCTCGGCGGCCAGACGCTCCAACTCGGCGGCCGCCTCCATCTCGGTCAGATTATCGGGATCGATATCCGCCATCGCCCTACTCCGCCGCCCGGGCTTCGCCGGCCAGCAGGCTGAGCGCGGCGGCGCGGGCCTCGTCGGTCACCTTGGCGCCGGACAACATACGGGCGATCTCGTCGGTCCGGGCTTCGGCGCCGAGCCCCTCGACTTCGGTCCGGTTGCCCTCGCGGGCGCCGGATTTCGATATCCGCCAGTGGCTGGTCCCGAGTGCCGCCACTTGCGGCGAATGGGTGACGACCAGTACTTGCGCATCACCCGCAAGCCGGACCAGGCGTTCGCCAACCGCCGCCGCGGCCGCGCCGCCGATCCCCGCATCCACCTCGTCGAAGATCAGCGTCGGGATCGCGTCCGCATCGGCCAGAACCGCCTTTATCGCCAGCGTCAGCCGCGCCAATTCGCCGCCCGAGGCGATGCGATGCAGCGGACCCGCGGGCGTGTTGGGGTTGGTCCGGACGTTGAACTGGACCCGTTCCCGGCCGGTGGCGCCCCAATCCCCTGGATCCCGGGGCTCGAGGCCGGTCGAGAACGCCGCATCCCCGAGCTTCAAGGGCGGCAGTTCCTTCTTCACCGCCGTATCAAGCCTGCCGGCCGCCGTCTGGCGCTTCTTCGACAAGGCTTCGGCAGCGGCTTCGTATTCGGCCCTCGCGACATCTTCCTCGGCACGCAGACGGTCGAGAGCATCGGACCCCTCTTCCACCGCCGCCAATTGACCCGCCAGCCTCTCCCGGACCGCCGGCAGCTCGGCGACCGCGCAGCCGTGTTTCCGGGCCAGCGAGCGCAGCGCGAATAGGCGTTCCTCCACCCGTTCCAGTTCCGCCGGGTCCAGCTCCACCGCGCGGCTCGCCCGTTCGATTTCGGACGCCGCATCCGCCGCCTCGTTCAACGCCCGCTCAAGCGCCGCCGCGGCATCGTCGAAGGCGCCTTCGGCCTTGTCGGCGACCCGTTCGACCGCCGAGAGAGCGGACCGCAGCACCCCTTCGACGCCTCGCCCGTCGCTCAGGTCGGCCGCCGCTCCATTGGCCGCCTCGATGATCTGTTCACCGTGCATCAGCAGGGCGCGGCGGCTGGCGAGTGCGGTTTCCTCATCCTCCCGGGGGTCCAGGTCGGTCAACTCGGCAACCACATGACGCAGGTACTCTTCATCTTCCCTGGCCCGCCGGAGGTCCTCCTCCGCCTGCTCGCGCGCCTGCCCGGCGGCCCGCCAGGCCTGGTAGGTTTCCGCGGTTTTTGTCAGTTCGGCCGTATAGCCGCCGAACGCATCCAGCAATCGGCGATGATTGGCCGGATCCAGCAGGCCATGGGTCTCCATCTGCCCGTGCACCTCGACGAGATTTTCGCCGACCTGACGCAGCAGCCCAACGCTGACCGGCTGGTCGTTGATAAATGCCCGGGACCTGCCGTCCGCCGACAGCACCCGGCGCAGGACCAAGACCTCCTCCCGCTCGAGGCCGTTTTCATCCAGCAGCTCGGCAATGGGCGCGGACAGCTCTCCCTCGAATTCGGCGCTGACCGTCGCCTGCTCTTCACCCGACCGGACCAGTCCCGCATCGGCCCGGTTGCCGCACGCAAGGCCCAGCGCATCGAGGAGAATTGATTTTCCGGAACCGGTTTCTCCGGTCAGTACGCCGAGGCCACCCTCGAATTCGAGAGCCAGCCGTTCGATCAGCACCACATTCTTGATTGAAAGCGACCGGAGCATGGACGTCGAAGTTATCCCGGCCTAGTTGCCGAACGGCCAATACCAAGGCGTCTTCTTTTCTTCCTTGGGCCGGACCTGCTTGCCTTCGACAATTTGGTAGGAATCGATGTACCACTCGCTGCCGGGAAAGTTGTAGCCCAACGTCGCGGCGGTTTTAGCCGCCTGATCGTTGAGCCCCAGCTCAAGATAGGATTCGGTCAAACGGTGGAGCGCTTCCGGCACGTGGGTCGTGGTCTGATAACGGTCGATGACGAGCTTGAACCGGTTAATGGCCGCCAAGTGCTGGCGCTGACCCTGGTAATAACGGCCGATTTCCATCTCCTTGCCGGCAAGGTGATCGCGGGTGAGATCGATCTTCAGCTGCGCATCGCGGGTATACTTGCTGTTGGCAAACCGGCTGACGAGATCGGAAAGGTTCTGCAGCGCCAACTGGGTCATCTTTTGGTCCCGGCCCACATCGACGATCTGCTCGTAGTAGCTCAGCCCCCTCAAATAGTGGGCATAGGCGATGTCCTTATTCCCCGGATGGAGCTGGATGAACCGATCGAGGGCAACGATGGCGTCATCGTAGTCGTTGTTTTGATAGTGGGCGTAGGCCGACATCAGCTGGGCCTTGATCGCCCATACCGAATAGGGATGCTGGCGTTCCACCTCATCGAAGGCGACAGCCGCTTGCTGGAACTCGCCGGCGTTGAGCTGGTTGAGCGCGGTATTGTAAAGCGCCTCCACCGGCCGTTCGACATATGCGATTTCATCGTCCGACGATGAACAGGCGGCCAGCGCGAATGCCGCAAGGCCAAGCACCAAGAGCCGTGACGATGGGAGTCTGATCCGCTTGAAAATTGAGGATCGCATTTCAGCCATGGAATTCGTGAGTTCCCGGTTTCCTCGCTGGAGACCAGCATAAATATAGCATTTTTTTGGCCTCTGTCTGCCCCGCGGCGATCACGATACCACGACAGTGCGGCCGACAAAAATTGCCGCCCCAAAGGAGCGGCAAGCCCGGCAATCCTCAGATAGGAATTTAAGCCGCAGCGAATTCCATCCCATGAACGGCGATCGCCGGATCAAGGGTCGTTTCCCGCCAGGCGGTATCATCGGCAAACAGCGCCCGGAGCAGCTCGTTGTTGAGCCGGTGGCCCGAGCGCACACCGCGGAAATGACCGCGAATCGGTGCGCCGGCGAGGTACAAGTCGCCGACCGCATCCAGTACCTTGTGGCGGACGAACTCGTCGTCGTAGCGCAGTCCGCCTTCATTGAGGACCCGGTCCTCGGAGACCACAACCGCATTATCCAGCGAACCGCCACGGGCAAGGCCGGCGGCCCGCATCTGCGCGACCTCTTCCGCGAACCCGAAGGTCCGGGCGCGGGCAATTTCCGTCTTGAATGAGCCGTTGATCAGCGTCACCACCAATTCCTGGCGGGCCACCGCCTGATTGGCAAAATCGATTTCGAACCCGACCGAGAAAGACGGGCTCGGGGTCAGCTCCACCAGCCGGTCACCGTCTTCGATGGTCACCGGCTTGAGGATTTCCATCACCCGCCGGGCCTCGGCCTGCTCCACCACGCCTGCGCACTCGACCAAGTAGACGAAGGGCTGGGAACTGCCGTCCATGATCGGCACTTCGGGGCCATCGACCTCGACATAGAGGTTATCGATGTGACAGCCGGCCAGAGCCGCCATCAGGTGCTCAACCGTCGAAATGCGCGCACCGCCCTCGGTGCCGAGGGTGGTGCAGAGGGTGGTATCGACCACGTAGTTCCAGCGGGCGGGAATTTCGGGGCTTCCTTCCAGGTCCGTGCGGCGGAAGATGATCCCGGTACCGGCCGGTGCCGGACGCAGGGTCAATGCCGTCTCGGCGCCCGAATGCAACGCGACCCCGGAACAACTGACCGTCTGAGCGATAGTCTTTTGGGAAATTGTAAAACCAGGAGTGCCCGGCGCCACGGTGTCACCTACAGGGCCTTCGTTAACCGGCACTTTACCCAAGTGATTCATCTCTTGCCTTATCAGGCCGTCCGGGACCGTTACCCGGCCCGATTGACTTCTTACCCCGGAACCGTCGGGTCAATTCGTTGAAATTGCACCCATTTGTGTGGCTCCGAGGATGGTGTAACAACCCCCTCGGAGACACACAAATCAACAAATGTTTCCAAATGTTGCGGTATTCTCGGGCGTCTCCCTAGTTCGCCTGACGCCGTAAAAACGCAGGAATATCAAGGAGATCGTCATCGTCGCCCGTGTTCTTGCCGCCATCACCGGTATCGAGGGCGCCAAGCAGCATGTTGGCCGGCGACGCACTCTGCGCCGGTTGCTCGGCAGGCGGCGTCGGAATCGGTGTTTCATGCTGCGTTTCAGGGGGCGATTCAAGTGCCGATTCAACTGGCTGGGCCACAGGCGCCGGTTGGGGTGCCGGTTGAGGCACGGCCTCCGTCTTCGGCGCGGATGCCGGAGACGGAATTGGTTCGGGTGCCTGAGGCGGATTGGCGGCTGCCGGTGGTAGTGGCTCGCGGCGCTCCTGACGGCCAACGCCGGTGACCCGTTCAAACAGGCTCGGGCCCTTCTTCTTGGGTGCGGGGGCCTCGTCCGCCGAACGCGCGTTCATCATGTCCGCGACGGCGATAGGATCAGGCGTGGCTGCTTCGGCAACCGCGGGCGCGGTTTCGACCGGCGCAGCCGGAATGAACGGTGCCGGGCTGTCGCCGCCGGCGGCGGTATCGGCCTCGGCCGGAGCCTCGGTGAGCGCCTCGACGGCAGCCGCGGCATCGGTCCCGTCACCCGCCGGGTCCGGCTCGGAGGCATCTTCCTGCTCGGCCGTGGGTTCGGCGACGGCCTCGGGGAACCGGGCCAACTCCGCCGGAGCGGTGGGCGCAGCCTCTTCCTTGGGGGCTTCGATCTGTGCCGGCCGATTGGCCTCGGTCACCTGGCGCACGATGGGCTGTGGCCGGGCGCCGGCTTCGGCCTCGATCCCCGTGGCGACCACGGACACCCTGATCCGCCCCTCGAGACTTTCGTCGAAGGTCGAGCCGAAGATAATGTTCGCATCTTCGTCCACTTCGTCGCGGACCCGGTTGGCGGCCTCGTCGACCTCGAACAGGGTGATGTCCATACCGGCGGTGATATTGATCAGCACACCCCTGGCGCCGCGCATGGAGGTATCGTCGAGCAGCGGATTGGCGATCGCCGCCTCCGCGGCGTCGACCGCACGGCGTTCATCCTCGGCTTCGCCGGTTCCCATCATTGCCTTGCCCATCTCGCTCATCACCGAGCGGATGTCGGCAAAGTCGAGGTTGATCAGGCCCGGCATCACCATCAGATCGGTGACCCCGCGAACGCCCGAATAGAGGACGTCGTCCGCCATCTTGAAAGCATCGGCAAAGGTCGTCTGCTCATTGGCAACCCGGAACAGGTTCTGGTTGGGAATGATCAGCAGCGTATCGACGAACTGATGCAACTCTTCAAGGCCCGCCTCGGCGATCTTCATCCGGTTGGCGCCTTCGAACTGGAATGGTTTGGTGACCACGCCCACCGTCAGGATGTCGCGCTCCCGAGCGGCACGAGCGATGACCGGGGCGGCGCCGGTACCGGTTCCACCACCGAGACCGGCGGTGATGAACACCATATTGGCATCCTGCAGATTGGCGAGAATGTCTTCGAGGGACTCTTCGGCCGCCGCGCGACCGACATCCGGATTTGACCCGGCACCCAGTCCTCGGGTGATCTGGGTTCCCATTTGAATTCGCAGATCCGATTGGGAATGGGCCAGAGCCTGGGCATCGGAATTGGCGACCATGAAGTCGACCCCTTCCAGTCCGGACTTGATCATGTTGTTTACGGCATTGCCACCGGCGCCCCCGACGCCGACGACGGTGATCCTAGGTTTCAATTCGGGCGTCTCGTTATTGCTCGGCACTGTCAGGTTTATACTCATTTTGGCCTCCAGATTGAGAGTGTACGACCCGCCGGGAGCACCGGATTCTCCGGCGGGCGAGTAGGGAAGTCCCGCTTTGACGGGACGGATGAGATGCCCCGGTCGACCGGAGCGATGAGGGGTTGATGCGAGTTACATGTTTTCACGGAGCCACATCCCGAGCCGGCCAAAGCGGCTTGCCGGGACCTCCATTGCACGGAGCGCGGCATGCGCGGTCTCCGATTGTGAATTGATGATGAACTTGATCAGGCCGGCGGCGGCCGAGAAGGCGGGGCCGTTGGTTGCCTCCGCCAGGCCCTTGAAGCCCGTGGGACGGCCGATACGCACGTTCTTATCGAGCATCTCGGCGGCCAGTTCCCGGATACCGGTGAGTTGGCTGGCGCCGCCGGTCAGAACCACGCGGCGTCCCGCAACCTTGTCGAAGCCGGTCGTCTCCAGCCGTTCGCGGACCAATTCCAGAATTTCCTCGACCCGGGGCCGGATGATCCCGACCAGCATGGAGCGCGGCACGTGAGCCGCATCGTTCTCATCCTCGCCGACCAGCGGCACACTGATGCTCTCGGTGTCGTCGGAGGGTGACGCCACACAGCTGCCGTAGAGCGTCTTCATGCGTTCCGCGAATGCCACCGGGGTCGACAGCCCGCGCGCGATGTCATTGGTGACATGGCCGCCGCCGACCGGAATGCTCTCGGCGTGGACGATTTCGCCATCGAAAAACACCGAGACCGTCGTCGTGCCGCCGCCCATGTCGATACAGGTGGCGCCGAGTTCGGTTTCGTCATCGACCAGACACGCCAGTCCCGAGGCATAAGAAGCGATGACATGATCGGCGACCGCCAGGTGGCACCGGCTGACGGTGGTCTCGAGGTTGCGAAGCGGGCCGGACGCCGCGCTCATCACCACCATGTTGACGCCCAGTCTCTCGGCGAACATGCCCCGGGGGTCACGCACGCCGCGGTTACCGTCGATGGAGAATGCGACCGGAATGGCGTGAATGACCTGCCGGTCCTCCTCCACCTGGGTCTTGAGCCATGCCGGATCAAGGGCGGGGCGAAGATCGGCATCGCCGATTTCGTGACCCGCGATGGAAACGTCAAAGGAAATCAGCTTCGAGGAAGGTGACGCGCCGGAGATGCAGGCGGCGACGTCCTTAACGTTTTCACCCGCCATCTGTTCCGCCGCCTCGACTGCCGCCCGGATGGACGATTCCACCGCCTCCAGATCGACAATGTTGCCGGACCGCATACCGGTCGCCAGCTGATGGCCGATGCCGACGATCTCGGGTTCGCCGGATACGGTCATCCGGGCGATAAAGCAGGCAACCTTGGTCGACCCCACGTCCAAGGCGGTGATCAATCCGCGGCCGCTGCCATTCTGTTTCGGGTTCCGTTTCATCCGTCGGTCTACCGTCAGGTCTCTTTCTGCTGTGGCGTCGGCTTGATGCCCGGGCGCCGGGGTGCCGGCCGGATCACCACCCGGTCCGGATAACGAAGGTCTATGCCGGATACGCTGCCCCTCAGAAGCCCCCGATCCCGCTGCAAATCGGCAAGACGCCGCCAGGCGCCGCCGGGATCTTCCTCGGGCAGCCGGACCACGACACCATCCAGCAGATGCAAATCCCAGCGCCGGCCGGAGACCCGGACCGCCGCCTTCACGTGACCCGCGAGCTCGGTCGATTGGGCGATGACATCCATCAGGGCGCCGGCATGCCGGGGCGCGTCCCCGCCGACGATGACGATCAAATTCTTGAACGCTTCGAGGGCGCCGATGGGGATGACCACCCCGTCGGAATCGACCAGCGAGAACACCCCATCCCGCTGCCACAGGGCCAGGGGCCGGCGTTCGGCGATTTTCAAGTGCACCACGTCGGGAAGTTGCCGCTCCACCGCCGCCTGACGGACCCAGGGCAGCGCCTCGACCCGGATGCGCGCCGCGTCGGGATCGAACGCCAGGATCGGGGCGCCACGCTCCAGCCGGAGGGCCTTGCGCAGTGCCTCGGGAGAGGTGCGATGCCGTCCTTCGACGAAAATTTCGGAAACCGTAAAGCCGGCCTTCGCCGTGATGCCGATCGCGGTCCATTTGGCGCGCTCCAGGGAACGCTGGATGAAGCCTTCGTTCCAGAACCACCAGCCGCCGAGACCCGTCACCGTGACCACGGCCAAAATCCCGGCGGCGATCAATTGCGGCGTCCGCCACAGGGGCTTCACCCGGGGCCGCTTCTTCGGCGTCCGGGTGGTCCGCGGGGCCGAGCCCTTATCCGCCTTGCCCATCAGTCGTCCCATGCGGCGTTCTCCACCATCCAGGACACTAGGTCCTGGAAGGATATGTTTGCGTAGGCGGCCTGTTCGGGGACCAGCGAGGTCGGGGTCATCCCCGGCTGGGTGTTGATCTCCAGCATGTAGAGGTCCTCGCCGTCGAACCGCAGGTCGGCGCGGCTGACGCCGCGGCATCCCAAGGCCTGATGGCCCAGCAACGAAATTCGGCAGGCTTCGTCATAAACGTCCGAGCCAATATCCGCCGGGACCGTATGCCGGGATCCCTGGTGTGCGTACTTGGCGTCGTAGTCGTAGAACTCCCGGTCGGTCAGGATTTCGGTGACCGCGAGCGCGCGATCGCCCATCACCACGACGGTCAGTTCCCGGCCCGGAATGAATTCTTCCACCATCACCTGGCGGCCCCAGCACCACCCGCCATCATCGCCGGGTTTGAAATTATCGCCCTCGTGGACGATGGTGACACCGACACTGGATCCCTCATTCACCGGTTTCACCACAAAGGGCCTCGGCAGCACGTCGCCCTTCAAGAGCTCGTCACGGGTAGTGATGACATGCTTTGAGACCTTGATGCCGCTGGCAGCGAACAGCGTCTTGGCGGCAGGCTTGTCCATGGCCAACGCCGAGGCCAAAAGGCCTGAATGGGTGTAGGGAACCTCGAAGACATTCAGCAGGCCTTGAATGCAGCCGTCCTCGCCCCAACGGCCGTGCAGCGCGTTGAACACGGCGTCGGGTTTGGGATAGAGCCGGGTCAGCAGCGCGCCCGCGTCCCGTTGCACATCGATCGAGGTGACGCGGTAACCGGCCCCGGTCAGCGCGTTGGAAACCGCAGCGCCCGAGACCAGGGAAACCTCCCGCTCGGCGGACCACCCACCCATCAGGACAGCGACATGACGGCTCATTTGCCCGCCTCCTTCACTATCGGGGTTGTCGGCACGCCGATGCGCCGGATCTCCCAGTCCAGCGAGATGCCGGTGTTGTCGAACACCCGCCGCCGAACCTCTTCACCGAGGCCTTCGATATCGGCAGCCGTCGCGCCGCCGGTGTTGATCAGGAAGTTGCAATGCTTCTCGGACACCCGGGCGCCGCCGCGGGTCAGCCCACGGCATCCCGCTTTGTCGATCAGCTCCCACGCCTTGTGCCCCGGCGGGTTGATAAATGTGCTGCCGCCGGTGGGCGTCTTGGACGGCTGGCTGGCGTCACGGATGGATTTGATCTCATCCATGCGGGCCGCGATCGCGTCGTGATCACCGGCCTGTCCCCTCAGCACCACGTCGACGAATATCCAATCCTCGGGCGCTGTCGAATGACGGTAGGCGTATCCCATTGCGGCGGAGTCGGCATGGTGCGGTTCTCCGTGACCGTCGAGCGCCGTCGCCGAAACGAACACGCCGCTCACCTCGCCACCGAACGCGCCGGCATTCATCCGCGCCGATCCGCCGAGCGATCCCGGGATGCCGCTCAGGAACTCGAGGCCCGCAAGCCCCGCATCCCGAGCCGCGTTGGCCACCTTGAGGTTGGACGCGCCGCCGCCGGCTCTGAGATCATTGCCGTCCACGGTAATGTCGCTGAAGCCATCCGCGAGACGGATCACCACACCCGGGACCCCGCCGTCGCGGACCAGCAGATTTGACGCAACGCCGATGACCGTCACCGGAACATCACCGGGCTTGGCGGCGAGAAAAGCGGTCAGATCGTCGATGTCCTTCGGCCGATACAATATTTCCGCGGGCCCGCCGACCCGGAACCAGGTGGATTTGGCGAGCGGCGCATTGGCCGTGTAGTCGCCTTTCACGGGGGGCAGCCGGTCGATCAAGCCTTGCGGGAACTTGGGCGCCATCATCATGCTCGCGCCTCCTCGACGGTACCCCGACGCTCTCCGAGTTCGCCGGGCAGTGCGTTGGCCCATGCGGTGATGTTTCCGGCACCAAGGCACACCACCAGATCCCCCGACTGCGCAACCCCATTGATCAGGCCCGCCAAACGCTCGGGCCCCGGCAGTGCCAGCACCTGACGGTGACCGCGGGAACGGAGGCCGTCCACGAGGGCCTCCCGGTCTATCCCCTCGATAGGCTCTTCTCCGGCCGGATAGACATCGGCAACGATCACCGTGTCGGCATCGTTGAAGCAGGTGCAGAACTCCTCGAACAGGTCGCGAAGCCGGGTGTAGCGATGGGGCTGGACGACGGCGATAATCTGGCCCGAGGTGGAGCTTCGGGCGGCATCGAGCACCGCGGAAATCTCCACAGGATGGTGCCCGTAATCGTCGATCACCGTGATCCCATCGACCTCACCGGTCTTGGTAAAGCGGCGCTTCACGCCTTCGAAACCGGCCAGACCGCGGCGGATGACCTCATCTTCGATATTCATCTCGGCAGCCACGGCAATCGCCGCCAGTGCATTTTGGACGTTATGGGCGCCGAACATGGGCAGAGGGAGACTTTCGAGGGTTCTCGACGGCCCGCCGGCCCGGTCCGAAATGGTGACATCGAATTTGGAGCCGTCGTCCGTGAATTCGATGGCCGTGACCCGAACCTCCGCTTGTGGGCTCCGTCCGTAAGTAATGATGCGCCGGTCCGAGACCCGGGGGATCATGGCCTGCACTTCGGCGTCGTCGATGCACAGTGCGGCGAAGCCGTAGAACGGAATGTTCTCCACGAAGGTATCGAAGGCCCGCCTCAACGCTTCGAACCCGCCGTAATGATCCATGTGCTCGGAATCGATGTTGGTCACCACGGCGATGGTCGCCGGCAACTTAACGAACGTGCCGTCGGACTCATCGGCCTCGACCACCATCCAATCGCCGCTGCCCAAGCGGGCGTTGGAGCCCCAAGCATTGATAATGCCGCCGTTGATCACCGTCGGATCCAGTTCGGCGGCATCCAGCAGCGCGGCGATCATCGAGGTGGTGGTGGTCTTGCCATGAGTGCCGCCGACGGCGACCGACCATTTGAGGCGCATAAGCTCACCCAGCATCTCGGCCCGCCGGACGACCGGCAGCAGACGCCGCCGGGCGTCCTCAACCTCGGGGTTGCCGGCTTTGACCGCCGATGAAATGACGATGACCTGCCCATCGCCGAGGTTCTCGGCCCGGTGTCCGATCTCGATTGGAATGCCCATAGCGCGCAAGCGCCGGACATTGGCGCCGTCCGCAATATCCGAGCCGCGCACCGAATACCCCAAGTTATGCAGCACTTCGGCGATGCCGCTCATCCCGATGCCGCCGATGCCGACGAAGTGCACGGTGCCGATGTCCAAGGGAAGCGCTCTCATGCGGCGGCCCTCCTCGGTTCGGCATCACCGTTGCCCGGCACCATACCCATCACCATGTCAGCGAGCGTCGCGACCGCGTCGGGCGCCCCGGCGGCCTTGGCGGCGGCGGCGGCCTTCTCGAGCAACTTGGGCAGGGAGAACAGGGAATCGAGGCGGGTAGCCAGCGCATCGGCGGCAAAGGATGTTTCGGGCATCACCCAGCCGCCACCGACATCATCCAAGGCGTGGGCGTTGAATACCTGATGATCGTCGATGGCGTGCGGATAGGGCACCATGATCGCCGGGCGGCCGATGGCGGTCAGTTCGGCGATGGTCGATGCGCCGGATCGGCAGATGACCAGGTGCGCGGCCGCATAGCGCTCGGGGATATCGTCGAGGAAAGGCCTGAGGTCGGCGTTGATCCCGAGCGAACCAAATTGCCCGCGGACCGCCGCGATGTCTTCTTCGCGGCACTGTTGAACGACGCGAAGCCGGTCCTTGAAGCGTGGATCAAGCATGCCCAGGGCCTGGGGCACCACCCGAGAGAGCACATGGGCACCCTGAGAGCCGCCGAAAACCAGGATGTTGAGGGGTGAGTCTCCGTCAAGGGGCGGGTAGACACGGTCGCGAACGGCGCCGATCATCGGCCGCACCGGCATACCCGTGCGCACGACCTTGGCCCCGGCGCCGGCGGGCGCCGGCCTCACTTCCTCAAAGGCCGTCGCGATGCGGTCGACCCGGCCGGCCAGAAGCCGGTTGGCGCGCCCGAGCACGGCATTCTGTTCATGAATGGCGGTCCGTGTGCCGGCGAAGGTTGCCGCCATCATCGTCGGCACCGATGCATAGCCGCCGAAGCCCACGACCGCGGCAGGGCCCAGTTGTTTCAGCAATTGCCACGCCTGCATGGTCCCGAAACCGATTTCGGCGGTGGACATCAGCCGGTCCACCGGGCTCTTGCCGGCGATGCCGCTTGCCCGAATTCGGTAGGTATCAATTTCATCCAACCGGCCGCCCAACGCGCCGCCCCGGCGGTCGGTGAACAACGCCAGCCGGCAGCTTCGGGCCGCCAGTTCGGCGGCAAGCGCTTCGGCGGGGAATACATGTCCCCCGGTCCCGCCGGCCGCGAGGACGATCAGCGGCCCGGTCATAGCGCCCCCCTTCCGGTGAACCGGCTCAAATCATTGGCCCGGGGCCGCTCGCGCGTGAGCGCCAGCACCATGCCCATGCCCAGCGCCAGCGCCGCCATCGACGAACCGCCGTAGGATATGAACGGCAGCGTCATACCCTTGGTGGGCATCAGGTTGATGGTCGACGCCATGTTGATGAGCGCTTGGAGGCCAAACTGCACCAAAAGTCCGGCAACGGCGAGTTGCACGAACAGGTCGGTCTCCCGCATCACCAGGGCGAATCCGCGGAGCACGATGAAAGCAAACAGGGCGATGATGAGCAGACCCGTAACCAGGCCGAATTCCTCCGCCGCAACGGCGAATATGAAATCCGCATGGGCGTCGGGAAGGATGGATTTGACCTCGCCCTCGCCGGGGCCGCGGCCGAAGATGCCGCCGGCGACCACAGCCTCCAGGGACCTCGCCACCTGATACGCTTCGCCGCCCGCGGGATCCAAAAACCGGTCGACCCGGGTCTGGACGTGGGCAAAGTTGAAGTAAGCGCCGATGCCCCCGGCGATGAACAGAATGCCGATGCCCAACACCAGCAACATGGGCAATCCGGCGAGGAAGAACTGCACCCCCCAAACCACCGAAATGAGGATCGTCATCCCCACATCCGGCTGCAACAGCAATAGCCCGACCACCAGCGCGTAGAGGGCGGTGGCCACGGCGTGGCCCGGTATGTCCCCCTTTATCCGCCACTGCGAGAACATCCAGGCCGCCACCACGGCAAAGCAGGGCTTGACGAACTCCGACGGCTGCAGGGAGAAACCGGGCAGGCTGATCCAGCGGGCGGCGCCCCTGATCTCCTGGCCGATGAACAACGTCATTCCCACACCGATGATCGACATGATGAAGCCGAGCACCGCCAGGCGGCGAACGCCGACGGGATTCAATAGGGAGACGCCGATCAGGATGGCAAACGACAGCGGAATGAACAGGAACTGCCGGCGGATGAAGTGGAACGCATCCAGGTCCAGCCGGTCGGCGACGGCCGGACTCGCCGCCATGGTCAGGACGATGCCGATGGCCGACACGGCGACCAGTGCCGACAGGGTCCAACGGTCGACGGTCCACCACCAGCGGCCAAAGATGCTGACATCCGTCCGGGGGAGCGCGGTCATGACAGGGCCTCCACCGCAACCCGGAATGCCAGACCTCGCGCCTCGAAGTCGGTGAACTGGTCGAACGACGCGCAGCCCGGCGACAGGAGCACCACCGCGTCTTCGCCGCTTTCCCGGGCGGCGGTATGGGCACTGCCCACCGCGGCTTCCAGGGAGTCCGCGCGCTCGGCGGGCACGGTCCCTGCAAGGGCCGCCTCGAATTGGGGCGCCGCCTCACCGATCAAATAGGCCCGGCGAATATGCGGATACAAAGCTTCGAGTGCCGAGAGGTCATCTTCCTTGGAGCGTCCTCCGGCGATCCAGTGGATATTGCCGTACGACGCAAGCGCCTTGGCGGCGGCATCGAGGTTGGTCGCTTTGGAATCATCGACATAAGTCACTCGCCCGATCCGGCGGATCACTTCCTGGCGATGGGCCAGGCCGGTAAAGGACCGGATGGCCTCGGCGGCGGACGCAGCGGCAACCCCCACCAGCCGCGCCCCGGCGTAAGCGGCGGCCGCGTTCTGCCAATTGTGCCGGCCAGGAAGGGTGTCGACCGCCCTCAGGTCGAGCACCCCCGCCCGGCCATTATCCAGATCGTCAATCAACGTGCCGGTCTCGTCGGCGTAGACGCCGCCCGGCACCCGCTGATTTCCCGAGATCGGGACGATTTTCACACCGCCGCGCATCATCAGATCGAGGCGCAGGCCGCGGCCATAGCGGTCGTCCATGCCGACGATGGCGTGACCGCCATCGACGGTCTGATCGAAAATTCGCGTCTTAGCGGCGACATAGCCGTCCATCCCGCCGTGGCGGTCGAGATGATCGGGGGAGATGTTGAGCAGGATGGCGACATCGAGCGCCAGCCGCAGTACCCGTTCGAGCTGATAGGAGGACAGTTCGAGCACGTAGGTCCCGGACGGCCCCAGTTCATTCAAGTCGAGAACCGGATCACCGATATTGCCGCCGACCGCCACTTCATTGCCGGCGTGGGCCAGAACGTGCCCGATCAGCGCGGTGGTTGTCGACTTACCATTGGTGCCGGTGACCCCCATATAGCCGGGCTCGGTGATCTGGCGAGCCAGCAGGTCGACATCGCAGATGATCTCGCATCCGGCGTCCCGCGCCTTTGCCGCAACCGGGTGGGGTTCGGGGTGCGAATGGGGGATGCCGGGGCTCAGCACCAGGGCACCGGCGTCACCCAAATTCTGCGCGTCCAAATCCACCAGAGCGATACCTTCGCCGGCGGCGGCCTTGCGCCGCGCATCGTCATCGTCCCAGGCCCACACCTCGGCACCGCCGGCGGCGAGCGCACGGGCGGCCGTGAGCCCGGTGCGGCCCAAGCCCATGACCGCGACCGGCTGTCCCTTGAATGTATCGATCTGGATCACCCCCGCGCCCCCGTCATCTCAGTTTGAGCGTTGCCAATCCGGCCAGAGCCAGAATGGTCGCGATGATCCAGAAGCGGATGACGATGGTCGGCTCCGCCCACCCCTTTTTTTCGAAGTGATGGTGGAGCGGCGCCATCTGAAACACCCGCTTGCCGGTAAGCTTGTAGGAAATCACCTGGACGATGACCGATACGGTCTCGAGAACGAACAGGCCGCCGACCAACGCCAGGACCAGCTCGTGCTTGGTGATGACACTCACGGTCCCGAGCGCGCCGCCCAACGAGAGCGATCCCGTATCGCCCATGAACACCATGGCCGGCGGCGCGTTGTACCAGAGGAAGCCGAGACTGGCGCCCATCAGGGCGCCGAGAAAAATTGACAGCTCTCCGGCGCCCGGCACGTAGTGAACCTGCAGGTAGTTGGAAAACACCGTGTTGCCGGTCAGGTAGGTGATGATGCCGAAGACGGCGGCCGCAATCAGCACCGGCCCGATGGCCAACCCGTCCAACCCGTCGGTAAGGTTGACCGCGTTGGAGGCGCCGACCATCACGAACGCGGCGAATGGTATAAAAAACCAGCCGAGATCAAGCAGCACGTCCTTGAAGAACGGAATGGCGAGTGAGGTGGAGAGCGGATCACGGGTCAGCTTCATGATCCACAAAGCCGCCGCCAAGGCGATGATGACCTGAAGGGACAACTTGAGCTTGCCCGACAATCCCTTGTGATTGCGCTTGGTCACCTTCAGGTAGTCATCGATGAAGCCTATGATCCCGTAGCCGATGGTCACCCCGAGCGCCGCCCAGATGTAGCCGTTGCGCAGGTCTGCCCACAGTGCTGTCGACAGGATCAGCGCGATCAGGATCAGAAAGCCGCCCATGGTCGGGGTGCCGGCCTTGGTCAGGATATGGGATTCGGGCCCGTCATCGCGGATCGGCTGACCGCCTTGCTGATGCTTCTTCAGCCATTCGATCAGGATCGGGCCGAGAATGAAGCTGATGGCCAGCGCGGTGATCATGGCGCCGCCGGTCCGGAAGGTGATGTAGCGGAACAGGTTGAGGATCAGGATCTGATCGGCGAAGGCGGAGAGAGAGTTCAGCATAATTCCTCCCTACCTCCCGCCGGCCATTCGCACCGAGTTGGAATCCAGGTTCCGCAGCGCGTCGACAATTTGGCTCATCCGCGTACCGGCCGAGCCCTTGACCAGAACCACGTCACCAGAATGGACAGACGCCAAAATGACCGGTGCCAAGTCCTGAGCCGTCTCTGCCCAGCCGCCCCGCCTTTCAGGCGCAACCGCGTCGAACAGAAACTTCATTTGGGTCCCAACGGCGAACACCAAATCGATCGCCGATGCATCCACATCGTCCTTCAACGCCTGGTGAAGGGCCGGCGAGTCGCCGCCCAGTTCAAGCATGTCTCCCAAAACCGCAATGCGGCGGCCCGACGGGCCCGGCGCCGATTGGCCAAGTACCGACAAGGCCGCTGCCACGGCCGCCGGGCTGGCGTTGTAACTGTCATCGATGATCTCGAAACACATGCCGGCGAAACGCACCTGATGGCGCTCGCCCCGGCGCTTGGCGGGCTTCAATCCGGCGATGTCATCGGCGGCCTGTTTGAGATCGCCGCCCGCCGCCGCCAGGACCGCGAGCACGGCCAGCGCGTTGGCGACCCAGTGGTCGCCGGGTAACGGCAGATGGAAGGAGGTCCGCGTGCCGTCCGCCATGGCTTCGACGTCGGAGCCGGCGCCGGCGGCCTCCGACTGCACCACCCTGAAACGGGCGTCGTCATGGCGGCCGAAGGTGATGATCTCGGCGTCCGCCGCCCGCGCCGCCTCGGCCATGAGGTCAAAATACGGATTATCCCGGTTGAGCACGGCAACGCCGCCCGGCTCAAGGCCGGCGAAAATCTCCGACTTGGCCCGCGCGATGTCGGCGAGTGAGGCGAAGAACTCCAAATGCGCCACTTCGACGGTGGTGATGATGGCGACGTTCGGCCGGACCAAATTAGACAGTTCGGTCAACTCGCCGGCGTGGTTCATGCCCAACTCGAACACGCCGTAGGCGGCGGAGGGGGACAGTCGGGCGAGGCTCAGTGGGACACCGAACCGGTTATTGAAGCTGCCGGTCGAGAAATGGGTTTCCTTTTGGCGGCCGAGCAGAAACGCCAACGCTTCCTTGACGCCGGTTTTGCCGACGCTGCCGGTGACGGCGATGATGGTCCCCTCGCTGCGTTTCCGCCCCGCTTGGCCCATATCCTCCAGTGCCCGGAGGGTGTCGCCGACGGTCAGCAGGAAATCCCGATTAACCGGTTCCGCCGGAGCGCGGGATACCAGCGCCGCAACCGCGCCACCCTGCAAGGCCTGGCAGACAAAATCATGGCCATCGAAGTTCGGGCCCTTGATGGCGGTGAACAGATCGCCGGGCCGTACCGTGCGGCTGTCGATGGACACGCCGGTGGCGGTCCAGGACCCGCCCGCGGTCCCGCCGGTGGCCGCCGCGGCGTCGGCCGCCGTCCAAAGAGGAGGTGCTGGCGCCGTCATCCGCCCAGCTCCGTGATAACGCCGCGGATTACGTCGGCGTCGTTGAAGGGCAAAATGTCTTCACCGACGATCTGACCTTCCTCGTGACCCTTGCCGGCGACCAGAACGACATCGCCGGGGCCGATCATCCGAACGGCCTGCCGAATGGCGTCGCGCCGATCGCCAATCTCCGTTGCCGCGGGTGCGCCTTCGAGAACCGCGGCACGAATGGAGGCGGGATCCTCGGTGCGGGGATTGTCGTCGGTGACGATCACGTCATCCGCACCGCTGACCGCGGCCGCACCCATGGAAGCGCGCTTGCCCCGATCGCGATCGCCGCCGCAGCCGATAATCGCTATCAATTTCCCCTGGGTGTGGGGCCGGATGGCACCAAGTGCGGTGGTCACCGCATCCGGTGTGTGGGCGTAATCCACGTAGACCGCCCCACCCCGGTAATCGCTGATCTTCTCGAGACGTCCGGGCACGCCTTTGAGGTGCGAGAGGGCCTCGATAGCGGTTCCCGCATCACCGCCATCGGCGATAACGATCCCAAGCGCGATCAAGGCGTTCATTGCCTGGAATCCGCCGGCAAGCGGCAACCGCACATCGTGCCGCGATCCGGCGAGGATGAATGCCATGTCCAAGCCCTCGGCAGCCGGCGACACCGCGCCGAGGCTGATGTCGTCGCCGGCGAGCCCGACCGTCTTGACCATCGCCCCAACACCGGTCGCCGCATCCCATACCTTCCGGGAAACCGGATCGTCGGAACTCATGACCACCGCACCGCCGGGCGTCAGTACCTCGCTGAACAGTCGCAGTTTCGCGGCGAGGTAGTTTTCCATCTCGCCGTGGTAGTCGAGATGGTCCCGCGACAGATTGGTGAAGGCGGCCACGCCGATGCGCACTCCGTCGAGACGATGCTGGTCGAGACCGTGACTGCTGGCTTCGAGGGCGGCGTGAGTGACGCGGTTTTCGGCCAATGCCTTCAGCGAGACATGGAGGTCGGCGGGATCGGGCGTCGTCAGGCTGCCCCGCTGCCACCCGTCGGAAGTGATGATTCCGAGGGTTCCGACGCTGGCGGCGCGGCGTCCCTGATGAGACCATATCTGGCGGGCGAAATCGGCAACCGAGGTCTTGCCGTTGGTACCGGTCACGGCGGCCATGTGAGCCGGCTGCCGGCCGTAGAACTTGGCTGCCATCCGAGCGTAGAGGCGCCGGGGGTTTTCGGCGGTGACGACGCTGACGTCTCTCGGAACCTGGAACGCGCATTCCACCGGCGACAAGACCGCCGATGCGCCGCGCTTGACGGCGTCGACGATGAAGTCCCGGCCGTCAGCCCGGGAGCCGGGCAAGGCGGCAAACAGATAACCCGGCTTGACCAGACGGGAATCCGCCGTCAGTCCCCTTATTCGTCTTGTTTTTTCGCCCGCCACCTGCATGTCCTGTTCGTCTTCCCCTTCCAAGAGATCAGTTAGTTGCACGAGCCGGTCCTCGTACGGATTGGCCTCGGACTCTCTGGTTTCGCACCGATTGGCCCGGTTTGCCGGCGGCGATATGGAGGGGGTCGCCCGGCCGGGGCAGCCGCTCGGCTTCCCTGCTCGGTGCCATGCCCATCATCGGACCCAATGCAGCGACGATTTCCCGCACCACCGGGGCAGCGACCCAGCCGCCGGTTGCGAAACCGAACGTCTCGGCGGTTCCTTTCGGCTCATCCACCATGGCCAGCACCACGTAGCGCGGCCGGTCGATGGGAAACGCGCCGACGAAAGAGGAGATCACCCGTCGGCTGGCGGAATAGCCGCCGGGGGCAGGCTTATCGGCGGTGCCGGTCTTGCCGCCCACCAGATACCCCTCCACCTCGGCGTTCCTGCCGGTGCCGCGGCGAACCACCAGACGCATGAGCTTGCGCATCTTGATCGATGTGTCGGTCTTGATGACCCGGACGCCTGCCGGAACCGCGTCCGGCGCGCTGAGCGCCAAGGTGGCATCGCGTAAAATCCCGCCGTTGACCAGCGCAGCGACCCCGTTCGCCATCTGCAAGGGCGAGACGGCGATGCCGTGACCGTAGGAAATGGTCATGGTGCTGATTTTGCGCCACGGCGACGGGATCAGCGGAACGCCGATCTCGGGCAATTCGAGCTCAGCCTTGCGGGTCAATCCGAGCGCGCGGAGATAGGCCTGTTGGTTTCCGGTCCCAACCGCCAATGCCATTTTGGCGGCACCGATGTTCGACGAATGGACAAGGATCTCGGGCACGCTCAGCCAGCGTTTCTTGGCGTGGTAGTCGTTGATGACGAAGCGCGCCACGCGCAGCGGCCTGGTGGCGTCGAAGCCTCCATTCAAGCCGACCGTCTTGGTGTCGAGCGCCATCGCCGCGGTGAACAGCTTGAACGTCGAGCCCATCTCGTAGACGCCCTTGGTGACCCGATTGAACCGGGCCTCGGCGGTAACGTCGCCGCCGAAATGGGGCTCGAAATCGGGTAGCGAAACCAGGGCGAGGACCCCACCGTTGGTAACGTCGACGACGATGCCCGCGCCTCCGACGGCGGAAAACTTTTCGATGGCCGTATTGAGGGCCCGGCGGACCACCGACTGGACCCGGACATCAAGGGACAGCGCCAGTGGCTGCTCCGAATCCTGCAGCCGGCCGTCGAAGCTGCGCTCAATGCCGGTGAGGCCCTTGGCGTCGATATCGGTGGTGCCGACAACGTGACTGGTCAGGCTGCCGTGCGGGTAGACCCGGCGCTCCGTGCGGCGGAAGTAAATGCCGGGCAGGCCCAATGCATTGATGGCGAACTGCTGATTGGGCGTGATGTTGCGCCGGATCCAAACGAAAGTCCGTTCCGGGTTCAGCCGCCGGAACAGCTTCTCCTCGTTCGCCCCGGGGAGGACAGTGGCGATGCGCCGGGCGGCATCGCGGGCGTCCAAAAGATGGCGGGGATTAGCGTAAACCGAGGCGGTCGGTACGCTGGTGGCGAGGAGAATCCCGTTGCGGTCAATAATGTCGGCGCGAGAATTGGACTGCACCACCGTTCTGGACGCCGTGGCGGTGGCGCGGGCTTGCGGGTCTTCGAACACCGCCAATTCCACCAGCCGGCCCGAAATGACGGCGAAGGCAACGGTGAATAGCACACTCGTGACCACCAACCGGCTGCGACTGGTCTCAAGCGCTTCCTTTCGTGCGCCTTCCAGGTGGACCCGACGCGAGTGAGAGCTGTCCGTCATCGGACCTCCTCGGTCGCGGCGGCGGCGGCGGGGCGGGGTACGGCGATAATCTGGGCGGGGCGGACCGGCTCCAGCGCAAGATATTTCTCGGCGAGTTCCCTCAGGCGATCGGTATCATTGAGGTGGCTCCATTCCGCCCGAAGGACGTGAATGGCTTCCTGGTCGCTGACGATGGTCTTGTTCAGCGACTCAAGTTCCTCTTCGAGGGTTGTCACCTCGTGTTCGAGATAGAACAGCGCGACCATCATGACGCAGACGGAGAGAAATGTGATCAGAGTTGTCTGACGCATGGGCTCTCCTCAGGCCGCCGCCTTCTGAGGCCACGAGGGTGCGGCGGTGCGTTCGGCGACGCGCAGCCGGGCGGACCGGCCGCGCGGGTTGCGTTCGACTTCGGCCGCCGAGGGTTTGAGAGCGCGGCGGGCGATCAACTGGAAGCTCGGGTCCGGGAAACTGGTCTCGGGCAAATGGCGGGACCCCCGGCCGGCACGGCCGGAACGCGCCGCCAGAAACTGTTTCACAATGCGGTCCTCGAGCGAGTGGAACGACACCACGGCCAAGCGGCCCCCCGGGGCCAGGATGTGCTCCGCGGCGACAAGGCCGCGGCGAACCTCGCCCAACTCGTCGTTGACGTGAATGCGCAGCGCGAGAAAAGTCCGGGTGGCGGGGTCGATTGCCTGGTCCTTACCGGAGGTCCTGACGATGCCGCGGACGATTTCAGCCAGTTCGCCGGTGCGCAGGATGGGGCGTTCGGCCCGGGCGGTGACGATGGCGCGGGCGATCCGGCGGGCCTGACGCTCCTCGCCGTAGCGGTGGAGGACATCTGCGAGTTCGGCCTCCGGTGCGGCGTTGATGAACTCGGCGGCGGTAGCCGTTCCATCATCGCCGCCCATCCGCATATCAAGCGGCCCGTCGGCGCGGAACGAGAAACCGCGTGCGGCCCCGTCGAGCTGCGGCGAGGAAACACCAAGGTCAAGGGCCACCCCGTCGACTTGGGTAACGCCGGCTTCCTTCATCAGGACTTCCATGTCGCCGAAGCGGCCGTGAAGCATGGTGAAGCGGCCGGAATGGCGGCGTCCCAGTTCGGCGCCGATGGTGACGGCCCGGGGATCCCGGTCGATGCCGAGAACGGTCGTGGCGGCGGCATCGAGTATGGCCTGGGAATAGCCCCCCTCGCCGAACGTGCCGTCGACGTACACCCCGCCGTCCCGAGGCGCCAGGGCGTCGATGACCTCCTCGAGCATGACGGGGATGTGTCCGGGCACTAGCCGTCGTCTCCCTTGGGACGGAGTTTGAGGGTGGCGCCGCGGGACCGGGCACGGTCGACGGCGCGGGCACGATGGGTTTCGTAAGATCCGGGCTCCCAGATCTGGAACCGGGTGCCCCGGCCGACGAAGGCGGCATCGGAGGTGATACCGGCGTGATCGAGGAAATCCTGCGGCAAGATGACCCGCCCCTCGGTATCGAACGGCAGGGCCTGGGTGATTTCGAGAATGGTGGCGGCGAGGTCGTCCTGCTCGTCGGAGAACAGGTCCAGATCGTCGATGCTGGCCGCGAACCGGTTAATGAATTCTTCGTCGCAGGCCTCCAAGGCTGCGGCCTTGAACGACGGATAGACATAGATGCCCTTGAAGCTCTGGTCCTTGAACACCGAGCGAAACGGCTTTGGAACGGAAATGCGTCCCTTCTTGTCGATCCTATTGATGTGCCGGCCGATAAACACAGCCATCTCCGCCTATAACTACCGCCCGAAGATCGCACCCCCGTGACCCGGCTGGTTGCGCGACTCCGGAAACCCCTACCCGTGTCCCAAACCCCGCAGTCTCCCGCCATTTGGGATACTTTGGGATATCATGGGATTTTATGGGCGTCAATGGGTCAAGATGGTCCCCGATGGGTTAACAAAACCTTTCGGCGGCCGATGGAAGGGTAAGAAACCAAATTGCCGCATCTCAGCGGTTTCCGCCCGCAGGTCGGCGCCGTCGGACACCTCGATTCACCATTCAAATTCGGCGAAAGTGTGTTCCGTTAATGTTCGGAGTTTGGCGATTTTGTGGCGGGCCGCCACATTTGGCCGCCGGTCAACGGCCAAGTATCAGATAATGCTATCGAAATGGGCGATGGTTTTCGTTGGGCCCGCGCTCGGCGCGACGGACGGCTCCCGGCCCAGATGCGCCTCGGCCGGCGTGATGTCGGGACAACGCCGGGCGGGGTCGTCCTCGGGCAGTTCTTGGTAGACGGATTTGGACTTGGCGCCGGTAAAGTCGTTGTCGACGCACAGGATATCGTGCCCTTCGGCAACCGCGCGCTCGCAGAGGTGAGAGCCGAGAAAGCCGGCGCCTCCGGTCACCAGGATGCGTTTTCTAATTTCCATTATGGATTCCAAGCCCTTAGCCATGGCCGAGTGGGGCCGGCCCCAGCGCCTTCATCGCTCCCGGGTCAAACCCCTTGTCTTCAGGAGGCGGCGGCGGCCAGGAACCGTACGTCGGCGCCCTCGAGGACCACCGAGGTCAGCACGCCCGTCATGTAGGCCCCCGTATCAATCCCGATCCGTACAGCCGACACCTCCGGCGCGAGACAGATCGTATGGCCGTGAACCACCCGCTTTTCGAACGGCTCGGGATGGTCCAGGAACTCATCCCGAATCCAGATCATGTCGTGGTCCGACTGTTCGCTCAACGGCACGCCCGGTCTGAGCCCGGCGTGAACGAACCGGTAGCCGCCCTCGTCGTGATAAACGGGCAGCGTCCGCATGAACGACAGGTGCTCGGGCGGCAGGGCGCGGGCGAGATCATCCCGGACAGCCTCCGCCGGCCGGCCGGGTCCGGCATCGACGCCGTAGGACACCATGGTCTCACCGCCGCCGTTGCGGAGCCAGATGCCGATTTCGTCACCGGGATCGTCGAGGAACTTCAACAGATGGTCCTCGTGATTGCCCTTGAGGCAAACATGCTCGAAACCATTCAGCGGTTTCCGGCGCACCGCGTCCAGAACCGCCGGCGAGTGCGGGCCGCGGTCAATGTAATCGCCCAAATACACGATCACCCGGCGGCCGGGATAT
This sequence comes from Rhodospirillales bacterium, assembly GCA_965213765.1. GTDB lineage: Bacteria > Pseudomonadota > Alphaproteobacteria > Rhodospirillales > UBA2165 > JAJDXO01. The sequence goes on along the minus strand of OZ243926.1, from coordinate 3,333,782 downwards.
CCCTTACCGTCATCCAGAATCCGGTCGTGCAGCTCGCCCAGCAGGTCGATCCGGCCGTGAATATCGCCGATGGCGTAGATCCGCGTGTCCGCGGGCACGCGAAAGGGAGGTCCGGCACGCGTTTCCGGTTCGGTCAACATGCCGGCATCTTAGCGCCGGGAAGGCGGCTCGCGCGAGGTGAAAAGCCTCGGTCTATCCGGCGTCGAGTTCCCGTTGAAACTGCCGCTTCGGCGCCGTGTGGCCGCCGTGGGAGTCCGAGCCGGTCTTGGCGTGGAACTTGAACCTGCGGAGGCTGTCCGGATCCGCGGCGGGGACGCCGACCGGCTTGTCGCCCTCAATGGTCACCCGCTCCATGAACCGGCGGCTGGGGTAGTAGTCATGCACCGCATAGTGCTGGACCGAGCGATTGTCCCACATGACGATGGTGTGGTTCCGCCAATTGTGACGGTACTGATATTCCGGAATCAGCGCCTGGTGGAACAGCGTGTCGAGCAGGGACCGGCTTTCGCGCTCGTCCATGCCCTTGACGGCAATCGTGAACTGGGGGTTGACCCATAAAACCTTCTTGCCGGAAACCGGGTGAACCCGGACCACCGGCTGGACCTGCGGCGGATAGCGAAGCTCGTATTCAATCAGATTCTTCCGGTCCTCCTCGGATTCACCGAACAGATTCTTGAACACCTTGAAATCGTGAACCGCCTCCAGTCCGGAAATGAACTGCTGCATCCGGTCGGAGAGACCATCGAATGCCGCGCTCATGCTGGCAAACATCGTATCGCCGCCGACCTCGGGCACATCCTTGGCGCAAAGGACCGTGGCCATGGGCGGGCACTCGCGGAAGGTTTCGTCCGAGTGCCAGCAGTCGGTGCCGAAGGGCGGATTGTTTTCGTCATTCTCAAAGAGAATCAGATAAGGCCGATCGCCGTCGTTGGGCGAAAACGGATGAACCGTCAACTCGCCGAAGCGGCGCCCGAAGTCGATCAGGTTTTCGGATGAGATTTCCTGGTCCCGGAAGACGATCACCTCGTGTTCCACGAGCGCCGCATTGACGGCCTCGAAGGTCGCATCGTCCATCGGCCGGGTGAGATCAATATCGCTGATCTCCGCGCTGAGATTGGCCCCGGTCTTTTTCACCGTGATCGGGCTCGACGTGTTTTGCTCAACCAGTTTGTCCATGGGAGTCCTCCCCTGCTTACTCACAACAACTTACGGCAGACCAATTGCATTAATCCAATTCATTTTTATAATTCTTTTCTATGAATGAAATTAATTTACGTACCGTTGACCTCAATCTCCTGACCGTGTTCAAGGCGATCTACGATTTCGGCCAAGTGACCAAGGCCGCCGAGACCTTGGGCCTCACCCAACCGGCCGTAAGCCATGCCCTGAAGCGCCTTAGGGAGCTGTTCGATGACAAGCTGTTTACCCGGGTCAAAGCACGCATGGTGCCCACGCCGCTGGCCCATGAGCTGTCGGGTCCGGTCGGCGAAATCCTCGGGCGCATTCAGGGGCTGATCGGCGGCGGCATTGCCTTCGATCCGGCGGCCGCCGGCCGTACGGTGCGGATCGGCATGCTCGACTACGGCATTGGATATTTCGCCACCCGGCTGGTGGAGCTTCTCCTGGACGAAGCGCCGGGATTGACCACGGATTTCCGGCATACCGAGGCCGAAGCGGCGCTGGCCATGGTCGAGGATGGCGAGTTGGACATCGCCATCGGTCCCTTCGGCGCGGTGCCCGGCACCTGCCGGAAATCGCTTCTGGTGCGTGACCATTGCATCGTCGCCGTCCGCGCCGGCCATCCGGTGATCAAGCGTAAGCCGACCCCCGAACAGTTCTGCCGCCTCGGCCACGTCCGGTTCGCCAATCTTGCCGGCATCGATCAGCAGATCGACGAGCAGTTGGCGCGAGAGGGTATGGCGCGCCGGACGGTCATGGTGGTTCCTCATTTTTCGAGCGCTCTTTTTGCCGTCTCGACTACCGATCTGATCACCACGATCACCCGGGGTCCGGCCGAGCTCTACAAGGAATTCCTCGGCCTCAAGCTGTATGCCTCGCCGTTCGAGCTGCCGTCCAACGAAACTTCGGCGATTCGCCATCAACGAACCGCCAACGATCCGCTTATCGACTGGCTGTGGGAGAAGATTCACACGGTATGGAATTGAGCGGCCCGCGGGATCGGCATTTCGCCCGAAGCCCGGGGGGTTATGCCGGGGGGTTTATGATTGGTTAAAGGTTCCCAATTAGAGAGTATTCACTTGCCCTGATTTTGGGGCGTTTTTGCTTGGACTGGCGATGGCCGACGAAGCAACCCCCGTATCGAACGTCGAGGAAACGCGCACGCCGGAGAGCCGGCAGCCGGACCACGTGGAGCGCATCGCGCATTCGCGGGCCGGCCCGTCCAACATGGTGCGCCGCCAATTCGTCCGCCGCCTGGCCGGCAAGGCGACGCCGCGGCCGTTCTTTTCCGAATTGTTCATCTCGATTCGGGACTTGCGTGAAGCCCTGATGCCGGGCGTCGACATTCCGGCCGGCCGGTCGGGGTCGGAATTCACCGGCCAATGACCGATGGTTCCCATCAACCGGACGGCCTCGCCGTCGCCGCCCGGGACCTCGAAAAGCGCTTCGAGAACGTGACTGCCGTCGGCGGTATCAGCTTCGATGTCCAGTTGGGTAGTGTCACCGCGCTGCTCGGCGGCAACGGCGCCGGCAAGACAACGACCATCGCCATGCTGCTGGGGCTGCTGGTCCCGACCGGCGGGACCATTAATGTGCTCGGCACGGACATGCTCGCCAATCGGCACACGGCACTGCCACGGATGAATTTCTCGTCTCCCTACGTGGACATGCCGAACCGGCTAAGCGTCTACGAGAACCTGCTGGTCTACGCCAATCTTTATGGCATCTCCAAACCCCGGGACCGGATCGGTGAACTTGCGCGGGACCTGGAGCTTGAGGCGTTTCTGAAGCGGCCGCTCGGCAAGGCGTCCGCCGGTCAAAAGACCCGGGCTGCACTCGCCAAGGCACTGATAAACCAGCCGGATCTGCTGTTGCTGGATGAGCCGACCGCGTCTCTGGACCCGGACACCGCCGACTGGGTGCGGGGATATCTGGACGACTACCGCCGCCGCACCGGCGCCGCCATCGTACTCGCTTCTCACAATATGGCCGAGGTCGAACGGCTCTGCGATGACGTGCTGATCATGAAGGAAGGCCGCATCGCCGACAGAGGCACGCCGAAGGAACTGTCGGCACGCTACGGGCGGCAGAGTCTGGAAGAGGTATTTCTGGAAATTGCCCGATCGCGCAATCAGGCGGAGGCGGTTCAGTGATGCCTGTGCTGCTCAATCCGCGGCGCCTTTGGGGCATGATGTTGCGGCATTGGTATCTGCTGCGCTCCTCATGGCCACGAATTTTGGAGCTCGCCTATTGGCCCACATTCCAACTATTGCTGTGGGGCTTCATCACCACCTTCTTTCTCAGCCACTCATCCTGGGTGGCACAGGCCGCCGGCGTTCTGATCAGCGCCGTCCTGCTGTGGGACGTGCTGTTCCGCTCAAACCTCGGCCTGTCGCTGATGTTCCTGGAGGAAATGTGGTCGCGGAACCTGGGCCAGTTGTTTATCAGCCCGCTCCGGCCCCTGGAGATGGTCGGCGCACTGATGGTCATGAGCTTTCTCCGCACCATCATCAGCGTCACCCCCGCCGCCCTGCTCGCGCTGCCGTTCTTCGACGTGTGGATTTTCGATCTCGGCCTGTCGCTGGTGGCATTCTTCGTCAATCTGATGGTGATGGGCTGGGCGGTCGGGATATTGGTCTCCGCCCTGGTCCTGCGCCTTGGCCTCGGCGCCGAGAGCCTGGCTTGGCTCGGTATTTTCCTAGTAGCGCCGATCTCGGGCATCTATTACCCGATCGAAGTACTGCCCGACTGGCTGGAGCCGGTCGCCTGGTTACTGCCGTCTTCCTATGTATTCGAGGGTATGCGGGCGGTGCTGTTCGACGATGTTTTTCGATGGGATTTGTTTGCCGGCGCGGTGGGCCTCAACGTGCTCTATCTGATACTCTGTACCGGCGGGTTCCTCTACCTGTTCGGCGTTGCCCGAAAACGGGGATTGCTGCTACAGCAAGGTGAATAAACAGCATTGGGGATAACAAGATGAAAATTTGGTTTCGGACTATCGGCGTGGCCGCCGCGACCGTCGTTTTGGCCAGCTGCGCCCAGGTCACTGACGCGACCAAAACAGCCAATTTGATCACCGCGGCGCAGGACACCATCCAGACGATGAAGCGCAACCCGGATATTCGCGGCTTCAACAAGATGCTTGCCGAAGCGCAAGGAGTGGCCGTTTTCCCAGCCTTGATCAAGGGTGGCTTCCTGATCGGCGCGGAGGGCGGCTCCGGTGTGGTGCTGAGCCGCAAGGCTGATGGCAGTTGGGGATACCCTGCCTTCTACACCCTCGCTGCCGGCAGCGTCGGCTTCCAGGCGGGGGCGCAGACCGCGGAGGTGGTTTTGGTCATCCGCAAGAAGAAGGCCATCGAGGCCATCGTCAAGCACCAGGGCAAGCTGGGTGCCGACATCAGCGCCGCGGCCGGACCACGGGGCGTCGGCTATGAAGGGGCGGTCACCACCAACCTCAACTTCGATATCGTCGCTTTCTCGAACAATGCGGGCTTCTACGCCGGCGCATCGCTGGAAGGTTCGGCGATGATCCGCCGCAACGACTACAACCGGGCCTATTACGGCGGCAACCCGACCCCGGCCCGGATCCTCCTCGAGCACGCCGTTCAAAATCCAGCGGCCGACCGGCTGCGTCAGGCGATTGCCGGCGGGTAGCAATACGCAGCCCAGCCTTGGCCTCGGGCGGTTTTTTTGGCAAACAGGGGCCGCCAATTTGAGACTCCGATGACCGAACACGCCCCCGACACCGAAACCGATTCAAAAACCGCCGACAGCCGGGATTTCATCCGTGAGATCATTTCGGTTGATTTAGCGACCGGCAAACACAAGGCGGTCATCACCCGGTTTCCGCCCGAACCCAACGGCTTCCTCCATATCGGGCATGCCAAGTCGATCATCCTCAATTTCGGGATCGCCGAGGAATTCGGCGGCCGCTGCCATCTGCGGTTCGACGACACCAACCCGGCAAAAGAAGAGCAGGTCTATATCGACGCCATCGAAGAGGACGTGCGCTGGCTGGGCTACGATTGGGGCGGGCACCTCTATCACGCCTCCGACAATTTCGAGCAACTCTATGCGTGGGCCGAACACCTGGTTGAGAACGGCGATGCGTATGTCGACGATTTGTCGGCGGGAGAGATGCGCGAGTACCGGGGCACGCTGACGGAGCCGGGTAAGAACAGTCCCTATCGGGACCGCCCCCCGGAGGAAAATCTCGAACTGTTGCGCCGCATGAAAGCGGGCGAATTCGGCGAAGGCGCCAAGGTGCTGCGTGCCAAGATCGATATGGCGTCCGGCAACATCAACATGCGCGATCCGGTGCTCTATCGCATCCTCCATGCCGAGCACCCCCGGACCGGCGATGCCTGGAAGATCTACCCGACCTATGACTTCGCGCACGGGCAGTCGGACGCCATCGAGCACATCACCCACTCGCTTTGCACCCTGGAATTCGAAGACCACCGGCCGCTCTACGACTGGCTGGTGGAGCACCTGCCGGTGCCGGCCCAGCCCCGCCAGTATGAATTCGCGCGGCTCAATCTCACCAACACCGTACTCAGTAAGCGCCGCCTCACCCAGCTTGTCGACGAGGGTCACGTGACGGGCTGGGATGATCCCCGGATGCCGACCTTGGCGGGCCTCAGGCGGCGGGGCGTACCAGCCGCCGCGGTCCGCGATTTCATCGGCCGGCTCGGGATTTCCAAGTCCAATGCGACGGTGGAAATGGCCTACCTGGATCACTGCACCCGCGAATACCTCAACAGGCATGCGCTCCGGCGGATGGCGGTTTTGAAGCCGCTGAAAGTGGTGATCGAGAATTACCCCGAAGGCGGGGAAGAGTCGCTGGACGCCGTCAACAATCCCGAAGACCAGGCGGCGGGCAGCCGGCAGGTTCCGTTTTCCCGGGAGCTCTACATCGAGCGGGACGATTTCATGGAAGACCCGCCGAAGAAGTTCTTCCGTCTGGCGCCGGGCCGGGAGGTACGGCTGCGCTACGCCTACTACGTCACCTGCACCGATGTGGTGAAAGACGATCAGGGAGAAATCATCGAGCTTCGATGCACCTATGACCCGGCAACCCGGGGCGGCGATTCCCCTGACGGACGCAAGGTGAGGGCGACCCTGCATTGGGTCTCGGCGGCCCATGCGGCCGAGGCCGAGGTCCGGCTCTATGACCAGCTTTTCGAATCCGAAACCCCGGGCTCGGACGGCGATTTCCTCGGCAACATCAACCCGAACTCGGTCGAAACCCTCTCAGGGTGCAAACTGGAGCCGGCGCTCGGCGAGGCGCCGGTCAACGAAACCGTTCAATTCGAACGGCTGGGCTACTTCCGCCGGGACGGGTCAGAGGGGGATCAGTTGACTTTCAACCGGACCATCGGCCTCCGGGACAGCTGGGCAAAAGCGCAACAGCAAGCCAAGGCCAAATCCTAGGCCGGCTTGTCGCCGACCCCAAACACCTGAAAATCCTTCATCCGGATGTTGAACGCAACCGAGATGCGCGCATCATCGCCCATATAGGGCGTCACGCCGCGTCTCAACCAGGCGGGAAACGCATACATGCGCCCGGATTCCGGCTCGAACCGCCGGCGTTGGCCGAACGGCTCGCCGGGCAGGGGCACCATTTCCACCGCGGTGCGCGGGTCGATGAACTCGATGCAGCCGTCGCCGCCGCCGCTTGCCGCCGCACCGCCCGTATCGACGTAGTAAACCCCCGACCAGGCGCAGCCGGGATGGGTGTGTACGGAGTTGTAGCCGCCCTTGCGGAGAATAGTCGCCCAGGCGATGAATTCCGCCTCGCCACCGAACTCGCCTTCCTTGTGGCCCGTCGTGGCGGACGTCAGCTCGATCATGGCGCGGCGGACAAAGTCGCGGACCGGCGCGACCTCGGGGTTGGGCCATTCGAAGAAGTCTTCCTTCGAGTGCCATCCGTGCACCACGCTCTTCGGCACCCCCGGGTCCTGCTGTTCGCGCTCGAGGATGATCCTGGCCAGGCGGGCGTTGAGCTCCTCGGTGTCATCGAATTTCCGGGTGAAGATGGGCGTCGCCCAATGGAGCTGCACCCCGTTTTCCAGATTTACGTCGAGACCCATGAATCCCCCTTGCACGTCTACGCATACTTTTTAGGACAAATTCACCCGGCGTGAAATATCCGGACAGATGAATGCTGCGTATTGCCCCAACGGCGGCGCTCTCTAAGATGAGGCCAAGTGAATGACAGGGGTGGGAGGACCCGACCATGACAAAGAATATCGAACACCTTCACTGGCCGGATGCGCCGGATATTTGGATGCCGTACGCACCGGCGATCAAGGTCACCGGCGGCTCCATGCTGTTCTGCGCCGGCGTCACCGCGGCACCGGTCTATCACAGTCATCCTCACATTCCCGAGGAGTTTGAATCCATGCCGGACGACATGGACGGCCAGGCGCGCGCCGCGCTGGAGAACCTGAAGAAGGGTCTGAAGGCCGCCGGCGCAACGCTCGACGATGTCATCTCCGCCGACCGGTTTCTCACCGACATGGAGGAGCAGGACGACCTCAACAACGTGTGGGCCGAGTATTTCGGCGAGTCCAAACCGGCGACGACGACTGTTCAGGTGGTGCGGATGGCCACCGACCCCCGCTGCAAAATCGAGATCAACGCCATCGCGGTCATTGACTGACCAACTCCATCGCGGTCATTGACTGACCAACGCCATCGCATCGTCGACCAGGTCCAATCAGATATGTCCAAGCCCAAGGTTTTTATCTACAACGCCGTCGACGAGGACGGCGCGTCCCACGATCAGCTCAGCGCCGCCGGTGTCGACCTCAAGGTCAACCCGGACATATGGGGAGATTCAGCCAACGACACCGAAGTGGTGAACGTCGAGTTCGAACCCGGCACCGTCGGCGCCATGGGGGTCGCCAACCGGCGGTTCTTCGTCACCCGCGAAGCGCTGGCCGCCAACCCGGATTTCCGCATCGTCGCCAAATACACCGTCGGCGTGGACAACGTGGACGTCGGCGCCGCGACCGAGCTCGGCATTCTGGTCACCCATTCGCCGACCGAGAGCAACTGGGGCGCCGTCGCCGAGGGCACCATGGCAATCATGCTCACCCTCCTCAAACGGACGCGCGAAAAGGACCGCCATGTCAAGAACGGCCGCTGGCGGGATCCCTCCCTGGTCACCACCTTCCTCGGCCGGCGGATGCAGGACGATTATCCCGGCATCACCGTCGGCATCGTCGGGTTGGGGCGGATCGGACGGCGGGTCGCCGACCTGCTGGCGCCTTGGCGGGTGCGGCTGCTGGCTTGCGATCCCTATATCGACGATTCCGTGTTCGTCCATCACGGCTGTGAGGATGTGGATCTGGAGACATTGCTGACGGAATCGGACGTGGTAACCCTCCACACCAATCTGACCGAAGAGACCGCCAACCTCATCGGGGCCGCCCAGTTCGCGTTAATGAAGCCGGAGGCGGTGCTGATCAACGCGGCCCGGGGCGCCATCGTGGATGTAGATGCCCTGTTCGACGCCTTCGATCGCGACCGGATCGCCGCCGCCGGTCTGGACGTGCTGCCCGAGGAGCCGCCGGACCCGCAACTGCCGCTGATTGGGCTCGGCGACAAGGTGCTGCTCTCGCCTCACATGATCGCCTACACCAAGGGCGGCGCGCTGGGCCCGGCCATCCCCTGGGCAACGGACGCGATCCTAAAGGCGCTGCGTGGTGAGTTGCCCAATCACGTATTCAACGAGGAAGTTATCCCGCGCTGGCTTGAGCGGTTCGGCGGCAAGGACCTTTTGGCCTAGTCATCTGGCACTGAAGTAAGGTTCATTGTAGGATGGCCCTCCTGGTCGGACAAAGGAGGTCATCTCGATGGCGCGCGGTACGGGACGGCCGCTGGCGGCCCTGGTCTTGAGCGATGAGGAACGGTCGTTTCTGGAAGCGCAGGTTCGCCGCCACCGTGTGGCGCGCTCCCTGTCGGATCGCTGCCGCATGATCCTGCGTTGCGCGGACGGGCTTGGCAACAAGGCGGTGGCCGCGGAGATCGGCGTGCACGAGCACACCGTCGGCAAGTGGCGGAGGCGCTTCGTCCAGGACCGCATCGATGGTCTGTCGGACGAACCCCGGCAGGGACGGCCACGCACCATTGAGGACGAGAAGGTGGCGCAAGTGATCGAGCGAACACTCACCTCGCGGCCTGCGGACGCCACCCACTGGTCGCTGCGCTCGATGGCGAAGGAGGCGGGACTGTCGCACACGTCGATCTGGCGCATCTGGGGCGCCTTCGGCTTGCAGCCGCACCGGGCCGAGACCTTCAAACTCTCCAGCGATCCGCACTTCGTCGACAAGGTCCGCGACATTGTCGGCCTCTACATGTCGCCGCCGGATCGCGCGCTGGTGCTCTGTGTCGACGAAAAGAGCCAGATTCAGGCCCTCGACCGCACCCAGCCGGTCCTGCCGATGCTGCCGGGCATCCCTGAGCGGCGCACCCACGACTACAAGCGCAACGGCACCACCTCGCTCTTCGCCGCCCTCGACGTTGCCACCGGCTCGGTCATCGGCAAGTGCTATCGCCGTCACCGGGCCAGAGAGTTCCTCGACTTCCTGAAGGTGATCGACCGCAATGTCCCGGACGGGCTGGACATCCACATCGTCATGGACAACTACGCCACCCACAAGACGGCGGGGGTCAAGGCCTGGCTGGCGCGGCGGCCGCACTGGCACGTCCACTTCACGCCGACATCGGCGTCGTGGATTAATCAGGTCGAGCGCTGGTTCGCCGAGCTCACGCGCAAGCAACTGCAACGCGGAGTGCACCGCTCTACCCTCCAGCTCGAGGCCGACATCCGCGCCTTCATCGAAACCCACAACGAAAACCCCCGACCCTTCAAGTGGACCAAGTCCGCCGATGAAATCCTCGCCGCCGTCAAGCGCTTCTGCCTTCGGGTCGAACAAAATTTATGCCACGAACTTTAGATTCAGGTGACTAGGGTCTGTACTCAATTAGGGGAGTCTCCTTTTTGCGCCCTCTCACCCTCCCCTCTCCTCCGGGAAGGGGACGAGGGGACCCGATGCGGCAACGCGACTACTCCCTCTCCCTCTCTGAGGGAGAGGGCCGGGGTGAGGGTGATATGGAAATTCCCCCTCACCCAGCGCCGGGTAGGCTTGGCGTTCGCCTCGCCAACCCTCCGCATCCCTCTCCCCCTGACGGGGGCGAGGGACCTTGTCCGCGCCGTCCTCATCGCCGCAACACCCCCATGGCGGCTCAATCGAGTCCGGACCCGAGCGGCTATTGCGCCGCGCTGGGTTTGGCCTCTGCCACCGGGCCCGACTGCGAGTCCCCGTCGCCGGCTTCCAACATGTCCCGAAGTTCGTGGCGGCGGCGCATAAGCCATAAGGTCGCCACCGCACAGAGACATGCGCCCAGCACCACCGGCATCTGCAGGCCCAACAGGGTCGACAACCCGCCCATGAGCAAGGCACCCAGCGCCGGTGCGGCCCGGTAGTTGAGGGTATAGAGACTGAGTACCCGCGCCCGCATGGACCCGTCGACGGCGTTCTGGACCAAAATCTGAGCGCCGCTTTGGCCGACCGTCCCGGATGCGCCGATTACCGTCATCATGACGACGGCGACGGCGTAGAGGGGGGCAAGGGCAAAGGCCACCATGGCCGCGGCAATCAACAGGGAAGAGACGAGGAATATGGTCGTCATTCCTTCGATCCGGCCCCGGTTGGCGAGCCATAGACTGGCGAGAATTCCACCGAGACCGAACGCGGAGAACAGAGTTGCGACCCCCTCCTCCACCGAGTCCCGGCCAAACACCACGTCGACAAATCCGGGCAGGAGCTCGACCACCGGCCGGCCCAGAAAGGCGATGAATACGGTAAGCAGCAGCACCGGGCCGATCCCGCGGTGAGTTGCCGTGTAGTGAATGCCCTCCAACACGTCCGACATCAGCCCGCCACCGCCCGCCTTGTGCTCCTGACGGAGCGGCGTGACGGCGAAAAGGGATGCCCACATGACCAGGTAGGAAGCCGCATTGACCACAAAAGCCGAGCCGATTCCGGCTTGCGCGATCAGCACCCCGCCGATGGCGGGGCCGATGAAGGCCGTGGAATGAAACAACACGGAGTTGGTCGCAAGCGCCGCCGACAAATCCTCGCGCGGCACCAAGGTCGGCGCGATGGTCATTCGGGCCGGGAGGCCGATGGTGTTGGCAACACCGAGGACGATGACCAGCGCCGCCAGCCAGTAGATGGTGATGGCGTCCGATATGACCATCCAGGCGAGCACCCCGCCGACCAGGGCACTGAAGATCTGGGTCCCGCGCAGCATACGCACGCGATCGACCCGGTCGGCAACGGCGCCGGCAAAGGGGACCAGCACCATGGACGGAAGCGCCTGGGCGAGCGCGATACCGCCGAGCCACGCCGGTGAATGGGTCAGATCCCAGGTCAGCACCCCGATGCCGACCCGCTGTACCCACATGCCGGCGGCAGACACCCAGGACCCCGCCGAGAAGACGGCGTAGTCCCGATGCCGCAAAGCGCGGAAAATACCCGACTCGCGCAACGGGCCGCCGGGCGGCGAAGATTGAGTCACGCGGCGATCATGCGTTGGTCAGCACAAAATCCACCATATCGGCGCTGACCGAGGTGTCCTCGGTGCCGAAGCAGCACACCTGAGAGATATGATTATGGCCGATGAGCTGCTTAAAGCGGGGCGCACATCCGTTCTTCCCGGTCAGTTCGTTGATCAAGGCCAACGTCGATTTCTCGAACGGGACTGTGTCGAACTCGCCGATGGTGCAAAAGACGGGGCAGTCCGAGAAGGTGACGTTGCCTAAGACCTGCATTTCCTCGAACTTGGATTCATCGGTGCCGTAATAGGCATCCCGTCCCGGCGATGCGTTTCCGGCACTGAGGCCGTAGACGCCGGACATGAGAATGACGCCGGCGAAGCCGGGTCCTGAGTCCGGGTGCAATTCTCTCCGGAATGCATAGGTGGCCACATGGGACGCGCCCGCCGACTGACCCATGAGAAAGATCTTATCGGGATCGCCGCCAAAATCGGCGATATTGTCCCGCACCCAGGCTAGTGCCGCGCCGACATCCCGCGCGCCTTCCGGCCACTGGACGTCCGGCGCCAACCGGTAGGTCGCGTTGACGCCGACGATGCCCTGGGAGGCGTAAGTATTGGCGATATTGGCGTACATGACGCCGTTGGGCTGGTTCTTATGGCCGAGGACAAATCCGCCGCCATGAAAGAAGATCACCGTCGGCAGGCCCGCCTCGTCTTTGTCGGTCGGTGTGTGGACATCGAGCAAATGACGCTCGGCGTCCGGCCCGTAGGCCAGGTCCGAGGCGATGTCGATCCCCGGCCACTGGACCGCCTTGAGCGAGGGAATATAGATCGCGGTGGTGGTCGGCGGCGTATCGTCGGTGAATTCCTTGCCGAGCGCCGCGACCCGGGCGGCGATCTCGGGCGGGCCGGCGCGATTGGCGCTCAGGCCCCGTGGTCCCATTTCATTCATCTTCTTCCTCCCCTTGGCTCATTCGCGGGCGGCACCCGGCCACGAAGCCCGATTGTTCACAATTCCGCCACCGGGCGAAAGCCCGTTGTGCGCCGGACCACCCGTCACCTGGGATGAGGCCATAATAATCTGATCATGATTATATTTGGGAGGACCATATGTTGTTTCGCAGCCCGGCCGCCCGCGCGGCGCTCGCCGGTCTTCGGCCGTCGTATCGATAGCCGCGTGATCCAGGTCTTTCGGATCGAACCGTCTTCGCCGTCCCTCTCCAACATGCGGCGCTCGACCCCCGGGCATCGGCGACGGGACCTACTCCAATTCCGCGGTGTGCGCGCGAAAGCCGGTTTGCCGAAGTCGTGGTTGATCCGAACTGGCTGGAACTCCTTCCGTCGCGGATTTTGATTTAACCGGCGGCGGAACGGTTTCACGCCTTGCCGGGCTTACTGGGCTTACTGGGCTTACTGGGCTTACTGGCCGTCCCGGGACGGTAGTTCGCGATGAAAATAGCCAATACCACCAACGGAAACCCGATGATCACGTTGGTCGTCACGGGCTCCGCCAGGATGACCGCGGCAATGGCGATCGCCGCCACGGGATTGAGACTGACCGTCACCGCCGCCTGGGTTGGCGAGATCAACTGAATGGCTTTCCCCCAACTGACCATCATGATGGTGCCGCCGGGAATGGCGAGCATGAAGAAGACGAACCACCCCGTCGCATCGAAGGCGAGCGACCCGCCGAGCGGATTTCCCAGGAACAGGGCGACGACAAACAAGGTCACGGAGCCGATCAGCATGGCGTAGACGTTCACCGGCATGGAGCCGTACCGCATCAGATATTTCTTCGAGAACACATTGAACGAAGACGCGCAGATCATGCCGGCGATCATGAACATGTCGCCCCGCAGGGCTTCGGGCGCGATGGCGTCCACTTTCTCCGACAGGACGATGGCCGCACCGGCAAATCCGACCAGGATCCCCAGCGCCTTGTACCAGCCGAACCTTTCAACCCGGAACGTGACGGCGATCAGCATGGTCAGCAGCGGCATGGACCCGAAGATGATGCCGCCGCGGGCGGACGTCGTGTCCTCCAATGCCCGGGCCATAAAATACGGAAACACGGCGAACATGACGACACCGAGCACGAAGAACGCCAGCCAGTCCTTGCGAAGGATCGGCGGCAGGCCCATACGCCAGACCATCAGGCCGAGAAGCACCACCGCACCGGCGAAATAGCGCGAACTCGCCAACGAGAAGGGGTCGGTATCGTCGATGATGAAACGGGTGAGCGCCACGGTCATGCCGCCCAACGTCGTCGACAGGCACCCGTAGCCGACGCCTTGCAGGGTGGTTTTGAGGGATGCGTCCGCCAATTTACCGCGCGTGTTCCGGGTAAAGCGCCGACAGCCCCTCTTCGGATGCCGCCGACACCCCGCGCTCGGTGATCAGGCCGGTTACCAACCGCCGGGGGGTGACATCGAATGCAAAGTTGGCGGCCGGGGAATCGTCGGGCGTGAGAGTGATGTCCATGATCTCCCCGGCGGCGGTCTTGCCGGTCATCACCGTGACCTCCGCCCCATCCCGCTCCTCGATGGGGATCTCAGCAACCCCGTCGCTGACGGTCCAGTCGATGGTCGGGCCCGGCAGGCCGACGTAGAACGGCACGCCGTTGTCGTGCGCCGCCAACGCCTTCAGGTAGGTGCCGATCTTGTTGCACACGTCGCCGGTGCGCGTGGTCCGGTCGGTGCCGGTAATGCAGAGATCGACCATTCCGTGCTGCATCAGGTGGCCGCCCACATTGTCGACGATCACCGTGTGCGGCACGCCGTGCTGGCCCAATTCCCATGCGGTCAGGCTGGCGCCCTGGTTGCGAGGCCGGGTCTCGTCGACCCAGACGTGGACCGGAATGCCGGCATCGTGCGCCTTGTAGACGGGGGCGAGCGCGGTGCCCCAATCCACCGTCGCCAGCCAACCGGCATTGCAGTGGGTGAGCACATTCACCTGGTCCGGCTTGCCGCGGCTCTCCCAGGCCTCGCGGATCAGCGGCATGCCGTGGTCGCCGATTGAGGAACAAATTTCCACGTCTTCATCGCAGATCTCCGCCGCCCGGCGATAGGCCGCCGCTATACGCCGTTCGGCGGGCAGGTTGGTCAGCACTTCGCGCAGATCATCGCAGGCCCAGCGAAGATTGACCGCCGTCGGCCGGGCGGCCATCAGCAGATCGTAGGCGGCGTTAAGGCTCTCGTCCGAGGGATCGGCCCGCATGGCCAGCGCCATGCCGTAGGCCGCCGTCGCGCCGATCAGCGGCGCGCCCCGTACCCACATGTCGCGGATGGCCGTCGCGGCTTCCTCGACGGTTTCCAGCCGTACGGTCACGAATTGGTGGGGCAGCTTGGTCTGATCGATGATCTCGGCCGCGCCGATCCCGTTGTCGGCGTCGTCGGCCGGCCAGATGGTGCGGTACGGCGTGCCGGAGACCTTCATCGCCTAGCCACCCAAGACCCGGCCCGCCACCGCGTCGAGCTTGGCGAGCACCGCGGGATCGCGGGCCTCGGGCGCGGTAATGAGTGCGTTCTCCAGGGCCGTGTGATGCCCGTGGGGACAGCTCCCGGTCCGGCCTCCGAGCCGGGGCGCCACGTCCCTGACCAGCGACTTGGCCTTGTCGGCGTTGCCCAGCAATACAGCGACGATCCCCTCGACGGTCACGTTATCGTGGTCCGGATGCCAGCAATCGTAATCGGTGACCATGGCGACGGTGGCATAGCAGAGTTCGGCCTCCCGGGCGAGCTTGGCCTCCGGCATATTGGTCATGCCGATGACGTCGCAGCCCCACGACCGGTAAAGCTCGCTCTCGGCGAGAGTCGAGAATTGCGGACCCTCCATGACGAGATAGGTGCCGCCCCGTTGCATCGGGATGTCCAGCGCCTTACAGCTTTCTTCCAGCGCGTCAGCCAACCGGGCGCAGGCCGGATGGCCGAACTCCACATGGGCGACCATTCCGGTGCCGAAGAAGGATTTCACGCGCGCGAACGTCCGATCGATGAACTGATCGACGATGACGAGAGTGCCGGGCGGCAGTTCCTCCTTGAACGACCCGCAAGCCGACAGGGACAGAATTTCAGTGACGCCGGCCCGCTTCAGGCAGTCGATGTTGGCGCGAAAATTGAGCTCGGAGGGGGGAATGCGGTGGCCGCGGCCATGGCGCGGCAGAAATACCAGCTGCAATCCGTCCAGTTCGCCGAACAGCAATTCATCCGACGGTTCGCCGAACGGGCTCTCGATCTTCTCCCATCTGGTGTTGGTCAGGCCATCGATCTCATAGAGGCCGCTGCCGCCGATAATCCCGATAACCGGAGGGGTGCCCGGTGCTGTCATGTCTGTCTCCCCCGCCCCGATCAGGGCAAACATCAATTAATGATTTCGGCCTTCTCGACGATCACCGGGGTCCGAGGTACGTCTTGGCGGAACGGGCCGCCCGGCCCCCGCTCGACCCGGGATATCCGGCTGACGATGCGCATTCCATCGATGACCCGTCCAAACGCCGTATAGCCCCAGCCATTGCGGGTTTTGGCGGTGTGGTCGAGGCCCTTGTTGAGCTTGATATTGATATAGAACTGGTCGGTCGCCGAATGAGGATCGGACGTCCGCGCCATGGCGATGGTGCCGCGTTCATTGGAGAGACCCGTATCCGCCTCGTTCCGGATCGGTGCGCCGGTGCGGCGGCGCTGATATTCCTGGCTGAATCCGCCGCCTTGCACGACGAAGCCCGGAATCACCCGGTGAAAAATGGTGCCGGTGTAATGGCCGCCTCGGACGTAACCGAAAAAATTCTCCACCGTCCCAGGCGCTTTTTCCGGTTCCAATTCAACAATGAACTCGCCGAGGCTGGTGATGAACCTGACCTTGGGCTTTCCCTGCGCCAGTGCGTCACCGGCACCTGCGAAAGCGAACAAAGCCGACAAAAAGCCGACAATACGGAGCAATCGCATCCCTTACCTCTCCCGAATTTTGGCGGTCGCGGTCACCGCGGCCAATTTCGTCTAATGCAGGTTGGACCAGACCCGGCGCTTCACCGCGTAGAGCATGGCGGTCAGGATGATCAGGAACAACAGCACTTTGACCCCCATCCGCTTGCGCTCTTCCATCTCCGGCTCGGCCGCCCAGGTCATGAAGGCGGCAATGTCGCCGGCCTGCTGATCGACGCTGGCCTTGGTGCCGTCTTCGTACTCGACCCCGTCTTCGGCCAACGGCGGCACCATGGCAATCTGATTGCCGGCGAAATAGGTGTTGTAGTTCATGCCTTCGCCCATGGTGACGCCCGCCGGCGCCTTCTCCAAATACCCGGTCAGCAGCGCATGAATGTAGTCGGATCCGCCGACGCGCGACTTCGCAATCAGCGACAGATCGGGCGGCAGCGCGCCGTTGTTGACCGAGCGCGCCTCGTTATCGTTGGCATACGGGCTTGGAAGTCTGTCGAAAAGTTGGGCCGGGCGCTCCGTGGGTTCACCATCCTCGTCGGGCTCGCCGGCCACGTCGTACTCGGCCGCGATCGCCTTGATCGCGTTTTCCGACAGGCCGATGTCCACCAGATGCCGGAAATAGACTTGCTTCATGGAATGGCAGGACGCGCAGACCTCGCGATACACCTGATAACCGCGTTGGAGCTGGGCGCGGTCGAACGTGCCGAAGACGCCCGAGAAGGACCACTCCCGCGGCGGCGGCGGGGTCGCCTTACTGGCGGCCCAGGACTTTGAAACGTCCGAAACCGAGAACGCGGCGAGAACGGCGGCGGCGGCGGCAATTCCCTTAAATGTCCGGATCATCTCTTCAGGCTCCCTGAGCTTGAGCGCCCTGGGACGACCCCTGGGGCGTCACAGCCGCACTAATACTATCCGGCAGTGGCCGCGTCTTCTCGTACCTGGACAGCAACGGCATGAAGACCAGCAGATGGACGAAATAATAGAGCGTCGCTATGCGGCCAATGACCAGCATGTTGCCTTCCGGCGGATTGGCGCCGACCCAGCCCAGGATGATGCAATCGGCCAGGAACAGCCAGTAAAGCTGCTTGTAGATAGGCCGGAACTTGGCACTCCGGACCGGGCTCCGGTCAAGCCAGGGCAGCAAGAACAGCACGATGATCGAGGCAAACATCAGGATCACGCCGGCCGTCTTCGCGGTCACGAGGATCGGCATGATGCCCCAGATGTCGATGAAGTTGTCGGGCACCGCGCGCAGGATCGCGTAGAACGGCAGGAAGTACCATTCGGGCACGATCTCCGGCGGGGTCACCAGCGCGTTGGCCGGGATATAGTTGTCCGGGTGGCCCAGATAGTTCGGCGCGAAGAAAGCGAAGGCAAAGTAGACGATCAGGAAAAGCCCGAGCCCGAAGGCGTCCTTCGCCGTGTAGTAGGGATGGAAGGGAATCGTATCTCCGTCCGTCTTGATATCCACGCCCAGCGGATTGTTCGACTTGTGCACGTGCAGGGCCCAGAGGTGCAGGAACACCAGCCCGAAGATCACGAAGGGCAACAGGAAGTGAAAGGCGAAGAAACGGTTCAGTGTCGGATTGTCGACCGCGAAGCCGCCCAACAGCCACTCCACGATGGCGTCGCCAAAGAACGGGACCACCGAGAACAGGTTGGTGATCACCGTGGCGCCCCAGAAGCTCATCTGACCCCAGGGCAGGGTGTAGCCGACGAAGGCCGTTGCCATCATGGCAAGGAAGATGAACAGGCCGATGAACCATAGCACCTCGCGGGGTGCCCGGTAGGAGCCGTAATACAGCGCCCTGAACATATGGATGTAGACCACCAGGAAGAACATGGAGGCGCCGTTGGCGTGCATGTACCGCATCAGCCAGCCGTAGTTCACGTCGCGCATGATCCGCTCGACCGAGTCGAAGGCATGATCGACGCTGGGATTGTAGTGCATCGCCAGAAACAGTCCGGTGGCGATCAGGATCACCAGGACGATGCCGGCCAGCGAGCCGAAGTTCCACCAGTAATTCAGGTTCCTGGGCGTCGGATAGTCGACGAGGCTGTGATGGGTGAACGTGAAGATCGGAAGACGATGGTCGATCCACCTGACGACCGGATTTTTCCATTCTGGGGCTGCGCTCATGGGTGGATCTCCTAACCGATTCTAACGGTCGTATCGTTGGTAAAGGCGTAGGGCGGGATCTCCAGATTTCTGGGCGCCGGCCCCTTGCGAATGCGCCCGGACGTGTCGTAGTGCGAGCCGTGGCACGGGCAGAACCAGCCGCCGAACTCGCCCTTCGTATCCGTCGCTTTCTGGCCCGCCGGGATGCAGCCCAAATGGGTGCAGATGCCGATCATCACCAGCCACTCATCCTTGCCTTCCTTGACCCGGTCGGCATCGGCCTGCGGATCTTTCAGGTCGGACAGCGGCACTTTCTTCGCCTCGTCGATTTCGGCCGCGGTCCGGCGGCGGATGAAGACCGGCTTGTTGCGCCAGGTCACCGTAACGGCCTGGCCCGGCTCCATGGAGGACAGATCAAACTCCAGACTGGCCAGCGCCAGCACATCGGCCGACGGGTTCATGAAATCGATAAACGGCCAAGCCGCCAGCGCGACGCCCGCGGCTCCCACAACGATGGTCGATGTCAGAAGAAAATCGCGGCGATCCTCCTCGTGTTCATGACCCTCTGCGGTCGTTGCGCTCGTATCAGCCATATTCGTGTCCTTTTGCGTCCGTTCTCGGCTCGTTTCGGGATCGTAGCAACTAAAACCGGGTTATCTGAGATACGTTGGTGCTCGATCGTGGAATTTCACCCGGGTCCCCGACGATTGTGATGCTGCTCCCTCTCCCACAGCGCTCCCCGTCCCGTCAGTTTCCAGGCTAAGATCATGCAATTGCTGACCAACCTCATGGTAGGAACTTGGCCTCTGATATAATGCAGATTCTCCGCCGTGGAAAGCATAATTCCCCCTGCTTTTTTGCGACTAATTGGCAGAAAACCTAGCGTAATGCAGGCTTGATCAATTCCATGCGACTAGCCCTCTTCGAGCCCGATATCCCAGGCAATACCGGCGCCGTATTGCGGCTCGGCGCCTGCCTCGGCATCGGCGTTGATCTGATCGAGCCGGCGGGCTTTGTGCTGGACGACAAACGGCTCCGCCGCGCCGGCATGGACTATTTGGATGCCGCCGAACTGGTACGGCACCCGAACTGGGCGGCGTTCGAGCGCCAGGCACGGGAAAGCGGGCGGCGTCTGGTGCTGCTGACGACATCCGCCGAACTCTCCTATACCGGATTCAATTTTCAAACCTCGGATATCTTGCTGCTGGGACGGGAGAGCGCCGGCGTGCCGCCGGAGGTTCATCAATCCGCCGATGCCCGCATTCGAATTCCCATGGCCGGCAACGCCCGGTCCTTGAACGTGGCGGTCGCCGCCGCCATGGTGATAGGCGAGGCGTTGCGGCAGACGGATCTGCTGCCGGCGGACGGCGAATGACAGGAAGGGACGGCGAATGACCGACGAACTGGAAACCCGCAAAGCGGAAGCGTCGCGGTGGTTCGCATCCCTGCGCGACCAGATCTGTGACAGCTACGAAAAGCTGGAGAACGAAACCGAAGGGCCGAACGGCACGGACGCCTCGGCACCCGGGCGATTTGAACAAACGCCCTGGGACCGGCCCGAAGGCGGCGGCGGCGTCATGTCGGTGATGACCGGCCGGGTGTTTGAGAAGGTGGGGGTCAACATCTCGACCGTGTTCGGCGAATTTTCCGAGAAGTTCCGCAAACAGATCCCCGGCGCCGGAGAAGACCCGCGGTTCTGGGCTTCGGGCATCTCCCTGGTCGCGCACCCGATGAACCCGAAGGTGCCGGCCGCCCATATGAATACGCGGATGATCGTCACCACGAAATCCTGGTTCGGCGGCGGCGGTGATCTGACACCGGTGTTTCCCGTCGATCGGGACACCCGGGATTTCCACGGCGCCTTCAAGGCGGCCTGCGATGCCCATCCCCCCGGCGATTACGACAAGTTCAAGAAGTGGTGCGACGACTATTTCTTCATTCCCCACCGGGGCGAGACCCGGGGCATCGGCGGCATCTTCTACGACTACCTCGATACCGGAGACTGGCAGGCCGACTTCGCCTTCACCCGGGACGTGGGCGGCGCCTTCCGCGACGTCTACCCGGCGTTGGTCGCCCGGCACATGAACGAGAGCTGGACCGACGAAGACCGCCAGGCCCAATTGGTAAAGCGGGGCCGCTATGCGGAGTTCAACCTGGTCTACGACCGGGGCACCAAATTCGGCCTGATGACCGGCGGCAATACCCAGGCCATTCTCATGTCCCTGCCGCCCCTGGCCTCCTGGCCGAAGGAACAATAGGCCGTCCCGGCCGAAGGAATAGTCGGGCGTTCACGAACAGGCCGGTGTCGGCGAGATGGCGCGGCCATTCCGGCTCGTGTTCCGGAACGATGTGATGGACGTGATGCGCCCGCGGCATCGCCTATCCCGAACCTGGGGGACTTGCCAAAATCGCCCGCGACGATTACCCAGTCCGGCCATCGGTTGATTTTTCAGATAGTTTCAGGGACAGACCCATGGCCGGACCGCCGGAAAAAGACGAAATCGATCTCGCCGCGCAGCAGAGCGTTCGCGATGCCAGGCAACGGACGAACCCGCTCGACGACAATGGCCTCGACCTGTTGTTTCGCGAGGCCCGCAGCTTCAACGGCTGGAAGGACGAGTCCATCTCCGGGGACGAACTCAAGGCGATCTACGATCTGGCCAAAATGGGGCCGACCTCGGCCAACTGCTGTCCCTTGCGGATCAAGTTCATCACGTCGCCCGAAGCGAAGGAAAAATTCGCCCCGATCATGTTCGAGCGCAACCGGGCCAAGACCAGGCAGGCCCCGGCGGTCGCCATCCTCGGAATGGACCATAATTTCTTCCACAAGCAGCCGCAGCTGACCCCGTTCCGGCCCGACGACATCCCCAACCGGATGAAGGAAAACCCCGACCTCATTCCCCACTGGGCGTCCCAGAACGCGACCCTCCAGGCCGCCTATTTCATGATGGCCGTGCGGGCCGCAGGGTATGACACCGGCCCCATGCAGGGTCTGGACAAGGCCATGTGCGATGAAGTGTTCTGGGCCGGAACCGCGGTGAAGACCCTGTTCGTCTGCTCCATCGGCCGGGGTGACGAAAACACCATCTTCAAGCGCAATCCGCGCCTGCCCTTCGACGACGCCTGCGAGATCCTCTAGGCGAATTCCTTTTGGCGAGATTTTGTAGCGCCTAGTCCCGGTCGGGTGCGGGCGGCCACGGCTCGATGCAGGCCGGGTTGTCGCTCATGGTCTTCTTGAGCTCGTTGCGGTCCACCGCGTGGACCGTGATGTCTTCTTCCGGCCAGCTTGCGAGCCTGGAGATGGCATGCTCCGCCGACACCTCCTCGGTGTCGAGCCATGCATCCCACGCTTCCTCGGGCACCAGGGCGGGCATCCGGTTCTTCACGTGGTACTGGGCGATCAGCGGATTGCCGCCGACGGTGACCAGGGTGCAGGACGTCACCGGCTCCGGCCCTCTGGTCGAGACCTGCCAGAGGCCGGCGGCCGCGAACAGGGTCGAGCTTTTCAGCGTGAAGTAATAGGGCCGGCGGATGCCGTCCTCCGGGTGGAATTCGAACCAGCCGGTCATCGGGATCAGGCAGCGCTTGTTGCGCGCCGGCTCGGCGTAGGCCTTACGGTCCAGCAGGCTCTCCGAGCGGGCATTGAACATGGGGTACTTGTTGTTGGGCGCGTCCGCCCAGGGAGGGATCAGCCACCACACCGCCATAGCAAGCTCGCGGCCCGCGCCGCCGTTCCGGATGATGGGGATTTGGTTGGTCGGCCGGATATTGTAGCGCAGCGACAGGTTCCAGTCGGCGTCGACAAGGTCGTAATAGTTCCTGACCTCCTGCCAGGTGCAGGCTTGGGAAAATCGCGGGCACATGGGCCCGTATATTAGAGATGCCTTACCATCGCCCTCAAGGCCGGTCAGGCGGTGCCGCCACGTCCTCCATCACCTCCATGGCGTCCCGCGGGTCAGCGGCTCGCCGCCCCGGATGAACAGGTGGCGGACGCCCTCGTCATGGAGGCCGGTGAAGATGCGCCTGATCTCGTCCCGGCCGAGTTCAGGCCGGCCACCGCTCAGGGGTCGTCACGGTCGTGCGGGAAAACCGGGAACTATCAGGGGCTTAGGCCTCCACCTCCTGCTTGAGACGGGCGAGGCAGGCCGCCCGGTCGGCGGTAAACCCGCCCTCTTCCCACCAGGCCTCGACCGCATCCAAATGCTTGGACACTTCGGGCCCTTCCTCGATCCCAAGCGCCATCACGTCATGGCCGTTCAGCGGGTACACCTTGGCTTCCCAACTCTCGGTCCTGGCGATCAGCGCCTGCCACTTGTCGGCATGGCCGCCGGGCTGCCGAGGCGCCTCGACCAGGCTGTGCGCCCAGTCGATGAGAATAATATCGAGGGTGATCTCCGGGCCCAGGCGCTGCAGCACCCGCTCGAAATCGGCCTCCGAAATCTCCGGATCCGCCCGCCAACCCGGATGGTGGAGTGCCTTGAGCCGGCGTTTCTCCTTGTTGGTCAGCACCAAATTTTGGCAGACGGACTCAACACCTTCGTCATCCGTATCAAGAACGCAGGCCAACCGGCGGATCGGGTCCGGCCGCACGCTCTCAAGGCCCGTGGCGGTGGTCTCCAGCCATTTTAGCCGGGCCAATGCCGTCGGTTCGCCGATCTCGGGCAGGATGGGCTTGAGGATGCCGTGATTCCGCATCATCCGAATGACGTCGAAATGCATCTCGGACGACAGGATTTTCATAATCTCGTCCCGGATACGCTCGCGGGAGAGTTCGGTCAGCTGCGGTGCGGCCTGGATGCAGGATTCCAGATCGCCCTTGCGGTCGGTCCGCATGCCCAGCGTCCCAATGAAACGGAAAAACCTCAGCACCCTCAGGCGGTCTTCCTCGATCCGCTCCCCGGCATGGCCGACGAACTTGATCACCCGGTCGTTCAGGTCCTGCAGGCCGTTGAAATAGTCGTAGATCATACCGTCGGGCGTCGCCGACAGGGTATTGAAGGTGAAGTCGCGCCGCTCGGCATCGACCCGCCAATCTTCGGTGAAGGTGACGGTCGCCCGCCGCCCGTCGGTACTCACGTCACGCCGGAGGGTGGTGATCTGGTATGTCTCGCCGCCGATGACCGCGGTCACCGTGCCATGCTCGATGCCCGTCGGCAGCGCCTTGATGCCGGCGGCTTCCAGTAGCTCCATCACCCGGTCCGGCGTTTCCGGCGTGGCGATATCCACTTCCTTCACCGGCCGTTCAAGCAACGCATCGCGCACACAGCCGCCGACGAACCTCGCCACCTTGCCATCGGCGGTGATCGCCGCCAGGACCCGCTTGATGCCGTCGGTTTCCATCCACGGCCGGACGGTGATCCGTCCTTCGGCGCCGTGGCTTTCGTCCCCTTTCACGGTAATGTTCCGAAAGCGGGGCTCCCGGTCCTTGCGCTTCAAATCGTTCATCCTCTTCTTGCGCCGCGCCAGCATGAACATGAAGAAAACCGCACCGGCAGCCAGAATCAGCCACTTCCCCTCGACATGGGGAATACTCGGGATGTCTCCGATGAAATCCATGGCTCGGCGCGCCGTTGGCGGTCAACGGAAGCGATTGGACTCCACGGGACCGATGTCTCGGGCCGGCGGCTTGTTCTCCAGTTCCCGCTCAAAGTCCGTGGCGGCGAGATAGCCGAAGCTGCCAAATGCCAGTACGAATCCGATCATCACGGCATAGAACCAATGCCCCTCCTCCCAACCGGGCAGGCCCTTGCCCTGCCGCTTCTGGGTGAAGTAGCTCCACAGACCGTAGATGATCACCGGCGCCAACAGCGGCAGAATTACTTGTAAGACAATGCGTGCCACGAATTCCGGTCCTTAGTTGATCACTCAGCTCGCAGGCGTTCGGCGAGATTACATAACATCCCCGCCGTTGCACCCCAGATATAGTAATCCTGGTAGGTAATTGCGAAGAAATGGCGTATCCGGCCGTTAAATTCCCGGTGATGGCGTTCGACGTTTTCGGGGTCGATCAGAAACTCAAGCGGCGCCTCGAACACTTCATCCACTTCGTGATCATGTTTGTCGACGTCGATGGGCGGCTCGATGAAGCCGACCACCGGACGGACCAGGAAACCGGTACCGACCACGTAATCGTCCAAACGGCCGACGATCTCGATCCGGTTGCGGCCGACGCCGACCTCCTCCTCGGTCTCGCGCAACGCCGTATGCTCGGGGCCATCGTCCTCGTCGTCGGCACGTCCGCCGGGGAAACTGATCTGGCCGGCATGGTTGCTCAGATGCTCGGTCCTTTTGGTCAGCAGAACCGTCAGGCCGTCGCCGTGATTAACCAGGGGCACCAGGACCGCCGCCGGCCGCAGTTTGCCGTCCTCGGGATACCAGGGGTTGTCGTCAAAGGGGTTGGGGTTGATTCCCGCCCGCCTGATCCTGGCGTCATCGTTGGTCCGCACCCGCCCGCCATTGGGTGCCCGGTCCAGCCGTTCGATTACATGTTCACGGGTCAGCATCAGGGGTCCAACTCACCGATCTCGAAAAATTCGCCCGCGCTCCATACACCGAAGACGGTACGGCCGTCCATCTCCCGCTCGAGCCCCAGGTCGACGAGCTGGTAGTAGACCGCGCGGGTCAGACGGGCATCCAATTCGCCGCGCACCCTGACATAGGGCGAAGGCTCACCGGTCGAGGGATCGGTAACGATTCTCAACGGATGATCGCGGTCCGCCATCACAATATCGTCAACGTTGGTCCGGAACACCAGGTCTTGGGCCTCTCCGGACCCGTCGACGGTCATTTCGACCGCCGCGAACGGTACGTCTTCCACCTGAATCCGGGCCATTTCCGCCGGTGTCACCATCCAGTAATCACCGGCCTCGTCACGCTGCAGAACACCGGCAAATAATCGCACGAGTTCTTTGCGGCCTATGGGGCTGCCGTGATAAAACCATTGGGCGTCCCGGTCGATGCGGATGTCGACGTCACCGCAAATCGCCGGGCCGGCCGCGGATGGGGCGGAATCCCCGACGGAGTCGCGAATTTCCCCCGTTTTACTTGCGGCCAGGGACGCCAAACTGTCGAGCGTGGGGCGTGCCAAAGCTGGTTCCTTCAGAAACGACACCAGGATCAATAAGAGAGATAATGCCGTGAGCGAAGCCGCTAAATCAAACGAAAGCCCGGAGATGATCGACGAACTGGAGGGCATCAGCCGTAAGTTCGTCGGCGCCAAAAGAGGGATCGGGCGGGTCATTTTCGGCCAGGAAGAAGTCATCGAGGAAGCCCTCATCACCCTGTTGGCCGGTGGTCACATGCTGCTGATCGGCGTGCCCGGCCTGGGCAAGACCCGGCTCGTGGAAACCATGGGTACGGTGTTGGGGATGGAGGACCGGCGGGTCCAGTTCACGCCCGATCTTATGCCCGCCGACATTCTGGGCTCCGAGGTGCTGGAAGAATCGGAAGCCGGCCGCCGCTCATTC
Source organism: Rhodospirillales bacterium (assembly GCA_965213765.1). Taxonomy (GTDB): domain Bacteria; phylum Pseudomonadota; class Alphaproteobacteria; order Rhodospirillales; family UBA2165; genus JAJDXO01. The sequence continues at coordinate 3,307,515 of OZ243926.1, read as the reverse complement.
CGCTTCATCGAGGGACCAGTGTTCTGCCAGCTGCTGATGGCGGATGAAATCAACCGGGCGAGCCCGCGGACCCAATCGGCGCTGCTGCAGGCAATGCAGGAACGGCGGGTTTCGGTCGCCGGCCGTTATCATGAGCTGCCACAGCCATTCCATGTTTTGGCCACCCAGAACCCATTGGAACAGGAAGGCACCTATCCGCTGCCCGAGGCGCAGCTCGACCGGTTCCTGATGCAAATCGACATCGACTATCCTCAGCTCGCCGCCGAGCGCGAAATCCTTATCGTCACCACCGGAGCCAACGAGGAAAAGGCGGTCAAGGTGATGGAGGGTTCCGAGCTTCTGTCGGCGCAGCGTCTGGTTCGCCACGTGCCGGTGGGGGAAAGCGTCATGGACGCCATCCTCGAACTGGTACGCGCCGGCCGTCCCTCCACCACGGACATCGGCGAAGTAGCCGGGCACGTGGCCTGGGGGCCGGGCCCCCGCGCCAGTCAGGCCCTAATGCTGGGTGTTCGCGCCCGCGCGGTCCTGCAGGGCCGGCTCGCGCCGTCCATCGACGATGTCGTTGCCCTGGCCCATCCTATTCTCCGGCACCGCATGGCGCTCAATTTTGCCGCCCGGGCCGAGGGAGTGACCATGACAAGCATCATCGACAAGCTCGTAGAACGTATCAGCTAGGCGGTCCGGTCGGATGAGCGGATCTGTCGCGGAACTTCATCAGCGGGCGGAACTGCTCTCCGCCAACCTGCCGCCCTTTCTTATCCGTGCGGAGCGGGTGGCGGCGACGGTGTCGCAGGGCGTGCATGGCCGCCGCCGGGTCGGCCAGGGCGAGACCTTTTGGCAATACCGGCGCTACGAGGCCGGTGATCCGATCCAGAAAATCGACTGGCGCCGCTCGGCCAAGTCGGAACCGGTCTACATACGTGAAAACGAATGGGAAGCGGCGCAGAGCGTCTGGCTGTGGAGCGACGGCTCGCCCAGCATGCGCTATGCCTCCAATAAGCGCCTGCCGCAAAAGGTTGATCATGCGGACCTTTTGATGCTGGCCGCCGCCTCTCTCCTGGTCCGTGCCGGCGAACATGTGGCGCCGTTGGGCTGGGGCATTACCCCGACCGCCGGGCGTACGGCGCTGCTGCTGCTCGCCCAGGCTCTCGAGGACCGGGGGATCACCGCCAATGACAATCACCCGGGCAGCCTGCCGCGATTTGAACCCCTGCCCCGTCACGGCAGCATCGTCATGTTCGGCGACTTCCTGGAACCTCTGGAGGATATCCACAAGGCCATCGGGCGTTATGTCGACCGGGGGATCACCGGCCACATGCTGCAAATCCTCGATCCGGCGGAACGGGAACTGCCGTTCGGCGGCCGCACCCGTTTCGAAGGCATGGAAAACGAGGGAACCGCCTTGATCGGCCGGGTCGAAGGAATTCGCGAGCAATACCGCGACCGGTTGGGCCGCCACCGGGACGGTCTCGAGGCCATCGCGCGGACCGCCGGCTGGACATTCGCCACCCACTACACCAATCAACCGGTGGAGACCGCGCTGCTCGGACTTTTCATGGCGCTGACGGCACCCCGCGGTATTCAGGGAGCGTACTAGGATATGGTTGGTATCGGCGCCTTGTCATTCGTTGCCCCTTGGGCATTGCTGGGTCTGTTGGCCCTTCCGGCCCTGTGGTGGCTGCTCAGGATCATTCCGCCGGCCCCGCGGCGGGTCCAGTTCCCCGCCATCCGGCTGATCATGCGGCTGGTCAACCCGGAAGAGAGTTCGGCCAAGACGCCTCTGTGGCTGGCGCTGTTGCGCTTCGCTTTGGTGGCCGCGGTCATCATCGCCGCGTCTCATCCCGTGCTGAACGCCACCGACCGGGTCGAAGGTGACGATCCGCTGATCCTCGCCATTGACGATGGCTGGTCATCGGCCCGCAACTGGGAGGACCGCCGGGACGCCATGACAGCGCTGATCGACCAGGCGGCCCGCGAAGGCCGCGCGGTCGGCCTCATCACCACCGCCCGCCAATCAGGCGGCGGCCAGGTATCGGTATCGCTGCTGCCGGCGGCTGAAGCCAAGGAGCGCGCCTTGGCGTTGCAGCCCAAGCCGTGGCCGGTCGACCGCACCGCCGCCATTGCATTGGTCAATGCGGTCCAATCTTCCGGCGATGCCCAAGTGGTTTGGCTGAGCAACGGTCTCGATATGGGCAATGCCGACGCCTTCGCCGAAGCACTCGGCAAACTCGGCACCCTCTCGGTCCGCGCCGATCTGCCGGGCGATCTGCCCACCGTCATGCTGCCGCCCAAGGCCGACAGCCAGGGCTTGGGTCTCACCATCCGGCGGGCGGCGACCAGCGCGCCTGACAATCTGGTCATCCGGGCCCGCGACGAAGATGGCCGTGTCCTGGCGCGGCGCGAGGTGAGCTACGGGGCCGGCGAGACCGAGACGGAGCTACGCCTCGATTTCCCGGTCGAGATCCGCAACCGGTTGGATCAGCTGGAAATTGAGGGTGAAAACCACGCCGGCGCAGTCGTGTTGATGGATGAACGCTGGCGCCGACGCCCGGTTGGCTTGGTCTCAGCTTCCGAACGGCGCAACGATCAACCGCTTCTGGACGACGCCTTTTACCTCGACCGGGCGCTCGACCCCTTTACCGAAGTGCGGACCGGTGCCGTCGCCGACCTGCTGAAACGCGAACTGTCATTGATCGTCCTCGCCGACCCGGGACGATTGGCGGAAGCCGACCGGCAATCGCTGGTCCGGTGGATGGAAGACGGCGGCGTGGTTGTCCGCTTCGCCGGGCCGCGGCTTGCCGGTGAGCAGGATCCTCTGCTGCCCGTACGCCTCCGCAAAGGCGACCGGAAATTAGGCGGTGCGCTGTCATGGACCCGGCCGGCGCGGATGGCCGCGTTCCCCGAGACCGGCCCTTTCCACGGCATCAGCATTCCGAACGACGTCGTCGTCCGCCGTCAGGTGCTCGCCCAGCCCTCCGTGGACCTGCCGGATAAGACCTGGGCGCGGCTGGCCGATGGAACGCCGCTGGTCACCGCCGAGAAGCAGGAGAACGGCTGGCTGGTGTTCGTGCACACCACCGCCGATCCCAAATGGTCGACCCTGGCGCTCTCGGGACTGTTCGTCGAAATGATGCAGCAACTGGTGCAATTGGGCCGCGGCATCGCCGCCGATGGCGAGGACCGGATGCTGGCGCCGCTGCGCTCGGTCAACGGATTTGGGCGCATCATCGCGCCTTTGCCGGGCGCGCAGGCGATCCCCGCCACCGATATATTGTCGGCTCAGCCGGGATCCGCGAGCCCGCCCGGCTTCTATGGTGATGAAACCTCCCGGCGGGCCCTCAACCTGTCACCTGTGCTGCCGGTGCCCGCCCCCATGGGCGGCCTGGGCGTTGGTATCGAACCCCAGCCCTATCAGGAGTCGCGCGAGACCGACATCCGCCCCATCGTGCTGACCTTGGCGTTACTGCTCGCCTTGGCTGACATCATTGCGTCCATGGCGCTGCGCGGCCTATTCAGCTTCAACCGCGCCGCTACCGCAGCGGCGGTGTTGCTGGCAGCCATGATCGTGCCGCCCGTCAATGCGCCGGCCCAGGCCCAGACCTTGGCCAACGGCGAGAGCCCGTTCGATGCGGCGCTTCGGGTGCGCCTGGCATATGTCCCGACCGGCAACGGCACCATCGACGATACGGTGCTGGCCGGGCTTAGGGGCCTGAGCCTGGTCGCCAACAGCCGAACCGCCGTCGAACTGGCCGACCCCATGGCGATCGATCCTGCGTCCGACGAACTCGCGTTCTTCCCGCTAATCTATTGGCCGGTGGCCGAGAACTCGGAAACCATTCCGCCGGAGGTGGCGGCACGGGTGAATACCTATCTCAAGCGGGGCGGCACCATTCTGTTCGATACCCGCGACGAGGGAGGTGCCAATTTCGTCGGCCAGCGCCTCCAGGTCATGGGCCGCCATCTGGATATTCCGCCGCTCACCCAGGTGCCGTCAAACCACGTGCTGACCCGGTCCTATTATCTGCTGCGGGATTTCCCGGGGCGGTGGACTGGCGGTCAGGTGTGGGTCGAACGGGACGGCAGCCGGGCCAATGACGGCGTCTCTTCGGTAGTCGTCGGCTCCCACGACTGGGCCGGCGCCTGGGCCATTGATCAGACACGCAGGCCCCTATATCCGGTGGTTCCCGGCGGCGAACGGCAGCGGGAGATGTCCTACCGGTTCGGGATCAACATGCTGATGTACGCGCTCACCGGCAACTACAAGGCCGATCAGGTTCACCTGCCGGCTATCCTCGAGAGGCTCGGCCAATGATGACGGGCATCACAGGCGTCGGCTTCGCACCCCTTATTCCCTGGCAGGCGATTGCGCTGATCGGCGGTATCGCCGTTCTGCTGATCGTGTTTTCCGCCTTCCGCGGCGCGCGCGGCACTTTCCTGCGCCTGTTCTCCATCGCCGTCCTCGTCCTGGCACTGTTCAATCCCAGGTTGGAAAGCGAGACCCGTCAGCCGCAACCGGATGTGGCGGTCATCGTGGTTGACGAATCGTCGAGCCAGAACACCGGCGACCGGCGTGAGCAACTCGCCCGCGCGCTCGAAGATGCGCAGGAAAAACTGGCCGAATTCGACGATTTGAAGGTCCGGGTGGTACGCGGCACGGAGACCGAGGACGGCACCCGGCTGTTCGGCGAACTCAACCGAGCATTGGCGGATTTGCCCAAGGACCGGTTTGCCGGCGCGGTAATGATTACCGACGGCCAGGTCCACGACGTTCCGGCTCCCGCGACCCGGGCGCCGGACGCCACGGCGGATGATCCCGAACCGGCCGGACTGAATGCGCCTTTGCACGTGATGCTCACCGGATCGCCCGAAGAGCGCGACCGCCGTCTGGTGGTGGTCCGGGCCCCCGCCTTCGGAATCGTCGGCAAGACGGTCCAGTTGTCTCTCCGAGTTGATGACCGCCCGTCGCGGGCGGGCGCCACCGTCGAGGTCACCATCGCCGAGGCCGGCGGACCGGCGACCCGCGCCCTGCTGCGGACCGGCGAGGAGCAGACGGTTGAAGTGCCCGTCGAGCATGGCGGCGCCAGCATCTTCGAGATCGAGGCCGCCCCCATGGCCAACGAGATGTCGCTGATTAACAACCGCGCCGTGGTCACCGTCAACGGTGTCCGGGACCGCCTGCGGGTGCTGCTGGTCTCGGGCCAGCCCCACGCCGGCGAGCGTACCTGGCGCAATCTCTTGAAATCGGATCCGTCGGTCGATCTGGTTCACTTCACCATCCTCCGGCCGCCGGAGAAGAACGATTTCACCCCGCTCAACGAATTGGCGCTGATTTCGTTCCCGATCCGCGAACTGTTCGAGATCAAGCTCCATGAATTCGACCTCATCGTATTCGACCGCTACGTCATCCGGTTTGTCCTGCCGCCGGCCTACCTCGGCAATATCAGCCGCTACGTGCGGGACGGCGGCGCGGTATTGGCGGCGGTCGGTCCCGATTTTGCGGGCGTTCGCAGCCTCTATCACACTCCCCTCGGCCAGGTATTCCCCGGACTACCGTCCGGCCGGGTGATCGAACAGGCGTTCCGGGCGCGGGTTTCGGACAAGGGCCGCCGCCACCCGGTGACCGCCGGACTGCCCGGCGCGGCCACCGGCGATGGCGAGAGCGCCTGGGGCCAGTGGTTCCGCCAGATCGAGGCTTCGGAGCGGGCTGGCGTTACGTTGATGACCGGTGTCGGCGAGCGTCCGCTTCTAATTCTCAACCGGGTGGGCAAGGGCCGTGTCGCCCAGTTCATGAGCGACCATATCTGGCTCTGGGCCCGCGGCTTCGACGGCGGCGGTCCGCACGCCGAACTGCTGCGCCGGCTGTCCCACTGGCTGATGAAGGAACCGGATCTCGAGGAAGAAGACCTTCGCGCCATCGTCGACGGCAATCAGTTGACCATTCAGCGGCGCTCCCTCAACGACGAGGTTCCGCCGGTGACCGTGACCGCGCCCTCGGGCACGCAACAGATCGTCCGCCTGGAAGAGAGCCAAGACGGCAGATCGACGGCGACCATCACCGTCGAGGAAACCGGGCTGTACAAGATCGAGGACGGCACCCGCGCCGCCACGGCGGCGGTCGGCAGGCTCAACCCGCCCGAACTTTCGGATTTGCGGGCCTCGCCCGACAAACTGATGCCGCTCATCAAGGCATCCGGCGGCGGGGTTTCCTGGATCGCCGAGGGATTGCCCGACTTCCGCCGGACCCGGCCCGGCCGAACGGCATCCGGCAATGACTGGCTCGGCCTGGTCCGCAACGGGTCCTACGTGGTGACCGGTGTCCGCCAAGCGCCTTTGCTGCCGGCACTGTTATTCCTGCTGCTCGCCGCCGGCGGTCTGACCATGACCTGGTGGCGCGAGGGTCAATAGCCTCAATCACGCCCCAATCGATCGGAGGATCCGCCATGTCCCGGATGGAGGAACACCCCACGCCCATCCTCCCCGCACTCACCGAGCTGGAGGAGAACGTCCGGCACCTCGCCTATCCGTGGATGCGATTCTTTACCGGCGTCGTCCTGATGCCCCACGGCGCCCAGAAGCTGTTTGGCTGGTTCGGCGGCGATCCGGCGGCCACCGCCGAGTACTTCGCCTCTCTGGGCCTTTTCTTCCCGGCCGGGCTGGTCATCGTCGTTGGGAGCATCGAGTTTTTCGGCGGTCTGTTGCTGGCTGTCGGCCTGCTCACCCGGCCGGTCGCGGCGGCCATCTTCGTCACCGTGGCCAATGCTCTTACCCTGGCGCACCTGGACAATGGCTTCTTCTGGACCGACGGCGGGTTCGAGTATCCGTTCCTATTGGCGGCGCTGGCATTGGGATGTGTCTTGCGCGGCGGCGGAGAACTGTCCCTCGACCGGGCTATCGGCAGGGAGTTCTGACGCTCATTTGCCAAATCATCCCAAGGGGCTGGACCGCGCCCCGCTTTAGACCATTGGGTGACCATGCGGTTTGGCGGCGAGACGGCGCTCAGTCTTATAAAACCTCGGCAATTTGATTCGGCTGCTGAACGATGCCGACCCGGACACCGACGATGGACGGGAGTGGCCCAGCCCGAATTAATGCCGGATCTACTCCGCCGCCTCATCAAGGGCGGGGCGCCAGCGCAGCACAGGCGAGCGCGCCGCGGTGGTCTCGTCCAGCCGCCGGCGGGGGGTATGGCGGGGCGCTTCGCTAAACAACCCGGTGTTTCCCGCCTTGGCCTCGGACGCCAGACCCTTGATCATCCGGACAAAGCTGTCGAGGGTCGCTTTGCTTTCGGTCTCGGTGGGTTCCATCAACAGGGCGCCATGTACCACCAGCGGGAAATACATGGTCATGGGATGAACGCCCTCGTCGATCATCGCCTTGGCGAAATCGAGGGTGGTGACACCGGTATCCCTGAGGAAGTGATCGTCGAACAGCACCTCGTGCATGCACGGGCCGGAATAGGGCAGCGAGAGATCGTCCTTGAGCGTGGCGAGAAGGTAATTGGCGTTGAGCACTGCATCGCCCGAGGCCTGCCGGAGCCCATCCGCCCCCATGCTCATCATGTAGGCCAGCGCCCGGACGAAGACCCCGAACTGGCCGTGGAACCCCTTCATCCGGCCGTAGGGTTTGCCTTCCGCATTGTCGGCGTGCTCGACCAAATGAAATCCATCCTCGCCGGCAACCACGTACGGCAATGGCGCGTACGGCACCAGCGCCTCCGACAACACCACCGGCCCCGCCCCCGGCCCGCCGCCGCCGTGCGGCGTGGAGAATGTCTTGTGCAAATTGAGGTGCATGCTGTCGATGCCCAAATCCCCCGGCCGGACCCGCCCGACGATGGCGTTGAAGTTGGCCCCATCGCAGTAGACGTAGCCGCCGGCGGCGTGGATGGCATCCGACATGTTCTTCATATCGCCCTCGAACAGCCCGCAGGTGTTGGGATTGGTGATCATGATGGCGGCGACGTCGTCGTCGATCCGGTCCTTGAGCGCCGCCAGGTCCACCCGGCCCGTCTCGTCCGCCGGGATGGCCTCCACCGTATAGCCGCACATATGCGCGCTCGCCGGATTGGTGCCGTGGGCGGATTCGGGCACCAACACCCGCTTACGGGGGCCGCCCTGGTCTTCGAGCGCCGCACGGATGGTCATCAGGCCCGTCAGTTCACCGTGGGCGCCGGCCGCCGGCGACATGGCGACGCCCGGCATCCCGGTGAGCGTCGTCAGCCACCGGGCACATTCGTTGATCAGCGCGAGCGCCCCCTGCACCGTGCTTTCGGGCTGCAGGGGGTGGGTGTCGGCAAATCCGGGCAGCCGCGCCATCTTCTCGTTGAGCCGGGGGTTATGCTTCATGGTGCATGAGCCCAACGGATATATTCCGGCATCGATGGCGTAGTTTTTCTGGCTGATCCGCAGGTAGTGGCGCACCACCTGCGGCTCCGAGAGACCGGGCAGGCCGATCGGCGCGGCTCGCGCGGCGTCGCCAAGCCGGGATGCCACGGCATCCGGCGCCGGCAGATCAACGCCCGATTGACCGGGTGAATCCTGCTCGAAGATCAGTGCTTCCTCTTGCTGAAGCCCCTTATTTCCGGTGATCGTCCCGGCCATCTACAAAGCCCCGCTCAGCGCGTCGGCGAACTTGTCCATCTCGGCCTCGGTATTGGTTTCGGTCGCCGCGACTACCAGCAGGTTTGCCAACTCCGCTTCGCCGGGCAGCAGCCGCGAAACCGGAACTCCTCCGAGCACGCCTTGACCGGCCATCGCCTCAACCGCCGGCGCCGCGGGCCGGTTGAGCCGGAGCGTGAACTCATTGAAGAAGGTGTCGTTGACGATTTCGACGCCGTCCACCGCGCCCAGCCGCCCCGCCAACTTAACCGCCGCCGCATGATTGAGCTCCGCCAAACGGGTGAACCCCGCCTCTCCGAGCATGGTGAGGTGGATGGAAAACGCCAGGGCGCAAAGGCCCGAATTCGTGCAGATGTTGCTGGTTGCCTTTTCGCGTCGGATATGCTGCTCACGGGTCGAGAGGGTCAGCACCCACCCCCGGTTGCCGTCCACGTCAACGGTTTGGCCGGCGAGGCGGCCGGGCATTTGGCGGAGAAGCCGGTCCTTCACCGCGAACAAACCCACATGCGGGCCGCCGAATCCCATGGCGTTGCCGAGGGACTGGCCTTCGGCGGCGACGATATCGGCCCCCATATCGCCGGGTGATTTCAGGGCACCCAAGGAGACGATTTCATTGACCACGACGATCAAAAGCGCGCCCGCATCGTGGCAGGCGGAAGCCAACGCCGACAACTCGCGCACCCGGCCAAAAAAATCCGGGTTCTGGACCACGATGCACGCCGTCTCTTCGTCGAGGTAGGCGGCAAGGTCCTCGGGCGCCGAGGGGTTTGGGCTCAGCCCATCGATCTGCAAATCGAGAAACCGGGCATTGGTCTCGGTCACTTCGCGATAATGGGGATGCAGGCTGCCCGACAGCACGATCCGGCTTCGCTTGGTGACCCGGCAGGCCATCATCGCCGCCTCGGCGCAGCCGGTGGACCCGTCATACAGGGACGCGTTGGCGACATCCATGCCGGTGATCAGGGCGACCTGGGTCTGGAACTCGAACAACGCCTGCAGCGTGCCTTGCGACACCTCCGGCTGATAGGGCGTGTAGGCGGTCAGAAATTCCCCCCGCTGGATCAGATGATCCACCGCCGCCGGCACATGATGCCGGTAGACCCCGCCACCGACGAAAAACGGCGCCGATCCACCGTCGAGATTTCGGGCAGCCAGCGCCGCTAGATCCCGGCCTACGTGAAGCTCACCGGCATGGAACGGCAGGTCGACAGGCCCCGAAAGGTGCAACCCCTCCGGCACATCCTTGTATAGATCTTCGATGGCCGGCACCCCGATGGCCGCGAGCATCTCAGCACGGTCGGCATCGGTGAGCGGCAGGAACCGCATTAATCGAGTTCCGCGGCGTAGGCGTCGTAGGCCGCCTTGTCCATCAGTTCATCCAACTGCGACGCATCGTTGATCTTGATCTTGAAGAACCAGCCGCCCCCAAAGGCATCCTCGTTGACGGTGCCGGGGGCGTCTTCGAGACCGGAATTGACCTCGACGATTTCGCCATCCACCGGGGCGAACACTTCCGAGGCAGCTTTGACCGATTCAACCACCGCTGCTTCCTCACCGCGGTTGAACGACTTGCCGACATCCGGCACCTCGACGAACACCACATCGCCCAGCTGTTCCTGAGCGTATTCGGATATGCCCACGGTACCGACGTCGCCGTCAACGACGATCCATTCGTGTTCCTTGGTGAATTTCATGTCGGCCATCAGCTTTAACTCCCTGATCCGGACCCGCAGGTCTCTCCCAATGTCACCCCCTGAAGTAGCGCTGCTCGACGAAGGGCAATTTAACCACGGTGGCCGGTAAGGGCTTGCCGCGAACGATGGTGTCCACGGGTGTTCCCTCTTCGGCATGTTCACTTTTTACATAGCCCATCGCGACCGGTCCGTCGACGGTCGGCCCGAAGCCGCCGCTGGTGACCTCGCCAACGGACTCGCCGAGCTTGCCGCGGATCTCGGCGTGCGCCCGCACCGGCGCCTTGCCGTCCGGTTTCAACCCCACCCGGCGGCGCTCCGGACCATCGGCGAGCTGCTGCTGAATCACCGGTGCGCCAAGGAATCCGCCCTGTTCGCGGCGGCGTGTGGCGATCGACCACGTGAGCCCCGCTTCCACCGGCGTCGTGGTCTCATCGATATCGCTGCCGTAGAGACAAAGCCCGGCCTCCAGCCGCAGCGTATCCCGCGCGCCCAGTCCAATAGGCTCCACCTCGGATTCGGCGAGCAGGGTTTGCGCGATTTCGACGGCCGATTCGCCGGGAACGGATATCTCGTAGCCATCTTCCCCGGTATAACCGGACCGCGAGACCAGACATTCGGCGCCCATGACGTCGACCGCGGAAATGGTCATGAATTTCATTTCGGCAACGCCTTGCGCATGGCGGCCGAGCACCGCCGCCGCCTTCGGCCCCTGAAGCGCAATGAGGGCGCGATCAGCCAGAATCTCGAGCGCGGCATCCGAACCAATACCCCCGGCAATATGCGCGAAGTCGCTTTCCTTTCTCGACGCATTGACCACCAAGAAGATCGCATCGCCGATTCTGGATGCCATCAGGTCATCCAGAATACCGCCGTGTTCATTGGTCAATTGTGTGTAGCGCATGCGGCCCTCGGCCAGCCCCGTTATGTCGCCCGGCACGAGCGTCTCCAGCGCCGCGGCGGCCCCTGCCCCGGTGAGACGTCCCTGACCCATGTGTCCGACATCAAACAATCCGGCACCGGACCGCGTATGGAGGTGCTCCGCAATGATGCCTGTGTACTGGACAGGCATGTCATAGCCGGCGAACGGCACCATCTTGGCGCCAAGCGACACATGCAGCTCATGGAGATGCGTCGTTTGGGATGCACCGCCGGACACAGCGCTACCTCCCATCCCCGCCGGCAGCGCTTCGCCGTTCCTGGTTGGCTTTCAGTTGCTCTTCGGTCAGGACGAAGCCCAGAAAGATATCGGTATCCGGCGCGCTGCGCCCGCCCGACAGAGGGATGGTCAGCGAGATTTCCTCGTCCTGAATCCGAACGGTCGAGCGATTTTCCGGAAACAAAACGCGGACAGACATTTCCTGGCGTCCTTCAGGTCTCGGATAGAATTCCGGAATCGCGACAAAGTAATTCAGGTCGAGCGTGCGGCCGGTCGCCGCCGGTCCTCGCGATATGTCCAACATCGGCCGCATCAGCACTTTGACGTGGGTGAAACCCGGAGAATCCCCGATGAACTCGCAGTTGCCCGTAAACCCGACGAACTTGGATTCGTGGACGATATCTGTGATGTCGCGGCCGGGGCCTTCCCGGTACTGGACGATTTCAGCAGCAGCGCCCAGCAACTTGACGGGCGGGCAACCCGGGAGCGGCACCTTCCCGCCAAATCCGAAATCGGCGAAACTCGGCCGATCGACTTCGCAGGCGGCGAGGATCGCGGCCAGGACCACCAGTCCGGCTGTCCGCCGAATAATGCGCAACTTCATCTGGCCGGGGGCACTCACGTCGGCAGTCGGCTTCCTAGAGCGAGCTGTGTGTGCCGTCGCAGTAGGGCGGCGTCTTGGTTTGCTTGCAGCCGCAGAAAAACACCGTCTGGTCCTTGTCGCTGTCGACCTTCATAGGCGCCATCCCATGTTCCTTGTGCGAGCCGTTACAATATGGCTGCTTGTCGCTGTAGCCGCAGGAGCACCAAAAGTATGATTGCCCCGCCTCAAGTTCCTGCTTGACCGGGGTTTTTTGAGCTACGACAGGTTCGCTCATCTCGAAGGACCTCCGCTGAGTATTTCTCCGCCGGTTCGGCGGATTTCATGGGTCTGACTTTAGTTGAGGCCTCGGGCACTCACAAGGGGGCTCACGAGGGGCTTGGGCAACGGTGACTACTCCGGACGCCCAACAGGAGCGCCGCACCCAAAACTATGCCGATACTGATCCGATACCAGCCGGCGTCCCCGCCACCGCGAAACGCGATACGCGGACACCGCCCTTCGGCCCGCGCCTGCCCGGCCAACCGAGGAGCGCCATCAAATTGATTCAATTTGGCCCGAAACTGCTCTAGAAGGCTGTATGGCTGATACCGACCATGTCGAGTTGTTCACCGACGGTGCCTGCAGCGGCAATCCCGGGCCCGGCGGATGGGGAGCGATTCTCCGCTTCAATGGACACGAAAAAGAACTGTCCGGCGGCGAGCCCGCCACCACCAACAACCGGATGGAAATGATGGCGGTGATCGAGGGCCTAAAAGCGCTGACCCGTCCCTGCCGTGTCGCGGTGTATACCGACAGCACCTATGTCCAGAAGGGCATGACCGAATGGCTCGCCGGCTGGAAGGCCAAGGACTTCAAGGTCAAGGGCGGTGGATACCGCGTCAATCACGAACTGTGGCGGGAGCTCGACGAGTTGGCGCGGAAGCACGATGTGTCGTGGCACTGGGTCAGGGGTCATGCCGGCCATCCGGAGAACGAGCGGGCAGACGAGTTGGCGCGCAATGGGGCGAAGGCGGCGGTGGGGGCCTAGGCCGAGCCCGCACGGCCAATGGCGCCGGCGATCGGCGCGACTGTTTTCGGGCCCGTCTCGCCCGCCCCAGCCCCCTGGCCCGCTACTTCCCGGGCTTGTATTTCACCAACGAGGCGATGATGCCCCTGAGCGTCCGGACCTCCTGCCCGGTCAGGCGGGCGCGGCCAAACAGGTTGCGAAGATTGCGCACCATGGTTGGGCGCTTCTCCTTGACGTGAAGAAACCCGGACCCATCGAGCGCGCTTTCCAGGTGCTCATAAAATCCCAGAAGTTCCTCCTTGGTCGCCGGACCGCTGCCTTTTTTCTCCAGGGGATCGTCCGCCGGCTCGAGACCGAGCTTGTAATATTCGTGCGCCACCAAAAGCACCGCCTGGGCGAGATTGAGCGACGAGAATTGCGGATTGAGGGGCGCCATAATGATGGCGTCGGCAAGCGCGATATCGTCGTTCTTGAGCCCCATGGCCTCGCCGCCGAACAGGATACCGGTGGAAGCGGGATCTTCGGCCATCAAGGGCGCGGCTTCATCCGGTGCATAAACCGGTTTGGTCATACCGCGCGGCCGGGCGGTGGTGGCATAGACCGTGGTCAGATCGGCAATCGCCGCTTCGGTGGTATCGAATAGCCGGGCGCCGTTGACCACCTGATCGGCGCCGGACGCGGCAGCGACGGCCTTATCGCTGGGCCAGCCGTCCCGCGGCCGCACAAGCCGCAATCCGGTGAAGCCGCAATTGAGCATGGCCCTTGCGACCATGCCGATATTCTCACCCAGTTGGGGGTCAACGAGGATGATCACCGGGCTTTCGCCGGCCGCGCCCGGCTCGCGTGTGCGGTTGGTTCCCGCCACGACGGGGTTAGGCTGCGCCGGCGAGCCTGCCGCCGACCGGGGCCTCGTCCCGATAAAGCTTGTAGGTGATGGCGTCGTGGAGGGCATTGTACGACGCATCGATGATGTTGGTCGAAACCCCCACCGTCGACCAGCGCTTCCCCTGGTCATCGGCGCTCTCGATCATCACCCGGGTCACCGCGCCGGTGGCCTCCGATGGTGTGAGGATGCGCACCTTGTAGTCGACCAGACGGACGTCCGAGAGCTCCGGGTAATGGGGCACCAGAATGTCGCGGAGTGCTGAATCAAGCGCATTCACCGGACCGTTGCCCTCGGCAACGTTCATAAATGTCTTGCCGTTGAGTTCGGCTTTCACCGTCGCTTCGGAGAGGGTGATCAGCTCGCCCCGGGCATTCCAGCGCCGTTCGTCGATCACCCGGAAGCTGGTCAGCTTGAAATATTCCGGGACCTCGCCAAGCGCCCGGCGGGCCAACAGCTCGAAGCTGGCCTCGGCGCCATCATAGGCGTAGCCGTCGAATTCCCGCTCTTTGACCACCTCAACCAGCCGCGCCACCTTGGGGTCGCTGTCCTCGATTTCGAGGCCGATGTCGCGGAACATGGCGAGAATGTTGGAGCGGCCCGACTGGTCCGACACCACCACGTGGCGGTGATTGCCGATAGCTTCAGGGTCCACGTGCTCGTAGGACTTGGGATCCTTTTCCACCGCCGAGACATGCAGCCCGCCCTTATGGGCGAAGGCACGTTCGCCGACATAGGGGGCCGAGCGGTTAGGCGCCTGATTGAGGCGCTCGTCGAGCAAACGGGAAATGTGGGTGAGCTGCTTGAGACCGTCCTCGGTAATCCCGGTGTCGTAACCCATCTTCAGCATCAGATTGGGGATCAGGGTCACGAGATTGGCGTTGCCGCAGCGCTCGCCGAGGCCGTTGAGGGTGCCCTGCACCTGCCGCACGCCGGCGCGGACCGCCGCCAGCGAGTTCGCCACCGCGTTGCCGGTGTCGTCGTGACAATGAATGCCCAGATGATCACCGGGCACCACCTCGGTCACCTTGGTGACGATCTCGTCGATCTCGTGGGGCAGCGTGCCGCCGTTGGTATCGCACAGCACCACCCAGCGCGCGCCTGCATCGTAAGCCGCGTTCACGCAGGCCAAGGCATAGTCCGGATTGTCCTTGTAGCCGTCAAAGAAATGCTCGGCGTCGAACATGGCTTCCCGGCCGATTTGCACCGCATGGGCGATTGAATCGCGGATCATTTCGACGTTCTCGTCCAGCTCCGCCTCGAGCACCACATTGACGTGGAAATCATGGGTCTTGCCGACGATGCAGACGGCGGGCGTACCAGGCTCGGTCAGCGCCTTGAGGCCGGGATCGTTGGCCGTCGAGCGCCCCGCCCGGCGGGTCATGCCGAACGCCGTGAGTTTGGCGTTTTTTAATGCCGGCGGCTCGCCGAAAAAGGCATCGTCCGTCGGGTTGGCGCCCGGCCAGCCGCCTTCCACATAGTCGATACCCAACGCATCAAGATCCGCCGCGATGGCTGCCTTGTCCGCCGCGGAGAAGTCGATTCCCTGGGTTTGCGCGCCGTCACGCAGGGTCGAATCGAATATGTAGATGCGCTTATCACTCATCTTTCATTTTGGATCCCAATGTGCTGGCCGGCACATCCCGGCCCCAATTGCCGGGAAAGCGCGGGAGAATGCCCAAAAAGCGGCAAAATCACAAGTTTTTCAGTGTCGACCCGCCACACCTCGGAGATCGGCCCAATGATTGACCAGCCTGGTGATCGCTTCCGGGTCCGGGGAGAGGGCGTCGTCCGGCACCTCGACGGCCCGGGTGACGGGATGTCTCACGGCCGCCTCGTTCGGGATATCGCTTGCGGCAATTCTTAGCGGCGAAGGGTCAACTTGTCGCCATCCACCGAATACCCGGATAGCCGTCCGAGAAAACTCATGCCCAGCAGGGAGCTCGACAAGGGGACTTGGTTGACGGAGGCCCGGACGTCGCGGAGCGAGATGGGGCCGGCGCTGACCCGGCCCAGGACCACCGGTGCGCCCCGGACCGTCCCATTCGCCGTCCGGTAGACCCGGCTGTAATTGAGGCGCGAAGGATCGAGGCCCAAGCGTTCGGCATCCCGGGGACTGAGGACGACGTCGGAGGCGCCGGTATCGACGAGGAACCGGATCGGCACGCCGTCGACCAGGGCTTGAACCGCGAAGTGGCCGTCATCCCGGGCCCGAAGCAGTAGGGTCTCGCCCACCGCCTGGCCACGATGGGGCAAAAGTTCGGCACGCATCCGGTCGAATAGGCCCCGGACATCGTCCTTGAACGAGAATGCCAGCAGCAGCACAACGAAGATGGCGCCCCAAATGGCCGCGTGCCTGAACATGATCCCGGGCCGGGCGCGCCACCGGACGATCAGCGACGAGCCGATCAGTACGGCGAAACCCAGCGAGGAAATGACGCTGATCTTGGTTCCCTCTTGTGCCCAAATTTCGGGGAATGCCCGCGCGAGGAGAAATACAAGGAGTGCCAGGCCGACGCCGCCCGCCACCGGCCACAACCACAACGGACCTCGTCCACCACCCCGGGGCGGTGGCCGGTTCCACGGAGATCGAGGCGGAGGACTAGCCATCCCTGTTCATATAGCCAGCACACGGCCGGGCCGCAAATCGAACAAATCGATCCTCGAGCCTCGGTCGAAATTAAACTCAATTTTGAGAATAATTATCATTTGCAAAACCGGGTCATGTCTGATACACCTTTACATATTGCGAATGATTTGCAATTTCAAAATAAAAAACGTCAGGGCCCCGCCGATGACCACGCACTCCCACACTCACGAGCCAAATGCCGAGAACCTCGCCGCCTGTGACGTTGGCCGGTTCGAAGATTTACGCGCACCGGAACAATTCACTCTTTGGGCCATTCGCATGTGGGTGTTGGGTAAGCGCCGTGACCGACAAGTAGGCCGCAAGCTGCGGGAAGGCTTCGCTCAAATTGGCGCCCCGTCGGCGGCCGTGTGGCTGGAAACCATGATGCGGACGCTCACGTCGAACCTCTGCCGCAATGTGATCGTTCACTGTGTCTGCGACCGGCGGACCAGCGCCGACGAACACATGCTGCTCGAACTGTTGGCGCGCGGCCAAGTTGGTGATGAGGAGACGGTCCGCCGGCGTTTGAACGAATTCATAGCCGTGTCCGCGGTTCATACGGCCGGCCCGCTGGTCACGCGACTCGGCGAAATCCTGGCGGACGGGGGTGTGCTGTTGGGCTCACCCTGCTACGGGACCGAACCCGCGGCCATGCCGGCCGCAATCCATGCACAGCAGAGCTTCACCGTGCACTGACCAATTCGAAGGCAATAAGAAGAAGGCAGCCTGAAACTCGCTCGTTTTGGAATGCTGCCTCTGGGAAACGGCCGGGCCCTCCCATCCCCGGCCGTTTCTTTATGCGCGCTTCCAGGCGGTGCCTTGGGCGCCGTCCTCCAGGAGGATGCCGGCTTCGGCCAGCTGATCGCGGATTTCGTCGGCCCGGACAAAGTTCTTCCCGGCCCGGGCGGCGTCGCGTTCCTCGATCAGCGCATCGACGTCGGCATCCGCGAGGCTCGCAGCGCCCGCTGGCTGCCATTTGAACCAATCGTCCGGATCAAGCTGGAGAAGACCGAGGAGGTCGGCACCGGATTGAAGCGTGCCCGCATCCTCGGCAGTGCCCGACTTGTTCACCGCGCCCGCGGCTTCGTGCAGCGCCGAGATAGCCAGCGGCGTATTGAGGTCATCGGACAAAGCCTCGACCAGAGCGGATGGCGCATCCGCCGCTTCCCCTTTCCCGCCTCGCAGCGCACCGTACCAGCCGTCCAACTGGCTCTTTGCCTGGGCGAGCCCATCCGCCGTCCAGTTGATGGGCTGGCGGTAGTGGGTCATCAGCATGGCGAGCCTGATGGTCTCCCCGTGATGCTCTTTCAGCAAATCGTGGACGGTGATGAAACTGCCCAGGGACTTGGACATCTTCTCGCCCTCCACCTGCAGATAACCGTTATGCATCCAGTATTTGGCGAAGGTCCCGGCGCCGTGGGAGCAGGTGGACTGGGCGATCTCGTTTTCGTGGTGGGGAAAAATCAAATCCTGGCCGCCGCCGTGTATATCGAAGGTGACGCCCAAATGCTTTTCCGACATGGCCGAGCATTCGAGATGCCAGCCGGGCCGCCCGAATCCCCAGGGGCCGTCCCAGCCCGGCTGGGAACCGGTGGACGGTTTCCACAGCACGAAGTCGGTTGGGTTTCGCTTGTAGGGTGCGACCTCCACCCGGGACCCGGCGATCAGCTCATCCTGTGAATGCCTCGACAGCCGCCCGTAGCCGGCCATGGAAGAAACATCGAACAGCACGTGGCCGTCCGCCTCATAGGCATGATCCTTGGCTATCAGATCCTCGATCAGCGCGATCATCTCCGGAATATGGCCGGTGGCGCGGGGCTCCTCGTCCGGCGGCAGGGCGCCGAGCGCGGCCACGTCGGCATGAAACGCCTCGGTGGTCCGGGCGGTGATCGAGCCGATCTCCTCGCCGCTCTCGTCGGCCGCGGCGATGATCTTGTCGTCCACGTCGGTGATGTTGCGGACGTACTTGACGTTGCCGGCACCAAATTCGTGCCGCAGCAGCCGGTAGAGCACATCGAACACGATCACCGGGCGCGCATTGCCGATATGGGCGTAGTCGTAGACCGTCGGCCCGCACACATACATGCCGACCCGGCCCGGACTCACCGGTTCCAGGTCCTGCTTCTCGCGGGCCAGGGTGTTGTAAATCCGGATAGTCATTTGGCGGAGTGTATAGCGGCGCCAGACATTGTGGACAAGGTTACCCGCCTTTATTCGGCCGCCTTGGCACCCTTGCTCTTCTTGTGTGCCTGGTAAGCCTTTTGAGAGCTTTCCACCGCGGCGCCGACGTCCTTGCGCATTTCTTCGATATGCCCGGTCCCGAAATCATGGCTGGCGCGGCGGGCATCCAGATTGCCGGTGAAATGCGGCACCACGTAGCGGGCAAGCAATTCATAGGAGCGCTTCACGTCGGCAAACGGCGCCCAGTTGTGCGCCAAAGCCAAGAGTTTTCCGAAGCCGCCGGCCGCCGCCTGCATCCGTTCGATCTCGCGAATGGCATCATCCGGCGTTCCGATGATCGCAACCTGATTGTCCAGCGCGTATTGCTTGGGATCCGGCGTATCGAACGGGATGGGGGTTCCGGGCAGGATAGCCTTGGAGTACTCGAACCAATCCAAAAAACCGTGGTCGATATCGCTGATCGCCTTCTCCCGGGTTTCGGCCAAATGCACCCAGGCGGTGATCCGCCATTGATCGCGCGCGACGGTCCGGCCGTGCTCGGCGGCCGTTTCCTGACAGATCTCCCAGTTCTTGGCGTGATAGGCCATGGCGTCGTCCGACGTGCCGCCGAGGACCAGCAGGCCGGCGCCGTACTTGCCCGCCTCGATGGCCCCGGCGGGAGAACGGATGGACGTCACCGCCATCTCCATCTTGGGCCGGGTGTAGGGCTGCATCTGCAAGCGAGCATCGCGGATGGTGAACCAGTCGGTCTCCCGGGTGACCGTTTCGCCTTCGAGCAACGGCACAATGACTTCCAGCGATTCGGCCATCCGCCGGCGCTGGTCCTTGACGTCAATCCCCATGTGATGGGCGTCCGTCGGCAGCGCCCCCGGGCCGACCCCGAACATCACCCGCCCGCGGGTCAAATGATCCAGCAGCACCATCTCATCGGCGACGATCATCGGGTGGTAATAGGGCAGCGACTTCACCCCGGTACCGAGACGGATGTGCTTGGTGCGCTCGGCGGCGGCCGCGATGAACACCTCGGGCGCCGGGATGATTTCAAACCCGCCTGAATGGTGCTCGCCGACCCACACTTCATCGAGGCCCAGCCGGTCGAACCACTCGATTAGCTCCAAATCCCGATGCAGCGCCTGCGTCGAGTCCTCGTGGAGAGCATGAAACGGCGCCAGGAAAACGCCGAAACCGAGTGGTTCTGGCATGGTTCTCGCCTATTATTCCGCGACCAGGGAATTCTCCAGGGTGCCGATGCCTTCGATTTCCATAACGATGTGCTCCCCCGGATTGAGGAACTTGCCGGAGGCGCCGGCGACGCCCGCGCAGGTGCCGGTGGCGATGATGTCGCCCGGATAGAGGGTCATCTGCGCCGACAGCGCGGCGATCTGTTCAGGTATCTGGAAGATCATCTGCCGGGATGAAGAATCCTGGCGAACGTCGCCCGAAACGGTCGTCTTCATGGAGAGATCGTGGACGTCGGAAATATCGTCCGCCGGCACGATCCACGGACCCATGGGGGCCGAGCATTCGAAGGATTTGTGGCGCACCCAGTCCATGCCGAAGGGCCAGTCGTCCCGTTTGCCGCGCTCGCGGGCCGAAAGGTCGTTCATGATCGTGTAGCCGGCGATGTGGTCCATGGCATCATCGACCGAGACGTGGCGGCCTTCCTTGCCGATGAACAGGGCGATTTCCACCTCGTAGTCGTACTTTTTCGAATAGGTGGGGGACAGGCGGATATCGTCGCCGGGGCCGATCACCACCGACCCCGACTTGATGAAGAAAAACGGTTCGATCTCATCCTTTTTGATATTGGTATTGCCCATCTCCGCCGCATGGTCCCAATAGTTGGCGCCGGCGCAGTAAATTGCGCTGGGGCGCGGCACGGGCGCCAGCAACCGGGTCTCTGACAGGGGCTGGGAAACACTGCCGTCCGGATTGTCCGAAATGGCCCTGAGGGCAGGCCCGGCGGTGGGCCAATTCTCCAAAACGCCCCGGACACGTGATCCGTTGAAGCCGGCCGCACCGGCCGCTGCCGCCTCGGCGTCCAGATCATAGACCGTATCGTCGATTACAATGCCGGCGCGGGCCGAGCCGTCGGACGCCTTGTAGGAAGCCAATTTATAGGATGCCATGTCAGAATCCCTCCCCTGTCAAAAAGTGCTTGTTGCCGGGACTATAGCAAGTGGCGCCGGGAAGGAAATCACATGTGGGCGCGGGCCCCTTGCCCGTCCGAGCCGGCACGGATATATAAGGCGCCCGAATTCAAGGAATTGCTGCCGTGAGCGCTGACGACAACGATCTCTTTCAGGCCCGCACCTCCATCGAACAGGTGGAGGAAGGCCATGAGCTCGCACCCAAGTTCGATGACGAGGGGCTGATACCGGTGATCACCACCGACTTTGAGACCGGCGAGTTGTTGATGCACGGCTATATGAATGCCGAGGCGCTGGCCAAGACCATCGAAACCGGCGAGGCTCACTACTGGTCCCGCTCCCGCCAGACCCTCTGGCACAAAGGCGCGACTTCGGGACTCACCCAGCGGGTCGCCGAAATGCGCATCGACGACGACCAGGATGCCGTATGGCTCCGGGTCAATGTGGACGGCAACGGTGCGTCGTGCCATGTGGGCTACCGGTCGTGCTTCTACCGCTCGGTGCCGACGGGCAGCGCGGAAGGACCGCTGACCTTGCAGTACGAAGAGACCGAAAAGGTTTTCGAACCCGAAGACGTCTACGGCGACGCCCCCAACCCGACCAAACTCTAAGCGATGTCCGGGCGGCGCAGGCAGAGAAAGCCCGGCCGCCGTAACGCGATTGCCGCCAGCCTGCGTTCACCCTTGTTCAAGATGAGGCGCGTAAAAGCCAAGCGGGGCAGAGGCTCCTACCGGCGGAAACCGAAACACGGCTCGGCCGGGAACGGCGGTTAGACCAATCCGGTAAAGCCGTTGGTAATGGGATAGCGGCGGTCGCGGCCGAATGCACGTGACGTGATCTTGACGCCGGGCGGCGCCTGGCGGCGCTTGTACTCCGCACGATCGAGCATCTGCCACACCCGCCGGACGGTCTCCGGGTCATGGCCGCGGGCGACGATTTCGTCCACGGCCCGCTCGCCCTCGATCAGGCACTCAAGAATATCGTCGAGCACGTCGTAGGGCGGCAGGGTGTCCTGGTCGGTCTGGCCGGGCTTCAGTTCGGCGGATGGCACCTTGGTGATGATGCGCCCGGGGATCACCCGGCCCGCCGGGCCAAGGGCGCCCGCCGGATGGTGCTGATTGCGCCAGTGGGAGAGCCGGTAGACGGTGGTCTTGTAGACGTCCTTCAGCACCGAATAGCCGCCGCACATGTCGCCATATAGGGTGGCGTAGCCCACCGACATCTCCGACTTGTTGCCGGTGGTCAGCGCCATGTAGCCGAATTTGTTGGAGATCGCCATGACGACCAGGCCGCGCGAGCGCGCCTGAATATTCTCTTCGGTGGCGTCCGGTTCTGTGTCCTCAAAAATTCCGCTCAGCATTTCGCCGAAGGCGTCCATGGCCGATTCGATCTCAACGGTGTCGTAGCGCAGCCCCAACAGGTCCGCGCACTCGGCCGCGTCCTCAAGGCTCTCGTTCGAGGTATAAGGCGACGGCATCATCACACAGTGCACCCGCTCGGGCCCAAGGGCATCCACCGCCACGGCCGCCGACAAAGCGGAATCGATGCCGCCGGACAACCCGAGAATGACCCCCGGAAACCGGTTCTTATTCACGTAGTCCCGCAATCCCAGGGTCATCGCCCGGTAGATGTTTTCGACGGGTGCTTCACCGTTCGCCGGCGCGGCCATCGCGCCCGGCGCGCATTCCCAGCCATCCGCGCCCCGCGTCCATTCGGTGAGCACGGTTTGCTCGGCCCACGAGTCCGCCTGACATCTTAGGGCCCGGTCGGCGCCAAGCACGAACGAGGCCCCGTCGAAAACCAGCTCGTCCTGGCCGCCCACCTGATTGACATATAGCAGCGGCAGGCCGCTCTCGGTCACCCGGGCGACCGCCAGATTGAGCCGCTGATCCGCCTTGTCGACCTCGAAGGGGGAACCGTTGATGACGGCGAGAATTTCGGCCCCCGACTCTTCCAGGGTTTCGGTGACGTCGGCCTCCCACATGTCCTCGCACACCATGACGCCGAGCCGGACATCCCGGAACGCGATGGGACCCGGCATGGGGCCGGCATCGAATACCCGGTCCTCGTCGAACACCCCGTACGTGGGCAGCAGGTGCTTATAGCGGCTGGTGGCAATCTCGCCGCCATCCAGCAGCAATGCCGCGTTGTAGAGTTTATCGCCGTCCCGCCATGGCGCACCAATCAACAGCGCGGGCCCGCCATCCGCCGTCTCGGCGGCCAAGGCCTTTATTCCCGCCTCGATCCGGTCGACCAAAGCCGGTTTCCGGACCAGATCTTCCGGCGGATAACCGGAAACCGCGAGTTCGCCGGTGACCAGCAATTCGGCGTGGCCCGAGGCCGCGTCAGCGCGGGCTCGGCGGATCAGGTCCAGATTGTCGTCGACCGCGCCAACGGTCGGATTGATCTGGCCCATGGCGATGGATAGTCGATCGGTCATACGGGTTGCATTGCCGAGATTGCCGGGTCCGTACCGCCCTTTGGCGGGGCGTAACATGTAGAGATGGGCCCGTAGCGTGTCAACGCACCCCTGATCACGGCGGCCATGCCCGGCGGGCCTCCCGGAAACAAGCCGGTTGAATAGTTACTTCCGAGACATGCCGGGCAACAAAATGAGCGACTACATGGGTGGCAAAATGGGCGGCGGGAAGACCTCCCGCGGGGTGGTTTGGGAGACGAAGGCTTCAAGCCGGGCGAACGGGTTGCGCGGCCGATGCCCGATAGCGCCAAGCGCGCTGAACTTGAGCGGCGGTTCGGCGGCATTCAATGCTTCAATGCTGAAAAGACCCTGGAGGCCATCGCCAAGGTCGGTGCCCGGGAGAATTAGCCTAGGTTCTGGCACATTCATGAAGGAGATTCTCTAGACCATAATATGCTGTAATTATTGAATTATTTTCGGTGTTTAGGGTTTCTCATGTCGTGTGTCAACACTGTCGCAACACGGCGACCCGCCGGTCGATGTCCGTCAGGCGACCGCCCCGAGGCCGTTCTTCGCCACCAGCGTCAGGAGCTTCAAGGAGGTGCCACGCGGGCGCTTCTCGCCACGCTCCCATTGACTAACCAGACCCTTCGTCACGTTGAGGTAGCGCGCGAACACCGCCTGGCTCGCGTTCTCGCGCAGCCGGATCTCGCGAATCCGCTCCGGTGCCATGTCCTCGACCGGCGTCAGACACATCTCGTCGAACGCCTTCATCGTCCGTTTCGACATGACGCCCGCCTCCGTCATTCCGAGCACGGTCTCATGCACCGACGCCAGCACGTCACTCCCGTATTGTCTGGGCATCGCAATTCACCTCGCTAATCGTTCCGCTCGCCAGCATCGCTTCCAGGCCCGGCCAGTCCAGTCCGAGCAACCGGTCCGCCAGCGCCTTCAGCGCCCCGAGTTCGCCGCCCCGGAGGTTATCCCCTCGCGACTGGCGAAGCGCGCGAAAGGCTTGGTCTTGAACGTGCGCAACACGCACCTCTCGAGCGCATTCCATCATGCCGGACGATATAGCACCGGGTGCTACATCAATCAAGTCGCTGCCGCCGCGAGCGCCGACGGCCCGTTGCCGTCATGGAATACGACCCCCAGGGCGCAAACCTTCGCCCCGCGCCGCCGAGAGGAGAGCCTCGGCCGTGAGCGGGGCGGCGGTTGGATGCCCGGGGGAGGGCGTCCGGCCGCGTTTTCCCTCATCGGCAAGATGGAGACGGCCCCATGACGGCAGCACTGGCGATACCCGGCAACACGGCGGCGACTTTCCTAACCCATATCTTCGGACCCGGCTTGGCCGACGACGACCGCTATGTGATCGAGCGGTACCGGGCGATGGCGGACGGCAACATTCGCCGCTGCACGGACACACCGAAGGGCGGCAGGCGCCGCAAGGCGAAGGCGGTCACCGCGACGCTGAAGGCGGTGAAGGAACTGCGTCCCGCGCGCACCGAGATCATCGTCTGCACCGGGCTGAAGACCCGGGGCGGCGTCCAAATTTGGGGCGACATCGCCTCGGGCCTGTTCCACGACCGCCGCCAGAAGGGCTGACCGCCCCCCTTTCCCGGCCTACGGACATCCTGTTGTCCGGCCTCCGGCTCGTGGTGAAGCCTGTCCCGGCTCCCGGGCTTCGGGACATCCCGCAGCTGCGCGGAGGGCTGGGCCGGCGACCGGGCGTCCACACTTCCTCATTTTCTTATCCATGGAGGCGGCCAATGGCCTATCGGGACCCCAAGGTTCGCCGTCAGGGCGACCGCGAGCGCGTCGCCCGGCGCAAGGCCGCCGGCATCTGCACAAAGTGCAAAGCTCCCGCACGCCCCGGGCGCACGACCTGCGAGCCCTGCGCCGAGAAACACCGGGCCGGGGACCGCGCCCGTCACGCCAGGGCAAAGGCCGAGGGGATTCCATATGGCGGGCGCGACCCGGAAGCCCGGCGCCGGGCCGGCCGGAAACGCAGCCGCCGGCGAGCCGAGGCCCGCAGGGCCGCCGGATTATGCGTCCGCTGCGGGCATATCCCGCCCGAGGAGGGCCGGTCGATGTGCGAACCCTGCCGCGAGGATCGCCGGGCCGCGAAACGCGCGCTCCATGCCGAACGCAGGGCGAAGGGCCTTTGTGTCCAGTGCAGGGTGCCCGCGCCCGGCGGCAAGGCCTATTGCGATCCCTGCGCCGGGGCCCGCTCCAGACGCCGGAACCTCAAGGCGAAGCGCGACGCCGACCGCCGTCGCTATGCCGAGCGGAGAGCCAGGGGCGATTGTACATCATGCGGCAAGCCGGCCCACGGGGCGGCCGAGTGCCGGGCCTGCCGCGAGGCCGCCCGCGCCCGCTACGGCGCCCGACGGGCCGCCGGAATTTGCGTCAAGTGCCAGACGCCCACCTATGGGGGTGCCACCTACTGTGCCCCCTGCGCCGTCGTCAAGGAAGAACGCCGTGACAGAGAGGCGGAATACGCCGCCAAGCGCGCCCGCTATGCCGACCGGAAGGCCAAGGGCCGATGCGTCGCCTGCAATGCGCCGTCACCGGGGGTGGCGCGCTGCGAGCCCTGTTCCCGCAAACATCGCGAGAGCTCGGGCGCATTCCGGGGCATCCCGGTCTGGAACCCCACCTGGACGGTGATCGAGATCGCCACCGGCCGGGATCTCGGCACCTATGACAGCGAAGCCGAAATCGCGCTCTGTCTCGCCTTCGAGAAGCTCTCGCGGGACGAGGTCGAGGTGATCTCCGACATCAGTCAAATGACGACTCTTACCGCGCCCAGTTGGTGGTGAGCCGGCGCGGGCGTCCGAAAGTTCGTAACCGCACGCTTCCGGGAATTTGCGCCCTTGCGCCTCGACGCCGCCGTCATCGCCATCACGGACGCCGATGACGCGGGCCTTTGACAACTTGGCGGCCCCTGCCGGGCACAATCGGACATCCGGCGCGCCAACACTTGCCGCCGTGCGATGCCCCCGGACATGCCATGCCGCCAACTCTCCGGCCTGCCTCGACCGTCGTGCGGGAGAGTTCGGGGAAGGCGAAGAGAAGGGCGACGCGCCCAAGGGAAAAGAGAGTTTCCTCCGGGTGGCGTCCCGACCCCATCAACAGGAGATGCCCGATGTTCGATCCCATTCATAGCCCGACCGAGTCCGACGACACCCTTCTCAATCCCGGCGGCACAGACGATGCCGATCCCGGCTTCGCCGCACTGCTTCCCGATGCCGGCGCGCTGCTGGCCGCGGCCGGATTGCCGGCCCATGCGATCCGGGAGGTTCTCGGCTCCCGGTCATATGCCGGTGCGGACGGCTGAACAGAGGACGAGGAAGGCTTGGAGAAGATGAAGGGGGAAGGGTCGAGAGAGGCCTGACCCCGTTCACCAACCAGATGTCATAACCCGGATCACAGGAGATTGATCATGTTCGGACTGAATAACGCACAGTTGATCGGACGCCTCGGCGCCGACGCCACCATCAGCCATCTCACCAACGGCGGCCGCGTGGCCAATATCTCGATTGCGACCGACGAAAGCTATCTGGATCGCAACTCGGGCGACAAAGTGGATCGCACCGAGTGGCACCGGGTCGTCACCTTCCAGGACGGTCTGGTGGAGATGATGGAGAAGCACGCCAAGAAGGGCCGTTTGGTCTACGTCTCGGGCAAGCTGCAGACCCGCAAGTGGCGCAAGGACGGCGAGGACTCGGACCGGTTCTCGACCGAGATCCTGCTGGTTCCCGGCGGCAGGGTGCAATTCCTCGACAAGCCGAACGGCAACGGCGCGCAATCTCGGCCCGACCCGGACGCGGCGGGCGACACCGCCGCCGCGACGGCGGATGACAGCGACATTCCCTTCTAGCGGACCACCGCTTCCTCCTCCCTCCCCAACTGGGCCGGCGCCTCGCGCGCCGGCCTTTTTTTGCTGCCCACCTGGAGCCTCTTCCCGGCCGGGTATCTCGCCCGGCGCTGCGCGCGGGCCGCGATGCGGGCGCGGGCGGCCGTCGCCGCCACGGTCATCGTGCCAGCCGGCTGGAGGAAGAGAAGAGCGGGGGATCGGGCAAGCCGACACAAGGAGAGAGAAAATGAGAGCCATCGTAAACCTGAAGCACGAGCCGAAGCTGCGCGAAGAGTTCGAATATGCGCACGTCGTCGACAACACCGTGCTGATCGACCGCCGCACCAAGTGGCGCAACCCGTTCAGGCTGGGGGCCGATGGCGACCGCGAGCAGGTGATCGCCCGTTACCGCGCCGATCTCTGGCGCCGCATCCGGGCGGGCGAGATTACATTGCAAGAGCTCGCGGAACTGGACGGCTGCTGGCTGGCCTGCTGGTGCGAGCCGCTGCCCTGCCATGGCGATGTTCTGGCCCGCGCCGCGGAATGGGCGTCCGGGGTTCTGGCGGAGCGGTCCGATGCGTGACGCGCCGCCGTGCCTCCTTTTCAACGATGTGCCAGGCCGAACCGACGATGGGGACTGTGCGGGTGGAGAGAATTGGCCAACCTGCGTGCTGTCCAATTGTGATCCACGTGCTCGCTACAGCAACCCCTCCGGGGTCCTCCGGTCGCTGCGCTCCCTCCGGCCTGGCCGAAGAAGCTCTAGGGGCGGACCGTGAAAGCCGCCGACCGTGAAGATCGAAGGGCGATCTTCCGCACCAGGATCGGCGACTTTCCGCACCACTCCGCCCCAAGAGCTTCCAGGGCCAGGTGCTTCCGCTGCGCGCGCGGTTCCCAACAGGACATCACTTCGGGGCGCACCGCTCCGATCGCTTCAACCCGATCATCAAGGAGATCGTCATGACCACCATCGAGAACATCGACACCATCGAGACTTCCGGACAGTCCGTCACCGCGACAGTCTGTGAGAACGCCGCCCTCTACGGCGTAACCCCCGAGCGGGACGAGTTCGACACCCGCGAGGTGTGGGACGGGAACGACGCCACCGGCGCCGTCATCGAAGCCTTCCGCATCATCGCCGAGGGCGCCTGCCCGGACGGGTTCCAGTTGGCCGACGAGCGCGAGAGCCTGCTCTGGGGCTTCGTCAACATGCTCGACGCCCAGGTCCGCCGCCTCGACCGCGCCGTCGACCGGCTCAGCCCGGAGTTGCGCGACCTGCAAAAGGCCCAGGACGGCACCGAGATCAAGTCCCGCGAGCTCGAACTCGTCACCGACCGCGCCCGGAGCCTCGGCGACCGCCGCGACGCCTTCGAGACCATGCGCGACGCCGTGGCGGAGCAGTACCGCGGCGAGACCGGCGAGGTCTGGCGCCCGCGTCACGGCAGCCACGTCTCGCAGACCGGCAAGCTGACCGCCGCCAGCATCGATGCCCGCGACTTCATCCGCGCGAGGAAGGACCGCGAGACGCAAGCGCACCTGCCCGAGGGCACCCTCGTCGCCATCGCCGGCGGCAAGGACGTCGCCGACCCGGCCGCGGTGATCGCGCGCCTCGACACGGCGAAGGCGAAGTGCGCCGACATCGTCCTCGTACACGGCGGCGGACCCGGCGTCGAGAAGATCGCGGCAAGCTGGGCGGAGCGCAACGGCGTCCACCAGGTCGTCTGCAAGCCGGACTGGGACCGCCACGGCCGTGCCGCCCCGTTCCGGCGCAACGACGAGCTCCTCAACCTCCTGCCGAAGGGCGTGATCGCGTTCCCCGGCTCCGGCATCACCGAGAACCTCGTCGACAAGGCGCGCACCCTCGGCATCCCGGTCGCCCGGTGCGCGGCCTGAACCGCAGCGCATCGCGGGCCGCGTCGTCATCCCCGGCAACGGACGGTGGCGGCGCGGCCCGTTTCTTCGTTCGCACATCGGTGGCGCGGCGACGCCGTCCTCGCGCGCGCTTCGCGCCGCGCTCGTGCTCCGGCTCGCTGTCGCTCGCCGATCGCGGTTGTTCGCCGATCCCGGCGCACCGCTCGCGGTACTCGTGCAGGCACTCCTGCGGAGCCCGCCTGCACCGCGCTCGACACGCCGTCCCATGGCAGTGTCCGCACCAGCCGCCACTCAATCACCGTGGCGGCTCCCCTCCGCCGTCTTCGACGGCGTCGATGCCCCCATGAACATCGCAGCATGATTTTAGCCTTCTGGACCGCGGAGCGGCGTTTCGTCACACCTGACGCACCGATGGTGAATGGGGCGCATGCGTACGCTGGCCGTACAGTTTTGGGGCCAATTGGCGACAGGCGGCGCCAGACGTATGATGGGAGACTGTAGTGCGGATTGTGTTACCGCCAACTCGCTGGAATCATTGTCGGTGTTTTTGTCGTGTTTGCGTTGTATGCTCCAGAGCACCGGTCGCAATGCTGCAGGAGACGGAAAAAACACCGGGTTGCCGCCCGCGGGCAGGTAGGCCAATGGACTAGGTAACAGCCCGATGGCCGTCCGAAACCCGCCGGCATTCTGCTCGCGGAGCAGCTGTTTTAAGGCTTGAATAGGGGAGGTAACGATGGCGATCAGGAGCTTTCAGCGCTCGATCCGGTTTACGGAAAACGAGTGGGACACCGTGGTCGAGGCCGCCGAAAAGGCCGGAATCACCCCCGGCTCGTTCGTGCGCAAGGCCGCCGCGCGCGCTGCGGCCGACGATCTCTATCTCTACGGTGGCGGCCTGACGCCGGAACTGGCCGAGCTGGTCGCGCGGACCTACCGCGGCATCTACCTGCTCACGTACCTGAAGCAGGAGGAGCTCGAAGCATCCGACAGGAAATCGCTCTTCGACAGGGCTGCCGAAGAGGCACGCATCGCCCAGAACAAGGTGCTCGGCTCAACGGACTGAGTAGCAATTCACGATAGTCCCTGCCCTCGAAGGGCACCGGAGGGCGTCCATAAATGACAATGCCCTACGGTCTTGTTCCATCTAAGCGCTCGGTCAGCTCTGTGATGGCAGACACGGGCAGCCGCGACGATGTCGAACGCCAGTCCAACGATTTACCCGACCAAGAGAGATGCTATGGGGCGGGCGACGCGATTCATGGCGTTAAGTCGCCTTCTGTTGTCGAAAAAAGGAGACTGTTCCATGTCAGATACGACCGCTTTAAGCCGATCCCGCGTCGCCCTGGACGAGGATAATACGCTGATTGCCGTAGTGGAAATGAGCCAATCCAGCTGGCTTGTCGCCGGACTGCTGCCCGGTGTCGAGCGCGATCCACTGAAAGAGTTGTCGGTTGATGAGAGAAAGCGCTGTTGTCGCTATTGCATTGCTGGCGGGATGAAGCCGAGAAGGCTAGCCGGCGCATTGTACGCATCTGCGTCGCATTCGAAGCCGGCCGTGACGGATTCTGGTTGGCTCGCTGGTTAAGGGATAACTCCGCACACCCATTGTTCGATCACAATCTGACCTACGCTTCCAACAGAAGTCTCCCAAAAGTGTTTAATAGAAACGGCTGGGTTCCTCCGGCGCATTGCAACCAGTTGCACCGACGACTTCGTCTGCCAGGACTTTCAGGCTCGGAGTAACCTCAACGTTTCGACCCAATACTTCAGGTTCTCCTCCGCTAGTTCTTTATCAGTTAGTTCGTCGTTCGCATGCGCAACATAATTGTTCCGGAATTCGTTTATTGTCGAAATCCGGATTAGGAGCTTGTGGGAACCCGGAAACTTGAATGCTTCCCGCACGGCGGCAAATACACCGTCAATTTCCTGGTCACCGTTGAGAGCTATATCCAGACATGATCGCAGCAGTCCAATAACCGAGTGAGGGTTTTCGTAGACCAGCCCGCGCTTCAAATTCTTGGCGACGCTTTGATAATGTCCTTTCGACTTACTGCTCAACCCGCCCCAATACGGGTCAAACCAGTCCTGTTGCTCGGTTCTCTCAGAAGGAACATGCTCGCGCAAAAGCCGGACGATTACGGATTTACAGGCATCGTCAAACGGTCCGAGCAGCGCACTGAAAACTGGTGCAAAGTTTGTGTCACCCTCTTTCCGTTCCAAAAAACGAAATAACTCTAATGCATCCGTTGCGGCCTTCTTGGCTCTCCGTGGCAGATCATCAAATATCTTGGACGAATAAAACTCAGCCGCATCGTCGTCGGTACGACTGCTAAACAATGGTAGTTCCGGCGCAGCAGTGGTCTCGCTAAGCAGATTTTGTAGTGCTGGCGTGCAAGCGCGGGCTAGGTGTTCGAACTTGTTCCCCGTCAGTCCTTCCATGACGTTTTGAGGAACAAATACGTACTCCCATTTGGCATCACCTTTTGAGGCCGTCTTGCACCATTCGATGGCGGCCGTAGCTTTGCGCGGCACATCAATGTCTTGTCGGCCTTTGGTCTCGACCAAGGCACAGGAACCGTCGCTCAATCGGACGAAAAAATCTGGACGATAGAATGCTAGGCGTTGATCTCCGGTTAGGTAGTCAATTCGTAATGACTGAGGGCCGGCATTCTTTGCGAACGCAGCTATATCGGATGCAGTATCGAGAAACGCGGCCATGGCAACTTCGAGGGAGAAGTCACAGGGCACCAAGTTGAACAGCGTGTTCTTCGCGGTCTCTACCGGTTTTCGCTCTGAGAGTGTCGCCTGATATGGTTTCCAGTTCTTGAGGTAGATCGGTTCACCGCGAGATCGACGTTTCTCCGTAGTAACGGTGCGGGCGCGAATCAACGGAATGAAGACGGCGCGAATATGTTCGCGAACATCTTGGTCTGCCAGTCGCCCAATAAGGCGGGGATCAACCAGTGACACCTTTTCTCCAAACAAGATCTCTGAGAGAAATACCTGCAACAATGGTGCGAGAATCGTGTGAGTAGACTGCACCTTGCAGGCCGCTTCGAGCTCACGAATATAAAAGGAGATGGCCGTCATGCCGTTTTGGAGCAATGGAAGACTGACTTTCATTTCTTCCACGAGCTCGTCGGTGATGAGGTGGCGACCCTCATACCTGACTTCTGTTTCTCCTTTCGCGCCAAGAGGCAGAGAGTTGTATGGGCCAAACGCAGACTTCACGTCTTCAATCGTCAAGCCCTCAAGTTTCGGCTGAATTTCATGGGCTGCCGAGAGTGATGGCAGCATTATCTCAAGAGCCTCGAAATCCTTTGTCTCATCAGGGAAAATTGTAACTGTTGTCGCCGGAACCTTGTCGGTATCCAGGACCTCTATGGGGAGCCCTTCTTGTTCCAGTTCCTGCTCATACAGACTTGAGAATGCCGGGTGTTCCACGACGGTGACGAGCTCATTGGCCTGTCCTGGTGGGGTCATCCGGCGCAGTCCACGCCCAAGCGTCTGTTCAGGAAGAATATTGGCGGTGGAGCTGTAGGGACGTAGGGGCACGATTGTCGTGACGTTTCTAACGTCCCACCCCTCACGCAACATCAACACCGAAACGATGCACGAGTAAGGGCCGTCATTCTGATCGAGTTCACGGCTGATCCGACGAATGGCCTTCAAGTCCTCGTCACTGATTTCTTTTTCACTTTCCTCGAAAACCTCAATCGTCTGATTTCCGATCTTTTTCTTTTTAATTTTGCCCTTCAGGTTCGTGTGAAGATTGATCGTTTTCCCATTCAGATCGGCGAAAATCCCGTCGGAGTTTAGCCGATTGGTGATCTGGTCCGCTGCCGCCGTATCCGTGCACATTACGAACAGCAGAGGCTTCTTTCCGCTCTTCCCCCATTCTTCCCGGCTGCGTTTCCACCGCTCGTACCCCAGCCTCAAATGAGCTTCGTACCGATACGCCGCATCGTCGTGTGGCTGCTCGACCAGTTCCTTGGTCCGCCCAATAATGGGCGTCTTGATAATTCCCGCGTCAACGGCTTCTCCAAGCGGCGTATCGCACACGACATGGGAAAAAATGCGTCCCTTGTTGTCCTTCGGCGTGGCGGAGAAATCGAGTTGAGCCAATAGTCCGTTTCCCGACCGTTTGCGCAATGCCTCGTGAAGCCAACGAATGGCATTGTTCCACGCCGAACCAGGGTCCCAGACGTGATGGGCCTCATCATTCAATACCATCACGCGATTGTGGGAGGTGATCCGGTCCCGGAGCTTTGCACCGGTATCTAGTGCCTTGGATTTAGAAACTGGCGGACCGGCCCAGTCATACGTCTCAGCGTCGCCTTTCTTTCCTCGGCGCGGCTCAAAAAGCCTATGAATGTTTGTCAAATAGAGAACTCCGCCGGTGCTGGCCCCACCGGCCTCATCCTGCAAAACGACTGAAAAGTTCCAGTCGCCTCGCCACTCTGGCGGAATGAGCGGATCGGTCATAAAGATATCGGGACCGCCGCCTTCGGGACGGAAATCCTCTTTCAGCCGCTCGAAGACCGTCAGATTTGGTGCGATGATAACGAAGTGCTTTGCCATGTCCGAGCTGCTCTCGCGAAGCGCGTGGAAGTAGCTCCACGCGATGGCAAGGCTCATGCACTTGGTTTTGCCGGCACCGGTCGCCAGCTTAAAGGCATAACGCGCCCACTCATCGTCTTCGGGGTTAATACCGAGTGCCTCTGTCTCGGCATTTGGACCACCGTATTCAAAGATGAGCGATGACAGCGAATTTATGCCCCGCACTTCCATCAGGAAGATAAAGGTCTCAATCGCCTCGCGCTGACAGAAGTAATACTGAAACTCGAGCTCGCCGCCGTCGGAAGCTAATAGACGATGTGGTCTTCCAAACCAGTGGGCCAGAAGCTCGCGCGAAGTTTCGCTAGCGCCATAGTAATTGAGCTCGCGCCATTCCCTGACAGCAGCGCGCAATGGATTTACGAGCCGAATAGGCGATTGCCGTCGATACGACTTGACCTCAGGCGGCTGACCTTTTTGAGCACGAACGCGGTGTTTGTCAGGCTCCTCCCACGGCGCAAATAGAGGCTCAAGCGCTGCTGTGTTTATGGCAATACCATCGATCTGGACATCGGCGTTCACGTCTCGATCTCCACCGTGATGCTTGTATCGCATCCGAATACATCCACGACCTTCACACAGGCGGTGTATCTTCCGGGCTTATCGTAGGTGAAGCCAGCATCGCTGACCGTCTTTAGGCTACGGTCTTTGCGTGTCCGGTAGTCTTGCCAATGATGATTAAAGGGCTGATCAAGCGCCCAGTCGAAGTCGATTGCCCAAAAGTCTATGAAGTCGAAGCCACTCTCGACGGCGCGCTCTTGCAATGCCTCCAATTCTTTAGATGGCACTTCGGTTAGGCTGGGAAGAAAATTCGTAAGTTTGATATCCGCCGTCTGACAGTCCTTTGTAGCCTGGATCACTGGTTCCGCCTCTAGCAACGCAACTTCGAAAAATGGCGGAACTTCGGTACGGTTCTTTTCCATTATTTCTCTTGGGATGCGATGAAGTCGGATTTTAATGTCTAGTTGGACTTCGATGGCACTAACCGCTTGTCTAATCTCCATCTCGAAATCCCATGCGAGACAATGAACCTCTTTCCCCCCAGCCGCTTTGACCGCCGCTGCTACTGCGGATACTTCATCTCGCGTTAGTATGCTGTCGATACCGTCCACGTGAACGAACGCTGTGCTTTTTCGTCCATGAATTAATGGTGAAGGCGCGTTAGCAATTATCTCTGCACGGAAAAAGTTTAGGACGACCGAACGGTGTTCTTGCTCCGCTCCTTTCAGCGCATCCTGTTGCCACCACTGACGCTCGTAGCGACCCAAATTACAGATTTCGAAAGACCGGTACGGATGCACTGCATCAAACAAATCCCGTTGCAACTCGATCAATCTCTTGCGTGTGGTGTGGATTGAATATCGACCTAGCAGGCTGCTGAAAAACTCGCCACGCGCGGCCGGTTTGATGAGTTCGGTCGGTTTTCTCTGGTTATGGGCGGCGGGGGTTGGGGTTCGGGACCCGCTCGCGGCGGGTCTGGGGGCCTATTGCGCGGTTCCCGGGCATCATGTCGGCGCCTCGGCGAGGAGTTTGGGCAGCCTGACCAGGTTGTAGGCGGCGGCGGTGAATGTGAACATCCAGCCCACCCGGTCGAGCCCACGATGCCGGGTCTTGGCCAGCCCGCCGGTGGTCTTGATCCAGCCGAACCCCTCCTCGATGCGCTTGCGCAGGCGCTGGCTGGCGGCGTAGCCCGGATGCCGGGTGGTGCGTCGGTCGACCCGGGTCTTGCGCGGCTTGCCGGTCTTCCTGACATGGCCGTCGACGGCAATATGAGGGGTGACGGCGCCGTCGCGCAACGCGTCCACGAACTCGGCCACGTCATAGGCCTTGTCGGCGCCCAGCGTGACCCGCCGCGCTTTCTTGCGGCGCCCCAGCATGGCCAGCGCCGCCTCCCGCTCGGCGGTGCCACTGGCCCGGGTCAGCGCCGCATCGACAATCAGCGCATTGCGGTTCTCCATCAACAGATGGCCCATGAAGCACAGCCGGCTCGACTGCCCCTCGCCCTTGCGGAACAGCCGGGCATCGGCATCGGTGGTGGACGCATGGGTCGCGTTCGAGCGCCGCTCGCCGCGGAAGTCACGCTCCGCGTTGCGCCCGGCAGGCGGGTCGCCGCCGTCATCCTTGCGGCGGAAGCTCTTCATCGACGCCCACGCCTCGATCAGCGTGCCGTCGACCGAGAAGTGCTCGTCCGACAAAAGACGGCGTACCCGCGCGCCGCGCAGCACCGCTTGAAGAAAGCGCGCCGCCACATCCCCCGCAACCAACCGGTCGCGGTTCTTCGAATAGGTCGTGGCGTCCCACACCGGCGCGTCCATCGACAGACCGACGAACCAGCGGAACAACAGGTTGTAGTCCAGCTGCTCCATCAACTGGCGCTCCGAGCGGATGGTGTAGAAGGCCTGTAACAGAAGCGCCCGCAACAGCTTCTCCGGCGCGATCGACGGCCGCCCGGTCGTCGAATACAGAACCGCAAAATCTCCCGACAACGCCGCCAGGGCCTCGTCCACCAGAACCCGGATCGACCGCAGCGGATGATCCGCAGGTACCCGAGCCTCCAAGTCCACGTAGCTGAACAGACCCTCGCCGCGTTCGTCCTCGCCCCGCATCACAACCTCCAGCACCGATCAACCCAGGGGCAGAGAATCACGATACCGGGAATCGCGCCAGTGGGTTTTTCAGCAGCCTGCTAGATCGCAACCAATCCACCTGCGCGGCGCTTCGTATTTGAAGGTTTTTTTGCCCTTCTTATCTCGCACCGCTCGAAGTCCTTCCGCAGCAACTAACGTCGTCCCACTGCCACAAAATGCATCCAGGACCATTCCATCCGGCGGACACAATGCGTCGATTATTCGCCCGACCAACTCAACGGGTTTTTGGGTCTCGTATCCAACATTCTCAGTTTTGTCAGCCGGCATGAGATATGGGATACGCCATACGTCATCCAATGTTCGTTCGTCTTCATCGTAATAAATTAGATTTCCCTTATCGTCTTTCGCCTGCTTAAGGCTTTGAGATTCGGGGTCCCAAACTCTTTTTTGCTGACGTTTAGTCTTCTCTCTTTTCTCTTTGATTGGATCAAAAAACTTATTGGTAGAGTTTGTGTACCAAAATATTACGTCGTGGTTTGATGCGAACCGACCGACATTTCCTTGCATCTTGTTGTAGTACCACCAGACGATCTCATTCTGAAAATTCGAACTGCCGAACACATCATTCAAAACGTTTCGAATGATATGACTAGCGTGCCAATCGCAGTGGACACATATGCTTCCATTTTCTTTAAGGAGTTCCCGCATCAGGATTAAGCGGTCGTGTAGCATTGCTACGAAGGAGCTAGTCCCATGTCCCCAGGTATCACGATACGCAACCATTTCCAGCAGGGAAGGCTCTTTGTCCACGAACTCTTTTTTCTCACCTATTTGAACACGTGTGGAGAAGTCGGCACCAACGTCGAATGGCGGGTCGATATAAATTAGATCAACTGTCGCCCGAAACTCCTCCAATAGAGATGCAAGTACGAGCTTATTGTCTCCCCAAATAAGCCTGTTTCGAAAATCGTCTTTGTGGGCCTTTTCGGCATTGAACAGCGAACCCTGTGCACTCATTCGAGATTGAGGTTCATCAATCGTCTCAATTCGTTGGAGTGGCATTGCCAGGTTGGTAATTTCAACTTGTCGCCTATTCCCAAACTCGTCGTATTTGCCCTCCCAGATCAGTTCCGTTCTCATTTGCGACAGAGGATGAGGATTGTGGGGCCCATAGTTTGCTTTTGGCTTGTCGTTCATATAATCACCAACTTAAGAGTTCACCTTAGAGTTCAACTCGAAACTAGTTGAGTGATTTCAGTCGGTTGTGTCTTACTCGGTTGTGTCAAAGCAAACGAGGAGGCACAACATGTGGACCGAAATCACTCGCCCGAAGTATGAGCGCCGTGGCGGTCGCTATGCAAGCGACCTTACGGATCGGGAGTGGGCGTTGATCGCGCCGTTCATGCCGCCGCGCAAGAAGATAGGCCGGCCGCGGACGACGGAGTTGCGCAATGTCATGGATGCGATCATGTACATGGCCTCGACGGGCTGTCAGTGGGCGATGCTGCCGAACGACTTCCCGCCGCCCTCCACGGTCCAGCGCTACTTTTACGACTGGCGCTCGAACGGGCTGCTGGAGGCAATCAACCATCATCTGGTTGTGGCGGCCCGTGAGCTGGAAGGACGCGAGGCCGGCCCGAGCGCCGGGGTGATCGACAGCCAGAGCGTGAAAACTGTCTTGGTAATTGAACCTCCGAGGCCCTCAATTGATTCAATCGCGGCAGCAACGATATCTCCATGGAGACGACGGAGCATTCTATTGATCTCGATGTATCGATAATCCCGGTCCGGTGTGAAGCCAATCAAATCGTAGGCTCGAACGAGACTCCCGAACCGTCGTTGGTAGGAGCCGCTCGACGGCATGTTTTCCGCTTCATCGATGATTAGACCTGAGAGAAATCCGTGGTGCTCGAATAGCCGCTTGAGGCGTTCAAGCATCTCTTCATCGGTAAATCTCCGATTGCGTTCGCGAATGATGCCCTGAGCGGTATAGAAGATTTCAGCGTCAACTATCGCTTCGAACGCGTTGTCCGCTCTGATCCACAGCTCGGGATCATTTTCCACACGCTTCTGCTTTAACTTGAAGGATTGGCGATTGTAGACATTGTTGCCGATATATTTCTCATTTGTGAGAACCTGATGTGCCCGCGACAAGCTGGTTCAAATAATTGACCTAATTGATGCTCTGGTGGTCTCTGATCCGGATGAACCAGGATAGTGCATTTTGTGAACTGGGGGCGGCGACAACCTATTTTGAGGGTTGTCTCCCGTCCAACTGGAGTGTGTCAATTATTGGCGGAAGCATATCCTGCGTTTTGGAGGTAACTGGCACACTCGGTTGGGGTGAAGGTTTCGGTTATTCGGCGTTGCGGCAGGAGTGGAGCGGTCACCTCGCGGCCGCGGAACGGGCCGGTATCCATGCCATATACCCGCCCGCCGGGGAGGGTGCGGATCGCCTTCATGGGCAACAAAATAGGCGCGCGGCGAAGCCCCGCAAGCCGCTTTCAGTATGGGAATTCCTACAGTTCGTACGCCAGGCGGCGCCTGTCCGCGAAT
This sequence comes from Rhodospirillales bacterium, assembly GCA_965213765.1. Taxonomy (GTDB): domain Bacteria; phylum Pseudomonadota; class Alphaproteobacteria; order Rhodospirillales; family UBA2165; genus JAJDXO01. Next base: position 3,268,692 of record OZ243926.1, on the reverse strand, counting down.
GACGCGAAAAAAAATTATTCGCGCCATCCGTCCGGCGCCCCGGACGAGCCGGTTGCGGCGAACCGGCGGGTGAATTCGCCGCCCGGCGGCCGCCTCAGGCGGCGCGGTCCGAACCCGGAACCGGCACGGGAATCGCCGTCAGCTCGTCGATGCGGTCGGCCACCCGCTGGGCTGGCTCGCGCAGCTGCTCCACCGTCCAGTCGGCGGCATAGCCCTCGGTCACGTCGCCGGGCCGCGCGTGGTTGACCAGCCGCTTGGTCAGCGAGCGCGGCAGCATGAGTTCGCGCTCCGCCACCGTGATGAAGGCGTTGCGCAGGCCGTGGAACCAGAAGCGGGTCCCGGCGGCCCCGGTAATGGCGCGATAGAACCGGGACAGTTGCGAGACATGACCCGGCCCGTTCTTTCTCGGCGAGGGGAACAGCCAGCCCTCCGGTTCCGCGCCGGGCTCGGCGCACGCCGCCCGGCGGCGCTCGAAGATCGCCGCGAGCTGCCGGGTGACCGGAAGCTCCAGCGGCTCGCCGGTCTTGGTCTCCTCGACCCGGAGAATGCGCCGCTCCAGGTCGACCCGCTCCCAGCGCAGCGACACCACCTCGCCCACCCGCATGCCGGTGTACAGCCCGGTCAGGAAGATGTCGCGGATCGCAGGCTTGGGCGCCGCGGCCTCGATGCCCGCCCGCCAGCGCGGCAATACCTCCGCCGGACCCGGGATGCGCCGCCGCCGCTTGGGGTTGAACCGCCCGCCCGCCGCCAGCCACAGCTCGACCGGATTGCGCAAGCCCTCGTGGTCAACGCAGGGCCGGCGGTAGATCGTGCGCAGCATCGACATCGTCTGGTTGGCCCCGGCCCAGCCGTGCCTCCCGGTGATCAGGTTGAACCGGTCCTCCACGTCCTGGCGGGTGATCGCATCCAGCCGGCGCTTGACCCAATCGCCGAGATTGACCCGCAGGTTCAGGCGGTAGAGGCTGACGGTGTTGTCCGCGCGGTTCGGGTTGGCCTTCATGTAGGTCTCGAAGGCCTCGGCCAGGGTCGGCACGCCCCGCGCCTCGGCCCGCTCGCCCGCCGGGTCCTCGCCCCGGGCGACCCGCCCGAGCAGGTCCTTCGCCCTGGTGCGGGCCTGGTCGGGGGTGATCCGGCCGAAGCGTCCGATGACGACGCGCTTGTTGGGCGCCTTGCGGCCGCCGTCGCCGGGACGGTAGTTGACGATGAAGGATTTGGTGCCCGAGGGCTGGACGCGGCAGCCGAATCCGACCAGCTTGTCGTCCCAAGCGATCCAGGACTTGGCGGCGGGCTCCAGCGCCTCGACGGTGCGCTTGGTGAGGGTGAGTTTCACCCGGGCCACGCGCTTTGCGGAGTTGGGGTTGGTCATGGGCCGAATGTAGCGCAAGGCGCCCCTAATGGCAACACGACAGTCAACACATGAAATCAAATCGGAGGGTATGCGTGCGCATCCCTGGCGTAACACAACGGTCCCGATATGGGCATAACCCAAGGAAATATAACAGTTATGGCGTCTGCGGCGTAGCTGGGCGCATCCCTGTCAGTATTTGATATACATGGTTCTGGATCAATCTACCAATTTCGACTTCGAAGTAGGTGAGGACTATGAACACGGCGATTACTGCGGTCACAATTGCCACGTATCGAAGCCTGCGGAATTTAGTTTTCTCTAGAAATTCCGACAATTCTGTGCCGGCATCACCATCGCCGGTCTCCAATTCCGGGTTTCCATACTGCTCCCGCCAAGCGTTCAATTCCTCGATGAAGTCGGCAGATTTCTCACGACTGCGTCCGGGTGTAAAATTCGCCAATGGAATTAGGATGTCGGCATCCCTGTATCTCGGCTGTTTGTCGGACCCACCGTGCAGCAAGAGGTCGTGGTGACGATCGGTGTAGGCGCAGGCATACCGGTAGACAAATCCCCGGACTTTTACTTTTTGTTCATCGACGACGAACCTACCTACGTCTGACCATCTCCAGGTCCGGGATTTGAAAAGGCTGTAGTTAATTTCAATCCCATCCGGCCCCACCTTCAGCCGCGTTCCAAAAGACACGTTCACAAGGTAGAACAGGCCACCACCGCCAAAAAAAACCACACAAAACCACCCCCAAAAAGCGTCGCTGGGATCTGTGTTCCTCATCATCCAAAATCCGCCAAGCGTGAACGCCGCACAGCCGGCGACGACCAATGCGGCCTGTCGCTTTCGAATCGGAATGCTACGCGCAATTAACTGCGACGCATTGAAGGTGATCTCGTTCTCCTGAGTCACAAGCTCTGCCGTCAAACCAAGCTCACCGCCGCCTTACGGTGCGACTCCAACAGGCCCGGCACGCGTTTCGGATCAGCCCGGCCCCAGCCGCATTCCGAAGACACACCATCCACTTTGACGACTTTTCGCGCGGCCGCGAGACGCGCCGCATCCCCGACCTCATCCTCGTAGTGGATTAGGCCGAGGTAAAGCTCGCAACCCGCGGGCAGCTTCAGTTCCGCGAGCGCCGCGAAATAGGCATCGTCCGAGCGGTTCTTGGGCACCGGCAGGTGAATGAACTGCACGGAGCGGCTGACGGCCGCAACGATGCCGTTGGTCATTTCGACCATGTTGGCCGAGTCTTGGGGCTGCACGATGTGCTCGTCCCGGGGGCTGCCATAGCAGAGATGGTAGCCGAGCTCGGCCGGTTCGGGCACGGCATCGCCGATCTCACCCAGCACCCGGAAAATCTCTTCCTTGTAGTCGGCCGGCTGGACATCGTAGTAGCCCTCCCACATGAGCACTTCCTGACAGACGTCCCATTGGAAGGCGATGCGGTCGTTGGGAAGACTGGCGCAGATGCGTTCGACGGTTTCCACGACATGCTTGGTGTAGACCTCGATGAAGTCGTCCTGGGCTCCGGGGGCGATGTAGTTGTAGCCGGGCGCCAAGGGCGTCGGGATGGAAATCTGAAACTTGGTCCCGGACGGAATGATGCCGTCGTCCTGCAGCTTGCCGAACAACTCGAACGACGCGATGGCTTCGTCGCCGTAGGGCGTATCGAACGTCACCGCCGAGACGTCGCTCCCGGGCTTGAATCGATATTGAGGAATCTCCCTGAGCAGCACGCCGTCCCATTGGGTCCATTTGAGCGGCGGCGTGTCGGGGTCCTCCTCCATGTCCGGATGGTTGGCGAGCATTTCCTGCATGAAGCGAATCCAGCCGATCCGCTCACCGGTTTCACCATCGGGCAGGCGGGCGAGATGGTCGGGTACCGCACCGGCGACGGTGCGAAACACGTTCTCCGCATTATCGAGCGGGATCGACCCCACCAGGTGCACGATGCCGTGTGAATGTGCTGACATATTGATCTCCCCGGATATTCGTTTACCACTGATCGTCTGCCGGACATGTTAACCGGACCCGCCGCCCGGGCAAGCCCGGCTGATTGCAACGGTGGGATTCATTCTGCAAGATACGGCTCAAATCCGGACGAATTTCACCAAGGGAGGGAACAGATGGGCCAGTTCGGAATGGGCCAACCGGTGCCCCGCACCGAGGACCCGAGGCTGCTGACCGGCCGGGGCCAATATGTCAGCGACATCAGCTTTCCGGACATGGTCTGGGGCTATTCGGTCCGCTCTCCCCATGCCCACGCCAAAGTTACCTCCCTCGATATCTCCGCCGCCGAAGCCGCGCCGGGGGTGCTGAAAGTCTTCACCCACCGGGACATCGAGGCGGCCGGGCTCGGCGTCACCAAGCCGCACTTTCCACCCCGCAAACGGCCGAAGGACGGAGCCGACGTCTACTGGGCGTCCCATCCCGGCCTGATTCCCGCCGGCGACAATGTCCGGGTGATCGGCGATCCGGTGGCGTTCGTGGTGGCCGATACGCTGGCCCGGGCAAAGGATGCGGCAGAACTGGTCGACGTAGGATACGACCCCCTGCCCTCGGTCACCGAGACGGCCATCGCCACCGATGCGGACGCCCCGCAACTCCGGGAGGACTATCCCGGCAACATTTCCAACGTCTTCAATCTCGGCGACAAAGAGGCGGTGGATACGGCGTTCGACGGTGCGGCCCACGTCACCAGCCAACGCTTCGTCATCAACCGCATCTCGACCAACGCCATGGAAACCCGTGGCTGCGTCGGCGAGTACGATGCGCGGGAGGACCGCTACACCATGTATTGCGACACCCAGTCGCCCCATGCGTCGCGCAGCACCATCGCCCGCGAAATCTTCAAGGTGCCGGAAACCCGGGTCCGGGTGGTGTCGCGGGATATCGGCGGCGCGTTCGGCTTGAAGGACGTCCACTTCCCTGAAAACCGGCTTTGCCTGCTTGCCGCCAAGGTGCTCGGCCGCCGGGTCAAGTGGGTGTGTGAGCGTTCGGAAGGCTTTATTTCCGATGACCACGCCCGGGACCAGGTGTGGGACGCGGAACTGGCGCTCGACGATGCGGGCAACTTTCTCGCGCTCCGCTTCAAGAGCCGCTGCAATCTCGGCGCCTACATTACCTCGGGCTCCGCCATGGTGCCGACCTTCCTCAACCTCGGCGGACTGGCGGGCGTCTACACCACCCCGGCGATCCACGTGGAAGTGACCTCGGTTTACACCAACACCCAGCCGACCGGCCCCTATCGCGGCGCGGGCCGGCCGGAGGCGTCCTATGTCCTCGAGCGCCTCATCGATATCGCCGCCCGGGAGACCGGGATCGACAAGGGCGAGCTGCGCCGCCGCAACCTCATCCCGGCGGACGCCATGCCGTTCCAGACCGGCCTGGTGTTCAAATACGATTCCGGCGAGTTCGAAAAAAACCAGGACATGGCCCTGGAGACGGCGGACATCGCCGGCTTCGAGGCTCGCCGCCGGGAGGCCGAGGCCCGCGGCAAGCTCCGGGGCTACGGCGTCATCCACATGATCGAGAGTGCCGCCGGCCCGCGGCCCGAACAGGCGGAGATCCGGTTCGACGCGGGCGGGACGGTCACGGTTTTGGCCGGCACCAAGTCCAACGGCCAAGGCCACGATACCATGTACAAGATTTTTCTCTCGGACATGCTGGGTATCGACAGCGACGACGTCCGGGTGGTCGATGACGACACCGACAAGGTGACCTTCGGGATCGGCACCATCGGGTCCCGCTCGGCGGTCGCCGGCGGCGGCGCCATGCGCATGGCCGCCGACAAGGTGATCGAAAAGGGAAAGAAAATCGCCGCCTACATGCTGGAGGCGGCGGAGGCCGACATCGAATTCGAGAACGGGAACTTCACCGTCGCCGGCACCGACAAGCAGGCCCACATCCAGGATGTGGCGCGCGCCTCGTTCAACGCCATGGCCATGCCGCCCGGTATGGAGATGGGCCTCTACGAGCGCGCCACCTACCTCTCCGAAGCCGCCAGCTTCCCGAACGGCTGTCACATCTGCGAGGTGGAGGTCGACCCGGATACGGGACGCACCGAAATCGTGCGCTATGTGGCCGTGGATGACGTCGGCACGGTGGTCAACGCCCTCACCCTCGAAGGCCAGGTCCATGGAGGCATCGTTCAGGGGGCGGGCCAGGCACTGCTGGAAAACGTCGCCTACGACGGGGAAAACGGCCAGATGCTGTCCGGTTCCTTCCTTGATTACGCCATGCCGCGGGCCGACGATTTCTGCGCCTTCGAAATCGGCAACAATCCGGTGCCCGCCAAGACGAATCTGTTGGGCATCAAGGGCGCGGGCGAGGCCGGGACCACCGGCGCGCTGCCGGCGGTGATGAACGCCGTCAACCACGCGCTCCAGCCTCTCGGCATCCGGCATCTGGACATGCCGGCGACGCCCGAGAAGGTGTGGCGCGCCATTCAGGACGCTCAAGCGGCGCAAACCGCGGAGTAAACGGGAGAGACGACATGAAATACCTCCACACCATGATCCGCATTTCGGATGCGGATGAGTCCCTCGATTTCTGGTGCAACAAGCTGGGACTGGTGGAACTGCGCCGCCGGGAATCGGAAACCGGGCGGTTCACCCTGATCTTCCTTGCCGCGCCGGGGGACGAAGAGGCGCAGCTGGAGCTCACCTATAACTGGGACCCGGACGAGTATCCGGAGGGCCGGAACTTCGGTCACGTGGCCTATGCCGTGGACGACATCCACGAGACCTGCCGGAAGCTGATGGAGGCGGGCGTGACCATCAACCGCCCGCCCCGGGAAGGCAAAATGGCCTTCATCCGCTCACCGGAGAACATCTCCGTCGAACTGCTGCAAATGGGCGACGCGCTTGAACCCATCGAGCCGTGGAAATCGATGGAGAATACCGGCCACTGGTAGGCGGCGGGGCGCCTTAAGCCGCTTCCACCGTCTTGATGATGCGGGCGCGGAGGCCCGCATCGGGCATGGGTCCGGTGGCGGCGTCCATGTTTTCCCGAGCGTGGTCGGGCCGACGGGTCGCCGGGATGGCCACCGTGACCGCCGGGTGGGAAATCACGAACTTCAACAGAAGCTGCGCCCAGGTCCGGGCACCCAACTCGGCGGCAAAGCCGGGAAGCGGTTCGCCGTCCAGATGATCGATCAAGCCTCCCCGGCGGAACGGGCGGTTGACGATCACGGCGATGCCTTTGTCGGCGGCCAGCGGCAACAGCCGATCCTCCACCTCCAGGTCAAGGGGATTGTAGGTGAGCTGCACGAAGTCGGGCTGTTCCGACCTCATCACCCGTTCGAACTCCCGGTGGCTCCGGCCGTGGGAAGTGGTGATCCCCACATAGCGGATTTTGCCTCGCTCTTTTCGCCGTTGAAGCTCGGCGAGGTGGGCTTCCCAATTCAGGAGATTATGCACCTGGAAGAGATCGAACCGGTCCTCGCCCCATAGCCGCCCGGAATTTTCGATCTGCTTGACGCCGCGGGCCGTAAACGGCGTCCACACCTTGGTGGCCGAAAATACCTTCTCCGGGTTTTTCACCCGCTTCAGGCAATAGCCGATCACCTCTTCGGAGGCGCCGTACATGGGCGATGAATCCAGCATCCCGCCGCCGGCATCGATGAAGGTCTGCAGCACTCGCACCCGCTGGGCCCGCGCGCTTTCGTCGCGTCCGACACTGAACGTCAGGTAGGACCCCATGCCCATGGCGGGGATGCGCTCGCCCGTCGACGGGATCACCTTGGTGAGCATCGGGGAGGCTTTCCCGGTCAAGGGGAAGCCGCTCGTCAGCAATCCCGCGGCGGCGACGGTCAGGAAGCCGCGGCGCGACAGGCCCGGATCATTTCTTTTCATGCCCGGCACCATAGCGAAAACGGCGGGCCATGAAACCCGCCGTTTCGTGATTTCACGGGGATTTGACCCGATTCAGATCGTTGCCGCCACCGCCTTATCGGCACCGTTCATATGGCCGCCGGAGCGTTCCTCCTTCAGCCGTTCGGCGATCAGGAAGGCAAGTTCCAAGGCCTGACGCCCGTTGAGGCGCGGATCGCAATGGGTGTGATATCGGTCCGAGAGATCGGCCTCGGTGATCGCCTGGGCGCCGCCGACGCACTCGGTGACGTCCTTGCCGGTGAGTTCCAGATGGATGCCGCCCGGGTGGACGCCCTCGGCCCGGTGGACGGCAAAGAAGCCCTCCACCTCCCGCAGGATGCGATCGAAGTGGCGGGTCTTATAGCCGTTGGCCGATTTGACCATGTTGGCGTGCATGGGATCGCAGGACCAGACCACATGGCGGCCCTCCTCCTTCACCCGGCGCACCAAGGCCGGCAGCACCTCTTCGACCTGGTCGGCGCCCATCCGCGAGATCAGGGTGAGGCGACCCGGCTCGTTTTCCGGGTTGAGGATGTCGGTCAGCCTGATCAGGTAGTCGGGTTCCGTGGTCGGGCCGACCTTCGAGGCAACCGGATTGCCGATGCCCTTCAAGAACTCGATTTGCGCGTTCTCCAACTGGCGGGTCCGTTCACCGCACCACAGCAAATGGGCCGACGTGTCGTACCAGTCGCCGGTGGTGGAATCGACCCGGGTCATGGCCTGCTCGTAGGGCAGCAGCAGCGCCTCGTGCGAGGTGAAGAATTCGGTCTCCGCGATCTGCGGCGCGCTCTGGCTGGTCAAGCCGCAGGCCGCCATGAAGGCCAGGGTCTCATCCAGACGGTTGGCGAGGTCGGTGTAGCGCTCGCCCAACGGCGAGTCCGCAACGAAACCCATGTTCCACTGCTGCACCCGATGGAGATCGGCGAATCCGCCCTGGGCAAACGCCCGCACAAGGTTGAGGGTCGAAGCCGCCTGATAGTACGCCTGCTCCATACGCTTGGGATCCGGCACCCGGGCCTCGGCATCGAATTCGATGCCGTTGATGATGTCGCCCCGGTAGCTCGGCAACTCGACGCCGTCAATTGTTTCCGTCGGCGCCGAGCGGGGCTTGGCGAATTGACCGGCCAGCCGGCCTACCTTGACGACCGGCAGGGCCGCGCCGAACGTCAGCACCACGGCCATCTGCAGGACGATCTTGAACAGATCGCGGATGTTGTCGGGATGGAATTCAGCGAAGCTTTCCGCACAATCGCCGCCCTGGAGCAGAAAAGCCTTTCCCGCCGCAACGTCGGCGAGAGACCGCTTCAGGCGCCGCGCTTCGCCGGCAAAGACCAGCGGCGGATACCCGGAAAGCCGGGCCTCAACGTCGGCGAGTTCCTCGGCGTCCGGGTATTCCGGCACCTGTTCGATGGGTTTGCCGCGCCAGCTGTCCGGCGCCCATTTCGCAGCCATTTTCCTATCCCCAGGAAGTATTCCTTTCAGAGCGCGGGGTTATACGCCGGAACGCCGCGGAATTCCAGGGAAATAAGGTTGGGTCACAGAACAATGACCCGCCACCGAACGAGGGAGCAATCTATGTAAGAATCCGCTCCAGGGTCGACGGCACGAACAGGTCTTCCGGCTTGAGTTTGCGGTGCGCCACACCTTGTGCATGCCCGAAGCGCAGGAAGGCCTCGATGGTGGTCCGGTTGGGCTCGAGACCGTACGGGAACACGTCGCCGTCGAACAATTCCCGGGCTTCCAGAGCCGCGTCATAGCCCCACGGAATCGGATAGGCCGAGTGCGAGCCCCGCAGCGTCCGCCCGATTGCGTTCCGCTTGGACCGCTCGAACGCTTCGAGCAAATTAACCGCGACCCAGGGGTGTTCGGCCAGCACCTCATTGCGGACCGCGATTACGTGCATGATTGGGAAGATGCCGGTCTCCTTGAAGTAGGCGATCTCGGCTTTCTTGGAGTCCTTCACCAGCCGCCGCACCCGGCCGTCCCCGTCGCGGAACGGCTTCGGCGGCAGTGCCGTCATGACGCAATCGATACCGCCATTGACGAGCAACTCCGAGAGGGAATACTCCGCGTCAGGCCGAACCTTGATGCCCTTGGGAAGCTTCACCGGCGACGGCTCGGGTCTGCCCGGTTCGTCGACACCGGTCTGCACCCACTCGATCGATTTGAGATCGACGCCGCAGGTTTCGGCCAGCCAGCCACGGGAATAGATGCTGGCCGTCTGGGTCCATTCCGGGATGCCCACCCGCTTGCCCGTCAGGTCCTCGGGCGATTTCAGCTTCGAGCCGCGCGGCACGTAGAAAGAGCCGATCCTGGCGACGCGGGACGGAAACACCGGGATCGCCGTCATGTCGTTGGCACGGCGCGACACCATGGAGATGTAGCGGCCGAACGACATCTCGGCGATGTCGAAGTCCTCATAGTTGGCCGCCCTGTGGAAGACGAAGTGCGGCTCGTCAAACAGCATGGGGATGATCTCGATCCCCTTGGCCGTGACCTTACCATCGGCCAGGTCCCGGACGTGGTCGTATTCACAAGCGGCAAAGGAGAGAGGAAGATCGGCCATTCGTTGTTTCGCCTCCTACTCCGCCGCCTGAGCGCGTTCCGGGTCGGGGCGCTTCTCCCGCATGGTGACGAATTCCTCCGCCGCCGAGGGATGGATACCGGTCGTCGCATCGAACTGCGCCTTGGTGGCGTCGCACTTGATGGCGACGGCAACGCCCTGGATGATTTCCGGCGCGTCCAAGCCCATCATGTGCGCGCCGAGCACCCGGTCGGTATGGGCATCGACCAGCAGTTTCATGAAAGAGCGCTCGTCCCGGCCCGACAAGGTGTGCACCAACGGCTTGAACCGGGAAACATAGACGTCGATGTCGCCGTAGCGGGCGCGAGCGTCTTCTTCCGAGAGCCCGACCGAACCCACCGGCGGGGTCGAGAACACCGCCGACGGCACGTCGTCGTAGTCGACCGTCAGCGGATTGTCGTTGAAGTTGGTCTCGGCGAACGCCCTTCCCTCCTGGATGGCGACCGGGGTCAAGGCGATGCGGTCGGTGACGTCGCCGACGGCGTAGATGCTCTCGACCGAGGACTGGTTCCACTCATCGACCATTACGGCGCCGCCGTCGGAAAGCTCAACGCCCGCCTCCGCCAGACCCAGGCCGGCCGTATTGGGCGTTCGGCCGGTGGCGTACATGACGAGGTCGGTCTCGATGATCTCGTTGCCGGCACAGCGGAGCGTGTAAACATCCCCGTCCTTTTCGATGGAGCGGATGACGGTCTCCGAGAGGACCCTGATGCCGCGCTTCTGCATTTCATCTGTCAGGTTCACCCGGATGTCGTGATCGAAGCCCCGAAGGATCGCCTCGGCGCGGATCACCTCCGTAACCTCGACGCCGAGTGCCGCGAAGATGCCGGCGAATTCGACGGCGATATAACCCCCGCCGACGATCACCATCCGCTTCGGCAACTCCCTGAGTTCCAGCGCCTCGTTGGACGAGATCACATGCTCGATGCCCGGAATGTCCGGCGTCGACGGCCAGCCGCCAGCCGCAACCAGGATCTTCTCGGCGGTCATGGACTTGCCGTTCACTTCCACCGTATGGGGATCGGTGACGACGCCCCGCCCATCGACCACCTCCACATTGTTCTCCCTCAGGATTCGGAGGTAGATGCCGTTTAACCGGTCGAGTTCGACATTCTTTGTGTCGATCATCCGCGCCCAGTCATGAGAAGCGCCGTCGACGGACCAGCCATAATTGACCGCATCCTCCAGATGTTCCGCGTAGTGGGCGCCGTAGATCAGCAACTTCTTCGGCACGCAGCCGCGCAGCACGCAGGTGCCGCCGACCCGCTCCTCTTCGATGATCGCCGTCCGCGCGCCGTAGCCGCCGGCGAGGCGGGTGCCGCGGACGCCGCCGGAACCGGCGCCGATGGTGATGAGATCGTAATCGTACTTGGGCATGCAAATCGTTCCCCTGATGAGCGGTGCCAAACAACGGCAACCAACCCTTGGATGCAATGTAGTCCATGAATCCTTGACCTTCCAGCCATGGGAAGGGCTATGTAATTGGAATGGAACGAAGAGTCCGGTTCGCCCTTGGAATTGGCCTCGCCGTCCTCGTGGCGGGGACCGGCATCTACTACTTCGCCGGCCCGGACAACGGTGCGACGTCGGCGGATGCCTCAAACGCTGTTTTGGTTGCCGAAGGCAAGATCGTCTACGCCGAACACTGTGCCTCTTGCCACGGCAAGAATCTGGAGGGGCAGCCCAACTGGCGGGCGACCCTGCCCGACGGGACCCTTCCCGCCCCGCCCCATGATGAGAGCGGCCACACCTGGCATCACCCCGACCGGTTGTTGTTCGATTACACCAAGCTGGGCGGCGAGAAATTGATCCCCGGCAACGATTTCAACAGCGCCATGCCGGGCTTCGAAGAAAGTTTATCCGATCACCAGATTTGGGCTGTGCTAGCGTACATCAAAAGCACTTGGCCGGCGAACGTCCGGCGGCGCCAGGAGATGATCGACCGGCGCAGCGTCAATCAACGGAGCAACCGATGAGGAAGTCCCTGATCTCATCCTTGGCCTTCGGCGCGGCGATCCTGTTTATCGTTCCGGCGGATGCCACCCATCCGGTCGACACGGGAAATCACCATCAGGTGTCCGTCGGCAAAACGGTCTATTTGGAGAATTGCGCCGAATGCCACGGCGAGAATCTCCGGGGACCGGTCAATCCGGCGAAGTTCCCGAAGAACCTGATCCCGCCGCGGCTCGACGAGCGGGGACACGGATCCCATCATTCCGATCAGTACATGTTCAACCAGATTTCGGCGGGCTCCGAGGATCGGAGCGGCAAGCCGATCAAAGACGGCATGCCGGCTTTTGGGTTTCGCCTCCATGATGCCCAAATCTGGGCGGTGATCTCGTACATCAAGAGCAGATGGCCTGTTTCGTTACAGCGGAAGCAGAACACCATGAACCCGGGCCACAAGCCGGAAAACACAAAGACCGGCGGACACGGCCACAAATAAGGCCACAGATAAGGTCAGTTGCCCTCGAACCCGGGGATCGGGGTAATGAGCGGCTCCCCGGCGAAGTGAGCGGCGAGGTTCTCCATCGCCGTTTTCCACTGCACCCGGATGGCCTCGCGGGTGACGCCGGCCCGGTGGGGCGAGAAAATTACGTTGTCCATCCGGCGCAGAGCCTCGGGCACACCGGGCTCGCCGTCGACCACGTCCAGTCCCGCGCCGCGGATCGTCCCGGCCTCCAGGGCGGCGATGAGATCGCCGTTGGAAACTATGGAGCCGCGGGCGACGTTGATCAGGTAGCCGGTGGGCCCGAGCGCCGCGAGCACCTCGGTATTCACCATGTGCTTTGTTTCCGGACCTCCCGGGGCCGAGATCACCAAAACATCCGACGCCTCACTCAGTTCCAGAAGGCTCGGGTAGTAGGCATAGGGTGCATCGCCTTTGCCCGGCTTGGTGTAGGCGATGTCGGGACCGAAGGCGGCGGCCAGCTTGGCGATGCGCGATCCGATATCGCCCAGGCCGACGATCCCGATCCTGCGGCCCCGCAGTTCCGGCACCGGCGGCGGGCCGAACTCCGGACCCCAGCGCCCATCGCGGACGAAGGCGTCCGCCGACCGCAGCTCCCGGACGCACGCCAGCATCAGGGCGAGGGCATACTCGGCGACGGCGCCGGCGTTGGCGGCGGGAACGAAGCTCGCCGTCGCACCCAGTTCCTTGAACGCGTCCATGGCCATGCTCTGATAGCCGGCACCCAGATAGGCGAGATGCTCAAGCGACGTCATTTCGCGGATCTGCTCCGGCCGCGGCCCCAGAATGGAAATGGCGATCATTGCCCGCACTTTGGGCCCGGCCTCGGCCAGAAAGGCGTCCCTCTCCGGTCCCATTTCCATGGGCGCCACGTGGAGCGTGTAGTGCTCCTCGAGGAGGGCGAAGAAATCCGCCTCGTGCTCGCTGGCATAGAGAATATCGGGCTTCGAGATGGCCCCTACTCCACCGTGACGCTCTTGGCGAGGTTGCGGGGCTGGTCCACGTCGGTGCCCTTGATGACCGCCGTGTGATAGGCCAGCAGCTGCACCGGGATGGCATGGAGGATGGGCGAAACAAACGGATCGACGCTCGGAAGCGCGATCGTCGCCGCCGCAAGATCGCCGAGCTTCTTGGCGCCTTCGGCATCGGAAATAAAGATCACCCGCCCGCCCCGGGCGATGACCTCCCGCATGTTGGAAGCCGTCTTGTCGAACAGGCTGTCCGAAGGGGCGATGACAATCACCGGCACGTTGTCGTCGATCAGCGCGATGGGGCCGTGCTTCATTTCGCCGGCGGCATAGCCCTCGGCGTGGATGTAGCTGATCTCCTTCAGCTTCAACGCGCCTTCCAGCGCGATGGGGTAGCTGGTGCCCCGCCCGAGATAAAGAACGTCCCGGGCATGAGAGACTTCGTAGGCCAGCGATTTCAGGTGCTCGTCGTGATTCAACACCTCCGCCGCCCGCGACGGCACCTCGGTGAGGGCTTCGGCGAGTTCGGCCTCGCGCGCCTCGCCGATGACGCCGCGGGCGCGGGCCATCACGACGGTCAGGCAGGCGAGCACGGTCAACTGGGTGGTGAACGCCTTGGTCGAAGCCACGCCGATTTCCGGGCCGGCATAGGTCGGCAGGATGGCGTCCGATTCCCGGGCGATGGTGCTTTCGGGCACATTGACCACCGAGATCACCGTCTGCCCCTGTTCCTTGGCGTAGCGAAGCGCCGCCAAGGTGTCCGCCGTTTCCCCGGACTGGGAGATGAACAGGGCGAGACCGCCCGCCGGCATGTCCATGGCCCGGTAGCGGAACTCGGATGCGATATCCGCTTCCACCGGCACCCGGGCGATACTCTCCAGCCAATATTTGGCGGTCAGCGCGGCGTAGAAGGCGGTGCCGCAGGCCGAGACGGTGACCTTGGTCACGGCGGCCAGGTCGACCGGCAATTCGGGCAGGGTGATGGTGCGGTCGGCGGGATTGAGGAAGCTGTGCAGCGTATCGCCGATCACCTGGGGTTGCTCATAGATCTCCTTGAGCATGTAGTGGGGATGACCGCCCTTACCGGTCAGCGCACCCGATATCTCCACCTTGAAGATGGAGCGTTCCACGTCCGCGCCGTCCGCATCGCGGATACGAACGCCGGTGCCGTTGAGCACCGCCCAGTCACCGTCCTCCAGATAGGTGATCCGCTGGGAAAGGTGGGCGAGGCCGAGGGCGTCGGAACCGATAAACATCTCGCCTTCGCCGTAGCCGATGGCCAGCGGCGAGCCGCGCCGCGCCGCAATCATCAGATCCGAATGTCCGGCGAACACAATGCCAAGCGCGAACGCTCCTTCGAGCCGCTGAAGCGTCTTGGCGACGGCGGCCGCGGGCTCCATCCCGTCGTTGAGGTGCTGGGTAATCAGATGCACCACCACCTCAGTGTCGGTTTCGGACGCGAGGTTCCGGCCCGCCGCGACCAGTTCGTCCCGCAGCTCGCGGAAGTTCTCGATGATGCCGTTATGCACCAGCGCCACTTTCTCCGTGGCATGAGGGTGCGCGTTGACCTCGCTCGGCACGCCGTGGGTGGCCCAGCGGGTGTGGCCGATCCCCGTCGTTCCCCGGATCGGATCGTCTTCAAGAAGCCTTTCCAGATTGGAGAGCTTGCCCTCGGCCCGCCGTCGGCCAATATGGCCGTTGTCCAAAGTGGCGATGCCGGCGGAATCGTAACCGCGGTATTCCAGGCGTTTGAGGCCCTGCAGCAGCAGCGGACCGACTTCGCCTTTCCCGATGATGCCGACGATGCCGCACATGTTCAGTCCGCCGCCTGCTTGGCCGCCCGGTTGAAGGCCGTCCAGTCCTCGATTTGGCGTTGTTCGCCGCGCGCCACCGCCAGATTGCCGTCGCCGACATCCTTGGTGATCACGCTGCCGGCTCCGGTGACCGCACCGGCGCCGACCGCGACCGGCGCGACCAGTGACGTGTTGGAACCGATGAACGCTCCCGCACCGATTTCCGTCCGGTGTTTGAGATAGCCGTCGTAGTTGCAGGTGATGGTGCCCGCCCCGATATTCGCCGCGGGCCCCACGGACGCATCTCCCACATAGGAGAGGTGATTGATCTTTGCACCCTGCCCGACCACCGCGTTCTTGATCTCGACGAAATTGCCGATATGGGCATCGACGCCGATGTCGGTGCCCGGCCGCAACCGGGCAAAGGGCCCTACGATGGCGCCGTCGGACACGCTCGCGCCCTCCAGATGGCAGAAGGCACGAATGGTCACATTGTCGCCGACGGTGACCCCGGGTCCGAAGATGACGTTTGGCCCGACCGTCACGTCCCGGCCCAGCCTGGTGTCCCAGGACAAATAGACTGTCGCCGGATCAATGAGCGTGGCGCCGGCATCCATGGCGGCCGACCTGAGTCTCTCCTGAACGATGGCTTCCGCCCGGGCGAGATCGGCGCGGGTATCGATCCCCATCACCTCTTCGTCCGGCGCTTCCACGTAGGCGCAGGTAGCGCCGTCGGAACGTGCCAGACCGACAATATCGGTCAGATAGTATTCGCCCTTGGCATTGTCGTCTGTCACCCGGTCCAGCAGCGGGAACAGCTGTCCGCGCCCAACCGCCATCACACCCGCATTACAAAGTGGGATGGCAAGTTCCTCCGGGCTGGCGTCCCGCGCCTCGACGATCCGGTCCAGCTGACCACCATCCGAGGTCACAAGCCGCCCGGCCTTGCCCGGCTCCCCCGGCCTTTTGCCGGCGACGACGACCGCCGGTTCGCCCGCGCCGCGGAGGCGCGCGAGGACAGTACGGCAGGTGTCGGCGGTGATCAGCGGATCTCCAGCGAACAGGATCAGCGCGTCTCCACCAAAGTCCGGCAGCGCGCGCCTCGCCGCCAGGACTGCATGACCGGTCCCGAGCCTTTCCGTCTGATAAGCGATGGCGGGGTTCGCCGGGTGGGCCGCAATATCGTCCTCATGGGATTCCAGCTCCGGCCCCGATACAACGACGACACGATCAAGACCCAACGCCTCGACCGTATCCAGGAGCAGGTACAGCATGGGACGGCCGGCGATCGCGTGCAGGGTCTTGGGCAGCGCCGATTTCATGCGCGTCCCCATGCCGGCGGCGAGAATGATGGCGGCGGTATTGGTCTCGGTCATATCAGTCGAAAATCAAAATGCGCCGGCAGGTGTTAAGCAACTGTGACTCCTACCCGAATCGCGCGGCGCGACCTTGCCACAGGGGCAGAAATAGGCCAAGTCACTTCGTGTTACGCAACTTTGCATTGCCGAGGATCCATGACCGTTCCCTTCAAGGCCGTCATCTTCGATCTCGACGGCACCCTTGCCGATACCAACCCGGACCTGCACGCGGCCCTCAACCGGGGACTGGAGCGGGAAGGCAAGCCCGCCCTGACGAACGAACAATCCATGTCCTTGATCGGCGGCGGCGCCGACAAGATGCTGAGAGGTGCATACGATATATTGGGCGAACCTCTTTCCGATGAAGAGCTGGATCGGATTTTCGACGAGTTCCTGGAGGATTACCGCGCCAATTGCGTGGTCGACACCAAATTTTTTCCAGGGGCGCTGGCAGCGGTGGCACAGCTTCGGGACTGGGCAGTGGTCACTGGTATCTGCACCAACAAAAGGGCGTCGCTGACCGGGCCTGTGTTGGAGGGTCTCGGCGCAAACGGCACGTTTGAGCCCGTCGTCTGTTATGACCAAGTGGGCGCCCGAAAGCCCGACCCCGCACCCCTCAATCGGGCCCTTGAGCTCGCCGGCGTGAGTGCCGGGGAGGCCATAATGGTCGGTGATTCGACAGCCGACATCGGCGCCGCCGGGAACGCCGGGGTGAAATCCATCGCGGTCAGTTTCGGGTACACCAACATTCCACCCGATCAGTTGGGCGCCGATGCCTTGATCGATCATTTCGACGAGTTGATCCCGACACTTCGGAAATTCTGAGCACGCTCGATTTTCTTGTTTCCGACCATTTGGGCGTCCAAAATAGCCTCAAGACAATGGGGAGGATCGAATGCCCGAAGCATCAGGAATTCGTGAGGTCAGTTGGGTCGACGTCAAGGGCGGCGGCCAAATCACCGTCAGCGGAACCACCGCTTATGTCGGTCACACCCTCGGCAAGGAAGCGACCACCGTCATCGATGTGGCCGACCCCAAGAATCCGAAGGTGGTCAAAACCCTCGACTGCAAACATCAGGGCTGCCATGCCCACAAGGTGCGAATCATGGGCGATCTGATGCTCACCAATTACGAATCCATCGACTATACGGGCGAGACCGAAGCCGGGTTCACGGGCGGGCTCAACATATTCGATGTGTCCGATCCATTGGACCCCAAACACATCCATTTCTGGGAGACCGCCGGCGACGGCGTCCACCGGTTCACCGTGGATGACCGTTACGCCTACATCTCTCCCACGGCGGAGGGCTATGAAGGCCATATCTGCATGATCCTCGACATGTCCAACCCGACCAAGCCGGAAGAGGTCGGGCGCTGGCATTGGCCCGGCCAACATGTCGCCGGCGGCGAGGAAGCGGACGTGCCGGTCAAGCGGCTGCGCTGCCATCATCCGATCCGACGGGGCGACCGGCTCTACGTCAGCTATTGGCATGCGGGTTGGGCGATCCTCGACATCACCGATATGAGCAACCCGAAAGAGGTATCCCGCTTCTCCACCTTCCCGCCCTTCCCCTGCCCGACCCACACCTGCCTGCCGTTCCCGGAGAAAATTCAGGGCATGGATATCATGCTGGTGGCGGACGAAGACGTGGCGCGGCCGGCGGATGCGGGACCCGCTTTCGCCTGGGTGATCGACATCACCGACGAGGAGAACCCCATCCCCGTCTCCAGCTACCAGGTCGAGGGATTGGGCAGCCGCGAACCGACCCCGGTGCGGAGCGGGTGTCATCAGCCGGTGGAAGAAGTGCGCGGCACCGACATTCCGTTTGCCTGGTTCGCCCAAGGGCTGCGGGTCGTCGACTTCGCCAACCCCCACGCGCCCAAGGAGGTTGCCTCCTTCGTGCCCGACAAACCGCCGGGATGCGATGAAGTGCTCTCCAACGACGTCTATGAGGATGACCGGCGGCTGATCTATCTGATGGACCGGGACCGGGGCCTGCACATCCTGGAACGCACCTAGGGTCCGTACTCAATTAGGGGTTTCTCCTTTTTGCGCCCTCTCACCCTGTCCCTCTCCCCCGGGAAGGGAGCGAGGGGACCCACCGAAACTCCCTCTCCCCGCTCACCCGCAAGTCGTCATCACCGGGTCGGTCAATTCGTCCGAATTGACCTTATTTGACCCGGTGATCCACGCCTCGCGGCCGGCGAGACACATGGATGGCCGGGTCTGGGGCCCGGCCATGACGCAATCATTTTATGCCTCCGCATCCCTCTCTGAAGGGGGCGAGGGATCTCGTGCCGTGCCGTCCTCATCGCCGCAACACTCCTATGGCGGCTCAATCGAGTCCCGACCCTAGCCGGCCTGTTGGCCGTGCGGCGGACAGCCAGCCGACCGCTGAATTGAACCGTTGACCTCGCTCCCCTACCCTTTAGCGGGGGAGCAGGGAGAGACATGGCAAACAACGCTTGGAAGAGCTTCGACTATGTGATCGTCGGCGGCGGCTCGGCGGGCTGCGTGCTGGCCAACCGGTTGAGCGAGGATCCGTCCAACTCGGTCTGCCTGTTGGAGGCCGGGCCACCCGATCGCAGCCCATTCATTCATATTCCGCTCGGCCTCCTGCGCGGCATGAGCGATCCCAAGATCAACTGGCTTTTCTTCTCCGAGCCCCAGGCACACGCCAAGAACCGGCCGATCTTCCTGCCCAGAGGGAAAACCCTCGGCGGATCCAGCGCCATCAACGGCATGGTTTACATCCGCGGCAATCAGGGCGACTACGATGAATGGGCGGAACTCGGCAACCCCGGATGGGCGTGGCGCGACGTCCTGCCCTATTTCAAGAAGTCCGAAAACAATGAACATTTCGACGGCGAGCTTCACGGCACCGGCGGTGAGCTCAACGTCAAATATCTGGATACGCCGAGCCCGCTGAACGAACTGTGGACGAGCGCCGCGGAACAGCTGCAGTACAAGCGCTCAGCTGATTTCAACGGCGAGACCCAAGAGGGCTTCGGAAACTATCAGGTGACCCAGAAAAACGGACGCCGGGCGTCCACGGCGGTCGCCTTCCTCAAGCCGGCACGGCGGCGCAAAAACCTCGAAGTGATCACCGATGCCGCGGTGGCTCGGGTGCTACTCGACGGTGGCAGAGCAACCGGTGTCGAAATGATCAACGGTGAGCGACGGATCGATGCCCGGAAGGAAGTGATCCTCTCGGCGGGTGCGTTGGTCTCGCCAAAAATCCTCTTGCAGTCGGGGATCGGTCCCGGCGGCGAGCTCGCAGATAACGGCATTGGCGTCATCCATGACCTTCCCGGTGTTGGCAAGAATCTGCAGGATCATGTTTCGGCGGCCGCCCACTACCGCACCCGCAGCCGGCTCGCCTATGGCCTATCGGTGGCGGCGCTGCCGTCTCTGGCCTGGTCTGGAATTCAATACTTCCTGCGGCGGCGGGGCCTGCTCGCCAGCAATATGGTCGAGGCCGGGGGGTTCTGGAAATCCGACCCCGCCGTCATCCGGCCAGACATCCAGTTCATCTTCGTCCCCGGCTACCGCGAGCCGCCGCCCCGGATGGTCGGCTACGGCCATGGATATCTTGCGAATGCGGTGTTGCTGCGTCCCAAAAGCCGGGGGGAGGTTACGGTCGCCGACAATGATCCGTCGAAACCGCCGGTGGTGCAGCCGCAGTTCTTCAGTGAGGAACAAGACCTGGAAATTCTCTTCAAGGGATTCCAGGAAGCCCGCCGCATCGCCACCAGCGAGACCCTCCAGCATCTGACACCGGAAGAGTTCATGCCCCAGCCCACGGTGAGAACGGATGACGATGTCCGGGACTATATCCGGGGAAACGCCGGAACCATCTTTCACCCCGTCGGCACCTGTAAGATGGGGACCGACGATAAGAGTGTCGTCGACCCCGAACTTCGGGTCAAAGGAATCGACGGGCTGCGGGTAGTCGACGCCTCCATCATGCCCCGCATCGTCGGCGGAAACACCAATGCCCCCACCATCATGATCGCCGAGAAGGCGGCCGACATGGTCCTCGGCAAATCACCGCTCAGCCCAACCACGCCGCCCTGATCGAATGTTTCGGTTTTGTGACGGCGTTACCCCCGGAATCCACAGGGATGCGGGCCGATGCACCGTTGACCGGAAGCGGATGCCGATCGAAGACGCGGTCCGGGCGGCCGACGAGAAGAAACACAAGAAGCTGATGACCCGGTTCGGCCGCAAGATGGCCGCCGGCTGAACAGACGCCGGTTCAGCCCCACACCTCGTTCGCGGTGATGGTCTCCACCTCGTCGCCCCGGCCGACCAGCAATTCATCCACCAGCCCCAGAAACAGGCCTGTCTCGACCACACCGGGGATGCCCTTCAAAACTCCTTCCAGCGCCCGCGGATCGGCGATGGACCCGTACGCACAATCCAAAACCAGATTACCGTTGTCGGTGTGGAAATCGCCGCCACCCGATTGGCGTACTCTGGGCGTCGCCCCGGTTTGCGCGATCGTGTTTAACACGTACTCATGGCCGAAGGGGATGACCTCGACCGGCAGATCGAAGGCGCCCAGCGTCTTCACCTGTTTCGACGAGTCGATGATGATCACCCGCCGCTCGGCAGCCGTCAAAACGATCTTTTCCCTGAGCAGCGCGCCGCCGCCGCCCTTGATCATATGGAATTCGGCGCTGACCTCATCGGCCCCGTCGACCGCCACATCCAGCTTGTTCACTTCGTCGAAGCCGACAACCTCGATCCCCCGGGCCTTCATCTTCTCCGCCGAGTCCCCGGAGGTCGGGATTCCACGGACCGTGAGGTCTTCGTCCCTGACCCGTTCGCCGAGCGCGTCGATGAAATATCTTACCGTTGAACCGGTGCCGACGCCGACGGCCATTCCCGATGCCACGTAGCCGGCCGCCGCGCGTCCGGCCGCGCGCTTCTCTCTATCCGCGTCTGTCACACGAGGCCCCGAACGTGGTTTCCATGGCTCAGCCATAGCATACGGCCAGGGCAAACAAAACGGGGCGGTACGCATCGCACCGCCCCGGCAAGTCATGTGGCAATAACTTGGAACAAACGAATTTAGTTGTCCCTCTGGCCTTGGCCTTGTCCGGGCCCGCGGCGTTCTCCGCGCCGACCATCTCTCGGACCACCGCGAGGCCCGAACCGGCTCCGCAGGTCGTCCCGGGTGATGGCGCCGTCGCCGTCGTTGTCCAGGCGGCGCACCATGCGCGAGAACCGTTCGGAGAACTCTTCCAGGGTGACTTCGGCATTGCCGTCGTCATCATGGCGCTGGAAAGCATCGACCATGCGCTCCCGCATCACCGACAGCCACAGGTTCTGATATTCCTGAAGGGTCAGCTTGCCGTCATTGTTGGCGTCGTGCTCGTCGAACTGGCCCTTGCGGAAGGCATCGATCTCGGCCTGGGTAATCCGATCGTCTTCGTTGGCATCGAAGGTTTCAAACATCCGCCCGCCGCGGAATCCGCCACGCGGTCCACCCCGAAATCCGCGGGGACCGCCACGGCCGCGGAAATGAGCGCGCCGGTGCATCAGATCGTGCTGACGGGCCTCCCCGGCGGCCCCGGACACAACCGCATTGGTGACGCCCGTCGCCGGCGTACCGGCATCGGAAACGGAAACGTAGGCAAAGCCTGCCGAAACCACCGCCACCGCGCCAGCCAACAGGGAGAGTTTGAGGGATTTTTTCATCACGAACCTCTTTTGCAAGAACGTTGATTTCAATTAGCGATTGGGGACTGGTCCTCGCACGCATTGTCAATCCCCCTAACGCCGGGAGGGACATTTTTCCGTCGAATTATTTTCCGGCCCCGCCGAGGCGGGCGCGGGCTGCATGTTGGCCGCCATATCGAACTTGCGGGTCGAGATGCGGGACAGGCCGGTGCCGGCCGCGCGGATGAATCGGGCGTTTTCCGGAAAGTGGATGGAGCGAATCCGGTGCGGTCCGAATGTGCCCGCATCGCCGGGTTCGAGCCGGTACCTCCGGCGGATTTCGATGTCGGCACAGCCGTCCTTGCCGCCGCCGCCGTTTTGGCCGTATTCGGTCATCTCGGTGAACTCGGTGGCTTGACCTCAGATGGCCCGCAACGCACCGTGATCGTGGGGCGGCGAGGTCTTGCCCCGCGCCTGAACGTGGGACAGCACGATGAAATCCAGGCCGGGGTCGTGACGGAGGGTGTGGTTGCCGGGCTCGGCGTCGGGAATGTCCCTTACATCTTGGTAAAATGCGTCGAGGTCATAAGCCCTATGCGCCCGCCGCGTAATCCGGTGGATTGAAGCATTCCAGGGAGGGGGCGTGACTATCTCAAGCCGAGCCGCCCTCGCTTGACAGACTTGGCACGCACCACTTATATGCCCGTCCCCATCCCCGGAGCGGGCGCGTAGCTCAGCGGGAGAGCACCGTCTTCACACGGCGGGGGTCGCTGGTTCAATCCCAGCCGCGCCCACCATTCTTTTCAGTCATTTAGCTAAAATATTCGGTGAACCTCCGCTGGCGTTCTATTTCCAGGGGAACGATTAGGGAAACGTTGTCGCGAACCCTATGAGAGGTCCGCAATTAGCCACAGGCGGACATGATTGAGAGGAATTGGATCAGTCGTCGTCCCACCTCTGGGTACGCCAGGCAAAGATGGATGTTTGATAGGCCGGCCGCTTAATAATTCGCTCGTACCAGGCCGTAAGGTTTGGATATGGATCGAAGTCAAACGGACCGAACCGGTGCTCGTCAGCCAAAAGCGTGGTTATTGACGGCGCCCAGGAAATATCCGCCAAAGTGTAGGTGTCCCCGACCAGCCATTGGTGTTCCGACAGAACCTTTTCCATTTCAACAAAGATGCCATCCATCAAATTTGTCGCGCCCTGAGCGTCCTCGGCGCTGAAACTTCTGCCGGGCTCGTGCTTGCCGTGAAACTCCAGATAGGCGGGGTCGGTTTGAAGCTGACGGTAAAGCGTTACTTCCTCCTCCGTCTTCCGCATCACTTCGGGATTTCGTTTGTAATATTGGATGGTTTTGATCCCGGGCATATGGGAATCGCCGGAGAGCGTCAGCCATCTGTCTATCTCCGGTTGCGCGTCGGCGGCAACCTCGCGGAAACTGGGAGTGGGGTATTCCTCCTCCACATAGGCCAGAATATCATTCGACTCGGTTATCACCCTGCCATCATGCACCAAAGCGGGAACGACGCCTTTTGGATTAATGCCGAAATACTCTTCCGTTACGTTTTCCCTTTTTTCCAATCGAATTTGGTGGCTTTCCCAAGGCAGGTTTTTTTCCTCCAGGAGCAGCCTCACACGTCCGGAACAATTCGATCGACCAGCGTGGTATAGGTGCAAGCCTTTCAAGGCCAGCACCTCTAGGTTTGTCGGTTCGACGAATACCAATTTACATCTCCCGGTTTGCCGGCGTTGAACCATTGAATTGTTTCAATCGGCCGCGCGCCTCATCGACTATGGCCAACCCCGCAGCCGCCATACTCTGTTCATCCGATCCAAGTCAGAGGAGGTTCCGCGGCGTCATTTCATCCGAGCGCTTTCTGATTGCGGGCGAAAAACACGGTCACGAACACCGCCAGCGCGATGAATGCGATCGAGATCGGGCTCGCGAACAGGAACCACGGATTGGAGCCGGTTGCCGCGAATGCCTGCCGCATGGCTTCTTCGAGGTTATTGGCGAGGATGAAGGCGATCACGAACGGCAAGACGGAAAAATCCAGCTTGCGCATGATATAGCCGATCAGGCCGAAAAATATTGTGATATAGATGGCGAACATATTGGTTTGCTGGACGTAAATTGCCGTCAGGGTAAGCAAGAGCACGATCGGAAGCAGGCGTTGTTTGGGAATTCGCACCATGACCCCCATGGATCGCATAAACACGCCGCCAATCGTCCAGTTCAGGATGTTGGCAAAAATCATTGCGGTGAACAGCCCGAACACGATTACCATTTCCGGGTTGATCTCGTTGGGAATAATGCGAAACACGGTGGGCCCGGGATTGAAGCCGCCGATGGATTCCGTCGCAAGGATGATGAACACGGCCGCGACATTACCGGGTATGCCTAGCGACAGCACCGGGATCAGGTTCGCGCCGGCAACCGAGCTGTTGGCTGCTTCGGTGGCCGCGACGCCCTCGGGCACGCCGTCGCCGAAGGTTTTGTCGCCCTTATGCATACGCCGTCCGGTGGCATAGCCCAGGGTGGCAGCGAGAGTGGACCCGATGCCCGGTAGCGCGCCAATCGCAGTCCCAACGACGGCGGACGTTCCGATATAGGGCAAAATCTTCTTGATGTCCGCGCGACGGAGTTTGTTGTCACCGGACTCCTCGAATTTGGCGATTTCCGACGTTTCCCGCATTTCCCGCCACATGTCTTCGAGCGCCTTGAATACCTCGCCGATAATCAGCACGCCGAGGACCGCGCTGATCAGCGGAAATCCATTGCCCAGGGCTTCCGTATTCAGTGACAGCCGCGGATATCCGTCCTCGCCTCTGCCGATGAACGCAAAAAACATTCCGAGCAACGCCGCCAGCAATCCCTTCCAGACATTTCGTCCGACCACCGCGGAAATAAAGGCAAGCGAGAGAATGATCAGTGCTGCCTTCTCCGGAAAATCGAGGAACCGTTCGACGAGGATTGCAAGAAACGGGGCGCTTGTAATCAGAACGATATCAGAAAACGTATCGCCGCTCACCGACGAGAAATGGGCAACCCGAAGCGCCTTGCCGGACTGCCCGTTCCGGGTCATAGGGTAGCCGTCCAGTGTCGTCATCAGCGAATCCGGCGTGCCCGGCGTGTTGAAGAGAATCGCCGGGACGGCACCGCCGATGGTGGAGCCTTTCATGACGCCGACCAGGAAACCGAGGACCGGCAACAGCGCATCCGCGTTGAATCCAAAGACCGAGATCAGGATCGGCAATGAGACCGCCATCGCCGACACGCCGCCCAACCCCGGTGTGGCGCCGACGACGATGCCCAGGATGAAGCCGAAGAAGACCATGGTGATGGTGGTCGAGATCGGAATTCCGACGATGGAAAATAACGGATCCGCAGTGAATACCGCCAGGATACCGAGCCAGACGTGATCGAGAACGGGCATTACTGATCACCATTTGGCGGCAGCAGCAGGTCGTCGAACGGCACGTCATACAGGACTGCGAGAACGACGACGGCGAGGATCGACACCCAGATCGCGCTGGCGGATAAGCGGTTTTCGACCACGCGGATAACGCCGAAGACCATCACGAACCCGCCGATCCCGTATCCGATGTACTTATAGGGCACGGTGTCGCGAAGTTCTCGGTAACTGCCGATGTCGAAGCCGATGGCATTCATGAGTTCGACCGCCAGCGGGCCGGCATACACCATAATCACCAGCCCCGGCACGATCGCTACCGCCATCCGCAGCAAGAAGGACAGGCTTTGAAGATCGGGCGCATCGCCGAGGGGCTCCGGCCGGAATAGCGCAAACACCCCCATCAGCGCCGCGGTGATCAGGATGCCCGCTGCAACGCCGGTCGGCGCCAGCGCGTCACCGATGATAATTTGCCGCCGTAGTTTCTCGACGAGACCGGATTCAATGTCGTTGGGAATCCAGACGGCCAGCGTGACGATAGCCGCGACGACGAAAAATACCGCAACGCCAATTGTCCACCGGTCCTGTCTCATGGCGCCGCCATATGGAAAACGGGACCGGGATTCCCCGGTCCTTAGCTTGATGCCTCCTAGTTTGTGACGCTCATCAGCGTCTTCGCATCCTTAACACCCTTCGCCATCATTTCATCAAGCTGTTTTCCGGTGAACACCAGCGGTCCGGAAAAACGCGCAGTGATGAACTTGTATGCTTTCGTATTCGGGTCTTTGAGGATGGCGCCAATCGCGTCAGCTAATGAACTTCGGGCATCTGCCGGGACGCCTTTCGGCGCCACGAAGATCATAAAGTTACCAAGCTCGTAGGGAATACCAATTTCCTTTAGCGTCGGCGCATCGGGGGAAACCTTTAGGCGCTCCGACATCCCCGAAACCAGGTTGACGATGTCACCCGCTCTTACGGCTTTGGCCTGGATGCCCGCACCATAGCCGATGTCGATGTCGCCGGCGTTGAGCGCATTCAATACGGCCCGGCCGCCGCGCAAAAGGACAGTGTTGAACTTGACGCCGAATTTTTGCTCCAGGAGAAAGTTGACGTCTGCATGCTGCTGCGTCATGCCACCGAACTTCAGTGTTTTCCCCTTTGCGGCGTTGACCACATCATCCCAGGTTTTCCAGCCTTTGCTGGCCTTCGCCATGATGCCCAACTGACCGGCAGTCGCCGTCGCAATATAGGTGAAGTCATCCAAGCCATAACCCGGATTTTTCGACGCCAGCATGCCGTATCCAAATGACCCCGTGATCGCCATGCCAAGCGCCGTACCGTCGTTGGGCATGTTTTTCAGCTTCCGGGCCATCAGCGCACCGCCGCGACCCGCAGCGTTCACCGGGATGATCTTCCAGCCTTTGCGTTTTTCAAGTTCGGCTATGATTTCGCGAGCCAGGGTGTCGACGCCGCCACCCGGCGCAAAACCGATCATGAGGTTGATCGGACCCTTGGGTTTCCATTCTGCGTGTGCGGGGTACGAGAGCAATGTTCCCGCGGCGAACCCGGCAACGGCGATCATGGTCGCTAATCTGGTCATTTTGGACATGTTATATCTCCCTTCATGTCTCCCATAGAGGTTGCTTAGTTCAAATAATTAGTTGTTCGGTCAACTTTATCATTCATAATTTATTTTGATAAGCGCAAATCTGCCGGACAGAACTGCGTTTAGAATCCATTGTCGGTCGTAACACCACCACCAACGCCAAGCAAGTTGGCTCCGACGGTATTGAAATTTGCGCAAAGGTCGACCGAAAATCGGCGATGGGGATTGTCAGACCAACCGTCGTCACTGACGATCAACAATTATTGCGGCCCAGATTCTGAGGTCTGTGTGCAAGGCGCTCCCATAAGGGAGCGGTTGTTCGGCAGGTCCCGCAGATGGCGGATCTTCATCCCCAGGGACCGGCTCAATGATGGTGTTGCCGCCCCCGTCACGGGTCACGGGTCACCGCTCATCCTCGGACCCGAGCAACAGATCATCGACCACAACGTTTAGCTTGGCGAGAATGCCTGGAAGCGCTTTTCTCTCCGTTGGAGACAAGGCTTTCATAAACTTTTTCTCCCTCGCATCCGAAACTTTTTTGATGCGGTAGTAGAGATTCTCACCCTTCCTTGTAGGCACCAAGACAGTGCTCCTTTTATCCGCCGAATCCGGTTTTTTCTTGAGGTGGCCGGTTTGGATCAATCTGCGCACCGCCCGGCTGACATTCGCCTTGTCCATCAGGGTGATGTCGCAGATTTCTTTTGCCGTGCCCTCATCAAGGAGCATGAGCACCGCCATCACCCGCCATTCCCGGGCCCCGACATTAAATTTCTCCGTATAGGTCCGGTTCGCCCGGAGGATCATCTTGTTGGAAAGATTTTGAATTCTATAACCGAGCCGATCTCGAATATCGCTTTTCTTGGCCATGCCCTATCTCTGGTTTTACCTCGCAAATTTTCCATATACTACTTGACCAGACAACCTTTTTGTAGTCGCTAATAACGGCGGGCTTTACGACCTGTCGGATAACCCTGATGAAATGACCAACCGCTTTAATGATCCCGGCAACGCATCGCCGCAAAAGGAACTCGAAGATATTTTTCGTGAGCCGAGGCATTGGGGCGGAGAGCTTTTCATCGGCGCAGACAAACCGTACGCCCCGAACACCCGTAGGAGGTAAACATGGAAGCAATAAGAATTGAGAGCTTCGAACAGGCCCTGGAGAGGATGATTAAGCACAAGCACTGGGAACGCTGGGGCATTACCGAAGCGGAGTTCATGGAATACATGGACAAGAAACATGCCCGCGACGCAAACGTGCCGCAGGTCGGCGAGCCTGCGCCCCATTTTGAGGCGGAACGTCTGGATGTGAGGGGCAAGCGGACGGGCGAGATGATTAAGTTTGAGGGTGCGGGCGGGAGGCCCGTTGCCTTCGTTTTCGGCTCCTACACGTGACCGCCCTTCCGTGATGATGCCGTGCGCATCAATGAAATTTACAACGCCTACAAGAACGACATCGACTTCTACTGCATCTATGTGAAGGAAGCCCACCCCGAGAACGGTATTGGCGGATTTCGCACCGCGCGCAATGTCGACGCGGGGATCAGCTTTGATCAGCCGACGAACATCGAGGAACGCGCCGAGGTGGCCGAGGTCTGCATGTTGCGGATGGAGCTCGAACTGCCCATGTTGCTTGACGACATGGAGGATACAATCGAGCAAGCTTACGTTGCTTGGCCGGACCGTCTGTTCCTGATTGGAACGGATGGACGGGTCGCCTGGCGCTCCGAAATGGGCCCTTACGGCTTCAATACCAACGACTGGGAACAGGCCATGAAGGATCTCCTTGGCGGCAGGCAAGCCGCCGCCGAATAGGCGCATATCCTCGCACCGTCGGTCTAGCCGATTTGGCAATCGAGGCCCCAAAGCGATCTCGATCGGCGGTGCCTCGGCAAGGCCCCGCCGGGGAAATGCCGAAGAATGGTTCGTCGTCACCCGTCTCTCCTTTTCCGCTAACCGCGGCCGCACCCGGGCGATCAAAACCGGACCCCAATGATTGTTTCACGTGAAATGCCCGCCGCCGCGCTTCGATGAGCCCGGGAGACGGGTCCTCCCGCCGGCGTATGGAGCCGCCTCAGCCGTCCGGCGGCGATCCGCTAATGGGCCAGGATCTGGCTCAGGAACAGCTGGGTGCGGTCGTGCTGCGGGTTGTCGAAGAACTGGTTGGGCTCATTCGATTCGATCACCTCGCCGCCGTCCATGAAGATCACCCGGTTGGCCACCGTTTTTGCGAAACCCATCTCATGAGTCACGCACAGCATGGTCATGCCGGTCTCGGCAAGTTCGATCATGGTGTCCAGCACTTCCTTGATCATCTCGGGATCGAGGGCTGAGGTCGGCTCGTCGAACAGCATGATCTTGGGGCTCATGCA
This sequence comes from Rhodospirillales bacterium, assembly GCA_965213765.1. Taxonomy (GTDB): domain Bacteria; phylum Pseudomonadota; class Alphaproteobacteria; order Rhodospirillales; family UBA2165; genus JAJDXO01. The sequence continues at coordinate 3,239,226 of OZ243926.1, read as the reverse complement.
AAGCGACCGGGCGATGGCGACACGCTGCTGCTGACCGCCCGAGAGCTGACCCGGAAACTTGTCCGCCTGCTCGGGAATCTTGACCCGTTCCAGATACTCCATCGCCGTTTCTTCCGCCTCAGCCCGCGGCACCTTGCGGACGTACTGAGGCGCCAGGCAGAGATTGTCGAGCACGGTCAGATGGGGGAACAGATTGAAGTGCTGGAAGCACATGCCGACCTCACGGCGAATCTGCTCGATGTGCTTGAGGTCGTTGGTGAGCTCCACCCCGTCCACGATGATCCGTCCCCGCTGGTGTTCTTCCAAACGATTGATACAGCGGATCACGGTCGACTTACCGGACCCGGACGGTCCGCAGATGACAATCCGCTCGCCGGCGCCGACATTGAGATTGATGTTCTTGAGGACATGAAATTCGCCGAACCACTTGTTGACGTCGATCATCTGGATAATGCCATCCGATCCGTTGCCTTGTGACGTTGCCGCTTCATTCATGGGTTTTCTCCAGCCCCGAAGGGTTATCGATTATGCCCGGTGTCCAATTTGCGCTCCAGCGCCTGGCTGTAGCGGGACATGCCAAAGCAGAATATCCAGTAGACAAACGCGGCGAAGAAAAAGCCCTCCGCCGCTACGTTCTGCCACGCGGGATCAATAATCGCCGACTGCACGCCGCCCAGCACCTCAAACAGGCCGATGATCAACACCAAAGTGGTGTCCTTGAACAGCGCGATGAAGGTGTTGACGATACCGGGGATCACCAGCTTGAGGGCCTGGGGCAGGATGATCAGCCACATGGAGCGCCAATAGCCGAGACCCAATGCCGCCGCGGCTTCGTACTGGCCCCTGGGAATCGCCTGCAGGCCGCCCCGGACCACCTCCGCCATGTAGGCGGATTGAAACATGGTGATGCCGATCAGGGCCCGGAGCAATTTGTTGAAATTGGTGCCCTCCGGCAGGAACAGGGGCAGCATCACCGAGGCCATGAACAGCACCGAAATGAGCGGCACGCCGCGCCATAGCTCGATGAAGACCACGCATATGGTTCGGATGACGGGCATTTCCGAGCGCCGGCCGAGCGCCAGCAATATGCCGATGGGCAGCGCCGCGACGATGCCCACATAGGACAGTACCAGGGTGAGCATCAGCCCGCCCCACTTGTCCGTATCGACGAACTCGAGACCGAAGACGCCGCCCAGCAACAGCACGCCGGAGACCACCGGGTAGACGGTAAGGAAGATCCAGCCCAGCGCTTTCTTGTATGGCGCATTCTCGAAGAAGTGCGGGAAAATGAGCGCCGCCAGCAGGATGAACATGACGTTTACCCGCCACTGCTCGGCGTCAGGGTAGAAGCCATAGATGAAGAAGTTGAACCTGTCCTTGACGAAGACCCAGCACGCACCGTCACCGTCGCAGGCCGATTGGTCCTTGCCGGCGAGGTCGGCGCTGAAGATCGCCCAATCCAATATCTGCCAGAGGAAGTAGACGGTGACGAGCGACAGGATGGCAGTGAATACGGAACTCAGCCAAGTTGAGAACAGATTGCTGCGCGCCCAGCCGACGGCGCCAATGGTGGACGCTGGCGGCGGAAGACTTGGGGAGGGTTGCCAAGCCGTCGTCATCGTTCCACCAGCGCCATTTTCCTGTTGTAGAAGTTCATCAACGCCGAGATGACCAGACTAATGGTCAGGTAGACCGCCATGGTCATGGCGACGATCTCAACCGCCTGTCCGGTCTGGTTGAGGGTTGTCCCCATGAAAACCGCCACCAAATCCGGATAGCCGATGGCCGTCGCCAGCGACGAGTTCTTGGTCAAGTTCAAGTACTGGCTGGTCAGCGGCGGGATGATCACCCGCATGGCCTGGGGGATAATCACCAACTGCAGTGATTGGCTGTTCTTGAGTCCCAGCGCGCGGGAGGCCTCGGTCTGACCATGGCTCACGGCTAGAATACCGGCGCGCACGATTTCGGCGATGAACGCGGCCGTGTACATGGTCAGGGCCCACAGCAACGCCATCAGCTCCGGGATGACGCTGGCCCCGCCGGCGAGCCGGAAACGCTGCAGCTCGGCATACTCGAAGGTCAGCGGCGCGCCCATGACCAGGAACGCCACGAGCGGCAGGCCAATGATCAACCCAATTGAGGTATAAACGACCGGGAACTGTTGACCCGTTTGATCAAGCCGTTGCTTGGCCCATTTTCTCAGGTAGACAATCGCAACGACGGCGACAATCAATGCGATCCAGACGAGGCCGAACCCGTCGCCGAAAATGGGTTTTGGAAAGAAGAAGCCCCGGTTGTTGAGGTAAAACGAGTCACCAATCGTGATGCTCTGGCGGATGCCGGGCAACGCCTGAAGCACCGCGATGTACCAGAAAAAAATCTGCAACAGGAGGGGAATATTGCGGACGACTTCGACATAAACCGCCGCCAATTTGGCGATCACCCAGTTGTTGGACAGCCGCGCGACACCGATGATAAATCCGAGAATGGTCGCCAAAATGATCCCCAGGAAAGCGACCAGGACCGTATTGAGCAGACCGACGAAGAAAGTCCGGCCATAGGAGTTGCTCTCGTCGTAGGGAATAAGACTCATCAGGATGCCAAACCCGGCGTCCCGGCCGAGGAAGGCGAAACCGGTGGAGATGCCCCGCGTTTCCATATTGGCGAGGGTGTTGTTGAGAATGGTCCAGAAGAACCATCCCAACACGGCTAGCGCCAGAACCTGAAAGACGATTGAGCGGACGGCGGGGTCATTCCACGGCGGCGGCTTCGATGGTTGTAAACCGCCTCCGGGTGTCGGTTGGTCGGCCATCGATCAGTCTTTTCTTAAGTTGGTGCCCCCGGAGATCAGAAAGTGAAAACCCCTGAGACCAGTGGCCTCAGGGGTTTTCTATTGTGTTTAGCGGACCGGCGGTGCGTAGAGGATGCCGCCTTGGTTCCACAGGGCGTTCAGACCCCGTGAAATCTTCAGCGGCGAGCCGGATCCGACATTGCGCTCGAAGATCTCGGCATAGTTTCCGACCTGCTTGAGAATCCGGTAAGCCCAGTCGTTATCGAGGCCGAGCTTCTTGCCCATGTCACCCGTGCCGGTGACGAGGCGGGCGACCGCCGGGTTCTTGTCGGACTTCTTGGCATCGACGTTCTTGGAGGTGACGCCGAGCTCTTCGGCATTGATCATCGCGTTCAGCGTCCATTTGACGATGTTGAACCACTGGTCGTCGCCCTGACGGACCACGGGGCCAAGCGGCTCCTTGGAGATAACCTCAGGCAGCACAACCGTGTTGGCGGCATTCTTGATTTTGGTGCGCAGCGCATAGAGCTGAGACTGATCAGAGGTCAGCACGTCGCAGCGATTGGCCTCGAAACCGGCCAATGTCTGCTCGGAGGTGTCGAAAACGACAGCCTTGTACTGCATCTTGTTGAACCGGAAATAGTCGGCGAGGTTCAACTCCGTCGTCGTCCCGGCTTGAATGCAGACCGCCGCGCCGTCCAATTCCTTGGCGCTCTTCACGCCGAGGCTCTTGGTGACCAGGAAGCCCTGACCATCGTAGTAATGGACGCCGGCGAAGTTCAGACCGAGTGACGTGTCACGGGTGTGCGTCCACGTCGTGTTCCGGGCGAGAACATCGATTTCGCCCGACTGCAGAGCCGTGAAACGCTCCTTCGCGGTCAGCGGGGTATACTTGACCTTGCCGGCATCGCCCAGAACGGCCGCCGCGATAGCACGGCAAACATCAACATCAATGCCATTCCAGTTCTTGTTGGCATCCGGAGCCGAGAATCCCGGCAGGCCCGTGCTGACGCCGCAATGCAGGACACCGCGGGCTTTGATATCGCCCAAGCTTGCCGCTTGAGCGGCGCCGGCGGCGAGAGTAACTGCCGCCGCAGCGGCAACGAGAATAGGTGTGGATTTCATTGTGACCCTCCGTGGTCGATTGGGACTGACATGCATTCTGTTTGGATCCAGACTTGGACCCTTCACAGCTAGTGTGAGGCAGGACTGACAAACTAGTCAATTGTAAATTCGCGATAAAATTGTGACGGAACAATTTCTGCTCAACGAAACGGTTGCCGGGCGATTCGGGCGGCGGGGGGCGTGGTCAGCGCCATGGTCATCTTCATGGGCGTATTGGCCCGGGCTGGGCATCGGACCCGGAACCTGGCCCGTTAAAACCGCTTTCGTCAGCGCCCGGCTCCAGACGTCGTCACACGTTGTCACGGGCCGGTCACGCACGTTTTACCCGCCGCCGCCTGGCATTCGGCGCCGATGGCCTTACATATTTAGGACTAAGGCCGGCGGCGCCTCTTGGCATCGCGGCCGTGGAAATTAATCGTGAGGAACTGGTTGATGACCTTGCCGACCGCCGGAACGAAATTTGGCGCTTTCGCGCTCTCCGCCGTCGTCATCGCTTTTTCAGCAGCCTCGGCACCGGCCCGTGCGGCCGACGGACCCAAGCTCGAAGGCCACATGGAGACATTCCAGGTCGCACCCGGCACCCGGCCGAGGCCTGAGACCACCTGGAAAGACGGCAACGGCAAGACGGTTTCGTTGAAGGATTTCGACGGCAAGATCGTCCTGGTGAATTTCTGGGCTACCTGGTGCGCACCGTGCGTACGCGAACTGCCATCGATTGATCGTCTGGCGGCACGTCTGGACGGCGAAGAGTTCAAAGTCGTGGCGATCAATATTGATCGGGGCGGCAAACCGGTAGCACGTAAAATGCTGCGGCGGCTGAGGCTCAAGAATCTGGACCTCTATTTGGACCGGGAGAACACCGCCGTACGCGGGCTCGGAGTCCGGCAGATGCCGACCACGTATGTCTTCGACCGCAAGGGCCGCGAAGTCGGCAAGCTGGAAGGCGGCGCGGAGTGGGATGAGCCGGAAGCGGTCGCCTTGGTCAAATACTTCATCGGCAATCCAAATCACGGCGATAATCTGCCGGGCGGTTAACCGACGCGACTCGTTAGCGCGTCGCGGGGCCTTAGCAGCCGGAGGCCGACGCCGAATCGGCACAAATCCGATCGGCCCGGACCGTCACCGGGACGTTAAATGCAACCACCAGTTGGTAAGACTTACGTTCGGTGTCTCCGGGCCCGGTTGTGAAATCGGGCCGATAGCGGATCAGCTGCCGATTGGCAAAATCAATTACCTTATTCGCAACCTGTGCGCCGCCCGCCGAAAACGGATTTTCGACAAACTCAACCCGTCCATCCCGGTCGGTCGGGGCGGCAGCGTGACACTCGGCAGGCCGCCGGTGTAAAGACGGCTGCCGCCGGTCACGCAACCGGCGGGCACCAGGGGCAAAGCGAATAAAAGCAGGCGGCGGGGTTTCGGCATGAGTTCTTCTCCTGTCTTCGTATTGATTGGCTCCGTCGGGTATCCATGCCTGTCATTACCTCCAAACAACAGGCCCTTCAAACAACGGGCAGAACGTCGTATTCCGTTGAGTCTTGACCCGATCCCCCCTAGGCAGCACCTTAGACGTGCACCGTTCAGGGGGGCCGACAGGCAACGGATTTAGATGACGGGACGGCAATTTCTCTGCCGTCCCCGGTCGAAATATTCAGACAAATATTTGATCAAATTTATTTTTGGGAGAAACACTGATGCCCAACAGACAGGTTGTACCCGGGGTAAATCACTTCGATAAGGACAAGGCGACGCCCGGCTTTACGTTGTTCACGCCGCTCGGCCTGCCGAACACCTACGTGATCGATATGAACGGTAAGGTGGTCCACTCCTGGGATTTGCCGTCCGATGTCGGCAACTACGCCTACCTGTTGGAAAATGGAAACCTCCTCGTCGCGTTGCGCACCAAAGAGGGGCCACAGAGGCTGCCCGCCAAGGGCGGTCATCTGGTCGAGTACGATTGGGACGGCAACATCGTCTGGGAGCATGTGGACAGCGGCCAGCACCATGATTTCCGGCGTTTGGACAACGGCAATACCATCTATGCCGGTTGGCGCCTGCTGACAGACGAACAGGCCGCGCGGGTGCAAGGCGGCCAGCCCGGCACGGAACATGAGGACGGAATTTATGCGGATACCGTGATCGAAGTGTCCCCCGGGGGCGAAACCGTTTGGGAATGGTTCGCCGGTACCGACATGGACATGGAAAAGTGGCACATCCATCCCGGCTTGGTTCGGAGAGAGTATGGCCACGCCAACACGGTCGCCCCCACCAATGACGGCAACATCATCTTCAATCAGCGCTATACCTGCGTGATGGCGATCATCAACAGGCAGACCAAGGAATTCGACTGGGCGCTCCAGGACTATGAATTTGGCCAACAGCACGATGTCCAGATGCTGCCCAACGGCAACATCCTGTTTTTTGCCAACGGCGCGATCCCGGTCAGCTACCACGGCCCCGAGGTTGGCTCCCGTGTCGTTGAGCTCGACCCCAAAACCAACGAAATCGTCTGGGAATATGTCGGCGACCCGCCGCGCTCATTCTTCAGCTGGTTTATCAGCGGCTGCCAGCGGCTGCCCAATGGCAATACGCTGATCTGCGAAGGCCTGTGGGGCCGCCTCTTCGAGGTGACCCCGGAAAAGGAGATCGTTTGGGATTACAGCAGCCCGTTTTTCGTCGAGTACGACCACCCGGCCTACTACAACAACAACGTGGTCTTCAGGTGCTACCGCTATGCGGCGGACTCGCCGCAAATCCAGGGACGCCTCGGAGACCCGATGTAGCCAAGGCCAGCGCGGGGCCGTTCCTTTCGGCCCCGCCTTGACAGCCGAAGCCTATCTGGGCTTAAACCAAAGCAGCAAAGACAATAACGCATTGTCTACGGTACGGCTTCGGTCTCGCCAAATCAAAAAACAACACCCGTCGCCCTACGGAACTGGGACAAGAATCATTTTGGGGATGGCATGCGCGACCAACGGTTGATTGCCCTCGAGGGCGGTCATGGATTCTAAAACCTCAGCTTCACCGCTGCTGGAAGTCGTCGATTTATATACGCATTTCGATACACCGCGTGGCGTGGCCCACGCCGTAGATGGCGTCTCGTTTCGTCTGGAGCGTGGACGTACGCTTGGGATCGTCGGTGAATCCGGCTCGGGCAAAAGCGTGCTCGCCCGTACCATTATCGACATCCTGGCGAAGGACGGATCGGTTCTGAACCAGGGCGAGGTCCGGTTCGAGGGGCGAGACCTGATGGCGTTGCCGGAAAAAGACATGCGGGAAATCAGGGGCCGCGAAATCGCCATGGTGTTTCAGGACCCTATGTCGTCCCTGAATCCGGTCAAGAAAATCGGCAAACAGATCACTGAGGTCTTGGTCAAGCGCATGGGCATGCCGGGCGCGGAGGCCAAACGGCGCGCCGTTGAATTAATCGAGTCGGTCGGTATTCCCGACGCCGCCCAACAACTCGATCGCTTCCCCATGCACCTGTCGGGCGGCATGCGCCAGCGCGTCGCCATCGCCATTGCACTCGCCGGCGAGCCCAAACTGCTGATCGCCGATGAACCGACCACGGCGCTTGACGTGACTATTCAAGCGCAAATCCTCGACCTTTTGCGCCGCCAGCAGGCCGAACGCAACATGGCGGTGATCCTGATTACCCACGATCTCGGTATCGTCGCCCAATATACGGACGATGTCGCCGTCATGTATGCCGGCCAAATCGTCGAGAGCTGTTCCACCGAGGAACTGATCCGGCGGCCGCGAATGCCCTATACCGAGGCTTTGATGAATTCCGCACCCAACCTGGCGGACCCGCCCCACACCCGTCTCGACGCAATTCCGGGCCTGCCGCCGAACCTGCTGCGGGTGCCCGAAGGATGCCGCTTTGCCGAACGCTGCCCCTATGCAGCCGAAAAGTGTTCGACGGAAATGCCCACCCTCATTCATGATGACCATCCCAGCCACATTTACGCCTGCTGGTATCCCCTCGAAGTTAAGGAGACGGTTAGCGCATGAGCGCCCTCAACGCCCTCTTGTCCGTCGAGGACATGACAGTCGAGTACACCAACCAGGGACAGCGGTTCGCGGCGATCTCCGACATCACCATCGATATTGCCGAAGGCGAAACTCTCGGCCTTGTCGGCGAGTCCGGTTGCGGCAAGTCGACCACCGGGCGGGCGATTATTCAGTTGCCGGCGCCGACCATGGGCAAGGTGACCTTCGAGGGCCGGGACCTCAGCGAACTCAACCATGAAGAAATGCGGCAGGTCCGCCGCCGCCTGCAGATCATTTTTCAAGACCCGGTCTCCTCGCTCAATCCACGGCGGAAGGTAAAGGATATCGTCGCCGAACCCCTGGTGATTGCCGGGATGAAGGATGCGGCGGAACGGGAACGCCGGGTCCGGGAGGTGCTCGAGGCCGTCGGCGTTGACCCTGATACGGCCATGGAACGGCGCCCGCACCAATTTTCCGGCGGACAATGCCAGCGCATCTGCGTCGCCCGGGCGCTGATCATGGAACCCAAGCTCATCGTCTGCGACGAACCGGTGTCCGCCCTCGACGTGAGCGTGCAGGCGCAGATTCTCAACCTCCTTGAGGATATGAAGGAACGCTACGGCCTGACCCTGCTGTTCATCAGCCATGATCTGGCGGTGGTCAAGAACATCAGCGACCGGGTTGCGGTGATGTATCTGGGCAAATTCTGCGAGCTGGCCGATTCGGCGCGCATCTATGAGGCGCCGGCTCACCCGTATACCGCGGGGCTGATGGCGACCATCCCCGATCTTTCGACCATCGGCGCGGATGCGGGGCCGGCATTGATGGGTGAAATCCCCTCGCCTCTCAACCCGCCGAGCGGCTGCCGTTTCCGGACCCGGTGCCCGCATGCCCAAGAGCGCTGCGCTGCGGAGAAGCCTGAATTCCGCCAGATCGAGAGCGGCCATCATGTTGCCTGTCACTTCCCGCTGACGGAGCAGGAAAGCTGATACCGTGGCCTATTTGCGGCTCAAGACCCTCCACCTGATCCCGGTCTTCTTCCTGGTGACGTTCGCCAGTTTCATGATGCTCAACCTGCTGCCGGGCGACACCGTCGATGCAATCCTCAGTGATGCGGATACCGGCGAAATCGGCTCAATGGAGGCCCGCGAGGCGCTGAGAAAAGAGCTCAATCTCGATAAGCCGCTCATCGTCCGCTATGCGCTTTGGCTCGGCAATATGGTGCAGGGGGATCTCGGCCGGTCATATGTGACCACCCAGCCGGTCACCGAGGCTCTGGTGCAGCGCATCCCGGTTTCCCTCGAACTGATGATCATGTCGCAGATCCTCGCCATCGCCATGGCCATCCCCATTGGAATCTATTCGGGCTACCACGGAGGCAGTACGGTCGATCGGGGCATATCGGGGTTTGCCTTCGGTGTTTTATCGGTCCCGGTGTTCGTCGCCGGAACGATTTATATCTGGATATTCGCCATCGAACTTGGTTGGTTGCCGTCGTCCGGCCATACCGACTTTTCCGAAGACCCGTGGGGCAATATCAAAGGGTTCATCCTGCCCGCCCTGACCCTGGCGACCATCGAGTTTCCGATCCTCATGCGGGTGTTGCGGGTCGATGTGATCTCGACGCTGCAGGAAGACTACATCGCGCTGGCCAAGTCCAAGGGAATGACCACCTGGTACATTCTGTTGCACCACGCGCTACGGCCGTCTTCGTTTACCTTCGTCACCTTGTTGGGTCTGCAAATTGGTCAGTTGATTACCGGCACCGTGGTCATCGAAACCCTGTTCAGCATACCCGGGGTAGGCAAGTTGTTGATCGATTCCGTGGACACCCGGGATGAAATCATGGTCCAGGGGGTGATCACGTTCATCGCCATCGTCTATGTAGTGGTGAATCTGTTGGTCGATTTGCTCTACGCGATCCTTGACCCGCGTGTGGCACGGCGGGCATAGGAGGCGAAAATGGCAAACGGTACATCTTCGCCGCTAATCTCACGCCTCTGGCCGTTCGGCAAACGGGAAGAAATCGTCAGCGCCCGCATCGAAGATCAACGCCGGCTCGGCGTGGTCTTTTGGCTCGCCACCTCGTGGATCCTGCTCATCTTGGCCGCCACCATCTCGACCAATTTCCTGCCGTTCCTCGATCCGCTCGAACAGGACTACGCAGCGGTCAATGATCGCTGGGGTGCGCAATACTGGGTGGGCACCGATCATCTAGGCCGCGATATGTTCTCGCGGCTGATCCATGGCGCCGGCATTTCGTTCCGCGTCGCCTTCACCTCGCCGTTCATCGGCATGGCCATCGGGCTGACGCTCGGCATGTGCGCCGGCTATTTCCGCGGCAAGGTGGATTCGGGCGTCAGTATCCTCATCGACAGTATCCTGGCCTTCCCGAACATCGTTCTCGCCATCGCGGTGCTGTTCTTCGCCGGTCCGACGATCATCAATCTGGTGCTGGTCATCGCATTCTACACGATCCCGCAGTTCACCCGGGTGGCGCGGGCCAATACCCTGCTGTATGCCCAGCGGGAGTTCGTTGTCGCCGCGCGGGCCCAGGGCGCCTCACACCTGCGTATCCTGTTGCGCGAGTTGCTGCCCAACGTGATGGTTCCCGTCGCCGCCTACTCGCTGCTGGTGATGTCGTTCACCATCGTGCTCGAGGGGACCTTGTCGTTTCTCGGCGTCGGCATTCCGCCCCCCACACCAACCTGGGGCCGGATGATCTCCGAGGGTCTCGACGAGCTGTCGGAGAATCCGTTTATCTCCCTGTACCCGTCGCTGTTCATGTTCCTGACCATCCTGTCGCTCAATCTGATGGGCGACCGGCTGCGGACCATGACCGACGTGAAGGCCTCAAGCCTGTAAGTCGTGAATTGCAGGCCGGCTCAGCCGGCGTCCGGCTGGTTCTTCGGGTGCGCCCGTTCGAAGGCGGGCAGCGCGTTGCACGATTCTTCGATCCTAAGCAGATTGGGGTAGGCCGAGAGATCCATATTGATGCGACGGGCGTTGAACATCTGCGGGATCAGGCAGATATCCGCCATGGTCGGGGTGTCCCCGTGGCTGAATGTTGCGCCGCCGGCCACCATCTTCTCGTAGGCGGCGAATCCCTTGTTGATCCAATTTTCCTGCCAGGTCCGGCCGTGGTCTTCCGAGAGACCGAAATCCTCGACGATGTATTTGCGGACCCTGAGATTGTTCAGCGGATGAATATCGCAGGCGACAATCTGTGACAGCGAACGGACCCGGGCCCGCCCCGCCGGATCGGCCGGCAGGATCGGATGGTCGGGATATGCCTCCTCCAAATAATCCATGATGGCCATGGACTGGGTGAGGGTCACGTCGCCGTCAATGATCGCCGGCACCAGTTGTTGCGGATTGAGCTTTGTGTACTCCTCGGTGAACTGGTGTCCGCCATCCTTGGTCAGGTGGACGGCCACCAACTCGTATTCCAGCTCCTTGAGATTTAGGGCGATCCGAGCCCGGTAGGCGGCGCTTGATTGGAAATAACCGTAGAGCCGGATCATCGGAGCGGCCTAGATATCGAGAACCAGGCGCTCGCCCGGCAATGCACGGGAAACGCAAATCTGCATCTTGGTATTGGTCGCCTTTTCGTCGTCGGTGAGACACTCGTCCCGGTGATCCGCCTTGCCCGAAATCAGTCCGGTTTCGCAGGTGCCGCACCAGCCCTCCTCGCACACATAGACCGTGTCGATCCCCTCGTCGCGAAGCACTTCCAGGATCGTCCGGTCGGCAGGGATGGTGAATACCTGGCCGGAACTCTTTAGCTCAACCTCGAAGGGTCGATCGCCCTCCTCGTGGACCGGCGCGGCGGCGCCGCTGGCGGCGCTGGAGAACAGCTCAAAGTGCACGGAGCCATCCGACCAATGGGAAGCCGCTTCGCGGGCGGCATTCAGCAGGCCGCCGGGGCCGCAGATATAAACATGCGCACCCTCCGGCTGGTCCTTCAGGACTTCATCCAGCTTGATGCCATCGGCCGGATTTCCGCCGTCGTGGTGGAAGGTCAGGTTGCCGCCAAACACCTCCTTCACATCGTCCATGAAGGCCGTGCCCTCGGGCGATTTGGTGCAGTAGTGGAGGTGGAAATCAGCGCCGATCGATTTGAGCCGGTAGCCCATGGCCATCATGGGCGTGATTCCGATGCCGCCGGCGATCAGCAGATGGCTTTTGGCGCTCTCATCCAGCGGGAAGTCGTTCAAGGGCCCCCGGGCCTCCATGACATCGCCGACCGACAATTCGTCATGCATCCATTTGGATCCGCCGGCGCCGCCCTCTTCGCGGAGAATACCGGTGATGTATCGGGCGGTCTCACCGGGACTATTCGCCAGCGAATATGAACGCCAGAGATCGTTGCCGGTGTGGACGTCGATATGTGAGCCGGCTTCGAAGGCCGGCAGCTCACCGCCGCCCTCGTCGACGAACGTGAATTGCTTGATCTCCGAGGTCAGGTCCCGGATGTCGGTGACCTTGAGCTTGAGGTCCATTTTTACGTTCCCAAGTGCTTGGCGCAGAGCCGCGCCGGTTTGGTCTTGCCGGTCGAGCGGACGTTAGTATACCCAACAATTCCAGGGGTCAACGGGTGACTCCCCGCATGTCCGCTTCAGGACGGCGAGCCCGGGGACGTGTCGTTTGCGCCGCCCGAATTCATCGGCTAATTATGCCGAACGCAAGACAGCACGGAGTGGACCATCCGGTCCAAGGATCCCATGAGCGAAGCCTTTATTTGCGATGCCATCCGCACCCCCATCGGACGTTATGGAGGAGCGTTGTCCTCGGTTCGGGCCGACGATCTGGCGGCTGTTCCCATCGCCACGTTAATGGAGCGCAATCCGGATGTGGACTGGAATTCGGTCGACGACGTGATTTACGGCTGCGTCAACCAGGCGGGCGAGGACAATCGAAATGTCGGGCGCATGGCCCTGCTGCTCGCCGGTATGCCGGAAAGCGTATCCGGTGCGACGGTCAACCGGCTTTGCGGCTCGGGGATGAATGCGGTCGGCAGCGCCGCTCAGGCGATCAAGACCGGCGAGGCGGATTTGATGGTCGCGGGCGGCGTTGAGAGCATGTCCCGCTCACCCTTCGTCATGCCCAAGGCAGACGCTGCGTTCTCGCGTCAGGCGGAAATTTATGACACCACCATCGGCTGGCGTTTCCCCAACCCGAAGATGGAACGGGAATACGGACTCGATTCCATGGGCGAGACCGCCGAGAACGTCGCCGAACAGCATCAGGTCTCCCGGGACGATCAGGATGCCTTCGCCGCCCGTTCCCAGGAGAAAACCGCCGCTGCCCAAGCGGACGGACGCCTGGCCGAGGAAACCGTTCCCGTCACCATCCCTCAGCGGCGTGGCGATCCGATCGTCGTCGAACTGGACGAACACCCCCGTGCCGACACGACCGTGGAAAAATTAGGTAAGCTTCGGGCGGCCTTCCGGGAGGGCGGCTCGGTAACGGCCGGCAATTCGTCGGGCGTAAATGACGGTGCCTGCGCCCTGGTGCTTGCATCCGAGCAGGGCGCCATGGATCACGGCCTCGCGCCTAAGGCGCGCGTGCTCGGCATGGCGTCCGTGGGCGTGCCGCCCCGGACAATGGGCATGGGACCGTCCCCCGCATCGGCCAAGCTGATGGACCGGCTTGGCCTAAAGATCGGCGACTTCGACATCATCGAACTCAACGAGGCCTTCGCCGCCCAGGGACTGGCGGTGCTTCGCGAACTCGGCGTCGAGGACAACGACCCTCGGGTGAACCCCCAAGGCGGCGCCATTGCCCTCGGCCATCCCCTGGGCGCCAGCGGCGCGCGGCTGGTGACGACGGCCATGTATCAATTGCTGAGGAGCGGTGGCGACAAGGCGCTCTGCACCATGTGCGTCGGCGTCGGCCAAGGCATCGCGATGGCGATCGAGCGGGTATGAAGCCGACCATCCTGGTCATCACACCGATCACCGAGGAGAGCCGGCGACAACTGGACCGGGCATATCAGGTCATCGAGGCCCAGGACCCGGACTGCAGAAGCAGGGCGGTCGAGGAGCACGGCGCGGACATACGCGCCATCGTTACCGAAGGACCGCGGCCTATCGGCGGTGAAATGATCCGGGCGCTTCCCAACCTTGAACTCATCTCGGCCATGTCCGCGGGCCTCGATGCGGTCGACCTCGACGCCGCCCGGGCGGCAAACATTGTCGTGACCAATGGCCGCGGCGGCAATGCGGATAGCGTCGCCGACTTGGCAATCACCCTGATGCTCAGCGTCTACCGGCAAATTTCCGTAAACCAGAAGGCGATGCGGGACAGCGGGGGTGAGGAGCACATTCCCGCACCGATGACCATGACCGCGAGCGGCAAGGCCATGGGCATCGTTGGCCTCGGCGATATCGGCAGCCGGATTGCCAAACGCGCCGGCGGTTTCGGGATTTCGGTGCGCTACCACAATCGGAACCGCCGCGGCGATGTCGATTACGAGTACCTGGAGAGTGCCGATGCGCTCGCCGCCGTCTCCGATGTTCTTGTGCTCTCCTGTCCGGCCTCGTCCGAAACCGGGAACTTGGTCAATGCCGGCGTGCTGGGCGCGCTTCCCTCGACGGGCATCGTTGTCAACGTGGCCCGGGGCTCGGTGCTCGACAGTGCCGCCCTGCTCGCCGCGCTGGAAGCCGGCAAGCTGGCCGGCGCCGGGCTGGATGTCCTCGGCGGCGCCCCCAGGATCAAAGCCAAACTTGTCGCCCGCGCCGATGTCGTGGCCACCCCGCACATCGCGGGCAATACGGTCGAAGCCCAGGCCAACAAGAACGCGCTGATGCTCAAAACGCTCTGCGCCCATTTTGCGGGAGGCGAGGTCCCCAACCGGGTGATCTGACCGCTTCCGGCGGCCCTCAGAGTACCCTTGACCGGCCTAGGTCATGTGGCACAATCGGCCCGCAATTCAGCCAAGAAAAGTGTGGATTAAACACCCGTCCAATTTCCAGCCGACCTTCTGAAGACTGAACGATTGTGGCCTCGGCGCGCCGGCGCCGGGATGATGGGAGACAAACCTCTATGACGGCCCGATTCGCCATCGTGGGTTCCGGCCCTGCCGGAATGTACGCCGCCGACGCCTTGCTTAAACTGTATGAAGATTGCCGGATTGACGTCTACGAACGCTTTCCTTCCCCTTTCGGGCTGATCCGCTTCGGCGTCGCGCCCGACCATTTCAAGACCCGCAACACGGCACGCCAGTTTTGGCGGACCCTCGAGATGGAGCATGTCGGCTTTTTCGGAAACGTGGAAGTTGGCCGGGATGTCTCGTTGGATGAACTGCAGGAGAATTACGACGCCGTCATTCTGGCCGTGGGCGCCTACAACGACCGCAAGCTGGGGATCCCCGGCGAAGATCTGAAGGGTGTCTATGGGGCATGCGCGTTCGTCGGCTGGTACAACAGTCACCCCGATTACCGCCGCTTGGACCCGCTGCTGGACGGTGAAGGCGTCGCGGTCATCGGCATCGGCAACGTGGCGCTGGATGTCTGCCGGGTGCTCGCCAAGACCCCGGCGGAAATGGTGGAGTCGGACATTGCCGCCCATGCGGCCGAGGCCATCGAGGCGGCGACCTACACCGGCCTGCATATGTTCGGCCGCCGCGGCCCCAATGAGGCCGGCTTCACGCCCAAGGAACTGGGCGAAATCCGCGATCTGGAACGCTGCCAGGTGATCGTCGATCCGGCCCAATTACCGGGCGAAGTCCCGGACACGTTCGAGGCCCGCGAAAAAGGCGTCAAGGAGAAGAACCTCAAAATTCTGAATGAGCTGGCAGCCCAGAATAAACCGGACCTTCCGATCAGGATGAACATCCAATTCTACGCCTCGCCCACGGAAATTCTCGGCGGCGACCGGGTCGAAGGCATCCGGCTCGAGCGCACCGAGGTCGTCGACGGCCGCGCCGTCGCCACCGGCGAAACCTTCGATGTACCCGTCGGCGCCGTGGTCACGGCCATCGGCTATCACACCGTGCCGCCGGGAGATCTGGAAATGAACGGCGGCCAGGTCGCCAATGAGAACGGCCTCGTCAAAGACAACCTCTACGTGGTCGGGTGGGCCAAGCGGGGCCCGACGGGAACCATCCCCACCAATGGGCCGGACTCCCGGGAGGTCGCCGACGTGATTTCTCAGCGGGTCACGGCTTCGGGTAAAGGCGGGGGTGAGGCCGTCCGGGCACTGCTGGCCGGCCGCAATGCCCGGATCGTCAGCTTTCCCGAATGGATGAAAGTGGCCGAGGCCGAAACTGCCCAGGCCACCGGCGGTCACCCGCGAGAGAGATTTCCGACCGTGGAAGAGATGCTCGCTGTCCTTGACGGCTGATACACCGGCGAGCTTGGATCGCCTATGGAGTGGTATTACCTCGCCGTACTCGGCCTGTCCCTCGCTTACGATCAACGCCGGGTCCTTGTGGTCGAGAACAAGACCCAGGCCTATCTCGGGCCCTATCCCGATTTGTTCAGCTTTCTCGCGCGGTTTTGCGGCGGGGCGGTGATCGCCATGCTGATCGCCGGCTTTTTCGTCGGGCGTTGGTGGTGGCCGCTGGTCGCCATGGCCCTCGGCACGTTCGCCAATCTCTACGGGCGGATCGCCGTCCCTGACGATTGGCGCTGGCTGGCCTCCTTCACCGCCGCCGCCGTGGGTATCGGCGGCAGCGTCGTGGTAGTCCTTAATTTCTAGCCCGCATTTCCCACCAGGGTCATGGTCTGTGCGGCGCTGTCTGGTCGGCGGAGCAGGAGAGGCGCGCCGCGCGATGCGGTGACATCGGGCAAGCGCCTCGACGCACGCTGTCGACCAGAGAGCGCCGCCCTTCGGGTCGCGCCCCTGGTGAGAAATGCGGGCTAGCGCCGTCCGAGGACAAGCGTCGTCCAATCGTCGATGACAATGCGCCGGACCAAAAAAAGACCCAGCCGCCGATGCGCCGTGAGCACCCGCGCGGCATCGCGGGTTACCAGTCCGGAGAGGATGGCGGTGCCGCCCGGCGCCAAATGATGCGCCAGGTCCCCTGCCATCCGGGTCAGCGGACGGGTAAGGATGTTGGCCATAATCAAATCATATGAATTTCGGCGGACCGGCGCGGCCCGATAGCCCCGGGACACGACGCTCTCGACCCGGTTCCCAACACCGTTCGCGGCGAAATTTGCAGCGGCAATTTCGATGGAGCCGGGATCGATGTCGGCGGCGACAATTTTCCTTGCCCCCCGCCACCGTTTTGCCACCGCCAAGGCCAATATCCCCGACCCGCATCCCATATCGAGCACGCGGCGGTAAGCGGCGCTTCGCATGGCATCCAGCGCCAACAGGCAGCCCCGTGTGGAACCGTGATCACCGGTCCCGAATGCCGCTCCCGGCGGAATGCGGAGGCCGATCGTCCCCACCGGAACTTCCTCCTCATAGTGGGCGCCGTAGACGAAATACCGCCCGGCGGTGAGCGGCGGAAATTCCTTCAGATTGTCGGCCACCCAGTTGCGCACCTGGACCTGGGCGATGTCGATTTCCGGCGTCTCCAGTTGAGCGGCGTCCGCCGCGGCGGCGACCGCTTGGTGGATGGCCGCCTCATTTGGCGGGCCGGATGCAAATCCGGTGATCACCGCTTCGGCAAGCATCCCGTCTTCATTGTGGGTCCGGGCGACCGAATCGAGGTGGGGCTCGAGGGCCGTGACAATACCGTCGGCGGCCCCGGGCGGTGCGGAAATCCGGACCCGGAAAATGTGCTTGGGCGTTGCCAACGGGCGATCGGTCAGGCGGGTTCGACGAAGCTGTCGATGACTTTCTTGGTGCCCGCCTTGTCGAAGACCACCTCGAGCTTGTTGCCGTCCCGGGCCTGGACCCGCCCGTATCCGAATTTCTGGTGAAAGATCCGGGTGCCTTCCTCGAACCGGGAGTCGCCCTCGGCGGTATCGATCTCCCAAGCCTCGCCATCGAGAACGACCCCATCGCGGCGGCGGGGCGCGCGCCCGGTCTCTCGGAATGAAAACGTCTGCGGGGTCTCGCGCAGAATCGGGCGCGCCGACCCTCCGGCATGCCCACCGCCGTAGAGGCCGGTATCGGAGAACACGTCCACATGTTCCTCCGGCAGTTCGTCGATGAACCGGGACGGCAAAGCGCTTTGCCACTGATTGTAGATCCGCCGGTTGGCCGCATAGACGACGTGCGCCTTCCGGCGGGCGCGGGTAAGGCCTACGTAAGCGAGCCGCCGTTCCTCCTCGAGGCCCTTGAGCCCTTCTTCATCCAGTGAACGCTGGTGCGGGAACAGGCCTTCCTCCCAGCCGGGCAGGAAGACGAGGTCGAACTCCAGGCCCTTGGCCGCGTGCAGGGTCATCAGGCTGAGCTTCTCGTCGGTGGCGTTGTCTTCGTTTTCCATCACCAGGCTGACATGTTCGAGGAAGCCCTGGAGATTTTCGAAATCCTCCAGGCCCGCAACCAGTTCCTTGAGGTTGTCGAGGCGGCCCGGCGCTTCGGGCGACCGGTCCTTCATCCACATTTCCGTATAGCCGCTTTCGTCCAGTACCACGGCGGCCAGTTCCGCCTGATGGAGGATGTCAAGCTGCGAGCGCCAGCGCTCGAAATCGGTAATCAGCGCGGTCAACGTCGTCCGCGCCTTGGACCGCAACTCGTCGGTCTCGACGATCTGGCGGCACGCCTCGTAGAGCGAAACCCCCTGCCCCCGGGCCAACTGATGCACCGCCTGAAGGGTCGCCTGTCCAAGCCCGCGCTTGGGCACGTTGACGATGCGCTCGAAGGCGAGGTCGTCATCGGGACTGACGATCACCCGGAAATAAGCGATGGCATCACGGGTTTCCTGGCGCTCGTAGAACCGCGGGCCACCGATCACCCGGTAGGGAATCCCAAGGGTGATCAGCCGCTCTTCGAACTCACGGGTCTGGAAACCCGCCCGCACCAGGACCGCCATCTGTTCCAGGGAATGGCCGTCGCGCCGTTTGGCCTCCACTTCGTCGCAGATGACCCGGGCTTCCTCCTCGCCGTCCCACACGCCCTGGACGCTGACCTTGTCGCCGGCATCGATCCCGGTCCACAGGGTCTTGCCGAGCCGCCCTTCGTTATGGGCGATCAAACCGGAGGCAGCGCCCAATATGTGCGGCGTCGAACGATAATTGCGTTCCAGGCGGATCACCTCCGCACCCGGAAAGTCCTTCTCGAATTTCAAGATGTTGCCGACCTCGGCACCGCGCCAGGAATAGATGGACTGGTCGTCATCGCCGACGCAGCACAGGTTCTTGTAGGACTGGGCAAGCAGCCGCAGCCAGAGATACTGGGCCACATTGGTGTCCTGATACTCATCGACCAGCAGATAGCGGAATCGGTTCTGATACCCGGCCAGAATATCCGGCTGTTCGGCGAACAGGGTCAAATTGTGGAGCAGCAGATCGCCGAAGTCGGCCGCGTTGAGGGTGCGAAGCCGCTCCTGATACTCGACGTAGAGCTGTATCAGACGCCCGTCGGCCATGGCGCCGCCTTCCTCCTCCGACACCTTTTCCGGCGTCAGGCCGCGGTCCTTCCAGCGCTGGATGATGCCGAGCAACATCCTGGCCGGCCACTTCTTGTCGTCGATATTGCGGCCTTCCATCACCTGCTTCAACAGCCGCAACTGGTCGTCCGCATCGAGGATAGTAAAGTTGGGTTTGAGGCCGACAGCCTCGGCGTGGCTGCGGAGAATTCGTGCCGCCAGGGCATGGAACGTCCCCAGCCACCATCCCTCCACCGGACGGCCGGTGATGGCCGCCACCCGATCCTTCATCTCCCGGGCGGCCTTGTTGGTGAACGTGACGGCAACGACCTGACCGGGGTGCGCCAGCCCGTTCATCAGGATGTGGGCGAGCCGGGTCGTCAGCACCCGGGTCTTGCCGGTGCCTGCGCCGGCAAGCACCAGGACCGGACCCTCGGTCGCCTCCACGGCGCGGCGCTGTTCCTCGTTCAGGCCCTTGAAGTAGGGCGGCTCAGCGGTTGGGGCGCGTGACCCGGACGGGGCCGACGGTGCGGGCGCCGGATCCCTGAGATCGAAAGCGTCGGACATGCCCCTGTTATATCACGCCGGGTCCGGCGACTCAGTCCAAAACCGCCGGCTACATAAGCACCGCCTCCGGATCGCAGGGATTCGGACACGTTTGTGTGTTGAGCCGAACATAGGCTTTGACTCGCCGCGGGCGTAGGATCACTGTTGAAGCCTGGGGCGATTCGTTTCCTGTTCGAGGTAACGGTTATGACCTTACGGCGCGCGCCTGCTCTGTTCACCATGCTGATTTTAGCGGCAGCCCTTATGCTCCCGCAATCGGTTGCCGCCCAATCCGGCAACCAGGCGGGCGAGCTGCTCAATGCCATCGTCAACGTGAAGGCGGAAGTTCCAGCGGATGCACGGACTGCCCGGTTCCTCGGAACCGAACGGCAAGGCAGCGGCGTCGTCGTCGACAGTAACGGCTTGGTGCTGACGATCGGCTATTTGATTCTGGAAGCATCGGGGGCGGTCGTCACCGGCGCCGACGGCAACCAAATTCCCGCCGGCATCGTGGCTTACGATCATGAGACCGGCTTCGGTCTTATCAAGGCGCGGCGGCCTCTCGGCATCGAACCCATCAGGTTCGGGCGGTCGGCGGAGCTGAACGTGTTGGATCAGGTTCTAATCGTCAGCCGGGGTGGCGCACAGCCCATATCGACAGCGCAGGTTGTCTCCCGCCGGCCCTTCGCCGGCGCCTGGGAGTACCTGCTTGAAAAGGCGATATTCACCTCGCCGCCTCATGCCTACCACAGCGGCGCCGCATTGCTCGGCCCGGACGGAAAACTGCTGGGAATTGGATCCCTGTTCGTTGGCGATTCTTCAGGCCTCGGCCATCCGCTGCCGGGCAACATGTTCGTGCCCATCGACGAGTTGAAGCCGGTGTTCGCCGATTTGCTCTCAAAGGGCCGCCGCGCGGGACCGTACCGGCCTTGGATCGGCGCCAACACCCAGGAACTCCATAGCCGGGTTATTGTGTCACGGATAAGTCCCGGCGGCCCGGCGGCCCGCGCGGGCATCAAGCCGGGCGATTTGATTCTCGGCGTCGGCGGAAATCCGGTCTCCGGTCAGGCGGATTACTTCCGCAAGCTCTGGAATAGCGGGGAAGCTGGTGACACAGTGCCGCTCAACGTGCTGCGCAGGGGTGCCGCCAGCCTGACATCCGAGGAAATCGGCGTCAGGTCGATGGACCGCTACGACTGGCTGCGGCTGGATAACAGCCTTTAAATTCCGGACTGGTGCTCTTCTTCCCGCGCTTCGACCAGCGCGCGGTTATAGGCGACCATCACTTCGGTCTCGTGCAACGTCCCCTGGAACTTCATCGATTTGTGGTCGTCGACAACGGCGATGTAGTGCTCGCCTGAATCCCGGATCAGCTTATTCGCCGTCTGGAGGTCGTCGTCGAGATCGATGACCGGCGGGTGCAGCCTGGCGACATCGCCCGCGTTTATCAGATTGTCCATGTCGAGGTCGGATTCGAAGGCAATATCATGGAGATCGTGCAGTGTGATGGTGCCGAATAGCTCCCCGTCCTCCTTGAGCACGAACAACTCTCCGGTCGGCGAATCCTGCAGCAAGTGACGGATTTCGGCGATGCCGGCGGACACCGGAATGGTCTCGCTCTCCTTGGTCATTACCTTGCTGACCTTGATGGATCGCAATAGCGCGGCTTCGAACCCGCCTTTGAGGTCGAGACCGGCCCGCTCAAGCTGCCAGCTGAAAAAGGATCGGCCGTTGAACTGCTGCACCATCACCGTCGCGATGACCACGGCGACCATCACCGCGATGGTCAAGGGGTAGTTGTCGGTTAGCTCGAAAACGATCAGGGTCGTCGAGATGGGTGCGCCGAGCACGGCCGCGGCCACGGCACCCATGCCGATGATGGTATAGGCGCCGGGGCCGGAGGAGAGGTCGGGAAAGATACTGGTGGCGACAATGCCGTAAGCCCCGCCCAGCAAGGCGCCGACCATCAGCGACGGCGTGAATATGCCGCCGCCGAACCCGCCGCCGAGACTGAGCGCGGTCGCGAGTATCTTGGCAAACACCAGGGCGATGAGGAATTGCAGCGGAATAATGGTCTGCATGGCGTCGTTGGTTGCCGCATATCCCACGCCCAGCACCTGAGGAAATACCAAAGCGATCAGCCCGACCAGAAATCCGGCGATGGCCGGGTGGGTCCAGGTGGGGCCGGGCACCTTCTTGAACTGATCTTCGACCACCATCACCGAACGCATCAGAATGATGGCCGTAATGCCGCTGGCAACGCCCAGTCCGATGACGGCGGGGAACTCCCAGATCGACACCAGTGATTGCTCGAAGACGCTGAATGCCGGAAAGTCGCCGAAATAGGTGCGCGTGAATATGGTCCCGACCACACTCGCGATAACGATCGGCGCGAAGGCGCTGAGGGCGAAATGGCCGACCACCACCTCGTGAGCGAACAAAGCGCCGGCGATGGGGGCGTTAAACGAAGCGGCGACCGCGGCGGCCGCGCCGCAGCCCAACAGGGCACGCGACAGGGATCGTGTCAGGTGCAATCGCCGGGCGACCCAGGCGCCCAAGGTGGCGCCCAGGTGGATGGCCGGGCCTTCCCGGCCGACCGATGCCCCCGAACCGATTGAAATGACACTCGCCACCGCTGCGCCAAAGCCTTCCCGAATGGACATGCGCCCGCCGCGAAGCGCGCTCGCCTCGATGACCTTGGCGACGCTTTGCGGTTTTTTCTCGGGCATGACCCAGTAAATGAACAATCCGACGATCAGCCCGCCGACCGTAGGTACCAGCAGGACGACCCACCAGGCCAGGTCGGACGCCATGGAAAAGATACTTTCCTCGGGCGAGCCGAAGCCGATGGTCTGGACCCAATCGATGCCTTCGCGGATCAAGATGGTGCCAATGCCGGCCAACGCGCCGACGACAACCGCCAGCACCACGAGAATGAGCTGATCGTTCCTGATAATCCGGCGTGCCCGCATGAGCAGCCGGCTAGGCCGCAATTTGCGTCCGAACATTCCTCAATCGAATCAATGGATTACGAACAATACATTAATACGCGTCTGGGCTCCGGACTGCAACATGGCGCGCGCCGGTACCGGCTTCTTCCAGGCAGCCGGCGGCACGGCTCATGGCGCGCCCGATACGGACCACGGCCTCATGAAGATCGGCGCTATCGCGCTCGAAGGTGAAATAGCGTTCATAAAGTTCGGTGCACTGCACATCGGAGAAAGCTCCCGACTCAACCGGGAACACAGCGCCGGCCCGGCCCGGGCCAAGAGAAATTGCGTGTGGGTTTTCAACACCCTGGCGAAATCGAATTAACCGCAAAACGCGTCCGGTTGATGGGGCGGCGGGGTGCGGTTAGGGTTGCGGGCAAACAGGGAAGGTGGGCCCGCATGGTCAACCCGGCGCAGCGCCTGGAATCCAACGTCGACGGCGAGTTTTTTGTCGATTCGTCTTGTATCGACTGCGAAGCCTGCCGGTGGGTGGCTCCGGACAGTTTCGACGGTGAAGGGGCGTACTCCCGGGTCTACAGGCAGCCCGCCAACGACGACCAGGTTCAGCAGGCATTGATGGCATTGTTGACCTGTCCCGTCTCGGCCATCGGCAGCGAGAGCAAACACGACATGTCGGCCGCCAAGGCGGCGTTCCCCGAGCATCTGGCGGATGAGGTCTATTACTGCGGCTATCACTCGGGCGCGTCCTACGGCGCCTCGAGCTATTTCATCCGCCGGCCCCACGGAAACGTGCTGGTCGACTCGCCCCGGTTCGCCCGCGACCTGGTCAATCGCCTGGAGGCGCTGGGCGGCATCGACATCATGTTCCTGAGCCACCGGGACGACGTCGCCGACCATCAAAAGTTCGCCGATTATTTTAACTGCTGGCGCATCATGCACGCAGGCGACATCGGCAGGGGTACCCGAATGTTCGAACAGATGATCGACGGCGCCGATCCCGTCGCCCTGGGCGAAGACCTGCTGATGATTCCCGTACCCGGCCACACCCGGGGATCGGCTTGTTTGCTCTATCGGGAACACTTCCTGTTTACCGGCGATCATCTATGGTGGAACCCCGACCGGGAGCGCCTCCGTGCCGGCCGGCGGGTGTGCTGGTACGACTGGCCGACCCAGATCCAATCCATGGAACGCCTTAGGGACCACCGGTTTTCCTGGGTTCTGCCGGGCCATGGTTGGCGCCATGAGGTTGGCGCGGCGAACATGCCCGCGGCGCTCGACGAATGCATCGCCTGGATGAAGTCGGCCGCTTAGGTCCCGTTGATCTCCGATGAGATCGCCGCCCCCCCTTGAAGGGTCTGCAGGACGACGCAATAGCACTCGGTCAGCTTTAGCAGCGTCTCGAGCCGGTCCGGTGCGGCATCGGTTTTCAGGTCGAAGAACAGGCGAATACCGGTGAATCCGACCGGCGCGGTCTTGTCGACGCCCAGGGTGCCGCGAAAATCGAGGTCGCCCTCGGCCCGGACCGCGCCGGACTTGATATCGATTTCCATCGCGGCCGCCACCGCCGTCATGGTGACCCCGGCGCACGCCGCCAAGGTTTGCAGCAGCATATCACCGGAACAGGCCCAGCTCCCGTCTCCGCCCGCCGCCGGATGAAGCCCGGCTTCGGCAACACCGAAACCCATATCGACCCGGCAGGAAAGATGTTCGGGCACCAGAACGCCTTCGCCATGCAGGACCCGTGTGGCCGCCCCCGGTTCATCCTTGTATTTGGCTTTCAATGGGGACTGGCGTTCTCTCAGTTGCGCGGCGTTCATCACGGTCCTCCCGAATTCTTGAGCGGCGGGAGGGATTAATAGCCGCCCTCGCCCGTAAATAAAACACAGACCATTAAATTGCCGATCACGGTCGAGTGACCGTAAACAGTTGAGATCATTAAAGTTTTGTGTGTCGTCAAACCACCGTCACAAAACCCGCGTATGGTTTGAGGATGATTCGAGGGTCAGAATGATCCCTATAAGTCGAAGAACGCCGGGAAAAATTCACTGGATTGATAGGGGCACAATAAATCCATATGGTCAGAAGATGGAAACTGCGTTTGTTTTAGTTGCGGCGTATTTTTTGACAGGCTTTTGCCGCGTTGGACGCATGCTTGCGGCTATGTCACGCGACGAATTTGAAGGCTGGTTACGCTGGCGACGCGCATCACCAATTCTCAAGGCTGCACCTCCATCACCAGAGAGAAACCGAGAATTCGCGGGAGGCGATACTATGCCAAACCTATTCCTCGTTTTCTTGTTTTGGGTTCTAACGGATTTAGTGGTGGTGGTACGTCTTGGACTTTGGAGCGATTTCCTAGTCTCTCTGATCATCTTCATAGTACTTACTGTGGGCGGATTTGCTTTAATTTAGGCGGAAGCCACCCGGCCGCTTGATCGGAATCCGGAGAGCGAGAAGCCGGTGCGCCGCTCTTCGGCCAGGGCGCTTAGCGGGCGTAGCCAAGATTTGGCGCCAACCACGTCTCGGCCTGCGCCACCGGGACGCCGCGCCGCGCCGCGTAATCCGCGACCTGATCCCTGGAGAGCCGGCCGATGCCGAAATATTCCGCTTCCGGATGGGCAAAATAATAGCCCGAGACGGATGCCGCCGGCATCATGGCGAAACTCTCGGTGAGTGAAATGCCGATCCGGTCTTCGGCGGACAGCAGTTCGAACAGCTGTGGTTTAACCGAGTGATCGGGGCAGGCCGGATAGCCGGGGGCGGGCCGGATGCCGCGGTACTTTTCCTTGATCAACTCCGGGTTGGTGAGCGCGCCCCGCGCCTCGTAGCCCCAGAACTCCTGGCGCACCCGTTCGTGCATGCGCTCGGCGAAAGCCTCCGCCAAGCGGTCGGCGAGCGCCTTCAGCAGGATGGCGTTGTAGTCGTCGTTGGCGCCTTCGAAGGCCGCAACATGCTCCTCGATGCCGATCCCCGTCGTGACCGCGAACGCGCCGATATAGTCGTCGATCCCCGAGCCTTTCCGAGCAATGAAATCGGCCAGGGAAAAATTGGCGCGGCCGGAGCCCTTCTCCATTTGCTGACGCAGCATCGGCACCACGGCCCGGACCTGCTCTCGATCGTCGTTTTCGTAAATCTCGATGTCATCGCCCACCGCATTCGCCGGGAAGAATCCGATCACCCCCTTGGCGGTCAGCCATTTCTCCCCCACTAGCCGCTGCAGCATGGCTTGAGCATCGCCATACAGGGACTGGGCCGCCTCGCCGACCACCGGGTCATCGAGGATACGCGGGTAGGTCCCAGCGAGTTCCCAACTCCGAAAAAACGGCGTCCAGTCGATCCGCGTCGTAAGCTCCGCGAAATCGAAATCTTCGAAAACCTGGAGACCAAGTCGGCCCGGCACCGGGGGTTCATAGCCCGACCAGGACAGTTTGGCGTGGTTGGCCCGGGCGTCCCCGATCGACAGCCCCCGGTCCGTCCTGTCGCGGGCCGCATGACGGTCGCGAACTTCCTCGTACTCGGCCGTGATCCCCGCCAGATAGTCACCGCGCAAGCTGTCGCTCAATAGATTGCCTGCGGCGCCGACGGCGCGGGAGGCGTCCACAACATGCACGGTGGGTCCGTCATATTCCGGCTCAATCTTGACCGCCGTGTGAACCTTGGACGTCGTCGCCCCGCCGATCAGCAGCGGTATCTTGAACCCGTCCCGGCTGAGTTCGCGCGCCACCGAGGACATCTCCTCGAGTGACGGGGTAATCAGCCCCGACAGCCCGATAATGTCGACATCTTCCGCCTTCGCGGATTCCAGTATCTTCTCGTAGGGGACCATCACCCCGAGATCGATGATTTCGTAGCCATTGCACTGCAGCACCACGCCGACGATGTTCTTTCCGATGTCGTGAACATCGCCCTTTACCGTGGCCAGCAGGATCCTGCCCTTGCTGCGCGGGCCGCCGCCGCTTTTCTCTTCTTCGATGAACGGGATCAGGTGGGCGACGGCCTGCTTCATCACCCGGGCGCTTTTCACCACCTGAGGCAGAAACATTTGCCCGGACCCGAACAAGTCGCCGACGATATTCATTCCATCCATCAGCGGGCCCTCGATCACCTCGATGGGCCGCGCCGCGGCTTGGCGGGCTTCTTCGGTGTCTTCCACGACAAAATCCGAGATGCCCTTCACCAGGGCGTGGGAGAGGCGGGACTCCACCGGTTCGTCCCGCCACGAACGGTCTTCCTCTCGGGATTTGACTTGCCCCTCGACCTCCGAGGCGACTTCGAGCAGCCGTTCGGTGGCATCATCGCGGCGATTTAGGATGAGATCCTCTATGCGCTCCCGCAGATCGTCGGGAATATCCGCGTACACCGCCAACTGTCCGGCATTGACGATGCCCATGTCGAGACCGGCATTGACCGCATGATACAGGAACACGGTGTGCATGGCCTCGCGAACCGGATTGTTGCCCCGAAAGGAAAACGACACGTTGCTGACCCCGCCGCTGGTCATGGCGCCCGGCAGTGTCTTTTTGATGTCGGCGACCGCCTTTATGAAATCGGCAGAGAAGTTCCGGTGTTCCTCGATCCCCGTGGCGACGGGAAAAATGTTGGCATCGAAGATGATGTCGTGGGCGGGAAAGCCGGTCTCATCGACCAGCAGCCGGTAGGACCGGGTGCAGATTTCCACCATCCGGCCATAGGTGTCGGCCTGGCCCTGCTCGTCAAACGCCATGACGATGACCGCCGCGCCATACTTCAGGATCTCGCGGGCCTGTTCGAGGAACGGTTCCTCGCCCTCCTTCAGACTGATGGAATTGACCACGCACTTGCCCTGGAGGCACTTGAGTCCCGCCCGGATAACCGGCCAACGGGAAGAATCAATCATCACCGGCACCCGGCAGATGTCCGGCTCGGTGGCCGCCAGCTTCAGGAACCGCACCATGGCGGCCTCGGAATCCAGCATCGCCTCATCCATGTTGACGTCGATGACCTGGGCGCCGTTCTCTACCTGTTGGCGGGCGACCTCGAGGGCGGTCGCATAATCCTCCTCGACGATGAGCTTCTTGAACCGGGCCGACCCGGCCACGTTGGTCCGTTCGCCCACATTGACGAAGCCGGTTACGTCACTGAAGTCGAGAGGTTCCAAACCGCTCAGGCTACCGCGTGCCAACCTCTCCGGCACCTCGCGTGGCGCGAGCCCCGCCATCGCGTCCGCCAATACGCGGATATGTTCAGGCGTGGTGCCGCAGCAACCCCCGACGATATTGACCAAACCGTCTTCAGCAAATTCCCGCAGCGTCGCGGACATATGCTCCGGTGTGTCGTCGTATCCCCCGAAGGCATTGGGCAACCCTGCATTGGGGTGAATGCTAACCGGCACGTCGGCCACTGCGGCCAGGGATTGGATGTGGGGCCGAAGCTGGTCGGCGCCGAGCGCGCAGTTCAAGCCGACCGCCAGCGGATTGGCATGAGCCACCGACGTCCAAAAGGCCTCCGGGGTCTGGCCCGAGAGAGTGCGGCCCGACGCATCGGTAATGGTGCCGGAAATGATCAGGGGAATTTCCGCCCCGCGCAACTCGAAAACCGTATGGATCGCATATATGGCTGCCTTGCAGTTGAGTGTGTCGAAGACCGTTTCGACCAGCAGGATGTCGGCGCCACCCTCGATCAGGCCGGTCGCCGATTCCGTATAGATGCGAACCAATTCATCGAACGAGATATTGCGGAATCCGGGATCGTTCACATCAGGGGAGATGGATGCCGTCCTGTTCGTCGGGCCGAGCACGCCGGCGACGAAACGCGGCCGGGTTCCGTCGGCCGCCTCAGCCTTGTCGGCAGCCAGCCGAGCGAGGCGGGCCCCTTCGCGGTTGAGTTCCAGAACCACGTCCTCCATGCCGTAGTCGGCCTCGGCGATGGCTGTCGAGTTGAACGTGTTGGACTTGAGAATGTCCGCACCGGCTTCCAGGTATGATTCATGGATGTTCTCGATGAATGTCGGCTGGGTGAGATTGAGGAGATCGTTATTGCCCCGTTGGTGGTGGGCATGATCGGCGAACCGTTCGCCGCGGAACTCCTCTTCGTCGAATTTTCGGGTCTGGATCATGGTCCCCATGGCCCCATCCATGACCAGGATGCGCTCGGACAGCAGTTGCATGAGGCGAGCCGCGCGTTCCGCCGGCACAGCCTTGGACCGCTCCCTCGGTTGGTCGATCACCGCCGCGGTCATGCCTGCGCCTCCGCAGGGGGTGAGCTGGTGTGGGCTCGCACGCCCAGTATGTGGCAGATGGCGAACGTCAGGTCCGCCCGGTTGAGCGTATAAAAATGAAAATCGGTCACCCCTTCCGCCGCCAGGGCCCGGCATTGCTCGGCAGCGACCGTCGCGGCGATGAGCTTGCGGGTTTCCGGATCATCGTCCATGCCATCGAACAGGTCTGCCATCCAAGACGGAACGGCAGCGCCGCACATGGCACTGAACCGACAAACTTGTGCGTAGTTGGTCACCGGCAAGATGCCTGGGACGATGGGTACGTCAATGCCGGCCGCGCGCGCCCGGTCAACGAACCGGAAGTAACAATCGACGTCGAAAAAAAACTGGGTGATGGCGCGGCTGGCGCCTGCATCCACCTTGCGCTTCAGATTGTCGAGATCGGCATCGGCACTGGCGGCTTCGGGATGGGTTTCAGGATAAGCGGCGACGCTGATCTCAAAATTGGCGACTTTCCTTAGGCCTGCCACAAGATCGGCTGCATACACAAAGCCGTCGGGATGGGGCGTGTAGCCGTCCTCTCCTTCCGGCGGGTCACCGCGCAGCGCGACGATATGTTTGATGCCGGCCGCCCAATAGTCCCGGGCCACCTCCTCTACTTCCTCCCGGCTCGCCCCGACACACGTAAGGTGGGCGGCAGCCCGCATGCCGCGCTCGTGGGTGATCCGCCGGACGATGTCGTGGGTGCGGGACCGGGTCGAGCCGCCGGCGCCATAGGTCACGGAGACGAAAGCGGGATTAAGCGGCTGAAGCCGGTCCACGGTTTGCCACAGGGAGGCTTCCGCCTTTTCGCTCTTTGGGGGAAAGAACTCGAAGGATACGTTGAGCGGAAATTGCGGCGCGGCAGCAATTGTTGGCAGGGATCGAGGGTCCTCAGGCATCGGCCCCGGCCCGCGCGCTTATGGTAAGTGGAGCGTTGTCCTCCGCATGTCGGCCGCCGGCTTTGTCACCGTGCCAAACCACAACGGTCAGTCTACCCCCGGTGAGGTGGGCCACCGGACCGGCATTCAGTCCGGATTGGCGAGCCCATTCGGCAAACTCCTCGTCTGCGAACCCCAGGCGCCGATGCTGATGGCGGTCACGCAATTCCTCGAGATCGTGAGGTGCGAAATCGACGACGACGATCCTTCCGCCGGGACGCAAGACCCGCTCGGCTTCGGCGATCACCCGTTCAGGCTCGCCCGCATAGTGAAGGACCTGATGGATGGTGATGAGATCGAAGCTGTCATGAGGGTAGGGCAGCATGTACATGTTGCCGTGCCGAACGCGGCAATGGGCCGCTTCCCGGCTATCAAGATTGGACCGTGCGATTGCCAGCATTTCGTGGGACAGGTCCACACCTTCCGCTTCGTCGAAATAGGGTCCCAAAAGCTCCAACATCCGGCCCGTCCCGGTGCCGATATCCAACAGGCCTCCGCGGTTGCCGCGATCCACCAGATCTGAAATCGCCGCCTCCACGGTCTGCTCCTCGACATGAAGCGACCGCAGCCGGTGCCAATCCCCGGCGACCTGCTTAAAGTAGGCCGCCGCCGCCGCCAGCCGGTCCGCCTTAACCAGCACCAGCCGCGCGTGATCCGATTGAAATTGAGCGTCGTCTTCGGGAATCAGCTCCAGCAGCCGTTCGATCAGTCCGCCCGACAGTTCAGATGCCGGCACCCGATAGAATACCCAACTGCCCTCGCGCATCCGCTCAAGCAGCCCCGCATCGGTCAAGATTTTTAGATGCCGAGACACCCGGGGCTGGCTTTGGCCGACGATATGGACCAGTTCGCTAACCGTCAGGTCGCTATCGGCGCACAAAACCAGAAGCCGCAAGCGGGTCTGCTCGGCCGCGGCACGCAGGCATCGTAAGAGGTCGTCCATAGCAGCACCTCAATTCCGACAGGATATATGCTCATATAAAAATATATTTATATGAGCAAGCACCGATTCGTGCGATTGACCAACAATATTTGACCGCGATTTCCGATGGATACCCGGCCTCGGTGCCGCCCGGCTGTTCGCCGGTCCGTTCGGCGCTAAAGACCAACTCGGGTAGCGTTCGAAAACGGTATGCATTCCATTGGCTTAAGGTAAAGTGTGACATACTCGCCACAGGCCTGTTCCCCCCGCCAATCGCGGGACCTCCGTCACTGGTGTTTTCCACATCCCTATGATATCGACTCGGTTGTGGTTTCGATGCCACATCGTTGGCGCGAATCTTGGTGGCCGGTCTCGGTTTCGGGTTGGATTCACTACCCCTCAGTACGAGATTGTCTATATGGCATCGGCGTGCAATTGGCTTCTCGCCGCGCTCGGTGGCAATGGGTCAACTTGGAGATCGGTGGAATTAGGCGGAATGGCGAACCGGGGTAATCTAATAGAGTTCGTTCGGCGCGCCGCCATGGTCCTCACGGTTGCCGTCCTGGCGGGGTGCGCCGCCGCACCGGCCAACGACCCCGAAGCCCTCGCCGAATTCCAAGAGACAAACGACCCCGGCGAACGGGTGAACCGGGCCATATTTGGCTTCAACCAGGGCCTCGACAAGGCGGTCATCAAGCCGGTGACCGGCGTTTATCGCACGGTTGCGCCTGACCCCGTCCGCCGGTCGGTACATAACTTCCTGGAGAATCTGCGTTCGCCGGTTACCTTTTTCAACGACATCCTCCAGGGTGAGTTCAAACGGGCGATGACCACAGCCGGACGGTTCATAGTCAACTCTACAGCCGGATTGCTTGGCTTGTTCGACCAAGCGACGCCCAGGGGCCTTGAACCTCACCGGGAAGACTTCGGGCAGACCCTCGCGGTTTGGGGATTTGAGGAAGGTTCCTACCTGATGCTGCCGGTCCTGGGCCCCTCCAACTACCGGGACGCCATTGGCTTTGTGGTCGGCACGCTGATGGATCCCCTGAACCTTTGGGCCAATAACACCGGCCGCGAGTACATCGCCAACTCCCGTACCGTCGCTGCCGGCATCGACACCCGTGATCAGCTCTGGGATGTGTTGGACGACCTCGAGAAAAGCTCCATTGATTTCTATGCCGCCATTCGCAGCCTCTACCGGCAGCGGCGTGCCGACGAAATTAAGAACGGTGCGGAACCCGGCGCCGACCCGGTGCCCGGATTTGGCGGCGACTTCGAAATCGCGAATCCCGGCGCCAAACGGTAACCCCCAACCGGTTCCGGATCTTCGGCGGACATCGCAAGCTCCATTTGGCAGTTCTGGCGGCGTTTCTAGCATTGTCCGCGCCGGCCGGCGAAGCGAGGGCGGATGCCCTCACCGGCGGCGCCAAGGCCTTCATTCAAAACATGTCGAACGAAGCCGAAAATCTCGGCCTGGCGAGTCTCGCCTAGCCGCGGGTGAGCGGCTTGTATTTGATCCGGTGCGGCTGATTGGCCTTCTCGCCAAGACGCCGCTGCCGGTCGGCTTCGTAATCCTCGTAATTGCCCTCGAACCAAACCACCTCGCTGTTGCCCTCGAAGGCCAGGATGTGGGTGGCGATACGGTCGAGAAACCAACGGTCGTGGCTGATCACCGCCGCGCAGCCCGGAAACTCCAAGAGACCCTGTTCCAAGGCGCGCAGGGTTTCCACATCAAGATCGTTGGTCGGCTCATCCAGCAGAATCACATTGGCGGCCGACTTCAGCACCTTGGCGAGGTGCACCCGATTGCGTTCGCCGCCCGAAAGCTGGCCGACTTTCTTTTGTTGGTCGGGGCCCCGGAAATTGAATTGGCCGACATAGGCCCGGCTCTGGATCTTGCGGTTGCCGAGATCCACCTCGGCCTCGCCCTCGGAAACCTCTTCCCAGACCGTGTTGTCGTCATTGAGGGTGTCGCGGGACTGATCGACGTAGCCGAGCTCGACCGTGTCGCCGAGCCGGATGGAACCGCCATCCGGCTCTTCCTGGCTGGAAATCATCCGGAACAACGTCGTCTTGCCGGCGCCATTGGGTCCGATGATGCCCACGATACCGCCGGGCGGCAGCTTGAAACTCAGATCGTCGATCAGCAGGTGATTGCCGTAGCCTTTACGAAGATTGACCGCCTCGATGACCAGACCGCCCAGCCGGGGACCTTCGGGGATGATGATCTGAGCGGTGTCGGGATTTCGTTCCGCGGCCTGCGCCCGCAACTCCTCGAAGGCCTGGATTCGGGCCTTGGACTTGGCCTGCCGCGCCCGCGGCGATTGACGAATCCATTCCAGTTCCTGGGCCAGGGCCCGCTGGCGGGTCTTTTCCTGCTTCTCTTCAAGGGCCATGCGTTGGTGTTTCTGCTCGAGCCACGACGAATAATTGCCTTCGTACGGGATGCCGCGTCCCCGGTCGACCTCCAGAATCCACCCCGCCACATTATCGAGGAAGTAGCGGTCGTGGGTGACGGCGACCACCGTGCCTTCGTACTCCTGCAGATGAAGCTCCAGCCAGCCCACGGACTCGGCGTCCAGGTGGTTGGTCGGCTCATCGAGCAGGAGAAGATCCGGCTTCTGCAACAACAGGCGGCACAGCGCGACGCGCCGGCGCTCGCCGCCGGACAGTGTGGTCACATCGGCATCACCCGGCGGGCAGCGGAGCGCATCCATGGCAATTTCCACGGTGCGCTCGATTTCCCAGCCGTTGACCGCGTCGATCTTCTCTTGCAACTCTCCCTGCTCGGCGAGCAGGGCATTCATTTCGTCATCCTCCAAGGGCTCGGCGAATTTTTCGGATATCTCGTTGAACCGGGCGATCAGCCTGGTGGTCTCGCCAAGTCCTTCGACCACGTTCTCCTCGACGGTCTTGTCCGGATCCAGCTCCGGCTCCTGGGGCAGGTATCCGACCGTCGCGCCGCCGGCCGACCAGGCCTCACCGTTAAATTCCTTGTCGGTCCCGGCCATGATCTTGAGCAGGGTCGATTTGCCGGTGCCATTGACCCCGAGCACCCCGATTTTCGCGCCGGGAAAAAACGACAGCGAGACATCTTTGACCAATTCCCTCCCCCCGGGCAGGACCTTGGTCAGCTGTTTCATCACATAGACATATTGGTAGGAGGCCATGGGATTTCCGCTGTCCGAGTTGTCGTGAACCGGGCTCTTTTAGCCCTGCCCCGGGCGTGAATCAAACCTCAAGGACGGCGCCTATTTGCGGACCGGAAACGGATTGGCATAGGCCGGGTTGGTCAGAAATTCCTCATCGGTCAGGCTCTCCAGAAACGCGATCAAATGGCGAATTTCGTTCTCACCGATCTCAAATCCGGGGACCAGGGAGCTCCGGTCCGGTCCGCCTTCAGGGCGTCCGGCGGCGGCGTAGAATTCGATCACCCCGCGCAAGGTTTCGACGCTGCCGTTATGCATGTACGGCGCGGTGACGGCCACATTGCGCAAACTGGGCGTACGGAACCGGCCGCGATCCTCCGCCCGCCCGGTCATCGTTGCCAATCCCGGATCATCCGGATCACCGAGCCCGGTGTTGTGAAACGCCACCTCGTCAAAGGCCAATCGCCGATCCCGGTGGGTGTCGGTGAAGTGCAGTCCGCCGTGGCACTGAAAACATTGCAGGCGTTCCGAGAAAAACAGGTCGGCGCCAGCCTGTGCAGCGGGGGAAATGGCCAACCGGTCACCGGCCCGAAACCGGTCGTAGGCGGAGCGGGCGGATATCAGCGTACGTTGAAATTGGGCCACGGCCACGGCCATCTGTTCCAACCGGTCTCCGCCGGCACCGAAAGCCGCATCGAACATCCGCCGGTAGGTCTCGTCCTGCCGGAACAGCCGGCGCAGTTGATCCTCCCGCCCGTTCATACCCATTTCCGGCGGGTCGGCGCCAAACAGCGGCCGCAACAACTGGTCCTCCAATCTGCGGACATCTGGATTGGCCCAGAGGAGAACGGGCCGGTAGGCCACGTTTGCGAGGCTGAGGGCGTTCCTCCGTAGCCGGTCGCCGTGGACACCGGCCGATGCGCCACGCGGGTCCGAAAACGCCCGGTCTTGGCGATGACACGTTGCGCACGATACCTCCCCGGTCGCCGACAGCCGGGTGTCGTAGAACAGCCGCCGGCCGAGCTCGGCCGTCCGTGACGACAACCGCCCCCAGCCGACGGGCGGCGGCAGCCATTCAGGCAGGTCGGGAACGGGACCAGCGGCGCGTGCCGGTGCGGTCTCGGCCAATAGCCAAACAAGGCCGGCAATCAGGAAAGCGAACAGCTTCATGGCGGAAGCCTAGCGCCCATCGCCGGCAGGCAAAATGAAAGGTTCGTGTCCTGGTTCGCCAATCAGGTTGCCGATTAATTCGTCCTGGCGTCGATGGCGTAGCCGCCGCCGCGGACCGTGCGGATGAGGTCGACCTCTCCCGCTCCGTTCAAGGCCGCACGCAGGCGGCGAATATGGACGTCAACGGTACGTTCCTCGACGTAAACATCCCGGCCCCAGGCCGCGTCCAGAAGTTGCTCGCGGGAAAATACCCGGGTGGGGCGTTCCAACAACACCCGCAGCAGCCGGTATTCGGTCGGGCCCAGATGGATCGATCGGCCGTCGCGGCGTACCTTATGGGCGGCGAGGTCCATCTCGACGCCGCCATAATTGAGCACCTCTTCGGCCAGCGCCGGGCGGGTACGCCGGATAACCGCGCGGGCCCGGGCCACCAACTCGTTGGGCGAAAACGGCTTGACCACGTAGTCGTCGGCGCCGGCATCGAGACCGCGAATCCGGTCACCTTCCTCGCCGCGGGCCGTTAGCATGATGATCGGTGTCGCCCGGGTTTTCCGCCGCTCCCGGATCGTCCGGCAAACCTCGATCCCCGACAGGCCGGGCAGCATCCAATCGAGCACGATCAGGTCGGGGCTTTCCTCCTCGACCATGATCAAGGCTTCCTCGCCGTCCATTGTGGTCAGCGTATCGAAACCGGCGCTCTGGAAGTTGTATCGCAGCACCTCTACGAGAGGCGGTTCGTCTTCAACGATCAGGACAAGGGGTTTCACATTCAACCTCGCGTCAGCCGTCGGACCCGCCGGTTGTTTCGACGACGGTGAAGCTTGAGCTGTCTCCCTTGGGCCGGTCATCGGACGGGAAGGTCCCGTGGACCATAAAGTGAATCTGCTCGGCGATGCTGGTTACGTGATCGCCGATCCGTTCGACATTCTTGGCGATAAATAGAAGGTGTGTGCATGTTCCTATCTTCCGCGGATCTTCCATCATGTAAGTCAAGAGTTCCCGGAACAGGCTGGAGTGGATCTGGTCCACTTCCTCGTCCCGGCGGCGGACGTCCGCCGCCTTGTCGGCGTCGCGGGCCACATAGGCATCGAGCACGTTCTTGATCATCCCCTGAACCACGCCGCCCATGCGGGCGATGGTATTTACCGAAGACCCGATGGTCGGGGTCTTGGCCAGCGTCATGGTCCGCTTGGAAATATTCTTGGCGTAGTCCCCGATCCGTTCAATATTGGATGCGATTTTCAACGCGGTGATCACCACGCGAAGGTCGTCGGCCATGGGCTGACGGAGGGCGACAACCTGCACGGCGAGTTTGTCCACCTCGGTCTCCAGATCGTCAATTTTCTGGTCATCGGAGACGATCCGATTGGCAGTCTCGGTATCAAACCGGATTAAGGCATCAATGGAGTCGGCGAGATGCGCTTCGGCCAGCCCCCCCATCTCGGCGATCAGGTTGTCCAGCCTTTCCAGATCCTCATCGTAACTGCTGACGATATGTTCTTCGTTCATCGGCCAAACTCCCCCGTATCCGTCAACCGATTCGCCCGGTGATGTAGGCCTTGGTCCGGTCGTCATCGGGGTTTGTAAAGATGTGCTCGGTGTCGCCCTGCTCGACCAGGTTCCCGAGATGAAAGAACGCTGTTCTCTGCGACACCCGGGCAGCCTGCTGCATGGAGTGGGTCACGATGACGATCGTGTAGTTCTGTCTCAACTCATCGATCAATTCCTCGATCTTCGCCGTGGCGATGGGATCGAGGGACGAGCACGGCTCGTCCATGAGGATTACTTCGGGCGATACGGCAATGGCCCGGGCAATACACAGCCGCTGCTGCTGGCCGCCGGAGAGTCCCGTGCCGGGTTCGGCGAGACGGTCCCTTACCTCGTCCCAAAGACCCGCTGACCGGAGGCTGCCTTCGACAATGGCGTCGAGTTCGCCGCCGCGAGAGGCCATGCCATGAATACGGGGTCCATAGGCGATATTGTCATAAATGGACTTCGGAAACGGATTTGGTTTCTGGAACACCATCCCCACACGTGCCCGCAGTTCCACCGGATCGACATCTTTTGAGTAAATGTCACGGCCATCCATGATGATGGAACCGACAACCCGGCATGAATCGATGGTGTCATTCATCCGGTTGAGGCATCGAATAAAGGTCGATTTTCCGCAACCTGACGGACCAATTAGCGAGGTGACCTGATTAACCCTGAAATCGATATTCACGTCGCGGAGCGCATTCGCTTCTCCGTAAAAGACGCCAACATCTTTGGCCGACACCTTCGTTTCCTCGGTGATCGCCGGTTCATCGTTCACTGGTGAGTCCAGAGCCATCGCTGCGTTTTCCATTCTACCAACGCCTCTCGAACTTCTTTCTTAGTAAAATTGCCGCAAGATTCATAGCGACGAGAAACACGAGCAGTACAAGCGTTGCCGCAGATGTACGCTCAACAAACGCTCTCTCCGGCGCATCGGCCCAAAGAAAGACCTGCACGGGGAGAACGGTGGACGCATCCGTGATGCTTCCCGGTATATCGACAATGAAGGCGACCATACCGATCATCAGCAGGGGTGCCGTTTCCCCCAACGCGCGCGCCATGCCGATGATCGTTCCGGTCAGCATGCCCGGCAGCGCCAAGGGAAGCACGTGATGCGCAACCGTCTGCATGTGGCTGGCCCCGACACCCAGCGCAGCTTCTCTAATCGAAGGCGGAACGGCCATGATGGCCGAACGGCTGGCGATGATGATGGTCGGCAGGGTCATCAGGGCCAGCACGATGCCGCCGACGAGCGGCGCCGAACGGGGTAGCGCAAAGAAGTTCAGGAACACCGCGAGGCCCAACAATCCGAAGACAATGGAAGGTACGGCCGCGAGGTTGTTGATATTGACCTCGATAATGTCGGTCCATTTGTTCTTCGGTGCGAATTCCTCGAGATAAACCGCAGCCGACACGCCGACAGGAAACACCAGGACGAGGGTAACCGCGAGGGTCAGAAATGACCCGACGAGCGCCCCCAATATACCTGCCTGCTCGGGCTCGCGGCTGTCGGCGGTAGTGAAGAAGGTCGTGTTGAACCGCCGTGATACGAGCTGCTGTTCGTCCAATCGGTCATACCAACCCAGGCTCTTGTCGTTTACCCGGCGATTGGCTTCCGGCTCATCTCGGTCGACGAACCCCTTGGTGAGCATGTCGATGTCGGCTCCCGCCTTGAACCAGACCTGCTTGGTCGTACCAATCACCGATGGGTCGTCCCGCGCCATCCGCATCAATTGGAAACCAATCTCGGAACTGAATATGCGGTAGAGCTGTCGTCGGTCCCGACGGCTGGTCACCTCCGGAAACATCCTCCGAATTGCGCCTCGTGCGATGCCTCGGAAATTGGCCTGCGAAATAACCTCCGGGTCGTTGGTGTTGTCCGGATCAATCACGTCGCGGTCAAATGTCACCTCGACCAATATGTGCGTTTGAACGAACGCCGAGTAACCCTTCGAGATAATCACAACCATCAGCAATGCGAGCATGAATATCGCCACCGCAATGGCAATCAGGCCATACAGGCGAAACCTGCGCTCCGCGGCGTAGCGGCGACTTATGCGCTCCGGGGAGAGATCGGGTTTCAGCGCCCGGATATCGACAACCTGATCAGTCATATTTTTCCCGGTATTTACGCACCACCGTCAGCGCGATCACGTTGAGACACAGGGTGACGATGAAGAGCACCAGACCGAGGGCGAATGCCGCCAATGTCTTGGCGCTGTCGAACTCCTGGTCGCCAACGAGCAGGGTAACGATCTGCACGGTAACGGTGGTTACGGCTTCCAACGGATTCGCC
Organism: Rhodospirillales bacterium; assembly: GCA_965213765.1. Classification (GTDB taxonomy): domain Bacteria; phylum Pseudomonadota; class Alphaproteobacteria; order Rhodospirillales; family UBA2165; genus JAJDXO01. The sequence goes on along the minus strand of OZ243926.1, from coordinate 3,200,083 downwards.
GTGAGATTAGCCGACAGGCCGGCCGCCATAACCACGATCATGGTCTCACCAATGGCCCGGCTTACGGCCAACAGGACGCTGCCAACGATTCCCGGCAACGCGGCCGGAATGACGACCTGTTTGACGGTCTCCGATTTGGTTGCGCCGACGGCATAAGCACCATCACGCAGCGATTGCGGTACGGCATTTATGATGTCGTCCGATAGCGACGAGACGAAGGGTATGATCATGATCCCCATGACCAACCCGGCCGCCAGCGCGCTCTCGGACGCAACGGAGAGCCCGACGCTATCGCCAAAATCGCGAATAAAGGGACCGACGGTGAGGGCCGCGAAAAATCCGTATACGACTGTTGGGACGCCGGCGAGTATCTCAAGTAAAGGCTTCACAATGCCTCGAACCTTGGGCGTCGCATACTCCGCCATATAGATCGCCGACATTAGACCGATCGGCACGGCGACGAGCATGGAGATCATCGTAATCAGCAGCGTGCCGGTGAATATCGGCACCGCGCCGAACGCACCGGTCGAGCCCACCTGGTCCGCCCGCAGAGCGGTCTGGGGACTCCAGTGAAGACCAAACAGGAACTCGATGGCCGAGACCTTGGAAAAGAAGCGCACGGCTTCGAAGATCAAGGACAGAACGATGCCGATGGTTGTCAAAATCGCGATGGTGGAGCAGATGACCAGCATAATCATGATCATTCGCTCGACACTGTGCCGGCTGCGGAATCGAGCTGAAATTTGACCCTTTGCCAGCGCCAATCCCACCCCGCCCGCAATCAGCACGAGAACGACCTGAAGCCCGGTGCTCACCAGACTCAAATTGGAATATTGCCGGGCGGCGGCAATCTTATACGGATCGATATCCGCCCCCTGCCGGGTGCCGGCGGCAATATTTGCGATCTCGTTGAGAAGCAGCCCCAGTTGAGATCCGGGGAGCGCCTGCTGCTCAGCAGGCAGCGAATTGACAAGCATGCCGTTGATGATGGTCGTCTCGAACGACAGCCATGCAAAGACGATAATCACGACGGGAACAAGGCACCAAAGCGCGACATAAGCGCCGTGATATTCCGGCAGGGAATGAAGCCGGCGGCGTTCGCCGTTCACGGTACCGAGGGCCCGGCGGCGGCCAATCTGATAACCGTATGCCGTTAAACCGAGGATCGCGATTAGAAGAATAACGGTGTTCACGTCCTAATCCCTGATCCTCGGCGCTTGGGGCAATGTACGCATTTCGTTTGGCGGCACATTTTCTTGTATGTATTTCCGGGTCGCGCCCGGGTTTGGGGGAGGTCCGGGGCGGTGGCACACTACCTGTCACCGCCCCGAAATCTGCTACATGCTCAACGGTGCGAGGCCGCGCGCGCTGGTCATGATTTTCTTGCGGTCGGCGTCGGGAAGCGGGATCAGGCCCTTGTCGACCAGATATCCGTCCGGACCCCAAGCCTTCTCGGAGGTGAACTCGTTCACGTACTCCTTGATGCCGGGGATCGTGCCGACGTGCTGTTGCTTGACGTAGAAGAACAGGGAGCGGGAGACGGCGTACTTGCCGGAGGCAATGTTTTCGAAAGTCGGTTGAACGCCATCAACGCGGGCCCCCTGAATCTTGTCGGAGTTCTGATCGAGGAAGCTGAACCCGAACATGCCGATTGCCGCCGGGTTGGCTTCGAGCTTCTGAACAATCAGGTTGTCGTTCTCGCCGGCTTCGATGAAGGCGCCGTCCTCGCGAATGGCGTGGCACTTCTTCTTGGCCAGGCCGAGGGCCTTGGCGGCCGGGAGGGCCTTGCAGCCGCCTTCCATGGCCAGCTCCACGAACGCGTCGCGGGTACCGGAGGTCGGGGGCGGGCCGAGAACCTCAATTTTGCTGTTCGGCAGACCGGGGGCGATGTCGCTCCAGTTCTTGTAGGGGTTGTCCACCAGCTTGCCGGCCCGCGGAACCTTGTGGGCCAGGGCCAGGAAGATCTGGGCCTTGGTCAAGCTCATCGGCCGGGCCTTCTTGGAACTGCCAAGAACGATGCCGTCAAAGCCGACCTTCACCTCGGTGATGCCGACGCCGGCCGCCTTGCACTTCTCGAACTCGGACTTCTTGATCCGGCGGGACGCGTTGGTGATGTCGGGATGGTTGACGCCGATACCGGCACAGAACAGCTTCATGCCGCCGCCTGAACCGGTGCTCTCGACAACCGGGGTCTTAAATTTCGTCGACTTGCCGAAGGCTTCGGCGACAGCCGTCGAGAACGGGAAAACCGTCGACGAACCGACAATGCGAATCTGATTCCGGGCTTCCGCTACACCCGCGAAGGCGACCGTCACGGCCGCGATGGCGAGTACGAAGGACTTCCTCATCATAATAGACGCTCTCCTGTGAGATCCTGTGATCGCGTGGTCAATGGCGTTTAACGCCTGATGAGCCGCGACTTTAGGAACCGGCCGAGCACCTTTTATGATATTATCATTACGTTTTTATGACATTGAAAAATAATTATATTTCAATGTGTTATTCCGGTTAACCCTGGGCTGTTTGTGGGTATGGTTCGATGGGCAGATGCACCGTGAACGTGGTGCCCTCCCCGACTTCGCTCCGGATCGCCAAATGACCCCGGTGACGGTTGACGATGTGCTTGACGATAGCCAGCCCGAGACCGGTCCCGCCCATCTCCCGGGAGCGCCCTTTGTCGGCCCGATAAAACCGTTCCGTGAGGCGGGCCAGGTGTTCCCGTGCGATCCCTTCGCCCTCGTCGGTAACGGAGACGGATAGGCCGGGTTCCCGTGATCCCGGGACCGGGACCGCCGGGGTAACCTTGACCTTCACGACCGTCTCTTGCCGGCCGTATTTGACGGCGTTATCGAACAGGTTGTGAAAAACCTGCACCAGTTCGTCGTGGTCGCCGATGACCGACGGCAGGTTCGCGGCGCAATCCACCTTGATCGTCATGTTCTTTTCTTCGGCGCGCTGCGTCAGCATTTCCGCCGTCGAACGAAGCACCATACCGATATCCAGCTTATCGCCGGGGCGCATATGCTCCATGGTTTCGACCCGGGACAGCGACAGCAGGTCATCGATTAGCCGAGACATGCGCTGGGCTTCCTCGGCCATCATGGCAAGAAACTTTTCCCGAGCGCCGTCGTCGTCGGCCGCCGGGCCCCGCAGCGTCTCGATGAAGCCGACGAGTGATGAGATGGGTGAGCGCAACTCGTGGCTGACATTGGCGACGAAATCGGCTCGCATCTTCTCGGCCGCCCGGGCACCGGTGACATCTTCGAAAATCAGCATGGCTGCCCCCACCTCGTCGTGCAGGGCAAAGGCGCGAACCAGGAAGCTCCGTTGCACCGGGGACGGAACCGAAATATCCACGGTCAGGCTTCCGCCCGTCTCGATCACCCGATCGGCAATCTCGAGGACCGCCGGGTGCCGGAAGGACAATGCCAGATCGCGCCCGGCGGGCCGCCCGCTCAGCACGTCGCCCGCGGCGGCATTTGCGAACAGCACCTCCCGTTGCCGGTTGAGCAAAATAACCGGGTCGGGAAATTGATCGAGAATGACCGTGTCGGGCGTCGGCCCGTGCGCGGTCGGCTGCTGTACGTCTTGATCAGCCACGCATGGCTCCGTGGATAGCGACCGGCTCCGCGATTTATGCACGGAATCCCCCACTTTTAGCGCTTTATGGCCAATTGAGCAAAATCAGATGACGATTGAATGACCTGACCGGCGACGGACCGGCCGGATCCACGGGCGCGAAATAGGGAACAGTGGCCCTCCATGCCGCAGGGCCGCCGTTTGTTCATAGCGTTGAACCGGCTACTTGCCGGGATCGGGAACGTACCGGAGATACGGGAGCGGCGCGTTCCAGCCGTCCGGGTACTTCTCTTTCGCCTGCTCGTCGGAGATAGCCGGCAGAATCACAACGTCTTCACCGGGATTCCAGTTGACCGGCGTCGCAACCTGTTCGTTCGCCGTCAGTTGTATGGAATCCAGCAAGCGCAGAATTTCATCGAAGTTCCGCCCCGAACTCATCGGATAGGTGAACGTCGCCTTGATCTTCTTGTCGGGCCCGATGATGAACACGGATCGCGCCGTGGCATTGTCGGCGGCCGTCCGGCCTTCCGACGTGTCTCCGGTGTCCGCCGGCAACATGTCATACGCCTTGACCACCTTGAGCTCGGGATCGCCAACAAGGGGGTAATTGAGCGCATTGCCCTGAGAACTCTTGATGTCCTCGGACCACCTTTCATGCTCGGTGACGCCGTCGACGCTTATACCGACGACCTTGCAGCCACGCCTGTCGAATTCGGATTTCAGTCCGGCCATATAGCCGAGTTCGGTGGTGCAGATCGGCGTAAAGTCCTTGGGGTGCGAGAACAGGATCGCCCAGCCCGATCCAATCCAGTCGTGAAAATTGATCGTGCCTTCTGTCGATTCGGCCGTGAAATCCGGCGCTTCGTCATTAATTCTGAGTGCCATGGGTCCCTCCGGGGTGCTTGTGTTTGGCTGAATTATAGGCCTCGCGGCCGGACACGGCATCAAAAAACCGGTTCGGTTGCCGGGTTTACGAACACCTCCGCCGATGACCTCGCGATTCCGATGTCCGACCGCTGGTGGGCGGACAAGCGCTCAACCTCCAGGGTTATCCGGCGCTCGGCGTTGCGCTCGAGGATGAAGCGGATACCGTCAACCACGCCGGCGGTGAACCGTTTGATATCATCGATTGTCAGCCGCAGGCCATTGCTCAAATGCCGGTAGCGCGCGTATTCCCGGGCCGAATCCGGGTCCAACCGCGGGGCCGGGAAGCCGGGGAGGCTGAGCCGATCGATATCGATGGAAGCGTCTTTTGACAGGGCATTCATGGTAGACTCTCTTTCTTTTTGATTGTCATTGCCGTTACGGAGGATATAGCCGAAAAGTTCAATAATTCGAGGCGCTTGCGAGTCATCTCTGCTGTGCAAATAATGCATGGCTCGTCAAATTCGAGCGGAAATCCGGGATGGTTGCGAAGCCAGGCCAATGGGGTAAGCTTCTCGACATGAGCGACGACAACAAGCTTCCCGGCGGCGGTCCGACCGCCCATTTGGACACTTTCGCCGCCGACAGTCTGCCGCCTGAAGAGCTGTGGCCGGACTTCGATTATTCGCTCCCCGAACTCAGCGCCTACCCGGACCGGATCAACGTCGCCAAGGTCCTGCTGGACGACCAGGTCACCGCGGGCAAAGGCGACAATCCCGTCCTGCACCTGGCCGAGGAGACGTGGACGTACGCCGAACTGCAGAGGCGCGCCAATCGGATTGCCCGGGTGCTGGCCGAGGATCACGGCCTGGTTCCCGGTAACCGGGTGCTGCTGCGCGGCGCCAACACGCCGATGCTGGTCGCCTGTTGGTTTGCCGTCCTGAAAGCCGGCGGCATCTGCGTCACCACCATGCCGCTGCTGCGCGCCCGGGAGCTGATCTACACCATGGACCGGGGAGGCGTCACCCATGCACTCTGCCAAGCCGACCTGTCGGACGAGATGGAGGAAGCCGCCGCCGGTTGGCCGGAGTTGAAACACCTCGCGTTCTTTTCCCCGGTCGGCGACGGCGCGGGTTCCCTCGAGACCGCCATGGAGAGCAAACTCTCCGATTTCGAGGCGGTGGACACCTCGGCCGGTGATGTCGCCCTGATCGCCTTTACGTCCGGGTCCACCGGCGGGGCGAAAGGCACCATGCATTTCCATCGGGACGTGCTCGCCACCTGCGATTGCTTTCCCCGCTATATCGGCAAGATCGAGGAAACCGACGTCGTGACCGGAACACCGCCGCTGGCGTTCACTTTCGGTCTCGGCGGTCTGACGGTATTTCCCATGCGCCACGGCGCCTCGACCCGCTTCCTCACCGCGCCGGCGCCCGATGAAGTGCTGGACACCATCCAGCGTTACGGCGTAACCCAGATCTACACCGCGCCGACCGCCTACCGGGCGATGGCCGATCTGTGGAGCAAGTACAATATTTCATCGCTGCGTCAGGGAATTTCGGCGGGAGAGACATTGCCCAAGGCGACGTGGGAAGCCTTCAAGGACGCTACCGGCATCCGGCTGATCGACGGCCTCGGCGCCACCGAGATGTTCCATATTTTCGTGTCCGAGACCCCCGGCAACATGCAGGCCGGCTTTACCGGCCGCGCGATTCCCGGTTACCGGGCCAAGGTGGTCGACGACGACGGAAACGAGGCGCCACCGGGCACGCCGGGCCAGCTTGCGGTCAAGGGCCCGACCGGCTGCCGCTACATCAACGACATCGAGCGGCAGAAAATTTATGTGAAGGACGGCTGGAACTATCCCGGCGACGTCTATGAAATGAGCGACGAAGGCTACTTCCGCTATGTGGCGCGGGGCGACGATATGATCATTTCGTCCGGCTACAACATTTCCGGCCCCGAGGTGGAGGCGATGCTGCTTGAACACCCGGCGGTCGCCGAGTGTGCCGTCGTCGCTTCACCGGATCCCGACCGCACCAACATCGTCAAAGCGTTTATCGTCCCCCGCCCGGGCACCGAGGCCGGCGAGGCGTTGACCGCCGAATTACAGGATTTCGTCAAGAACGGGATCGCGCCCTACAAGTACCCCCGCGCCGTGGAGTACATCGACGAATTGCCCAAGACCCAGACCGGCAAGGTCCAGCGCTTTGTGCTTAGGCAGCGGGAACAGGAGCAGGGCTAGAGCAGTTGACGGCCTCCCGAAGCGCGGCGGTCAGTGTTTCACTGCCGGACATTTCCCCCTTGCACCCCGCTTCTTGCATCCGATCATGACAGGGAACATTGCGTGTACCAAGCGCCGGGCGCTTCTCTGAGCCCCCTCCTTTGGGACCACCCAAGAGGCTTCCGCGAGATCCCCGAGCATGACGTTCGGCTTCGATGAAAGCGGATGTTCGGGCCGCGCGAGAATCGCCGCGGTGTCCTCGAAAAGCAGTTCTTGGGTAACCCCGTCGTGCGCTTCCCTGAGCGCGCCGACGACCACATCGATGTCTCCGCTTCGAAGCGCCGAAATCATTGCATCGTAAGAGCCGTCAAGCATGGAAAACCGGAGATTTGGATGGGCCTTGGCCACCTCGCCGATGGCATGCGGAACCAACAATGTGCGCGAGGAGGGCAATGTGCCGATGACGACCTGTCCGGAATAGTCGCCGGAGAAGGATTTGATGTCGTCCCGCATCAACCTCAGCTCGGCTTGGGCCAGCTTCCCCTGGGTCACCAGCATTTCTCCAGCCGGGGTCGGGTTCATTGCTTGATGGCGATAAAATAGCCCGGCGCCGGTGGCGGTCTCCAATTCCCTCAGCGACCGGTAAACCGCGGTTTCGGAGACACCCAGTTGAACCGCGGCCCGGCCGACATTCCGGCTCTCCGACAGGGCAATAAGGGAGTCCAATTGGCGGTTTGTAATCAGCCGATGTATGGGAAACGATGATTTCGTCCGGCTGTCGGCAGTCTTGAAGCGGTCCAGGGACTTCGCCGCCTGACGCAGGTGCTCCATCGCGCGGCCAGTCCGGTGGACGACGATCTTTCCGCAATCCGTAGCCGACATGCCACTCCGGCGGCGCTCAAATAACGCGACCGAAAGTTCTTCCTCGATCTGGCGAATGGCATGGGTCACGGCCGGTTGGGAGAGATTGAGCACACGCGCCGCCGCGCTTACCGTGCCTTGATCCGCAACCGTATGGACGGCAAACAAATTTCGGAACTTCAGCATTTCGCCAAGCACCCCTCCCCGGATGATGCCGCAATTTGGTGGCGGCGGATTTGTTCCGAAACTTATAGCACGATGTCGGCGAATCGCCGATTAATCGGCGGAAAGTTGACGAACTTGTTATGTTGGAATCAGAGGCCCTCCTTGATCATTAGCGATTTTTTTATAGCCTGCGAACGCAAACGAATTGGACCTCCCCGGTCAGACGGTCCAGAAAGCCACGAACGCGTCGGCGCATATCCGGCTGGTCCGCGGATGTACCAACCGGCAAATTCCGTTACCATCCCGGGGGGAGGAAGTAGGCGTGACATTATTGGCGGTCGATATCGGCGGCACCTTCACTGACCTGATGGCCTTTGACGAGGTGTCGCAGGGCTTCTATCAGGCAAAGAGCCTGACAACCCCTCACGACCTGGCCCAGGGTATCCTCGACTGCATCAACAAGAGCGGTCTCGACATCGGTGGGGCCAACGACGTCATCCACGGGACGACCCAGGCGATCAACACGCTGATCGAGCGCAAAGGCGCCAAGACGGCTCTCCTCGTCACCAAGGGCACGCGCGATGTCTACACCATCGGCCGCGGCAACCGCCCGGAATCCTACAATCTGCTCTTTCATCGGCATCGGCCGCTGGTTCCCCGCAGCCTGACCTTCGAAGTCGAGGAACGCATTCTGGCGGGCGGCGAAGTTCGGGACGAAATGGACCCGGCCCAGTTGGACCCCATTTGTGATCGGCTGAACTCCCTGGATATCGAGGCTGTTGCCGTTTGCTTTCTTCATGCCTATGCGAACCCCGTCCACGAGCAGCTGGCGGGAGAGGTCCTGGCGCAAAAGCTGCCGGACGTCTACGTCTCGCTCTCCCACGAGATTTTGCGTGAATACAGGGAGTTCGAACGGACATCGACGACGGTAGTGAACGCCTATATCGGCCCCCGGATGAGCGGCTACGTTCACGGGCTTGAGCAACGGCTGCACGACATCGGGTTCAAGGGCGATCTGTCCATTATGCAGTCCAATGGCGGCGTCATGGCGCCGGATGTGGCGGTCAAAAAACCCGTCAACATGATGGAATCCGGTCCAGTCGGCGGCATCATCGCGTCCGCCGAAGTGGGCGGCGCGCTCAGCTATGACGACGTCATCTCATTCGACATGGGTGGCACCACGGCAAAAACCAGCCTGATCCGGGACCGGCAAGCGACGACCGCCGAGGGCTATTACGTCGGTGGCTACGCAAGCGGCGATCCGGTTATGGCGCCGGTTGTCGATGTGGTCGAGGTAGGTGCCGGCGGCGGCAGCATTGCCTGGATTGATGATGTCGGCGCGCTCAAGGTGGGCCCACAGAGCTCGGGCGCCGATCCAGGGCCCATCTGTTACCCGGACGGCGGCCGGGAACCGACCATCACCGACGCCAATGTGATCCTCGGCCGCGTCGGCGCATCGGATTTTCTGGGCGGCGAGATGCTCCTCGACCTCGAGGGCGCGATTGCCGGCACCAAAGAGAGAGTCGCCGATCCCCTCGGCATGGATGTGTACGAAGTCGCCCAGGCGATTATTCGGATCGCCATCACCAAAATGTCCCTCGCGGTCCGAGAAGTTTCGGTCGAGAAGGGGTATGACCCCCGGGATTTCGCCATGTTCGCCTCCGGCGGCGCCGGTCCGCTTCATGCGGTTGCCATTGCCCGCGAGCTTCATATTCCGACGGTGATCATTCCGCGTTTCCCCGCACACTTTTCGGCGCTGGGGATGCTCATGGCGGACGAGCGCCAGGACTTCATCCAGACCTGCCTCGCCGGCCTTGAACAGGTGGATTTTTCGGTACTGGAGAGAATCCACGACGAAATGGTCGAACAGGCGAAGGCCGAACTGAAGCTGGGAGACAATATGGAATTCCGGGTCAAGCTGGATCTGCGCTATGTCGGCCAGGAGTTCACGTTGTCGGTTCCGGTCTCACTGGATCTGATAAAGGCGGGCGACGTCGAGGCGATCCGCAAAGCCTACGACGATCTCCATGAGCTCCGCTATGCCCATCACGCCGCGGACGAACCTGTCGAGGTGGTCAATCTCCGCCTTGTCGCCACGGGTCGCCGTCCGACGCTGGCCCTGCCGCAGATCGGCGCCGATGGAAGCGGTATGGAACCCAAGCGGCGCCAGGTGTACCTTGACGATCCAACGGCACCGGTGGCGTGCCCGGTCTATGAACGGACGGCGCTCGGTCCCGGGTTTGAATTCGAGGGCCCCGCGTTGGTCCAGGAGTACGCATCGACGACGGTGATGTTCGCCGGCGACAGTTGCCGCGTTGCCGAGACAGGCGAGCTGATCATTTCCGTGGGGCTGAACGCATGAGCACAAAACTTGATCCCGTGACTCTCGAAGTGGTCCGCAACGCCTTTCCGGCCATCGCCAACGAAATGGCGGCGGATCTCCAGCGGACCTCCTACAACATGATGATTTACGAGGTCCGTGATTTTTGCACCGCCGTGGTCAAACCCAACGGCGAACTGGTGTCGCAGAATGTCGGCGGGGTGTCGCATTTCGTCGCCGACCTCGGGGTGGTAATCGAAGACGGCATGGAAAAGATCGGCGCCGACGGTTTTCAACCGGGCGACGTGATCATCACCAACCACCAGCGTGTCGCCGGGCAGCACCTCAACAATATCGTTATCTACACCCCGTTCTTTTTTAAGGGCGAGTTGATCTTCTTCTCCATGGTGCGGGCCCACTGGATTGACGTGGGCGGCATGAGCACCGGCTTCGGCGGCGGTCCGGATGTGGCCGATCCCTGGATGGAAGGGCTTCAGTTCGACCAACTGAAGATCTACGAGGCGGGAGAGCGGAACGAAACGCTCTATAAGCTTATTCACGACAATATCCGGTTTCCCGAATCCTCCCTTGGCGACATGCGCTCGCAAATCGCGGCCTGCCGTTTGGCCACGCGCCGTCTGGAAGAACTGTTCGAGAAATTCGGCCCGGGCATCATTCACGCGGCGCTGGATCGGATTTTCGACGAGACCGAGCGGAAATGCCGGAACGTGGTGACCGGCATCGCCGACGGGGTGTACGAAGCCGAGGCGTTTCTGACCGACGACGGGATCGAGATCGGCGAGCCGATCCGCATTCACGCCAAGGTCACGGTCGCGGGCAGCGACATGACCATCGATCTATCCGGGTGCGCCGATGCCCGCCGCGCCGCGATCAATTCCAGAACCCTGGCCGGCGCGCGGGTGGCCTACAAGGCTCTGACGGCGCCGACCGAACCGGTCAACGAAGGTTCTTTCCGCGCCGTCGATGTCGTCATCCCCGAGGGCAATATCATGATGGCGGTCTATCCCGCGCCCATGTGCATGTGGAGCATCATCGTCCCGACCGTCGTCGATACCGTCATCCGCGCGGTCGCCCCCGGTATGAAGGACACGATCCCGGCGGCCCACTACGGCCTGCTTGGCGGGCCGGTGGTTTTCACCGGCATCCACCCGAAGACCGGTAAGAGGTTCATTGTCCAAAGCATCGAGGGCGGCGGCTGGGGCGGGCGGCCGCACGAGAACGGCGAGTCGGCAACCGTCAGTGTCTGTCAGGGGGACGTCCGCAACGCGACGATCGAGGGCATTGAGTTGAAATGCCCGGTGATCATCGAGGAGAGGACGCTGCGGACCGACTCCGGCGGGGCCGGGCGGTACCGGGGCGGCCTCGGCATGCAGACCCGCGTCGAGGTGCTGGTCGACGGGACGTGGATTTGCGAGCCCCCGAAGCGGGGAGAGATTTGCCCGGCCTGGGGGCTGTGGGAGGGCAAGCCCGGCAAGGTCGGTAAATTTCTCTACAGAACGCCGGGAGAGGGGGATTTCTCCCCGGCCGACACGCCGCGCAACTTGTTGCCCAAGAACTCGCAACTCATCGTCCGCACCGGCGGCGGCGGCGGGTGGGGAAACCCCTTGGAGCGGGAGGCCGAGCTTGTCGCCAACGATGTCAAGGAAGGGTATGTGTCGGCTGAGGCGGCGCGGGACGATTACGGCGTGGTCATCGAAGACGCAACCTGCGAGGTCGATCAGCCGGCGACCGAAGAGCTGAGATCAAAGCTCCGCGCGGCGGCCCGGACGGCTGCCGAATAAAGGGGCTCAGGCCGCCCAAATTGAGAGATATTTCTTCTGCAATCGCTTGAGGGCGCCGGCGCTCCCGAGCGCACTTGCCGACAGGGATTTCCAGTCATCCACTTCGGCCGCGTCCAAAACGAGTGATGTGAAATTCGTGAATTTGGCCGATGTCTCTTCGGCGGTAAATCGCCGCCTGGGATCCCCCGGCGCTTCGATGACCGTCGCTACTTCCGACCGGCTACCCGCCTCCACGCGCACCCGGGCCGGCCACCGGTCCGGGAGATGGGCCCCGAGTTCCGCGTCGACCTCGACATGAACCATTTCCATAAGGGTCGTAATGTCTTCGGTCAGCACGTAGCTGGATCGTGCCACGTCAAACAGCCCCGGTTTGTGATAAGCAGCCAATGAAAGCTGGTACGGCGCGCTGGTCGCGCTCGACAGTCGGTTGCCCTCGACGACACCGTGATCGATCATTTTCGCGTAACGCTCGGGAACCGACACGATGACCGCATCGATGCCGTCCGGCCGGACGCCGCGTCCGAGAATTTCCTCAAAGCCGGCGATGGCCGCGACCATCTGCTTGGCGGAGCAATAAGGTTTCATGCTGATGTCGTGAACCACCATCGGGCTTCGGGAAGCTTTTGAAAAGTGTTGCGGGTCGCACTGAAGCCCGTGTGCCGTGGCCATCCATTCGCCGTCCAAAAGCTCGAGATCGCCGCGGAACCCGTCGGCCGCCGCCAGCGCGGCGAAACACCCGGCGCGGGCAGCCTGCCCCACCATCAGCCAGCGGGAGGTCCGAACATTACCCGGCTGACCTATTCGGCCCGCCAGAGAGGTAAGCGCGATCGACAGCGCATGCGCCGTCCGCTCATCGTCGAGATCAAGCAACGCCGCGGTCACCGCGGCCGCACCAAACGGCGCCGTCAGATATGTCGTCCAAATCCCTTTGTAGACGATGTTCTGGCCGTCGACGGAGGCCGCCAGCCGCGTCATGGCTTCATAACCGGCAACCAAGGCCGCGCTTACGCGGTCCGGGTCATGGACCTTCAAATAAGCGGACATGGTGAGGGCGGTCGGGACGATGATCGAGCCCGGCGTACATCCGGACGGCAAATGGATGTCGTCAATCTCGGACATGCGGGTCGCCGTGCAATTGGCGGCCGCATGGTCAACGGATCCGCCGCCGGACAGAAATCGGAACGCCGATTGCGCATCGGTCGTTGCCGCCCCGGTGAGTGTTGCGCCGACGGTATCCAGCAGGTGCAAACTCAACACGTCGCGATCGGGGTCCGACAACGGCGTCTCAACAATATTCGCCAGTTGCCCGGCAAGATCGGTCAGTATCGGCAACCTGTTACCCGCCTCGGGCCGCCGCCCGGCTTTCCCGGTCCACGGGTTGCCACAGGACCTCCCGGCCATCGCCTGTTATCCGGACGACGGCCGAGGTTATGGCTGCGCCGGCCTCGTCGTCGGCGACGCCGACTTTGAGCGAGCAGATATCACCGGACTTGAGGGGCATGTCCGAGCCATTGGTCAGCTCGGGATGTTCGCCCAATGACAGGCCGAGCCCGGACCCGCAACCATCGCCGACGAGGTCATGGCCCCGCAAATTCCCCAAGTGACCGTTCCGGGCCGCCCGAAGATCGGAGATCGAGGCGCCGTCCCTCGCATTGTCTATCATCGCCTGAAGTGCCCGTTCGGCGGCTTCGCCCACGGGCGCGCCGATGGCGCCGGCGGTTATGAAGCCGTCGGCCCAATAGCCTCGATTCCTGACCGCCAAGTAGGCGACCAGCGGCCCCTCCGCCGCATCCGTCAGATGCTCGATCGGGATAAACGTCCTTCCGCCATCCGGCGAGTAGAGCGATCGTATATCCTGGGCTCCGGCCTTGCGGGCCGCGGTTTCCGCCGACAAAACGCTTGCCGTAAACGAAGCATTTTCCTCCCGGCAGGCGTGAATATTCGCTTCCGCCTGTTTCAGCAATGTCACCGCCCCGCGTACGGCCGCCACCTCGGCCGGCGACTTGCTGCGCCGCAGGTTCAGCATGAATTCGGTGACATCGTCCGCATCGGCAAAGCCCGGGACTTCCGCGAGACCGTCGAATATCCCTTTTGGCACGGCGCCAAAATCGATGGTGGCGATCCGTGCGCCGTCACCGAGTTCATTGATCCACTCATGCGCGGCCGCGGCGGGGTCCTTGGCCGGTCTGACATCGTCCACCCAGGTGGTCTCCTTTCCCGCCGGAATCATGCGCCCACCGTCGAACGATAAAATGCGCACCTCGCCCTCGGCGGGGATCAGGGCCAATGCGCCGCTCAGCCGGGGGGTGAAATTGGTCAAGTAGGACAGGTTTCCGTGATCCGGGCGATCCCCGAACACCACCGCCCCCGACCACCCCTCGGCGAGCATGTGTTCGCGAAGGCTCGACAATCGAGACTGAAATTCAGTCGCCGGCACAACATCGGGATGCCAATTATATGCCCCGACTTGCAGCACCGGATTCATCGTTTGCATTCTGTCTTCCCCCGATGGGCCGGCCCCAAACCGGTTAAATCGATATTGTTCCCAATTTCGCCCGCTCTTCGGTCAAGACGTCCGGCGCGCCGTCGGTGATCGCTATCGGCTCGCCGCATAAGAGGTATCCGACTTCGGGAATGTACTGGTTCGGGTGAACCACAAAGAACATCCCGGCCTCCAATATGGTTTCGTTGATCAGCGCGACGTTCCCGGGCGCGACCGATGTGCTGCCGAGCCCGTGTCCCCGGCGGTTCATGTAGGGCGGTTCGCAATACTCGCCGTACCCGGCCTCACGAAGGACGTCATCGATGCCCATGCAGATTTCCTTCATCGCCGCCCCGGCGGCGGCTTTGCCGATCCCGTTATTCATCGCCGCGACGACCAGCTCATACTTCTCGCATTGGGTATCGGTCGCTTCGCCCAGGCAGGCGGTTCGGCAGATCTGCGTGAACTGGCCGCCATAGCTCGGGGTGATTTCAGCCAATATCAAATCGCCTGCCTCGAATTGTCGCTCTCCGGACGGCTGAACGGCCCGCGGATGACCCTCGGCGTGAAACATCATGAAATTGTCGTCCGCCCCGAGTTCCCGGGTAATCGCCTTGATCTCGGCCGCCATCCGGCACTCCGGGATTCCCGGTTTGGCGACGTCAAGCAGATGACGATACCCGCGCTCGGCGATTTCCGTCGCCTTGCGCGCATTGGCCAGCTCTTCCTCCGTTTTCCGCGCCGCGGCGCTGAAGACCAGTGCCGTCACGTCGACCACGGTTTCCGGCAGGCTGCTCAACAGGCTATCGGCGAACCCATGCGGCATTCCGGACAGATTGGCGACCCCGACCCGCTTGGCCGACCCAAGTCCGTCGAGCAAATCCGGCAGCGCGGCCCGCAAATCGGAAACGCCTTCCACCCTGTCGGCGTGAGCGTGGGTCCGGGCCCGCTCAATGTCCCAACCTGGAGAAACAACCAGGCGGGTCCCTCCGTCCTTTTCCAGTACCGACAGGCTCGGACCAAGGGGCTTCACGCCGCTGATCAGCGCGACACTATCCCCCCAGTCAACGTGATGGTCGGCATTCGAGAGCGCAATTATGGCCTCAAGTCCGTCCGCATCCATGACGCCCTGAAGGAGCCGGAGTCTGTCCTGGTGATTCATCGTTCTGACCCGATGCCGTTCGGTACAAGTGTCGGCTTCTTTATGGACTACGCCCCGATTTTTGATGGAATCCGTATCACAATGGGGAATTGGCCTGATATGCCTCGAAACCAATTCTTATAGCTCATAGAGGATTTTCTATTACTTGGGCTTTTGCAATCTCGATAGGCTCTGACGTGGAGATTTCAGTCGTTTGTTCACACTGGGAAACTATGGGGGATTAGCACCATGAAGACCAAATTATTTTCGGGAATTCTTTTTGCGGGCGCAATTGCGCTCGGCGCGACGGTGTCCTTGCCCGCCGATGCCGCCGATAAAATCAGGCTCATGAAGGTGGTGCCGCATCCGTTTGCCTTTCTTATGGCGGATGTTGGCAAGGAGCAGGGAATCTTCTCCAAGCACGGGATTGATCTCGAAATACTAGGCACCCGCGGCAGCGCACGGCTGCACCAGGCGCTTGCCGCCGATAGCACCGATATCGGGCTTGGTTCCGGCGTGGGGCTTGGTTTCGTCGCCAAGGGCGCCCCTCAAATCGGTTTTTTGGCGTCACACGGCGCGCCGCTCAATCTCGGCATCGTCGTGACCACCAATTCACCGCTCTACGACAAGAGCATGACCGTCAAGGACCTGAAGGGTAAGAAGATCGGCGTCTCCACCCCGTCTTCGCTGACCTATTTCCTTTCGCGGCGCATGGCGGCCGAGCAGGGCTGGGGACCAGATGGTATTACCGCCGTACCGTTGGGCAGCCTGCCGGCGCAATTGGCTGCGGCCAAAGCCGGTAATACGCAAGCCTTCGTGATGTCGGTTGATGCGGGCTATAACCTGCAGGCCAAGGGCACGGGCCGGGTGTTCCTGGCGTTCGGCGACTATATCAAGGACTTCCACACCCATGTCCTGTTCGTTACCAACAAGTTCCGGGAGAAAAACCCGGACGCCGTTAAGCGGTTTGCGCGGGCTTGGCTGGAATCGGTGAACTACGTCCTCGACAACAAGGAAGCCATGGTTCAGCGCGGCATGAAGCAGCTCAAATTCAGCCGCGAGGTTGCGGAGAATTCCTACGACCTCGAGGCGCCGGCATTCTCGCGGACCGGCCGGTTCGACCAAAAGGCCCTGAACGTGATTGCCGAAGGCCTGGTCGTGACCAAGATTTTGTCCTCCAAGCCGGACATGTCCAAGACCTACACGGAAGAGTATCTGCCGAACTAGCCGCGGCGGTATTCAAACAGCGGGTGCGCGTTTGCCGTCGGAATGCGCGCCCGCTGATTTGTCCGGCACCAACCGGGCACGCTAAACTGTCACAAGAATAAACAGGGGCCGCGCAAATGGACGTTTCCACCGGCGCCGAGCTGGCGATCAGCGCATCGAATGTTTCCCAGGTCTTTGGCGCGCCGGGAGACTCTCAGCGCGTCCAGGCCCTCGACAACGTTTCCATTGATGTTCCAAGGGGAGAACTGCTTTGCCTAATCGGCCCGAGCGGCTGCGGCAAAAGTACGCTGTTGAACATCATGGGCGGACTATTTCCTCAGACAGAGGGAGAGGTCCTCATCGGCAACAAGATTGTCGATGGACCCATGCCCAATGAAGTCGCTTTCGTGTTTCAGGAAAGTGCTTTGTTTCCCTGGAACACCGTCGTCGACAACATCAAGGTTGCCCTCGAATTTCAGAGCGTGCCCGTACAGGAGCGCGATGGCCGCGCTTGGAACGCGCTCGAGGCCGTGGGGCTCGCCGATTTCGGCAACCACTTCCCAGGGCAGATTTCGGGGGGCATGAAACAGCGCGCCCAGTTGGCCCGGGCGCTTAGCCTGGAAACTGAAATCCTGCTGATGGATGAGCCTTTCGGCGCGCTCGACGAGCAGACGCGGATGATTTTGGGCGAGGATTTGTCGGTCATGCTCTCCAAGACCGATAAAACGATTGTCTTTGTGACACACAGCTTGGCCGAGGCCGTTTTCCTGGCCGACAGGGTGGCGGTGATGACGGCCCGGCCCGGTAAGTTCAAGGAAATCCTCGATGTCGGCGAGAGCCATCCCCGCAATCCGGATTTCATGCTCTCCGAGAAGTTTACCGGCCTCCGGAACGATCTCTACGCCATGCTTCACGACGAGATCAGGAAGGCCGTGGAGGGTGAAGAACAGCAGACGGCGGCGAGCGGGGGCTGAGGATGGAGCAAAGCAAACTCCGCATCCGGCTAACCCAGCTCAGCTTTTTTGCGGTGCTGTTCGGCTTGTGGGGCCTGTTTACCGAGATGGGCTGGGTCAGCCATCTGTTCCTGCCCAAACTTCCCGAGGTCATCAGCGAGTTCCAAATTCTGCTCGTTTCCGGCGATTTTATCCAACCGCTCCGGACCACGCTGTTTGAGCTCGGCTTCGCCTATACCAATGCGGTTGTCGCCGGAACCACCATTGGGTTTCTTGTCAGCCGGTCGCGCTATCTGATGCGGGCGTTCGAGCCCATGTTCTCTTCCATGTTCGCGGTGCCCCTGATCATTTTCTATCCCCTGGCGCTGCTGTTTTTCGGGCTTGGCCCGGCATCCAAGGTGGCGATCGGCTCGGCTCTCGGGTTTTTCCCGGTGGTCCTCAACACCATTAACGGATTCGGGCATATCGATGCGGTGTATAGGCGGGCAGCCTATTCCATGGGTGCTTCCGGCTTCCTGTTATTCCGCCGTGTTCTGCTGCCGGCGGCCCTGCCGATCATTCTTACCGGCTACCGGATCGGTTTCATTCTTTGCTTCCTGTCCATCGTCGGCGGTGAAACCATCGGATCGCTGGAGGGCCTGGGGCACAAAATTGTCTTCTATGCCGAGGCGATGAACATCTCGACCATGTTCGCCTACATCATCTTCATCGTCATCATTGCGTTCATCTTGAACTCAATCGTCTTCTGGCTCGAGCGAAAGGGGACCTATCACTGATGGCGTTGTTCAGGCGAAATCGAATGGTTCGTGCGGCGGAAGGCGCCTCCGCCGCCACGCCCGCGCCGCCTGCAATCCCGAATGAGACCTGGTTCTCGACACCGGTCGCCTTGCGCCTGGGCGTCATCGCCTTGATGGTGCTCACCTGGGAGATTGGCGCGCGCACCTATAACGATCCCGATTTCCGCGCGCCGGCAACGCAATCCTTCCTGTCGCTGTTTCACGTCCTTGAGGACGTAGAGGTCGCGATCGCCATTTGGGACATGTCGTGGCAGCTTGCGGTGGCGTTCGCCATGTCCCTGGTCTCCGGCCTGGTGCTGGGCATGTTGGTCGGCCTCAACCGGCCGACCTACCGTACCTTTTTTCCCATCATCCTGATGGCATACGCTTTTCCCCAGATCACCATCCTGCCGGTCCTGGTGCTGATGTTCGGGATTGGACCTGCCATCAAGGTTGTGTTCGGTTTCACCCACGGGTTTTTTCCGATCATCGTCAACGTCATTGCCGGGAGCCAGAACATAAATCCGATTTTGTTGACCGCGGCGCATTCCATGGGAGCGAGCAAAAGACAGGTCTACCGGCATATCGTTTTCCCCCATTTGGTGCCGAGCCTGTTCACCGGCATGCGCCTCGGTATGACCGCGACATTATTGGGAGTAATTCTCGCCGAGCTGTACGCCACCAAGAAGGGTATCGGCTACTATACCGAACTCTATTCCGAGGCGTTCGAGCCCCACAATCTCTTTGCGCTGGTTGCAATGATCGCCGCGGCGGCGATTCTATTGAACGAGATGTTGCGTCGCGCCGAGCATCACTTCAGCCGCTGGAGATACTAGGGCCGGCGGACGGACCATGGCCAACTTGAAACTGACCATTCAGACCGGTGACTACGAGAGTGTCCGCGCACTCAAGGACGGCACGGTAAGGCCGGACGGCATTGAGCTGGAATTTCCCGAATTCCCGGGCACCCGCGAAATCCACGCGCGGGTCGCCGAGGGCGAGTACGACGTTGGCGAATTCAATGCCGGCGCCTATATGGCCGACCGCAGCCGCGGTCGCCCGGTGACGGCGCTGCCGGTTTATCTCCATCGCCGGTTTCGCCACGGCTTCGCTTTCGTCAACACATCGCAGGGGATCAATGAACCAAGGGATTTGATCGGCAAGCGCGTCGGCGGCACCAATTTCGGACCTGCCGGCAACATCTGGGTGCGGGGTATCCTGGAAAACGACTACGGGGTTCCCCATGCATCGATTACCTGGGTCACCGAGCGCGACGAAGACGGCAACTTCGGCTATCACGAGGGCCTGACGGTGGAGCGGATTGCCGACGGTCAGGACCTGGACGAGATGCTGCTCACCGGCGAGCTCGATGCCATGATTTCCCCCGACGTCCCCCGGGGCATCCGCGAGCGGGATCCGCGTGTCGGGCGCCTATTTCCCGACTACAAAGAAATCGAGATCGCCTATTACAGGAAAACCGGCATCTTTCCAATCATGCACGTGACGACCATCAAGGAAGAGATCGTCGAGGAATACCCCTGGGTGGTCAAAAGCCTGATGGACGCCTTCGAAGAGGCCAAGCGGATCAACTACAGGCGGATGGTCAATCCGCGCATCGTCCCGCTGGCCTGGTACCAAAGTGCCTGGGAAGAACAGCAGGAACTCCTTGGACCGGACCCCTGGTCCTACGGTCTGACCGATATCAACAGGAAGAATTTGGAAACCATGGCCGGGTATGTTCACCAGCAGGGAATGACCGGCAAACTCATGCCGCTCGAGGAGCTATTCCCCCATGAGGCGTTCGACTGGTCGGCTGATCCTAATTCCGGCTTATAGTCCTGACCGGAATTTCCGAACTGTATTGGGCCACGCGTTCATCAAGCGCCGAGGCGGGAAGCAGACCCTCCTGGGTATCGATGTACTCGATGACAGAGCCGGCATTTAGCGTTGCCGCCTGCATGGCCACACCACAGTCCTCCCCATCCGCCAGATACCGGCACAAGGTTGAAATGAAGGCATCGCCAGCCCCGGCGGTCCCCATCAAGCGGACAGGCCGGGCGGGGCAGAAATAGAGATGGTCCGCCGTCGCAAGGTACGACCCCTCGGTGCCGTCGGTTATGACGACGTTTTTCACGCCGAGCGATTGAACGGCTCGGAAAAACGTACCGAGGCCCATTGTAAATCCGACGGATTCCAGACCGATTTTGAGCAACCTGGGCAAGTCCGGGTCATCGTCAACGGCGGCGCCCGCGTCCGCGATTTCGGCATGTGCCGAAATCGCCGGGACGAGCGCCTCCGCCTCGATGCGGTTTATGGCCAGCAGGTCGAGATGCTTGAGACTCTCCAGAAACGGGGCGGACCGGGATGTCAGCTGACGAATGCCCGGATTGGCCGACACGTACGCTCCCGATTCGCTTGCCAGCTCAAGAATCCTGGGAAAACAATCCGCGGACTGGTTGGACAGGCTCGCCACGCAAACCAGATTCGGGCCGTCGAACAGAGATGGCTGGATATCCTCCGGTTCGAGCAGCGTGTTGGCGCCGCGTTGGGTGAAGATGGTCGGGTTCTTGTCGTGCGAGGAGACCATTACCGCCGTGCCCGTCGGCAATTTACCGGTGTAGAGAACGTGGTCGGCCGAAATTCCCTCTGCCGCCAGCCGCTCGAGAATTCCCGCGCTGTCCGCATCCCTGCCAACCTTGACCAGCGTCGACGTCTCCACGCCCAACCGGGATAGCGAGACCGCCATATTGATCGCGCCGCCGCCGATGTGATTGCCGATGGAATGAGCTTCGATCTTTTTACCCTGTTCGAGCAGCAGGAACGACGAGGTCGCATTGTGCATCGTCATGCGCTCGACATCGGAATCGCCGATCAGCGCAATGATATCCGCCATGGCTGAACCGATTGTAATCGCTTTCACGGCCCCTCCCCGGCCAGTTCGACGGCGACCTCTTGCCGCGACGGCAGATTTGCACCGCGGCGTCGGCAGGTAAGCGCCGCCGCCGTCATCGCAAACTCGACCAATTGCTCCAACGTCCGCGTATCGAGTTGTTGTACCGCCGCCAGTGGATCGCCATCAACGGAGAGCTTGGCCAACAGCGCCGCCTGGAAACTGTCCCCTGCTCCCACCGTATCGATGACATTGGTCGGCGGTGGCGCGATGCGGACGAAGTAGCCTCGGGACGTCCAGGCCGCCACGTGTTCTCCGCCCGCCGTGACGACAACCAGTTGAACCCCGGCCGACAACCACTCTTCGGCTTTCGCGTCCGGTACGACGCCCGGGTACAGCGTCGCCATGTCTTCGGCGCTGACCTTTAACAGTGTCGCCTCGGCCGCGTATTCGTCGACCCGTTCCCGCCAAACATCGAGATCGGGCTCGACGGTCGGCCGGACATTGGGGTCGACGGACACAAAGCTGCCTTTGGTGCGCATCAACACGCTCGAGAGCGCGTCCGCGACCGGCTTGACCACCAGGGAGTAGGAGCCAAAGTGAAATCCCATGACTTCGGAACCGATCTCGGGGATATCTTCGGGCGTTATGCTGCAATCCGCCGAGCCGAGACCGTAAAAGACGTAGTTGGGCTGACCGTCGCTATCAACCCCAACAAGGCTGAGGGTCGTCCGATTGCCCGACCGGACCAGATAATCCGTCGAAACCTTCTCCTCTGTTAATATCCGGTGGAGACGCTCACCCAACATATCTTCCGACAACCCCGTCAGCAGAGCCGCGTTACCGCCCAAGCGGGCGAGGCCAATCGCCACGTTGAACGGTGAGCCGCCTGGATGGGCGCGAAGTACCATCGGGATGTCATTCGCCGCGCCGTCCACAAAGACATCGAACAACGCCTCGCCGCAGCAGATGATCATCCCGGATTTCCGCTGACGTATGCCTGAAGAGCGGCAGCCGTACCGTCGACTTGGATCGTTTCAAGCGCACGCGTGAAGGCTGCCTCAAACTCGGGGTTCTCCGAAAGCGCGCCAAATATCCCGGACATCCTTGTAAACGCCCGAGGATCTATTCCGGCGCGGCGGGCGTTTTCCACCAGGACCTCGCGTTCTTCATCCTCAATGTCGATGGGCGATCCGTCCTCGCGCCTGCCCTGGCAAACGCGGCACCACATGGCGATTTCAAGGGCCAGACCGTCAATCGGTTCCCCGGCATCCAGCCGATCGGCGACGGTCGGGAGAATGAATTTCGGCTGCCGGTTCGAACCGTCCCGGCAAAGTCTGGGTATGGTGTCGCCGATCCGTGTATTGGCAAACCGCTCCATCACCGAGGCAAGATAGGCATGAAAATCAACGCCGAATATGGGTTCCAGCGTGGGGATTATCTCGATCCTTTCGAGCTTGTCCAGATAGGCCCGGATCAGCGAGTCGCGCATCGCATCGTGAACGAAGTGGTAGCCCAGCAGCGCACCGGCATAGGCGATAGCCGCGTGTCCCCCGTTGAGAATTCGAAGCTTCATCAACTCATAGGGCGCCACGTCGGCGGCAAATTCAACGCCGACCTGCTCGAGCGCCGGCCGGCCGGCCGGAAAGTCGTTCTCCAGCACCCATTGGCGGAACGGCTCGCAGACGACGGGAGAGGTATCCAGGATGTTGAAATCGTTGAGTACGATTTCCCGCTCCCGTTGACCCACGGCCGGAGTGATGCAATCGACCATGCCGTTCGGCGTCGCAACGTTCCGCGCCAGCCGGTCGAACTCATTCGAAGCGGACGCGGCGGCCAGCCCTCTGAGGCCTTGGCCCGTCACGTCGCCGTTGCGGGGAATATTGTCGCAGGAAACGATGGTGAACGGCGGATGGTTTCGATCGGCACGACGCTTCAATCCAGCGAGAAGTATCCCGAAAACGGTTCGTGGCCGGTGGGGGTTTCGCAGGTCATGAACAATATCGGGATGTCCGGAATCGAACCCGCCCGACTCCGCGTCCATATAATATCCGCCCTCCGTAATTGTCAGCGTGACAATCCGAATGTCGGGCCGGGCAAGGGCGTCAATAATGGCCCCGCTGCCGACGGGCAGGTAATCGACCATCGAACCGGTGATGGAAGCCTTGTATCCCGCCGGGTCCAGTTCGATAACAGTGGTGAGGCAGTCCTGCGCGAGGAGCCTTGTTCGGGTATCGGCGTCACTCGGGCGGACACCGGCACCGAGAATGGCCCAATCATGGTCCAAACCCATGCCGAACAGGCGATCGAGATAGGTTGCCTGGTGGGCCCGGTGAAAGTTACCGACGCCGATATGCAGGATTCCCGGAGTCAGCTCCGCCCGGTCGTAGCCGGACAGAGAAACCGATTCGTCGATCAAACTCAGTGACGCGTTATTGAGCGGGACCGGGCGGGGTTGTACGAGGGTCGTCACGGCCCAGCGCTCCCACCCCGCTCAGCGGCACAACGCTTCATCACCTGATGGAGATACCGTTTTCGTCGAAGCGGTAAATCTTGTCGCCCTCCGGCGTGACGAAAACCGATTCGCCGTGGCTAAATCCTGCCTCACCCTGGACACGGACGGTCATGTGGGTGCCCGATTCCAGCGTCACATAGAAAAATGAGTCGGAACCGAGATGCTCGGCGATACCGACGGTGCCGCGCCACATGCCGCTATCCTGCGAGATCATCAAATGCTCGGGCCGAACCCCGACGGTATGGACGTTCTGGGCGGCCTGTTGGGCATCGGCACCGGTGAGAAAGTTCATTTTCGGAGAACCGATGAACCCGGCGACGAAAATGTTGTCGGGGCTTGTATAGAGCTCCAATGGAGAGCCGACCTGTTCGATTTTGCCGGCATGGAGCACCACGATCTTGTCGGCCATGGTCATGGCTTCGACCTGATCGTGGGTGACGTAGATCATGGTCGTTTCCAGCTTCTGATGAAGCTCGGTAATTTCGAGCCGCATGTTGACCCGCAGGGCCGCATCGAGGTTGGAGAGCGGCTCGTCGAACAGAAATGTCTTGGGCTCCCGGACGATGGCCCGGCCGATCGCGACACGCTGCCGCTGACCACCCGAGAGCTGTCCGGGCTGGCGATCGAGATAGCTGGAGAGATTAAACACATCGGCGGCGCCCTTCACCTTGGCATCGATCTCGGATTGGTCGGCGCCGGCCATTTTGAGCGGAAAGGCGATATTCTTGCGTACCGACATATGGGGGTAGAGCGCGTAGGACTGGAACACCATCGCCAGTCCACGCCGCGCCGGACGGACATGGGTGGCATCCTGCCCGTCGATTTCGATCGTGCCTTCGGTGACGTCCTCCAACCCGGCGATCAGCCGCAGGAGCGTCGACTTGCCGCAACCGGAGGGCCCGACAAATACCACGAACTCCCCGTCGTCGATGGACAGATTGAGCGGCGGGATGACCTGGGTCTCCCCAAAGCTCTTCGAGACGTTCTCAAGATTGATGCTTCCCACGATGTCCCCCTTACTTCACCGCACCGAATGTCAGGCCGCGCACCAACTGCTTCTGGCAGAACCACCCCATGATGACGATCGGCGCGATGGCCATGGTGGAAGCGGCAGACAGCTTGGCGTAGAACAATCCTTCCGGACTCGAGAAACTGGCGATAAATGCCGTCAGCGGCGCTGCCTTGGCCGCGGTCAGGTTCAGCGTCCAGAACGCCTCGTTCCACGCCAGGATCACGTTCAGCAGGAAAGTCGAGGCTATTCCCGGAACGGCCATCGGGCTCAACACGTAGATCACTTCCGCCCACAGGGTTGCGCCGTCCACTCGGGCGGCTTCGAGAATTTCGCCCGGTATTTCCTTGAAGTAGGTGTAGAGCATCCAGACGATGATCGGCAGGTTGATTAGGGTCAGCACGATCACCAGACCGGTCCTGGTGTCGAGCAAACCGCCATCTCTGAACAACAGGAATATGGGCACCAGCACACCGACCGGCGGCAGCATCTTGGTCGACAGCATCCACATGAGGATGTTCTTGGTGCTCTTTGCCGGCACGAAGGCCATCGACCAGGCCGCCGGTATGGCGATCAGCAAGCCGATGAAGGTCGAGCCGATGGAAATGACCACCGAATTCATGAAATGCCGGAAGTAATTTGATCGCTCCTGGACCTCACCGTAGTTTTCGAGCGTCCAGTCGAAAGCCAGGAACACCGGCGGCGAGGCCACCGCCTGGGCTTCGGTCTTGAAGCTGGTCAACACCGTCCACAGGATCGGGAAGAAGATTGCCAGTCCGATCATCCACGCGATGGCAGTGAAGATGATCTTGTTTCGCTGCTTTGCGTCTTCGAACATCATCACGCCTCCAAATTCTTCCCGATCATCCGCATCAGGAAGATCGCGACGATGTTTGCCAGGATGACCGCGACGATGCCGCCGGCGGACCCGCTGCCGACATCGAACTGCAGGAGCGACTGGGCATACACCAGGAAGGTGAGGTTGGTCGTCGCGTCGCCCGGCCCGCCGTTGGTGGTCACCAGGATTTCCGCGAAAATGGTCAGCAGGAAGATGCTCTCGATCAGGATGACCACGGTGATGGCCCGCGAGAGGTGCGGCAGCACGATATGGAAGAAGCGGCTGAACTTGCGCGCACCGTCCATCTTGGCCGCTTCCAGCTGTTCCTGATCAAGGGATTGCAGGGCCGTCAGAAGAATGAGCGTTGCGAACGGCAACCACTGCCAGGCAACGATGATGATGATGGAGAGCAGTGGAATTTGGGCAAAGAAGTCGATAGCACCGAGCCCCAGTGCCTTGGTGAGGAAGGCAAACAGCCCGTTCACCGGATTCATGAACATGTTCTTCCACACCAGCGCCGATACCGTCGGCATGACGAAGAACGGTGCGATCACCAGCATGCGCACGATCCCCTGCCCCCACATGGGCTGATCCAGAAGGATAGCCAGACCCACGCCGCCGACGATGGTGATGATCAGAACGCCGCCGACCAGCAGCAGCGTATTCCAGATGGCGGTAAAGAACGCCGGATCGGTCAGAAAGAATTCGTAGTTGGCGAAACCAACAAACCTTTCCTGACCGGGGTTCATCAGATTGTAGCTCTGGAAGGAAAAGAAAATGGTCATCGCCAAGGGCACGATCATCCACCCCAGCAACAGCAGCACGGCCGGCGAAATCATGAATCGTGCGGCGATACGTGAATGTGCGGTAGCCATGGGATCCTCGGCGTGCGCGGGCTGGGAAAGGCGTCTCAACCGGCCGGCCAGGGACCGCCGGCCGGTTGAGAACGAGTGCAGCCTACTTGATGTAGCCGGCCCTCTTCATCGTGCGTTCAGCCACGGATTGCGCGTTCCGCAACGCTTTGTCCGCGGACACGGTGCCGGCGAGAGCCGCGGAAAACTGTTGGCCGACAGTCGTCGCAAGACCCTGAAACTCGGGAATGGCAACGAACTGCACACCGACATAGGGCACCGGATCCACCGTCGGCTTTTTCGGGTTCGCGGAATTGATGCTGTCGAGCGTCATCTGCGCAAACGGCACCTTGGCGTATTCCGGATTTGCATATAGCGACTTCCGGGTGCCCGGCGGCACGTTGGCCCAGCCTTCCTTGGACGCGACAAGCGCCAAATAGTCTTTGGAGGTCGCCCATGCGACGAACTTCTTGGCCGCATCAACCTTCTTTGAGCCGGCCGGAATGGCGAGGCTCCAGGCCCAGAGCCAGTTTCCGCGCTTACCGAGGCCCGTGTCAGGCGCGAGCGCAAACCCCACTTGATCGTGTACCTTGCTCTGCTTTGGATTGGTCACGAACGAAGCCGCGACCGTCGCGTCGATCCACATGCCGCACTTGCCGGTCTGAAAGAGAGAAAGATTTTCGTTGAAGCCGTTGGAGGACGCGCCGGGCGGGCCCGCATCCTTCATCAGGTCAAGATAGAAGTTGAGCGTGTTCTTCCATGCCGCCGAGTTGAACTGCGGCTTCCAGTTTTCATCAAACCACCGGGCACCGAATGAGTTGGCTGCCGCGGTCAGGAACGCCATGTTCTCGCCCCAACCGGCCTTGCCACGAAGACATATGCCGAACACTTCATTCGACTTGTCGGTCATGGCGCGGGCGGCCTTGCCGATGAATTCCCAGGTGGGCGCCTTGGGCATGGTCAACCCGGACTTGGCCATCAGATCCTTGCGGTACATGACCATGGAGCTTTCGCCATAGAACGGCGATGCCATCAATTTGCCGTCAACGGTCAAGCCGCCGCGGATCGCGGGCAACAGGTCGTCAATATCGTAAGACGCCGGCAAATCGTTCAGCGATACGAGCCAGCCTCGCTTGCCCCAAATCGGCACCTCGTAAGTGCCGATGGTCATGACGTCAAACTGACCGCCCTTGGTGGCAATATCCGTGGTTACCCGCTGGCGAAGTATGTTCTCCTCCAGGGTAACCCATTCCACCTCGATCCCCGGGTTCTTGCCGGTGAAGTCGCCGGTGAGCTTCTGCATTCGAATCATATCGCCATTGTTCACGGTGGCGATCGTCAGCTTCGTTTGCGCTTCGGCTGAAAAAGCCAGGACTGCGCCAAGAGTTGCTCCCGTGAGGGCAACGAGCGGTCGTCTAAACATGAAATGTCTCCCCATTATGGAAGTTGACGTTGAAGTAGACCTTGTGCGCCCACTTGCGTAAGTGAGCATTTGCTAATCATCAGAGCATATTCTCACATATAATGCGCGGGGAGTCAAATTCCTGGCCGGCGATAGCCTTCTGCCTACCAATTAAATGAAGAAAAACCGCAGAGTTTTGGGGAAATTCGGCAATTCCGGTGTCCAATTCACCGATCAGGCTCCGGCCGGCCGCAAAAGTTCCTCGGCCGTTCCCTCGTCGGTGACGAGGCCCGACAACCAATTTCCCTTGAGCGCCGCCTGGATTGCCCGCAACTTTTTTGTGCCTCGGGCGACACCGATGACCTCGTTCCCGGGGGGCTGTTGCAGGGGAACGCTCGCAACCCGGGCATTGATATGGCCGGGCACCAAATCGCCGTCCCGGTCAAACACCCATCCGACGATTTCTCCCGTACCGCCCGCCCGGACGATCTGCTCCAACTCTTCATCGGTAATAAAACCGTCGGTCAGCAAGGGAGGGGTTTCGTCGATTTCACCAATTCCGACGAAGGCTACATCAGCCGACCGCGCGAGCTCAATATTGCTTTTGATGGGACGCTGCGCCCAGAAAGTATCCCGCTCCGTGGTCGTGGTCGCGACAACGGGAACGGCCATCGGGTAGTGTGGCGCTTGTGTCGCGTCCCCCACCCTCATGATCACGTCGTTGAAGCTCGCCGAGCCGTCCGGTGCCAGATTTCCCACCAACGAAACGACCTTGTGCTGGGGGCAGACCATGGGCGACATCTGTTCGACCGCCCCCCGAATTTCGCGGCCCGTCCCGAAGGCGACAACCACCGGTTCGGAAACGGACAGGCGGTTCTCGATCTCCTGGGCCGCCACCTGCGCGATCCCGAGCGCGGGATCATCGGAGGTGGGGTCGGCGAACGTAACCTCACAATATGTGAGCCCGAAGCGCTTCATGATACCCTGCGCCAAATCCAGGCACCGGCCGATGGGGTGGTCGAGGCGCATCTTCACCAGCCGCTCACGCACGGCAAGGGCGACGAGACGCTGTGCCGACTGGCGTGAGATGCCCATCTTCTCAGCGATCTCGTCTTGTGTGTTTTCAGCGATGTAGTACAGCCACGCGGCCCGGGCAGCATCCTCCAATCTGTCCGTGCGGCGGGTTGGTCTCTTAGCCATGTTTGATTGTCATGCTGTCGCGGCGTGTGGATTTCGGACCGGCCAAACCGGTGACGCGGCGGCCGGCCGCCGGTCCATCTAGCCGCAAATTGAATTGCGGGGTCAAGTGCCGCCCGCCGGATGGGATGGGAATGGCGACAGAACTTGGGCTGGGCAAGCACGCTCGGCAGCCGCAAGGCGAGGTCGGGAAACAAAAGCATGAGAACGATTGGAACCGCCGGCGCGGCGGGGAACGGGAATACGCCGCGGAACGGACCGCCGATGGGGACCGGTCCCGCCGGGCGCGAGCCCTGCGCCGGGCGCATAGCTGTAAGATGTTGAAACAACGGCATTTATACCCAATTTCCAATTCGCGCCTTTTCGGCGACATGGACATTAATGGACATTAATGGACATTTGATGACACCCGTTTGGGCGGTACCTCCCGAACAGTTCGTACAAATCTGCATAGCTCCCCTTCCAAACGCAAAACGCCGCCCCGGCGAGGGAGCGGCAGTAACCTATTCATTTAGCCCGGGAGGGTGCCGGGGCAAGAGGGGAATCGGGGGACGGGTAGCCGCAAGCCGTCATCACCCGCAAGTCGTCATCACCGGGTCGGTCAATTCGTCCGAATTGACCTTATTTGGCACGGTGATCCACGCCTCGCGGCCGGCGAAGCCGGTCCGGCGGGCCCGGCCTTCAGTCGGCCGAAGCCGACTTTCGGACGGCGTAGGCCGGTCATGACGCAATCATTTCATGCCTCAGCCGCTCCTCTCCACCCCACGCCCCCGGTAGCCCGGTCGGGCCGCCCGCAAGCAAAACAAACCATAAACACTGTTACCCATGTAACCGGTCTATAGTGTCACCCATCTATCCGGTTGCTCAGGAGAGTGTGGGGGTGAATCGACAATCCCCCTCACCCAGCTATGGCTATGGCTCGCTTCGCCCGCCAAGCCTCCCCGCTCTCCCCCTGAAGAAGAGGGAGAGGGTGCAAAAAGAAAGACCGATCCCTCTCCCCCCGACGGGGACGAGGGAACGCACGGCAAGCCCCCTCTCTCTCCGGGGGAGGGCCGGGCGGTTGTGACTTGCGCCCAATGAATCTATCACTGATCGCAACTCAATCGGATCATTGGCGTCATCCGGGTCCCCGGGCAGGCGACGGAATTTCCAATTGCCGTCGTTTGGGCGGAAACGGCTCAGGTATGCCACGCAGACAAGTCAGGAATCGATAACGTGGCGCGCGAAAGAAGTGGTCGGAAGATAAGTCGCCGAAAATTACTGGGATGGTCGGGCGCGACGCTCGGTGCTGCCGTGGCGTCCGGCTCGCTTGGCGCGAATGGTTTGGCTGCGCCGGCAAATGAAAAAAGCAAAAAAAGCGATTTTGGCGGTGTTCATTTGGACGTCGGCCGGGCCGGGCGCGGCTATACCTACAACGGAAAATCTCCGGGACCGACTATCTATACCAATCCAGGAGAGCTGCTGGATGTGCACCTGACAAACAGTCTTCCTGCTCTCAACGACGATTGTGTTTCCAATCACAACACCTTTCACGGCTTAAATACGACGAACCTCCATACCCATGGTTTGCATGTTTCTCCAACTACTGATTCCAGCGGCCGATATGATGCCGACAACATGTTCCTTAACGTGGTCCCGAGAGAACAGAGTCTGAACTGCGACTCTCCAAATTTTCGCCGATACGAGACAAAGTACCGCTTCGAAATTCCGGCGGATCATCCCGCCGGAACGTTTTGGTACCACGCACATAAACACGGCTCGACAAATCGGCAGGTTGGCCGCGGGTTGTTTGGTCCCTTGGTCGTCAAGGACCGCCCCGGTGCAATGCCGGGCTATATCGAAAACGCGGCTGAGCAAATTTTCATGATCACCAATCGTGGATTGGTCAGGGTAGATCCCGCGGGCGGCGGAGAGCTCGATCCGACAATTTCCATGAGGCCAGGGGAAGTTCAGAGATGGCGCATCATAAATGCGGCAACGACGGCGGATTCGTTCGTTCACATTTCCTCAAGCAACCCTAACCTCGAACTTCACCAGATTGCCTTTGACGGAATTACCCTGTCAAAACGCCATAGAGTCCAATCCACCGGACGCGAACAGCCTTGGCTGAACCCTGCGGCTCTATCACCGGGTAATCGTATGGACCTCATGGTGCGCGTTCCCCCCGATGCGGCAACCGGGCTGACGATGATTTCGGCGCTGCGCTCTCTAGCCCATTATCTCCACTTGGACGGCGTACTGACGAATACTGAACCGGTCCATCTTGCAGTCCGCATTGCGGGCCGCCCGGTTGACCATGAATGGTCCGAGGACGACACCCTGCCGGGCCCCGGACCAGGACTGCCGAGTTTCGACAATCACGAACTGAAAATGAGAACCCTAACATTTGGACCGGGTTTTCGGATCGACGGAGAGACGTATTCGGGCCAGGTTCGACAAACGATGAAACTAGGTGAGTCGGAGGAATGGACGGTTAAAAACAACTCAAACGGCGTACATCCCTACCACATCCACGTAAATCCATTTTTTGTGACTCATATCGACGGTGTGGAACTGGCAATCGATTCCCCGTTGCGCCGTTGGCAGGACACGATCGCCTTACCAGTTCGGCGGCGCGGCGAACCCGGCTCGGTCACCTTCAAGACAAACTTCAAGAAATTTAGAGGGAAGTTCGTCATTCATTGCCACATACTACGCCACGAGGATTTGGGCATGATGCAGGCCGTTGAGGTCGTCTAGTTGCCTAACTTGGAGCGCCGACATCGGTTCAAGTGCGTATATCCGAGCCGAAGCGGACACGGGATATATTGATTCATATTTGAGGACCTCAGAGCACCGACAAGAAATTGGGACACGGGATACGCCGATGCCCCGGTCCGCATTGGGAAATTTACTTGTTTCGGGAACCTAATTCGTCGGATTCGCCGCGTTCATTTTCCTGACAATCGTCCGCGCCTGAATATCGCCGGCTTCCGTCCCGGCGATAATGTCGCCTGCCGCCTTCATCAGGAGATTGGTCCGTTTTGGATTTCCCCGTCAGAGAACCTGTACGGCTCGTGATTCTCCGGGTTGCGGACCAGATTGAATCCGTCGGCGCTCTCCTTTTCATAGACCCCCGGTCCCGTTGACAGAGTTACAATCGGACAGCAACTCTATAGGCTTACTTGTCCGGGCCAAATACCGTTAAGAACACCTTCATGGCAGACATCGAGACACCTGTACTTATCGTTGGCGGCGGGACGGTTGGCCTGTTCCTCGCCGTCGAGTTGGGCGTAAAAAAAGTCCCGTTTCTACTTGCCGACGCCAAGGAAACGACGTCGACCCACCCTAAGGGCAGTACGGTCAACGCAAGGTCGATGGAGCACTTGCGGCGCCTTGGTGTCGCGGCCGAGCTGCGGCGGATCGGTGTTCCATCGGATCATCCAACCGATATCGTCTATCTGACTCGATTCAACGGGTACGAACTGGGCAGGATCGAGATGCCCAGCACCAACGAAAAAGTCGGCAACCCGGGACCGTGGGGCCCGACACTGCTGACGCCTGAACCCATTCATCGCTGTAATCAATTTTATCTCGAGCCGGTGCTGCGGCGGCACGCTGAAATGCACCCGACCTCCGATTTGCGCTTCGGCTGGCGGATGAACAAATTTGAACAGGGCGATGGCTTTGTTGAGGCTGAAATAGAGGAAATATCCACGGGCGAGATCAAGGCTGTCCGAGCCGGCCACATGATCGGATGCGATGGCGGGAATGGAATGATCCGCCGGACGCTCGGTTTCAAGTATGGCGGGCGCTCATCTTCAGGCACCGACTTTTATGACGGACGTATGCTCTCGATCTATCTTCGTGCTCCGAAGGTCTATGACATTTTGACGATGCCGATCGGATGGCACTACCTGACGATCAACTCCGATCGGCGGTTCGACTGTATCTCCCTCGATTGCCAAGGGGAGTTCGTCATTCTTGCCCACATCGACAAGGACGCTGACATCGACGACATCGACATTCCGGAGTTGTTTCACACGACCATCGGCGCCGATGTGGATGCCGAGGTCATATCCGTCCAGGAATGGTGGGCCGGGCTTGCCCTGGTACTGGATCACTATCAGTCGGATCGGATTTTACTCGCCGGCGACTCGGTTCATCTATTCACGCCTTCGGGCGGATTCGGCTTCAACACGGGCATGGATGATGCCGCCAACCTGGCCTGGAAGCTGGCCGCCGTTCACCACGGCTGGGGCGGGGCCGAATTGCTCGAGAGCTACGAAGCGGAACGCCGCCCCATCGGCGTGCGCAATACCACGGAATCCGGCAACCTCGCCGAACAAATCGCCAATCTCAAGATACCGCCTCACATCGAAGAGGACTCGCCGGAGGGGGATGCTGAACGCGCCGAATTCGCAAAGGAGGTGGACACCTTTCGCGAAGAATTCGCCAGCTTGGGTATTCAGCTTGGGGCCCGGTATGACGGCTCACCGATCATCGTCGATGATGGCACGACACCACCGCCTGACGACCCAAAAGCCTACGTGCCTTCGGCAATACCCGGGGGGCGGGCGCCCCACTACTGGATTGAAGAACGCGAGTCATTGTTTGATCGCTTCGGTCCCGGGTTCACGCTGTTGCGCATGGGCGGGACTCCACCTCCAGTGGAGGGATTTGAGAAAGCGGCGGCGGACAAGGGTATTCCGATGACGGTCGTAGACCTAACCGAGCCGGGCTTGTTGGCGCTTTATGAAAAGCCGTTGGCACTAATCCGCCCCGATCAGCACGTGGCGTGGCGTGGCGATACCGAGCCGGACAATCCGGATCAAATCCTCAATGTCGTTGTCGGACGTTAGAATTGTGACCTGATCGCGGAAGAAGAGATCGCTCATTCGGCCGGCGGCAACCTATTCCGCAACGTCGTCCGCTTTGGGCCATGTCCGAACGGGAAGGCGGACATTGAGCTAGTCGCTTCCGACCCAAGGTAGACATTTGAAATCACCCTATGATTGATGGCGGGTCAAAAGATTTTTCCGTCGAAGAACCGCTCCATGAACCCATTGAAGGCATCGATCTTTGCCGGCACATATTTGCTCCGTGCAAATAGGCTGTAGACCGACGCGCGCGGGAGGTCGTAGTCGCTCATCACCTGCCTGACGGTTCCGCCGGCGAGTTGTTCACGAAAAAATGCCTCCGGCCCATAGGCGATTCCGAGACCTTGCTCAGCCGCGGCCGCGATTACCCGTCCCGCGCTCGTGGTTACCCGGCTTGAGACAGGCACAAGGTAATCATGCCCGTTACGGGATAGACGCCAGATGCCGGGATTCTCGACATAGCTGTATGACAGGCATTGGTGCTGGGCCAACTCATCGGGCGTAATCGGCTCGCCATTTTGCTCAAGATAGTCGGGTGACGCGCACAGCATTCGTGTTGATTGGAATAGCCGATAAATACCCAGGGTCTTCGGTATCCGCGGTTCGGACTGAAGCAGGCGGATCGCGATATCAAAGCCGCCCTCCATTGGGTCAACCAACTGGTCATTCAGGCTCAAATCCAACCGGATGAGAGGAAATTCCCGTAGGAATTCGACAACACCTTCTCCCAAATCGTTTAGGCCAAAATTGATTGGCGCGACGACGCGCAATGTTCCTTGAGGCCCGGAGCTGGAATCCAACACGCGGCGCTCCGCGATATCTATCTCGTCGAGGATCTGGCAGCACCTTTCGTAGAAGTTGCTTCCCACATCCGTGAGGCTCATTTGCCTGGTTGTGCGGTTCAGAAGTCTGGCGCCAAGCCTCTCCTCCAAATCAATAATATGGCGGCTTACCGCCGCCCTCGATGTACCGGTGCGCTTGGTGGCTTTCGTAAATCCACCCGTTTCGACGACCGCGGTGAAAGCCCTCATTTGATCAAGCTGGTTCGCCATGCTTCGACCACCTTATTGTCAATAAATTTAGGATAATATGTTTCAATAATAAAATATTGTCCAATTATTCAGGTCTATTTAAAATCGCTTCAGTTCGTTGGATCACCGCACGAGGGAGATGGGATGGTTGACCAGCTAAAGCCCGGCAAATCGATCAAGGACACTTACGTCTTTGATTTGAAGATGAGCGAGAAAGGCTTGCGCATCAACCGATTGGCCGAGTGGTTGAACAGCGCGGAAAACCGTGACGCATTCAAATCGGACACGGACGCCGTCATGGATCAATTCGAACTGACCGACGGAGAGAAGAAGCTGATCCTTGATAACGACTGGCTCAATCTCGTGAAGGCCGGCGGCAATATCTACAACGTCGTTCGGATTGCCGCGATCTTTGACGTTGGTCTCTACCCGTTGGGGGCCCAACAACTCGGCATGTCCTACGAGGAATTTCTCAAAACCCGCAATGAAAAGGGAGCGATCTGAGATGGCTACGATTGTTGCAGGAATTGGAACCTCACATGTTCCGTCGATTGGCGCTGTCGTGGATAGCGGAAGACAGAATACGCCGGAGTGGAAACCTCTCTTTGACGCCTACGAGCCGGTACGGACCTGGCTGTCGGATGAGCGGAAGGTCGACGTGGTCATCGTCATCTATAACGATCACGCCTGCGATTTTTCCTTCTCCAAATATCCGACCTTCGCCGTCGGCGCCGCGTCCGAATATGCGATTGCCGATGAGGGTTTCGGCGCCCGACCGCTGCCATCGATAAAGGGTGATCTGGAACTTTCCACCCATATCTGCAGGCATCTTGTCTACGAGGAAGAGTTCGACATCACTATCTGCAAGGAAATGGCCGTCGAACACGGTCTGCTGGTTCCGATGGATCTGTGTTTTCCGCAGCAAGGCGAGTGGCCGGTCAAGGTCATCCCGGTGCAGGTCAACGTCCTCCAACACCCGATTCCGACAGCGCTCCGTTGCTTCAAGCTGGGTGCGGCCTTGAAACGCGCCGTCGAAAGCTATGACGAGGATGTCAATGTGGCCGTCATGGGCACTGGAGGCATGTCGCATCAACTGCACGGTGAGCGGTTTGGGCATTTGAACTCCGACTTCGACAATTGGTTCCTGGACAAAATTGAATCGGACCCGCAGGCAATTTGCGGCATGACCCATTTTGATTTGATGGAGCAGGCGGGTGCCGAAGCGGTCGAGCTCATCATGTGGCTCACCATGCGTGGTGCCATGACCCCCGATGCCCAACGGATTCATCGCAATTACTACGCTCCGATGACTACCGGCATGGGTCTGATCACCATGCAGGACGCCGCCTAGCTTTTTTCTAAACTTGCATTCCCGGCGCGCGCCACGAGGGCGCGCCGGGCAGAGAGGTAATCACTATGCACGTTCAAGTAGCAATCGTTGGGGCTGGCCCGTCGGGATCCCTATTGGCTTGGATCCTTCGTCTCCGCGGCATCGAGAGTATCGTCCTCGAGGCAAGAAGCCGCGAATATGTGGAGCAGCGAATTCGTGCGGGCGTTTTGGAGCAGGGCACCGTCGATATGCTGATCAAGGCCGGTATTGGCGACCGGTTGAAGAAAGAGCACATGTACCATCGCGGCGTCTGCATCGGCTATCAGAACCAGCATTACATGCTCGACTTTGAAGAACTGATCGGCCGTGGTGTCACGGTTTATGGTCAGCAGGAAATCACGCGCGATTTGCTCGGAGCGCTCGCTAAGGAAAATCACAATGTCATTTATGAAGCGCCCGTTGTTGCGATTGAGGACATCGACAGCGACCGGCCGACGGTTCGCTATGAGCACAACGGCCAGACTCACGAATTGACGGCCGACATCATTGCCGGTTGTGACGGCTTCCATGGGGCATCTCGGAAGGCCATGCCGGTCGACATCCTAAAGACCTATGAATCGGTGTATCCCTTCGGCTGGCTGGGCGTCTTGGCCGAGGCCCCCCCGTCAAAGGAGGTTGCACTTTTTTCCCACCACGAAACCGGCTTCGCCCTGTTGAGCATGAGATCACCCACGATCAGCCGTTTATATCTCCAATGCGCGCCGGATGAAGAATTATCGGAATGGTCCGACGACCGGATATGGGATGAGTTGGAAACACGGTTGGGAGCGCCTGGATGGACACTCGAACGTGGACCGATACTTCAAAAGGAAGTCACGCCGTTGCGGAGCTTCTTCTCCGAACCAATGCAACATGGGCGCCTGTTTCTGGCCGGGGATGCGGCGCATGTGGTCCCCCCCACCGGTGCAAAGGGTTTGAACTCGGCCGTTGCGGATGTCAGCGTGCTTTCGGCGGCGTTGATCGACCATTTCACGAAGAGCGATGAGTCGCTACTTCGGCAATACTCGGACATTGCCCTGGAACGAAACTGGCAGGTCCAAAGATTCTCTTGGTCAAACACCGCGATGTATCACATCTATCCGGATCGCGCCCCATTTGATGCCCGTATGCACGAGGCAGGGCTTCGGTACCTGATCAGTGATAGATCGCCACAAAGCGTCTATGCCGAAAACCATACAGGGCTCCCGATCAGTCACTGGCCGGAGATCTAGAGCAACAGACCCGGGCGAGGCAACGAACAGACCATTAGAGCAGTTCCCGGCCAAATTGAACCATTTGACCGGAAACTGCTCTAGCAGGCTGCTGAAAAACTCGCCACGCGCGGCCGGTTTGATGAGTTCGGTCGGTTTTCTCTGGTTATGGGCGGCGGGGGTTGGGGTTCGGGACCCGCTCGCGGCGGGTCTGGGGGCCTATTGCGCGGTTCCCGGGCATCATGTCGGCGCCTCGGCGAGGAGTTTGGGCAGCCTGACCAGGTTGTAGGCGGCGGCGGTGAATGTGAACATCCAGCCCACCCGGTCGAGCCCACGATGCCGGGTCTTGGCCAGCCCGCCGGTGGTCTTGATCCAGCCGAACCCCTCCTCGATGCGCTTGCGCAGGCGCTGGCTGGCGGCGTAGCCCGGATGCCGGGTGGTGCGTCGGTCGACCCGGGTCTTGCGCGGCTTGCCGGTCTTCCTGACATGGCCGTCGACGGCAATATGAGGGGTGACGGCGCCGTCGCGCAACGCGTCCACGAACTCGGCCACGTCATAGGCCTTGTCGGCGCCCAGCGTGACCCGCCGCGCTTTCTTGCGGCGCCCCAGCATGGCCAGCGCCGCCTCCCGCTCGGCGGTGCCACTGGCCCGGGTCAGCGCCGCATCGACAATCAGCGCATTGCGGTTCTCCATCAACAGATGGCCCATGAAGCACAGCCGGCTCGACTGCCCCTCGCCCTTGCGGAACAGCCGGGCATCGGCATCGGTGGTGGACGCATGGGTCGCGTTCGAGCGCCGCTCGCCGCGGAAGTCACGCTCCGCGTTGCGCCCGGCAGGCGGGTCGCCGCCGTCATCCTTGCGGCGGAAGCTCTTCATCGACGCCCACGCCTCGATCAGCGTGCCGTCGACCGAGAAGTGCTCGTCCGACAAAAGACGGCGTACCCGCGCGCCGCGCAGCACCGCTTGAAGAAAGCGCGCCGCCACATCCCCCGCAACCAACCGGTCGCGGTTCTTCGAATAGGTCGTGGCGTCCCACACCGGCGCGTCCATCGACAGACCGACGAACCAGCGGAACAACAGGTTGTAGTCCAGCTGCTCCATCAACTGGCGCTCCGAGCGGATGGTGTAGAAGGCCTGTAACAGAAGCGCCCGCAACAGCTTCTCCGGCGCGATCGACGGCCGCCCGGTCGTCGAATACAGAACCGCAAAATCTCCCGACAACGCCGCCAGGGCCTCGTCCACCAGAACCCGGATCGACCGCAGCGGATGATCCGCAGGTACCCGAGCCTCCAAGTCCACGTAGCTGAACAGACCCTCGCCGCGTTCGTCCTCGCCCCGCATCACAACCTCCAGCACCGATCAACCCAGGGGCAGAGAATCACGATACCGGGAATCGCGCCAGTGGGTTTTTCAGCAGCCTGCTAGTGTCCTGATTCTGAAGTTTTGATGAGTTCGTGCTGCCGCTGGGCAGTGTCGAGAGTGCGCAGGCAGAAGCGTTTGATGGTGGCGAGGATGTCGTCGGCGGACTTGGTCCAGCGGAAGGGTCTCGGATTGGCGTTGACGGTGTCGATGTAGTCCCGGATGGTCTGTTCAAGCTCCCGCGTGGAGCGATGGACGCCGCGGCGCAGCTGTTTGTCGGTGAGCATCGCGAAGAAGCGCTCCACCTGGTTCAGCCAGGAGGCTCCGGTAGGGGTGAAGTGAACGTGCCAGCGCGGGTGCCCGGCCAACCAGCGCTGCACGGCCGGGGTCTTGTGGGTGGCGTAGTTGTCCATGACCAGATGGACCTCGAGATCGTCCGGGACGTGGCTCTCGATCACCCGCAGGAACTTGAGGAACTCCCGGCTGCGGTGGCGCGGGAAGCACTGTCCGATGATCGTGCCGGTAGCGATGTCGAGGGCGGCGAACAGCGTTGTGGTTCCATGGCGCAGGTAGTCGTGGGCGCGCCGTTCGACCTGGCCCGGCCTCATCGGCAGCAACGGCCGGGAGTGATCCAGTGCCTGGATTTGGCTCTTCTCGTCGACACACAGCACCAGGGCCCGTTCCGGCGGATCCAGATAGAGCCCGACGACGTCGCGCACCTTCTCCACGAAGAGCGGGTCCGAAGACAGCTTGAACGTCTCGGAGCGGTGCGGCTGCAGACCGAACGCCTGCCAGATCCGGTGGATCGTGGAGGGGGCATAGCCCACCGCCCGCGCCATCGACCGCAGGCTCCAGTGCGTGCCGTCGGGCGGTGTCTCTTCCAGCGTGCGGGTCACCACCTCGGCGATCTGTTCATCGCCGATCTGCCGCGGCGCACCCGAGCGCGGCTCGTCGTGGAGGCCGTCCACCCGGCGCTCGGCAAACCGGCGACGCCACTTCCCCACGGTGTTGGCATCGGCGCCGACCTGCTCGGCGATCGTCTGGTTCTCCAGCCCCTCGGCCGCCGCCAGCACGATCCGCGCCCGGCGCGCCAGACCCTGAGCCGTCTTCCGGCGCCGTGCCAACCCCTCCAACTCCTGACGCTCCGCCGTCGACAAGGTAATCGCTACCGCTGGTCTGCCCATGATCCATACCCCCATACAGGATGCGGAATTACTCTAACAAACTTCTCGATCAGGACACTAGGCTGCGGTGACATTTTAGGGATTCCTTTTTTGTCTTTGGTGTGATTCAACACTGGCTTTTGGAGGTTGGTGTGGAAGGCGAAGTGCTGAGAGACGATCAATGGGCGCGGCTTCGGGACTTTGTTCCTGGCGGGATGAAGGGCAAGCGTGGTCCACGCAGCGACGGGCGGCGGTTTTTCGATGCGATCCTGTGGCTGGCGCGCTCTGGTGCGCGGTGGCGTGATTTGCCGGCGGATCGGTTTGGCCCCTATCAGACGGTGAAGCGGCGCTACTACCGCTGGATCGAGGCGGGTGTGTTTGACCGCATCTTCGAGGCTGTCGCGGATGATCCGGACTTGGAATGGCTGGCGATCGACGCCACCATCGTCCGGGCCCAGGCCCAAGCCGCCGGCGGGCGGCGAAAAAGGGGGGACCGCAAGCCCAGGCTCCCGGCCGGTCCCGGGGCGGGTTCGGCACAAAAATCCACGCCGTCGTCGATGCGTTAGGCCTGCCAGTGCGCTTCGATCTCGGGCCAGGACAACAAAACGACATGGTCCCCGCCCACAACCTCATCCAGGGCCTGGCCGCGGGCCACGTCCTCGCGGACCGCGCCTACGACGCCGACAGCCTGCATGACCTGATCTATGAGCAAGGCGGTGAGCCCGTCATCCCACCGCGCCGGCATCGCAAATACCAGCACAGCTATGACCGCATCGCCTATAAACAGCGCTGGGGCGTCGAAGGCTTTTTCGCCAAGCTCAAGCAATGGCGGCGCATCGCAACACGCTACGACAAACTTGCCGCCCACTTCCTCGGCTTCATCAAACTCGCAAGTATCATGCTCTGGCTTAAATAATTAAATTGTCACCACAGCCTAGCTTGGCCCGAAGAGGACCGATGTCTACTACGCCTGGGAAATGCTGTTTGTCAGGCGTCCAATCCCTTCCACCTCGACCTCAACAATATCTCCGGATTTCATGAACACCTTGGGATCGCGGCCGAAGCCAACCCCGGCAGGAGAGCCGGTCGTGATGATGTCGCCGGGATTGAACCGGAACCATTGCGAATAGTAGGCGATAAGATCGGGGATCTTGAAAATCATGTCGTCCGTCCCCGTGGATTGCATGACCTCGCCGTTGAGCCGGGTCTCCATGTGCAAGTCGTGGGGTTCGGGGATCTCCTCCTTGGTCACAAAGACCGGGCCGCATGGCGTGAAGCCGGGCAACTGCTTGCCGTTGATGTTTCTCTCCCAGGCATGAATGGCCGGGAATGTCCCTTCCGCCTCGAAGACCTCGTGAACCCAGTTGCGCGCCGAGATGTCATTCGCAATGGTATAGCCGGCGACGGCGTCCATGGCCTCCGAGGCATCCACATTGTGGCACGTCTTACCCATGACGACGCACAGTTCCCCTTCATAGTCCATCATATCGGGGCAGTGGTTTGGCGCGGTGACCGGCTTACCCGAACCGAGCAATGAGTCCCGCGTCTTGATGAACGCCGCTGGATGTTTGGGCACCGGCGTTCCCTCCATCTCCTCCAGGTGTTTCCAGTAATTGAGACCGACGGAGAGGATCAGTATCGGGTTCGGGACGGGCGGCAAAAGATCCGCGTCCTTTAACCCGATAGGCTCTCCAGGCGCCTGTTGGCGGTCCGAGGAGACAGAGCGAACGGCATGAAGCGCATCCTCGCCGT
Source organism: Rhodospirillales bacterium (assembly GCA_965213765.1). Lineage (GTDB taxonomy): Bacteria > Pseudomonadota > Alphaproteobacteria > Rhodospirillales > UBA2165 > JAJDXO01. The sequence continues at coordinate 3,158,264 of OZ243926.1, read as the reverse complement.
TCTCCAGGATGGTCCGCATCGAGCGGAAGCTCTCTCCAAGCGGCTGGAGATCAATGATGCTGTTATCATCGACGGCCAACCCGACGCTGGGCCCCTGATCAGCGTTAAAGGAAACAAGCTTCATTTCACTTTGCCCTCCCGGACCATCAATTAATCATCGTTGAGGGTAACCATAGGATCAGTGCCGGGAAAAAGACCAACAGAATGAGTTTTGCAATATCGGCGCCGACGAACGGGAGAACGCCCTTGAATATGGTCGGCATGGGAACATCACCGGCCACCCCCTTCAGAACAAACACGTTGATGCCGAACGGCGGGGTGATCAGGCCCGTCTCCACCACCACGACCATAATGATGCCAAACCAGACCAGGTCGTATCCGAGATCGAGGATCAGCGGCGAAACGATCGGCACGGTGATCACCATCAGCGCAAACGGATCCATAATCGCGCCGAGGATAAGGTAGACCAGAAGGATCAGGAAAATTATGGCGATCCGGTGAAGATCAAGCCCGCCGATGGCGTCGGTTACGATGCCGGTCAATCCCGTCGTCCCGATGAAGAACGAGAACGTAACGGCGCCGAATATCAGCGCGTAGATCATCGCGGTGGTCTGAGTGGTCTCGCCCATGACTTCCCAGATTGCGCCCCGATGAAGCTTTCCCCGGAACAAGGCAAACATGAAGGCGCCGCCCGCACCAACGGCCGCCGCCTCGTTGACGGTAAAAATACCGCCGTAGATGCCGCCGATCACGACACCGAAGAGACCGATCACACCCCAGCTTCGGCGAAGCGCCGCCCATATCTCGGCGCCTGTCGGCCGTTCACTTGCCGGCGCCGATTTCCTGGCGAAGCGGATGTAAAGCGAAACGGTGATCATGTAGAAGATCGTCGCGATGATCGCGGGCACGACGGCCGCGATAAAGAGCCGCCCGATGGATTCCTCTACAAGGATTGCGTAGATGACGATCGCCGACGATGGAGGGACAAGCTGACCCAGCGTTCCGCCGGCCGCCACGCAGCCCGTTGCCAGGTCGGGCGAGTAACCGCGCTCCTTCATTTCCGGCAGGGCCACGCGGCCAATGGTGACCGCGGTCGCCAACGAGGATCCGGTCAACGCGCCAAATCCGGCGCATCCGCCGATGGTCGCCAACGCAAGACCACCCCGCCGGTGGCCGATCAAGACATGGGCCAGTTTGTAGATATCTCCGGAAAGACCCGCGACGGAAGCGAATGCGCCCATCATCAAAAAGAGCGGCAAGACCGCCAAGTTTCCGTTGGTCAGGAATTCCACAACCTCGGTGCCGATCACACCCAGGGCCGGTTCAAAGCCGACCATGAGGATCGTCCCGATCAAACCGATCAGACCCATGGCCGCCGCCAATGGCACCAGGGCCAGGATCATGACCCACATTATCAAGAAGAAGGTGATCGCAATGGCCGATTTGGAGTCGGGCAAAACCGACGGCAGGAACTCCGTCACGCTCTGCAGCGACATGTTTAAGACGGCGATAACCGCCACCAATAAAACGACGACGATCCCAAACAGGGTTGGTGTGATTGGCCGGCCGCTAAGCTGTTGCTGCTCTTTTTTTTCGCCAAAATCCCGCGGTGGAACAAATCCGGCAAACGCGTTTGCGATATCCGTCAGCAGCACGACGAACTGAATCAGAGCGCACACGGCCATCAGTGCGGTAATCACCCAAATGAACGGAGATAGCCGCCATTCGAGGATCATCGTCGTCTTGCCAATACTATCGACCTCGATGGCGTGATGGCCGATGCGCCAGGCAAACACCAAGAAGATGAGGAGTAATAGGAACGAGCCCAGAGGGTTGAGCCAGCACCGGGTTCGCGGACTGAGAACGCCGCCCAGCAGATCGATTTTCAGATGCACCCGCTGGGCGAGGCCGGCCGGAAATGTCGCGGCGATGGCGACAGCCATGACCATCTCCACGACTTCGTTGAACCCGACGATCGGCGCATTGAATACAAACCGGAGCGTAATATCGCCCACGGTCAAGAGGGAGATGATGAGCATCCCCAAGACGCCGAAAGAAGCAACGCGACGGGTGATTGCGATGCTTCTCTCAACATAGTTGTTGGGCCACGAAGACATCAAAACCGGCTTCGCCTGATGCTGGCCGGCCTATTTGAGCTTGGCTATTTCTTCCTTGAATGCCGCGAGAATGGCTTCACCGTTTGGCGTATTCTTGGCCCAATCGGTATGGACGGACAGCGTTGCGTCCGCCCAACGCTTCTCTTCGGCAGCGGTGAGCTTGATCAGCGTGTGGCCTTCTTGGGTGCCGTACTTCTTCTTCGACCCGGATTGGATACGATCCCAAAATTCCGAGTACTGTTTAACAAGACCCATGAAGGAATTCTTGTCGATCGCTCTCCGGGCATCGCCTTTCAGACCGTCATAGGTCTTCTTATTCATGATGACCATGCCGGCACCACCACCCAAGGCGACGTCGGTGTGGTATTTCGTGACCTCGTAGAGCCGGTAAGGCTGAAACGCGGTCCAAGCGATGAACGTACCCTTGACCAAACCGCGACTCACGTTCTGATAGATTTTGGGCGTGATCATGGACACGGGCGTCGCGCCCAGGGCGCCAACGGTTGCGAGCCGTATCGGACCGACTGAGCCGATTTTCATCCCCTTCAGATCTTCCAAGGACCTGACGGGAGAATTGGTGTGGAGCGCGTTCGGCGCGAACGAGAAGGCCGCCAGAAGTTTGACGTCCTGATACTCGTCGGAAATCAACCCCCGTTCATAGAGCCGCCACATGGCCTGGGATCCAACCGCTGACTTCTCGAACAGGAGGGGCAATGCGACGATGTTGGATTTCTTGAACTTGCCGGGAACAAATCCCTGCAGGCTCCACCCGATTTGCGCCACATTGGTCTTCACGCGATCAAAGAGGTTCTGATGGCTCGCCAGCACCCGACCGGCAACCAGTTCGACATCCAGCGTCCCCTTGGAGTCGGCCGTGACCTTCTTCACCCACGGACCAAATATTTGGACATTGAGGTGCGCTTTCGGCGGCGAGGGCGAAGCAAATTTGAGCTTCATGGGTTCCGCCGCTGCCGGTGCAGCGAGAACAGCGAGCGCAAGAGCCCCGATTAATCCTGTAATTTTCATCTTAATTTCCTCCCTGGATATTGAATTTCAGCGCATGGCATATTTGGTTTTGCGCTTGGACAATTTCGTTATGCGGTCTGCGTTCGATTAAGATATCGCTCAATCCGACCTGACGGCGTAATTCTAGGGCACCCTCGCACCATTTGAGAAATTTTTCTTATTGATCAAACAAATAAAATTTAGTGATGAAGCGGCGTCAATGCCGAGCGCCGACTTCGAAAAGAACATCTCGCGCCCAACGGTTGGCTGCATCGTTTGCTCGTGCTTCGTGCCACTGGAGGTTCAAGGTCACACCATTCTCCGCACCGTCGAGTTCAGACCCGGCAATCCCCACGACCTGCACATCACCAAGTCCGTGGATTTTGCCATTGTCATGTCGGGCGAGATTCAGTTGGAGCTGGAGGACGGGTTTGAACTCACCATGAAAACCGGGGATAGGCTGGTACGGCAGGCGAACATTCACGGCTGGAAAAAATCGGTACCGAGCCCTGACTTGTTGCATTTGTCTTGATGAGCACGGAAGGTTGATAACGGGCCGCGCATAGTCTCGACAGGAGACTAAGACGCCATCCAGCCGTCGGGGGAGGGATACGAGGTTGACCGGAAAGCACGAACAGAATGGCGGCCTTAGGCTGGCAGCCGATATCGGCGGCACTTAAATAGAGGGCCATTTTCGGATATTGGGACATGAGACCCCTTTAGTGCGCAGGAGACGATAATTCCGCGTTTATTGTCTATAAAACAATGAGTTGCTCCCACGTCGACACCCTTGAAACCAGCCGTTAGCTGCGATACAAGTCCCTTGAGTACACCTCCGGTCGCTTGCGCCATGCTTACGCTTACGGCGTGCAGCCAACAGACAAGCGACCGGGCGGCGGTAAGAACGATTGCCAACCGAGGGGCATCGCATGGCCAAGCTGAAATTCCGAACCATCTCCAAGCGCACCGTCGATGCGCTCACCGTCGAGGACCGCGACGCGGTCTTCTGGGACGACCGGATACCGGGCTTCGGGGTGAGGGTGTATCCGTCGGGGTCGAAGGTGTACGTGGTCCAGACCCGCCACCGGGGGAAGTCGCGTCGGGTGACGCTCGGGCGCCACGGGGTGATCACCGCGGATCAGGCGCGCAAGAAGGCGGCCGAGACCATCAACCGCATCAAGAGCGGCGGGGACCCGGTGGAACGGGGCTCGGTGACGGTGGCCGAGCTCGCCGTGCGGTATCTGGAAGAGCATGTCGGCGTGCACTGCAAGGAGAGCACACGGAAGATGTACCGCAGCGTGGTGGAGCGCTTCATCGTGCCATCCTACGGCGGCGTGGCGGTGGAGGAGGTGGAGCGAAAGCACATCAACGCCCTGCATCTCGATCTTCGCCACATCCCCTATCAGGCGAACCGGGCGCTGGAGATCGGCGGCAAGCTCTTCAACCTCGCCGAGGAGTGGAAGCTCCGCACCGGCGGCAATCCGTGCAAGTACGTGCGCAAGTACCCTGAGAGGAAGCGCGAGCGGTTCCTGACCGAGGCGGAGTTCCGCCACCTGGGCGCGGTGCTGAACGAGATGGAGGCCGCGGGGCGGCTGGCGGTCTACCCGGCGGCGGCGATCCGTCTGCTGATGCTGACGGGGTGCCGGCGGAACGAGATCGTCGAGCTCGCGTGGAAGCACGTTGACCTTGAGGGGGGCGAGATCCGGCTCGCCGATTCGAAGACCGGCGCGCGCCTAGTGCCGCTGTCGCCGGCGGCGGCGCGGGTGCTTGAAGAGTTGCCGCGCATCGAAGGCAACCCGTGGGTCATCCCCGGCACCAAGCCGGGCAGGCACCTTGCCGACCTCAACCACTACTGGGACCGGGTTCGGGCGGAGGCGGACCTCGCCGACGTACGGCTCCACGACCTCAGGCACAGCTTCGCATCCAGGGCGCTGGCGCTCGGCGAGAGCCTGTCGATGATCGGCAAGCTTCTCGGTCACAACAAGATCGAGACGACGGCGCGCTATGCGCATCTGGCTCGCGATTCGATCAAGGCGTCGTCTGCACGGGTGGCCGACAGCATTGGAACGGATATTCTCGACGCGCCCGGTTGACCGCCTGCAAAGTCGATTTCTCCTCTGGCTTCGGCTTCACTGTTTGTCCGCCCGCGGCCTTCTGTTTCGACGCCTCCAGCTTCTCCATTGCCTCGACCGGCTTCTCCAAGTGCGTCGGCGTCGGGTGAATCTTCTTCAAGCGCGCAGCAAGCATCTTGGCCGCTTTCACAATCTGCTCGATCGCCAGCGCGAGCTCCGCTGCGCCTGCGGCCGCGTCGATCTTATCAAGTGGAACTCGCCCAGAACCGCAAGCTATTGGAACGTTGCTGGTTGTCGCACGAAATTGATCGAAAAGGAAACCGAACGACCCGGCCCGGAATTGTATCCGCCGATTTGGATACGCCAAGATTTAAGCGAGCCTGGGCAGGATGTAAGCCTACCGGTGGCGGGACATGACGGCCCGATCCGAAGAAACTTTGATCACCGATCCGCAACCGCGGTGAGGATCGGTCGATGAGAGCGATCTAATCCGAGGATTGAACTTGGAACCGGATCGCGCGGCCGATTAGCCGTCGGCGGGCTCCCGGCCCGGCTTGGAGTACCGCCGTATACGTGAGTGCGAGCAGCCGGATTTCTATCAAAGGGTCACCGGCTATCCGTCGGTCATGTCCCGGGCGGAACGCATATGGGAGCAACCCGAAAACCGGGCCTCGACGAAAATGTCCGCCTCGCGCGGAAGTTGAATAGCGCGCCTGTTCCTATCGACCCGGATCTTTTTGTCAAAACGGTCGAGTTTTGGCTGCGCCACTGCTTCGGTACCGGGCGGCACGTGAACCGGCCTCGCCTCCCGGAAGAACGGGGTCAGAGTGATAGACCCAACAGTCTCGACGCATTCCGCCACAGGATTTTTTCCTTGGCATCCTTGGAAATCCCCCGTGCTCGCCGGACAAATCCGACAGGATCGGATTCGCCGACCGGGTAGTCCGATCCCATGACGATCCGGTTGGCGCCGACTTTGCCGGCCAAATATTCGAGCATGTCCGGATTGTAGATGCAGGATTCGTAGTAGAACTTCCGCAGGTAAGCGCTCGGGGCCATGGTCATGGGTCCCCGGGTGAACGGCTTGTCCCGATAGTTCCGGTCCGCCCGGCCGGTATAGAACGGCAGGTAACCACCGCCATGAGCCATACAAATTTTCAATTTCGGGAATCTGTCGAGCACACCCTCGTGGATAAGGCTCGACATGGCCATGGTTTCCTCCAAAGGCTGGCCGACGCTGTTCCAAAGCTGGTGTTTTGCGAACCGCGCATCCAGGACGCCCGAGGGATGAATGAAGATCACCGCGCCGAGACTCTCCGCCGATTGCCAGAACCGATCCAGCGCGGAATCACCGAGCTCCCGCCTGCCCGCCATGGATGAAATTTGCACGCCCTTCAGGCCGAGACCGGTCATGCAGCGCCTTAATTCGGCCACCGCCTTAGGAACACTTTGCATGGGCACCGATCCCAGTCCGACGAAACGGTTGGGCGCATGGGCAATGAACTCCGCCATTCGGTCATTGGTCTTTTTTTCGATCCCGAGGGCGGCATCCGCGCCCGCGTGATAGGTGCATTGGTGGATCAAGCTTGCACTCAGCACCGAGATATCGACGCCGCGATCATCCATATCCTTGAGCTGAAGAGCTGGGTCGACCATCCGGATGGCCGCTGCCTGTCCCTTGTTCTTCACCTTTGTGAGAGGCAGCTTTCCTTGCTCCCATGCCTTGATGGTGGGCAGCATCCGGGACCTCACCATCTGCGACACCTCGCGCACCATGCCGTGCCGAGCGGCGAACGCCACGGCTTCGGGCAGCACGATGTGGGCGTGGAAGTCGACCGCATAACCGCGGCGCTGGCGATTTCGACGTGTGGTTTTGGTGGCCATGGCGCGTCCTGACTTACCTTTGAGTGGAGCCGCCGCAGGAATTGACGGCCTGCTCGGCGATGCGCTCACATTGCAGCGGGTCCAGATCCGCGCCGGCGACACCTATCGCGCCTATCGGGCGGCCCCCATCGAATATGGGCACCCCGCCGGGGACGGCCGCAAACGGATAGGGGATAATCTCTCCAATCCGGCTTAGGCCAGGCGTCGCCTCGCATCGGCCTGCGGCTTCGCGGCTGGTCATTCGAAAGTTCGCAGCGGTCACGGCAACCGCATCGGCCAAATCAGGAGACATGGGCGAGGCGCCGTCCATTCGGTCAAGTTGGATCTGATCGCCGGAACGGTCGACCACCACGACGGATATGGCCGCATTTTGGGCGGATGCCTCGCCGATCGCCGCATCGGCGAGGGCGATGCCATTATCGAGGCGCTCCTGCCGGCTGGCCGCGGGCGGGTCTTGGAAACCCGTGCCGGGACCAAAATCGGACGCGGGTTTGCCGTAAGCCTCCATCCATCGGTCTTCATCGCTGCCATGTTGCGATTCATAGGGAACGCCAAGCGCATAGCAGATGATCAGGTCTTCCAGATTGGCCGGCCGGCCGTCGATGATCAGTTGTTCAGGTGCGACGCCATCGACCGTGACGAAAGGGCCGATCGCCGCGCCGGTCGCCAGCGCGCCGACGACCACGTCGTTCTTTCTGATCAGCATGCCTCCCTGAGCGGCAAACATGGTATCCCGGGCGAACTCCTGGTAGCTGAAATAATGGCCGAGATAGCGGTGCGCCAGGCGCTCGAAAACGACCTCGCTGTTGACCTTCGATGCGGCGGCGCAGTAGGCCTTGGCCCGGGTCACGGGTACGGCGAACGGCTCGGCATCATCCATACGGGACGAGCTGACCGGCGCGCCGCTTTCGTCGACCGCGATGAACACGCCGCTCGAGGACAGTTCCTCGGCCTTGTCGACGGAGCGGCGAACCAACGCCCGCGCGTCGGAAAGGCATAGCGATTCGTCCTGGCTAAGCTTCATCAATTCTCCTCTCGGCTAGGCATTGCTGCTTCTGACATCGGATAGCTGCCGCAGGCGGTCCCCCATAAGATTCAGGGAGAGGACCGTCAGGAACATGAAAATCGACGGCACAAATGATATCCAGGGGTTTTCGGCCAATTCTTCAACCCCCTCGGCGATCATCCGTCCCCATGTCGGGGTGGGCGGCGGAATGCCAACGCCGAGGAAGGAGAGGGTACCCTCCAGAACGATGGTGAACGACATCACCAATAGGCTGTAAGAGGCAACCGGAACAATCACGTTGGGCAGCAGTTCGCGAAGGAGAATTCGCAGATTCGAGGCGCCTTGCGCCCGGGCTGCCAGCACAAACTCCCGTTGCGCGTAGAGAATCGTGTTTGCCCGGGAAATGCGGGTGAAATGCGGGATGGTGTAAAACGAGATGACCAGGATGACATTGATCAGAGTCGGCCCGGCGAAGAACAAATAGCCGATCGCCAGCACGATGTTGGGAAAGGCGAGGATCGAATCGACGAGGATACCCACCGCGCTATCGACCCGGCCGCGGAAATAGCCCGCCGACATGCCGAGGCACAGCCCGATCACGATACCGATCAGCGGGGCGCTGAAGCCGACGCCGAACGAGATCCGGGCGCCGTAAATCGTCCGCGTGAACATGTCGCGACCGAGATAGTCGGTGCCGAACAGGTGGTCGAGGGAGAACGGCGCGTTGATCGCCCGATAGTTCTGCACCGAAGGGTTTTGCAACGGAAGGAAATTGGCGAACAGGGCGGCCGCGGCGGCGGCGATAATAAATGTTGCGGCAAGCCAGAAGATCAGACCCAGCTGGCTCTGGCGGCGGATATAGTCACTGGCGTCCGCTTGCCGGCGGCGGCCCAGCAGCTTGCGGAACGGGCGAAGAACGGCGGATTGGTCCATGCCCGGCTCCCGGCCCCCCTAAGCCCGCCGCATCACGCGGGGGTCCAGCACCGCGTACATGAGATCGACCAGCAGGTTCATCCCGACATAGACCAGCGCGATGAAGGTCACCACGCCCTGGACCAGCAATTCATCCCGGGCATCGACGGAATCGATCAGCAGCTTGCCGACGCCCGGGATGCTGAACAGGGTCTCGACGACGATGGATCCGGCGACCAGATTGCCGAGTTGCAGCCCGAGCACGGTGACGAAGGTGAACGATGACGGACGCAGAGCATGATTCAGCAGAATTTGCCTCGTCGTCATGCCCTTCGACTTCGCGAGTGCGATGAAATCTTCCTGCAGGGTGGAAATGAGATCTGAGCGCAGCACGCGCAGCAGGATCGGCGCCTCCACGACCGCCATGGTCGTCGCCGGCAGAATATAGCCTTGAAGGTTCTCCAACGGGTCCTTGGCGAACGCGGTGTGCCCGGACGAGGGCAGCACCGACCACCAGATGGCAAAAATCCAGATCAGCGCCGTACCCATGATGAAGAGCGGCACAGCCAGAGCGCCGAATGAAATTATTGAAATGCCCCGGTCGATGGGTTGGCCCGACTTGTAACCCGCCAAAAGGCCGAAGGGCACGGCAACGGCGATCGCCAATATCTGCGCCAGGATCATCAGTTCAAGTGAAACCGGAATCCGGACCGCCAGGGCCTCGGTGACCGACTGCGCGTTGATATAGGAGCGCCCCAAATCGCCTTGGAACAGATTGGTCAGCCAAGCGAAATACCGGACGATCACCGGCTTATCGAGATTGAGCTCTTTCTCGAGGGCGGCCCGGTGCTCGGCGGTGACAACGGTTCCCGAATTCTCATCGATGAGCAACTGATCTACGAGATCTCCCGGCAGCAGATTCAGCATCATGAAGCTGGCGAATGTCACCAGAAAGAAGACCGGAATGAGATGCAGCAGCCGTGCTTGAAAATATTTCATCGTCTGGGCCGCGATTGTTTCAACCGCCTCAACCCGCCAACCGGCGTTCGATTTCCGGCCAGGCTTTCCTTCCCGAGCGGGCATGTTGAGGTTTTTCGGGGTTTGGGGTCTCCGCCAAACAGGCGTCATATGAATCGCGGCCTTTGATCTTCTGCCACCAGGCGGTCACGTGGGGGTGTTTGCGGGTCCACAGGCCGGCGCATTGAAGCTCGTCCAGTCGCTCAATGAGCGGGCTCATGGCAGTGTCCGCAAGGCTGTACTCATCGGAAGCCAGCCATTCATGGCCGGTGAGCGCCTCCTCCATGTCGCTCAGCATGATCGTCAGACCCTCAAGAGCGGCCGGAAAGTCCGGGTTGTCGTAACCGAGTTCGACCAGTCGCCGCCGTCGGAGGCGCAATGCCGGGTTTGGGGTCTCCTCAATGTAGCGTTCAAGCTCCTCCGGAGACTTCTCGAGAACGATGGGGCGCAAAGAGACCGTGTAGGTCAGCGTCCCGATACAGAACAAACACTCATCGGCCCGCTTCATCCACCACCAGGTGCCGGCAATGCCGCGCGGGTCCGATGGCTTGAGGGGCGGGCCATCAAAGGCATCATCGACATAGTTGATGATGACCGAACTTTCGGTGAGAACCTCGTCATCATGGACCAGCGTCGGCACCACTCCGTTCCGGTTCAGCTTCAAATATTCCGGGGTTCGCAGATAGGCCCGATCGACGGCATGGCCCGTATAGCCCACCCCCTTTTCGGCAAGGGTAAGCCGGGCCTTCAGTCCGCAGGTCGCGCCGTGAAAATAATAAAGCTCCAACATTGATCGTTCCCTGCGTGACGCAGCGGTACGGCGGCTAGACCTCCACCCAATCCTCTCCGACCTTCAGGCGATGACCGATTTCATTGGCCTGTCCCAACGTCTGTTCGATGAAACACCCCTTCTTTGCCGCGCCGATGAGGCGTTTGAGGTCTTCCAGCGAGGCGTCGGAATCGATATCGATGTCGAGGTCGAAGCCTATGGGCTCGGTCTCATAGGGATTGCGCCCAACCACCGTGCCTCGCCAATGGCATCGCCCTGAGACGCTGACATCGTTTATCGGAATCCGCAGCCGTTTGGAGAACGCCCGGATCTGGGTCATCAGACAGGTCACCATGGCGGTTGCGAAATAGGCCAGAGGCGGCGGGGCCGAGCTATCGCCGCCATGCACCGGACCCTCGTCCGTCGCCATCTGAAAGGTGTTTCCGCTGACGCCGGAGTAAACGGTTACTTCGTTGCGCATCTTGCCCACGGCCTTGGCCGTGGCGTCGATCACAACCTCGAACGTCTTTACCTCATCATCGCTCACTTGCGCCCCCCGGTCTCGTGGTGTCGCGAACTACTACACCTCGATGATTTTCTCGGGGAATTTGTTGAGCCTGACCGGCGCCCCGTCGGTGATCTGGAAAGTATCCCCGATGAAGTGGCCCTTTCCGTAATCCTGTGAATACGGCCACGAGTGAAGAGCAACGGTCATACCCGGCTCGAACGGCTCGTTGGGGCCGATGCGCTCGACCTGAATACCCATCAGGTGACCGGCCAGCCGGCCATATACATTCTCTTTGATATAGACGTCGCGGCCCGCGTGGCGCGCCTCCTGAAAAGTATTGCCCGGCCGCAGCTTGTCGACCGCGGCGTACAGGGCCTCGACCCCGACATCATAGAGATCGACCCATTCCTGCATCGGTTTGCCCAGGCTGATGGGGTGTCCCGATTGGGTACAATAACCGCCGAAGCGCGATGAATATTCTCCGGTGATGATGTCGCCTTCCTTCAGCTCCCGCATGGGCGGCATCGTGGCACCGAAGCGCGCGCCCACCGGCGCGGATTGCGGGTGGCTGACGATCAATTGAGAGAACGGGTCGTCACCGCCTTCGCGGTACATCACATATTTGACGATCCCCCAGACCTCGCATTCGAGCATGCCGGGTTTCACCCGGGACTCGAGCTCTTCGAACATCTTGTCGAGCATGTCGGCCGATTTTTCGACAAACACCATTTCGTGCTCGGAGTGGACCCGGGCGAGGCGCATGATGAGATCGTCGAAAAACGGAAATTCGACTTTCGGAAACTCGCGCTTGAGGGCGTCCATGACCTTCGCCGGCATGAAGTTGGACGGCTCCCACTCCCATATGTCCCAACCGCAGATGCCGACCCGACCGCTCTCGATCCCGAATTCGTTCAGGGAATCGACCACTGCCTCGTCATAGGCAAAGGTCTCGAGCTTAACCCGCCATCCTTCGCGGAAGTTGCGGATGTAGGAGATGGCCTTGGCCGTCGGCGTGTGGTGGCCGAAATTCTCGATCAAAATCGGCTCGCCTTCGCGGGGGAAGATGACGTACCCGACATTGGTGAAGGGATCGAAATAACCGGAGATCCAGACCGTCGCCGCGCGGCCGGCGATGATTAAGCAATCCAGATCCTCGATCTGCATGACTTGGCGGAGTTGGCCGAATTTGCGTTCGAAATCTTCGTCGGGAAGCCTGGGATAATCCTCCGCCCGGGGATACATCCCCTTCAGATCCTCACCCCACCAGGGTGTTTCGGTGGATTTCGCCACCTCGTGGACTTGTGAAACCGTGATCGCGTGGTCGCCGGTTACGTTGTATCGGATGTTGGGCTTATCCATGTTGCCTTCCCCATTCTTTCGTCATTCGTGCAAATCGCGGCGGAACCGCGGAGCATCTCCTGGAGACGCCCCGCAGTCCTGAGATCGGTGTGGCCGGGCCGTGACTACTTCCGGTACAGCCGGTGATAGCCGAGCAACGGCGTCTGTGGTGCGTCAATGCCGCCGATGTTCTTCTTCTTGAACAAACCGGCGACGCCATAGGTAATGTGCAGATACGGCACCTCTTCGGCCTTGGCCCGCTCAAATTCGCAGTGAGCCTTTTTGATCGCGTCATCGCCGCGCGCGGCATTCAATTTTTCGATCACCGCGTCGAGCTTGGGCGAATTGATCTTGAAGACGTTACCCTTGTGGCTCGAATGCATGTTGGTATCGAACAAGGTCGGGTGGGCGGCCAATCCGCCGAGGAACACCCAGGCATCCACCTTGCCGCCCGCCACGTTTTTGAATATGGCGCCGGGGCCCGGGCCGACCTTCTTCTGGTGAACCGTGACGCCGACATTGCGCAGCATTTCCTGCGCCACCTCAGCGGTTTTCGTGAACGGTCCGCCGTGGCTCCACATCGTGAACTCCACCGGCTTGCCGTACTCTTTCAGCAATGCCTTGGCCTTCTCCGGATTGTATTCCAGATGCTTGATATTGCCGCAATGCCATCGGCGGCTGGGGTCGAACCCCTCCTGAGCCAGTTCGGCGGTGCCGCGCGAGATGATGCTGGCAATCTGCTTGCGGTCGATCGCATGGGCCATCGCCTTGCGAACCCGGACGTCATTGAAGGGCGGGCGGCCCGAGTTGAAATTAATCACCCAGCCCGAATAGGTCCGGTAGCCCTGGATGAAGTCATAACCCTTGGCCTGTTTGGCGCGGTTGAATATGCCGCCGAAGGACCAGCTAACGTCGATATCGCCGGCCTTGATCTGGTTCCAGTTGCCGGCCCCCTCGGGACCCTGGGTGACCTTGTAGAATATCTCGTCGGCGTGCTGTTCCTTGGAGTTCCAGTAATTTGGATTGCGGACCACGGTGATTCCCTTGCCGGTCACCCATTCCTTGATCATATAGGGACCCGCGCCGAGAAGCTGACGCGCGTACTCCGGATTGTTTTCGTTTGCCTTCGCGAACCCCGGAGGGTTGATCATCCAAACAAATTCGGCACCGGCCATCATGGAATCGAACGCGACATTCGGTTCGCTCAACTGAAATTCGACCGTGTACTTGTCGACGGCGACCACTTTATCGAGTTTCGCCTTCAACGCGGCTTGGATGAGGCCTTTGATGCGACTGTTCAGCAATCGACTAAAGTGATGAACGTAAGCCTCTGATGTGAGCTCTTCACCATTGGAGTACTTTACGCCTTGGCGCAGCTTCACCCGCCAGGTCTTGAAATCGTCGCTTGCGCTGGCTTCGAGCCCGAGCCGGGGAATCAACTCGCCGGTCTTCTGGTTCTTGTAGAACAGCACGTCGTTGACGGCGTGCATGATCTGCAGCCGGCCCATGTCGTTCCGGGGCATTTTCATCGCGTCGAAGGCAACGAACGGACGGTTGACGTGAACCGTAAATTTGCCGCCCTTCCCGGGTGCGTGATCAGCCAAGGCGGGAACGCTTGCAAACAGCGTCGCGGCGCCGATGGCCAAGCCGAGCAGCTTCGGCACACCGGCGATATGTGTCGTAATTCCCTTCCCACTCATAATAGTGCTCCCTGTATTCAACAATAAATCTTCGGCCACCCTCGGAATGAAACTGACCGTTCGATCCCGTTGGGCTCCGGCTAACGGCGGATTGCTGCCACAGGTTCGTGGTCCCGCCGCTCGGAGCGGCTGGAGCCTGACGCGTTATTTTGTCGGTTTATGTGTCATCGCGTCATGCATCCCCCCAGCCCATCTACGTTGCCTCCGATTTAAATCCGGAGTCAATTTGCAAGTTTGGCGGAGAGCGGTGATGTGCGGCAGCCTGAAGAAACCGCTGTCGCAGGCCGAACGGCCGGTGCCCGGCGGCGCCGACCGAAGCCGAAGAATTTTCTTTTTTAATTCAGTGGCCTAGGGCCGACACAGCATGACGGTCCATCTGTTGGGACAGCGGAGAGCACAGGGACATGGTTCCGGGAGTGATAATATTAATCTATTACTTATGAATAAATAATATCCATAAGTTATTTTGTCAGGCTGCTGAACGGTATGTCGGATCATGGCGGCGGAGAGGGACTGCCGCGAAGGCATTGTCATGTATGGACGCCCCCGGTGACGCAAGGGGAAAAGTGATTTGAAGTGGCGGCAGAGCATGTCGAACCCTCAATTTAATCCATCCTTCACGAATTCTCGTGCGTTGACCAAATCGACAACGGCTAGCCGTCCGAGTCCAGGAGCGCATCCCGACGCACCCGCCTCATGGACGGGAGCAGAACCGTCAACAGCGAGATGATCGCGACCACGAGCAGGATTACGCTGATCGGCTCGGTCAGGAAAATCATTGCATCGCCGTTGGAGATCACCATGGCGCGTTTCAGATTGGCCTCCATGATCGGGCCAAGAATGAACCCCAAAATCAGCGGTGCGACCTCGCATTCCAGCTTGGTGAAGACGTAGCCGAGGACACCGAAGGCGGCCAGCGTGTAGACCGCGAAGCTGGAATTGTTCATGGCAAATATGCCGATTGCCGAGAAAACCAGTATGGCGGGGTAGAGATAGTGATAGGGCACGGTCACCAGCTTCGCCCATAGCCCGACCATCGGGAGATTCAGGATCACCAACATGAGGTTGCCGATCCACATGGAGACGATGATCCCCCAGAACAGTTCGGGCTGCTGCTGTATGACGCCCGGTCCCGGTTCGATGCCCTGGATGATCATGGCGCCGATCATCAGGGCCATCACCGGATTGGAGGGGATGCCCAGGGTCAGCATGGGAACGAACGACGTCTGGGCGCCTGCATTGTTGGCGGATTCGGGGGCGGCGACCCCTTCGATGGCGCCCGAGCCGAACTCCTCGGATCGTGAGGAGATCTTCTTCTCCACCGCATAGGCGGTGAACGAAGAAAGCAATGCCCCGCCGCCGGGCAACAGCCCCAGCGCCGAGCCGATCACCGTTCCCCGGACAATCGGCGGCATCATGCGTTTGATGTCGTCGAGGCTCGGCATCAGCCCGGAAAGCTTATTGGACACGATCTCCAAGTGATGCTGCCGTTCAAGATTTCGGACGATTTCGCCAAGGCCGAATATACCCATCGCGATGGCGGCGACGCTGACCCCGTCGGCGAGGTGCGGAATGCCGAATACATAACGCTGCGTGCCGGTGAGAACGTCGGTGCCGACGAGTCCGAGGGCCAGACCCAACACCACCATACCGACGGCCTTTAGAAGCGAGCCATGCGCTAGAACGATGGAAACCACGAGCCCGCAGACCATCAGCGAGAAATACTCCGCCGGGCCGAACTCGAAAGCGACGTTGGCGAGAGGCGGCGCAAACACGCCGATCAGCAGGGTCGCCGCGCAACCGGCGATGAAGGACCCGATCGCGGCGGTTGCCAGCGCCTTCCCCGCCTGGCCTTTTCGCGCCATCTGGTAACCGTCCAGGGTCGTCACAATCGAGGACGCCTCACCCGGAAGATTGATCAAGATGGCCGTCGTCGAGCCGCCATATTGGGCGCCATAGAAAATACCCGACAACATGATCAGCGCGGGCAACGCGTCGAGAGTAAAGGTGAACGGCAGCAGAAGCGCGATGGCGACGAGCGGGCCGAGGCCCGGCAAGACGCCTATCAGAGTGCCAAGCACCACACCCAGGAACGCGTACAGCAGGTTGCCGGGCGTGAGGACCGCATCAAAACCCAGGGCGAGATTGTCGATTAATTCCATCGCCGTTCCCTACCCGAACAGGCTTCCCGTCACCGGAACCGGCATCCCCAGGCCCCAGATGAAAACGACAATTGAGAAAGCCGCGAGAACTACCGATACCGCGATGCGGGACTTCAGCGTAAACGCCGGACTGGCGAGACTGGCGATCAGCCCCAGCAAGATCATTGCGATGGCGGCGCCGGCCCACTCGACCGTCAGGCCGAACAGCACGACGGAAACGGTGACCAGAAAAAGCGGTCCCAAGGCCAACCGGTCGATGGGGATGACAGGGCCCCGAAAACTGCGAACGGTCGTCACAATTCCGATCAGGATCAGCAATCCCCCGAGGAGCATGGGAAGGAAACCCGGCCCCATTTTGGATGGGGTGCCGATCCCGTATCGGGGGGACAGAAGAAGAAAACCGAGCCCAAAACCGATAAACAGGATACCGGACCAGAAATCCTTATGGTTGGCTAGTTTAAGCATGCCTCAACCCGCACGGTTGGCCGCGTAGCCGGATAGTCCGGCATAAATCGTCTTCCGGCAATGCTCCGCCGGCCGGGCGGACCCGGCCGGCGATGCCATCCCGGGGGGCCGGCGGACGAGAACCGGCCCCGGACGACAGGCCTGGGAGCAGCCCGGAGACTAGTTTGCTTTTGCGCCGGCGCGCTTCACGACGTCCGCCCATTTCGGGATTTCGGAGTCGATCGCCGCCCGGAACGCCGCCGGCGTGGAAATTATCGGCTCGGCACCGGCCTTCGCGAGCCAGGCCTGGAATTCCGGCTTCTTCGACATGTTCACGATCTCACCGTGAATCTTGTTCACAATCGGAGCCGGAACGCCCTTCGGTGCGATCACGCCGAACCAGGAACGAACCTCGAAGCCGGGCAGGCCCATCTCGGAGATGGGCTTCACGCCCGGCGCGCCCGGATTGGGCTGCTTGCTGGAAATCCCCAAAACTTTCAGCTTGCCTTCCCGGACGTATTTCATGCCTTGAGCGGCTGATACGAAAACGACGGAAACCCGCCCCTTGACCACGTCCAGAACGCCGAGATTGAATTTCCTGTAAGGCACCCGCTTGATGTCAACACCGGCCATTGCGTTGAATAAGGCGCCGGCCATATGGGCGATTGAGCCGCCGCCCGCGGAGGCGTAGGTCAGCACGCCAGGTTTGGCCTTGGCCATCGCGATAACTTCCTTGACGGAATTGGCGCCAAGTTCGTTGCTCGCGTAAAAGACCATTGATGAACCGGCAACCTGCGAAATCGGCGTGAAGTCCTCGCGGACGTCGTATTTGATGTCGAACAGGCTTGGGTGCGTGGTCAGATTGGCAGGCACGAAGCCCAACGTATAACCGTCACCCTTTTCGCCCGCCAGTCTCGCCACGCCTATCGTGCCGCCCGCTCCGCCAACGTTGACGATTACGACTTGCTGGCCCCAAGCCTTGGTGAGGTTCTCTCCGACGACGCGCGCCATCAAATCGACGATGCTTCCTGCCGGCGTCGGTACGATCATACGAATCGGTTTCGACGGGTACGACTGCGCGTTGGCCGCCGGTACGGAAAGTATTGCAAGCGCGACAGCCGCAAACACGGCAAAGGTAAATTTGGACAGACGTCTCATTCCTAAGTCTCCTCTTGCAGAAAAAATTTGCTTCAATCCCGCGGCACCCGGCCGCGGAATTCGCCGTTAAATCTCCTAGTAAAACTCGAAGGCTTCGATTCCCACCCCGAACTCAAACCAGTCCACAGCCATCCTTCGATGCAGATCGAGGATGGTCGCAACACCGCAATCGTGATTGGTGACGATCGCTTTCCGGTTGTTGTCAATGAATGAGATACCGTGCGGGCCCTTGCCCACCGGGATCATCTCGTGATCGCTCAAATTTCCGCCATCGTGAATATGGACCACGCCGCTGACAAAATTGGCGCTGACGAGATACCGGCCATCCGAGGAATAGCGCAGCCGGACGAGCCTGGTCAGGTTCGGACTGCTCAGCACCGCCCCCTTCAACGGGAAATTCTCAATAATTTCATCGGTCCCGGTATCGATGACGAGTAGCCGTTGTTCCGTGTTCTCAGCGACCGCGAGCCGCTGTCCATCCGGAGAAAGCGCCATATCCTCGGTTCCCCGAGGAACGCCGATTTCCCGGACCACCTCCCGTTTCTCCGTATCGAACACAACCATATCGGCGAACTTGCTCGACACGTACACCTTGTTCTGATCGGGCACGAGCTCCAGATAGGGCGGCATGCAATCCCGGCGGTTTATGTCGTAGCTCGCGATAAGGCTCTCCGAGTTGAGATCGACGAGGCCGAGTTCGCCGGTTTCCTGAAAAATGACCCACATCTGATTCTCGCCGTCGATCCGGCATCCGTGCGGGCCTCGGCAGGGAGCGGTGCTGAATTGGCGCACGCGCTGTCTCTTTTCCAGATCGAATACCGAAATCTGCTCTCCGGATTCGCTGAAACCTGCGGAAATACCCCCGGCAATCTTGCCGAACACCGTGACATAGGCCGTCTTGTGGTCGGCGGAGATGATGATCTCGTGGTGGTTTGGATAGTCGTATTCCGCCAGCGGCCGGTAGCTTTGCGGATCGAAGAACCACACCTTGTCCCCGATTTTATCGGTCGCGATCAATCCATTCCCGCCGGTCGGATTGTTGAGCATCCAGACGCGAAACCCGTCGCTTTGCCGATACTCTTCATTCATTTCCAGCAGTGCTGACAAAAAGCCACCTCCCTCAGCCGGCTATACGTCCTTGCCGTAGAAATTCCGTGCCGTTTCCGTCGGCATCTCTTCTAGATCGCAACCCACGATATCGTTGAACCTGAGCATCCAGCCGCCGATGGCCATGACGGCCGCCATTTCGACAATTTGGTCCTCGGAAAAGTGTTCCCGGAGCGCTTTGTACTCGGCTTCGGATATGCCCTTGGGATCACGGCCCGCGGATGCCGCAAACCGAAGCGCCGAGCGCTCGGCCTCGTCGAAGAGGGGGCTATCCTCAAACTCCAGCAGGGTGTCCAGCTTTTCCTTCGGCACCGCGCCGGCATAGATCAATCCGTGGAGTGAATGGATGACACAGTATTTGGTCCCGGCATTGTGGCTCATGACGTGCCACATCATGCCGCGAAGCTCGGCGGGGAATGTCAGAGAGTCCGCGATGGCACCCTGCAGGTTGCGGAATGCCTTGGCGATATCCGGTTTATTGGCCAGGGTCAGAAATGAATTTGGAACGTAGCCCGGATATTTGGAGTAGATCTCCACATCCGGCTTCAAATCGTCCCTGAGATCCTCGATCGCGACAGGCGCAATATGTGCCATGACCATTCTCCCCATTGACGCTGCCGCGGCACATTGTGGCCGTTTCGGCAAAACTCCTGTCTCCGTTTCCTGTCCTAGGGTCCAGCGAAACGGGTTTCAGCTGGCGGAACAGAAGCCTCAGCTTAATTGTCGGTTTTGATTTTCTATAATTTGGACTTTATGCGAATACAATGAACGTTTAGATCATTCCTATAACTAAAAGGCATAAAGGAGGCTGTCGTGACTCTTCAGCAATTACGTTTCCTGGTCGAGATCGCGCACCGGGGCTTCAGCGTCTCCGAGGCAGCGCTGGCCCTCAACACGTCGCAGCCCGGAATCAGCAAGCAAATCCGGCTTCTCGAGGGAGAAATCTCCACCCAGATTTTCGAGCGCAGGGGAAAGCGCCTGACCGGATTTACCGAAGAAGGCAGATCAATATTCACCTACGCCGAACGTGTAATTCAGGATGCCGGCAATATCCGGCGGCTGGGTCAGGAATTTAATGCCGAGGATGTCGGAGAGTTGACTATTTCGACGACCCCGACGCTCGCCTGCCACATGCTGGCACCGGCGATTAAGAGTTTCACGGAAATGTATCCCAAGGTGCACCTGCACCTCTTTGTTGGGGAGCATGACTTGGCAATAGATTCGGTTGTCTCGCGGGAATCGGAGATTTATATCGCGCCGCTGATCGACGAACCGCCGTCGGACTTTGTCACTCTCCCGGCCTTCAAACTGCAGCGTTCCCTCGTGGCGCTCCCCGACAGTCCCCTGATGAAGGCGAGAAAGTTAAGCATCGAAAAAATCGCGAATTTCCCCATCATCGCTTTCGAGACGAAATCCCTATCGCTGAAAAAGGTCTTCGGCGATCACGGTCTGGAGCCCAAATACACCATCACGACGAGCAATCCCGAGGTAATGAAGGCCTATGCCGCGCTGGGCCTGGGGGTCGCGGTGATCGCCACGGAAACCTACGATGCGCAGCGCGATGCGCCGCTCATGGCGCGAGATGTTTCCGACATATTTCCGGCGGCCGAAATTATGGTGGGGATGCGGTCATCCACCTATTTGCGGAACTATGCCTATGTTTTTATTCGGCTGATTGCGCCCCATCTCACCCGGAATAGGATCGATGAAGAGCTTCACCCGCCAGTCATACAGGTGAATTAGGATGCAATTCGAAGATCAAAAAAATGCCAGGGTTTCGATGCCCATGCCAAACTCGAAGCATCCAACGGCTTTCCGATCATCGAGGTCGATCACCGTTGCAACGCCGCAATCGTGATTTGAGATCACAACCCGTTGATTGTCTTCGGTAAATGCCATTCCCTGCGGCCCCTTCGCGACCGGTAAGACCATATGTTCGGCCGGCCGCTCACCATCGTGAATATGGATAACGCCGCTGACATAGTTGTTGCTGACGAGATACTTACCGTCATTGGAAAACCGGACGCGAACCAAGCGGGAGCGGTTGGGACTGCTCATCACCGCGCCCTTCAAGGCAATCGTTTCGACGATTTTGTCGGTGGCGGTATCGATCACCAACAGGGCTTGCTTGGAATTCTCGGCAACAACCAGCCGCCGCCCATCCGGGGACAGGGTAATGCCCTCAGTGCCATGGGGAACGTCTATTTCGCAAAGCACCCGCCGGCGGTCCGTATCGAACACGATGATGTCCCCAAGTTTGCTGGAGACATAGATCTTATTCTGCTCCGGGACCAACTCGATGAAAGGTGGACGCCTGTCACCGGCACCCACGTCGTATACCTCGGCAAGGGTGTTTGTACCGAGATCAACCACGCCCAGTTCCCCAGTCTCCTCGAATATGACCCACAAACGGCCGCCGGCATCAAACCGCATGCCGTGGGGTCCCAGATAGCCGCCCGTCTCGATACTGCCTGCCGGCGTCCGGGAAACCAGATCGAGAATTGTGATGCCGTGGCCCTTTTCGACGAACTGATTGTGGACGAATTTGCCAAAATCGGTCACGTAGGCAAACCGGTGGTCCGGCGAAATGGCGACTTCGTGGTGATTTTTGATATCGAGAACCTCGGTCTCCTCGAAATTCTCGGGATCGAAAAATCGGATCTTGTTGCCAACCTTGTCGATGCCGATCAACCCCTGGTCACCGGTGGGGTTATTGATTTTCCAAAGGGTTTTAGACGATCCGGGCTCGCTTGCCCGTGTGATTGATTCCGGCAATTCCTGTCTCCTCGGCTTTACGCCTCTGCGCTCCAGCCCTGCGGGCCGAGTATCCGGCCCGCACTCTCCAGGGGCATTTCCTCTACGTCGGTCATCAATGTGTTGTTCCAACACAAGAGCCAGGAGCCGAAACTCATCGCGGCAACCATCTCTATGATGTGCTCATCGGAAAAATGCTCGCGCAATTTGTCGATATCTTTGTCGGTTACCGACTTGGGGTCGGTCCCGACGGTACGGGCAAAGCGCAACGCCGCCCGTTCGGCCTCGCTGAACAAGGGGCTGGTTTCGAACGACCAGATCTCGGCGAGTCGTTCATCGCTGGCGAGCCCGGCCCAGGCCACCGCATGAATGGAGTGCGCCTCGCAAAACAGATTGCCGTCCGTATGGCTCATCATGTGCCACATCATCGCCCGAAGGCCTGGATCAAATGTGATCGATTCGTTGATAGCCATCTGAAGGTTCCGGTAGGCGCGTGCGATTTTTGGCTTATGTGCAAGAGTCAGAAACGAATTGGGTACGTATCCGGGATGAACCGCATACTTCTCAACCTCGGATTTCAGATCCTCGTCAAGTTCGTCCACGGCCAAAGGATTTATGCGCGCCATCTGCCGCCTCCTGGCTGTCGAAATCATCGCCCAACTCGCTTTTTCGTTTATCCATCGCCCTTGTGAGCGGGCGTAGCGTGGATCAGGCGTGTTATGGCACCCGGTGGGCCAGCCTTCCAAATAGGGGGCTACTTATAAGAATTCAAATACTGAATAGATATTGCTTATAATGATTGGCTATAAATGCCGCGCTGATCGGCGCGCGCGGACCAGTCGTCCGGCTCCATCACCAGTATTGGACTGTGCGGGGTGCCAAATCCGCCGGCGAGTTCCGCCATCACCTGTACCCCACTGATCTGCTCATCATTTGTTTTGATCGCCTCTCAACGGTTTGTACCAACACCGGTGCGTAGATGTTCGATGGCTGCAATGGAAGACTATTTCGTCGGTGACAACCGCGTTGGATTACAAAACGATCAGGCCGATACCCAGGTTCTGATGCCTGACGTCGACCCGAAGAAGATGCAAATCGGAAGCAGCCCGACTAGGGGCAGCGGGTCCGCCAATTGGCTTGTGACGAGTTCGAACAACCTGTCGCCCCGGCGTCATCGCATGTCTCTTGGCGGGCCCGTATCCTTGGACCGTCATCCGGGTCGAGGATCGTGATGACTACATGACGGCGTTGGAACCTCACCCCCGCCGACGTCTACGCCGGCCGGGACCACGCCATCATCGACAGAAGGAGAAAAATCAAGAACCTGACCATCCGAAAACGCCGCTTGGACCATCACCAGCAGGCGGTATAACATCAACCAGGAGGAGCCAGAACCTCCCTTAGAGTTCAACTCGAAACTAGTTGAGTGATTTCAGTCGGTTGTGTCTTACTCGGTTGTGTCAAAGCAAACGAGGAGGCACAACATGTGGACCGAAATCACTCGCCCGAAGTATGAGCGCCGTGGCGGTCGCTATGCAAGCGACCTTACGGATCGGGAGTGGGCGTTGATCGCGCCGTTCATGCCGCCGCGCAAGAAGATAGGCCGGCCGCGGACGACGGAGCTGCGCAATGTCATGGATGCGATCATGTACATGGCCTCGACGGGCTGTCAGTGGGCGATGCTGCCGAACGACTTCCCGCCGCCCTCCACGGTGCAGCGTTACTTCTACGACTGGCGCTCGAACGGGCTGCTGGAGGCGATCAACCATCATCTGGTTGTGGCGGCCCGTGAGTTGGAAGGACGCGAGGCCGGCCCGAGCGCCGGGGTGATCGACAGCCAGAGCGTGAAAACCACGGAAAGCGGTGGTATTCGGGGCTATGACGCGGGCAAGAAGATCAAGGGCCGCAAGCGTCACATCGTCACCGATACGCTCGGCCTGCTGCTCGGCCTGATCGTGCATTCAGCCGATATCCAGGACCGCGACGGCGCCCCCGGGGTCCTCAAATCGATCCGTCATCGCTTCCCCCGGCTGCGTCACCTCTTCGCTGACGCCGCCTATGGCGGACCGAAACTTGAGGGTGCCCTCGAAGACATCGGCCGCTGGACGATCGAGATTATAAGACGTCCCGATACCGCCAAGGGCTTTGAGGTCCTGCCCAGGAGATGGGTCGTCGAGAGGACCTTCGCCTGGCTCAACCGATGCCGCCGACTGGCCAAGGACTGGGAGAAATCAATCGCCTCCGCACAGGCATGGATCCTCGTCGCACACATCCGACTCCTCACAAGGCGGATCGCAAGCCATTGTTATTAAATGTAGAGTTTCGAGTCAGACTCTTAGAAAATCACTTCGGTCGTCCCATTCATTCTGACGACGGACAAGGAGCCGAACCGACCGATCAACGCCTTGGCCAGAGGCTTGGTATCGCCCCGCGGCAAAGCCTGAAACAGCAGCAGTTCCAGCAGTTCGTAATCGGCGAGCGCCTCGCCGCCCGATTTCAGGAAACGCTCGCGGAGCCGCGCCCGGTGGCCCGCGTAGTGAGGCCGGGAAGACTTCGCGCCGGACATCGAAACGTCGGCCAACGGACTAGCTGTAGGGAGGCTTGTCGCGGCCGGCCGGCGAGGTGGTGAATATCTCGTGGCCATCGGCGGTCACCGCGATGGTGTGCTCGAACTGCGCGGACAGCGACCTATCCTTGGTTACCGCCGTCCAGCCGTCGCCGAGAATTTTCACCTCGTGGCGGCCGGCATTCACCATCGGCTCGACGGTGAAGAACATCCCCTCGCGGAGGACGGGGCCTTCACCGGGATTGCCGAAGTGAAGAATGTTCGGCGCATCGTGGAAGATCCGTCCCACTCCATGGCCGCAAAAATCCCGGACGATGGAATAGCGGTAGGGGGCGACAAACCGCTCGATGGCGTGTCCGATGTCGCCGACCGTGGCGCCCGGCTTTACGGCCCCGATGCCCTTCATCATGGCCTCGTAGGTAACATCGACCAGCCGCTTGGATTTAACGCTGACATCGCCGGCGTAGAACATCCGGCTGGTGTCCCCGTGCCATCCATCGACGGTCGGCGTCACGTCGATGTTGATCACGTCGCCGTCCTGGAGGACCTTGTCGCCGGGAATGCCGTGACACACCACGTGGTTCACCGAAGTGCAGATCGACTTCGGGAAGCCCCGGTAATTGAGGGGCGCGGAAACCCCGCCGCGTTCGGCAATGAAATTGGCGCACAATTCGTCCAGGCGGCCGGTGGTGACGCCGGGCTCGATGTGACCGGCAATGAAATCAAGGGTTTCGGCGGCCAACCGGCCGGCCTTCCGCATACCTTCGAAGTCGCTTTCGGTATGTATTTTTATGCTTCGCGGTTCGGCGTCCAAAATATCCCTCCGGTAAAACAGGCGGCGGATTATACACGCTCACCCCGGATTTCCGAGGAGTTTAGCGGGGACCGGCCGGCAAGCCCCAATTCTCCTCAGAGCCTGATGTCGACCGGGCCGGCGATCCTGACGCCGTCGGTCTCCACATCGCAGCCGTAGGCCACGACCTCGACCCCCGCGCCGCGGGCCTTGCCCAGCGCCTCGGCGTAGGCCGGATCGATATCGCCGGCCAGCGTGAACCCGGAACAGTCCGGACGCTGGACCAGATAGAACATCACCGCGCGATGACCCTCGGCGGCCTGATCGGCCAACTCGTAGAGGTGCTTGGTGCCCCGTGCCGTGACGGCATCCGGAAATTCGGCGATGTCACCCCGCTTCATGGTGACGTTCTTCACCTCGACGAAACATGCAGGCTTGGCGTCATCTTCCAGCAAGATGTCGATCCGGGAGTTCTTGCCGTATTTCACTTCCCGGCGGAGGGAGCCATATCCCCGCAATTCCCTGGCCGCGCCCCCTTCGATGGCTTCCCGGACGATCTTGTTCGGATGCTGGGTGTTGATGCCGACCAGCGCCTCGCCCACACGGATCAGCTCCCAGGTGTATTTGAGCTTGCGGTTGGGATTGTTGGCCGGCGACAGCCACACCTCGGAACCGGGCTCGTTGACGCTGAGCATGGTGCCCGAATTGGCGCAGTGGGCGGTGACCTCCGAACCGTCCTCAAGGGTGATATCGGCCAAAAACCGCTTATAGCGTTTGATAAGAGTGCCCTTGATCAGGGGGTCGGGAAATTCCATCCGCCGAGCCTATCGGAGCGGTCCCGCTCCGGCAATCACTCGTCCCCGCCGCCAAGAAAATCGGTCAGCGAAACCTGTCCGGACCCCCGGGCAAGCGGCTTGGGCTGGGTATCGGCGGGCGCCCACGCGGTGAGGGTTATCATCTCGAAGGTCGCCGGCACCCGGCCGTCCGTATCCGCGTACATCTCCCTGTATGCCTCGGCGGCACGCGGAAAAACCTCACGACGGGTGAAAGACCGCTGCCGGGCGCCTACCGAATTGGATTCCCCCATCCCCCTGAGATCGCTCAGGAGCTTGAACGGCTCGGCATAGGAAACGGTCAGGATGCCGGTATCCGCGACCGGCAAGGCAAAACCGGCGCGGCCCAGCAGGTCGCCGGCATCGCGCACTTCGGCAAACGGCGATACCCGGGGGCCGGCGCCGCCGGAGAGTTCCGTATCGGCGGCGAGCAGGGCGGAACGCAACTCGCGGAGTGTCTCGCCGCCCAGCATCACCGCCAGAAAAAGGCCGTCGGGCTTGAGCGCCCGGCGCGCCTGAACCAGGCAGCCCGGCAGGTCATTCACCCAATGAAGGGACAGGCAGCCGATGACCAGGTCGAAGCTCCCCGGCGCAAATGGCAGCAACTCCTCGTCGGCCGCCACCCGGCGGCCCGGCGCCCGGCTTACCATCGCCTCGGACAGGTCGCACTGGATGAGCAGCTCCGTGCCGTGTTCGGGTACGAGGTAGTCCGCGAGGAAGCCGTCATGACAGCCGAGATCGAGTACATGCGCGAAGTTTCGCCGGACATCGGCGAGTCGGCCGGCCAACCCCTCGGCCGCCGCCCGGAACAGAAAATCGTAGTCGCCCAGCCCCGCCGCGGCGCGGTTGCGATGGGCGCGCACGGCGCGCCGGTCGAAAATCTCGAATTCCCGGTTCATGGGCGGGTTATGCCACGGAATTGACCAAGCTGTCATTGCGCCGGCGGCGCCGCGGCCCTCAACCGTAGTCGCCGCTGCGCTTTTCGAACCGCTCCTGGCGGCTCGACCGCCTGGACGCGACGCAGGCCGTGACCCTGGCGGGAAATGCGGGTTAAATGCCGGGGGAATGGATGGGACCGGGCACCTGAAACACCGTCACGAGGGCAGCGCCGCCGGCGCAGATCCCCTCGGCCGCCTGGCCCTCGGCCACTTGGCCGCCCGCGCCATGGACGTCCTGTTCCCGCCCCAGTGCCTGCGATGCCGCGCGCTGGTCGAGGGGTCGGGCAATCTGTGCGGCGATTGCTGGCGCGAGGTGAGCTTCGTCACCGAACCCCATTGCGCGTGCTGCGGACTTCCGTTCGCCCATGACGTCGGCGAGGCGGCCCTTTGCGGGGCATGCGCCGCCGCGCCGCCAAGCTATACCCGGGCCCGCGCGGTCATGGTCTACAACGATGCCAGCCGCGACCTGGTGCTCGGCTTCAAGTATGCCGACGCCACCCACGCCGCGCCGTCCTATGGCCGATGGCTGGCCCGGGCGGGACGCACCTGCCTCGCCGACGCCGATATGCTGGTACCGGTCCCGCTTCATTGGATGCGGCTGTTTCGCCGGCGCTATAACCAGGCCGCGCTCCTTGCCCGCGCCCTGTCCAAGGAGACGGGAATACCGGTTTCACCGCGGGCGCTCGTGCGCCGGCGGCGCACCCCGCCACTCGGCCGCCTCAGCCGGGAGGCGCGCCGTCAACGGCTGTCGGGCGCCATCGCGATCAACCCCAAGCACGCGCCGGACCTGAAGGACCGCAATGTGGTGCTGGTGGACGACGTCATGACCACCGGCGAAACCGTCGAAGCTTGCGCCGGGCAGGTCCTGCGCGCGGGAGCCCGGTCGGTGGACGTCTTGTCGCTTGCCCGTGCGGTACGCGCGGGGGTTTGAACGTCCGTTACGCCCACGGGGCTGGCGGAGCCGCAATAATGCTCTATATATCGATTTAGATGATAATGACTGTCAAAAGGCGAGTCTGAACGGTTGGCCAAGGTGGAAATCTATACATCGCCTTTCTGCGGCTTCTGCTGGCGGGCGAAATCGCTGCTCAAGGACAAGGGCGTCGACTTCGAGGAATTCGACGTCATGCTTCACCCCAAGCGCCGGGCCGAAATGTTGGAGCGGGCCAAGGGCGGGCACACCGTTCCACAGATTTTTATCGACGATAGGCACGTGGGCGGCTGCGACGATTTGTTGGCGCTCGACGCCCGGGGTCAGCTCGATCCGATGCTCAATCCGGCTGTCGCGTAAGCGCCCCGGCCCAACCGCCTGCATCAGTTGAAACTTGCCTTTGGGCGTCCGGCCCGGCAAGTTCTCCCCATGTCGAATAAATTCAAAGCCGCCTGCGTCCAGGTCAGCGCCGGCCGGGACATTGAGCCCAATATTCCCGTGGCGCGCGACCTGATCTTCCGAGCCCGGGATGAAGGTGCCGATTTCATCACCACGCCCGAATGCGTCACGCTGTTGGAGCCCGACAGCGAGCTGTTGCGCGCCAAGGTCCCGTCGGAGACCGACCATCCCGGCATCGAGGCCTTCACCGGGGCTGCCAGGGAAACCGGCGCGTGGGTCCTGATCGGCTCCCTGGCCGTAAAACTGGGCAACGGCAAAATCGCCAACCGGTCGTACCTGATCGACAACGGCGGCGGGATTCGGGCGACCTACGATAAAATTCACATGTTCGATGTGCAGCCGGGCGATGGCGAGACCTACCGGGAGTCGGCAACCTATAAGCCGGGCGCCGCGGCGGTCACCGCCGATACCCCATGGGCCACGGTCGGCATGACCATTTGCTATGACGTCCGTTTTGCCTATTTGTACCGGGATCTGGCCCACGCCGGCGCCGAAATTCTGACTGTCCCCGCCGCCTTCACCAAGATTACCGGCCAAGCGCATTGGCACGTGCTGCAAAGGGCGCGGGCCATCGAGGCCGCGTGCTTTGTGATCGCGCCGGCCCAATGTGGCACCCATGCCGAAGGCCGCCGGACGTTCGGGCATTCCCTCATCGTCGATCCGTGGGGCGAGGTGCTCGCCGACGGCGGGGACGACGTGGGTGTGGTGACAGCGGACATCGATCTTGCCCGGGTCGCCGAAGCACGATCCAAAGTCCCGGCACTTGCCCACGACCGGGAATATACGGTCCGGCCCTCCGCCGGATCGGCAATCAGGCTGGCGGGCGAATAGCGCAAATCCGCTGAATGACGGCGGGCCTTGGGTGGCGCACCTCGCCGGCTTCGTAGGCGCGAATCTCCAACCCCCGAACGGCCACCATCAGCTCCCGCGGGCGCAACAGGAATTTCGGGTTCCGCGGCCGCCCGTATTTCTCGTTTCCCGCCTGAAAGGTCCGGTAGATCAACACCCCTCCCGGAGTCAGCGCATCGAGTAGATGCGGGAACAAGGCCCTGTGCAGATAGTTGGTCACGATGATTCCGTCGAATTGACGGTCTGGAAGCGGCCGGTCACCGGCTTCCAGATCGGTCTCGATGGCCGTGATCCCGGCGGGACCGGAGGCGATCAAACGGGAAATGTCCCGGTCCACGGCGGTAACGGCAAACCCTAGTTGGCTCAAGAATATCGCGTGGCGCCCGGCCCCCGCCGCCAGGTCCAGAACCGCGCCTCTGTTCGGGATAAGCCTGGAGAACCGGGCAACCCAGGGGTCCGGGGACACTTGATCGTGACTCAATTCAGACATATTTGGGCTTTGCAGACGCGGACCGTTGAGTTAATCCTCCAGCCACCATTTCGTCGTATGACAGACGAACGGAAACCAATACGAAGCGCAATGATCCTCTATCAACTCCGCTGCGGCAACGATCACGAGTTCGAATCCTGGTTCAAGGATTCGGCGACCTATGACAAGCAGGCCAAGCGCAAGGTCATCGATTGCCCGGAGTGCGGCGACACCAACATCCAGAAAGCGCCGATGGCCCCGCGGGTCGGCTCCTCGAAGGGCGGTGATCTCTCCGATGTCCCGGAGAAGGCCAGGGAATTTCGGCGGGCGATGAATATGATGCGCCGCCA
Organism: Rhodospirillales bacterium; assembly: GCA_965213765.1. Taxonomy (GTDB): domain Bacteria; phylum Pseudomonadota; class Alphaproteobacteria; order Rhodospirillales; family UBA2165; genus JAJDXO01. The sequence goes on along the minus strand of OZ243926.1, from coordinate 3,128,123 downwards.
TGTGGAGGAAAACTGCGACTATGTGGGCGACAAGTTCGCCGACGAGGCCCGGGCCATTCACTATGGTGAGACGGAAGAGCGGGGCATTTATGGCGAGGCCAACCTTCAGGAGGTCAAGGACCTCGTCGAGGAGGAAATTCCGGTTGCGCCCCTGCCCATGAAACCCAAGGGCAAGAACAAGCCTTCCTAACGGCGTACCGCAAACATCAGATAGTTGATATCCACGTCGCCCGCGAGCGACCAATCGCCGTTGGCCGGGTCGTACGCCATGCCTTTGAGATCGGCCAGGTCAAAGCCCGCTTGACGCAGATATCGGGCCAGTTCGGACGGCTTGACGAATTGACGCCAATCGTGGGTTCCCGCCGGCACCCAGCGCAGGATGTACTCTGCGGCCAGCTTGCCGAACGCCAGCGATTTCAGCGTCCGATTGAGAGTCGACACGACCATCGCACCGCCCGGCCGGACGAGACGCCCGCAGGCCTCGAAAAAGGCCTCCGCGTCGGCGACGTGCTCGACCACTTCCATATTCAAGACGGCATCGAAGGCCCGGCCCGCGGCGGCCATTTCTTCGGGAAGCATGGCCTGATAGTCGATCTCCAGGCCTACCTGGCGCGCATGGGTCCGGGCCGCCGACACGCCTTCGGGCGCGGCGTCGATCCCGGCCACCGTCGCACCCAACCGCGCCATAGGCTCCGTCAATAGACCGCCGCCACAGCCGATATCGAGGATGCTCAGATCTTCGAACGGCCGCAGGGACAAGGAGTCGCGGCCGAAGTGCCGGCAAAAACTATCGCGAATGAACTGGAGGCGAATGGGATTGATGCGGTGCAGCGGTGCGAAAGCGCCCTCTTCGTCCCACCAATCGCCGGCCTGCGCGGCGAACCGGCCGACTTCGTCCCGATCGGCGGTGCGGGTCTCCGGAGGTCTTCCCTCGACCATGGGCGTTCACTCCACTATTCCCGCGCCAGGCCTTTAATTTCAGCCACTTAAACCGGCCCAACTTGCGCGAATTCGGCTGAGCGAGTATGTATACCCGCCCTCGGGCGGGTGATCAAACCAACCGCGCTGTAATTGGCGGTCACCGGGGATCTTCGGCCGGGCGGCCTCAATTAGGTTCATCCGATATGTCACGTATCGTTCAAAAATTCGGCGGGACATCCGTCGCCGATGTCGAGCGCATCAAGAAGGCGGCTCGACGGGTCAAGCAGGAGGTCGACAACGGCGCCCAGGTTGCCGTGGTCGTATCCGCCATGGCCGGCGTGACCAACCGGATGGTCGAACTGACCGCCGACATATCCTCCATGTTCGATGCCCGCGAGTACGATGCCGTGGTGGCCACCGGCGAGCAGGCCAATGCGGGCCTGATGGCGCTGGCGTTGCAGGATCTCGGTATCGCATCGCGCTCATGGCTGGGGTGGCAGATTCCCATCCGCACGGATGGGGCGCACGGCAAGGCGCGCATTCGGGAGATCGAAACCGAAGAATTGGATCGCCGGCTGGCGGCGGGCGAAGTCCCGGTGGTTGCCGGATTTCAGGGATTGGGGCCGGACAACCGAATTACCACCATTGGCCGCGGCGGCTCGGACACGTCCGCGGTGGCGCTCGCGGGCGCGTTGGGGGCGGATCGATGCGATATCTACACCGACGTCGACGGCATCTATACCTCCGACCCCCGGATCGTTGCCAAGGCCAGGAAGCTCGGTAGAATCACCTACGAGGAAATGCTGGAAATGGCCTCACTGGGCGCCAAGGTCCTGCAGACCCGGTCGGTAGAACTCGCCATGAACCAGAGGGTGCCGCTCCAGGTCCGCTCGACGTTCGTCGACGCCCCCGGCACTTTCGTCGTCAGTGAGGATGAGATCGTGGAACAGCAAGTTGTCAGTGGCATTTCCCACAGCGGAGACGAAGCGAAGATCACGCTCCTTCGCGTGGCGGACCGTCCCGGTGTGGCGGCGGGAATCTTCGGGCCGTTGGCCGACGCCAATATCAACGTCGATATGATCGTCCAGAACGTCTCCGAGGACGGCGCGACGACCGACCTCACCTTCACCGTCGGCCAGGGCGAACTGGAGAGTGCCGTCCGGGTGCTCGAGGACAGAAAGGCGGAAGTCGGTTTCGAGAAGATCGATGCGGATTCGAACGTCTGCAAGATATCGGTCGTCGGGGTCGGCATGCGGTCACATGCCGGCGTCGCCCAGACAATGTTCCAAGCGCTTGCCGAGAAGGGCATAAACATTCAGGTGATCTCGACATCGGAGATTAAGGTAAGCGTCCTCGTCGCCGCTGATTACACCGAGCTCGCATTGCGCGCGCTGCATACGGCCTACGGGCTCGACGACGGATAAATCCGGCCAGCCGAGCCCGAAGCCGTCACTATTCGGGCCGACAGCCGACGCAGGCCACGCAGGTAGGTAAATGGCACGAGCACCGCTCACAGGTTCCCGACGTTTATTGGCGCGCCTTCGCGACACCATGGCGGGTGAAGGCTCGGCCCAAGAGCGTCTGGACAAGATTGCCGGCATCATTGCCACCGACCTCGTCGCCGAGGTGTGCTCGATCTATGTTCTGCGGGCCGGCGAAGTGCTGGAGCTTTTCACCGCAACGGGTCTCAAACCCTCGGCAATCCACAATACCCGCCTTCAAGTGGGCGAGGGACTGGTCGGCACCATCGCCGCCAACGCCCGTCCCATGGCGCTTTCCGATGCGCAGAGCCACCCAAAATTCGCCTATCGGCCGGAGACCGGCGAAGAGATCTACAACTCGCTGATGGGCGTCCCGATCCTCCGCGGCGGCCGGGTTCAAGGGGTGCTGGCGGTGCAGAACCGAACCCAGCGTCACTACACCGACGAAGAAGCCGAGACCCTTGAGACGGTCGCCATGGTGATCGCCGAATTGATCGCCGCCGGCGAGCTGATCAGCGCCGACGAACTGCACGCCGTGGAGAGCGCGTCACTGCTGGCGGTCACCATCGCGGGCGTCAGGCTGAACGCGGGCGTCGCCATGGGCGAAGCCGTTCTCCACGAACCCCGATTTGTCATCGAAAGACTGGTTTCGGACAATCCGGAAGAAGAGCAGCAACGCCTGAGGGAAGCGGTCGACGAAATGCACGGCGCCATCGACGCCATGCTCGAGGCGACCGACGTTGCGAACGGCGGTGAACACCGGGACATTCTGGAAACCTATCGCATGTTCGCCGAAGATGCGGGGTGGCTCGCCAGAATCGGCGAAGCGATCGACAGCGGCCTGACAGCCGAAGCGGCGGTGGAAAAGGTCCACAACGACACCCGCGCCCGGTTCCGGAATCAGCGGGACCCCTATTTGCGCGAGCGGCTGCACGACCTCGAGGACCTCGCCAATCGTCTGCTCCAGCATCTGACCGGAACCGAAGGAGACGACGTCGCCGCCGAATGGGAGCTCCCCGAAAATATCATCCTTGTCGCCCGCAACATGGGTCCGGCACAGCTTCTCGATTACGATCGGACCCGGCTGCGCGGTCTGGTCCTCGAGGAAGGTTCGGTGACCACCCATGTCGCTATCGTCGCCCGCGCCCTCGACATTCCGGTGATCGGACGGGCCACCGACCTGCTCGACAATGTTGAACCCGGCGACATCGTCATCGTGGATGCCGATGAGGCGGAAGCCCACATCCGCCCGGCCGAGGATGTCCAGCAGGCGTTTACCGAAGCTCTCCGCGCCCGTGCTCAGCGTGTGGCGGCGTATGCCTCGCTCCGCAACGTCCCCGCCGAGACCAAAGACGGGATCACCATCTCGCTCAACATCAACGCAGGCCTGTTCGCCGATCTGCAGAGCCTGGATGAGACCGGCGCGGACGGTATTGGCCTGTTCCGGACTGAAATCCCGTTCATGGAAAGCAGCAAGTATCCCGACGTCGACCGGCAATCGGCGCTCTACGAGCGAGTGCTGGATCTGAGCGACGGGAAGCCGGTGATCTTCCGGACCCTCGACATCGGCGGTGACAAGAGCCTGCCCTATTGGAGTAGTTTCGACGAAGAAAATCCGGCCATGGGCTGGCGGGCAATCCGGGTGGCGCTCGATCAGCCGGTTCTCATCAGGCACCAATTCCGCGCCCTGATCCGGGCCGCGGGAGGTCGTGACTTGTCGCTGATGTTTCCGATGATCACGGAAGTTTCGGAGTTTGATGCCGCGCGCGGACTCCTGGATCGTGAACTCGAACGTGCGGAAAAACGCAACCGGCCGCTGCCGAAACAGCTGCATGTCGGCACCATGCTCGAAGTCCCGGCGCTCGCGTTTCAGTTCGATGCGTTGTTGGAACGGGTTGATTTCATCTCGGTCGGCAGCAACGACCTGTTTCAGTTTCTGTTCGCCAGCGACCGCGGAAGTCCGCGGATCGCCGATCGCTATGACCCGCTTTCGCCGGCGGGCCTGTCGTTCTTGGGCGGTCTCGCCGCACGGTGTGACGACGCCGAGACTCCGATCAGCCTCTGCGGGGAAATTGCGGGCCGGCCCTTGGACGCCATGGCGCTGATCGGTGTCGGATTTCGCAGCCTTTCCATGGCGCCTTCATCCATCGGACCGGTCAAAACCATGATCCGCAGCCTGAACTACGGCGATATCTCAAGATACATCCAAACGCTGCAATCCATGCCCGTACATAGTCATCGTGAAAAGCTCCGGGAATTCGCAATTGATCATGGAGTGATGATTTAAGGAATCGTACCTGAGCCGTGAACCACAGAGAAAACTTGTACTCAAGACTCGATGGCGGTAAATTCTCGCAAGTATTGGCGATACTCTGTTTTTTGTCGTTTTTTTGCGCTGCGATACGGGCAGCCGGTCGGTCTAAGGCGGGACGGCTTTGATGATTCTCAATCGCGCATAGGAGGCGAACAGCCAAGGGGCTCAGCACCGTGGACACGCACTCGGATCTTCCCCAGCAGATGAATACCGGCGGCGGGATTGGCGCGCTGCTCCGGGCGTCACGGCTCCGGCGCGGCGAGGAGCTAGAGGATATCGCCGCAACTCTCCGAATTCGCCGTACGTACATCGAAGCTATTGAGGAATACCGGTTTGACGATTTGCCGGGTCACGCCTATGCGGTCGGTTTCGTTCGCGGCTACGCCGAGTATTTGGGTTTGGACGGCAACGAAGTGGTACGCCGGTTCAAGGAAGAATCCAGCGTTCCCGACAAGCCCGCGGATCTCAGCTTCCCCTCCTTCATCCCCGAACATGGAATGCCGCGGGGCGCTGTACTGATGGTCGGTGTTCTGGTCGCCGCGCTTGGCTACGGCGGCTGGTATTTCCTGTCGACCCAAGACCGTTTCGTCGCCGAAGTGGTCACACCGGTACCGTCCCGGCTTCAGCCTGAAGCCGTTCAGGAAACCGCACCGGCAACCGCAGCGAACGCGGCCAGCGTGCAACCGGTCACCGATGCGCCGGAGACCGCCCAAAGTCCCGCGGCCGACCCCGAGGTGACGGAAACGACGCTCGCCGCGGCACCGGCCTCTTCCGATGCGCCGAGCGCCACCCCTGAGCCGGTCGAGACGCCCGCCGTCGTTGCTTCTGCCCCTGAGGCGGCGGTTGAACCATCGGTTGAACCATCGGCGGAACCCGCGTCGCCGGAAGTGACCGAGGCCGTCGAGACCCCGGCGGCGCCACCACCGGTGGAGACGGATGCAACAGCCTCCGAGACGGCACCCACCGCAATCCCGGAAGCCGCCGAAACGGCCCCGGCGGGTGCCACGAAGCCCAAGCCTGCGGCTGAAACGGTCGAAGCGAGCACCGAACCGGCTGCCGAGACGGTTCAGGCCAGCACCGCGACTGCGCCCGAACCGCCGGCGATGCCGGACACCCCTGCGGCGCGCGAGCCGGCGCCGGAACCTGACCCAACCCAAGTGGCACTGAACGATACCGGCCAACCGACCACTGAATCGGTAGAAACGCAGATTGCCGCCGTGCAGTCGGCGATCGCCAACGAAACGCCCGCGTCTGCGGTAACCGAAGAGGAACCCCGCATCGTTGTCCGCGCCAAGATCGCGAGCTGGGTTCAGGTGCGCGACGATACGGAAAACCAGTCGATCATGACCCGGCTTCTCAAGGTGGGTGATGTCTACGAGGTGCCCAATCGGTCAGGCTTGGTATTGATGACCGGCAATGCGGGCGCGCTGGAGATTACCGTGGACGGTGAGGTGGTGCCCTCCATTGGCGATGCCGGTACCGTCCGGCGCCACGTCGCATTGGAACCTGACCGCCTCAAAGACGGCACCGCCGTCGTCGAATAGCTATCCTTGCCGCGGATTGTCGAGCGCCCGCGCGGCAACGCGCCGTCGCCGGTTTGCCCATGTCTGGCACCTCGGCGCTCACGGGGTTATAACCCGCCTACCGATGACAAGACGCGCCTAGATTCGAAGGAACCCCGATGCCCAGCTTGAGCCCCGTCCGCGGTACCCACGATATTCTCCCAGACGATAACCGTCGTTACCGGCGGGTCGAGGAAACCGCATACCATGTGGCCGAGCGATTCGGCTACGGCGAGATCACCACACCGGTGTTTGAATTTACCGAGGTGTTCAGCCGGACACTGGGCGACACCTCGGACATCGTCACTAAGGAGATGTACACCTTCGAGGACAAGGGGGGCGATCAGATCACCCTGCGCCCCGAAGGCACGGCCGGCGTGGCCCGGGCCTACATCTCCAACGGTCTCCAACAGAACCTGCCACTCAAATTTTTCTATCGCGGTCCCATGTTCCGCTACGAGAGGCCACAGAAGGGCCGATGGCGCGAATTCCGGCAGGTCGGCGTTGAACTCATGGGGGTCGATAAACCAACCGGAGACATCGAGGTCATCTCCCTCGCCTATAATTTCCTGAGAGAGCTAGGCCTCTCCGACGCGGTAACCCTCGAAATCAATAGCCTTGGCGACGCCGAAACCCGCGAGGCCTACAGAGAAACGCTGGTCGACTATCTGAGGTCACACGGCGGCGCACTCTCTGAAGACAGCCGTGAGCGGCTCAACCGCAATCCGTTACGCGTGCTGGATTCGAAGGACGCAACAGACCGGGAAATCGTCGCCAATGCCCCGATCCTCCGGGACAGTCTAAACGACCATTCGCGCTCATTCTTCGACGAGGTCTTGGCGGGGATCGAAGGCCTGGGCATCCCCTGCACGCTTAATCCAACCCTCGTACGGGGTCTCGATTACTACTGCCATACGGCTTTCGAGTTCACGACCACGGCGTTAGGCGCACAGAGTGCCGTGCTGGCAGGCGGACGTTACGACGGACTGGTGGAACAAATGGGCGGGCCTTCCACGCCGGGGGTCGGCTGGGCCGCGGGCGTCGAACGGCTGTCGTTGTTGGTCGAGGGCGGTGAGCCTAAACGTCGGCCCATTGCGTTAATTCCCGTCGGCGACGCCGCCAACACGGAAATGATCAAACTCGCTCATAACTTGCGTGCCGCGGGTTTCGTCATCGAGATGGGGTACTCAGGCAACCTCGCCAGGCGTATGAAGCGCGCCGACAAGCTTGGTGCCGCTGCGGCGCTGCTGCTGGGCGACGACGAGTTGGCGCGGGGCACGGTGACGTTGCGGGACATGGATTCCGGCGAACAGTCCGAGGTACCGTTGGCCGACATCCGGGCGCCGCTCGAAAAGTACCGTAGCTAGTCGGCGATTCAGGCTAATGAACGAGACAGACATCTCCATCGTCAAACCGCTCATTATCGGGGCTGATCATCGTTCATCCACCATGTCGGTGCGCGATAAGCTGCACATGGATGAGGGTGCGTTGCCGGGGTTGGTCGATCAGTTGCGGAAAGCCGATATCCGTGAAGCTCTCTACCTGTCCACCGATGACCGGGTGGAGGTACTGGCGCTGCATGATGACTGCGAATCCATCGCCCCGAACGTCGCTCGAATATTGGCCGACCGGGCGGGCTTGAGCGCGACGGAGGCCGAGGAGCAGCTTTACGTCATCACCGATGAGAAGGCCATCCGGCATGTCTTTGCCGAAGCCTCGGCGCTTGATGGCCTGATCATCGGTGAGCCCGCTCTTCGCTCTGCGTTGCGGACCAGCCACCGCCGCGCCGCAGAACTCGGAATGGATGGGCCAGCCCTCCAACGGCTTCTGACGGCCGCTTACGAGGTCGCCGAGCAGGTCGGCCGGGCCGCGGGATTCGATCAACGGCCGGCATCCATCGCCGGCGCTGCGGTGCGCGTCGCACGCGACCTGCATGGCAAACTCGACCACTGCTCGGCGCTGCTGATCGGCGTTGGGGAACTCGGCATTCAGGTGGCGGACAGCTTGCGGCGGGCCGGCCTCAAAGACCTCACGGTCATTCATTCAAATCTGCAGCGGGCCGAAGACGCGGCGACTTCCCTGAACTGCCATGTAGACGATTTGGGTCGACTGCCGTCGCTGCTCGAAAAATCCGATATCATCCTGACGGCGACCAACACGCGTCGTTATGTCATTGACGAGCCGGCCATGCTTGCGGCGGTCAAAGCCCGCCGGCACCGCCCCGTGCTGCTCATTGATACGGGCGTCCCCGGCGATGTCGACCCCGCCGTCGACCGCCTGGAAGACGCGTTCCGGTACTCACTTAACGACTTGGAAGGCGTGGCGCGGGAGGGCCGGCGGCAGCGGGAGGCCGAGGCGGAAACCGGCTGGTCGATCCTTGAAGAGGCCGTGAACCGCTACTTGCGGAACGCCGGGAAGGAGAGCGCCACCGAGTTGGAAGCGCTGCGCCATCAGGTTGAAAACGCGCGCCAAAGCGCGGTCGCAGACGCCGGAGGGGATGCCGATGAGGCGACACGGCTGCTGGTCGACCGGCTATTGGGACGGCCGGAGAAAAGCCTGGGATTGCTTCAGCGCCTGTTTGGCAAGAAGGACGAGTAAGCGTGAGCTTGGATGAGAAACTCGAGCGTGTCGTCTCGCGACACGCCGAACTGCAGGACGCCCTCGCCAGCCAGGAAGGGTTCGACAGCCAGGAATTTGCGAAACTCTCCAAGGAGTTTTCCGATCTGTCGACAATCGTTGTGGCCATTGAGAGATTAAGGAGCGCCGAGAGCGAGGCGGCCGACCTCGCGGAATTGATGACCGATGCCGATGCCGATGCCGAGGTCAAGGAACTCGCAGAGGAGGAATTTCACTCACTCAGGCAACGTATCCCGGAGCTCGAGAAAGACCTGCAGCTTTTGCTGTTGCCCAAGGACGAAGCCGATGACCGAAACGCTATCCTTGAGGTGCGGGCGGGAACCGGTGGCGACGAGGCGGCGCTTTTCGCCGCTGATTTGTTCCGCATGTATCAGCGGTATGCCGAGACCCACAATTGGACCTTCGAGATCATCGAACTCTCGGAGACGGGGATCGGCGGCTACAAGGAAGCCATGGCGAGCATCAATGGCCGCGGTGTCTTCGCCCGGCTCAAGTACGAATCCGGCGTCCACCGGGTTCAGCGGGTGCCGGAAACCGAATCTCAGGGCCGCATCCACACCTCGGCGGCAACGGTGGCGGTGCTGCCGGAGGCGGAGGAGGTCGATATCGCCGTCGACGCCAAGGATCTTAGGATCGACACCTACCGGGCCCAGGGTGCGGGCGGTCAGCATGTGAACAAGACCGACAGCGCGGTCCGCATCACTCATTTGCCGAGCGGCATCGTCGTCCAGTGTCAGGATGAGAAATCTCAGCACAAGAACCGCGCCAAGGCGATGAAGGTTTTGCGCGCCCGCCTCTACGAGGTCGAGCGGATGGAGCGGGAAGCGGAGCGCGCGGCCGACCGGCGCAGTCAGGTGGGTTCCGGCGACCGATCGGAGCGAATTCGCACCTACAATTTCCCTCAGGGCCGGGTCACCGACCACCGCATCAATCTCACGCTGCATCAATTGCCCAAGGTACTGGAGGGTGATTTGGACGAGATGGTCGATGCACTGGCGGCCGAGGATCAGGCGGCGCGCCTCGCCGCCGTCTCATGACGGTGCCGCTGACCATCGGGGCGGCGCTCTCGGCGGGCCGGATGGCGCTCGAAGGCGCCGGCGTGGAGACATCTTCCCTGGATGCCCGCCTTCTGCTGGAAGCAGCCATGGACGTCGACACGGCGCGTATCGTTGCCGAACCCGATCAAGCCCTCAACACTCGTCAAGAGGAGCAATACCGCTCGTTTCTCGAACGTCGTCAAAATCGTGAGCCGATATCCCGGATTCTCGGCCGCCGGGCCTTTTGGAAGGACGAGTTCGTGGTCACGGCCGACACCCTGACGCCAAGACCCGATTCGGAAACACTGATCGAGCTGGCTGTCGATCACTTCCGCCGCGGCGCGCCCCGCCGTATCCTGGATCTCGGTACCGGCACCGGATGCCTGCTCTTATCGGCCCTACGGGAATTTCCGGATGCGACCGGCGTTTGCGTCGACCTAAGCCCGGGGGCGTGCCAGGTGGCGCTTCGGAACGCACGGATATTGGGCTTGGACAGTCGCACGCGGATTATTTGCGGCAACTGGGGTACGGCGATCAGCGGGATCTTCGATCTCATTCTTTGTAACCCCCCCTACATCGCCAACCGGGAAGAGAAGAAATTATCGCCGGAGGTCACGGAATTTGAACCCCGTCAGGCACTATTCGCTGGTGTGCGGGGCCTGGATGCATACCGGGAACTGGTTCCTGAGCTAGCCGCCAATCTTGCGCCGGGGGGAGCGCTGATCGTCGAGATCGGACACCGGCAAGGCCCCGGCGTCAGTCAAATTCTAATGGAATCTGGGTTCTACGTGGCGGCGCGTGCCCGTGACCTCGCGAACCGCGAGCGTTGCCTTTTAGCAACAGTTGCCCATACATGACAATTATCGCGATTCCGTGGTTGGCAGAGGGGTTCCCGGCGACTAGGTTGATCCCAGGGTAAACGCCGACGGCTAACGTCGTGCATCGCGCAAGCGATAGAAACCCTCCCCAAATTGCCGTCGTTTGATGAGGGCGAATGGCCAAAAGCCACCCATGTGGGGGGCCATCTAGGGGGAATACGTCGGCCGGAAATTGTTGGGCGTAACCAAACGAAACAGGTGATATGAAACAGGGTTCCAACCCTCGGCGCAGCCGCAATCGCGGTGGAGGGAAGCGTCAGGGCCGCAGCAACAACTTTGACAGCAACGGGCCGGAAGGCCGGGTCAGGGGCACGGCCCAACAGGTCTTCGAAAAGTACCAGACATTGGCGCGTGATGCGCAATCCTCTGGAGATCGTATCGCGTCGGAGAACTTCTATCAGCACGCCGAGCACTACTACCGCATATTGAATGCCGACGGCGACAATGGCCGCCAGGATCAACAGCGAGGCCGGCGACGCGGCAACGGGGACGACCGCCAGGCCGAAAATCAGAGCGACGCCGACGGCAATACGGTAGAGACCGCTGAAGACCAGCGGCCCGAAGCCGCCGGAGTACAGGCTGAGAACGGCAACGGCAAAGACGGCTCGCCCGGCCCGAAGCAGGATGCCGAGGTTGAAGTGGTTCCAATTGTTGAAACCGCGGACTCAACATCCGAAGACGAAGAGGCGGCACCCGACCAGGCTACGACGGCCTAGGCTGCGGTGACATTTTAGGGATTCCTTTTTTGTCTTTGGTGTGATTCAACACTGGCTTTTGGAGGTTGGTGTGGAAGGCGAAGTGCTGAGAGACGATCAATGGGCGCGGCTTCGGGACTTTGTTCCTGGCGGGATGAAGGGCAAGCGTGGTCCACGCAGCGACGGGCGGCGGTTTTTCGATGCGATCCTGTGGCTGGCGCGCTCTGGTGCGCGGTGGCGTGATTTGCCGGCGGATCGGTTTGGCCCCTATCAGACGGTGAAGCGGCGCTACTACCGCTGGATCGAGGCGGGTGTGTTTGACCGCATCTTCGAGGCTGTCGCGGATGATCCGGACTTGGAATGGCTGGCGATCGACGCCACCATCGTCCGGGCCCAGGCCCAAGCCGCCGGCGGGCGGCAAAAAAGGGGGGACCGCAAGCCCAGGCTCTCGGCCGGTCCCGGGGCGGGTTCGGCACAAAAATCCACGCCGTCGTCGATGCGTTAGGCCTGCCAGTGCGCTTCGATCTCGGGCCAGGACAACAAAACGACATGGTCCCCGCCCACAACCTCATCCAGGGCCTGGCCGCGGGCCACGTCCTCGCGGACCGCGCCTACGACGCCGACAGCCTGCATGACCTGATCTATGAGCAAGGCGGTGAGCCCGTCATCCCACCGCGCCGGCATCGCAAATACCAGCACAGCTATGACCGCATCGCCTATAAACAGCGCTGGGGCGTCGAAGGCTTTTTCGCCAAGCTCAAGCAATGGCGGCGCATCGCAACACGCTACGACAAACTTGCCGCCCACTTCCTCGGCTTCATCAAACTCGCAAGTATCATGCTCTGGCTTAAATAATTAAATTGTCACCACAGCCTAGAGCAGTTTCCGGGGAAACCGATCGCATCGCCGATGGCGATTGTTCCGCCCTCCTCCACCCGGGCATAAATGCCCATGTCGAAATGACCGAAGGCCCGGGTCAGGCCTTTCACCACGTTTAAATCGCGCCGGGCCGTGTTCGGATTAACGCTCGTTGCGGCGCAACGGTCGGTCCGTTTGGTTGCTGTCAGCCGCGTGGTCCCGATCTCAAGCGCCTGATCGATCCATTGGAACTCCTCCCAGGCCTCACCCCCGTCAATGTAGAGGTTGCCGCGAAATCTCAACGGGTGAACCGACGCGCCCATGGCCTCTTCCAGCGCCCGCACCGATGCCAGGTTGATGATCGAAACCACCTTGTTCCTGTGGTCCGAGAACGTATGGCCGTCCGCATGAACAAGACGCGGCACGTCATTCTCCGGCGATCCCATAAACCCGCCTACCGACTGTTCGATGGCCGCGCGCTGATCGCTATCGGACAAATCGCCGGAGACCAGAACGTTCCGGCCTTGGTAAATTGTCACGCGACAGGCATTGTCTTCGAGGACAACCGACAATTCCGCCAGGCGCTCATCCCGCATCAACATCAGGAAGCCGGTTTTGGGCAGGTAAGCGGGGTCGTTCTCGTCGAACCGGGTCCCGGTCAGGGCAAAAGCGTAGGCCCGATCCAGGGGAAGCGCTTCGCCGGGCAATAGATCGACCGCTTCCAACGCTTCAGCGTTCATACCCTTGATGGGATAACGATAGAGATCGGTCACGGCGTGGGTCATCGGTCTCCGCTTCAGAACGGCATGAGCGGCCCTTGCAGGCCACTGAATTCACAACATATTAAGGGCTATAGTACAATTGTCCCATCTTTAGAGGAGCCATGCGTTGCCGGAATATCGGGGCGGACGGCTCTGTCGAAACAACGGGTGGATCAACATGGACGCCGAAAAGTATACCGAGCGGTCGCGCGGCTTCATACAATCCGCTCAGGGACTTGCCAGCCGATCCTCACACCAGCAACTGACGCCCGAGCACGTCCTCAAGGTACTGTTGGAGGACAGGGAAGGTCTGGCCGCCAACCTGATAGGGGCGGCGGGCGGCAACGCCACCGAGGCCCACACCAAAATATCCGAGGAACTCAAGCGGCTGCCGGTCGTCGAAGGCGACGGGGCCGGCCAGGTCTACCTCGCATCGGAAACATCGAAACTCTTTCAGCAGGCCGAAGAACTGGCCGAAAAGGCGGGCGATTCCTACGTCACCGCTGAACGGCTCCTCCTGGCGCTGGCGATCCTGCCCGACACCAAATCCCATCGGGTTCTTGCGGATGCCGGCGTGACACCCCAATCGTTGAATTCGGCCATCGAGGAAGTGCGCAAAGGGCGTACCGCCGATACGGCGACGGCCGAAGATGCCTACGACGCCCTGAAGAGGTTTGCCCGGGATCTCACCGGCGAGGCGCGCAGCGGCAAGCTGGATCCGGTCATCGGCCGCGACGAGGAAATCCGCCGCACCATTCAGGTGTTGGCCCGGCGCACGAAGAACAACCCCGTGCTGATCGGCGAACCGGGCGTCGGCAAGACCGCGATCGTCGAAGGCCTGGCACAGCGGATCGTCAACGGGGACGTTCCCGAGGCGCTTCAGAACAAACGTCTGATGGTGTTGGATCTGGGCGCCCTGCTTGCCGGGGCGAAATTTCGTGGCGAATTCGAGGAACGCCTCAAGGCGGTATTGAACGAGATCATCGACTCGATGGGTGAGATCGTCCTGTTCATCGATGAAATGCACACCCTTGTCGGCGCCGGCGCCGCCGAGGGAGCCATCGACGCGTCGAACCTCCTGAAACCCGCCCTGGCCCGCGGTGAACTTCATTGCGTCGGCGCCACGACCCTCAACGAATACCGCAAACACGTTGAAAAGGACGCGGCTCTTGCGCGCCGTTTCCAGCCGGTCTTCATTGCGGAGCCAACCGCCGAGGACACCATCTCGATCCTCCGGGGCATCAAGGAGAAGTATGACCTTCACCACGGCGTTCGGATCACCGACGGGGCATTGGTCTCCGCGGCGGTCCTGTCCAACCGGTACATTTCGGACCGCTTCCTGCCGGACAAGGCCATTGACCTGGTCGACGAAGCAGCGAGCCGGCTGCGCATGGAGGTGGACTCGAAGCCGGAAGATATCGACGAGCTTGACCGGCGGATCATACAGCTCAAGATCGAGCGCGAGGCGCTGAAGAAAGAGGATGACAAATCCTCGAAGGATCGTCTGAAGCGCTTGGAGGTCGAACTGACCGAACTCGAAGAGAGCTCGGCGGTGATGACCGCAAAGTGGATGAGCGAGAAGGACGACATCGCCGCCACCCGGAAGGTCAAGGAGGAACTCGACCAGGCGCGCGGCGATATGGAAATCGCCCTTCGCGACGGTCAATACGAAAAGGCGGGCGAGCTTCAGTATGGCCGAATTCCCGAACTGGAGCAGATTTTGGAGCGCGCCGAGGCCGCTGAAGAACACAAACTGGTTCAGGAAACGGTGACCGAGGAACACATTGCCAGTGTTGTCTCTCGCTGGACCGGAATTCCGGTCGACAAGATGCTCGAAGGGGAGCGGGAGAAGCTGGTTCAAATGGAGGATCGGCTGGCCGAACGCGTTGTCGGTCAGGCCGAGGCATTGGCCGCGGTTTCGAATGCAGTCCGGCGATCACGGGCGGGACTTGGCGATCCGCAGCGCCCAATGGGCTCCTTCCTGTTTATCGGTCCGACCGGGGTGGGCAAGACCGAACTCACCAAGGCGCTCGCCGCGTTCCTGTTCGACGACGGGACCGCCATGCAGCGGATCGACATGTCCGAGTATATGGAGAAGCATGCGGTTGCCCGCCTGATCGGCGCGCCTCCGGGATATGTGGGTTATGACGAGGGCGGCGCGCTGACCGAGGCCGTCCGGCGGCGGCCCTATCAGGTGGTGTTGTTCGACGAAGTCGAGAAGGCTCATCCGGATGTCTTCAATATCCTCCTTCAGGTGCTGGACGACGGGCGACTGACCGACGGCCAGGGCCGCACGGTCGATTTCCGCAATACGCTGATCATCCTAACCTCCAATTTAGGGGCGGAGATCCTGGCGGCTCAGGAAGAGGGGCATGATTCCACCGAGGTGCGCGGCGAGGTGATGGAGGTGGTCCGCAACGCCTTCCGGCCCGAATTTATGAACCGGCTGGACGAGGTGATCCTGTTTCACCGCCTGTTTCGGGAACATATGGGCGGTATTGTTGATATCCAGCTCGCTGGTTTGTCGGACCGGCTGGCCGAGCGCAAGATTACCCTGGATCTCGACATCACAGCCCGGGATTGGCTGGCCCATACGGGGTACGACCAGGTTTACGGCGCCCGGCCGTTGAAGCGGGTAATCCAGCGCAAATTGGAAAATCCGCTCGCCGCCATGATCCTGGATGACAAGATTTCCGATGGCGATACGGTCCATGTGACCGCAGGCGCCGACGGCCTCGAGGTGAACGGCGAGATCGTCGTCGACGCGGAAGCGGCCTAGCCCGCATTTCTCACCAGGGTCATGGTCTGCGCGGCGCTCTCTGGTCGGCGGAGCAGGAGAGGCGCGCCGCGCGATGCGGTGACATCGGGCAAGCGCCTCGACGCACGCTGTCGACCAGAGAGCGCCGCCCTTCGGGTCGCGCCCCTGGTGAGAAATGCGGCTTAGTCGGCGGAGACCACCTTCCGGGTGACCGTCAGGCCGGCAAACTCTTCCTCGATACGTGCGCGTTCGGTCTGGAACCGTGCCAGTTCCCCCCCCTTCAGGCTCTTGCCGGAGGGCATCTTTACCCGCATGGGGTTGGTCTGGCGGCCCCGCCTCAGGATTTCGTAGTGGAGATGTGCCCCGGTGGATCGGCCGGTGGATCCCACATAGCCGATGATCTGGCCCTGTTTGACCCGTTGTCCGTTCCGGGCGCGGCGGTTGAACTTTGAAAGGTGCGCATACGCAGTCGAGTATTCCGAGTTGTGGCGAATGCGGATGTAATTGCCGTAGGCGCCGTTGCGGCCCCGATAGACGATGGTCCCGTCGCCGGCGGCGTAAATCGGCGTGCCGGCGGGCGCCGCGAAATCGACGCCCCGGTGCATTTTATTAAATCCAAGAATTGGGTGGCGGCGGACACCGTACCCGGAGGACAGCCGCGCACCATTGATCGGCGTGCGCATCAGCGCTTTGCGTGCGCTTTTGCCCTTGTCGTCAAAGTAGTCAACACTCCCGTCGGCCAGTGTGTGACGGTAGAGGGGGTTCTTGTCTCCTTGGAGGACGAGGTTGGCGTAGATGATTTCGCCATCCCGGACGTGGGTTCCATCCTTGGCGGAGAACCGTTCGTACATAACGTCGAACCGGTCATCCGGCTGGATTGAACGCTGAAAATCCACGTCCCAGGAATAAATGCGGACCAACTCGTGCAACACGCCCGCGGATACCCCTGCCTCAACAGCGGAAAGATAGAGGCTGGAACGGATGACGCCTTCGGTGCGGGCCACGGTGCGTTCTACTTCCCTGACCGATTTGTCGGCTGAGAATTTACCGCCGTCAACGCGCCGGACGGCGTATTCGACAACCCGGTCGGTCCGGATGGTGAGACCGGTAAACGTCTCCGCCTCGGCAGCCTCATTCTCTTTCCTGAAGCTGACAATGATCTCATGCTCCGGTCGCAAGCGACGCGGGTCGAAATGTATACGCAGGGCCTCAATGGCATTGTACGCTTCAACTCGCTCGATCCCGGCTTCAATCATCAGTCCCATCAGCGTGTCACCACGGCCAATCCGGATCTTGCGGTCGATCGGAATGGGGCCGGTTACCTCGGGTGGAGCCGGCGGGACCGCCTGTTCGACGGGCGCGGAATGTTCGCTGGGCGCGGAATGTTCGCTGGGCGCGGAATGTTCGCTGGGGCCCTCGATCAGGGAAGCATCCGACGGCCTGAAATCAAGGAGCCAGATGGGCAGAACGGAAGCGACAATCACCGCGATTGCCAGCGGAACGCGTCCGACAAAGACCGAATTCAGCATGGTTTTATAATCCCGATCGAGCTGCCGACCTTGGTCCGGCTTGTCCCCGAAATTAGGCGAAAATTGGACCGCCACGTTTATCCTGTCAAGACGGATAGCGGCCGGTTCGTCAATCGAATTATTCGTCAATTGAATCAATTGTGTAACCTAAATTCCAGATGCCTGGTTGCCGGGCCGGCGATTTTTTGCGCCGACTCACTGTCTCGAATCACCGTTTGCCCGGGTCACTTTGCCGCTCCGCAGACGCGGAGCCTGGCGCCGGTGTTTTCCGGCGGCCATCAGGCACGCCACGCCGTCCGGCCGGGTTCACAATAAGCGAAATATTATAATTAACTGAGTTCTGTATAAATATAATTTAATCTCTTAATTACAGTCAGTTATAAGATTGTCGAATTGAATTGACTGCGCCTGGTTGGAGACCTGGGAGCCGCCGAATTGGTGACCCGGCAGTGATTGCCTCACGGTGGGACACGGCTTATATAGCTCCGATGGCAAGTTCAACGGATCCTTCGGATCGTGTCGCTGATGAGCGGCCAACCCTGACCGCACCAGGCGGTGCGGATAAGCTGCTGCTGCATTCGTGCTGTGCGCCGTGTGCCGGTGATGTGATGAACGAGATCACCCGCTCCGGTATCGACTACGAGATCCTGTTCTATAACCCGAACATTCATCCCCTCCGGGAGTACGAGCTTCGCAAGGACGAGAATAAACGCTATGCGGAAAAGCTCGGCGTCCCGTTCACCGATCTCGACTACGACACGGACAATTGGTACGCCCGGATAGAAGGCCTGGAATGGGAGCCGGAACGAGGAGCGCGTTGTACGGTCTGTTTTGATATGCGGTTCGAACGATCCGCCCTTTATGCCGTCGAGCACGGCTATTCGGTTTTCACCAGCACACTCGGCACTTCACGCTGGAAAAACCTCGACCAGATCAACGAATGCGGCGTACGCGCCGCCGCCCGGCATGACGGGCTGAGCTACTGGACCCACAACTGGCGCAAGAAGGGCGGCGCCCAACGGATGGTCGAAATCTCCAAGGACGAGGAATTTTACCAGCAGGAATATTGCGGCTGCGTCTATAGCCTACGGGACACCAATGCTCACCGCGTCTCGCAGGGCCGGTCGCGTATTAAAATCGGCGAGCAGTTCTACGGCCGCGAATAGCGTCCGCCAACCTCTTCAACTTCCCAGTGCGTCCAGAATCTTTTCCCGGGCGTTCAGAATTTCTCGGGTGAGTTCGTCGGCGCGGCGTCGGAACCTGTGTGCCGGAACAGGGATCGAAATCGCCGCCGGAATACCGTTTGGCCTGCCGATATCCACGCCCAGGGCGCAAATACCTTCTGAGTGCTCTTCCCGGTCATAGGCCACCCCGACCCGCCGAATCTCGGTCAATTCACGCAACAAATCGTCGCAGGTCCTTCCAGGGCCAATCTCCGCGGGATCCGTATCGTGGAAAATTTTTTCAGCCGTCTCGTTCTCCATCGCCGCCAGCATCGCCTTGCCGTTCGCCGTCGAAACCAATGGAAACGCCGCCCCGATGGCTGACACCGCGCGCAGACGGTGCTGGGCAATGATCTGATCGATAAAATACACCCGCGTCCCCCTCAGGATGGAGAGATCGATGGTTTCGTCGGTCCGCAGGAACAGGGTCTCCAGGAGTGGCCGCACAATTTCGACAAAGCCGGGCTGCGCCGCGGCCCCCAGCCTCACCAACCCCGGTCCCAATTGAAATCCCGAGTGCGGCCCCGCCGGCATTACCAGGTCCTGTTGCTGGAGCTCGGCGACAATGTGCTGCACCGTGGGCCGGGCCAGGCCCACCCGCTCGGCAATTTGGCTCAGCGACAGGCCGTGGTTTTCGGCTTCCAACGTCCGCAGGATATTGGCCGCGCGCGCGATCACCTGTATCCCCCGCCGGGCCGGTTTGGGGGAACCCCCGGTAGTCGTTGGCTTGGCGCCGGCAGCGGAGCCGCCCGCCATGATTGCCTCCCGTCTCGTCTCCCGCCGGCGACCATATTCGTATGGTATTATCATACCGGCATATTTTGATATTATACAGCTACCAAGCTCGAAACAATTAAAAACGGCGCCGCCTTCGGGCAGCGCCGTCTCTATCCGTTCCCGCCCGTAGCGGGAGCTGAGGGTGTCTTAGTCGCGCTCGACGCACATGGCGATGCCCATACCCCCGCCGATGCACAACGTCGCAAGACCCTTCTTGGCGTCCCGCCGCGCCATTTCATGGATCAGCGTCACCATGATCCGGGTGCCGGAGGCGCCGATGGGGTGCCCAAGCGCGATGGCCCCGCCGTTGACGTTCACCTTCTCGGCATCGAGTCCGAGTTCCTTGGCAACCGCGCACGCCTGCGCGGCGAACGCCTCATTTGCTTCGATGAGGTCGACGTCGCCGGCGCTCCAGCCGGCTTTCTCGAGGGCGGCCTGGCTGGCGGGGATCGGCCCCGCCCCCATAATCGCCGGATCAAGTCCAACCGTTGCCCAGGATGCGATCCGGGCCATCGGCGTAATCCCCCGCTTCTCCGCTTCCTCGGCGGTCATCAGCACCGTCGCCGCGGCGCCGTCATTAATGCCGGATGCGTTGCCCGCGGTCACCGTGCCTTCCTTGTCGAACGCGGGCCGCAGCTTGCCGAGTGTCTCGGTGGTGGTTCCCGCACGAGGGTATTCATCGGTGTCGACCACCGTCTCCCCTTTGCGGGTCTTGATGGTCACCGGAACGATCTCATCGGCGAACTTGCCGGCTTCGATCGCCGCCTCGGCGCGCTGCTGCGAGTTGGCCGCGAATTCGTCCTGCTGATCGCGGGTAATCTGCCATTGTTCGGCGACGTTCTCCGCGGTCACACCCATGTGGTAGCCGTTGAAAGCATCCCACAGCCCGTCCTTGATCATGGTGTCGACGAACTCGAGATTACCCATCTTCTGGCCGTCCCGGAGGTGGGCGGCGTGGGGTGCCTGGCTCATGCTCTCGTGACCGCCTGCCACGACAACCGAGGCATCGCCGACGGCGATCGCCTGTGCGCCCAGTGCAATGGTCCGAAGACCGGAACCACAAACCTGATTGACGCCGTAAGCCGTCCTTTCCTGTGGCACACCTGCCGCCATTGAAGCTTGACGGGCCGCATTCATGCCGGCGCCTGCCGCGAGTACCTGACCCATGACGACCTCGGAAACGTCGTCCGGCGAAACGCCCGCCCTGTCGAGAGCCGCGCCAATTGCCGTCGCGCCCAATTCGTGACTGGCCATAGACGCCAAGGCGCCGTTGAACGACCCGATCGGCGTGCGGGCGCCACTCGCGATTACGATATCTGAAACTTGTGCCACTTCTTCCTCCTCATCGGCCGAGCGCCGCGGGCTCGGCATGGTGTCACCTGTATCCTGTCGAGGCCGGCCGGTGCGGCCTAGCCGGCCAATTTCGGCGCCATCAATGTCGCCTCGCCGTCAAGAACCACCGACTCCCCGACCTTGCAGACGGTTTTAAATTCAACGAATTTCTTTTCCGGCACCAACTTCGACACCGTAACCTGGGTGTCGACCTGATCACCGATCCTGACCGGGGCCTTGAAGCGCAACGATTGGTTTACATAGATCCAACCGGGGCCCGGAAATTCGGCTCCAAATGTTGCCGAGATATAACCTGCGGTGAGGATGCCATGGCTGATCCGGTCCCCGAAAATCGATGCCTTGGCATACTCCTCGTCGAGATGGATCGGATTGACGTCGCCTGATACTTCGGCAAATCCCTCGATATCCCGCTCGGTCAATACCCGGCAAAATTCGCCGGTCATGCCGACCGCAAGATCGTCAAACCCAAAGCTTTTCTTGGATACGATTTTGTCCACTTGGGGGGCTGGCTCCTAAATTTCACACGAGTGGGCGTTCAGCTTCCACTGGAGATGTCGTCCAGCCGTTGTTGGATCTCGGCCAATTGCGTTTGGAGACGGTTGATCTCCGACTGCCGGTCCTCATCCTCGGACGTGGACGGCTCCTTTCCATTGCCGGAGGAATGTTGGCCGTTGCCGTTCGCGGTGGACCCGCTGTTGGAATTCGAGAACATGGCCATGGATTGCTGGAGAATTTCCAGGTTCCGGCGGCCAATTTCATTGAACTGCTGCATTGCGCCGGCGCCGCCAAACATCTCCTGCATCTGCTGCATGATATGCTGCTGATTGTTGGAGAAGTTATCCATGCTCTGTTCGAGATAAGTGGATAGGTATTGACCGACACCGTCATTGTAGAAGCTCAGGAGCTGCCGGAGGTAATTGAGAGGCAGAAGGTTATGCCCCTTGCTCTCTTCTTCGGCGATGATCTGAGCCAATATGGAGGTGGTTATGTCAGTGTCCGACTTGGCGTCTTTCACCGCGAAGTGGGTACCGTCGTTTACCATCGTATGGAGATCGTCCAGGGTGACGAACTCCGCGACAGCCGTATTGTAGAGACGCCGATTGGCGTATTTCTTGATAATGACGACGTCGTCCGGATTCTTCCGCCCTTTGGCCATGCATCCGTCCTCGTAAATGGACCACCGGCAAACTCCGCAGCCGGCATCATTTCATCAGTCTGACATATAAAACCGGTATTTTGTAGTGCAAAATATTTTGCAATGCAAAAAAACTCGTTGACACGGGGAATCGTTGGGATTATATCTCTTTTTGCAATGCAAAATTTCGTCGCGCAAAACATAAATTTGCCTGATTTTCAGATGTAAGGAGCCAGTTATGACCACCAAAGCGAAACCCGCGGCCGAGGCCGCCGCCGAGACCATCGAGACCATCAGCTCGGTCGGTCAGGAGACCCTGAAGAACGTGATGAACATCGGCGCCGATGCCGCCACCGAGGGCTACAAGAACGCCAGCGCCTACAGCAAGGAGCAAATGGACGTCGCCAGGATCTCCTATGACAAGCTGATGTCCTACGGCAAGGACAACATCGAGGCCGTCGAAGCGGCTTCCTCCGTTGCCGTTGCCGGTGCCGAGGCCTACTACGCCTCCATGGTCGACTACACCAAAAAGGCGGCCGCCGAGAACATGGACCTGCTGCAGAAGACCTTTGCGGTCAAAAACCCGCAGGAACTGATGGATTTGCAGGTCGAGGCCGTCAACACCTCGGTCAACCGTGTGATTACCCAGACCACCAAGCTCAACAAGATCGCCGCGGACACCGCGGTCAAGAGCTTTGAGCCGATCAAGGGCCGTTTCGACGGGGCCGTCGAGAGCTTCGTTAAGCCCTTCGTCTCCGCCTAGGCGACCGAGTACGCTTCCCGAGAAGAGCGTGATGTCCGCCCGGTATCACGCTCTTCTTTTATGCGCTCAATGCCGGAGCGCGGGCCGCGTGGCACGGTTTTTCGATTATATCTTGAAATGTTAAGGTAAACCCATCGCCTCGGAGACCTACGTCCGGCGTGAAACCGACGGCACTCCGTGGGCGTTTAGCAGGGGAGAGAGGATATGAGCCGAGTAGCGATAGTAACGGGTGGCACCCGCGGCATCGGGGCCGCCGTCAGCATTGCCCTCAAGGACGCCGGATACACCGTGGCGGCCAATTATGGCGGCAACGACGAACGAGCCAAGAAATTTACCGACGAGACCGGTATTCCGGCGTACAGGTTCGACGTCTCGAATTACGATGAGTGTGTTGCGGGCGTTGCGAAAATTACCGAAGAACTGGGACAGGTGGAGGTCCTGGTGAACAACGCCGGCATTACCCGGGACGGCACCATGCACAAGATGGATGCCGAGAACTGGCAGGCGGTTATCGATACCAACCTGGGCTCTTGCTTCAACATGAGCCGCTCGGTCATCGAAGGAATGCGCGAGCGTAAGTTCGGCCGGATCGTCAATATCGGCTCGATCAATGGTCAGGCCGGTCAATACGGCCAGGTGAACTATGCCGCGGCCAAGTCCGGTATTCACGGTTTCACCAAGGCGCTGGCGCAGGAGGGCGCCGCGCAAGGCATCACCGTCAACGCCGTTGCCCCCGGCTATATCGATACGGACATGGTCGCCGCCGTGCCGGAGCAGGTTCTTGAGAAGATCATTGCCAGAATCCCGGTCGGCCGCCTGGGCAAGGCGGAAGAAATCGCCCGCACCGTCCTTTTCCTCGTTGCCGACGAGGCCGGTTTCATTACCGGATCAACCTTGTCGATCAACGGCGGACAGCATATGTACTGACCCCAACGCGCTGGACCCGGAGAACAGCTCCGATGAGCACCAAATCCACCAAAAACAAGAAGGGCGAGACCGACCTGCCCGACCTGACCGAAAGCATGACGCAGCTGGCGGCGGGATATGGCCAGGTGATGAATGCCTGGATGGAGGCGTGGTCTCCGGATTCGGTCAACGGCGCCACAAACTCAAAAAAGAGCGGCAAGGCCAGCGACGGCAAGACCGATCAGGATACGGTGCCCGCGGCAAGTCCGCTGGCCAACGCCAAGCTGGACCCGACCAAGGTCATGGATGCACAGATGGAGCTTTGGCGCGGTTATCAGTCGCTGTGGCTCAACACGACCCAGCGCTTGTTCAACCAGGAGGCGGACGCCCAGCCCGTCGTCGACCCGGAACCCGGTGACAACCGGTTCAGGGACCCGGCCTGGGAAGAGCATCCCATCTTCGACTATTTCAAGCAGTCCTACCTCTTGAATGCCAACTGGCTCAAGCGGCTGGTGGGCGAAATGGACGGCCTGGAACCGGAAGACATGGCGAAGATGGAGTTTTACAGCCGTCAGATCATTGATGCACTGAGCCCCAGCAACTTCGCCCTCACCAACCCGGTCGTCGTGCGGGAGACCGCCGAGAGCAACGGCGAGAACCTCGTCAACGGCTTCAAGAATCTAATCGAGGACTTCAGCAACAGCGACGGTACGCTAAGCATCAAACAGGCCGACATGGATGCATTCGAAGTCGGCAAGAACGTTGCGGTCTCGGAAGGCGGCGTTGTCTTCCAGAACGAGTTCTTCCAACTGGTTCAGTACAACCCGACCACCGAAAAAGTATACGCCAAGCCGCTCCTCATCGTGCCGCCGTGGATCAACAAGTTCTACATCCTCGACCTCCGGCCCGATAATTCCTTCATCCGCTGGGCGACAGACCAGGGGTATTCGGTCTTTGTCATGTCATGGGTCAATCCCGACGAGACCATGGCCGACAAGAGCTTCGACGATTATATCCGGGACGGGATTTTTGCCGCCTTGGACGCGGTTGAACAGGCCACCGGCGAACGTCAGGTGACCGCGATAGGCTACTGCATCGGCGGGACCCTGCTCGCCGCCACGCTGGCCTACATGGCGGCGCATGGGGACGACCGCATTACCGCCGCCACATTTTTCGCCGCCCAGGTCGATTTCGAAGAGGCGGGTGAACTCAAGCTATTCACCGATAAGAATCAGGTGGATGCCCTGGAGAAGCAGGTGGCCGGCAAGGGTTACCTGGACGGCGCGTCCATGGCGTCGACCTTCAACATGCTGCGCGCCAACGACCTCATCTGGTACTTCGTGGTCAACAATTACCTGCTGGGCAAGGCGCCGCCGGCATTCGATCTCTTGTTCTGGAACGCCGATTCGACCCGCTTCCCGGCGGCTTTGCTGATGGACTACCTGCGCGACATGTATCAGGACAACAAACTGTCGGCGAAAAACCGGTTCAAGGTTTTGGGAGAACCCGTCGATCTCTCCGCCATCAGGATCCCGATCTACCTGCAGGCATCCAAGGAAGACCATATCGCCCCGGCAATGTCGGTCTTCAAGGCAACCGGCATCTACGGCGGACCCGTTCGTTTCGTGCTGGCCGGCTCCGGGCACATCGCCGGCGTCATCAATTCGCCGGAGAAGCAGAAGTATCAGTACTGGACCAATACAAAACGCAAATCTTACGACACGTTCGATGAATGGTGCGGCGAGGCGACCGAAACGCCGGGTTCCTGGTGGCCCGACTGGGACAGGTGGCTTTCCAGCAAATCCGGCAACAAGGTTGCCGCCCGCAAGCCCGGTGCGGGCAAACTGAAGGTCATCGAGCCTGCGCCCGGCAGCTACGTCAAGGTCAAGTCCTAGAGGGCACGGGGGGCCATCCAAGATGAAGTTCTCTATCGATATCGATTGCACGCCCGAGGAGGCACGCGCTTTTTTTGGGCTTCCGCCGGTCGAACAGATGAACGCGGCGATCATGAAGCAGGTCGAGGAGCGGATGATGGATTATCTGAGCTCCGCGGACCCTGAAGCCATCGCCAGGAATTGGCTGCCAGGCGGGCTGGATGCATTCGAGCAGATGCAGAAAGCCTTTCTGGCGCAATTCACCGCGGCCGGCGCGGACAAGAAGAACGACTAATCCATGTTTACATTCCCGTTAACATCCGTTTATACGCCGTCAATATCGCATTCACCCGCTGTCGATAGCGGCCTGCTATACTGCTTGGCATAGGAGGTCGGTGATCGCCCTCCTTCAGGCTGGGTTTCCCGGCCTGACCATCCAAACGAATTCATTTGATGCATTTTAGCTAGGCTGCGGTGACATTTTAGGGATTCCTTTTTTGTCTTTGGTGTGATTCAACACTGGCTTTTGGAGGTTGGTGTGGAAGGCGAAGTGCTGAGAGACGATCAATGGGCGCGGCTTCGGGACTTTGTTCCTGGCGGGATGAAGGGCAAGCGTGGTCCACGCAGCGACGGGCGGCGGTTTTTCGATGCGATCCTGTGGCTGGCGCGCTCTGGTGCGCGGTGGCGTGATTTGCCGGCGGATCGGTTTGGCCCCTATCAGACGGTGAAGCGGCGCTACTACCGCTGGATCGAGGCGGGTGTGTTTGACCGCATCTTCGAGGCTGTCGCGGATGATCCGGACTTGGAATGGCTGGCGATCGACGCCACCATCGTCCGGGCCCAGGCCCAAGCCGCCGGCGGGCGGCGAAAAAGGGGGGACCGCAAGCCCAGGCTCTCGGCCGGTCCCGGGGCGGGTTCGGCACAAAAATCCACGCCGTCGTCGATGCGTTAGGCCTGCCAGTGCGCTTCGATCTCGGGCCAGGACAACAAAACGACATGGTCCCCGCCCACAACCTCATCCAGGGCCTGGCCGCGGGCCACGTCCTCGCGGACCGCGCCTACGACGCCGACAGCCTGCATGACCTGATCTATGAGCAAGGCGGTGAGCCCGTCATCCCACCGCGCCGGCATCGCAAATACCAGCACAGCTATGACCGCATCGCCTATAAACAGCGCTGGGGCGTCGAAGGCTTTTTCGCCAAGCTCAAGCAATGGCGGCGCATCGCAACACGCTACGACAAACTTGCCGCCCACTTCCTCGGCTTCATCAAACTCGCAAGTATCATGCTCTGGCTTAAATAATTAAATTGTCACCACAGCCTAACGCGAATTCCCCCCCAATGAACTTTCCACCGGAGTTTCGGATACCGAAACTCCGGTTCTTTTTTTGGCATTGGGGAGAACGGGCGAGACCGGTGTCGCCCAAAGGCCGGTGGTCTCCGCCTCGGTCGGCGCGAAGACGGCTATTATCGCCTCCATGGATTCGTCATACCGGATTCGTTTGCAAAGCTCGAACCCGTCCATGCCCGGCATCACGATGTCGGCGATGACCAAATCGGGCCGTTCCGCCTTGCTTAGGTCGCAGGCCGTGGCCCCGTTGACCTCGTGAGACGTCCGATGACCCGCGCTTTCCAGGATCACATCGATGATCCCGGCGATGTCCTCGTCGTCATCCACGATCAGTAGGTTTTTCCTCTCCGACATGGCGCCTTTGTCTTGCGTTCGTTTAACGCAATTGACGGGCACCGCTAATCGATCAACTCCCGCAGGGCACCGGCGCGATCGACGATCTCTTGGCGGATCGAGTCTTGCAGCGAACCGTCATTGCCGGCTCCTTCACACACCTTCTCCAACTCGGCCGCTGCTTCACCCAATTCCGCAAACCCAAACGTCGCGGCATTCCCCGCGAGCTTATGGGCGGCCCGCAAGATGTGTTCCACCGTCTCACCGTCGCATCCGGAAGCCGAGGCAAGTGCGTCGCGATGGCCTTCCATTTCTTTCAGACGCTCATCCAGCCGCCCTGCATAGGCCATACGGAGCGCCTCCATTTTCTCGGCGAATTTTGCTTCCGAATCACTCACGGCTTGCTGCCAGATTTCACGAAGTTGGCCGGAAATGGCCATGGGATCGAACGGTTTGGCGATGACGCCGGCGGCGCCGATATCGAGTAATCGCTGCAACTCCGAGGGCATCGCTTTGGCCGTCACAAACACCACCGGGATATCCCTCAGCCCGTCGATCTCCTTCATCGCCTCGAATGTTGCCGGACCATCCAGTCCAGGCATCATCACGTCCAGGAGGATTAACTGAGGCTCAAATTGCGGGCCCTTTTCGAGCGCTTCCTGCCCGGACGCATATCCTTCGACCGCAAAACCGCCGACTGTCTCGAGCGCCAGCTGTGCGACCTGCCGAATATCGTTTTCATCGTCCACGTGCAGGATACGGTTTAGTTCGCCATCTGCCACGTTCCTTACCCTCCGCCTGCTTCAACAGTTTGGCGCTCGGCTGCCGCACCCGGCGGCGACGTGAGCGCCGACCGTCAACGACGTTGCGCCGGCCGGCACGCCCGCGATCACACCGGCTGGTGATGAGAAACATTTGGTTCGCAAATGTTGAGCGGTGATAAAGGCGCCATAATGCCCATGTTAAAGTGTGTTAAACATATTAATTGATGTGAAGGGGAAGCGGCGGATTGCGTCGAAATCAATCATAATTAATTGAAAACAAGAGATCTTTTTAGAGATGAAACCTCACCTGCTTATTGTTGAGGATGATGAATTCGTCCAATCCCTCTTAGCCGCCTATATGGAGAAAGAGGGGTTTCGGGTCAGCGTCGCGACCACCGGGACGGAAACGTTGGGCCTGCTCAATGGCGAGCCAATCGATTTGGTCCTCCTGGACCTGACTCTCCCGGACGAGGACGGTTTGACCCTCGCCCGGCAGGTTCGGGCGCGGTCCAAGACGCCAATCATCATCCTGACGGCGCGCAAAGGCCGGGATGACCGGATTACCGCTCTGGAGGTCGGGGCCGACGATTACCTCAACAAACCCGTCGATCCGGAAGAGTTGGTCCTGCGGATTCGGAACCTGTTGGGGCGCTCCGACGGAGAGGGGACATCGGTCAATACCCGGCGTCAGCAATCGGTGGAGTTTGCGGATTTCATCTTGGACATTGCCGGACACACGTTGAGCCGCAAAGGTGGTGAGGTCATTCCGCTGACCAATGCCGAGTTCAACCTGCTGTCGGCATTGGTCAATGCACCCAACCGGGTGCTTTCGCGGGCCTTTCTTCTGGACGCCATCAGTCAGGACGAGGCCGGCCCCTCGGAGCGGGTCATCGACGTCTTGATCAGCCGCCTACGTAAGAAAATCGAAGCCGATGCCCGCCGCCCGACGATCATCCTGACCGTCGTGGGCAGCGGATACAGGTTTGGCGCAGAGCCTCGCTAGCCCGCATTTCTCACCAGGGTCATGGTCTGCGCGGCGCTGTCTGGTCGGCGGAGCAGGAGAGGCGCGCCGCGCGATGCGGTGACATCGGGCAAGCGCCTCGACGCACGCTGTCGACCAGACAGCGCCGCCATTCGGGTCGCGCCCCTGGTGAGAAATGCGGGCTAGGGGGGCGGGCTCAGGCCGCCGCCGGGTTTGGGAAATTCATCCCTTCGTCATAGGACGGCCGGGACTGGATGCGCCGCCACCAATCTCCGACCGCCGGCCGCGACTGCCAATCGATCAGCGCGGTAAGCTCATTGGCCCCAAACCGTTCGATGAACGGCGTAATGCAGATATCGGCGAGAGAAAACTCTTCTCCAGCCAACCACGGCGTCTGCCCGAGCTGCATCTCCATCATATCCATCACCCCGGCGATCGCGGCCTCGGCACGTGCCTCGTCGTCCACCGACACGCCGGCCCTCAGCCGCCGCAACATTTCCTGGCGCTTTTCCAGGTTCGGCATCCGATTGATCACCGCCTCCTTTTCCGCATCCGATTTCTCGGCAACGCGCGGCAGGAACCGCTTATTGAACGAGACCATATTGACGTTCTTGTGGACCACATGTTCGGTCCGATCCAACCAAATGCGCATTTGCGCCCGCTCATAGGCATCCCCGGGCCGCAATCGGACGTCGGGAAAGACGTCGTCCAGGTACTCGATTATCACGTTGGATTCGATAATGATCCGGCCGTCATGATCAAGTGTCGGAACGACCCCGTTGGGGTTCAGCTTCACGTACCACGGCTCGGTATTTTCCTGCTTCGGACCGAGGTCGATGTGATGGCTTTCCCAGTCCAGGCCTTTTTCGGCCAGCGTTATACGAACCTTCTTGGAGCAGGTTGAGCTCCAAAAGTGATAGAGCTTCAGCATTGATCCCCCCTTCTTTGGATTGCCGATCTTGATCCAAACCATAGACTGGCGCGAGGGCGGGCGAAAATGAATTGTCGGAGACATACGGTGAGCGACAGGCCAGACACCCACCAGAAACGTCAATCGCTGAGAGAAATCCTGGATCGCGACCGCGTAACGATCATGCCGGGCGGTTTCAGTCCCCTTTACGCCAGAATGGCCGAGGAAATCGGTTACGAGGCCTTCTTCCTCGCCGGATCGCAGATGGCGGCGTTCCTCTTGGGCGTGCCGGACAATGGAATTCTGGGGCTTCGGGATATTGTAGACCACGGACGGCATTGCGCATCGAGAACATCTATTCCACTCCAGCTTGATGCGGATACGGGATTTGGCAATGCGGTCAACGTCCACTTTGCCGTACAGGAGATAGCCGCGGCCGGACTGGCGGCAATGAATATCGAGGACCAGGAAGCCCCCAAGAAATCGGCAACCCTCGCAGGGCGGCGGGTGATTTCCATGGACGAACACGTCGGCAAGATGAAGGCCGCGGCAGCTGCCCGTGACGAGGTAGCGCCGGATTTCCTGATCTGCGCCCGAAACGACACCCTGGGCGCCGAAGGTGGAGATTTCGAGCAGGCGCTGGAGCGCTGCATCGCCTATGTGGAAGAAGGCCGCGCCGACTACGTCTGGCTGAATTCCGTGGAGACGCGCAAGGATTTGGAGCGTGCCTGCCGTGAGATACCAGCCCCGGTTCAGGTGATCTGGGGCGGCCGCGAGGAGCCCGCACCAAGCCTCGAAGAGTACAACCAGCTGGGTGTCCGGATCGCCCTTTACCCGGTCTATTTCGCAACCGTCGGCATGCAGGCTGCCTGGGAAGTGATGAACGACATGTTCGAACGGGGCCCGGCCGCACTGAACGAATTCCACGAGCGCGCACGGCAATCCAAATGGGGCCGGGCCAATCAAAAATCACTCATCGGCAGCGATCGCGTTCGGGAAATTGAGGATGAATTCCTGACCGAGGAAGCCAAACGGGACTACGACAATACTTGGGGCCATTAGGGGGCCATTAGGGGGCCACTTGGGGGCCGCCGGGGGGACTAGTCGGCTAGTTTGGGGTCCATATGGTCCCAGGCGTGAGCCGACTCCACGAATATCGCTTTCCGCGGTGCAAAGCCGCTGGGATCATCCAAGCTGCCAACCATGACGTACCGATTGTCCGGAAAGCCGGCGCTGAAACTGATCAGGGGGCAGCCGCAATTGGGACAGAAACCGTGGCTCACCGCATTTCCGCTGTCGGCGGCCGTCTCGAAGTATTTGAGCTCTCCTTCGACCTCCAGACTCGCGGCCGGCACCATCAGCAGGCTTGAATGGCCGGTACCGGTGGCTTGCTGGCATTGACGGCAATGGCAATGAAAGGAGAACTTGGGCGCTTCGCGCGACCGGTAGCGTACGGCGCCGCAGGCGCATCCGCCCTCAATTCGTACCGGCATCGTCTTCCCCTTGACCAACGCAATGCTGGCGACCCCGACAGGATTCGAACCTGTGACCCCCAGATTAGGAATCTGGTGCTCTATCCGGCTGAGCTACGGGGCCGATAGCCGGGGTTATAGCATAGGGCGCCGGACGGACAATAAACCTGCCCTGCGCTAGGGTCCGGATTTAATTGAGCCGCCATAGGAGTATTGCGGCGATGAGGCATAAAATGATCGCGTCATGGCCGGGCCGCGACCCGGCCATCCACGTGTACCGTGCCGCGAGGCGCGGATCACCGGGTCAAATAAGGTCAATTCGGACGAATTGACCGACCCGGTGATGACGACTTGCGGGTGAGCGGGGAGAGGAGGCTTGCCGTGCGTCCCTTCTCCCCCTTTCCCGGGTGAGAGGAGGCAAAAAGGAGTATCCCCTAATTGAGTACGGACCCTAGACCCTCCGGGTCTTGAACCGCTCGGTACAGCCGACAAGCGCCGAGCGGATGGACGGCTCCATGGCCGAATGGCCGGCATCCGGAATAATCATGTAATCCGCTTCCGGCCAAGCGGCGGTGAAGGCGTCGGCGGTGATCACCGGGCAGACCATGTCGTAGCGGCCCTGCACGATAACGGCCGGAAGATGCCGGATCGTGTCGAGATGATCGAAAAAATACCTATCGGGAAGGAACAGATCGTTGACGAAATAGTGTGCCTCGATGCGTGCAAGAGCCAGCCCCGCGCGGCCGGATTCCAATCCGGAAACGCCGCGGTGATTTGGCAGCAATGTCGAACACGCGCCCTCGAACCGCGCCCACGTCCGGGCCGCCGGGCCATGGACGGTCGGGTCCTCGTTCATCAGGCGCGCATGATAGCTGCTCAGCGGATCCCGGCGCTCGTCCTCGGGCAGAAATTCCAGGAACTCCCGCCATGGCTCGGGAAACACCCGCGCAATGCCGCCGAGGAACCAACCCACTTCACCGGCGGTACACAGGAACAGGCCCCGGAGGATCATGCCTTGGGCCCGGTCCGGGTGGGCAATAGCATAGGCGAGCGCCAGGGAACTGCCCCAAGAGCCTCCGAACAGCAGCCAGCTGTCGATTTTTAGATGCTCACGCAGCCGCTCCACGTCGGCGACCAGGTGCTGTGTCGTGTTGTCGGTGACATCCGCAAATGGTTTGGAGCGCCCGGCACCGCGCTGATCATAAACAATGATCCGATAGTGCTCGGGGTCGAAAAACCGGCGGTGCGAAGCCGAGGCGCCCGCGCCCGGCCCGCCGTGCATAAACAAGATCGGCCGTCCCTCGGGGTTGCCTGATACCTCCCAGTACATCTTATGATGTCCGTCGAGATCGAGCATGCCGGAGTTGAAGGGCTCGATTTCCGGAAACATCTGATATTGGGTTGAGGCGACGTCCATGGTTTCCGCCAGCTGAGGATATGGAGGGTTGTTCGGAGCCAACGCATAAAACGATGGTCCTTGCATCATACTCATTAATCTCCCGACCTAAAGCGGTTCGGCGGCTTCCGCCGGGGATGTTATCGGGCGTGCTCGCCGGGGCTTTAGCAGTCGGCGCCGCGGGTGAGGCCGTGCTCGCCGTCGAGCCCGATCTCACGCCGGGAGCCATGGTCCGGATCGAATCCGTCGTTGACGGAGATACGGTCGTGCTCGCCAAGCCGGCCGGCCGATCCCGGGAAATCCGTCTGGCGGGTATTCAAGCGCCCAAACCTCCGCTGGGGCGGCCCCATATCCGCAAATGGCCATTGGCCGATCGCGCAAGGGCCGCGCTTGAGGAGCTGACGCTCGGCCGGGAAATGGTGCTTGCGTTCGGTGGTGAGCGATTGGACCGGCACGGCCGGCTGCTGGCCCATCTCTATACACCGAACGATTTCTGGATCCAGGGCGAATTGCTGCGACGGGGATTGGCCCGGGTTTATACCCTTCCGGATAACCGGGCCGCCGTCCCGGCCATGCTGGAGTTCGAGCGCGAAGCGAGGGCAACCAGACGCGGCATCTGGCGCAATCGGTTCTATCAGGTTCGGCGAACCGAGGATGCCGGCCGCCATATCGGCAGCTTCCAGATTGTTGAGGATCAAATCGTGGCGGCGGCGATCATCAGAGGCCGCGCCTATCTGAATTTCTCCCCCGATTGGCGGACCGATTTCACGATTTCCATCGCCCCGAAGTGGATGCGGCTATTCAAATCGAGCGGGATTGATGTCACGTCACTGTCCGGCAAAACCATCCGTGTCCGCGGCTGGCTGAAATCCTTCAACGGTCCTATGATCGAGGTGACGCACCCTGAGCAAATAGAGATCGTTGGCGAATGATCCTTGGGCGACAGACAGCAAAGATCCTGGGCCTCATCCTGCTGATGGGCGGGCTGGCAGCGTGCGCTACCGCCCCGGCGACCGGCAAGCGTATCTTCACCGGCAGTATGAGCTTGGCCGATGAAAAGAACATCGGCGCTCAAGAGCATCCCAAGATTCTCGAAGAATTCGGCGGCGTATACGAAGACAAGAAACTCGCTGCCTATGTCAATCGGATCGGCCAGGATCTGGCCAAAACCTCGGAACTGCCGGACCTGGGCTTTACATTCACCATCCTAAATTCGGACCAGATCAACGCCTTTGCGCTCCCCGGCGGATATGTCTACGTCACCCGCGGCCTCATGGCCCTGGCCGGCGACGAAGCGGAGTTGGCGGGCGTCATCGCCCACGAGATCGGCCACGTCACCGCCCGGCATTCAGCCGAGCGATACGGCGGCACGGTTGCGGCCGGGCTCGGCGTAACCGTGTTGGGTGTCATTCTGGAGTCCAGTGCGGCAGACCAGGTTTTAGGGACGGCAGCCAATTGGGCGCTGCGTGGATTTTCCCGGCAGCAGGAATTCGAGGCGGATTCGCTGGGGGTTCGGTACCTGGGCCGTACCGGCTATGCCGACGAAGCCATGGCCAGCTTCCTTACCCGAATGCGGGCCCATGGCGCGCTGGAAGCGAAAATAAGGGGTAAGTCGCCAAACCGGGTGGACGAGGTTGATTTTCTCGCCACCCACCCGAGGCCGATCGAGCGTGTGCGGGCGGCCATCAAGGCGGCGAGAGGCAACGTGCGGACCGGAACGAAGCGCGCCCGGGTCGACTATCTGGCATCGCTCGACGGGCTGTTGTTCGGCGACGATCCCAAGGAAGGATTCGTCCGCGGACAGGAATTCATCCACCCCGAGCTCCTCTTCAAGTTCCGGGTGCCGCCCGGATTTACCCTGTTCAACGGCCGACGCGCGGTGATCGCGCGAGACAACGCAAACTCGATTATCCGTTTTGACATGCAGCGCAATTACACCGGATCGATGACCCGGTACCTAACCGCGGTGTGGGGGAATCGGTTGCGGCTTTCCGACGTCGAAGGCATCACCGTCAACGGCATGCAGGGAGTGACCGGCGTCACCCGAATTCGTCGATCCTACGGTGCGGCGGATCTTCGCCTGGTCGCCATCCGGCAAAGCGTTCAGCGGATCTACCGGTTCATGTTCATCACGCCGGTCAATCAGACCAGCCGCCTCGATCCCGAGTTACGGCGAACGATATTCAGCATGAAACCCGTCACCCGCCGGGAAGCGGGGTTCGTGAAACCGCTCCGCATTCGTATTCGTGCGGTCACCGCCGGCGATACGGTGGAGAAGTTCGCCGATCAGATGGCCTATTCCGACCTCCGGGAGGAGCGTTTCCGGGTTCTGAACGGGCTGGAACCCGGCCAACCCCTTCGGGCGGGCCAACTGGTGAAGGTAGTTACCGAGTAGCGACCGAGCCGAGCACCTGCCGCAGGTAGCTGGATGCCTCCTCATAGATGCCCGGGGCGACACTCTCCCTGGGCCCGGCCACATTCAAGACCGAAATTGCCTGCCGCTTAATCCAGGCGACGGCATCATCTGGAGTTGCCGTTCGAAGATCGAGCACCAGCAACGGCTTGTTGTGCGTCCGGGCAGTGTCACGGGTAAGAGCCGTACCACCAGACGGTCGTCCGCGGCTCAGAATAAGGGTGGCGTCCGAATCGCGCACATTGGCTTCGGTGCGCTGGCTGTAGTTGGCGCTCGCGGTTTCGGCCAATGGATAGTATTCGGATATGGGCCCGTCTTCGGCGCGCCGGCCTCGGGGACACCAGCCACCGATCTCGAAGTCGAGCAAGAGCGCTACGTCCAGCGCGGCCCGATCGACTCCCGTCTGCCCGCCGGAAACAATACGCAACGGCCGGCCATCCTAGGCTTCGATTAGATCGACCATCTCGCCCAACGGGTCGAAGCACGCCGCAACAAGATTTCCGCCGTGACCACAGCCGCCATCAATCGTCGCGGTGTACGGGTTGATTTGGACGCCGCCGCCACGAGGATCGTGCCCACGTACGATGCGGCGGTAGGTGCCATAGGGCGCAGTAATTTCGTCGAAACCCTGGCTATTCCACCAAAAATCATCGGCCTGACTGGTAATTGGCCGGGCCGGATCAAGGCCGGAATGTACAAACAACATGCCGCCGTCGTCGCCGTACGCCGCCCGCCGCAGACTGGCGATGAGCGCGGCGTGGCCATTGAGGCTGCGGATCCGGTCGCGCAGTGACGAGGCCCAGCGATTGAGCGCTGTCACGCCCTCCCGAACAGCGGCAAGCGCGTCTTCGGGGTCGGCGCCGTAGGACAGCATCGTCGGTGCGGCGCCGTGTTCCACCATCCAGTTCAACACCTCGCCAGGATTGAGGGCCAGCTGAATCTGGAGCAGTTTTTGCCAAATCTCCTCCTGCGCGCCCCGTAGGATTACATAATCCTTGATGTGAGCCCGGGGCCGGGCGAGGAAGCGCCTGCGGAAAAGCAGCATTTCGTCAACCGTTTCGACGGCTGCGGCCCCGATGCCGAGAAAATTTCCAAGATAGATGAGTTTGTCATTGTCCTTCAGCCGCTGCTCCATCCGGCGATGGAGATCGTGCAGCCGGTCGGCTTCGCTATGAACGGCGCCAACCGTCCAGTAGCGCCCTGATGCGCGAATAACCGCGAATTTTTCCGCAACTTCCATGAAAGGAACTGTCCGTGTCAGGCAATGGGGATCGTTCCGTCCAATAAAGAGGCGGGGCGTTAAAAAATCGCTAACGCCCCGCCAAATTCGCTTTGATCCAAGGGCTAAGCGGCGTTCAAGACCTGCTCCAGCTTCTCGGTCGCGTCTTCCTTCTCGATGCTCTCGACGGCCGCGAACTCGCCGGCGAGCCGTTCCAAAGCCGCTTCATAAATCTGCCGCTCGCTGAACGATTGATCGGGCTGGCCGACATTGCGGTGGAGGTCGCGCACCACCTCGGCGATGAATACGGGATCGCCGGAGTTGATTTTGGCCTCATATTCCTGGGCCCGGCGGCTCCACATGGTGCGTTTGATCCGCGCGCGCCCCTTGAGCGTCGTCACCGCATTATCCATCACTTTGCGACTGCTCAACTTGCGGAGACCCGATACCTCCATTTTGTCGGTTGGCACCCGAAGGGTCATGCGATCATTGTCGAACGTGACCACCACTAGCCGGAGCTCATGCCCGGCGATGGTCTCTTTTTCGATTCCGGAAACCAACCCGACCCCATGGGTCGGATAAACCACGTAGTCGCCGGCCTTGAACGCCAACTTCGGCTCCGCCGCCTTCTTCTTAGGCGCAGGCTTGTTCTTAGGCGCAGAATTGTTCTTGGGCGCAGGATTGGTGGTCTTTGCGGGCGCTGATTTCGCTGCCGCCTTTGGTTTCGCTGCCGCCTTTGCCGTGGTTTTAGCCACCGCTTTAGTTGCCGGTTTCGCAGTCTTTGATGCCTTTGCCGCCGGCTTCGTCTTCTTGGCAGACTTCGCGGGGGCTTTCGTCGTTTTCTTTGTCTTGATCGTCGATTTGGTCGTCTTGGTTGCCATACTACCTTCTCGGTTCTTGGTGCCGGAACCACCAGATTCCGGCCAAAGCCGGACCCAACCGGCCGTTACCGTGTTTCATCCGTCAAATTTTCATAGTGACGCGGCGGAATCCAATGCCGTGTCATGGGCACTCGTTTGTGGACGCTCGATGTATTGACCGTAACCCCAAATGCCAATGCCGAGCGCGCGGCCCGGCATCGACATCATATAGCACAAAAACACGGGTTTGTCAGGTGTTCACCCCGTTTCCGGTCTTTCAATTACCCACATCTTGGAGTTTATCATGATTTTGCCGCAGCCTGTTGCGTTGATGGAGTAGATCGTGATTCCTTGTACGGCACCGAA
Organism: Rhodospirillales bacterium; assembly: GCA_965213765.1. Taxonomy (GTDB): domain Bacteria; phylum Pseudomonadota; class Alphaproteobacteria; order Rhodospirillales; family UBA2165; genus JAJDXO01. Next base: position 3,090,596 of record OZ243926.1, on the reverse strand, counting down.
TCGGGAACGAAGAGGTGCCGATCATGGACGAACGATGGTTCGACGAGGAGCTTTCGGGCTGCCGTCTTGGCGACGGCCGCCTAGACCGTCGCCTTTATCAACTGGTCGAACGGATGGAGGTAGGTTTCGGGGAGAGCATCCCGCTGGCCTGCCAGGATTGGGCCGGCACGAAGGCAGCCTACCGCTTCTTCTCCAACGAGCGTGTGAGCGAAGAAGACATTCTTCGAGGCCATTTCGACGCGACGCGACGCCGTTTCGCCGCCAGCGACGACCCGATTCTCGTTCTTCACGACACGACGGAGTTTACCTACAAGCGCAAGCGTACCGAAGCGGTGGGCTTCACCACGAAGGTGAGCAGTGGCAAGGACAAGCGCGGTCGCGAGCGCATGCACGCGGTCTGTGGCCTGCTGATGCATTCGAGCCTGACAGTGACGACGGACGGATTGCCACTGGGTATTGCCGCGGCAAAGTTCTGGACCCGGAAAAAGTTCAAGGGGACGAACGCCCTCAAGAGGAAGATCAATCCAACGCGCGTGCCGATCGAGGGCAAGGAGAGCATGCGCTGGCTGGAGAATCTCCGGCAATCCACCGAACTGTTGGGTGATCCCGCGCGCTGCGTTCACATCTGCGACCGCGAAGGCGACATCTGGGAGTTGTTCTGCCTGGCCCGGGAGTTGGACACGCATTTCGTCATCAGACGCTTTGCCAACAGGCTCGCCGAGGACGGGTCTCGCACGGTGGAAGCGATCATGACCGACGAGAAAGTCCGCGGGCTGCACCGGGTCGCCGTCCGCGACGACAAAGGCAAGCTTGGCTCCACGCAGGTTGAACTCTCCTACCGACGCATGACTGTCCGGCCACCGATCGCCAAACAGAAGCGCTATCCGACGCTCATGCTCACGGTGTTGCACGCCCGGGAGCCGGAAGAGCCGGTCGGTCGCCCCCGCATCGACTGGAAGCTGATCACCGACCTGCCTGTCGACAGCCACGACGACGCCGTGGAGAAGCTGCAATGGTACGCCATGCGCTGGAAGATCGAGGTCTTCCACAAGATCCTGAAATCGGGCTGCCGGGCCGAACAAGCCCGGTTGCGAACCGCCGAGCGGTTGGTCAGGCTGCTCGCGGTGTTCTGTATCCTGAGCTGGCGCGTGTTCTGGCTGACTATGCTCAACCGCGCCAGGCCAAACCTCGAACCAGCCTTGGTGCTGACCGGGTTGGAGACGAAAATCCTCGATCGCCTGATACCCGATTCCACCGCCGATCCCCCTGCTGCCAGGACGCTCTCGCTCTACCTCATCAAGATCGCCAGGCTCGGCGGCTATCTCGACCGTGCCAAGGATCCGCCGCCCGGCAACATCGTCATGTGGCGCGGCCTCTCTCGATTGACCGACATCGCCCTCGGCGCGACCCTGAAAATCGACGATGTGGGTAATTAAAAGGTTTCCGGAACGGTTACCTGAAAAAAAGCAGATACCGGTCTGAAATCAGACCGTTAAAGGGCGGCAACGCCCTTAGGACCCCGGGCCCGGCGCCTCGCTGAGCTCAGACAGCTTGCCGGACTTGTCTTTCCATTCATCCGCATCGGCCGGCGATTCACCCTTCACGGTGATATTGGGCCACGATGCCGAGAATTTCGTATTTACTTCCAGCCAGCTATCGAGGCCGTCCTCCGTATCCGGGAGGATTGCCTCCGCCGGGCATTCCGGTTCGCACACGCCGCAATCAATGCACTCGTCGGGATTGATCACCAACATGTTCTCGCCCTCGTAGAAGCAATCCACCGGGCAAACCTCGACGCAGTCCATGTACTTGCACTTGATGCAGTTTTCAGTGACGACGTATGTCATACCATTCTCCGTAATACTTGAGCCGCCACTCGCCTCGGCGACCGTTTCTTTCTTACACTGCGTCTTGGGTGATGCCAAGCCTCGCCATGACCCGCTTCCTGGCGTCGCCTCGATCCCGGTCGGACACAAATATCAGTCCGCCAACCCGCCGAATGAGATTGGCCTCAAAATGATCGAGTCGGCCGTCCGCGAAAGCCACTTCCCACAACATTTCGATCATTTCCACCCGCTCTTCGTTGGAGTAGCGGTCCTTGATCACCTTGGTGAAGCCGTAAAGCTCACCGGACTCCTCAACCGCCGCCTCAGCATCGGCCACCAATAAGGAGACCTCATCCTCTTCCAATTCGAACCGCTCTTTGAGCAGCCGTTCGATACTGGACCGTTCATCCCCATCGAAATGACCGTCGAGGCAGGCGGATTCCACCAGCAGGGCGGCCGCGGCGAGGTGCAGTTCCTCGTCCCGGCCAAGTTCGCCGGCCGCGCCAGTATCGGCGGTAGCAAACAGCGATTTAAATCTATTGATCATGCCGTTGCCTAGCATGCCGCCCGGAGCCCGGCAAGCACCCGCGACACCCGTTTGTCACGTCTCCGTCAGCGGTTCATCAGCCGATCAATTGCCCGGCGTTCCGACTTCGTCGGACGGCCGCTGCCTGGTTCCCGGGATAGCTTGGAGGACTGAGGTTCGGACGCCCGACGACGGCGCTCGGGGGGTGCCAGGTCTTCGTAGAGCCCCTGCGCCTCGGTCGCCGGACCGCGACGCTCGCCGAGCGCGACGATTTTAACGACTCGGATATGAGGGCCGAGCGGAAATGTCAGCACGTCCCCGGGCCGGAGCGCCTGATGGGACTTGGAGATATGCTCGCCGTTGAGCCGCAGCTTGCCGCTTTGACACAGTTTGGCCGCGAGACCTCGGGTCTTGACGAACCTTGCATGCCACAACCACTTGTCGATGCGGGCCGATGTCTGATCGGTCATCGGGCGTCCACGATGTCGCGAAGCTTGGCGAAGGGCGAATCCTCGTTGACCGTTTCCTTCGATGGTCCGGATTTGCGTTTTCGCGTCTTCGAGCCGGGCGCGCTGTGGCGGGGAGGAAAATACGCAATACCGTCGACTGTCTGCCGGCGCCGAAGACCGATTGCCTTGAGCACGCCGTCCATATCCTCCTCGCCGCAACCCAACAGGTTGAGCATCGCAGGCGTCACCTTGGCCGGCGTTTTGGGGAGATCTTTCCAAACCAGGGACAACAGGCGCTCAAGCAAATCAATGCGGACGGCAAGCCCCCCCAATACACGGTAGCCGGCGGCACCAAGGATTTGCGGATCATCCGCCTTCGATATTCGGACCGACGAGCGGCCCGCGGGCGGAATGGGCGGAATTGGGCTGAACTCGCCGTGCACCGCGGACAGAATGGCGGCAAGCTGCGCCGACTTTGGTTTCAACAATTTTGGCAGGTAGAGGCTTTCCCGCCCGATGCGGACACCGAATTGCCGCAGCGCCGCACGATCCTCCTGGGACAGCTTGGTCAACTCTTCCGCGATCTCTTCCCGCCGGATATTGCCGAGCCCCTCTTCCAGGCGAAAAATCAAACCGCGGACCGGACCCCGGTGGGTGCTCCTGGTCGCCCGCACCAAGGGCTCCAAATCGGTTGCGATCCGATTTCGCAGCCACTCATCAAGAACCCGTTCGACCCGGCCGCGCGCGGTTCCGTCCAGCAACTCGCTCCCAAGAATTCCAAGCTTCGGCAGAAGGGGTGAGCGACCGGACAGCAGGCGGGCGAGAGCCTGTCCCTCCCACTCGACGAGTCCCTGGTTGTTAAGGACCAGATCGCCGGCGGCCGCCTTTTCGAGCCGGATGATCCGACGATTGATCTCGGCGTCGAGGGCCTTCATGGCCGCATTGGCCACTGCCCGGCCGGCCAGGTCGCTGCCGGTGCGGTCAGGGGTAAACCGGAAGCCGTCCATGCGCCCGACGTAATGCCCTTCGACCAGAACATCTCCGGACCCATCGACCAGGGCGGTCAAATCTTCCCGGTCCTGCAGTCGTTTCATCAGTACTGCGGTCCGCTGGTCGACGAACCGTTGAGTGAGGCGGTCGTGCAGGGCGTCTGAGAGCTTGTCCTCGATTTCCCGCGTTCGGACCTGCCAGGTCTCCGGGTCATTCAGCCAATCGGCCCGGTGAGAAATGTAGGTCCAGATGCGCACCCGGCTGATACGGCCGAGCAGCGTCTCGATATCGCCATCCGCTCTGTCGATGCTGCTGACATGACCGGCCACCCAGTCGTTGGGCAACTGGCCATTGCCATCCATAAGATGAGTATAGACCTGACCCAATAGTCTCACATGAGTGTCGCTGACCAGCTTCTGGAAATCCGGGATCTGGCACACATCCCAAAGCAACCGCACGTCACTTTCAGCGGCGGCCCGATCGGCGATGGCGGTGTCTTGAGTCAGATCGGCAAAGGCGCGTTCGTCCTGCGCCTCGCGGACCCGGACCAAGCCGGGCAGATCAGGGGCCCGTCGCAAACTCTCTCCCAGCGACGCGAGTGTGCTGAAATCCAGAACCGGGTTTCGCCAACAGATCTGTCTCAGCCGGTCAAATTCATGAGATTCGATCCGCTGGATAATTTCCGGCTCGATTTCCCCGGCATCACCCGTGGTCCCGAAGGTGCCGTCATTCATGTGCCGGCCGGCGCGGCCTGCGATCTGGGCCAGTTCCTCCGGCCTCAAACCGCGGGAGTGATGGCCGTCGAACTTGCCCAACGCCGCAAAAGCGACGTGATCGATGTCCATATTGAGGCCCATGCCGATGGCGTCGGTCGCCACGAGATAGTCCACGTCGCCATTTTGGAATAGGGCCACCTGGGCATTGCGGGTTCGCGGACTAAGCGCGCCCATGACGATTGCGGCGCCGCCGCGTTGGCGGCGGATCAGTTCGGCGATCACATAGACGTCGGCGGCGCTGAACCCGACGACCGCCGAGCGGGCGGGAAGCCGAACGATCTTCTTGTGGCCCGCATAGCTCAGCCTGGAGAGCCTTGGGCGCGACACGAACTCGATACCCGGCACCAGCTGGTTGAGCCGTGGTTTGATCGACTCCGCGCCCATAAACATGGTTTCTTCGGTGCCGCGCGCCCGAAGGATACGGTCGGTAAAGACATGGCCGCGATCCGGATCGGCCGCCAGCTGCACCTCATCGATTCCGACGAAGGCTGTCTCGCGCTCCATCGGCATGCTTTCCACGGTGCAGAAGAAATACCTCGCATATGGGGGGACGATTTTCTCTTCGCCCGTAATCAGCGCGACCTCGCGGGATCCCTTGGCGGCAACCGCCCGGTCATAATTCTCCCGCGCCAGCAAACGAAGCGGAAAACCCATGACGCCACTGCCGTGGCCGAGCATCCGCTCAAATGTCAGGTAGGTCTTGCCGGTGTTTGTCGGTCCCAGGACCGCAACCACCCGCTCGCGGTCGGTCGCAAGCTGCATGAGGTGAGAGTTAGAAAAATCCCGCGGCGGCGCAAGTCAGGAATTCGTAAATTTGCGCTGCCTCGTGCGAATTTTGGATTGTCTTGGTCCTTGCGTGTCGTATTCCGACGCGCATGATGGTGGCTGCGACACCCCATCGGAGCAGTGCTGCATGAAGCCTTCCATCGCCATCATCGGTACCGGTGCCAACGGCAGCTGCGCCGGCGCCGACCTGACCCAAGCCGGCCTGGACGTCACCATGATCGACCAGTGGCCCGCCCACGTGGAAGCCATGCGGACGAACGGTCTGACCATCAAGATGCCCGAGGAAGAGAAGCACGTCGACGTCGACGCGCACCATCTTTGCGATGTGGCAGGTTTGAACAGGACCTTCGACCTCGTCCTCGTGATGCCCAAGGCGTACGACACCCGGTGGATGACCCAACTGATGGAGCCCTATCTCGCCGAAGACGGATTGATGATCGGCATCCAGAACGCCATGACCGCCGAAATCATCGAAGAGGTGGTCGGCCCCGGGCGGACGCTCGGCTGTGTGGTCGAGCTATCGTCGGAGATATTCACCCCCGGCCTGGTTCAGCGGAATACGCCACCCGCCAAGACATGGCTCGGCATCGGCGCGCTCAATCCGGAAATGGCGGAGAGGATCGACGAGGTTGGGGAAATCCTGAGTCATGTCGGCCAAGTCTCGGTGGCCGACGAAATCCTGCCATCCAAATGGATGAAGCTGGTGGTCAACACCATGTGCCTGGGCCCGCTGGCGATGCTCGGACTGACCATGCACGAAGCGAACAAGCTGCCCGGACTTCGGGAGTTCGTCCTTAAGGTTGGAACGGAGGCTCTGAACACCGGCCAACGCCGGGGCTACGCCATCCAACCGATCTTCGGTCTTACGGAGGACGATATCCGGGAGACCAATCAACTCCTGGAAACGCTCTACGACAAACTCGGCGCCGATATTGGTCCGGCTGCGCGGGACTGCGTCCTCCAGGACCACCTCAAGGGCCGCTACAGCGAGGTCGACCTGATCAACGGACTGGTTGCGGAGGAAAGCGCGGCGAAGGGCGCGACGGCCCCCGCCAATGCCGTGGTAACCGAGATCACCGCCAAAATCCACGCAGGGGAACTGAAACCGGATCCCGCCAATCTTAAACGCGCGTTGGAGATGATGCGGGACTGAACCGGCTGACGGCCGGGACCGTTGCGTTCATCGTCAGTCATCGCCGAGCCATTTGTACATGACGTAGGCCTCGACATAGCCTCGGGTGGGATGATTGAACGCTTTTGAAAGACGCCCAACGATCTCGAAGCCCAGCCGCTCCCAGAGCGCCACTGCGTCCTCATTGGAGGACGCAACAAAATTGAACTGCATCGCCGGATACCCCAATTCGATCGCCAATGCCTGGGAGTGCTCGCACATGGCCGTGGCCACGCCGAGCCCGCGACGATGTCCGGGAACCATGTAACCGCAATTGCAGACGTGACCGCCCGGACCCGCCATATTCCGTTTCAGGTAATAGGTGCCGACAATTTGTCCATCCAACTCGGCGACCAGCGTGCGCTCGGGCAACGACAGCCAAATCTCCCGCGCCGACTCTCGGCCGGTTTCAGGATCAAATCCGTACGTATCGCCGGCTGCAACGACCTCCCGGAAGATGGGCCAGATTGCATCGAAATCGTCAACGTCCGCCTCTCGGATTTCCAGGGTCACGACCTTCTACTTTCCGACCAAGGTACGAAGGCGGCCGGTGGAACCGGCTTCCGGTGGACGGCACCGGCTTTGGGGGCCGCCACTCGGATGAGCGACCGCGAGACCGCTTGGCCGCAGATGGTCCGTTCGGCCATGTCTCCCTCCCCTTTGACCGGCGCGCTCAAGCGGCGGCGACGTCGGCGTAGCTCGCCCGTTGGTCCACCTTTGCGAAGCCGATGGACCTCACGTCGTCCAGAAGGATCGCCAGCAGGTCGGCGCGGCCCAACTGCGCCGCGGCATAGGCCATGATCTGGAAGAACAGGTCGCGCTGGGCGTGGCTGCCGCCCATCTGCCATAACAGCCGCCGCGCCGGCAGCAGGCTGTCGAGTACGCCCTGGTAATCGCCGCGCTGATAGGCGACGGCGGCTTCGGCCGCCGGAATGACGGCGACGGCGAAGCGGGGACCCAGGGTGCCCCGGTCGGTGGCGGCGAATTCCCTGACGCCCGCCATCAGTTCGTCGAGCTTCGCATCGCGGCCCGTGGCGGCGAACACCAGCGCGCAGTGCGGCGAGGTCAGCGGGCTCGTATGATTGCCGATCCAGCTCTCGTAGTCGTCGGCCACCGCCTCCCAGCGCCCGCCCACGTCAATGCCGCGCATTTCCAGCCGCGCCAGCAGCGCCGCACAGTTCTGCATGTCGGTGAAGAAGTTGGACATGGCTTGGATCAGGGGCGAGTCGGGATTGCGGACGAACCGGTCGTAGGTTTCCATGGCGCCCGCGTGATTGCCGCGTTCGGACTCGAACAGGCAGCGGTGCCACCACAGGTGATGTACGATGTGGTTGGCCTCCGCCCAACTGTCCTTGAGGCCGTCGAGCCATTCGATACCATCGTCGAGACGGCCCTCCATCTCCAGAACGTGGGCCACCGCGTGTGCCGCCTGGCAATCGCCGGGGTCCAGTTCGATGGATCGCCGGCCAAGGCGCTCGGCAGCCTCGTAATCGCCGGTTTCCTCGAGGGCGAAGGAGCGAACGCCGAGAAACGCCGAGTAGCCCGGCACCTCCTCGGACCACGCGGCCGCCGGCCGGCGGGTGATGTCCCGCGCCCACGCCACCTCGCCCAGCCAGAACAGCTCCATCTGGCCGAGCCGGATGGCGATCAGGTCGAGGGGATGAGCTGCGATGACCTCCTCCAAACAGTTGACGGCGCGGAACAGGTCACCGTCCAGCGTCGCCTCCAGCGCCGCCACGTAGGCGCGTTCCCGGTCTGAGCAACCGGCTTCGCCCTGTCTGGCCGCGGCAAGGCTTTCGCGGGCGATCGGATAGGCCGCGGGCTGGCGCATGCCGCACAGGAACAGCCCTCTCAAGGCGTGGGCGAGGACAAATCCCGGATCGGCTTCCAGCGCCGCGCCGAGATGCTGCATGGCGTCGCTGCGCCAGGCGAAGAAGCTGCGTATGGCCGCATTGAAGGCGTCGGCCGCGTCGGTACTGTCGGTACTGAGATGCAGTCCGCGCTCGTCGGTCGCCATCACCTTCCCTCCCTGCGCCCCCGGTCGGGACCAGCATATCACCGGGTCAGGCCGGCTTCACCCCCTGACCAGCGGCACGAAGGCGACCGGCAAAACGGACTTCCGGTCGATGGCGCCGGACCGGTTCTTGGTCGCCAGTATTAGCGATTGGGAACCCGCCGGCGGGCCCACCGGTATCATCATCCGGCCACCCGGTTTCAATTGTGTGACGAGAGCGTCGGGGATTTCGTCGGCTGCGGCAGTGACGATGACGGCATCGAACGGTGCCTTCTCCGGCCAGCCGCGGCGGCCATCACCAACATTGAACCGAATCCGTTCGTAACCCAGCCGGTTCAACCGGTCTTTGGCGGTCTCGAAAAGGCGGGAAATGGTTTCAATGGTGTAGACCTCACCCGCCAGCAAACTCAGCACGGCGGTCTGGTACCCGGAACCGGTTCCGATCTCCAGAACCCGGTGATCCGGTTCGAGATCAAGAAGATCGGTCATCAGTGCGACGATCAGCGGTTGGGAGATCGTTTGCCCGTCGCCGATGGGCCGCGCCCGGTTCAAATAGGCGTTGTCCCGATCGCCGGGCCCGACGAACTCGTGCCGAGGCACGCTGGCCAGGGCCTCCATCACCTGCGGTGCGAATGAACGTCGGCCGGTCAGGCCTGCCGTCTGCCGGGCATCGCGCTCGATTTCCTTGAGCAAATTGTCCCGGGCTACTGAGACTGGGGAACCGTCGATCGGCGACCTACTGGCGGCTCGCCGCCCGTTCTTCCCTGAGATGGTTGTCGCGAACTTTCCGAACATGCTTTTTCAGTTGCCGTCGCGCCGCTTCGAAGGAATCCCGGATCGCCACGTAGACATCCTCGTGAGCCGGGTCATTGAGTTTATCGTGATCGACGATGATCTCTTCGCCGGGAACGCTCAGATCCACCCGGACGTTGTAGAGCTTGCCCTTATGTTGATGTCGATGGGGCGCCTCAACCACCACGCGGCAGCTGGTGATGCGGTCGTAATATTGTTCGAGCTTCTCCACTTTCTCCCGGATGCGCGCCTCGATGGCGTCGGAATGATCGATATCCCTGAATGAAATTTGGACCGGTATCTGCATCGAACGCTCCTTGGTTTGTTGTCGTTTATCGGCCGGCCCGCCAGGAAACCGCAGCGGCCAATGTGCGTCGGCATTTTGACAGATGCTGGTCCTGTTTGCGAATCACGACCGGCCTTTCTTGGTGTCAACCCGCGATATTCAAGCCGATGACCGCCACGTATGCCTTGATGACGGTCAAAAATCCGGCGGCACACCGGCACCCGTCCTCAGCCCTTGCGAAAACCCGACAGCCGATTACATATGGGCCTTGAGAGGACCCGCTTCATCGTGGGCCGCGCTAAAAGGTGAAGCACATGAGCGAAGAAAAACTCCAGTTTCAGGCCGAGGTCGGGAAGCTCCTGGATATCGTTGTGAACTCCTTGTACTCCAACAAGGAAATATTCCTGCGTGAGCTAATTTCGAATGCCTCGGATGCCTGCGACAAGTTGCGATATCTGTCGCTGACCAATCCCGGTCTATTGCCTGGCGGGTCTGGTTTCGGCATCGAAATTTCGGTCCATAAGAAGAAGCGGTCCGTCACCGTCGCCGATAACGGCATCGGTATGAGTCACGATGAGCTGATCGAGAACCTCGGCACCATCGCCCGGTCCGGCACCACGCAGTTCCTGGAGAGCTTGACCGGTGATGAGAAGGAGGATGCCGCGCTCATCGGGCAATTCGGTGTTGGCTTCTATGCCTCCTTTGCGGTGGCCAAGAAGGTGGACGTGGTGAGCCGCAAAGCCGGCGAGGATCGGACGTGGCGGTGGAGTTCGGAAGGCGGCGGCGAGTTTTTGATCGAAGAGGCCGAGCGAAACACACCCGGAACCTCGGTGACCGTGCACCTGGCCAAGGGAGAAAGCGAATTCCTGGAGGAAGAACGCATTCGGCACATCGTCAAAAGCTATGCCGACCACATCGCCATTCCGATCAATTTCGTCACCAAGGACCTGGAGGACCAGATCAATACCGGTTCCGCGTTGTGGACCCGGCCGAAGAGTGACATCACCGACGAGCAGTATCAGGAGTTTTATCACCATGTCGGTCACGTCTTCGATGACCCTTGGCTGACCCTGCACAACCGGGCCGAAGGCAAGATTGAGTACACGGCCTTGTTGTTCGTGCCGTCAAGCCGGCCATTCGACCTGATGCACCCTGACCGCCGCCATCGAGTGAAACTCTATGTCAAACGGGTCTACATCACCGATGAGTGCGAAGACCTGATGCCGAGCTATCTCCGCTTCGTCCGCGGCATCGTGGATTCCGAGGACCTGCCTCTGAACGTCAGCCGGGAAATGCTTCAACACAATGTGCTGGTGACGAAAATCCGCGGCGCACTGGTCAAGAAGATCTTTGCCGAACTCAAGAAGAAAGCCGAAAAGGCCCCGGAGGAGTACGCCGTGTTCTGGGATAATTTCGGCGCCGTCCTCAAGGAAGGGCTCTACGAGGACCATACGGCCCAGGAACCCATCCTGGAACTGGCGCGTTTCCGGTCCACGAACGGCACCGAGTTGGTCAGTCTGGCGGACTACGTTGCCCGCATGCCCGACGGGCAGGATGAGATTTACTACATCAGCGGCGACGACCCGGCGGCGTTGGCGGCCAGCCCGCAGATCGAGGGGTTCAGGTCCCGGAGCGTAGAGGTCTTGTTGCTGTCCGATCCGATCGACGAATTCTGGGTGCCGGCGGTGGGCAAGTACGACGACAAGCCGCTCAAATCGGTGACCAGCGGCGGAATCGATTTAACCAGGTTCGAGAAGGCGGACAGCGAGGTCACGTCGGATGCGGACAAGGCCGACGATGCGGAAATGGCCAAACTTGTGCTGAGCTTCAAGCAGACCCTCGGCGAGGACGTAAAGGACGTGCGGGTCTCCGAGCGGCTCACCGACAGCGCCGTCTGCCTCGTGGCGGCTGACGGCGATATGGACCTGCATCTTGAGCGCATGCTCCGCCAGCAGGGGCACATGAACGTTCCGAGCGCCACGCGCATTCTTGAACTAAATCCGAGCCACCCGCTGATCAAGAAGCTCACCGGGCTCGTCGATCAACCGGCGGACGGCGAAATCCTGGATGAGACCGCCCGGCTGCTGCTCGATCAGGCAAAAATCCTCGAAGGTGACAGCATCCCCGATCCGGCGGCATTTTCGCGCCGGCTAAATCTCGTTTTAGAGCGGGGACTGACCGGCTAGACTGCCGCCCGTTAATTCAGGGGCGAGGGAACCGGGGAGAAACTCATGGGACGTCTCGACGACCGGGTGGCGATCGTCACCGGCGCGGCGCAGGGCATCGGCGAAACCTATGCATCGGCTCTCGCCGGCGAAGGCGCCAAGGTCGTGCTCACCGACATCGATGATTGTGAACCCGCGGCGGAGAAGATCCGGTCCGCCTACCAAGGCGCCGAGGTCTTGGCACTGAGGACCGACGTCACAAGCGAGGCGGAGACGCAAGCCATGGTCGGCGAAACGGTCGCCGAATTCGGCCGCGTGGACATCATGGTCACCAATGCCGCCATGTTCGGCAATATCGTTCCCGGCCCCTTCGAAGACATCTCCGTGGAACAGTGGGACAGCCTGATGGCCGTTAACGTGAAGGGGCCGTTTCTTTGCGCAAAGGCGGCCGTGCCGCAGATGCGCAAGCAGAAGTACGGCAAGATCATCAACATCGCGTCGGGCACGCTGTTCAAAGGGTCGCCCTACATGCTGCACTACGTATCTTCGAAGGGCGCGATTTTGGCATTTACCAGGTCCCTGTCCCGCGAAGTGGGCGAAGACGGCATTTGTGTCAACACGCTGGCACCCGGCCTCACCATGAGCGAGAACGTAATTGCCAATCGCAATGAGCAGCGTGACATGAACCACGACATGGTGGTCAACTCGCGCGCCTTTAAGCGGGATGAAACGCCCGATGACCTGGTCGGCGCGCTGATCTTCCTGTCTTCCGCGGACAGCGACTTCATGACCGGCCAATGCGTTGTTGTCGACGGCGGATCGGTCAGTCATTAACCGACATCGGGAAAGGTATTGACGCCCGGCCATGAGCCACCGGACACTTTGTCCGGGTCCCCTGAATTTTTCGGGAGGGACCTGATGACGGTGACCGATGGGGACAAAAGGCGCCACCCGCGTCACGGCAGACAAAAGCCGGTCTACGCGACGGTGATCACCGAGGATGGCGGTGTCGAAATGCAGACACGTGACCGCTCCCCGGCGCCGGTGGCATGGAACTGGTCTTCACCCGCATCCGCAACGGCCGGCAGTTGAAGGACATCCGGGCCAAACTGGAAATCCGGGACGCGCCGTCGGGAGCCACGGTCCGCTGAACAGACATCCTTAGCGAATTTGCCCAAGATGGACATCCCCGCCGCGCTGACTAAGATCACCGTCATTCATCAGGGGGTTCCTGTTCGTGCAAAGCATTAAGGTCACCGTCCATCCATCGGCACACCATCTCGCACGCGAGGATCAGCTAGCTTGGAAGCTCGCGGCACTCGCCGCCGATCCTGTCGCGGTCGAGCCGGACGTGACCGAGATGATCATCAACCGCATCATCGACAATGCCGGCGTCGCAGTGGCAGCCATCAACCGCGGGCCCGTTGCGACGGCGCGCGCCCAGGCTCTACTGCACCCACGGAATGGCGGTGCAACGGTGTTCGGTCTCCCGCCTGCGACCAAAGTCCATGCCGAATGGGCCGCGTGGGCCAACGGCACTGCCGTCCGGGAACTGGATTTCCACGACACTTTCCTAGCCGCCGACTACTCCCATCCCGGTGACAACATCCCGCCGCTCCTGGCGGTCGCCCAGCAGTTGAACCGCTCCGGCGCCGATCTGATCCGCGGACTCGCGACGGCCTACGAGGTGCAGATCGACTTGGTAAAGGGCATTTGTCTTCATGCCCACAAGATCGACCATATTGCGCATCTCGGGCCATCCGCGGCAGCCGGCCTCGGCGCCATGCTCAACTTGGAGACGGAGGTGGTTTACCAGGCCGTTCAACAGGCGCTGCACGTCACGGTTTCGACCCGGCAATCCCGCAAGGGCGAAATTTCCAGCTGGAAAGCCTTCGCGCCCTCCCACGCGGGCAAGCTGGCCATCGAAGCGGTAGACCGGGCGATGCGAGGCGAAGGGGCGCCGTCCCCCATCTATGAGGGTGAAGACAGCGTCATCGCATGGATTCTGGATGGACACGGCGCGGCCTATGACATTCCGCTTCCGGCAGCAGGCGAGCCCAAACGCGCCATTCTCGAGAGTTACACCAAGGCCCATTCGGCCGAGTATCAGGCCCAGGCGCTCATCGACCTGGCGTTCCGGGTGAGACAGAAGATCGACGATTGGGAAGATGTGGAGAAAATCGTTCTCCACACCAGCCACCACACCCACTATGTCATCGGCACCGGCGCCGGGGATCCCCAGAAGATGGACCCCGGGGCGAGCCGGGAGACCCTCGATCATTCGATCACGTACATTCTTGCGGTCGCCCTGCAGGACGGCAAATGGCACCACGTGGACAGTTATGCGCCGGAGCGCGCGGCACGGGAGGACACGGTGCGGCTCTGGCATAAGATCGAGACCGCCGAGGATGCCGCCTGGACCGAGCGCTACCATCACCCCGACCCCAACCAACGGGCATTCGGCGGCCGCCTCGAAGTAACGCTGACCACCGGCGAGACCGTTGTCGATGAATTGGCCGTGGCCGATGCCCACCCGGCCGGCGCCAATCCGTTTAAGCGCGCCGACTATACCGGCAAGTTCAAGACGTTGGTTGAGGGACTGGTGAGCGAGCAAGAGGCCCAACGGTTCATCGACGCGGCCGAAGGCCTGGCCGGCATTTCCGCAGGCGGCCTCGATGCCCTGAACGTCGCACTGGATGCCGCCCCGCTGACCGATGCGCGGGACAGCCACAAAGGGATTTTCTGATGTTGTTTACAGAGAAAACCGCCGGCCAAAAGCGAGCCGAATTCCGGAAGCGTCTGGGCAGTGGCGGGCTGTTACGCATGCCCGGCGCTCACGCGCCGATCGTCGCTCGAATTGTCGAGGAATTGGGTTTCGACGGGGTCTACATCTCCGGCGCTGCCTTATCCGCCGATTTGGCGCTCCCGGACATCGGCCTCACCACCCTGCCCGAGGTCATCGGCCGCGGCCACCAGATCGCCCGAGTTACCGATCTCCCGGCGCTGATCGATGTCGATACCGGCTTCGGCGAAGCCATGAACGCGGCCCGGACAATCCAGGAATTGGAGGATGCGGGTCTCGCCGGATGTCACCTGGAGGACCAGATATTGCCCAAGCGCTGCGGACACCTGGACAACAAGGTGCTGGTTGATACGGACACCATGACCCGGAAGCTCCACGCCGCGGCGGCGGCCAAACGGGACGAGAATTTCTTGATCATGGCACGGACGGACGCCAAGGAGGCGGAGGGGTTCGATGCGGCGGTCGAACGTGCCAAGGCCTACGTCGACGCCGGCGCCGAGGCGATCTTCCCGGAGGCGCTTCACACCGAGGCGGAGTTCGAGGCGTTCCGCAAGGCCATCGATGTGCCCCTGCTCGCCAACCTCACGGAATTCGGCAAGACGCCCTACCTCACGGTCGAGCAGCTAACCAACCTCGGCTACGACATGGCGATTTATCCGGTTACCTCGCTGCGGCTGGCGATGAAGGCGGTCGAGGACGGCTACCGGCGCATGGCCGAGGACGGAACCCAGGCAAGCGTAGTGCCGGACATGCAAACCCGCAAACGGCTCTACGAGATATTGCACTACGAAGATTATGCCTCGTTCGACGATGACATATTCAACTTCAAGATTTAAGCGTGGCGGCTAGGAGGATTGATCATGGCAGAGGATAAAAGGAAGAAAAAGACGTCCAAAAAAGGCAAGAAGGCGGTCACGGCGGCGCCCGATATTCGCAAGGGCCTCGTCGGCGTTGTTGCGGACGAGACCGCCGTCTCACTGGTGGTTCCGGAAGAGCGGATGCTTACGTACCGGGGCTACGCGGTTCACGAACTGGCGGCAAAGTGCTCGTTTGAAGAGGTCGCTTACCTGTTGCTGACGGGCGAATTGCCGACCCGGTCGCAACTTGCCGCCTTCAAGCGGAAGGAGCGTGCACGCCGGGACATCACCCGGGGCCATGTCGGCGTCATCAAGCAGTTTCCCAAGACGGCGCATCCGATGGATACCATCCGGACGGCTGTCTCCTATCTGGGCACCACCGAGGAGGCGTGGGGCGGCGAGCCGGAAGCCAGGGATATGGACCGGGCAATCAACATGCTGGCCAAAATTCCCACAATGATCGCCACCGACTTCCGGTTCCGCCAGGGCAAGCCGAGAATTCGGCCGAAACCGGATTTAAGCTTTTCGGAGAATTTCTTCCATATGTGTTTCGGGAAAGTGCCGCCGGAGGAGGTGGTCCGGGCCTTCGACATTTCGCTTACCTGCTACGCGGAGCACAGCTTCAATGCCTCAACCTTTACCGGCCGGGTCATCGCCTCGACCCGTTCCGACATTTACTCGGCGGTGACCGGCGCCATCGGCGCCCTCAAGGGGCCGCTCCACGGCGGCGCCAACGAGGCGGTGATGCAGATGCTGGAAGAGATCAAGACCCCGGGCCGCGCCGAGCGTTGGCTGAGAAATCGGCTCGCCAAAAAGCAACTGGTCATGGGGTTCGGCCACCGGGTCTACCGATGGGGAGACAGCCGGGTGCCGATCATGAGCGCTTGCCTGAAAGACCTCTCGGACTATGCGGGTGACGATAATTGGATCAGAATTTCCGAGATACTCGAGGGGATCATGGTGGGAGAAAAGAACATATACCCCAACCTGGATTTCCCGTCGGGACCCGCCTACTACCTGATGGGCTTCCCCATCAACCTGTATACGCCGATCTTCGTGGCATCCCGGATCACCGGCTGGGCGGCCCACTATCTGGAGCAGAACGCCAACAACATGCTAATCCGGCCGATCACCGCCTATAACGGCAAGAAAGTCCGTAAAGTCAAACCCATCTCCAAGCGCTGAGCCGGTTTAGGCTTCCAGACCGGCCATCAACTCCTCCGGGCTGATCGGCAATTCGAGCTCCCGTCCGGTTTTGGCCGAGAGGTCCATCGCCATCGTGAGCATGAGATTGCGGTGGCCCTCGGCCGCCGTGGCGTGCGGCGTCTCCTTTTTGTTGTAGATGCGCTGGAACCAGGTGTTGGTTTCCTCGCGCATGGGGCCCCAAAGCTCGCCACCGTGAACGTCGCCGGGCGGGAAGCTGGTAAGAAAGTCCACATTCCGCTCCACTTCGATGGTCAGCCCGTCGGGATTGTAGGCCGGACCTTGAGGCATCTCGGTAGCCAGAATGACATCCCGGTGGGTATCTTCGATGTCAATCACGCCCTTGGTGCCGACGATCCCGATCTCCAGCCCGTAGACCGCGCCCGGCCATTCCTTGGGCAAGGCCCAACAGATATTCATGCTCCAGATGGTGCCGTCCTCCATGGTGAAGACCCCGAAAGTGGCATCCTTGGTGCCCAGTTCGCTCATCACCTTGTCGGTGGATCGGGCGAATATGGAGACCGGTCTCGCCGCATCGCCCATCAGCCAAAGACACATGTCGAGGCTGTGAGTCCCGGACACCACCATGGGCGTGAGAAATCGGCGATCCTGGGTCAGGCGCACCTCCCCCGTCGGCGCCGTGCGGTTCATGAAGGCGCGGGTGACCGCGGCGGTGACGTCTCCGATTTGGCCCGTCTGAATGCGTTCCTTGACCACCAGAAACCGCCGGCGAAAGCGCTGGGTATAGCCGACCACCGCGTCGACATCGGCGGCTTCGATGGCGGCCAGGACTTGTGCCGATTCCCGGGCGTCCGTCGCCAGCGGTTTTTCGATCATCATCATGTGCCCGGCGTCGGCCGCCGCCAGGGCCGGTTCCACGTGGCTCCAAGTGGACGTGGCGACGATCACCGCATCCACTTCAGGTCGCGCGATAAGCTCGTTGAAATCGGTGGTGAAGAAATCGGCACCGAGATCTTCCTTGAGTTGCCGCCCCAGACGCTCATTGATATCGGCGAGGCCGATCCAGCCAATGCCCGGAAAATCCTTCGCCAGCGCACCCCTTATACGCCCCACCACACCACAGCCGACGATGGCCAGCCCCAACTGTTTCTGCCTTGCCACATTTCCCTCCGTTTACGATTCAGCGCCCACCGGGCGGTACGCTCTTGAGAAGCCCCGGTACCGGCATAACTATCTACGAAATTTTCCCTCCGGGAAAACAACCAAACCTGACGTGTCCGGGAGACCCCCCCATGAGCCAATCCGATTATCCCAACCTGTTTCAAGCCGGCGGGATCGGCGGTCTCAATCCGGCATGCCGGAGAAGAGCCGGCGGATGCCATAACCGCATGTATTCCCCGCACTGCACTCATGGCCCGCAACTGATCGGACGCAAACATGTCCGGGATTCGGACTCGAAGCAGAATATCGGACAGCGAAGTGGATTTGCTCCGTGGCTTCTGATGAAATTGCTCGGGCAACGAACAATAAGGACCCAGGGAGGGGCCGATTCACCGGGAACGAGGTTGCATCCGCACCGAGGCGGCTACGCGAAACCGGTACCAATCACAAATGGTTTTCTTAAATTTCGAGTCCTTGAGGCGTCGGTCGCCCGAGGATTATGACGGACGAATTAGCTAGCAGGAGAATGCCACCATGAAAGGCAAAATCGTTTTTGAAGAACACATGGCGATCCCCGAAACCCTGGAAGACACCCGCGCGTTCGCCGGCGATTCGGGGAAGTGGGACGAATTCACCCGTCAAATTCTTGATATGGACGACGAGCGTCTGGAAATCATGGACAAGACGGGAATTGAATTCGCCATCCTCTCCAACAACGCACCGGGCGTTCAGGGCATCCGGGATGTCGTTCAGGCCGTCGAGGTGGCCAAGAAAGCCAACGACGCAATGGCGGAAGCCGTTGCGCGCCATCCGGACCGCTTTGCGGCGTTCGCGGCGCTCCCGATGCACAATCCGGATGTGGCGTCCGAAGAGCTGACCCGCTGCGTCAAGGAAATGGGATTCAAGGGCGCCATGGTCAACGGCTTCCAGCAAACCGGCCAAGAGGACAATGTTCTGTACCTTGATGAACCGGAGCTACGACCGTTCTGGGGCACCGTGTCGGAGCTGGACGTGCCGTTCTATCTCCACCCGCGCATGCAGCTAGCGTCGCGCGCGCCGATCTATGACGGTCATCCTTGGCTCAAGAGTTCGCCGTGGGGATTCGCCGTTGAAACATCCATTCACTCGCTCCGTATGTGCGGATCGGGAATGTTCGACGACTATCCCAACCTGAAGATCATCATCGGCCACCTGGGCGAACACATCCCTTACGATCTCTGGCGGATTGATGCGCGGATGGAGTTCTCGCGCCGCGAATACCGGGGCAATCGGCCGCTGGGTGAATATTTCCTTGATCACTTCTACATCACGACATCGGGCAACTTCCAGGATCCGGCGTTCAAGTGCTGCCTCGAAGTTGTCGGCGTCGATCGCATGTTCTTCTGCGCCGACTATCCGTTCGAGACGATGGAAGATGCGGCCGACTGGTACGACGCGACGGAAGCTGTTTCGGGCGAGGAAAAACTCAGGATCGGGCGCACCAACGCGATCGAACTGTTCGATCTGGACCTCGACTGACGCCGGTCCAAATGGGCGGCCGTCACGACACGGCCGCCCATTTTGTGTCCGAATCTCGGACAACTTTCGAGAACTCCGGCGGGTCGGGTAGCCGCCACGGGCCGCCTTCTGCATAGTTGCGCGCAACAAGATAAACGTGGGCCACGGGAGGCACCGAAAGCGATGGCTGAGAAACGGCCGAACTTCCTTTTCGTCATTACCGATCAGCACCGGGCCGACTATCTCGGCTGCTCCGGACACCCATTTCTGAAAACCCCGACCATCGACAGCCTTGCCGAACGCGGCACCCGGTTCGACCGGTTCTATGTGGCGTCGCCGGTCTGCATGCCCAACCGCGCGAGTCTGATGACCGGCCGGCTGCCTTCCGTGACCGGCGCCCGCGGCAATGGGCTACCGCTGCCGCTCCAGGCAAACACCTTTGTCGACTTACTGCGGGCCGACGGCTACCGGACGGCGCTGTCAGGCAAGAGCCACCTGCAAAACATGACCGACGGCGCGCCTCGTTATGACACCAGCCGTGGTGACGATTTAAGAGTGCTCAACGGGAATTTCGCGGAGGCGCTCAAACCCTACACCTCGGACATGACCCTCTATGATCAGGAAAAACCGGCACGTTGGGTCGAAGAGCGCCGGAAAATGCATCTGCCTTTCTACGGCTTCGACCGCGTGCATCTGTGCTCGGGACATGGTGACATGGTTGGCGCCGATTACCCCCACTGGCTGAGAGACAAAGGTCAAGATCCCGACAAATTGCGGGGCAGGGACAACGCACAGCCCTCGGATTATGTGGCGCCGCAGGCGTGGCGGACATCGGTTCCGGAGGAGCTTTATCCGACCTCCTATATCCGGGATCATGCGATCCAGTGCCTGACGGACTGGTCGGCCGAAGGCGGCGGCAATCCGTTCTTTCTCATGCTTTCATTTCCCGATCCCCATCATCCCTTCACGCCGCCCGGCAAGTATTGGGACATGTACAGCCCGGATCAGGTGGAACTGCCGGCGAGTTTCCATTCGGACCGGCCAAACGTCGCCAACGCCATCGATCTCGCGCGAGCGACGGAGGACAACAACCCCAACTTTGATCGTGATCGGACCATGGTCTTCCTGCGGGTCGACGAGCGGGAAGCCAAGGAGGCCATCGCCCTTACCTGCGGCATGATCACCATGATCGACGACGCACTGGCTCGGGTCGTCCAAAAGCTCAAAGACTTCGATCAGTTCGACAATACGGTCATCGTCTTCACCGCCGATCACGGTGATTTTCTGGGCGATCACGGGCTGATGCTGAAAGGGCCGCTGCACCTGCAAGCAACGATCAAGGTGCCGTTCATCTGGAGCGATCCCGCGGCCAACGGCGCCGCCGGCTCCACACTTTCTTCATTGGCCAGCACCATAGATATCGGCCCGACCATTCTTCACCGGGCGGGGCTCGGGGCCTATAACGGCGTTCAAGGCCGGACCCTGCTAACCGACATGGAAACCGGCGCCGATACGGGATCGGGCGATATTGTCGTCGAAGAGGAGAGCCAGCACGCAACCCTCGGCATCCCGGCCCCGGTTCAAGTCCGGTCGATGGTGACCAAGCGTTGGCGGATGACACTCTATGGCAAGTCCGAATTGGCCGAACTCTACGATCTCGAAAACGATCCCTCGGAGCTCAGAAACCTCTGGGACGACCCGGACCATGCGGACGTGAAGGCCGAAATGCTGGAGCGCATGGTCCGGCGCTCCATTGATCACGTGGATCGGAGTCCGCTGCCTCTCAACATGGCCTGAAGCCCCTAAGTCAACAGCGGGTCGGCCAACACCTCCGCGATTGACGGGCCTTCGGTCTTCATGGCCGCTCTTGGCGCCTCGGGCAACGCATCGGCGCCATCCTGCCAGGCAGCCCGGACATTTGATGGCGACGGCTGAATAGCCGGGTTCGTCGCCCACGAATTGACAAGTCAGTCATCGATCTTCATCTTTTGGCCCAGCTATGGCCCCCGCGAGGGGATAATAGGGAACTCGGTTAAAGCCGAGACTGCGCCCGCAACTGTGAGCGGCGAGGAAATCTTTAGAAAAGCCACTGGGGAACCGGGAAGGCGAAGATTTTCCAGAGACCCGCGAGTCAGGAGACCTGCCGTAGCCAGCATCACCTGCCACCGGGGCGGGACGACCGGGTGGCGCGGATAGACCGCGTGCGGTGATGTGTTGGTCATCATTGCAGGGGGTCGGAATGAACCTTCAAGAAATTTTCGTATCGGCGGCGTTGGGCGCCGCATTTGCCGTCGGGACGCTTGCCGATACGGCGCTCGCCCAGTCGCCGACGATTGGCGAGGACATAGTCGTCACGGCAACGCGAACCCCGACCCTCAAGACGCTGTTGGGCAGTTCCGTCACCGTTATCACGGCGGAAGAGCTGGAGAAAATGCAATTGCCGGCGGTTGCGGATATTTTGCGCCGCACGCCGGGCGTCAATATTCAGCAAAATGGCCCGACCGGCACATCCTCGGTCGCCAAGTTCCGCGGGCTCGAGGAAGAGCAGACACTGGTGCTCATGAACGGTGTGCGGCAGAACGATCCCGGAGACTTTCGCGGGCGCTTCAATTTTGAGCACCTGATGGTGTCCAATATCGAGCGGATCGAGATCATCCGAGGCCCCCAGGCGACTTTGTATGGCTCCCGGGCCAATGGCGCCGTCATCAACATCATCACCAAGAAGGGCGTTGGCGAGTTCGCTGGTAAGCTAAGACTGGAAGGTGGGACCGATAGCACCTTTCGAAGCGACCTGTCCGGTGGCGGCAGCGGCCTCCTTGAGAACGGGATGGGCTACGATTACGCCTTGTCAGGATCTGCTTTCTCCACCGAAGGCTTTTCGGCGGCCAACGAAAACCGAATTCCGCCGGGCTTCGACCGGCCGACGGAAAACGATGGCGCGCGAAACTATGCCTTTGGTTTCAACGGCGGCATTCAGCCGTCGCCGGCCTCGGAAGTTCGGTTGACGTTCGATCACACGACGCTGTTTTCGGAGTTTGACAGGTCTACCAGGCGACGGGCCGTGGATGACGATCGGACGAAAGATAAAGAGGTCTACTCATACTCCCTGATCGGAAGCCAGGACATTCTCGACGGCCGCATGGAAAACAACCTCACCCTGTCCGGCACCAACACGAGCGTCCGGCGGACTTCGTTGACAGCTTCCGACAGCGAGTTCGACCCCCGGTACAGCGGGTCCGACGCCTGGTATCGAAATATCGATTATCGCGGAACCTTCGAGGTTGCCGACGGACATCTGCTCGGCTTCGGTACCGGATATGACCAGGAACGCTATGCGCGCCTCTGGCGCGGCACCACGGCCAATCCCGCGGAGACACTGGACAAGCGGACAAGTCACCGAAACTACTTCGTCCAAACCCAGAATCGGTTCCTCGACCGGGTATCCATCACGGCCGGTCTCAGTTTCGATCATTTCGATGGTGTCCATCCTGATTTGACGGACGGCGCGTGGACCTATCGCGGCGGAGTTTCCTACGACCTCAAGGAGACCCGGACCGTCTTGAAGTCGAGTTACGCAACCGGGTTTGCCGCACCCTCGCTCTTTCAACTCTTCGGGTGCGGCTACACCGAGAATCTTCGCCCGGAACGCACCCGGCTGTGGGACGCCGGATTTGAGCAAAAGGCCGTGAACGGCCGCGTTGAGTTTGGCGCCACCTATTTCCGGAACGCCGTAAAGAACCAGATTGTTCCTAACTCGTTTTTATGCACATACATCGACTCGTTGCCATACCGATACATCAACCGCGACCAAATGGAGAGCCGCGGCGTCGAAGATTTTGTCAACATCGCCGTCTACAAGAGCGATGATCGCACGGTCGACTTCTTTCTTAACCACACCTACACGCTCGCCCTGGATCAGGATCATATCGAGATCGACCGGGTTCCCCGCCACAGGGTGAATTTCGGTGTCGACTATTCGTTCCTGAAGGGGAAGGCGAATCTTCGATTCGATGGTGAGTGGGAATCGGACCACAAGGATGTCTATGATACCTCGGGTGGCCAAGATGGCCTGGTCCGCGTTGGCGAGCATTGGCGGTTCGATATCGCTGCGGACTATCAGGTGACCGAGCGTATAGAGCTCCACGCCCGAGTGGAAAATATCCTGGATGATAACTATGAAAGCGCTGCTGGATTCGCCTCGACACCTTTCGGTGTGTACGGTGGATTGACAGTTTCGTTCTAGAGGCGAGTGGTATGACACTAAGCTGGGTGCGTCTCCTGGCTATGACCGTAGCACTTGTCGGCGACAGTTCCGCAGTCCAAGCCGCCGACGGATTGCCCCGGGTGATGTCCATCGAGGCCTGCGCCAACCAATATGTTCTGGCGCTGGCCGACAGGGAACAGATCATCTCCCTCGCCAAGGGCGCCGAGGATCCCCGCACGTCCTTCCTCCACAAAAAGGCCCGCGGCATCCCGGCCAACCAAAGAAGCGCCGAGGAGGTCATTGCCGCCGGTCCCGACCTGGTCTTCACCGGTCCCTTCAGCCGCCGCACCCGGGAATTTCTTCAGCGGTTCGATATCAGGATCGTTCGAACCAAACGGCCGAAGACCCTCGGCGAACTATCGGCGCAGATACGGCGGGTGGCCGGGATATTGGGGCACCCCGAACGGGGGGAGCGGCTCGCCTCATCGATCGACGGTTTTGCGGCCGACACCGCCGCCGTACCCGGCGGGCAACGGCCGACGGCCGTCATCTACCGCGGCCACGGCTACTCCTTCGGCGCCGATACCCTGGTCAATGCCATCATGTCCGCAGCCGGGATCGACAATATCGCGACCAGACTAGGCTATGAGCGGGGCGGCTACGTCCCCTTGGAGATCCTGCTCGTCGGCAAGCCGGATTACCTGCTTGACGACACGGTTAGAAACCCCATGCGGCCCCGGATCGGCGCCCAGATCATCCGCCATCCGGCGCTCGGCCGATCCTTGGGTAAATCCGGACGAATCGAGTTTCCCGTCGCCTTCTGGCTCTGCGGCGGCGAGGCAACGCCGGTTGCCATCGATACACTCGCCGAGATCACGCGCGGCCCCGCAACGCCTGGTGTGAACCAATGAGTTCGGGTTCTTCGAACCCAATGAGCGGCCCGCCCCTGTTGGCGGATCTACCCCTATTGGCGGGCCTGGCCGTGCTGGTGGCGGTGCTTGCGGGCGCCTCGTTGATGATCGGGGAAGTGGCGGTTCCCATCAGCGGTCTTTTCGCCGCCGACAACTCCACGGCCGCAATCATCATGCAGGAAATTCGCCTGCCCCGGGTTCTCCTGGCGCTCGCCATCGGCGGCACGCTCGGGCTTGCTGGCGCGGCGCTTCAGGGACTGCTGCGCAATCCACTGGCCGAGCCGGGAATCATCGGCGCCTCTTCCTCCGCCGCCCTCGGCGCGGTGATCGTCCTTTACTTTGGTCTGTTCGGTTTATTTCCGCTGGCCCTGCCGCTCGCCGCCATTGCCGGCGCGGTGATTGCGATTGCCCTGCTGTTCGCATTGGCGGGGCGGGATCCCAGCGTCCTGACGCTCATACTGGCGGGGATTGCGTTGAGCTCTCTTGCCGGGGCGCTGATTTCGCTGGCGATCAACCTGTCGCCCGACGCCCTGTCGGCCTCCGAGATCGTCTTTTGGCTGTTGGGCTCGCTCAAAGACCGGAGCATGGATCACTTCTTCCTGTCGCTGCCGTTCATGGCGGCGGGCGCCCTGTTGCTGCTCACCTCCGGCCGCGCCCTGGATGCCCTGACCCTCGGTGAGGACATGGCGAGCACCCTCGGCTTCGATTTGAAACGCGTACGGGTTCAACTGATCGCCGGCACCGCCCTGGCCGTCGGGGCCGGAGTCGCCGTCGCGGGCGTGGTTGGTTTCGTCGGCCTTGTTGTCCCCCACTTGCTTCGTCCTTTCGTCGGCCACGAACCGCGCCGCCTTTTGCTCGCCAGCACGTTCGGGGGAGCGGCGCTCCTGCTTGCGGCCGACATCGGCGTCCGGCTGATCCCCACCGGTGTCGAGATGAAGCTCGGCGTGCTGACCGCACTCGTCGGTGCGCCGTTTTTCCTGTTCCTGATCTTCAAGGTCCGGAGATCGATGGCATGAGTGTGCTCCATGCAAATGGAATTTAGTCTATGAAATTATTTTAACTCACTGTAATTATTGTATAATTATTTTAATTGTTTTTTTCGTAAGCACTTCGGAAGCGGAATAGGGTGAACGTCAGCGCATTCGGGCGCGGCGATGACTATGGAGACCACCTACCGCTCTGGAACCAGTAGCCGGAGTCGGTCTTTCGGCCGACCCATGGCATTTCGTGCGCGGTCCGGGGGCCGTGCGTCCGCAGTTTCAGCGGCGCGAATTTAAGCAGCAGGGCGATTTGGCCCTGGTCTTCCGTTTGATCTTTGGATAGATATTTCGGCATGTGAGCGGCCCTTATCCGCTTGCTGTCAATCGGCGGCTGGCGCCGGTTGCCCAAGCCCGCCGTGTGTAGCACGGCGGGCTTGGTGGTTAAATCTGGCTCTCGGCGGGGTGTGGGGCGGCGCCCAGGCCACCTGTGTGGCGCCCGGGATACTGAACGAGCATTGCCATGATCTGCGCGTGCTTCGTCAGGTCCTGGAATTCCGCGACAACTTGGGTCAGCCGGAGGCGGCAGATCAGACCGACGCAGAATGTCACTTAGGAGATCGGGGAGCGGCCCTACCGCATCGCCGGCATCCCCTGGCCCGAGCGCGCCGAGACCCGCCACACCATCGTCTCCGGCACCACCGGCTCCGGCAAGACCGTCCTGATCGCCGACCTCGTCGAGCAGATCCGCGCCAGGGGCGAGCGCTGCGTCATCTACGACAAGATGGGCAGCTACGCCGAGACCTTCTTCGATCCCGGCCGGGACGTCCTGCTTAACCCGCTGGATGCCCGTTCGCCCCGCTGGTCGCCCTTCCTGGAAGCACGCGACGCACGCGACTTCGACACCATGGCCGCGGCCCTGATCCCGCGCCAGAAGGACACCGCCGATCCCTTCTGGATCACCGCCGCCCGCCAACTGTTCTCCCACGGCGCGGTCGTGTTCTGGAAGCGGGGCGAGACCCGCAACCGGGTGCTGGTCGAGCACCTGCTCAAGGCCAGCCTCGACACCCTCGCCGAGGCGATGGAGGGCACGGTGGCGCAGTCCATTGTCGATCCCGCCAACCCCAAGACCGCACTCTCCGTGCGCGCCATGCTCACCGCCAATATCGGCGCCCTGGAGCTGCTGCCCGACGAGGGAGATCCGTTCTCGATCCGCGACTGGATCGAGAATGACGACGGCGGCGGCTTCCTGTTCCTGACCTCGCGCGGCGACCAGCACGCGAGCCTCCGGGGCCTGATCTCGACCTGGCTCGAGATCGCCGTGAACGCGCTGCTGTCCCTGCCGCGGGATGACCGCCGCCGCATCTGGATCGTCCTCGACGAGCTTCCCACCCTGCACCAGGTGCCGAGCCTCATGCCCGGGCTTGCCGAATCCCGCCAGTTCGGTGGCTGCTTCGTGCTGGGCGTGCAGGTGTTCTCGGCGCTCCGCGACCTCTACGGCCGGGACGGCGCCGAGACCGTCTCGGGTCTTTGCGGCACCCGGGTGGTGCTCGCCGCTCCCGACCGCGACACCGCCGAATGGTCGGCCGAGAGCCTGGGACGGGCCGAGACCGAGGAGATGGCCGAGAGCGTGAGCTACGGCGCCGAGACCCCGCGCGACGGCGTCACCCTCGGCGGAAGGCGCGCCCTGCATCCGGTGGTGCTGCCGGCCGAGATCGCGCGGCTCGACAACCTTTCCGGCTACCTGAAGTTCCC
Organism: Rhodospirillales bacterium; assembly: GCA_965213765.1. GTDB lineage: Bacteria > Pseudomonadota > Alphaproteobacteria > Rhodospirillales > UBA2165 > JAJDXO01. Next base: position 3,063,486 of record OZ243926.1, on the reverse strand, counting down.
CGGACCCTGGCCGGTCGCCCTGATCGGGCTCAAGTACCGGAAACGCCCCGCAATCGCCGAGCGGTTCGTGCCGAGGGAGGAAGGGGAAGCCCCCGCTAACGGCGCGGAAGCGCCGGAAGAGGTTGTGGCCGGGCGGCCGGACGGGGCGACGGCCATGGTCGGGGGCGAATCCGAAGCCGTTGCGGAGACGGCTCGATGGGATCCCGGCCTGACGCGGGCGATGAACGGAAGCGAGGATGGCACGGACACAGAAAGGATGGAACATGCTGCGGTGGATCGGTCGGATCTCCCGCTGCCGCCGCCGCCGGCGGCCGGCACGAGCGAAGAGAATGCGAAGTCTGATCCGCCGAACCCGGCCGGGGATTGCCCGGAGGCGGTGGCCAGCCCCGGGAACCGGCCGCAACACGAGTTTCCGTTCCTGAAAGACAGCGGAGAGGATGACGGGAACAGCGGGGCGGTCGCCGGAGACGCTGGGCGGACCGAGGCCGATGCCGGGTCGAACGATTTCGGCGAGGCGCCGGCCGCGGCCACGAGCCGAGCGGATTCGCACGGCAAAACCAACTCCGGCGGCGGCAAGTCGAAAGACCGGCCGATCCCGATCTGAGATGGTTGCCTCGATCGGCGCCGTCGCCTCGCCCGCCCAGGGCGTCACCTATTACGAGCGCGACGGCTATTACGCCAGGGACGACCCCGCCCACCGGGACGCCAGCGCCTGGGCCGGCAAGGGCGCCGAGGCGCTCGGATTTTCCGGTCCCGTTGATCCCGACACGTTCAAGGCCGTTCTCGAGGGTAAGGTGCCCGACGGAACCGGACGTCAACTCGGGCGCAAGGATCGGGACGGCAATATCCACCATCGGCCCGGACGCGACGTCACTTTGTCGGCGCCCAAGTCGGTCTCACTCGCGGCTCTGGTCGGCGGCGACGGGCGCGTCGTCGCCGCGCACGACCGGGCGGTAACGCGCACCCTCGCCTGGATCGAAGACAACGCCGTCGAGACCAGGATGATGGACCCGGAGACGGGCCGCATGGTCCGCGCCGGCGGCCAGGGCATGGTCGCCGCGACGTTTACCCACGACACTTCGCGCAATCTCGACCCGCAGCTTCATAAATCCGCTCGAAGATATCCTTGTCCTCGCCATGTAGAGGCACCCGGCCTTGCTCTTCCACAAATCGCTGAATCTCCTCGAACCCCGCGATAATCCTTTCCTCCTTCGGAGTTCGGGCCGAAGTCTTTTTGGCTTCGGCCTCCACACCAAGTTCGGCGAGGAGCGCGGCATCCTCTTCCGTGAACCTGGCTTTAGCCATTTTCCGCCTCGGCCATCATGCGTGCGAGGAAAGCGACGCCCTCGGCCATCCGCTTCTCCCAGGCGTCTTGGGATGTGATCGACGGCAGCCGGCCCCGCTCCTGCTTGAATTTAAGCGCCCGCGCCGCAAGTTCACGGGCTTCGTCCGGCGTCAGGCTGATCCGCTTGGAGGCGATGACGGCCGCCACCTGTTTCAGGCTCTCCTCATTCATCGCCTTGGCGAGAATAGCGTAGGCCTCGCCGAACGGATTGATATTGTCGATCAGATCCATATCCAGATCGCGCACATCCATCGCGAATTTCCGCACACCGTCTATCAATGCCGTATTGCCGCTGGCGCCCCCATCGTCTTCGGAATTGACAATCTCCTTTGCCTTCTGCGTGAGATTCAATGCCGCGACGGCGTGCTGCCGTATCGCTTCTTGATCCACATCGCTCAGAGACGGGAATTTGTCTTTGACGATCTTACCCATTCGCACTTGGGTCAGTTCTTCCGGCACCATTTCTTCGTCGAACATTCCTCGCTCAAGCGCCGTCTTGTCCTGCACGAAAGCCGCAACGACCTCGGTCAGGTCCTCCCGGCAAACGCGCTTTGCCTCGTCACTCTCGGGATCGGAAAGCCCCTTAATCTCGATCTGGAACTGGCCGGTCTCTTCATTGAAACCGATGTTCTCAGTCTTGGGATCGTAACCGCCTTCCCCGTAGTTATATCCCTCGATTGGCCCGCTATCCTTGTTCTTTGGCGTGAAGTTGAACTTGGGCGCCAGTACCTGTTCCATGAGCAAGCTGGCCGCTATCGCTTTCAAGGTGTCGTTTACCGCATCGGTAACGGTTTCTTCCGAGGCGTCCGGCTCGGCGATCAGGTTGGTGAAACGCGCATGGGTCTTGCCGGGCGCATCCCGCGTCGCCCTGCCGATGATCTGAATAATTTCCGTAAGGCTTGCCCGATAACCGATAGTCAACGCATGTTCGCACCAAATCCAGTCGAAGCCCTCCTTGGCCATGCCAAGGGCAACGATTATGTCGACGAAATCCCGATTGTCTTTCTCCCCCGGGCGCTTGAGGGACGCGGAAACCTTGTCCCGCTTGGATGGATCGTCATCGACCAGATCCGCGATCCGAAGGGTCCTGCCCTCCGCGGTCTCGACGAGGTGAAATCCCGTATCTTCATCGATTCCTTTCCAGTCGCCGAGCTCCTCGATGATGTGTTCCACTTCCTTGTGCTTGTCTTTTGTGCTCTCCCGCGATTGGACATTGGGAATGTGGATGATGGTATTTTCGGCTGGGTCGAGAACCTCCAGAATGCTGTCGGCGTATGATCCGGCATAAAAGTAGTAGCCGATGTTCAGGGTCTTGAGATACTCATAGCCATTGAGTTGCTCATAATAAGTATAGGTCACGGTATCGAACCGGGCTTCGTCATCCGGCGCGAGGACGGCCTCAGCATCCCCTCTGAAATACGACCCTGTCATCGCGACGATGTGGACCTTGTCGCGGGCGATAAACTGTCCGAGATGTGTGCCAAGCTTGTTGTCCGGATGGACGCTGACGTGATGAAACTCGTCGACGGCAACCAACCGATTATCGAAAGCCTCGACCCCGAAACGATCCACGGCAAACCGGAACGTCGAATGTGTACACACCAGGGTCTGATCATCGCTCTCCAGGAACGCTTCGACCGAATTTACCTTGCCGCCCTCTTCGCCCGGTGCATTGCAAAGATTCCATTTCGGTTCCACCGCCCAATCGGCCCAAAACCCGAAGTCGCTTAGCGGTTCGTCATTGAAGCTGGCTCCAATTGCCCGCTCCGGCACCACGATGATGGCTTGCTTGATCCCCTGATTGTGGGGCTTATCCAGCGCGATAAACATCAGCGCACGGCTCTTGCCGGACGCCGGCGGCGATTTGATCAGCAGGTACTTCTCGCCACGTTTCTCGTAGGCGCGCTCCTGCATGACGCGCATACCTAACTCGTTGGATCTCTTGGAGCTGCCATTTTGAGCATAGGTGACGGAAATGGAAGGGATCGACCTAGTCATCCACCTAAATCCTGTTGTCTTCCAACATCTTGCAACTCCGCCTTGGTCGTCATTTTGGTGTAGAGCTCGAACAGCTTTTCAAGGCGCTCGGTGTCATTCTTGAAGTGTCGACCAATGTAAATCCTCTCCAACACGTCATCATTCTGATCATGCGCTCGACGCAAATCGTCCGGCATCTCGTCCGGATCATAGAGGTCCGCAATGGTTGCCGGAAAATGGGCCTCGCGGGCCAGCAGGATGTTCTCGGCGCAGGCTGTCAGGTCGGCCCTGTTTTTCGTCGTGAGGATCGGCACCGGGAAGGTGTTCCAGCCGAGGGTGTTGGAGTAACGGAAATCGGTCTTGAGCTTGCCGCAGACCGTGGCGATCCAGACCAGATGCAGCCGCGAGGCGATCAGCGCCATGTTCCACAGCGGGGCGTCGTAGAGGGCGAAGGCCTCAGTTGACACGATGTTTCCCGTGGACATGAAGCCCACTGGCAGGTAAGCGCGCCTTTCCGAGGATACTCGCGGAACGACGATGGTGGATCTGATCCCAAAGTTCATTTCGCGAAACTGATGCGCTCGATCAGCCATTTTGTTGGCGCCGCTATCCCTGCTCGCAAGACGCGCCGTTCGCACGGCTTCTACGCGAACACGAATGGACGGGATCGCCAGCGCCTCTTCCAGATGCTCATCCTCGATCCACAGGCAGTATCGGGATAGCCCGCGAATGAACTCCGCAGAGCCGTAGAAGCGCCGGACGAAGCGGGCCTTCTCCCCGGAATCGAGCCCGAGTGCGTCCACCTCGTCCCCTGTCAGCAACAGATTGCCGCCATCGACAGGCTTGTTTCCGAAGCTCATTTCGCCGATCCCGCTCGCCGGCCGAGACGTCTTGGCGACAGTCAGGTTCGGTCCGGGTACGAGGTAGGCGTTGATGCTGGCGACCTCACGGCAGATCGTCTTGCCGTCAGCCCCATTCGAGTACAGCCTCCGCATCGGTCCCGCACGGTCGGAAAGTCCGAGGATGGCGACGGTTACGCCAGCGTTGTGGGCGGCAAGATTTGCCCATTTGAAGCTGGTGTACGCGAAGGCGATTTCGTGTCCTGTCGTATGTATGGTAGGCCACAGGATCGCGACCTGCTGGCCCTGGCAAACGGAGTTGGTGGCCACGAAGGCGGAGACCGTTGGGGTCTGTGTCCCATAGTCCGCCGCTTTCATGAGCCAGCCGGCGACATAGTCGAGCGACTTCCAACCCTTTGCGCGACCGTCGAATATGCGTTTCAGGTTTTCCTTCTGTTCTGACGACTGCCATGTGCTTCCGCGATACGGGGGATTGCTGCAAATGTATGTCTCACCGCCCGCATTCGCGAAGTCGATCTCAGGCTGATCGAGCGGCGACTGAAACAGGTCGTCGGCGCTGAGCCTGACGCCGGTTCCTGTGGGCGGGCAGAGCGTGAGCCAGTCCAGCCGGAGGGCATTACCGCTGGTGATCCAATTCATCGCGTTGAGCGGCAGAAACTCGGCCAGCGCCTCCTGCTGTCCACGATACAGGACATCGCACTGGTATTCAGCGATGATCAGAGCAAGACGCGCGATCTCAGCTGAAAAATCGCGTAGTTCGATTCCCCTAAAATTGGTGAGCGGAATTACTGTGCGTTGGTCTGACTCACCACGCCTCTCATTGATGACAGCCTCAATCGCACGCATTTCCTTGTAGGCGATGACCAGGAAATTTCCTGAGCCGCAGGCGGGGTCGAACACCCTGATTTTGGCAATGCGATTGCGAAGATTGAGGAGTTTCCGGGAACTGTCGCCAGCCTCCTCCAGTTGCTCCCGGAGGTCATCGAGGAAGAGCGGATTCAAAACCTTCAGGATATTTGGGACGCTGGTGTAGTGCATGCCAAGCGCGCCACGTTCCTCGTCCTCGGCAACCGCTTGGATCATGGAGCCGAAAATATCGGGGTTAATCTGCTTCCAATCCAAGCCGCCGATATGCAGCAAATACGACCGCGCAATGCGGCTGAAAACCGGGACATCGAGGCTTCCGGAGAACAACCCGCCGTTCACGTAGGGAAAGACATCAGCCCAACGAGGTGTGTCCTCCTTAGCCCGGTCTTTGAGCTCAGTATTCATTGCCCGGAACAGCCCGCCGATAATTTCATGGGTGTTGCTGGAGCCGCTTTCGCTCATCTGCGCGACGGTCGACGTGAACAGATCGTCCCCGTTGAAGATGTCCGTATCCTCGGCAAAAAAGCAGAAGATGAGGCGGGCCATGAAATGGTTCATGTCATGGCGGCGATCCTCGGTCCCCCACTCCGGATTATCCTTTAGGAGTTGCACATACAGTCGGTTCAGGCGACCCGTCGCCTTGATGTCGAAAGCGCTTTCCCGAATCGCCCTGACGGTCGTGATGCCCGCGAGCGAAAGGAAGAACCCAAAATGATCTGGGAACTCCGCATATTCGCAGGCAACTGTCTCGCCGGAACCTAAATCCTCGGCTTCAAACTGTTCACCATCGGTCGCCAGAATGTATTTGGCCTTGCCCTTGGCGGTAGCTGGACTATCCCGAAGCGCCCCCAGGATTGTTGAAACCTGTCCGGACCCGCAAACGGCCAGATGGATGTTGTTGCGTTGCAGCACCCCGCCATCGATATCGGAAGAATTTGTAGATCCGTTCTTGAGACGCTTGATCGTCGTCGCCTTGTTCCCAAACGCCGCCAGGAACGCGAACGGGAACTCCTCGGCATCGAATACTTCCGCCGCCAGTTCCGATATCGCTTCTTCGATTTCAACAGCGTTCAAAATATTCTACTCAGAAGTGTAACTGGCGCTCGTATGGCTTATAATATCGCCGGTCGCCAAGTCACTGCAAACATGGCGGCTAGGCGGTGACGTCAAGAGTTATGTGTCAGGGAGACGGGGGTGCTGATTCCCTGGGATTTGTTTTCGTGGATGAAGACCGCGTAGAGGATGCGGTCCATTGAAGTTTTGTCTTGGAATGTTCCCATGGGCCTTGTTCGCCTGCGGACCTCTCGGAACCTTCGTTCGATGGCGTTGGTGGTCCTGACCTGCTTTCGCTCGGCAAGGGTGTTGTCGCGGAAGCAGGTGAGCAGATCGTTGAGATCGTTGCGCAGGCAGGCGACGGCCTTGGGGTAGACGGGCTGCCAGCGATCGGCGAAGCACCGTGCGGCGCTCTCGGCCTTGACCGCCTGCTGGTCGTCCTTGCGGACCTTGTTGAGGATGTTGCGCATCTTGTGCGCCCAGTAACACATTGCTGGGCAACACTCCTGTTCCGCTCAGGCGAACGTCGCCATGCCTTCGGCGGCAGCCGCCTCGTTCAGGCGCCGGTCGAGGCTCGCCAGCGCACAGCCCTCGCGTAACGCGAGCGCCAGATAACTCGCATCGTAGGCGCTCAGGCGATGGGCGCGCGCCATCGCCATGACCTCGCGGTCGTCGGATTCGTCCGGACAGACGATGGAAAGGCGGCGCAGCCGCGCCATGGATGTGTCGGCGTAACCGCCGTCGATACGCCCCCGGCGCTCCGCGCTCAGCAGCAGATTGCGCAGCTCGTGCCAGAATAGTCCCGGAACCTTCGCCATCTCCGCGCCCAGCCGGTCCAGCGCGACATCGGCAACCGCCGCATCCTCGTCCGGCAGAACCCATGCCGCCGCGACGGAGGCGTCGAGAACGAACGCCATCAGCGCGCGTGTCCCTCGTGACGCCAGGACAGGATATCTTCCGTCGTCACCGCCTTCTGCTTCGCCCGTTCGCGGCGAAGCGTCGCGCTGAGGGCGGCGTGCTCGCCCTCGCGGGCGATCCGTGTCACACGGGCCACCGGAGTCGCACCCCGGCAGATCACCAGATCCTCGCCCGCCTCCACTGCCGCCAGCAGCGCCGACAGGTGGGTCTTGGCCTCCCCGATCTTCACTTGCCGCGTCATTGTCCTCCGCTCCCTGCCCGTTCCGCACCGGGAATCCGCCTGCCGAGGCGGTGGACTCTCGCCCGGAGCGGCAAGGATAGCGCCGGCACGGGCTTGGTCAAGCACTTGGTTCGGTGGTGGTCTCGGGCAATTCCGGCGCTATCTGCGAGACATGGCGGCGGATTTCTGCAAGCTCTTCCTCGCGCCCGGTATCGATCAGCTCGCGCGCGAGCACCTGCGCGGTGAACAGGCTGGCGCGGTACATGCGGATGTCGGCCTCGGTGGTTGGCCATTCACGCCGGTCCAAGGCTTCTATTGCAAGCTCGACCATGAGCTGGTTCGGGGTGAGACTGGTTCCCTGGGCCGCCTCCAGCAGGCGGTCCCATTGCCCGGAGGTTACGCGGATGCGCTTCTCCAGCAACTGCTCAGCCGATTTTTCCATCGCGTTCGGCCTCCCTTCAGGTCGATAGTGTCCGCTGTTCGCGTCCCGGTCCACTCGATTTTACATGGGAAGCCCGGAATTTCCAGTCGGTGGAAATGGCTGAACACCGCACAGGCGTATGACAAGCCGGGGGTCGAACGACCGCTGTTATCATGACGGTGCGCATGCCAGCGCATGCCGCTGGAGCGCCCTCTTTCGGATTGAGGATACGCGCTCTGGCGGCGGAGCGGGCCGGTTCGTGTTTCCCGGATAAGTCAATGCCTTGATTTTCCACGCTCTTCACGGCGCGCTGTAGCGGCGGGGCCTGGCGCGCTGTAGCGGCGGACTATTTCCGGCACGACAGGGATACGCAAAATCAACAGCCTGCGCAGCCCATCGCAGTCATTCGCAGCCTCCGCTATGATCCGCAGCCCGCTGCGTCAGGTGTAACGAAACAACCGCTCCGCGGTCCAGAAGGCTAAAATCGTGCTGCGATGTTCATGGGGGCATCGACGCCGTCGAAGACGGCGGAGGGGAGCCGCCACGGCGATCGAGTGGCGGCTGGTGCGGACACTGCCATGGGACGGCGTGTCGAGCGCGGTGACGGCGGGCTCGTTGGGAGCGCCGTCACGAGTGCCGCGAGCGGTGCGCCGGGATCGGCGAACAACCGCGATCGGCGAGCGACAGCGAGCCGGAGCACGAGCGCGGCGCGAAGCGCGCGCGAGGACGGCGTCGCCGCATCACCGGTGTGCGAACGAAGAAACGGGCCGCGCCGCCGCCGAAGCGACGACGCGGCCTGTCGAGGCGGTGCGGTCAGGCCGCGATGCGCTTTATGCCGAGAAGTTGGTAATGCCGAGTAGCGTGCGGCAGACCGCTGCGACCGGCGGTTCTGTCGCGCGTTCACTCGGCATTAGTTCCGCGGCTCACTTTCCGACAGAGTCGTTCTCTCACTCATGCAAGTGGAGGACGAATATTGTCTACGACATCCAACAGCCGATCCTTGGGCAGCGCCGCACTGGCTAGCTTCAACGTCATCAACCTCGCCTTCATTGACGATCTCCGTCGTCGCGGCACGGCTGCCGAAAGTCAGTTCCGAAAATACCGGTATGCCGCTCGCCATTTTCTGATCTGGCTCGAACTCGCCGGTATCGAGCTCAAGACAGTCGACGGCACAGTCATCGACCGGTTTTTGCAGCACGACTGCCGTTGTGGCGCATCGTCAGCACCGGTCCGGCTTCGCCGTTGGCGCAAGTGCCGGACGTCGTCCAAGCTAATGACGTTCATCCGCTTCCTTGAGCGAACGGGGCGCATCGACACGCCCGGCGAGCTCGACGAAAACTTCCGGCTGCTGGGTGCATTCCTCGCGGGCTTGCGCCGGGATGGCTACGCGACTGCAACTATCGATCTGTACCGCCATGGATGTGGCGGTCTCCTTGTCTGGCTCCACTTGTCACGGCTTCGCCTATGCGACCTGTCACCAGAGGTCCGTGCACGATACCGGCGCAGGGAGTTCGTCTGCTCCATCCCCGGCGTGTTTTGCGGTCAGAAGTCGCGATCATCCAAACCCGCTTACGAAACCGAAATACGCGGCTTCTTGAATCATCTCGTTGCCATCGGGCGGATTGAACCCCTGGAACCTGTCCAGGGGGAGCCGACCCTGCCAGGTCGCCTCAAGAGGTACGCCGCTTGGCTTGAATGCAATCGCGGCATCGGCCCGGGGACCATAAGGCAGCACATCCGCTTAATCGCAGAGATCCTGCCTCGCCTTGGCGACGATCCGGCGACCTATGACGCGGCACTGATCCGGCGGGTGTTGTTCGAACAGATGCAGCCCTGGTCGCGCGCTTACGCCCGGCGGCTAACAACCGTGATGCGGATGTACCTTCGGTTCTTGGTATCGGAAGGTAGCATCGCACCAGCCCTGATCGGGGCAGTGCCCACGGTGCCGGTGTGGCGGCTGTCCAGTCTCCCACGGTACATCCCGGCCGAAGACATCGAGCGCACGATTGCGTGCTGCGGCAATGACCCCTTGAGCGTACGCGACCGCGCGATCCTGCTGCTGCTTGCACGGTTGGCGCTACGGCCCGGCGATATCGTCGCCCTGCGCCTCGGTGATATCGACTGGGACAGGGCTACGATCCGCGTCTCGGGCAAATCACGCCATCCGGCGCGGATCAGTGCAGGGTGCTGCCGGTCGGGCCGCCGGCGCCGACAGTGGGCGGCGAATGTGGTCCAGGCGGCGCGGTCGAGACCGAGCACCGTGAAGCTGAAAACCATGCTTCCCAGATCGATCCCGATGATGCTAGCCTGATCCGTGGACGCCTTCTCCTTCTGTTGGTATTGGTGACCCCTCCAACATGGCACATAGTGGGATGCCGTCTGGAGGAGGCGTCCACCACATCGGATCTGCGGCAGTTCGTCCTTGTCGTCGACAGCCGGATGGAAGCGATAAGCCGGGTCGTCAGGCAGACACGCGGTATTGGTGGGGATTCCCCTTCGGTCGCGTTGGGGCCGGCTCACCACCAACTGGGCGCGGTAAGAGTCGTCATTTGACTGATGTCGGAGATCACCTCGACCTGTTCGCGCTCCAGCTTTTCGAAGGCGAGACAGAGCGCGATTTCGGCCTCGCTGTCATAGGTTCCGAGATCCCGGCCGGTGGCGATCTCGATCACCGTCCAGGTGGGATCCCAGACCGGGATGCCCCGGAATGCGCCCGAGCTCTCCCGATGTTTGCGGGAACAGGGCTCGCAGCGCGCCACCCCCGGTGACGGCGCATTGCAGGCGACGCATCGGCCCTTGGCCCGCCTTTCGGAATAGCGGGCACGCTTGGCGGCGTATTCCGCCTCGCGGTCGCGGCGTTCTTCCTTGGCCACGGCGCAAGGGCCGCAGTAGGTGGCGCCGCCATAGGTAGGGGTTTGGCACTTGACACAGATTCCGGCGGCCCGTCGGGCATCGTAGCGGGCGCGGGCAGCCTCGCGGCAGGCCCGGCACTCGGCAGCCCCGTTTGCCGGGTTGCCGCATGATGTACAATCGCCCCTGGCGCGCCGCTCGGAATATCTGCGGCGATCGGCCTCCCGCTTCGCCTTGAGGTTCCGGCGCCTGGAGCGGGTCTTGGCGCAGGGATCGCAATAGGCCTTGCCGCCGGGCGCGGGCGTCGCGCACTGGACACACAAACCGGCAGCGCGGCGTTCGGCATGGAATGCCCGTTTTCCGGCCCGGCGATCCTCGCGGCAGGGCTCGCACATCGACCGGCCCTCCCCGGGCGGGACATGCCCGCAGCGGACGCATAACCCGGCGGCCCGGCGGGTCTCGGCTCGCCGGCGGCTGCGCTTCCGGCCGGCCAGGCGCCGGGCTTCCGGGTCGCGTCCGCCATATGGAATCCCCTCGGCCTTTGCCCTGGCGTGACGGGCGCGGTCCCCGGCCCGGTGCTTCCCGGCGCAGGGCTCGCAGGTCGTGCGCCCGGGGCGTGCGGGAGCTTTGCACTTGGTGCAGATGCCGGCAGCTTTACGCCGGGCGACACGCTCGCGGTCCCGCTGACGGCGGACCGCCGGATCGGCATAGGCCATGCCGTCCTCCATTCGTGGGGGAAAGAAAAAAGCGGACGTCCCGCCGCCGGCCCCGGCCCGGCGGCCGGGACAGGCCCACGACAAGGCGGGGGCGGGACGGCTGGACGTCCGGGAAAGGGGGCGGTCAGCCCTTCTGGCGGCGGTCGCAGAATAGGCCCAGGGCCACGCTCCCCCAAGCCTGTCTGCCGCCGCGGGTGCTGAGCCCGGTGCAGATGATGATCTCCGTGCGACCGGGGCGCATCGCCTCGGCCTGCTTGCGCGAGACGACCATGTTCTTCGCCTTGCCGCGGCCCTTCGCTTTGGGGGCCTCGGCGGGGGCGGGAATAATGTGGCCGTCCGCGCGAGCCCGGTACCGTTCGACGACGTACCGGTCGTCCGTCAGGCCGGTGCCGAAGAAATGAACCAGGAAGGTTTCCGCCGTGTTGCCGGGTATTGCCAGTGCTGCCGTCATGGTGCCGTCTCCATCTTGCTGTGGTGGATTGCGGCGGACGGACGCCCTCCCCCGGGCATCCCCGCCGCCGCCCCGCTCACGGCCAGGCATCTCCTCTCGACGGCGAAGGGCGCGGCGGTGGAGCCCGGGGGCGGACCGGCAGCGCGACAGGCGGGGGGCAGGACTTATGGGTGTTTATGCCGACGGCGACAATCTACCCGGAAGCAGCTGAGTGGACCCACGCGTGAATGGCCAGCCAGACACGTGCGGCAGCCCGCGCCATGTCTCGGTCCGGCCGGTACCGGCAAGCGCAAGAGCGGAGGCCGCCGCGAGGATGCACGCTGCGACGGTGCGGTCGACGGTCATGGCTCAAGGGACGGGGGTTCGGTCTCGCCCGCCAGATCCGCACGCAGGCTCTCGGCGACCCGCGCGGCCGATGCCTTCACCGAATCGCGCGCAAGGTGCGCGTAGCGCGCCGTCGTCTGCACTTTTCGGTGACCAAGCATCTTGCCGATCATCGGCAAGCTTTCTCCGAGCGCCAGCGCCCTGCTCGCGAATGAGTGTCTCAGATCGTGGATCCGCACGTCCTTCAGATCCGCGCGTTTGCGCACCACTAGCCAGCCGTTGTTGAGGTTGCTCAGATGGGTACCGGGCCTCGCCCCGGAAATCACCCAGGGATTGCCGGGCAGGCGCGGCAGGTTCGCGAGCACCCACCGCGCCGGGGGAGACAGGGCGACCAAACGCGCACCAGTCTTCGCGTCGCGCAATCTGAGTTCGCCCGCATCGAGGTCCACGTCCTCCCAGCGCAGCGTCAGGATTTCGTTGCGCCGGCAGCCAGTGAGCATCAGCAGTCGGAACGCCGCCACCGCGCTCGGATGGACCCTGCCTTCGGCCTCGACCGCGTCGAGCGTGCGCCCGAGTCGCCGGAACTCCTCCTCGGAGAGGAAGCGCTCACAACTCTTCTCCTGATACTTGCGCACGAACCGGCACGGGTTGCCGCCCTCCGGAGCGACCCCCCACAGCTCGGCCATGTAGAAGAGCCGTGAGAGCATGTCCACGACCTTGTTTGCCGTCACCGGCGTCTGGTGCAGACTGTAGTGAAGGGCCGCGACGCGCTCCCGCCCGACCTCCCCGAGACGCACCAAGCCGAGAGCGGGCAGAATGTGGCGGTCGAGCATGTACCGGCACTGGCGCACCGTGGTCGGCTTGCAGCGCACCTTGACGTGCTCGGTCATGTAGCGCTCCGCCACCTCCGCGACCGTGGGGCCGGCGTCCGCAGGCGATGCGCCGTCATCGAGCACCGGCTCCCTGTCGGCCTTGATGTCGGAGATGATCCGTGCGGCCTTGGTTCGCGCCTGGGCCGCCGTCATGAGGCCGTGTCGCCCGACGGTCAGGCGCCGGGACTTGCCGCTCGCGCGCGTCTGCACGAGGTAAACTTTCGAGCCGGACGGATACACACGGACCCCGAAGCCCTGAAGATTCGAGTCCCAGTAGACCACCTCGCGCTCGCCCACCGGCAGCGCCTCCACGGTCCGTCTCGAAATGGATTTGCGATTCAGCCTCGCCATCGTCCGTCTCCGTTCCCTGCTTCCATCAATCCCGTGGCGCAATTCATGGTCCGGCCCGCTCTGTCAGGATGTCAGCGCCGATGCTCTCGGCGACCTTGGCCGTCGAGGCCCGCACCGACTCCCGGGCGAGATGCGCATAGCGCGCGGTCGTCTCGATCTTCCGGTGGCCGAGCAGTTCGCCGATCATCGGCAATCCCTCGCCGAGCGCGAGCGCCCTGCTGGCAAAGGTATGACGCAAGTCATGAAGGCGGACGCCGTCGAGACCGGCGTGCTTGCGAACGCGGGACCAGGAATCGTTGATATTAGTTTGATGGGCGCCCTTCTTCCGGCCGGGGAACACCCATCGATTGCCCGGGATGCGCGGCAACTCTGCCAGCACCTCCGCCGCCGCGGGCGGCATCGGGATGATGCGCGGACCCGTTTTGCTGTCCGCGAGCCGCATTTTGCCCGCCTCAAAGTCGAGGTCGTCCCAGGCGAGCCCCATGATCTCGTTGCGCCGGCACCCGGTCAGCACCAGCAGCCGGATCGCCGCCGCCGCGTGCCGGGAGGCGAGCCGCTTCTCGGGCGCGACATCGAGGGTGCGCCCGAGCCGCGCGAGTTCCTCGGGCGTCAGAAACCGCTCCTTGTGGGGATCGACCTTGTATCGGCGCACCGACTTGCAGGGGTTGCGCCCCGGCGGACGCATCTCCCAAAGCTCCGCCAAGCTGAACATCTTCACCAGGATGTCGACACAACGGTTCGCTGCCGTGGGCATCTTGTTCAGTGCGAACTGGAACTTGAGGATGTCCTTGCGCTCGACTTCCGACACAAGAAGTTCCCCCAGGCCCGGCACGATGTGATTCTTTAGCATGAGGCCGTAGTGGCTCACGGTGAGGGGCTTGCAGTGCATCGCGACGTACTCGCGCTGGTAGCGTTCCGCAAGGTCCGTCACGGTCGGCTCCGGTTGGGGTTCCGGCTCGACAAGCGGCTGTCCGGCCTTGATGCACGCGAGGAGCTTCGCCGCCTGCCTGCGCGCTTCGTCGGGCGCGATGTCCCCGTGCCGGCCGATCGTTGCCCGGATGGACTTGCCGTTGGCCCGCGTCTGCACCACGTAAACCTTGCGCCCGCTCGCGTAAACCCGGATCCCGAAGCCAGGCAGATCCGAGTCCCAATACACCACGTCCTTGCCGTTGACGGCGAGGCGGTCCACGATGCGTTTGGTGAGCGTTCGGTGCTGGCGTTCGGGCATGTCCTCGTTCCTTCGTTTCTCGACCGGGCTGCCGGAAGCTGGTTCGGGAAGTCGAGATGGGCCGCACACCAAGTAAGCAAACCGAAAGCGACCGGCTGGAAATTGGGGCGCATTGGAGCGCATTCAGGACATGGATGCAAGGGTCTGGATGGATAGAGAAATGATTTTTTAATATGTTTTACAACAAGTTATATAGAACCAGCGCATTCCAGCGCATGCGGGTCATGGTAGCGACAAAATGAGTTGTCTTCTCCATGCAAATGGACTGACCGTCATCCGGAGCGGGACAACCATTTTGCGGGAGGCCGGTTTGTCTCTGGCGGATGGAGAGATCGTCGGCCTGATCGGACCCAACGGCGCCGGAAAGACCACCCTGCTTCGTTGCCTGGTCAATCTGATAAATCCCGACCGCGGAGGCGTTCACGTGAACGGGCGCCCTGTGGCAACCCTGTCGCGCCCGGAGATCGCGCGCGAGGTTGCGTATCTGGCGCAGAATGCGGGCGTACACTGGCCGATGAGCGTCGAGCGGATCGTCGGCCTCGGACGGCTGCCCTATTCGAGTACGTTCCGTGGTCTCGGACGGCGCGATTGGACGGTCATCGAGCGGGTGCTCGAAGAGACGGATATCGTCCATCTTCGGGACCGCCACGCCCCCACCTTGTCCGGTGGTGAGAGAATTCGGATGCTGCTGGCTTCCGCGTTGGCCGTCGAGGCGCCGATCCTGTTGGCCGACGAGCCGGTTTCGGGCCTCGACCCGGGACATCAGCTGCAAATCATGCAGCTGCTGAAGGACCTCGCCCGTCGGGGCCGGAGCGTGGTTGTCGTCCTCCATGACCTGACGCTGGCGCTCCGGTACTGCGACCGGATCGTGCTGATGGCCGGCGGCCGGGTCGTCGCTGACGACCAAGCTGCGCGCGTTCTGACTGAAGAACGGTTGGCCCGGGTTTACGGGATCGAAGCGCAAATTCACGGTGATGGCGGCAACCGGATCGTCGTCCCCATCGGGCCGGCCCAACCTCCGGCACGGCCTTTTGAGGCGCCGACCGGCAAGAGGTCGGCCTAGGCGGCCGGTATCCCCGTGGCCAATGCTCCCCTTCATCACGGCGGCCGGCTGGATCAGGCATCCGCCGCATTCGGCGAGCCTCCCGAGGGATGGCTGGACCTATCCACCGGGATCAATCCCTTCGCTTATGACGCCCTGACCATCCAACCCGACCTAATCCGCCGATTGCCCCATGACGGCGACCTGGGCGGGCTTCTGCTGGCTGCGAGATCCGCCTACGGTCTGGACCCCGCCACATCGGTGGTCGCCGCACCCGGCACACAGGCAATCATCCAAATTCTCCCTCATCTTCGCGAGCCATCGACGGTTGCCGTGCTGGGCCCGACATACGAAGAGCATGCGGCTTGCTGGCGTCATGCCGGACATTCGGTATCAGAAGTGAGCTCTCTTTCACACGCTCTGGCCGCCGATGTCGTGGTTGCCGTCAATCCCAACAACCCGGACGGGAGGCTGAGTCCGGCATCGGCGCTGGCTGAAGCGGCGGACGAGCTGTTTCAGCGCGGCGGGCTGCTGATCGTCGACGAAGCCTTCGCCGACGTTGCGCCGGATTTCTCGACCGCACCGCTCCTTCCTCTTCCGGGCCTGGTGGTCCTCCGGTCCCTGGGAAAGTTTTTCGGACTGGCCGGCCTGCGTCTCGGATTTGCGGCCGGTGAACCGGAAGTCATTTCCGCGATTCGCGAGAGGTTGGGCCCGTGGGCCGTGAGCGGGCCGGCCATAACCATCGGCGTTCGCGCCCTTTCGGATCGCCGGTGGCAGGAGAATATGCGGCAAACCCTCGGCGACGCCCGCCGGCAGCTGGACCTCCTCCTCGCCGGCAAGAACTTAACCGTCATCGGCGGCACCGATCTGTTCAGGCTGGTCGAGGCCGATGACGCCGGGCGGATATATGAACACCTCGCGCGAAACGGGATTTTGACCCGATACTTCCCGTCCCATCCCCGATGGCTGCGGATCGGCCTACCCGGCCGCGACCGGAATCAAGCCCGGCTGGCCGAAGCGCTGAACGACCCGCACGTCGAGACCTGAATGTCCGTGTGGGCCGACACGCCGCTCCTCGTCGTTCTGCTTGCGATGCTGGTCGACGCCGCGATAGGCGATCCACGCTGGTTTTACCGATACGTACCGCACCCGGTGGTCGTTGTGGGCAAGGTGACCTCGGGTCTCGACAGTCTGCTTAATCGACCCTCGATCCCGGCCATTGCCAGACGCCTATCGGGCATCTTGACCGTATGTGCGGTGGGCGCCCTGGCATGGCTGACAGGCGCCCTGATTGTCGCCTGGGCGGCTCCCCTGCCTTACGGGTGGGCATTGATCGCGCTTCTGATGTCCCTGCTCATTGCCCAGAACAGCCTCTACCGGCATGTCGCCGACGTGGCCAACGCCTTGCGCGACGGCGGGCTGGATAGCGGACGATCGGCAGTGGCCAGGATCGTCGGCCGGGATCCCGACAACCTGGACGAAGCGGGGGTGAGCCGCGCGGCCATCGAATCGACAGCCGAAAACTTCAGCGATGGCGTGGTTGCGCCGGTTATGATCGCGGTCTTCTTCGGTCTGCCGGGGATGATGCTCTACAAAGCCGTCAATACCGCCGACAGCATGATCGGCCACCTGAATGACGAGTACCGGGATTTCGGCTGGGCGTCGGCACGGCTGGACGATGTCCTCAACTACATCCCCGCGCGATTTGCCGGCCTTTTGATTGCGGCTGCCGCCGGTCTTGGAACCGGTGCGCCAAAGTCAGCGCTCGTCACGATGTTCCGGGATGGACGGAAACACAGATCAGTGAATGCCGGCTATCCCGAGGCTGCTATGGCGGGCGCGCTGCAGGTTGCGCTCGGCGGTCCCAGGAAATACGGCGGCGACGGCCTCGACGAACCCTGGCTCGACGGCGGTCCGGCGGACTGCGGCGAGCAGGCCATCCGGCGGGGGCTGAGGATCTATGTCGTTGCCTGCGCCCTGTTGGCCGGGGTGACGGGCGCGGCAGCGGTTCTGGAGTTCGGCAACTAGCCCGCATTTCTCACTAGGGTCATGGTCTGCGCGGCGCTGTCTGGTCGGCGGAGCAGGAGAGGCGCGCCGCGCGATGCGGTGACATCAGGCAAGCGCCTCGACGCACGCTGCCGACCAGAGAGCGCCGCCCTTCGGGTCGCGCCCCGGCGCCCGCCCGCGGCGTCGCGGCCCTCAACCGTAGTCGCCGCTACGCTTTTCGGGCCGCTCCTGGCGGATCGACCGCCTGGACGCGACGCAGGCCGTGACCCTAGTGAGAAATGCGGGCTAGCCGGCGGCGTCCATGAGGCCGCCGGCATCCAGATTCGATTCCAGCGCTTCGGCGACATCGTCCAAGGCGGCCTCGACGGACGCTTCATACCGCAGGCCGGATGCCGACCGTTCTTCAAGCCGCCTCAGGAACGAATGCCGGAATTGATCGGCGGCAAACAATCCGTGGACGTAGCACCCGGCGATCCGGCCATCTTCCGAGACCGCTCCGTCGGCCCGGCCCTCAAGGGTCAGGTACGGGGTCGCGGTCGCCGGACCCGACGTCTCCCCGACATGCATCTCATAACCGGCGATGGGCGTGCCCCGGGGGTCGGCGCCCGACACCTCGGCAAGTGTTTTTCCGGCCGTCAGCCGCGTCTCCATATCAAGATAACCGAGCCCGTCCGTTGAACCGGCCGGGCCTTCTAGGCCGTCCGGATCGGCAATCCGGCGGCCGAGCATCTGATAGCCTCCACAAATACCCAAGACCTCGCCGCCCCGCCGGACATGGGCGGCGAGATCGATATCCCAGCCCTGCTCCCTCAAGTGAGCGAGATCGGCAATGGTTGCCTTGGAGCCGGGGAGAATAACCAGGTGCGCATCGCCCGGCAGCGCCGCGCCCGGCGGCACCATGATGAGATCCACATCCGGCTCGGCGATCAACGGGTCGAAATCGTCGAAGTTGGAAATATGGGCGAGGCGCGGAACGGCAATCCGGATAGTCCCGCCAACAGGGCCGCCCTCCCTGTTCTCGAGCGACATGGCATCTTCCTGGGGAAGATGTCTCGCCGCCGTCAAATAGGGCAGTACGCCGAAGGAACGGTACCCGGTCCGCTCGGCAATCATGGTGAGGCCGCCGTCAAACAATGACGGATCGCCGCGAAACCGGTTGATGATGAAGCCGGCGATCAGCGCATCTTCCGCGGGATCGAGGAGCGCTTTGGTGCCGACAATGTTTGCGATCACCCCGCCCCGGTCGATATCGCCAATCAGGACCACGTTCACGCCCGCGGCTAGGGCAAACCCCATATTGGCAATATCATTTCGGCGGAGATTGATCTCGGCGGCACTGCCCGCGCCTTCCACCACCACAAAGTCGGCATCTTCGCCCAAGCGGCCGAAAGCGGCGACAACATCGTCCAGCAAATCCGGCTTGATGTCCTGAAATTCACGAGCCGAGTAGTTCCCTTTGACTTCGCCCCGGACCACGACCTGGGATCCCACATCCGACTGGGGCTTCAACAGTACCGGGTTCATATCGACGTGGGGATCGACGCGGCAGGCCCTCGCCTGCAGGGCCTGCGCCCGGCCAATCTCACCGCCGTCCGCGGTGACCGCCGCGTTGTTCGACATATTTTGAGGTTTGAATGGCCGGACCGAATGCCCGCGGTTGGTCAACGCCCGGCAGAACGCCGCTGTGACCAGCGACTTTCCGACATCGGACGCCGTCCCCTGAAACATCAATGCCTTGGCGGACACGGAGGCGTCCCTAGAATTCGATTCCGGCCTGCGCCTTAAAGCCGGCCCGGAAATGGTGTTTGATCTCGGTCATCTCGGTGACCAAATCGGCGGCTTCGATAAGCTCCGGCTTCGCATTCCGCCCGGTGCAGATCACGTGGATATCGGCCGGCTTGTTTTTGAGGAAGGCGGCCACTTCGTTGATGTCGAGATAATCGTTGCGCAGCACGATGTTGATCTCGTCCAGGAGCACCAGCTTGTTGTCCGGATCGTTGATCATTTCCTTGGCCCGCTCCCACGCGGCGGTTGCCGCCGCGATATCCCGGGCCCGGTCCTGGGTTTCCCAGGTGAATCCCTCCCCCATGGCGGTCATGGTCACAAGATCGGGGAACCGTTCGAGGACGACACGCTCTCCGGTTTCCCACTTTCCCTTCACGAACTGGACGATGCCGACCTTCATGCCGTGGCCGATACATCGGGCGACGATACCCATGGCGGCTGTGGTCTTGCCCTTGCCCTTGCCCGTATGGACCACCAACAGGCCGCCTTCCCTGGTCTTGGTGGCCAGGATTTTGTCTTTGGCTTCCTTGTGCTTGCGCCGCTTTTCATTGGCGCGTGCGTTGATTTCGTCTTCGCTCGGCTCTTCGGTCATCTGCCCCTCTCCTCCCTGATCTCTGCCAACAGCGCCGCCGCGGCGTTGGACCGGGGATGCCAAAGCCCCCGGTCAATCGCCTCTCCGAACCGCTCGGCGATTTCGCTTAAGGCCGATGGATTGCTGTCTTCAATAAACGATCGAACCCGCTCGTCGCGCAAGTAGGCATCGAATAGCTGATCGAAGTGATGATCCTCCACCACCCGCGACGTGGCGGCAAAGGCGAACAGATAGTCCACGGTGGCCGCGATCTCGAAGGCCCCTTTGTAGCCGTGCCGCATGATGCCATCGATCCACTTGGGGTTGGCGGCGCGCGCGCGGACGACCCGCCCGATCTCGTCATGCAGTGTCCGGATGCGGGGGCTCTCGGGCCGGGAGTGATCGTTGTGGTAAATCTCCGGCTGCGTTCCGCCGAAGTGGCGAACCGCCGCTGCCATCCCGCCCTCGAACTGGTAGTAATCGTCGCTGTCCAGGACATCGTGCTCCCGATTGTCCTGGTTCTGAACCACGGCCTCGATATTGGAAAGGCGCGACGCAAACAGTTCGGGCACGGCCTCGCCCGCCGCCCCGCCGCCATAGGCATATCCGCCCCAGGCGACATAGGCCTGCGCGAGGTCCTCATCGGATTCCCACAACCGCTCGTCGATCAATGCCTGAAGACCGGCGCCATAGGCACCCGGCTTGGACCCGAATACCCGATGACCGGCGTGCCGGCGGGCCGAGCCCTCATCGTGGCCGGCGGCGACCAGGGCTTCGGCGTCCGATCGCACCTGACCGGCAATCGGGTTGAGATGATGCGGTTCATCCAGATCGGCGACTGCCCGCGCGGCCGAGTCGAGCAACTCCAGTTGGGTCGGAAAAGCATCGCGAAAAAACCCGGAGACCCGGAACAGAACGTCCACACGGGGACGGTCCAGCACGTCCAACGGCATGATATCGAATCCGGTCATACGCCGGGTTTGCGGGTCCCAAGTGGGCTGAACACCCATGAGCGCGAGAGCCTGGGCGATGTCGTCGCCACCCGTCCGCATGTTGGCCGTTCCCCAAGCCGAGATGGCGAGCCGCGACGGATATTCGCCGTAATCCTGAAAGTACCGGTCGATCAACAACGAGGCCGACTTCCATCCCAGTGTCCAGGCGGTAGGAGTCGGTACTGCGCGCACGTCGACCGAATAGAAATTCCGCCCGGTGGGAAGAACGTCGAGCCGGCCCCGGCTCGGTGCCCCGCTGGGACCCGGCGATACGAACCGGCCATCGAGCCCCGTCACGATGCCGGTCAATTCCGCTTCTCCCGCATCCTCGATAGCGGGCCGGAGAGTCGTCGCAATATGATCGAGAACGGCTCGTGTCCGGTGCCAATCCGGGTCCGCGTCCGTTGATCCCGAAACCAGGCTCAGGGCCAAATGTTCGAGGCGCTCCACCGTGTCGCCACAGGATCGCCAAACGCCGGCCCCGGTCTCCAGTGGCGATGGCCGAGGCCCATCCCAGACCTTGCCAAGCTCACAGTCCAAAGGATTGAAATCGACCATCCCCAGGTCGGCGGATAAGGCTCGGATCAAGGAGGCATCTTCGCCCTCGCCATTGCCACGCGGCACACGGGTCAGGGCAACCAGCAGATCCTGGACCAGATCGCCGTCGGGCGACCGGCCAAAAACATGCAACCCGCCTCTGATTTGGGTTTCCTTCAATTCGCAGAGATAGTTGTCGATCTTTCCGAGCGCCTCATCATCATCGTCATCGGGGATCATCCCTACATCCCGGTCGAGGCGAAGGTCACGGCTGAGATCGAGAATCTCTTTCCGTAGGACGGTAAGCCGCCGGCGGTCCATACCCGCCGCTTGATAGTACTCATCGACCAGCGCCTCCAAGTCCCGGAGCGGACCATAGCTCTCGGCGCGGGTCAGCGGCGGCATCAGGTGATCGACGATCACCGCCTGGGTCCGTCGCTTGGCCTGACTCCCCTCCCCGGGATCGTTGACGATGAACGGATAAACATGGGGCAGCGGGCCGAAAACCGTTTCGGGATAGCATTCCTCGGACAAGGCCAGCGCCTTACCCGGCAGCCACTCCATATTGCCGTGCTTGCCGAAGTGGACCGCCGCGTGCGCACCAAATACATGGCGAAGCCAGAAATAAAAGGCGAAGTAGCGGTGCGGCGGCACCAGATCCGGATCGTGATAGGAATCCAGCGGATCAACGTCGTAGCCCCGCGACGGCTGCACCCCGAGCACCACGTTCCCCAACCGATGGACACCAAGAACAAAGCCGCCGTCCTTGAAGAACCGATCGTCCTCGGGCGCACCCCAGCGTTCCTCGACGGACGTTCGGACGCTCGCCGGTAGCCGGTCCCAATGGGACAAGTAGGTTGAAAGATCGAGACTGATCGCGCCATCCACATTTGGATCCGCGTTGGTCGGGCCGCTCAATAGGAGGCCGATAATCGCGGCCGGGTCGTCCGGAACATCGCCACCCAAATCATACCCGTCGGCTGTGGCACGTGTCAGGAACGTATGAATGCCCGCCGGCGTATCCAGCCCGACCCCGTTCCCGAGCCGGCCGTCCCGATTGGGATAGTTGGCAACAATGACGGCAACCCGGCGATCCGTCGCCGGCGTCCGCCGGAGAACGGCCCAGTTCTCCACCATGTCAGCGACGAAATCGATGCGGTCCGCGACGGGTTCGTGCCGGACAACGGCGCCCTGGACCTGATCCTCCAGCGCTTCGGCACGCTTGAAGGAGATCGCGCGGGAAAGAACCCGGCCATCCACCTCCGGCAATGCGACATTCATCGACAGATCCCTCGGCGAAAGCCCCTGTGGGTCAACGCGCCAGGATTCCTCGTCCTGGCCCGCCAAAACCACCTGCAATACAGGCGCGTCGGTCCCCGAGAACGGGGTCCCGGAGCCGGGATCGCCGGGCGTGGTCACGGCAAAAGCCGTGGTGTTGAGGATGACGTCCGGATGGCAATCCGCCAAAAATAAGGCGACCAACTCGGCACAGGCTCGGTCCTTCAGGCTGCTGACGAAGATCGGCAGAGGATTGATGGACCGTATCCGCAGCGCCTCGATCAATGCATCGATGGGTTTGAGGTCCTCCGCCTGAACCAGCGCCCGATAGAAAATAATCGGCGCCGCCGGTGCACCGTCCCGCCAGTGCGTCCGAAGCGATTTCACATCGGTTATTGGCGATCCGGGCCAATACAGTCCCGCGCGAAGCAGGGGTACGGGTTCGCGCCAATCGACTTCGTGACCAAGCAAATGATCCGCAAAGTCGAGCAGGGCCAGAAAATTCCCGGCGCCGCCCTGGGCACAGTATTGCCACAACCGGTGGCAGTCCGCGGCGCCCAACGTGGCATATTCGGTGAGTTCCGAATCGGCGGCATCGTCACCCGGCACCACGGCCAGCTTGACGCCATTCTCCCGGCAGGCCGCGGCGACCTGTTCAATGCCATACGGCCAATACCGCACACCGCCCATGAGACGAACGATCACCAATTTCGATTGCGCAATCGTTTTCTCCGCATAGAGGTCGACCGACATGTTGTGATCGAGCTGCATGAGGTTGGCGAGACGCAGGCTTGAGCCGCGGCCGCGTCCAGCCGCTTCCCGGTCCCGCCAGACTTGGGCCAACAGGGCTAATTCGCTGGCCGCGGATGATAGAAACACGACATCGCCCGGCGCCTGATCCAGATCGATCGCCTCGCCGTTCGCGGCAATCTGTCCGGGCTGAGCGACGAGCAGATGCATGGATCAGACCGTACCGAGGGTCTTTGCGACCGCCTCGAAGTCGGTCCCCTTCAACCCGATCACGACCAACTGTCCCGCGCGTGTTTCGTCTTCACGCCACGGCCGGTCATAGTAGTGATCGACCCGCGGCCCAACCCCCTGCACCACCAAACGCGCGGACTTGCCGGCCACCGCGCACACACCCTTGACCCGCAGAACGCCGTCGAGGGCGAGGGCCTTCTCGACCTGGGACGCCAGGTATTCCGGATCGGGCATTTCGGGTGCCGGCAGGACGACGCTGTCGAAATCATCGTGGTCGTGGTCATCCTCGGAATCATGGTGCGAAGGTCGGTTGTCCACATCGTCCTCGGCAGCGGCGCCGATACCAAGCACCAACGCCGGATCGAGTTGGCCATGACTGGCCGATAACGTCTTCACCGCCGGACGCGCCTCCCGGCGGATGACCTCCAACACTTCCCCGGCCTCGTGATCGTCAATCAGATCCGCTTTGCCGAGAACCACCAAATCAGCGCATTTGAGTTGATCCTCGAACAGTTCCTCCAGCGGGCTTTCATGGTCTACGGCCTCGTCCTCCTCCCGCTGGCGGGCGACCAACCCGGGATCGTCGGCGAACAGTCCCGACCTGACCGCCGGACCGTCAACGACTGTCACGATTCCATCGACCGTGGTGCGCGACTTGATTTCCGGCCATTGGAACGCCTTGACCAAAGGTTTGGGCAACGCGAGGCCCGAGGTCTCGATGACGATGTGATCGGGCTTGTCGTCCCGGTCCAGGAGAATTTCAAGGGTCGGAATAAAATCATCCGCCACGGTGCAACAAAGGCAGCCGTTGGTCAGTTCGATAACATCCTCTTCCCGGCAGGTGTCGTCGCCGCATCCCCTGACGATCTCTCCATCGACCCCAAGATCGCCAAACTCATTGATGATCAGCGCCAGACGTTTGCCCTTTGCATTTTCCAGCAGATGCCGGATCAGGCTGGTTTTACCGGCACCAAGAAATCCGGTGACGACGGTGACGGGCGTGCGTGCTTCTTGGGACATCTTCTTCCAGCCTATTTCAGTACTTGCGGAATGCCCGCCGTCACCAGGATCACATGATCCGAAGCTTGGGCGATACGTTGGTTGAGAATACCGGCGCGGTTCGTGAATGCCCGGCCGAGTTCGGTGTCGGGAATTATCCCGCCGCCAACCTCGTTGCTTACCGCCACCACTGGAAACGGCGCTGTGCGAAGCGCCGTTTCGAGCTCGATGGTTGACCGATCAATGTCGCTCCCGGCGTGCATCAGGTTGGACAGCCAAAGGGTCAGACAATCGAGCAGAACCGGCCGTTGCCGTCTATCGCCCGCCAGCCGAGACAGGGTGGCTGCAACTTCCAACGGCTCCTCGATCGTCTCCCAACCATCGCCTCGCCGATCGCGGTGCGCAGCGATCTTGCGGCGCATTTCTTCATCGCCGGCCGTCGCGGTTGCCAAATAGATACCGCCGCCCGCGGCTTCGATCAGGCTCTCGGCGTACATGCTCTTGCCCGACTTGGCGCCGCCAAGCACCAACGTCGTGCCGTCCAATCCGTTTGAGCCGGGAGTTTCCGGCATGCAGTCCTCCTCCACCCGAGGGGATGGTCCGTGTCCGCCGCGCCGGGGAGGTCTCCTGACTGGTGCTATTTGGTCCAAACGCCTTCCCGGCCGTTGCCAGTGGCTCGTCAGCGAAACGCTGATGGGTGTGGACCAAGCACGTCACAGTTGCGGGGGCAGCGCCGGAATTGCACCGGCTTCCCTGTCCCGGCGGGATTTTGAGACGCTATCACGCGGATTCGGCCGGCGCAAAGAGTTCAGGCCGAGACCAGAACTCCTGGATCTTCATTGATTCCGATGACTTGCCAGCCATCCCTATCGCCCGTTTCCCGGATCCGCGTGATTGACAGAGGATCCACCTCCACGGTGAGCGATTCGCCGAGGGTTGCCGGCTTGGCGATGACCAACGCGGCCCGGATGGGCCCGGCATGGGCCACGAGAATCAAATCGCCGTCCGGGAATTGATTTCCCACATCGGCAATTGCACCTGCAACCCGTTTCGTCATTTCGGCGTAGCTTTCACCGCCCGGGGGCGCAGTGCCAATGGGATCGTTCCAGAATTCGGAGCCTTCCTGTTTGCCAAGATCGCTCCACCGCCGACCCTCCCACTCACCAAAATCCTGTTCCATCAAGGCGGGAACCGTTTTCAGTCGTGCCGGGCGGTCCTTGGCCGCCCGGAGCGCCGCCGCAGTTTGCTCGGTCCGGCTTAGCCCGGTAGCGACCCACGTGGCGTCGTCGGGAAGGCAGCCGGCACAGGCCAGGATTATCTCCTCATTCGATAGATCGCACTCGGGATCGGTCCGGCCGTTGATGCACAGCCGCGCGTCTCCCGTCACAGGCGCATGCCGAATCCACCACCATGAGCGACTGCCCATCAGAGAGCTGCCGCCGCCAGGACAAAGATGACGGTCTCGACAGCTTGCTGAGACGCGCCGAGCACGTCGCCGGTCTGCCCGCCCAGCCAGCGGCTTGTCCAGGCAATCAGTCCAATCACCACGGCCAGTGATATGATGGTGAGCAACAGGCCGAACCAAAGACCGAAAGCCGCCAAGGCCACCAGGACGCCAAACCCTAATGCCGTCATGGCGTGTCCGAAGCCGGGCTGCCCGGCGGCGACGCTCAGACCGTCTTCGCGGGCATGGGGAACATGATGCATGATCGGCGGCAAGAGGCCGCGTGACAGCGCCGCCGTACCGATGACCGCCCAGACAGCCGCGCTCAGGGAGGTCTCGGCGACCATCGCCAACGATGCCCATTTTATGCCGATGATGAAAATCAGACCCAGCACGCCATACGTGCCGATTCGGCTATCCCGCATGATGCGGAGAATGTCTTCCTTGGTGTGGCCTCCGCCGAAACCGTCGCAGAGGTCCGCCAACCCGTCCTCATGCAGGCCGCCGGTCACCAATACCATGGACCCAAGAGCAACCGCCGCGGCCACCGCCGCCGGCAGGCCAATCCAATTCATTAGCGCCAAGACCACGGCGCCGGCCAGGCCAATGATCAAGCCGATGAGCGAGAAGAGCCGGGCTGACCGCGCGATCTCGACCCGATCTCGTGGCGGCAAAGGGATGGGAACGGCGCTCAGGAGACCCGCCGCGACGCGAAAGTCGTCCAGCCATTCCCGGAGCGGCCCCGGCTCGCCTGAATCGCCCGGCTCGCCTAAATCGTCCGGTTTGCCTAAGTCGTAAGGGGTCTGCTCGTCAGCCGGCATGGAACACCGCGGGTCCAATATGTCGCGTGCGCGATCTCATCCGCCCAGTATATAGTGCCGCCCGATAATTCCCCACCCGACATCAAAACACCATGACCCTGCCTTTCTCCCGTCCCCGGAATTTCGACGACATCAGATCCCTTCTAACCCGCCTTCCCGCCGTGGATTCGACAGCACAAGCGGCAGCGGCGGCGCGGGAGCCCCAATTGACCAAACCACCCGGCTCGCTCGGCCGATTGGAGGACATCGCCTCGTGGCTCAGCGGCTGGCAGGGCCGACACCCTCCGGCGTTCGACCGGCCCGGCGTGCTGGTGTTTGCCGGCAATCATGGGGTGACGGCTCAGGGCGTCTCGGCGTTTCCGAGCGAGGTGACGGTTCAGATGGTGACGAACTTCGCCGCCGGCGGCGCCGCGATCAACCAACTGTCGGATGTCGCGGGGACCGATCTTTCGGTCATCGATATAGATCTGGATCAGCCGACCGAAGACTTTTCCCAGCGGCCCGCGATGAGTGAAAGGGAGTGCGTCAACGCCTTCGGCACGGGGATGGAAGCCGTCGACCCGGAGTGGGATGCTGTGGCGCTTGGCGAGATGGGAATCGGGAATACCACGTCGGCGGCCGCCATTGCGCACGCGGTGTGCGGCCGGGCGGCGGCCGATTGGGTGGGCCCCGGAACCGGAGTCGCCGACGCCGCGCTGGCCAGGAAAATCGACGTCGTCGCCGAAAGCGTTGAGCGGCACCGGGCCGCCATGACCGACGGGCTCGAAGTTCTGCGCCATCTGGGCGGCCGGGAACTGGCGGCGTTGGCCGGCGCGATACTCGCGGCCCGCCTTCACCGTGTCCCGGTGGTCTTGGACGGGTATGTGACGGCAGCAGCAGCCGCGGCGCTCCACGCCGTCGACCCGACCGTCCTGGACCATTGCCTGACCGGACATGTCTCAGCGGAGCCCGGACACACCCTGCTATTGGATTATCTGGGACAGAAACCACTGGTAAATCTGGGAATGCGTTTGGGCGAGGCCTCAGGCGCCGCCCTCGCCCTCAATGTGCTGAAAGCCGCCGTGGCCTGCCATACCGGCATGTCGACGTTTGCCGAAGCCGGCGTCTCGGACAAAGATTAGGTGGAATGGCGCGCCCGGGAAGACTCGAACTCCCAACCTCCTGATCCGTAGTCAGACGCTCTATCCAATTGAGCTACGGGCGCCCTGGGCGTCATGCAGAATCACGTGCCGCCGACGGGAGCCGGACACTATTGAAATCGGCGCGCCACTGCAAGTCTCCAACGAGTCCACCTTTACCTGTCTCGGGCACCGCTATTCAGGCGTTGTCGAGGGGTTCGGTTCGACGCTTGCGGCTGAGTCGGGCATTGAGTACACTCTTGAAAAATAAATGGGGGGCGGTTAATTCCTGTGTCTAATCTGTTGATTTATCCGTATTTATGATCACCAACAAGGTACATGGCGCGATGGATTCAAGGACGATTCGGCCGATTATTATCGGTGCGGCCCTATTTCTCGGGGGATGTTCCTTTGCTTTGGACACCCTCTGGCCATCGCTAACCGGCGAAGACCCCGCCGGAGGGGATCAGCCGGCCCAACAGGCTCAAGCGCCCGCGCAAGCCCCAAGCGCACCGGCACCGGCAGCAACGCCGGCACCTGCACCGGCACCTGCGCCACAGGTAACCGCGCAGACCCCGCCCCAACTGGGAACCACAAACTTCGAGGCACCGGGTGTAACCCCCGGAACGAGCAGCGGCACCTTCGTCGGCCAGAAGGTGGCCGAACTGCGGGGCGAGTTGCGGCGTCTGCAAACCAACGTCTCACGCAACAATTCGGATCTTCAGGAAATCCGCAGCCGCACGGTCCAGGATTCGAACCGCTACCACGCGGCGATCGGTGCAATCAACGCGCGCCTGCAAGTAGGCACCACGCCCGGCAACCCGATCTTGGTCGAACAATTCAACAAGGCCGTCACCGATTTCGACAAGATCAACGACGACATCGCACGGATGAACGGGCTGACGACGCGGGTGACCTCGGACAGCTCGCTCGCGGCCTTCCTGGCCGAGAACACGCGGGCCGCGTTCCGGCTTTCGGGCGCCGTCGACTCCGATCATCAGCAATTGGCCATCCTCGAGGACGAAGTGAACCGGACCGTCGTGCTGGTCGACCGTCTGTTCAAGGAACTGAGCGAAGATGTCCAGCGCCAGACCGCTTACGTCTCCACCGAGCGGGGCAATCTCAATACTCTATCGGCGTCGATCAAGTCGGGCGAAATCCTTGGCGCGAGCCTCGCCAATCGGGCCCGGAGCGCGGTTGCGGCACCAAGCCGCCCGCCTGGGGCCGGCGGGTCCATCGCCGGCCGACGGCCGCTGGTGGTTATCCGCTTCGATCGTGAGAACGTCGCCTACGAACAGGCGCTGTACAACGCAGTCAGCCGCGCTTTGGAACGTCGCCCAAACGCAACCTTTGAATTGGTCGCCGTTGCACCGGCGTCCGGCGGCGCGGCCCGTCAGGCGCTGAATTCCAACCGGGCCCGCCGCAGCGCCGAGAACGTCCTGAGGTCTTTGCAAGGCATGGGCCTTGCCACCCAACGGGTCGCGATTTCGGCTCAGACCTCGGCGCAGGCGACCACCAACGAAGTCCACCTCTACCTCAACTAGAGCAGTTTCCGGCCAAATTGAATCAATTTGATGGCGCTCATCGGTTAGCCGGGCAGGCGCGGGCCGAAGGGCGATGTCTGCGCATCGGACGAGGCCCGCAACGCTCCTACGGTGGCTCAATTGAGTCCGGACCCTAGTGGCCTGAATATGACAGCGCAACGCCGGGACGGGCGGTCGCGGCGCGCAATGGCCATGGCCGCTTTTTGCCGATGAACGCGACCCGACAGGACACCCTCCCCGCCTCGGGCTTCGCTTACCTCGCGGCGCTGACAATCATTTGGGGCACATCATGGCCGATCCTCAAGATCGCGCTGAGCGAAATTCCGCCTTGGACTTTTCGTGGACTGATTGCCCCCACCGCGGCGATCTTCCTGTTCGGCCTCGGCTATCTCATGAAGGAAGAGTTGACCCGTCCACGCGGGCAGTGGGGTCCACTGCTGCTCGCCTCGGCGCTCAATATCACCGGCTGGCACATCTTCAGCGCTTTTGGCCTGTTACTGGTCAATTCCGGACACGCATCGATCCTCGCCTACACGATGCCGTTGTGGGCGGTTCTGATCGGAATATTGTTCACGGCCGAACGGCCGAGCCTTCAGCGCTATATCGGCCTGGCCTTCGGCATCGCCGGGATCGCGGTTCTGCTGGGCGGCGATCTCGGTGTCTTCGCCTCGTCCCCCCTCGGCACCCTATTGATGCTCGGCTCCGCCCTTTCCTGGGGCGCCGGGACGGTGGTCCAGAAGCGGGTGGACTGGCGGCTCCCGCCGGTCTCCCTCGCCGGCTGGCAACTGCTGATCGGCGGCCTCCCGATGACCATCATCGCCCTGATCGTCGAGGCACCCCATTGGGAGCCGGTCTCGATGACCGCCGTCTGGACGATGATCTATATCCTCGCCGTACCGATCGTTTTCTGCTGGTTCGTCTGGTTCAAAATCGTCGCCGCCGCCCCGGTCACGGTTTCCAGCGTTTCGACCTTACTGATCCCGGTCATCGGGGTCGCCAGCGGCAGCGTCGTTCTAGGGGAGGCGGTCGGCTGGCGCGAAGCGGTGGCGCTGATCCTGGTGTGTGTCGCTCTCGGCTGCGTGTTGATGCCGTCCAAGCGATCGTGACCTGACAGTCCGGCCCGGCGCACAACATGCGGTCGCGCTCGGCGAACCATAACTCGGCATAGCCACAATCCCTGTACCCGTCAAAACAAGGGCCGGCGGTGGTGAAGTGCAGGTTGCCGATTTCGTCCGCCGGCAAATCCGGATCATGGCCGACGAGATGATTCCAACGATGCGGGGTCTCCCCGATCAGCGCGTCTTCCCCCAGCCAATGGAAGCCATGCGGCTCGAGCCCGGACGCCGTGTTGACGAATTCCCGCGGATCGCATCCC
Organism: Rhodospirillales bacterium; assembly: GCA_965213765.1. Taxonomy (GTDB): domain Bacteria; phylum Pseudomonadota; class Alphaproteobacteria; order Rhodospirillales; family UBA2165; genus JAJDXO01. The sequence goes on along the minus strand of OZ243926.1, from coordinate 3,032,539 downwards.
GCAAAGACGCCGATTTGGTCTGCATCGCCCCGCGACAAGGACGGGTCTCACGGCCCCGAGGTCTAAACGACAGGTACGGCAGCCAAACCGAAAATGCTCAATAGGCCGTTGTGTACTCAAGCTCAACCAACCGCCACGTTGTCTATCAGCCGGGTCTTGCCGAGCCACGCCGCCGCGAGTACGCGCAAATTTGCCGAAGGGTCATCGGTCTGTTCGAGCGAGGACGCGTCCCGAACGGTGAGATAGTCGACCGAGGCGAAGCCCGCTTCGACCAATTCCGCCGCCGCGCCCTGTGCCGCATCCACGTGGTCACCTTTCGACCCCGCCACTTCAGCGACATATTTCAGCGCCGCTTGCAGCCGCGGCGCAATGGCCCGCTCCTCTTCGGAGAGGTAGGCGTTCCGTGATGACAGCGCGAGACCATCCAGCTCGCGAATGATGGAACAGCCGACGATCTCGACGGGCAAATCAAGGTCTGCGCTCATTCGCCGGATCACGCATAGTTGCTGATAGTCCTTTTCGCCGAAGTACGCTCGGTGCGGCATCGATTGAATGAGAAGCTTGAGGACCACCGTCGCAACGCCGGTGAAAAATCCGGGCCGAAACTCGCCTTCCAGGATATCGCCGAGGCCGGTGACCGAGATACTCGTCGCGCTGCCTTCCGGGTACATTTCATCGATACCCGGCGCGAATAGAAGGTCGGCTCCCCGGTCTTGCAGCGCTCCCGCATCCGCTTCCTCGTCCCGCGGATAAACCTCGAAGTCCTCGTCGGGCCCAAACTGCTTGGGATTGACGAACAGCGTGACGCAGGTGCGGTCGGTTTCCGTGGCGGCCTGCTCCACCAGAGAAAAGTGACCGGCGTGCAAGGCCCCCATGGTCGGAACCAATCCGACGGTAAAACCGGAACTCCGCCAATCCGAGACCTCCCGACGGAGTTCCTGAACCGTCCTGACGATCCGCATTGGGGGGGGTCCAGTACCTACTTTTTGCCGTAGGTATGCTCGTCGGCCGGGAACGAGCGGGCCTTGACCTCGGCCGCATAGTCAGCGGCGGCTTGACCGATCACGTCCCCCACCTGGGCAAAGCGCTTCACAAACTTGGGCGTGAAATCGTTGAACATGCCGACCGCATCCTCGGTGACCAGCACCTGGCCGTCGCATGCGGCGGAGGCGCCGATTCCGATCGTGACCGTCGGGATAGATTCGGTGATGGTCCTGCCGAGATGCTCGACGACACCTTCGATGACGATGGAAAACGCACCGGCCTCTGAAATTGCCTTGGCATCGGCCACGATCTTGTTGGCCGTTTCTTCATCCCGGCCTTGCGATCTAAATCCACCCGAAGCGTGAACCGATTGGGGCATCAAGCCAACGTGCCCCATGACGGGAATGCCCCGTTCAACGAGAAACTTTACCGTCGGCGCCATTTCGGCGCCGCCTTCGATCTTGATGCCGGCACAGCCGGTTTCGGCCATCACCCGGGTGCAATTCCGGAACGCCACCGCCGGAGACTCCTCGTAAGTGCCGAACGGCATATCGACGATGACGCAGGCACACGTGCTGCCGCGGACCACCGCCGCACCGTGGGCGATCGCCATATCAAGGGTAACCGCCAATGTGCTGTCCATGCCATAGAGCGCCATGCCCATGGAATCCCCGACCAGCAGCAGATCCACGTGAGGATCCAGTAGCTTGGCCATGGGCGTTGAATATGCGGTCAGGCAGACGATCGGCTCACCGTCCTTGCGGGAAATGATATCGGGTATGGTGACCGGCCGATTGGCGCCGTTGGACGTGCTCACCCTCGCCCTCCAGAGTTTTTGCACTGCAAAGAAATGGATTAATACCACACCGGGTGGGCCACGTCACGGTCTAGCGATTCCCCTGCGATTCTGGGGCTGTGCGCATTGCGAATCCGGTGCTCTCGGGTATTATCCGGCGGGAGGAAATTGGAATATGCGGCGATTGACCGGCGCCGGCCGGCGCAAACTGGTGCTATTCGGATTTGGCCTGGCCTTGGCGGGCTGCGTCCCCACGCCACCGCCTGGAGCCGAGACCGAGCCACAGACCGTCGCGGAGGCACGCGCCGCACCCGAAGCTGCGACATCTTCTCCGGCTCCCGTACCCGAAGCCGCGACGCCCTCTCCTGCTCTCGCACCCAAGGCCGCGGCGCCCTCTCCGGTTCCCGCACCCGAAGCTGCGGCACCCTCTCTGACTCCCGCACCCAAAGCTGCGACACCCTCCCCGGTTCCTGCGGCTGTCGTGGCGGCGGAACCCGCCCCGCCTCCCGCCGCCCGAGCGGCCAAGCACATGGTGGTGGCGGCAAATCCGTTGGCTGCCCAGGCCGGTCTCGAGATATTACGGGCGGGGGGTTCGGCAATCGATGCGGCGATCGCCGTTCAGATGGTACTCAATGTGGTGGAGCCTCAGTCTTCCGGCATTGGCGGTGGCGGTTTTCTGGTTCACTACTCAGCCAAGTCTGAATCCATTGAGACCTATGACGGGCGGGAAACGGCCCCGGCGTCGGCAACCCCCGACATGTTTCTCAATTCCGACGGCAGCCGGCGCAAATTTCACGACGCGGTTTCCGGCGGCCTGTCAGTCGGCGTCCCGGGCCTGCTCCGGATGCTCAAAGCCGCGCACAAAGATCACGGCAGGCTTCCGTGGCGGCAGCTGTTCGATTCGGCCATCGAACTGGCTGACGACGGATTTGAGATATCGCCCCGTCTGCATGGCCTGGTGTCTCGTGATCAACATCTGAAGAAATTCGACACCACAAGAAGTTACTTCTTTGACGCCGCCGGAGAAGCGAAATCCGCCGGCACCCGCCTGATTAATCGGCCCTTGGCGTCGACGTTCAAGGTGATCGCAGACTTTGGACCGGACGCATTCTACATCGGCCCCATCGCCGAAGATATTGTCGCGGCGGCAAGGGGCGCCTCGCCCAATCCCGGGAGGATCACCGCAAACGATCTTCAAACCTACCGGGCCAAAAAGCGCGGGCCGGTCTGCTCTTTCTATCGTCGATGGGTGATCTGCGGCGCGCCGCCCCCGACATCGGGCGGTGTATCGACCCTGCAGATACTAGGCACCTTGCAGGAATTCGACCTCGCCGCCATGCAGCCGGGATCAGCCGAGGCGGTCCATCTTATCGCCGAGGCGAGCCGGCTGGCCTTCGCCGACCGGGGACAATACCTCGCCGATCCGGACGCGGTGCGCGTTCCGGTCGCACGGATGATCGACCCCGGCTACTTGGCGATGCGGGCCAAGCTGATCAGCCGCGCGGCGGCGATGGAAACGGCCGAACCCGGCGGCTTCACCGGGCAGGCGGCGCTGCGCTATGCGCCGTCACCTGACGAACACGGCCGGTCCACGACGCATTTCAGCATCGTGGACGGTGACGGCAATGTGGTGTCGCTGACATCCTCGATCAAGAGCGCGTTTGGATCGCGGTTGATGGTCCGGGGCTTCCTGCTCAACAGCCAGCTCACGGATTTCAGTTTCAGCCCGATCCGCGATGGCCGTCCAATTGCCAACGCAGCAGCCGCGAACAAGCGGCCGAGGTCGTCCATGAGCCCGACGCTGGTGCTCAATGCCGGCGGCAAGCCTGTTCTGGCGGTCGGGACCCCCGGGGGCAGCAGCATTATCGGATATGTTGCCAAGACCATCATCGGGGTACTGGATTGGAAACTGGACCCCCAGGCGGCAATCGACGCCCCCCACTACGTTAATCGAAATGGCCCGACCGACCTGGAGGCGAATACGCCGGTGGCGGCCCTTCAACCCGTTCTGGAAGGATTGGGGCACAAAGTCCGGGTCCGCGACATGGTGAGCGGGCTTCATGCCATTCAGATCACCGAAAACGGCCTCCTCGGGGGCGCGGACTTCCGCGGGCAAGGCGTCGCGATCGGCGACTAATCAACAATGGACGCCGAGGCAAAGGCGCTTCCACCCGGCGCACTGGTAACGGTGAGGTGGATTGACGGCCGACCCGCCTCACCAGCCGCCCCGGGGTCGCTTCGCCTAACCCTGCGCACCGATTGCCTGCCGGCCGTGGGGCCGGGAAACTAGCGGCTCCTGACCAGGCTCTTTTCTTCCCCTTCTTCTTCCTCGATCCGCGCCGGAAGTTCCAATACGAATGTCGTGCCTTCTTCGTCGGTGCTCCCCAGCGTCACATCACCCCCGTGCGCGCGCATGATATCGCGCACAATCACCAGCCCGAGACCGGTTCCGTCCTTCTTGGTCGAACTGGCGAAAGGCGCGAACAGGTTCTCCCGTGCCTGTTGCGGGATACCTGGTCCGTCATCCGTGAAACTCAGGCAGATGAAGCCAAACCGGGACTCGGCTCGGGCGATGACCGATCTGGCACCTGCCTGAAACGCGTTGCGGCCGACGTTGGTGAGAGCCCGGAAAATCTGGTCACGGTCGGCATCCACCTGAATATTCGGTGACACCTCGTTACGCCAGACAATGGCGTCCACACCGAGGTCGGAGTTACGGATTCCCTCACCTACCTCCTCCACCAGATCGGCGAGGGCGAACCGGGTGGTCTCCATCTTGGGCGCGCCCTCGCGCGCAAAGCTCAAGGTCTGGGAGCAAAGTTCCACCGCCCGGTCGATGGCCTCGAACAGGCGCGGCACCAAGCGGCGGACCTCTGGATCATCGCTGTCGGCCAACCGGTCGGACACCAGCACCGCGGTGGCAAGGGAGTTTCGAAGATCGTGGTTAATCTTAGCCACGGCCGAGCCCAAGGCCGCCAGGCGCCGGCGCTGCCGGAGCGCTTGCCGCACCTCCTGCTGCATCACGCCGAGCTCCCGTTGAGCGACGCCGATTTCATCCACCCGATCGCCGGGCGGCAGGCTTGCTTCCGCATTTTCCGGATCGGCCCGGAATTTCATCATGCTCTCGGTGATGCGTTCCATGGGCCGCACCATCAGCCAGCGGAGGGTCAGAAACACCAGAGTGGCGGTGATTGCGGAGATAATCAGGGACAAGGCCAGGATGCGGGCCGAAAAATCATACATGGCCTGACGCATCGGCGCTTCGTCCATGAGAATTTCGACGACCGTCCCCGGGTCTTGAGGGGACGGCGCGATGACCCGCAGCACCCGGTTTTCGGTCTGTACCAATGTCACCAGAGCGTCCGCAAGCCAGCCGAAAAATACCGGATCCCGTAAATCATATGTCGCGTCGATGGACGGCAAGTCCGGTGCGCCAAGCGCAAACATATGCCGCTTCGGCGTGCGCAGCACCACGTGATGGGTCTCGGATCGTTCCAGCAGGCGTTGCTGGAGGTCCGGACTGACCGCGTGGTTGGGCATGGCCTCCAGGGCCAGGGTCGCCAGGTGAGCGGCCGCAATGCGCTCCTCGAGGAAACTCTGCCGAAATCGCGCAACCGACGGCGCGTAGATCAGCACCTCGCTGATCATCACGAAGAAGATTGTCAGAACCAGCAGCCGCGCCGACAGCGAATGCGTGAACGGTGCCGGAGTTCCTTGCTGTCCAGCCATAGCGGCCCAATGTAACACATTTGGCCGCCGGTGGGATGGGTTCCACGCTATGAAAAGACGGTCTGCCGTTAGCCGAATTTCGTGAGAAATCTCACGATTTTTCGGGTCCGGCCGCCGAACAGGGAGGGTGTGAAGTACTGGCCGGCCGCCCGTTTGCTGGCTTCTCCGAGGGTTGGATAGGGCGCCACCATGTTGGCGACGGCGCCGATCTTCATCCTTTTCTGGACCACAAGGGTCCACACTTGGATCAACTCCCCCGCGTGGGCGCCAACGATACCGGCCCCCAAAACCCGGCCCTTAGGCCCGATGACGATTTTGACCAAACCCTCGGTCGCACGCTCGGCGATCGCCCGGTCGTTTTCGGCAAACGGCCAGGAGGTCACGCGGATCCGATCCCCGTGTATGTCCCGCGCCGCCGCTTCCGTAAGGCCCACCTGGGCCAGTTCCGGTGAGGTATAGGTCACCTTCGGGATCGCGGACACGTCCTGTTTGGCGGGGATTCGAAACAGCGCGTTTTTGATGACGATACCCGCGTGATAAGAGGCGACGTGGGTGAATTGCAAACCGCCCGCAACGTCACCGATCGCGAACACCTTTTTGTTGGTTGTCCGCATCCGGGCATCCACCTTGATGCCGGACCTGTCATACTCGATCCCGGCTGCCTCCAAATCAAGGCCGTCCAGGTGGGGTCGTCGGCCGGCGGCTACGAGAAGATGAGAGCCCGTTATACGGGACCGCGGTGCCCCTTCAACATCCACCGCGACGCCTTCTCCGTCCTTGGCCGCGCCGACGACACGAACGCCCTCAAGGAGTTCGACGCCTTCGGATTTCAGACGTTGACGGACCACCTCGACCAGCTCCGGGTCGTCATTGGGCAGCATGTTGGCCATTTCCAGGACGGTGACCTTGGCGCCGAGCTGCCGGTGGGCCTGGGCCATTTCGATTCCAATGGGTCCCGCACCGACGATGATCAGGTGATCGGGAACCGCGTTAAGACCGAATATGGTTTCGTTGGTGTGAAAGGGCGTCCGATCCAACCCGGGGATCGGCGGCACCATGGGCCCGGAACCGGTCGCAATAACGAAACGCCTGGCCTGAATTCTCTGCTCGCCCGCCGTCACCTCCCGGGGGCCGGTGAACCTGCCCTCGGCCTGGATGACGTTAACCCCGAAGCCCTCATACCGCTCCACCGAGTCGTTGGGCGCGATGGTATCAATAGCGTGGCGGACGTGATCGTAGACGCCGGCGCCGTTGATTTCGGCGGCCGCCCGGCTGATGCCGAAGAGTTGTCCGCCGCGCACTGCCGCGGCCGCATGGCCCGCCGCCAACAGTGCTTTCGACGGCACACAACCGTAGTTGAGGCAATCACCGCCCATTTTGTCCCGCTCGAGCAAGACCGTCGGGAGACCGAGGTTGGCGGCCACATAGGCAACGGTCAGGCCGCCGGAGCCTGCTCCGATGACGCAGATATCGGTGTTGATGACGTCGGGCATGGGTTGATCCTGAAACGAAGTTGTGGGTCGGGTCTAGCCGGCAGCCTGCCCCCGGGACTTGAAGCGCTTGTAAATGACCGGCACCAGCGACAATGCCGCCAGGCCAATCAGCGGTCCGAGCACTTCGGGCGCGAATATAATCGACAGGTCCGGCACTTGACCGGCATCTATCAAATGTCCGATCCCGTTGCCGAGGCTGGCATAGACGAACGTACCCGGCATGATGCCGACCAGCGTGCTTATGACGTACGTACGGGTGGAAACGCCGAGGAACGCCGGGACCAGATTGACCAGCCAAAACGGAAAAAGCGGTACCAGCCGAAGTACCAGCATGTAGCTGACGGCATTGGCCCGGAAACCATCTTCCATACGGCGGATAGCGGGGCCCGCTTTCTCGTAAAAGAAATCGGCAAACGCATATCGCGCGGCAAGAAAAATCACCGTGGCGCCCAGGGTCGCGGCGAAGACGACGAATATTCCGCCTTCCAGGGTGCCGAACATGAACCCGCCCAAAATCGTCAACCAAATGGCACCGGGAAGGCTGATGGCGATGGCCGCGGCATAACCTGCAATAAACACCACGGCGCTGAGGATATGGTTGTTTTGCGCCCACGACAGAAGTGACTGGCGGTTTTCCTTCAGCATTTCGAACGAGAAGAAGTGGTGGAGGTCGTAAAAGAATGCCGCGCCGAGCCCGATCACAAGCAAGACGACCGGCGCCAACCGCTTGATCGGCAGGCCGCTTTGCTTGGCATTAATTTCCTGGTTTTCGTCGTTCATAATCGGCGCCGATCCTTATACCCCGAGTGCCCTTCGTCCCTTGTGACAAATCTCACAAGCCGAAGCTGGGTACACTCCGGTAGATACGGCCGCCAAGGCCTCTATTCCAGTCACCATTCCGTGACCTGGCGCCTCCCGGCATCGTTGACTTGGCCGGGCCGAAAACGTATACACCGGGCCTTGCAAATTCAGGCCGTTTTTGGAGCAGACAGTGAAACGGACATTCCAGCCCAGTAATCTCGTGCGCAAGCGCCGGCACGGCTTTCGCTCGCGCATGGCAACCGTTGGCGGCCGGCGGATTCTGGCGGCGCGGCGCGCCAAGGGCCGCAAGAAACTCTCCGCCTAGACGGATAAGGTACATCCCGTGGGTACGCCCCTCGTGCGTTTAAGGAACCGCGGGGATTTTCTTCGTGCGGCCCGGGAGGGCAGGAAATGGGTGACCCCCGGCCTGATCCTTCAGTGCCGGACTCACGAGGCGGCCGAGAGTATCGTTTTGGCGGAACGGCGCCTGGGATTTACGGTCAGCCGGAAAGTCGGCAACGCGGTGGCCCGAAACCGCGCCCGCCGGCGACTCAAGGCCGCCGCAGACGAGGTGATGCCAAGTCAAGCTGCACGGCATCGTGACTATGTGATAATCGGGCGGAATGCGACACTCGACCGCCGTTTCTCGGATTTGGTCGGGGACTTGGAAACGGCACTTGAAAAAGTCGGCGCAATGGCCGATGAGAGGGAGACAGAACTGCCGGATCGGGATACCAATCGGCAGGCCGGCTAGGGACCAGCATGAAATCCATCCGCACAGTCTTGAAACTCCTGATCCGGGGTTATCAGCTTTTCGCGTCGCCGGTCCTCGGCGCCAACTGCCGGTACGCGCCGTCCTGTTCACAGTACGCCCTTGAGGCCATTGAGTCGCATGGCGCCGTTCGTGGCTCATGGCTGGCCGTCAAGCGCATCGGCCGCTGCCACCCGTGGGGCGGCTCAGGATACGATCCGGTGCCCTCGGGACAGGATGACGATCGCGCCGCCGAGGCACGCCCGCAATGATGGACCAGAAAAACCTTCTCCTGGCGATCGTCCTTTCGGTCGGAATCATGCTGGGCTTTCAGTGGTACGCCAGCGAGTTTGGCCCGCCGCCGCCGGAACCCCGGCAGGAGCAAGCACAGAACACCGCCGACCCGGCCGCGCCGCCGGTGACCGCCGAGAGCGCGGCGCCGGGAGCGGTCCCGTCGGGGGCCGAGGCCGTGCCGGTCCCGGGGGGTGCGCCGGGCCGGGTTGCCCAGGAGGCCACCCGACGGGCGTTGAACGCCGTGCCCCGGATTGCCATTCAATCAGATAGGCTTAGCGGGTCCATTTCGCTGCGCGGCGCCCTGTTCGACGATCTGACGCTCCTGGACTACCGGGAAACCACGGATCCGACGAGCGCCAATATCAAATTGTTGCTGCCGTTTGGAACGCCCGATGCCTATTTCGCCGATTTCGGCTGGGCGGCCACCGGCGTCGACGTTCCCGATGAGCAAACCCTTTGGACCGCCGACCGGCAGACATTGACACCGGATCAACCGGTGACGCTCACCTGGACCAACCCGGCCGGCGTCATCTTCAGCCTCAAGCTGTCGCTGGACCGGAATTACATGTTCTCCGTCGAACAGAACGTTCAAAATGCCGGTGAGCAGTCCATCACGGTCTTTCCCTTTGGGCGCATTCGCCGGAGCGGCACGCCCGATATCACTGATTTTTACATCCTTCACGAGGGCATTCTCGGCGTCTTCGATGGGGTCCTGGACGAATACGACTACGACGACCTCCAGGATGCGGCTGAGGAGCAGCGCACCGACCGCCAAATCTTCAAGAAGAGTACGACCGGCGGATGGGTGGGGATCACCGACAAGTACTGGCTGACGGCGCTGATTCCCGATCAGGACACCTCGGCCACGGCCCGCATGTTCGAAAACCCGAACCGGCAGGGCGACAATTATCAGGTCGATTTCCTGGATGACGCATCGGCGATTGCGCCCGGTACGAGCGCGGGCACGACCAGCCGATTCTTCGCCGGCGCCAAGGAAGCGCGGCTAATGTTCAAATACCGGGATGATCACGGGATCGAGCGGTTCGACCTTGCCATCGACTGGGGCTGGTTCGAACTGCTGACCAAGCCGATTTTCTTCACGCTGGTGTTTTTCACCGACCATATTATCAACAACATGGGTGTCGCGATCCTCCTGCTGACGGTGCTCATCAAGCTCGCCTTCTTCCCGCTCGCCAACAAGTCCTACAAGGCGATGAGCAAGATGAAGGCGCTGCAGCCGGATATGATGAAACTCCGGGAACGGTTCGGCGACGACAAGGTGCGCATGAACCAGGAGGTGATGGCGCTGTATAAGCGGGAGAAAGCCAATCCGGCCTCCGGCTGTTTGCCCATCCTGCCGCAAATTCCGGTGTTCTTTGCGCTCTACAAGGTGTTGTTCGTCACCATCGAAATGCGGCACGCGCCGTTCTTCCTGTGGATCGACGACCTCTCGGACATGGATCGCCTGACCTTCGTCAATGCCTTCGGCCTGATCGACTGGACGCCGCCGGAATGGGCGATCATCGGCATCTGGCCGATCCTTATGGGCCTCACCATGTACGCCCAACAGAAGCTGAACCCGCCGCCCACGGATCCGACCCAGCAGAAGATCTTCATGTTCCTGCCGTTCATCTTCACCATCATGCTGGCCCGGTTCCCGTCGGGTCTGGTGATCTACTGGGCCTGGAACAACCTTTTGTCGGTCCTGCAGCAGTACGTGATTATGCGGCGCATGGGCGTGCCAATCGGCGGCGGTCAGGTCAAACCCGCTCCCGCCGCGGCTTCAGCGGGCGCCGCGGCTGCGAACGAGGGCTCCGATGAAGACGCCGATGAAGGTGGTGAGGAGCCGGCCAAACCCTCCCGCAAGTCTAAGAAAAAGAAGAAGAACGGGTAAGGCGGACTTTCCCGGTACTCAATCATGACCGCCCCCCTCACCCCCGAGGATGAAACGGCCGCTGCGCTGGAAGCCGGACGGTTGCTGTTTGCCCAGGACTGCCGGTTCATTGTCGGCGCAGCCCGCCTGGCCCAGGTGCCGGACGACGCGCTCCCCGAGGTCGCATTCGCCGGCCGCTCGAATGTGGGAAAGTCGAGCCTCGTCAATGCGCTAACGGGCAGAAAGACTCTCGCCAAGGCCTCCAACACGCCGGGCCGGACCCGACAGCTGAATTTTTTCAATCTTGGCGGCCGGCTGTGCCTTGCCGATCTGCCGGGTTACGGGTATGCCCGGGCCTCAAAATCCGAGATCAAGATTTGGACCGAACTCACCCGATCCTACCTCAAGGGCCGGGCCGGCCTGCGCCGCGCCTGCCTGTTGATCGACAGCCGTCACGGCATCAAGGACAGTGACCGGGACGCCATGAAGCTGATGGACGACGCGGCGGTCGTCTATCAGGTCGTGCTCACCAAGTGCGATAAGATCAAGGCGGGCGCGCTCACCCATATGGAGGGAAGGACTGCGGCCGAGATCTCAACGCGCGTCGCCGCCCATCCCGAGATAATTGCAACCAGTGCCCGGTCCGGCCGGGGAATCCCGGAATTACGGGCCGCACTTGCGGCGCTGGCGGCATCGCCCGAGTTCGGCTAAAGTCCCGGCCCTCGGGGAGACCCAAGATGAACGACGACTCCAAAACGCCGCCTCAGGGGGCGGACGGCGACGGCGGAGCAGCGTGGCTCAATCAGGCCCACACGCTAGCCGAAGCGCTGCCCTATATGCAGCGGCACGAAGGGCATACCTTCGTCATCAAGTATGGCGGCCATGCCATGGGCGATGACGATCTTGCCAAGCTGTTCGCCGAGGACGTCGTGCTGCTCAAACATGTCGGCATCAATCCGATTGTCGTGCACGGCGGCGGGCCGCAAATTGCCGAAATGCTGGAACGGTTGAAAATTCAGTCATCCTTCGTTGACGGCCTGCGGGTCACCGATGCCGCCACGGTGGAAGTGGTTGAAATGGTCCTCGCCGGGACGATAAACAAACAGATCGCCGCCTCCATCAACGGCGCCGGCGGATTTGCCGTGGGCTTGTCCGGAAAGGACGGCAATCTCATACGAGCCGCCAAGCTGCGGCGCACCCAGCGCGATCCCGACTCAAATATCGAAAAAATTCTCGACCTTGGTTTCGTCGGTGAGCCCCGGCAAATCTCCACCCACGTCCTCGATGTGTTTGAGCAATCAGACATGATTCCCGTCATCGCTCCCATCGGCGGCGGAGAAAAGGGCGAGACCTTCAACATCAACGCCGACACCGCAGCCGGCGCCATCGCCGACGCCATGTCGGCCCGGCGGCTGTTGCTCCTGACCGACGTCGCCGGCGTTCTCGACGAAAATGGTGAACTGATCCCCAAACTCACGGCATCGGAAGCTCGCGCGTTAATTGAGTCCGGCGTCATCGCGGACGGCATGATCCCCAAGGTGGAGACCTGCCTGCGGGCGGTCGACGGCGACGTCGACGCGGCAGTTATTATCGATGGCCGTGTCCCCCATGCCCTGCTGCTCGAACTGTTTACCGAGCATGGCGCGGGAACGCTGATCGCGTCCGACTGACCGGACCGTCTATTTGTTCAGTAAGAATTCCCGGGCGCCGGCGAGCGCGGCTTTTTTTCCCATTCGGAGGTCTTTGGTACGCGCGCCGGCCACACTTGAAACAAATGGGGTTGCCCAAGCCTAGGCACCATAGCACAAATGCCACATGCTTGAAAAACAAGAAAAAACTCGGACTGACGGAATAGCGGGGGACGCTCGCCTATTGCGAGAGTGCGACACCTGGGTGTTCGATCTCGACAATACGCTGTACCCGCCATCAGCCAGCATGTTCGACGAGATCGACCGGCGGATGTGCGCCTATATCGCCGACTATTTGAAACTTGATCACGCCGAGGCCTATAGGGTCCAGAAGCGCTATTTCCGGGAACACGGCACCTCGCTAAAGGGGTTAATGGACAATCACGACATGGATCCGGCTCCCTATCTCGACTATGTCCACGCGGTCAGCGTCGACATGGTTCGGCCCGACCCGGATCTGGACCGCGCCCTTCATGCTCTGCCCGGCCGAAAGGTGGTATTCACCAACGCATCTGCCCGGCACGCCGAGCGGGTGCTCGACCGGTTGGGCGTCGATCACCACATGGACGGCGTGTTTGACATCGCCGCCGCTAACTATGTCCCGAAGCCGGAGCCGAGCGTCTATCGGCTGCTGACCGAGACGTACCAGTTCGACCCCGCCAATGCGGTTATGGTCGAGGATGTTGCGCGGAACCTTAAGCCGGCCGCCGAAATGGGTATGGCGACGGTCTGGGTCGTCACCGATCGGCCCTGGGCAAACGCAGAAGCCGGGGATGTCGAACCGGACCACACCGTGACGGATCTTTCGGGCTGGCTGGTCGAGGTATCCGGCGCCTAACCGATTTCAGCCGGCCCAATATTGACACCGCCGGTCCCCTGGCCCATTTTCCGGCGCTCAAATTCTTTCGAGGAATAGCCCCGTGCCCGATAGTATCCCTACCGATCAACTGGAAGCCGCCATCGATGCCGCCTGGGATCAGGCGGACGAGATCACGCCTGCGACCACCGGCGAAGTTCGTGACGCCGTCGATGCCGCTCTGGAACTGCTGGACAGCGGCCAGGCCCGGGTCGCCGAAAAGGTTGACGGATCCTGGCAGGTCAATCAGTGGCTGAAAAAGGCCGTCCTCCTAAGCTTCCGTCTGAACGATATGGAGCCCATCGGGGGCGGGCCCGGCGCCAATACCAACTGGTGGGACAAGCTGCCCTCCAAGTTCGAGGGCTGGAGTGAGAACCGGTTTCGCGAAGCCGGCTTCCGGGCGGTTCCGTCCTGCGTTGTCCGCCGGTCCGCGTTTATCGCGCCCGGCGCGGTTCTGATGCCCAGCTTCGTCAACCTGGGTGCGTATGTCGGCGAAGGCACCATGGTCGATACCTGGGCGACGGTCGGCTCGTGCGCTCAGATCGGCAAGAACTGCCATATTTCCGGCGGCGCCGGCATTGGCGGCGTCCTGGAGCCGCTGCAGGCGGAACCGGTGATCATCGAGGATAACTGTTTCATCGGCGCCCGCTCCGAGGTGGCCGAGGGTGTCATTGTCAACGAAGGCGCCGTGCTCTCCATGGGCGTCTATATCGGCGCCTCCACCAAGATCGTGAACCGGGATACCGGCGAGGTCATCACCGGCCGGGTTCCAGCCTATTCGGTGGTTGTACCCGGGAGCCTGCCGGGCAAGCCGCTGCCGGACGGGTCGGCGGGTCCCAGCCTTTACTGCGCGGTCATCGTCAAGCAGGTCGACGAAAGCACGCGCGCGAAGACATCCGTCAACGACCTTCTCCGGGATTGATATGACCGTCGATGCGCTCGCGCTGTCGCAGGCGCTGATTCGGTGCAACAGCGTCACCCCCGCTGACGGCGGGGCGTTGGACGTTCTCGGCGAAGCGTTGACCGGACTGGGATTTGACGTCCGCCGAAAAGTCTTTTCCGCCGACGGCACGCCGGATGTGGACAACCTGTATGCCCGTATCGGCGGCGCCGCACCAAACTTCTGCTTTGCCGGGCACACGGACGTCGTGCCGGCCGGTGATGAGGACGCCTGGTCGGTGGATCCCTTCGGCGCCGAGATCAGGGATGGCGTGCTTTTTGGCCGCGGGGCCTCGGATATGAAAGCCGCGATCGCGGCATTTGTTGCGGCCGCATCCCGATACCTGGAGAAAGCCGGCGGCGACGTGCCCGGGTCCATCAGCCTGCTGATCACCGGCGACGAGGAAGGGCCGGCGATCAACGGCACCAAGAAGCTCCTGGAATGGATTGCCGAAGAGGGTGAGACCCTGGATGTCTGCCTCGTCGGTGAACCCACCAACCCGGAAGCCATGGGCGACATGGTCAAGATCGGCCGGCGCGGCAGCCTGACCGCCCGCCTCGAGGTGACCGGCATCCAAGGCCATACGGCCTACCCCCATTTGGCCGACAACCCGATCCATCGCCTGATCGGCATGCTGGACGCCATCACGGGGACACCCCTCGACGAAGGCACGGATCATTTCCAAGCCTCGACCCTGCAGGTGGCCTCGGTCGATACGGGAAACACCGCAAGCAATGTCATCCCGGCCAAGGTCAACGCGCTGTTCAATGTTCGCTTCAATGATCTCCACACGGGCGCTTCGGTCACCGACTGGCTGCACACGCGGTTCCAGGAGGCCAGCGCCGTGGATGGCGAGCACTACAATCTCGATATTCATGTTTCCGGCGAGGCATTCCTCACGCCACCCGGCAAGCTGTCCGACGTGCTATGCCGGGCGGTCGAGGAGGTGACCGGCCGCGCGCCCGAGTTATCGACCTCGGGCGGAACGTCCGATGCCCGCTTCATCAAGGACTACTGTCCCGTCGCCGAGTTCGGCCTCGTGGGCAAGACCATGCATAAGGTGGACGAACAGATGCCAGTGAGCGACGTGGAAAGCTTGACCCGGATCTACGTCGCGACCCTGGACGGTTTCTTCGCTCAGCCATGACGGCGACGCGCCGATGATCCCGGTCCTCGAAGTCGCCAATGGCCTCTACGGCGCCTGGCGGCTCGCGTGGCTGGATGCATCGGGCATGCGGTATTTCAATCGGACCGTCGAGGGATTCTGGCGGTCCTTTTTCGCCGCCGTCCTCGTCGCGCCGCTGCTGGCCGTCCTTCTCGGCTTGAGATTTGCCGGCGGCGAGATCGGGGCGCCATTTTGGCGCTTCGCCTCCATCGAACTCATCTCCTACGTCGTTCTGTGGGTCGCCTTTCCGGTGATCATGCTGGGCGTTACCCAGGCGATGGACCGGACCGCCAACTACATCCCCTACATCGTCGCCTACAACTGGGCGTCGGTGTGGCAGAACGTCTTATTTCTGCCATTCGCCATCATGGTCGAACTCGAGCTTTTCGGCGGCGTGCTGCGTAACGGGCTATGGGTTGCGTTGATGATTATCGTGCTCGCCTACACCTTCGTCGTGACCCGAACCGCCCTACAGGTCGGCGCCGCCGCCGCCGCTATTCTCGTGGTGATCGACCTCGTGATCAGCGTGTTCGTCAACGGTTTCGCGGAATCCCTGATCCGCGTCGGCTAAACGTACGTCGCGGCCTACTCGGGAACCGGCAGAACGTTCCAGTTGAGGGTGCATTCAAGGCCGGCATCGACAAAGATGTTGCCGACCGGGCAGGCATCCTCCGAGAGCTTCTTCAGCTGCTCGATCTTGGCGTCCGGCCCTTCGACCTCAATGTCGATATTTATCTCGGCGCCGACGAACCGCATGACCTTGGCGTCGCCGTCAACCGCCGCCACACGATCGGTCACCGTGGATGCCTCGACGTTGATGGCGCCGGTCTTGAGACGCATGGCCGCGGCGATTTTGTGAATCTGAACCGTCTGGCAGGTAGCCAACGAGGTGGTGAAGTGCATCAGCGGCGATGCCGCGGTGTCTGTACCACCCCTCTCCGCCGGCTCATCGGTAATGATCATATGAGGGCTGGGCGTCGAAACCTCGCACCGAACGCCTTCCGGACTATTCGACTGCACGGTCCGCACCTGACGGCCAACGACCTCTTTTTGTTTAACAACGGCCATATTCCCTACTCCACAATTGATTGTGAGCCACTTCGCCCCGAATACGGGCCGTATCATGGCGCGCCGGTCGGGACGGATCAACACCGGACCCCGGAGTGCGTGACACGAATGCCGGGATCTCCGTCCCAACGCGGCAGAGTTTCCGCCCGGCCGTTCCACACCGAAGCCGCCGCCATGGTCCGGTCGGCTGACGGCTGATATCACCCCTGCCTAAACACCCTGGATACATTCCGCCGTTCGTTCCGGCATCGACAGTTGCAGGTGATGGTGGGTAGCCAATTCCAAGGTCTGCCAATCGCCCTGCGTTCTGGTCCATTCGGCGAATTGCGGGAATACGGAGGGCGAATATCCCGTCGATAGTACATAGACCTTCTCGGCGATATTCAGATGGTTGCCCTTCAGCGGCAGCGGGTCGGCGAAAGTCTTGAGCGGCTGCATGCACGTATTGGCCAAAAGCCACTCTCGGTCCTCGTCGCTCAGACTTGAGTGCAGGCTGCCGTCGGGGCGGGGTACGAGCCAGCCGTCGCCGTATTCCCGAGCCGCCTGCAATATCATCTCGGTACGCTCAGGGCCGGTAAGGTCATTCAGCGATTGGCCATCCGCCGGTAGAAACGCATCCAGGTAGACCAGCCGGCTGATCTTTTCCCACTCCCGGTCGGCGACGCCGGTAATGACCATGCCGCCGTAGCTGTGGCCAACCAGGACGAACTCTTCCAGGCGCTCATACCGGATGACATTGCGCACATCGTCGATATGGGTCTGAAGATTGACCTCGGGCGTCGCAAGGTGTACCCGCTCGCCGAGGCCGGTATAGGTCGGTGTGAACACCTCGTGGCCGCTGCCGCGAAGAATGGCGGCCACCCGGGTCCAGCCCCAGCCGCCACCCCAAGCACCATGGCAAAGCACGTATTGGGTCATCGGACCGCCTCCTGGTTGAACCTCAGACTGGCCGGCGAGATCAATGTCTCGAACCCCTCGCAGTAAATGATGATACTCCCCCAGTTCGTGAGATCGATTCCCCGGGGAATACCGTAGGTCTGAGCGCCCTTGAAATGCCGGAGCCGCCCTAAATCGATCAGGCTGCCGATGCTGATATCGTCGTTGCCGCGAATCTCGGCGCCCTTCATCAAATAGACATGGTACTTGGGACCCAGCGGTACTTCGAAAGCTTCATCGATCTCAATTCGATCAGCATAAGCCGTGAGTTTACCCTTGCCCCGATGGAGGCTGTCCGTGGGGTCGGCCTGGATAAACTCGCCGGTCGCCAGCACCATGCCGCCTGTCTGAGACTGGGCAACCGCCCCGCCAATGAACAGGACCAAAAGGCTCGCGAGGACGGCGATGGTCAACGTCTTGGTCATGGATGGCTCCTTGTCGCTGCGGCACCCTTCTGTCGGCCGATAATGCTGCATGGCATGCCAACGTTACCATTGCTTATACCAACGCCGGCCGTCGGCACGAATTCCGGCACTCACAATGTTGTGGGTCGGGGACGGCGCTAACCGGGTATGCGCCGCGCCGCCGTCAGGAGCGACCAGGCAATGTCCCTGGCTTCCTTCTCGGTCTCGGCGATCCGGTCTTTCGGGATCCGGTCGAGAACGTCGAACGCGAAGAGAGATCCGCGGATGCGGTCGTTGAGGCCGCAGACGACAATCTCCGTACGGGTCTGCTTCGCGCGGTCGATGACCTGGGCCAGCAGGTAAGCGGCGCTGTCGTCGACGTGGGTGGCTCTGGAAAGGTCGAAGATCACGACGTCGTGGTCTCGGATGTCGGCGGCAATCAGGGCGATCAGCTTGCGCGAGGACGACACCGTGAAAGAGCCGCGAAACGCCACCAGCCCTATTCCCGCGGCGAACTCGTCAGGTGCCTCCGCGTTGAAGGTTCTGTCGAGAAGCGGCGTCGAGATCACGCTGTCGAGTTCCAGCGACTCCAGCTGCGCGGCGTTCACGGTATTGGCGGCGATAACCCCGAACATGATCGCGAAGACCGGATCCACGAAGATCGTCACGGCCATGACCAGCAGCATGACCATGGAATATCTCGGGTCCATCCGGGGGATCTTCCGCAGGAACGAGAACTCGATCATCCGCCAGCCGACGAGCATGACGATCGCGGACAGCGCCGCCAGCGGCAGCGTGGCCACATAGGGGCCGAGGCCCAGAATGAGCGCCGCAACGATGACAAGGCAGACGATGCCCGCGACGACGGTCTTGCCGCCGAAGCGGCGCGCCGTCATGGTCGCAATGGTCGCGCCCCCGGGCATGGCCCCGGCGATCCCCGCCGCAAGATTTCCCAGGCCGACGCCGAACAGCTCCCGGTTCGGATTGTGCCGGGAGCCGTTGAAGGTATCGGCGATCAGCGACCACATCAGGGTGTAGACGGAACTGATCAGGGCGATCAGCACCGCCGGTCCGACGGCTTTCTGCAGGAAGTCGAACGACGGGAGATCAAGCACCGGGATCGGCAGTCCAACCGGCACGGGGCCCAGCTCGTGGATGTCGGGTATGAAGAGCGCACCCACCCACCCGATCCCGACCGCGGCAAGCGGCGCGGGGATGAATTTGCCGATACGGGACGGCCACAGGAAGATCAGGGCCAGGCAAAAGGCTGCAAGCGCAAGGTCGCTCGTGCCGAAGTGAAACAGCTTCTCAACCTGCGTCCAGAGGAGCAGCACGCCGATCCCGGACATGAACCCGGTGAGAACGATGTGCGGCATGTAGGAGACGTAGCGGCCGACTCCCGCGAGTCCGAGCGCAATCTGGATGGCGCCGGCCATAACGATGACGACCGCCAGTTCCGGCAGCGTCAACTCATTGCCCATGAGCAGCGTCGCGGTGACGACCGCAAGCACCGCGCTGGGTCCGCTCACTATCGCTCGCGTGCCGCCGCACACGGCCGCGATGATCCCCACGATGACGCCGCACCACAGCCCGGCAAGGGGTCCCATGCCGGAGATGACGCCGAGCGCCATGGCGGTCGGCACGTAGGATGCCACGAGGATGACGCCGGCTTTCAGGTCCGCCCAAAAGGTCTCGCGGGCGTAGGGAGGCCGCTTTTCGTTCCGCAAGCTATCCAGCATGTTCGGTACTCTCCCGCGGCCCGCGCCCAGCGGCCCATCCGTTTCGAATGGTAGTGCATGGACGGTTTCCCGATCAAGGTGGGCGGTTGGTGCCGGTGACGGAATTTCAAGGCTTGCGTGCCGCCAAAACGACCACTTCGTCGGCGCGTCCCGCCTACGGTTTACGAAAACACCCCGAGCCAGCGGCCCCATAGGTAGTGAAGCGGCAGCAGCAGGATCACACCGAGGATCATGTAGGTGACCAGCATCTTGATGATCGGTGCGATCCGGAGATCGCCGAGCACCATGGCGACCACCACCGGCGGCGCCTGATAGGGAAACGGAAAGATCATCCAGGTGGCCACCTGGGTCATCAGTACGCCGTTCCGCGACCAGCCGGACGCCTCGGCGAGCGCATCCGCCATGGGCACCAGAACCGAGGGTGCCGCCGGCATGGTGGTGAATATGGCGACCACCCAGCCCAAGCCGACCATGGACGCATAGTTGCGGACCGGGGTCTCCGGAGAGAGATCAAGTACCGGCAGGATTTGTTTGGCCGCCGCATCGCCGATGCCGGCATGGGTCGCGACCGCGCCCAGCCCAATGACACCGGCGAGGAAGAACATGGGCGTGTAGTTGATTTCGCCGAGCGCCTTCCCGGGGATCATGCCGACCCCCGGCAACAGACAAACCAAGGCTGCGCCCAATCCCACCCACGCCGGTGCCACGCCGTGGACCGTATCAGTGATCCACAAGGCGAGCGCGAGCAGAAGAATGACAGTCAAGCGGCGCTCCGGCGCGGACCATACCCCGCTGGTCTCTTCGATTTCCGCCGGCTTCGGTTGTTCGCGGAACAGGGTAAAGATCACCAGGGGATAGAGGATGATCCCGCCGATGCCGAGCACCGGAAAGTTGGTGACCAGATACTCGCCGTAGGGAATCTGAATCCGATAGATACTCTCGATCGCACCGTAGAAGGTCATGTTGGGCACGTTGGCGGGCAGAACCCCGAATGCCGGGGTCATGGTCCCCATGGCACCCATCAACACAAGGCCGGTCCGGCCCTTGCTGTCCGCCGGAAATCCCAATCGCTCGGCAAGCGCCATCATGATTGGCGTCAGCAGGGCGACCCGGCCGGATGCGGAGGGAATGACGAAGGCGAGTGACCCGGCCCCGAGCGCCACGCCGTAGAGCAGTGCCAGATAGTGGGGCGGAAAGCGGGTCAGGATGGCATTGACCAAGCGCTTGTCGACACCGACTTGACGCACCGCCAATCCGATGACCAGACCGCCAAAGACCAACCACATGGCGCCGGCATGAAATCCCGAAAACACGATATTGGCAGGTGCGATCCCGGCGACCATGGCGGCAAACAGAAACACCAGCGCGCCCACATAGGGAGGAATGACCGAGGTCGACCATAATCCAATAGCCAGTATGATAATGGCGGCGGCCGGCATGATGCCGTCTTGAGCGCCCGCGGGTGCGGGCAGAAAGGCCACGATGACCGCGGTCACCGCGGCGCCGGCGAATACGGCCCGGGATATGGTGAATGTCTGCGACACGAAACCGAAATGCTCGCGAATTAGGCTGTGCCGGATTGGCGCCGCCACTCTATGGAGGCTGAACCCCCTTGCCAAGCGGTGACCAGTTTTTTCCCGCAACGGGGATGCCCGACCCGGATTGGTGGCAGGCATTGTGGCCGAGCCCACAGGACGTGCTGCGAAAACTGGGTATTAAGGAAGGGGATGTCGTCGCGGATTTGTGCTGCGGAGACGGCTATTTCACCGGCGCCCTCGCAAAACTCACCGACGCCGAAACCTTCGCGGTCGACCTGGATCCGGATCAATTGGCCGCCGCCCAATCGCGCGGTATCCGTGAGCGCATAACCTGGCTGCTGGGAGACGCCCGGGAAATCGACGTACTGATGCCGGAACCGGTAAACGTGGTGCTGATGGCCAATACCTTCCATGGCGTGCCTGAGCCCACCGAACTGAGTGGGGCTGTCGCCCGCGCGCTGGTGTCCGATGGCCGTTTCATTATCGTCAACTGGCATGCCCGACCCCGCGAGGAAACGCCGGTATTTGAGAAACCCCGTGGACCGGCGACCGGCCTACGGCTGGGCCCGGTCGCGTTGGAAGGACTGGTCGCGCCCGCCGGTTTCACCCAGGAAGACGTGATCGAATTGCCGCCCTATCATTACGGAACGGTGTTCCGGAAATCCGGGGATCGCTCCTAGAACAGTTTCGGGGCAAATTGAATCAATTTGACCGGAAACTGCTCTAGCAGGCTGCTGAAAAACTCGCCACGCGCGGCCGGTTTGATGAGTTCGGTCGGTTTTCTCTGGTTATGGGCGGCGGGGGTTGGGGTTCGGGACCCGCTCGCGGCGGGTCTGGGGGCCTATTGCGCGGTTCCCGGGCATCATGTCGGCGCCTCGGCGAGGAGTTTGGGCAGCCTGACCAGGTTGTAGGCGGCGGCGGTGAATGTGAACATCCAGCCCACCCGGTCGAGCCCACGATGCCGGGTCTTGGCCAGCCCGCCGGTGGTCTTGATCCAGCCGAACCCCTCCTCGATGCGCTTGCGCAGGCGCTGGCTGGCGGCGTAGCCCGGATGCCGGGTGGTGCGTCGGTCGACCCGGGTCTTGCGCGGCTTGCCGGTCTTCCTGACATGGCCGTCGACGGCAATATGAGGGGTGACGGCGCCGTCGCGCAACGCGTCCACGAACTCGGCCACGTCATAGGCCTTGTCGGCGCCCAGCGTGACCCGCCGCGCTTTCTTGCGGCGCCCCAGCATGGCCAGCGCCGCCTCCCGCTCGGCGGTGCCACTGGCCCGGGTCAGCGCCGCATCGACAATCAGCGCATTGCGGTTCTCCATCAACAGATGGCCCATGAAGCACAGCCGGCTCGACTGCCCCTCGCCCTTGCGGAACAGCCGGGCATCGGCATCGGTGGTGGACGCATGGGTCGCGTTCGAGCGCCGCTCGCCGCGGAAGTCACGCTCCGCGTTGCGCCCGGCAGGCGGGTCGCCGCCGTCATCCTTGCGGCGGAAGCTCTTCATCGACGCCCACGCCTCGATCAGCGTGCCGTCGACCGAGAAGTGCTCGTCCGACAAAAGACGGCGTACCCGCGCGCCGCGCAGCACCGCTTGAAGAAAGCGCGCCGCCACATCCCCCGCAACCAACCGGTCGCGGTTCTTCGAATAGGTCGTGGCGTCCCACACCGGCGCGTCCATCGACAGACCGACGAACCAGCGGAACAACAGGTTGTAGTCCAGCTGCTCCATCAACTGGCGCTCCGAGCGGATGGTGTAGAAGGCCTGTAACAGAAGCGCCCGCAACAGCTTCTCCGGCGCGATCGACGGCCGCCCGGTCGTCGAATACAGAACCGCAAAATCTCCCGACAACGCCGCCAGGGCCTCGTCCACCAGAACCCGGATCGACCGCAGCGGATGATCCGCAGGTACCCGAGCCTCCAAGTCCACGTAGCTGAACAGACCCTCGCCGCGTTCGTCCTCGCCCCGCATCACAACCTCCAGCACCGATCAACCCAGGGGCAGAGAATCACGATACCGGGAATCGCGCCAGTGGGTTTTTCAGCAGCCTGCTAGCCCTCGACCACTTCGTTGCGTAGCCGGCCGATGCCGCCGATTTCCATCTCCACCACATCACCGGCCTTGAGAAAAGTCCGGGACTGCCGACGCCCGTGGATACCGCCCGGGGTGCCGGTGGCGATGACATCGCCCGGGATGAGCTGGGTGAAGGTCGAGAGATAGGCAATGACCTGAGCCACGGGATAGATCATCTCACCGGTCGAACCGCGCTGGATTTCCTCGCCGTTGAGCCTGTGGGTGATCGTCAGGTCCTGCGGATCGGCGATCTCATCGGCGGTTACCATCCAGGGACCCAAGGCGCCGGATCCGTCGAAGTTTTTGCCCGGCGTGACGTTGCGGCTGGTGTGGTTCATCCAATCAACTACCGAAGCCTCGTTGAGGATCGTGTAGCCGGCGATGAATTCGAGGGCCCGGTCCTCCGGAATCCGCCGCCCGCCCCGTCCGATGACCACCGCGAGCTCGGCCTCACAGTCGAACTGATCGGACTCCCGCGGCTTGATGATCGGCGCGCCATGTCCGACCTGGGCGGCGTTTCGGCGCTGAAAGATGGACGGATAGGGCGCGGCCCCATAGCCCGCCTGCTCACTCACTTCCCGGTAGTTGCGGCCGACGCAGAGGACCGGATTGCGGCCCGTGACAGGCGGCAGGAGTTGCACATCGTCCAGTGTGTAATCCGGGGCAACGGCGTCGATCTCGAACAGCCGGTCCAGGGCCACCGCTTCCAGAAGCGCGGCGACGGAGCGGTATTCGCCGCCCAAATGAGGTTTGGCATCGATGATCCCGCCGCCGGAAACGATCCCGTAGCTCTCCCGGCCATCCACCGTGAAGGATGCAATTCGCATTTTTTTGGCTCCGCTTTTCCCGCTTGGCGGATATCGTACAGGCCGCACTCCGATTTAACGAGACCCCGCACCGCCATGGCGCAAACTCTCCTTCCAGCAGAGGTCCCGGCCATCGTCCTTGGCGCAGGACCCACAGGCCTGGCCTTGGCCGGGCTGCTCGGCCGCAAGGGTGTCGAGACCCTGTTGGTCGAACGGAACGCAACAACCAGTGATATCCCGAAGGCCATCGTGCTCGATGACGAGGGGTTCCGGACCATACAAGCCATCGGTCTCGCCGAAGAGGTCCGCGCCGGCACCATCGAGGGCGCCGGGACCCAGTACCGGGATGGGGACGGGAACCTGATCGCGGAATCCGGCGCCGGTCCTCGCGAATTCGGTTATTGCAAGCGCAATTTCATGAGCCAACCGCGCCTCGAGGCAACGCTGGCAGCGGGGATAACCGGCACTTCCGGTGTCAGCCTCGCGTTCGATACGGCCGTGACCGGGTTTGAGCAGACCGCCGACGGCGTGACGGTATCCGTATCCGGCCCGGCAGGAGATCAGACAATTCGGACCCAGTGGCTGCTGGCCTGCGACGGCGCCCACAGTTCGACCAGAAACGCCTTGGGGATCGGGTTCGAAGGCGACACCTACGAACAGGACTGGCTGGTCCTCGATACGGAAAACGACGAAATAAATACGCCGGGTGCGATTTTTTCCTGTGACCCGGCACGGCCCAGCGTTCACATGCCGGCCCCCAACAACGGGCGGCGCTATGAATTCATGCTTCTTGACGGTGAGGACCGGGAGGACATGGTCCGCCCGGAGACCATTGCCGAATTGTTGGCCCCGTTTCAGCCCTACCGGGAGGAAAACATTACCCGGGCGGCGGTCTACACGTTCCATGCCCGCATTGCTGATCGCCTCGGGGAAGGCCGTGTTCTGCTTCTCGGGGACGCGGCCCATTTGACCCCGCCCTTTGCCGGGCAGGGCATGAACGCCGGTCTTCGGGATGCGTCGAACGTCGCCTGGAAGATCGCCGCCCAAATACATGGCCAGGCATCGTTCGATGTGCTCCGCAGTTACGAGGTTGAGCGGCTCGAACCCGTCGGCGCAATGATCGACTTGGCTGTCGCCATGGGTGAAGTGATCATGCCCCTCGGCCCCCGGCAATTGGCCATCCGGGATGCCATGATCGCTGCCTGGAACCGGTTTCCGGCGGTGAAGGAATTCATGATCAACATGCGCTTCAAACCCCGCCCTCGGCTGCCCGACGGACTCTTCGTTTCCACTGCGGACGAGGTGCCGGGTTCACTCGTGGGAGAAATGATCCCGCAGCCCCGGGTTCACGGACCCGACGGCGAGCTCATGCTTGATGACCTCCTCGGCGACGGCTTCGCCATCCTGGTCCAGGACGAACGGACCCTTCAGGCCGTTGCCCAACTGCGGCATCATCTATTGGGCGCGCTTACGCCCCGCCTGGTCCAGGTGGATTTCAACGGTCACGCGCCCCATCGGTTTGTTGAGCCGGACATCGCCCAGCCCCTCCGCGCGCATCGGGACCAGGTGCTGATCATCCGGCCCGACCGCTACGCTGCCGGCGGGGCGTTTCCGGATCAACTTTCAGGCCTATGTGACGAGCTTGCCGGTTCGATGGGTGTTCGCATTTAGACCACGTGCTTGCCAAGTCGCGGCCCGGGCGTAGGCTGGCGCCATGGATAAAAAGCCTACTCTGGGGGAGGCCGTCGCGGCGGGCTTGGTATCGACGTCGGGCGCCATGGCGGTCTTCTGGGCAGCGTCCTCCGCGTTCATGCTTGCCTGCCTCTGGGTCATTGTCCGGAACGTCTCGGACGAGCTCGACTCCTTCCAGATCACCTTCATGGCGACCCTGTTCGGCTTTCTGATGTTCCTGCCCGTGGGCTTGAAACGGGGTGTGACCGTCTTCAAGACGCGGAGATTTAGCACCCATTTGATTCGCGCCACCTTCAACGGCCTCGGCGTTATGGCCTGGTTCTGGGCGCTTACGCTCATGCAGCTGGCGGATGCGGCGGCGCTCAATTTGCTCATGCCGGTGGTGGTGGCCATCTTCGCGATGTTTTTCCTGGGCGAAAAGGTCGGCCCGAGACGTTGGGCGGCCTTGGCGGTCGGAATATGCGGGGCGCTGATTATTGTCCGTCCCGGCTTCCAGGAAGTCGGTCTCGGGGTCTGGCTGGTGCTTTGCGCGGTGGTCTGCGGCGCCAGCCATCGGGTCATCGCCAAGTCCCTGACCCGCACCGAATCCAGCACGACGAGCGTGCTCTACCTGATGGGACTAATGGTGCCGGTTACGCTGTTGCCGGCGATATCGGTGTGGACCACCCCCAGCTTGAGCGCGCTGGCCGGTGTCATCGCAATTGGCGCGCTGCTGACAGGCGCTCATTTCACCTTCATGCATTCCATCACGCTGGCGGACGTCAGCGCCCTGGAGCCAGTCAACTTCACCCGGCTGTTGTTTGCCGCCGTTCTGGGTTTCTTCTTCTTCGCCGAAACGCCCAGCATCTGGACGCTGATCGGCGGGCTGCTGATCATCGCTTCAACGACCTATGTTGCCCGCCGGGAGGCCGCCTTGAAATCCGAGCAACTCGCCCGGCCCGATACCGGCGGCGCCTAGACTCCCCTGCCCCACCTTCCAAGGAGGCACCCATGTCCTTTGTTCTCACCGCCGGTCTTTACGTGGCCGCCGCGGCGGCGGAAATCGGTGGCAGCTTCGCATTCTGGTCCTGGCTGCGGCTGGGCAAGAGTATTCTTTGGATTGCACCCGGCATCGTGCTGCTGATTGCCTTCGCGGTCATCCTCACCCGGATTGATGCGGCGTTCGCCGGGCGCGCCTACGCCGCCTATGGCGGCGTCTATATCGCCTCGTCTCTGGTCTGGCTGTGGTTGATCGAGGGCATGCGTCCCGACCGTTGGGACGTGGTCGGCGGTCTCGTTTGTCTGGTAGGCGCCGGGATCATCATTTTCGGCCCCCGGGCGGCATAGTTATTGAGCCGATCCGGTTCTCGACCAGCACCTCGGCCGCGGCGCGCCCGGTCCGCCGCCCGGCCATCGCCGGCGACAGCAGCCTGCCCAGCTAACCGATGAGCGCCATCAAATTGATTCAATTTGGCCGGAAACTGCTCTAGCCGGCGTCCAGGATTTCCCTCAGCGCGGTCAGGAAGGCGTCCGTATCCTCCGGCAGGCCGATGCTGACACGGATCATGTGGCCGTACCCTTCCTCGGCCCAGCCGGCGATCCGGATGTTTCGTTCCTTCATCGCCTGAATGACAGGTCCGGCAGGCCGGTCGAGGGGCCCCGACACGAAGTTGGTCACCGAGGGCAGCGCCTCGATCCCCATTTCCCTGAGGCCATCGACGATCCGCTCGCGTTCCGTTGCGGTGGCCTCCTGGATGCGCAAGGCATAGTCCTGGTCCTCCCAGGCCGCCAAGGCCGCGGCTTCAGACATGGCGGACACGTTGAACGTTCCGGTCAGCGAACGCAGCGCATTGGTAATGTGCACATTGCTCGCCATGGCGTAGCCCATGCGCAGCCCCGCCATCGCATAGGCCTTGGAGAAGGTCCGGGTAACGATCCATGGGCCCTTGCGGTGCTCCTGCAGAATCACCAACCCATCGGGGCCGCCGGCGAACCGGGCGAATTCGTAGTAGGCCTCATCCAGATACAGCAGCACGTCCTCCGGGGTTTCCTCGGCCACTTTCCGGACTTCAGCCTTGGACAGCATCGCACCGGACGGGTTATTCGGCGTGACACAGACCATGATCTTGGTCTTGCCGCTGCAGGCCGCGATCATCCCGTCCGGGTCGACGGATCCGTCGTCCCGAATATCCACGTGCGCCACGTCCGCCTCGAGTGAGCTAAAGACCCCGTGGAACCGGCGCCAGACCGGGGTCGGCGCCACCACGCCGTCACCCGGCGCGATGGCCAAACGGACGATATTGGCCAGCAACTCCGCGCTGCCGGTCCCCCAGGTGATGCAATCGTGGGGCACTCCGGTCACGGCCGAAATTTTTTCGGTGAGATCGGGACAGCCGCCATCGGCATAACGGTTCACGAGGTGCGCGTGGTCGCGGATCGCCTCGATAACTATCGGTGACGGCGGCATCGGACATTCATTGAGATCCATCCGGTGCACGTTGCCGCTCCGCTCCCCGGGCAGCAGCCGGGTCGGATTCCAGCTCCCCATATTCCGCAGCGTCTGCCGGATATAGGGAAGCGGTTCAGGTGTATCGTCCATAGTGTCCTCCGCCGATCGGCCCCTATGGTGCGAACCCATTTCCCCGAACGCAACCGCTATTCCTCGACCGTCCGCGGACGCTTGCACCACCGGGTCTGATCAATAGTCTATGGCCGACGTCTGCCAAGGAGAGGCGCCGCATATGGCGAATATTTCGTTGTCCGTGAACGGTGAGCGGAGGGAGGTCGAGGCCGACCCCGCCGCGCCGCTGATATTCGTTCTCCGCGATCAGCTGGGTCTTACCGGGCCGAAGCTCGGCTGCGCACAAGAGCAGTGCGGGGCTTGCGCGGTCATCGTCGACGGTGAGCGTACCTTGAGCTGTGTCCGCGCGGCTTCCGAGTTCGAGGGCAACGAAATCACCACCGTTGAAGGTCTCTCCGGCGGCGGCGAATTGAGCCCCGTTCAGCAAGCCTTTGCCGAAATGGGCGCCGCCCAGTGCGGGTACTGTACGCCCGGCATCGTCATCGCCGCCACGGCGCTGCTGAATTCCAACCCAAGGCCCAGCGAGGACGAAATCATCGAAGCCCTGCACCAGCACCTATGCCGTTGCGGATCCCACCGTCGGGTGCTCGCTGCCATCGACAATCTGATTGCCGGGGGGGTGTGACATGGCCGGCAGCGCATCGCTCGAGACCCACCCCGGCCTCGATCAATGGATCGAGATTGCCGAAGACGAGCGCATCCTCGTCCACACCGGCAAGGTCGATATCGGCCAGCGGATTTCGACGGCGCTTGCCATGATCGCAGCGGAAGAGCTCGATGTGGATTACGACCGCATCGACATCAAGCGGACCGAGACCGGCATCGACCCCAATGAAGGCTTCACCGCCGGTTCCATGTCGATGATGCATTCGGGTAACGCGGTGCGTCACGCCGCCGCCACCGCGCGGGCGCGGCTGCTGGATATGGCCGCCGACGAACTGGGGGCCGCGCGGGACAGCCTCGAGATCAATGATGGCCTGATCCAGGTGCCCGGCACCAACCAGTCGGTGAGTTTCTGGGAACTGGCCGGCGGCAAGCCCTTCGAGGCCGACGTGGATATCGACATCCCGGTGAAGGCCCCCGCCGGCCATTCGGTGGTCGGTCAAACCGTTTTGGCCAAGGGTATGACCGAGATCGTGTCAGGCGAAATGGAGTACCTCCATGACCTGCATCTGCCGGGGATGAAGTTTGGCCGATTGGTCAGGCCGCCCCACTACCGGGCATCTCTCAAATCATTGGATGCGGGCGTGGTCGAACGCCTGGAAGCGTCCGGCGTCTCGGTGATCCGAAACGGCAGTTTCCTCGCCGTGGCGGCCGGCGGCGAGTACGAGGCGGTGAAAGCCGCCAATCGGCTCGCCAATGCCGCCGAGTGGGATATGGGCGACGGGCTGCCGACCCAGGAGCTCTACGAAGCGCTGACCGCCAACGAACGTATCAGCCTGCCGGTCGTCGAAGGCGGCGCCCCGATTGAGGCACCGGTGCCGGAGCTTGCCGATCCGCCCGCCGAGGCTGCCGCAACCCTCTCGGCCCGCTACGAGAAGCCCTATCACATGCACGGATCCATCGGTCCGTCGGCGGGGTGCGCCGTGTTCGAGGACGGCAAGCTCACCGTCTGGACCCACAATCAGGGCGTCTATCCGCTACGTGCAGCCATCGCCGACGCCCTCGAGATGGAACCCGGCGACGTGCACGTCCGGTTCGTGCCGGGCGCCGGCTGTTACGGCCATAACGGCGCTGATGACGCGGCCTTCGATGCGGCGCTCTGCGCCGTTGCCGTGCCGGGCACGCCGATCCTCTTGAAGTGGACCCGGGACGACGAGCACGCGTGGGAGCCCTACGGCAGCGCCATGGTGATGGAGCTGCGGGCAAGCATCGACGGTGACGGCAGGATCGTCGACTGGTCCCACGAAAGCTACGGTGACACCTTCATGGGCCGCCCGGCCCCGGGCCGCGCCGGGACGCCCGCCGAGAAACTGGTTTCCACCCATTTCATGGAAGACCCCATCGATTGGCCGGTCCCGCCGCCCACCATGGGGGCGCATGTGGGCATCCACCGGAACCTGGAGCCGCTCTACAAATTTCCCGGCCCCCGGCTGGTCAAGAACCTGGTTCGCGGCCTGCCGCTCCGGGTGTCGGCGCTCCGCACGCTCGGCGCCTTCGGCAATACGGTCGCCATTGAGGCGTTCATGAACGAACTCGCGGAGGCCGCCGGGATCGATCCGGTCACCTTCCGCCTCAATCACCTGGATGACGACCGGGCCAAGGAGTGCATCACCGCGCTCGCCGACATGATGGCCGCCGGCAAGGCGGGGGACGGCAAAGGGCTCGGCCGGGGTATCGCCTTCGCCCGCTACAAGAATTCCGCCGCCTATTGCGCCACGGGCGCCGAGGTGGAGATCACCGACGGGGCCGAGGTCAAGCTGACCCGAGCCTGGATCGTCTGTGACGCCGGCGAAGTGGTCGACCCCCACGGGCTGATCGCCCAATTGGAGGGCGGTTACATCCAGGCGGCGAGCTGGACCCTCTATGAGCAGGTGACCTGGGACAAGGACGGGGTCACCAGCCGGGACTGGGACAGCTACCCCATCCTCCGATTCGACAATGTGCCCGAAGTGGAATGCAGGCTGATGGAGCGGCCCGGCATGCCCTTCCTGGGCGCCGGTGAGACGGTCGCCGGGCCGGCGGGAGGCGCCGTCGCCAACGCCATCCATGACGCTATCGGCATCCGCTTACGCCGCATGCCGTTCAATCGGGACGCCATCCGGGCGGCGGCGCTCGCTTAAGTCTCGTACACCACGTCGGTGAGGTAGAGCCCATCGGGCGGCGCGGTGGGACCGCCCCGCCCCCGGTCGCCCGCCGCCAGCGCGTCCCGTACATCGTCGGGCGTCCGTTTCCCTTCCCCTGCCAATTTCAGGGTGCCGGCGATATTTCGCACCTGACGGTAAAGGAATGACCGTGCCCGGACGGTGATCAGAATTTCGTCCTCGTCCGACCGCACGTCGATCTCGTCCAGGGTCTTCACCGGGCTGTCGGCCTGGCAGTTGGCGGCGCGGAAGGTGGAAAAGTCGTGCTTGCCGATCAGATGCCGGGCCGCCGCGTTCATGGCCGCCGCATCGAGAGGCTGGGGAATCCACCAAACCTTGCCGGCACGGACCGCGGGCGGCGGGCGGCGGTTGAGGATGCGGTAGAGGTAGCCCCGCTGGGTGGCCGAGAAGCGGGCGTGGAAATCGTCATCCACCACCTCGGCCGCCAGTACGACGACCGGGTAGGGTTTGACGTGGAAGTTGAGCGCGTCCCGGACCCGGTCAGGCTCCCAGTCATTTCGGAGGTCGACGTGCGCCACCTGACCCAGGGCGTGGACCCCGGTGTCGGTGCGCCCGGCACCCTCCACCAGCCGCCGCTCCTGGGCGAAGGCCTCGATCGCCTCCTCCAGCACCTGCTGGACGGCAATGCCGTCGGCCTGGCGCTGCCAGCCGACAAAGCCGCTGCCGTCATACTCGAGGGTGAGTTTGTAGCGCGGCATCGCTCCTTCAAGCCCTGTGGCCCAACCGGATTCCGGCAGGCACCGGGGTGCCCCGGAGAAAATCACCGGTGGACATGGAGGACTTGCCGGCCAACTGGACGCGGGTGGGCACAATGGATCCCCGCCCGCAGCCGATGGTCAGCGCCTCATCCAGTGTTACCCCGGGCTCGCCCGAGCCGTCCGAGACCACCGCCGACAGAATCCTCAGCCGTGCGCCCTCCAGTTCCGTGTAGCCGCCGGGCCAAGGATCGAATGCCCGGAGGCGGCGCTCTATGACCTGGGCGGGTTCCGAAAAGTCGATCCGCGCTTCGGCCCGGTCCAGCTTCCTGGCGTAAGTCACGCCATCCTCGGGCTGCAGGGTTGCTTCGAGGGCGCCCTCGGCGAGCCTGCCCAGTGTCTCGACGATCAGCCGCGTGCCCATTGCGGATAAATCGTCGTGCAATGAACCGCCGGTGGTCGCCTGCGTAATGGCGACGCGTTCGGCGAGCAGCATGTCGCCCGTATCCAGTCCCTCGTCCATCTGCATGATGGTGACGCCGGTCTCGGCGTCACCTGCCTCGATGGCCCGTTGAATGGGAGCCGCTCCCCGCCAGCGGGGCAGCAACGAGGCATGGACGTTGAGACAACCGTGTTTCGGGGCATCCAGAACGGCTTTCGGCAGTATCAAACCGTAGGCGGCAACCACGGCGACGTCGAGATCGAGGGCCGCGAAATCAGCCTGCACTGCTTCGTCCTTGAGGGATTTGGGCGTCCGGACCTCGAGATCCGCCTCGTCCGCCGCCGCATGGACGGCGCATTTCCGTTCCTGTTGCCCCCGGCCCGCCGGCCGCGGCGGCTGGCAATAAACGGCGGCAACACCATGCCCCGCATCCCGGAGGGCATGCAGGATGGGTACCGAAAAATCCGGCGATCCCATGAAGGCGATACGTAATGAGGCGGTCATGGGGCTGCCCGGCCGGCGGCCGGAATTCAAGCGCTCGCCGCCACCTTTTGGCGGCTGCCGGATTTACGCCTCTCCTTCTTCTCCTGTTTCTTGAGCTTGGAGAGCTTGCGCAGAATGGTGTCCCGCTTGAGTTTGGAGATGTGGTCGACGAACAGGATGCCGTCCAGGTGATCCATCTCGTGCTGGAGACAGACCGCGAGCAGGCCTTCGGTCTCCATCTCGCGGATCTCGTTCTGCTGATCGAGATAGCGGATGCGGACCTTTTCGGGCCGGGAGACTTCGGCATAGTGCTCGGGCAGGCTGAGACAGCCTTCCTCGTAGTCGAACATCTCGTCCGACGCCCAGACGATCACCGGATTGGCCATCCTTACGGGCAGCCGGTTGTCCTCGTCCTTGGAGACATCGACGACGATCACCCGCTTCAAAATCCCCACCTGGGGCGCCGACAGGCCGACGCCCGGCGCCAGGTACATGGTCTCCAGCATGTCGTCCATCAATTGGGCGATTTCGGAATCGACCTTTTCAACCGGCTGGCTGATTTTCTTCAGCCGGGGGTCGGGGGCCTTGATGATGTCCAATAGGGCCATTGATTCGCCGATTTAGCGGTTATTCGCGACCCATCAAGTAGGTCAGCGGACCCGCCGGGTCAAGATTTCCGGGGCGATCCGGCCGCTTGATTGCATCTCACCGGGGCTTACGTCAGATTAGCGCATGGACCTCATCACGATCCTGGCGGTGGTCATTGCCCTCGGCGTCATCAGCATCGCGATTCTGGTGCTGCGGGGCGAACGCGCCCGCGCGAAGACCGACACCAAGCTGGCCGTCTTCGCCGGCATGGCGGACAAGCTCAGCCACGCGCAAACCGCCTTGGGCGCTCGAGTGGATGAGCGCCTGGACGGTATCGGCAAACGCCTCGGTGACGGCCTGACCCAACAGGCGGAAACAACCGGCAAGACCCTGAAGGAACTGCACGAACGGCTGGCGGTGATCGACGCCGCTCAAAAGGAAATTACCGGTCTGTCGCGGGAGGTGGTGGGCCTCCAGGACATCCTCTCCAACAAACAGGCCCGTGGCGCGTTCGGCGAAATTCAGTTGAATGATCTGGTCAGTCAGGTGTTGCCGCCACAGGCCTACGGCTTTCAGGTTCAACTCGGCAACGGCAAGCGTGCCGATTGCGTCCTCGGCTTGCCGAACCCGCCGGGCCGGATCGTCATCGACAGCAAGTTCCCGCTGGAGAGCTACCGGGCGCTCCACGATGCGCCCGATGAGGCGGCGAAGACCGCCGCATCCCGGGCGTTTTCCGCCGACGTCCGCAAGCACATCAAGGACATCGCCGAGCGCTATATCATCCCCGGCGAGACCGCCGATCAGGCACTGATGTTCCTGCCTGCGGAGGCGGTCTATGCGGAGCTTCACGGCAACTTCGCGGCGGTCGTCGAGGAGAGTTTCAAGGCCCGGGTCTTCATCGTTTCTCCAACCACATTGTGGGCAACCCTCAACACCATCCGCGCCATCCTCAAGGATGCCCGCATGCAGGAGGCCGCGGCGCTGATCCAAGACCAGGTCCGGCTGCTGCATGAAGATATCGGCCGGCTGGATGACCGCACCGCGAAGCTGCAAAGCCAGTTCGCCACGGTGACCAAGACCATCGGCGATATCCGTACCTCGGCCGGCAAGATTTCCCGGCACTCCGAGAAGATCGAGGAGATCGAGCTCGGCATGGACGGCGAAGAGACCGATTCCCCGCAAATCGCCGAGATCCACGAGCTTCCTGTCCGCCGCGACGGCGGCGAATAAGCCCCAAAACGTCATGCCCCGGCGTTGGTCCGGGGCATCCGAAAATCCCTGAACCGGATTGCCCGGACATAGCCGGGCAATGACGAGTGAGGATTGGCCTATTCCATCGGGATCAGCTGATACCTGTCGAGGATCGGCTTGGTGACTTCGGGATCGGAACGCTGCTCATCCGAGAGGTCGGCCATTTCCTGGAACATGGCGCTCTGCTCACCGGGCGAGAACACCACCAGCATGGTCGCCGCTTCTTTGACCTGCACCTTGTGCGGCACGTTGGGCGGAATATGGACGGTGGTTCCCTTGGTCGCCTCGATGGTCTCGCCGCCCACTTCCCAGGTGGCGCTGCCGTCGACCATGTAGAAGGTCTCGAAATCGTTGGCGTGCATGTGGCGGCGGGACTCGAACCCCGCTGGGCAGATTTCTTCGCAAATCTCGTAGTGGCCCTCGGTCGCCGCGGACGGCACGATCACCCGCATCCGGTTGTTGCGGAGATAAATCTTGCCGTCATCCGGCCCAAGAAACGTTCCCTTGCTCATGAATTCGCTCCCATTCCATAAGAATAATTTAAGAAATGAACGCGATCATTGTAGGGATCGGACAGGGGCGAGTCACCCGCTTGTATGACCGGCACCGGCCACTAAGATCGCTTCCACCAACGCCCTGAAGAGGACACGCCCATGCGCTACGCGGTTGGCCAACCGGTACCCCGGTCCGAAGATCCGAGGCTGCTGACCGGCAACGGCGGATATACCGATGATGTGAACCTGCCGCACCAGGCCTATGCGGTGTTCGTCCGCTCACCCCATGCCCATGCCGGGATCAAGTCCATCGATGCGAGCACCGCCAAAGCCGTGCCCGGTGTCATCGATGTGCTGACCGGCGCCGAGCATGAGGCGGACGGGATGGGTGAAATCACCGGTCCGACGCCCCGAAAGCGCCGGGACGGCTCCGTCATGTTCCGCCCGCCGAGGCCGGCGCTCACCAACGACCGGGTGCGGCATATCGGCCAGGCGGTGGCCATGGTGATCGCCGATTCCCTCGCCCATGCCAAGGACGCGGCGGAAGCCGTGGTGGTCGATTATGATCCGCTGCCGGCCGTGCTCGGCACATCGGAAGTCAATCAGGACGGCATGCCGGCCATATGGGATGAGGCGCCCGACAATGAGAGCTTTTTCTTTGAGATGGGCGACGGCGATGCCGTGGCGTCCGCGATCGAGGGTGCCGCCCACGTGATCAAACAGAAATTCGTCATCAATCGGATCACCGCCAACACCATGGAGCCCCGGGGCGCGGTCGGCGTCTACACGCCGTTCGAAGACCGCTACACCATGTATGCGGGCTGCCAGCGCCCCTTCGCCTGGCGGACCAATCTCTCCAAAAACTACTTCCACGTTCAGGAGAACCAGCTCTCGTTCATTACCGGTGATCTCGGGGGATCGTTCGGTATGCGGGGCGCCATCTACCCGGAAATTCCCCTTTGCGCCTGGGCCTCCAAGCGGGTCGGGCGGCCGGTGAAGTGGACCGCCGAGCGGTCCGAAGGCTTCATGGCTGACGACCACGCCCGGGACAATGTCTCGGAGGCCGAACTGGCCCTCGACAGGGACGGCAAATTCCTCGCCCTCAGGGTCCGGACCAACGCCAATCTCGGCGCCTACGTGTCGTTTCTCGGCATGGGGCCGCCCACCGGCAACATCGGCGGGCTCGCCGGGGTTTACACCACGCCCGCCATCCACGTGCAGGTGGCCGGTGTCTTCACCAACACCTCCCCGCTATCCCCTTACCGGGGCGCGGGCCGCCCGGAGGCCGCCTACATCATCGAGCGGATGATCAACCTGGCGGCGGCCGAGACCGGCATCGATCCAATCGAGCTTCGCCGGCGCAACTTCATTCCCGTGGATGCCTTTCCCTACAAAACACCTCTCACCTTCACCTTCGATTGCGGTGAATTCGAAGCGGTGATGGACGAAGCGCTGGAACTCGGCGATCAGGCCGGATTTGAGGCGCGGCGCGGGGCATCCAAGGCTGAGGGCAAGCTTCGGGGGCTGGGCATCTCATGCACCATCGAACAGGCCGCCGCTCCCCAATCGGAGACCGCCGAACTCCGGTTCGACCCGTCGGGCACCGTTACCGTGCTGTGCGGCACCACGCCCCACGGCCAGGGCCACGAGACGATCTACAAACAACTGGTCTGCGACAGGCTGGGGATCGAGCCCGACAACATCCGGGTGATCGAGGGCGACACGGACAAGGTGAGCTTCGGCACCGGTACCGGCGGGTCCCGCTCGGCGACCATCGGCACGTCGGCGGTCCTCGCCGCGGTCAACAAGGTGATCGACAAGTGCCACAAGATCGCCGCCCACATGCTGGAAGCGGCCGACGCCGACGTCACGTACGAGAACGCCACCTTCGCCGTCGCCGGGACCGACAAGTCCCTGCCGTTCATCGATGTGGCCAAGGCCGCCTTCCAAAAAGCCAACCTGCCGGACGGAATTGAGAGCGGTCTATATGAGATCGCGACCTATGATCCGGAGAAGGCCAACTTTCCCAATGGCTGCCATTTGTCCGAGGTGGAGATCGACCCGGACACCGGCGGGATCGAGATCGTCAAATACACCGTCGTCCACGATGTGGGCTTCGAACTCAACCCACTGCTGGTCAACGGTCAGGTGATGGGCGGCGTCGCGCAAGGCGCCGGCCAGGCGCTGATGGAGGACATGGTTTATGATGAGAGCGGCCAGTTGCTCTCCGGCTCGTTTCTCGACTACACCATGCCGCGCGCCGAAGATTTCCCCGGCTATGAGATCAAGGGACATCCGGTGCCGACCGCCAACAATCCGCTGGGCGTCAAGGGCGCCGGAGAATGCGGTACGGTGGGCGCGCTGGCATCGGTCTCCAACGCCATCGCCGATGCCCTGTCGCCGCTCGGCATCCGCCACCTGGACATGCCGGCGACGGCGCCACGGGTGTGGAAGGCGATCAACGACGCCGGCGGAGCTTAGCGCCTATTCGACCCAGTATTTTTCCTGGTCGAGGGTTTCCGCGCACGCCACCCGACCGCGAACCATGCCCAAAATGTCTCCCCGGAAGGCCCGGACCATCCAGGCACCCGCGTGCTCCTCCGGGATCGGATATGGCGCCTGCAATCCGTGGATGCCCGCAGGCTGAAATCCGAACCGCGGATAATAGCCGGGATAACCGAGCACGAAGGCCAATCCCACCCCCCTTTCGGCCAGTTCATTCAGTCCTGCCTTGACGAGTTCACCACCAATTCCCCGGCCTTGACGATCGGGAGCGACCGCCAAAGGCGCTAGGATCGCAGCGGCAACTTCCTCGGCGGACTGAATCCGAACCCGGGTGAAAAGGACATGGCCAACGGACCGGTCCTCTTCCTCCGCCAGTATGGAAACAACCGGCTGAGCGCTCGGATCGGCCAGCAGTTCGATGGTCAACCGGGCTTCTTCGGTGCCGCCGAAAGCCTGTTCGTGTGCGGAGAAAATACTCTTGTGGTCGTCGTGGCCGGTGGTCCGGAGCAACACTAGACCTGCCGCCGGGCCTTCAGCGCCGCCGACAGAGTGCCGTCGTCGAGGTAATCCAACTCGCCGCCGACGGGAATACCGTGGGCGAGAGCCGAGATGGAAACGTCGCAATTGGCGAGCCGGTCGGTGACGTAGTGGGCGGTGGTCTGGCCGTCGACGGTGGCGCCGGTGGCGAGAATGATTTCCTTCACTTCTTCGGCGCCCGCACGACCCGCCAGGCCGTCGATGTTCAGATCCTCGGGACCGACCCCGTCAAGGGGAGACAGCACGCCGCCCAGCACGTGATAGCGGCCCTTGAAGGAGGCCGTACGCTCCAGCGCCCAGAGATCGGCCACCTCTTCGACCACGCAGATGACCGAGTTGTCCCGGCGGGGGTCGGCGCAGACGGCACACGGGTCCGTGGTGTCGAGATTGCCGCAGGCGCCGCAGGGAACGATGCTTTCCGCCGCCGCCTCGAGCGCCCGGGCCAAGGGCGTCATCAGGCTGTCCCGGTGCTTGATCAGGTGCAGCGATGCGCGGCGCGCCGAGCGCGGTCCCAATCCCGGCAACTTGGCCAGAAGCTGGATCAGCCGGTCAATGTCGTTGGTGGACATGCACCCACCTTAGACGGTCCGATAGCCCACTCAAACACCCGGAAATTACGCGCTAGCCGGGTTAAAACTTGATCGATATATGGGTATTATTAGATATAAATATAGAATTTAATTGACATTTGCGGTTTTTCGCGTAAGTTGTCCGGTGCCGAGATCCAGCGCCGATCAATTTGGCGCACCGAATCGGCCAATCCAAACGGTCAAATTTTGGCGGGTGGCGCACCGCGATCCGATTTAGGGTGCGGAGTTCCAAGACAATGATGTGCGTTCTTGATCATATGAAACCGAGCCGTGGTAATCTGGGATGCAAGCGGAACTGAAATTTCAGCTATGAGTAGTGGCTAAGCATGTTGCGAATATCATTTGGCTTACGCTCGGCATTGATCGCTATGCTGTTGGTTTGGAGCGCCGGGACCATTGCCCAGCCGGTTGATCCGCAGCGCCCGCCGCTTGAAAACGTCAAGGCGCCCCAGCCCCACTGCCGCCCAAACATGCTCGGCGAATGGTTCAGTTTAGTCGACCGTATCCACGAAATCTTCGGTTCGCTCACCATCACCCCCGATGCGCTGATCTTCGGCCGCCAGGGACGGTTCGGTTTCACCCGGCGGACGACACCGGGCGGGCATCCCTATCTCGAACTGGACCGCAACCTCAAAATCGAGGAGTTGGCCGATCCGGACAATCACTTCGTCAAGCTGTTCTATCCTGGGACACTCGGTAATCCAGCCGGAGAGCGTTGCGAGGTCGATGTCCTCATGTGCTTCGACGCCATCAGCATCATCGAACGATTCGATGTGAGCCGAAGCCTGAGAGGAAGATGCTACTGGTTCGAATTCAACCAGCCCAGCACCGGCGCCATCAACTAGGGCCCACGCTTCATCACCAAAGAGAATAATCAAATGGATACCGATACCTCACAGTCCCTCAAATACGCCGCCGCCCAAGCCCGGCAGTTGGAAGGCGCCCAAGCCCGGCTCCATGTGGACCGCGGCGGCGCCAATACCATCGGATTGGGCTATACGCCAATCGTCCAAACTGGCCGAGAAAGATGGGAAACCCGAGACAACCTTGAGGCCGACCTCGCCAGCGCGGGGATCAGCCTCACGCCGGCTCAAGACAAGGCGTTGAAAATCATAGCAATTGAACGGTCCAACCCGGATGGCGAAGATCCCGCCAAGCTCTCCCGGGCGCGGGAGGCGTTGGAATCCGTCACCCTGACCGCGGAGCAGCAGGAAAAGCTGTTTGCCGTCACCTACCGGCGCGCCGAAGCCGACGCCCGCCGGTTCCTGGGCGCCGATGTCTTCGGCGCCCTCGACCCCAAGCGTCAGGCCGAGTTGGCGCTGGCGGCCTACCAATCGCCGCGCGCCCTTCGGAACGCGGCCCCCGATCTCGTCCGGCATATCAAGTCGGACGATTTCGATGCCGCCGCCGGCCGCCTGGTGCGGATGGGCGAGGCGCTGGACGACCCGGCCCGCTACCGGGGCGCGGCCGCCATATTCCGGGACCCCGAACTCAAGGGCGGGGCGATGATCGCCCGCGGCGACACGCTGTCCGGGATCGCCGAACGCACCGGCCATACCATCGCCGAAATTCTGACCGTCAATCCGCAGATCACCGATCCCAACAAGATCCGCGCGGGCGACGTCCTGCGGTTACCCGCCCAGAAGCAACCGTCCGTCGGACCGGAACCGGAGGATCACTCCACGAGAACGCCGGCGCGGCAAAATCCCGAAACCGCCGGCCAGGCCTCGGCGTCCGCCCCGGCCACGCCCCTGCCGTCCGCACGGCCAGCCTCCGAGCCCCAACCATCGCCGGTCGCAAAGGCGGCCCTGGAACGCATGAACGCACTGGGCGCGTCTCCCGCCGAGCTCATGTCCAAGCCGCTCTCGGGCATCACCAAACCGGAGATCACCGCTCTTATCGGCCATCCCGACTACTGGAACGCGGTCGGGCAAAGGCTCCGGCCCGCGCCCCGGTCCATGCCGGATTTCGCCCAAGGCTGGTTCGCCCGGGCCTACGATCATCCGGCAGGTGCGGCCCCGCGGGTACCTCGGACATCATCCTCCGCCCGCATGGCTGACGGTCACGCCTTGTCGCACGGGCTCGCCCAGGTGGCGGGCGCCATCGGTCAGGGGATACGGGAAACCACCGCACGGGTTGACCTTACAAAGCCGGTCAAGGCGCTTCAGACCGCGCTCAACGGGGTTGCCGGGAACGGGTTCGCTCGACCCCTCAAGGTGGATGGCGTTCTCGGCCCCAAGACCAACGACCGTGTCCGGGACGTTCTCACCTATCAGGGAACCGTACCGCTACTGGCAAGGTTGAACGCATTGGGCGCAAAGTCCTAGAACGGCAGCTTCATTCCCGGCGGAAGCTGGAGGCCGCCGGTGAGTTCGCTCATCTTCTCCTGGACCATGACCTCGACCTTGTTCTTGGCGTCGTTCTGGGCCGCGACGATCAAATCCTCCAGCACCTCGACGTCGTCGGCGCCCGCGAGCGACGGATCGATCTTGATCTTCCGTATCTCGTATTTGCCGTTGAGCGTGACCTGCACCATGCCGCCGCCCGCCTGGCCGGTGACCGCTTCGGCCGAGAGCCGGTCCTGCATCTGGGCCATCTTGTCCTGCATCTCCTGGGCCTGCTTCATGATCTGGCCGAGATTCTTCATGCCGGGGTTTCTCCCTCATTATCGTCGTCGGTTGGGTCGTTGTCTGTCGGCTGGGCTTCGGTCTCCGGCCCGAGGCGGCGCACCGTCTCGATTGTCGCGCCGGGGAAGGTCTCCAGGATGGATTTCACCAACGGGGTTTCGGCGATGGCAGCCTTCTCCTCCTCCGTCTCCGCATTCGCTTTTTGGGCGGCGGTTTGCTCGCCCGATTGATTGGACAGCGACACCATCCATCGTTCGCCGGTTTCCGCGTGCAGGAACTTGGCGAGATTGCCGACGATTTCCTGAGGCGCGCCGCCTTCGAGGCTGAACTCGATCCGGCCGGGCTCGAAATGAACCAGGCGCACATTGTTGATCAACTGAGCCTTCAACACAGGCTGGCCCTTTGTCTCGGCGAGGGCGATCACCTCGGCCAAGCCGGTGGGATGCGGCCGGGCATCGGAAACGGCCTCCGGTGACGACGCGGCCACCGGTTCGGCGGCAACCGCGCCGGCAGGTGCGGCGCCCGGCCCCGGCACCACGGTTGTCGGAGCCGGCGGGGAGCTTGATCCCTTGGCGGAACCGCCGCCATCGAGTTTCTTGAGCGCTTCCTCCGGCGTCGGCAGTTCGGACGCATAGGTCAGCCGGATCAGGATCATTTCAACCGCCTGAACAACCGAAGGCGCGCCCTGGGCTTCTTTGACACCCTTCAGCAGCATCTGCCAGGCTCGGGCCAGGGCGCCCAAGCCCAGACGGCCCGCCAGGTCGGAACCGCGTTGGGATTCGGCCTCCGGTACGCCTGCCGCCTCTGCCGCCGCCGGCACCAGCTTGATCCGGGTGAGCCAGTGAGTGATCTCCAGCAAATCCTGAAGCACTTGCATGGGATCGGCGCCGTTGCGGTAGTCGTCTTCCAGAATGTCGAGGGCACGGACCGCATCGCCCGCGAACACGGCTTCAAGCAGATCGAAGCCGCGGGTCCGGTCGGCCAGTCCCAGCATATCGCGAACCTGATCTTCGGAAATTTCGCCATCGCCGCCGGTGCCGGTGGTGATCACCTGATCCAGGATGGACAGGCCGTCCCGGTGGGACCCGTCCGCCGCGCGGGCGATGAGCTGAATGGCGCGGTCTGAAATTGCCGCCCCCTCGGATGCGGCGATACGCGTGAAGTCGGCGCTCAAGTTCTCCGCGGCGATACGGCGGAGATCGAAACGCTGGCACCGGCTGAGGACGGTGATCGGCACTTTGCGAATTTCCGTCGTGGCGAAGATGAACTTCACGTGCTCCGGCGGCTCCTCAAGGGTCTTCAACAACGCATTGAACGCATTGCGGGACAGCATATGCACTTCGTCGATGATGTAGACCTTGTAGCGGGCCGAGACCGGCCGGTAGCGCACGCCTTCGATCAGTTCGCGGATGTCATCGACGCCAGTACGGCTCGCCGCGTCCATTTCCAGCACATCCACGTGCCGGTCTTCGGCAATCGCTTTGCAATTTTCACAAACGCCGCAGGGCTCGATGGTCGGTCCGCCGTTCCCGTCGGGTCCTACACAATTCAGCGCTCGGGCGATGATCCTCGCCGTGGTGGTTTTGCCGACCCCCCGGACCCCGGTGAGAACAAAGGCGTGTGCCAATCGTCCCGATGCGAAAGCGTTGGTGAGCGTC
Source organism: Rhodospirillales bacterium (assembly GCA_965213765.1). Classification (GTDB taxonomy): domain Bacteria; phylum Pseudomonadota; class Alphaproteobacteria; order Rhodospirillales; family UBA2165; genus JAJDXO01. The sequence continues at coordinate 2,989,666 of OZ243926.1, read as the reverse complement.
CGGACCATGGCCTCCTGGCCCACCAGATCCGAAAAACCCGACGGCCGGTACTTGCGCGCCAGCACCTGGTATTGGCCGGCGGCCTCTTCGTCGCCAAGGTCCAGCCCGGGCAGCGCGCCGGTCAGGCCGTCGGTTCCGCCTTCTGTCTCTTCACGGGTGTCTGGGCTGGCGTCGTCGGTCATGAACGCTGTCGGATTAAAGGGCCGGGTGGAAGGCCGGACACGCGACCCGAACGAAACTCGTTACGGCTGCTTCCTTCCGGACCTGACCGGGTTGGCGAGCGGCTCGTCCGCGGCCGACCTTCCAAGGCGAGTATAGCAGGTGAGAGGCGATGAGTCGCAAGTCACGTTGACGCCGCTTGTCCGAAAACCGGCTATGGCCCGACGATAGAAGTACCGGCCATGCCGAAGACCGCACCCCGATTGAACTCGTTCCGCCGGATATCGATGGTGACGGTTTCCGCAACGTCCCAATCGGCCGCCCCGATGACCGGCCGCGGATCCTCGACGCGGTTGTCGAAGGCCGGGGTCGGAAATATGCCGCCCGCCGCGCGGGCGGAGAGAAGGACGGCCGCGGCCAACCCCGAGAAACCATGTCCCGCCATCGAAAGCGGCATGCGGAATCCTTCCGCGTTTCAGTGGGCCAAACCTGCGCCGGGCGGCCAAAAACGGCAATTGAGTGAAGGGTTTGGCTGAGACCATTGCCTGAAACCGCCCGCTGTGTCAGGTTCCGCGCGCCCAAACAGAACATGCCGGAAGCCCGGCCGTTTGTAGTCGCATGATCGATTTTGTCTTCACCAATATGATCCTGGACCGCGCCCACCACCTGCGCGCCGATCAGGCGTGGATTGCCGAGCAGATTGCCGCCGGGCAGGCGCGGACAGTGACCGTTTGGCGGGACAAGGTGCTGATCCGAAACGCAGGCTCCGGCGAAGCGCTGATCGTCGAGGGCGCCAGCACGCTCCATGACGAAGCCTCCGAGCTGGTGTTTCTCGGCATGGACGGCGACACAGCCTATTTCGCCGCCGATATTTCGCATTTGGAGGAGCCGTTTTCGGCCGCCATCCCCGGCGACGGCGATTTCGAGGATCTGCGGGCCCTGGCACCCAACCTCGAGCACGGCATCGCGTCCATGTTGGCCCACGCCCGTGCCCTCGGTTACTGGCACCGGACCCATCAATTCTGCGGCGTCTGTGGATCGCCCACCGAAAGCCGCAAGGCGGGCCACGAACGGAAGTGCTCCGACGAAACCTGCGGCAAGACCCATTTTCCGCGGACAGATCCGGCGGTGATCATGCTGGTGACCCATGACGACGGCTCGGGCCCGCGCGCCTTGCTGGCCCAAAACAAGCGGTTCCCCTCGGGCATCCGGTTCTCCACCGTCGCCGGATTCGTCGAGCCGGGCGAGACGCTGGAACAGGCCGTCGCCCGCGAGGTCAAGGAAGAGACCGGCGTCGATGTGACCGATGTCGTCTATCAAGCATCCCAGCCCTGGCCCTTCCCCGCGTCCATCATGCTCGGATTCCGGGCCCGCGCGCTCACCACCGAGATCACCATTCAGGATGACGAACTGGCCGATGCGCGGTGGTTTACCCGGGATGAAGTGGCGGAACTGGCGGCCCAGGACGGCGTACTGCCGCCGAGCAAATTCTCCATTTCCCGCTGGCTGATTGACACCTGGCTGGACGAGACGGCGGCTTAGCCGGAAACCGCTCTAGGCTGTGGTGACAATTTAATTATTTAAGCCAGAGCATGATACTTGCGAGTTTGATGAAGCCGAGGAAGTGGGCGGCAAGTTTGTCGTAGCGTGTTGCGATGCGCCGCCATTGCTTGAGCTTGGCGAAAAAGCCTTCGACGCCCCAGCGCTGTTTATAGGCGATGCGGTCATAGCTGTGCTGGTATTTGCGATGCCGGCGCGGTGGGATGACGGGCTCACCGCCTTGCTCATAGATCAGGTCATGCAGGCTGTCGGCGTCGTAGGCGCGGTCCGCGAGGACGTGGCCCGCGGCCAGGCCCTGGATGAGGTTGTGGGCGGGGACCATGTCGTTTTGTTGTCCTGGCCCGAGATCGAAGCGCACTGGCAGGCCTAACGCATCGACGACGGCGTGGATTTTTGTGCCGAACCCGCCCCGGGACCGGCCGGGAGCCTGGGCTTGCGGTCCCCCCTTTTTCGCCGCCCGCCGGCGGCTTGGGCCTGGGCCCGGACGATGGTGGCGTCGATCGCCAGCCATTCCAAGTCCGGATCATCCGCGACAGCCTCGAAGATGCGGTCAAACACACCCGCCTCGATCCAGCGGTAGTAGCGCCGCTTCACCGTCTGATAGGGGCCAAACCGATCCGCCGGCAAATCACGCCACCGCGCACCAGAGCGCGCCAGCCACAGGATCGCATCGAAAAACCGCCGCCCGTCGCTGCGTGGACCACGCTTGCCCTTCATCCCGCCAGGAACAAAGTCCCGAAGCCGCGCCCATTGATCGTCTCTCAGCACTTCGCCTTCCACACCAACCTCCAAAAGCCAGTGTTGAATCACACCAAAGACAAAAAAGGAATCCCTAAAATGTCACCGCAGCCTAGTCTCCATTGAGCTCCTTACGCGCCGGACTGGCCGGGAACACTCCCAATATCTTCACTTCATGTGAGAAGAACTCGAGCTCTTCCAAGGCGAATTTGAGCCCCCGATCGTCCGGGTGACCGTCCACCTCGGCGTAAAACCGGGTCGCCGAAAAGCCGCCGCCGATCATGTAGCTTTCCAGCTTGGTCATGTTGACATTGTTGGTCGCGAACCCGCCCAGCGCCTTGTAGAGCGCCGCCGGGACGTTGCGGACATTAAACACAAAGCTGGTAACGACGGTCTCTTCGTCCGGCGAGGCCGTCACCTCGTCCGGGGACATGATGAGAAACCGGGTGGTGTTGTGTTCGGCGTCCTCGACGTTTTCCCGGAGAATTTCCAGGCCGTAAATCTCGGCAGCCAGTTCCGAGGCGATAGCGCCCTGGGTCGGATTCCCGGCGGCCGCGATGTCGTGGGCGGCCCCCGCCGTATCCGCGTGGACCACCGGCTCGACCCCTAGCTCCCGGACCATATTCCGGCACTGATTGAGGGCATGGACATGACTGTGGACATGGGTGAGTTGGTCTTCGGTGGCGCCCTTTATCGCCAGGAGAGTGTGTTCCACCCGCTGGAAATGCTCACCGATAATGTGAAGTCCGGAATCCGGAAGCAGATGGTGGATGTCCGCGACCCGTCCGGCAACGGAATTGTCGATCGGGATCATGGCGAGCGTCGCCGCGCCTTCGGTCACCGCGGCAAATGCGTCCTCAAAGGAGGTGCAGGCGAGCGGCGTCATTTCCGGGCGCACCGCCCGGCACGCCAAATGAGAATTGGCGCCGTCCATCCCCTGAAAAGCGATGGCATGCAACCCTTCGGACATCGGACCTCTCCCACTTCCAACGCCTGCAGAAGGCATTGATATTCAAGTCGTTTTTGCCGGCCGCCTACACCGGCGAGACAATGGGCCGCCCCGTATATCCTGTTTTTACCGTTTTTCCCATCCCCTAGTGGTGAACCGGCCGGGCGGTCTTTCGGACCGCCGATCCCCATATGATTGACAGGGGCCCGGCGACGGGCTAAACGCGAGGCTGGCTCTCGCTTTCGGCTCATATATTTGCGGGCCCGGCCGGGTCCGGAACCAGGATCAAAGACCCAAAAAGGATTAGGATTGCCTCATGTGGAGTATGAAAACCAATGTCGTCTTCGGCGCCGTCCTCGTAGCCGCATGGATGATCTGGGGAACGAACTATCTGGGCAATATTCTGATCCCGCACATCGAGATCGTGCACTTGGACGAGGACGCCGCAGCACCTGCGGCGGCGGCGCAAAAGGCGCCGGAGCCGGTCGTGCCGTTACCGGTCTTGTTGGCCGAAGCGACCGTCGAGCGCGGCAAACGGGTCTCCAAGAAGTGCGTGTCCTGCCATACCTTCGCCAGCGGCGGCAAAAACAAGGTCGGTCCCAATCTGTGGTCGGTCTTTACCCGCGACCGGGCCGGCGCCGACGGCTTCTCCTATTCGTCCGCCATGGCTGGCATGGGCGGCAAATGGTCGCTGGAGGACATGGACAGGTTCCTCTTGAAGCCGAAGGACTTCCTCAAGGGCACAAAAATGGCGTTCGTCGGCCTTCGGAAGCCCACGGACCGGGCGGCGGTCATCGTCTACATGCGGAACTTCGACACCTCCCCGGTTCCGCTTCCCACACCGTAAGGCGGCGCGCCTTGTGAATTCACCCGGGGACTTCGTTGATTTCGCCCATAGGCTGGCCGATGCGGCGCGGCCCATCATCGCCAAATACTTCCGTACCTCCGCCGGGCTGAGCGACAAACCTGATTCCACGCCCGTGACCCTCGCCGACCGGGAGGCGGAGGCGGCCATGCGCGCACTGATCGAGGCGGAACGGCCGGAGCACGGCATCCTCGGTGAAGAAGAAGGCGGTGTCCGGGAAGACGCCGAATGGCTCTGGGTTCTCGATCCCATAGACGGCACCAAGGCGTTCGCCACCGGCAAACATTCGTTCGGAACCCTGATCGGCCTTGCCCGCGACGGCGTTCCGGTGCTCGGCGTGATCGATCAGCCGGTGCTGGATGAGCGTTGGATCGGCGGCGAGGGCGTGCCGACGACACTCAACGGCATACCGGCGCGGGTACGGGACTGCCCCTCGGCATCGGAGGCCTGGATGTATGCAACCTCGCCCTACATGTTCCGTGGAGACGAAGAGACCGCCTTCGAACGCCTCGCGGAAACGGTAAAGCATCCCTTGTTCGGCACCGACTGTTACGGATACGCACTGCTCACGTCCGGCTTTGTCGATCTGGTCTGCGAGGCGCGTCTCAAACCGTGGGATTTCTGTGCGTTGGCGCCGGTGATCCAAGGCGCCGGCGGGGTGATGACGGACTGGTCCGGCACTAGGCTGACCCTGGGCTCCGATGGCCGGGTATTGGCCGCCGGCGATGCACGCTGTCACGCGGACGCGTTGGAATTACTTGCCGGCTAGCTCAACTCCCGGTGAGCGTTCGCCTGAAATCGACCCGAATCCCTTGCCGATTCGCCGGTTAAGGGACAAATTGAACTCCAAGAACGTGCATCCGGGAGAGACCATCATGCGCCGCACATTGTTTGCCGCCGCCGCCCTCACTGCCGCCGCCCTGCCCCTCGCTTCCGTTGCCCAGGACGTAAAGCCCGTCCACGGCATCGCCATGCACGGCAGTCCCAAATACGGCCCGGATTTCAAGCATCTCGACTATGTAAATCCAAATGCGCCCAAGGGCGGCAGCGTCCGGCTGTCGGCCATCGGCACCTTCGACACCTTCAACCCATTCACCCTCAGGGGCGTCCCGGCGGCGGGCGCCGGATCGGTCTTCGAAGGCCTGCTGACCGGCACCCAGGATGAGGCCTTCACCGAATACGGGCTCTTGGCCGGGTCCGTCGAGATGCCGGAAGACCGGTCCTGGGTCGCGTTTACCATTCGGGACAATGCCCGTTGGCATGACGGCAAACCGGTGACCGTCGACGACGTGCTGTTCAGCTTGAATGCCCTTAAAACGCAGGGCCGGCCCTTTTTCCGGTTCTATTATGGCAACGTCGCCACCGCCGAGAAGGTTGGCCCCCGCAAGGTCAAGTTTACTTTCTCCGCCGGGGAAAACCGGGAACTGCCGCTGATCGTCGGGCAACTCCCCATCCTGCCGAAGCATTTCTTCGAGGGCCGGGACTTCACCAGCACCATTCTGGAGCCCATCCCCGGTACCGGCCCGTACAAAATCAAAAGCTTCGAGCCCGGCCGCTCGGTGACCTACGAGCGGGTAAAGGACTACTGGGCCCGCGATCTGCCGATCAAGCGGGGCAGGAACAACTTCGATGAAATGCGCTACGACTACTACCGGGATGCCACGGTGGCCCTCGAAGCGTTCAAATCGGGCGAGTACGACTTCCGGGTCGAGAACACCGCCAAGGTCTGGGCGACGGGCTATGAGTCGCCGGCATTCGAGCGAAAGCTCTACCTCAAACAGGATATCCGCCACGAACTGCCGACCGGCATGCAGGCCTTCGTTTTCAATACCCGAAAGGACATCTTCAAGGACCGGCGGGTCCGGCGGGCCATGGCCTACGCCTTCGACTTCGAATGGACCAACAAGAACCTATTTTTTGGCCAATATGCGCGGACCACGAGCTTCTTTTCTAACTCGGAGCTTGCCGCGAGCAAGCTGCCGTCACCGGAAGAGCTGAAAATCCTCGAACCGCTCCGCGGCCAAATCCCCGACGAGGTATTCACCGAGGCCTACTCCGTCCCCGTGACCAATGGCGACGGCCGCATCCGCTCCAACCTGAGGACAGCGCGGAATTTGCTCCAGGAGGCCGGCTGGACGATCCAGAACAAGGAACTGGTCAACGCGCGGGGCCAGCCGTTTGAGTTTGAAATCCTATTGGTCTCGCCGGCCTTTGAGCGGATCGCGCTGCCGTTCAAGAAAAATCTAGAGCGGCTCGGCATGAGTATCCGGGTCCGCACCGTCGACACCTCCCAATACCAGAAACGGACCGACGAGAAGGACTTCGACATGATCGTGTCCTCCTTCGGCCAGTCCCTGTCTCCCGGCAACGAACAGCGGGATTTCTGGGGCAGCGACTCCGCCGACCGGCCGGGCAGCCGCAATGTCATCGGCATCAAGAACCCGGCGGTGGACAAGCTCATCGAGTTGGTGATCTCCGCCCCCGACCGGGAGAGCCTCATCACCCGGACCCGTGCCCTTGATCGGGTGCTGTCCTGGGGCCACTACGTGATCCCTCAGTGGCATATTCGTACGTTCCGGGTCGCCCATTGGGACAAGTTCGGCCGGCCCGAAACGACCCCTCGATACGGCCTCGGGTTCGACGGTTGGTGGGTGGATGCCAAGAAGCAGGCGGCCCTCAACGAGCGGAAAAATCTAGCCAGCGGGAAATAGCCTTCCCGGATGATTGAGCGGGACCTGATCCGCATCATTCGTATCTCCAACGGATGAGCCGGCGCCGGCGCTGTTCAACCATCGCTAATCCGAGGAGCCACGGGCATGTCTGTCCGCCCGGGGACCGTTGTTGCCATTGTCGTCGCCGCAATTGCAGGCACAGGCCGGCGGTTCACCGGCGGTAGGCCCGTCGTCCCCCTGGAAGGCACGGACACGACGGCGATCGATCAGAACGCTTTGACCGACATGGCGGATACCCTGGTTCACCCGGCCGACGGAAGGATCGTCGCGAAAGATTGAGCCGCGGGGCCACGCGCCACTCTTTTCAAGCCTGCCCCAGCGGTCATAATGCGTTCTCGAAGGGAACGACCGTGTCGAGGGAGAAAGCGGTGAAAATTCAGAACTATGTCCACGGCGAGTGGGTGGACGGTAACGGCGAGGGAACGCCTCTGGCCGATCCCGTCTCCGGCGAGGAAATCGCCCGCGCCACATCGGACGGCGTCGATCTCGGCAGGGCCCTGGATCACGCGCGCAGTGTCGGCGGTCCCGCGCTCCGCGCCATGACCTACGCCGGGCGGGGCGAAATGCTGGGCAAGATCAACGAAACCCTCACCGCCAACCGGGACAAGTACGCCGACATTGCGCTCCGAAATTCGGGCAATACCAAGATCGATGCGGCCATCGATATCGACGGCGGCACGGGCACCTTATTCTTTTATGCGCGCCTCTCCGCAAAACTGGGCGACGCAAGTTATCTCCGGGACTCCGGGTTTGAACGCATGGCCAAGGACGAGTCCTTCCAAGGGATGCACATCTGGGTACCGCTGAAAGGCGCCGGCATTCATATCAATGCGTTCAACTTCCCCTCCTGGGGGCTGTGGGAAAAAGCCGCGGTCAGCTTGCTCGCCGGCGTGCCGTTTGTCGCCAAACCGGCCACCGCCACCTGCCTGCTGTCCTACGAAATGATCAAGGACGTCATCGAGGCGGGCATCGTGCCGGACGGCGCCATCAGCCTGATCTGCGGGGGCGGGCGTGATCTGATGGATCACGTCACCGGCCGGGACGCGGTCGCCTTCACCGGCTCGGCGGACACCGCCAACATGCTCAGGGGCAACGCCAACGTCATTGCGAGCTCGGTCCGGTTTAACGCCGAAGCCGACAGCCTGAACATGAGCCTGCTGGGCCCGGATGCCCAACCGGGAGCCGCCGAGTTCGACCTGTTCGTCAAGGAAGTGTCCCGGGAGATGACCGTCAAGGCGGGTCAGAAATGCACCGCCATCCGCCGCGCCTTCGTGCCTGCGGGCATCCTCGATGAGGTTGCCGGCGCCCTGGAAGCCCGGCTCGCCAAGACAGTGACCGGCGATCCCCGCAACGAGACCGTCCGTATGGGTCCGTTGGTCAACAAGGCGCAGCAGCGATCCGCTCTGGACGGAATTGCCCAATTGGCTAAGGAAGCGGACGTAATCACCGGCGGCGACGGTTTCGAGCTCATCGATGCCGACCCCGAAATCTCGTCATTCGTGCCGCCAACGCTCCTCAAATGCGCGGACCCCAAGGGCGCCAAGGCGGTCCACGAGGTGGAGGTGTTTGGCCCCGCCTGCACGGTGATGCCCTATGAGACCACCGAGGACGCCGTCGAGCTCGCCTCCCGGGGCGGCGGGTCGCTGGCCGCGTCGGTGTTCACCGCCGATGACGAATTCGCCAATGCCGCGGCGCTGGGCATCGCCGCCGATCATGGCAGGGTCCTGGTGGTCGACGAGCAGGTCGCCGAGAGCCAGACCGGACACGGCATCGTTATGCCCATGTGCACTCACGGCGGACCCGGTCGTGCCGGCGGCGGCGAAGAATTGGGCGGCATACGCGGCTTGCGGTTTTATCATCAACGGACCGCCGTGCAGGGTCGCCTCGACCGGTTGGAAGCATTGGCGGGCGCCGGCGCCGAGGTCGCGCTATAGAGGGAAAGGCCGCCCGACGACATGTTCGCTTACATCATCCGCCGGCTGCTGTTCGTCATCCCGACGCTGTTGGTCATCATCCTGCTGAACTTCGTCTTTGTGCAGTTCGCCCCCGGTGGGCCGGTGGAGCAAACCATCGCCCAACTGCAAGGGACGGCGGTGGACGCAACGGCGAGGGTCAGCGGCACCTCTCAGGGCGAAACCGTCGGCGGCGGCGACCAGGGCGGGCAACAGGTCAGCAGTCAAGGCGGCAGCGCCAGCAAATACCGGGGCGCCCGCGGCCTCGATCCCGAGCTGATCGCCGAGATCGAGCAGCTCTACGGGTTCGACAAGCCGGCACACGAGCGCTTCTGGATCATGCTGAAGAACTATCTCCGCTTCGACTTCGGCGAGAGTTTCTTCCGCGACAAGACCGTGATCGAATTGCTGATCGAGAAATTGCCGGTCTCCATCTCGCTTGGCCTATGGACCACCCTCCTCACCTATTTGATTTCCATTCCGCTCGGCGTTCGCAAGGCGGTGCGCGACGGATCCAACTTCGATCTTTGGACCAGTGCGGTGATCATCATCGGCACCGCGATTCCCGGCTTCCTGTTCGCCATTCTTCTGGTGGTGCTGTTCGCCGGCGGCAGCTATTTCGACATCTTCCCCTTGCGCGGCATCGTATCGCCCAACTGGGATGAGCTCAGTCCGGTCGGCAAGGTCTTGGACTACTTCTGGCACATGGCGCTGCCCATCACCTCCATGGTCATCGGCTCGTTCGCCGTTCTGACCATGCTGACCAAGAATTCGTTTCTGGACGAGATCAATAAACAGTACGTCCAGACGGCGCGGTCCAAGGGGCTTACGGAGCACAAGGTGCTCTACGGCCACGTGTTCCGGAACGGTATGTTGCTGATCATCGCCGGCTTCCCGTCGGCCTTCATCTCCATCTTCTTCACCGGCTCGCTTTTGACGGAGATTATCTTCTCCCTCGACGGGATCGGGCTCCTCGGATTCGAGGCGGCCATCAACCGGGATTATCCGATCGTTTTCGGCACCCTCTACATGTTCACCTTGCTGGGCCTGATCATGGGGATCATCGGCGACCTTGCCTACCACGTGGTCGATCCGCGAATCGACTTCGAGGCGCAGGAGGTCTAGATGGAGGAAGAGCGCCTGCATGGTATACGGATTACGCCGCTGAATGCGCGGCGGATCGAGAATTTCAAGGCCAACCGGCGCGGCTACTGGTCCCTATGGATCTTCATCGCCGTCTTCTTCGTCACGCTGTTCGCGGAATTTCTGGCCAACGACAAGCCGCTGCTGGTCCGCTACGACGGCGCGTTCTATACGCCGGTCTTCGTCGCCTACGCCGAAACCGCTTTCGGCGGCGACTTCGAGACCGAGGCCGAATATGCGGACCCCGAGGTCCAGGAGCTGATCGAGGAAAAGGGCTGGATTCTCTGGCCGCTGATTCCCTATTCCTTCGACACCATCGTCTTCGACCTGCCTCGGCCCGCGCCCTCTCCGCCGACATTGCGGAACTGGCTCGGCACCGACGATCAGGGCCGGGACGTGGTGGCCCGGCTGATCTACGGCTTCCGAATTTCAGTGCTGTTCGGGCTCGTCCTCACGGTCGTCTCCTCCATGGTGGGGATCGCCGCGGGCGCCTGGCAAGGCTACTCCGGCGGCTGGACCGACCTATTGTTCCAGCGCTTCATGGAAATCTGGTCGAGCATGCCTCAGCTCTTCATGCTGATCATCCTGGCGAGCTTCATCGAGCCCAATTTCTGGATCTTGATGATCTTCCTGCTGCTGTTCAGTTGGATGGGGCTGGTGGGCGTGGTCCGCGCCGAGTTCCTCCGCGGCCGCAACTATACCTATGTGATGGCCGCCCGGGCATTAGGCGTCTCCGACCGCAAGATCATGTTCAAGCACATCCTGCCCAACGCCATGGTCGCCACGGTGACATTGATGCCTTTCATCCTCACCGGCTCCATCACCAGCCTCACGGCCCTCGACTTCCTGGGCTTTGGATTACCGCCGGGCTCACCGTCCCTGGGCGAGTTGTTGAACCAGGGCAAGGCCAACCTGCAGGCGCCGTGGCTCGGCATTTCGGCGTTCCTCATCCTGGCGGTGATGCTGAGCCTGTTGATTTTCATCGGCGAGGCGGTTCGCGACGCCTTCGACCCCCGCAAGACGTTCAGGGCCTAGGGGAGAGCAAATCCGATGAGCGAGCCCCTCCTCCATATCCAGGATCTGTCGGTAAGCTTCGGCCGCGATGAGCGCGAGGTGCGGGCGGTCAAGAATGTCTCCATCGATATCCATCCGGGCGAGACCATCGGACTGGTGGGCGAATCCGGCTCCGGCAAGTCGGTCACCGCGCTGTCGGTCCTCAAGCTGCTCCCTTACCCCGTCGCCTGGCACCCGTCCGGTGAGATCATCTTCGACGGCTACGATCTGATGCGCGGTGACGAACGGGAGATCCGCAGCGTCCGGGGCAACAACATTTCGATGATTTTCCAGGAGCCCCTTAACTCCCTCAACCCGCTTCATTCCATCGCCAAGCAAATCGGCGAGATCATCCGCCTCCATCAAAGCATCGGCGACGAAAAGGTCGAGGCGCGGACCAGAGAACTCCTGAGCCTGGTCGGGTTGGAGGGCGCGGTCGGGCGCATGCACTCCCTGCCCCACGAGTTTTCCGGCGGCCAGCAGCAGCGCATCATGATCGCCATGGCGCTCGCCAACGAGCCAAAATTGCTGATCGCCGACGAGCCGACAACGGCCCTCGACGTCACGGTCCAGGCCCAGGTTCTGAAGCTGATGAAGAGCCTCACCCGGGAGCTCAACATGGCGATGCTGCTGATCACCCATGATCTCGGCATCGTTGAAGCGTTATCCGACCGTACCTACGTGATGAACCAGGGCGAGGTGGTCGAGACCGGAGAGACGAAGAAAATTTATGCCAATCCGGAACATGCCTACACCCGCCACCTTCTGGACAGCGAACCCAAGGGCCGGCCCGATCCGGCGGACCCCAACTCCAAGCCGCTGCTGACCGCCGACAACATCAAGGTCTGGTTCCCGATCAAAAAGGGGGTCATCCGGCGCACCGTCGGCCATGTGAAGGCGGTGGACGGCATCACCGTCGAACTCCGCGAGGGGCACACGCTGGGCGTGGTCGGCGAATCCGGCTCCGGCAAGTCGACCCTCGGCCGGGCGCTGCTGCGGCTCGAAAAAAGCGACGGCGATGTCCAACTCGACGGCCGGACCATCCAGGGCCTCGGTTACAAGGAGTTACGCCCGCTGCGCCGGGACATGCAGATCGTTTTCCAGGACCCGGTCGGCTCCATGAGCCCCCGCATGTCGGTCTTCCAGGTGATCGAGGAAGGCCTGCTGGTGCAGGAGATCGGCGAAACCTATGACGAGCGCCGTGCAATGGTTGCTGACGCGCTCCGCGAGGTCGACTTGGATCCCGACACCATGGACCGCTACCCTCACGAATTTTCCGGCGGCCAGCGCCAGCGGATCGCCGTCGCCCGGGCGCTGGTGCTGCGACCCAGGGTGATCGTCCTGGACGAACCCACTTCGGCCCTCGATATGAGCGTCCAGTCGCAGATCGTCGAGCTGTTGCGCGGACTGCAGGTGAAGCACGGGCTCTCCTACATATTCATCAGCCACGATCTGAAAGTGGTGCGCGCGCTGTCCCACGACGTCATCGTCATCCGCGACGGCGTGGTGGTCGAACACGGCCCCGCCGAAGACGTCATCGACAACCCCCAAGAGCCCTACACCAAGGCGCTGATGGCCGCGGCGTTCGAACTGGTCGCCGACGAGACGGGCGTGGTTCGGGGTTAACCCGCATTTCTCACCAGGGTCATGGTCTGCGCGGCGCTGTCTGGTCGGCGGAGCAGGAGAGGCGCGCCGCGCGATGCGGTGACATCGGGCAAGCGCCGCGACGCACGCTGTCGACCAGAGAGCGCCGCCCTTCGGGTCGCGCCCCGGCGCCCGCCCGCGGCGTCGCGGCCCTCAACCGTAGTCGCCGCTACGCTTTTCGGGCCGCTCCTGGCGGATCGACCGCCTGGACGCGACGCAGGCCGTGACCCTGGTGAGAAATGCGGGTTAATTCAGTTAGAACGTGAAGCCGGGCGCCACATAGGCGACCCAGAGCAGGAACACGCCGAGGATCAGCCGGTAAATGACGAACGGCGCAAAACCGGAGTGCCGGAGCCAGGCCATGAACCCGACGATGGTAATGATGGCGAAGCCGAACGAGATGGCGATTGCCGTGAATACCGTATCGGTCAACTGCACGTCGCCCGTCTGATAGAGTTCCCACCCCTTGAGCGAGCCTGCCGCGGTGATGATCGGAATCGACAGCAACATGGAAAACCGCGCCGCCTCGGTCCGTTCCATGCCGAGGATGCGCGCCGCCGTGATGGTGATGCCGGCCCGCGAGGTGCCGGGGATCAGCGCCAGCGCCTGGAACAAACCGATGAACAGGGCACCGGCGAAACCCAGATGGTCGAGCCGCTTGATGGTCAGGCTCAGCTTGTCGGCCAGGTACAGAAGGATGGCGAAGCCGACGGTCGCCCAGGCGATGACCTTGAGCCCCCGGAAGATGTCCTGGTTGAATTCGTTGATCGCCCATCCCGCGGCTACCGCCGGGACCGTCGCGGCGACCACCAGCATGGCGATGCGGAACTCGTCGCCGCGGCGGCGGCGGCGCCCGGGCCGGAACCGGCGGCCGGTGGCGGCGAGCATCCCCCAGACATCGCGCCGGAAATAGATCACCACAGCGAGCAATGTCCCCACATGGACCGCAACATCGATGATCAGGCCTTGGTCGGGCCAGCCGGTAAAAATGGGAACCAGAACCAGATGGGCGGACGAGGAGATGGGCAGGAACTCGGTGATGCCCTGGACAGCCGATAGGACGATGATGTTCAAGAGGGGCAAGCGTATCCCCCAATCCGTTTGGGCCCTGCGCGATTTGCGCCTGTATATCACTTTTCCTTTAAGTACAGGAAGTTAACGGAGCGCAGGCGCTGAATTCGACGAAACCGGCGTCCCGCCCAAGTTGCGCATTGCGAAGCTGTTTCAGCGGCCCCGATTTAGCTATAAGGAGAGGATGCGCACCCTCTACCACCTGTGGCTCAATCCGTTTTCGCGCAAAGTCCGAATCGTGCTGGCCGAGAAAGACCTGGGCTTCGACATGGTTGTCGAGCAGGTCTGGGACCGGCGGCGGGAATTCCTCGCCATCAACCCGGCGGGCGATGTGCCGGTAATCATCGAGGATGACGGCACGGTGCTGGCGGATTCCGGGGCCATCTGCGAGTTTTTGGAGGAAATCGCGCCGGAGCCGCCGATGATCACCGGCAATCCCCATGAACGGGCCGAAATCCGCCGGCTGGTGTCTTGGTTCGACCGCAAGTTCGACGCCGAAATCTCCGCCCCGCTGGTCGATGAAAAGGTGATGAAGCGGATCAAGGGACTGGGCTCGCCGGATTCGAACGTTATCCGCGCGGCCCACGCCAACATCCACACCCACCTGGAATATATCGGCCACCTCGCCGGGCGACGCCACTGGCTGGCGGGTGGGAAGTTTTCCCTGGCCGACATAGCGGCCGCCGCGCACCTCTCGGCGGTGGATTATCTGGGCGATGTGCCGTGGGCCGACCACGAGGCGGCCAAGGACTGGTACGCGCGGATCAAATCCCGGCCCAGCTTCCGGCAGATTTTGGCGGACGCCATCCCCGGCCTGCCGCCTCCCAAGCACTACGCCAATCCGGATTTTTAGCGGCTCACTTCGGCCCGTCCATGCGCTCGAGATTGGCCCGGGCCGCCTTGGCCGCCGGGCTGTCCGGCACCACCTCGATCACCCTCAGCCAATCGGCCCGGGCGCCGGCCTCGTCACCCGCCTGGCCGCGCAGGATGCCCCTTTCCAGCAGCGCTTCCGGATGGGCTGGGTCCTGAGAGAGCGCCAACTCCACATCGTGCATGGCCAGCCCCGCCTCGCCGGTCTGCCGGTAGGCACTGGCACGGAACACCCGTGCATCGGTGAATTTGGAATCCAGTTGAAGTGCCCGGGATAAATCCTCGATGGCCGGGCCCATATCGCCGCCCTCGGCATGGGCCTGGGCCCGGTCGGCGAATATTTCCGGGTTCCGATCATCGAGGTTGATCGCCGCGTCAAGCACGGCCAGCGCGGCCGGCGGGTTTTCCGCCTGCAGCCACGCTTGCCCCGATTGGCCCAGAAGGTCGGCCTTCACGGCTGCATCCGCGTTTATCACGCGGGCCAATTCCTCGAGCCGGCGGGCAGCCACTTCGTGATGACCGAGCCGCATCAGTGCCACGGCGACACAATGGCGGGCCGGGTCGCCGCCGCCCAAGCCTTCCCAATCGATGGCATATTCGAAACCCCGTCCGGCGTGGCGCTCCACTTCGGTGATGCACGCCCGGTACTCGGCGGCATCGGCGGCCGTCGGCGGCGGCTGCGATTGTGCCTGTGCCGGAAATGCGGCCATCGTCGCGACGGCGGTGATTGCCCAAATCCTCATGCGGTGACCATATAGGAGCCATGGCAGGCACATCCACGCTTCTTTGTTTCGGCTACGGCTATTCCGCGCGCGCCCTGGCGAAACACTTAATTCCCGCCGGCTGGCGGATCATCGGCACCTGCCGGCGGGAGGAGGCCGCTGCTCTGATCGAAGCGGACGGCGCCGAACCGGTGGCCGTCGATCAGGTTGATCCGGCCCAAGCCACCCATATCTTGATTTCGGTTCCGCCGGGCAGCGACGGTGATCCCGTACTGAACGCCTTTGGTGCAGCCATGTCGGAGACCGGATCGGCCTGGCTGGGCTATCTCTCGACCACCGGGGTCTACGGCGATACGGGCGGCGTGGAGGTCAACGAAACATCACCCCTCAACCCCGCCTCGGATCGCTCGGCACGGCGGGTTGAAGCCGAAGCGGGCTGGCTTTCCGTCGAAGGCGTACCGGCTCACATATTCCGCCTCGCCGGCATCTACGGGCCGGGGCGCAGCGCCCTCGACCAGATCAAGGCCGGACGGACGCGGCGGATCGACAAGCCCGGGTTTACGTTCTCGCGCATCCACGTGGAAGACATTGCCGGCGTCCTCGCCGCCTCCATCGCCGCACCGAATCCCGGCGCGATCTACAATGTGTGCGATAACGAACCGGCACCCCAGGCCGACGTGATCGCCTATGGGTGTGAGCTGCTGAGCGCCGACGTGCCCCCGCTGATCCCTTACGACGCGGCCCAAAGGGACATGACCGAGATGGCGCGGTCTTTCTGGCAGGACAATCGCCGGGTCAGCAACGCCCGCATTCGAACCGAGTTGGGATATGCGCTCAAATACCCGACCTACCGGGAAGGCTTGCGCGCCATTCACATGGCCGCCGGGGATTGACCTGCCAGGTCCAACAGCCGCGCCACCGTCACCGTCAGCCGGTCGAGATCGTGGGGTTCGCTGAGACGGTGGTCGCCGCCTTTGACGAAAGTTATCTCCACATCGTCCGAGCGAAGCTTTTCCTGCAACGTCAGACTGGTCCGCCACGGCACCGCGTCGTCCTCCATGCCGTGGATCAGCCGCACCGGGCAGTCGACGGCGATCTCTCCGCCCAGCAACAGTTGCTCCTTGCCGTCATCGATCAATTCCTGGGTGAAGGTATAGTCGTCTTCATAATCGCTGGGGATGATCACCCTGCCTTCGGCCCTCATGACATTCCGCTGCTCCCGGGTCAGTTCCTCGGCGTAAAGGCGCTCGGTAAAGTCGGGTGCCGGCGCGATGCCCACCAACCCGGCGATGCGCCCGGGACGGGCCAGCGCCGCGAGCAACATAATCCAGCCGCCCATGGAGGACCCCACCAGCACCTGAGGCCCGTCGGTGAGCTCATCCAAGGCCGCCAGGGCGTCCGCCGTCCAGGAACCAATGGTGCCGTCGGCGAACACCCCTTCGGACTCCCCATGGCCGGCATAATCGAAGCGGAGACAGGCGTTGCCCCGATCCCGGCATAGCTCCTCAAGCGCCAGCGCCTTGCCGCCCGACATGTCCGACATGAAACCGGTCATGAAGATGACGCCGGGGCTTCGGCCCGGCGTTCTGCGGTAGGCGATGGACGGCCCGGAACCGCGTGCTAATATTCCGGCCTTAAGGTCGGGGGTGGACGCATGGTCGGACATTCTTGTTCCCGTGCGAAATGGCGGCGAAGAGATTGAACCACGAAACTAGCACCGAAGGCAGACCGGCGGTATCCGCCGCGAGCGGAAAAACCATCGCCGATGGCGCCACCGTATTGCAGGTCCTGCCGGCACTGGAGACGGGCGGGGTTGAACGAGGCACGGTCGATATCGCCAACGCTGTCGCCGCCGCGGGCGGGCGTTCCATCGTCGTCTCGGCCGGCGGACTCATGGAGCACGAACTCAGCCGGGGCGGCGCCGAACACGTCACCCTGCCGGTGGATTCCAAGAACCCGCTGGTCATGCGCGCCAACGTCGGCCGGCTGGTCCGGATCATTAACTCGGAGAATGTCGACGTGGTCCACGCCCGCTCCCGGGCACCGGCCTGGAGCGCCATTGCCGCTGCCAACAAAACCGGTCGCCGCTTCGTCACCACTTTCCACGGCACTTACGGCAACGCCAACGTGTTCAAGCGCCGCTACAACAGCGTTATGACCCGGGGCGAACGGGTAATCGCCATCTCCGACTTCATCGCCGGACACATGCGCGAGGCCTATGGCGTCCCGACCGGCAAGATCCGCGTCATCCACCGTGGCGTCGACATTGCCCGCTTCGATCCTGCCAGAGTGTCCCAGGAACGGGTCATCGCGCTCTCCCAACGCTGGCGGCTGCCCGACGGCGTGCCGGTGGTGATGCTGCCCGGCCGGCTCACCCGCTGGAAAGGCCAGCGGGTGTTCATCGACGCGGTGAAACTGCTGACGGACCACGACGTCCGGTGCCTGATCGTCGGTTCTGACCAGGGGCGGGATGCCTACCGCAAGGAGCTGATCAACGAAATCGAAGGCGCCGGGCTTGGCGGCAAGATACATGTGATTGACCATTGCAATGACATGCCCGCCGCCTACATGCTGACCGACGTGGTGATCTCCGCCTCCACCGAACCGGAAGCCTTCGGCCGCGTCGTTACCGAGGCCCAAGCCCTCGGCCGGCCCGTCATCGCCACCGATCACGGCGGTGCCCACGAGACCATCATCGACGGCCAGACCGGATGGCTGACGCCGCCGGGCGACGCCGAAGCGCTCGCCGCCACGATCGCCCGGGTCCTTGATCAGGACCCGTCGGCCCGGGGGAACTACGCGGCCCGTGCGGTCGCCCATATCCGCGACAACTTCACCAAGGACGCCATGTGCGCCAAGACCATCGCGGTCTATGACGAGGTTCTCAACGGCGCACCGGCGGGCTGAGCCCGGAGCCCGAGCAAATGGCCGGTCGGATACTGGTGATCAAGCTTGGGGCGCTAGGCGACTTCCTGCAGGCCGCGGGACCCTTCGCCGCCATCCGCGCCCATCACCCGGACGCCAACATCACCCTGCTGACGACCCGGCCATTCGCCGACTTCGCCGCCGCATCGCCCTGGTTCGACGAGGTGTGGACCGATGTCCGGCCCAAGCTTTGGCAATTCATTGAATGGATCCGCCTTCGGGGCCAACTCAATGGCGGTCGGTTCGACCGGGTATATGATCTCCAGACCTCCGACCGCTCGTCCGGCTATTACCGGCTGTTCGGGAAAAAGCCCGAATGGTCGGGAATTGCCCGGTCCTGCTCCCACCCCCACGCCAACTCCCGACGCGACTTCATGCACACCATGGAACGCCAAGCCGAACAGCTGCAAATGGCAGGAATCGACGCGGTTCCGGCGCCTAATTTTTCTTGGGTCGATACGCGGATCGAACACTTCGGGCTCGCCGAACGCCATGCCCTGCTGGCACCTGTGGGCGCCCATCACCGGCCCGAAAAACGCTGGCCCAAAGATCGCTTCGCCGAGCTCGCCAACTGGCTTCAGGACCGGGGCGTTCAGCCGGTGCTTCTGGGCACGGCGAGCGAAGCGCGGTTTGTGGACGAGATCGTTTTCCGGGCGCCGGGGTCCCGTTCCCTTGCCGGCGAAACAAGCCTGCCCGATTTGATTGCGCTCGGCCGGGGCGCGCTCGCCGCCATCGGCAACGACACCGGCCCCATGCACGCCGCCGCCATGGTCGGTTGCCCGACGGTGGTCGTCTACTCCAAGGCCTCCGACCCGGCGCTGTGCGCCCAGCGGGGACCACATGTGAATATCCTGCGGCGCGATGACCTCGAGACCTTGGAGCTCGCCGATGTCACCGATGAACTCTCGGAGCCCATCCGTCGGACCCTTGCCTAGGCGCTTCTTGACAGGCGAAGCCGGATTGCCGATATAAGCGCCACGATGACGCATAACCGTGCCACTAGCACCACCACGACCGCGACCCTCCACGGGGGGCCGTGACGTCCGGCACGTGTACATAGACGGACGCACAGCCCTCCTCGCAAACGCAAGGGGGGTTTTTTTGGTGCAATGTTGTGAGTGACGACAAAGGATCAGACGGATGGCGAACGGAGCAGAAGCAGGCGCGAACGTGAAGCTGACGCTGCCCGATGGCAGCGTCCGGGACTACACGGCGCCGGTGACCGGTGCCGCGGTGGCCGCCGATATCGGCCCCGGCCTCGCCAAGGCGGCGCTGGCCGCTCGGATTGACGGCGAAATGTGGGATCTCAACCGGGAAATCCCGGGTGACTGCAATTTCTCCATCGTCACCGCCAAGGACGAAGATGCGTTGGAGCTGTTGCGCCACGATGCCGCCCATGTGCTGGCCCAAACCGTCCAGGAACTGTTCCCCGGCACCCAGGTGACCATCGGCCCGGCCATCGAAAACGGCTTCTACTACGACTTTGCCCGCGACGAGCCGTTCTCGACGGATGATTTCGAGGCCATCGAAAAGCGGATGGCGGAAATCGTCGATCAGGACCTGCCTATCGAACGCCAGGTCTGGGACCGAGCCGAAGCGATCGCGCATTTCAAGTCCATCGGCGAGATTTACAAGGCCGAGATCATCCAGGACCTGCCGGAATCGGAAGAGATCACCATCTACCAGCAGGGCGGCTGGAAGGACCTCTGCCGAGGCCCGCACCTGCCCTCGACCGGTAAACTCGGCAAGGCGTTCAAGATGCTCAAGCTCGCCGGCGCCTACTGGTGGGGCGACAGCCGGAACGAGATGTTGCAGCGCATGTACGGCACGGCATGGGCCGAGGAGAAGCAGCTCAAGTCGTACCTCACCATGCTCGAGGAGGCGGAGAAGCGGGATCACCGCCGCCTGGGCCGGGAAATGGAGCTGTTCCACCTACAGGAAGAGGCCATCGGCTCGGTGTTCTGGCACGAAAAAGGCTGGTCCCTATACCGCACCGTCGAGGCCTATATGCGCCGCCGGCTGGAAAACGCCGGCTATGTAGAGGTCAAGACGCCGCAGTTGGTGGACCGTGCGCTCTGGGAGGATTCCGGCCACTGGGACAAGTTCCGCGAGAACATGTTCATTGCCGAGGTGGACGAAGGCAAAGCGGTGAAAGCGAGCGAAAGCCATGGCGCTTCCGGTGACGGCGTGTACTCGGACGGCGGCAACGCCGCCACGAAACACTTGGCCTTGAAGCCGATGAACTGCCCCTGCCACGTTCAGATCTTCAATCAGGGCATCAAAAGCTACCGCGCCCTGCCCTTGCGCATGGCCGAATTCGGCTCCTGCCACCGCTATGAGCCGTCGGGCGCGCTGCATGGCTTGATGCGGGTGCGCGCCTTCACCCAGGACGATGCGCACATCTTCTGTACCGAGGATCAAGTCGAAAACGAGACGGCGGCGTTCATCGAACTGCTGTCATCGATCTACAAGGACTTCGGTTTCGAGGATTTCGTGGTCAAGTTCTCCGACCGGCCGGAAGTGCGGGCCGGCGAGGATGCGGTGTGGGACAAGGCGGAGAAGGCTTTGCGGGAGGCAACGGACGCCGCCGGGGTCGAGGTGGAGTTGAACCCGGGCGAAGGCGCGTTCTACGGGCCCAAACTGGAATTCGTGCTCCGCGACGCCATCGGGCGGGACTGGCAGTGCGGCACCCTTCAGGTGGACTTCGTACTGCCGGAGCGCCTGGACGCCAACTACGTCGGCGAGGACAACGAAAAGCACCGCCCGGTGATGCTTCATCGCGCCATTCTCGGTTCGTTCGAGCGGTTTATCGGCATATTGATCGAGAACTACGCCGGGCGCTTCCCCCTGTGGCTGGCGCCGGTGCAGGCGGTCGTGGCGACCATCACCAACGATGCGGACGAGTATGCCAACGAAGTGGCCGACGCCCTCAAATCAGCCGGCATTCGGGTGGAGACGGACCTCCGGAACGAGAAGATAAACTACAAGATCCGCGAGCACAGCCACGCCCATGTGCCGCTGATCGCCGTCATCGGCGCCCGGGAGGCGGAAGAAAAGACCGTGGCGCTCCGGCGTTTGGGCGGCAAGGCTCAAGAAATTGTTGCGCTGAACGAGGCAGTCGCTAGACTTGCCGGCGAAGCGGCCGCGCCGGGAGCCTGAGTTGGGGCAATACGGGGGCGGCTAGTTGAGTTTAAAGTCCTTTTTCATAACCAGGGGTCCAACGCGTGACAGCATCATGATCTATCGGCACCTGGGGAGGCAAAGGCCGATAGAGGAGTTGCGTCAATAGCCCGCCCCCCCATGCAGGCCAAGCCCGAGAAAGAGGGCCCCCGCGTAAACGAAGACATCGATAACGCCCAAGTCCGTCTGGTGGATGCCGACGGAGAAATGATCGGCGTCGTACCCACCGTAGAAGCTCTGGACCGTGCCGCGGATGCGGGCCTCGACCTGGTCGAGGTGTCGCCCAATGCGGATCCGCCGGTGTGCAAAATTCTCGATTTCGGCAAGCTCAAGTACGAGAACCAGAAGAAGAAGGCCGAGGCGCGGAAAAAGCAGAAGACCATCGACGTCAAGGAAATCAAGATGCGTCCGGGCATCGAGGAACACGACTATCAGGTCAAGATGCGCTCCATGCGCCGGTTTATCGACGATGGCGACAAGGTGAAGGTGACCTTGCGCTTCCGCGGCCGGGAAATGGCCCACCAGGACCTCGGCGCCAAGGTGCTGGACCGGGTGCGGGACGATATGGACGAACTGGCCAAGGTGGAGCAATTCCCCCAGATGGAAGGCCGCCAGATGACCATGGTGTTTGCACCGCGGTAATCCCGGCCGGATTTGCATGGGACGGCGCCCATCCCTCTTCCTCGATGGCCATCCCGTCATCGGCGCCGGCAATGGTCGGGGCAAACTCGCGGGCATGAGCGCGGGCTTCCACGTCACGGCCCGACATCCGACGCTTCGGGTCGGCGGGACGTGGCCAGCGTGCCGCCGGCGACGATCACCGGACCAGGGAGATTGAGAAAGACCACCGCGTCCTTGGCGGTGAACGGAACGGCCACCGCCGGCGGTACGGTGCCGCCGATCGTGCCGAGAACGGCCGAGGGGTTCATGGCGACGATCCCGCCTTTCACCGCGCGCCCATTTTGGCCTAGTATTCAGGGCAAGGGAGGACACGATGAACCGCGACCTGCTGCATCCCATAACCGAAGACGAAAAGCGGACCTACGACGAGGACGGCGTGGTCTGCATTCGCGGCCAGTTCGATCAGGAATGGATCGATCACATGCTGGCGGTGTGCACCGGCAACGACGTAAATCCGGGTGGCATGCGCTATGAACAGAGTGACGCGGACGATCCCGGCCGCTTCGTCGCCGCGACACATATGTCGCGCGAGAACAAGGACATATGGAATTTCGCTCTGAGCTCGCCGGCGGCGGAGATCGCCGCGACCCTGATGGGCGTGGACGAGGCGCGGTTCTTCTACGATCAGCTCTTCGTCAAGGAGCCCGGCACCCTGGCGCCGACGGCCTGGCACAACGATTTGCCGTTCTGGCCCTTCGATGGCGAGGACGTCGCCTCGGTCTGGGTTGCGCTGACCCCGACTCCCAGGGAAAACAGCGGCCTCGTCTATGTCGGCGGCTCCCACAAGTGGAACAAGATGTATTACCCGGAACCGGCGACACCCCGGGGCAACTTCGCCATGCCCGAGGCCGAGGCCTTTGAACGCTGCCCCGCCTTCCACAAGGAATTCGACAATCCCGACTACCGGTTCTTGAGTTGGGACATGGAGGCGGGCGACTGTCTGGTGCATCACCCGATGGCGGTGCACGGATCCGGCAAGAACGCCTCCCTCGATATGACAAGGGTCGCCATCTCGGTCCGCTATTTCGGCGGCGACGCCACGTGGCACGGCAAACGCACCGTTTTCGAGGTGCCCGGCACGTCGGACGATATGTTCCCGGTCGGCGAGATGCCCGTCAACGATGACATCTTCCCGGTGGTCTGGCAGGCCTGATCAATGCCCGCGGTCGACATGCCCCTATGGGTTCCGATTAGGATCCCATTCGATCCGCAGATGCTGGATACCCCGGAATGCCAGCGTCGGGATGTATTCCCACTCCTGGCCGGGGACGAGCCTCATATGCGGCAACCGCCGGGTTAGTTCCTCGAGGATGATTTTCATTTCCAACCGTGCCAGCGGCGCGCCCATGCAGAAGTGCGCCCCGTTGCCGAACGCCAGGTGCTTTTTCTCCTGTTTGCGCAGGATGTCGAATTTGTCGCCGTCGGCAAACGCGGCATCGTCCCGGCTGCCGGATCCGATCGCCAGCAGAATCTTGGCGCCTTTTGGAACGTCGAAGTTCCCGATCCTGGCATCCTTGGCGGCAATGCGTCTCCAGGTGAAGATGGAGGAGTCGTAGCGGAGAATTTCCTCGACCGCGTTGGGGATCAGGGCAGGGTCGTTGCACAGCGCCTCCCACTGTGCCCGATCCTCCAGCAGCGCCCGCATCCCGTTGGCGGAGGCCTGGGTCGTGGTCTCATGCCCCGCGAACTGCATCAGGAACATGACGTTGCAGAGGTAGTTGATGGTGAATTTATCCGGATCGGCCCGGTGGAGACGCACCATGTCGCCGAGATAATTGTCGCCTGGGTTCTGGTAAGCGTCATCGACCAGTTTTTTGGTAAACGCCCAGTGCTCGCCCATGTCACGCATCATCGCGACCTGCTCGGCCTCGCTGGGACGCCCCCAATTGACGACGGCCCGTGCCGAGCCCAGCTGTTTCACCCTCACCGCATGATCATCGTCCGCGCCCAGGAAGATGAAGATCGCCAAGGCAGGCACCTCGTAAAGCATCTCGGCAACCAAATCGGCCTCACCTTTGGCCGCAAACCGGTCGATGAAGCCGCTGACGATTGACCGGATCCGCGTCTCGACCTGGCCGACACGTTTCGGCGTAAACGCGTCTCCAAAGACCTTGCGGTGCGCCCGGTGGGTCTCCGGGTCCTCGTCCACAAGGGACGGTTCCACCGAGATGTCGAGGCTGTCGCGCACCTCGGCGGCGGCAGGACACAAGGGCGTTACCGGGTGCCGCGCCAATGCGGCGGAAAAAGTCTCGGGATCACGAAATACGCGGACGATTTCGTCGTACCTGGTCACGACCCAGTAGCCGGATTTTGGATCATAGAATATGGGCTCGTCCGACCGCGCTTTGCTGAAGAACGCGAACGGATTGGCCACATAGGCGTCGTCGAACGGTTCGAACTCGACCGCCATCCCCGTTACCGGGCAGCGGGTGTGCGCATCGGACTCGGCATCAAGCTCTTTCGGCGTTGACTGAAACATTCCGAGATTGAGGTCGTTGGACATTTTCTGGCCTCCCGCATTCAGGCACGGAATTTCGAGAACCTATCCGATATATATATGATATGTCAAATATTGACTTATCATATATATAATGTTTTTGTGGTTCCGTTGTCTCAGTTGAATGCGGCCGGCATGTCCAAACCTCAACATCCCCTGGAGCTCGACCAACACCTCCCCTCCTTGATTCAGACCTTGGGGAACAAGATTTCCCTCCATGCGCTCCGTGAAGGTGCCCGTCCACATGACCTGGATCTGCGGGAGTTGAGAGTGATCTTGATTTTAGGCGCCGAGGGGCGCTCCACGATCAATGACGTGGCCGACCGTATCGCCATGGATCGCGGCGGCACCAGCCGTGCCATCAGCCGGTTGGAAAAGCGGGGCTTCATTTCGCGCTCCGACGACTCGCGCGACCGGCGACGCTCCCTGGTTGATCTGACCGTTCAAGGAATCCGGATTCACGACGGGCTGGCTTCATTCGCCCTTACCCGGGAAGAACTACTCTTAAGAAACTTTTCCGAGTCCGACCGGAGTCACCTCAACGAGCTTCTACAGCGGGTCGTCGGGAATGTGGACACCATGCTGACAGGCGGCGCGGCACGATGATTCCCCGCTGGCCATTGGTACGCTCATCCCTGATCATCCCGCTATCCCGCAGACCGCGATCAGAGGCACAAATATGAAAATTTGCGTTGCCGGCGCGCCGGGCGCCTTCGGGCGCAAGCATCTGGATGCCCTCGGCGTGATCGACGGCGTGGAGGTCACCTCCGTCGTCGGCGGCGAGCCGGACGATATCGAAGGTTTCGCCATGGACCGGGGCATCGGCCACTGGACCAGGGATCTCGGGGACAGCCTTGCCCGAGACGATGTCGATGCGGTGATCCTGGCGACCCCTACCCAGTTGCATGCCGAACAAGCCATCGCCGCCATGCGCGCCGGCAAGCATGTGATGATCGAAATTCCCATGGCCGACAGCCTGAAAGACGCCGAGGACATCGCTCGCGTCCAGCAGGAAACCGGCCTGGTCGCCATGGTCGACCATGTGCGGCGGTTCAACCCGAGCCATCAGTGGGTCCACAACCGCATCAGGGCCGGGGAACTGACCCTTCAGCAACTGGATGTGCAGACCTTCTTCTTCCGGCGCACCAACATCAACGCCGAAGGGAAGCCCCGCACCTGGACCGATCACCTGCTATGGCATCATGCCTGCCACACGGTGGATCTGTTCCAGTATCAGACCGGCGGCGAGGCGACCGAGTGCTTCGGGCTACAGGGGCCGCCTCACCCGGAACTCGGCATCGCCATGGACATGTGCATCGGGCTGAAAGCGGCGAACCAGGCCATCTGCACATTGTCCCTATCGTTCAACAACGACGGGCCCCTGGGCACCTTCTTCCGCTACATCTGCGATAACGGCACGTATATCGCCCGCTATGACGATCTGGTGGACGGCAACGAGAACCCCGTCGATTTGAGCGACGTGGCGGTTTCGGACAACGGCATCGAACTCGCCGACCGGGAATTCCTCGCCGCCATCGCCGACGGCCGCGAGCCCGACAGCAGTGCGGCGCAGGGATTGTCGGCCATGCGCACCCTGGACCGGATAGAAAAGTCGTTCAGCGGATAGGAGCGGCGTGATGGGCGCGGTCAGGAACATACTATTCATCATGTGCGACCAGCTTCGCTGGGATTACCTGTCCTGCTACGGCCACCCGAAACTGGACACCCCGAACATCGACGGACTCGCCGCCCGCGGCGTGCGGTTCGACAGCGCCTATTGTCAGTCCCCGGTGTGCGGTGCGTCGCGCATGAGTTTTTATACCGGCCGGTATGTGAATTCCCATGGCGCCAGCTGGAATTTCGTCCCGCTCAGGATCGGCGAACAGACCATCGGCGACCATCTGCGGCCCCGCGGTATCCGCACCGCGCTGGTCGGCAAGACTCACATGCGTGCCGACTATGCCGGGATGGCACGCCTGGGGATCGATCTTCATTCCGACGAAGGCGTGCTGGCGGCCGAATGCGGCTTCGAGCCGTTTGAGCGGGACGACGGCGTCCACCCCAGCTCAAGTCACGATCCCAACCCCAGATACAATCAGTATCTTCGCGATCACGGCTTCGAGGCCGACAATCCATGGGAGGATTGGGCGAACTCGGCGGAAGGTCCGGACGGCGAACTGCTGTCCGGCTGGTATCTGGAAAACTCGAACAAACCGGCGCGGATTCCGGCCGAGCATTCCGAAACCGCGTACATAACCGGACGCGCCATCGACTTCCTGGACGATGCGGGAGACGAGCCCTTCTGCCTCCACCTCTCCTACATCAAGCCGCACTGGCCCTACATGGCGCCGGCCCCCTATGCGGCCATGTACGGCCCCGAAGACACCTACCCGGTCGTCCGCGGCGACGAGGAGAAACAGGACCCGCATCCGGTCTTCGGCGCGTTCATCGACCAGCGCGTGTCACGGACCATGTCGCGGGATACGGTCCGCGATGCGGTGCTTCCCGGCTACATGGGCATGATCAAACAGATCGATGACGAGATCGGCCGCCTGCTTGAAGCACTCAAGGAGCGCGGGCGGATAGACGATACGATGATCGTCTTTACCTCGGATCACGGCGACTACCTCGGCGATCACTGGATGGGCGAAAAGGACCTGTTCCACCAACCCAGCGTCCGAATTCCGCTCATCGTCCATGACCCGTCGCCGGAGGCCGACGCGACCCGTGGGTCGGCAAGCGATGCGTTGGTCGAGGCGATCGACCTCGCGCCGACTTTCGTCGAAGCCATCGGCGGGTTCCCCCAACCTCATATTTTCGACGGCCGCTCCCTGACCCCGCTGCTGCACGGCGAAACGCCGGACGGCTGGCGGCGCTATGTCATCAGCGAATACGACTACGCGTTCATGGATCCCCGGCGCGCGCTGGGTACGAAACCCAGGGATTGCTGGCTGCGCATGGTGTTTGATGGCCGGTTCAAATATGTCGACTGCGGCGAATACCGGCCGATGCTGTTCGACCTGAAGGAAGATCCCCGGGAACTGAGGGATTTGGGCGCCGACCCGGCCTACGAGGCCGAGCGCGCGCGGCTGAAGGACCTGCTCTTCGACTGGGCGATGAAACCCCGGCACCGGGTGACCGTAACCGACGGCATGCTGGAAACCGTCGATGTCCAGCGAAACATTACCGAGGCCGGCATTCTGATCGGCTACTATGACCGGGATGATTTGGAGAAAGCCACCGCAGCGTGGCAGGATCGCCCCATATTTGCGGCGTTCAACCCGGTTTGGGCCAAAGCGCAGAAGAAACTTCGCGGAGAAGACTGATCATGAGTGTTAGTGCGCGGGACATCGACCGGATCGTCAACGAGGCGAAGCCCGTCGGCGGGATGGTGTGGAACGTGATGGGACAGATCTACATTCCCAAACAGGTGGACGAAAAGGCGATCTGGTGGGAAGCCATCATGCCCGAGGAGAGCTACATTCCGCCCAGGATGAATTTCTCTACATCACCGAGGGCGAACTCCAGATGATCCTCGATGGCAAAGAGTTTGTTGCAGGCGCGGGCGAGGTGCTTCCGTTTCCCAGGTACTCGACCCACGCCCTGTTCAACAATAGCGGCGAGACGGTGAAAGGGGTTTTCTGGGCGGAACCGGCCAACAAGCTGTTTGATCTCTTCAAGGCGCTCCACAATGTCGCCGACGCGCACGAGGTCATCCGTATCTCGGATGCCCATGACATCCATTTTCAGCTGCCGGGCCAAGAGCCCCGCACTGGCCCCCTGGCGGCCGCGCAATAACCCGGCCACGGAATAAGTCCGGGCATAAGGGTATTGAAGACACACGATGACGCGACGCGGCGTTCGGCGGCGTGTTCGCGATAACCTGTTGGTACATTGGTGAAAACAGGTTTGTGTTTCGCTCGCATGGAAGATCCGGCCTCCAGCCGACTTCAACGCGATGCTATCGTTCCTTGGCTCGCATCCCGCCGTCAAAGAATGCTTCCCAGTCTTGCAATAGGCACCGAAGCGACGTACATTTCCATTCGTAATGGAGAGGAAATCATGGCTCAGGCAGACACGGTCCGACGCGAGCGCATCAATCTGAGGCTCAGCGAAACTGCGAAGCGGCGCATTGAGCAGGCGGCCCGTGTCGAAGGCAAGACCGTCAGTGCCTTCATCGTGTCCAGCGCGCTCGAGAGCGCGGAGAAGACCGTTCGCCGTCACGAGACCGTCGCGCTCGCCCGCGAGGATGCGACGCGGTTCTTCGATGCACTCTCCGATCCGCCGCCGCCCAACGACCGCCTCCGCGCAGCCCTGGAGGAGTACGCCCGGCGCGTCGATTCGCGTTGACCGGGTCCGACGCCCTCACGATCGAGCCGCTCGGAAGACGGCACGACCGGGCGGCCTTCTCCTGCGGACTTCCCGAGCTGGACCGTTATCTGGCGCGCCAAGCCGGCCAAGACGTCCGGCGCCGGATCGCCCGGGTGTTCGTCTGCGTCGCTGGCGAAGCCGATACCGTCCTCGGCTTCTACACCCTAAGCGCCCTGTCCATCGATCTCGCCTCGCTGCCTGAACAACTTTCCCGGAATCTGCCGCGCCATCCCGTGCCCTGCGCCCTGATCGGCCGGCTGGCGGTCGACCGCTCCGCGCACGGACGCGGCTTCGGACGCATGCTTCTCGCCGATGCGGTCACGCGTACCGTCGGCGCCGGTGACACCGTGGCCATGCACGCCCTGATCGTGGATGCCGCAAACGACGACGCCAAACGTTTCTACGAAAGATTCGGCTTTGTTCCGCTCACCGACGACCCAATGCGCCTGTTCCTTCCTCTCGGGCATGCCGCCCTGCAAGGCCCAAAGAGATAGGCGCAACGCACCCGGGACCGCCCGCACTTACCGCCTGAGACTCCGCCCCGTCGTTCCGCGGCGGGGCGGCGCTTTCTGTGGGACCTGAATTACGCCCCACCCCTTGCAATCCCGGGGCGCCGCCGCTATAAACCGCGCCTTCGCCGAGCGAAACGGCCGGATGTTTGATCCGAGGGCATGCCGGACGCTCACAGAAAACTCAAACGAGGATGAGGAAATGCCCAAGCTGAAGACCAAATCCAGCGCCAAGAAGCGCTTCTCCCGCACGGGCACCGGAAAGATCAAGGGCAGCCCGGCATTCAAGCGTCACAATCTGCGCAAGCGCACCCAGAAGATGAAACGCAAGGCCCGGGGCACCATGATCATGGCCGATGCCGATGCGAAGATCATCAGCGCCTACATGCCGTATAACCGGGGGAAATAAACATGTCGCGGTCCAGACCCGCCGTCGCCAGCCGAGCCCGGCGCAAGAAAGTCGTCGCCCGGGCCAAGGGCTATCAGGGCCGGAGCAGCAACAACTTTCGTCTCGCCAAACAGCGGACCGAAAAGGCGCTGCAGTACGCCTACCGGGACCGCCGGACCAAGAAGCGCTCGTTCCGCCGCCTGTGGATCCAGCGGATCAATGCCGGCGCCCGTCTGCACGGCCTGACCTATTCCCAGTTCATGAACGGCCTCTCGAAGGCCGGGATCGAGATCGACCGCAGGGTGCTGTCCGATCTCGCCATCCGGGAGCCGGATTCGTTTAAAAGCTTGGTTGAACAGGCCCAGGCCGCCCTCGCCAGCACTGCTTAAAGCAGGATCGAACAGAGATTTTTTGGAAGGGGGCGGCCCGGACGGCGGCCCCCTTTTGATTTGGAGCACGGAAACGACATGCAAGACCTGGAGGCACTGAAGAGCGAATTGACGGCGGCCATCGATGGCGCCGGCGATTTGGATGCCCTGGAGGCGGTGCGCGTCGCCGCCCTCGGGCGGAAGGGCAGCGTCACCGGCCTGATGAAGACCCTGGGCCAACTGGACGCGGACCAGCGAAAAGCCGCCGGCCAGGCGTTCAACGCGCTGAAGGATGAGATCGCCGAGGCCATCGAGGCGCGCAAGACCACGCTGTCGGCGTCCGGACTGGATGCCCGGCTGGCCGAGGAGAAGATCGACGTCACGCTCCCCGTCCGGCCCGAGCGCAAGGGCTACGTCCACCCGATCGGTCAGACCGTCGACGAGGTGATCTCCATCTTCGGCGAGATGGGTTTCACCGTCGCCGAAGGGCCCGACATCGAAGAGGACTGGTACAACTTCACCGCCCTGAACATCCCCCAGGATCACCCGGCCCGTCAGGAACACGACACCTTCTACATCAATGCCGAGAAGGAAGGGCGCCGGATGGTTCTCCGTACCCACACCTCGCCGGTACAGATCCGCACCATGCAGTCCCAGAAGCCGCCCATCCGGATTATCGTGCCGGGCCGCACCTACCGCAGCGATCACGATGCCACCCACTCGCCCATGTTCCATCAGGTCGAAGGGTTGGTTGTGGATGAGACCACCCACATGGGGCACCTCAAGGGCTGCCTGATGGAATTCTGCCGCACCTTCTTCGGCATCGACGATCTGCCGGTCCGCTTCCGGCCCAGTTACTTCCCCTTCACCGAACCCTCGGCGGAGGTGGATATCGGCTGCACCCGCGAAGGCGGCGGGTTGAAAATCGGCGCCGGCGACGACTGGCTGGAAATTCTCGGCTCCGGCATGGTCAATCCGGCGGTTCTGGAGAATTGCGGGATCGACCCGGCCAAATATCAGGGCTTCGCCTTCGGTATGGGCGTCGAGCGATTGGCAATGCTCAAATACGGTATTCCCGATCTTCGGACGTTCTATGATTCGGACATCCGTTGGCTGGAGCATTTCGGCTTCGCGCCCCTGGATGTGCCGTCGCTGCTCGGGAGGGCCGTCGGATGAAATTCTCCCTGAAATGGCTCAAGCAAGAGCTGGAGACGGATGCCGACCCCCGGGAAATCGCTGATGAACTGACGATGATCGGGCTCGAACTTGAGAGCCTCGACGACCCTGCCGACAAGCTCAAGGACTTCGTCGTCGGCTATGTGGAAGACGCAAAGCCCCATCCGGACGCCGACCGGCTCCAGGTGTGCCAGGTGAACAACGGCACCGGGACCTTCGAGGTGGTGTGCGGCGCGCCCAATGCCCGGACCGGCATGAAAGGCGTGTTCGCGCCGGAAGGCAGCTATATCCCGGGCCTCGACATGGTGCTGAAGAAATCGAATATCCGCGGCGTTACCTCCAACGGTATGCTTCTGTCGGAACGGGAAATCGGCCTTTCGGACGAGCATGAAGGCATCATCGAGCTCGGCGACGATGCGGTCCCGGGCACCCCGGCGGTCGTGGCCCTCGGCATGTCCGATCCGGTGTTCGATATCGGCATCACACCCAACCGGGGTGACTGCCTCGGCGTCCGCGGCATCGCCCGCGATTTGGCGGCGGCCGGCATCGGGACGCTGAAGCCGCTGCTCATCGAGCCCGTCGAAGGCAAATTCGAGAGCCCGATCAAGGTTCATCTCGATCTCGACGATGAAACCATGAGCGCCTGTCCCTATTTCGTCGGGCGCTATTTCCGCGGCGTCAAGAACGGCCCGAGCCCCGACTGGCTGCAACAGAAGCTGCTCGCCATCGGTCTCCGGCCCATCTCGGCGCTGGTCGATATCACCAATCTGCTCACCATGGCCTACGGCCGGCCGCTGCACGTCTTCGATGCCGACAAAGTCCATGGCGACATTCACGTCCGGCTGTCCAGAAAGGGCGAGAAAATCCTGGCCCTCGACGGCAAGGAGTACGAACTCGACGACGAAATGACGGTCATCGCCGACGAGAAAGACCCGGAAGCGCTTGGCGGCGTCATGGGCGGCGAGCTCTCCGGTTGTACCGGGGAGACGGTCAACGTGTTCCTCGAAAGCGCCTACTTCGACCCAACCCGTACGGCGGCCACGGGGCGCAAGCTCAACCTGATGTCCGACGCCCGCTACCGGTTCGAGCGCGGCATTGACCCGGACTTTGTGCTCGACGGTGCGGAACTCGCTTCCAAACTGCTCTTGGAACTGTGCGGCGGCGAAGCCAGTGACATCGTCATCGCCGGTGAGAAGCCGGATGTCTCCCGGTCTTATCCGCTGCGCAAGCACCGGGTGAAGGACCTGGGCGGCGTCGAGGTGTCCGAGGAAGAGACCGTCCGGATCCTCAACGTGCTGGGCTTCAACGTCACCGACAACGGCGATGCCTGGGAGTGCGACGTGCCGTCCTGGCGCCATGATGTGGTCGGCGAAGCCGATTTGGTCGAAGAGGTGACGCGCATCCACGGCTTTGACAATATCCCCGCCGTCTCACTGGTGCGCGCGGCCAACCTGCCGAGCCCGGCGGTGTCGCTGTCGCAGGCCCGCCGCGCGCGGGCACGGCGCGCGTTGGCGTTTCGTGGCCTCACGGAGTCGGTGACCTTTTCGTTCCTGCCCCGCAAACACGCGGACCTCTTCGGTGGGGCACCGGAAGCCATCAATCTGGTGAACCCCATC
Organism: Rhodospirillales bacterium; assembly: GCA_965213765.1. Classification (GTDB taxonomy): domain Bacteria; phylum Pseudomonadota; class Alphaproteobacteria; order Rhodospirillales; family UBA2165; genus JAJDXO01. The sequence goes on along the minus strand of OZ243926.1, from coordinate 2,956,497 downwards.
TCCGCCGATCTCGATGTCATGCGGCCGTCGCTGCTGCCCAACCTGATCGACGCCGCGAGGCGCAACGCGGACAAGGGCTTCGGCGACGTCTCGCTCTACGAAGTGGGACCGCAATTCGCCGGCGAAAACCCCGAGGATCAGGCCATGGCCGCCTCCGGCGTCCGGGCTGGGCTCACCGGCCCCCGCGACTGGGCCGGAAGCTCCCGCGAGGTGGACGCGTTCGATGCCAAGGCGGACGTCATGGCGGTGTTCGAACAGCTGGGTGTTTCGGCAGGTTCGGCCCGCATCTCCACCGATGCGCCGGCGTGGTATCACCCGGGCCGGTCGGGCACCATTGCTTTCGGGCCCCGGCAGGTGCTCGCCCATTTCGGTGAGATTCATCCCGGCATTCTTCAGGCCATGGATGCCGACGGCCCGATGGTCGGATTCGAGATCTATCTCGAAGGCCTGCCTCAGCCCAAGGACGGCAAATCCGCCATGCGGCCGCCCTTGACCCTTTCCGCCTTCCAGCCGGTGGAGCGGGATTTTGCCTTCATCGTCGATGACGGCGTCGCGGCGGACGATCTCGCCAAGGCGGCCGCGGCGGCGGATAAGAAGCTGATTTCAGGGGTCCGGGTGTTCGATGAGTTCCAGGGCGGCGATCTGGAAGCCGGCAAGAAGTCTCTGGCCATTGCCGTCACCCTTCAGCCCACCCAGGCCACCCTCACCGACGAGGAGATCGAAGCGGTCTCCGGCAAGGTGGTGGCCAACGTGGCCAAGCACACCAAGGGTGTGCTCAGGGGTTAGTCCCTACTTGATCGCCACCGGCTTCCTGCTGGTGGCGCTCTCGGTGATGGCTTCCAGAATCTGGACGTTCTGCACCCGCTGCTCGGGTGTGAACCGGTACTCGGCCGTGCCGGAGACGGCATCGGCCCAGTGGTGGAGATTGCGTTCCACCGTCGTGTCATCCCAGGGATACGTCCGGGTATGAATCACCATATCCATGCCCCGCCAAGTGAGCAGCGCCTGGTCCGGGATATCGACGTTCGAGATTTCCCGCGCTTCCGCCCAGGCCTCATCGCCGAAGATGCTCATCCGCTGATAGAACGGCGTGGTCGCCAGATTGACCAACGACGCCGTCACGCCGCCCCCGAACTGGAACTGGACCGTCAGCACATCCTCGTTGGGGAACTTGTCGGACCGGGAGTTGAGATGGGCGTAGACCTCCGTCACCGAGCCGGCAATGGACAGCATCAGGTCGGTCACATGTACGCCCAAGGCCGTCATGGCGCCGGCAGGCGCCTCCACCGGGTCCTGCCGCCACCCCGACGGCGGCTCAATGGCCATGTTGTTGTAGGACGAGTTGAATTCCAGATGTAGGATTTTGCCGAGTTCCCCGGCATCGGCCATCCGTTTCAATTCTTCCCAGGCGCCCTCGAACCGGCGTTCATGGCCGACGCCCATGACCAGGCCTTTTTCCTCGCAGGCCGCCATCATCTTCCTGGCCCCGTCGCCGGAAAGCGCCATGGGTTTCTCACAGAAGATGTTTTTGCCCGCCGCGGCCGCCGCCAGAACCATGGGCTCATGCAGGGAGTGGGGCGTCGCGATGATCACCGCATCGATGTCCGGGTCGTTGAGCGCGTCTTCGAAACTGGAGGCAAACGGCAGGCCGCGCCCGGCACAGAATGCCGCCGGCGCGTCCTGGTTGATATCGACCCCTCGGACCACATTGATTTTGTCCGAGCCTTCCAGCGAGTTGACGATGGTGGTGCCCCACCATCCCAAACCGATAACCGCGGCGTTGAGCATGTATTTCTCCCTGATTTGATGAAATATCTTAGCGATCACGATCGCCGGAGGAAGCACACTTTGACGGGCCTTGGGGCTTTCCGCACCTGTATCCGGCGACTAGGCTGAAGCCCCCAAACAGCGCGGCGCCGGCCTCCCACATGCAACCATCGCTCATCGTCCGGGTGTTCCTGCCCTTTGCGCTCGGCTTTTTCCTGGGCTTCTTCTACCGCACGGTGAACGCGGTGATGGCGCCCGATATCGCCGCCGATGTGGGTGTCGATGCGGAGGGTCTGGGCCTGCTGACCTCGGTCTATTTCCTAACCTTCGCGCTGTTTCAGATTCCCTTGGGCGTGCTGCTCGACCGCTACGGCGCCAGACGGGTGCAGGCCGGTTTGTTCTGCGTCACCGCCGCCGGTGCGGCCCTGTTCGCCACCGCCGACACGCTCGGCCTCCTGATCACCGGACGGGCTCTCATGGGTCTCGGCATGTCGGCGGGCCTGATGGCGGCCTTCAAGGCGATCATCGAATGGTTCCCCAAGGAGCGCCTCGCCTTCTGGCAGGGAACCCTGATGGCGGCGGGAAGCCTGGGCGCCATCGCCTCCACGGTTCCCGTCGAGGCGTCCCTCGCCTTCACCGACTGGCGGGGCGTATTCCTATATCTCGGGGGATTCACCTTCCTCACCGCCGTTATGATCCTGTTGACGGTGCCCGAGAAGCCGGGCGAGCGGGAAATGCGGACCGCCAGCCTCACCGGTCAGCTGAAAGACTTTGCCGAGATCATGGGAGACTTCCGGATCTGGCGGGTGATCCCGCTGGCCACCGCGTCCTTGGGCGCCTTCATGGGCGTGCCGAGCCTATGGGCGGGCCCGTGGCTCCGGGACGTGGCCGGGTTCGAACGCTTCGGTGTCGCCAACGGACTGATGGTCATCGGCATCGCCATCATGCTCGGCTACATCGCCACCGGTGCGTTCGCCGAGCGGTTGGCCCGCGCCGGCATCTCGGCACTTACCGTTTCCTATTGGGGGATCGCCGCCTATACCGCCATCCAGTTCCTGCTGGCGGCCAATCTGGGGCCTTTCGACGTGGTGCTGTGGGCCATGTTCGGATTTGTCGGCGCCTCGGCGATCCTGATCTTTACCGGCATGGCGCAGCTCTATCCCGCCAACAAGGCCGGCCGCATCAATGCCGCCCTCAACCTGCCGGTGCTGGCCGGCGCCTTCACCATTCAATGGGGCATGGGAGCGATCATTGACCTCTGGCCGGAAGGACCCAACGGCACCTACGCCGTCAGCGGCCATCGGGCGGCGATCACCGCGGTCGCCGGGCTCCACGTGCTGGCCTTTATCTGGCTCTGGCTCAGTGGACTGATGGTCAGGCGGTCTCGGGACATGCCCGCCGAATAGCGGCCTGCACCGCTTCCTTGGCGCCGCCCGGTTTCGGATGCCCGTGGCCGCTGATCGGATTGCCGAAGGGCACCGGCAGGAACCCCAGGAAATCAGCCTTCAGAGAGGCGCCTTCCGGGGTTGCCGGGGTGATCCGTCTAGGCCCCGCCTGCGTGGCTTTGCGAAAACCCGGGAAGGGCGTCATGTGGCCGCGAGTGAGATCAGTTGAGGCGTGCCGCTTCGATGCCCTTGAGGGCGCGTTCCAGCTGCCTCCGGTTCATGTAGTGCCGGCCGGGCGGGCCCGGATCGCCGCCGACCCGGAAGATCTCGTTGCCCTGCGGATCGAACAGATAGGCCGCCGGAAGCGAGTGCACGCCGTCGAAGTCCTTGCCGAGCTGGGGGGTGCCGTCGACCACATAGACCGGCGCCGGAATGGTCCGCTTGATCATCCGCTGCAGGCGCTTGTTGCCCTCGGCGTTCTCCTGCCAGTCCACCGAGATGATGGTGAGCTTATCAGGTCCGTGTTTGCCGATGAATTCCGCGAGTTCCCCGAACTCGGTATGGCAGGGGGGTCACCAACTGGCGAAGAAGGTCACCAGGATCGGCTTGCCGTTGAACGCCTCGCGGGTGACGCCGTCACCCCTCAGGGGCGGCGCATCGATCAGCCGCTGCTTGATCTCCTGCGTTAGCGTAATCTTGTTTTGGGCCTGCGCCGGAACGCCCGCCAGCACCAAGGCGGCGAGGAACAGGCCAAGCAGGGAGAACCGGTTTGTCACGGCCGTATTAACGTGCATGGCGGGTATGTAGTCCAGCGCCTAAGCCCGGTCAACCGACAAAGACGTGATGATATATTCCTTGCCACGGAGCACCCGGAGACTGCGGAGAAGGTGTTTCCGGCTGTACGACGCCCCATCTCCGCGGGCCGGGTGATTTCCCTGGTGAACGGCTTGAATGCGCCGCATATAGCGGGGCATGACGAGCGGGGAGAGCCTATTTCTTCCGCCTGCCGGCGATGCGGAGGCGCAGCGCCTGGAGCTTGATGAACCCTCCGGCGTCCCGCTGGTCGTAGACGCTGTCCTCTTCGAAGGTCACCGTCGCTTCGTCATAGAGGCTGCCCGGCGCGTTGCGGCCCAGAACCGTGATCCCGCCCTTGAACAGCTTGAGGCGCACCGTGCCGGTGACGTTCTCCTGGCTTTTGTCGATAGCCGCCTGGAGCATTTCCCGCTCGGGCGCGAACCAGAATCCGTTGTAGATCAGTTCCGCATAGCGGGGCATCAGCTCATCCTTGAGGTGCGCGGCGTTGCGGTCGAGGGTCAGGCTCTCCATGGCCCGGTGGGCGGCCAGCATGATGGTGCCGCCGGGCGTCTCGTAGACGCCGCGCGATTTCATGCCGACGAACCGGTTCTCGACGATATCGGCCCGACCGATCCCATGATCGCCGGCTGCCTTGTTCAGATGGGTGAGCAGCACCGCGGGACTCATCACATGGCCGTCGACGGCGACGGGATCGCCCTTCTCATATTCGATTTCGATGACAAGCGGCTCGTCCGGCGCGTTTTCGGGTGCCGCGCTCCGGGTGAACATGTCCTCGTCGGGCGCCACGTCCGGGTCCTCCAGCGCCTTCCCCTCGTAGGAGATGTGCAGCAGGTTGGCATCCGTCGAATAGGGCGGCTCGTCCTCCTTGTCCCTGGGGACGGGGATCTGATGCTTCTGGGCGTAATCGATGAGCTGGGTGCGGGACTGGAGGTCCCATTCCCGCCACGGCGCGATGATCTTGATGTCCGGATTGAGGGCATAATAGCCGAGCTCGAACCGCACCTGGTCGTTGCCCTTGCCGGTGGCCCCGTGGGAGACCGCGTCGGCGCCGACTTCCCGGGCGATCTCGATCTGGCGCTTGGCGATCAGCGGCCGGGCGATGGAGGTGCCCAACAGGTACGTCCCCTCATAGAGGGCGTTGGCCCGAAACATGGGAAACACGTAGTCGCGGACGAACTCTTCCCGGAGGTCCTCGATGTAGATTTCCCTGATGCCCAGCATCTCGGCCTTGGCCCGGGCCGGCTCCACTTCCTCGCCCTGGCCGAGATCGGCGGTGAACGTCACCACCTCGCAGCCCTTCTCCTCCTGCAGCCACTTCAGAATGACCGAGGTATCGAGGCCGCCCGAATAGGCCAGCACCACTTTTTTGACGTCGTCCGCCATGCTGAAAGTTCCTTGATATTCGGCGGATTATGAGCCGCTGTTGAATCGCGCGCGCAGTATAGGGATTAGGGCGTCTGTCTCAAGTCCCGCCCCCTACTCCGCCGCTTGGCTCTGGCGGTCGAGCCGGTCGGTGAGCCAGGCTTCGACGATCGGTTCCAATTGCTCGTAGGGCTGCCAGCCGACGGTGAGGTAGGCGTAGCCGGTGCGGTCGTTGACCACCACCGTGGGGAAGCCGGTAACCCCCATGCGCTGGGCAAACTGGAAGTCGCGCATGGTCTCGGCCTTCATTTCGTCGGAGCCGAACAGGTCGGTGAACTTCTCTTTGTCGAGACCGAATTCGGCCGCCAAGCCGATCAGGACGCCTTCTTGCGTGACGTCCCGGTTCTCGGCGTAGAAAGCGGTCTGCAGCCGGGTGAAGAATTTAAGCGCCGCGTCGTTGCCTTCCATCATCCGCGCGGTGACCGCGGCGCGGCAGGCGGCCTCGGTGTTATAGACGAAGTCGGTGCGCTCCAGGATGTCGAACTTGAAGGGCTGACCAGTGCGCTGGTTGATCTCCTCCCAATGCTCGCGCAGGAAGTCGATGCGCTTCTGGTCCTGGGGCTCGGTCCAGTCGATATGCAGCCCGCCGGCGACAAACGTCACCGCGGCGCGGCCCCGGCACTGGTCCTCCAGCTTGGTTTTTGCCGGCGCGAACCCGTAGCACCACGAGCACATGGGATCGCCCACATAAATCAGTTCCCGGTCAACGGCCATTTGAATTCCTCCGCGATGAGCGGTGAGACTTATACCTATTCGTCCGGTTGGAAAAGGGCCGCGGCGCCTTATTGGCCGGAGGATATTGCCTCGGACAATTTCCCGTAGGCAACCGACAGAACCGAGACGCCCAGCGCGATACCGATAAAGCCGATGAACTGGCCGACCAGAGAGATGGCCAGGTACCCCGACAAGGTCTCGCCGGTGCCGGTCGCGGCCACGATGCCGACCGCGATCATCAACGGCACCGCTCCGACGATCGCGGTAATGATGCCGGTGACGATCATCGCGCCGACCACCTGCCAGCCGTTGCCCTCGCTGAGTGCCAGCACGTCGCGGAGGCTCAGATCATCATCGACGCAGGTGGCGGGAAGAATCAGGATCAAGCGGCCGATCAACCACAGGAACACCACGGCGCCGGCCCCGAACGTGGCGCCGGCTCCGATGGGCGAGCCGGACACGCCGAGAAAGATGAGCACGAAAAGGAAACCGATAATCCCGAAGATGATGAACAGCTTGAGGTACTGGATGACGAACTTGGTCGTCCGCATCCGCCAGAGATAGCATTCCAGCACCGTGGCGTTCTGCTCCCCGGCGAGATAAGCCCGGTGCCACGCCACCGAATAGACGATGGTGAACCAGATATTGAACACCAGGAGCGCCACCTGGATGAACTGAAGCTGCACCGGCTGGCCGGGGACCGGCGCCGGGCCGGTCGCACCGGCGAGGGCCGTCAGGATGCCGATGATGACGATCGCCGGCAGGGCGAGATTGATCGCCCATATCCGGTTCTCCCAGACAAAGCCCAGAGCTTCCCGTACCGTCAACATGACCGGCAGTTTCATGGGGGTGTCCTCGGTATTCGGCGGCTATGTTAGTGGGGAGAAGAGGTAGACGAAATCCCTCAATACGCAAATCACGAATTTACTCACCCTCGCCTCTTTCCTCTCCCTTCCGGCCTTCGCCGCCGAAGGCTGCTTCGGCGGAACAGGCCGAGGAAGCGGCGGCGAGATGTCGTTCCCTCCAACCCGGGGGAGAGGGAGTGGCGCGCCGTTATTGCTCCCTCTCCCTCCGGAAGAGGGTCGGGGTGAGGGAACTTGCACCTTGCAAAAAAAAACGCCGGTCCCTCGGGCAGAGGGACCGGCGCCGTTTTGTAGGCCCTGGCGATGACGCGTGGCGTTTCGCTGCCGCTTATTCCGCGGCTTGGGCCGGGGTGAACTGGTCGGCTTCGGTGCTCTCGGCCATGGCCGTGGTCGAGGACCGGCCGCCGGAGAGGGCGGTGGCGACCGCATCGAAGTAGCCGGTGCCGACTTCCCGCTGGTGACGGGTGGCGGTGTAGCCCATCGCTTCGGAGGCGAATTCGGCTTCCTGGAGCTCCGAATACGCCGCCATACCGCGCTCGCGATAGGCGCCGGCGAGCTCGAACATGCCGTGGTTGAGCTGATGGAAACCGGCCAGCGTCACGAACTGGAACTTGTAGCCCATGGCGCCCAGCTCGCGCTGGAACTTGGCGATGTCGGCGTCGTCGAGGTTGGCCCGCCAGTTGAAGCTGGGCGAACAGTTGTAGGCCAGCATCTTGCCCGGATATTCCTTGTGGATGGCCTCGGCGAAGATCCGCGCCTGTTCCAGGTTCGGCTTCGAGGTCTCCCACCACATGAGATCGGAATAAGGCGCATAGTTGAGGCACCGGGCGATGCACGCCTCGACGCCGCCGCGCACCCGGAAGAAGCCTTCCGGCGTCCGGTCGCCATCGATGAATGGACGGTCCCGCTCGTCGATGTCGGAGGTGAGCAGCTTGGCGCTTTCCGCATCGGTGCGGCAGACGATCAGCGTCGGGGTGCCCATCACGTCGGCGGCGAGCCGCGCGGCGTTCAGGTGGCGGATGTGCTGTCCGGTCGGGATCAGCACCTTGCCGCCCAGGTGGCCGCACTTTTTCTCGGACGCCAGTTGGTCCTCGAAGTGGATGCCCGCGGCTCCCGCCTCAATGTAGGCCTTGGTGATCTCGAAAACGTTCAAGGGTCCGCCGAACCCGGCCTCGGCGTCGGCGACGATGGGCGCAAACCAGTCACGGCCGGCACCGCCCTCGGAATGTTCGATCTGATCCGCGCGCTGAAGTGTGCGGTTGATCTTCCTGACCAGTTCCGGTCCGGAGTTGGCCGGGTAGAGGCTCTGGTCCGGATACATGGCGCCCGCGGTGTTGGCGTCCGCCGCCACCTGCCAGCCGGAAAGATAGATTGCTTCCAGACCGGCGCGGACCTGCTGCATGGCCTGGTTGCCGGACATGGCGCCGAGGGAATTCACGTAATCCCGGTCGTGGAGCAGTTCCCACAAGCGGTTGGCGCCCCTTTCGGCGAGGGTATGCCGGATTTGTACCGAACCCCGGAGGCGGGCGACGTCGGCCGCGCCATACGTCCGTTCGATACCGTGATAGCGGCCTTCCGGCGCGCTCTGGATGAACTCTTCGAATGACTTGCCGGGCGGATTCATAATAACCTCCGAAATCCATAGGTTGATAACTTATACATACTTTACATCCAGGCCGAAATAGTCCATAAGTTATTGAATTAAATAATGTAAATATGTTTTCCGCTTTGCCAAATACATTTGTCATTTTGTAAATTTTGTAAAAAATATGATATGTCACCATGGCAGCCCTGAGCGATAAGAAGATCTTTGCCGGCACCCGGATCCGCCGCCTTCGGCGGGATCTGGGGGCCACCCAGGCGCAGATGGCGGACGATCTCGGCATTTCCACCAGCTACCTCAATCTGGTGGAGCGCAACCAGCGGCCATTGAGCGCCCAATTGCTGCTCCGCCTGGCCGATACGTTCGATGTGGATTTGAAGGATTTCTCCGGCGATGACGAGGCCCGCGCCGCCGCCTCCTTGAAGGAAGTGCTCACCGACCCCCTGTTTGAGGGACTGAACGTCGGCAATTCGGAGCTCGCCGATCTGGTCGGCGCCTCACCCGCCACCGCGCAAGCGATGGTCACCCTCTACCGGGCCTACCGCAAAGGCGTGGAAACCGCCGTCGAGCTGGCCGAACAGGTGGAGACCGGGCCCAAAGCGGGTCCCGAGGCCCATCGTCAGCCTTTGGAAGAGGTGCGGGATTTCTTCACCGAGGCGGGCAATCACTTTCCCGTCCTGGAGAACGCGGTCGAGACCCTGTGGGAGGATGCCGGCCTCGATTCCACCGATCTCTATCACGGCCTCAAGGGGCAACTGCAGGCGAGCCACGATACCACTGTCCGCGTCGTGCCCGCCGACGTGCTCGCCGGCGCGCGCTGGCGGCTCGACCGGCACTCGCGCCGGCTGTTCATCTCCGAATGGCTCGACATGCCGACCCGAAGTTTTGTGGTTGCCCAGCAACTGGGCCTGTTGGGTCACCGGGAGCTGATCGAGAGCGTGACCGTTGATGCCGGCCTCAAGGGCGATGAAGTGACGGCGCTGGCCCGCCTCGGCCTCGCCAACTACTTCGCCGGCGCCGTGATGATGCCGTATGCGCCGTTTCTCAAGGCGGCCGAGGATATGCGTTACGACGTGGACGCCATCGGCGCCCGGTTCACGGCGTCCTATGAGCAGGTCTGCCACCGCCTGACGACCCTCGGGCGATCGGGGGCGCGAGGGGTGCCGTTTTTCTTCCTCTCCATCGACCACGCCGGAAACGTGATCAAGCAGTTCTCCACCGGCGGCTTTCACTTCGCCCGCTTCGGCGGCACGTGCCCCAAGTGGAATATCCACGAGGCCTTCCGCTCCCCGGGGCGAACACTCACCCAGCTGATGGAGTTGGAGGACGGGTCGCGCTACTTCGCCATCACCCGCTCCGTCTCCACCCAGGAACCGGGCGGCAGGGCGCGGCTGCGCGCCGTGGGCGTCGGCTGCAGCGCCGACTACGTCAAAAAAATCGCCTATGCGGACGGGCTGGATGCGGCGCGGGAAGACGCGGCGATCCCGGTCGGGATCAACTGCCGCCTCTGCCAGCGCGCCGATTGCGCCGACCGGGCACAGCCGCCCTTGAACCGGCGCCTCACCGTTCCGGCCTACCAGCGGGGTCCGTCACCGTTCAGTTTCGAGGCGTGGTAGGAGTTTCACGCACTCAAGATTCTACGTCTGAGGGTCCGAATGGCCTTCCGGCCCGGCCGGCACCAGGGGTGTATCCGTCAAACGCCCATGGGCGATCGACAACACCGATAGGATTACGCCGGTCAACCACGCATATAGCAGCGCAACTACGATCAGACCAATCGCTATGATCGAGAAACCGAAATCCGACGGTTTGAACACCATGTGCTCAAGCTCAAAATTGATGAACACCGAAACGATGAACATCAACCCCCCGATCACCAACATCGGAATGTATGCGATGAGCATGCAAAACATGAAAATCCAGAACATTCGAATGGTATTGCCCCGCATCAGTTTCCAAGAACCCACCAGGCCCAGCGGCTGCTCCAGGGCCCGGGCGGGAATCACCAGCCAAATCCGAAGCGAAACCGTGACAATCACGAACAGAGCCAGAAGTGCGGAGGGGATAACCACGAGTGGGTTATTCGACCGCAACTCAGTCGATTGGAATAAGCTTGGCAACTGGAATTCCCCGATCGCCAAACCAATTGCAGTCGCGAGAATTAGCCCCACCACGATTGCCAGCGCAACTGTCACGAAAAACACCACAAGCAGCACTATCAACTCGGCGAACACCGATACCTGGAGCTTCCCAAACCGAAGTGCCTGAGTGGCCGGCACCGATTTACGGCCCAAAGCGAACCGCCGATGCCACGCCGTCGCAAACGGCGTCAGCAAAAGTAGAAAAATCGTCCACCATACGAAGTCGAAAACCAGCTCGTAATTGGACAACTCCTTTATTCGCTCTTTCGCCCTGTCCATTTGCTCCGCGTCACCGGCGATCATATCGGCCACGCCGATGACATTCAGGAGAGACCACACGGTCGCGACAAGGAATATCCAGATGACCGCCGCGTGAGCCGCCAACAGATCCCAATTCCGAAAACACTGGACAAACGACCGCCCCACCGTGGCGAATACTGGGAGTTTCACGCCCCGCCCTCCAATTCAAATTCTGCAACTTGAAAATAGAGGGAGGGGATACGTGTGTTAAGCGGGAAGCGAGACGTCCGCGACCTTCTTCTTGTGCGCCCGCACGCTCTCCGATTTGAGCTGGCCGCAGGCGGCGAGGATGTCCCGGCCGCGCGGCACCCGGATGGGCGCCGACAGGCCCAAATCGTTCAGAAGCTCTGAGAACTTCCTGATCTTGGGCGCCGGCGTGCAGTCGTAGATGGCGCCCGGCCACTTGTTGAACGGGATCAGGTTGATCTTGGCCGGGATGTCCTTCAGCAACCGCGCCATCTCCCGAGCCTCGGCCAGCGAATCGTTCACCCCGTCGAGCATGACGTACTCGAAGGTGATGCGCCGCGCATTGGAGGCCACCGGATAGTCCCGGCAGGCCCGCAGCAACTCCTTGATCGGGTATTTCTTGTTGATCGGCACCAGCACGTCGCGCAACTCGTCGGTGACCGCGTGCAGGGAGACCGCCAGGCCGACGCCGAGCTCGCGGCCGACGCGTTCGATCTCCGGCACCACACCCGAGGTCGAGAGCGTAACCCGCCGCTTGGACACCGAGAGCCCATCCCCATCCAAGATGATGGTCAGCGCCTTGATGACGTTGCCGGTGTTAAACAACGGCTCGCCCATCCCCATCATGACGATGTTGGACAGCATCCGGCCCTCCTTGGGCGACGGCCATTCGCCGTAGGAGTCGCGCCCGATCATGAACTGACCGACGATCTCGCCCGCCGTCAGGTTGCGGACCAGCTTCTGGGTGCCCGTATGACAGAAGGTGCAGGCGAGGGTGCAGCCCACCTGCGAGGAGATGCACATGGCGCCCCGGTCCTCTTCGGGGATGTAGACCGCCTCGACCTGGTTGTTGTCCTCGGTGCCGACCAGCCACTTGCGGGTACCGTCGTTTGAACGCTGCTCGGTGATGATCTTGGGCAGCGCGACCACGTAGTTTTCGGCGAGCTTCTGCCGCAATTCCCTGCCCAGTGTCGTCATGCCGGCAAAGTCGCGGGCGCCCCGGTGATAGATCCAGTGCCAAAGCTGCTTGGCGCGAAACGGCTTCTCGCCGATGGCCACGAGTTCGGCGCTCAGCTCGTCCCGGCCGAGACCAATGAGATTGGTTTTTCCGGACATCAGGAGGTCAGGCCGCACTCTTTGCCGATGGCCCGGTGAGCGGCGGTGAAGCCTTTCAAGGAATAGGTATCGGTGGTGCGGGTCCCGCGGGACGAGGTGCCGCGGATCACCATGGTATCGCCCCGGCGCATGGCGTTGGCGAGTGCCGTATCGGTCTTCTGGTCCCGGGCCCAGGCGCTGCCGGCATCGGCAAACAGTTTGAACGCCCGGCCATCGATGGAGAGCGTCACGTCGGAATCCTTTTTGTAGGTATAGCCGGCGCGGATTTCCACCGTATCCCGGGTGCGCTCGGACGGCCGGTGGGTCACGAGGATGAACGTGTCGCCGCGCTTGGTGTACTTGCCCTGCTCTTTCTTTGGCTGGCTGGCGATGTAGCAGACCTTGGACCGGCCCGACCCGTCGGTGAACGCCGTCCAATCGGTGAAGTTGCCGAGGACCTTCGGGCTTTGAGCGGCCGCCGGGCCCGCCGCCGTCACCGCGGCGGCCAGCAAACCGCCAAGTAGCACATGTCTTGCCATAACGGCCCATAGATACCGCTGGTTCGCCGGCTTGCCAAGGGGTGGGCCGAATGCCACAACGGCTTCATGCGTACAGCCAATCCTGTCCTTGCCGAGGTAACACGCGGCTCGGTGGTCGAAAGCCTGCACCGGGGGACGGCCGCGGTGGCCGGCGCCGGTGGCGAGGTGATCGCAGCCTGGGGCGATGTGGACGCGCCCCACTATCCGCGCTCGGCCATCAAGCCGCTGCAGGCCATCCCCTTCGTCGCTTCGGGCGCGGCGGACGCGTTCAACCTCGGCAACGAGGAAATCGCCATTTCGGCGGCCTCCCACACGGCCGGCCGGCGGCATGTGGCCGTGGTCCGGGATTGGCTTTCGCGGCTCGGCCTCTCGGAAGCGGACCTGGTTTGCGGCGCCATCGAGCCCGGCGACAGAGAGGAAGCCGCCGCCCTGATCAAAGCGGGCGGGAAACCCACGCGCGCCTACAACAACTGTTCGGGCAAACATGCGGGCTTTCTCACCACCTCCCTGCATGTGGGTCTACCCGCCACGGCCTACGCGGATGCCAAGGGCGAAGAGCAGCGGACGGTCCGGAATCTCCTGTCGGATTTATCGGACTTCGACCTCGGCAGTGTCGAACCGGCGGCCGATGGCTGCGGCATTCCGACACTCCCCATGCCCATCGCGGGCCTGGCCCGCGCCTGCGCCCGGATGGCCGACCCGGACGGCCTGAAGCCCGATCACGGCGAAGCGGCGAAACGGATCATCGCCGCCATGGCCGCCGAGCCCGAACTGGTTCGCGGCCCGGGCGAATTCGATACGGTCGCCATTACCGCCGGCAACGGCGCCTTCGTCACCAAGGTGGGCGCCGAAGGGGTTTCGGCGGGCATTGTTCCCGCCAAGGGCATCGGTATCGCCGTCAAGATCGACGACGGCGGACGGCGCGCGGCGGACGTGGTGATGGCCAATATCCTGGATGCGATCGACGTACTCGACCGAAACGCCCGCAACGCCCTCGCGCCGTGGCTTGTGGAGCCCGTGCTGAATACGCTCGGCAACCGGGTCGGCGAGATACGGGTATCGGAAGAGTTTAGAGACGGGCTGGCGTCGATTTAGTTTTTTTTCTTCTTCCCCGTCTTCGTCAACGCGCCTTACCGGCCCCTTTCGAATGCCGTAAATGAAGATCATGAGCCCGATCCCCAGGCTGAGAATCCCGGGCGTGGCGTAGTAATTGTCCAGAGGGTTGGTGGTCCACGGCCCGCCGGACAGGCCTCCCAAACCAAGTACGATGAGAACCACGCCAAGCCCCACCATGAATATTCGAAGCGGCAGCTTCCGGATCAATTGTCTTCCTCGTACGCCGGGGGCGTATCCCTGTACGCTTCCATCCGGGTCCGGAGAACCGGATCACCATGGACGTGCCCGGGGAGATCTTCGACGGGCCCGCCCGGCGTCAACGGCCGGGCCGGAAAACGCCCGAGATTGATCTGGCGGTCGTACATCAGGATGGCCCCGGCGACGCCCACATTGACGCAGAAGCCGGTCGGGATTTTGACCGTATAGGCACAACGCTCGAGAATGTCGCCGGACAGTTCGCCCCGCTCCGGTCCCAGAATGTAGGCCGCTTGGCGGGGATGACGGAAGCTGGGCAACTCCGCCGCCTCGTCCAGCAACTCCACGCCCACCAGATCGCACCCCTGAGGCAGCAGCAGCGACGAGGTATCCGGAAAGCTGTAGAACGGTACGTGGCCCGGCGCGTCCGATGTATCGGACCGGCCGCCTTCACTGCGCTGATAAACCGCGCCGACGGTGAACACGAACGATGCCCCGAAGGCATGGGCAGTGCGGAACAAACCGCCCACGTTCATCGCCTTGGAAATACCCTCGACGCCGATCCCGAAATAGCCGCGCATGCACTTTCCTTAACTCATGCCGCCCGATAGGTTGGACCTCCGACTAAATAGCACGGCACGGCCGGAACGCCTCAACCTATGTCCGACGACGACGTTCGCGCCCAATACGACGCCTATCCCTACCCGAACCGCGATCCGGCGGACGAGACGGGCCCGGCGCTCATCGGCTCGCCCGGCAACCTTCTCGAGGTCAATCACCATGCGTTCGGCGGACGGCTCGACGTTGGCAGACCCCTCAAGGTACTGGTGGCCGGCGGCGGCACCGGTGACGGCACAATTGCTCTCGCCCAGCAGCTAGCCGATGCGGGCAGCCCCGCCGGGATCACTTATGTCGACGTGTCCCGCGCAGCCCGGGAAATCGCCGAGGCCCGGGCAGCGGTACGCGGCCTCTCCAATATCACGTTTCACACCTTGTCCCTGCTGGATGTGGCGGATCAGGGGTGGGAGCCGTTCGATTACGTGGACTGCTGCGGCGTACTCCATCATCTGGACGATCCGCAAGCGGGACTGAGCGCGCTCGCCTCCGTCCTCTCGCCGGCGGGCGGCATGGGTGCCATGGTCTACGGCGAGCTGGGCCGCACCGGGGTCTACGATCTTCAGGAGGCGCTGAAGACGCTGAAGCCGCATGGAGCACCCGCCGACCGGGTGAGGTACGCCCGACACCTGCTCGCTCACCTGCCGCCCGGCAACCGGTTCCGCACCAATCCGGTGGTCGGCGATCACGAGCGGGGCGATGCCGGGCTCCATGATCTGCTCCTCAATGCCCGGGACCGGACCTACCGGGTGCCGGAACTGTTCGAACTGGCCGGCAGCGCGGGCCTCGCCATCGCCGGGCTGATCAAACCCGTTGAATACGACCCGTCGATCTATTTCGACGACGATGAAACCCTCGACCGGATTGATGAACTCGACCGGCCGGCGCGGGCGGCGCTGGCCGAACTCCTCGGCGGCACTCAGAAGACTCATGTGTTCTACGCGGTGCCCCGGGCGCGTGCCGAAACCGCCGTCGCCCGGCCGGCAGCGGATATGGTTCCCGTTCTCTACCAAGTAGGGGCGCGGGCACTCGCCGAGACCGTCGCGGCCGGCAAATCCGTAACGGTCAATGTCGCGGGCGCGGCCATCCAACGCACCCTTCCGCCGGGAACCGGGGAAATCATCCGCCTGATGGATGGAACCCGGAGCCTCGGCACCATTCACGAACGCCTGGGCGAAAGCGATCCCGATCTGGATTGGGAAACCTTCATCGCCATGTTCACGGTGGTTCATGAGGTATTGAACGGGGCAGGCGTTCTGTTCCTTACCCATGAATCGGTACGGTTTTAACCGGGATTCCCTCCCCCGTCCCATATGATAGGTTGAGAGGATACCCGGCAACGGAGGACGGTTGAACACATGTGGGAACGTCGTATCAGGACCTATTCCGGACTGCTCGTCGGCGTTTTCGTGGTTCTGCACCTGATCAACCATGCGCTGGGCCTGATCTCCATGGAAGCCATGGAGGCCATGCGCAAATTCATGCAGCCGGTCTTTGGACAGCCCCCCGGCGTGCTGGTCCTGCTGCTCGCGCTCTTGCTGCACTTCGTCCTCAGCCTTGCCTCGCTGTATCGCCGGTCGACGCTCCGCATGCCGTTTTGGGAAGGCGCGCAACTGGCCCTCGGCATTTTGATCTTCCCGCTCATCCTCGCCCACATCGCCGGCACCTTCATGGCCGGTCGGATGCTCGACTTCGACCCGACCTATGAATATGTGATTTCGGCGCTCTGGGTCGCCGATCCGGTCCGCGGCGCCCAGCAGACGGCACTCCTGTTCGTGGTTTGGGGCCATTTCTGCGTCGGCATCCACTTCTGGCTGCGAATCCGGACCTGGTACCGCACGTGGCTGCCGGTCATCTACGGCGTTGCGGTCGCGATACCCATTCTGTCATTCCTCGGTTTCGCCAATGTCGGTCAGGATCTGCAGGGCATTGCCGATCGTGATCCGGGCTTCCTGAACCGGGTCTTCAAGCCGATCATCGATTCCGATCCCAACATGGTCGCCGACCTCACCCGCATCGAGCCCAATGGCTGGTATGTGTTCGCGGCGATCCTCGGCTTCGTGCTGCTGGCCCGGCTGGGCCGCCGGTGGTACCGGAATCGGCACGGCACCTACCGGATCACGCTGCCCGGCGGCAACATGATCACTGCCCCTGTCGGCACCACCATTCTCGACAGCCTCCGCGAAGAGGGGGTCGAACATGCCGCGGTGTGCGGCGGCCGGGGACGGTGCACCACCTGCCGGGTCCATGTGGGCGACGCGGTCAGACATCTCGACGCCCCTGGAGAGGTTGAGGAGACGGCCCTGAGGCGAGTCGGTCTCGAACCCGAGGTGCGGTTGGCCTGCCAGTGCCGGCCTCGCGAAGACCTTTCCATCACCCCTCTGCTGGCGCCGACGGCCACCGCCGCCCAGGCCAATGCGCGGGGCGGAATCCAGGGACGGGAACAGGAAATCGCCTCCATGTTCATCGACCTTCGCGGCTCGACGAAGCTTGGCGAGGAAAAACTGCCCTACGATGTCCTGTTCATCCTCAACCAGTTTTTTGCCGAAATGTCGTCGGCCCTGAGCGAGACCGAAGGACACTACGCCCAGTTTGCCGGCGACGGGTTGATGGCGCTTTACGGAATCGAGGGATCTATCAAGGAAGGATGCCGAAATGCCATCCGCGGCGCAGCCTCCATGGCCGAGCGCCTGGACCAACTCAACCAGCGATTGGCTCGTGAGGTCAAGGAACCGCTCCGGATGGGGATCGGCATTCATGCCGGCGAGGCGATCGTCGGCACCATGGGCCCGCCGACGGCGCAGAATTTCTCGGCCATCGGCGATACCATCAACACGTCCGCGCGGCTTGAATCCCTGTCCAAGGAGTTCGAGTGCTTTCTGGTGTTGTCGGAGGAAGCGGCCAAAATCGCCGGCGCGGATCTCCGCGCCTTGACGCCGCGGGAAACATCGGTCCGGGGCCGGGACGGCGCGGTTTGCGTCTACGCCATCGCCGATCCCCGGACGATCAGTTTCGTTGAAACACCGGCCTAAGGTCCGGACCCGATTGAGCCGCCATAGGAGTGTTGCGGCGATGAGGACGGCGCGGCACAAGGTCCCTCGCCCCCGTCAGGGGGAGAGGGATGCGAAGGCTTGGCGAGCCTGCGAGCCATAGCCGTAGCTGGGTGAGAGGGCGCAAAAAGGAGAATCCCCCAATTGAGTACAGACCCTAGCCGCGGCCCGGCAAAGGGACCCTTCCAATAGGTCCGGCGGACGTTCGTCTTTGATTGATTGGCGGTTTCTTTCCCGCGTCCGGCCGCTGAACCGTCGGCGGGCCGGAAACCCGAAAAAGCGGTAGCCGGGCCGTCGAGAGCTTCAATGAACAAGTGATGGCGTATTTCGATCTCGGGGCGCCCATGGGCGGTACGCCGCGCGCGGGCCAACTCTCAGGCCGAACGCGGGCCCGGATGGGGCTCAAACGCAGCGCCTCGAGGCGCTATTCCGTTAAATCCAGAACGAAGACCTGCTGCAGGATCACCGCGCCCCACTTGTCGCTCATCTCCTCATCGGCCAGCTTGAACCCGGCCTCTTCGTACAGGTACCGCGCAGTCTCCAGCCCGTCGAATGTATGCAGTGCAATCGATCGGTAGCCCTGGGTCCGGGCGTGTTCGACGGCAATGGAAAGAAGTTGGCGGCCGATGCCGTTACCTCGCTCCGTCCCGTCAACGATAAACCATCTGAGGAGGGAGCCGCCGCCGGCCACCTCCTCGGCGCCGCCGTCGATGGCAATAGCCGCGACCACCCGGCCATCCCGGCAAACCAGCTTGAAGAGATCCCGTTGGTGATCGAAACGGCCGAGGAACTCGGCCATCTCCTCCGCCCGGTCCAGCTCGAAGGTGCGCCCGAACCCCCAGCCTTCGGCGTAGTAACGGGATTGCAGGGCGCACACCTCACCCAGCGCGCCCGGGAAATAGTCCCGCATGACCAACTTGCCCTTGGTGTCCCGGGGCAGGATCTGATCGACCACCCGCTGGGCGAAGGCGTCGGTCAGGGCTTGCGGATCGGTGAGCAGCTTGTACCAGACCGCGGCGACCAGCTGATCGGCGGCGGCCTCCATATCAAAATCGTCCGGAAGCACGCCGCTTTCGACCCCGCGGCGAAACGGCGCGGTGATCACGCCCCGCCGGCCGACCAGCAGATTGTTGTAAAGCGCCTCGGCGGCGGCCGGTTCCGATTGGGCATCGGCGATCAGGCCTGCAAGAATCCGGGGCGCCGGGGTCTTGCGGAAGATGCAAAACGAGTTTCGGAGGATTTCGGTCAGGGCATCGCGCGGGTCCTCGGCCCCCGAGGCCAATTCGTGGCTCGGCACCATGCGGGTGTAGGCCTCGGCCATCAGATCCGGCTTGGCCGGCCACCAGCGGTAGATGGTTTGCTTGCCCACGCCGGCGGCCGCGGCGATGTGCTCGATCCGGGTCTTGTTGTAGCCCTCGGATTCCACAAGCGGCGCCACCGCGTCGAGGATGGCCTCCTTTTTCTCCGGGGATCGTGTCCGCGCCATGTTCCGTCCTCCCTCTTGCATTAAAGATACGGTACGTCTCGTATCGTTGAAAGCAAAATTTTAGACGAAATCCGGGTCGCGGGTGAAATAGATGAGGTCCAGTTCCGGCGGATTGGCGCCGATACGGGAAATTAGCGCATGGGCATGGCCTCGATGGTGGGTCTGGTGGTTGAACATATGGCCGAGCACCAAGGGCAGTGACGTCTCCTGGGGCATCCCCGCCATGTTGGCGTAGGACAACTGGCCGTCCAGGTCCGCATCCGACAGGCCACCCGCGTAGTCGATGATCCGCTGGTCTTCGGCTTCCCGGGCGGTGGTCAAATCAGCGAGGCTGTTGAACAACTCCTCATCGAGCGCGCTGATCTCTGGGTTTACATTTTCGATCCGCGCCATCCACACCCGGTCGGCCACCAGTATGTGGTTGAGGGTGCCATGAACACTGTTGAAGAACGCCCCGAGATCGGCCCGGTAATCGGCATCGTCGAGCTCGCCGGCCACCGCGTAGAGCCGCCGGTTGGCCCAATGGTTGTAGGCCGCAAGCGTACGGAAATACCCAGCGTTCATGTGGTCACACTCACAAGGCGGCCGGTGCCGGCTCGGGCTCAAGCGGCTTCTCCTTGATCGGCAGGTGAAGCACCGCCGACAGCAGCCCGAGCAGGATTGAAAGCTGCCAGATCAGGTCGTAGTTACCCCGGGCGTCAAACAGGAAGCCGCCGAGCCAGAGCGAGGTGAACGAGCCGAGCTGGTGGCTGGCGAAGACGATGCCGGCAAGCGTCGCGAGGTACCTGAGCCCGAAAATCTGGCCAACCAATCCGTTGGTCAGCGGCACCGTCGCCAGCCACAGAAACCCAAGCATGAACGAGAACACCAGCACCGATGTCGCCGACAGGGGCACCAGCAGGAAGCCCGCGAATACCACCGCCCGCAGGAAGTACAGCGTGCTCAGCAGGTACTTCTTCGAATACTTGTCGCCCAGCCAGCCGAATATCAGCGTGCCCACCAAGTTGGTAACCCCGATGACGCTGATCGCCACGCCCGGCAGCCAATCGGGCAGCCCCGCGGTTCGGATGAAATTGGGGAAGTGCCCCATGATGAACATCACGTGGAACCCGCAGACATAAAACCCGGCCGTAAGATAGAGATAGCCCGAATGCTTGCGCGCCTTGTTGAGCGCGGCGCCCAGGGTTTCCGCCGCCTGCCGGCCCGCCGAATGGTCCGCCGCCCGGCCTTTCAGGGCGAACGCCAGCGGGATGATCACCACCAGCACCAACGCCAGGATCACAATGGCGTCGGTCCAGCCGAAGGCGTTGATGGTCAGCTGATTGATCGGCGCGATGATGATCTGGCCGCCGGTCCCGGCCGAGGAGGCGAGTCCGAAAAACAGGCTCCGCCGGCGCTCGGGCACGTTGCGCGCCACCACGGACAGCAGCACCGCCCAGGTGGTGCCGGCGCCGGCGATGCCGATGATAATGCCGGTGGAGAGATGGAGCTCCCAGATGCTGTCGGCATTGGCGAGCATGAACAGCCCCAACACCTGAGCCGCCGCGGTCACGCCGATAACCCGGCCGGAGCCGTATTTGTCGGCGATGGCGCCGATCACCGGCTGTGACAGCCCCCACAGCAGGTTCTGGATGGCGAGCGAGATGGAAAATGCCGTGAGCCCGATGCCGAAGGTTTCAGCGATGGGCTGCTGGAACAAGCCGAAGCTCTGGCGCATCCCCATGGACAGCGACAGGACGAGGCTGGCCAGCAAAGTGATAGCGATCGCACGGCGCAGGGTAACAGCTTGCATGGGTCCGCCTATTCAGCCGGAGCCGGGGCGCGCTTTAACGGCGCTTCGTTGATGGGCATGTGGAGCAGGGCGGCGGCCACGCCGAGGACAATGGCGATCTGCCAGACCAAGTCGTAGGACCCGGTCTGATCGAAGATCAGGCCGGCCCCGTAGATGCCGAAGAATGCCCCCAGCTGGTGGCTCGCGAAGACGATTCCCGACAGGGTCGCGAGATACCTGACCCCGAAAACCTGCCCGACAATGCCGTTGGTCAACGGGACCGTGCCAAGCCATAGGAAACCGATAGCCGCCGAGAAAACAATCACGCTGACCGGCGAGATCGGCACGAGCAGAAAGATGGTGAAAATGATGGAGCGCATCAGGTATAGGCCGCTCAGCAACCGCTTCTTCGAGTACTTTCCGCCCAAATAGCCGGCCATCAACGTACCGCAGAAATTGCTGGCGCCGATGGTGAACAATGCCCAGGCGCCGAGCCCCTCGAATCCCAGCGTATCCAGCCAGTTGGGAAGATGAACGCCGACGGTGAACACCTGGAAGCCGCAGACGAAGAAGCCGGCGGTGAGGTAGAGAAAGCCCGAATGGCCGCGGGCCTCGTTGACCGCCTCGGTGACGCTGTTGGCGCCGCCCCCTTCCTCGGTGACGTCCGCCGCCCTGCCGGTCATCACCAGCCCCAAGGGCACGAACAACAGGATTATGGAGGCCATGATCATCATCGCCACCGACCAGCCGAACTGGTCGATCAGGGTTTGGCTGATGGGCGCCATGGTGATCTGGCCGCCGGTCCCCATGGCGGTGGCGATGCCGTAGATCATGCTCCGCTTCTCGGGCGCCGTGTTGCGGGCGATGACCGCCAGGACCACCGCGAAGGTGGTGCCGGACCCGGCAAGTCCGACCGCCAATCCGGCGCCGGTATAGAGATCCCAGGCCGAATCCGCGTTGGCGATCAGCCACAGGCCCCAAGCGTACCCCAGCCCGGAGACCGCGATGGTCTTGCCCGAGCCGTATTTGTCGGCGATGGCGCCGACCACCGGCTGGCTCAAGCCCCAGAAAAGGTGCTGGATGGCGAGCGCCAGCGAAATTACGGCGACCTCGTTGTCAAACAGCTCCTCGGCGATCGGCCCGACGAACAGGCCGAAGCTGTTCCGGTTGCCCATTGAAATAAGCAGGATCAGGCAACCGGCAATGAGGACAACGAACGTGCGGCGGGTCACGGCGGACACTCCTGAGGCGTCGGCCCCTCGTTTGACCAACGGGCGACAAAACTTGTTGGGGTCGCGAACGGTCTCACGATGACCGACGGATGGCCGCTTTGCAAGCCGGACCCCGCGCGGTAATCTCCGCCAATCGCCCGGAACGGGCGCACCGAAACATGACTGCCCACCAGGGAGCTTTTCGATGAAAAAAGTTTACCCCGACGCCAATTCGGCGCTCGAAGGCCTGCTGTTCGACGGCATGATGGTCATGGCCGGCGGGTTCGGCCTTTGCGGCATCCCCGAGCACCTGATCGTCGCGCTCAGGGACGCCGAAACCAGGAACATCACCGCCGTATCCAACAATGCCGGCATCGACGGCGAGGGCCTGGGACTGCTCCTGGATACCCATCAGATCACCAAGATGATCTCGTCCTATGTCGGCGAGAACAAAACCTTCGAGAAGCAGTTCCTCGACGGTGTGTTGGAAGTGGAGTTCAACCCGCAGGGCACGTTGGCTGAACGCATCCGGGCCGGCGGTGCCGGCATTCCCGCGTTCTACACCAAGACCGGTTACGGCACCCAGATCGGCGAGGGCAAGGAAGCCCGGCGGTTCGGCGACGATCACTACATCATGGAGACCGGGCTGGTCGCCGACCTTTCCATCATCAAGGCGTGGAAGGCCGACCCCGAAGGCAATTTGATCTACCGGAAGACGTCCAGGAACTTTAACGCGCCCATGGCCACCGCCGGCACGGTGACCGTCGTCGAGGTCGAGGAACTGGTCGAGGTGGGCGAGCTGGACCCGGATATGATCCACACGCCGGGCATTTTCGTTCAGCGGATCATCGAGGGCGACAATTTCGAGAAAAAGATCGAGCAACTGACCACCCGGCCGCGGCCGGCAGCGGCGGAATAGAAGACGGGGAGGAAATTGGACATGGCTTGGGACAGAAACCAGATGGCCGCGCGGGCGGCACAAAACCTCGAAGACGGATTCTACGTCAATCTTGGTATCGGCATTCCGACTTTGGTCTCCAACTTCGTTCCCGAGGGGATGACCGTCAGCCTGCAGAGCGAAAACGGTATGCTGGGCATCGGCCCATTCCCGTACGAGGGCGATGAGGACCCGGACCTGATCAATGCCGGCAAGCAGACGGTGACCGAACTGCCGCAGACGTCGTACTTCGACAGCGCCGAGAGCTTTGGGATGATCCGGGGCGGTCATATCGACCTCGCCATCCTCGGCGCCATGCAGGTCGCCCATAATGGCGATCTCGCCAACTGGATGATCCCCGGCAAGATGGTCAAGGGCATGGGCGGTGCGATGGATCTGGTGGCGGGCGTCAAGAAGGTGGTGGTGGTGATGGACCACACGGCCAAGGACGGCTCGTCCAAGTTCCTCGAACGCTGCAATCTGCCGCTCACCGGCACGCAGGTGGTCGATCAGCTGATTACCGATCTCGGCGTTTTCGAGATCGACAAGCGGGCCGGTCACGCGATGCTGGTGGAACTCGCCGACGGCGTCGATCTCGACGAAGTCAACGCCAAGACCGAGGCCTCTTTCGACGTTGCGCCAGCCCTGAAGGCGGCTTAACCCCTGTCGGAACCGGCGCCTTCGCCGTCGTCGGGCCAAGTATCCGCTCTGCCGCCGGCGATCCGCGGCGCGTTATGGATGCTGCTCGCCGGCGTCCTGTTCTCATTCATGAGCCTGTCGATCCGTTTCGCGGTTCAGGAGGTGCATGTCCTGCAGACGGTGTTCTTCCGCAATATCGTCAACCTGCTGATCATGCTGCCGTTGTTCTGGCACATCGGATTCGGCCACTTGAGAACGAAGCGGCCGGTGATGCACGGCCTTCGCGGCCTATCGTCCGTCGGCTCGCAGTTCCTGTGGTTCACCGGCATTTCACTGATCCCCATGGCGACGGCGACGTCCCTGACCTTTACCGCTCCGCTGTTCGCCACGTTGGGCGCCGCCCTGTTTCTGCCCGAAGTGGTGCGCCTCCGGCGCTGGATCGCCATCTTCGTCGGCTTCATCGGCACGCTGATCATTCTCAGGCCGGGCGTCGAGGCCATTTCGGCCCCGGCACTGATGATGATCGGCGGCGCCGTGTTCGTCGCCACTTCGTCCCTGCTCACCAAGACGCTGAGCCGCACCGAGCACCCCGACACTATCGTTTTCTACTTGGCGGTGGTTTCGACGCCCATCTCCCTGGTGCCGGCCCTGCTGGTCTGGACCTGGCCGCCCATCGAGATCTGGTTTTGGCTGATCACGATCGGCGTGACGGCGACCGCCGCGCACCAGGCCATGACCCGGTCCTTTGCGGCCGCCGACGTAAGCGCCGTGCTGCCCTACGACTATTCGCGGCTGATCTTTACCTCGATTCTCGCTTTCTTCGCCTTCGCCGAAATCCCCGATATCTGGACCTGGGTCGGGGGCGGGGTGATCTTCCTTTCCAGCCTCTATATCTCCCGGCGCGAGGCCAAAGCGGCCAAAACGACGGGACCGCCCACGACCAAGGCAGCCACCCAGGACAGTACCTAGAGCAGTTTCCGGCCCAATTGAACCATTTGACCGGAAACTGCTCTAACCCTTAACCGGCGATACCGTCGATAAACCGGGCGAGCGCCACGTCACGCGCCGAGAGTCCATCCGCGTCGTGGGTGGAAAGGGTGATCTCGACCCGGTTGTAGACGTTGAACCATTCGGGATGATGGTCCGCCTGATCGGCCTTGATCGCCACCCGGGCCATGAAACCGAAGGCCTCGTTGAAATCGGAAAACGTCAGCGTTCGTTGGATCGCATCCCGGCCGTCGACCTCGGACCAGCCGCTGAGTTCGGCAAGCGCCGCCGCGCGTTCCTCCGGCGTGAGCTTCTCAACCATCGGCGTCTCCTCAAGTAAATTTCGGTTTGATTGCCGTCATTCAGGACTCGCATGGGTTGGCTGTAAGATCAAGCGAGACCAGGTAAGATATTGCCATGGACGCGCAAGACCTGCATGCCGATGCCGACCGGATCGCCGAGATCGCGGCCGAAGAGTTGACGAAACTGCCGGAACCCTTCCGGAGTTGCATCAACGACGTGGCGTTCTTCGTCAACGATTTCGCCGACCCCGAAATCTTGCATGACATGGGCATCGAGAGCCCCTACGACCTCTTGGGCCTCTATTCGGGCATCTCCATGGACGTCGCCAGCGTCAACGACGTCGCCCACGACCTGGACCGCGTCTTCCTCTACCGCCAGCCGTTGTTGGCCTACATCGAGGACACGGGTGAAGAACTGGCGCACGCGGTCCGCCATGTGCTGATCCACGAGATCGGCCACCATTTCGGCTTCTCCGACGAAGACATGGAAGCCATCGAATCGGGGGCGTAGAGGCCGTCGACGAGGATCTGATCGTGGTCAGCCGTGCCGCCCGCCTAGTGCTGCCGGTCCGTTAGCCCGCCAGCGCCGTCGCCCGTTTCCTCAATTCAGGCAGCAACTCCCTCTCAAACCAAGGGTTTTTCTTCTGCCAGCCGATGGTGCGCCAACTCGGGTGCGGCGTCGGAATGCGGTCGGGCAGATAGGCCCGCCAGTTGGCGACGGTCGCGGTCAGCGTCTTCCCCGCCTGATCCCCCAGGTAATAACCTTGCGCATACATGCCGACCAACAACGTCAGTTCGATATTGGGGAGGCGGGCAAAGATCGGCTCGTGCCATTCGGGCGCGCATTCGGGCCGGGGCGGTTTGTCGCCGCCGCGCTCGAACCGGCCGGGATAGCAGAACCCCATGGGCACGATGGCGATCCGCGCGGGGTCGTAGAACGTCTCCTTGTCCATCCGCAGCCAGTCCCTGAGCCGGTCGCCGGAGGCATCGTCCCACGGTATTCCGCTCTCGTGCACCTTGGTGCCCGGGGCCTGCCCGATGATGGCGATGCGCGCGCCCCGCCTGGCCCGCACCACCGGCCGGGGACCCAGCGGCAGATGCGCCTCGCACAATCGGCAGGCCTCGACCTCTTCCAATAGCCGATCGAGCTTGCCCTTAGCCATTCAGCCCATCCTGCCCCGGCGCGAGGGGGTAGTCCGCAATGACCTCATAGTGGGCGCCCTTTTTGCCCAGATGGCTCCGAAACAGCTGGAACGACGGCGGTGCGAAGGGCGTAAGCCGGAGGCCGTCATGGGCCTGGAGATAGGGCTGCACGCCCGCCAACGGCGCACGCCTGAGGCGCGCCAACGTCACATGCGGCTTGAACTTTCTGGTTTCGGCCGGCCCCCCGGCCTGCGCCACGGCCATTTCGATGCGGTCGCGAAGCGCCGACAAGGAATCATCGGGCGCCACACCCGCCCAAACGGCGCGCACTTTGTTGCGGCTCTCGAACCATCCGACTCCCTCGATGGCGATATTCGGCGGCGTACCGCGCACCGCCGACAGCGCCGCATCCAGATCCTCGGCCATCCCCTCATCGACCTCACCGATGAATTTGAGGGTCACGTGATAGTCCGCGGGCTCCACCCAGCGGGCGTCCTGAAGTCCGGCCCGAAGCCCGGCCAACTGCTCCCGGAGGCTCTCGGGCAGCGCGATCCCGGCAAATATCCGCAACATGCACCCGCCCTAGAGGAAAAGAGTGAGTACGCCGGTATAGGCGTAGAGGCGGTCATTGGAGATCTCGCCATTGGCATAGAAACCGATTACCGGCACGTCGCCCAACGCCTCGGCGACGATCTCCATCTCCGTGTTCAGCCCGTCGAAGGTATTGGGTCCGCGGGCGATGCAGGAAACATAGACCGCCCCTTTGGCCGCGTCGCCGGCACGGGACACGAGCCTTGCGGTCATGTTGCGAAGGTCTTCCGCGGCGGCCTTGGGATCCCGGCGGACGAACATCAGCCGGTCGCCGGGCTCGACGGTTTCAGCGATGGCCAGAAGCCCGCGCTCGGCATCCAGCCCGACCAGATTGCGGACCAGATAATCACCGGTATCGCTGCCGCTGACCGGAATGGCCGCGTGGATCAGCCCGGCGAGACGTTCCAGATCCTCGGCCAATTCGCGGCCCACGTCGTCGACGAAAACGTCATAGGCCGGGCGGTCGTCGAGCTCGACGATGACGTTGTCCTCGCATTCGGTGATCTCATGAATGCCGGCCACCGGCGAACAGCCCTGGCTCAGCGACGTTGCCACCGCCACGCCCGGCGCGAACACCACCCCGGACACGCCGCCGCCGGTAACACCGTTGGCGATCTGGTGGTCGGCCCGGTTGGACGCGGTTAGACCGCCGACCAGAAACCCCTGTCCCTGATCGGTGAGCGCCCGGATCAACGCCGGCGTCCCGGTTGCCCGGCTATCGGCGTGGATTAGGCCGAACGCCGGGCCGCTCAACGGGTTTGGCGGGCCCGGCGCCGTTATCCCGGCAAAGTCCTCGGGTGCGATGTGCGGGCAGACCGCGAACGCGCCGTCCGCCACATCGGCCACCATCACCGCCACCGTCGGCTCGTCGAAGAAGGCCCGCGCGCCGGCGACAACCCCCATGCCGATGCTGCCGACCCAGTCCTGAATACCGGTGCCATCGCGGAGCGCCGCTTCGATTTGGTGCAAATGATCCGCGTAATGTTCCGTGGCGTAGACAAATCCAGGTCCCGAAACCCCGTCCAGGGACCCCAGCGCGCGAAGGCACTCGATAACGGCGTCCTGCCACTCGCCGGCGGCGTGCACGCTTTTGAACATCCTAACGGCTCCCCTGGCTTTTCGCTTGGACGCCGGGAACCGAGTCAATGAGTTTGATCACCGACGGCAGCATTCGCTCGACGATAACATCGACCCCGGCGGCGTTGGGGTGGATGCCATCCGGCTGGTTCAACTCCCGCTCCGCCGCCACCCCGTCGAGAAAAAACGGATACAGCAGCGCCGAGTTTTTGGCCGCCACTTCGGGGAACACCGCATTGAACTCGGCGCCGAATTCCCGGCCCATGTTGGGCGGCGCCCGCATCCCGGCAACCATCACCGGAATTTTGCTGTCCGAAAGTTTCTTCAAAATTGCGTCCATATTTGACCGGGTTTCCGCCGGTTCCAAGCCGCGAAGCCCGTCATTCCCGCCGAGCGCCACGATGGCAACATTCGGCTTGTCGGCGAGCGCCCAATCGAGCCGTGCCAACCCGCCGGCGGTGGTGTCACCGGAAACCCCGGCGTCGATGACCTCCACTTGGTACCCTTTGGCAAGCAGCGCCTGGGCGAGCTTGGTGGTGAAGGTATCCTCCTTGGGCAAGCCGAATCCCGCGGTCAGGCTATCGCCGAGCGCCAATAGACGGACGGAATCGGCTGCGTCTCCCGTTCTGGCCATCAGTAAAAGGGCGGCGAGAAGCAGGAAAATCAGTGCGACAGCCCTTGTCCGGGGCGAAATCCCCGACCTATTTATGCCCTTGAACCTCATATTCGGTGTTTACGATGAATGCGCCCGGTAAGATGTCCACGAATATTCATACTATTTGGCCGAAAAAGCGACCGACTCAATGACTGCCGATGGAACCGCCGATGGGACCGCCGATAGCGCCGGTCTTTCGATCCTCATGGATGATGTGCGGCTCACCCTGACCAGCGCCGCGGGAGAGGTCAATATTCTTCGCGGCCTCGATCTCCGTGTGGCGGCGGGCGAAGCCATCGGTGTCGTCGGCGCGTCCGGCGGCGGCAAGTCGACCATGATTATGGTCATCGCCGGGCTGGAACGGGCCACCTCGGGCACCGTGAAGACCGCGGGCGTCGATCTCGCCTCATTGAGTGAGGACGATCTGGCGCTCTTCCGCCGCGACCGGGTCGGCATCGTGTTTCAGGATTTTCACCTCATCCCGACCATGACGGCGCTGGAAAACGTCGCCGTGCCGTTGGAGTTCGCCGGCAAACCGGACGCCTTCGCCAAGGCCGAAGCACAACTGGAAGCGGTGGGGCTCGGCCATCGTCTGACCCACTACCCCGGCCAATTGTCCGGCGGCGAGCAGCAGCGCGTGGCGCTCGCCCGGGCTTTTGCCGTCGAGCCGGCGATCCTGCTCGCCGATGAACCCACCGGCAATCTGGATGGCGCCACCGGCAAGGCGGTGATGGACCTGCTGTTCGACCTGCATGACCGGTCGGGAACGACGCTCGTGCTGATCAGTCACGATCCCCATCTGGCGGCCCGTTGCGGCCGTATCGTCACTCTCACCGACGGCCGGATCGTCGGCGAGGAGATCCCAGCCCATGCGCAAGACCGCGGTCCGGAACAGGGGGCTGCCACGGCATGAGCAACCTGGCGCTCGCCGCCCGATTCGCCCGCCGTGAACTCCGTGGCGGCCTCCAGGGATTCCGGGTCTTTCTCATCTGTCTGACCCTCGGCGTCGCGGCCATCGCCGGGGTGGGCAGCGTCTCCGAATCGGTAACCGGCGGCATCGAGCGCGATGCGCGGAGCCTCCTCGGCGGCGACGTCTCGTTGCGCCTGCTGCATCGTCCCATCACGGCGGAGCAGCGCGGCTATATTTCGGACCGGGGCGATCTGTCCGAAGTCATCGAGATGCGCGCCATGGCCCGCTCCGCGGGTGACCGGGCCGCCAAGCGTTCCCTGGTCGAACTCAAGGCCGTCGACGGCGCCTATCCCCTGGTCGGCACCCTGGAAACCGACTCGGGCGAGGAACTCGGAGCCGTATTGGCCCGCAGGGGCGGCCTCTGGGGCGCGGCGGTGGAGCAAGCCCTGCTCGCCAAGCTCGGTCTCGAGATCGGCGACGAACTCCGCATCGGAGAAGGCACCTTCCGGATCAATTCCGCCATCAAGCGGGAGCCGGACCGGGTGGCCACGGTACTGAGCTTCGGCGCGCGGGTGATGATCCCCAAGGCGGGTCTGGAGGAAACCGGCCTCATCCGGCCGGGCAGTTTGATCCGCTACCGCTATCGGATCGCCATCGGCGAGCAAGCCGACGTGAAGGCCTGGGTGGATGACGTCAACCAGGCGTTCCCCGAGGCTGGCTGGCGGGTCAACGACCGCTCCCGCGCCGCACCGGGCCTGCAGCGCTTCATCGACCGGCTGACCCTGTTCCTGGGCTTCGTCGGCCTGACCACCCTTTTGGTGGGCGGGATCGGCGTTTCCAACGCCGTCGGCAGCTATCTTGACGGTAAGACGTCCGTCATCGCCACCTTCAAGTGCCTGGGCGCCCCGGCGAGCCTTGTGTTTAAGGTCTATCTCATCCAAATCCTCGTGCTGGCACTGCTCGGGATACTCTTGGGTGTCATCATCGGCGGGGTTGCGCCGATGCTTGCCGGCAGCGCCCTCAACGATCTCCTGCCGGTCGAACTGACTGTCGCCTTGTTCCCCAAGTCGTTGATTTTGGCCGCGATTTTCGGCGTGCTGGTGTCTCTCACATTTGCACTTTGGCCGTTGGCACGCACCCAGGACATTCCGCCCACACACCTTTTCCGGGCCAAGGTGGCCGCGGAAAAAGCGTGGCCGCATAAGGGCTACGTGATCGCCACTGCGGTAACCGCCGTACTGCTGGCGGGTCTGATTATCGCCACCGCCGAGCGCGCCAGTTTCGCCATGTGGTTTGTCGGCGGCGCGGCCGTCGCCCTGCTGTTGCTGAAGGGCGCTTCGATCCTGGTGATCAAGGGCGCGTCGAAATTCAACAACATCCGCCACACCGAATTGCGCCTCGCCCTTTCGAACCTCCACCGGCCCGGCGCCACGACGGGCAGCGTGGTCCTGTCCCTCGGGCTCGGGCTGACGGTGCTGGTGGCCATTGCCCTGATCGAAGGCAATATCTCCCGTCAGGTCAACGAGCGCCTGCCCGATCTGGCGCCGGCCTTCTTTTTCCTCGATATTCAGCCGACACAGGTCGCGGCCTTTGACCGAACGGTGAACGGCGTCGAAGGCACCGGAGACTTCATGCGCACGGCCACCTTGCGCGGACGCATCGTCCGCATCGACGGCGAACCGGTGAGCCGGCGGCGGATCGGTGAAGGATCCCGATGGGCGGTCCGCGGCGACCGGGCGCTCACCTACTCGGCGGTTCCCCTGGAGGGAGCCAAGATCGTCGCCGGCGAGTGGTGGCCCGCCGATTACAGCGGTCCGCCGAAGATTTCGCTGGACCAGGATATCGCCCGGGACTTCGGCGTCGGTCTGGGCGACACGCTGACCCTTAATATCCTGGGCCGGGAGATCACCGCGGAAATCACCTCGCTCCGGGAGATTGACTGGCGGAGCCTGCGGTTCGATTTCGCCATAATTTTCGCGCCCGGGACGTTGGAGAACGCGCCCCACACCCATATCGCCGCCATCCAGGCGCCGAAGAGCCTGGAAGACCAGATCGAAGCCTCGGTCTCCGATCGGTTCGCCAATATTTCCGTGGTGCGGGTCCGTGAAGCCCTTCAGGCGGCGGCCAACATCGTCGCCGGCGTCGGCACCGCGGTGCGTGCCATTGCCTCCATCACTATCGTCGCCGGCGCCGTCGTGCTGGCGGGTGCGGTGGCGGCGGGACGGCGGCGGCGGATATATGATGCGGTGGTGTTCAAGGTTTTGGGCGCGACCCGCGCCTCGGTCACCCGCGCCTTCCTGATCGAATATGGATTGTTGGGCCTCGCCACCGGACTCATTGCGGCGGTGATCGGATCCATTACCGCCTGGGCGGTGATCGTTTTCCTGATGCAGGCCGACTGGGTGTTTATCCCGGAAACCATCGCCATCACACTCGCCCTCTGTATTGCGGTAACGCTGTTTATCGGCTTCGCGGGCACCTGGCGGGCCTTGGGTCAGAAGGCGGGACCGCTGCTGCGCAACGAATGAGTTCACTCGCCCGGACGTAATTTCCTTATATTTTACCGGGGCTTGTCCGCATGAAATCTGCGTGAAAGGGACCGGTTTCCCTTGATACGGGATCGAATTCTGACATATTAAGAACCACGGAAATCCGCCCATACGGGTGGCCGAACCATGAGAGATTTTAGAGGGTTATAAAAATGGCTTTCGGACGGGACAACAATCCGTTTGGCGCACAGCGCATGACCACGGCGCAGGCCGAGGCGGCACAATTCGATGTCGGCCTTCGGCGGTATATGCTGCGGGTCTACAACTACATGGCGTCCGGCGTGGCGCTGACCGGCATCGTGGCAGCGGCCACGGTTCAGTCGGAAACCTTGATGCAGGCGATCTTCGGCACCCCGCTCCGGTGGGTGGTGATGTTGTCGCCGCTGGCTTTCATGCTGGTGCTGTCGTTCGGCATCAACAAGATGAAGGCGTCGACCGCGCAGGCCGTGTTCTGGCTGTTTGCCGCGGTCATGGGCCTGTCGCTCAGCGCCATATTCGTGGTTTTCACCGGCACAAGTATCGCCCGGGTGTTCTTCATCACCGCCGGCACATTTGCGGCCATGAGCCTCTACGGCTACACCACCAAGCGCGATTTGTCCGGTCTCGGCTCCTTCCTGTTCATGGGGCTGATCGGCATCATCATCGCGAGCCTGGTGAATATGTTCCTGGCCTCGTCGGCGCTGCACTTTGTGATCTCGGTGATCGGTGTTCTGGTGTTCGTCGGCCTCACCGCCTACGACACCCAGCAGATCCGCAACGAGTACAACGAGTTCGACGGCGGCGAGATCGCCACCAAGAAAGCGGTATACGGCGCGGTCCGGCTGTACCTCGATTTCATCAACCTGTTCATGATGCTGCTGCACCTGTTCGGCAATCGGGAATAGCGCGGCACGATACTCGAATGGAAAGGGCCCGGTTTGAACCGGGCCCTTTTTTTCGTTTGATATCAGGCCTTTGTTTTACGCCGACAGGATTTCCCGGGCGGCATTGAGTTGACTCATCCGCTGGTGCGAGCCCATTTCGCCGTCCGGATGATGGACGGTCGCCAACATCCGGAAGCGGGCGGTGATCATCGAGCGGTCGGGCCGCTCCGCAGGCGGGAAACCAAGAATATGAAGGGCATCGGCCCGCGACTTCACGCCGTCTCTCAACGGGGAGAACGACAACGCCGAGACAGTGGCCTTGAGGCGTTCCAGTTCGGACTCGACCGCCACCGGCGCGTCGGGCTGCGCATTGGGGTCCTCGAGGCTGAGTTCGAGATCGCCGGAATCCATGGCGAGCGCGATGCCGAGCGCGCGGCGGACGAAGGACGGGTCGTAGCCCGCCGACAGACGCATCTGCAGGCGCGGCTTACGGCGCCATGGCTTGCCCTTTGACGGGCCCGACTTGAGCACCGTCTCCTCCCGATCGCCGGGGGCCGGCCCGCCGGGGTCGGGGGCATTGCGGACGGCCTTGAAGGGCAACAGGATCAGAACCGAGCGTGCCAGATCGGCGACATTGACCCGCCGCCGCGCCGCAAGATCCGTCACGCGGTCGCGAAATTCGCTGGAGCATGGAATGGTATATGGCTGTTTCCGCGGCGTATCGGTCATTGCCGCCCCAATAATTGGTTCCTGGTGTCGGGCTTTGCAGCCAACCCGCCGGGTCGACTCGCAAATTCCCAATATATTGAGGTGGAAGGGCAACAAAACCCTGCATATTGGGGATACGAACGAATCGGCCGGCGGCTCAACTATCATCGCCGCTCAACAGTCAACTACCATTGTGGTTAACAAGTGGTTTATGTGTGTGAGCAGGGTTTGCCGGCCAGAGCCGACACATCTCTACCGGAACCAGTGATAAACCGCTGTTCTTAAACGAAAAGGGCCGGCGGCAGCCGGCCCTCCGCGCAGACCATGACCCTGGTGAGAAATGCGGGCTAGCTGCTTGGGCTCGGGCAGGCCGCGGCACCCTTGATGGGCCCATGGTTCTCGCCCTGCACCAAAATGGCACAGCTTTGGCCGTCGGCGAGGCCGGCAGGCACGGTCACCGAGACGGGTGCACCCGTCCAGTCGCCGATGCGCTTCAGTTCGGTGACGATGTTGTGGTTGGTAAGTGTCTTGCCGTGATTTTCACCGCGCGGCACCCGGGTGGTTTGCTCGCGGATAAAGCGGACGAACCAGATACCGCCGCCCGGTTTCGCCTCACCCTTGACGGACACGGAGAGCCCGGCCGAGGCCGGTGTTACCTGAACGTCCAAACGTTCGCCACGTTCCTTGGCGGCCCGTTTGAGGGTCCGGCGGACGTCGCCGCGGCGGGAGCCGACTTCGAACGCCCGGCCGTCGATGACCATCTGCGGCGTATAGACCTGCCCCCCCGGCAAACGGCCGGCATAGCCCCGCTGACGATCCGTGTATTCGCGCCTGGAGAAGCGGTCCTTCCACTTGCCGGCGCTGCCATAGACCAGGTCGTCCCAGTAATCGACGTGGTACTCGAGCACGACAAGGTCCTTCCGTTTGGCCAACTCGCCGAGATACTGTTCGGCCGGCGGGCACGAGTAGCAGCTCTGGGAGGTGAACAGCTCGACCACCGTCGGCCGCGACGCATCGGCGGCAACCGCCGGCTCGTGTGAACCGGTGAGAGCGGCGGTCCCGGCGGCAACTGCGGCACCGGCAACGGTCAGAGCGAACAGGGTGCGTTTCATGGGTTTCATGCGTCTCATGGGTTTCATGGGTTTCATGGGGGGTCCAGTCTAATCCCGCTTTCATCAACTGGACCAATAACGCTTCGGCGAGCCTCGTATTCCACCCGCGGGTCCGGTTCTTTCGGCCGGCCGCACGATTGTCATGGTGCGGACCTACTCGGTCGGCCCCCCTGCATCCTGCCAGGCGGCAAAACCGCCCGCAATATGACTGACCTTCTCCACCCCCATATCCTTCAGGGTCTTGGCCGCCAACGCCGACCGCCCGCCTGAACCGCAATAGAGGACCAGATGCTTGCCGCTGGCCAGCGCCGGGTTGTGCATCGGACCCTCGGGATCGACAATGAACTCCAGGAACCCGCGCGGGGCGTGGACGGAATGCTTGATGGCGCCCCGTTGATGCTCGTCGGTCTCACGAACATCCACGACAACGACACTGTCGTCGTCGACCATTGCCAATGCATCCTGGACCGACAATGTATCGATGACCGCGTTGGCCTCGGCGAGCAATTCCTTGAATCCCTTTCCGCTCATCCATTTGTTCCTTTTTGCTGCTTCGATCGGTTAACCCATGCCGCCTTCGTCGCGCCAGCCTTCCCACTCCTTCACCGCGGACAGATAGCCGGTCTTGGTGTCGCCGACCCGCCCCATGGCGTCCATGGCATCGTCGTTGGAGAGTAAGGGGTAGGTTTTCTGCGATGCGATCGCGCCGCCATGAGACAGGGTCAAGAGGATGGAGAATACCGCCTGGTTATTGGGTGCTTCGTAAATCATCACCACATCGTCGTCGCCGAATATCCAATAGAAATCCTTCAACCGGCCGCCGAAACTCTCGATGACCTTGGCAACTTGCTGCGGCCGGTTCGACGGGTGCTCGGCAAGCGCTTTGAGGCTTTCCTCGGCATATCTGGTGACGGTCATGTAGAGCGGCATGGCATCCTCCCCTGATGGTCAGAAGTTTGTTCTTGAATTGAGACCCTAGTCTAGCACACCGCATCTTCAGGTCAGGACGGTTGCGGACAAATTCGACAAAATGAATTTACGGCGCACCAATCCATTGAAAAAGACGGCCATTTCGCGTTCAATCGGGCCCGGGGAGGAATTCAACGAAATTCACCGTTAATTTTAAGCAGGGAGATCTCCATGAAACGCCTTCTACTTGCCGGTGCCGCTGCCTTCATGATTGCAGGTGGCGCGCAGGCGCAAAACGTAACTTTGACCATGACGTCGGCCTCGCCGGGCGGCGCGACCGATATCGCGGCTAAGAACCTCGCCGAATTGGCCGCGGCCAACAAAATCGCGACGATCCAGGTTCAAGGCGGCAAAACGCTGACCAGAACCTTGCGGGAATTGGCTGAAGGCAAGATTGACATTTCAGCTGCGCCGTTCGTCCTGCACTTCCTGATGGGCAAGGGCCTTGGCCCGTATTCCGATCTGAAGGCAGACGGTAAAGGTGCGAAACTCCAGGCCAATCTGCGGCTGCTTTATCCGTACCATCTGGCGTCGTTCTATCTGATTGCGTTCCAGAGCACCGGCATCGACAGCTGGGAAAAGCTCAGAGGCAAGACGATCTTCAACGGCCCGCCCCGTGGCGGCGCATTGATTTCCGCCCGGGCCGCGATCCGTCTCAACACCGGCATGACCGAAGGCAAGGGCTACACCGGCAAGCAGATCGCCTGGGGACAGGCCAACTCGTTGTTCCTCGACCGCTCGGTTGAGGCGGCGGTGCGCCCCGGCGTGAACCCGGCCGATTACATGCCGATCTACATGGCGGCGGGAAAAATCAACATCGTTTCGATGCCGAAGGCAAAATACGAAACACCGGCCTTCCGGAAATTCGTGAAATCTCCGGGTAAGGTGGCAAATGTGTTCCCGGTGAGCGACCTCGCCCACTATGGACCGAACGCCCGGATTATCTCCGAAGACAACACGTTCCGCACCTTTGCCGACACCGGCGGGGACATGGTACAGGCGAGCATGGACAAGGCATTGGCCAAGAAATTGACCGCCGCCTTCATCAAAGGCATTCCAGCCCTTCAGAAAAAGGTGCCGTTCGCCAAGACGACCCTCTACGGCACCATCGACGATACCAAGATGGGCATGTGCGCCGCGCGCGTAAAATTCCATCCGGGTGCAGTCGAGGCCTGGGAAGAAGCCGGTCATAAAATCGCCGATTGCGCCAAGCCGTAGCCTGACGGTCTGAAGCAATCCAAGAGCAGTTGGGGCACGAGCCGGAACACTTGAACCGTGTTCCGGCTCGTTCCACTCCAACCTACCGGTCCACGGCCGGACTGCAAGGCAGGGACAGGCGCAAATTATGAGCGACAAACCCATCGAAGGCGAAGTCCAGGACTACGGGGACTGGATGATGAGGGTCGGGCTGGTATTCGCCTTCTTCCTGGTCTGCATGGGCATGCTCAACAACCTGCCCACTATTCCCGGCTTGCTGCCGGCCATCCAAGCCATCCCGGGTCTGAGCGGCCTGCCCCGCATCAGTAAATTCAGCTCCGAGTTTTTCTTCCCGATCGTTTTCTGCGTCATGATGATTGTGGCGCTGATGACGACCTCGTTCGCCCGCGCTTGGCGCAACAAGGGTGCAACCAAACGATCGGCCGGCATCGGCCTCGACGTGCTGATGCTGGTGACCACCGTCGGCCTGATGCTCACCTATTGGATCGAGCACGATCAGGTTTGCCTCCTGGATGTATTCAGTGGAGAGCGCGATCGGCTCATGGCGGAGAATGCCGCCCGGGCCGAGGAGTATCTCGCCATTTTCGGCACCGAGCCCGATGATGATTTCCCGGATTGCCAGGCCAATCTCGGCAATTGGATTTTGCCCGTCCTGGTCTGGGTGGTGGCCATCTACTTCGTCTACATCGTCAAGGCCTGGGGACTGCCCATCGTCGCCGTGGCGATCCTCGTTTCGCTCTACACCCTGACGTCGTCGGCCGCCTGGTACTTCGACTTCACCGACAACAAATACCTGACCACTTCCATCGGCACCGTCGAGGACGGGGTTCGAAATTTCTCCGCCGGCGTCGTCGGCGCGCGAAACGCCATCATATTGGAATCGAACAGTATATTCGGGCAGTTCCTGAACATTACGGTGAACATCGTCTTCCCGTATGTGGTGCTGGGCGCCTTGTTCGGCGCTTCGGCGGGGGGCAGGTCGCTGATCAAGCTCGCCGTGGTCATCACCCGGAAACTCAGGGGCGGGCCCGCACACGCGGCCGTGGTTGGATCCGCAACATTCGGGACCATCTCCGGCGGCCCGGTGGTGAACGTGCTGGGCACCGGCACCCTGACCATCCCGATGATGATACAGAACGGATTCCGGCCCACCTTTGCGGGCGGCGTCGAAGCCGCCGCCTCGTCCGGCGGTCAGATCATGCCGCCGGTGATGGGCATCGCCGCCTTCGTCTTGGCGGCGCTGTCGACGGTGCCCTATTCGGAGGTCATTGTCGCGGCGTTCCTGCCGGCCGTGGCCTACTTCTTCAGCCTGTTCCTCATGGTGGTCTTTGAATCCCGGCGGATGAATATTCAGCCCGTCGGCACGCTGACCGAGGAACAGAAGCTGGACAAGCGGGACTGGACGAACCTGTTGATGATCGCCGGGCCCATCCTGGTCATTCTGATCCTGCTGCTCAGCAAGAAAGACAATGTGGGAACCGGCTTCAGCGCTTTCATTTTCGGCTATGACGCGGCGTCCGGTGAGGAACTTCCCTGGCTGCTGCAGATCTATCAGAACGCCGCGGGCGATCCGGATTCGGCGGGCTTCTGGGCGGTTTTCATCCTGGTCATCCTGCTTTTCCTGGATCCCGCGATCCGTAAGCATCCGGTCAAGGTGCTGCGGGCCCTGGCGGATGCCGGCATTATCATCGCCGAGTTGTTTCTGCTGCTGATCGCGGTCTCGATCATCGATGTCAGCGTCAACTTCACCAATTTCACCGGCATCCTGACCATCGACATTCTCAACTGGCTGCGCTCGGTGTCGACGTTCGAGATATTCGGGCAAACCGTCACCATCGGCGGCGCGCTCTATCTCATGCTGGCGCTGGTGGTCGCCATGTTCGCGACCATCCTGCTGGGCATGGGGATGCCCACCCTGCCGGCTTATGTGAACGTCATCCTGATCATCGGCCCGCTGTTGGTGGCGCTCGGCACATCTTACTTCACCGCCCACATGTTCATCTTCTATTTCGCGGTCGCCTCGGCGATAACGCCGCCGGTTGCGATCGCCGCATTCGCGGCCTCGACAATCTCGAAATCGGAGCCGCTGGCCACGGGTTTTGCCGCCGTGCGCGCCGGGATCGTGATGTTCACCATCCCCTTCGTGTTCGCGTTCTACCCGGAACTGCTGTTGATCGAGCAGGCCCAGGTCGCCCAGTCGGCGGACGGTGCCCCCAGCGCGACGAAGCAGTATCTGCCGGGATACGACGGCACGGTTAGCCTGGCGCAAATCAGTTGGCTGTTGCTGAAATTGGCGGCGGTTCTCTATCTGGTGGCCAGCGCCTTGAGCCGGTTCGACCGGGCGGTCCTGCCGGCCTACGAGATTGCCCTGCGCTTCGTGCTGGCGGTGTTGATTTTGCTGAAAATGCCGTTGATCTCGACGTCCGCCCTTGTGGCCGCCGCCATCTACCTGGCCTTCCACCACCTGCTGGGGGCACGATTGCGGCGGGCCCGGGCGGAACCGGAACCCGAGCCCCAGCGTCTAGCGGGCGAGTAGTTCCGCGTTGCCGCCGGTGGCGGCGGTGTTGACCGTCAGCGCACGTTCCACGGCAAACCGCTGAAGATAGTACGGCCCGCCGGCCTTGGGGCCGGTGCCCGACAATCCCTCGCCGCCGAAGGGCTGAACGCCCACCACCGCGCCGATCATGTTGCGGTTGACGTAGGCGTTGCCGACCCGCACGCGGGAGCTCACATAGTCGGCGAAAGCGCCGATGCGGCTGTGGATGCCGAGTGTGAGGCCATGGCCCTTAGTGTTGATCCGATCGATCACCCGGTCGATGTCCGCGGCATCGTATCGGATCACGTGCAGCACGGGACCGAAGACCTCGTGTTCAAGGCCGTCCAGACTGCCGAGTTCGTAAATTCGGGGCGCCAGAAAAGTGCCGTCCGCCGTCCCTTCCGGCAACTCCCCGGCGAAATGGGTAACGGCGTGTTCGTCCATTTGCCGGCAGTGAGTCTCAAGCCGGGCGAGCGCCTCTTCGTCGATGATCGGGCCGACATCGGTCTCCAACATGGCGGGATCGCCGAGCCTCAGCTCGGCTGCCTTGCCCACCAGCATGTCGATGACGCCGTCCGCCGTATCATCCTGAAGCAGCAGGGCGCGCAGCGCCGAGCAACGTTGCCCGGCGCTCCGGAAGATAGACTGGGCCACGTCGTCGATCAATTGCTCGGGCAACGCCGTCGAGTCGGCGATCATCGCATTGATGCCGCCGGTCTCGGCGACCAACGGAACCAGCGGGCCTTCCCGCGCCGCCAGGGCCCGGTTGATGGCCCGGGCCGTCTCGAACGACCCGGTGAACGCGACGCCGTCGATGAGCGGGTGGGAGACCAAGACCCCGCCGACGCTTGGCCCATCTCCCGGCAAATGGTGCAGCACATCTTCAGGCACGCCGGCTTCGTGGAGCAGGCGCACCGCCTTTTCGGCGATCAGCGGTGTCTGCTCCGCCGACTTGGCCGCAACGCAATTGCCGGCGGCCAGCGCCGCAGACACTTGGCCCACAAAGATCGCCAAAGGGAAGTTCCACGGGCTGATGCAGGCGATAGTGCCGCGGCCCGCCAGACGAAGCTCGTTGGTCTCGCCGGTGGGCCCCGGCAAGGTTTGCGGATTACCGAATGCCGCGCGCGCTTCCGCCGCGTAATAGCGGAGGAAATCGGCGGCCTCGCGGACTTCGGCAACGGCGTCGGGAATGGTTTTGCCGGCTTCGCGGATACACAACGCGGCAAAATCAAACAGTCGAGCGTCGAGCAGTTCCGCGGCGCGTTCGAGTATCTCCGCCCGGGCCGCCGCGGGAATTCCGTTCCATCCGTCCTGCGCCTCCGCGGCCGCGCGCAGGGCTCCGTCGACCGCCGCGGGACTCGCGGTGCCGATGGTGCCGACCTCTTCCGAACGGCGGGCGGGATTACAGACGGTGACAATCGTGCTCTCCGGGTACCGGGGGCCGGCATGGACAGGTTCAAAGCCGTGGAGCGCCTCCGCGAGGGTGTCGGCAACCGCCGGCATGGTCAGGTCGCAACCCGGGGAGTTGGCCCGGTGCGGCCGGTAGAGATCTTCAGGCAATGGAATTTGGTCGTTGCGAAGCGTATCGAACGATTTGAGCCGCCGGTCGGGATCGGCGATCACCCGCTCCACCGGCAGATCGTCGTCCGCCAATCTGTTGACGAAGGAAGAATTGGCGCCGTTTTCCAGCAGCCGCCGGACCAGATAGGACAACAACTCCCGATGCCCGCCCACCGGTGCGTAGGTTCGGCAGGTGAGCCGTCCCCCGCCGTCCTTCAGGACCTTGTCGTAGAGCGGTTTTCCCATGCCGTGAAGACGCTGGAACTCGAGCCGGCGGTCCGGTCCTCCGGCGATTTCCAGGACCGCCGCAATCGTGTGGGCGTTGTGGGTGGCAAACTGGGGATGGATGTGCTCGGGCTGGTCCAGCAACGTCCGGGCACACGCGAGATAGGACACGTCGGTTGCTTGTTTGCGGGTGTAAACGGGGTAGTCGGCGAGCCCTTCCTGTTGGGCGCGCTTGATCTCGCTGTCCCAGTAGGCGCCCTTGACCAGCCGGACCATCACCGGGGAGCCGCTGTCCCGGGCGATCCCCTCGACAGCGGCGATGACGTCCGGCGCCCGTTTCTGATAGGCCTGGACCGCCAGGCCGAGCCCCGGCCAATCCTTTAGAGTCTGACTCGAAACTCTACATTTAATAACAATGGCTTGCGATCCGCCTTGTGAGGAGTCGGATGTGTGCGACGAGGATCCATGCCTGTGCGGA
The DNA here is from genome assembly GCA_965213765.1 of Rhodospirillales bacterium. GTDB lineage: Bacteria > Pseudomonadota > Alphaproteobacteria > Rhodospirillales > UBA2165 > JAJDXO01. The sequence goes on along the minus strand of OZ243926.1, from coordinate 2,914,763 downwards.
GGCGATTGATTTCTCCCAGTCCTTGGCCAGTCGGCGGCATCGGTTGAGCCAGGCGAAGGTCCTCTCGACGACCCATCTCCTGGGCAGGACCTCAAAGCCCTTGGCGGTATCGGGACGTCTTATAATCTCGATCGTCCAGCGGCCGATGTCTTCGAGGGCACCCTCAAGTTTCGGTCCGCCATAGGCGGCGTCAGCGAAGAGGTGACGCAGCCGGGGGAAGCGATGACGGATCGATTTGAGGACCCCGGGCGCGCCGTCGCGGTCCTGGATATCGGCTGAATGCACGATCAGGCCGAGCAGCAGGCCGAGCGTATCGGTGACGATGTGACGCTTGCGGCCCTTGATCTTCTTGCCCGCGTCATAGCCCCGAATACCACCGCTTTCCGTGGTTTTCACGCTCTGGCTGTCGATCACCCCGGCGCTCGGGCCGGCCTCGCGTCCTTCCAACTCACGGGCCGCCACAACCAGATGATGGTTGATCGCCTCCAGCAGCCCGTTCGAGCGCCAGTCGTAGAAGTAACGCTGCACCGTGGAGGGCGGCGGGAAGTCGTTCGGCAGCATCGCCCACTGACAGCCCGTCGAGGCCATGTACATGATCGCATCCATGACATTGCGCAGCTCCGTCGTCCGCGGCCGGCCTATCTTCTTGCGCGGCGGCATGAACGGCGCGATCAACGCCCACTCTCGATCCGTAAGGTCGCTTGCATAGCGACCGCCACGGCGCTCATACTTCGGGCGAGTGATTTCGGTCCACATGTTGTGCCTCCTCGTTTGCTTTGACACAACCGAGTAAGACACAACCGACTGAAATCACTCAACTAGTTTCGAGTTGAACTCTTAGATCCGGACCGAGCTTGACCGCCTCGAACACCTCCAGGGAAATCAACAGCCGTTCCGATTCCTCCGCGTCGATACACAGGCTCACACCGCACTCCATGGCCGCGCGGGCCAGTTCGCCGACCCGCGGAACCAATTCGGCCATCACCCGGTCCCGTTGAGCGTATTCGTAGCGGGGATGGAGCGCCGACAGTTTGATCGACACCCCGGGCGCGGCATGAATATCGGCGCCGGCGACGGTGCCGCCGATTGCGGTGACGGCATCCCGGTAAGCCGCCAGGTAACGCTCGGCGTCGATGGCCGTCCGCGCGCCCTCGCCCAGCATGTCGAACGAGAACAGATAATCCGCGTGTTCCGGTCCACCCGCCGATTCGATGGCCGCTTCTATCGTCTGCCCGAGGACGAACTGGTCGCCGATGATGTGCATGGCGTGCACCATGGCCCGGCGGATGACCGGCTCGGCGCTGCGCGCCAGCAGCCCGGCGATCAGGTTGTACGACTTTTCCGGCTCCGTATCCCACTCAAGCACCTTGCCGGTCAGCATCATCGCCCAGGTCGACGCATTGACCAGCAGATGGTCGCTGTTGCCGATATGCCGGGACCAGTCGGCATCGAGGATCTTGTCGCGGATCAGGCGGCTGGCGGTCTCCGCGTCCGGCACCCGGAGCAGCGCCTCGGCGAGGCACATGAGCGCCACGCCTTCGCCGGTGGACAGATCATACTCCTGGAGCAGCAGGTCGATGCCGCCCGACACACGGCGCCGATCGCGGATATGGGCCACAAGGTCCCGGGCGCGGGAGGCGATCCTGGCGTGCTGCTCGGGCGAGAAACCATAGGCGGCACGCAACCGCTCGACGGCCGCTTCATCGGTCGCCGTGCGATAGGCGTCCAGGCCCTCGAACCGTCCGGATACAATCGGCTTGGCGTCCATCAAGCGCTCCTTCCGGTGGCCCTCCGGCAAAGGATAATGACGGCCCCGGGCGCCCGGCAACTTCTTTCAGTTCGGGCCGATGCTCAGGATAGAGCCGGATCGGTCTCCATGTCCGGCGTCATGTCCGGGGCCATGTCCGGGGCCTGGCCGCCCGATGACTTCTTGTAGTTCTTGTCGACGTAGTTGCAGAGGTGATCGTAGAAGGTCGTCACCTCGTAGCTGGGCGGGTTGTCCGGCCCGGTGCAGCCGGGCAGCGGCTCGGACCGTACATCCCAGTTTGGATTGTAGAAGAACGCCGAGATATGACGCTCCACCGGCGGCGCCAGTACCCGGTGCGGCGTCGCGATGAATTGGCCGTTGGTCCATTTCTGCATGAAGTCGCCGCTGTTGACGATCATCGCACCTTCCACATAGCCGGCGGTGATCCAGTCGCCATCCCGGGTTTTCACCTCCAATCCCGGAATTTCGGGGATCGGCAGGAGCGTAATGAATCCGTGGTCCGTATGGGGAGAGATGCCGAACTCGTCCTCCTCCGCCTCAACCGCCGGATACCGGACATTGCGGGTCAGCCACTGAGGATCGGTGAACATCTTGTCGAAATAGTCCGGCGCCAGGCCCAGGGCCCGGGCATAAAGCGGCAGCAGTGATCTGCCAAGGTCTTCCATGGCTTGGTAGTACGCCAGCATGGTCGGCTTGAAGTCGGGAAGCAGATCCGGCGTCGGCCACTTGTTGGGCCCGGTAAACCGGCGCCCCTCGCGGATGCCCGGATGATCATCGGGCCGTTCCCGGACGATGCGATAGTTCTCGTTCAGATCATACTTGGTGTTGTCGCCCGCATCGGTGGTCACGTAGATGGTCGACTTGATGGGCACGTAACCGGTGGTCCGCTCATCCACCTTGAGTTTCAGCTTCTCGTCTTGCGGCAGGGCGTGCAGGTCACGCACCTGATCCACCGCGGCGGCGATCAAATCCGCCGGCACCCCATGACCGACGATGTAATAGAACCCGATCTCTTCCTGGATCCAACGGAGGTTCTTCGCGAGTTCGCCGGTTGCCTCCATGTCACCGGCGAGAAACGGCGCGATATCGAGAACCGGAATCTCCCGGGTATCGGTCATCGGTGGTCCACCGGCGGCGCCGGTGCTCCTTCTTCGGCCGCTCGGGCGTCGGCGGCGGTGAACTTGGCGCGGACGATCATCGCCGAAACCGCCATGCGGGCGACCCCCCGGGATTCGGCGGCGCGGGCATGTTCTCCCCGCACGCCGGGTCTTCGAACATGGCCCGGCCTTCTTTCTTGATGATCTTTCGCACCTTCTCCATATCGGTCTCGCAGGGCACCCGGAACTCCATCTTCATGATCGCCCGGTCCTGATAATAGCCGTTGCGACGGCGGAAATCACGTCCGCCGCGAGCTTCCGCGCCCCGAATCCCAACCCGATGCCGACGGATTTAAGCTGCGCCCGGCGCAAATCCCGCGCCCGGGCACCGGTTGGGCCGGACAAGAAGCTGCCGGTCCCAGCGTCGGTCAACGGCTCGGCGGCCGCCGACGGCCCGGATTGCGGAGGGTTACGCTTGCGGTGATAGTATCGGAAGTATGTCATAATTCTCAATTATGGGCCCCGGCCGGTGAACCTCCGCCAGATCGAATATTTCGTCGCCATTTACGAAGAGGGCAGCTTTTCCAAGGCCGCCGTCCGCGAGCACTGCACCCAGCCGGGCATGAGCGCCCAGATCCGTAATCTGGAAGAAGAGTTCGGCAGCCAGCTGTTCGAGCGTTCGGTCGCGGGCGTTACGCCCACCCAGGCGGGCCAGGGGTTTTACCGGCGCGCGGTCTCCATCCTGAAAGATGTGGAGAGCGCCGGTCAGGAACTCCTTGCGCTCTCCGGTGAAGTGACCGGCACGGTAAGGATCGGTCTCATCCCCTCGATCGTCCGCGGCCTGCTGCCCAACTTCTTTCCCGGATTCGTCGCCGAGTATCCGGAAATCCGGTTCAGTCTCATGGAAGGTTATAGCGGCACGCTCACCGACTGGGTGATGGACCGCACCCTCGATCTCGCCGTGGTCACCACGCCGCCAAGTCACGAAGGCCTCAACGCCGAAATCATCCTGCGGGAGAACGTGGTGCTGATATCGGGTCCCGCGATGGGCCTGACGGCCTGGGCGCCGGTCACTCTCGCCGAGCTGCCGCCCCTCAATTTAGTGGTGACGTCGGTACAGCATTCCCTCGGCCGGAACATCGAAAGCTTCATACGCGCCGGCGAAATTCCGGTGAACGCGATCATGGAGATGGACTCCATGACCGCCGCCTTCGATCTCGCCCGGGAGACCGAGTGGTGCACCCTGCTGCCCTTCACCTCGGTGCTGCAGGATATCGACGCCGGCGCGCTCCGGTTCAGCCCCGTCGCCGCACCGGACATCAAATCGGATTTCTACCTGATCCATCAGGTGCAGCGGCCTCTCAACGGCGCCGCCCAAGTGTTCGCCGATAGGCTCAGGGCCGAAATGACGGCAGTTACCGGGCGCTGGCGCGAAACGACCGGCCAATAGCCGGGATTCTGCCCCCTATAAGAAATTATTATTTTTTAGACAAGATAATATCTGTAATTCTTATATCAACGTCACACCAGCGACCAAACACGGATTCGTTCCAGGAGGCTGACATGAGCACCGCCGCCCAACCCCTCGAGACCACCCGGACCGCGCGCCCCGTCGCCCTGGAAACCGTGATGAGCGACGACGGCAGGTTTCACGACATTCCGACCCTCGATCTCGGCGGCTATCTTGCCGGTGATCCGGCGGCCCGCGATGCGCTGGCGGCGCAGCTCCGCTACATCCAGGAGAACATCGGCTTCTACTACGTGGTCAATCACGGCATCGACCGGGGACCCGTCGACGCGGCCTATGCGGCGCTGGAGGAATTCTGCGCGCTACCCATGGAGGAGAAGCTCAAGGTCAAGATCAACGAGAATTCGGTCGGTTACATTCCGCCGGAATCGACGGTCTATGTCACCTCGGTGATCAACGAGAACACCGAGAAGGACCTGAACGAGACCATCACACTGGCCCGCGAGCGAGCGCCGGACCATCCCCACATCCAGGCCGGTTACCGGTTCTGCGGCCCCAACCCGTGGCCGGAGAGCCTGCCCCGGTTCAAGACCGCCATGGTCGACTACCAGAACGAGATGAGCAAACTGGGCTACGCCATGCTGCCGCTGTATGCGCTGGCCCTCGATAAGCCCGCCGATTTCTTTGATCCGTATTTTACCGAGCCCACCTGGTGGACGCGCAACGCCCACTATCCGCCGGCCAAGGCCAGGGAGAACCAGTTCGGCATCGCGCCCCACTGCGATCACAGCTTCATGACCCTGCTGCCGATCTCGGACGTGCCGGGGCTCGAAATCCTGACCCCCGAAGGGGAGTGGATGACCGCCAAGCCGATCAAGGATTCGATCATCGTCAATACGGGCGAGTTCCTGAACCGCTGGACCAACGGCCGGTTCATGCCGACGCCGCACCGCGTGGTGCCGCCCCGGAAGGACCGCTATTCCATGGCCATGTTCTTCAATCCCAGCCCGGAGACCGTGGCCGATCCGCTGGACACCTGCATTTCGGACGACAACCCGGCCCGGTTCGAACCCATGACCATGCTTGAATATATGAGCTGGTACATCGATACCAACTACAAGCGGGACGCCGGGGGGACGCAGAGCTAGTGGATAAAATCTGACGATTGCATCCCGAGGGGGATTCCGCGCTGACTGGGAATGTGCGAGTCTGTCGCATGCGACCAGGAATCAACATTGATCTTTCTTCCGCTGATCGGCTGCGGCTCGAAGCGCTGGTGCGGGATCGGAACACGGCGCAGAAGCACGTCTGGCGGGCCCGCATCGTGCTGCTCAGCGCCTCGGGTATGGGCACCAACGCGATCATGCGCGAGACCGGCAAGTCCAAGACTTGCGTCTGGCGCTGGCAGGAGCGCTTTGCTGAAGAGGGCGTAGAGGGCCTGCTGCGCGACAAGACCAGACCCTCGCGAATTGCGCCGCTGCCGCCCGAGGTGGCCGGGCGGGTGGTGGAACTGACCTTCACCGAGCCGCCCGCCGAGGCCACGCACTGGACCGGAGCGATGATGGCCGAGGCAGTCGGGATCAGCGTCAGTTCGGTACACCGCATCTGGCGGGCCCACGGCCTGCGGCCGCACCGGGTGCGCCAGTTCAAGCTCTCCAACGATCCCGAGTTCGTCACCAAGCTGCGCGACGTGGTCGGGCTCTATGTCGATCCCCCCGCCCACGCCATCGTCCTCTCGGTCGATGAGAAGTCGCAGATCCAAGCCCTCGATCGCACTCAGCCCGGCCTGCCCCTGAAGAAGGGTCGGGCCGGCACCATGACCCACGACTACAAACGCAACGGTACCACCACCCTGTTTGCCGCCCTCAACGTGCTCGACGGCACCGTGATCGGGCGCTGTATGCAGCGCCACCGTCACCAGGAATTCCTCCGCTTCTTGAAGGCCGTCGAGCGTGAGGCGCCAGTCGGCAAGATGGTGCACGTGATCCTCGACAACTATGCCGCCCACAAGCATCCCAAGGTGCGCGCCTGGCTCGCCCGTCATCCGCGCTTCGTCTTCCACTTCGTGCCGACCTCGTGCTCCTGGCTCAACGCCGTCGAGGGATACTTCGCCAAGCTCTCCAGACGCCGTCTCAAGCGCGGTGTCTTCAGATCCGTGGTCGACCTGCAAACCGCCATCAATCGATTCATCGACGAGACCAATGATGACCCCAAGCCCTTCGTCTGGACCGCCGATCCCGACAAAATTATCGCCGCCGTCAAACGGGGGCATCAAATGTTAGATTCAATCCACTAGCCGGCCGCCATTTCCTCGGACAACGACCCGAATTCAGCGGCCGCGTCCCGTCGCCCAATCGAGGGCGCGGCGGAGGCTTCTTTCGGCCTTTTCGAATTCATCTTGCTCCCCGGGCCGCCGGGCCGCCCCCACCAGCGATCCGGCAACGCCGCGGTGGAAACGAAGCACGGCTGCCTCCTTGGTGTCCCGGAGCTCCGTCAGTCGGTCTCGATCAATTCCAGAAGCGCCCCTTCAAGGCCGGTCCAGTCTATATTCCCGGCTTCGGCGATCACCTCGATCCGGCTGTCCCGCCGATAGGCGATGGGCATCACCGTCATTTCATTCCGCACCCGATCCATCAGCAGCCACTCGTCCGGCGTTCGAAATACCCCTTTGAGGCGCTGAAGGTTCTTGACCGGGCCGGGAGGACCCAGCAGGTCGACGAGATCGTCCCGGCGAAACACATCGTGGGCATCGAAGATCCAGCCGCAGGCATCAAACCCCTCGCCGGCGCTCCGCCGCCGGATGGGATTTCCGGGCGAAGGATTCCCGGTATCCGGCGAATCGGGAGGCGCGTGGTCATGTCCGTGGTCATGCCCATGATCATGGAGGTGCGGGAACAACGGCACCCGCGCGGCATCGCCGGCGAGGTCGAGCAGCGCCGGGTCAAGGACACCCCGGCTTGTGGTTTCGATCACCGCCTTGGGCGGAAACAGCGACCGCGCCCATGCGTCAAAGGCCTTCAGGTCGTCGGCGGCCGCGAGATCGGCCTTGTTGGCCACCAGCACGTCCGCCAAATGCACCTGATCGCGAAACAAGGCCGCCTCTCGCAGCCTGGCGTCTTTGACGGCCCTGGGATCGACCAGGCAGATGACCGCACCCACGTCGACCGCGTCACGGAGATCGTCGCCGCGAAGCTCATCCAGAATGCCCGCCGGGTGTCCGATGCCCGTGGGCTCGATGATCAATCGCTCGGGCTTTGCCCGGCGGAGCACATCGGCAATCGCCACCTTCATCGGCAGGTTCATGGTGCAACACATACACCCGCCGGCGATTTCGCGGATCACCACACCGCCGGCTTCGGCTTCATCGGGTTCGAGCGCCGCGCCGTCGATGGGCACCTCGCCGAACTCGTTGACCAGGACCGCCCACCGCTCGTCCGGATTCTTATGCGACAGCAGATGACGGATCGCCGTCGTCTTGCCGACGCCGAAGAATCCCGTAAACAGGGCGGTTGGAACATTGGCGACGGTCATATTGGCTCCAAGGCGGTCTCAGCCGGGCTTCCGCGCGATGAACGGATAGCCGAACACGTCGAAGGCGCGGGCGTTTTTCTCGCCGCCCGCCTCACCGAAGGTATCGACCGCCGGGCCTGCTTGGACGTTCTCGAACCCGACATCCGCCAGCATCTTCCGCCAGCCCGCGCACGGCAGGCCACCGGCAATTCACGCCGTCCATAAATCAATGTCGCGGATCGCCGCCTCCGGCACCGGCTTGCCATTGGCGATATCGGCGAATTGAAGGTGGCCGCCCGGCCTCAGAATCCGCATGACTTCGGTGAAGACGCCCTTCTTGTCGGCGCATAGGTTAAACACGCCGTTGCCGATCACCACGTCGGCCCAGCCGTCGTCGACGGGAATATCCTCCAGCAACCCTTTTTGGAATGACACGTGGCCGAGCCCCAGGGCCTTGGCCGTACCGCTGGACTTTTCGAGCATCTCGTCGGTCATGTCGATGCCGACGACCTCGCCGCCTTCGCCGACAAGGCCGGCTGCGACAAAGCAATCGAAACCGGCCCCCGAGCCCGCATCGACCACCTTCTCACCGGCTTCCAGCCGGCGCAGCGAGAACGGGTTGGCGATCCCGGCGAAGCTCTCTACCGCCGCATCGGGCAACGCATTGACCACCGCGCCATCGTAGCCGAGCCTGGCCGCGAGCGGCCGCCCGGTATGAAAATGGTAATCGCCGTCGGGCGCCAGCGCGACCGCACGGTATTTGTCGCTCACGCCGGCGCGTAATTTCCCGGCGTCGACCGGCGAACCGCCGTCGATCGGTGCTCCGTCATCCATGATCGGCGCCTCCCCCGCCGCAAGGCCAAAGGGTACCGCCGTTGGATTTATTCTCCGAGACATTTTTCGCTTCCCGCGGGCCGTTCAAGCCGCCGTGACCACAGCCCGACAGCGCTTGCGCCGGCCCTTTCAGAAGCTAAGATCGCCGCCATGAAGGGATTGCGCGCCATCTGCCCGGGCCGGGAATTTGCCGCCTCCCTGGCGGCGTTGGCGCTGATTTTTCAGGCCATGATGCCGCTCGCGGCCGCGGCCCAGCAGATCAAACTCGATGGGCAACCCGGGTCGCCGTTCGCCGGCGGCATGGTGATCTGTACGGCGTTCGGCCTCAAGGTCATCGATGATCCGTTTGACGGGACTGCACCCGAGGGACCGGCGGGCGAGGCATCCGCGGGCAACGGCCACTGCGTCCTGAGCGCCGCCGGTGGCGGGTATGGCCTGCCGCCCGCATCGGCGCTTCCCGGACCCGGCTTGGTTGCCGTATCAAATTCGGCCGCCGCCGCAGCCGCGGCCGGCCGCGCGCCCTTATCCTCATTCCGATCCCGCGCTCCCCCTGCCTGAGTTGACCGTCTCCAACGTTACCAGGTTCAACGCATAGAGCGGGGACAGCCCCAATGAAATTCTCACCCAAGATGATCGTGCCCGTCGCGGCGCTGGTCATCGCCGCCGGTCTCGGCGGCTTCCTGATCGCCAATACGGCCAAGCTGTCGGGCGGGCCCGCCGTGCGGACCAAGATTATCGGCACGACAGGCACGGTCGCCGGTGCGTCGATCGGCGGTCCGTTCACCCTCACCAATCACCGGGGCGAGATCGTTACCGAAAGGGACTATCTCGGCAAGCACACACTGATCTTCTTCGGCTTCACCCATTGTCCGGATATCTGCCCGACGACGATGAATGAAATCGCCTTCGCCCTCGACCAACTGGGCGGCAAGGCCAAGGACGTCAACGCCGTGTTCGTGACCATCGATCCCGGGCGCGACAATCCAGAAGCCCTCGGCGATTACATGGAACTGTTCGACAAGAGGATCACCGGCCTTACGGGGACGCCGGAACAGATCGCCGGCGTCGCGAAGGCGTTCCGGATTTTCTACACCAAGAACATTTCTGCGGAGGAGCAGGCCAAGCCCAAGGAGGATCGGTTCTATTTGATGGATCACTCCTCCATCACCTACCTGATGTCGCCCACCGGCGAGTTTATCCGCCACTATTCCTATGGCACGCCGGCCAAGGCGTTGGCGGATGACATCCGGGCCCGACTCTAAAGGGCAAAAGGAACAGTCATGAAAACCATCTTCGGTGCGGTTCTCGCGGCGGCAACCGTCTTTGCCGCTCCGGCCGGCACCTCTTTGGCGGCGGATGCCGCCGTCGGCGGGCTGACCATCTCGAACCCCTGGGCCCGGGCGTCCACCGGCGGATCGCGGCCCGGCGTCGCCTACCTCACCATTGCCAACAGGGGCGGCGCGGACAGTTTGATCAAGGCAAGCTCCCCGGTCGCCGGGCGCGTCGAGTTGCACCGGATTATCCATGACGGCGACCGGGCCCGCATGGGCGCGATCGAGAAGATCCGGCTGCCCAAAGGCAAATCGGTCGAGCTCAAACCGGGCGGGCTCCACATCATGCTGATGGGCCTGAAACAGCAGTTGAAGGAGGGCGAGACGTTTCCGCTATCGCTCTATTTTGCCGAGGCGGGCAAAGTCGACGTAACGGTCCGGATCATGGGCGCGGGCGCCATGGGCGGTCATTAAGGGTCCGTACTCAAACTAGGGGTTTCTCCTTTTTGCGCCCTCTCACCCTGTCCCTCTCCCCGGGAAGGGGCGAGGGGACCCACCGAAACTCCCTCTCCCCCTGAAAGGGGCGAGGGAACGCACGGTCTCCACAATCAGGCCCCGCGGACACCAGCCACGACCGGCCTTGACCATGGGCGGGCAGCGGCTACTCTGTCGGCTGGATGGTTAAGGGAACCCGGCGAAAATCCGGGGCTGCCCCCGCAACTGTGATCAGCCCGGGCTGAGAGTCAGATACCTGCCGTCCGTTTGGCCGCGGAACCCTTGGGGGGGTTCACTGCGGCACGCACGTCAAGCACGGAGGGTGAATATGTCGAGCGAAACGACAACAACTCAACCAGCGTCGGAAGCCCTCGCTTCCGAAGACGGGAAACGGCGGCTGTCAGCGATCCTTGTGTTGGCATTTGGAGCATTGCTGGTGTGGGGAGCGGCGTACGCAAATCCCATCACGCTCCACGGCGCGGCCCATGACGTCCGCCACGCAACCGGGTTTCCCTGCCACTAGGCCTGCCGCCGGAGATACAAATTGATTAGGTCGATTTTCTATCCGGGCCTTCTGGCCGGGATACTCGCCGGGCTGTTCATATTCGGCGCCCAGCAGGTGAAGCTCGTACCCATGGTGTTCGAGGCCGAGAGCTACGAAGGACAGGCTGCGGGCGGTCATGACCACGGCGCAACGCAAGTGGAGGCACCTCGGAGCCGTTCACATGAAGACGGCGCCGGTCATTCTCATGGCGATGATGAATGGTCGCCGGCCGACGGCCTCGAACGGACAGCGTTTTCGCTGTTCTCAAATCTGATCACGGCAATCGGATTCGGCCTCGTCTTGTCGGCTGCCTTTGTCCTTAGCCGGCGGCGGATCTCCTGGCGGGAGGGGATCATATGGGGGCTGGCCGGATTTGCCGCGGTACACCTGGCACCGGCCTTCGGTCTTCCGCCCGAACTCCCCGGCATGGCCGCGGAAGAGGATCTTGTCGCCCGCCAGACCTGGGCGATGGCGACAACCGTCCTCACGGCCGGAGGACTGGCCCTTCTTTTCCTCGCGAAACAGATGCTTTGGAGAATTGCCGGCGCGCTGCTCATCGCCGCGCCGCATTTCGTTCAAATCGAGCGGGTACATGTGGAGCACGCCGTGCCCGCCGAACTCGTTTCCCAGTTTATTGTCGCAACGCTGGTCGTGACCGCATTGTTCTGGATGCTGCTCGGCGCCTTGACGAGTTACTTTTCGAGCCGTGTCGGACAAGCACAGGCCTAAGCACCGCGAAATTCCCGGAACCCAGACGCCCCGTCCTGGCGGGGCGTTTTTCCTGGGCCGCCCAAGGATGCATTTTGCGGTGCAAAATCTTGGGGCCGTTGATAGGTTGGGCATTGGGACAGACGCAATCTGCAAAGGACCAATCAAATGCCAGACAACCAGACCGCCATTGTCACCGGCTCCACCAGCGGCATCGGGCTGGGCATTGCTCGGGCGTTAGCCGCGAACGGGTACAACATCATGCTCAACGGCTTCGGCGATGAGGCTGAAGTCGAGGCGGTTCGCGCCGGTCTCGCCGATAAATGCGGTGTCGGCGTCGGCTATAACGGCGCCGATATGACCAAACCGGATGAAATTGCCGGCCTGGTGGAGGCCGCCCGGACGGAGTTCGGCTCCGCCGACATCATCGTCAACAATGCGGGCATACAGCATGTAGCGCCGGTGGACGAACTCCCCATCGACAAGTGGGACGCCATCATTGCCATCAATCTCTCCAGCGCCTTCCATATGATCCGCGCGGCGCTGCCGGGAATGAAGGACCGGCAGTGGGGACGGATCATCAATCTCGCGTCGGCCCACGGGCTGGTCGCCTCGCCGTTCAAGTCGGCCTATGTCTCGGCCAAACACGGCATGCTCGGTTTGACCAAGACGGTGGCGCTCGAAGCCGCCGAGTTCGGCGTCACCTGCAACGCCATTTGTCCGGGCTACGTGCTGACGCCCTTGGTCGAGAAACAAATCCCCAACACGGCCAAGGCCCGGGGGATCAGCGAGGAAGAAGTGGTGCGCGACGTGCTGCTGGAGGCGCACGCGACCAAGGAATTCGTCACCGTCGAGCAATTGGGCGCGCTCGCCGTATTTCTCTGCTCGGACGAGGCCGCACAGATCACCGGCACGGCGCTTCCGGTGGATGGCGGCTGGACCGCGCACTGAGCGGGGCGGGAGATGACGAACCAGCCCGCCAACGGCCGGAAGTCCATCCGCCTCGCCCTGCAGGGCGGCGGCGCCCACGGCGCCTTCACCTGGGGTGTCCTCGACAAGCTCCTGGAAGACGGCCGGGTCCACATCGATGCCATCTCGGGCACCAGTGCCGGCGCCATGAACGGGGTGGTCGCCGCCGACGGTCTGGTCGCCGGGGGCGAGGACGGCGCGCGGGCGGCGCTGGAGAAGTTCTGGCGGGCGGTCAGCGGGGCCACCCATATGAGCCCGCTTCAGCGGACCCCCTGGGACGCCGCGACCGGCAACTGGAGCCTCGACGCATCCCCCGGCTTCGTGTTCTTCGATCTGGTCAACCGGCTGTCATCGCCCTACGACCTCAACCCGCTCAACATCAACCCGCTGCGCGACATCGTCGACAATCTGGTGGATTTCGACCGGGTACGCCGCTGCACCGATATGGCCCTATTCGTCTCCGCCACCAACGTCCATACGGGCCGGGTGCGGGTGTTCACCCGTGAACAGATGACGCTGGACATGGTGATGGCATCGGCCTGCCTGCCCCACGTCTTCCAGGCGGTGGAGATCGACGGCGTGCCGTACTGGGATGGGGGTTACATGGGCAATCCGTCCCTGTTCCCGCTCTACGACGAGGGTCACGGCTGCGACATCGCCATTGTCCAGATCAACCCCATCGAGCGGACCGAGACACCGAAATCGGCGCGGGAAATCCTCAACCGGGTCAATGAGATCACCTTCAACGCGTCGCTGTTGAAGGAACTCCGGGCCATCGAATTCGTCCAGCGGCTGTTGGCCGAGGGCAAGCTGGAGGGCACCGGCTATCGGCACATTAACGTGCACATCATCGAATCCACCAAGGACATCCTGCCCCTCGGCGCGTCGTCGAAAATGAACGGCGAATGGGCATTCCTGCGCCATCTGTTCGACATCGGCCGGGAGACCGCCGGAGAGTGGCTCGACACCTGCTTCAAGTATGTGGGGGAGCGGTCGTCGGTGGACCTGCGTCAGGTGTTTCAGGGGATCGGTCCCGAGATCATCGGCTAACGCCCGCCGACCTGCAACCTGCCGGCAACGTCCGTTCACGATGGCTTACGCTCGGGCAAATTGGCAGGAATGAAGATGTTGGCGACGTCGCCGCAAATGGACGCAATTCTCAAGGCGGTGCCCGGGGAACCGCCGGCCGCGCCGGAGGCCTATGTCGCCCAATTGCAAACCGAGGGCGAAAAATCCATCGCCGTCTTGCAGCGCCTGGAGACCGGGTACTTTATCGCCACGCTCACCTCCCTAATTGACAATCATTCTCAACAGGCCAATATTAGGGACGAAGGGGCACGGTCGTTATACCGGCCCAAGAGGATCGCAATGTACGTTTGCATGTGCCACGGTTATACGGACAGTCAGATTCGCCGGCTCGTTGAAGAGGGCGTGACGTCGGCTGCCGAGGCCTATGAGCGCTTGGGCGAATTTCCCGAGTGTGGCAAATGCGTCGAGGAAGCCCAGGCGGTGATCGACCGGACCAGAGGCGACGCCGCGGCTTAATCGTCCTCGTGCACCTGGGCATTCATGTAAGGCTCTATCCCCATCTTCTCGATCATGCCGAGTTGGGTCTCGATCCAGTCCACGTGCTCTTCCTCATTATCGAGGATCGAGCGAAACAGGTCGCGGGTGACGTAGTTGGCCGCCGACTCACAGTGGGCGATGCCTTCCCGGAGATCGGGAATGGCTTCCATCTCGGTCCGGAGGTCGCATTCGAGCACCTCCTTGACGTTCTCGCCGATATAGAGCTTGCCGAGGTCCTGCAGGTTCGGAAGCCCTTCGAGAAAGATGACCCGCTCGATGATCATGTCGGCGTGCTTCATCTCGTCGATGGATTCTTCGTATTCATGGCGGGCCAGCCGCAGCAGTCCCCAATCCTTCAGCATCCGTGAATGCAGGAAGTATTGATTGATCGCCGTCAATTCGTTCTTGAGCACTTTGTTGAGATACGCGATGACCTTTTTATCACCCTGCATGGAGCTCCCCTAGCGGTTCCGTCGGGCCGCCCGGCCCGTTGATGTCCGGGCACCGCAATAGCACGGACCTTCGACAATTGACCAGTGCTAACGACTTGCAATTAGCGCATCAATCCCATGCATTTGGTCTTGCCAATGCCTTGGCGCTCGACGCCGCAACCCGGATCTATCGGTTCTATCACCCGGGCGCGTCATCGGTTGAAGCGCGCCTCGCCGCCGCCGATCATCTGGACCAGGTCCTGACCGGCTGAACGGTCTAGCCGCGTCGATGTTCGCTTGGCGCGGCATGTCGGGCCGGTCCAAGGGTCCCGGTTTTGAAAGGCCGGCGGGCCGGTTTCTCTTTGCCACGGAAAATGACTTCGAGAGCGAGCGGGGGCGAGGGACCTTGTGCCGCGCCGTCCTCATCGCCGCAACCCCCCTATGGCGGCTCAATCGAGTCCGGATCCTGGTCCGCCAATTCGTCATCCGATTCGAAATCGAAACGGTTTTCTTCTACGCGCGACGGAATTAGGCTGAGAAAAATTCCGCCGGGGAGGACCACCAAATGCCGTTTCAGCCCGCATCCGATGTCCTGAAGGACATCACCGCTTTGGAGATGACGCTCGCCCGGGCCGGGCCCACCGCCGGGCGCCAGATGGCCGACTGGGGCGCCAATGTGATCAAGATCGAGCCGCCGGGGCTGTGCGGGGACAAGGATTTTTCCGCCCGCCACTCGCCGGACTTCCAGAACCTGCACCGCAACAAGCGGAGCATGACGCTCAATCTCAAGTCGGAAGAGGGCGTCGCGGTGTTCAAGAAGATGGCGGAGACAGCCGACGTCATCGTCGAGAATTACCGGCCGGACGTGAAGGCGCGCCTCGGCGTCGACTATGAAAGCATCAGGGCGATCAACCCCCGGATCGTTTATGCCAGCATCTCGGCCTTCGGCCAGGACGGGCCGTACGCCAAGCGGGCCGGGCTCGACCCGGTGGTCCAGGCCATGGGCGGGCATATGTCGGTCACCGGCCATCCGGGCCAGGGGCCGGTGCGCTCGGGCGCGGCGATCTCCGACATGATGGCCGGCACGCTATTGGCCAACGGCATCCTGCTGGCACTGTTCGAGCGCGAGCGGTCCGGCGAAGGCCAGTGGGTGCAGACCACGCTGATGGAGGCCTGCATCTTCCTGCTCGATTTCCAGGCCGCGCGCTACACCATGAACGGCGACGTGCCGGGCCAGGCGGGCAACAACCACCCGACCAATGTGCCGACCAACGCTTATCGGACCTCGGACGGGCATGTGCTCCTGGCGCCCATGGCCACCATGTGGGAGAAGTTCTGCAAGGCGTTGAGCGCCGAGGAACTGATCGATGACGAGCGCTTTGCCTCGGCCAAGGCGCGTTTCGAGAACCGGGACGAACTCAACCCGCTGATCGAGGCCAAGACCGAAACCCGGACCGCGGACGAATGGGTCACCGCCATGAACGCCGTCGGCGTGCCGTCCGGGCCCATCAACACCCTCGACAGGACCTTTGCCGATCCCTGCGTCGAGGCGCTGGGCGTGCGCCAGACCGTGACGTCGCCCGGCCTCGGCGAGATCGGCCTGGTGGGCCAGCCCATCCATCTCAGCCGCACCGGCCAGCAGATGGTCAAGAGCGCGCCCGAATACGGCGCCGATACGGATGCGGTGCTGGCCGAGTTCGGCTACGGCGGGGAGGAGATCGAAAAGTTCCGCGCCGACGGCATCGTGTAGCGAAACGGATTTCGCCCGGATTTGTACGCGGATCATGATTCGTATTGGACCGGCCGGAACGATCCGTATTCGACCGGGCGGAATGATCCGTATTCGACCGGGCGGAATGATCCGCCACGCACCGCCCGGAATGTTCGAATCCGTTGGAAAAAGCCGGTCCGAGACGGTAATTCTAGGATCGGACGCGACCGCTTGTTCAAGGATCGAATTCAACCGGTTTCAACAAGGAACCAGATCATGCCCAATATTTCGCTTATGGATCTGGACGAGCTCGGGAAAGGCAAACTCGGCCCGTTCATCAAGAAGGCGCTTCGCAACCGCGCGCCGGACCCGGCGTTCCACGCCATGATGGGTCACAACCCGGACCTGTCGAAAGCCATGTACATCGCCTGGGGCACCCTGTTCTCCACCGGCAAGGTAGACCACAGCCTCAAGGAAATCATCCGCGTTCAGCTGTCGCGGGCGGCCGATTGCAATTATTGAGGAAACGTCCGATCCGCTTCGGCGAAGGGGAATGGACTGACCGAGGAACTGCTCGACGAAGGCATCGACAACTACGAAGCCTCCGGCAAGTTCACCGCGCGCGAGAAGGCGGCGCTGCGCTACACCGAATATATGGACAAGCATCCGGAGAAAATCGACGAGGCGTTTTACGCCGGGTTGCGCGAACACTTCTCGACCGAGGAGATCGTCGAGCTCGGCGCCTATATCGCGTTCAACATCGGCTATCACACGTTCTTCGGCACTCTCGGCTTCTACCCCATGTTCGCCCCCGACGGGCGGCTGGTGAGCCAGGAGGAAAGCCGCGAGATCTACGGCGATACGCCCATGTCCCACACCAAGGGCGCCATGCAGCGGGCCAAGGATCTGGCGCCGGGCGAGGCCGCCGAGTAAACCGGGAAACACAAATATGCCAGTGATCGATCCGGTTCCCGTCGAGGAACTCAAGGAAAACAAGGCGCTCGCCAGGATGCTCGAGCAGGCCGAGAGCCTGCGGGCGCCGGACCCGCTGCTGCTGCAGATCATGGCCCATGCGCCGAGCCATGCCCAGGCGGTGTGGGATGCGTTCTGGGTGTCCCACGCCGAGGGCAACGTCGACCACAAGCTCAAGGAAATCATCCGAGTCCGGCTCGCCCGGTTCGCCGGCGATCCCTACTTCGCCAATCTGCGCTCGACCATGGCCAAGGAGGCCGGCCTCACCGAGGAGACGATCGATGCGGGCTGCGGCGATTTCGAAAACGACGGCCGGTTCTCGGACGCCGAGAAGTGGGCGCTCAAATACTCGGCGCTGATGTACACCGATCCCAAGGCGGTGAACGCGGATTTCTACGATGAAGGCAAGCGGCACTGGTCGGAGGCCGAGATCATGGAGATCGGCACCCTGATCGCCTACCATTACGGCTTCGACGTGTGGATGAAGACCTTGAAGGCGTTCCCGCTTCGTGACCCGGAGGGCAATCCGGTGAGCCAGGAAGAGAGCGCCGAGGTCTACGGAGCCGGGTAGGGTATGTTGCGGATAAAACGCCCGACGCTCTAGCCGAGCCCGAAGTCATCCCGGAAACGGTCGATTTGATGCATCCGTTCGTGCAAGATCGTCACGATCCCGATGTCGCCATTCGAGAGATGCCGCCAATAAACGACGTGGTGTTCATACCGAAAGAAGAACCCATCGACTCCGAATTCCGCCGGGATGGGTTTCGAGGCGATACCGTGGTCCTCAATCTTGTCGAAGGTGGCGAACAGGCCAGTGATGTATTTCTCCGCCTGATCCTCGCCCCACCCGTCCCTTGTGTAGCGGTAGATGTCGTCGAGGCGGTGGGAGGCCGACTCTTGGATGCGAATGGCGGGTACGAGTGTCAGGAGCGGTTCCGCGCGATCACATCGTCCGCTGTCAGGGGCTGATAGCTATGCTCCGGTGCGGCAAAGGCGTGGGTCAGTTCCGCTTTCAGCTGGTCGAAGGCTTCCGCCTCCACACGTTCCTTGTCGCGACGGATTAAATCTCGGATGTATTCGCTGACATTCTCGTAGATGCAATCCTCACCGGTGTTTGCGGCGACGAAATCGCTGAGTGCGCCGCTGACGCGGACGGTCATGGTTCTCGTGCGGGGCATGGCTCCTCCTGCGTCTTGCTATGTATTCAATATAACCAAAAATAACTACAAAACAAGTCGTGCAGGCCTGCCTCCGTGTGTTTTGGAGCCCCGCTCACCCGTAAGCCGTCATCACCGGGTCGCGGCCGGTGGCACACGTGGATGGCCGGGTCGCGGTTTGTCCTCCGGCCGGCGAAGCCGGTCCGGTGGGCCCGGCCTTCAGTCAGCCGAAGCCGACTTTCGGACGGCGTAGGCCGGCCATGACGCACTCATTTTAGGCCTCATCGCCGCAACGCTCCTATGGCGGCTCAATCGGGTCCGGACCCTAGTAAACCTCGTCCACGTAAAGTTCCCGGGGCAGGGTCGCCCGCTCGTAATCGGGGTTGAAGACTCGGTCGGGCAGGCTCACCTCGTCGTGGGGAACGTCCGTGTAGGGCACCTGCCGCAGGAGATGGCGGATGCAGTTGAGCCGCGCCCGCTTCTTGTCGTTGCCCTCGACGATATACCACGGCGCTTCGGGAATATTGGTGCGTGCGAACATTTCCTCTTTGACCTTGGTGTAGTCCTCCCAGCGAATCCGCGACTGAAGATCCATGGGGCTCAGTTTCCACTGCTTAAGCGGATCGTGGATACGCATCAGGAACCGAAGCTGCTGCTCCTGGTCGGTGATCGAGAACCAGTACTTGATCAGCTTGACGCCCGAGCGCGCGAGCATCCGCTCGAACTCCGGCACGTCGCGGAAAAACTCCTCCACCTCCTCCTCTGTGGCGAAGTCCATCACCCGTTCGACCCCGGCGCGGTTGTACCACGACCGGTCGAAGAGAACGATTTCACCGCCGGCGGGTAAATGCGGTACGTAGCGCTGGAAATACCACTGGGTCGTTTCCCGCTCATTGGGCGCCGGCAGCGCCACGGTGCGGCAGACCCGCGGGTTGAGCCGCTGCGTGATCCGCTTGATGACGCCCCCCTTGCCGGCCGCGTCCCGGCCCTCGAACAGCACCACCAACTTGTAGTTGTTCGCAATCACCCAGTCCTGGAGTTTCACCAGCTCGGCCTGGAGCTTCAGGAGTTCGCGGAAATAGGTCCGGCGGGCGAGCGTGGATTTATGTTCGAACTCGGTGATGTCGCGCAGCTCACGGGCGATACGCTCGTCATCGATCTCCATCTCCAGCTCTTCGTCGAAGCTGTCCTGCAGCTCGGCGTCGACCCAGCTGTGCTCTTCATCCAGTGGCCCGTCCATACTCATGTCGCTGCTCCCGTTCGCTGCCCCAAGCCGTCCGGCGGGGCGTTGGTCAAACTCCGTATTCCGGCAACAGACTTTGACAGTTCGGTTTCTGGATGAAAAGAGCCCCGGGAAATGGTGCCGCCTGGGTGACTTGAACACCCGACCCCCGCATTACGAAGCCGACTTCCGCCAGGAATGGCGCTGGGAGCTGCCGTCTTTACCCGCATACCGCCCATCACGATCTTCATGGAACTTGCTTTCCAATGAACTCTCCCGGAGGCCTACATCAGTTGGGGCAAGAACGTCGAAATCTGTGGGAAATAGACCAAGAGTGCGACGATTACCACCTCGCAACCCAAGAACCACGCGACTCCCCGGAAGATAGTTCCCAGGGGGATCGTATCGCCGACAACGCTTTTCACGATATAAACGTTGAAGCCTACTGGCGGGGTCATGAGCCCAATTTCAAGGAATTTGATGACCAGGACGCCAAGCCAAATGAGATCGAGGTTGAGCGCGTCGAACATCGGCAGCAGAAGCGGCAATGTCAGCAACATGAGGCCCAGCGGGTCGAGAAACATGCCGAGAAAAACGTAGATGAGCGACATGGCGATGATCAGGAGCACTGGGTCAAGCGCCCAATCACCAATCATCTGTCCCATAAAGAACGGCAAGCCGGACAAGGCCAGAAATCGGGTCAACATAATTGCGCCAACGGCAATGAAGAAAATTCTTGCCGTGTTGATTAGCGCTTCGTTGACGCTGTCCTTGAAAAGCTTCCAGGTTAGCCGCTTCTGTGTCCAAGCCAGCACAAACGACAAAAAGGCACCGAACGCACCCGCTTCGGTCGGGGTGACGATGCCGGCATATATTCCGCCAACAATCCCGATAATCAGGGCGAAAAGTGGCCATACCTCGCTTGACGCCAATAATTTTTCGCGCAGGCTGTATTTCTCGGTAACGACAGGTGCAAGTTCAGGCCGAAGCTTGCACCGCAAAATGATCATCGATGCATAGACCACCGCGGTTAGAATGCCAGGCAGAACGCCTGCGATCAGGAGTTTTGCAATCGACGTCTCGGCAAATATGCCGAAGAGGACCATAAGAATGCTGGGTGGAATTAGGGAACCCAACGTGCCGGCAGCGGCAACGACACCGGCAGCCATGCCTTTGTCGTAGCCCTGCTTCATCATTTCCGGGATGGCGATGCGCCCCATCGCAGCGGCGGTAGCAAGGCTGGACCCTGACGCGGCGGAAAATCCGGCGCAGGTAAAATTGCTGGCGACCGCCAAGCCGCCGGGCAGACGTCCGAGCCATAACCGTGCCGATTTGAACAGAGCCGAACTGATCCCCGAATGGTGTGCGACGGCGCCCATCAAAAGGAACATCGGAATGGCTGAGAGATTCCAGCTTGCGGCGAATTCGAAGACAGTCGTTTTGACTACGCCGGCTGCTACGTCCGGCCCGCGCAACATCATGATTCCGAGAATGGAGACGCCACCGAGCGCAACGCCGATCGGAATTCGAATGGCGATGAGCAACAAAACCATGCCCAGGCCGAGAAAACCGATCTGTAGTCCGGTCATGTTGTTACTCCAGGATGGGCAATGTCTGGATACGGGAGCCGCGATTACAGATCATGGCTTTCAAATACCGGGGGACGTCCCGATTTCATTCGCACGATCGCTGCGCAGCCAACGTATAATCTGCGCAATCACGACGATACCCATCGCCGCCATCCCAATCGGCAGCAACCAACGGCTCGGCCAAACAGCCACCAATTCAACGGATGTCTCCCACGCTTCACCATCCCGAGTCCGCAGAATCGCCTCATCTGCCGTGTAGATGATTAAAAACAATAGATAGAAAACTGTCACCGCACTGGCAAAAACCGACAATAACTTGAGCGGCCGGCCAGACAATTTACTAGTAAACAACTCCACGATGAGGTGGCCCTCGGTAAATGTTACGTAGGCCAGCGGCAGAAAAACCGAGGCAACCATATAGTATGCAGCGACAATTTCGGTCGTACCGTCGATTGGGTCATTGAGCGTATGCTTCAAAATCACATCCGCGACGATGTGGAGCATCATCATGATCGTGGCGATGCCGCCGAGGATCATCAGTATTCGGCCTAATGCTTCAGGGTATTTTCCGGCCTTCAGTGAGGTCACTAGTTTGGACAACCATTCGATTTCGTCGAAGTCGATAATATCCGATAGCGATTTCGCAGGCTTACCGCAACATCCTTGCCAATAATTTAGGGCCGATTAGACTACCGGAAAATCCCCGGAAAGCCTGCTGGCAAATCACAGGCTCCAGAAAGACGTCAACCAAGATGACGCCCGGGCAGTAAATTTGGCAACTGGAACACCAACAAGTCTGGAAGGTGTAGAAATGAAATTTTCAAATACTAGTCTGCTCACGGCCGCCGCGGGTATCTTGATCTCGGCGTCGGCAGCCACGGCTGGCGAACTTACATATGGATCGTGGAACGGCCCGAAAAATGTGGTCATCGTTGAAGGCGTAACGCCATATCTAAAAGCAATCGAGAAAGAAACCAACGGGTCGATCACCTGGAAATTGATCGCGGGTGCACAACTCTTCGGCGGACCGGCGACCCTGGCCGGCATCGGCAATCGGGTGGCCGATGCCGGGGGACCTGTGATTCCCGCTTTCACCCGAAAGGCACTGCGCTCCGCTAACGTCGTCTACGATCTTGTCAACGCATCCGAAAGTCCAATAGCCATGGCGGGCGCCGTTGCGGAGACCTATCACTTGAACTGCCCCGCCTGTAAAGCGGACTTCGAAAAAAACAAGACGCTCTTCATCGCGAATTACGCCGCCACCCGCTTCAACCTTCTATGCCGAGAGCCGGTAAAATCGGCAGCTGACGTCAAGGGCCGAAGAATTCGTGTGGTTGGCGCGCTTGGCCGCTATCTCAAGAGCTTGGGCGCTGTACCGGTAGGCGGACCGCCTTCCAAAGCCGTTCAGGCCATGCAGCGCGGAAATCTGGACTGCATCGCCGGCCCATCCAGCTGGATTCAGTCTTTCGGTCTTTGGGATATCTCCAAGCATGTGCTGGACGCACCGCTTGCGATTCAGCCGACCCCTTCAGCAATGGTCATTAACCGGTCGGTATGGAACGGCCTCAAACGGTCCGAACGAGTGGCCATTCTCAAGCATGCGCCGCGGCTGATCGCCAACACCACCATCAATGGGTATATGGCGGAAGACCAAATGGTTCGACGCGAAGCGCCGAAACGCGGCATCACAATTGTGAAGGCCGGCGACGATATTCTATCGTCCCTTAAAGCGCACAAGGCGAAAGAGCCCGGCATCATCTCGAAGGTCGCGGCAAAAGAAGGCGTCAAGAACCCCGACGCGATCATTCAGGCCCACCTGAAGAATGTCGCAAAATGGGATAAAATTCATGCCCGCATTGGTGACGATGTCGACAAATTTGCCGAAGCGCTTTGGGCAGAAGTGTTCAGCAAACTTGACCCTGACAAAATGTAGTTGAAGTCGGAGAAAATATTCTGCGTCGAAGCGGCGGCCTTCGGGCCGCCGCTTTCGATTGTGGCGAACGTTTTCGACCCGGTGCCTGATTAGCGAACAGAGAACGCAAACGACCGCGTGGATGAGCCATCTACAACGCCGGTCTCGCCATCGACAATCCGGCTTCCAAATTTGTTCCAACAGTACCCGTATTGATCTTGGGACCGGTTTACGATGTCAGAGAGAGTTCACTCGGGGTAACGGCCCGGCAGCCCTCGGTCATTTGCGGACCAATCACCGTTCGTGCGTGAGCGTCGAAATCTTATCCACAAGGGGACGTTAACGGCGAATAGAAGCGGAAATGGTGCCGCCTGGGTGACTCGAACACCCGACCCCCGCATTACGAATGCGATGCTCTACCAACTGAGCTAAGGCGGCCCATCTCCGGACCGGGTGGTAATATACCGCCCACCGTCTTTTTTCCAGAGCGGATTGGGTTACGCGGTCCCGGCGTCGATCAGCACCCCAGATCCCTCAATCGCGGCATCCGAGCCGCCGGACGGATGGGCCCGAACGGCCCGTCCGGGCGCCGCCGCCGGCTATCGGCCCCGGCTAGTTGGCGGTGGGCTTGTCCTCGTTCGCGGGCGCGCCGGCGGGCTCTTCGCCGGGCCCTTCCCCTGGCGCCGCCTCGGGCTCCAGGGTCTCGCCGTGATGAAACTCCTCATCCGCCGCGTAAGCCGTCACCCGCGGCGGCGTGGCCCATTCCAGACTGTCGAATTGTTCACAGCGGCCACAGACCGCATCCCACTCCGCAACCACATTGCCGCAATTATCGCAGACCCACGCCGGGTCGGGATCGGCGACGGATAACCGGCGCAGCCAATCGCGCGCGGCTTCCGGGTTGACGCCCTCGGCCTCCTCGAGTTCCGCCATATAGCGGCAGATCCGCGCCGAGGGCTGATCGCCGGCGACCGCGTCCAGATGCTCCCTGGCTTCCTTGTACATGCCGCTATTGAGGGCCGCCCGGGCCAACGCCAAATGACTCTCGGGGTGATCCTTGTTGTTCCCGGCGAGCCGCTCCAGAAGCCGCATCTTTTCCTGGGCGTTGTCGCTGTCGCTCAGGCCCTCCATCACCGTCACCAACTCCGGGTGGGGGTTGACCACCCAGGTTTCCTCGATGATCGAAGCGGCGCGGCGGCGCTTGCCGGCGCCGTTCAGCAGCCGCGCATAGCGGACCGCGGCGGGAACGAAACGCGGCGCCAGATTGTTGGCCCGTTTGGCCAATTGCAGCGCCTCATCGCGTTTGCCCTCATCCTCGGCGGCGACACTCTGGCCATAGGTCAGCACGGCCCGGCGGCGGCGTCCCACATCGGCATCGATGGTCTTGTTCTTCACCGACTTGCGGACCGTCGCCTCCGCATCCGACCACTTGCTTTCCTTCACCTGAAGATCGAACAGGGTTTCCGTGACGCCCTCGGTCTTGGGTTTGAGTTCCACCGCCTGCTCGGCGAGTTCGATGGCGCTTTCGGAATCTCCCTCCTGCATGGCCTGGCTGAGCTGTCCCCGGAGACCGAGATAGCGGGTCTCCTTGCGTTCGGACATGGCCTCGAAGAACTTGTGGGCCGCCTCGTCGTCACCCGACAGTTGGGCCGCTTGCGCCGACAGCAGCATGGTAAGCGGCGGCTCTCCCAGCAGCCGCTCGGCCCGGCGGGCCTGACGCCGCGCCTCGATGGCATCACCGGCCGCCACCGCGACCATCCCCTGGGTCAGGGCCTTGTAGCCGCGCCGGCGCCGGCTGTCCTGCCGGGCACGGCCAATCTTCCGGGGGGCTGTCCGAATCGCCGACCACAGCCGCCAGAAGGCCGCGACTCCGACCGCCAGCGTCAGGACCGCGGCGAACAACACCCCGATCGTGGTGTCGACCCGGTATCCCAACCATTCGAGGGTGACCGAACTCGGCGTACCGGCCATCCACGCGGCCCCCCACGCCACGGCAGCCATCAATATGAGAAACCAGAGAGTCTTGAACATCGGCTATTTGCCGGTATCGGAAAGCCGGGATATGGCCGCCGTCTGCAACCCGGCAAGGACCGCTTTGACCTGGGTGTGACCGCGCGCCGCCTTGATCCAATCCGCCGCCGCCTCGCGGGCCGGCCCTTCCAGGGTTTCCAGCTCCTCGACGGCACCGGCGAAATTTCCGGCCTTCACCCGAACCTCGGCCCGCGCCACGGTAGCCTGGACTCCGGGCCCCTCCAGCTGATCCGTCCGGCGCCAGCGGATCGGGGCCGTCAGCCGGGCGATGGTCCTGTCCACCCACCCCCCTTCCTCCGGGATCACCCCGGCCCGGACAATGCCGCCCGCGGCCCGGTCGAAGGCGGATTTGAGGTCGGCCTCGGAAGCGACTCCTGCCGGCGCCAGTTCGGCGAGCCGCCCGGCAGCATCAGGGGCAAGAAACGTCTCGTCGGCCACCCCCCGGAGCGCCGTGAGTTCGGTGACAAAGCTTCGCCCGTCCAAGACCGCCTCGCGGAGCTGGCCCAATGCCAAAAGCGCGGTCCGCTGACGGGCGCCATCGGCATCCGGGTCCGGCACCTGGGCGGCCAGTTCCGCGATCTGCTCGGAGAGCTGGGCGACGGTCTCCGAAGTTTCCGCGACGGAGCCCGTGGCGGTCTTCTCGAGCGCGTCAATCCGGTCCGACAAGCGCCGCAAAACGCCCTCGGCCTCGGCCGGGGTCAGTTCGGCATCGAGGGCGCCAACCCTTCGCTGGATGGTGTCAACGGCCCCCTCCACCGCGGAGAGACGCGACAGGGCGTCGTTGAGCTGTACCTTGAGACGGTTGCGTTCGGCGACCAAGGCCTCGAGACCGGGAATAATGTCGTCGCTCGACGCCTTTTCCAATTCTTCGACCCGGGCGGCGAGCGCCGTCACCCGCTCCCGTGTCTCGGCGTCGGCCCCCAGTTCCGGAAAGAACACCCGGGCCTGATCAATCCAAAGCGGGCTCGACGCCCCGACCACGGCCGCGATGATGATGACCCCGGCGGCATAGCTCATGATCTTCGACAGCATGATCTGCGACTGGCGGCTGAACGGTTCCGGGGGCCGGTCGGCGGCAATCCGCGCGCTGCCCGGCGTTGCATCGCTCTCCGTCACCGGCGGCAACGCGTCCGCGGGCGGCGGGGTGGCCGCAGAGCCAATGAGGCTCAGCAAACTCTCCTGGTTGGGCCGGGGCGCGACCCGCACGTCCCGCCAAGTCAGTTCGGATGCCGCCTCGCCCACCGCCGCGCTGAGACACAATGCATCCAGCCCGCGGGCGGCCCGGACCAGCCTGGCCTTGCGCATCAGTCCGATGCAGGTCCGCGCCGACCGGGGAGAAAAAAAGACCACCGCGTCGATGTCGCCGTCTTTGAGGGCGGCAACCGTCGCCGCCGTCAGCCCCTTGACCGGGACCGCCTGATACAACACCGCCCGGCGATAGCTGTAGCCGGCGGTTTCGAGGGTTTCGCCCAGATCGCCGGCGACCTCGGATCCGGCGGCATGAAGCAGCACCCCGGCATCATGAGGCATCCGGTCCTGGACCAGCTCGGCCAATTGGTCGACCCCGCCATCCGCCGAATGCACCTGCTTGAACCCCGCCTCCCGCGCCGCCAGCGCCGTCGCGTCGCCAACGGCGTAGACCGGCAGCTCCCTGGAAACATCCCGGCGGGACAATGCCCGGGCCCCATTGGCGCTGGTAAGCAGAAAGGCGTGAACGCCGGACAAATCCAGCGCGGCCGCATCCATGAATTCGACGTGGAACAGCGGCTCCAGCACTGCCTCGCAGCCGCGCGCCGTCAGTGCCTCGGCGAGCCCGGCGGCGTCTTCCCTGGGACGTGTGACGAGCACCCGCATGACTAAGACCGTTCGCGCTCCATATCAGGGTGAACCGCCGTGACCTGTTCTTGCGATTCGGTGATGACCTTCACCAGCGCCGGGCTGGCGTTGGCGAACAGCGTCCGGGCCAGGCCAACCCCAATTCGCTCGGCCTCGACCGCGGGGCCGGAGGCCTCGTCGGCGACCATTTCGGAGCCATCCGGGTGGGCAATCATGCCCTTTAGGGTCAATTCGCCCGACGGATCGATGGCCGCATGCCCGGCGATGGGGGTCCGGCAGGATCCGTTGAGCGCCGCCAGCATCGCCCGTTCCGCCATGACGCACGCCGTCACCTCGGCCTCGGCCAAGGTCTCCAGCAGTGTGTTGGCCTGCACGTCGCCTGTCCGGCAGGTCGCGCATAAAGCTCCCTGTCCCACAGCCGGCAGCATATCATGAACCGGAACGGCTTGGGTGATGACGGCCTCCTTCCCCAGTCGCCGAAGCCCCGCGACCGCCAGGAACGTCGCATCGACCTCGCCGGCATCCAGCTTCTTCAGCCGCGTATCCACATTGCCCCGCAACGGGACCACGCTGAGGTCCGGGCGGGCTTGGCGCACCTGGGCCGAGCGGCGAAGCGACGCGGTCCCCACCCGGGCACCCGCAGGCAGCCCGGCGATGTCCTTCGACCTGTTGCTGATGAAAGCATCCCGGGGATCCTCCCGGGGCATGACGGCGTGCGCGACGATACCTTCGGGCAACAGGGTCGGCATGTCTTTCATCGAATGAATTGCGATATCGATCCGGCCGTCGAGCATGGCCTCGTCGAGTTCCTTGGTGAACAGACCCTTGCCGCCGAGGTTGGAAAGCAATTCGTGCCGAACCCGGTCGCCGGTCGTCGAGACGACAATGGTCTCAACGGCGCGGGGTTCTCCCAGGCGGAGGTGGAGTTCGGTCAAGCGGGCGGTGACGTGCCCGGTCTGGACCAGCGCCAGCGGGCTTCCCCGGGTCCCGATGCGGAGGGCGGAATGTGCCGACATGTCCTCGGTTTTACTGGATTTCGGGTGCAGAAGGCCATAAAGGGTTATTGGCGTCAAGAAAACGGTAGACCGCACGGCTGCAATGATAATTTTGGGCATCGAAACCAGCTGCGACGAGACCTCGGCAGCGGTCGTCGACGACTCGGCGGGCGCGGCCTCGGCGCGAATCCGAAGTAACGTCATCAAATCGCAGATCGACGAACACCGGCCGTTCGGCGGCATCGTCCCCGAGGTCGCGGCGCGGGCCCACCTGCAGCACCTGGATGGGCTGATCGAGCGGGCCATGGTGGAGGCGGGCGCCGATTGGATCGAGCTCGACGGCGTCGCGGCGACCGGCGGGCCGGGATTGATCGGCGGCGTCATCGTCGGCGTCATGTCCGGCAAGGCCATCGCCGCGGTGCACGGCCTGCCGTTCCTGGCAGTGAACCATTTGGAGGGGCACGCGCTTACCGCGCGGCTCACCGATGATTTGGAATTTCCCTACCTCCTGCTCCTGGTGTCGGGCGGCCATTGCCAGTTGCTGGCGGTCGAAGGCGTCGGCGCCTACCGGCGCCTCGGCACCACCATCGATGACGCCATCGGCGAGGCATTCGACAAGGTCGCCAAGATGCTGGGGCTCGGTTATCCCGGCGGTCCCCAGGTCGAGGCAAGGGCGCGCAACGGCGATCCAAACCGGTTCAGGCTGCCGCGGCCGATGAAGGGCCGGGAGGGGTGCCATTTCTCATTCTCCGGCCTGAAGACGGCGGTCCGTCACGCCATCGACGGTCTCGGCCACGAGCCCACCGAAACCGACATCGACGATTTGTGCGCCGGGTTCCAGACGGCAGCGGGCGAAGCCATCGTCGATCGGAGCGGAAACGCCATTGATATGTTCCGCGGCCTCCACCCCGACGCCAACGATTTGGTGGTCGCGGGCGGCGTCGCCGCCAACGGCGCCCTTCGCATGATGCTGGAAGCACTGTGCGATAAAAAAGGCTTCCATGCGACCGCACCGGAGCCTGCGCTGTGCACCGACAACGGCGCGATGATTGCCTGGGCCGGGCTGGAGCGTCTGCGGGCGGGTCACACCGATGCGCTCGACTTCGCGCCCAGGCCGCGCTGGCCGCTTGACCCGGACGCGCCGGCCGTGGCCTATGCCGGGGTCAAGGCCTAAGCGCGGCGGACACTGATATGCGGGGGAAACCATGACCAAGATCGGCGTATTGGGCGGCGGCGGCTGGGGAACGGCGCTGGCCGCGGCGGCGTGCCGGGCCGGCAGCGAGGTGCTGGTCCAGGCCCGCGAGCCGGAAGTGGTCGAGGCGATCAACACCGGCCACGTCAATTCGCTCTTTCTTCCCGACGCCGGGCTCGATCCCCGGATCCGCGCCACCACGGCGGTCGCCGAGGCCGTCGATGCGGATGTCGTCCTGGTGGTCACCCCGGCTCAGCACCTCCGGGAGGCCTTGGAGGGCGTGGCCGGTCAGTGGCCCAAAGACGTGCCCGCGGTAGTCTGCTCCAAGGGAATTGAGCAGGGGACCTGTGCGCTGATGAGCGAAATTGCCGCGGAAGCCCTGCCGGAAGCCCCCGTCGCCATTCTGTCGGGCCCCACCTTCGCCATCGAAGTGGCCCTCGATCAGCCGACGGCGGTGACCGTCGCCTCGCAAAGCGCCGGGGTGAACGACCGCGTCATCCCGGCTCTGTCGTCGTCCCGGTTCCGCATTTACGGCTCCGATGATGTCATCGGCGCCCAGGTTGGCGGGGCGGTGAAGAACGTGCTCGCTATCGCCTGCGGTATCGTCGAGGGACGGAATTTGGGCGACAACGCGCGCGCCGCGCTGATCACCCGGGGTCTTGCCGAAATCGTCCGTCTGGGTGTCGCCAAGGGCGCCCGGCCGGAGACTCTTTCAGGCCTGTCGGGCTTCGGCGATTTGACACTCACCTGCAACGCCATGCAGTCGCGCAATTTTTCATTGGGCGTTGCCCTCGGTGAAGACCGGAGCCTGGACGAGATTGTCGGCAGCCGGAACTCCATTGCCGAAGGGGTGTTCACCGCTTCTTCGGTCACCGAACTCGCTCGCCGTCTCGACGTCGAAGTGCCGATTTGCACGGCCGTGGACGGCGTGATAAATCACTTCGCCGCCATCGATGCGACCATCGACGGCTTACTATCCCGCCCATTGAAGGATGAAGCCGACTAACGCCATCGCCGGGGAGCGTTCACATGTATTTTCACATTCGCTGCGTCGATAAACCGGATTCCAGCGGCCTGCGGGCCGCCACCCGGGACAAACACCTCGCTTACCTCAAAGGCTCGGGCGTCAAGGTGGCTTTCGCCGGCCCGACCACCGACGAGGCGGACCAGGTCGTGACCGGCAGCGTCCTGGTCATCCAGGCCGAGGACCGCGCGGCGGCGGAGGCCTGGGCGGCCGGCGATCCCTACGCCAAGGCCGGACTGTTTTCCTCAACCGCCGTCACGCCGGTCCGCAACACCATCCCCGGGGACTGACCGCCGGGCGCCGCGGATGCTGTTCTTCATCTATAGGGTGGACAAACCCGGCTCCAGCGACCTCCGCGAGACCACGCGGCCGGCGCACCTGGAATATGCCCGCGGTTTGGGCGGCCGGCTTCGCCTCGCCGGACCGACCCTGGACGAAGACGGCGGGCACATGACCGCCAGCGTGTTCATTCTCGAAGCCGCCGACCGCGCCGAGGCCGAGGCGCTGACCGCCGAGGACCCGTACGAGAAGGCCGGGCTGTTTGAAACCAAGATCGTGCGGCCGTTCATGGAGGTCCCGCCCTGGGACCTGAAACCCGCCCCCGGTAGCTAGACAAGTATAGGAGATTCGCCATGGCTTATTGGCTCGTCAAATCCGAACCCGGCGCCTGGTCGTGGGACGACCACGTCAAAGCGGACGTCGCCGAATGGGACGGCATCCGCAACCATCAGGCCAACAACAACATGAAGGAGATGAAGATCGGCGATAAGGCCTTCTTCTATCACTCCGTGGATGAAAAGCGGATCGTCGGCGTTCTCGAGGTGGTGAAAGAGCATTACCCCGACCATACGGATGAAACGGGCAAGTTCGGCATGGTCGATTTCAAAGCCCTCATGCCCGTAAAGACCCCGGTCACCTTGGCCGACATCAAGGCCGACGAGCGGCTTCAGGATCTGCTTCTGGTGCGTCACACCCGGCTCTCGGTCGTACCCGTCTCCAAACAGCACTGGAAGATCATCTGCGGGATGGCGGGCATTAAGGCCTGAGGGGCCGCACCGGTTTCATGTTCGAAGGCATCCGCAACACCCTCAAGGAAAGCATGAAGAACCATGCGCTGTCGTCGAGCCGCAAGGAGGTCCGGCGGTTCGTCGACGGACTTGTCTCCATGGGTGATGAGGACCTCGGCATCATTGTCGCCGTCGCCACGGTTATCCGGGTCAACATGGAGGATGAGGGATTCCTGCCGAAGAAACTGTTCTCCTCTGAACGGATGCCCAGCGCCTATGTACTCGGTCAGCATCAGATGGCGCTCAACAAGCTTGCCAAGGACTTCAACAAGCTCAAGCAGCCCACCGACGCGGTGGCGGCGATTGCGCTGTCCTATAGCCTTCGCTGCCTCAACGTCGCCGAACTGCGCGACCTCGGGCGCGCGCTTTGGGGTGAACTGGAGCGCGGCTTTCCCCATGTGGAGGACAGGCTGAAGGACGGCGAGAAACTCAAGGGAGAGAAATTTCCGGCGCGGGTCTGGGATGAATGGCGTCAAATACCCGCCGGCCTCGAGCCCACGGAAACACGGACGTGACCCGGCTTTGCGCCCTCGACGATATCGAAGACACCGAAAGCGCCGGCATGACCGCCGAGATCGGCGGCGCGGAACGGCCGCTGATCGTCGTCCGCCGGGGCGGGCAGGTGTGGGTCTATATCAATTCGTGCCCGCATATCGGCGCGCCGCTCGACTTCAAGCCGGGCTGGTTCATGTCCCTCGACAGGAAATTCATCCACTGCGCCAATCACGGCGCCCTGTTCCGGATCGGGGACGGACTGTGCGTCGCCGGTCCCTGTGTCCGCGAGCGGCTGACCGCGGTCCCGGTCGAGGTCAGGGACGGCGGGGTGTTTCTGACGTAGCGGCGTTCCGTTCCCGCCAAGAGCTTGAACACCCCCGCCCCCGCCACGCCGCCAACGTCAATGTTGTCATCCCCTGCCGATTGCCGGTAATTTGGAGCCAGCGGCCCGGGACCGGGTGTTCAAAGGCCGGCGCGCAAGGGAGGTCTGCGAGATGTCAGAAGATGCCGTCTATCCTGTTCCGGAGTCCGTGGCCAAGGACGCCTGGATCAATAACGATCAATATCTGGAAATGTACCGGCGCTCGGTGGACGACCCGGAAGGGTTTTGGTCCGAACAGGCGCAGCGGATCGATTGGATCAAGCCGTTCACCAAGGTAAAGGACGTGGATTATACCGGCGACGTCCACATCCGCTGGTTCGAGGACGGCACCCTCAATGCGTCCGCCAACTGCATCGACCGGCATCTGGAGAAACGCGGCGGCCAGACGGCGATCCTTTGGGAGCCGGACGACCCCGACGCCGACGCGGTGGCCATCACCTACAGGGAATTGCACGAAGCCGTCTGCCGGCTCGCCAACGCCATGAAGGACCGGGGCGTCAAGAAGGGCGACGTGGTCACCATATATATGCCGATGATCCCCGAGGCCGCCTACGCCATGCTGGCGTGTGCGAGGATCGGCGCCATGCACTCGGTGGTGTTCGGCGGATTCTCCCCGGACGCCCTCGCGGGCCGCATCCAGGGTGGTAATTCGGTCTGCGTCATCACCGCCGATGAGGGCCTCCGCGGCGGCCGGACCGTGCCGCTGAAGGCCAACACCGACGCCGCCATCGAGGACTGCCCGACCGTCGGCACCGTCTTTTGCGTCAAGCGCACCGGCGGAGACATCGGCTGGAAGGACGGCCGCGATGTCTGGTACGAGGAGGCTACCGCCGCCGCATCGCCGGACTGCGAACCGGAAGAGATGAACGCGGAAGACCCCCTGTTCATCCTCTACACCTCCGGTTCCACCGGGCAACCCAAGGGCGTGCTGCACACCACCGGCGGCTACATGGTTTATACGTCCATGACCCATCAGTACGTCTTCGACTACCACGACGGCGACGTCTATTGGTGCGCCGCCGATGTCGGCTGGGTCACCGGGCACAGCTACATCGTCTACGGCCCGCTCTCCAACGGCGCGCTCACCGTCATGTATGAGGGCCTGCCCAACTGGCCGGACGCGTCGCGCATCTGGCAGGTGATCGACAAGCACAAGATCAACATCCTCTACACCGCGCCGACGGCCATCCGGGCGCTGATGCAGCAGGGCGACGAGCCGGTGAAAAAGACCAGCCGCGCCTCGCTCCGCATCCTTGGCTCGGTCGGTGAGCCGATCAATCCAGAGGCCTGGAACTGGTATTACAATGTCGGCGGCGATGCCCGCTGCCCGATCGTCGATACCTGGTGGCAGACCGAGACCGGCGGCATCCTGATCACGCCGCTGCCCGGCGCGACCGAGCTCAGGCCGGGCTCCGCCACGCGGCCGTTCTTCGGCGTCCAGCCGGCCATCGTCGATGCCGACGGCAATATCCTGGAGGGCGCCTGCGAAGGCAATCTGATCATGACCGATTCCTGGCCCGGCCAGATGCGGACGGTCCACGGCGATCACGAACGCTTCGTTCAGACCTACTTTTCCACGTACAAGGGCAACTACTTCACGGGTGACGGCTGCCGCCGGGACGAGAACGGCTATTACTGGATCACCGGCCGGGTCGACGACGTGATCAACGTCTCCGGCCACCGGATGGGCACCGCGGAAGTGGAAAGCGCCCTGGTGGCGCATCCCAAGGTCTCCGAAGCGGCGGTGGTCGGCTACCCCCACGACATCAAGGGCCAGGGCATCTATGCCTATGTCACCCTGATGGAGGGGACCGAGGATTCCGACGAACTCCACAAGGAACTGGTCCAGTGGGTGCGGAAGGAGATCGGCCCCATTGCCACGCCGGACGTGATCCAGTGGGCGCCGGGCCTGCCCAAGACCCGGTCGGGCAAGATCATGCGGCGGATTTTGAGAAAGATCGCCGAGGGCGACACTTCAAACCTGGGCGACACCTCGACGCTCGCCGATCCATCGGTGGTCGATGACCTGAAGGCGCACCTTGTCGAGCATTAGAAGCCGTTACCCCGCCCTGGCCGGATTGCACCAGTCCGGCCGGCGGCCGCCGGCGTAGGCCCGGGCGAGGCCGCCCGTGATCAGCAGATCGGCGAGGTCGGTGCCGTCGGCCGCGAGGCGTGGATCACCGGGTCAAATAAGGTCAATTCGGACGAATTGACCGACCCGGTGATGACGGATTTGACATGGTGATGACGGCTTGCGGGTGAGCGGGAAGAGGAGGCTTGCCATGCGTTCCCTCGCCCCCGTCAGGGGGGGAGGGGCACGGTGAGAGGGCGCGAAAATGGTATTCCCCTAATTGAGTGCAGACCCTAGAAATCGATGGCGCGGCCGTTTTTCTCCCAATCGCCGTAGCGGGTCGGGTCAAGACCGTCCTTGCGGCCGCCTATTTCCTTCGGTCGTTTCGCCTCGTTTTTTTTGGGCTGCTTATCGCCTTCGGGGGTCTTGGAGACCGCGTCCTTCTCGTCCGGTTTGCCGGCCATCTTCCATTTTCTCCTCGCGTTCGGGCCAATCCCTAGCGGAACCCCGCTCGGCCGTCCACAACATAAAATCTTCGTCATGGGCAATTGCGGCATCTCCCCATCCGGACTTCTCTCCCTCTGGGAGGGGGGCGGGGTGCGGGTGATATGGAACCCGCCAATTCGCCCCGAGAAGATTGCGGCCGGCCGTCAAAGGCGCTAAGGGGTCCCATGCCCCGCCTCCTCGCCCTCGACGTCCTCGACGACATCCTGATCCGCAAGAAGCCCCTGGATGACGCGTTTGCGCAAGCCGGCCGCCTGAACGGGCTGGAACCGCGGGACCGGGGCCTCGCCCGGCGGCTGGTTTCGGAGACCCTGCGCCGCTTGGGCCAACTCGACGACCTGATCGACCGGTTCCTCGAGCGGCCGCTTCCCCGCAAGGCCCGGCCGGTGCGCCAGGTCCTGCGCCTCGGCCTGTGTCAGCTCCTGTTTCTCGACACTCCCGCCCATGCGGCGGTCGATACCAGCGTCGAACTGGCCATCGCCCGCGAGATGTTTGCCCATAAGGCGCTGGTCAACGCCATCCTGCGCCGTGCGGCGCGCGAAGGCAGCGATCTCGTTGCCCGGCAGGACGCGGCGGTCCTCAACACCCCGGCCTGGTTGTGGGAAAGATGGGTGGCGGCGTACGGGGAAGCGGTATGCCGGGAGATCTGTCTTGCCCACCTCGATGAACCGCCGCTGGACGTCACCGCAAAAACCGGCCCCGAAGGCGTCGCCGGGAAGTTGGGCGGGAAGCTGCTGCCGGGCGGAACCGTCCGGCTGCAAAGCGCCGGTCCGATATCCGAGCTGCCCGGTTACGAGGACGGTGCGTGGTGGGTTCAGGATGCGGCCGCCGCGCTGCCCGTCCGGCTGCTCGGCCCCGAACCGGGTATGCATGTGGCCGATTTGTGCGCGGCGCCGGGGGGCAAGACCGCCCAACTGGCGGCGGCGGGCGCCCGGGTGACGGCCATCGACCGGTCGGAAAAGCGGCTCGACATCCTGCGAGCCAATTTCGACCGCCTTGGGTTGAGCGCAGAGGTGATCTGCGCCGACGCCACCGGCTGGCGGCCCGCCGAACCGGTGGATGCCGTCCTGGTCGATGCGCCGTGCAGTTCCACCGGCACCATCCGGCGGCACCCCGAACTCCCCTGGATCAAGAACGAAACCCGGCTCGAGGGGGCGACGGATGTTCAGCAACGACTTCTGGATCACGCCCTCGATATCGTCCGTCCCGGCGGCCGGGTGGTGTTCGCGACCTGCTCCCTGGAGCCGGCCGAAGGCCGGGACATCGTCTCCACAGCCCTCGAGCGGCGTGAAGGGCTAAAATCCCAAGCCGCGACTCCAGGCGCGTTCGGTCTGCCCCCGGAAGCGATAACCCCCGCCGGACACCTCCGGACGCTGCCGTCGCAT
The DNA here is from genome assembly GCA_965213765.1 of Rhodospirillales bacterium. Taxonomy (GTDB): domain Bacteria; phylum Pseudomonadota; class Alphaproteobacteria; order Rhodospirillales; family UBA2165; genus JAJDXO01. The sequence goes on along the minus strand of OZ243926.1, from coordinate 2,878,557 downwards.
TGGGCGGAAAGGGGCGGAATGGATGGGTTTTTCGCCGCAATGATCGGGGACGGAAATGACTAGAGCGGTTTCCGGTCAAACGGTTCATTTTGGCCGGAAACCGCTCTAGGGTCCGTACTCAATCAGCGGATTTTCCTTTTGCGCCCCCTCCCCCGGGAAGGGGGCGAGGGAACCCGATGCGGCAACGCGACTACTCCCTCTCTGAGGGAGAGGGCCGGGGTGAGGGTGAGGGTGATATGGAAATTCCCCCTCACCCAGCTACGGCTATGGCTCTCAGGCTCGCCAACCCTCCGCATCCCTCTCCCCCTGAAGAAGGGGGCGAGGGACCCTAGTGCCGGGATGGCTTTACCCGTGACACCGGGACAGCCAAGAAATCGAGCCGATTGTCCGCACGCCCGAAGACGCGTTTCGGTGTTTTACGGGCACCGGGCCCGACATGCGCGGCATCGGTAACTTTATCCTAACGAAAGCCGGCCAAGATCGGGGTTTGAAGCTGAATTACGAGGATGCGTCTGACCTGGACTAGCGGCCGCAGGTTTTTCCGCTCCAGCCCAGGCGCCTGAATTAGCGGTGAGCGACGGCATTGCCATAGGCGCGAGCGTGCGCGATTCATCCGGCGAGGGTCTGGCGGGATTGGTCAGGCGATCCCTCTATGGGTCGGGCGCCTACGATATATTCTTGAGAAGCGGGGCGCCGGAGAAGGTTCTGGGAACGCCGCCGGCTCTCCGGCCCGGCGATCCGGAGGTCGGACGCGCCATTTTGAATGGTGCGCATACCCGTCACGGCAAGCACGTGCCGCTGCCGATGCTCGCGAAAGCCGACATTACCGAAACCAGCGTCTCCCGTTACGCCCAGGAATTTGGCTGGCTCGCCGACCTCAGGGCATTGGGGACCGACGAAGCGCGTGAATTCGCCCGCCACGCAATCGTCGATTGGCTGGACATTTTCGGGCGATGGCATCCCTATACATGGCGCGCCGCCATCGTCGGCAACCGGCTGGTCAATTGGCTGACCCATTACGGGTTCTTTGGTTGGGCCGGGGATGACCCGATCGCCCGGCGATTTCTCAAAGTCGCCGGCGGCCAGGCCAGTCACCTGTCCCGATCCTACGGCGACCCGCAGAACGGCTACGACCGCTTGGCGGCGGCGAAAGGCCTGATTTATGCCGGTATCGCACTGTCGGATTGCGGCCGGCACCTGGACACCGGACTGAATGCGATGCGCGAACAACTCGAGGCGCAAATTCTTCCCGATGGCGGCCATGCCAGCCGCAGCCCGGGCGTGCAGGCCCGGATCCTCGAGGACTTGATATCCATTCGCGACACTTTTCAGGCCGCGCATTTGGACCCGCCCGGCTGGCTGCTCCGGTTGATACCCGAGCTTTTGCCGGTGCTTCGGGCGCTGCGGCGGCCCGACGGGGCTCTCGCCGGGTTCAATGGCGGACCGGCCATTTCCGCTTCGGCGTTGAGCGCCATTCTATCGGCCTCCAAATCCCGAGCCGGCGCGGCACTCGGCGCGCCCCATTCCGGCTTCTACCGTTTGGCGGCCGGCAATAGCCAGATCATCCTCGATACCGGCGCACCGCCGCCGGCTGCCGCCTACCCCTGGGGCCATGCGGGCACACTTGCATTCGAGTTGGTCTCGGGCAAGGAACCGTTGATCGTCAACTGCGGGTCAAGCACGGACGGCGACCCGCACTGGCGGGAGGCGCTGCGAACCTCGGCGGCCCACTCTACCGTCATCGTCGATGAGACCAACTCCTCCGAAATCGATCCCGCGGGAGGTTTTAGCCGCCGTTGCATGAATGTGGCGGCAAGCCGGCGGGAGGCCGGCGCCGGCGTCATTTTGGAGGCTTCCCATGACGGCTACGTCCTTCCCTTCGGGCTGATCCACCGCCGGCTGATTATGATGGCGCCATCAGGCGAAGTCATCGGCGGCGAAGATAATCTGATCGGGGCCGGTGGAGAGACTTTCGCCGCGCGGTTTCACCTCCATCCCGACGTTCAGGCTTCCGTGCTGGGGAACGGCCGGAGCGTCTTGCTGAAGTTGCGGCGAAGCGGCTGGCGGTTCGATGCCACGGGGTATCCCGTGTGCCTCGAGGCCAGCGTGTTTCGAACACCCGACGGCCGGACGCGGCGTTCACGACAAGTCGTAATCCGAGGCGGCTTAGGCGGAACCGGCGCAACAATTGGCTGGCGTCTGTCGCGGCTGGCCCGCTAACATCCCGCGCGTCGTCCCTGCCATTCAGCAAGCCGCAATCCCACATGAACCAAACCGCCGCCCAACTGCTGGAGAAGATTGAAAAACGCAGCGCGCGTATCGGCGTCGTCGGCATGGGCTATGTCGGCCTGCCGCTGGCGCTCCTATTCGCAAAGGCGGACTTTGAAGTGGTGGGGCTCGACATCGACCGGGCCAAGGTGGACTCGCTCAACCGGGGGGAAAGTTATATCTCCCATATTCCATCGGAGGAGACAGCCCGGCTGTTTGCCGATGGGACCGCACATGCGACGACGGATTTTTCCAATGCAGCCGGGCTGGATACAATCCTGATCTGCGTACCCACCCCTCTTGGCGGCGACAGGGAACCGGACCTCGGCTTTGTGCGCTCAACGGTCGATTCCCTTTTGCCTCACCTCGGCAGCGGACAACTGCTGGTGCTCGAATCGACAACCTATCCCGGAACCAGCCGCGAGGTGGTCAGGCCATATCTCGAACGAGGCGGATTGGCCGTTGGAAAGGATGTGTTCCTCGCCTACTCGCCCGAACGGGAAGATCCCGGCAATCCGGAATTCAGCACGGCGAATATTCCAAAAGTGGTCGGAGCGGATGACGACGAGGCGATGAGGCTGGCGAGCGCCCTTTACGGCTGTATCGTGTCTTCGATAATTCCGGTGTCGTCGATGGATGTCGCCGAGGCCGTCAAGCTGACGGAGAACGTCTTTCGTTCGGTCAATATCGCGCTGGTAAATGAACTCAAAACCGTCTACGCGGCGATGGGAATCGACATCTGGGAAGTTATCGAAGCGGCAAAAAGCAAACCCTTCGGTTACATGCCGTTTTATCCCGGGCCGGGCCTGGGGGGTCACTGCATTCCCATCGACCCTTTCTATCTCAGCTGGCGGGCAAAGCAGTTTGGCGAAGAGACCCGGTTCGTGGAACTCGCGGGCGAGATCAACACGGCCATGCCGGCGAGAGTGGTGGAAAAGCTGCAACAGGCCTTGGCCGGTCAATTTGGCAAGCCGCTCGGCGAAAGCCGCATATTGATTGTCGGCATGGCGTACAAGAAGAACGTCGATGACACCAGAGAGAGCCCGGGGCTCGCGTTGATGGAGCTGTTGCTTGGTTCAGGAGCGGCAGTTGATTTCTTCGATCCGTATGTTGCCGAAATTCCAAAGACGCGGGAGCACCCCGAACTCACCGGTATCAAGTCCATAGATTGGATCGCCGCACAACTTCCGGAGTACGACGCCGCGGTCATCTGCACGGATCATGATGACATTCCCTATGGCGAGCTGGCGGCTTCGGGCACATTGATTGTCGATACCCGAAATGCGACGCGCGGCCTGAGCACACGGGCGGCAAATATCGTGAGGGCCTGATCGATGGACACCAAGACCATCACCGTCGGAAACGGCAACACCGTCAGCACAAGCGGGGCCGCCGCGGAAAATTGGTGAGCCGGGTTCTCATCACCGGCGCGTGCGGATTTGCCGGCACCGCGCTGTGCCGTGAACTGCGCAACCGGGGACACCTTCTGTCCGGCACCACCCGCGACCCGGCGCGCAAGCAAGGCGGCGACGGCACGCCGCTCTATGTCATCCCGGACATGGACGGCGCCACCGATTGGTCCCGGGCGGTTAGAAGCGCGGAGGTCGTCATCCACCTCGCGGCCCGGACCCACATGACCGGCGAACCGGGTGCCGAGGCGCTCGATATCTACCGGCAAACCAATGTCGAAGGCTCCCGCGCTCTCGCCGAAGCCGCAGCCGCGGCGGGCGTCCGGCAGTTCGTATTCCTGAGCTCCATCAAGGCGGTCGGCGAGCGAAGCGGCGGGGAGGGTCTCACCGAACAGACCGAGCCGGCCCCGGAAGACGCCTATGGCCTGTCCAAGCTGGAAGCCGAAAAAGCCGTCCGGGCGGCGGCCGGTGGACGGATGTCATTGACCATCCTGCGCCCGCCGCTGATCTACGGGCCGGGCGTGCGGGCAAACTTTCTTAAGCTGTTGGCCGCCTGCGAGGCCCGGCGGCCGCTGCCGCTGGCCGGAATCCAAAATCAACGAAGCCTGGTTTTTGTCGGCAATCTCGCCCATGCAATCGCCGAATGCATCGACCGGCCCGAAGCGGCGAAGGGGGTTTTTCACATCGCCGACAGCGAACCGGTATCGACCCCCGGCCTGATCCGGGCCATCGGACGCGCGCTCGGCAGGCGGCAGCGGCTGTTTCCGGCCCCAAAAGCCGTTCTTCGGATAGCGGGCTCGATCACGGCCCGGCGATCCGCCGTCGACCGTCTCCTGGGGTCGCTTGTCGTTGACGATTCGCGTTTTCGTTCGGCCCTTCGCTGGACCCCGCCGTACGATTTCAAAGCGGGCCTGGCTGAAACCGCGGACTGGTACCGCCGCCGGGAAGCCACAAGTTAGAAGAACGGTTTTACTTTAGACTCAATGTGTTATGTATCCATTTGCAGTCAGGCGGACGAGCCTGCGAAGACAACCGATGATCACCCGTTGTCGATAAGATGAAGATCAACCGCGCCCATATCGCCTTCGGCCATGACGTCATCATGGCGGCGGCATCTTTTATTCTGTCGCTGTTTCTGCGTCTCGGCGACGATATCGTCTTCCATGACGAGATGATCCTCTATCTCAGCGCCGGGGTATTCACCGTCGTTGCCGGTTCGGTGTTCTGGTCGATGCGGATGTATCGAGGCGTTTGGCGCTATGCATCGCTCAACGATCTGATGCTGATCACCAAAGCGGCGACGCTCGCGATTTTGGTCTTCCTGGTAATCATGTTCGTTACCACCCGGCTGGAGGATTTGCCGCGATCCCTGCCGTTCATCAACTGGTTCGTCTTGATCGCGCTTTTGGGCGGACCCAGATTTATCTACCGAATTGTAAAGGATGGCCGATTCGAGCTGCGCCTCGATCCGGCCTCCGACAGCCGGGTCCCCGTGCTGCTGGCCGGCGCCGGCGACGGCGCCGAAATGTTTATCCGCGCCATGACGCGGCCCGACGCGAACTACCGGGTGGTCGGCATCGTGGCCCGGACGGCCGGACGGGTAGGCCGAAATATCCACGACGTCGAGGTCATGGGAACCATCAACGAATTGGCCGGCGTACACGCCACGCTCAAGTCCCGCGGCCCGGCGCCCCAACGGCTGATTGTCACCGAAGAAACCTTCGATGGCGAACAGTTGAGCGGCCTCCTGGACGAGGCCGGGGAGTTGGGCATGGTGCTCGCCCGCCTCCCCTCGTTGACCGATTTTCGCCAAGGCATCGAAACCAGGATCGAGGTTCGGCCCGTCGACGTCGAGGATTTGCTGGGCCGGCCGCAGACCAGACTAGACCGAAAGCCCGTCGAAGAGCTGATTTCCGGCAAGCGGGTGCTGATCACCGGGGCCGGGGGAAGTATCGGCTCGGAACTCGTCCGGCAGGTCTCCGAATTGGGTCCGGCCCACCTGTCGCTGCTCGACAACTCGGAATACAACCTCTTCACCATCGACAGACGGTTGGCGGAAGCGCAACCCGGACTGCCGCGGGATGCATCCATCGCCGATGTCCGGGACCGGTCCGCGATCGAACGGCTTTTCACCGGACTCCGGCCGGACATCGTGTTTCATGCCGCGGCGCTGAAGCATGTTCCGATGGTCGAGGCCAATCCGCTGGAAGGATTTGCGACGAACGCCGTCGGCACGGCCAATGTGCTCGATGCCAGCCGCCGGGCCGCCGCCCGCGTTTTCGTCCAGATCTCGACCGACAAGGCGGTTAATCCGACCAATGTGATGGGGGCGTCGAAGCGCATCGCGGAGACCTATTGCCAAGCCACCGATTTGGAGGCCGCCGACGGCGACCCCGCGGTGGTCACCGTCCGGTTCGGCAACGTCCTTGGCTCCACCGGATCGGTTGTCGAGCTTTTCCGCGGGCAATTGGCGCGGGGCGGTCCGTTGACCGTCACCCACCCGGAGATGCAGCGGTATTTCATGACCGTCCACGAGGCGGTTGAACTGGTTCTCCAGGCCGCCGCCCTGGGGCCCGCGGATGGCGCCAGGTCCGGAAGGATATATGTTCTGGACATGGGTGAGCCGGTCCGGATCGTCGATCTCGCCAATCAAATGATCCGGCTTGCGGGATACGCGCCGGGGGAACAGGTGAAGATCGAGTATTGCGGTGTCCGTCCCGGGGAAAAGCTGTTTGAAGAAATTTTCCATGGCGCCGAGCCGCCGGTCCCGACATCCTGCGAGGGATTGCTGCTGGCCTCGCCCCGCGCCGTTCCGTTGGCGCAGGTCCGTGACGAACTCGGGAAATTGGAAGAGGCCTGCGGGAGCGGCGAACTCGAGGCCGCCCGGGCGGTGGTCGGCCGGCTGGTTCCGGAATACGCGCCCGCGGCCTCGGAAAACATCGAAGCCGCCCAATAATCGACGCCTCCGGACAGGTTCCTGCTAGGGTCCGGACCCGATTGAGCCGCCATGGGAGTATTGCGGCGATGAGGCATAAAATGATTGCGTCATGGCTGGCCTACGCCGTCCGAAAGGCGGCTTCGGCCGACTGAAGGCCGGGCCCACCGGACCGGCTTCGCCGGCCGGAGGACAAACCGCGACCCGGTGATGACGACTTACGGGTGAGCGGGGAGAGGAGGCTTGCCATGCGTTCCCTCGCCCCCTTCCCGGGGGAGAGGGCGCAAAAAGGAGAATCTCCTAATTGAGTACAGACCCTAGCCGCCGAAAGGCGGCTTTGCTATACCCGCATCGTCTCTCACCACTCCTCCCCGGAGTATCGATTTCATGACCGAGCCCATCCGCCGCGCCCTGCTTTCCGTCTCCGACAAGACGGGGCTCACCGAGTTGGCAATGGCGCTGTCCGGGGCCGGCGTCGAGATTTTATCCACCGGCGGTTCGGCCAGGGCGCTCATCGAGGCCGGCGTGGCGGTGACCGAGGTCGCCGACCATACGGGCTCTCCGGAGATCATGGGCGGCCGGGTAAAGACCCTGCATCCCAAAATCCACGGCGGCCTTCTCGCCCGCCGGGACAACGACTCCGACCGCGCGGCGATGGATGAACACGGCATCGCGCCCATCGATCTTCTGGTGGTCAATCTCTATCCCTTCGCGGCGACGGTGGCGTCGGGCGCCGACGACGCGGCCTGCATCGAAAACATCGATATCGGCGGACCGGCGATGATCCGGGCGGCCGCCAAGAACCACGCCCATGTGACCGTCGTGGTCGATCCGGAGGATTACGGGCGGCTGGCCGAAGAAATGGCGGCGAATGACGACGCGACCACGCTTGAGTTCCGCAAGGCCCTGGCCGCCAAGGCCTACCGCCGGACGGGCGCCTACGATGCCGCCATCGGCCAATGGTTCGCGGGCAAATTGGACGACGAGTTTCCGGAACGGATGGTGTTCGCCGGCGAACGGGCGCAAATCATGCGCTACGGCGAAAACCCTCACCAGAACGCGGCCTTCTACCGGGATGGAAACCCCCGCCCGGGTGTTGCCACGGCAACCCAGTTGCAGGGCAAGGAGCTGAGTTTCAACAATCTGAACGATACGGACGCCGCCTACGAGTTGGTCGCCGAGTTTGACGCAACCGCCTGCGCCATCATCAAACATGCCAATCCGTGCGGGGTCGCCGTGGGCGGTACATTGTCCGACGCCTATGCCCGGGCGCTGGCCTGCGACACCGAAAGCGCCTTTGGCGGCATCATCGCCTTCAACCGGCCGCTCGACGGCGAAACCGCCGAAGCGGCGGCCAGGCTTTTCGCCGAGGTGATCATCGCGCCGGCGATCGAGCCTGCCGCCGCGGACGTGCTTTCGGCCAGGAAGAACCTCCGGGTTCTGGATGCCGGCGGACTGCCCGATGCCGGAAGCGGCGGCATGACCGTACGCACCCTCGCCGGCGGCTACCTGCTGCAGGGCCGGGACAATGCGCTGACTGGTGACGGCCTCAAGGCGGTCACCCGGCGGCAGCCGTCTGAGCGGGAAATGGCCGACCTGCTTTTCGCCTTCACCGTCGCCAAGCACGTAAAGTCCAACGCCATCGTCTACGCCAGGAACCGGGCCACCGTGGGCGTCGGCGCCGGGCAGATGAGTCGCGTCAATTCGTCGCGCATCGCCGCCTGGAAGGCTGCCGATGCGGCCAAAGTGGCCGGCGACGAGACCTCCTGGGCGGTCGGCTCGGTGGTCGCCTCCGATGCCTTTTTCCCGTTTGCCGACGGCTTGCTGGCGGCGGCCGAAGCGGGCGCCACGGCGGTCATTCAGCCGGGCGGCTCGATCCGGGATGACGAGGTGATCGCCGCCGCCGACGACGCCGGGCTCGCCATGGTATTCACCGGCATGCGTCATTTCCGCCATTGACCGGCCCGAACGCCCGATTAGGGTCCGGACCCGATTAAGCCGCCATAGGAGTGTCGCGGCGCTGCGGACGGCGCGGCACAAGGTCCCTCGCCCCGTCAGGGGGAGAGGGACCGGTCTTTCTTTTTGCACCCTCGCCCCCTTCAGGGGGAGAGGGATGCGGAGGGTTGGCGAGGCGAACGCCGAGCCTACCCGGCGCCGGGTGAGGGGGAATTTCCATATCACCCTCACCCCGGCCCTCTCCCTCAGAGAGGGAGAGGGAGTAGCCGCGTTGCCGCATCGGGTTCCCTCGCCCCCTCCCCGGAGGAGAGAGGCAGGGGGAGAGGGCGCAAAAAGGAGAATCCCCTAATCGAGTACAGACCCTAATCAGGGAGCCGCCGCCGGGCGGCTCTTTTTTTGCGTTTTTTGCGCAATATCAGCGGGCGGGCGATACGCGATTCGCTTCAACCTATTGAAACATAATCATTTTTGTAACCAGGGCCAAACAGGGGCGCGATCAAATTATTTTGCGCTTTTTGCGGCCCAACGCCTGGAGCAGTTGCCGGCGCGTTCGTCGTGAGGTGTTGCGATTCACCCTCACCCCAACCCTCTCCCAGAGGGAGAGGGGGCTTGCCGTGCGTCCCCTCGCCCCCTTCTTCAGGGGGAGAGGGACAGGGTGAGGGGTGCAAAAACGAGAATCCCCTAGTCGAGGCCGGATTCTAGAACTTCCGGTCCTGGACCAATTCCTCGCTCATCCTGCCCTGACGGAGGTATTGGCCCAGCAGATGCATCAACGCCTGATGGGTGTCCTCGATCACCCCGTAATTGTCGGCATCCACGTGCAGGTTGACGTCGGCCAACCCGGCCGACCGGCCGCCGGAGAACCCGGTCATCGAGACGACCTTGAGCCCGTTGTCCTTCGCCCATTGGACGGCGCGCACGATGTTTTCGGAATCGCCGGACGAACTCACGGTGATTAGCGCATCCCCCGCCCCGGCATTGAGCGACAACTGGCGGGAAAACACCTCGGCATAGTCGATGTCGTTCGCGATCGCCGTGATCACGGGGATGTTCGTCGCCAGCGAATGAACATGGGGAAGCAGGCCCGTATCCTGTGCCAGGAGCTTACCGTGATCGGCGGCCAGATGATTGGCGATGGCCGCCGAGCCGCCGTTGCCGCACACCCACAGCGCCCCGCCCCTTTCATGTACATCCGAGAGAATATCCGCCGCTTCGGCGAGTTTGGCGCGGTCGACGCTGGCCGCCGCTTTCCGCCATTCAGCGAAATAGGCATCGGCATAGCTTCCGATGTCTGAGAACTTCTTGTCCGGAAATGTCATGGGCGGTGTGTACCGCGATCGGCCGGCTTCATCAACCGGCGCTTCAACGGCGGCCTCACCTCCTGGCGTCCGTCACCGTCATCAACAGCGCCGCGCCGACGGCGAAAAACACGATGATGGTCGCCATGCCCCAGCGCTGGCTTTCGGTCAGCACGGTAACGAGGCCGAACAGGAACGGCCCCAGAAATGCCGTCGCTTTACCGGAAAAGGCGTAAAGGCCGAACATCTCCGTCCGCATTCCCTCCGGCGCAAGGTGCGCCATCATCGACCGGCTGGCCGCCTGGGCCGGCCCGACGAACAGGCCGAGCACCGCGCCCAGGACCAGAAACAGGGTCGCATCGGTGACCGTCAGCACGGCTCCGCCGGTGACGATCAGGCCGGCGAGGGAAATCAAGATGGTTCGTTTGGGCCCGATCCAATCATCGATCCACGCAAACGCCGCCGCGCCCAGACCCGACGTTATGTTGATGGCGACGGCGAATTGCAGGACCTCGGCGGTGCTCATCCCGAAGGCGCCGGCCGCGAACACGCCGCCCATGGCGAACAGGGTCACAAGGCCGTCATTGTAGATCAGCCGGGCGACCAGGAACCGGAGGATGTCCCCGTATTCCCCGACGCGCTTGAGGGTCGTCCACAGCTGCCCGAGCCCGTCCCGCACGGCCCGCCCCATCGGCAGCCCTTGCGCCGGCACATCCGGCGTAAACAAAAACAGGGGAATGGAAAATACCCCGAACCATACGGCGACGAGCAGGGAGGTCGCCCGGATCTGTTCGATGGAAGAGGTATCGAAGCCCGTGAGGATCACCACCAGACAGCCGAGCCCGCCGAAATAGCCGAGCCCCCACGCCCACCCGGAGACCCGGCCGATCATCGCCTTGGACGCCAGGTCGGGCAACATGGCGTTGTAGAAGACAATCGCCATTTCGAAGCCGATATTGGCAAGCACCACCAGACTGAGCGCCGCCAGAATGAACGCGGCGTCGGGCTCGATGAACCACAACAGCGCGGTGGCGGCAACCGACAGATAGGTAAACCCGAAGATCCAGGGCTTTCGCCGCCCGCCCTTGTCGGCTATGGCGCCCAGGACCGGCGCCAGGATGGCGATGGCCAGGCCGGAGGCCGAAATGGCGAAGCCCCACTGCGCGGTGCCGGACACCTCGTCGACGGCGACCGACTTGGCGAAGTAGGTGGCGAAAACAAAAGTGATGATGATCGTGGTGAAGGCCGAGTTGGCCCAATCGTAGAAACACCAGGCCGCGACACCGCGTTTGCCGGCGGGGGAAACGGATCCTGCTTCGCTCTGATCAGCCATCGGACCACACTACCCCGACTGGGCGATGGCCGCCAGATGGCGGCTCGCCACGGCGAGCATTGAGAGATCGACGCTTTCCGCCGATTCGAGCTCGGTCAGCATCATCCGGGTCTGATTAATCGCCGCGTCATGGCTCCTGGTCCAGTCGGCAAGCGCTTCATCGGGCTTCAACCCGCTGCCCTTCCTGCCGTTCCGGCCGTTGACGATATTGAGCGTGATGCCCTTCTGGTGCGCATAGAGCTCTTCGATCACCGCATCCGCCGCCAGTTTCTGCCAGTGGCTGTCGGCGGGAAGCCTCTCCGCCTGATGGCGGAGCCAGCCCAGGCCGAAATTCTCGCCGATCCGGAAATACAGCTCGGCCACCCGCCCCGCCGCCTGCTTGCAGCTCCGTGACGCGCGAATGATGTCGAGGGCCGAGACCAACAGCAGCAAATAGGCGACCCGGCGGGCGAGGTCCTTCGGAACGCCCTCCGCGCGGTAGCGCTCGACGCGGATATCGATCCGTTCGGTGACCTCCGCCGGAACGATGTTTTCGATCTCCGCCGCCAGCGCCTCGATGGGGCCGGCGAATTCGCCGACAATCTTGCCGAGGTCGATGGGTTGGACGGCATTCCTCAGCAACCACAGGGTGGCCCGCTCGATGAGCTGGTTAATGTCGAGTATCAGGGTCATTTGGGTCTGTGCCGGCACCTTGTTGTCCAGCGCTTCGATCCGATCCCAGATCGCCGCAATGCCGAAGGAGTCGCGCACCGCGAGGAACGCCCGGGCGATTTCGGCGACGCCGGCGCCGGTCTTCTCCATCATGTTGATAACGAACGAGCCGCCGACCCGGTTAAGCAGGTCGTTGGTGACAATGGTGGCGATGAGTTCGCGGCGCAACTGGTGATCGCAGATTTCGGCCCGGCACCTCTTCCGAAGCGGGGTCGGGAAGTAATTGATCAGGTCGTCCTGAAGTTCCGGCGCATCCGGCAGGTCACTGGCCAGAATCTCATCATAGACCCAGAGCTTGGCGTAACACAGCACGACCGAAATTTCTGGCCGGGTAAGCCCGAGACGCGCCCGTTCGCGCTCATTCAGCGCCTCCTCATCGGTCAGGAACTCCACGGCCCGGACGAGCCCGGCCTCTTTCTCAAGGGTCCGGAGCAGGCGTATCTGGAGATCCAGCAGATCGGCGCCGACCGTCCGGAACATGGTGATCGCCTGGGTCTGCAGGTAATTGTCCCGCAGTACAAGTTCGCCGACCTCGCCGGTCATGCGCTCCAGCAGCCTGTTGCGCGCCGCTTGGGTGAGTTTGCCCTTGGCGACCACGGAATCGAGCAGGATCTTGATGTTCACCTCGTGATCCGAGCAGTCGACGCCGGCCGAATTGTCGATGAAGTCGGCATTGTTCCGTCCACCCTTGAGCGCGTACTCGATTCGTCCCAACTGGGTGACGCCGAGATTGGCGCCCTCGCCGATGACCCGGCAATTCAGCTCCCGGGCATCGATCCGAACCGCATCGTTGGCCCGGTCGCCGGCATCGGCGTGCTCCTCGTCGGACGATTTGACGAAGGTCCCGATGCCGCCGAACCACAGAAGCTCGACCTCGGACCGGAGGATTGCCTGGATCAACTCGTTGGGCGTGACCTGAGACTTGGAAATCCCCAGGGCATTGCGGATTTCGGCGGACAGGGAGATGGATTTCGCGCTCCGCTCGAAGATGCCGCCGCCCTTCGAAACGAGCTTTTTGTCATAGTCCGTCCACGACGAGCGGACGAGGTTGAACAGCCGCTTGCGTTCGGCAAACGATTTCGCCGGATCGGGATCGGGATCGACGAAAATGTGCATGTGATTGAACGCGGCGATCAGCTTGATGTGCTTGCTGAGCAGCATGCCGTTGCCGAACACGTCTCCCGACATGTCGCCGACGCCGGCGCAGGTGAAGTCCTCGGTCTGAATGTCCTTCCCCGCTTCGCGGAAGTGCCGCTTGACCGATTCCCAGGCGCCGCGGGCCGTGATGCCCATCTTCTTGTGGTCGTAACCGACGCTGCCGCCCGACGCAAAGGCATCACCAAGCCAGAAGCCGTAATCGGCGGCGACCCCGTTGGCGATGTCCGAGAACGTCGCGGTCCCCTTGTCGGCGGCGACCACCAGATAGGGGTCGTCGCCGTCGCCGCGCACCACGCGCTTGGGCGCAACAATCCCCCGCTTGGCAATGTTGTCGGTGATGTCGAGGAGGCCCGACATGAAGGTCTTGTAGCAGGCGATGCCTTCCTCGATGAACGCCTCGCGGCCGCCGTCGGCGGGCGGGCGCTTGACGACGAAACCGCCCTTTGACCCGGACGGCACGATGACCGAGTTCTTGACCATTTGGGCCTTCATCAGGCCGAGAATCTCGGTTCGGAAATCTTCCGGCCGGTCGGACCAGCGCAAGCCGCCGCGGGCAACCATGCCGCCGCGCAGGTGGACCGCCTCGACCCGTGGCGAATAGACGAAAATCTCGCGCAGCGGCCGGGGCAGCGGCAGTTCGTCGATGACCCGGGAATCGTATTTGATGGAGATGTAGGGCTTGGGCCGGCCTTCGGCGTCGTACTGATAGTAATTGGTGCGGAGCGCCGCCTCCACCAGATTGACGAAGCGCCGGAGGATGCGGTCTTCGTCGGCGCTGGCCACCTCTTCCAGCCGGTCCATGATCTCCTGCTTGAGCCTGGTCAGCCTCCGGGCGCGGCCCTTATCCCGGTCCGGATCGAATTTGGCCTGGAACAGCCGGATAATGCGTTCGGCGATCGCCGGGTTGTTGCGCAGCGTCGCTTCCATGTAGTCCTGGGAAAACGGAATGGCGGCCTGCCGGAGGTATTTCGCGAAGGCCCGGATGACGCTGATTTCCCGCCAGGTAAGCTTCGCGGTCAGGACCAGCGCATTGAAGCCGTCGGACTCCATCTCGCCATTCCAGATGCGGCGGAACGCCTCGTGGAAAATCTCCCGGGTGGCGTCCAAATCCACCTCGTCCGTATCGCGCGCCACGAGGCCGAAATCATGCAGCATGACCAATCCGAGATCATCGTGCCCGACCTCGATGTTATGGGGCACCTCGTCGATCACCTTGAGGCCCATGTCTTCGAGCATGGGCAGGACGTCCGACAGCGGCAATGGTTCCCTGGGATGGAAAACCTTGAACCTGACCTCGTTGTCGGCGGCGCCGTCCGGCCGGTAGAAATTCAGATTCAAGCCGCTTCGCTGTACCACCTGTTGGAGCAGCCCGATGTCGGAAAGCGCCGTTTCGGCATCGAACTTTTCCGTATAGCTGGCCGGAAATGCATCGCCGTAGGTGCGCAGCAGCTGGAAGCCGCGCTCCTCGCCATGGCTGTCCACCAAGGCCGCGCGCAAATGATCCGACCAGGACCGGGTGGCGGAGGAAAGCTCGGCCTCGACCGCTTCGTGGTCGTAGCTGGGCTTTTTCCCCGGCGTGGTCGTGATGATGACGTGCAGCCGGGCCAAGGGCGAATCGCCTATTTCGGTGTTGAACGCGCTGACTTCGCCGCCGAACACCCGGCTCAAGATCCGCTGAACCTGGACCCCGAGGCCGGTCGTGTAGCGTTCGCGCGGGATGTAGACCAGGCACGAAACGAACCGGGTGAAATCATCCTGACGGACGAACAGGGCCACCCGCTGGCGTTCCTGCAATTGGAGGATGCCCATGGATATTTCCATGAGATCCTCGTCGCGAATCTGGAACAGCTCGTCCCGGGGATAGGTCTCCAGAATGTGCATCAGCGCCTTGCCGGCGTGACCGGCCGCCGGCAGTCCGGCCCTGGCGACGGTCTTGTCCAGTTTGCGGCGCAGCAGCGGAATGCCGCGCGGGCTCGATGAATAGGCGACGGAGGTAAACAGGCCGACGAACAGGCGCTCGCCGGCCACCTTGCCGTTCTTGTCGAACCGTTTGATCCCGATGGCGTCGAGGCGCACCGGCCGGTGCACGGTCGCCCGCGAGTCGGCCTTTGAAACCACCACCGGATCGGGCCGCCGGACGAACCGGCGGACGTCCGCCGGCATCTTGTCGAGATGGCGCAACTCGTTGAACACCAGACGGCCGGAATTCCGCAGGATACCGAGACCCGTCTTGCGGTTGACCGAGACCTTGGCGTTGGCGCCCGAGCCCTTGAAATCGTAATCCCGGTACCCCAGGAAGGTAAAATTGTCGTCGTGCAGCCACTGCAGGAAATCCTGCGCCTCGGCCACTTCGGCGGCGGCGCCCTCGGCGTAGCGAAGTTTCATTTCGTCGATGACCTCGCGAATTCGCCGACGCATGTGATGCCAGTCTTCGACCGCGCTGCGTACATCCCGGAGCACCACCGACACGGTTTTCTCGATGGCAGCCAGATGCTTCGCATCGCGCTGCCGGGTGATCTCGAAGGACATGTAGGCTTCGCGCAGCACGTTGTCGCCGGTGTCTTCGTGGGGCAGCAGCGCCTTGAGGTTGCCGGCGCCGTCCCGCTGAACCGAAAGCACGGGATGGATGACCAAATGCACCTCGATCCCCTGCCGCGAAAGCTCGGAGGTCACCGAGTCGACCAGGAACGGCATGTCGTCGTTGACGATTTCGATGATCGTGCGCGCGCTTTGCCAACCGTCCTTCGCCGGATCCGGGTTGTAGACCCGGAGTTTCATCTCCCGCCGGCGGCGCTTGGCGCCCAAGGAGCATGTTGATCTGGCCGAACCGGCCATGTTCGCCGCGCCCCGTCCGCTCAGGTCGGACAGGGAAACAAAGGCGTAAAAGCTCCGCATGAACTCGCCAACCATCCGACGGTTGCGCCCCTTGAGCGCCCCGACCGCTTCGCGCAACAGGGCCGCGCGCCGCCTATCGGTGGATGTACTCACGATCGTCCTCCGGGTCCGTCTCCGCCATGCCGCCCCAATGGCCGTTGTCCGGCGCAAGTTTTGGGGTGCAAACGCCCAGATTCAACAGGTTTTTTCAAAAGCATAGTGTATCACGGGCGGTGTTGGAACTTTCATCGAACCGGCGCGGCGGGCGGATTGCCGGAAGGAAACAGTACTCAGCCGCAGCTAAGATCGAACGCCGCCAGCCCCTCGTCGAGATAGTCCGGCAACAGGGGCATACCGAGAAGATACTCCGCGGTCCGGTCGTTGTGCCCGTCGGTTGCGGTGCGCAGCGCCTCGTCCCAGTCCTCGGCGGTGAAGTCGCCGCGGCCCACCCAGGCCAGCGCCACGATTTGACACTGGTCGTCATGGCTCATGGCGTTGATCCACGCCTTGATTTCATCCTCGGTGGAATCGTCGGTCTCTTCGTGATGGTGAGAGTCGGAAATTTCCTCGATGTTGTCGATGTGCTCTTCCGGCTCGTCGGCCTCGTACTCGTCCTCGCCGATGGGCGTTCGGGAATCGAACTCCCGCGCCTTGGCGACGATGAAACACACTTTTTCGATATCGATTTCCAACATGGGCGTACTCCGAAACTTTGTCCTCCCAGCGTCCCGGACCGGGGCCCGGCAAGCCTTGACAGCCGTCAACCTTCCTCGATGCCTTCCGGCGCGTAGACCCGGACGGCGTTGTCATGGAACATCCTGCGCCGGTCGGCTTCGCTGAAACCGGCCAGCGCCTGCCGGAACGCTCCGATCAACGGCCCATACCCGGTCCACAATTTCTCGATCGGAAAGTTGCTGCCGTAGATGCAGCGCCCGACACCGAATATCTCCACCGTTTCGGGCACGATTTCCGCAATGAAGGCGGGGTCGTTGCGGCGGATGAACGTCCCGAGGCCCGACAATTTGTTCATGATGTTGGGCCGGTCGGCGAGCCGCTTCATGCCGTCCCGCCACGCCGTCATGCCTGCCGCGGAAGCGTCCTCGGGCATGCCGCAATGTTGCAGCACCATCGTGGTCTCCGGGAAGTCGGCGGCCAGCCGGGCCGCATCCTCCATTTGGGAGGCGAACACCTGCAACTCGAACATCAATCCATAGGTCCGCAGGTGGGCGAAGCCGCGGCGCCAGGACGCATCGTTCATCACATCGGGGCGCGGCTGAAACCGGCAAAGCTCGTTCTCGTGCCAATGAAGCTGTTGGCGGACCCCGCGCAGGCGGGGAATGTCCGCGAGCGCCTTGAGGGTTTCGTCCGCATCCTCGGCATGAAAATCGGCGAAGCCGACGATGGCGTTGGGCCACCCGGACGCATCGGCCACCGACTGGACCCATCGGGACTCGTCGACCGCCCGGCCGGCCGGCCAGTTGGCCTGTACATAAACCGAGCCCACCACCCCGTGGCCTTCGAGATCGGCGCGGAACTCGTCGATCGGATAATCCCGCTTGATCGGCGTGTAATCGCCGAAAATGCGCGGCTCATTGGGGCCGTTGAGCCACGGCAGATCGGCCTGGCGCCAGATGTGGTGGTGGGCGTCGATTGCCGGTACCATCCCGTTCTTCCCCGTCTAGGCGTCCGCCACCCGGATGACCGCGCGGCCCGTCACTTCGCCGGCCTCCACCAGGTCATGGAGTTCGTTGGCCTCTTCCATGGGCCGGACCTCGGTCACCAGGGGCCGCACCTCGCCCCGGCCGGCCAATTCGAGGGCGGCCGCCAATTCGCCCCTGGTGCAGAACCGGCTGCCCAGCACTTCCCGTTCGCCGGCGAGGAACGACATGGCGTTGACCTCGAAATCCTGACCGGCGCCGCCAAGGGTGACGAGACGTCCGCCGACGCCAAGGGATTTGAACCCCGCCTCCAATGTCCGGCGCGAGGATACATAGTCGATGGCCACGTCGGCGCCGCCGCCCGAAGCCTCGATGATCGCCTCGACGACATCGTTGCGGCCGCCGTCGATGCAAATCTCGGCACCGGCTTTTTCGCAGGCGGCGAATTTTTCGGGCTTGGTGTCTACGGCGATCACCCGGGCATTGGCGTAGGCCCCCATCATCACCTGATGGATGCCGACCCCGCCGCCGGCGCCGAACACCGCAACCCACTCGCCGGGCCGGACCCGGGCGCGGCGCAGCACCTTGACCGGCGTTGCCAGGGCATCGGCGGCCACGCCGGCTTCCGCCGGGCGGGCCTTGTAATCGAGGCTTTCGGGAAACTTCACGAAGGACCGCGCCGGCAGCTTGATGTATTCGGCATACCCGCCGTCGACCGCCCGCCCGATGACGCCGGGCGAGTTTTCGCACAGGCTCTCCCGGTCGGCGAGGCACCAGCGGCAATGTCCGCAGGTGAGATAGAAATGCGCGGTGACTCCGTCACCGACGGACAGGCCGAAGTCGTGACCAGGCCTGATCTCGACGATCTCGGCGGCGATTTCATGGCCGATGATCAGCGGAAAGTTGGCCGGCACCCGCCCCGCCTTCACGTGCTGGATGGTCAGCCCCGCGCCGCAGGTGATCACCCGTGCGACCGCCTCGCCCGGCCCGGCCACGGGGTCCGGCACGTCCTTGAGATCAAACGGCCGGTTAGGGCCTTCCAGGACCAGCGCCTTCATGCCACACCTCCCTTGGTTCCATGTCTTGTCGTCGGCTCTTATGCCGGATTAGACCAGATACGAGCCGCCAGAAAAGCCAAAATTCGGCCGCAGGCTAGACCGTCGCCCCGGTCCCGAAAATGGCCGTGACCTGAGACGACAGCTTACCGCCGTTGCCGTTGCAGAGCGCGATCTCCGCGCCCTCGACCTGGCGGCCCTCGGCCTCGCCCCTCAGTTGCTCGACCGCTTCGGCGACGGTGAACAGACCGTACATGCCCGGATGGACACAGCTCAGTCCGCCGCCATTCGTGTTGACCGGCAGGTCCCCGCCGGGCGCGATGGCGCCCGATTCCACCAGCGCGCCCCCCTCGCCCTTGGCGCAAAAGCCGAGATCCTCCAGAAACAGGATCGTGTTGATGGTAAAGGCGTCATAGAACTCCATCACGTCGATGTCGTCCCGGGAAACCTCCGCCATCCCGAACGCCCGGGGCGCCCCCTTGGCAACCGCGGTTACCGTGAGGTCCGGCATCTGCGCGATCTGGTCATGGGTCACCCCCACACCGATTCCCAGGAGATGGACCGGCGGCTTCCGGAAGTCCCCGGCCCTCTCGGACCGGACCATGACGATCGCCGCCCCGCCGTCCGAAACCAGACAGCAATCCAGCACGGTAAACGGATCGCAGATCATTCGGGCATTGGCCACGTCTTCGACGGTAATCGGATCCCGCATCTCGGCGCGGCGGTTTTTCGCCGCCCATGCCCGGGCGGAGACGGCGACCGAAGCCAGCTGTTCCCGGGTGGTGCCGAATTCGTGTATGTGGCGCGCCGCCGCCATGGCATACGATCCGATGGGATTGCGGGGGCCATAGACGTCTTCATAGGGCGTCCGGCCCAGCGGTCCTCTGGTCTGTCCGGCGCGCCCGCCCGACCGCGAGGTCGAGCCGTAGGCGATCAACGCCACATTGCATAGGCCGGTCGCCAGCGCCATCGCCGCCGCCTGAACATGGCTGACGAATGTCGAGCCGCCGATATTGGTGCCGTCGAGAACCGTCGGGTCGATTCCCAGATACTCCGCCGACTGGAGCGCCAGGAACGGGCTCGCGAAATTGGAGACGAACAGCCCGTCGACATCCTTGGTGGTCAGGCCGGCGTCGGAGAGCGCCCCATGGGCCGCCTCCGCCATCACCTCCAAATGAGAGCGTTCGGGCAAGGTGCCGAACTCGGTGAGGCCAAGCCCGACAATGGCCGTGGCGCCCCGCAGCATGTGCGCCATCAGCCGGCCGCCGCCAACCGGAACAGGACGACCTTCTCCTCGTCCAGTTCGCCGATGAAGGCTTCCACCGGCTGACCGATCCGGACCTCGCGGGGAGGCGTGTCCACGACCCGGCTGATGAGCCGCGGCCCTTCTTCCAGATCGATGAGACAGATGTTGTAGTCGCCGCCCCTCTCCGGCTTCTGCCGGACAACGGTGGTCGAATAGACGGTGCCCTTGCCCGAGGCCGTCACCCAGCCGAGGGCCGTCGAGCCGCACGCGGTGCAAAGCGCCCGCGGATAGAAGATGTGGGTCCCGCAGCTGCCGCACTTCTGAACCTGAAACGTGCCGTTGTCCAACGCCGCCTGATAAATTGCGTCGGGACCCGGGCTATCGAAGGTCTGATTGTCGCTCATATCCGCCCCCCTTTGGCAGCCGGAGTTGACTCAACCGCCGGTCATGGCCAACGTTCTCCCGACAGGGTCCGAAATAAATGATCGATAAGCAATGCAAGAGTGCGGCGGAAGCCGTCGAGGGAATCGAGGACGGCGCCGTCATCCTGGTCGGCGGCTTCGGCCAGACGGGCGAGCCCATGGATCTCCTCGACGCCATCGCCGCCAAGGGTCTGAAGGACCTCACCATTGTCGCCAATGGCGGCGGATCCGGCGAGCATGGCATTGGCCGGCTGTTGGCCGGCGGCTGCGTGCGAAAACTGGTGTGCTCGTTTCCGCGGGTGCCGGGCTCCGTCGCCTTCGAGGAACTATACGAGCAGCGGGCGATCGAGCTGGAGATCGTCCCCCAAGGCACCATCGCCGAACGGGTCCGGGCGGGCGGCGCCGGCATTCCCGCCTTCTACGTGCCGACCGGCGCCGGGACCGAACTCGCCGAAGGGAAGGAACGTCGCGAGTTCGAGGGCCGGGCGTTTGTCATGGAACACGCGATCAAGGGCGACGTGGCGGTGATCAAGGCCGACCGCGCCGACCGCTGGGGAAATTTGAGCTACAGGCTGTCGGCGCGGAATTTCAATCCGGTCATGGCCATGGGCGCCGAACTGACCATCGCGCAGGTGGAGGAATGCGTACCCCTGGGCGGGATGGATCCGGAAACCATCGTTACGCCCAGCATCTTCGTCGACCGGGTGGTGGAAATTTCCGGCGGTGTGTCCAATGGCTGACGGTTTGACGCGCAACCAGATGGCTTGGCGCCTCGGCCAGGATATCGCCGACGGGTCGTACGTGAATTTGGGCGTCGGCATCCCGCTGCTGGTGCTCGATCATACGCCGGCCGGCCGCGAGATCATCTTCCATTCGGAAAACGGCGTGCTCGGCATGAAGCCCAAGGACGAGACCGACGGCATAAGGCCGGACGACCTCACCAATGCGGGTAAGCAGCCCGTCTCGTTGGTCCCCGGCGCCGCCATGTTTCACCACGCCGACAGCTTCATCATGATCCGCGGCGGGCATCTGGATATCGCGGTTCTCGGCGCCTATCAGGTGGCCGAGAACGGTGACCTGGCCAACTGGCGGCTCCCCGGCTCCCCTACCGCGCCCGCCGTCGGCGGTGCGATGGACCTGGCCGCCGGCGCCAAAAACGTCTGGGTCCTGTGCGAGCACAACGGCAGGGACGGCACGCCCAAAATCGTCCGTGAGTGCACGCTCCCCCTCACCGGGCTTCGGTCCGTGAACCGCATCTACACCGATCTCGCCATCATCGACGTCACCCCGGACGGCCTCGTTGCGCGGGAGAAAATCGAAGCCCTGTCCCTGGAAGACCTGCAGGCCCGCAGCGGCGCCCCGCTGACCCTGGCCAACGACTGGCGGCCCTTGGAGGCGCCGGACCTTTAAGCCGGCGGTTAGGCCTCCGCCACGATGTCGCGCAGCTCATACTTGAGAATTTTGCCCATGGCGTTGCGCGGGAATTCGTCGACGAAGACCACGTCTTTCGGGTGCTTGAAGCGCGCCAGCACGCCGTCGAACCGCCCGGCCAACGTCTCCTTGTCCAGGGCCGCGCCATCGCGGAGCGCGATCACCGCCACCGGCACCTCGCCCCATTTCCCGTCCGGGCGGCCGACCACCGAGGCGTCCTCCACCTCATCCATGCCGTACAGCACCTGCTCCACTTCCGCCGGGTAGATGTTCTCGCCGCCCGAAATAATCACGTCCTTCAGGCGGTCGTTGACCCAGTAGTCGCCGTCTTCGTCCTGATAGCCCACATCGCCGGTATGGAACCAGCCGTCCCGGATGGATTCCCGGGTTGCTTCTTCGTTGCCCCAATATTCGTAGAGGATGCTCTTGCCCTTGATGAGAATTTCGCCGGACACGCCGGGCGCCACGTCGGCGCCGTTGCCGTCGACGATCCGCGCTTCGCAGTGAAGGGCCGGCTTGCCGATGGAGCCGGGCTTGCGGTAACCGTCGGCGGCCAACTGGTAAATGGCGCCGGGCGCCGTTTCGGTGGAGCCGTAAAGCTGGCAGACGGCCATGCCCCGGTCGAGGAACGGCTGGATCATCGACACCGGTACGATGGTCGAGCCCGTGGTCATCTGCCGGAGCGACGACAAATCGGCGCTCTCCCAGTCGGGATGCCCCCTCATCGCCTGCATGACCGCCGGCACCGCGATGATCAGGGTGATCCGGTCGTCTTCGATGCTCCGCAGGGCGTCGCCGGGATCAAACCGTTCGTGGAGCACGATGGATGCCCCGCAATACAAACCCGGGGTCAGCATGATATTGAGACCGCCGACATGAAACAGGGGGATGCTCACCAGGATATTGTCGTCGCTCCGCATGTTGGCGGCATGAACGCAGTTGAGGGCGTTGTAGTGGATGGCTTCCTGGGTCAGCACCGCGCCCTTGGGCCGGCCGGTCGTGCCCGAGGTATAGACCAGCAGAAACGGCGCGCCGGCATCCACATGGGGGTTGCGGTCGTCGCCCTCCGCCAGAGCCAGTTCTTCTTCGAGAAGGTGCCAGCCGAAGCGGGATGCGGTGCCGCGGCAGTCGACGAAGGCGGTATCCGGGAAATCAATCCTGAACCCCTCGGCGTGATCGAGATACTCATCGTCGCAGAACACCGCTTTGGCGCCCGAGTCCCGCAGAATGTACGCATGCTCCCCCGCCGCCAGGCGCCAGTTGAGCGGCAGAAACATGGCCCCCAGCCGGGCCGCGGCGAAGAACAGGAACAGGAATTCGGCGGTGTTGGGACCGAGATAGGCAATCCGGTCGCCGCGGCCGACGCCCAGCCGGTGCTTGAGCATCCGGGCATGGGTCCGGACCTGATCGGCGAACTCGGCGTAGGTCTCCTCCCCGCGCACATGCTTGAGGGCGACCTTGTCGGGCGTGAATCCGGCGTGGGTCTCGATCCAGCCGGAGATGTCGTCGCTCACTCGTCCTCCTCGCCCTTGTTGTAGAGGGCTTCGCGGCCGAGGCGGTCCTGACAAATCTCCGCCGTCCACGGCAGCATCAGGGCGCCGCAGCGGCTGTCCCGGTAGAGCCGCTCCAGCGGCAGGCTCTTGAGCATGGATTGTCCGCCGCAGGTGCGGATCGCCATCCGGCACAGTTCGTTGGAATTCTCCATCACCGAATATTGCGCCGTATAGGCCCGCAGCACCTGCTCCTTGCTCGGGTTGGGGCCGGCCTCGGCAATCGCCTGGAACCACACCGCCTTGGTCTGCTCCAGCATCATGTGCATGTTGGCCACCGCCAGCTGCTTGGTCGGATACATCCGCCGCTTCACCGGCGGCGTGCCCGGCGCTTCCCCACGCAGATACTGGACGGTGAAATCATAGGCCGCCTGGGCGATGCCCATATAAGTGGGCGTCAGGGTAAGGAACATGTGCGGCCAGCTGGTTGCCGCCGCGAAATAGATTCCCTTGGGCATCAACTGTTCGTCGTTGCTGACAAACACGTTGTCGAACAGGAGATTGCGGCTGACCGTTCCGCGCATACCCAGGGGATCCCAGTCGCCGACCACGGTGACCCCTTCGGCGTCCGCCGGCACCGCCACGTACATGGTATCCCGCCGGGACAGGTTTTGTTTTTTCTCGGTGCACAGCACGCCGTAATAATCGGCGGAGCCCGCCAGCGATGCGAAGATCTTCTTGCCGTTGATCAGCCAGCCGCCGTCGGTCCTGGTCGCGGTGGTGCCGAAGGGCGCCGCCCCGGCCGCCGCCGCGCCGCCCTCGGAAAACGGCTGGGCGTAGATGGCGCCGTCCTTGACGATCCGCTTGTAGTGGATGGCCCGGCGGCGGTTATGGGTCTTGCGCTGGGACGCCGTCATCTTGAGGTCGTCGGCCAGATCGCCGGTCCACAGGCACGAGCTGACGTGCATGTTCCAGGTCAGCGACGTGGTGCCGCAATAGCGCCCGATCTCGGCGGCGGTCAGCATGTAGGTCATGTAATCGGCGCCGACCCCGCCGTTCCTGGACGGCACGCAGATACCCAGCAGCTTCGACTTATGGAGGTCCTTGTAGTTCTCCATCGGGAAGATGGCGTCCCGGTCCCACTTATCGGCCCGGCCGGCGAATTTCTCCCGGCCCAGTTTCCGCGCCTTCGCCGTCAGGTCCGCCTGCTTCCCGGTCAGCCGCCACGCCCCGGGATCGTACATGGGGGCGTCGAGTTGATTGTTCGCGGTCGCCATTCGGGACCCTCCCTATATCTGGTCGAGAAATTGTTGGATCGCCCCATTGAACAGATCGGGGCATTCGAGATTGGCCAGGTGGTTGGCACCGGGCATACAGTGATACCGGGCGCCGGGAATCCTGCCGGCCATTTTTTCCATCATACCGGCGGGCGCGTTGGCGTCTTTCTCTCCCGCCAATACCAGGGTCGGCACGCCGATGTTGCCGAGATTGTCGCGCCGGTCGAAGGTGACCAGACACCGGACCACCGCCCGGTAGGTGTCTTCGGGCACCGCCGCCATGGCGTCCCGGGCGAGGCCGACGGCCTGCGGTTCGGCGCCGGGCGGAAACATCGTCTCGATCACCTCGCCGGCGATGTCTTCCATGCCCCGGCCCTCGTCCAGCGGGCCCAGCCGGTCGGCGACGAACCGTTTCTGGAAATCCCCGTCGGGGCGCCCGAACGCCGGGCTGGTCTGGGCGAGCACAAGGCCGGCGATCCGTTCGGGATACATGGCGGCCATTTCCTGGGCAACCATGCCGCCGACGGAATGACCGACGAGATGGGCGGTCTCCATGCCGAGATGGTCGAGCAGCGCCGCCAGGGCGGCAGCCAGCCGGGGGAATGTCACCGGGTCGATGGCCGCCGACCCCCGATAGCCCGGCATATTCCACGCCACCGCATGGTAGGCGGCGGCAAAGTGATCGAGCTGAAACCGGAAGGCGTCGGCATCGCCGCCGATCCCGTGCATGAAGATCAGCCCGGGCCGGCCCCCGGAAACGGCGCCGGCTTCGTTATAGGTAATAGGGAAAGGCGCTGCGCTCATACCGGGCCTATTCGGCGGCCTCCGCGAACTCGCCGGCAAGCTCGCCATTCTCGACCACGTTCTCGCCGTCCAGCGCCACCGTGCAATTCCGCACCGGAATATCGAAGTGGCCCAGTGTGTGGCGCTTGGCGAACTCGTTGGCGCCGGTGGAATAGAGGAAGTTGCCGGCAAAGGCGCGGAGCTCGGTACCCTGGAAATCCCGCTGGTCATACATGGTCATGGCTTCATAGCGGGCCGCCGGGTTCAGGCCCCAGCCGACATGGGAGACGCCGTAGGCGTTTTTGTCGTCCCAGGCCGCCATATAACGCCGGAACAGCTCGGCATCGGTACCCGTACCCTCGATGCCGGTGACGAAGTCGTTCTCGATGGTCAGCGTCACCGGGTCCTGCAGGTAGCGCTTGAAGGTCAGGTTCACGTCGCCGACGTCGAGCACCAGCGTGCCGTTCACCGAATTCGCCGGCGGGAAGGCGACGACGATGCCGCCCGGCCAGTGGGCGACGGTCTTGGGCCGGTCGCAATAGCCCCACACCCCGGCGCTCGGCGATCCCTCGATGGCGATCTTGAGGTCGGTGCCGGCGCCGGACTGCACGGTCATTTCCTTGGCGCCCCGGATCTTCTTCACCGCCGCCTTGACCTTTTCCGTCAGCACCGGATCGGGCAGCAACCGCTCGAGGGCGTCCGGGTGTTCGTTTGAAACCATGAACAGCCGCGCCCCGTTCCCGATGATCCCCGGCAATTCGGGCGCATGCAGCATGCCTTCGACGGTGAGATCGACCACCATGGTGCATTCGGACAGGGCCTTGACCACGGGGCCCAGCCCCTGAACCACGTTGGACGCGCCCGTGGAACGCACCGGCACCGGCGCCGATTGCGGCGGGGTCGGCATGACCACATGGAACGGCCTGGCGCCCAGGCGCAGCAGCGCCAGTTCGGTCAGGTGGACGTTGATCTCCCGGGATTGGGTTTCGGAGAGGATGGCGACCTCCTCGCCCGCCTCGACCTTGCAGTATTCCAGCGCCGTGACGAAGGTCTCGATCCACCGGTGTTCGACGCGATCCTTGAACATCCTACCTCCTCGATATCATCCGCCGGTTACCGTCCGCCGGTTATCATCCATCAGCCGGCGTAAGCCGGGCAATAGTGGTGAACGCCCGGAGGGAATGCAAGGCACGCGACCAGCGCGCCGGATTGCGCCCCGAAGGGCAAACGGCCGGCATTCCCGGCGCCGGGATAATAACGAGACTGTGCGTACGTTTTAATGGCCGGCGATTTTCCGTTCCGGTGACGGCAAAAAAATATCGTTTTATTTCAACGGCTTGCGGTTCCAGCGCCGGGCGTCCTGGCGCCATATGCCCCGCCGCGCCGCGCGGGCCTCGGATTGGGCCGCCGCCGGGGTGCCGCCGAGGTCGGTCCGCGCCCAGCCCCGGCGCAGCATCTCCAGCGCCACATCCACGTCGCCCCGCTTGCAGACCGCCTCCGTATCGCCCCGCGTGTCGGTCTCGACCGTGCATTCGAGCCCCCGCTGATCGATCAGCCGTGAGAGCGCATACGCCGCCTCCCGGCCGCAGGGCCAGTTGCCGGTCTCCGTCGCCACCCGGCACATCTCGTCCAGGGGGAACGGCCTGATTCCTTCGAGCCGAAGCCGCCTGCCATCCATCACGACCGTCGAGCCGTCGATCACCCGGGCCATGCCCTTCAGGGTCCCGTCCTCCCGGGTGGCGATCACCATCGCCAACAGGACGGCGAACAGGGCCAGCGGGAAGAGATAGCGGGACAAGGGTCACGCGCCTCCGTTTCCGTCCCGCAGCGCCGCCCATACCCGGGCCGGGGTCGCCGGCATGTCCATGCCCTCGATCCCCGCCTGGCGGAGCGCGTCAACCACCGCGTTCATGCCGGCGGGCAACGCGCCGCACGTCCCCGCCTCGCCCGCGCCCTTGACGCCGAGGGGATTGTTTTTCGTCGGTACCGGGTTGCCGCCGATCCGGGTCTCGGCCAGATCGTCGGCCCGCGGCATGGCGTAGTCCTGGAACGAGCCGGTCATCAACTGGCCGCTGTCCGGATCGTAGACCACCTGCTCCATCAGCACCTGTCCCAGGCCTTGGGCGATGCCGCCGTGGATCTGACCTTTCAGCGTGACGGGATTGATCACCGTGCCGACGTCATCGACGATGGAATACCCCACCACGTCCACCTTGCCGGTCTCGGGATCGATCTCCACCTCGCAGGCGTGGCAGCCGTTGGGAAAGGTGTAGTTGGGCGTGCGGAAGGTGCCGGTTTCGTAGAGGCCGGGTTCCATCCCCGGCGGCAGCCTGGGCGGCGCGAAGGCCGCCTTGGCCGCCTCCTTGAACGGGATCGACTTGTCGGTGCCGGCGACGATGAACCGCCCGTCCTCGAGTTCGATGTCGGCCTCGGCCGCCTCCAGGATGTGAGCGGCGATCCTGGCCGCCTTCCCGGCCACCTTGCCGGCCGCGATGTGGGCCGATGAACCGCCCATCACCGCCGACCGCGAGCCCATGGTGCCGACGCCGAACACCACCTTGTCCGTATCGCCGTCCATCACCTTGATGTCCGCGGGGTCGAGCCCGAGCCGGTCGGAGACGATTTGCTTGTACATGGTCTCGTGCCCCTGGCCCTGGGACTTGGTGCCCATGAGGACCAGCGCGGTCCCCGACGGATTGAACCGGATCTCGCAGAACTCGAGACCCGGACCCGCCGCCTGCTCGATGGAATTGGCGATACCCAGCCCCCGCAGCCTGCCGCGGGATTTGGCCTCGGCGCGGCGCGCCGCGAACCCGTCCATGTCGGCGAGGTCGCGCAGCTTGTCCATATTGGCGGCGAAGTCGCCGCAGTCGTAAGTGAAGGTGAGCGCCGTCTTGTAGGGGAAGGCGTCGGTTGCGATCAGATTTTGCCGCCGGAGCGAAAAGGCGTCGAGGCCGAGCGTGCCGCCGAGTTCCCGCGCCGCTTCGGTCATCATCCGCTCGATGACGTAGTTGGCTTCGGGCCGGCCGGCGCCGCGATAGGGCGCCGTCGCCTGGGTGTTGGTCTGAACCGCCTTGACATGCACATGGGCCGCCGGGATGTCGTAAACCCCGGCGAGCAGGCCGGTGGAGCCGAACACCGACAGGAAGTTCCGGACCGACGACACATAGGCCCCCACATTGGCCAGCGTCCTGACCCGGAGACCGAGGATTTTGCCGCCGGCATCGAAGGCCAGTTCGGCCTCGCTCACGTTGTCCCGGCCGTGCTCGTCGGCCTGCAGAGCCTCGGAACGTTCGCACGACCATTTGACCGGACGGCCCAGTTTTTTCGCCGCCCACAGGGTCAGCCGGTGCTCCACATACTGCCAGCCCTTGGTGCCGAAGCCGCCGCCCACATCGCCGGCGATAATCTGCACGTCCTGCTCCGGCACCTTGAGGATGTCTTCCGCCAGCACGTTCCGCAGCCGGTGAGGATACTGGACGTCCACATGGAGCACGTAGCGCCGCTCCCGGTCGTCGTAATAGCCGAGCGTCCCCCGGGGCTCCATGTACTGGGCGTGGAGCCGGGTAATGACGAAGCGCCGCCTGACGATGTGCGCGGCGGCGGCGAAGGCCGCCTCGACGGCATCCGCATCGCCCGACCGGAACTCGCCGGCGATATTGCCCGGGTTGTCGTCCCACAGCCGGGGGCAGCCGGGCTCCACGGCGCGGGCCGTATCGACGTTGGCGGGCAACGGGTCGAAGCCGATCCCGATCAGCTCGGCGGCATCCTTGGCCTCATCGACGGTCTCGGCGATCACCAGGGCGACGGGATCGCCCACATAGCGGACCCGTCCGCGGGCGAGGCCGGGATGGGGGCAGTGAAAGGGCGGCGCGCCGCCTTCCCGTCTCAAGGGTCCTTCCATCTTCGGCCAGCCGATCCCGTCGGCGGCCACGTCCTCACCGGTGTAGACCGCGGCCACCCCGGGCGCGGCGGCCGCGGCGGCCGTGTCGATGAAGGTGATTTCAGCGTGGGCATGGGGAGAGCGCAGCAGATAGGCGTGGGCCTGGCCGGGCAGGTTGTGATCGTTGACATAGCGGCCGTGGCCCACCAGCAGCCGGGGGTCCTCCTCCCGGGTTACCGCCTGTCCGATGCCGAATGGTCCCATGTCCGTTCCTTCCCGTGAGCGCGCCCGAATGCCATGCAGAATTTGCATATCCTTGAAGCCTTGAAAAGCAGCAACACCCGAAATTCCGGCGAATCCGCGCAATGGACATTCATGGACAAAAACAGACAGGCATGGACATCCGTTGAACGCGCCGGCCGCGAGGCGTGGATCACCGGGTCAAATAAGGTCAATTCGGACGAATTGACCGACCCGGTGATGACGACTTGCGGGTGAGCGGGGAGAGGGAGTAGTCCCGTTGCCGCACGGGGTTCCCCCGCCCCCGTCGGGGGGAGAGGGCGCAAAAAGGAGAATCCCCTGATCGGGTCCGGACCCTAGGCGCGCGACGCCTTGTAGGCCGACAACCGGTCCCTGGCCTCATCGACCAGCGCCAGCCCGGCCTTGGCGTGATCCGAATCGGGGTCGGCGGTGTGCCCCGCGTATTCGTCGAGCCCGACAACGCTCGGGCGGTTTCCGAGCGCCTCCCACCACCGGGCGGCGTTGGGCCGGTCCTCGAACCAGACGTCCAGCCACTTGATCATGTCGAGGACCTTGATCAGCGGCGCATAACAGGTCTCCACGAGGGTAAATTGCCCGCCCATGATCCACGGCCGGCCATCGGACAAGGCGGTCTCCATTTTGCCGAAGATCCGGTCCCACCCGACGAGGCCGCGCAACACCCACTCCGAGTCCATGCCGTCCTTGATGACCGATTGCTGGCGCAATGTCTTTTCGAGATCGGGCTGCTTTTTCCATCGGCTCTCCAGCTTTTCGACGTCGATCACCGAGCGGAACCGGGTCACGAAGTTCAACGCGGCGACGCCCGGAAAACCGACCTCGTCCGAATCCTTGATCCACTCGCGCATATAGGTCCGCCGAAGCAGATCGGCGGGTTTGAGGGCCGGCTCCGGCTTCAGCTCGTCGATGTAATCGCAGATGATCGAGGATTCGCGGATTGGATTGCCGTCGTGAACCAGCGTCGGGACGACGGCTTTCGGATTGATCTCGAGATAATTTTCGTCGAAGTGATCTTCTTCGAGCAGCTTGATATACCGCGGCGTCCAGTCCTCAATCCCTTTTTCGATGAGCGTTATGACCGCCCGGTTCGAGCAGACGGAATCCGCTTCCTTCAGGTAGTAGAGTTCAAGCATCGCGGCATTCTCCCCCGTTCGTCGCCCGACGGCACCGCCGGTATTCTACCTGGGCGGGCGTTCTCGACAAGACGATACGGGCCGGGCCCGGCGAGTTCCGGCCCGGGCCGGGGATCGGCCCCTACAGCGTGGTATTCCGGATCTCCTTCAACGCTTCGCGGGCCGGGGCGTAATCGGGAGCGTGCCTGAGGGCGCGCTCGAAGAATTTGACCGCCCCGTCGACGTCACCCTCGGCAAGCCGGATCTGGCCGAGGGTGAAATTGGGGAACTGGTAGCAGCAGTAGCGTTCGGCGGTAACCGCCTTTTCAAGCCACGGGATCGCCTCGTCGAGCCGCCCCAGCTGGATCAGATAGACCCCGATGTCGTTATAGGGATTGCCGAAACCGGGATCGATCTCGATCGCCTTCCTGCATTCGGCGATGGCCTCGTCGAGCCGCCCGAGATGGCTCAGCGACCAGCCGAGATAGGTGTGGCCCTCGGCGCTCGGGCGCAGCTCGATGGATTTCCGAAACCGCTCGATGGCGTCGCCATAGGCGCCGAGGACGTGCAGGACGTAACCCTGGCGCCAATAATGCTCGGCCCGGTCGGCGGGCGGCCCGTCCCATTGGGCGGCCGCGCGGTCGGCCGGCGGGGCGAACAGCAGCAGCAGGGCGGCGACCGGCACCGCGACGAGGGCCAAGAGGATGGATGGGCGGTAGGCGGGGCGCATGGACGCGGCCTCCTATCGATCCGGCCGGAATGGCCAGCCTACGCCCGATCCGCGATGGGAGGCAAGGAGGGGCCGCCCCCCAACGGCACGCGGAATGCCTCGCAGCGGGGGTGCGGGTCGGCCAAGTGCCGCTCGAAGAAGCCGCAAATGAACTTGCTACACTCGCAAGTTATGTCCCGGCTTCGCCGGTACTATTCTGTCTTCAGGACGACTAAAGATTAGAGGTGGAGGATAAGCCTCAGGTCCGGGGGACAAACATCTCGAGGCCTCCGCAGATCGAACAGCGGCGTTGTCAATTGGAAACGCCAGCGACGTTTGTGGTAGCCTCCCGGCTCCAAACTTTCAGCCTTGGAGAATCAACCACATGATAGGGTACCGAATCGCGGGCCGCCCGCTGGCGGCGATCCTGATGACATTCGGCCTAGTCGCGGCTTCCGGAGACGCCACGGCAGCCGAGGAACGGTGGGGCTGCTGTTTGGTGAGTATACTCGACCCCTTTTGCACCGTTCGAGGCGACAACACCATCGCCACACTGACAGCCGACCGGACAATCGACACCGGCACAATCAACATCGACAATACCGTTGTCGAAGACACCTTCTTCAAAATCAACGGCTCTGACCGCTTTTGGGTTTGGAAGGACGAGGATAAAGCCTACTTCCTTAAAGTGTCCCTCAGCAGAACAGGCCGCCTTTTAAGCGTTGATATCGACGCAGACGGAAAAGCCGGCGACAACTACCAAGTAGAACACGTCTTCCGCTGCAAAAAACGTTGACCGCGTTGTCAATTGGAAACGCCGACGGATCGCCGACGGCGTGCTCGCCAGGGCAGTCGCTCCGCTTTATGCCCGAACTGCGCTGCCTTGTCTCGCGCCGAGCATCGAGGACCTGGTGCACGCCACCCCCTGATCCGCCAAGTTTCTTGAGCGCCAAGAACAGCGAAAACCCGCCATTCGTGATCTAACGACCGCTTCGGCCGGCATGATGGAATTACAGGGAAGAAATGGAGCGGGCGATGAGATTTGAACTCACGACTTCAACCTTGGCAAGGTTGCGCTCTACCCCTGAGCTACGCCCGCATCCGTTTGGAAGGCGGCGATAATACGAAAAGCGCCTCGCTTTGCAAGTTGAACTTGGCCCGTCCAGGGTCCGGGGACACAAGTTGAGGGCGGTCCGGGGCTTGGAACGCCGGCGGCAAATCCGTATCGTGCGGCGGCGTACCATGCGGGGCGCCGTGCCGGACGACCGTCAGCGCGTCCGCGAGCCGGAGGAGGCTGATCGCATCATGTGGCAGGGGTATCCGGGTGGGGCTTGGCCCGACTCCCTTACCGTCGATCATTCCGGATCGGGGGCGTGATGGCGGCCACCGAACGGGATCTGATGAAACGGCTCGATGAGCTCGGCATCCCGGTCACCACCCGCCGGCACGAACCCCTGTTCACCGTCGAGGACGGCCTCCATCTCCACCAAGGGCTGCCGGGCGCGCACTGCAAAAGCCTGTTCCTCAAGGACAAGAAAGGCGCGCTGTGGCTGGTCGTGGCCCTTCACGACACGCGGGTCGACCTCAAGGGGCTGCAGAAGGCGCTGGGCGCCGCCCGGTTTTCCTTCGGCAAGCCGGACCTGCTGATGGAGGTGCTGGGCGTGACGCCGGGCGCCGTGACGCCCTTCGCCCTGATCAATGCGGCGGGCGCGGCCCGGAACGCCGCCCGGGAGGCGGCCCGGGACACAGCATTGTCGGTGGTGCTCGACGCCCGGATGCTGGCCGGCGACATCGTCAACTACCACCCGCTGACCAACGACGCGACGACCGCCATCTCGCCCGGCGATCTGCTGCGGTTTATCCGCGAAATGGGGTACGAGCCGACGATCCTCGACATCGGCGCCCTGTCCGGCCGACCGGCCGGCGGCTGACCGGCCGCGCGACCCCATGGACAATCCGGGCCAAACCCGGTTTAAAGACGGCCGCACCCTTGCGGTCCGCGGCAGGCGGGCCAACTGTCAGGGTGATGTCAGGACGTTAACCGGGACATAGGCAAGAGACATGTCGACGATCATCAATCCCGACGGAACGGCGGCGACCGCGGATGCGGCGGTGCCGGGCGGCGGCGCGGCCCAGAGTGGACCGGGCGGCGGACCGGGCGGCGGCGAAGGCGCTATCCTGGACAGCAATACCGAGCGTTTCAGCGCCGATGTCATCCAGGCCTCGCAGCAGGTGCCGGTCATCGTCGATTTCTGGGCGCCGTGGTGCGGCCCCTGCAAGCAGCTCGGCCCCCTCCTGGAGAAGCTGGCCGCCGAGTACGGCGGCGCGGTCAAGCTGGTCAAAATCAACGTGGACGAAAACCAGGAATTGGCGGCCCAGCTGCGCGTCCAGTCGATTCCGATGGTCTACGCCTTCCGCGACGGCCAGCCGGTGGACGCCTTCACCGGCGCGCTGCCCGAGAGCCAGCTCCGCCAGTTCATCGAGAAGCTGACCGGCGGCGGCTCGCCGCTGGACGACGCCCTGGACCAGGCCGAGCAGGCTCTGGAAGCGGGTGAAGCGGAACAGGCCGCCGGGATCTTCAATCAGGTCCTGGGCGCCGATCCGGCGAACGCGCGGGCAACCGCGGGGCTCGCCAGGTGTCTGATCGCCGCCGGCGAAACCGGCCGGGCGCGGGAATTCCTGGCCGGGCTCGACGACGCGGTGAAAAGCTCGCCCGAGGTCGGCGCCGTCCAGGCCAGCCTGGATCTGTCCGAGAAAAGCAGCGCCAGCGGCGATACCGCCGAACTCCGCGCCAAGGTGGACAGCGACCCGGCCGACCACCAGGCGCGATTCGATCTCGCCCTCGCCCTCTATGGCGGCGGCGCGGCGGAAGAGGCCATCGAGGCGCTGGTCGAGATCATCAAACGGGACCGGACCTGGAACGACGAGGCGGCCCGCACCCAGTTGCTCGAGATCTTCGAGGCCCTCGGGCCCGCCAATCCGGCGACCGTCGACGGGCGCCGCAAACTGTCGTCGGTGCTGTTCTCATGACTTCCGATTCTCCGGGCGGTTCTCCGGGCGGTTCTCCGGGCGACCCCTTCGGGCATCCGTTCAAGGGATTGCCCCGGGAAATTCCTATTTTCCCGCTGCCCGGCGCGCTGCTGCTGCCCCATGGCCGGCTCCCCCTCAACCTGTTCGAGGAACGCTACCTGGCCATGGCGCTGGATGCGCTCAAGGAGGAGCGGATTATCGGCATGTTACAGCCCCTGGAGTTCCAGCACGATCCGGTGGCCGAGGATGCGCCGATCTTCGGCATCGGCTGCGCCGGCCGGATCACCTCCTTCTCCGAGACCGATGACGGGCGCATTCTGATCAGCCTCAAGGGCATTTGCCGGTTCAATATCGCCGGCGAGGTCGAGGGACGGAACGGCTACCGCCGGGTCGCCGCCGATTACGGGCCGTTCCGAAACGATCTGGCCGAACAGCCGGGCTTCGATTTCGACCGCGAGGAGCTTTTCGGGCTGCTGCGCCGGTTCTTCGAGAGCCGCGGCCTGCAGGCCGACTGGGATTCCCTGGAAAACGCCGATGACGAGACGCTCATCGTCTCCCTGGCCATGATGTGCCCGTTCGACGTTTCGGAGAAACAGGCGCTGCTCGAGGCGCCGGAAATGCCGGATGTTCCGGACGTGCTGATGTCCCTCCTCGCCATGGCCGGCATCGAGGGCGAAGCCCCGGCATCCAGGCACTGATCAGGAGGCCGTGCGATGACCGACACCCAAGTCGATCCCAAGCTGCTGGAGATATTGGTCTGCCCGCTGACCAAGGGCCCGCTGCGCTATGACGCCGAGGCCCAGGAGTTGATCAGCGAGCAGGCGGGCCTCGCCTATCCCATCCGGGACGGCATTCCGATCATGCTGGTCGACGAGGCGCGGAAGATCGACGGCGGCGATTAGCGGCGCGATCCCCCGTGTCCACGCCCCAACCCGTTGAAATCAGGATCAAGCAGGCCGAGCGGATGCTCGAGATCGACTTCGATGACGGCCGCTCGTTTTCCCTGCCGGCCGAGTTCCTGCGCGTGCACTCGCCGTCGGCGGAAGTGCAGGGCCATTCCCCGTCCGAGCGCCGGACCGTGCCCGGCCGCCGGCATGTGGGCATCGTCGAGGTCGAGGCGGTCGGCAACTACGCCATCCGCATCGGTTTCGACGATATGCACGACACCGGCATCTATTCGTGGAAGACCCTGTACGAGTTCGGCGCCCGCCAGGACGCGATGTGGCGGCAATATCTCGCGGATTTGGCGGCAAAGGGCCTGAGCCGCGATCCGGGTTGAGACGAACCCCCCGGGTCGGGAGCGAGGGGATTCGGCTCGACTCCCTCTTCCCCCGAAGGGGGCGAGGGAACCCGATGCGGCAACGCGACTACTCCCTCTCCCTCCGAGAGGGAGGGTTGGGGTGAGGGTGGGGGCAATACGGAATTCCCCCTCACCCAGCTACGGCTATGGCTCGCAGGCTCGCCAACCCTCCGCATCCCTCTCCCCCTCAAAGGGGGCGAGGGGACAAGAGCCGTCATCACCGGGTCAAGCCCACTGGTGTCCGGTTTAACTTTCACGTCCATTGGATTGCCATTTGGTTTGAATTTTCGGGAGGCGGTGTTTTGGGTTTGAGGAGGCGGTCGATGCGCTTTCGATGCATGAGGTTGGCGCGCACGAGACGGGCGAATGCGAGCGGGCTTTTGACGATGGTTTGGGTGTCTTGGGCGAGCCTGAGCAGCAGATAGGCGATCATCGCCCTCCTGGCCTTACGGCGATCTGGATGCGCACGGCGTTTTCGCTGTTGCCGATGAAGTGTCGGATCTTGAGGGTCTGTTTGACCCAGCGGAAGAACAGTTCGATGGCCCATCGCCGCTTGTAGAGATCGGCGATCTCCCGGGCCGGGGCGTCGAGGTCGTTGGAGAGGATGCGCAGCACCTTGCCGGTGTCGGTTTTGATCCGCACCTCTCGGACCGGTTCGGCGAACGGGTTTTTGCGGTTTTTGGCCCGGCGTTTTGGCAGCCGGCCGATGCGGTCGGACAGGATGCCGCTGTCGTCCGGGAGGCCGCGTTCGGCGGTAAGGTCGAGCGGCGTGTTGGACTTGAAACGGGTGACGATGCGGCATCCGGCGGCGCTCAGCTTGGCCCACCAGGCATAATCGTAGTAGCCGAGGTCGAAGACGTAGGTGGCGCCGGCCTCGATGGGCATTGTCTGGGCGGCGGTGATGTCATTGACCCGGGCCTTGGTCACCGCCGAATAAACCGGCCGCTCGGCATCCGCGTCGTAGATCACGTGGACCTTGGCGCCGCACACCTTGGCCGAGAAGCGCGCCCACTCGGACCCGGCGCCGCTCAGGCGGAGCCCGGTGGAATCGATCAGATAGGTGGCCTCGCCGAGCTTGCGGCGCAGGCCCCGGTGGGCACGACCGGCCATCTCGGCGAACAGGCCCGAGAACACCGCCGCCGGACGGCGCGCATTGGCGTCGGCCAGCGTCGAGCGCTGCGCCGGCCGGCTGCCGACGTGGTACAACCGCGCCGAATGGCTCTCCAGGCCGCCGGCGATCTCGCGCAGGCTCGATGCCCCCGAAAGCTGGCCGTATAGAAGTGCGATGAACTGGTCCTTGGTGCTCAGGCGCCAAACCCGCCAATCGGCGCCATGCTCCTTCACAAGCCGGTCGAACGCATCCCAAGGAACATGCTTCAAGATGTCATGAAAAACGCTATTCTGGTGCCGCATGGTGCTGGTCCTAACTTCGTGTCCAAATCGTCGCAAACGCTTGGACACCAGTAGAATCAACACCATGCAACCTGTCCAGATATCTTAACCGGACACCAGTGGCCCGGACCCGGCCATGACGCAATCATTTTATGCCTCAGCCTCTCTCCCCCTGACGGGGGCGAGGGAACCCGAAGCGGCAACGCGACTACTCCCTCTCTCCCTGACGGGGGCGGGGGACCTTGCGCCGCGCCGTCCTCATCGCCGCCGCACGCCAATGGCGGCTCAATGGAGTCCGGACCTTAGAGTTCAACTCGAAACTAGTTGAGTGATTTCAGTCGGTTGTGTCTTACTCGGTTGTGTCAAAGCAAACGAGGAGGCACAACATGTGGACCGAAATCACTCGCCCGAAGTATGAGCGCCGTGGCGGTCGCTATGCAAGCGACCTTACGGATCGGGAGTGGGCGTTGATCGCGCCGTTCATGCCGCCGCGCAAGAAGATAGGCCGGCCGCGGACGACGGAGCTGCGCAATGTCATGGATGCGATCATGTACATGGCCTCGACGGGCTGTCAGTGGGCGATGCTGCCGAACGACTTCCCGCCGCCCTCCACGGTGCAGCGTTACTTCTACGACTGGCGCTCGAACGGGCTGCTGGAGGCGATCAACCATCATCTGGTTGTGGCGGCCCGTGAGTTGGAAGGACGCGAGGCCGGCCCGAGCGCCGGGGTGATCGACAGCCAGAGCGTGAAAACCACGGAAAGCGGTGGTATTCGGGGCTATGACGCGGGCAAGAAGATCAAGGGCCGCAAGCGTCACATCGTCACCGATACGCTCGGCCTGCTGCTCGGCCTGATCGTGCATTCAGCCGATATCCAGGACCGCGACGGCGCCCCCGGGGTCCTCAAATCGATCCGTCATCGCTTCCCCCGGCTGCGTCACCTCTTCGCTGACGCCGCCTATGGCGGACCGAAACTTGAGGGTGCCCTCGAAGACATCGGCCGCTGGACGATCGAGATTATAAGACGTCCCGATACCGCCAAGGGCTTTGAGGTCCTGCCCAGGAGATGGGTCGTCGAGAGGACCTTCGCCTGGCTCAACCGATGCCGCCGACTGGCCAAGGACTGGGAGAAATCAATCGCCTCCGCACAGGCATGGATCCTCGTCGCACACATCCGACTCCTCACAAGGCGGATCGCAAGCCATTGTTATTAAATGTAGAGTTTCGAGTCAGACTCTTAGAGCGCTTCGCCCTTGAGCAGGCGGGGCAGGTCTCCCTTTTCGCCCATGGCGTGGCGCATGAAGTAGGTCTTGAGCGGCCCGGCCCGGTGGACCGCCGCCAGGCCCGCATCCCGCACGCCCCGCACCCCGGGCAGATCGTTGGAAAACAGCCGGTTGAGCCCGTCGGTGAGGGCCAGCATCAGGTGGCTGTCGAACCGCCGCCACCGCTGATAACGGGCGAGGGTCGCCGGGGCGCCGATATCGAGACCCAAACGCCGGGCGTCGACGATCACTTCCGCCAGCGCCGCCGCGTCGCGGAGCCCCAGATTGAGGCCCTGGCCGGCAATGGGATGCATGGCCTGGGCGGCATCGCCGGCAAGCGCCAACCGGGGACCG
The DNA here is from genome assembly GCA_965213765.1 of Rhodospirillales bacterium. GTDB lineage: Bacteria > Pseudomonadota > Alphaproteobacteria > Rhodospirillales > UBA2165 > JAJDXO01. The sequence continues at coordinate 2,839,932 of OZ243926.1, read as the reverse complement.
ACGATGGTCTCGGCGTATTGGAGCGCCAGGGGATAGGACCACCTGGGCCCGACGACCTCCAATCCGCCGAGGAAATCGCCCAGCCGCTCGGCGAGTTCCTCCAGGAAAGACCCGCCGGAAAGCGCCAGGATCTGCCCGGCGACCGCCGTCCGTTCGGTCCAGACGATGGACGCCCGGTTCCGGGTCAGCGGAAGGATGGCGAACGGACCGGCGGGGAAAAAATGCTCGTGGGCGACGTTGTGGTGGGGGTGCTCGTGGGCGACGGTGCAGACGATGCCCGTCTGACCGTACCGCCGGCGGGTGAGCCTGATGCCCGCCGCCTCGCGGACGAAGGACCCGCGGCCGTCGGCGCCGATGACCAGCCCGGCGCGGACCGGCGGATAATTTTCGAATGTCAGCGCCGCCCCGGTATCGTCCGCATCGACGCCGGTGAGCGCCGCCGGCGCCATGACGGTGATCCCGCCGGTCTCCCGCACCCTGTCCCGCACCGCCATGCGCAGGTGGCGGTTCTCGACCATAAACCCGAGCGCCGGCGCGCCCACATCCTCCCGGCCGTAGTGAAGAAACAGCGGCGAGCCGCCATCCGCCACCCGGATGTCCTCGATCGGGCAGGCTTCGGGCGCGACGCCCCGCCAAATGCCCAGCCGGTCCAGCAGCCGTTGCGGCGCGGCGGCGATGGCCGAGGACCGCCCGTCGAACCCGGGCGCCGCCACCGTCTCGGGCGCATCGCGGTCGATCACCAGCACCCCGAGCCCGGCATCGGCCAGCGCGACACCGATGGTGCCGCCGACGAAACCGCCGCCGACGATCGCTACATCATAAACGCCGCTCATGGCCCAGGTTTTGCCACATGGGTACGGATTGTCCAGCCCGCGTCGCGGCCGGATTTGACTAAAATATAAGCAAATTTGAAGACATCGCCACAATTGAACAAAAAATAATCATTCCTGCGGGCTGCTTCGCCCATCCGACCACCCATAATTCATTGAAATCAAACAATTTAACCGGTTTGGCACGGCGTTTGAAGTTAGTCCGGGGATTGGACCGGAAAAGGGAGGCGATCTCCCTTGGGCGGGTCGCAACGAGAGGAAACCGACGATGAAATTGATCACCGCGATCATTAAGCCGGCAAAGCTCGACGCTGTACGCGAAGCCTTGATCGGCTGCGGCGTTCAGGGGCTGACGTCGAGTGAAGTATCCGGATTTGGCCGCCAAAAGGGCCACACCGAAATTTATCGGGGTGCCGAATACGCAATCAGCTTCGTCCCCAAGACAAAGATTGAAGTCGCCGTGGCGGACGGCCAGGTCGACGCCGCGCTGGAAGCCATTCGCCAAGCCGCGAATTCCGGCAACATCGGCGATGGCAAGATATTCGTCATCGACCTGGGCGCCGCCGTTCGTATCCGGACCGGCGAAACCGGCGACGAAGCGCTTTAGGAGGAATCGACACATGCGAAATTTGATCAAACTTTCGGCGCTGGCGGGAGCCGCCGGCGTGACGGCCTTCGCCGTCGACCCGGCGGCGGCGCAGGACACGCCGAAGCTCGATACGGGCGACACCGCGTGGATGCTGACATCCACGGCCATCGTTCTGTTGATGACCATTCCCGGCGTCGCCCTGTTCTACGGCGGCATGGTCCGCAGGAAGAACGTCCTCGCCACCCTGGCGCAAAGCTTCGCCATTTGCGCCCTGATTTCCGTCGTCTGGATGGTCATCGGCTACAGCCTGGCGTTTTCCGAGGGCGCCACGGCCTATGTCGGCGGCTTCTCCAAGATGCTGCTGAGCCACGTCACCGTCGATGAAATCAACGGCACCATTCCGGAATCGCTGTTCATCGTCTTCCAGATGACCTTCGCCATCATCACCGCGGCCCTGATCACCGGCGCCTTCGCCGAGCGGATGAAGTTCTCCGCCCTGCTGTGGTTCGCCGGCCTCTGGTCGATCATCGTCTACTCGCCGATCACCTACTGGGTGTGGGGCGGCGGCTTCCTCGGCGAAGAGGGTGTCCTGGACTTCGCCGGCGGCACCGTAGTGCACATCAACTCCGGCGTCGCGGCACTGGCCGCGGCTATCTACATCGGCAAGCGGAAGGGCTACGGCACCGAAAACCTGGCGCCCGGCAACCTCGTGCTGTCGGTTATCGGCGCGTCCCTCTTGTGGGTCGGCTGGTTCGGCTTCAACGCCGGTTCGGCGGTCGGCGCCAACGGCGGCGCGGGCATGGCCATGCTGGTCACGCAAATTGCTTCCGCGGCCGGGGCGCTGTCCTGGATGGCCGTCGAGTGGATGCACCACAGGAAGCCGACGGTCCTCGGCATCATCTCCGGCGCCATCGGCGGCCTGGTGGCCATCACCCCGGCGTCGGGCTTCGTCGGCCCGGCGGGCGGGCTGGTCATCGGCATCGTCGCCGGCCTGGTCTGCTACTGGGGCGCCGCCATGCTCAAGCCGAAGCTCGGCTATGACGACAGCCTGGACGTCTTCGCGGTCCACGGCCTGGGCGGCATCGTCGGCGCGGTCCTGACCGGTGTGTTCGCGGTCGAAGCCATCGGCGGCGCCCCCGGCGCCCTCGAAGGCAACGTCGGTCAGGTTTGGACCCAGATCGTCGGCATCATCTCGACCATCGTCTGGAGCGGCATCGCCACCCTGGTGATCCTGTTCGCCGTCGACAAGACGATCGGATTGCGGGTCGACGAGGACGCCGAAGCCGAGGGTCTCGATCTCCATCAACACGGAGAGACCGTCCGATAGCGGGCGCCGGCCTGCTCACGCTACCGAACGGCGGGGTTGCCCTTGCGGCGGCCCCGCCTTTGGCGGCCGAACAGGCATGTCCTCCCTTGTTCCCGCCGCCAGGGCCGTCCCGCGTTAGCCACGCCGCGGGGCGGTCCGCTTCATTCGGACCGGGATTGAATTTGCCCAATTTCTGACCAATTTCCGTCACCTGCCCGATCATCAGGCAAAACCGGATTTGGCCCGCACCGGCGACGGTTACCCTAAGTGTCTGTAAATAAAGAAAAACGCCCCCTGGACGCATTTGGCACGGTTCTTGGGATAGGGCCTGTGCGTGGCTGCGCGCCGCTTGGGAGACAACAAGCGGTGTTTCGGGGGACCCCCGTCTTCGGCAACGGATGCGGGGCGGGTCATCCGGGCCACGAGTGTTTTGGCGGGCGACTATCTGGAGGACCTCTGAATGTTACCCAAATTGAAAGCGCCGCTGACGGCCATCCTGGCCGCGGGCGCGGTTTTCTTCGTGGCGGACGGCGCGTTGGCGCAGGATGCCCAGCTTTCGGGCGGCGATACCGCCTGGATCATCACGGCAACCGCCCTGGTGCTGTTCATGACCATGCCGGGCCTCGCCCTGTTCTATGGCGGTCTGGTGCAGTCCCGGAACGTGCTGTCGGTGCTGATGCACTGCTTCACCATCACCTGCGTTTCGTCGGTGCTGTGGCTGGTGCTGGCCTACTCAATCGCGTTCGGCGATGCGTCGGCCTGGTGGGGCGGTCTCGGCAAGGCGTTTTTCGCCGGCGTCGGCACGGACACCTTGTCCGGCACCATCCCGGAGAACGTGTTCTTCATGTTCCAGATGACCTTCGCCGTCATTACCCCGGCGCTGATCGTCGGCGCCTATGTGGAGCGGATCAAGTTCTCCGCCGTGATCCTGTTCTCGGCGCTGTGGCTGATCGTGGTTTATGCCCCCTCCACCCATTGGATCTGGGGCGGCGGCATCCTCGCCGATCTTGGCTGGATATCCGAAAGCCTCAAGGGCGTTGCGGTCATGGACTTCGCCGGCGGCCTAGTGGTTCACGCCAACGCCGGTATCGCGGCGCTGATCCTGGCGGCCGCCCTGGGCCCGCGGCAGGGCTTCCCCAGCGAGTTGCGCCCGCCCCACAATCCGGGCCTGGTGATGATCGGCGCGGCCATGCTTTGGGTCGGCTGGTTCGGCTTCAACGGCGGCAGCGCCTTGGCCGCCGACGGCGCGGCCGGCATGGCGATTACCGTCACGCACATCTCGGCGGCGACCGCGTGCCTCACCTGGGTGGCCATCGAATGGATCAAGTTCGGCAAGCCGAGCCTGGTCGGCATCGCCACCGGCGCCATTGCCGGTCTGGCGACGATTACCCCCGGCTCCGGCTTCGTCGGCCCGGTCGGCGGGCTGGTGTTCGGCTTCCTTGCCGGGATCATCTGTTTCTACGCCATCAACGTGGTGAAAAGCATGTGGAAGATCGATGATTCGCTGGACGTGTTCGCCGTCCACGGCGTCGGCGGCGTTCTCGGCATCCTGTTGACCAGCGTGTTCGCGGCACCCCAGTTCGGCGGTCTCGGCGGTGACGATTATTCCATCGGCACGGCCTTCATCGGTCAGCTGATCGGCGTCGTGATCACCGTCATCTGGGCCGGCGTCGCGGGCTATGTCATCCTCAAGATCGTGCAGGCGACCGTTGGTCTCCGGACCACGCCCGAAGAGGAGACCGAAGGCCTCGACATCACCACCCATGGGGAGCGGAGCTATGATCTCTAGACGGGACCGCGGCTCTTATCTCATTATGATTCAACTGGATAATGTAAAGGTGCAGCCATGAAGTACGTAGTGGCAGTGATTAAGCCGGCCAAGCTGGATGCGGTGCGCGAGGCGCTTACCGGGATCGGGGTGCAGGGCCTGACGGCAAGCGAAGTCTCCGGCTTCGGACGCCAGAAGGGGCATACCGAGATCTACCGCGGCGCCGAATACGCCATCAACTTCGTGCCCAAGACCAAGATCGAGATCGCGGTCGATGACGGGCTGGCGGATCAGGTGGTTTCGACCATCCGCGATACCGCCAACTCCGACAGCATCGGCGACGGCAAGATCTTCGTCTATGAGCTGAACGAAGCGGTCCGGATCCGGACCGGCGAGACCGGCTCCGAAGCTCTCTGACGCGCGAACGGGTGGCGGTTGCTCATCGGCCCGGCGCCCGTTAGTTTCGGCAACCAGGCGATCGCCCCGCGGCGCGCTCAAAGAGTGTGGTGCGGGGCGGTCACGTTTCTGGAGCCCGCCCAGGGCCCGCCTGGAGCCCACCTGGAGCATTACGGCGCATGCACAATCCGGTTCTCGACGACATGGAGGAGTACGCCTTCGACCGGCTGCGGGCGCTGCTCAAGGACGTCAACCCGCCGGCGGGCCTCGATCCGGTCATCATGTCGCTCGGCGAGCCCCGCCACGAACCGCCGGACATCATCAACCGGGCGGTCGCCGAGCACGGCGACAAATGGGGCCGCTATCCCCCGACCGCCGGCGCCGCCGCCCATCTCGAGGCCTGCGCCGGCTGGCTCAACCGCCGCTACGGTCTCGCCGGCGGCCTGATCGATCCGGCCCGGCACGTCTGCGCCGCCATGGGCAGCCGGGAAAGCCTCTATATGGCCGGTGACGTCTGCATCCCCCGGACCAAGAACGGCCGGCAGCCCGTGGTGGCCATTCCCAACCCGTTCTACCAAGCCTATTACGGGACGGCGAAACTCAACGGCGCCGAGGTGGCGGTGCTGTCGGGAACGCCGGCGGCCGGCTATCTGCCCGATTTTTCCGAACTCGGCGGCGACCAACTCCGCCGGACGGCGATGGTGTATCTGTGCACCCCGTCCAATCCGCAGGGGACGGCCGCCGGTCTTGATTACCTGTCCCGCGCCATCGACCTCGCCCGGGAATACGATTTCGTGCTGTCCGTCGACGAGTGCTACGCCGAAATTTACAATGGGGAGCCGACCGCCGGCATCCTGCAGGCCTGCGCGGCCGCGGGCGGCGGCCTCGAAAACGTGCTGACATTCAATTCCCTATCGAAGCGTTCGAGCGCGCCGGGCCTCCGGTCCGGGTTCGTCGCCGGTGACGAGGGGATCATTTCACGGCTGAAGCGGCTCAGGGCCTATGGCGGCGCGACCATTCCGGCACCCCTGGCCGAGGCGGCCACGGCGCTTTGGAACGACGATGCGCATGTGGAGGCCAACCGGGCGCTCTACCGGGAGAAATTCGACCGGGCCGACCGGATCCTCGCCGGCGTTCTCGGCTATTACCGGCCGGATGGCGGGTTCTTTCTGTGGCTCGAGGTTGGCGACGGCGAAGAGGCCACCCGCCGCCTGTGGGCGGAGGCCGCGGTGCGGGTCGTCCCCGGCGCCTATCTGGGCCTCGCCGACCGGTCGGGGGTCAATCCCGGCGACAGCCGCATCCGGGTTGCCCTGGTGGACGATCCGGCGACGGTGGCCGAAGGCCTCACCCGGATCAGGAACACGCTCGCAAGTTGACGGGAGCGGCCTGGAAAACACGCCGGTCCGGTTCGGGGGCCGTAGCCGGGTAAGGAAGAATTTCCATATCACCCTCACCCCGGCCCTCTCCCTCAGGGAGGGAGAGGGAGTTTCGGTGGGTCCCCTCGCTCCCTTCGGAGGGAGAGGGGGTGGTTGCATCGCCGCATCGTGTTCCCTCGCCCCCGTCAGGGGGAGAGGGATCGGTCTTTCTTTTTGCACCCTCGCCCCCTTCTTGAGGGGGAGAGGGATGCGGAGGCTTGGCGAGCGAAGCGAGCCGTAGCCGTAGCCGGGTGAGGGGGTGGCGGCACCTGGCCGGGCGTAACAAACCGGCGGAAAACCGGGAATTTCGGGCGGCCGTTAACGATCTGTAAAGATACTCGGGCTAGAACCGGTCCATGGCCCGCGCACTCTCTCAAAACGGCCGCCGGACGCTGCTTCCGGCCGCCTTCGCCGACGCCCTGCGTCAACGGCTCATCGAATTGTCGGGCATCGGAGTCTTCGCCGCCGCGCTCCTGATCGCGGCCGCGCTGGCGAGTTATTCCTCCTCGGACCCTTCCCTGAACAACGCCACGGGAAGCGCCGTCCAGAACGTCCTTGGCCTGCCCGGCGCCATTGTCGCCGATTTGGTCTGGCAGTTCTTCGGTCTCGCCGGTTGGGCGGCGCCTCTGGTGCTGATCGCCTGGGCCTGGCGCCTGGCGGGGCGCAAGCTGTTGAGCCTGGTGTGGTTCCGGCTCATGGCGGTGATCGCCGGGATGCTGGCCCTGTCCCTTGCCGTCACCCCGCTGCCGGTGCCCGAGGACTGGCCGCTGAGGGCCGGCATGGGCGGGGCCGCCGGTACCGTCCTGACCGACCTCGTTGTGGGCTGGCTGCCGGAACGGCTGAGCGCCGGCGGCGGATGGACCCTCGCCGGAATCGGGGTCCTGCTGTCCCTTGGCCTGCTGGGCTTCGCCGCCGGCCTCGACCGGACGGAATGGGCATATATGTGGGGCATTGTGCGGCGCGGCGTCGGGCTGACCCGGCGCGCGGCGGCCGGCATCGCCCGGGGTTCCAGGGATGCTACCGGTCAACGGGTCGAGCCCCGCCTGACCGGCGAACCCGCGCCCCGGGACGAATTCGGAACCGGAGAAGGGCCCGGGGATCCGCCCGCCCGCCGCAAAAAGCCGAAATCGCTGGTCGAAGCCGCGAAACCGAAAACCAAGGCCGGCAAACGGGCCAAGGATGCCCGCCAGGGCAGTTTGGTCATGCCGGTGGCCGATACCTTCCAGGTGCCGCCCCTCGACCTCCTGGAGGCGCCGCCGGCAAGCGGCGGCAATATGGCCGACAAGGATGCCCTGTCGAAGAACGCCAGCCTGCTGGAATCGGTTCTCGATGATTTCGGCGTCCGCGGCGAAATCGTCAAGGTGCGCCCGGGACCCGTCGTTACGCTGTATGAACTCGAGCCCGCGCCGGGCACCAAGACCTCCCGGGTGATCGGCCTCGCGGACGACATCGCGCGCTCCATGTCGGCGCTCTCGGTGCGCATCGCCGTGGTGCCCGGCCGCAGCGTCATTGGCATCGAGCTGCCCAACGCCCGGCGGGAGACGGTTTATCTGCGCGAACTGCTCGCCTCCGGCGCCTATGAGCGCAGCCGCGGCAATCTGACCCTGGCGCTCGGCAAGGATATCGGCGGCGGCCCGATGATGGTCGACCTCGCCCGCATGCCGCACCTGCTGATCGCCGGCACGACGGGTTCGGGCAAGTCGGTGGCCATCAACACGATGATCCTGTCGCTGCTCTATCAGTTGTCTCCGGATCAGTGCAAATTCATCATGATCGACCCGAAGATGCTCGAGCTGTCGGTCTATGACGGCATTCCCAATCTGCTGGCGCCGGTGGTTACCGATCCGTCGAAAGCGGTGGTGGCCCTCAAATGGGCGGTCCGGGAAATGGAGGAGCGCTACCGGGACATGTCCCGGATGGGGGTCCGGAACATCGCCGGCTACAACACCCGGCTTGCCGAGGCCCGCAAGAAGGGCGAAGAGCTGACCCGCCGGGTCCAGACCGGGTTCGATGAAACCGGCAAGCCGGTCTACGAAGACCAGCCGCTGAGCATGGATTCCCTGCCCTTCATCGTCGTCGTGGTCGACGAGATGGCGGATCTGATGATGGTCGCCGGCAAGGACATCGAAGCCGCCATCCAGCGCCTCGCCCAGATGGCCCGCGCCGCCGGCATTCATCTGATCATGGCCACCCAGCGGCCGTCGGTGGACGTCATCACCGGCACCATCAAAGCCAACTTCCCGACCCGGGTTTCGTTTCAGGTCACCGCCAAGGTGGACAGCCGCACCATCCTCGGCGAGCAGGGGGCGGAACAACTGCTCGGCCAGGGCGATATGCTCTATATGGCGGGCGGCGGTCAGATTTCCCGTATTCACGGACCCTTCGTCAGCGACGAGGAGGTGGAACAGGTGGTCGAGTTCCTCAGGAGCCAGGGCGAGCCGGTGTACGACGACGCCGTCACCGAGGATGCCGACGGCGGCTTCGGCGCGCCGGGCGCGGCATCGGGGGGCTCGGGCGATGAACTCTATGACGAAGCGGTCGCCATCGTCGCCCGGGAGGGCAAGGCGTCCACCAGCTTTGTCCAGCGCCACCTGCAGATCGGCTATAACCGGGCCGCCCGCATCATCGAGCGCATGGAATCCGAAGGCGTGGTCAGCCAGGCCGACCGGGTAGGCCGCCGGGAAGTCCTGGTCGGGTCTCACTGACCGCTTCCGTATCGCTTCCCACCCTCACCCTCATTCCCACCCTCACCCCGGCCCTCTCCCTCGGGGAGGGAGAGGGAGTAATCGCGTTGCCGCGTCGTGTTCCCTCGCCCCCGTCGGGGGGAGAGGGGTGAGGAGGCTTGGCGAGCCTGCGAGCCATAGCCGCAGCCGGGTGAGGGGGAATTCCGTCCCGGGTTTGATTTGCGCTCGGGCGCCATATCCGGTATCGACGCGGCATGAACTCGATCCGCCGGATATTCTGCACGGCCGCCCTCGCCTTCCTGATCGCCGGGGCGGGCATGACCGGCAACGCCGCCGCCCAGAATGGCGCCCAGAAAACCGCCAAGGCGGTCCCGCTGACCGAGGCGCAAAAGGCCGGGCTGCGGCGGGTGGAAGATCACCTGAACGGGCTCAAGACCCTGCGGGCCCGGTTCATCCAGGTCTCCCAGCGGGGACAGGTGGCCGAGGGAGACCTATACCTCCAGCGGCCCGGCAAGGTCCGGTTTGAATACGATCCGCCGGTGCCCATCCTGATCGTTTCGTCCGGGCTGGTGCTCTATTATTTCGACAAGGAACTGGAGCAGACCTCCCAGGTGTTCGTCCGGGCAACCCCGGTGGGCATCCTCGTACGGGAAAAGCTGTCCTTTACCGACGACGTCACGGTCTCCCACTTCGTGCAACGGGCGGGCACCATCCGGATCACGGTGCAGCGGACCGACGATCCGGAGGAGGGCGCCATCACCCTGGTCTTCAACGCCAACCCGCTGATGCTCCGTCAGTGGGTGGTCCTCGATGCCCTGGGCCGGCAAACATCGGTCACGCTGACCGATGTCCGGACCGGCCTGCCATTGGATCCGGAACTGTTCAAGTTCGAGGCGCCGAAAGAGCCGAACTAGGCTCCGGGCAAGGGGAATTTTTTTGTCACCCTCACCCCGGCCCTCTCCCTCAGGGAGGGAGAGGGAGCAGTCGCCAGCGCCGCATCGGGTTCTCTCGCCCCTTCAGGAGGGAGAGGGATCGGTCTTTCTTTGTGCACCCGCTCCCCCTCCAAGGGGGAGAGGGATCGGTCTTTCTTTTTACACCTCTCCCCCTCGAAGGGGGAGAGGGATGCGGAGGCTTGGCGAGCGAAGCGAGCCATAGCCGTAGCCGGGTGAGGGGGAATTTCCATATCACCCTCACTCCCACCCTCACCCCGGTCCTCTCCCGGAGGGAGAGGGAGCTTGGTGCGTGTCCCCCCGCCCCGTCGGGGGGAAAGGGAAAGGGTGAGGGACCGGCACGGAAAAACCGCCCCCGCGTTCTGCCGGGGCGGTCCGAATGGAAAGGTCATGATGCCGGGCCCGGCCGGAAGATCAGCCGTCGGGCCCGCACCGGAAATCCCGGATGCGCCGTTAGGCGCGTTTGCTGACGAGCCAGATCAGTATGCCGGCGGCAATCAGGCCCACGAGACCCGCGTCGCCGAGCTGCGCGATCAAGCCGAGCAGGTTTTCGGTTACCCCGCCGACAAATGGCAGGTTGGAGCCGAAGACGATGCTCGCCACGACCGACAGAGCGATCAGCAGGAGAAACGCCTCGGTAAGGTTGATGAAGAAACGTTTTACCGTATCGTAGATACCAGGCATGTCTAAACCCCTCGACGATTGTAGCCACGCGAGATCCAACGAAGGTGAACCCCAATATAATACCACAATATATTGGGCAATTTGTCAAGATGCCCACAATATATTGTAGATACACCAACATCATGTGAGGATTACTTGATTTGCGCGGGTTTTTAGGTGACCGCTAGTATTCGTCAATAATTATCCGCAAATGTTCTTCTTTATACGTGATTTTTTTATCACACGGTACTGTAAATCGCTGAAATAAAATGAAAATTGCTACCTGGAACATAAACTCGGTGCGCCTGCGGCTCGATCTCCTGAAACGATTCGTGAACGATTCGGGACCGGATGTCATTTGCCTCCAGGAAACCAAAGTGACCGACGACCTGTTTCCCGCCCGGGCGATTTCGCGGCTGGGCTATCCCCATCAGGCGGTGCGGGGCATGAAGGGCTACAACGGGGTGGCTATCCTGTCGAAGCTGCCCCTGGAGGAGGCCGGCGGACGCGACTGGTGCAGGCGGCGGGACGCCCGCCACGTCTCGGCGGTGGTCGGCGGGATGGAACTGCACAACTTCTATGTTCCCGCCGGCGGGGATGTCCCCGACCCCGCGGTCAACGACAAGTTCGCCCACAAGCTCGAGTTCCTCAAGCAGCTCACCGGCTGGTTTCGCCGCAGACGCGATCCGCAGGCGAAACGAATGCTGGTGGGGGATTTGAATATCGCGCCCCTGCCCGCCGACGTGTGGTCCCACAAGCAGCTGGAGAACGTGGTCTCGCATACGGCGGTGGAGATCGGGGCATTGAATTCGATGCGGAAATCCGGCCCCTGGGTGGATGCGGTGCGCCACCTCATTCCGCCGGAGGAGACCCTGTTCACCTGGTGGAGCTATCGTTCGCCCGATTGGACGGTCAACAACCGGGGCCGCCGCCTCGACCATGTCTGGGTCACCGAGCCGGTGGTGCCGTCATTGAGGCGCGCCGAGGCGTTTGCCGATTGCCGGAGCTGGCCCAGGCCCTCGGATCACGTGCCGCTGATGGTGGAGCTATCCTGCCAGGCCGGCCAGGCCGGCCTCGATTGAGCCACCATGGGATTGTCGCGGCGATGGGAACGGCGATGGGTGAGGGGGAATTCCGTATCGCCCCCACCCTCACCCCGGCCCTCTCCCTCAGAGAGGGAGAGGGAGTTTCGGTGCGTTCCCTCGCCCCCTTCTTCAGGGGGAGAGGGAACGGTCTTTCTTTTTGCACCCTTGCCCCCTTCTTCAGGGGGAGAGGGATGCGGAGGCTTGGCGGGCGGGAGCCCGACTTAGCCGCAGCCGGGTGAGGGGGAGAGTGTGAGGGGGGCCGCCGCTCAGGGAACCAGGCGGTAGCCGTTGGGCTCGGTGACCAGGATCACCGCATTGGACGGGTCCCGCTCGATTTTCTGGCGCAGCCGGTAGACGTGGGTCTCGAGGGTGTGGGTCGTCACGCCGGCATTGTAGCCCCACACCTCGCCCAGCAGCGTATCCCGGCTGACCGTCCGGTCGCCCGCCAGATACAAATATTTGACGATCGACGTCTCCTTGTCGGTGAGCCGCACCTTCTTGCTGGTTTCGGTATCGAGCATCAGCTTCGCCGCCGGGCGGAAACTGTACGGCCCGATGGTGAACACCGCATATTCGCTTTGCTCGTGTTCGCGCATGTGGGCGCGGATCCGGGCCATCAGGACGCCGATCCGGAACGGTTTCGTAACGTAATCGTTGGCCCCGGCATCCAGCCCGAGAATTGCGTCGGCGTCCGTATCGGCGCCGGTCAGCATGATGATGGGCGCCTTGACGCCGTTGCGGCGCATGACCCGGCAAGCCTCCCGTCCGTCCATGTCCGGAAGCCCGACATCCAGCAAAATCATGTCGAAATACCGCTCCTTGGTCCGCTCGATGGCGTCGCCGGCATCGGTCGCCGCCTCAGTGGTGAATTCCTCGCGGATTCGCAGTTGCTCGCCGAGCATCTCGCGAAGCTTGTCGTCGTCGTCGACGATCAAAATACGTCTGCCGGAGGTCATAAGCGATCGTTCCCGAATGTGGTCCGCGTCAATATTACATATAGGGCCCCATGCCGGACACTTCAAACGGCGGGATGTTTGATGCCATGATGTGGGCGCGGCAGGTACATGTGGATGGCCGGGTCCGGGCCCGGCCATGCCGGGTGGCGTCAACGCGAAATCCCCCTCACCCGGCTTCGGCGGGTTCCCTCTCCCCCTTCGAGGGGGAGAGGGTTAGGGTGAGGGGGTGGTTGAGGAAAGGGTGAGGGGGCCGGGGTATGACGTACGCCATTGAAATGCCCCAGAGACCATCCGGGGAGACCATCGGGGCAAACCATCGGGGGAGGCCATCGAGGTGGATTTGATCGTCGGGCCAGACGGGATCGTCCGGTTTGGCGGGGAGCGGTATCCCGGCGTCATCGGACGGTCGGGAATCAGTCCCGGCAAGCGGGAAGGCGACGGCGCCACGCCGGCCGGCGAATTTCCCCTGCGGGCGGTCTGGTACCGGCCCGACCGTTTGTCCAGGCCCCCGACCAACCTGCCGGTATCCGAAATCGGGCCGGATGACGGCTGGTGCGACGACCCGGCCAGCCCCGACTACAACCGCCGGGTGAGCCTGCCTCATGCCGCGTCCTGCGAACGCCTGTGGCGGGAGGACGGCCTCTACGACGTCCTGATCGTCGTCGGCTATAACGACGACCCCGTGGCGCCCGGCGGGGGGAGCGCCATCTTCGTCCATGTGGCGGCGCCCGGCGGCGGTCCGACCGAGGGATGCGTCGCGCTGGCGAAACCGGATCTCCTGCGCCTGCTGCGGGGGCTCGGACCGGAGAGCCGGCTGATCGTCGAGCCGGGCCGGGAGCCGCCCTAGGGCGCGCGGCAAGCTCCCTCTCCCTCCCTGAGGGAGAGGGCCGGGGTGAGGGTGGGAGCGATATGGAAGTTCCCCCTCACCCGGCTACGGCTATGGCTCGCAGGCTCGCCAAGCCTCCGCATCCCTCTCCCCCTCAAGAAGGGGGAGAGGGTGCAAAAAGAAAGACCGGTCCCTCTCCCCCTGACGGGGGCGAGGGGCCTTGTGCCGCGCCGTCCTCATCGCCGCAACACTCCCATGGCGGCTCAATCGGGTCCGGACCCCAGGGCGCGCGGGTTAGTCGCCGCCGCCGCGCGGCCCGAAGACCGCCGTTCCCACCCGGACCAGGGTCGCGCCGAACCGGATGGCGGTTTCATAATCGGCGCTCATCCCCATGCTCAGTTCGGTCAGCCCGTTGCGTTCAGCGATTTCCGCCAGCAGGGCGAAATGCAGCGAGGGCTCCTCGTCCGCCGGCGGAATACACATCAGGCCGGTCACCGGAAGGCCGATCCCGTCCCGGCACTGGGCGATGAACCTGTCGGCGTCCCCGGGCGGTATGCCCGCCTTTTGCGGCTCGCCGCCGGTATTCACCTGGATCAGGCAGCCGGGCCGGCGCCCGGTTTCGTCCATCAGGCGCGCCAGATGGGTTGCCAGTTTCGGCCGGTCGACGGTCTCGATCACGTCGAACAGTTCAAGCGCCGCCCGCGCCTTGTTGCGCTGCAGGGGGCCGATGAGGTGCAGCCGGGCGTCGGGAAACCGCTCCTTCAGGGCCGGCCATTTGGTCTCGCTCTCCTGCACCCGGTTTTCTCCGAACAAGCGGTGGCCGGCCGTCAGCGCGGCTTCGGCGGCCTCGGGCGGGTGCGCCTTGGACACCGCGACCAGGCGGACGTCTTCCGGCCGCCGCCCGGCCGCATTCGCCGCGGCGGCGATATGGTGCCTTACCAGGACGAGATTTTCGGCGATTTGTTCGGGCGGCGGCATGTTCCGAGATTACCCCCTCACCGCCCGGCGCCAAAGCGCCACTTGCACCCTCACCCCGGCCCTCTCCCTGAGGATTCTTCTGCGAAAAGGGGATTCTCAATGGGTTTGTGATGTGATTCAGTGTGGTTATCAACTGTTGGAGGCGTCGATGAGCGGCAAGGGTCAGCTGGGGTTTGCGGAAGCGTTTGTTTCTCCGGGTCTTGGGTCGAACCGGAAGCTTGATCGTCTGGATGCGTTGATCGACTGGTCTCCGCTGGAGCGCCTGGCGTCGGCGGTCCGCCCGGGGCGCCGGGGCCGTCCGCCCTATGCGCCGCTGTCGATGTTGAAGGCGCTTTATCTTCAGGTGCTTTACGATCTGTCGGACCCCGGTCTGGAGGAGGCGCTGCTGGACCGTCTGTCGTTCCGGCGCTTCTGCGGCTTTGCGCTTGACGGGGGCACGCCGGACGAGACCACGATCTGCCGCTTTCGCGGGGATGCGGGCGGGGTTCTGGAGGCGGCCTTCGAGGAGATCAACCGCCAGTTGGAGGCCGCCGGTCTGATCGTGCGCAAGGGCACGCTGATGGACGCCACGCTGGTGGCCGCGGCCTCGCGCCCGCCGCCCTACAAGGCCGGCGCGGGTGCCGGGCACGCGGGCGAGCCCGGCGCCGACTGGACCCGCAAGAAGGGGCGCGCCTTCTTCGGCTACAAGGCGCATCTCGGCGTCGACCAGGGGTCGGGGCTGATCCGGCGGGTGGTGCTGACCTCGGCCAAGACCTCCGAGAGCGAGGTCGCCGACCGGCTGATCTGCGGCGACGAGGCCGCGGTCTATGGCGACAAGGCCTACGAGCAGGCGGCGAGACGGGCGCGGCTCAAGGCGGCGGGGATCAAGGACCGGATCATGCACCGGCGGCACAAGCACATAGCCGCGCTGCCCCATTGGCAACAGCGCCGCAACGCTCTGATCGCGCGACGGCGCGCCCCGGTCGAGGCCGTGTTCTCCGCCCTCAAGCGCTTCTACGGGCTGCGCCGCGCCAAGAGCCGGTCCCGGGACAGGAACACGGCCCGCCTCTTCGCCGCCGCCGCCGTCTACAACATGCGCCGGGCCTGCCTGCTCGCCGGGCCGTGAGGGCGCGACGCGCCCGGAAACCGCAAAACGCACCGCAATCCGGCCCGCAAACGCCGCGGCAAACCCGCCGCCCGGTACCAAAACAGCCCCAACCCCCGACACAAACCCCTCCTTGCGACTTTCGCAGAAGAATCCTCAGGGAGGGAGAGGGAGTCTCGGTGTGTCCCCTCGCCCCCGTCAGGGGGAGAGGGTTAGGGAGAGGGGGTGGTTGAGGAGTGGGCGAGGGTGTCACGGGACGTGCTACGATCAGGCATGGGCCACTTGAACAGTCTATCGAACATCGCCGGGCGGCTCAATTCGGCCGGCGGCGCGACCGGCCTTCCGCCGCTGATCCTGATGACCGACGGGGAACGGCTGCCCGACCCGGCGGCCGGGGCGTCGCGGCTGCCGCCGGGCTCGGCGGTTCTCCTCAGGCATTACGGCTCTCCGGAGAGGGAACCCGTCGGCGAGGCGCTGGCCGGTCTCTGCCGGTCCCGCCGCCTCGACCTCATCGTCGCCGCGGAGGCCGGCCTGGCCCGGCGGCTGAACGCCCGGGGGCTTCATATTCCGTCCTGGTTCGCCGCCGCGGATTGCGGCCTGGCGCGGCGCGAGGCGTGGAAATGGCGCCGGCGCCCCGGCCGGTACGTCACCGCCGCGGCGCATGACCGCCGCGAGATGGAGCGCGCGCTGTCGCTCGGGGCCGATGCGCTGATCGTCTCGCCCGTCTTCGCGACCGAAAGCCATCCGGCGTCCCGCCCCCTCGGACCGCACCGCCTCGCCGAGCTGATCGGTTCCGCGCCGGCGCCGGTTTATGCGCTGGGCGGGATAACCGCGTCGAACGCAGCCCGCCTGGGCGCCGCAGGCGCGGCCGGCATAGCCGGGATCGGCGGTATTCTCTCCTCAACCACCCCCTCACTCTAGCCCTCTCCCCCTTTGAGGGGGAGAGGGGACACGCACCAGGACTCCCTCGCCCCCGTCGGGGGGAGAGGGATCGGTCTATTTTTTTGCACCCTCGCCCCCTTCGGGGGGAGAGGGATGCGGAGGCTTGGCGGGCGGAAGCCCGGCTTAGCCGTAGCCGGGTGAGGGGGAAAACGGCGCATTGGCTATGACGGGCGCAGGCGGTATAATGGCCGCCATGACGGTTCGCCGGTATCGGTCGGCGGGTCTCAACAAGTCGAGCGGACGTAGGGAATATGGGCGCCATAACCGGACCGAGGGGATTGCTGACGGCCGCCGCCGCCATCGTGCTGCTGGCTTCCTGCGCGGGCGTGGAAGTCCGGGAGAGCAATGTCCCCGGACACATTGATTCCTCCGGCGAGCCGGTCGACCTGGACAACCGCGAGACCATATTCGGCGAGGGCGGCCTGTTCGGCGGGAACGCCACGCCCGGCCGGGGCGATACCGGCGGCGGGATCGGGGTCAACGCGTATCTCTGGCGGGCCACCCTGGACACCGTCTCGGTCTGGCCTATTTCTTCGGCGGACCCGTTCGGCGGCGTGATCATCACCGACTGGCACTCGCCGCAGGCGGCGCCCTCGGAACGGTTCAAGATGAACGTCTTCATTCTGGGCCGGCAGCTGCGGGCCGACGGCGTGCGGGTTTCCCTGTTCCGCGAGGTCCGCGATTCGGCCGGAAACTGGCGCAGCGCCTCGACGCAAAAGGATACGTCCGCCCGCCTCGAAGACGCCATCCTGACCCGCGCGCGCCAGCTTAGAAACCAAACCGCCACCCGCTGATCCCGGCGCTGATCCCGGCGCCCCCATCCTCAGGGAGGGAGAGGGAGTCGAATCCCCTCGCCCCCTTCGGGGGGAGAGGGTTGCGGAGGCTTGGCGGGCGGAAGCCCGGCTTAGCCGAAGCTGGGTGAGGGGGTCATAAGATGTCACTGGACGTGCTACGATCAGGCATGGCCAATACGCTGCCCCGAAAGCTGCGCCACAACTCCACCGAGGCCGAAAAGATCATATGGCGCGCACTCCGCAGCCGCCAACTGGACGGCCACAAATTCCGGCGGCAGCATCCGATTGGAAAATTCGTCGCCGACTTCTGCTGCGCGGAAGCGATGCTGATCGTCGAAATCGACGGCGGACAGCATGCCGCCGATGAAGAACGCGATGCCGCCAGGACGGCGTATCTGGGATCGAAAGGCTATCGGGTCGTGCGATTCTGGAACAACGAGGTGCTGGAAAACCTGGAGGGGGTGCTGACGGTCCTGCGGCAGGAATTGACCGGCCGCGAATGATTGCCCCCTCACACCCCCTCACCCTAACCCCCTGAAGGGGGCGAGGGAACCCACCGAGACCCCCTCTCCCCCTCGGAGGGGGAGAGGGATGCGCAGGCTTGGCGGGCGGGAGCCCGGCTTAGCCGAAGCCGGGTGAGGGGGCGAGGGAATCCACCGAGACCCCCTCTCCCCTTCGGAGGGGGAGAGGGATGCGCAGGCTTGGCGGGCGGGAGCCCGGCTTAGCCGAAGCTGGGTGAGGGGGTGTGGATGAACCTCCGTGTCCTCCGTAGGCCGCGCGCCCCTCAGGCCCCTTGCCATCCGCCGGTCCAACCCTGTATTTACCCCCAAGCAGCCACCTGAGCAGTCACCCGAAACGGGGCCCCGAGAGAAGTTCCATGCCGCGATACAACGCCGTCGATATTGAGCAGCGCTGGCAGGCCGCGTGGAGCGCGGCCCAGGCATTCGAGGCCGCCGGGGACCCGGCGCGGCCCAAGTACTACGTCCTCGAGATGTTTCCCTACCCGTCCGGAAAAATCCACATGGGGCATGTGCGGAACTACACCATGGGGGACGTGGTTGCCCGCTACAAACGGGCGCGGGGCTTCAATGTCCTGCACCCGATGGGCTGGGACGCCTTCGGCCTGCCCGCCGAGAACGCCGCCATCGAGCGCGGCATTCATCCGGCGGCGTGGACCTACGACAACATCGACACCATGCGGCGGCAACTGCAATCCATGGGCCTGTCCCTCGACTGGGCGCGGGAAATCGCCACCTGCCACCCCGGCTATTACGTCCACCAGCAGGCCATGTTCCTGGCGTTCTTCAGGGCCGGCCTCGCCTATCGCGGCGAATCGCTGGTCAACTGGGATCCCGTCGACCGGACGGTGCTGGCCAACGAACAGGTCATCGACGGCAAAGGCTGGCGGTCGGGCGCCGAGGTCGAACAGCGCCGCATGGCCCAATGGTTTCTGAAAATCACCGAATACGCCGAAGAGCTCACGGCTGCCCTGGAGGGTCTCGAACGCTGGCCGGACAAGGTGCGCCTGATGCAGACCAACTGGATCGGCCGGTCGGAGGGCGCCCGGGTGAATTTCCGGCTGGCCGGCCGCGACGGCGAAGTCGAGGTCTTCACCACCCGGCCGGACACGCTGTTCGGCGCCTCGTTCTGCGCGCTTTCGCCCAATCATCCGCTGGCGCGGGAACTCGCCGAATCCGATGCCGGGCTAACGGATTTCATCGCCGAATGCGGCAGGCTCGGCACCAGCGAGGAAGCCATCGAGACCGCCGAGAAGCGGGGCTACGATACCGGGCTGAAGGTCGAGCATCCGTTCATCGGCGGCCGCCGCCTGCCGGTGTACGTGGCGAATTTCGTGCTGATGGAGTACGGCGCCGGCGCGATTTTCGGCTGTCCGGCCCATGATCAGCGGGACCTGGAATTCGCGCGCAAGTACGGACTGCCGGTTACACCCGTCATCCTGCCGGCGGGGGAGGACGCGGCCGCCTTCGAAATCGGCGGCGAGGCCTATGTGGGCCCGGGCGCGGCATTCAATTCCGGATTCCTCGACGGCCTCGATGTGGACGGCGCCAAGCGGGCGGCCATCGACAAGCTGGAGGAATTGGCGGCCGGCCACGGCGTCGTCGAGTACCGGCTCCGGGATTGGGGGATTTCCCGCCAGCGCTATTGGGGCTGTCCCATTCCAATCATTCATTGTCCCGCGTGCGGCGCGGTGCCGGTTCCGGACGGCCAACTGCCCGTCGAACTGCCCGTCGACGTCACCTTCGACCAGCCGGGCAACCCCCTCGACCGCCACGAAACCTGGAAGGCCGCCGCCTGCCCGTCATGCGGCGCGGACGCCGAGCGCGACACCAACACCATGGACACCTTCGTCGATTCGTCCTGGTACTTCGCGAGGTTCTGCTCGCCGCGGTCGGACCAAATCGTCGATCCGTCCGCCGTCGATTACTGGCTGCCGGTGGACCAGTATATCGGCGGCGTGGAGCACGCCATCCTGCATCTGTTGTATGCCCGGTTCTTCACCCGCGCCATGGAAGCCTGCGGCCTGGTGAAAATCCGCGAGCCGTTCGACGGCCTGTTCACGCAAGGGATGGTATGTCACGAAACCTACCGGGACGAGGACGGCGGCTGGCTGTACCCGGACGAGATCGAGAGAACCCCGGCCGGGGCGGTGCGCGCCGGGACCGGCGCGCCGGTCGCCGTCGGGCGCTCCGAATCGATGAGCAAATCCAAGCGCAACACCATCGACCCCGAGGCCATCATCAAGGCCTATGGGGCGGATACGGCCCGCTGGTTCATGCTATCGGACAGCCCGCCGGAGCGGGATCTGGAGTGGACCGACGCCGGGGTGGACGGCGCCTGGCGTTTCCTGGGCAGGGTTTACCGCATGGTCACCGAACCGCCGTTCGATCTGGGAGAGGCGGGAACGCCCGTGCCGGACGTCATCGGCGCCGCCGGTCTCGGCCTCCGGCGCGCGGCCCACAAGGCCATCGACGGGGTCACCCGCGACCTGGAACGCTTCGGGTTCAATCGCGCATTGGCGAGAATTCGCGAATTGGTCAATGCCCTGGGAGAATTCGCCGGCGCCGGCGGCACCGGCGCCAGAGGCCCCGCGGACGCCTGGGCCTACCGGGAGGGGCTGGAGGCCGTCGTGCGGCTGATGAACCCCATGGTGCCGCACCTCGCCGAAGAGTTGTGGGCGGCACTCGGCCACCGGACCATGCTGGCCGAAGAGCCGTGGCTCGAGCCCGACGCGGCCTTGCTGGTCGACGAGATGGTGACAATTGCCGTACAATTGAACGGCAAGTTGAGGGGAACCATCGAATTGCCCAATGATGCCGACCGGGAAGCCGCGGAGGCAAGGGCGCTGGCGCTTGAGCCGGTGGCGGCGGCACTCGCCGGGAAACCGGCGCGCAAGGTGATCTACGTGCCCAACAGGATCGTCAATGTGGTGGTCTGAACCGGGGTCGCGGTCCAAGGGCCGCATCGGGTTCCCCCGCCCCCGTCGGGGGGAGGGGGATCGGTCTTTCTTTTTGCACCCTCGCCCCCTTCAGGGGGAGAGGGATCGGTCTTTCCTTTTGCACCCTCGCCCCCTTCAGGGGGAGAGGGATGCGGAGGGTTGGCGAGGCGAACGCCAAGCCTACCCGGCGCCGGGTGAGGGGGAATTTCCATATCACCCTCACCCCGGCCCTCTCCCTCAGGGAGGGAGAGGGAGTGGTTGGGTTGCCGCGTCGAGTTCCCTCGCCCCCTTCAGGGAGGGTTAGGGTGAGGGGGGAAACTTGAACCGTAAATCCGCAAAAACGGGAATTTTTCAATTGATTACGGACCCTAAAGCGGGATTGGCGGCCGCCGGCCTGCTGTTCCTGGCGGCTTGCGGCTACCAGCCCCTCTACGGCGGTTCGGCGCAATCCAGCGTCCGGGCGGACCTCGCGGCGGTCGAAGTGGAGTGGATCAAGGACCGGGTCGGCCAGCAATTGCGGACCGAACTGACCCGGCGCTTCCACCCGGACGGACGGCCGCGCAAACCGTCCTATCGTTTGCAGGTCAGCCTGAGTATGGCCAAGCGGGAATTGGCGTTCAAGAAATCGGAAATCGCGACCCGGGCAAACCTGCGGATTACGGCAAGATATACATTGCGGAACAGTCCGGACGGCAAGCAGCTGGTCGAGGGAACCAGCCGGATTACCACCAGTTACGATATTCTCAGCGGCGATTTCGCGACCCTGGCGGCGCAGGAGGATGCCTACCGGCGGGGCGTCCGGGAGCTGGCCGACGAGATTACCAGCCGGCTGGCGGCGTTTCTCCGGGCTTCCGGGAGGGGCTGACGGCTTGGCGAAAATCGCCCGGGGCAAGGTCGACGGTTTTCTCCGCAATCCCGGCGGCGATCTCAAGGCCGCCCTGATCCACGGGCCCGACCGCGGCCTGTGCCGGGAGCGCGCGGAGACGCTTGCCAAATCCGTTTGTCCGGACCTGAACGATCCCTTCCGCGTCGCGCGGCTGAGCGAGGAGGAGTTGAAGACCGACCCCCGGCGGCTGTCCGATGAGGTTTCGGCGCTCGCCATGACGGGCGGCCGGCGCGTGGTGATCGCCGAGGCGGACGGCGAACCGGTGGGACGCCTTGTCGCCGGGATCGCCGAAACGCCCGATTGGGATGCTCTCCTGATAGTTGTAGCGGGGAATTTGACGCCGCGCGCCGCGCTGCGAAAGACGCTCGAGCCGTCGGCGGCGGCCGCGGTCATCGCCTGTTATGCGGACGACGACGCTTCCCTCGGCCGGCTGATCGACGAGGTGTTTGAAACCCGGAAGGTGACGGCGAGCCGCGAGGTCAAGGCGTTCGTCGCCGGGAGCCTGGGCGGCGACCGGCTGGCCTCCCGCGGCGAGCTTGAGAAGCTGGCCCTGTTTGCCGGCGAGGGGGGCGAGCTCGGGCTCGAGGATGCCGCCCAGGCGCTTGGCGACGGCGCCGCGCTGTCGATCGACGATCTCGTCCATGCCGCCGCGTCCGGGGATTTCAACGGTCTCGAGAAACAACTCCGCCGCGCCCGGGACGACGGCCTGGCCCCGGTGTCGATCCTCCGGGCGGTGCAGCGCCATTTCCAGCGGCTGCAACTAGCGCGGGTACAAATGGACCAGGGGAAGTCGCCGTCGGATGCCATGAAATCCCTGCGCCCGCCGGTGATGTTCATGTTCGCCGACCGGTTCCGGCGCCAGTTGACCCATTGGTCCCCGGCCGGAATTGCACGGGCGATGGATTTGGCGGTGGAGGCCGAACTGGATTGCAAGTCGGCCGGGCTTCCGGCGGCGGCGGTGTGCGAAAGGGCGATGATGCGGATCGCGCACGCCGCCGGCCGCGGCCGGGCGGCGGCAACCTAGCGGCGGTCTCCGCCCATCCGCCGAACCCCCTCACCCTGACCCTCTCCCCCAAACATGGGGGAGAGGGGATTCCGCTCGACTCCCTCGCCCCCTCCGGGGGAGAGGGATCGGTCTTTCTTTTTGCACCCTCGCCTCCTTCTTGAGGGGGAGAGGGATCGGTCTTTCTTTTTGCACCCTCGCCTCCTTCTTGAGGGGGAGAGGGATCGGTCTTTCTTTTTACACCCTCTCCCCCTTCTTGAGGGGGAGAGGGATGCGGAGGCTTGGCGAGCTTGCGAGCCATAGCCGCAGCCGGGTGAGGGGGATTTTGTCCCGACCCGCTTCGTCAGCTCTAGGTTTCTCCCCCGCCGCCGCGGTTCATCGCCGCTTCCTTCTCGAACCGGATGACGGACTCATCCTGATTGCCCGTGAGATCTTCGATATCCGTGATCTCTCCGGTTTCGGTTTCGGTTTCGGCGCCTGTTCCGGCGTCCGTTTCCGGGGCTGGTTTCGCGGCCGGTTTCGCGGCCGGTCCGTAGCGGAGCCGGTGGAGAACATCGTCGAGCTGTTCGAGGGTATCGTAATGCACCGTCAGGCTGCCGCCCTCTCCGGCGGACCTGATATCGAACCTGAGGCCGAGAAGGGCCGCGAGTTCCCGTTCGAGGGCAATGGTATCGACGTCTTTTTCGGCGGGACGGGCGGCGGGCCGTATGGCGGGCGTGGAGGGCTCGGCCTCCTTTTGGATCAGCCTTTCCGTTTGACGGACGTTGAGGCCGCGGCGGACGACGGCCCGTGCGGCGGCCGCCGGGTCCCTGGCGGCGAGCAGCGCGCGGGCATGGCCGGCCGAGATCTCGCCGCCGTCGAGCAATGTTTTGACGCTGCCCGGCAGGTTCAGCAGCCGCATCATGTTGGCGACATGGCTCCGGCTCTTGCCGAGGGCCCGGGCAAGATCCTCCTGGGTATGGTCGAACTCGTCGGCCAGGCGTTTGTAGCCTTCCGCCTCGTCGAGGGGCGAGAGGTCTTCGCGCTGGAGGTTTTCCACCAGGGCGATCTCGAGGGCTTCGGCGTCGGTGAGTTGCCGCTCGATGACCGGAACCTCATGGAGCTGCGCCCGCTGCGCCGCCCGCCAGCGGCGTTCGCCGGCGATGATTTCATAGCGGTCCGGCGTATCGTCGAGGGCGCGGACCAGAAGGGGCTGGAGAATGCCGAGCTCCCGTATGGACGCGGCAAGCTCCTCTATTTCCGTCTCGGCGAATTGCCGCCGCGGCTGGTAGCGTCCCGGCTGGAGGGTTTCGACGGGCGCCATTCTCGCCAGACGTTCGCCGGCATGGCCCGCCGGCGCGTCGGGATCGTCGCCGAGAAGGGCGTCGAGGCCGCGGCCGAGATTGCTTTTTCTGCCGTCCCCGGCCATCAGGCGGCGAGGCTCCGTTCGCGCCGCAGCACTTCGCCGGCGAGGTGGATGTAGGCCCGGGACCCGGCGCAGCGGGTGTCGTACAGCAACACCGGCTTGCCGTGGGAGGGGGCCTCCGAAACCCGCACGTTGCGCGGGATGACGGTCTCGTAGACCTTGTCGCCGAAATGGGCGCGAACGTCGTTGGCCACTTGGCCGGACAAGTTGTTGCGTCTATCGAACATGGTTAACACTATACCTTGTATGTCGAGGTCCGGATTATAGGATTTCCTGATCCGCTCGATGGTGCGCACCAGATGGCTGACGCCCTCCAGGGCGAAGAACTCGCACTGCAGCGGCACCAGCACCGCATCGGCGGCGATGAACGCGTTGACGGTCAACAGGCCGAGCGCCGGCGGGCAATCCATGAGGACATAGTCGTAATCGTCCAATTCGCCCTCGAGGGCCGCCTTGAGCCGGTGGAGCCGGTCGTCCACCCCGACCAATTCGATCTCGGCGCCCGACAGATCCATGCCCGCCGGGACCATGTCGAGGCCCGGTATGGCGGTGGCGGTGACGGCCCGGCCGAGCGGCACGCTGCCGATCAGGACGTGGTAGGCGTTGCGGCGGCGGTCGCCCTGGCCGAGGCCCAGGCCGGTGCTGGCATTGCCCTGGGGATCCAGATCGATCACCAGAACCCGCTTCCGGACGGCGGCGAGGGCCGTGGCGAGGTTGATGACCGTGGTTGTCTTTCCCACGCCGCCTTTTTGATTGGCTATCGCAATGAGACGAGGTGCTTTGGTCATATCCAACCCGATATCAGTCGTCATGGCGCCGGCTAATCCCGCTGATTTCCAGGATCACCCCGCCGGGATCGGTCAAGGAGGGGTGGGATTTATAGGCTATTGTCCACTTTTTTTGCGATTCGGTCAATTCACGATCAACATATTGTCCCTTATGAAAGAGACATACACCATATTGTGTCAGCATGTCGCCGGCCCAGCCGATAAGGTGGGACAGGTTGGCGCACGCCCGGGAACAGACCACATCCGCGCTCATGGACCAGGCCGCCGATTCAATCCGCTTGTTGACCACATTGACCTCGGTCCCGGTGGCGCGGGCAACCTCGCGGAGGAAGACGCACTTCCTGACATTGCTTTCGACGAGGTGGACTTGGGGCGCCCCCATGATGGCCAGCACCAATCCTGGAAAGCCGGCGCCGCTCCCCAGATCGGCGATGCGGCCGCCCGGGCCGGGGTTGGGGCCGGGAATGTATTTCAGCAATTGGGCGGAGTCGAGGAAATGCCGCCGCCAGGCGTCCGGCATGGTGGAAATGCCAACAAGGTTGACCCTTTCCTGCCATTTGGCCAGGAGGTCCAGATAGGTCTCCAGGCGCTCGATTGTTTCACGTGAAACACCGGTATCGGCCTGGAATTCGTCCGGGCCGTAAGGCTCCCGTGCCGGCATACCGGGGCGGCGGCGGGCTCAGGCGGCGTCGGCGCGCCGGCGCCGGACGTGGGCCAGCAGCGCGGTGAGGGCGGCCGGCGTAACGCCCGAAATCCGGGCCGCCGCGCCGAGGGTGGTCGGGCGGGCCGCGATAAGCTTGCCGCGTATTTCGTTCGACAGGCCGGCCACGTCTTCGTAGGCGAGGTCCGCGGGCAGGTGCAGGGATTCCTGCTTTTTGAAGCTGATGATGTCCGCCTCTTGACGCTCCATGTAGCCCGCGTAGTGGCCGGATATTTCCAGTTGTTCGGCGACGTCCGGGCGAAGATTCCCAAGCCCCGGCCAAAGCCCGCCGAGCCGGGCGAGATCGATATCCGGATAGCCCAGCAGATCGTGGATGGATCGCCGTACGCCGTCCCAGTTGACCCTGATGCCCGCACGGGCCAGTTCCCCCGGCGTCGCCGCGGCCGATTTGGCGAAGGCCATGGCGTCATCGAGGGCGGCCGACTTGCCGGCGAAGGACCGGGCGCGGTCCGGGCCGATGCACCCGGCTTCGAGGCCGATGGGTGTCAGCCGGAGATCGGCATTGTCGGCCCGCAGGCTGAGCCGGTACTCCGCCCGGGACGTGAACATCCGATAGGGCTCCCGGGTGCCGCGGGTCACCAAATCATCGATCATCACCCCGATATAGGCATCGGCGCGGTCGAGGACGACCGGGCCGCCGCCGGCCGCCCGGCGGGCCGCGTTGATCCCGGCCATGATCCCCTGGCCGGCGGCCTCTTCGTAGCCCGTCGTGCCGTTGATCTGGCCGGCCAAAAACAGCCGGGGGATCCGCTTGGTTTCCAGGCTCGGGTAGAGTTCGCGGGGATCGACGAAATCGTATTCGATGGCATAGCCGGGGCGGATGACGTCCGCCCTCTCGAGGCCCGGGATCGTCTTCAGCATGGCGAGCTGAATGTCCGCCGGCAACGAGGTCGAAATTCCGTTCGGGTAGACCGTATGGTCGTCAAGCCCCTCGGGTTCCAGGAAAATCCGGTGCCGGGAGCGGTCCGCGAACCGCACCACCTTGTCTTCGATGGAGGGACAATAGCGGGGTCCGGCGCCATGGATCCGGCCCGAGTACATGGGCGCCCGGTGAAGGTTTGCGCGGATGATGTCGTGGCTGGCCTCCGTGGTACCGGTGATGTGGCACGGGACTTGCGGCACCCCGATCCTGCCGGTGAGAAAGGAAAACGGCGTCGGCGGATCGTCTCCGGGCTGAACCTCCAGCCCGGACCAATCGATGGTCCGACCGTCCAGCCGCGGCGGCGTACCGGTCTTCAGCCGGCCCATGGTCAGGTCCAGGCGCTCAAGGGCGGCGGCGAGGCCCACCGACGGCTTTTCGCCGACCCGGCCGGCGGGCGTCTGGTCTTCGCCCCGGTGGATCAGTCCGCGAAGAAAAGTGCCGGTGGTGATGACCACGGCGCCGGCGCGCCAGCGGCGGCCATCCGCCGTAACCACGCCTTCGACTTCGCCTTCGCCATTGCCGGCGCCATCGTTGACGCGGATCAGGTCCTCCACCGGCGCGGCGATGAGATCGAGATTTTCCTGTTCGGAAAGCAGCTTCCGGACCGCCCGGCGATACAGCTTCCGGTCGGCCTGGGCGCGGGGGCCCCGGACCGCCGGCCCCTTCCGGCGATTGAGCATCCGGAACTGAATACCCGCCCGGTCGATGGCCCGTCCCATGATCCCGTCGAGAGCGTCCACCTCCCGCACCAATTGACCCTTGGCGAGGCCGCCGATCGCCGGGTTGCAGGACATTTCGCCCACCGTGTCGAGGCGATGGGTGAGGAGCGCCGTCCGCGCGCCCATACGCGCCGCGGCGGCGGCCGCCTCGCAACCGGCGTGCCCGCCGCCCACCACCAGGACGTCATATGTAACGGTATCCGTCATCGCACCGGAATGTAGGTTTGCGGCCAAATCGAGTCAAACCCCGAGGCCGTATCCGGGTAACATGCAATCCCTCCATATATAGGGTGTTTCATGTGAAACACCCGTGTGGCTGCCCATATATGGAGTGTTTCACGTGAAACACCCGTGTGGTGAGGCCCGTTCGGATTATTTGCCGATACAAAAATCCCGAAAAACGACATCCAGGATATCCTCCACATCGATCTCGCCAATGACCCGGCCCAGGGACCGCGCCGCCAAGCGGAGATCCTCGGCGGCCAGCTCGCTGGACTTCTCCGGGTCGAACCGGGTCAGGGCCTCGACGCATTTTTCGAGGGCGGCGCGATGCCGGGTCCGGGTAATGACCGGTGCTTCGCCGCCGCCCGACAAGCGGGACACCCGCCGGGTGAGTTCGGCGACCACCATATCCATCCCGGCGCCGCCGAGCGCGGAAACGGGCAGCGGCGACAGGTCCGACTCCCCCTTGATCACGTCCGCATCAATCACGCCGGCATCAATCACATCCGCATCAATCAGGTCACACTTGTTGAGCACCACGATATCCTCGGGGGCCGCCGCGCCGGCGACATCCGGCGGAAGCTCCGGCCAGGTTGCGCCATCGAGGACCACGAGTCGCACATCCGCGTCGGCGGCGGTCCGCGCCGCCCGCCGCACCCCCTCGGCTTCAACGGCATCCCCGGTGGCCCGGATGCCGGCCGTGTCGGCGAGAATCACCGCATAGCCCCCGAGGTCGAGATGGACCTCGATCACGTCCCGGGTGGTTCCCGCGGTCTCGGAAACGATCGCCGCGTCACGGCCCGCCAGGCAGTTCAGCAGGGTGGACTTCCCGGCGTTGGGCGGTCCGATGATGGCAACCCGCAAGCCGTCGCGGATACGCTCGCCGGTTTGCCGGTCGGCCAGCCGCGATTCGATTTCGCCCCGGATGGCGCCGATTTCGGCAGCCGTTTGGGCCGGCAGCCCGTCGGGCAGATCTTCGTCGGAGAAATCGATCTCCGCTTCGAAATAGGCGATGGCGCGAACCAGGCGGGCGCGCCACCCCAAACACAAATCGCCGAGGGCGCCGCTCAGCTGGCGGCGCGCCTGGCGGCGCTGCGCCGTGGTTTCCGCGTCCACAAGGTCGGCCAGCGCCTCGGCGGCGGTCAGGTCCATTTTGCCGTTGGTAAATGCGCGGCGGGTGAACTCTCC
The DNA here is from genome assembly GCA_965213765.1 of Rhodospirillales bacterium. Lineage (GTDB taxonomy): Bacteria > Pseudomonadota > Alphaproteobacteria > Rhodospirillales > UBA2165 > JAJDXO01. The sequence goes on along the minus strand of OZ243926.1, from coordinate 2,811,355 downwards.
CGGCTCGGCCAGCCTTACCCCGCCAACGCCCGAGATGGCCGACAGCATATCGGCGGTCACGGCGCGGCCGCCATGAATATGAATTTCCGCCACATCCTCGCCGGTAAAGCTGTTCGGGGCCGAAAAATAGAGCGCCAGGCCGTCGTCGATGACCTCATTCGAAGCGGGATTCGAAAATTCGGCGCGATAGACCCGGCGGGGCTCGAACTCGTCCCGGCCCGTCAACCGTTGCAGAATCCATCCGGCGTTCGGGCCCGAAACGCGAAACACGGCGATGCCGGCCTTACCGCTCCCCGATGCCAGCGCGCAAATCGTATCTGTCGTTTCGGTGCCCATGATTTCAACTAAATCGATAACATTATAAAATTACTTCTCTCAATACTGGAAGATTCCCCCAAGTCCGTCCTCAAATTGCGGTTTTTATTGCGGCGCCGGCGGGCTACGGTCCGCGGTCCCCATCCCCCGCGGCGGCGCGCCGACTTTATGTCTCCCGCCCACCGGCGGCAACCAGGAATAAACCCCAGGAACAAAACCATGCCGGCAAACCTTCTCGCCAACGAAGCCAGCCCCTATCTGCTGCAGCACAAGGACAATCCGGTCCGCTGGCACGCCTGGAACCAAGAGGCCCTCGACCGCGCCAGGGCGGAGAACAAACCCATCCTCCTGTCGGTCGGCTACGCCGCCTGCCACTGGTGTCATGTGATGGCCCATGAGAGCTTCGAATCCGACGACATCGCCAAGCTGATGAACGAGTTGTTCGTCAACATCAAGGTCGACCGGGAGGAGCGGCCCGACCTCGACAGCATCTATCAAACGGCGTTGGCCTTGATGGGGCAGCAGGGCGGCTGGCCGCTGACCATGTTCCTGACCCCGGACGCGCGGCCGTTCTGGGGCGGCACCTATTTCCCGCCATCGCCGCGCTGGGGCCGGCCCGGCTTTCCCGAGGTTCTCCAGGCGATTGCGAAGACCTACCGCGATGATCCGGAAAAAATCGACAAGAACGTCGAGGCGCTCAACACGGCGCTGGCGGACTTCTCCAAGCCGGATGACGCCGGCTGGGCGGGCATCCAATCCGCCGACCAGATCGACGGCATTGCCGAGGCCGCGCTGCGGATCGTCGACCCCACGTCGGGCGGCACGCTGGGCGCGCCGAAATTTCCCCAGCCGGCCTTCTTCAACATGCTGTGGCGGGCCTACCGCCGCACCGGCCGCGACGAGTTCAAGCAGGCCGTGACCGTGACCCTGGACAATATGTGCCAGGGCGGCATCTACGACCACCTGGGCGGCGGCTTCGCCCGCTACTCGACGGATGAGGGGTGGCTGGTCCCCCACTTCGAAAAGATGCTCTACGACAACGGCCAGCTGCTGGAGCTGCTGGTCTACGCCTGGGCGGATACGGGCTCGGCGCTGTACCGCGCCCGCGCCCGGGAGACGGTTGCGTGGCTGATGCGCGAGATGCTGCTCGACGGCGGCGGCTTCGCCGGGACCCTCGATGCCGACAGCGAAGGGGGCGAGGGGACGTTCTACATCTGGCGCGAAGAGGAAATCGACAGCCTGCTCGGCGACGGGGCGGAAGAGTTCAAACAGGCCTACGACGTCGCCCCCGGCGGCAACTGGGAAGGCTCGACCATCCTCAACCGGCTGCACGACCTGACGCTGCCCGAACCCGCAACCGAAGCACGCCGGCAGGCCATGCGCCGGACCCTGTGGGCCGCCCGCGAGACCCGTGAGCGCCCGGGCCTCGACGACAAGGTGCTCGCCGACTGGAACGGCCTGATGATCACCGGCCTTGCCGTCGCCGGCGGCGTTTTCGGCGAGCCCGATTGGATCGGCGCCGCCAGGCGGGCGTTCCAATTCATCGTCGCCGAGATGGACGATGACGGCAGGCTCCGCCATTCGTGGCGGGGCGGGGCCGCCAAACCGGAAGACGTGCTCGACGACTATGCGCAAATGGCCCGCGCCGCCCTGGCGCTGCACCAATCCACCGGTGAGGCCGCCTATCTCGGCCACGCCGAAACCTGGACGGCAACCGCCAATCGCCGCTACTGGGACGAGGCGGGCGGCGGCTATTTCTTCTCACCCGACGACGCGACGGATTTGATCATCCGCACCCGGACCGCCTTCGACAACGCGACGCCCGCCGGCAACGGCACCATGATCGACGTGCTGGCCCGCCTCTATCACCTGACCGGCAATGAGGATCATCGCCGGCGCGCTGAGAATACCGCCCGGTCGTTTACCGCGTCATCGTCCGAACAGCTGATCAACATGCCCTCCGCCCTCAACGGCATCGAGACCCTCGCCCGGGCGATCCAGGTGGCGGTGATCGGCGATCCGGCGGCGGCGGAGACGGTTGCGCTCGCCGATGCCGCCCGCAGGGCCGGCCGCCCGAATCTGGTCCTGTCGGTCACCCCGCCGGATGCGGCGCTTCCCCAAAATCATCCGGCGGCGGGCAAGACGCAAGTGGCCGGCAAGCCGGCCGCCTACGTCTGCGCCGGCCCCGCCTGCGGTCCGCCCCAAAGCTCGCCGGAGGACTTGATGGCCGAGTTGCAGCGGCTATAAACGCTCCATGCCGTATCTGTCGCTCCAGAGCCCCATTGGCGCCCTGACCGTCTTCGAAGACGACGGCGCCATCGTCTCTCTCGACTGGGGGCTGGTCCCAAACGGACCGGCCCCCGGCGGAGACGGGACCGGGCTTCTCCGGGCCGCCAGGGACCAGCTCGCGGCATATTTCCGGCGCGACCTCGAAATCTTCGATCTCCCCCTGGCGCCGCCCGGCACCGAATTTCAACGGGCCGTCTGCCGGGCCATGTCCGGGATCCCCTACGGCGCGCTCAGGACCTACGGCGACATCGCGGCCGCCGTCGGTTCGGCGCCCCGCGCCGTCGGCGGCGCCTGCGGACGCAATCCCATTCCGATCATCATTCCGTGTCACCGGGTGGTCGGCGCCAATGGCGCCATGACCGGCTATTCGGGGTATGGCGGCCTCGAGACCAAGCGCGCGCTGCTGCATCTCGAAGGCATCACGCTCCATTGATTCACCCATCCAATTCCCAGCATCAGGAAACCGAGACATGACCAAAGCAATCCGTATCCATGAAACCGGCGGGCCCGAAGTTCTCACTTGGGAAGACGTCGATGTGGGCGATCCCGGGGAGGGCGAGGTTCGCATCAGGCACACCGCGGTCGGTCTCAATTTCATCGACATCTATCAGCGCTCCGGGTTGTATCCGCTGCCCGATCTCCCCCTGACGCTCGGCACCGAGGGCGCCGGCGTGGTCGAGGCGGTCGGTCCCGGGGTCGAGGGGATCGAGGCCGGCCAGCGGGTCGCCTATGCCGGCGGACAACTGGGCTCCTACGCCGAAGCCCGGGTGATGCCCGCCGGCGTCCTGGTGCCGGTCCCGGACGCGGTCGACGACCGGACCGCGGCCGCCATGATGCTGAAGGGCATGACCGCCCACATGCTGCTGTTCAAATCCTACGCCGTGCGGAAAGGCGATCATGTGCTGGTGCATGCGGCGGCCGGCGGCGTCGGCTCCATCCTGGTCCAGTGGGCCAGACATCTGGGCGCGACGGTCATCGGCACCGTGGGCTCGGCGGCCAAGGCCAAGCAGGCCGAGGACCACGGCGCCGATCACGTGATCAACTACAACGAAGAGGGTTTCGCCGAACGGGTGAAGGAGATCACCGGCGGCCAGGGCGTCCCCGTGGTTTACGATTCGGTGGGCAAGGACACCTTCGAGAAGTCCCTGGACTGTCTGTCGCCGTGGGGCTTCCTGGTCAATTTCGGCAATGCCTCCGGCCCGGCCCCGGACGTCGCGCCGCTCACCCTGATGGCCAAGGGATCGCTGTTCCTCAACCGCCCGACCCTGTTCAACTATACCGACGATCACTCCAGGCGGCTGGCGGCGGCCAAGGATCTGTTCGACGTGGTCGCGGCCGGGGACGTCTCCATCGAAATCAACCAGACCTATCCGCTGTCGGATACCGCCCAGGCGCATATGGACCTGGCGGCGCGCAAAACCACCGGCTCGACGGTCCTCCTGCCATAGGCCGGAGCGGGGGGCGTGAGCGGGGCCATGGGCGGGCCATGAGCGGATCTGCGCCTGAAACCACCCGGGCCATCCGGTTCCACGAGACCGGCGGGCCCGAGGTCCTCCGCTGGGAGGAAGTGCCCCTGGAGGCCCCGGGCGAGGGCGAGGCTCGGCTGCGGCACACCGCCATCGGGCTCAACTATTCGGAAACAGGCTCGCGGCGGGGCGGGGGCGGCGCCTCGGTCATATCCCGGCTGCCGCTGATCCCGGGCCGCGAAGCCGCCGGCGTGATCGAGGCGCTGGGCCCCGGCGTTGCGGACTTCAAGGAAGGCGACCGGGTCGCCTACGGGCTTCGGCGCAAGCACGGCGCGGACGCGGAAAGGCGAAATATCGAGGCCGCCGAACTGGTGCCCATCCCCGGCGACATCGACGACCGGACGGCGGCCGCCATCATGGTCAAGGGCATGACGGCGAGCTATTTGCTGCGCAAGGCCTATCCGGTCGCGGAGGGCCGGACCGTGATGGTCCACGCGGCATCCGGCGGCGTCGGCACCATTCTCGTCCAATGGGCCAAGCGCCTGGGCGCCACGGTCATCGGCACGGTGGGGTCCGAGGAGAAGGCCCGCCGCATTCTGGCGCTGGGGTGCGACCACGCGCTCAACAACCGGGAAGGGGATTTCTCGGGCGCCGTGCTCGAAATCACCGGCGGCGCGGGCGTCGACGTGATTTACGATCCCGTCGGCCGGGCGGTGTGGGAGGCGTCGGTGAAGTCCCTCAAGACCCGGGGCACCCTGATCAATTTCGGCAATATCTCGGGCCCCATCCCGCCCATCGACCCGCACCTCCTGATGGAAAGCGGCTCCATCTTCGTCACCAAGACGGCGCTTCGCGACTTCACGCGGACCCGGGACGAAATGCTCGAGCTCTGCGGCGCGCTGTTCGATGTGGTGCGCGCCGGCGGGGTGAAGGCGACCGTCGATCAGACCTATGCGTTGAAGGACGCCGCCCGGGCCCACGCCGATCTGGAGGCGGGCAAAACGACGGGAAGCACGGTGCTGCTGCCCCTAGGCATGAACGGGACCGCGCCATCGCCCTCACGCCGACCCTCGCCCAGAGGGAGAGGGAGTTTGCTGTGCGTGCCCTCGCCCCCTTCTTCAGGGGGAGAGGGATGCGAAGGCTTGGCGAGCCCGCGAGCCATAGCCGTAGCTGGGTGAGGGGGAATCAGCCGCGGCCGGCCGGTTCTTTCATGAAGACGCCCGCGCAGCCGACCGCTTGGTGCGATCAGACGCCCAGTTGGCCGACCAATTCTTTCGTGAAGACGCCCGCGCAGCCGACCAAACCATCCCTGCGCGGGCTGTGAGCCGAAGGCCCTACGTATTCATCGAATCGAAGAAGTCGTCGTTGGTCTTCGATTCCTTGATTTTGCCGAGGAGGAACTCCATGGAATCCACGACCCCCATGGGGTTGAGGATCCGCCTGAGCACCCACATCTTCGACAGCGTACCCTTTTCGACCAGCAACTCTTCCTTCCGGGTGCCGGACCGGGTGATGTCCATGGACGGCCAGGTCCGCTTGTCGGTGAGCTTGCGGTCCAGGATAATTTCCGAGTTGCCGGTGCCCTTGAACTCCTCGAAGATCACTTCGTCCATCCGGGAGCCGGTATCGATCAGCGCCGTCGCGATGATGGTCAGCGAACCGCCTTCCTCGATGTTCCGGGCCGCGCCGAAGAACCGCTTCGGGCGCTGCAGCGCGTTGGCGTCGACGCCGCCGGTCAGGACCTTGCCGGATGACGGCACCACGGTGTTGTAGGCCCGCGCAAGCCGGGTGATGGAATCCAGCAGGATCACCACGTCCCGCTTGTGCTCGACCAGCCTCTTGGCCTTTTCGATGACCATCTCGGTGACCTGCACGTGACGGGTGGCGGGCTCGTCAAAGGTCGAGGAGATCACCTCGCCCTTCACCGAGCGCTGCATGTCGGTCACCTCTTCGGGGCGCTCGTCGATGAGCAGCACGATCAGGTAACACTCGGGGTGGTTCGCGGCCACCGCATGGGCGATGTTCTGCAGCATCACCGTCTTGCCGGTCCGGGGCGGGGCAACGATCAGCGCCCGCTGGCCCTTGCCGACCGGGGTGATCAGGTCGAGCACGCGAAGCGTCGGATCCTTGTATTCGGGATCGCCGACCTCCATGCCGATCCGCTCCTCGGGGTAGAGCGGCGTCAAATTGTCGAAGTTGATCCGATGGCGGACCGCCTCCGGCTCCTGGAAGTTGATGTCCTTGATCTTGAGAAGCGCGAAATAACGCTCGCCGTCCTTGGGCGCGCGGATCTGCCCCTCGACCGTATCGCCGGTGCGGAGCCCGAAACGGCGCACCTGGCTGGGCGAGACGTAAATGTCATCGGGGCCGGGAAGGTAGTTGGCTTCCGGGGACCGCAGAAAACCGAAGCCGTCCTGAAGCACTTCCAGGACGCCGTCGCCGAAAATCGGCACATCGTTTTCCGCCAACTGCTTCAAGATGGCGAACAGCATGTCCTGCTTGCGGAGCGTGCTGGCGTTCTCAATTTCCAATTCCTCGGCGAACTGCAGCAGTTCGGTGGGGGTCTTGGCCTTCAGGCTCTGCAGATTCATTTCCGACACAGGCTTGAATCTCTTGTTGTGGGGGGGTCCGGAAATTCCGCGGGCGCGGATCGGAAAAGCGGTTCCCGCCAAAGGCGTGTCCGGAACCCTCTAGATATGTTTTGAAAGGCGGGCCGCTTGACGGTCGACCCGTAACGATTGGATGACACTTACCCAATGGCCGGGGGTAAGTCAAATCAAGAATACTCGGCAGCATCACCCTCACTCCCACCCTCACCCCGGCCCTCTCCCTCAGGGAGGGAGAGGGAGTCGAGCCGAATCACCTCGCCCAGAGGGAGAGGGAGTTTCGGTGGGTCCCCTCGCCCCCTTCCCGAGGGACAAGGGCGGGGTGAGAGGGCGCAAAAAGGAGAATCCCCCGATCGGGTCCGGACCCTAGAACGGCTTGACCACCGCCAAAATGACGATGGCGGCCATCAGGACGGCCGGAACCTCGTTCATCCTCCGGTAAAATTTCGCCGGGCGGGTGTTTTCATCCCGCTCGAACGCCTTGCGCCAGCGGGCCATCAGATGGTGCATGACGAAAAGCGCGACGACCAGCGCCAGCTTGGCGTGCAGCCAGCCGTCCCGCCACTGCTCGGCGCCCAGATCGGCCAGCAAAATCCCGCCGAAAACCAGGGCGGCGACCATCGCCGGATTGATGATGACGCGAAGCAGGCGGCGCTCCATGATCTTAAAGGTCTCCGATTGCCCGGAGCCTGTTTCGGCCTCGCAATGATAAACGAACAGCCGCGGCAAATAGAGCATCCCGGCCATCCAGGCGATGACGGCGATGATGTGCAGGGCCTTGATCCACAGAAACGCGGTTGCCGACAATTCGATCATGGAAATTTCCTCATGCTTTCGCCAACGGGCAGGGACACTTCCGCCAGCCTTCGGGGCAGAACCGGGCCCCATCGGCCGGCGCCGGCCCGTCCCCCCGCGGCGCGAGGTTCAGCACCTGATCGGCGAGGGCGGAAATAAAGCCCGGGTGAGAGGCGACCGCCGGGACGCGAACATACTTGGGAAGCTTCAGCTCCCGTGCCCGCCCGGCATATTCGATATCGAGCTCGACAAGGGTTTCCGAGTGCTCGGAAACAAAAGCGATGGGCAACACGACAACGCCGATTTCATCCGCCGCGGCCCGCTCCAGTTCCTCGCCGAGCGAGGGGGTGATCCATTTCAGCGGCCCGACCCGGCTTTGATAGCAGACCCGCCAATCCTCCCGTTCGAGCCCGGCGGAACCGGCCAATTTCTCGGCCGTTCGTTCGACCTGCCACTGGTACGGGTCCCCTGCATCCACCACCTTTTTCGGCAGGCCGTGCGCGGAGAACAGCACCCGCAGCCTGGTATCGCCGGCTTCGGCCAGTTTCCGTTTCAGCAGATCCGCCTGGGCATCGATCCAGCCATCGGCCAGGGGGTAGCAGCAAATCGCGCTGGTCTCCGCCGCAAGCCCCTGTTTCTCCGCGGCGCGCCGCCAATCCCCGATGGAAGAGCCGGTCGTGGTTGTCGAATACTGGGGATAGAGGGGCAGCAGAATGACGTGGTCCGGACCGAAGGCATCGACCTCGGCCGCCGTTTCACCGGCAAACGGGTGCCAGTGGCGCATGGCGACGAACACCCGGTACTCATCCGGGGCCCTGGAAGCCAAACCCGGGGCATTGAGTTCGGTTTCCAGGGCGGCGGCCTGCTCCCGGGTCAAGGGCAGCAGCGGCGAGCCGCCGCCGAGATGGCGATAGATTTCCCGGGCGACGGGCGCCCGGCGTTTGGCAATCAGCTTTGCAAGCAGCCATCGGAACGGGCCCGGAAGACCGATGATCGCCGGATCGTTGAACAGATTGAACAGGAACGGCCGTACGGCGCCGGGCCTGTCCGGTCCGCCGAGATTGAACAGCACGACAGCGGTTTTGGTCATGCACGGGTCACCAGATCGACCACCCGGCCGACATGCTCCGGCGGGGTCGACGGGATAATCCCGTGGCCGAGATTGAAGACATGGGGCCCGCCCGCGAAGGCCTCGACGATCCGCCCGACCTCTTCGTCCAGCGCCTCGCCGCCAGCCGCCAGCAACAGGTTGTCGAGATTGCCCTGGACCACGGTCCGGGATTGAAGGTGGTCCGCCGCCCAGCCGAGGGGAACTGAGACATCGAGGGAAACCGCATCGACACCGGTCCCGCGGACATAATCGGCATAGAGCGCGCCGGCGCCCCTCGGGAATCCGATCACCGGGATATGGGGATGGGCCGCCTTGACGGCCTCGACGATCCTTTTGGCCGGATCCACGGACCAGCGGCGAAACTGGGCTTCACTCAATACGCCCGCCCAACTGTCGAACAACTGCAGCGCCTCGGCGCCGGCTTCGGCCTGCCGGATGAGGTAAGCCGCCGTCGCCTCGACCAGGAGATCGATCAGGGCCTGAAACTTCTCCGGATCGTTGTAGGCCCAACCGCGGACCTCCGCATAATCCCTGCTCGAGCCGCCTTCGGCCATGTAGGTCGCGACGGTCCACGGAGCGCCGGCAAAACCGATCAGGGCGACTTCCCCCGGCAGCTTGGCGCGCAGCCGGGAGACGGCCTCGTAGACGTTGGCCAGGTGCTGGTGAAAATTGTCCAATCCAAGTCCCGCCAGGGGATCGGACCGCTCGACCGGCTCCAGCTTCGGCCCGGCCCCGGCCTCGAACCAGACCCGCTGGCCCAGCGCGTCCGGCACCACCAGGATGTCGCTGAACAGGATGGCCGCACTGAAATCGTAGCGCCTGAGCGGCTGCAGCGTGGCCTCCACCGCCATCGACGGGGTATAGCAAAAATCGAGAAAACTTTCCGCCTGCCGGCGAAGTTCCCGATATTCCGGCAGGTATCGTCCCGCCTGGCGCATCATCCAGATCGGCGGGGTCGCGGTTCGGGCGCCGCCGAGAACCTGAAGGAATTTCTTTTCTGTCATGCGGACCGGTCGGACGGTGAATGCGGGCTGGGCGGGTTTTTCAACACATCCCTACTACAATCTAAATATAAATAAATAGGTTGTAGTTGTTGTTGTAGGGGGGCAAAGCGGGGATTAAAGGTTTTCCACAGGTATTCCGGCATTTTTGCGGCAGCCGGGAATTTCGGTCCCGGAATGTGCGGAAAGCCGGGAGAATTCCGTTCGATGGCGGAACATCGGGCCGTCACCGATGCGCCATATTGGGTGAAAAGCGGGTATAAGCGGTTTCCAAGGTGAAATATGAAGCGGATCGGCGCCGTTCGGATAACTTTCAGCATGCTGTACAAACCGTCTCCTAAATTCGGGCTGAAATCGGCGTCATTCGGTGGATGCCGGTTCCGGCCATGTGTTCCCGGACTTATCCCCGGCGCTGGTGTATAACTGGAAACGACCACCGGCGGAACGAGCCCAAAGCACTGATTTCATGAGCGAATTTCATCTCTATCTAATATCGGACTCCACCGGTGAGACCGTTCAATCGGTTTCGCGCGCCTGCCTGGCGCAGTTTGACGATGTGGAACCGGTCGAACATCTTTGGAATATGGTCCGCAATATTCGTCAAATGGATATGGTGATCGACGATATCCGGAGCAATCCGGGTTTTGTCCTCTATACGCTGGTCGACACCGACCTTCGCGGCCGGCTGCAGGCGGCGTGTCGTGAATTGCAGGTTCCCTGCGTCTCGGTGCTTCAGCCGATCATGGCGGCTTTCGGCGGTTATCTCAAATCCGAAATTCACGCCCAGCCCGGCCGGCAGCACGCTCTCGACAGTGAGTATTACGCACGGATCGAAGCGATGGATTTCGCCATGACCCACGATGACGGCCAGACCACGTGGAATTTGGGCGAGGCCGACATAATCGTCGTCGGCGTTTCGAGGACGTCCAAGACCCCGACCTGTATCTATCTGGCGAACCGGGGCATCAAGGCGGCGAACATCCCCATAATCCTCGGCATGGAGCTGCCCAGGGAGTTGTTCGAAGTCAGCGGGCCGATGATCGTCGGCCTGACCAAGGAGCCGCGGAGCCTGGTCCAGGTGCGGCGCAACCGGCTGCGGATGCTCAACGAGGAGAGCGAAACCGATTACACCGATCCGGAAACCGTGAACGAAGAGGTCAAATTCGCCAGGCGACTGTACGGCAGTCAGGGCTGGCCCGAGATCGATGTGACCCGGCGGTCCATCGAGGAGACCGCCGCGGCGATCATGGCGCTTCGCGCCCAGCGCCAGGAAGACGGCACGACGTGATGCCGGAGGCCGAACTCATTTTGGCCTCGGGCAGCGCCGTCCGGGCGCGCCTGCTGACCAATGCCGGGGTTCGCTTCCGGATCGAAGAATCCGGTGTCGATGAGAACGCCGTCAAGGCTTCCGCCGGTGATAACGTCCCGCCGGCGGAAATCGCCCTGCGGCTCGCCGCCGCCAAGGCACGCGCGGTATCGGAGAAGCGCGGCGGCGCGCTGGTCATCGGCGCCGACCAGATGCTCGAATGCGGCGGGAAACTATTCGACAAGCCCGCCGACATGGCGGCGGCGGCGGCGAATTTGCGGCAATTCAGCGGGCGGACCCACCGGCTGATTACCGCCTGCTGCCTGATGCGGGACGGCGGAACCGTCTGGGAATCGGTGGAAACCGCGCGTCTCACCATGCGTGATCTGACCGGCGGCGATATCGAAGCCTATCTGTCTGCGGCCGGAGAGGATGTGTTGAGTTCGGTGGGTTGCTACCGCCTCGAAGAGCTGGGAATCCGGCTGTTCTCCGGCATCGACGGGGATTTTTTCGTCATTCTGGGCCTGCCGCTGCTGGGGTTGCTGGCGCGTCTCCGCGAGCAGGGGGTTGCGGGATTATGATCCGGGCGGGCGTCGTCGGCTGGCCGGTGGACCACAGCCTGTCTCCGAAACTCCACGGCTATTGGCTGGAGAAATATTCCATCGACGGGGAATACGTGAAAATCCCCGTCGATCCCACGGACTTCGAGGCCGGCATCCGGGCGCTGGCCGGCCGGGGATTTTCGGGCTTCAACGTAACCGTGCCGCACAAGGAGGCGGCGTTCGCGCTGATGGACGAGGTGGACCCGGCGGCGCAGCGGCTTCGCGCGGTCAATACGGTCACCGTGCGGCCGGACGGACGGCTCCACGGCGCCAACACGGATGGTTTCGGATTTCTCGAAAACCTCAAGGCCGGACTGGGGCGGCCGGCCCTTCCGGACGGTCCGGCCATGGTGATCGGCGCCGGCGGCGCCGCCCGCGCCGTCGTCGGCGCGCTGATCGACGAAGGCGTGGACGATATCCGCCTCGCCAACCGGACGGCGGCGCGGGCCGACCGCCTGGCGGCCGATTTGGGCGGCCCGGTCTCCATCGTCGATTGGCACAGGCGGGACAAGAATCTCGCCGATGTGGCCCTTCTCATAAATACCACCTCCCTCGGGATGACCAAGTCGCCGCCGCTGGAATTTTCCCTCGCGGGCCTGGCGCGCGACGCGGCGGTGACGGACATCGTCTACGTCCCGCCGGAGACGCCGCTGCTGGCGGCGGCGCGCGCGCGCGGCCACCGGACCGTCGACGGGCTGGGCATGCTGCTGCACCAGGGGCGGCCGGGATTCGAGCGCTGGTTCGGCGTTGCGCCCGAGGTGGACGGCCGGTTGAGATCCCGGATGCTCGAGGCGCTTGGGCAATGATCATCCTCGGCCTAACCGGTTCCATCGGCATGGGTAAGACCACGGCCGCCGGCGCGTTTCGGCGCCTGGGTATTCCGACTTACGATGCGGACGCGGCGGTTCACGCCGTCACCGAAGCGGGGGGTGAGGCCGTGCCCCTGGTCCGGGCGCGTTTTCCGGACGCGGTTGTCGGGGGAGCCGTCGACCGGGCGCGCCTGGGCGAGGCCGTGTTCGATGACGCCCAGGCGCTGGCCGAATTGGAAGCCATCCTTCATCCCATCGTCCGCCGCCGGCAGAACCGGTTTCTCAAATTCAACAGCGCCGCCGGGCAGCGGCTTGTGGTGCTCGACATCCCGCTGCTGTTCGAAACCGGGGGAGACCGGAATTGCGATGCGGTGGCGGTGGTCTCCGCGCCCGCCTTTCTGCAGCGCATCCGGGTGATGTCGCGGCCGGGGATGACCGAGGAAAAATACGCCGCCATCCTGGCCCGCCAGATGCCCGATGCGGAGAAACGCCGGCGGGCGGATTTCGTCATTTCCACCGGCCTCGGACGCGGATTCAGCTTGCGCCGGATTCGGAACATTGTCAGATTGGCCACCGAACTCACGCCTGGGAAGTGGCCGCCCAAATAGACGTCCAGGAAAGGCAACGGCGTTGAGAGAAATCGTCCTCGATACGGAAACCACCGGTCTCAGTCCCCGCGACGGGCACCGGATCGTCGAAATCGGCTGCGTCGAATTGGTCAATCATGTGGCCACCGGCGAAACCTACCACCAATACGTCAACCCCGAGCGCCCCATGCCCGAGGAGGCCTTTGCCATTCACGGCCTGTCGGATGAATTCCTGAGCGGCCAGCCGGTGATGGCGGACGTGATGGACGGGTTCGTCGAGTTCGCCGGCGATGCGGCTTTGGTGATCCATAACGCCGAATTCGACATGCGGTTCATCAATGCGGAGCTCGACCGGTTGGGCAAGGACGAGCTTCCCATGAGCCGCGCCGTGGATACGGTCCGCATGGCGCGGGAGAAATTTCCGGGGGCGCCGGCCAGCCTCGATGCGCTCTGCCGCCGCTTCAATATCGATAATTCGAGCCGTTCGCTCCACGGAGCCCTGTTGGATGCACAGCTTCTGGCCGAGGTGTATCTGGAGCTGATTGGCGGCCGCCAGCCGGATCTCGAACTCAAGGCCGAAAGGGCGAAATCGGAAGCCCGGGCCGGATCGGCCGAGCGCCGCGCGCCCCGCCCCCATGCGGCGGCCGAAGAGGAACTGGCCGCCCACCGGGCGTTTCTGGAGAAAATCGAAAAACCGGTCTGGCGCCGCTGAGCGCCGGCCGGGGCTTACGCCTCGGCGGCGTCCCCTTCCTCGGCGCCGGCCTGCGCCATCCGCTGCTGGTAGAGGCTGGCGAAATCGATCGGCGCCAGCATCAACGGGGCGAAGCCGCCGTCGCTGGTGGCATCGGCAACGATGCGCCGGAGGAACGGGAAGATGATCAGCGGACACTCGACCAGGAGAACCGGTGCGAGCGCCTCCTGCGGCACATTGACCATGAACAGGCCCGCATACTCCATTTCCAGGATATAGCACAGCTGGTCCTGGACCTTCGCTTCGGCGCGGACCTTCAGGACGACTTCGTAGAAATTCTCGCCGACGCCGTTGGCCGCGACATCCACCTCGATGGGGATATTGGGCATCTCGTTCTGCAGCGCCTCGAACACTTGCGGCGTGTTCGGGGCTTCGAATGACAGATCCTTTATGTACTGACCGCTGATGGCGATCGACGGCATCTGTTCCTCGCCGGCGGCATCGGGCGCATCGGGCTCGTCGGGCTCGGGAGTGAACCGTTCCGCCGGGATCGGGCTGTCCCCGCCCCCGTTGTCGTCGTCCGTGTCAGCCATGTAAGCAGATCCTTCTCGAAGCATGGGTTGGTTCAGCGCTCATTGGAAAGCGCGGGATGAATGACTGTCCGCAGGCGCGGGGGATTGTCGTCATCTTCATTGACGACGGTGAAATCCCCGTCGATGGTCTTGCCCCCGGGGGGCGCGGGACCGCCGGGGCCGTGGCTCCCGCCGTCCGGCCCGCCACCGGGCCCGCCATCGGGACCATGTGCGCGGCAGGTGCGAACGGTGCCTCGCGCCGCGAAGAGCGACGTCAGGCCGCGGCGGATCGCGGCCCGGAACGGCGGCAGGAACAATAACAGACCGACCCCGTCCGTGATGAAGCCCGGCGTCAGCAGCAGCGCGCCGGCGAACACCAGGCAGACCCCGTCGAACAGTTCCTTGACCGGCAATTCGCCCCGTTCCATATGTTCGCGGGCCCGGTACAGGGTTGAGAGGCCCTGAACCCTGAGAAGCACGGATCCGGCGAGCGCCGTCGCGACCACCGCGCCCAGGGTCGGCCACAGGCCGATTTCGCCGCCGACGGCGACGAATACGGCGATTTCCAGCAGAGGAACGCCAACGAACAGCGCGAAAAGAATGTATCCCATCTAGGTCCGCTTTACCGTGACTTGCCCTTTGAGGACAAAAGGCATATGTAAACCGGGTAGGCTGGCGGAATCTTCGTTTCCGCGACTGAACCGGTTCCTGGGATCGTGCGTACCGATCCAGGAGTTTCTACCCCGTCGGCTGGACAGGGTCCAGCGGCAGATTGTGGGCCTGGATATAGAACCATGGGCGAAGGCTTCCAGTTCATAGACATAATTCTGTTCGCGATGATCGCGGCGTTCCTGATTCTCAGGTTACGCAGCGTGCTCGGCCGCCGGCAGGACAATGGCGGCCCGCCGTCGGACCCGTTCTCCGGCGGATCCCAGCATGAACCGCAGGAGGACAACGTCGTTCAGTTGCCCGATCAGTCCGAACCTCTCGATCTTGACGCCGAACCGGCGACGCGGGAACCGGCAACACCGCTGGAGGCCGGGTTCACGCAAATCCGGATCGCCGATCCCGCCTTCGATCAGGAGGAATTCCTGGTCGGCGCCCGCACGGCGTTCGAGTTCGTCATTCAGGCGTTCGCCGAAGGCGATACCGAAACGCTGGAATCCCTGCTCAACGACGAGGTGTACCAGAATTTCCTGTCGGCCATCCGCTCCCGCGAGGCGGCCAACGAGACCCTGGAAAACACCCTGGTCCGCATCCGCGCCGCCGATGCCATCGAGGCCTATATGGACGGCGCGGTTGCCTTCGTCACCATGAAGATCGTTTCCGAACAGGTGAACGTCACCCGCGACGCCGCCGGCGAAGTGACGGACGGCGATCCCGGCCACATCACCGAAATCACCGACATCTGGACCTTCGGCCGCGACACGAACTCCCGCGACCCCAACTGGGAATTGGTGGCCACCCGCTCCCTGGAATAGCCCGAGGCCCCCCGTGAGCCGCGCCCGCCGCGCCGTCCGCTTTTCGCGACCGCCACTCATCCCGTCGCTTATCCTGTCACTGGCCCTGAGCCTTGGCGCCTGCGTCGGGTCCGGCCCGCCGCCGCCCGACCGGAAAACGCAACCGAAACCCGCGCCGGACACCGCCGCCATCCGGTTGATCCCCGTGAGTTTTGGCGCGCTCAGCGGCTGGGCCGGCGACGATCACCGGGCGGCCCTCGACGCCATGGCGCGGAGTTGCGCCAGGTTTTCACGGCAGGCCGCGTCCCGGCCGGTGGGCCCGGATGCGCTGTTCGGACGGATGGCCGACTGGGCGCCGGCCTGCGCGGCCCTGCCGGCGGCCGCCCGGAGCGGCGCCGCCCGCCGGTACTTCGAAGCCAACTTCCGGGTCTTCCGGCTCGAGGGCGCCGACGGTCCAAGAGGCCTGATCACCGGATATTACGAGCCCGAATTGCGCGGTTCGTGGCGCCGGGGCGGGCAATATCAATATCCGCTCCACAAGAAGCCCGGCGATCTGGTGTCGGTGGATCTGGGCCGGTTCTCCGGCGAGTGGAAGGGCCGCCACATCGCCGGGCGGGTTCGGGGCAACCGGCTGGAGCCCTATGACGAGCGGCGCCGGATCAATGACGGCTCCTTGGCGGGCCGGGGCCTGGAACTCCTGTGGCTGGACGATCCGGTGGATGCGTTTTTCCTCCACGTCCAGGGTTCGGGACGGGTGCGCATGACCGACGGCACCCTGGCCCGCGTGGGGTTTGCCGGGCGCAACGGCCACGCCTACACCGCCATCGGCCGGGTATTGGTCAGGCAGGGCGAGCTGCCGGCGGACGGCGTGTCATTGCAGTCGATCCGGCGCTGGCTGGCCGCCAACCCCTCCCGGGCCCGGGGGATCATGGACGCCAACCGCTCCTACATCTTCTTCCGCCTGATCGACGGCGAAGGTCCCATCGGCGCCCAGGGCGTGGCGCTGACGCCCGGGCGCAGCCTGGCGGTCGACCGGGGCAAGCTGCCCTTGGGCGCGCCGGTTTGGCTGGAAACCCGTGACCCGCTGAAACGGAGCCGCCCCATCCGGCGGCTGATGATCGCCCAGGATACGGGCGGCGCCATCCGCGGCACGGTCCGGGGTGACTTCTTCTGGGGGGCGGGCGCCCGGGCCGAGGCGGCGGCCGGCGAAATGCAGGAGCCCGGCACCTTCCACCTCCTGCTGCCCCGCACGCTCAGCGTCCCGGGTTCGTAACCACCCGGCAATATCCAAAAGAGTTGCCTGGAATCCGGTTAATCGCCATATTGGCCGTATGGCGGGAAAGGGCTCGAAAATTAGGGATTCCGGCGGCATCGACGCGAATGACGCCAAACTTCTGGAGCAGGCGTTCGCCGACGTCGCGCCGCGGCCGGGCCGCAAGGTGCGGCCCGGCGCCAAGCCGGCAAAACCGAAGCCGAAACCCCGGACCGCGCCGCCTTCCGGCCGGACCCCGGACCCGGCGCCGTCCGAACTTCCGGCGCTGCGTGCCGGGGACGCGCCGGGGGTCGACAAGAAGACCCAGCAAAAGATGCGCCGGGGCCGGATCGAAATCGAGGGACGCCTGGATCTCCACGGCATGTACCGGGAGGAGGCGTTCACGGCGCTTGAGCAATTTCTCGCCCGTTCCCAGGCGGCGGGCAAGAAATGCGTCCTGGTGGTCACCGGCAAGGGAACCCGTCCCGACGGGCCCGCGGGCGAGCGGATCGGCGTATTGCGCCGGGCGGTGCCCGGCTGGCTCAACCGGGCGGGGCTCCGCGAACGCATCCGGAGCTTCCGCGAGGCGGCCCCCAACCACGGCGGATCGGGCGCGCTCTACGTCCTTTTGAGGCGGGCTAAATGAGGTTGGCCGGATGACCCCGTTCGGCGCCCGGGTGCGGGAACTCCGCGGCAAGCACGGCATCCAGCTCAAGAAAATGGCCGCCGACCTCCAGGTGTCGCCGGCCTATCTCTCGGCCCTCGAACACGGCAAGCGGGGCCGCCCGGGCCCCGGCTTCGTCATGCAGATCGCCAATTATTTCGAGCTGATCTGGGACCAGGTGGATGAGCTGAAAGAGCTTGCCCGGCTGTCCCACCCGCGGGTGCCGGTGGAGACCGGCGGGCTCAGCCCCAAGGCGACGCTGCTCGCCAACCTGATGGCGCGGCACATCTCGGAGCTCGACGATGACACCATCGAGCGCATCCTCGCCGAGATGGGGTTCGATGAGGTGGCGGATTCAGAATCCGGATAAGAGCTTTGCTAGCGAATATCCGGTCCCACATAATGTCCCTCTTTATCGAGATGATCGTTTTCCCAGCCAAGGTCTCGCTTATAGTATTTTGGCTTGAACTTCCAAATTCTCATGGGGTGAGCATATCGGTTCGCAGGATCGTCGCTTAGACCCGTTGTTTCGAACCAATTGAATGCTTTGGAGCCTCGGGAGTTGGCGTCAATCTCCTTTAGTCGCTCATAGACATATTTGCAGAAGTTGTGCCGCACCTTTTATTTTGCGGACATTCCGCGCCTTCCGCCCAACCTCACCTGATGCATCTTGTTCCCGTGTGAGCCGGCGGCCCCCATCAACAAATCACAAACCTGGAGGCGCCGAATTTTCTTGCTGTTGTGGAACGAGACAGCAATGTCGAGGTCCTTTCGTCCCAGCGTGTCGGGGAGCAGCTTGCAGAATTTAGTCAGTCTCTCTTTGTGTTGCTGGCTGGAGTGATTGTCCAATCGGATACTGACGCGCGTATCTGCACCGTCTGGGTCGGGGGGCAGGTACCGCAGTCCAAACGAGTGCTTGATGAACTGGTAACAAATCCGGAACTGAGAATCGAGATCGCCAAGCGCCTCTTCACTGTGCTGCGGAATCCAAACATAAGACCGATCCAAAAACACCTGACGGTATTTGATGTCACCATCGCCCACACTTGTGAGCAAGAGATCCACAAATTCCACATACGCATCAAATGAGTCCTGGCTGATGTGCCCCCACTTTACCTCGGTGCGTAAGCCATGCCTTTTGGCCGAAGCGTCCAGCTTCTTCTCTAGGGCATCGAGGGAGCCCTGCGTCCCGAATATCCCCCCGTAGAAACACCAATAACGTTTCAGCGGCTTGCTGGACTGCGTCCAGGCCTCATCAATAAACACTTCGTACTGAGTTGACATGAATGTGGTGGACTAAGAATCCCTTAGTGAAAAACACGCGCCGCACATCATACAACGTGAAGCTCAGGATTCAGAGTCCACCAACAAAAATTGTACTAAATATCGAGAAAATAGTCAAGCATTTAGCATTCGGCACAATATGTAGAGTTCAACATTAGAGCACGTATCTCCCATATTTGGAGACAAAGAAGCGAATCACTCTCTACAATATAAACTTCGACAGGTCGGCGTTCTTTAAGAGTTCGCCGACCCGCTCGCGGACCATCCCGGCATCGATGACGATGGTTTCGCCGCCGCGGTCGGTGGCGGTGAAGCTGATCTCCTCCAAGAGGCGCTCCATCACCGTGTGAAGCCGCCGGGCGCCGATGTTCTCGACGCCCGAATTGATGTCCGCCGACAGCCGGGCGATTTCCTCGATGGCGTCGCCGGTGAACTCCAGGGTCACGTCCTCGGTGTTCATCAATGCGGTGTACTGCTTGATCAGGCTGGCTTCCGGCTCGGTGAGGATGCGGACGAAATCCTCGTCGGTGAGCGCGCTGAGCTCGACCCGGATGGGCAGCCGGCCCTGCAGTTCGGGCAGCAGGTCCGACGGCTTGGCGAGGTGGAACGCGCCCGAGGCGATGAACAGGATGTGGTCGGTTTTGAGCGTGCCGTGCTTGGTGGCGACGGTGGTGCCCTCGATCAGCGGCAGCAGATCCCGCTGCACGCCTTCCCGGCTCACATCGGCGCCGTGGCGGTCCGAGCGCGCGGTGATCTTGTCGATCTCGTCGAGGAACACGATGCCGTCGTTTTCCACCGCGGTCACGGCCTCGCGGACGATCTGATCCTCATCCAGCAGCTTGTCGCTCTCTTCGGCGATCAGCAGGTCGTAGGACTCCGACACCGTTACCCGCTTGGGCTTGGAGCGCTGGCCGAACGCGCCGCCCAACATGTCGTTCAAGTTGATCATCCCCATCTGGGCGCCGGGCATGCCCGGAATTTCCAATGTCGGCATGCCGCTGGGCCCGGCGGAAACCTCGACCTCGATCTCCTTGTCGCCGAGCTCGCCTTCGCGGAGCATCTTGCGGAATTTCTGGCGGGTATCGGCGCTCGCCGATTCGCCGACCAGGGCGTCCAGCACCCGCTCCTCGGCGTTCACTTCGGCCCTGGCCTGCACCTGCTTGCGGAGCCGCTCGCGGGTCGCGTGGATGGCCACCTCGACCAGATCGCGGACGATGCTCTCCACATCCCGGCCCACATAGCCCACCTCGGTGAATTTCGTGGCTTCCACCTTGAGGAACGGCGCCTGGGCGAGGCGTGCGAGCCGCCGGGCGATCTCGGTCTTGCCGACGCCCGTCGGGCCGATCATCAGGATGTTCTTGGGCAGCACTTCTTCCTTGAGGTCGTCATCCAGCTGCTGGCGCCGCCAGCGGTTGCGCAACGCCACGGCGACCGCGCGCTTGGCGTCGTCCTGGCCGACGATATAGCGGTCCAGCTCCGAAACGATTTCCCGGGGGGAGAAGGTGGTCATGACTTACAGGCTTTCGACGGTGATGTTGGTGTTGGTGTAGACGCAGATGCCGGCGGCGATTTCCAGCGACCGCCGGGCGACCGTTTCCGCATCGAAGTCGTCGTGGGAAACCATGGCCCGGGCGGCGGCGAGCGCATAGTTGCCCCCCGAACCGATGCCGATGAGGCCGTCTTCCGGCTCCAGCACGTCGCCGGTCCCGGAAACCAGCAGCGAGACGTTCCTGTCGGCCACCGCCATCAACGCCTCGAG
Organism: Rhodospirillales bacterium; assembly: GCA_965213765.1. Taxonomy (GTDB): domain Bacteria; phylum Pseudomonadota; class Alphaproteobacteria; order Rhodospirillales; family UBA2165; genus JAJDXO01. The sequence continues at coordinate 2,790,786 of OZ243926.1, read as the reverse complement.
GCGCCGGAGATAGCGGTCGGTCCGCCAATCCTTGGCCAATTCGACGCACGACCGGGTCAGTTGTTCCGGATGCTGCTCCAGCTTGGCTTCCAGACGCTCGAACAAGGTGAAGGCGTCGGCGGTGGCGCCCGCGAACCCGGCGATCACGTTGCCGCTGCCGAGCCGGCGCACCTTGGTGGCGTTGGCCTTGATCACCGTATCGCCCATGCTCACCTGGCCGTCGCCGGCAATCACCACGTCATCGCCCTTGCGGACACAGAGAATGGTCGTGGCATGCCAGTCGGGATGCGGAGATTGGGGATCGGCCATCGGACATGTTCCCGGGTGGTTTATGCGCGCTTTCGCGCGGTCTGTTAACCTCCATGTAGCCCCCGGCCCGCTTCCGGTCAACACGCTGGCGGAAATGCGCCGATCCTGTTACAAGACCGCGCCTAACCTGAAGGAGATCGGCCGATGCGCCAGGCAAGCGTCGAGCGCAACACGAACGAGACCGAGATTTCCGTGACCGTCGATCTGGACGGGACGGGAACCTACGACGTTTCCACCGGTATCGGCTTCCTCGATCACATGCTGGAGCAGCTCTCCAAGCACAGCCTGATCGACCTGACCGTGCGCGCCAAGGGCGACCTGCATATCGATTTCCATCACACCACCGAGGATACCGGCATCGCCATCGGCGAGGCGGTCAACAAGGCGCTGGGCAACCGGGCCGGCATCACCCGTTACGGCTCGGCGCAGATTCCGCTGGATGAGGCGCTCACCCGGGTGATCGTCGATTGTTCCAACCGGCCCTACCTGGTGTGGAAGGTGGGGTTCTCGCGGCCCAAGCTGGGCGAGATGGACACCGAGCTGTTCCGCGAATGGTTCCAGGCCTTCGCCCAGGCTTCCGGCGTCACGCTCCACGTCGACAACCTCTATGGCGAGAACAACCACCATATCGTCGAAAGCGCGTACAAGGCGCTTGCCCGGGCGCTGCGCCAAGCGGTGACCATCGACGCGCGCGCCGCCGATGCCGTGCCGTCGACCAAGGGCGTGTTGTCCGACGCGGACACGATGAACGCAGTGTCCGATGCGGACACGATGAACGCGGTGTCCGGCGCGGGCAAAGACTAGGCCGCCGGAACAAGCCTCATGCGTATTTATACCGTCCATATCCCGGCTCCCCGGCCGGGAGACGAGCCTTCTGTCACCGATCCGGTGGAGGACGCGGTGGCGGTGAAGGAGGGCTTTTGCTGGCCGGCCGTATTGTTTTCCGTCTTCTGGGCCCTGTGGCACAGGATGTGGGGCGTGGCGCTGGGCCTGACCGCCCTGCAGGCGGCGGTGGGGGGCTTCGGCGTGCTGGCCGGTATCGACGATGTGACCGGGGCGGCGTTGGGCGCCGGCGTCTACATCCTCATCGGCGGCTTCGCAAACGATGTCAGGCGGTGGAGTTTGGGCCGGCGCGGCTATAGGGAACGCGGAATTATTCTCGCCGGCGGCGCGGAAGCGGCCGTTCTCCGCTACATCGCCGGGCGTGATCCGGCCGCGGCGGGAGGCGTCTGATGCGGGTCGCCATCATCGACTACGAGTCCGGCAATCTGCGGTCCGCCGCCAAGGCCTTCGAGCGGGCGGTGGCGGATAGCGGCCGGACGGGCACGGTCGAGGTGACCCGCGATCCCGCCGCGCTCGCCGGGGCCACGCATATCGTGCTGCCCGGGGTCGGCGCATTCGCGGATTGCAAATCCGGCCTTACGGCCATCAACGGGATGCCGGACGCGCTGATCGAACAGGTGCGGGGGCGGGGCAAACCGTTTCTCGGCATCTGCGTCGGCATGCAGCTGATGGCGAGCTGGGGGCGGGAACATGGCGACACCGAGGGGTTCGGCTGGATTCCCGGCGAAGTGGTGGCGCTGGAACCCGCCGACAAGGCCCTGAAGATTCCGCACATGGGATGGAACGCCCTCGAATTCGAGCCGGGCATTCACGCCGTCATGGACGGCATTTCCCCCGGCGCGCACACTTATTTCGTCCACTCCTACGGCTTGGCGCCCGAGGCCGAAAGCGATGTCCTGGCGCGCGTCGACTATGCCGGTCCGGTGACCGCAATCGTCGGGCGCGGCAATCTGGTCGGCACGCAGTTCCACCCGGAGAAAAGCCAGCGGGTGGGGCTCAGGTTCATCGCCAATTTTCTCCGCTGGTCGCCGTGACGGAGATGTCATGAAGTTCTATCCGGCCATCGATCTCAAGGACGGCGACTGTGTCCGGCTCTATAAGGGCGAAATGGACGCGGCGACGGTCTATGGCGGGGATCCGGCGGCTCAAGCCCGCGCCTTTGCCGCCGCGGGCTGCGGCTGGCTTCATGTGGTCGATCTCAACGGCGCCTTCGAGGGCCGGCCGGTCAATGGCGCGGCGGTCGACGCCATTCTCGCCGCGGGCGGCCAGAACGTGCAGTTGGGCGGCGGTATCCGCAATCGGGAGATGATCGAGACCTGGCTCGGCAAGGGCGTCGCCCGGGTCATCCTGGGCACCGCGGCGGTGAAAGACCCCGGCCTGGTGACCGACGGATGCAAATCCTTTCCCGGCCGGATCGCCGTCGGTATCGATGCAAGGGGCGGACGGGTCGCCGTCGAGGGGTGGGCCGAGGCCGCCGACATCACCGCCCTCGACCTGGCGCGCAAATTCGAGGATGCCGGCGTCGCCGCGATCGTCTACACCGACATCGACCGGGACGGCGCCATGGAAGGGCCCAACGTCGCCGCGACGGTGGAACTGGCCAAGACCGTCGATATCCCGGTGATCGCGTCCGGCGGCGTATCGTCCATGGATGATCTCCGAGCCTTGAAGGAGGCGGGCGCGGGCCTGCTGGACGGGGTCATTTCCGGCCGGGCGCTCTATGACGGGGCGATCGATGCGGCCGAGGCCCGGGCATTGCTGGCGGAGGGCGGCTGACATGCTGAAGAACCGGATCATCCCCTGCCTCGACGTGGATAAGGGCCGTGTGGTCAAGGGCGTCAACTTCGTCGATCTGGTGGACGCCGGCGATCCCGTCGAACAGGCGCGCCTCTACGATGCCGAAGGCGCGGACGAGTTGTGCTTCCTCGACATCACCGCCAGCCACGAGGAGCGGGACACCATCTTCGACGTGGTGGCGCGGACCGCGGAGGAATGCTTCATGCCGCTCACCGTCGGGGGCGGGGTGCGGACCCTCGACGATATCCGGAAGCTCCTGCTGGCCGGCGCCGACAAGGTGGCCATCAACACGGCGGCCGTCCACAACCCGGAATTCGTCCGCGGGGCGGCGCTCAAATTCGGCAGCCAGTGCATCGTGGTCGCCATCGACGCCAAGCGCGCCGGCCAGGGGGAAGACCGGCGTTTCGAAGTGTTCACCCACGGCGGGCGCAGGGAAACCGGCATCGACGCCGTCGAATGGGCGAAACGCATGGCCGGGCATGGGGCGGGTGAGATATTGTTGACCTCGATGGACCGGGACGGCACCAAGGCAGGCTTCGACATCGAATTGACCCGCGCGGTCGCGGATGCGGTGAGTATCCCGGTGATCGCGTCCGGCGGCGTCGGCGGTCTCGACCATCTGGTGGAAGGCGTGCGGGACGGTCACGCCAGCGCCGTGCTGGCCGCCTCCATCTTCCATTTCGGCACCCACCGGGTGTCCGAGGCCAAGGCGTATATGAACGAAAACGGAATACCCATGAGGATAAGCGGGCGCATGGACGATTCAATCGGAGGCACCGATGAGCGGTAAGGACAACGGCGATGCGATCCGGATACTCGAGCGCCTTTACGAGGTTGTCTCGGAGCGCAAGAAAGCGGACCCCGACGACTCCTATACCGCCAAGCTGTTCGACAAGGGAACCGAGAAAATCGCCCAGAAACTCGGCGAGGAGGCGGTGGAAACGGTGATTGCCGCGCTCGCCGGCAAGAAGAAGGAAATCACCGGCGAAAGCGCGGACCTGCTCTACCACCTGTTCGTCCTGTGGGCGGATGCGGGCGTGAAGCCCGACGACGTGTGGGCCGAGCTTGCCAAGCGGGAGGGCATCTCGGGCCTCGAAGAGAAGAAATCCCGCGGCTGATCGGAGTTGAACCTGAACCATGGCCTATGATCCGGAAAACGTGTTCGCCAAGATTTTGCGGGGGGAGATTCCCTGCACCAGGGTCTACGAGGACGATCACGCCCTCGCCTTCGAGGACATCAATCCGCAGGCGCCGGTGCACGTGCTGGTGATCCCCAAGGGGGCCTACGTCTCGATGGACGATTTCTCCGCCGCCGCGGGCGATGCGGAAATCGCCGGTTTCTTCCGGGCCGTCGGCGCCGTCGCCCGCCAACTCGAACTCGCCAACCCCGGCTATCGCATCCTCGCCAACCATGGCGACGACGGCATGCAGGAGGTGCCCCATTTTCATGTCCATATTTTCGGCGGCAGGAAGCTGGGTGCGATGTTGAAACGGGATTGACCGCCGAATTCCAAAATCGATTAAGCCATCAAACCGGTTATGGCTTCGGGTACGGCCCGGTCCCCGCGTCCGGCCGGTTTGCCGTTGAAACCCGCGACACCGCTCACGGAGGGGCCGCGCGCGCCTTACCCCGCCATCAGCGCCGCCTGGCGGCCGGGCACCACCCGGCGGTAGGAAAGCGCCTCGGCCACGTGAAGCCGGCGGACGATTTCGGAGCCGTCGAGGTCGGCCAGCGTCCGCGCCACCCTCAGGACCCGGTGATAGCCCCGGGCCGACAGGCGCATCCGGTCGGCGGCTTCGGTGAGCAATACCCGGCCGTCGGCCTCCGGGGCGGCGACTTCCTCCAACAGCGCGCCGTCGGCGTCGGCGTTGCATCTTACCGCACGCCCGCCGGACTTGGCGGCCGTAACGCTTGCGAAGCGTTGCCGCTGGACGGCGCGGCCGTCGGCCACCCGGGCCCGGATTTCGGGCGAGCCTTCCGCCGCCGGCGGCAATGAGAGATCCGCGGGACTGACGGCGGGCACGTCCACATGGAGGTCGATGCGGTCGAACATGGGCCCGGAAATCTTCGACTGATAGTCGGCGGCGCATTTGGGCACCCGGTTGCAGGCCAGCGCCGGGTCGTCCAGATAGCCGCAGCGGCAGGGATTCATGGCCGCGATCAGCTGGAACCGGGCGGGATAGGTGACATGCGCATTGGCCCGGGCGACGGTTGCGCGGCCTGCTTCCATGGGCTGGCGGAGGGCTTCCAGGGCGGCGCGATTGAACTCGGGAAACTCGTCCAGAAACAGCACGCCGAGGTGGGCCAGGGACACTTCGCCCGGTTTCGCCCGGTGGCCGCCGCCCACCAGCGAGGGCATCGAAGCCGAGTGATGGGGGCTGCGGTAGGGGCGCCGGCGCTTGAGGCGCCCGCCGTCGAGGGCGCCGGCGATAGAGTGGATCATCGACACTTCGAGGGCTTCCGCCGGGTCGAGTTCCGGGAGAATGCCCGCCAGCCGTTCGGCGAGCATGGATTTCCCCGACCCCGGCGGGCCGACCATCAGCAGATTGTGGCCGCCGGCGGCCGCCACTTCGAGGGCCCGCTTGGCGCTTTCCTGTCCCTTGATGTCGGCCAGGTCGGCGATTGCCGCCTCGTCCCCGGCTATTTCCGGCGCGGGCGGGCTCAAAACCTGGGTGCCCTTGAAATGGTTGATCAGGGCCAGCAGGCTGCCCGGCGCCAATACCTCGATCTCCCCCGCCCAGGCGGCCTCGGACCCCTGCGCCGCCGGACAGATCAGCCCGAGCCCGCGGCCCGCGGCGCCCAGGGCCGCCGGCAGCACCCCGGCCACCGGCGTGACGGCGCCGTCCAGGGCAAGCTCGCCGAGCGCCGCGAAGCCGGCGATCTGGTCCTCGGGCAATACCCCCATGGCGGCCAGCAGCCCGAGCGCGATGGGCAGATCGAAATGACTGCCCTCCTTGGCGAGGTCGGCGGGAGACAGGTTGACGGTGATCCGCTTGGGCGGCAGGGAGAGGCCGATGGCCGAGATCGCGGCGCGAACCCGCTCCCGGCTTTCCGCCACCGCCTTGTCGGGCAGGCCGACCACCGAAAAGGCCGGCATGCCGGCGCCGACCTGCACCTGCACATCCACCTCCAGCACGTCGATCCCGGAAAAGGCGACCGTATTGACCCGCGCGACCATAACCCTAGTGACCTGCCTGTTCTATCCGCCGGCAACTATAATGAGGATAAAAGAACATTACCAGAACATATGTGCCGATAGTTCTTGAGCGGTTGCCGCTCCGGCCGAATCCGGCGAACCTGGCAGGATGGATGAGGGCTTGGCGGGAGGGCGGACCGGTGACAGCGGGGCCGCCAACAGTTATTCCTCGACGATATCCAGCCGGCTCTCGATGGCGTCCCAGATCATCGCCTCGATCTTGATGCCGTCGAAGCGGTTGATCTCCTGGATGCCGGTCGGCGAGGTGACGTTGATCTCGGTCATGTAATCGCCGATGACGTCGATGCCGACGAAGATCATGCCCCGCTCCTTCAATGCCGGGCCGATGGCGTGGCAGATCTCCTTCTCCCGCCCGGTGAGTTCCGACTTCAGCGGCGTGCCGCCCACGTGCATGTTGGAGCGCGCCTCGCCCGCCGCCGGCACCCGGTTGATGGCGCCCACCGCCTCGCCGTCGACCAGGATGATCCGCTTGTCGCCCTCGCGGACCTCCGGCAGATAGGCCTGGATGATCACCGGCTCGCGGTAAAGCTCGGTGAACATTTCCATCAGCACGTTGAGGTTCTCGTCCCCCGGCGGGATGTGGAACACCCCGGCGCCGCCGTTGCCGAACAGGGGTTTGACGATCAGGTCCCGATGCTCCTCGCGGAAGGCGGCGATCTTGTCCCGGTTGGAGGTGATCAGCGTCGGCGGCATCAGTTCCGGGAAGTGGGTGACGAACAGCTTCTCGGGCGCGTTCCGCACATGGACCGGGTCGTTGACCACCAGGGTCTTGGGGTGAACGTGCTCCAGCAGATGGGTGGCGGTGATGTACGCCATGTCGAAGGGCGGGTCCTGGCGCATCAGGACCACGTCGGCCAGCGCCAGGTCGATCCATTCCGCGTCGCCCAGGGTGAAATGGTCCCCGTGCGCGCGGCGCAGCTCGAGAGGCCGGGCATGGGCCGTCACCCGTCCATGATCGAGGGCCAGATCCTGGGTCAGATAGTGATAGACCCGGTAGCCCCGCTCCTGGGCCTCCATCGCCATGACGAACGTGCTGTCGCCATCGATATCGATGCCGTCGATGGGGTCCATCTGAATGGCAACCAGGAGCGACATGAGCCGGCCTTGTCCCTGTGAATCCGCCCAATTGCACGTTCTGGCCGCCCGCGCGGGCAGCCGGCCAGTCGGACATACCGGTCGGACATATCAGGCGGACATAGCCGCTGGGCGGCGGATGGTCAAGTACGGGCGGAACGGCGCGCGGGTCAGTTGCCGGCGCTTTGGATTCCCGCTTGCTTGACCCGGACGTGGGAAATCACGTCCCGGACGTAACGAATATTGCCGGCGTGATCCATGACGCGGCGCAGTTCCGCCGGGTTCTGGGCGATGCCGATGATGTACACCCGGCCGTTGACCGTATCGAGGGCGTAATTGATCGCGAAAATTTCCTTGTCGAAGGTGATCTTGGAGCGCAGTTGCCCGGTGATCCAGGTGTCGCGGATGAAATCCTTGGCGCCCGAATTGCGGAGTTGAATCTCGTTGATGACGTCTTTGACGCCGTCCACCTGCCAGGCGAGCTTCACCGCCTTGTCGGCGAGCCGGACGTCGTCGGTGGCGCCGGTCAGCAGCACCCGGCCCTCATAGACCTCGACCCCCAATTTGGTCTGAAGCGACACGTCGGTATTGAAGAATTTCTCGAAAATCCGCGCTTCGATCCGAAGATCGGCGGTCCGTCCGGCGATGCCCCGCTCCTGGGCGGCGGCAACGCCGACCCCGGCGCCGGCGCCCGCCACCATCCCGACGGGCGCGCAGGCGCTCAAGCCCAATAGGGCGGCGGCGGCAAGCGCCATGGGGATGAGGAAAACGCGGCGGTTCGGCGTGGCTGGCATGGTCGGGCCCTCGTCTGAGATTCGGTCAGGCCAAAACTATCCGCCGATGGTTAACGAGCTGTTAGCGGGAAGCCGACCGCCGACCGCGGTGAGTTATGGCCGGATTAAGCGAAAAATGGCGGGCAAGGGAGCGAAGCTTGTAAAAATAAAGCTCGTTCGCAATTATAGCGTTCATGTACCTCATGTACGTAGATGAGAGCGGTGATACTGGACTGGCCAGGTCGCCAAGTAGCCATTTTGTGTTGACCGGAATCGTTGTTCACGAGTCTCGATGGCGCGAATTCCTCAATGTCTTGATTGCGTTTAGGAAAACACTCCGAAGTGTTTATGGTCTACCGGTCAGAGGTGAAATCCACGCATCGGAGTTTGTTAATCATCGTCCATTCAATTTAGAAAAGCATGTTCGGCTATCAATATTGCGTGCGACGCTCGACGAGTTGGCCAAGCTTAATTTTATTTCCATAACAAACGTAATTGTCGACAAAGCAAATAAACCCCAAGGATACGACGTATTTCATGCGGCATGGGGCAGGTTGTTTCAGCGATTCGAGAACACACTAATACATGGGAATTTTCCCGGTGGGTTTGGGGACGACCACGGAATCGTCATAACCGATGCAACCGCTGGTACGAAGCTACTTCGAATGGTCAGGAGGATGGCCATTTACAATCCGATACCGAACGATCCTCGGTACGGGGTGGGTTTGAGAAATATCCCGATCAAACGGATTATCGAGGACCCTCATGGAAAGGACTCGTCGGACACATATCCGATACAAATGTGCGACGTGGTCGCATATTTTCTATACCAAAGGTACGCGCCCAACTCCTATATCCGGCGGAAGCGGGCGCAAAGGTACTTTGACCGATTAAGACCTGTTCTAAATTTGCGGGCAAGCCGCTCCAACGCTCTGGGCGTGGTCGAACTCTAAAAAAATAAGGGCGGGCAACCGAAGTCGCCCGCCGGGGAAATCCTACTACCAAGTTGTGCCAGGGTTCAGATTACAAACAACACAGTAGCTGATTTTCTCCTGAAAATCAATGATTTAAAGTGATTCAATATCAATGGGTTGGCAGACCTGGAACGGTCGTCTCCTTTGTTCAAATCAGCTAAGCCGCCCACGCCATGATTCCGGCCGCCAGGCGTCCGGGATATGCCGCGGCAGGCGCCACGGCGAGACGGCGATCAAATCGAACCGGATTGCGGCATCGGGCGGCACGTTCCGCCGGGCCAGAAATCCCGCCGCCGCCCCTTCGATGCGGCGGCGCTGGCGCGGCGTGACGGCGGTGACGGCCGTTTCCTCTTCGGCCCGCGCCTTGACCTCGGCGAACACCAGGGTTTTGCCCCGCCTGGCGACCAGATCGATCTCGCCCCGGGGATTGCGGTAGCGCCGCTCGATGATGCGGTAGCCCTTGAGGCGCAGGAATATGGCGGCGGCGGTCTCGGCGGCGAGGCCGAACGCCCAGGCCCTCCGGCGGTCCCGCTCCCCCGCCATTCTAGTCCTTCAGCTCGAGCGCCCGGGCATAGAGCCGTTTGCGCGGCAGGCCCGTGAGTTCCGCCACCTCCGCGGCGGCATCGCGAACCCGCAGGGTTTGCAGATGGTCGCGGAGCATCCGGTCTACCGCCTCGTCGCTGAACGTCTCTCCGGCGGGCGGCCCGACGACCACCACCACCTCGCCCTTGGGCGGGCCCCCGGTTCGGTAATGATCCGCCAGTTCCCGGAGCGGCCCGCGCCTGACCTCTTCATGGAGCTTGGTCAGTTCCCGGGCGACCGCGGCCTCCCGGTTGCCGAGCGTTGCCGCCATGTCGGCGAGGCTGGCCGCCAGGCGCTTGGCGGATTCCTGGAAGATCAGCGTTGCCGGCGCCGCCGCGAGGTTCTGGAACTCCCTCCTCCGTGCCGCCGATTTCGGGGGCGGGAACCCGGCGAACAGAAACTTGTCGGTCGGCAGGCCCGACAGGATCAGCCCGGTGATCCCGGCGGAGGGCCCCGGCACGGCGGTCACCGGAATGCCGGCCTCGATGCAGGCGCGGACCAGCCGGTAGCCGGGATCGGAGATCGACGGCGTCCCCGCATCGCTGACCAGCGCGATGGCGGCGCCCGCCTCCATGCGGCGAATAAGGCCCGGCAGGGCGCGAGCGGCATTGTGGTCGTGATAGGGGGCGAGATCGGCGCCGATGCCGAGCAAGGACAGCAATTTACCGGTAACCCGCGTGTCCTCGCAGGCGACGCGGTCCGCGGCGGCCAGCACATCCAGGGCCCGGAGCGGGATATCGCGGATATTGCCGATGGGCGTGGCGACCAGGTAAAGCCCGCGCGGCAGGGGCCCGCCGGCCGGTTTACTTCCCTTGAGGCCCCCGCTAGGCTCGGCGGTGTCCGGCCCGGTTTCGGGCCCATCGGAGGAAGAATTTGGGGCATTCGGCATTCAGGACTCGCGGCGGGATTGGAGCGGTAGCGCTGATCTTTCTGCTCTCCGCCTGTCAGACCCAAGTGTCGCAATTACCGCCCGGGTTGCAAACCCCGTCCGGGGTGCCGCCGTCCCAGACGCAACCGCCCGAGTCGCAACCGCCCCGGGGGCAGACCGTCCAACCCGCCCCGGCGCCGGTCCGGGCGGCCATTCCGCCGGACGCCGCGGCCCCGGCCCAGCAGGCGGCGCTGCCGCCCCGGCTGCCCGGCCAAATCCCGGGCCAGATCCCGGGCCAGATCATCGACGGAACCCGGCAGGCCGCATTGCCGCCCCCCGGCGCCGGCAGGTCCGCGGCGCCGGTGAAGCCGGATGTGCCGAGGATCGCGATCCTGCTGCCGCTCTCGGGTCCGAGCGCCAAGGTCGGCCGGGATCTGTTGAACGCGGCGCAATTGGCGCTGTTCCATTTCGCCGACCGGCGGTTCGAGCTGCTGCCCCGCGACACCAGGGGCACACCTGAGGGGGCGGCGGACGCGGCGGCCCTCGCCATCGGTGACGGGGCCTCGTTGATCCTCGGGCCGCTGCTGTCCGGCTCGGTCGAGGCGGCGGCCCCGGCGGCCCGCGCGGCGGGAATCAACGTCATCGCCTTCACCAGCGACCGGACGGTCGCCGGCGGCGGCGTGTTCACCATGGGCTTCCTGCCGGGTCAGGAGGTCGACCGGATCGTCGCGTTCGCCCGGCAACGGGGCGTGCGGCGGCTGGCGGTATTGGCCCCCGACAATACCTATGGCCTCCGGGTGGTCGAGCAGGTGCGGCACTTGGCCGCGGCGCCGGGCCTGTTCCTGAGCGATATCGTTTACTATGACCCCTTGGCGGCCGACTTCGCGCCGGTGATCCGCGACCTCGCCGATTACGATGCCCGCCGCCGGGCCCTGCTCGATCAGATCGAAACCCTGAAGGCCCGCGATGACGAGGTTGCGGCGGCGGCGCTCAAGCGCTTGGCGAACCTCCAGACCCTGGGCGGCGTGCCGTTCGATGCGCTGCTGATCGCCGAGGGGGGCAAACGCCTCCAGGCCATCGCGGCGCTGTTGCCCTATTACGATCTCGACCCGAAGAAGATCCGCATGCTGGGGACCGGCCAATGGGATGCGCCGGGGCTCGGCGCCGAACCGGCACTGGTCGGCGGCTGGTTCGCGGCCCCGTCGCCGGCGGCGCGGGCCGATTTCGTCAAACAGTACGAGGCGGCCTATGGGGCGGCGCCGCACCGGTTGGCGACCCTCGCCTACGACGCCACCGCGCTGGCGGCGGTCCTTGCCCGGGAAGACGGCGGGTTCGAGGCCGGAAATATCACCGCGCCCCGGGGTTTCGCCGGCCGGGACGGGATCTTCCGGTTCCTGCCGACGGGGATTGCCGAGCGGGGGCTGAGCGTGCTGCAGGTCCGGGAGCGCGGGACGGCGGTGATCGCCGGCGCGCCGTCGAACTTCACCGCGCCGGCCCAGCCGCCCGCGCCGTCACCGGACCCGGCACAGCCGCCGCCCGCCCGATAATTCAGTTCAGCAGATAATCGAGCACCGCGTTCAGGCGCATCAGGCCGCCGGGCAGCGCCCGGAGCCGCGTGCCGTCGAAGGGCGCGATCAGTTTCTCGCCGGCCAGGACGTCCAGCCGGTCCGCATCGAGCCAGTCTTCGAGGGACATGCCGGTGGTCTCGGCGAAATCCGCCGCGCTCAGGCCCCGGGCGAGGCGCATCCCCAGCAGGATCGCTTCCCGGGCCCGTTCGTCGGGATCGATGGGCGTGCGCTTGTGGAGCCCGGCGCCCTCGGTTTCGACCGCCCGCAGCCAATCGTCGGGCATCCGTTTTTCGAGGGTCAGCGCCCAGGCGCCGTCGGTTCTGAGGCGCCCGTGGGCGCCCGGTCCGATGCCGGCATAGGCGCCGCCCCGCCAATAGGTGAGATTATGCCGGCAGGCATGGTCCGGCGCGGCGTGATTGGAAATCTCGTAGGCCGGCAGCCCGGCGGCGGCCAGGGCCTCCTGCGTGACCTCATAGAGTTCGGCGGCGGTCTCCTCCGCCGCGCCCGCGACCCGCTGCTTGTGAAATTCGGTCCCGGGCTCGATGGCCAGCTGATAGACCGAGAGATGGCCCTCGGCCAGTTCAACGGCTTCCGACAATTGTCGTTGCCAGTCATCGGCCGTCTGGCCGGGGAGCGCATAAATAAGGTCGAAGGAAAACCGCGGGACGGCGCCGCGCGCCGCCTCGATGGCGCGCCGCGCCTCATCGGCCCGGTGGCGGCGGCCGAGGAACTTCAGCGCCGCGTCGTCGAAGGACTGGACGCCGATGGAGAGACGATTGATGCCGGCGCCGGCGAAGGCGGCGAACAGGGCGGCTTCCGACGATGACGGGTTGGCTTCCGCCGTAATCTCCACGTCCTCCGCCACCGGCCAGTTGGCGCGGATGCGCTCGATGATCGCCGCGACGGTGTCCGGTTTCATCAAGGACGGCGTGCCGCCGCCGAAAAACACCGAGGTGACAATCCGGCCCCTTGTTTCGCCGGCGTAGCGGTCCAACTCCGAGAGATAGGCGGCCCGCCAGCGCCGGTGATCGACGGTTTCGGCGACGTGGCTGTTGAAGTCGCAGTACGGGCACTTGGATTCGCAATAGGGCCAGTGCACGTAGATGCCGAAACCGGCACTCATGGTTGAAAATTCCTCAGCCGCCGGTATCGAAACAACGGTCTGCCAGTTTGCGGAACGCGTCCGCCCGGTGGCTCACCGAATGCTTCCACGCCTGATCGCTTTCGCCGAAGGTCTCGTCGCGGCCGTCGGGGATGAAGATCGGATCATAGCCGAAGCCCTTGTCGCCCCGGGGCGGGAACGTCAGGGTGCCGTGGACCGCGCCCTCGACGGTTTCCGCGTGCCCGTCGGGCCAGGCGAGGGTGAGCGCGCAGGCGAAATGCGCGCTGCGGTCCGGATTGCCGCCCAAGGCCTCTTCCACTTTTTTCATGGCCAGGCCGAAATCCTTGTCTGGCCCCGCCCAGCGGGCCGAATAAATGCCGGGATCGCCCCCGAGGCCGTGCACCGCGAGGCCGGAATCATCGGCCAGGGCCGGCAGGTTGGCCGACGTCGCCGAGGCCAGGGCCTTCAGTTCCGCATTCTCGATGAAGGTCTTGCCGGTCTCCGCCGGCTCGGGCAGATCGAGCTCGCCGGCCGAGATGACGTCCGCGCCGAGGGGTTCCAACAGCTCGCGGATTTCCCGAACCTTTCCCGGATTGTGGCTGGCGATGACCAGCCGGCCGCCTTCGAATTGCCGCGCCATCCCGTTAACGGGCCGCGTTCCCGATGGCCTGGCGTTGGCGGGCGACCAGTTCGCCGATACCCTTCTTGGCCAGTTCGAGCATCGCCATCAGCTCGCTTTCCTTGAACGGATCTTCCTCGGCCGTGCCTTGAATCTCGACGATATCGCCGGCGCCGGTGAGCACGAAGTTGGTGTCGGCCTGCGCGTTGCTGTCCTCGTCATAGTCGAGATCGAGCACCGCCGCGCCGTCATACAGCCCGCACGACACCGCCGCCACCTCGCCGATCAGCGGCACCGCCCGGATCAGGCCCAGATGCCGGACCTTTTCGAAGGCAAGGTAGAGCGCCACATAGGCGCCGGTGATCGATGCCGTCCGGGTGCCGCCGTCGGCCTGGATCACGTCGCAATCGACCCGCACCTGCATCTCGCCCATGGCGGCGAGGTCGGTGACGGCGCGCAAGGACCGCCCGATCAGGCGCTGGATTTCCTGGGTACGGCCGCCCTGCTTGCCGCGGGCCGCCTCGCGGTCGGTCCGGGTGCCCGTGGAGCGGGGCAGCATGCCGTACTCCGCGGTCACCCATCCCTTGCCGGAATCCCGCATCCACGGCGGCACGCGCTCCTCGACGCTGGCGGTGCAGATGACGTGGGTGTCGCCGAATTTGGCGAGACAGGAACCCTCGGCATGTTTGTTGATGCCGGTTTCCAAGGTGATGGTCCGGAGTTCGTCCGGGGCCCGCCCCGATGGTCTCATGGCTGGTTTCCGCGTTCGCCTGTTGGATCGGTTGGAGCGGGACACTAGACCCTCGGCGGAACCCGGTCCAGTCCGCAGATCATCGCCCGGCCGATCACCGTCGGTTGACGCCCGGGGGCCGCGGACATAGATTTCCGGCGGCCCCATTCGAGGGGCCGAACGAGGCCAAGCTGATGAGCCGACCCGACACCAAACGCCCGACGCTGACCGAACTCAACGACCGGTCCCGCGAGGTATTCCGGTTGATCGTCGACGAATTCGTCGGAACCGGCGAGCCGATCGGCTCGCGGACGCTGTCCCGGCGCCTGACGGCCAAGCTGTCCCCGGCGACGATCCGCAACGTCATGGCGGACCTGGAAGAGGCGGGCCTGCTGTACTCGCCGCATACCTCGGCCGGTCGCCTGCCGACCGATGCGGGTCTCCGGATATTCGTTGACGGCCTGCTCGAGGTGGGCAATCTGGCGAGCGAGGAGCGGCGCGACATCGAGCGCCGCCTGGCGGGGAGCGGCAAGAGCATCGAACAGATGCTGGAGGAGGCGTCGTCGACGCTTTCCGGGCTTTCCCACTGCGCCGGCATGGTTCTCGCGCCGAAGACCGAATCGCCCCTCAAGCATATCGAATTCGTGCCGCTGAGCCCGGGCCGCGCGCTGGTGGTCATGGTGACGGCGGAGGGCATCGTCGAAAACCGGCTGATCGAAGTGCCGGCGGATATCCCCGCATCGGCCCTGACCGAGGCCGGCAACTTCCTCGCCGCCCGATTTGTCGGCAGGACGCTCACCGAGGTCCGGCGGTCCATCGACGCGGCACTGACGGCGAACCGGGCGCAGCTCGACAGCCTGGCGGCTAAAGTGGTCGAGGCCGGCGTCGCCATCTGGGCCGGCGGCGAGAGCGGCGGCAGCCTGATCATCCGCGGTCAGGCGCACCTGCTGGACGATGTGACGGCGCTCGCCGACCTGGAGCACATCCGCGCCCTGTTCGCGGCGCTGGAAACCGAGGAAATGATGCTCCGCATTCTGGACCTTGCGGAGGGCGGCGAGGGCGTGCGGATATTCATCGGCGCCGACAATGACCTGTTCTCCCTGTCGGGCTGCTCGTTTATCGTCGCGCCCTATCATTCCAGCCAGCAGCAGCTGGTTGGGGCGATCGGCGTCATCGGCCCGACGCGGATGAACTATGCACGCATTATTCCCATGGTGGACTACACCGCCAAACTCATCGGCGACGCCATGGGCTGATCAGGAAACGGAACCGGAATGAACGACCAGAAAAATCAAAACGGCAATGGCGGGGACCGCCCCGAAGAGGCCGCCGCCGAAGGGCCGCCGGACGACATCCGGGACGTTGCGCCGCCGCCGGCGGAGCCGGACGGGGAAGACGAGGCGCCGGAGAAAGATGCGCCGCCGACCTATGAGGAGCTTCTCTCCGATGTCGCCTCGCTGAAGGATCAGTTGCTTCGGGCGCTGGCCGAGACCGAGAACGTCCGCCGCCGCGCCGAGCGCGACAAGGCGGACCTGTCGAAATACGCGGTGGCCAATTTCGCCCGCGAGGTTTTGGGCGTCGCCGACAATCTCCGCCGGGCCGTCGAAGCGGTCGACCGGGACACGGTGGAGGGCAACGGGGATCTGAAGAACCTCTATGTCGGCATCGAAATGACCCAGAAGGCCCTCGAGGCGTCCTACGAGCAGTTCGGTATCAGGCCCATCGACGCCATGGGCAAGAAGTTCGATCACAATTTCCATCAGGCCATGTTCGAGGTCGAAGACCCCGGACAGCCGGAAGGCGTCGTCGTCCGGGAAATTCAGACCGGCTACATGATTCACGACCGCCTGCTGCGCCCGGCCATGGTCGGCGTCTCCAAGAGCGGGCCGAAACCGGAAGCCGCGCCGAAACCGGAAGCCGGGCCGGAAGCGGCCGGGGAAGAACCCGGCACCGGTGACGGGAGCGCGGCGGCCCCCCCGGCGGACCATGAGAAGCAGTCCGACGCCGCCGACAAGGAAGGCGACGGCGGCGAGGCAGGCACCGACAAGGAGCCGTAAGGGCCCGGGAAAAAAAGTCGTTCCGGGCCGAAAAAGGCGGTTGTCCCTCACTTGCGCGGGCTATACCGCCGCCTTATATATCCCCGGCAATTTTATCGACACATTCCCGGGAAGGCCCGGGAAAGGGGTAAAACCGCCGCCGCCGGAACGGCCGCGGGTTCTGTTGCCAACGTGAGAGGGCGGAATGAGCAAAGTCATTGGAATCGATCTCGGCACGACCAACTCGTGTATCGCCCTGATGGAGGGCAGCGAGGGCAAGGTTATCGAAAATGCCGAGGGTATGCGGACGACCCCGTCCATGGTCGCGTTCACCGAGAGCGATGAGCGGCTGGTGGGCCAGCCGGCGAAACGCCAGGCGGTGACCAATCCCGAAAACACCCTGTACGCCATCAAGCGTCTGATCGGCCGCCGCTCCGACGACCCGATGACCGAGAAGGACAAGGGCCTCGTCCCCTACAGGATCGTCAAGGCGGACAATGGCGACGCCTGGGTCGAGGCGAGCGGCAACAAGCACAGCCCGAGCCAGATCTCCGGCTTTATCCTGCAGAAGATGAAAGAGACGGCGGAAGCCTATCTCGGCGAGAATGTCGAGCAGGCGGTGATCACGGTCCCCGCCTACTTCAACGATTCCCAGCGCCAGGCGACCAAGGATGCCGGCAAGATCGCCGGCCTGGACGTGCTGCGGATCATCAACGAACCGACCGCCGCGGCGCTGGCCTACGGTCTCGACAAGAAAAATTCCGGCACCGTCGCGGTCTTCGACCTCGGCGGCGGCACCTTCGATATTTCCATCCTGGAGATCGGCGACGGCGTCTTCGAGGTCAAATCGACCAACGGCGACACCTTCCTTGGCGGCGAGGACTTCGACCAGTGCGTCATCGACTACCTGGCCGACGAATTCAAGAAGGAGCAGGGCATCGATCTTCGCGACGACAAGCTCGCCCTGCAGCGTCTCAAGGAGGCTGCCGAGAAAGCCAAGACCGAATTGTCGAGCTCCATGCAGACCGAGGTGAACCTGCCGTTCGTCACCGCGGACGCCAGCGGGCCGAAGCACCTCAACATCAAGCTCACCCGGGCCAAACTCGAAGCCCTGGTCGAACATTTGGTCGACCGGACCATCGAGCCCTGCAAGGCGGCGCTCAAGGATGCCGGCATCTCAGCCGGCGAAATCGACGAGGTGATCCTGGTCGGCGGCATGACCCGCATGCCCAAGGTGCAGGAGCGGGTGCAGGAATTCTTCGGCCGCGAGCCCCACAAGGGCGTGAATCCGGACGAAGTGGTGGCCCTCGGCGCGGCCATCCAGGGCGGCGTCCTTCAGGGCGACGTCAAGGACGTGCTGCTGCTCGACGTGACCCCGCTGAGCCTGGGTATCGAGACCCTGGGCGGCGTGTTCACCCGCCTGATCGACCGCAACACCACCATCCCGACCCGCAAGAGCCAGGTGTTCTCCACCGCCGAGGACAATCAGTCGGCGGTGACCATCCGGGTCTTCCAGGGCGAACGCGAGATGGCGGCGGACAACAAGCTGCTTGGTCAATTCGACCTGGTCGGCATTCCGCCGGCGCCCCGCGGCCTGCCGCAGGTCGAGGTGACTTTCGACATCGACGCCAACGGCATCGTCAACGTCTCGGCCAAGGACAAGGCGACGGGCAAGGAACAGCAGATCCGCATCCAGGCCTCCGGCGGCCTGTCGGACGCCGATATCGACCGCATGGTCCACGAGGCGGAAGAGCACGCCGAGGAAGACAAGAAGCGGAAAGAGCTGGTCGAGGCCCGGAACCAGGCGGACACCCTGATCCACACCACCGAGAAGAACCTTGCCGAATACGGCGACAAGGTCTCGGAGGAAGAAAAAGCCTCCATCGGGGAAGCGCTTCAGGCTCTCAAGGATGTCCAGGAAAGCGAAGATGTCGACGACATCAAGGCCAGGACCGATACGCTGATGCAGGCGTCCATGAAGCTTGGCGAGGCCATGTACAAGGCGTCGCAGGAGGGCGAAGGGGCGCCGGATCTGGACATGAGCGGCATGGGTGAGACGGATACGCCGCGGGGCGACGCCGACGCCGCCCCATCGGATGATGACGCCACCGTCGTGGACGCCGATTTCGAGGAAGTCGACCCGGAAAAGAAAGACAACGCCTGACCGGGTTCGCGGATTGGAAGTTTCAGGGTGGGCCCGGGCGTCTGAAAATCCACGCCCGGGCGCATTTTTGGGCTCCGACCCGCGAGGGGTCCGCTATTTGGGGTAAGTGCCTGAGCGATGGCCAAGAACGATTACTACGCGACCTTGGGTGTCGATCGGAACGCGAGCGCCGACGACATCAAGAAGGCCTATCGCAAACTGGCCATGAAGTATCATCCCGACCGGAATCAGGGCGACAATGAGGCCGAGCGGAAGTTCAAGGAACTCAACGAAGCCAACGACGTCCTGTCGGACGAACAGAAACGCGCGGCCTATGATCAATACGGCCACGCGGCGTTCGAACAGGGCGGGCCCGGCGGCTTCGGCGAAGGTTTCGGCGCCGGGTTCGCCGATATCTTCGATGAAATGTTCGGCGACTTCATGGGCGGCGGCGGACGCCGGGCCGGCCGCACGTCGGGCCGCGGCGCCGATCTCCGATACAACATGGAAATCTCCATGACCGAGGCGTTCTCCGGATCGAAATCCAATATCCGGGTGCCGACCTCCATCCAATGTGAATCGTGTCACGGCAGCGGCTCGGCCGGCGGCAAGGCGCCGGACACCTGTCCGTCGTGCCAGGGCCACGGCAAGATTCGCGCCCAGCAGGGCTTCTTTACCATCGAGCGCACCTGTCCGACCTGTCAGGGACAGGGTCAGGTCATTTCCGAAGCGTGCCCGGGTTGCGGCGGGTCCGGCCGCACGGGCCGCGAAAAGACCCTCTCGGTCAACATTCCGGCGGGCGTCGAGGACGGCACCCGCATCCGTCTGGCGGGCGAAGGCGAGGCGGGCCTGCGCGGCGCGCCGTCGGGCGATCTCTACATCTTCATCTCCATCGCGCCCCACCACATTTTCCGGCGGGACAGCGCCAACATCTATTGCAAGGTGCCGATCCCGGTGACCACGGCGGCGTTGGGCGGCCACATCGAGGTGCCGACGGTCGACGGCGGGCGGGCAAAGATCAATATCCCGGCGGGTACCCAGTCGGGCCACCAGTTCCGCCTCAAGAGCAAGGGCATGTCGGTTCTGCGCAGCCGCGAGAGGGGCGACATGTTCGTGCAGGCCTCGGTCGAGACCCCGGTGAATTTGACCAGGAAGCAGGAGGATCTGCTGAAGGAGTTCGAGTCCGCCGGCAGGAAGGTGGACAACAACCCGGAATCGGAGGGTTTCTTCACCAAGGTCAGGGAAATCTGGGAAGACCTGAAAGAGTAAGGTTGCTATAACGCCGATCGAATTTTCTCGGCGAGGGCAGGAATCATGAAAATCGGCGTCGTTGGCTGCACTGGCCGGATGGGCCGGATGGTGGTGACGGAAATCACCGGAACCGGCAATTGCGAACTGGCCGGCGGGACGGAATCCGCCGGCCACCCGAAGCTGGACGAGGACGTATCGGCGGTTGCCGGTCTGGTGGCCTCCGGGCTGAAGGTTTCCGGCGACGCCGCGGCGCTGTTTTCGGCGTCCGACGCGGTGATCGACTTCACCGCCCCGGAAGCCACGTTGCATCACGCCGTCCTGGCCGCGGATTCCTCGACCGCGCTGGTGGTCGGCACCACCGGCATGGACGACGAGCAGCAATCGGCATTGGGCCGCGCGGCGGAGCGCGCGCCCATTGTCCTGGCCCCGAATTTCTCGGTCGGCGTCAACCTGCTGCTCGGCCTCACCGAACAGGTGGCGGGCGTGCTCGGCGAGGATTTCGATATCGAGATCGTCGAGATGCACCACAAGCACAAGGTGGATGCGCCGTCCGGCACCGCGCTGGGCTTGGGCGAAGCGGCCGCCAGGGGCCGCGGCGTCGGCTTGAGCCGGATGGCCGACCGGGGCCGGGACGGCATCACCGGCGAGCGGGAGCCGGGCCGGATCGGATTTGCGTCCCTAAGGGGCGGCGACGTGGTCGGCGAGCATACGGTGGTGTTTGCCGGCGCCGGCGAGCGGGTCGAACTCACCCATAAGGCGGCGTCGCGCGCCATCTTCGCCCGCGGCGCCGTGCGCGCGGCGCTGTGGACCGAGGGAAAACCCGCCGGGCTCTATTCCATGATGGACGTGCTGGGGTTCGGCGGGTAGGCACGCTCTCGCCAAATCACCCTCACCCCGGCCCTCTCCCTGAGGATTCTTCTGCGAAAAGGGGATTCTCAATGGGTTTGTGATGTGATTCAGTGTGGTTATCAACTGTTGGAGGCGTCGATGAGCGGCAAGGGTCAGCTGGGGTTTGCGGAAGCGTTTGTTTCTCCGGGTCTTGGGTCGAACCGGAAGCTTGATCGTCTGGATGCGTTGATCGACTGGTCTCCGCTGGAGCGCCTGGCGTCGGCGGTCCGCCCGGGGCGCCGGGGCCGTCCGCCCTATGCGCCGCTGTCGATGTTGAAGGCGCTTTATCTTCAGGTGCTTTACGATCTGTCGGACCCCGGTCTGGAGGAGGCGCTGCTGGACCGTCTGTCGTTCCGGCGCTTCTGCGGCTTTGCGCTTGACGGGGGCACGCCGGACGAGACCACGATCTGCCGCTTTCGCGGGGATGCGGGCGGGGTTCTGGAGGCGGCCTTCGAGGAGATCAACCGCCAGTTGGAGGCCACCGGTCTGATCGTGCGCAAGGGCACGCTGATGGACGCCACGCTGGTGGCCGCGGCCTCGCGCCCGCCGCCCTACAAGGCCGGCGCGGGTGCCGGGCACGCGGGCGAGCCCGGCGCCGACTGGACCCGCAAGAAGGGGCGCGCCTTCTTCGGCTACAAGGCGCATCTCGGCGTCGACCAGGGGTCGGGGCTGATCCGGCGGGTGGTGCTGACCTCGGCCAAGACCTCCGAGAGCGAGGTCGCCGACCGGCTGATCTGCGGCGACGAGGCCGCGGTCTATGGCGACAAGGCCTACGAGCAGGCGGCGAGACGGGCGCGGCTCAAGGCGGCGGGGATCAAGGACCGGATCATGCACCGGCGGCACAAGCACATAGCCGCGCTGCCCCATTGGCAACAGCGCCGCAACGCTCTGATCGCGCGACGGCGCGCCCCGGTCGAGGCCGTGTTCTCCGCCCTCAAGCGCTTCTACGGGCTGCGCCGCGCCAAGAGCCGGTCCCGGGACAGGAACACGGCCCGCCTCTTCGCCGCCGCCGCCGTCTACAACATGCGCCGGGCCTGCCTGCTCGCCGGGCCGTGAGGGCGCGACGCGCCCGGAAACCGCAAAACGCACCGCAATCCGGCCCGCAAACGCCGCGGCAAACCCGCCGCCCGGTACCAAAACAGCCCCAACCCCCGACACAAACCCCTCCTTGCGACTTTCGCAGAAGAATCCTCAGGGAGGGAGAGGGAGTCTCGGTGTGTCCCCTCGCCCCCGTCAGGGGGAGAGGGTTAGGGAGAGGGGGGACCTCCGTGCCCTCTTGTGCCTGTGTGGCCTTTCTCCATGGATTCAGGTATCAGGAAACGGGCCGTTCCTTGAGGTCGATCAGCGCCCGCGCCAGGGTGTGGGCCACCTCTTCCCGCTCGTCGGGGCCTAGGAAATTGCCGATCTCGACGGTTCTGCCCCGGGCGCTGGCGAACAGCCGGCCGACCCGGCCCGGCACTTTCTCGGTATGAAAGTTGAGCCAGTAGGGCTCCAGCGTCACGTCGGTTTCCCGCCCGCGATGGTCCCGGGATTGATAGCGGAAAGCGCTGCCCGACAGGGTGAGCCGCTCCCGGCGCTTGGCCCGGTTGTAGCCGAACCGGTAGGCGATATAGAGCAGCACAAGCTCGATCCCCATGAAGGGCAGGACCGGGCCGGCGCCGGCGCGCCAGAACAATCCACCGACGAGCACGCACATGCCGCCGAAGATGGTCAGCAGCAAGGCGTTCTGGCGCAGATAGGCGACGATATTGGGCGCCATCCGGATTTCCAGGAACACCGCATCGAAATCGGGTGTCCGGTCCTTGATCGAGACATCGAGCATGATCCGGGAAGCATACCCAGACCGATGGTTTAGGGTAAAGAGAGGCGACCGCGCCCCCGGGGGCTTGCGGCGCCGCGCCCGGCCGGTAAGTTGAGCCCGGCGGCGAACGGAAAGTTGAGGCCATGAAGAAAGCCAATATCGAAGAGTTCTATACCCGGCTGCGGGCGGCCAATCCGGAGCCCAAGGGGGAACTTCACTACGTCAATCCCTACACCCTGGTGGTCGCCGTCGCCCTGTCGGCGCAGGCCACCGATGTCGGGGTCAACAAGGCGACCAAGCCGTTGTTCAAGAAGGTCAAGACGCCGGAAGCCATGGTCAGGCTCGGCGAGGCCAGGCTCAAGGACTACATCAAGACCATCGGGCTCTATAACTCCAAGGCCAAAAACGTCATCGGGCTGTCCCGAATGCTGATCGACGAATTCGGCGGCAAGGTGCCGGAAAACCGGGAGGATCTGGAGAAGCTGCCGGGCGTCGGGCGAAAGACCGCGAACGTGGTCCTCAACATCGCGTTCGGTCAGCCGACCATCGCCGTCGACACGCACCTGTTCCGGGTCGGCAACCGCACCGGTCTCGCCCCCGGCCAGACCCCCTTGGAGGTGGAGAAAAAGCTCGAAAAGAACACGCCCCCCCGGTTCATGCTCCATGCCCATCACTGGCTGATCCTGCACGGGCGTTACGTGTGCAAGGCGCGCAAACCCGACTGCCCGGCCTGCCCGGTCGCCGATCTCTGCCGCTTCAATGGCAAGACGACGGTGGTGCCGTAGCGCCGCGCGCCCCGGTCATATGGCTGAACCCCCCTCACCCCAACCCTCTCCCGGAGGGAGAGGGAGTCTCGGTGGGTTCCCTCGCCCCCGTCAGGGGGAGAGGGATGCGGAGGGTTGGCGAGGCGAATGCCGAGCCTACCCGGAGCTGGGTGAGGGGGAATTTCCATATCACCCTCACCCTCATTCCCACCCTCACCCCGGCCCTCTCCCAGAGGGAGAGGGAGCTTGCCATGCGTCCCCTCTCCCCCGTGAGGGGGCGAGGGCGTCATGAGACATGCTCAGCCGGCCTTCCCGCGGGCGAAGATATCGGCGTAGCACTCTTCGTCGGCGGGGCGCTCGACGGTGCGGGGGCGAAGCGCCACATGGGCCGCGGTGAACGAATTTCCGTCCTTGTACATGAAGACATCGAGGATGCAGCGCTCGCCCCTGTACTGCCAGATTTCCGCCGGATCATCCCGGCGGATAAAGCCGGGCTCGCCGAGCAGCCGCGCGATGGCGTTCTTTTCCATGCCCTTGATCCGCGCCCTGAGGTCGGTGAGCGAGACCGGCGGCGCCGGCGGGAGGGCGGCCCGGGACACATCCCGGGAAACATCCCGGGGCACATCGATGTCGAGGGCCGCATGGGGCGCCGGCGGTTCCGGATTTTGGGCCGGGTTCCGGGCCGGAGCGGGGCCGGTCTGCCGGGCGGCGGCGGCCCCCGGCGGCGGCGATTTCTCCGTCACGGTAACGGCAAAGGGGTTTGCAACACCGGCGCAGCCGGCCAGCATCAGGACGGCCGGCACGGCCAGGCATGAACCCAGGCATGAACCCAGAAATGAACCCAGGAATGAACCGTGGCCGCTCACTATGCTCTCCGCCAGCGTTCCACCAGGTGAACCATGGCCGCCGCGCCGATAACCGGCGCGATCAGATTGACGACCGGAACGGTCAGCAAAAACGCCACGATCACGCCGGCGATGAAGACGCTGCCGCTTCGCGCCCGCCGAAGCTCTTTTCCGGCCGCCGGGTCCATCCGGCGGTGCGCGACGAGCTCGAAATATTCCCGGCCCAGAAGATAGCCGTTCAGGGCATAGAAGACCAAAGGATAGAAGGGCGAGAAGAACAGGGCGAGCAGGACCGGCAGCGCCAATATGTTGAGCACGACGGCGATCAGCGCGAATTTTACGGTGATCCGCAAAATCTCGAGGATTCCCTGATGCCGGGGCCTGCCGAGGGCCGGATAGTGCCGCCGGTCGACGGCGCCCGCGATGTCTTCGAGAAAGAAGCCGACGATCAGCGTCACCACGGCGGGAAACAGCAGCCAGGTCATGGCCAGAACGGCGATGCCTCCGAACACGTCCTTGATCCGGTCGAGATCGTATTCCCACGCCCACAGGCTCAGGGCCGGCAGGTCGAGGTTGTCGAGGACCCAGCCGAGGATGAACCAGGAGGCGGCGAAAACGGCCATCGACCCGGCGATCCCCAGCAGCATGACCCGCCGGAACGCCGGATCGGAGATCTGGGAAATCGCCTTCGAGAAGGATGAAATCATGGTGCCCGTCTTTACTTGGCCCAGCTTTACTTGGCCCGTCTTTACTTGGCCGGGCGCGGTCCTGCAAGGCCGGGCGGGACCGGCGCCTGCTTGAGCCGCTCCGCCGCTCCGATATACTGCCGGGGCTGCTCAATTCCCACGGACATCTTCCATGAACCAAGCTTCCCCGGCCATGAACCAAGCTTCCCCGGCCGCGCACGACGTCCTGGCCATCGGCAATGCCATCGTCGACGTGCTGTCCCATGCCGACGACGAATTTCTCGCCGGTCACGGCCTGACCAAGGGGGCGATGACCCTGGTCGACGCCGGCCGGGCGGCGGCGCTGTACGCCGCCATGGGACCGGGGGTCGAGGTGTCCGGCGGTTCCGCCGCCAACACGGCCGCCGGCATCGCCTCGTTCGGCGGCAATGCGGCCTTCATCGGCAAGGTGCGGGACGACCAGCTGGGGGAGGTGTTTTCCCACGATATCCGGGCGGCCGGCGTGTCGTTCGCCACCGCGCCGGCGGCCGACGGCGAGCCGACCGCCCGCTGCCTGATCCTGGTGACCCCGGACGCCCAGCGCACCATGCAGACTTTCCTGGGCGCGAGCGCCGGATTGGGCCCGGACGACGTGGATGAAGCCCTGGTCGCGGCTTCCCGGGTGACCTATCTGGAAGGCTATTTGTGGGACCCGCCGCTCGCCAAGGCGGCGTTCGTCAAGGCGGCCGGGATCGCCCGGGGGGCGGGGCGCAAGGTCGCGCTGTCGCTCTCCGATTCGTTTTGCGTCGACCGTCACCGGGCCGAGTTTCTCGATCTGGTGAACAACCATGTCCATATCCTGTTCGCCAACGAAGCCGAGATAACCTCCCTATACGAGGTCGGGGAATTCGACGAGGCGCTGCAACGGGTTCGCGGGCATTGCGAAATCGCCGCGCTCACCCGGGGCGAAAAGGGCTCGGTGATCGTCTCCGGCGGCGAGGTTCACGTACTCGACGCCGCGCCGGCCGGGCAGGTGGCCGACACCACCGGCGCCGGCGATCTGTATGCCGCCGGTTTTCTCTACGGCTATACCCGGGGCGAGGATCCGGCCGCCTGCGGCCGTTTGGGCGGTATCGCCGCGGCGGAGATCATCGGCCATTTCGGCGCCCGGCCGGAAACGCCGTTGGCCGACCTCGCCGCCGCGGACAGGGGCGCCTAGGGCCTGTACCCAATCAGGGGAGTCTCCTTTTCCCTCTCACCCTGAAAGGGGGCGAGGGTGCAAAAGAAAGACCGATCCCTCTCCCCCGGGAAGGGGGCGAGGGACCTTGTGCCGCGCCGTCCTCATCGCCGCAACGTGCGTGAGGCGGCTCAATCGAGTCCGGACCTTAGTCGCCGATGACCGCCGCGCGGCGCGGCGCGCCCCGAACCGAAAGGGATTCTTAACCCGACCGAGGCTAGTTTGGCCGGATGAGTCCGCACGTCCAAAACTGGCTCGCCGCCAGCCGGGTCTATCTCGACCGGCGCGTCATCGCCATTCTGTTTTGGGTTTTGCCAGCGGGCTGCCCCTGCTGCTGGTCTTCTCGACGCTGTCTTTCTGGCTCAAGGTGGAGGGCGTATCGCTGGCGGCCATCGGTGCGTTCTCCCTGGTCCGCACCCCCTATACCTTCAAGTTCCTGTGGGCGCCGCTGATCGACCGGCTCAACGTACCCGTTCTGTCGGCACGGCTGGGCCGCCGCCGGGCATGGGCGATCGTTACTCAGATCGCCCTGATGGGGGCCATTTTCGCCCTTGCCGGGACCAGCCCGGCGGAAGCGCCGATCTGGACCGCCGTGTTCGCCATCGTCGTCGCCTTCACCTCGGCCAGCCAGGATATCGTCATCGACGCCTACCGCATCGAATTGCTCGAGGAAGACGAGCAGGGCGCCGGGGCGGGGGTGATCGTCTTCGGCTACCGGATGGGGATGCTGACCGCGGGCGCGGGCGCGCTGTGGCTCAATACCGTCATGAGCTGGTCCCAGGTCTATATGGTGATGGGGTGCCTGGTGGTGGTCGGCATGATTACCATCCTGCTGAGCCCCGAGCCCAATCCGCCGGAAAACGGGGAGGCCGTGGCCGGGCTCGCGCATGGCCGGGCCTGGTCCGAGCGTGCCGGACATTTTCTCTACGAGGCGGTGTGGGCGCCGTTCAAGGATTTCATGACCCGGGCCAACTGGCCGCTGATCCTCCTGTTCGTCATGTTCTTCAAGCTCGGCGACGCCTATCTGGGGGTCATGGCCAATCCGTTCTATCTGGAGATGGGCTTCACCAACGACGAGATCGCTGCCGTGAGCAAGGTGTTCGGACTCAGCTCGACGCTGGCGGGCGGTCTCCTGGGCGGCCTGATGGTCATGCGTTGGGGGATCATCAAGACCCTGCTGATCACCGGAATCCTGCAGGCGCTGTCGAACCTGGTGTTCGTCGCCCAGGCCCTGGCCGGTCACGATGTGGGCATGCTGGTGGCGACCATCGCATCGGAGAACGTGGCGGGCGGCATGGCGACGGCGGCCTTCGTCGCTTATCTCTCGTCCCTCTGCAACACCGCCTATACGGCCACCCAGTACGCCCTGCTCACCTCGTTCATGGCGTTTGCCCGGGACGTCCTGTCGGCAACCTCCGGCGCGCTCGCCGAGGCCGTCGGCTGGGTCGGTTTCTTTGTGGCGACCACGGGTCTGGCGCTGCCCGGACTTCTGTTGCTGTTGTGGATGATCCGCCTGATGCCCCGACAGGCGCCCGAGGCCGCGCCGCTGCGCTAGGGTCTTTCGCGTATTGACGATTGACGGAAGCGTGTCCTGCGTTCCCGAAGCGGTCGGCGCCTTCGTCCGGCGGGAATGTTCCCGCGCTATGCCCGGCGGCGAACGGAGAGTTGAATGGCGCGCGCGCCTCGGCGAACATAGATAAGACGGGAAACCAGGAGGACGGATTCCATGCTTATCGGTGTTCCCAAGGAGATCAAAACCCACGAATACCGGGTCGGGCTGGTCCCGGGCAGCGTCCGCGAACTGGTCCATCACGGCCATGAGGTCGTCATCGAAACCGCGGCCGGCGGCGGAACCGGCTTTCCCGACCGCGTCTACGAGGAGGCCGGCGCCAGGATCGCCGGCTCGGCGGAGGACGTCTTCGCCGCCGCCGATATGGTGGTCAAGGTCAAGGAGCCGCAGCCGGCGGAGATATCCCGGCTCCGCGGCGGCCAGGTGCTGTTCACCTATCTCCATCTGGCCGCGGACCGCGCGCAGACTGAGGGGCTCGTCCGGTCCGGCTGCACGGCCATCGCCTATGAGACCGTGACCGACGGCCGGGGCGGGCTGCCGCTGTTGGCGCCGATGAGCGAGGTGGCCGGGCGCATGGCGGTACAGGCCGGCGCCCATTGCCTGGAAAAGGAACCGGGCGGGGCCGGCATCCTGCTGGGCGGCGTGCCGGGCGTGCCGGTGGCCCGGGTGGTGATCATCGGCGGCGGCGTGGTCGGCACCGCGGCGGCGCGGATGGCCATGGGGCTCGAAGCATCGGTGACGGTCATGGACAACAATCTGCACCGCCTGTACGAGCTCGACATTCAGTTCGGCCGCCAGCTCAACACGATCTTTTCCACCGTCGACAGCCTCGACACCTATGTCACCGGCGCCGATCTGGTGATCGGCGCGGTCCTGGTGCCGGGCGCGGCGGCGCCCAAGATCGTCTCCCGCGACATGGTCGCCGGCATGGCCAGGGGTTCGGTCATCGTCGACGTCGCCATCGACCAGGGGGGCTGCATCGAGACCTCCCGGCCGACCACCCACGCGGAACCCACCTATGTGGAGGAAGGCGTGGTGCATTACTGCGTCACCAACATGCCGGGCGCCGTGGCCCGCACGTCGGCCCGGGCGCTCAACAACGCCACCCTGCCCTTCGTCGTGGCGCTGGCCAACAAGGGGCACGTCCAGGCCATGCGGGACGACCCGCACCTCCTGAACGGCCTCAATGTGCACAACGGCCGGGTAACCTATGAGGCGGTGGCCAGGGACCTCAACTACGACCACCAGCCGCCGGCGGAGGCGCTTGGGGGATAAGCCGCCGTGACGTATCCCAAAATGCGCGTCGTCGAGGGCGATATCACGGCGCTGATGGCCGACGCCGTCGTCAACGCCGCCAACGAAGGATTGCGGCCGGGCGGCGGGGTGTGCGGCGCCATTCACGCGGCCGCCGGCCCGGGCTTGGCGCAAGAATGTGCGAACCTCGGCCGCTGTCCGGCCGGCGAAGCGCGGATCACCGGCGGCCATGATCTGCCGGCCGGGCACGTCATCCACGCGGTGGGCCCGGTGTGGCGCGGCGGCGGCCACGGCGAGCCGGAATTACTG
The DNA here is from genome assembly GCA_965213765.1 of Rhodospirillales bacterium. Taxonomy (GTDB): domain Bacteria; phylum Pseudomonadota; class Alphaproteobacteria; order Rhodospirillales; family UBA2165; genus JAJDXO01. The sequence continues at coordinate 2,761,566 of OZ243926.1, read as the reverse complement.
GACAGCGCGTATCGTAATTCCATCCGGCTGGCGGCGGAAAACGGCCTCGAATCCATCGCTTTTCCGGCCATATCCACGGGCATTTTCGGCTATCCGCCCGGCGCCGCGGCCGAAACGGCGGTTTCGGCGGTGAAATCGGCCCTCGACGAGCACCCGAGCCTCTCCGAGGTGATCTTCTGCTGCTTCGATGCCGCGACCGCCGATATCTATCGCCGGAAACTCGGCGGCAACTAGATCGGCCGGGCCGGCACTCGAAGCGGGACCTCGGGCCCCCGCAATCATGCCCCCTAAGGTCCGGACTCGATTGAGCCGCCATAGGAGCGTTGCGGCGATGAGGACGGCGCGGCACAAGGTCCCTCGCCCCCGTCAAGGGGGAGAGGGATGCGAAGGCTTGGCGAGCCTGCGAGCCATAGCCGTAGCTGGGTGAGGGGGAATTTCCATATCACCCTCTGAGCAACCGGTTACATGGGTAACAGTGTTTATGGTCCCCAAAAAAAGGAGGGCGGCAGTTGCGCCGCCCTCATGGTGATCGGGTTCCCGGGGGCTGGGGTCCGATCAGGAAGCCTTTGACCGCACTGCGGAATTTGAGGCTCCGTCATTTTTTGGCGTGCGAACCATAGGCCCGGCGGATTAACGAAATTTGACGGGCGGGTGACAGTGATATTAAGGCCGGCGCGGTTGCCCCTTGGCGCTGACTATCGGCCGTTAACCATCGATTCATGCCGTGATAGACTGCCGGGAATTCATTTGTTTACAGGCCCGCCCGCGTGACCGACCCCGCAGCCAAACCGACAGACGAAAAGCCCGAGGCGGCGGCGCCGTCCCGGGGCGGCGCGGTGACGCCGATGATGGCGCAGTATCTGGCCATCAAGCGGGACAATCCCGGCTGCCTGCTGTTCTACCGGATGGGGGATTTCTACGAGCTGTTCTTCGACGATGCGGTCGAGGCGGCCGCCGCCCTCGATATCGCGCTGACCAAGCGGGGCAGGCATCTGGGCGACGACATCCCCATGTGCGGGGTGCCGGTCCATAGCCATGAGACCTATCTCCAGCGCCTGATCCGCAAGGGCTTCAAGGTCGCCATCTGCGAGCAGGTGGAGGATCCGGCGGAGGCCAGGAAGCGGGGCGCCAAGGCGGTGGTCGAGCGGGCCGTAATACGCACCATTACCGCCGGCACCCTCACCGAAGACACGCTGCTGGACGCCAAGCGCAACAATTTCATCGCCGCGCTCGCCGAGGTGCAGGGATCTTTCGGGCTCGCCTGGCTCGACATGTCCACCGGCGACTTCCGCCTCCAGACCGTGGGCGCCCCACGGGACCACGCCTCGCATGGCCCGAGGACAGGCTTTGCGCTGGGCTCGGCGCTGGCGCGGCTCGGCCCCGGCGAAGTGGTCATCCCGGACAGGATTTTCGGCCGGGAAGACGTGGCCGACGATCTGGATCCCTGGCGCGACGTCATGACCCCCCTGCCCGCCAGCCGCTTCGACAGCGCCGGCGGCGAGCGGCGCCTGAAGGCGTTGTTCGACGTCCGGGCCCTCGACGCCTTCGGGGCGTTCAGCCGGGCCGAGCTCGCCGCCGGCGGGGCGCTGATCGATTACGTGAAGCTTACCCAGCAGGGCCGGCTGCCGCGGATCGCCCGGCCCCAACGCCTGTCCGAAGGGGCGGTGCTGGAGATCGACGCGGCGACCCGGCGCAATCTGGAGCTTGCCCAGACCATGGCGGGCGAGCGGGCGGGCTCGCTCCTGAGCGTCCTGGACCGCACGCGAACCGGGGCGGGGGGACGGCTGCTCGCCGCCCAGCTTGCCGCGCCGCTGACCGGCCTGGACCGGATCAGCGGGCGTTTGGACCGGGTCCAGCATTTCCACGACGACCACGGCCTCCGGGCCGCCATTCGCGAACGGCTGTCCCAATGCCCCGATCTGGAGCGCGCCCTGTCGCGCATCTCCGTCGGGCGCGGGGGTCCGCGGGACCTGGCGGCCATCCGCGACGGCTTGGATCTGGCGGGGGCCTTGCGCGAAATATTGGAGGCCGGCGCCATGCCGGCGTCCCTCTCGGGCCCGGTGAGCGATCTCGGCGCCCACGGGGAACTGGTGGACCATCTCCGCCGGGCGCTGGCCGACGATGCGCCGCTGTCGGCCAAGGACGGCGGATTTATCGCGCCCGGATTTTCGCCCGGCTTCGACGAGTTGAAGGGCCTCCGCGACGAAAGCCGGAAGATGATCGCCGGGCTGCAGGACAAGTACGTCCGGGAGACCGGCATCGCCAATCTCAAGGTGAAGCACAACAACGTCCTGGGCTATTTCGTCGAGGTGACGGCGAAGAATGCCGACGCCATGCCGGCGGCGGAGGACTCGCCGTTCATTCACCGCCAGACCATGGCCAACGCGGTGCGCTATTCGACGGTGGAGCTGTCCGATCTCGAGGGCCGGATCGCCAGCGCGGCCGGCAAGGCCCTCGCCCTGGAGCTGGAACTGTTCGCCGCCCTGGCCGGGCGGGTGATGGCCGGCTCGGAAGACATCGCCCTCGCCGCCCGGGCCCTGGCGATTATCGATGTGGCGTCGTCGCTCGCCGACCTCGCCGCCGACCGGCGCTACCGGCGTCCGCAGGTGGACGGGTCGCGGGATTTCGAGATCACCGGCGGCCGCCATCCGGTGGTCGAGCAGGCGCTCGTCCGCTCGGGCGGATCGGCGTTCGTCGCCAACGATTGCGCGCTCTCCGGGGCCGATCGGGCCCCAAATAGAATATGGCTCCTCACCGGGCCCAACATGGCCGGCAAGAGCACGTTCCTCCGCCAGAACGCGCTGATCGCCGTGATGGCCCAGATGGGCTCCTTCGTCCCCGCCGAGGCCGCCCGCATCGGCGTGGTCGACAGGCTGTTTTCGCGCGTCGGCGCCGGCGACGATCTGGCGCGCGGACGCTCCACCTTCATGGTCGAGATGGTGGAGACCGCGGCCATTCTCGCCCAATCCACCGATCGTTCCCTGGTGATCCTCGACGAGATCGGGCGCGGCACCGCCACCTTCGACGGGCTCTCCATCGCCTGGGCGGTGGTCGAACACCTCCACGAGGTCAATAACTGCCGGACCCTGTTCGCCACACACTACCATGAACTCACCAATCTCGCCGCCCGCTTGGACGCGCTCACCTGCCACACCATGCGGGTCAAGGAATGGAAGGGCGACGTGGTGTTCCTCCATGAGGTGACGGCGGGCGCCGCGGACCGGTCCTACGGCATCCATGTGGGCCGCTTGGCCGGGCTGCCCGGCGCGGTGGTGGGCCGCGCCGAGGAGGTGCTGAAGGCGCTGGAGGAGGAAAAGCAGACCGGCGCGGTGACCAGGCTCGCCGACGACCTGCCCCTGTTCTCGGCCGCCGCGGCCGGGCACGAACCCGACGAACCCTCCGAATTGGAGCAGGCCCTGGCCGCCGCCGCCCCCGACGAGCTTGCGCCCAAGGACGCCCTGGAACTGGTCTATCGGCTCAAGGAACTGTTGAACGGGTAGGACGGATTCAGGCTTCGGGTTGGTGACTGGCGCGCCGTATACCGGGTCGATGCCGGCAATCAGGTGATGCAGGAGATCAAGATTCCGCCGAGAGGAGAGGTATACCGATGAATTCCGCCAAGAAACGGGCTTCGAGCCGCAAGCCGGTGAAGAAAGTTACCAAGGCAAAGGCCGGATCGGCCCTCGCAATTGCCGCCCAGGGCCGCGATCCCGGACCTCCGGGCGCCAAGACCAAGGGTGCATCTCTGTTCGAACGCGTAACCGGTGTCGGTGGTCAACGGGCCGCCGGCGAACAGCGCGCGCCAGCCGTGAAAGAGAAAACGGTAATCCTAACCCGCGCCGAATTTGACAAAATTGTCGATGTCGTCGAGGACCTCGCCGACGCACGCGCCGTGACACTTGCCGCGGCGGGTGGCGGCACCTATCTGCCCGCCCATGTGGTCGATGCCATCCTTGACGACGGCGACCACCCAATCCGCGCTATCCGCAAGTGGCGCGGTATGACACTCGATCAATTGGCCGTCTCCGTTGGAGTCGGCAAGTCCCAGCTATCTAAAATCGAGAACCAACGGCGCAACGGTTCAATCGATGTCTATCGGGAAATTGCCGACGCCCTGGAGGTGCCAATCGACGCTCTGGTGCTGTAGATCGGTCGTTCAATTGCGTTTGTTCACGCGAACCGTTCCCAGGGTCTTGCCCGGAGCGGAATTCGGGTTACACAATATTTAAGAGCGCCGCCCTCGGATGATCCCGTCGGCGGCGACCGTATTTCGGCCTGTGGTTTTTGAAATGTCCATGAATGTCTATTTTCTTGTCCATAATCCGAAATTGCCGGTTTCGAAACTGATTGATTTCAACGGCTTGCAAGGCGGGCGCCGCGCGCGGGATGGACAAAAACAGACCTTTCGGCCCCCTTTTGGCCGTCCCGCCGGACAATAGTGGACATTATGGACATGTTGGGCATTTTGGACATGTTGGACCGGTACCGGTTCCGCGTGCGAAATGCGGGCCCCAAAGGTATAAAGTGACGGTATAAAGTGAGTACGGGAACAGGGATGATGGTCCAACCATGAACGAGATTGCCCGCCGCCGGGATTTGATCGACCGCCGCGCCTTGCTGGCGCGGATGGACGGGGCCGTGGGCGATGACGGCTACTCGGCGGCCGTCCGGGCCAAGGTCCTGGAAATTCTGAAAGAGGTGCTGGCCGACGGGTACGGCGAGGTGGAGCGGCGCTTCGAAGCCGACGGACGGGGCGAGGTGGCGGTCCGCGCCAATGCCTACGTCATCGACCAGATGGTCCGGGTGATTTTCGACTTCGCCACCACCCACGCCTATCCGGTCGCCACCCGGACCACCGGCGAAGAGATTTCCATCGTCGCCATCGGCGGCTACGGGCGGGGCCAGTTGGCGCCCCGCTCCGACATCGATTTGCTGTTTCTGCTGCCCTACAAGCAGACCCCTCGCGTGGAGCAGGTGGTCGAATACATGCTCTACCTGTTGTGGGATCTGGGGCTCAAGGTGGGCCACGCGACCCGCTCGGTGGACGAATGCATCCGGCTCGCCAAGGACGACATCACCATCCGCACCAGCCTGCTGGATGCCCGCTGGCTGTGGGGCAATCAGAAGCTGTTCTTCGAGTTCGAGTCGCGCTTCCAAAACGACCTGGTGAGCGGCACCGGGCCGGAATTCGTCGAGGCCAAGCTGGCGGAACGGGACGGGCGCCACGAGCGCATGGGCGATTCCCGCTATGTGGTCGAACCCAACATCAAGGAGGGCAAGGGGGGCCTGCGTGATCTTCAGACCCTCTACTGGATCGCCAAATACCTCTATCAGGCCGACGAAGTGCCGGATCTGGTCGAGGCCGGCGTCTTCACGCCCCAGGACGGTGAGCGGTTCCTCAGCGCCGACAATTTCCTTTGGACGGTACGCTGCCACATTCACTACAAGACCGGACGCGCCGAGGAGCGCCTGACCTTCGACGTCCAGAGCGCCATCGCCGAACGCATGGGCTACGCCGACACGGACGGCGCGCTCGGCGTCGAGCAGTTCATGAAGGCCTACTTCCTGGTCTCCAAGGATGTCGGCGACCTGACCCGGGTGCTGTGCGCGGTGCTCGAGGACCAGCACAAGAAACGCCGGTTTTTCAAACTGCCCGGCCTGCCCCGGCGGCGGCCGAACGTGGAGGGCTTCAACGTCGATGGCGGCCGCCTCGCCGTCACCGACGACGACGCCTTCGAGAACGACCCGGTCAAATTGCTGCGGCTGTTCCACGAAGCGCACATGCACGATCTGGACATCCATCCCAACACCCTGCGCCTGGTGTCAAGCCGGCTCGACCTGGTGGATGACGGTCTCCGCAACGATCCGGAAGCCAACCGGCTGTTCCTGGAAATCCTGTGCTCCAGGAAGAACCCCGAAGACGGGCTCCGGCAGCTCAACGAAAGCGGCGTGTTCGGCGAATTCGTTCCCGATTTCGGCCGGGTCGTCGCCCAGATGCAGTACGACATGTACCACACCTATACGGTGGACGAGCACACCATCCGGGCGCTGGGCATTCTGCACAAGATCGAAACCGGCAACTTCGTCGAGGAGACGCCCAACGTCACCGCCGCGATCAAGGAAATCCAGTCCCGCCGCGCCCTGTACGTCGCGGTATTCCTCCACGATATCGCCAAGGGACGGGGCGGCGATCATTCGGTGCTCGGCGAGGAGGTGGCGAACGAACTGTGTCCCCGCTTCGGGATGACCGAGGAGGAGACCGAGACCGTCGCCTGGCTGGTGCGCCAGCATCTGTTGATGAGCCACATCGCGTTCAAGCGGGATATCGACGATCCCCGCACGGTGCTGGATTTCGTCGACGTGGTGCAGTCGGTGGAGCGCCTCAGGCTCCTCGCCGTCCTCACCGTCGCCGACATCAAGGCGGTCGGACCGACCACCTGGAACAACTGGAAATCGGGCCTGCTCCGGGGCCTGTATCTCCGGGCCCTCGAGGTGATGTCCGGCGATATGGTGAGCGAGAACCGGACGCGGCGGATCGAGGCCGCCAAGAACCAACTTCGCGAGGCGGCCGCCGATTGGGACCAGGCCGAGCTGGAGGACCACATCTCCAAGGGATATCCGGCGTACTGGCTGGCCTATGACTGCGGCACCCACCTCCGGCACGCGGAGATCGTCCGCGAAGCCAAGCAGCGCGATCTGACGCTCCACATCGATACCCGGATCGACGACGAGTTCGATTTCACCGAAATCGCCATCTACACCCCCGACCACCCCGGCCTGTTCAACCGGATCGCCGGCGCCATGGCGCTCGCCGGCGCGACGATCATGGACGCCAAAATCGTCACCATGTCGGATGGGATGGCGCTCGACAGCTTCTCCATCCGCGACGCCCAATCCGGCGCCTTCACCGAACCGGCCAAGCTCAAACGCCTCTATACGCGGATCGAGGACGGTCTCGCCGGCAAGTACAATCCGGCCGAGGAACTCGCCAAGAGCCCCGAGAGTATTCTCGGGCGCCGCCAGCAGTACTTCAACGTGGCCCCCCGGGTGTTGATCGACAACCGGGCCTCCAGCACGGATTCGGTGATCGAGGTGAATGGCCGGGACAGGCCGGGCTTCCTGCACGATGTGACGGCGGCGCTGCTGGAACTCGGCCTCAAGATCTCCAGCGCCCACATCCTTACTTATGGCGAGCGGGCGGTGGACGTGTTCTATGTCAAGGATGTGTTCGGGCTGAAAGTCACCCACGACGACAAGACCGGGGAAATTCGCGAGCGCCTGATGGAGGTGGTCGGCGATACCAAAACCGGCACGAGCACGAACGCCGGGGACGAAACAGTGGAGGCGGCGGAATAGGCGCCACATTTTTGCCTGCATTGACCGCTAAACCGGCTGGCCCCATCGGCCAAGGACCCGAGACGTTTCGTCCGTGACTCGACCATGAACCTTCTGCGCTCCATCCTCACCGTCGGCGGCCTGACCATGGTCAGCCGGGTTCTGGGGTTCGTCCGGGATATTCTGATTGCGGCGATCATCGGGGCGACCGCCATGGGCGATGCGTTCTTCGTCGCCTTCAAGCTGCCCAATTTGTTCCGGCGGCTATTCGCCGAGGGCGCCTTTGCATCCGCCTTCGTGCCCATCTTCGCCGGCAAGCTGGAAGCCGACGGCGAGGCGCCGGCCAGGAAATTCGCCGAGGAGTCTCTCGCGGTTCTGTTCATTCTGCTCGCCGCGGTGACGGCGCTCGCCGAAATCGCCATGCCGTGGCTGATGCGGGGGTTGGCGCCGGGGTTCCTGGACGAGCCGGAGAAGTTCGACCTCACCGTCTGGCTGACGCGGATTACCTTCCCTTACCTGCTGTTCATTTCGCTGGTGTCGCTGCTGGCCGGGGTGCTGAACTCGGTCGGGAAGTTCGCCGCCGCGGCGGCAACGCCGGTCTTGCTCAATCTCTCATTGATCGGGTTCCTGCTCGTGGTTGCGCCGGTGCTGCCCAGCCCCGCTCATGCCCTGGCCTGGGGGGTCTTCGCCGCCGGTGTCATCCAACTGGTGTGGCTATATTGGGCGGCGTCCCGCGCCGGGTTCGCGCTCCGGCTGAATTGGCCGAAGCTCACCGGCGATGTCCGGCTGTTGTTCCAGCGCATCGTGCCGGTCGCCCTGGGTGCCGGCATCTACCAGATCAATCTGGTGATCGACATGATCATCGCCTCCCTGCTGCCGAGCGGCTCGATTTCGTACCTGTTCTTCGCCGACCGGGTGACCCAGCTCCCGCTGGGCGTCATCGGGGTCGCCGTGGGCACGGTGCTCCTGCCCATGCTCAGCCGTCAATTGCGGGCCGGTGAGGACGCGGCGACCATGCATTCGCAGAACCGGGCGCTCGAATTTTCGTTGTTGCTGACCATCCCGGCCGCCGTCGCCCTGGCCATCATCGCCGGGCCCATCATCGCGGCGCTGTTCCAGCGGGGCGCCTTCACCGCCGGGCAGGCAAGCGCCACCGCCGCCGCGTTGGCCGTCTACGCCTGGGGCCTGCCGGCCTATGTTCTGGTCAAGGCGTTGGCGCCCGGCTTCTTTGCCCGCGGCGATACCAAGACGCCGGTGGTCATATCGGTGGCGGCCATGGCGGTGAATGTGGGTCTCAGCCTCGCCTTGATCGGACCGTTCCTGCATGTGGGGATCGCCGCGGCCACCGCGATCTCGGTCTGGATCAATGCGTGCGCCCTGGGAATCGTGCTGTGGCGCCGCGGCCATTTCGAGCCCGATGCGCGGCTCAAGGCTCGTGCCGCGCGGACCATCGCCGCCGCCGCGGTCATGGGAGCGGGGCTCTACTGGGGGTCCGGGGCGCTGGCCGGGTTGGCCGCGGGACCGGAACTTGACCGCATATTGGGTCTCGCGGTCCTGGTTGGCGGCGGGCTGGCGGTGTTCGGTCTCGCGGCGGTGGTCTCCGGCGCCGCCCGGCCCGCCGACCTGAGGAGTTTCCTCAAGCGCGCCTGATCCTCAAGTGTGATCCCCCAAGTGTGACCCCCATGCTTGACCCCCCAAGCTTGACCCCTGGGGACCGGGACGCCATAACACCGCCGCTTCTTCGCGCATTTTTTGAGAATTCCATGTCCCGCATCTTTTCCGGCGTCCAGCCCACCGGCGATCTGCATCTCGGCAACTATCTCGGCGCGCTGCGCAATTGGGTGGCGCTGCAGAACGAGTATGAGTGCATCTATTGCGTCGTCGACCTGCACGCGATTACCCAGTGGCAGGACCCGAAGGAGCTGCCGGCAAACACGCGGGAGGTGACCGCGGGTCTGATCGCCGCCGGGCTCGATCCCGGGACCAACATCATCTTCAACCAGTCGGCGGTTCCCGCCCATGCGGAACTCGCCTGGATTTTCAACTGCGTTGCACGGCTCGGCTGGCTCAACCGGATGACCCAGTTCAAGGAGAAGGCCGGGAAGAACCGGGAGAACGCCTCGGTGGGCCTCTATGCCTACCCGAACCTGATGGCCGCCGACATCCTTGCCTACAAGGCGACCCACGTGCCGGTGGGGGAGGACCAAAAGCAGCATCTGGAGCTCACCCGCGATATCGCCCAAAAGTTCAACAACGACTTCGGGGTCGACTTTTTCCCCATTGTCGAGCCGCTGATCCTCGGCGAGGCGGCACGGGTCATGTCGCTCCGGGATGGGTCCAACAAGATGTCCAAATCGGATCCGTCGGAAAATTCGCGGATCAACATGACCGACGATGCCGACACCATCGCCAGGAAGCTCAGGCGCGCCAAGACCGATCCGGATCCCCTGCCGGAGACCCCGGCGGGACTGGAGGAGCGCCCCGAAGCCCGCAATTTGCTCGGCATATACGCGGCGCTTTGCGACAAGACCATCGAGGACGCCTGCGCCGAATTCGCCGGCGCCCAGTTCTCCCGGTTCAAGGAATCCATCACCGAGCTCGCGGTTTCGGTGTTGGCCCCCATCGGTGACGAAATGTCCCGGCTGACCGCCGATCCGCCCTATTTGGACCGGGTCCTTGCACGCGGCGCGGAGCGGGCATCCGAAATTGCGAAGCCGACCCTCGACGACGTTTATGACATCGTCGGGCTGTTGCGCCCTGCCCCATAACTGCCTGATTTCATGCATATTTTAGCCGCATTTTGGGCGTCTCCCGGGCACGTGACCCGGACGGTCCAGAGCGCCGTGTCTTCAAACGGCCACCGTCCCGCTGCAAAAACGACTGGCACGGTGACCGGGGAATTAGGTATAACAGCGGCACTGGCCGGAATTCCGCGCACGTTTCGCCTCCGAAATACGCGGAATTTGTTTTACGCCCATGTTTTGCCGCTGGTGAGAAATCCGGATCTTCGGTCGTGACAGAGACCACTAGAAAATCGGCCTTCGAAAAGACGGTCATCGGGTTCGTTGGGGTGTGTACCGTGGCTGCCATGGTGGCGGCGCTGCGCTATCCGCCGGCGTCCGTGACCCAGTCACCCCGGGCTGAATTCAGGCTTGACGGCCCGGAATTCGAAACCGCGCCGGGCGTGGCCTCCGCCTTGGTCCGGAAAGTCACCTCGGGCGGCGCGCCGTTGCTGACGGTCAACGCCCTTGATCGCACCTTTGCCCGGCTCGGCTACGACCTCGACCGGCTGCGGGACGGGGACGGGCTGGTGCCGAGGCACTTCGTCGCCGCCATGCCGCGCGATATGCGGGCGATCCGCGTACCGGCCAAGCGCAAGGCGTTGTTCATCAAGACGGTGCTGCCGCTGATCCTTCAGGTGAACGACGAAATTCGCGCCGACCGCGCGCGGCTCGAGCGGATTCTCAAGCACAAGGGCGATCTGCCCGCGGTCGACCGGCTTTGGCTGGCGGCCAAGGCGGAGATTTACGACGTAAAGCGCAACGATCTGATGAGCCTGCGGGCCCGCATGGACGTGATCCCGCCCTCGCTGGCGATCGCGCAGGCGGCGGAAGAAAGCGGTTGGGGCACCTCCCGGTTCGTGCTCGAGGGCAACGCGCTGTTCGGCCAGTGGACCTACTCCCGCAGGGGCCACATGGTGCCCCGGAAACGCGATGCCGGGCGCAAGCACCAAATTCAGGCCTTTCCAAGCCTGATTGAGGGGGTCCGGGCGTATATGGAGAATCTCAATACCCACCGCGCCTACCGGGGATTTCGCGATTTTCGGTCGGCCCAACGGGCCAGGTCGCAACCGCTTCACGGCCTGGAATTGGCGACGACGCTGACCGGTTACTCCGAGCGCGGCGAAGAGTACGTAAAGTCGATTCAGGGATTGATCCGGTTCAACCGGCTGCAGGCTCTTGACGGTGCGCGGCTTGGCGTCTCAACGGTTTCCCGCCGCTCGCCGGAACCCGCGATTTAAGAATTCCCCTTTAGCGTCTCGGAACCACGAACTGGATTCCAAGCCACCGCCACCGGCCCTGGCCGGCCGGCATGGTGCAGTTGATCCGCGAGCGCCCGCCGGGCAGCGGACCGGCAAGCCTGAGCTCGACCCGCCTTGGGCCAAGGTGCTGGATATCCAGGCGGCCTTCGGTGGACGCGAAGCATCCCAGCCGGGACAGGGACCCCAATTCCTCGGCGACCGTGAACCCGACCGCCGGCGGATTGTTCTCGCCGATCACCATGTCGCCCGGCGTGAAATCGGCGACCGGGACCGGCAGCGAGTCGATCAGCAGCCGGAACCGGCTCATCTCGCCAAACCGTTCATTGAGTGCGAAGCGCGGCAACCGGAACTGATTTTGGCTTCCGTGAACGGCCCCGGACTGCTGACCGAAGGCGGCCCGGTAGCCGGCGGCGCGAACCAGTTTCTCCACGCGGGTGCCGCCCTCGCCGAACGGGTAGGCGAAAAGGGTGGGGACCGTCCCGAGCTCGTCTTCGAAACGCCGGTTCGAGACGGTCAACTCCCGTTCGTTTCGGGCGTCGTCATGTTCAGGCATGTGGTTGTGGGTCGCCGTGTGGGCGCCGATTGTCACGCCGCTGTCCCGCAACTCCCTTATCTGATCCCACGACATGAAGCCCGACAGCCGGTTGTCGATCGGGGCGGTGGCGATAAAGACGGTAAAGGGAAAACCGGCCTGCTTCAGTCGCGGCCAGGCCTCGGTGTAGACCGAGAGATAACCGTCATCGACGGTGATTCCGACCGTCCGGTCGGGGAGCGCCTCGCCTTTTTTGACGGCATCGATAATCGCCGGGACCGGCAGGACGTTGAACCCGCCGGTCCGAAGCTCTTCGAGGTGGGCTTCAAACTGCTCGAGCCGAATGTTGGTGGAAGGAAATTTTTCCTCACCGAACCGATGGTACATCACGATAACGGCAGAACCGGCGGCCGTGGCGGGCGCCGGCAACAGTGCCGTCACGGCAAGCACGAGCGCCGCGGCCCATATTCTGATCATCTGCGGAGCTTACCAGAGGGCAATCCGGCCGGGTATGATTTTCGAGCGCGGACCCGCCTCACATCATGCCTTGCGGCAGTGCTTCGTCCTTCAGCACCGGGTAACGCTTGGCGTCGAACAGTTGATAGTGCCACCATTCATTACGGTAGAAATCCCAACCCGCCGTGGTCATGATGCCCATCAGGATCATGCGGTTTCGCTGGGCCTCGGCGCTGATGCCCGGATTGCCGTGATGGGACCGGGGATCGAATTCGTCAAAACCCGTCCCCATTTCGAGCTCCCCCCCGGCGGCATCGATGAGGGTCAGGTCGACCGCCACCCCGCGCGAATGGGGCGAGCCTTTGCGGGGATCGGCCAGAAATTCGGGGTCCGGCGTGTGGTCCCACAAGACGAACTGCGCTTCGGCGGGCCGGAAGGCGTCGAAGATCTTGATCCGGTAGCCGAGTATCCGCGCGAGCTCGCATGCCTCCCGGAGACGCTCCTCGGCATCCGGATGGAGATAGCAGGCTGCCCGGCCGTAGACAGGTTTGCCGGTGAAGTTGTTGGCGGTGGCGTAGGCGATGTCCAGATCAACATCATGGGTCGCCGGCAGAATCTCGATCAGGTCGGGCATGGGTCGGTCCGTTAAACTCGTCCGGGGAACGTGCAATTGACGGGAGCCGATACTATAAGCTGCCGGGAAACAGGCGATACAGGCTTCATGACGACCATATTGGCATTCGATACATCCGCCGGCGCGTGTTCGGCCGCCGTTCGCTCGGATGGAGAGACGCTGGCCGAGCGCTTTGAAGTGCGGGCCCGCGGCCAGGCCGAAATTCTCATGCCCATGGTCGGAGAGGTCATCTCGGCGGCAGGCCTTGCCTACACGGATCTCGATCTGATTGCCGCAACGGTGGGCCCGGGGTCGTTCACCGGGATGAGGATCGGCATCGCCGCCGCCCGGGCCATGTCTCTCGCCGCTCGGATTCCGGCCTTGGGACTGACGACGCTCGAGGTCGTTGCGGCCGGTATCGATGGGACGGAGACCGGCTCGCATCCGGTACTGGTGTGCGTCGAAAGCAAACGGGAGGACATCTATGCGCAGTTGTTCGGCGCCGGTCGGGAGCCGAAAACGGAGCCCATGGCCGCGACGCCGGCGGCGCTGGCCGCCGCAACGCCGATTGACGGCGGCCTGATTCTCGCCGGCAGCGCTTCCCGGCCGATGGCGGCGGCGCTCGAGGACGCGGGACGCGATTTCCGGTTGGCGGACGGTCCGGCGGAGCCCCAGGCGGCAGTGGCCGCCCGGATGGCCGAGGAACGCTGGATTCCGGGTGTTTCGTTGGCGCCCCTTGCGCCGCTCTATCTGCGCCCCCCCGACACCACCGGCCCCAAACCCGGCCCCAAACCCGGCCCCAAACCATGACCGGCGAGGCGGTGACCGGGCCTGATTTGATCGTCGCGACGCCGGCCCATGCGGCCCCATTCGCGGAAATCCATCGGCTGTCCTTCGACGACGGGTGGAGCATTGCCGGATTTGGGCGCATGCTCCGGCAACCCGACATGCTCGGCCTGGCGGCTCCCGATGCCGAAGACGCGGACAGGGTCTGCGGTTTCATCATCTGCAGATTTGCCGCCCCGGAGGCCGAAATCGTCACGCTGGCGGTCCTGCCGGCGCGCCGCCGCCGGGGTATAGCCGGCCGCTTGATGGCCGGCGCGGAGGCGTTTCTGCGGCGATCCGCGATCAAGGAATGGTTTCTGGAGGTCGATGCCGGCAATCCGGCTGCGACCGCACTCTACGAAATCACCGGATTCAAGGGCGTCGGGACAAGAATCGGGTACTACCGGTCGAATGCCGGCCGCCGGGATGCGCTCATCATGAGGAAAGAACTGATTTAGGGTCCGGACTCAATTAGGGGATTCTCCTTTTTGCTCCCCCTCACCCAGCGCCGGGTAGGCTCGGCATTCGCCTCGCCAACCCTCCGCATCCCTCTCCCCCTGACGGGGGCGAGGGACCTTGTGCCGCGCCGTCCTCATCGCCGCAACACTCCTATGGCGGCTCAATTTGACCGGAACCGCTCCAACCGTGGATATCGTAATTCAAGGGAAGGTACGGCGACTATTCGTTAGGATGATTACTTGCGCTTTTATTCTTGATTCGCCGTATTTGCAAAACTATATACATCCCAACTTCAAGCAAGGAATATTAATTTAATGTCCGACCAGGGAAAAAATGGGGAATTGTTGGAGCTGACCACGGAAATTGTGGCGGCCCACGTAAGCAACAATACGTTGCCGGTCAGCGACCTGCCGCGGCTCATCCAGGATGTGTACAGATCCCTGTCGGCCGTTGGCGGCGCGCAGCCGGTGCCGGACCGCCCGCGGCCCGCGGTTCCCATCAAGAAATCCGTCACCGCCGACCACATTATCTGTCTTGAGGACGGCAAGAAGCTGAAGATGCTGAAGCGCCATCTCAAGACCGCCTACAACATGACCCCCGAAGAATACCGGGAGCGGTGGGGTTTGCCGCGCGACTACCCGATGGTGGCGCCGAATTACGCCAAACACCGCAGTAGTCTGGCGAAGAAGATCGGTCTCGGCACCCGGCCCCGCCGGCGCCGCGCCGCGACCTAGCGCAGTTTCCGGCCAAATTGATTCAATTTGACCGGAATTCGCTCTAATTGTTCAATTCGGGCACATCGGTGATATAAAGGTACCGTGTCAGAACAGACTCTCGAAACCCGTCTGGAGCAGATGTGCGCCGAGCGCGGCATGAAGATGACCGAGCAGCGCCGCGTCATTGCGCGCGTCCTTGCCGAAGCCTCCGATCATCCGGACGTCGAGGAGCTGTACCAACGCTCGGCGGAAATCGATTCCAAGATCAGCATTGCGACGGTCTACCGTACCGTCAGGCTGTTTGAAGAAACCGGCTTGCTGGAGCGGCTTGATTTCGGCGATGGCCGGGCGCGCTATGAAGAGGCTTCCGGCGAACACCACGATCACCTGATCAACGTGAAAACCGGTGAGATCATCGAGTTTCAAAATGAGGCCATCGAAGCCCTACAGGACAAAGTCGCCGAAGAATTTGGTTTCAAACTGGTGGGGCACCGGCTGGAGTTGTTCGGCGTTCCGCTGGACGATGACGGCGAATGAACGCGCGCAATTGGATTCCGGGACAATTGAGAGCTCGCGGTGACGCGTAAACTGCACATCAAGACCTTCGGCTGTCAGATGAACGTCTACGATTCGGCGCGCATGGCCGACGTTCTGGCGCCGCTGGGCTACGCGGCCACCGAGCTGGCCGACGACGCCGATCTGGTCGTATTGAATACCTGCCATATCCGGGAGAAGGCGGCGGAGAAGCTGTATTCGGAACTCGGCCGTATCCGCCGATCCAAGGAGGCGCGCGCGGCCGAGGGCAAAACCGCGATGATCGCCGTCGCCGGCTGCGTCGCACAGGCCGAGGGTGCCGAAATCCTCAGCCGGGCACCGTACGTGGACATGGTGGTGGGGCCGCAATCCTATCATCGCCTGCCGCGGTTGATCGCCGAGGCGGCCCGGCGCGATCCGTCGAACCCTTCCGGGGTCGTCGATGTCGAATTCCCGGCCGAGCCCAAATTCGATCACCTGCCGCCGGTCCGGCATCAGGGTCCCAGCGCGTTTCTCTCGGTCCAGGAAGGCTGTGACAGGTTCTGCACCTTCTGCGTCGTGCCGTACACCAGGGGCGCGGAGTTCTCCCGTCCGGTGAAGGATGTCTTGGACGAGGCGCGCCGTGTCGTCGGTCACGGGGCCCTCGAAATCACCCTGCTCGGGCAGAACGTCAACGCCTATCACGGCGATGCCGGTGGCGGGGCCGAGGCGGGCCTCGGTGAGCTGATCCGCCGGCTGGCCGAAATCGGCGGACTGAAGCGCATCCGCTACACCACCTCCCATCCGCGGGACATGTCGGACGATCTGATCGCGGCGCACGGCGAGGTCGAGGCGTTGATGCCGTTTCTTCACCTGCCGGTGCAATCGGGCTCCGATCGGATTTTGGCCGCCATGAACCGCCGGCATACCCGGGACGATTACCGCCGGATCGTCGACAAACTGATGGCGGCGCGGCCGGACCTGAAACTGTCATCGGACTTCATTGTCGGCTTTCCCGGCGAAACCGAGGAAGATTTCAACGAGACCGTGGCGCTCGCCCGGGAAACCCGGTTCATTCAAGCGTACTCGTTCAAATATTCGACCCGGCCGGGAACCCCCGGAGCGGCGATGCCAAATCAGATCGACGAAAGCGTCAAGGCGGAACGGTTGTCGGAACTGCAGGCGGTGCTCGACCAAAATCAGATTGTCTTTAACCGGTCGTCAATTGGCCGCAAGATGGCGGTGCTGCTGGATCGTCCGGGCCGAAAGACCGGGCAATTTGCCGGCCGCAGTGTTTATATGCAGCCGGTTCACGTGGATGCGCCCGCCCGTTATTTCGGCTGCATCGCGGAATTGGAGATTACCGATGCCCACGCCAACAGCCTGAGTGCGCGTTTGGCGGGGGAAGAAGGAGGAGGAAACGGTTCGCATATGGAGAGGGCTTTCGCTTGACCATAGCTTCGGCGACGTCTGACGCCACGACGGTAGAGCTTGAGTTTGACGACAACCGTTTGCTGCCGCAGTTGTTCGGCAGCCATAACTCTCATCTCGCGCGTATCGAACAGGAATTGGAAGTCGAGCTCCGGTCCCGCGGCAACGCGGTGACGATTACCGGCCCGGCGGTGGCCGCCGAGGTCGCCCGGAACGTCTTGAGCGGACTTTATACGCGCCTCGAACAAGGGGCCGAGATCGATCCGGCGGAAGTGGATGGTGCGCTGCGCATGGCCGAGGCGCCCGGCGGAAACCTTTTGCCGGAAGACTTGGCGGTCCAGACCCGCAAACGGCAGATATTGCCCCGCTCCCGGCGGCAGGCGGCGTATCTCCAGGCGATCGACAATCATGACCTGGTGTTCGGCCTGGGTCCGGCCGGAACCGGCAAGACCTATCTTGCGGTTGCCAAGGCGGTCGAAAGCCTGGTCAGGGGCGAGATCGATCGCATCGTCCTGTCCCGTCCGGCGGTCGAGGCCGGCGAGCAGCTCGGCTTTCTGCCGGGCGATATGAAGGACAAGGTCGATCCTTATCTGCGCCCGCTCTACGATGCCCTTCACGACATGTTGCCGGGCAACCAGGTGGCGAAGAAAATCGACACCGGCGAGATCGAGATCGCGCCCCTGGCCTTCATGCGGGGGCGCACCCTGTCTCATTCCTTCGTCATTCTCGACGAAGCACAGAACACGACCGCCGTACAAATGAAGATGTTCCTGACCCGCCTCGGCGAGAACGCCCGCATGGTCGTCACCGGCGATTTGAGTCAGGTCGATTTGCCGGGCGGCGCCAGGTCCGGACTTCGCGACGCGGTCAACGTGCTGAAGGACGTTGACGGGGTGGCGTTCCTGAACTTCACCGCGAAAGACGTCATCCGCCATCAATTGGTATCCCGGGTCATCGAGGCCTACGACACCCGGGATACCGCCGGGTCCGTATGATGGCCGGCTTCGAGGTTGCCGTGGATCTGCGGGACCCCGCGTGGCGGGAGATAACGCCCGACCCGGTCGGGTACTGCACCAGGATCGCTTCGGAAGCGCTGGAAGCGTTGGGCGAGACCGATGGGGAGCTGTCCGTCGTCCTCGCCGAGGACGAGTTCGTTCGCGGCCTCAACCGCGACTACCGCGGAAAGGATGCGGCGACGGACGTGCTGTCGTTCGGCATCGAAGAAAACCATCGGCCGCCGGTCAACGGCGCCCCGCGTCTCTTCGGCGATATCGTTATTGCCTGCGGGGAGGCAAGCCGGGATTTGTCGCCGGCGCAGGCCGCGCACCCCGAATTCCACCTCGCTCACCTCTTGGTGCACGGTATTCTGCATCTTTTGGGGTATGATCATGAGCAGGAGTCGGACGCGGAAATCATGGAAGGGCTCGAGGCCCGGCTACTCGAACGATGGGGCATCCCAAATCCCTACGCCGTTGCCGGGACGGAACCGGCGGCGGCAGGTGATATGATCAAATGACCGACGACCCGGGCGGCGGCCACTCTCCCACGCCCCGGACATCCGGGGCCGATGAACCAACGGGAATTTCGCGGGCCTGGCGCGGCTTGACCGGCAGGCTGTGGGGACGGAACGGCGAAAATTCGGTACGGGAAACCATTGAGGAACTGATCGAGGATCAGGAAGGCTCGGCGGTTGAATTCGACCGCCAGGAGCGGACGCTGCTTGCCAACATCCTTAAGCTGCGTGACCAGACCGTTGCCGACGTGATGGTGCCGCGGGCCGATATCGTCGCCATCGACGCGGATTCGGCGCTCGACGACCTGATAAAGGTCATCAAGTCGGCCGGCCATTCCCGGGTGCCGGTCTATCAGGAGACCCTCGACGATGCGATCGGCATGGTTCACTTCAAGGACCTCATCGACCGAACCGATACGGAGAACGGGTTCAGGATTCGCGACGTGATGAGGGACGTGCTGTTTGTCGCGCCGTCCATGCAGGTGCTCGAACTGTTGCTGGAAATGCGCGTCAAGCGGACCCACATGGCGCTGGTGGTCGACGAGTTCGGCGGCGTGGACGGGCTGCTGACCATCGAGGATCTGGTCGAGGAGATCGTCGGCGAAATCGAGGACGAACACGACCGCGAAGTCGAGCCGGAGGTCAGCATCCGGGCCGACGGGGCGATCGACGCCGATGCGCGCGTCCTGATCGAGGATTTCGAGAAACGGTTCGGGTCCATCGCGTCGTCCGGGGAACGGGAGGAAATCGACACTTTGGGCGGGCTGGTATTCTCGCTCGCCGGACGGGTCCCTATCCGCGGTGAACTCGTGCGGCACCCGTCGGGCGCGGAGATTGAGGTCCTCGAGGCCGACCCCCGGCGCATCAGGCGGCTGCGCGTCAGAGGCGTTGCCGCGTCGGACGACCCGGCGGCCGAGGCACAGGACTAGGGTCCGTACTCAATTAGGGGATTCTCCTTTTTGCGCCCTCCCGCCCTGCCCCTCTCCCGGGAAGGGGGCGAGGGGACGCACCGAAACTTCCTCTCCCTCCGGGAGAGGGCCGGGGTGAGGGTGGGAGTGAGGGTGATATGGAAATTCCCCCTCACCCGGCTGCGGGTAGGCTCGGCGTTCGCCTCGCCAACCCTCCGCATCCCTCTCCCCCTGACGGGGGCGAGGGTGCAAAAAGAAAGACCGATCCCTCCCCCCTGACGGGGGCGAGGGACCTTGTGCCGCACCGTCCTCATCGCCACAATACTCCTATGGTGGCTCAATCGAGTCCGGACTTTAGCTGAAGTCATCGGCGTGAGCGGTCTTCCCGTCATAGCCGAGCGCCTGCGGGACGCCGTAATCCGCCTTGTCGGCTGGCGGCGGTACGGTCTGGCGATTCTTGCCGGCGCCGTCGTGGTCTCGGCGCTGCCGCCGGTGTATTTTGTCGTCGCGCTTCCGCCGGCGTTTATCGTCCTCGTTTGGTTGATCGACGGCGGCCCCGAACATGCAACTCGGCGCCGCACCCTGATCCCGGCCGCGCTCGTCGGCTGGTGTTTCGGTATCGGCTACTTCGTGGCCGGTCTTTATTGGATCTCGTTTTCCTTTCTTGTCGACGCCAAGACCTTTGCCTGGATGATCCCGTTTGCGGTCACCGGTTTGGCCGCGTTGCTCGGAATTTACTTCGCCCTTGTCGCCGTATTGACCCGTCTGTGGGCGCCGGCGGGCCCTCTCCGCGTGCTCGGGTTTGCCGGCTTCTGGGTCGGCGCCGAATGGGTCCGGGGCTGGGCGCTGACGGGATTTCCCTGGAACCTTGTCGGAACCGCCTGGACATTTTCCGATTCAATAATCCAGGCGGCGGCGTTTGGCGGGACCTATCTTCTGAGCCTGCTGACCGTCGCCGCCGCGTCTTTTCCCGCCCTGCTCGGCGACCGGAACGTGCCCCTCCGCAGCCGCTGGGTCTGGAGTGGCGCCCCGCTGGTTCTCTTGGCCATGGTGTGGGGCGCCGGCGCCGCGCGTCTGGCATCGGCGAATACGGATGCCGTAGAAAATGTCCGGCTGCGGTTGGTTCAGCCGAATATCGCCCAGCGTGACAAGTGGCGTCCCGAGTTGCTGGGCCGCCATCTCGCGACCCTGCGCACGTTGAGCCGGCAACCGAATTCGGGCGCCGCGCCGACCCACGTGATTTGGCCGGAAACCGCCGTGCCGTTCCTCCTCGACGGCAATCGGCAGGCGCTCGCCGCGCTTGCCCAGGCGGCGCCGGCCGGCGGGGCATTGATTTCAGGGGCGCTCAGGACGTCGGCCGAACCCGGGCGCGGCGTCGCCCGGCGCCGGTTGTGGAACAGCCTCGCGGTCGTTACCGCGGACGAACGGATTGCCGGTACCTATGACAAGCACCATCTGGTTCCGTTTGGGGAGTACGTCCCGCTGCGGCCGGTGTTCCGAATCGACAAGATCACGGCGGGGCGGACCGACTTCAGTCCGGGGCCCGGACAGCGGAGCATTAACCTCCCGGGCGGGCCGGCGTTCAGTCCATTGATCTGCTACGAGGCGATTTTTCCCGGCCGGGTGGTCGACGGTGCCGACCGTCCCGGGTGGCTGCTGAACCTGACGAACGATGCCTGGTTCGGCACCTCATCGGGCCCGTACCAGCACTTCGCGAGCACGCGGCTCAGGGCGGTCGAAGAGGGATTGCCGTTGGTCCGGGTGGCCAACACCGGCATTTCCGGTGTGGTTGATCCGTACGGCCGGATCGTCGTCCGTTCGAAGCTCAACCAGGCCGTGGCGCTTGACAGCAAACTGCCGGGCGCCCTTTCGCCTACTTTCTATGCCGCGTGGGGCAATTGGGTCCCCCTCTCCCTGGTGCTGATCATTCTGGCCGCGGCCGGAATCCGGAGAATTGAAAAATGACACCCGAAATCCCATTTTTGCTATATTATGAAAGCGTAAAAAAAGCTCGCGAACCTAAGGAGCCGTAACAGGTTGCCATTCCCGAGGGACGGGTCCGGCAATCCGCGGGGGGAGCGAAGGGAAGCGGGCAACGTCCAAAAGCTCCTCAAGACACTAACTCGGGTAAAACACGATGCCTAGAAAACCACGTGCTAGATCGCCCAGGCTGCAGGGTGCGCCTGTCCGTCGTATCACGCGGCGGCGGGTGCCGGGGGTGGCCGATCCGGTTGATATCCACGTCGGCGGCCGGGTACGGCTTCGCCGCACCCTGCTCGGACTGAGCCAGGAGAAACTCGGCGAAGCGGTCGGATTGACCTTCCAGCAGATTCAAAAATACGAACGCGGCGCGAACCGGATCGGTTCGAGCCGGTTGTACGATCTCGCCAAGGTCCTGGATGTGCCGGTCGCGTATTTCTTCGAAGAGATGCCGGGTGACGTTCAGGACCGCCAAAGCGAGGCGGCGGGCGCCAAGAGCGGCCAGGTTCAGGCGCCGGCCGACAAGGATCCGCTAACCCGCCGGGAAACGCTGGAACTGGTCCGGGCCTACTACAAGGTGCCGAGCCCCGCCGTTCGAAAGCGGGTATTCGAACTGGTCAAATCCCTGGCCAGGATGAGTTAGGAACCGCCATGGGCCATGGCCCATCGAGAGATGGGCCACAGCCGTCCCCCGCCCCCGCCGTGACCTGCCCGGCCCTTGACGCGGCAAATAAAGCTTGCAACAAAGCCGCCCTCGGGTGAGGCGTCCTATCCGGTCCGATTCCAGTTGGGTTCAGCCGGCCGGGACCAACCCCGCGTCGGGGTGGACGTTTCCATTTGGAACTGCATGACGTTTGATATTCGGAGGTCGATCCGTGGCATCCAATTCCTATCTATTCACCAGTGAGTCCGTGTCCGAGGGACATCCGGACAAGGTATGCGATCGAGTTTCGGATGCCGTCGTCGACACCTACCTCACCGGCGATCCCCATTCGCGGGTCGCGGTCGAAACCCTCTGCACCACCAACCGGATCGTACTCGCCGGCGAGGTCCGGGGGCCGCAATCGATCACCCATGCGCAGCTGGAAGAGGTGGCGCGAAACGCGGTGAAGGATATCGGCTATGAGCAGGATGGGTTTCATTGGAAGGACGCCGAGGTTTCGGTCTATGTGCACAACCAGTCAACGGATATCGCGCAAGGCGTCGATGCCGCGGGAAACAAGGATGAAGGCGCCGGCGACCAGGGCATCATGTTCGGCTACGCGTGCCGCGAGACCGAGGCGCTGATGCCGGCGCCGATTCATTATTCCCACGAGATTCTCAAATCGCTGGCCGAGGCCCGTCATTCCGGCGCCGAGCCCGGCCTGGGTCCCGATTCCAAGAGCCAGGTGACGTTGCGCTACGAAGACGGAAAGCCGGTAACGGCAACCTCGCTCGTGGTTTCGACGCAACACGCGGAAGAGCTTGACCAGGAAGCGGTCCGCGAAATCGTCCGGCCCCACGTCGTCAACGTGCTGCCTGACGGCTGGATGTGCGATGAAGACAGCTTTTACGTCAACCCGACGGGCCGGTTTGTCATCGGCGGGCCCGATGGGGATGCGGGACTGACGGGCCGGAAAATCATCGTCGACACCTACGGCGGCGCGGCCCCGCATGGCGGCGGCGCCTTCTCGGGCAAGGATCCGACCAAGGTCGACCGCTCGGCGGCCTATGCGGCGCGGTACCTGGCGAAGAACGTGGTTGCCGCGGAATTGGCGGAGCGCTGCACCATCCAGCTGGCCTATGCCATTGGCGTCTCCAAGCCGCTGTCGGTCTATGTCGACACGTCGGGCACCGGCCAGGCCGACGAGACGAAGCTCTCCCGGGCGTTGCAGGACGTCATGGATTTGAGCCCCCGGGGAATTCGTGAACACCTCGGGCTCAGCAAGCCGATCTACGCGCGGACGGCGGCCTACGGTCATTTTGGCCGTCACCCCGATGCCGACGGCGGGTTCTCATGGGAAAAGACCGATCTGGTGGACGATCTGAAGACGGCGCTGAACGGCGGCTGACCGGCGCGCCCAGGGAGTTCCAATTCCATGGCCGGCGGTACGGTCATCGTCTTCGCAAGGGCCGCCGCGCTCTGATCGAGAACCGGCTGCCGGCACTCCGGGTGTGCGACCCCTCCGCCGACGCGCCGGTTTCCGATTTGGGATCGCTTTTTGCCGGCCCCATGCAGGGCTACTGGCTCGAGATCGGGTTCGGTGCCGGCGAGCACCTGGCGGCCCAGGCCCTCGCTCACCCGGACATCGGCTTCCTCGGATGCGAGCCCTTCATCAACGGCGTCGCCGCCCTGTTGGCGAAGATGGAGGCCGACGACATCGCCAATATCCGGCTGTTCGACGAGGATGCGCGGTTTCTGCTGCCGCGCCTGCCGGAAGGCGTCATCGACCGGGTGTTCATACTCTTCTCAGATCCCTGGCCCAAAAAACGTCACAACAAACGGCGGATTATTACACCGAAGACGCTGGACGCTCTGGCCCGGATTCTGCGGCCGGGCGGCGAGCTCCGGTTCGCATCCGACGATATGAGCTATATTTCCTGGACGCTGGAGCACATGCGCCGCTGCCCGGAATTCTGCTGGCCGGCCGCCGGCCCGGCCGATTGGCGCAACCGCCCGGCCGATGCCGTCGAGACGAGATATGAACGCAAGGCGTTGGAGCAGGGGCGCCGGTGCATCTACCTCGGTTTCCGGCGCAACTGACTTGGCGCCGGTGCGGTGGCGGTGATCGGAAAGGGCTTGAATTTGATGGGGTTTTGAGACATTTATACGCCACATTCTTGGTTACTCTGCGATGCAGGGTAAATTCTAAGGGTGGGCCAGCGGCCCACTTTTTTGGTTTTGGGCCGATGGGTTCCGCCCCCGTGGATCGCGGTCGCCTCTCGGTGCAACTCGTGGATTGGATGACGATGGATCAAGCAGGCCGTGTCGCCGAGATCGTTGCCCCGACGCTGGATGCGATGGGATACGATTTGGTGCGGGTGCAGCTCGATGGCAGCAGGAACGCCACCTTGCAGATCATGGCCGACCGCAAGGACGGGGCGGCGATGACCGTCGATGATTGTGCCGCCATCAGCCGCGAGGTATCGGCATTGCTGGACGTCGAAGATCCGGTCCAGGGCGCCTATTCGTTGGAGGTCAGTTCGCCCGGTATCGACCGGCCGCTGGTCACGCTGGGGGATTTCGAGAGGTTCGCCGGATTTGACGCGAAATTGGAAACCCGGATGGCAATTGACGGACGGAAACGGTTCAGAGGCAAATTGGCCGGCGTTGACGGCGGACGGATTCGCTTGAGAACCGATGGCGGCGACGTCGACCTCGATTTTGGAGACATTCGGACCGCGAAGCTGTTGCTCACCGATGAGCTGATCGAAGCCGCTTCGCAGGCAAACATGTAAGCACAGGGACATGCCAGGGTAAGAAATGATGGCTGCCGAGATAGAAACCGAAACAAACACCACAATGTACACCCATCCGGAGCTCCTGCTGGTGGCGGACACCGTCGCACGGGAAAAGGGGATCGACCGGGAAGAGGTGTTGGACGCCATGGAGCAGGCCATCCAGAAAGCGGGCCGGTCCAAATATGGCCAAGAGCACGATATCCGGGCGCAGATCGACCGCAATTCGGGCGAAATCAAGCTGGCGCGTTATGTCGAGGTGGTGGACGAGATCGAAAACGAAACCACTCAGGTCACCGTGGATGCCGCCAAAAGACGGAAAGACGACGCCGCGGTCGGGGAGTTTCTGGTCGATCCGTTGCCGCCCATCGATTTCGGACGGATCGCGGCCCAGACGGCCAAGCAGGTCATCGTCCAGAAAGTTCGCGAAGCCGAGCGCAAGCGGCAGTTCGCCGAGTTCAAGGACCGGGCGGGCGAGATCGTCAACGGCATGGTCAAGCGGGTCGAATTCGGCAATATCATCGTCGATCTGGGCGGCCGGGCCGAAGGCATCGTCCGCCGGGATGAATCCATTCCGCGCGAGCACTTCTCCAACGGCGACCGGGTGCGGTCGTACATCTACGATGTTCGCGAGGAACCGCGGGGACCGCAAATCTTCCTGTCCCGGAACCATCCCCAGTTCATGGTCAAGTTGTTCGCCCAGGAAGTGCCGGAAATCTATGACGGCATCATCGAAATCAAATCGGTGGCGCGCGATCCCGGCAGCCGGGCCAAGATCGCCGTAATTTCGGGCGACTCCAGCATCGACCCCGTCGGGGCCTGCGTCGGCATGCGGGGCTCCCGCGTGCAGGCGGTGGTCGCCGAACTGCAGGGCGAGAAGATCGATATCATCTCGTGGTCTCAGGATCCGGCGACGTTCATCGTCAACGCCCTGGCGCCCGCCGAGGTGACGAAGGTGGTTCTGGACGAAGAGGCCAACCGGATCGAGGTGGTGGTTCCCGACGATCAACTCAGCCTCGCCATCGGCCGCCGCGGACAGAACGTGCGATTGGCTTCCCAGCTTACCGGCTGGGACATCGATATCCTGACCGAGGCCGAGGAATCCGAACGCCGGACCCAGGAATTTGCCGCCCGTTTGCAACTGTTCCTGGAAGCGCTCGACGTCGACGAGGTGATCGCTCAACTGCTGGTGACCGAGGGTTTCTCGACGGTCGAGGAGGTTGCGTTCGTTCCGATCGAGGAACTGGCGACCATCGAAGGATTCGATGACGAGGTTGCCGAAGAGCTTCGCCTCCGGGCGCGCGCCTATCTCGAGGAACGGGAAGCGGAGATGACCGAGCGCCGGAAAGCCGCCGGCGTGACAGATGAGATGGCGGCGATCGAGGGCCTGACGCCGGAGATGCTGGTGGGTCTCGGCGAGGCCGGCATAAAGACCCTGGACGATCTCGCCGATCTGGCCGCGGACGAGTTGGTCGGAATCGAGGGCGATGAGGAAAAGGGTATTCTCGAAGACTTTGGCGTCACCATGGCGTGGGCAAACGAGGTCATCATGGCCGCGCGGGCGCACTGGTTCGACGACGACGAGGCGCCCCCGGCAGAGGCCGAGGGTGCGGATGAAGAGGGCGGCGAGGCTGCCGAAATGCAGGAGCCGGCGGCGGAAGCCGCGGATGGCGCCGGTCAATGAGACCGGGGCGGAACAGGCATTCGGCGGGCGAGGCCAGATTAGAGGAAGAATGGCGGCAGGCGGAAAACACAGCGAGGCGAGCGGGCGGTCCAAAGCGGCCGGCGGCCGGCGCTGCCTGCTCAGCGGCGAGACGCTCCCCAAATCACAGCTCATAAGGTTCGTCGCCGGTCCCGGCGGCGAGCTCGTTCCCGATATTGAAGAACGGCTTCCCGGCCGCGGTTTGTGGTTGCGTGCCGAGAGGGATATGATCGACCAGGCGTGCGCCAAAAAAACCTTCTCAAGAGCGGCACGCACTCAACTAACCGTTCCGGACGGTTTGGCCGACCAGGTCGAGGCGATGATTCGCCGAAAATGTTTGGACCTGCTCGGTTTGGCGAGGCGTGGCGGGCAGCTCGCCGGCGGCGCCCAACAGGTCCGGGATATGTTGTCGGGCAAAGGCGCGGCGTTGTTTTTGTCGGCGTCTGACGGATCCGCCGATGAGCGGGGCAGGATGAGCGCCTTGGCGCCCGGTGTGCCGGTTTGTACCCGGTTCGCGTCCGCCGAACTGGGCCATGCCATCGGCAGGGAGCGCGTGGTCCATGTTGCCGTCGCCGACAGCGGGCTCGCGGCGCGGCTGGCGAACGAACTGCGGCGGCTGGCAGGCTTGTCGGCCGAAGACGGGACTAGAGGTGGAACTGAAACCGTGGCCGCCCGGACGGCGCCACAAAGACGAGATTCAATACGATGACCGAGGATAAACCGAAGAAGAAGCTCAGCCTTTCCCGGCCGGGAAAACTGGAGCTGAAAAAGACCGTCGAGGGTGGTCAGGTTCGCCAGAGCTTCTCTCATGGGCGTTCCAAGGTCGTGACCGTCGAGGTCCGCAAGAAGCGGACGTTCAGGCCCGGCGATACGGGCGGCATGACCGAGGTGAAGGAAACCCCCGGGGCGGCGGAAGAGGTCATCACCGAAGAACGGGAAGATGCCGAGGCGGTCCCGAGCGAGCCGGTTGCCGAAGAGGCGGCCAAAGCCCCGTCCAAGTCTCTCACCGATGAAGAAAAGGCGGCGCGCGCGCGTGCGCTTCAGGACGCCAAAAAGGCCGAGGAAGCGCTGCGCAACAGACCCCCCGAGCCGGAACCCGAACCTGAACCGGAGGCCGACGGGGCTTCCGCCGCCGATGATGAAAAGCGCCGGGTTGAAGAAGAGGCCCGCCGGTTGGCCGAAGCCGAGGAGGAACGCCAGCGCCAAGAGCGCGGCAAGGCCGCGGCCGAGGCCGGAATGGCCAAATTGCGGGCGCTCGAGCAGGATGGCGGCGCAGAGGAAGATGGCGAGGCCCGGCCTGCCGCCAAGCGGGGTAAGGCTGCCCCGAAAAAGGCGCCGTCGCCGTCCCGCCGGGGCGAACCGCGCCGCCGCGCGGGCAAGCTCACGATCGCCGAGGCCTTGGACGATTCGGAACGCACCAGGTCGTTGGCCTCCGTCCGCCGCGCCCGGGAGCGCCAAAAGAAAAAAGAGGCCGGTCCCACCGAACATGCCAAAATCATTCGCGACGTGACGGTGCCTGAGACCATCACCGTTCAGGAACTCGCCAACCGGATGGCCGAGCGGTCCGTCGAGGTGGTTAAGACGCTGATGAAACTGGGCGTGATGGTCACTGCCAATCAGGTGATTGATGCGGATACCGCCGAACTGGTGGTGGCGGAATTCGGCCACAAGATCAAACGGGTCGCCGATTCCGACGTGGAAATCGGGCTTGGCGGAGAGGATGATCAGGAGGGTCAGCTGTTGCCCCGCTCGCCGGTGGTGACGGTGATGGGTCACGTTGATCACGGCAAGACGTCGCTGCTGGACGCCATCCGGGCCACCGATGTGGTATCCCGCGAGGCCGGCGGCATCACCCAGCATATAGGCGCCTACGAAATCACCACCGGGAACGGCAACAAGATCACCTTCATCGATACGCCGGGTCACGAAGCCTTCACCTCCATGCGCTCCCGGGGCGCCAAGGTTACCGATATCGTGATTTTGGTGGTCGCCGCGGATGACGGCATCATGCCGCAAACCGTCGAAGCCATTGACCACGCCAAGGCGGCGGAAGTGCCGATCATCGTTGCCATCAACAAGATTGACCGTGCCGATGCCGATCCCACCAGGGTTCGCACCCAGTTGCTCGAGCACGAGATCGTTTCCGAGGCGATGGGCGGCGATGTTCTCGATGTTGAGGTTTCGGCGGTCCAGAAGACCAATCTCGACAAGCTCGAGGAAGCGATTCTATTGCAGGCCGAGATTTTGGACCTCAAAGCCAATCCCGGGCGGGCGGCCGAGGGGACGATCGTCGAATCCCGGGTCGAAACCGGCCGCGGACCCTTGGCGACCGTTTTGGTGCAGCGCGGCACGCTCAAAGCCGGCGATATATTCATTGCCGGTGCCGAATGGGGCCGGGTTCGGGCACTGATCGATGACCGCGGCGAGTACATCAAGGAGGCCGGACCGTCACAGCCCGTCGAAGTGGTTGGCCTTAACGCGGCGCCTCAGGCCGGCGATCAGTTCGTCGTCGTCGAGGATGAGGCCCGGGCGCGGGAGATTTCCGAGTTCCGGCAAGACAAGGACAGGGCGGCGCGGACGGCGGTGGCGCCACGCGGCACGCTCGAGGAAATGTTCGATGCCATCAAGGCCGGCGAAGCCAAGGAACTGCCGGTCGTCATCAAGGGCGACGTCCAAGGCTCGGTCGAGGCCATCATCGGCATGTTCGACAAGCTGCCCCAGGAAGAGGTGCGCGTCTCGGTGCTGCACAGCGGCGTCGGCGGCATCAACGAATCCGACGTCGCCCTCGCGGAATCCGCCGGTACGGTCGTCATCGGCTTCAATGTCCGCGCCAACAAACAGGCGCGCGAAGCCGCCGAGGCCGCGGGCGTCGACATCCGTTATTACGCCGTGATCTACGATGTCATCGACGACATGAAGAAGCTGTTGGTCGGCATGATGGCGCCGACGCTTCGCGAGGAGTTCCTCGGCAACGCCGAGGTGCGCGAGGTGTTCAACGTTTCCAAGGTCGGCCGCGTCGCCGGCTGCTACATCTCGGAGGGCGTCGTACGCCGGGGCGCCAAGGTGCGCCTGCTCCGGGACGACGTGGTTGTCCACGAGGGCAGCCTGTCGACCCTCAAGCGCTTCAAGGAAGACGTCCGCGAGGTTCAGCAGAACTATGAGTGCGGGATGTCGTTCGAGAACTACCAGGACCTCAAGGAAGGCGACGTGATCGAGTGCTTTGACGTCCATGAGGAAGCGCCCGTCATCTAACGGGCCCTTGATGGGTAAACTCATGAGCAGGGGCCGCAATAAAGGCCACGGCAACCTCGCGGGCCGGGCGCCGTCCCAGCGACAGCTCCGGGTCGGAGAGGAATTGCGCCATGTTTTGGCCGCGGTGATGGAGCGTCGTGAGCTGCACGACCCGATGCTGGCCGATATCGATGTGACGGTGACCGAGGTGCGGATCAGCCCCGATCTCAAGAACGCCACCGTGTTTGTCGCGACCATGGATCATGGCGGCGTTGACGATACCGTGGTTGCGCTTGACCGGGCGGCGCCCTTTCTGCGCCGCCGAATCGGCGAACAGGTCCGGCTGCGCCATGTGCCGAGATTGCGCTTCGAAGCCGACCGTTCATTTGACAATGCGGACCGGATTGACGCGCTCCTGCACCGAATTGATGCGCCGGCCCCCGGGCCGGAGGCGGAGGATTAGCGGTCCATGGCGCGGTCGAGGCGGCGGAAAGGCCGGCCGGTCCACGGGTGGCTCGTTCTCGACAAACCTGCCGGCATCACATCCGCCAAGGCGGTGGGTGCGGCCAAACGTCTTCTTGATGCGGCGAAGGTGGGTCACGGCGGCACCCTCGATCCCATGGCAACGGGTGTGCTGCCGCTGGCGTTCGGCGAGGCCACCAAGACCGTCGCCTACGTCATGGATGGCTCGAAAGCCTATACCTTCACCGTTGCTTGGGGCGAAGCGCGCTCCACGGAGGATGCCGAGGGCGATGTGACCGCGGCCAGTGCGGTCCGCCCGAAGGCAGGTGCGATCCGCAACGCAATTCCAGCGTTCATCGGCGACATCCAGCAAATTCCGCCCGCCTTCTCGGCCATAAAGGTCGGCGGCAGGCGCGCTTACGAACTGGCACGCGCCGACGAAACGCCGGCACTGAGCCCTAGAAAAGTCCATATCGAGCGATTGGAATTGGTTCGCATCGCGGACCGGGATCATGCCGAATTCGAGGTATCCTGCGGCAAGGGAACCTATATACGGTCCCTGGCGCGCGATCTGGCACAATCCCTGGGGACGGTCGGCTATTTGTCCGGTTTGCGCCGCACCCGGGTCGGGCCGTTTTCCGAGAAGGACGCGATTTCCCTGGATAAACTGGAGGCTTTGGGGCATATTGCCGCCGCCGAAGCCGAGCTTCGGCCGGTTGAGGACGCGCTGGACGACATCCCGGCGCTTGTTCTCACCGAGGACGAAGCCCGTCGCCTGAGAAGAGGCCAACCGGTCTCGGCGTTGCAGGTGGCCCGCCGAACCCCCCTCAGTGAAATCGACCAGGGCGCAGTCATCTGTGCCATGGCGGAGGGAAAACCGGTGGCGCTTGCGACATTCGATGGAGGCGAGATTCGTCCGTTTCGAGTGTTGAACCTTTAATTGGAGAACATGATGTCGATTACCGCAGAGCGTAAGCAGGAGCTTATCTCCGAATACGCGACCAAGTCGGGTGATACCGGCTCGCCGGAAGTGCAAGTTGCCATTCTCAGCGAACGGATCACCAACCTCACCGAACATCTCAAGACCCACCAGAAGGACTTCCACTCCCGCCGGGGGCTTTTGATGATGGTCGGTCAGCGCCGGCGGCTCTTGGACTATCTGAGCCGCAAGAACCGTGGCCGCTACGACGGGTTGATCCAGCGGCTTGGTCTCAGGCGTTAGAATTGCTCAAGCAATTGTGCAGGAAACCGATTGGCACGCATTGCCAATTCCCAATGAATTTTGTTTTCGCCGGCTGCGGAGGCATGGTGCCGCCGCGGCTTGCAGCTGCTCGGGGGCCCGGCAATTCGGTCGGGTCTTCGGGCTTCGGTACGTAGGCGGTTGGGGAAGAGAACGAACGTAGGAAGGAAGAGAAAGATATGTTCAAAGAGTTCAAGAAAGAGATTCAATTCGGCGGCCGGCCCTTGATCCTGGAGACCGGGAAAATCGCCCGGCAGGCCGACGGCGCCGTGATGGCGACGTATGGCGAGACCAAGGTGTTGTGCACCGCGGTCGGTGTCAAATCGGCCAATCCCGACGTGGACTTTTTTCCGCTGACGGTGAATTACCAGGAAAAGACCTTTGCCGCGGGGAAAATTCCGGGCGGCTTCTTCAAACGGGAGGGGCGTCCGAGCGAAAAGGAAACGCTGACCTCGCGTCTCATCGACCGGCCTATCCGGCCCCTGTTTGCCGATGGGTTCCGCAACGAAACCCAGGTTATCACCACGGTGCTGGTCCACGATCTGGAAAACGATCCGGATATCGTTTCGATGATCGGCGCTTCCGCCGCGCTGACCATCTCGGGCCTGCCCTTCATGGGCCCCATCGGCGGCGCACGGGTCGGTTATATCGACGGCGAGTATGTCCTTAACCCGCGTTTGGAGGAGCTCGGGAATTCAGAGCTCAACCTTGTCGTCGCCGGGACCCGCGAGGGCGTGCTGATGGTGGAATCGGAAGCTTCCGAGCTCTCCGAGGAAACCATGCTCGGCGCCGTCATGTTCGGCCACAAGGCCTACCAGGACGTGATCGACGCGATCATCGAACTGGCCGAAGCCTGCGCCAAGGAGCCCTGGGAATTGCCCGGCGCACCCGAAGGCGCCGGAGAGGTGTCGGCCAAGGTCCGCGAACTGGCCGAGAGCGATCTTCGCGAGGCCTATAAGGAAACGGTCAAGAGCGAGCGCCAGGACGGGATCGCGGCGGTGAAGGCGAAGGTGGTTGCCGCTTTCGACGAAGAGGACGTGGACGGCAGCCTTGTCGCCGGTTCGTTCAAGAGCCTGGAAAAGGACATTGTCCGCAAGGACATCCTGAACACCGGGCAGCGGATCGACGGCCGGGACACCAAGACCGTCCGGTCCATCGAATGTGAGGTCGGCATTTTGCCGCGGGCCCACGGCAGCGCATTGTTCACCCGCGGCGAGACCCAGGCGCTGGTGGTAACCACGCTCGGCACCGGCCAGGACGAGCAGATCATCGACGGCCTCGACGGGGATTACCGGGAGCACTTCCTGCTCCACTACAACTTCCCGCCCTATTCGGTCGGCGAGGCCAGCTTCCGCTTGGGCCCGGGACGCCGCGAAATCGGACACGGCAAGCTCGCCTGGCGGGCGCTGAAGCCGCTTCTGCCGGAGAAGGACGATTTCCCGTACACCATTCGCGTGGTGTCCGAGATCACCGAGTCCAACGGCTCGTCGTCAATGGCGACGGTCTGCGGCACGTCCTTGTCGATGATGGATGCCGGTGTGCCGCTGCCCAAGCCGGTGGCTGGTATCGCCATGGGGTTGATCAAGGAAGACGACAGCTTCGCGGTGCTCTCCGACATTCTCGGTGACGAGGACCATTTGGGCGACATGGATTTCAAGGTCGCGGGCACCGAAGCCGGCGTCACGTCGCTTCAGATGGACATCAAGATCACCTCGATCACCGAGGAGATCATGCAGACCGCGCTGGCCCAGGCCCGCGACGGGCGGCTCCATATTCTGGACGAAATGACCAGGGCCCTCTCGACGGCCCGCGAAGGGGTCAGCGAGAACGCGCCGAGGATCACGGTTATCCAGATAAACAAGGATAAGATCCGCGAGGTCATCGGCCCCGGCGGCAAGGTTATCCGGGAGATCTGCGAGGAAACCGGCGCCAAGATCGACATCGAAGACGATGGCACGGTCAAGGTGGCGGCAGTGGACGAGAAGGCGTCCGAGGCCGCGATCCAGTGGATCAAGGGCATCACCGCCGAGCCGGAAGTGGGCGAGATCTACACCGGCAAGGTGGTCAAGACCGTCGACTTCGGCGCCTTCGTGAACTTCATGGGCGCCAAGGACGGCTTGGTTCACATTTCTGAACTGGCGCCGCACCGGGTCGGCAAAACCACCGACATCGTCAACGTGGGCGACGAGGTGAAGGTCAAGCTCATCGGGATCGACGACCGGGGCAAGGTGAAGCTGTCGCTGAAGGCGGTGGATCAGGAGACCGGTGAAGAGACCGCCGGCGACGAGAGGCAGGCCAGCGCCGGCTGACGAAATAACGGGAATAACGGGCGCGGGAAGGGTCCATCGGGATTTTTTCCGCGTCCGTTCGTCTTTTGCGATTTCGGTACATATAATAAAGGGTAAGGAACAAGAGTGTTCCAATGCCGGCGTTCCGGGAGCGGGGCGGCGGCATGTGCTACTTGAGGCAAGTGGCGCCGCTTCGGCGCCGGATGATTTGAGAAAGTGACGTAGATGACCACGCAATCTGCAGCCGCATCGGCCAACGATCTTCCCTTCGGCGAGCGGAACAGCTTTGAGTATGAGGACTTGCTGGCCTGCGGGCGGGGTGAGCTGTTCGGCCCGGGGAACGCGCAGCTGCCGGCGCCCCCGATGCTGATGTTCGACCGGATCACCTCCATCACCGCGGACGGCGGTCAATACGGCAAGGGCCAAATTGTCGCCGAACTCGATGTGAAGCCGGATCACTGGTTTTTCGGCTGCCATTTCGAGGGCGATCCGGTTATGCCGGGATGCCTGGGCCTCGATGCGCTCTGGCAAATGGTCGGGTTTTATGTCGCCTGGACCGGCGCGCCGGGCCGCGGCCGGGCGCTCGGCGTCGGCGATGTCAAGTTTACCGGCCAGGTGACGCCGGCGGCCAGGCTGGTCACCTATACGGTTGATATCCGCCGGGTGCTGGCGCGTCAGGTGGCGATCGGATTCGCCACCGGCACCATGGCCGTCGACGGCGAAATAGTTTACGAGGCGGACGGGCTGCGCGCCGGAACGTTCACCTCGACGGACGACATGTAACGGAGGAATTCCGTGAGAAGAGCGGTCATCACAGGTATCGGTATTGTCTCCTCCATCGGGAACAACAAGGAAGAAGTCCGGGAATCCTTGCGCGAAGGCAAATCGGGCATCAGTTTCGCGCCCGAATACAAGGAACTCGGCTTCCGGTCCCAGGTTCACGGCGCGCCCGAAATCGACCTCGGCGAGGCCATCGACCGCAAGCTGAAACGCTTTATGGGCGACGGCGCGGCGTTCAACTACGTGGCAATGGTCGAGGCCATCGCCGATGCCGGCCTCGAGCAGGGCGATGTCTCCAATGAACGGACCGGCCTGATCATGGGGTCCGGCGGCCCATCGACCATGAACCTCATCCAGTCCGCCGATACGGCGCGGGAGAAGAGTCCGAAACGGGTCGGCCCCTATATGGTGCCCCGCGCCATGTCGTCGACCAACTCGGCGACGCTCGCCACCCCGTTCGGCATCAAGGGCGTGAATTACTCCATCAGCTCGGCCTGCTCGACCAGCGCCCACTGCATCGGCAACGCGGCCGAAATGATCCAGTGGGACAAGCAGGACATCGTGTTCGCCGGCGGCGGCGAGGAGCTCCACTGGTCCCTGTCGGTGCTGTTCGACGCCATGCCGGCGTTGTCGTCCAAGTACAACGACACCCCTGAGAAAGCCTCGCGGGCATTCGATGCCAACCGGGACGGGTTTGTCATCGCCGGCGGCGGCGGTGTGGTGGTGGTCGAGGAACTCGATCACGCCAAGGCCCGCGGCGCCAAAATCTACGCCGAAATCGCCGGCTACGGCGCGACCTCGGACGGCCACGACATGGTTCAGCCGTCCGGCGAGGGCGCGGTCCGGTGCATGCGGATGGCCATGTCCGCCGTCGACCGACCCATCGACTACATCAACACCCACGGCACCTCGACGCCGGTGGGCGACGTCAAGGAACTGGAGGCGATCAGGGAGGTGTTCGCCGATCGGAACCGGATCCCTTATTTCAACTCCACCAAATCCCTGACCGGCCATTCCCTGGGCGCCGCCGGGGTGCATGAGAGCATCTATTCGCTCTTGATGATGGACGGCGACTTCATCTGCGCGTCGGCCAACATCGAGGAGTTGGAGCCGGCGGCGGACGACATGCCGATCGTGCTGGAGCGCATGGACGACGTTCAGATCAACTGCGCGCTTTCAAATTCCTTCGGTTTCGGCGGCACCAACGCGTCGCTGGTCTTCAAACGCCTGGAAGCTTAGGCGGGCAATTTCAGCGGTTCCGGACCAGCGTCCTCCATGACCCAACCCGCCTCCCTGATGGCCGGCAAAAAAGGCCTCATCCTCGGCGTCGCCAATGAGCGGTCGATCGCTTGGGGGGTGGCCCGGGCGCTGCATGCCCAGGGCGCCGGGCTGGCGTTTACCTATCAGGGCGAGGCGTTCGGCAAGCGGGTCCGGCCGCTGGCCGAGAGTGTCGGTTCGCCCCTGGTGACGGATTGCGACGTCACCGATGCCGGCAGCCTGGACGCCCTGTTCTCGGGCCTGGCCGAGACCTGGGGCGGCATCGATTTTCTGGTCCACGCCGTCGCCTATTCGGACAAGGACGAGTTGAACGGCCGCTACGTCGATACCACGGCGGAGAACTTCGAGCGAACCATGCGGATCTCGTGCTATTCGTTCACCGAGTTGGCGCGCCGGGCCGCGGCCCTGATGCCCGACGGCGGCAGCCTGATCACGCTCACCTATCTCGGCGCCAACCGGGTCATTCCCAACTACAACGTCATGGGCGTCGCCAAGGCGGCGCTGGAGGCCAGCGCCAAGTACCTGGCGGCGGATCTGGGCCCGGCCAACATTCGGGTGAATGCCATCTCCGCCGGTCCCATGCGCACCCTTGCGGGCAGCGCCATCGGCGCGGCGCGGAAAATTTACGGCATCAGCGAGGCCAATGCGCCGCTGCGCATCTCGGTTTCGCTGGAACAGGTCGGCAACGCCGCCCTCTATCTGCTGAGCGACCTGTCGAGCGGCGTGACCGGCGAAATTCACTATGTGGACGGCGGCTATCATGTGATCGGCCTGCCGTTCAATTCGCCGGACGGCTGATCGAGGCCGGCCGATCGGGCGCGTCCAATCACTTTTCGTTTACTGGAATTATCCAAGAAAACGCCCTACCCCCTTGATTTATAGTCTATATTGTCCATATTAGCCAATGACGATATGGTCAAAAGGCTGATCGATGGAAAATTCCCGTCCGTTCACCGATGCTCTCGGCCGATTGCGGTCAGTCGGTCTGCGCCCGACCCGTCAGCGCTTGGCCCTTGCCAAGCTGCTGTTCGACGGCGGGGACCGCCATGTGACGGCGGAGAGCCTTCATAGCGAGGCGCTGAAGGCCCGGGTGCGGGTGTCCCTGGCGACGGTCTACAACACGTTGCACCAGTTCACCGATGCCGGCCTGATGCGCGAGATCGTGGTCGATGCCGGACGGTCCTGTTTCGATACCAACGTCTCGGACCACCACCACTTCTACTTCGAGGACACAGGGCACCTCGAGGATATCGCCGAAGAGGAAATTCAGGTGGCGCGGCTGCCGGCGCCGCCGGCGGATGCCAAGGTATCCCGTGTGGACGTGGTTGTCCGGCTTCAGGCAAAGAAATAATAATTATTTCAGCCGTTTCGTTACATTTTTGGAATAATTAAAGAAACTTGGTTCGCTCAAGCGGGCTGCTCGTATTGCGGCCGTCAGCCAAAGGCTGATCCCGATACCCGTCCTGGGGTCGAAGGCAGGGCGTGATGCCGCCTTGGGTTCCCTCGCCCCCGTCAGGAGGAGAGGGATCGGTCTTTCTTTTTGCACCCTCTCCCCCTTCTTGAGGGGGAGAGGGATGCGGAGGCTTGGCGAGCCTGCGAGCCATAGCCGTAGCTGGGTGAGGGGGCATTTCATCGCTCCCACCCTCACCCCGACCCTCTCCCTCAGGGAGGGAGAGGGAGTAGTCGCGTTGCGCTTCGTGTCCCCCCGCCCCCGTCAGGGGGAGAGGGGCGGGGTGAGAAGGCGCAAAAAGGAGTAAGTACGGACTCTAGTCGACCGCTTCACCGGGATAGACGCCCCAAAACTCGGCGCGCCGCAGCCAGCCTTCAAATCCACCGACTTTGACTCTGCACCAGCCGATACTCTCCGGGCAATCCAGGAGTTGGCCGATCACCCCCGGCTCGACGCGGGCGACGGCGACGGATTGACTTTCGGCTTCGGAGCGCAAGGTACGGCTCCGTTTGGTGATCTGCAGCGAGCGCTGACCGGAAAGCATGGATTGGTGGATCCAGCCCTGGGTTCCCCGGCCGTCCCTGACCTTTCGCCAAGTGCCGAACTCGGCAATGACCTCTACGGGCAACTGCCGGCGCTTATAGACCCAGTCGACGGGATAACGGACGCCCGGCCCGGTTCGCATATTCACTTCGGAGGCCCGCAGGCTGACGAAACGCGGGAGCGGCAAGCCGCTTCCCTGGCCCGCCCGGGGCGGAACGCCAGGTGCGGCGCCGGTGGAGGCAATGGGGGGAGTGCCGGCCCCTTGCGCAATGGTACTCTGCGGAACAACCGCAAATACCGCCAGGCCGGCAACCAGCAGGAACCTGATAATCATCGTTGGCTTCAATCCCGATGTGAACAAATCTGATTGGCCAATCGCATAGCATTATAGGATTGCCGGAAGCTTAACGGCCGCATGATGCCATAGAGCAATGCCGGCGGGTTCCCGCGCTGGACACGGCGGCACGATGCTGGTAGTTCCAAAACAAAGGGGAGGCCTGCTTGAACCAACCAAAACCGTCGCTCGTCGTCACCCGGAAACTGCCCGATGCGGTGGAAACCCGGATGATGGAGCTGTTCGAAACCAAGCTCAATCTCGACGACCGCCCGTTCTCCAAGGCGGAACTCCTCGAGGCCGTGAAATCGGTAGACGTTTTGGTGCCGACGGTAACCGATTCCATCGACGAGGAGGTCGTTTCGGCGGCCGGTGATCAACTCAAACTCATCGCCAATTTCGGCAACGGCGTTGATCACATCGACCTGGCGGCGGCCAACAGGAAGGGCATCGTCGTTACCAACACACCGGACGTTCTGACCGAGGACACCGCGGATTTGACCATGGCGCTTATTCTCATGACCCCGCGGCGGCTGGGTGAAGGGGAGCGCATCCTGCGTGCCGGGGAATGGACCGGGTGGACGCCGACCTATCTCATGGGCCGCCGGATCAACGGCAAGCGTCTCGGAATTGTCGGGATGGGGCGGATCGGTTCGGCGGTGGCGCAACGGGCGCGCGGGTTCGGCCTCAGCGTGCACTACCACAACCGCAACCGGCTTCACGAGGATGCGGAGGCCGAGCTTGAGGCGACCTACTGGGAAAGCCTCGATCAAATGCTCGCTCACATGGACATCGTATCCGTCAACTGCCCTCACACGCCGGCCACATTTCACCTGTTGAGCGCCCGCCGGCTACGGCTCATGCAGCCCGATGCGATCATCGTCAACACGTCGCGGGGCAGCGTCATCGATGAGGATGCATTGGTGCAGCTGCTTGAGGCGGGGGGTATCGCGGGTGCCGGGCTGGATGTTTTCGAGCATGAGCCGGCGGTCCACCCCAAGCTCCTGGCGATGGAAAACGTGGTGCTGCTGCCTCACGTGGGTTCGGCGACCTTCGAGGGGCGCATCGCCATGGGCGAAAAGGTGATCGTCAACATCAAGAGCTTCATCGACGGTCACGCGCCGCCGGATAGAATTCTCGAAACCTTGCTCTAAGGTCCGGACCCGATTGAGCCGCCCTACGAGCATTGCGGCGATGGGGACGGCGCGGCACGAGGTCCCTCGCCCCCGTCAGGGGGAGAGGGATCGGTCTTTCTTTTTGCACCCTCGCCCCCTTCTTGAGGGGGAGAGGGATGCGGAGGCTTGGCGAGCCTGCGAGCCATAGCCGTAGCTGGGTGAGGGGGAACTTCCATATCACTCCCACCCTCACCCCGGCCCTCTCCCTCAGGGAGGGAGAGGGAGTGGTTGCGTTGCCGCATCGCGTTCCTTCGCCCCCGTCAGGGGGAGAGGGGCAGGGTGAGGGGGCTTAAAAAGGACAACCTCCTAATTCAGTATAGACCCTAACGCCGTCTACGCCGCGGCCACGGGCTCCCTGTGATGTGACAGGTCCGTATAGGTTGGGTCGGCGCCGCAGAGGGCGCATCCCGGGTCCCGCTTCACGCGGACCTTGCGGAAGGTTGCCGACAGCCCGTCGACGATCAGCAGCGACCCGCTCATCGACTCCCCCGCACCGGTAATCTCTTTCAGCACCTCCGTCGCCTGCAGGCTCCCGAGCGCGCCGCACAGCGCGCCGAGCACCCCGGCCTCGGCACAGGCGGGCACCATGCCGGGCGGCGGCGCTTCGGGAAATATACACCGGTAACAGGGATGGTCTTCGC
Source organism: Rhodospirillales bacterium (assembly GCA_965213765.1). Classification (GTDB taxonomy): domain Bacteria; phylum Pseudomonadota; class Alphaproteobacteria; order Rhodospirillales; family UBA2165; genus JAJDXO01. The sequence continues at coordinate 2,721,681 of OZ243926.1, read as the reverse complement.
CCTCCAGGCGGGCCTTGAAGGTCGAAAGCTGTCCGTCGAAACGCAGGATAGCCGCCGAGATCAGCGTTTTCTCAAGCAAATAGCACGCGTCATTGACGAGAAAACGGGTTTCGAAATTGTCGCTGCCGTCGGCGACCACGTCATAGCCGGAGAGTAGAGCCTCGACATTATCCGGGGTCAGCCGCTCATTGCGGGTTATCACCTCGATGTCGGGGTTGAGGGCGGCGACCGTCCGGGCCGCGCTCTCGACCTTGGGCATGCCGATCCGGGACGTGGCGTGGATCACCTGACGCTGAAGGTTGGACAGATCCACGACGTCGTCATCGATGATCCCGATCGTGCCGATGCCGGCGGCCGCCAAATACTGGATCACCGGCGCCCCCAAACCACCGGCGCCGACAACCAGTACCCGCGCGCCGAGAATCTTCGACTGACCGGCACCGCCAATTTCCGGCAGCAGGATGTGCCGGGCGTACCGCTCAACCTGTTGGTCGTTCATCGCCATGGGCGCGGCCTACTCTATACCGAGCCCGTCGAACAGCGCCGTGGACAAATAGCGCTCGGCAAAGGACGGCAGAACCACGACTATCATTTTGCCCTGCATCTCTTCGCGGTCTCCAATTTCCAGCGCCGCCGCTACCGCGGCACCCGACGAAATGCCGACCGGGAGGCCTTCGAGGAGGGCCAGTTTGCGGGCCATGGCGAACGCGGTTTCATTGCCGATCTGAACGATTTCGTCGATCTGGCCGGTGGCCAGATTATCGGGAATGAAACCGGCGCCGATGCCCTGGATTTTGTGCGGCCCCGGCATGCCGCCCGACAGCACGGGGCTGTCCTCGGGCTCGACGGCGACCATCCTGAATTGCGGCTTTCGCGGCTTGATAATCTCCGCGACGCCGGTCAGCGTGCCGCCGGTTCCGACCCCGCTGACCACGACATCGACATTGCCGCCGCTGTCGGTCCAGATCTCCTCCGCCGTCGTGCGGCGGTGGATTTCCGGGTTGGCCGGGTTGGAAAACTGCTGCGGCGTGAAGGATATTGGATGTTCGGCGCGCAATTCCTCGGCCCGTGCAATGGCACCCGGCATGCCGCGGTTTGCCGGCGTCAACTCGATCTCGGCTCCCAACAGGGCCAGCATTTTGCGCCGTTCCTCGGACATGCTTTCGGGCATGGTGAGAATCAGGCGGTAGCCCTTCGCGGCGCAGACAAAGGCCAGCGCGATGCCCGTATTGCCGGAGGTGGGCTCGATGATCACCGTGTCCGCCGTGATTTGGCCGTCCCGTTCGCCGGCTTCGATCATGGCAAGGCCGATCCGGTCCTTTACCGACGACAACGGATTGAAGAATTCGCACTTGCCGACCAGATCGGCCCGGCAACCGGCATCGGCGGCAATCCGGCCCAACCGGATGAGCGGCGTCGCACCAACCGTATCCACGACGTTGTCGTAAATGCGGCCCCGGAATTCACTGGCAATTTCGTTGGCCTCGCCACTCATGTTCCCGCCCTGCTCGATGCTCGTTATTCGTCGCTTCAGATCGCGAAATCAATATTGCGCCGGCCCTCGCTTTCGATGCCCGCACGGTTGGCCCGCCGGCACAGATCTTCGATGGAAATTTCATCCAGACGGTCCATGAAGTCTTCCTGCAATTCCGCCCACATGGGCCGGATCACCCGGTCACCGAGGGCGGAGCCCGACTCCGAGGACAATGGATCCTCCGACGATTCCATTTTCCGCACCACCCGAACGATCTCGCCAACCGTGATACGGCGGCGTTCCCGGGCGAGATTGTAACCGCCGCGGGGGCCGCGAATGCCGGTCAGGATATCGGCCCGCACCAGATGCTGCAGCGCCTGTTCGAGATAACGGCGTGGAATTCCCTGGCGTTCCGTGATGTCCCGGCTCTGCACCGGCTGACCGGCGGCGTGGAAGGCAATGTCCGCGACCGCTTCAATGGCGAACAGCATCTTTTTCGAAAGCCTGAGCATCGCACTAGTTGCCCGATGTCCCGGTGGAGCCGAAGCCGCCGGCGCCGCGGGCGGTCCCGGGGAGTACATCGGTGTTCTCCCAGGCAATTTGCGTTACCGGCGCGACCACCATCTGGGCGATGCGCATGCCCCGCTCCACGGCAAAGGGTTCCTGGCCGAGGTTAATCAATATGACGCCGACCTCGCCCCTGTAGTCGGCATCGATGGTGCCGGGGGAATTAAGGACCGAGAGGCCGTTCTTGACCGCGAGGCCGGACCGCGGGCGGACTTGGGCTTCATATCCGGCGGGGAGCGCGATGGTGAGACCGGTCGGGACGATGGTCCGCTCACCGGGAGCCAACGTCACCGGCGTGTCGACCGCCGCCAGCAGGTCCACCCCGGCCGACAAGGCGGTCGCCGCTTCGGGCAGCGGCAAATCCTCGCCATGGGGAAGCTGTTTGACGGCGACCGAAACGGGCTGGGTCATTCGGCCGCTCCGCCACCCGCCAGATGGTCGGCGATCCGTGCCGCGAGGCGGGCGCCGACCTTTTCCTTGGACATGGTCGGCCAGTCCTCGATGCCCGCGTCATCGATGACGTGCACGGTGTTGTCGCCGCCGCCGAAGGTCCCGGTCTCCGTGGAGACGTCGTTGGCGACAATCCAGTCACACCCCTTTTTGGCCCGTTTGGCGGCCGCCTGGTCGACCACGTCGCCGGTTTCCGCGGCAAACCCCACGACCAGTTGGGCGCGATTCGGGGATGCCGAGCTCACGGTGGCCAAAATGTCCGGGTTTTCCACCAGTTTGAGATCGGGGATGCTGCCGTTCTTCTTGATTTTTCGATCCGCCTGTTGATCGACCCGCCAATCGGCGACCGCCGCGGCGCAGACGACGATATCGGCGGGCAGCGCGTCCTGGGTCGCCTTCAGCATTTCGTCCGCCGAGTTCACGTGCACGACGGTCATATTGGCGGGGTCCGGCAGCGTCGTCGGCCCCGTCACCAGGACGGTCTCGGCGCCTTGTGCCGCGAGGGCCCGTGCGATGGCGAGGCCCTGGCGGCCCGATGACCGGTTGGCGATGTAGCGGACCGGATCGATGGCCTCGACGGTGGGGCCGCTGGTGACGATCGCACGGCGGCCCTTCAGCCGGTCACCGGTTTGAAAAAAAAATTCGACTGCCTCGGCGATGGCCGTCGGCTCGGACATTCTCCCGAACCCGTATTCGCCGCACGCCATGTCGCCTTCGTCCGGACCAATTTCAAGGATACCGCGCTCCCGGAGGACCGCCATGTTTTCCCGGGTTGCGGTGTGTTCCCACATACGGACGTTCATGGCCGGCGCGACCATGACGGGCTTGTCGGTCGCCAGCAGCGCCGTGGTCGCGAGATCGTCTGCGATCCCGGCCCGCATCTTGGCAAGAATATCGGCGGTGGCGGGCGCCACGACCAGCAGGTCCGCGTCCCGGCTGAACTCAATATGTCCCATTTCGCTCTCGCCCGTGAGCTCGAACAAGTCCTCATAGACCTTGTCTTCGGAGAGGCTGCCGAGGGAGAGAGGTGTCACGAACCTGGCCCCGGCACGGGTCAGGACGCAGCGCACCGAAATGTCGCGGGCGCGCAACAAACGTACGAGTTCCAATGACTTATAGGCTGCAATGCCGCCGGCGACTATCAGCAGGACCCTTTTACCCTGGTTCATGTGGAAATCCGCGTAAACTACGATCAAATTTTGTAATTAACCTAGGCGTTTGGCCGGGACTTGGCAAGCGCGCCGCCGGCGGCGGACACGCCGTGCCGTTTGACGGCATGTGACGATTGGCCTCGGCCCGGCCCATTGACGGGACGCCCATGCGCCCCGCCTGCTATCCGGCGGGGGAACTTCGACGAGGCCCTCAAGAGAGCGCGACAACCCCCAGGATCACCGCGAGAACGGCGGCGACGAAATACACCGCCCGCGGCTTTTTGCGGGACGGCGCCGCGCTGAACGCGTCCAGGGCCTCCGGATGGAGACGCACACCGCCGCCGGCAAGCGCCTCGGCGCTCCGTTCCATGTTTTCGACCATGCGCGGCAAGCGCCGGAGGCCGCCGGCGATCTCGTCCGCGGCCTCGAGGAGGCGGGCCTCTGGGCCCATATGGTCGGCGACCCAGTCATCCACCAAGGGCTGTGCCAGGAACCACACGTTGAGATCGGGGCACAGGGTCCGGCCGACCCCCTCGGTCACCAGCATGGTCTTCTGCAACAGCAGGAGTTGCGGCTGGGTTTCCATGTCGAAGGTCTCGGTCACCTGGAACAGGTGCGCCAGTAGTTTGGCGATGGAGATTTCGTTCTGGGGGCGGTCGAGAATGGGTTCCGCGATGGACCGGAGGGCCTGGGTAAATGCCTCCACCGAGTGGCGGGAAGGGACGTAACCGGCCTCGAAATGCACCTCGGCGGCCCGCCGGTAGTTGCGGTCCAGGAAACTCATCAGCATTTCACCGAGATAGCGCCGGGTGGGCGCGTCGAGCCGCCCCATGATGCCGAAATCAACGGCGACGAGAGTCCCGTCCTCATCGACGAATAAATTGCCGGGGTGCTGGTCGGCGTGGAAGAACCCGTCCCTGAAGACCTGCTTGAAGAAAATGGCGCCGGCCCTGGCGAGAATTTCCTCCGGATCGTGCCCGGCCGCCAGCAGCCGGTCCCGCTCGTCAATGGGGACGCCCGCAATCCGCTCCACCGTCAAGACCCGGCGGGCGGTCCGTTGCCAATCGACGTCGGGCACGCGGTATCCCGGATCGTCGGCAAAGTTTTCCGCCAGTTCCTGGGCCGCGGCCGCCTCGAGGCGCAGGTCCATTTCCAGCCGGACCGACTCTTCAAATGTGAGGATGACCTCCGCCGGCTTCAGCCGGCGAAGCTCCGGCCGGTGCCGTTCGACGATGCGCGCGAGCCAGATGAACAAATCGATATCCGCGGCAAAGGCATGTTCGATGCCGGGCCGGAGCACTTTGACCGCTACCTCGCGGCCATCGGTGGTGGTGGCGAAATGCACTTGCGCGATGGAGGCGGCGGCCACGGGCCCGTCTTCGAACGCGCTGAACAGGTCCTCGACACTCGCGTCAAGCTGCTCCTCGATCGCCGCCCGCGCTTCGGCACCGCTAAACGGCGGCAGATGATCCTGAAGGTCCGCAAGCGCTCGCGCGATATCCTCTCCCAGGAGGTCGGGCCGTGTGGACAGAGTTTGCCCCAGCTTGATGAAGCTCGGCCCGAGGGCTTGTAGGGCGCCGGCCAAACGTTCCCCGGGCAGGCCGTCGACGGTGGGTTTGATGAGCCGCCTCAGGACGGCCAGCGGCAGGGCCGCCGCCGGCAGGTGTTCGAGCGGAAACAGAGCGTCATATTTGGCCAGAATGCGGGCGATTGCGTAAAGCCGCCGAAGATTGGCGATGGTGCCGGCCACGATTAAATCCGCCAACCCTCGTGGATGGCGGCAATCCCGCCCGAGAGGTTCGTGTGCTTTACCATGTCGAGGCCGGCTGCCCGGATCATGGTTTCGTATTCCGCCTGGTCGGGGAAGCGGCGAATGCTTTCCGCCAAGTACCGGTACGCCTCCCGGTCGTTGGCGACCAACTCGCCGAGCGCCGGCAGCACGCGGAAGGAATAAGCGTCATAGAACTTCGCCAGTGCCGGCAGGATCACCTTGCTGAACTCCAGGCAAAGAAACCGCCCGCCGGGCCTTAGGACGCGCCGCGCCTCCGACAGCGCCGCCGGCAGATCGGTGACATTGCGAAAACAGAACGCGGTGGCGAACGTCTCGACCGATCCGTCGGGAATCGGCAGTCGTTCGGCGTCACCGCAAATCCAGGTGACCTCGCGCAGGACCCCATGGTCGAGACCCCGGTCCCTTCCCGCCTCCAGCATGTTGCGATTGATGTCGCAGACGGTCACCGAGCCGCCGCCCCGCTCGAGAAACCTGAAGGCGATGTCGCCGGTTCCCCCGCCCACATCCAGCAAGTGAGCCCCGGGCCGGGGCTTGATCCGATCGAGCAGCGCTCCCTTCCACAGCCGGTGGATGCCGCCGCTCATCAGATCGTTCATCAGGTCGTACCTGGCGGAAACGCTGTCGAAGACGGCCCGCACCATTCCCGGCTTTTCATCGGCGCCGACATCCCGAAAACCGAACGATGCGGTCTGCCCGGAGGCGGATTCTCCTTGAGTTCCAGGTGGTTGCTTGGCCATGACCGGACCATAGCGGAAGCCGCCGGAAACCGCTACTTTGTTGCCATGCCCGAACTGCCCGAAGTTGAAACCGTGTGCCGGGGGTTGGCGCCGGCGATGGAAGGCGCATCGATCTCGCGTGCCGTCGTCCGGCGCAGGGATCTCAGAATTCCCTTTCCGGACCATATGGCGGCGCGCCTTGAAAACCGCCGGATTTTGCATTTGGGACGGCGGGCCAAGTACATCCTCGTTGCATTGGATGACGGCTGGACACTCGTCATACACTTGGGCATGTCGGGACGGATGACCGTCTTCGGCAACGACTTGCCGCCGCCGGGGCCTCATGACCACGTGGATTTCGAGCTGGATGCGGGCGTCGTCCGGTTTTGCGATCCTCGCCGCTTCGGGCTCATGGCCTTGGTTGAGACCGAAAAACTGAATGACCACAAACTGTTCTCCCATTTGGGACCCGATCCGTTGGGAAATCACTTCGATGCCATGACACTGGATGCGGCCCTCGCCGGCAAACGCGGGCCGATCAAAATGGCCCTGCTCGATCAACGCGTGGTCGCCGGGCTCGGCAACATTTACGTCTGCGAAAGCCTGTATCGGTCGGGCATTTCGCCCAGGCGCCGGGCGGGGACGGTACCCGGCAAGCGGGCGGGGCGTCTGGTGGCCGCGATCCGGGAGACGTTGCTGGAGGCGATCGCGGCCGGCGGCTCATCGCTTCGCGATCACGCCGCGCCGGATGGCCGGCTCGGTTACTTCCAGCACGGCTTCAAAGTATATGATCGAGAGGGCCAACCCTGTCCCGACTGTGATTGTGACGTGGCCCGCACCGGTGGGATCCAGCGGCTGGTTCAATCCGGGCGCTCAACCTTCTATTGCCCCCGGCGCCAACGGTGAGTAGAAGCGTAACCATGGTCTTGAGCAGAAATTTCGTGGTCTGCGCCCTGCTCCAGATGATCTGGACAGGGGCGGCGATGGCGCAGGGTTTTCTCCCCGGCACCGAAGATATTCCTGTGATGCCGGGTTTGGAGCCCAGCGCCGAGGCGGAGACCGCCTTCGACACCCCCGCGGGACGGATTGTAACCGTGTCCGCGACCGCGCCGGCGCCGGCTTCGCGGGTCAGCGCCTTCTATGCCGAGTCGCTTCCGGCGCTTGGCTGGCGGCCCGCCGGCCCCGGCCGATTTGTTCGCGAGGGCGAGGCCCTGCAGCTATCGGTCCGGGCCGCCGGAACCCGGCGGGTCGTGGTCCAATTCACCCTTTCTCCCGTCCTTTCTCCCGTCCGGCCTAGCCGCCGGGAATAGCTGAATTTCCGCGGCTTACGGTGTTGACGCCGGGGGTGCGCGCCACTATAACCGCGCGGTTCAACGAACAGATGCATGCAAAGAGAAATATTCATGGCCAACCATCTATCGGCTAAGAAACGAATTCGTCAAATTGGACGTCGCTCCCAGGTGAACCGGTCGCGCCTCAGCCGCATGCGGACGCATGTGAAGAAGGTCGAGGCGGCGATCGAAAGCGGTGATGCCGCCGCAGCCAAGGACGCGCTGAAGGCCGTGGAGCCCCAACTCATGCGGAGCGCTCAGAAAGGCATCATTCACAAGAACACCGCGTCCAGAAAATTGTCGCGCCTGTCGGCCCGCATCAAGTCGATGTCGGCGTAGCCGACAACGAATTCAAACGGTTAGGCCGCATTCTTTGAATGCGGCCTTTTTCGTGCCCGGACCTCTTCCGAAGGGTGAGTCGGAACAACTCGAATTGAGTCAAGAAGATTATTTTCGACGTTCCCTATTCAGTCCTGTTGAATCGAAAATTTGAGGCGAGTACATTTGATCCTGGCTCGGCGCACGCACCTTGCGTCGATCTTCAGTCGAAATCCAGGAAAGGCGGTTGTTCAATTAAAATGGGGGAAAAATTCCTCTGTAAAATTGAGCGAAAGAAAGAATTCGTCAAATTCTGATATCCGGGGGAAAATAAAAACTAATAAAAATTTTCGCCGAATTTCGATTGGCCAAAGTCAAATGACGATAAGGTCTCGGGGTGAGGGGCCGTGTCATTGGGGGAATACTCGCTGGGGGCAACATTCTCTTCGAATTGCCTCTGGTTTGAAATAGGAAATCGCCGCAAGGCGTGATCCGAACGAATCGAAGCGGTCCGTATCGACCCTTCTTGGCGCATACGAATTGTTGGGCTGGCAAGAATTATGGGCACCAATTCCGACGAACGTCTTCTGGAAAATCAGTGGTATCGCGTAAGCAGCCGTCTCAAGGCCGAAATCGGTGAAACGGCACATGAAAATTGGCTGAAGCCGCTCCGGGTCCGGGAGATCAACGGTTCCGAGGTGCGGATCGCCGTGCCGAGCCGTTTCATGCGCGACTGGGTGGTTGCCAATTACGGTGAGCGCCTGAGGGAATTGTGGGCCGGCGAGAATCCCGGCATCAAGTCCGTCGATATCTCCATTCAGCCGGGCTCGGATACGGACCCCGACGAGGAACCGGCTTCTCCGGCAGCCGCCACCGCCGCCACTCGGACATCCCTGGATACCAAGCAGGCAAGGGGCATTGTTGCGCCGGGTGAAATCTCCGCGCCGCTCGACCCCCGATTCACTTTCCCGAATTTCGTCGTCGGCAAGCCAAATGAATTTGCCTATGCGGCAGCCCGCCGGGTCGCCGAAGCGACATCGGTCCCGTTCAATCCGTTGTTCCTCTATGGCGGCGTCGGCCTCGGCAAGACCCATCTAATGCATGCGATCGCCTGGGATATCGTCGAGCGGGATCCAAACCGGACGGTGATGTATTTGTCGGCCGAAAAGTTCATGTACCGGTTCGTTCGGGCGCTTCGCGAACAGAACACCGTCGATTTCAAGGAGCAGTTTCGGTCCGTCGACGTACTGATGATCGATGACGTGCAATTCATCGGCGGCCGCGACGCGACTCAGGAGGAGTTCTTCCATACCTTCAACGCGCTTGTCGATCAGGGCCGCCAGATCATCTTGTCCGCCGACAAGTCGCCCTCCGACCTCGAGGGCGTGGAGGAGCGCCTGAAGTCACGGCTCAATTGCGGTTTGGTTGCCGATATCCATGCCACCACTTACGAGCTCCGGCTGGCCATCTTGGAAACCAAGGCCGAGCAGATGAAAATCTCGGCACCGCCCAAGGTGTTGGAGTTTCTTGCCCACAAGATCACGTCGAACGTCCGGGAGCTTGAGGGGGCGCTCAACCGGGTCGCCGCGCACACCCAGCTGGTGGGCCGGGATTTGACCCTGGAGACCACTCAGGACGTTCTCCACGACCTGCTCCGGGCCAATGACCGGCGCGTGACCATAGAAGAAATTCAAAAGCGGGTGGCGGAACACTTCAACATCCGTATTTCGGACATGCACTCGGCCCGGCGCGCCCGTTCCGTGGCTCGTCCGCGGCAAGTGGCGATGTATCTGGCCAAACAGCTGACATCCCGCTCGTTGCCGGAAATCGGCCGTAAGTTCGGCGGACGCGACCACACCACGGTCATGCACGCGGTCCGGAAGGTCGACGAACTCCGCGAAAATGACGGCTCGTTCGCGGAGGATGTGGAGTTGCTTCGGCGGATGCTCGAGGGTTGATCGCCGGTTCGCCGGCCTGGCCGGGGCCGCGCGATGCCGAATTTCTAATTCACGCATATATATCAGAGACTTAGCTTTGGCGAGGCGCGGCGAAATTAGCTTCGGTCCTGGCGAAATTCTGCTATAATAGCCCGATTCCGATTCGGCGCTTCCCGAGCGCCCGACTCCACCGATTCCTGGCCGATTCCGGCGTCCCCCCGCGCCGGGATTTTCGCCACCGGAATCGTCCTCGGGGGAACGCCGACGAAGCAAAGCAGGTCGAAACGAACCCATGAAAATCACCATCGAGCGCGGACAACTGCTGAAGGTTCTCACCCACGTGCAGAGTGTTGTCGAGCGCCGGAACACGATCCCCATCCTGTCGAACGTGAAATTCGACGCCCCGGACGGGCAACTCAGCCTGAACGCCACCGACATGGATATCGAAATCGTCGAAACGGTGGACGCCGACGTGGCGGCGCCGGGGTCGACCACGGCGCCGGCGCATACCATGTTCGATATCGTGCGCAAGCTTCCCGAGGGCGCGCAAATCGAATTGGACTGCACGGGCGATGACGGTCAGCTGACCCTGGCATCGGGACGGTCACGGTTTTCCCTGACCTGCTTGCCGACCGAGGATTTTCCGGTGATGGCCGACGGTGATATGCCGCACAGCTTTTCCGTATCCGCCGGGGACCTGAGGACGCTGATCGACCGGACCCGGTTTGCCATCTCGACGGAAGAGACCCGTTATTATCTGAACGGCATTTATCTCCACGAGTCCGAGCGGGACGGCGTTGCCGTGCTTCGGGCGGTGGCGACCGACGGGCACCGCTTGGCGAGCGTCGAACTGCCGTTGCCGGATGGCGCCTCGGGTATGCCGGGCGTGATCGTGCCCCGAAAGACCGTTGCCGAGCTTCGCAAGCTGATCGACGAAACGGAAACCGACGTTCAGATGGCGCTCTCCGATACTAAAATTCGCCTCACATTCGATGGCGCGGTTCTGTCGTCCAAACTCATTGACGGCACGTTTCCCGACTATGACCGGGTCATTCCGGCGGGGAACGACAAGTCCATGGTGGTCGATTGCAGGACCTTCGCCGATGCGGTGGACCGGGTGTCCGCGATTTCGTCCGAAAAGTCCCGCGCGGTGAAGTTGGCCATTTCCAAGGGAAACCTTGTCCTGTCGGCCAACAGTCCGGAAAACGACTCGGCGACCGAAGAGTTGCCCATTGAGTACGATTCGTCCGATATCGAGATCGGCTTCAACTCCCGGTACCTGTTGGACATTGCCCAGCAGATCGACGGAGAGTCGGCGACCTTCATGATGGCCGACGCCGCTTCGCCGACCTTGGTGCAGGATCCCGAGGACACCAGCGCCCTCTATGTGCTGATGCCCATGCGGGTCTAGGGTGCGGGTGCGCACCGGCAGCCGTTCGCATATGCCGACGCCGCGCGCCGGCGAGGCTTCCGTCCCGAGGCTGGCGGTTACCCGGCTTTCATTGACCGATTTCAGATCTTATCCGTCGGTGCGCATTCAGGCCGATTCCCGTCCGGTCGTACTGACCGGTCCCAATGGCGCGGGGAAAACGAATATTCTCGAGGCACTCTCGTTTTTGGCGCCGGGCCGGGGTTTGCGGCGTGCCAGATTGGCCGAAATCACCCGGCGGCACCCGGACGAGGTGACCGGTGACCGGGTCTGGAGCGTGGCGGCCAAGCTTGAGATCGACGGCAGCGCCTACGACGTGGGGACCGGCTGCCGTCCCGACGCCGACGGCGGCCGGGAGAAGCGCGAGGTTAAAATCGACGGTGAATCCGCCAAATCCCAGAGCGATCTCGGCCGTCTGACCGCCGTGCAATGGCTGACGCCGCAAATGGACCGCCTGTTCAACGAGGGCGCCGGCGGGCGGCGCCGGTTCGTGGACCGGATCATCTACAGCCTGGATGGGGATCACGCGGGCCCGGTGAATGCCTACGACCACGCGCTGCGGAGCCGGAACAGGCTTCTTCGCGAGGGGGTGCGGGACACGGACTGGCTGGCCTCGGTGGAGGATTCGATGGTGCGTCACGGCGTTGCCGTGGCTGCCCGCCGCCGGGAGGCGGTGGCCAGGCTATCGGCCCATTGCCGGGTCGATGACGGACCGTTTCCCGACGCCGAAATCGCCATGGCCGGCGATCTCGAAATGTGGCTGGACGAAGCGCCGGCGCTTGAAGTCGAGGACCGGTTTCGCGAGCATCTTAGGGAGAACGGGGCGAGAGACAGTGAACAGGCCGGCGCCGGCGTGGGGCCGCACCGGAGCGATCTCGCGGTCCGCCATGCGGGCCACGGCCGGCCCGCTGCCGAGTGTTCCACGGGCGAACAAAAAGGGCTGCTGATCACGCTGGTCCTCGGCGCCGCCAAGATGCAGTCGGAAGTCCGGGGCTTTGCACCCCTGCTGCTCCTCGACGAGGTGGCGGCCCATTTGGACGAAAGCAGGCGGGCCGCCCTCTTCGGCCGCTTGGGTGCCCTGAATGCGCAAGCCTGGATGACCGGGACGGACGCCGGGATGTTCGAAGCGTGGCGCGGCACGGCCCAGTTTTTCGATGTTTCCCCCGGTTCGGTCACTGAATGCGGGTAGTCACCCAGAACCTTAGGACCAAGACGGCATGAGCGAAGAAAACGAAGATCAAAATGAGGATCTAGACGAACTGGATCAGGACTTGGAGGCCTATGACGCCCAGTCCATCAAGGTTCTTCGCGGTCTCGAAGCGGTTCGTAAGCGGCCCGGAATGTATATCGGCGACACCGATGACGGTTCCGGCCTGCATCACATGATTTACGAGGTGGTGGACAATGCCATCGACGAGGCGCTGGCCGGGTTCTGTGATTCCATCGAGGTGGTTCTCAACGGCGACGGGTCGGCGACAATCTCCGACAATGGCCGGGGAATTCCGGTGGACATCCACGAAGAAGAAGGTGTGCCGGCGGCCGAAGTCATCATGACCCACCTCCATGCCGGAGGTAAGTTTGATCAGAATTCCTACAAAGTCTCCGGTGGGCTGCACGGTGTCGGCGTGTCGGTGGTCAATGCGCTGTCGAGCGACCTCGAGCTCCGCATCTGGCGGGACGGCAGCGAGCACGTCATCACGTTCAAGGACGGAGAGGTCGAAAAGACGCTCGAGGTGGTTGGCGATGCCGGCGAACAAACCGGCAGCCAGGTAACCTTTTTGCCGTCGAAGGATGTGTTCGGCCGGACGGAGTTCGATCTCCCGACGCTGGAGCATCGCCTGCGCGAATTGGCCTTCCTGAATTCGGGCGTATCGTTGACGCTGACCGATGCCCGGCATGTGGAGCCCAAAACCGTCGAGTTGCACTATGAGGGAGGCCTGCAGGCGTTTGTCGGGTATTTGGACCGGTCGAAGCAGGCGATCAATCCGACCATCTCCGTCACCGGAGAGAAGGACGGCATCGTCGTCGAGGCAGCGCTTCAATGGAACGACAGCTACCACGAATCGACGCTTTGCTTTACCAATAACATTCCTCAAAAGGACGGCGGGACCCATTTGGCCGGATTCCGCGGCGCACTGACCCGGACCATCAATACCTACGCCGAGGCGGAAGGCATATCGAAGAAAGCCAAGGTCGGCGTCACCGGGGACGACGCGCGCGAGGGAATGACCTGTGTGTTGTCGATCAAGGTGCCCGACCCGAAATTCTCCTCTCAGACCAAGGAAAAGCTGGTCTCGTCCGAGGTGCGGCCGGTGGTCGAGAGCATCATGGGCGGCAAGCTGAACCAATGGTTCGAGGAACACCCGAACGACGCCAAGAAAGTTATCGGCAAAATAGTCGAGGCCGCCGCCGCGCGGGAAGCGGCCCGCAAGGCGCGGGAGCTGACCCGCCGCAAGGGAGCGTTGGATGTCTCGTCGCTGCCCGGCAAGCTTGCGGATTGCCAGGAAAAGGATCCCGCGCTGAGTGAGTTGTTCATCGTCGAGGGTGACTCGGCGGGCGGCTCGGCCAAACAGGGCCGCGACCGGGGCAAGCAGGCCATCCTGCCGCTCCGCGGCAAAATCCTGAATGTCGAGCGGGCGCGGTTCGACAAAATGCTGTCCTCCGCCGAGATCGGCACGCTGATCACGGCGCTCGGCACGGGGATCGGCCACGATGATTTCGATATCGGGAAAATCCGCTATCACAAGATCATCATCATGACCGACGCCGATGTGGACGGGAGCCACATTCGGACGCTCCTGCTGACGTTCTTTTACCGGCAGATGCCCGAAATCGTCGAGCGGGGGTATCTCTATATCGCTCAGCCGCCGCTTTACCGCGCCAAGAATGGAAATTCCGAGGTCTATCTCAAGGATGATCGGGCGCTCGAAGACCACCTGATTGACGCCGGCCTCGAGGACTGCGTGCTGCGGACCGCCGAGGGCGGCGAGATTGCCGCCCTGGACCTCCGCCGGATGGTCGATGCGGCCCGGCAGATCAAGACGCAACTCACCGGACTGGTTACCCGGGTGCCGCTGAAGATCGTCGAGCAGGCGGCGATTGCCGGCGCGCTCAACCCGGAAATTCTGTCAAACGCCGAACATGCCGGCGAGGCGGCGGCGTATATCGCCGCCCGCGTCGATCAGCTGGAAGAAGAGGGCGATCGGGGTTGGCGCGGCGAGCCGCTGCCGGACGGCGGTTTGGCGTTTACGCGGACGCTGCGGGGTGTGCCCGAAGGGCCGCACGTCATTGACGGCGCCGTGATCAGGAGCGCCGAGGCCCATGCCATCGACGCCCACGCCGCTGACCTGCAGGAGCAGTATTCCCGCCACGGCCAGTTGATGTCCAAAGACAAGGAGATTGTCATCACCGGGCCGGTCTCATTGGTGGATGTCGTGCTGGAACGGGGCCGCAAGCGTGTTTCCATGCAGCGCTACAAGGGGTTGGGCGAGATGAATCCGGAACAGCTCTGGGAGACCACCTTGGACCCCAGCGTCCGGACGCTCCTCCAGGTGAAAGCGAGTCACGCGGACGATGCCGAGGACGTGTTCTCGACCCTGATGGGCGACCTGGTGGAGCCTCGCCGGGACTTTATCCAGCAAAACGCCCTGAAAGTGGCCAACCTGGACGTTTAGCCAGCCGGCGGTTGATGAAATTCAGCATCGCCCCATGTAAATCACCCCATGTAAAATCGCAGGGGTTTCCGGGGAGCAAGTCCCAGACCATGACCTTGACCGAATTGAACCGGGTGCCGGGCCGCGGCGGCGTCCGGCTGAAGTCCGGCGTCAAGGGCTGCCGGATCGACCCGGGGACCCGCCGCGAAACACTCGGCTGCGAGCCCGAATAAGGTAACATTTGGGCCGGATTTCTAGCGCATTTCTGGCGCATTTCCCCGTTAACGAATTGCTAACGCGGGACTTTGAAAGTGCGGCATCATGGCGAAAAACCAGAAAAACCAGGGAGAAGGGCGCAAGTCGGCGTCCAAGTCCCCTAAAATCACGGGCGGCACCGCCCGCGGACGTGGCCGCCGGCTTCTGTCGAGCCTGAAATGGACTACGACGTTCGTAATCTGGGGCGTCGTGATCATGGCCGGGGTGGTCGCCTTTTATGCCTATGATCTGCCGTCCGTCGATGCCGCGCTTTCACAAACTCATAAACCCGGCATTACGTTGGTCGCGGCCGACGGCGCCCGCTTTGCGTCGATCGGTGAGTTCAGGGGCGGGACCATCCGGTTCTCCCAAATGCCGCCCTATCTTCCCCAAGCCCTGGTTGCCATCGAGGATCGCCGGTTTTATGAGCACCGCGGCGTCGACTGGCGCGGGATCGGCCGCGCCATGGCGGTCAATCTCAAGGCCGGCCGCATCCGTCAGGGGGGCAGCACCCTCACCCAGCAGGCGGCGAAAAACCTGTTTCTGACTTCCGAGCGAACGATCAAGCGCAAGGTACAGGAATCGCTGTTGGCGCTATGGCTGGAGCGCCGTTTCACCAAGGAACAAATTCTGACCATTTACCTGAACCGGGTGTATTTCGGCGCCGGCGCCTACGGTCTTGAGGCCGCGTCGCGGCGTTTCTTCGATAAACGTCCCCAGCAATTGAGCCTCTACGAGGCCGCCATGCTGGTCGGCGTGCTCAAGGCGCCGTCGCGGCTCAATCCGGTCAGCGACTACAAGGCGGCACGGAAGCGCGCGGCGGTCGTTCTTGCCGCCATGCGCAAACAGCGATTGATCACCGCCGCCCAGCATAAACGCGCGCAATCCGGCGGCTCGGGTCCCGCCCGGTCGCCCAGCCGCAAAAACGCCGCGCGGTACTACGCGGATTGGGTGGTGGATCAACTGTCCGGCTATGTGGGTCCGGATGCCGGCAGCCTCGTGGTCGGGACCACGCTGGATACGGGATTGCAGCGGTCGGCGGAGCGGGCGGTTGCCGATTTCATCGGCGGCAAGGGCCGGGCCCGGGGTGTTTCCCAGGCCGCGGTCGTGGTGTTGTCCCTGGATGGCGCCGTTCGGGCGATGGTTGGCGGCCGCAGTTATGGCAGGAGCCAGTTCAACCGGGCGGTCCAGGCCCGGCGTCAGCCGGGCTCCGCCTTCAAGCCCATTGTCTACCTGGCGGGACTGGAACACGGATTGCGGCCCTCCACGGTGGTCGTCGATGGTCCGGTCGAGGTCAAGGGTTGGAAACCGCGCAATATAAACGGCACTTATGCGGGCGAATTGACCCTCCGCCAGGCGCTTGCCCAATCGGTCAATACGGTTGCCGCCAAGGTCGCCGCGGAGGCCGGCATACCTGAGGTCATATCCACGGCCGAACGCCTCGGCATCACCAGCCGGCTCACCCGGACGCCCAGCATCGCACTGGGAACCTCCGAGGTTGGACTGTTGGAGCTGACGGGCGTCTATGCGGCCATCGCGAATGGCGGTATCGCCGTATGGCCTTATGGGGTCGAGCGCGTCGCCGACCCCGGCGGGGCCGTCCTCTTCGAGAGGGCGGGTGACGGCCCGCCGCGGGTGATCAAGCGGGTTCATGCCCAGGCGCTGAGCGAGATGCTGGGCGGCGTGGTTTCCGCGGGGACCGGCCGGGCGGCGCAACTGGATCGCCCCGCCGCGGGCAAAACCGGGACCTCGCAGAAATTTCGCGATGCCTGGTTCGTCGGCTACACCGCCGATTTTGTCGCCGGTGTTTGGCTGGGGAATGATGACGGCACACCGATGCGCGGCGTCACCGGGGGTGGTGACGCCGCCAGGCTCTGGCGGGCAATCATGATGGCGGCACACAAGGATATGCCGCCCCGGGCGCTGCTCCCGGCAGCGAAGACCGCGCCGGACCGGCCCGGCTTCTTCAGGCGATTGTTTGACAGGCTGTCTTCGGCGGGCGGCTAGGGTCCGGACTCAATTAGGGGATTCTCCTTTTTGCGCCCTCTCCCCCTGACGGGGGCGAGGGAACGCATGGCAAGTCGCCGCTCCCCGCTCACCCGCAAGTCGTCATCACCGGGCTTGACCCGGTGACCCACGCCTCGCGGCCGGCGAAGCCGGTCCGGTGGGCCCGGCCGTCGCCTATTCGGCGATACGGGCGATCGTCGATGTGGTCGAATGCCCGTCCGCCAGTTCGGCCAGGACAACCTCACCACCGTAAGCCTGGACGATCTTCGCTTCGGGAATATCCTCGATACGATAATCGGCGCCCTTGACGAAAACCTCCGGCTTCAACAGCTCTATGAGATCAGCCGGTGTGTCCTCCTCGAAAATGACCACCAAATCGACGGTTTCGAGAGAGGCCAGAACCGCCGCCCGCGCGGCCTCCCCTTGGATTGGCCGTTTCGGGCCCTTTAGCCGGCTCGTCGAGGCATCGCTGTTGAGGGCCACAATCAGCCGGTCGCACGCATTTTTGGCCTGGGTGATTACCGAGAGATGGCCCGGATGCAACAAATCGAAACAGCCATTTGTGAAACCCACTTTTAGTCCCTGGCTGCGCCACTGTTCCACCCGGCCGGATGCCGGCAGCCTCGGGACGATTTTCATGCCGCTGCCCGCCAGTTCGGTGGCCCGGAGCGCCGCCGCAATGTCGTCGGCGTAGGCGACCGCGGTGCCGATCTTGCCGACGACGATTCCCGCCGCCGTATTGGCCAGTCCCACCGCCCGGCCGGGCGGAATCCTTGCCGCCAGACCCGCGGCCATGGTAGCGACCACCGTGTCGCCGGCGCCGGAAACGTCGAATACCTCGCGCGCTTCCGCGGCGAAATGTTGCGGCGCCTTGCCTTTTACGATCAGGCTCATGCCGTCCGCGCTTCGGGTCGCGAGAACGCCTTTCACGCCGGCAACATCGATAAGACGGTTGGCTGCGGCGATGATTTCCTCATCGCCGTCCGTTGATTGTCCGGAAGCCTCGGCGAGCTCCTTCAGGTTCGGCGTGACCAGATCCGCTCCCGAGTACGGCGCATAGTCGCGGCCTTGGGGATCGACCACCACCGGCACGTTTGCCTCGATGGCAAGGGAAATAACCTGCTTGGCGAGGTCGCCGCCGAACATCCCCTTGCCGTAATCCGCAAGTATCACGGCGCCACTGTCCGGCAGTGCCGCGCGCACCGCTTTCAGAACTTTTTCCTGAAGCCGGCTGTCCAGCGGCTCCAGGGATTCCTCATCGGCGCGGAGCATCTGCTGGGATCCGGCGATGTAGCGCGTCTTGATGGAGGTGGTCCGGTTGTTGTCGTTGACCAAATTGGCCTCGGTGTCGGCCAACTCACCCAACAGCGCGGCGACCCGTGCGCCGGCGGCATCGCGGCCGACGACCGAGACAAAGGTGGTCGAAACCCCCAGGCCCGCGAGGTTGCGGGCGACGTTTCCGGCCCCGCCGAGCATTTCGGTTTGACGCTCCACCCGCAGCACCGGAATGGGCGCTTCGGGTGAAATTCGCTCCACCCCGCCATAAACGAAGCGGTCCAGCATAATGTCGCCAACGCACAGCACGCGGGCGCCGGCGATTATTTCCAGGGATTCGAGCAACTCGGCTGCTGGGGTCACGACGCCATCCGCTACAGTCTGATCCACTGGCCGCTCATACGGGCGCGGTCCGCAGCGACCGCCGCATGAGACACTTCCAACAACTCGCCGGCCGGCACCGGGGGCTCGCCACCCCCGGCGACCGCCGCCACGAACGCCTTGAGCGCGTCCCGGTGGCCTTTGTCCTGTCCGCCGGACCCGAGCTGCCGCGTGCTGCCGCCAACGGTCGCCTGCCAGGATCGGAAGTTGTCGATGACGAAGACGGCGCCGCCGGCAAAAACTTCAATCTGCTCCTTGGGAAAGCCGGCATCCCCCAGCGATGTGTAGACGATTGTCGCAAGCCCGCCATCGGCAAACTGCAGGGTGGCGGTCACGTCGTCTACCGCGGGATCGTCCGTGGCGACGCCCGAGGCATGAACCGCTTCGGTCGGTGAGCCGGCGAAAAAGCGGGCCAAATCAATGAAGTGACAGCCTTCGCCGATCAGCCGCCCGCCGCCGGCGTCGGGGTCGAGCGTCCAGTGATCGGCCGGCAGCCGGCCCGCATTTACCCGCGCAACGATGTTGCGCGGTCCCGAGATCTCTCCCAGCCGGTGTTTGATTTCGACGCTGGCGGGGGCAAAGCGGCGGTTGAAACCCACTTGAAGAAGCCCGCCGCTTCGTTCGAGAGCATCCTCGATCAACGCCAATTCGTCCTCGGATATGGCGAGCGGTTTCTCGACCCAGACCGACTTGCCGGCCAACAGGGCCTGGGCCGTCAGGGCCGCATGACTGTCGTGCCGGGTGGCGATCACCACCGCATTGACCGAGGGATCGCCGATAACCGCTTCGGCGCTTTCCGCGGTTTCTTCAAACCCGAATTTCTCCGCCGCATGTTTCGCCGAGGCCCCGGATTTACCGGCGACGGACCGGAGTTGCACGTTTTGCAATTTCGATAATTCAGGCAGCAACACCGCCCTGGCAAAGGCGCCGGCGCCGATCAGCCCTACGGCACAGGTGCTGGATGCGGGGACGGCCGCCGTCCGCGGTGATGCCGCCGCCCTGGTCCCGGCGGACGTTTCAGCCGGGTAGGTGATCACGACGCCGAGACTCGGCTCGCTGTTATCGGTAACCAGCTCAAAGGCACGGACCGCTTCGCCGATCCCGAACGAATGGGAAATCAGTTTGCCGACGTCGAGCCGTTGGCCCTCGGGCAGGGCCATCAGGCGGAGCACCTCGGCCAGGTTCGCCGTTTCGGTCCAGCGAACGAAGCCCTCCGGAAACTTTACGTTGCGCTCCTCGTAGTCGTTGTCATAGCGGCCCGGACCATAGGACCGGGAAACCACGATATTCAGTTCTTTCTTCATGAAGGCGGCGTAGGGGAACCCGGTGCCCGTGAGGCCGACAAGGCAAACCCGGGCGCGGTCGCGCGCGATTTCCGCGGCGGTCTCGAACGGTTCGGCGGACTCGGTTGCGGCAGCGATCAAGATGGCGTCACAGCCGATACCTGCGGTTCGCTGCCCAATGTCCATGACCAGCCGGTCGGCGGACCATTCGTTGAGGTCATATGCGGCCTCGGCGCCGAGTTGGCGGGCGAGGTCGAGCCGACCGGCGTCGTAATCCAGCGCCACCGGCCGCGCCCCGGACAGGCGCAGTATCCGAAGGGCCAGCTGACCGACGAGGCCGGCACCGATCACGGCGACCGTCTCTCCGATTTGGGCATCCAGATTCCGGACCGCATGGAGCGCGATTGCCCCGACGGTCCCGAAGCAGGCTTCCTCGTCAGTTACGTTGGCCGGCACGAGGGCGGCCAAATTTTCCGGCACCGCGTTGTATTCCGCGTGGTTGGCGATGCCGGCGCCGGCAATGGCCACCCGGTCCCCCGGACGGTAGCCCCGGCTATCCCGCTTGCCGCCGATCCCGGTGACGACGCCGACCGCCGAGTAGCCAAGCGGCAACGGCTCATCGAGCCGCGCGCGGACGGACTTGAGCGTCGCGGCGATGCCGTCGGTCCGCGCCTTGCCGAGAGCCTTTTTCACCAGGTCGGGGCGTGCACGGGCTTTCCCCGCAATGCTCTTGCGGGCGAAATCGACCACCATGCGTTCGGTGCCGGCGGATATCAGCGAGGCGCGCGTCGCCACAAGCAGTTCGCCCGGCGCCGCGGACGGCCGCGGTACGTCCTTAACATCGAGCTGGCCCGTCCGGGCGCTCTGAATCACCTGCTTCATGGCGCTGTTGTACTCTGTTTTCAATGCCTTATGCAAAGCCCTGCCGGATGGAATTACCCATGGACGGCTGCGAACCGGCGCATTAGAAGGGCTGTCATGTGTGGCGTTACCGCTATTTTTTCCTATGCCCCGGCTGCGCCGGCGATCGACGAGGCGGAACTCGACCGAATCAACCAATACATGGTCCACCGCGGTCCTGACGGCGAGGGGCGGTGGGTATCGGACGATCGGCGGGTTGGGCTGGCGCATCGGCGGCTGGCGATCATCGACCCCTCCCCGGCCGGCGCCCAGCCCATGCCCCTCGAGGCAGGCGGCGGCGCGCGGGGCGGCTTGGTCGTCAGCTATAACGGTGAGATCTACAACTACCGGGAGTTGAGGGCGGAATTGGAGTCCGAGGGGCGACGGTTCCGGACCCAATCGGACACGGAGGTCATTCTTCACCTCTATGACCGGGACGGTCCAGGCATGGTCGAGCGGCTTCGCGGCATGTTCGCCATCGTGATCTACGACCAAATCCGGCAGAGCTTGTTCCTGGCCCGTGATCCGTTCGGCATCAAGCCGCTCTATTACGCCGATGACGGCGGAACCATTCGCGCGGCGTCACAGGTCAAGGCGCTCCGGGCAGGCGGCGCCGTCGCCGCGGATCTCGACCCGGCGGCCCAGGTGGGTTTCTTCATATTCGGCTCGGTTCCCGAGCCCTTCACCATATTCAAGAGCGTCAAACCGTTGGAATCCGGTACCTGGATGACCGTAGAGACAGGCGGCCGTATCCAACGCCGGCGCTACTTCGATTTCCGAGAGTACTTGCGGGCATCGGAAAGGGACGGCGCCGGCGAGTTGGCGGCGGCCGTCGCCGACACGGTACGGCATCACATGGTCGCCGACGTGCCGGTCGGTGTGTTCCTGTCCGCCGGTTTGGATTCGGCGACCGTGACCGCCCATGCGGCCGAGTTCCAGGGCGCCGATCTCGACACGCTGACCCTCGGTTTCGACGAATACCGCGGCAGCGAATTCGATGAGGTGCCATTGGCGGAGAAAGTCGCCGATGCCTATGGAACCGCGCAGCACACCCGTATCATCCGGTCCGCCGACTTTCAGCCCGAGTTCGGGCGGATTATGAAACACATGGATCAGCCGAGCATCGACGGCATCAACACCTATTTCGTTGCCAAGGCGGCATCGGAGGCCGGGTTGAAGGTGGCGCTGTCGGGTGTCGGCGGAGACGAAATATTCGGCGGATACTACACCTTCGATCAGATCCCCAAGGTGGTGAACCGTATCGGATTGATCCCGGGGGCGCCCGGGGTCGGGCGGTTCCTCCGGATGGCTCTGTCACCGGTCCTGACCAAGGTGACGTCCCCGAAATGGGCCAGCCTGGTCGAGTACGGCGCCGATTATGCGGGGGCGTATCTGTTGCGCCGCGGATTGTTCCTTCCCTGGGAGCTGCCGGCCTTCCTGGACCGCGAGTTGGTTCAACTGGGACTGGAGGGCCTTGCGCCGCTCGATGCCCTCTCGGAGACGGTTGACGGCATCGAACCCGGTAGGCGATCGGTGATTGCCCTCGAGACCGCCTGGTATATGGGCAATCAGCTCCTGAGGGATGCGGATTGGGCGGGGATGGCTCATTCCCTGGAGATCAGAACGCCGTTGGTCGATTCGGTGTTCTTTCAAAAGGTCGCGGGGTTGGGCGCGACCAAACGTGATTTCGCGACGACGCCGAGACAGCCGTTGCCGGCGGAACTTCTGGACCGGCCGAAAACCGGATTTCTGCTTCCTGTCCGGGAATGGGTGCTGGGCGGCCGGCCCGGCGTGCAGCCGGAGCGGGGGTACCGGGGGTGGGCCAAGACCGTCTTCGAGGAGGCGGTCGCGGCGTGACACTGGGTGATTGAAGCACCGGCCCGATCATGACACCATCGGCCCCGCGACTTTGTGAGCGCAGTTCTGCGGGAGGGATTATGCCCCATTATCATTTGATTAGTTCGAAGACCTGACCCTGGGTTCAGCGCGCCGTGATTGCTATGCGTGCCAAGAACGTCGATTTCGAGGTCACTTACGTCAATTTGCGTGAGAAGCCCGACTGGTTTCTCGATATTTCGCCCCACGGCAAGGTGCCGGTGTTGAAGGTGGATGACGAAGTTCTATTCGAATCCAACGCCATCGCCGAGTACCTGGATGAAATGGTGCCGCCGAGACTGCACCCCGAAGATCCCGTCAAGCGTGCCCGCAACCGGGCCTGGACGGACTTCGTGCCTGATTTCTCCAGGGCGCTGGGCAAGGTGAGCTACGCCAAGACCCCGGAGGATGTTGCCGAAGGCATGGAGGCGCTGCCCAAGCCTTTGAGCCGGGTCGAAGAGGCGCTCACCAGGGAGCGTGAAGGTGACGGGCCGTTTTTCAACGGTTCCGGCCTGTCGCTGGTCGATGCGGCCTATGCGCCGTTCCTCATGCGGTTCACCTTTACCGAGACGTACCTCAACACGGGCGCCCTCGACGATTATCCCAAAATCGGTGCCTGGCGTGATGCGCTGTTGGCCGATGAGCGGATAAGGAATTCGGTGCCGGACGACTTTGAAACCGAGTTCGCCAAGAACCTGGTCCGCCGGGAAACCCATGCGGCGACCCTCATGGAGGGGGCGTCCGAAGCGGCCGAATAAGCCGCCGAATAAAATCGAAGGCCGCTGGGCGCGCCGAACTCCGGTGCGCCCAGTGTCTTTGAGGCCGGGGAGGAAGCATGGTGAACGCGGTTCTCCGCGTCGAGAATGTCCGGGGCATGATCTGGATGATCGCCTCCGGCGCGCTTTTCGCCCTCAATTTCGCCATCATCCGCCACCTTGGGAATGACCTTCACGCCTTCGAGATCGTCTTCTTCCGTAATCTGTTCGGTTTCCTGGTGATGATCCCGATGCTCTGGCGGCTGGAGCGCAGGCAACTCATACCGAAACGCCCGATGATGATCCTGTCGCGCGGGATTTTGCAGGCAGTTGCGTTGTTCGCCTGGTATACGGCGCTGATCGCCATCCCCATCGCGGCGGCCACGGCGATCGGCATGGTCGAGCCGATCCTCACCTCCCTGGTCGCGGTGATTCTCCTGCGGGAGAGGGCCGGTATTCAACGATGGCTCGCCGGGCTTGCCGGGCTGGCCGGCACCCTGATCCTGATCCGGCCGGGGTTCCAAACCTTTCAGGTCGAACTCCTGCTCCCCCTTGTGGCCGCCACCTGCTGGGCGTTCTATCTGTTGGCGGGTAAAGTCGGCACACGTGTCGATTCGCCGACCATCGTGGTGGCTTATCCGGTCGCCATCGTCGTGCCCCTGGCGCTGATCCCCACCATCATGGTGTGGGAAATGCCGACCTTGGCGCACTGGGGCTGGTTCATCGTTTCCGGCGCACTGACCAGCGCCGCCACCTACAGCATTACCAAGGCCTACCAGATCGGCGATGCGACGGCGGTCTCGCCGCTGGCGTTCATGCGCCTTGTTTTCGCCGCCCTGTTCGCCTTCGCCTTTTTCAACCAGATTCCCGAGATCTGGACCTGGATCGGCGGCGGCGTTGTCGTGCTCGCCGCGACTTATCTCGCCCGGTACGAGGCGCAGACCGCGATGGCAAGCGGGGAAGCAAAAAAAGCCGAAGGCCACGAGTGACAGTGGCCAACGGGTCAAGCAGTTGGTAGTGTCCGCTCTCTAAATCCAAGGAGAGACCGCCGTGATCGATACGGAACTCAATAAGGTTCAGCAGTACCTGCGGGAGCTGTTTGCCAACAACAACATCAACCTCCGCGACCGCGCCCAGGCCGACGGTTCGGCCGAGGTGAGCCTGGGTGAGGAATTCATCGGGGTGATCTTCAAGGACGACGAGGAAGGCGACGTTTCCTACGACTTCCATATGTCCATATTGGAGATCGATCTGCCGGAATAGCATAGGGGCGTTTCTTGACGTCCGCTCCTGCCGGCGATTTAGTACGCCCAACAATTGACGCCTTGGGTGCCGCCTGAGGATCGGACAACCGGTCCCGGGCGCTTCATTTAGGAAATGACGCTGAACGGAGGCACTCTTTTTCCATGCGATATTACCAACTCGGACTGACCCGCTGCGATCCCGGCCGCGCGATGCCCGGTTTTACCCTTTTTACGCCGCTTATCCAGAAGACCGCCTATCTGATCAATATGCGAGGCGCCGTCGTTCACCGGTGGGACCTGCCGGCCCAACCGGGCAACTACGCCTATCTGATGCCCAACGGCAACTTGCTTGTCTCCACCTGGATCGAGGGCGGACCCGAGGGTCTCAATGCCAAGGGCGGTCTGATCCAGGAATTGGACTGGGAAGGCAACGTCGTGTGGGCGTATCGCGATCCCTCTCAGCACCACGATTTCAAACGGCTCTCCAATGGCAACACGGCCTATATCGCCTGGGAAATCCTGCCCGAAGAAGCCCACAGACGGGTTCAGGGCGGTATCCCCGGATCCGAGCGGGATGAGGGAATTTGGGGCGACTACATTCGCGAGGTGGACCCTGCCGGCAACACGGTCTGGGAGTGGCACGGCTACGACCATATGGATTTCGAGACGTATCCGCTGCCCGCAGGCCAGCGCCGCGTCGAGTACGCCCATCCCAATTCGATTGCCGAGACGCCGGAGGGCGACATCCTGGTGAGTTGGCGGCACAATTCCATGGTCGGCATCATCGACAAGTCGACCAACGGATTTAAGTGGATTGAAGCCAGGCGGGAGTTCGGCAATCAGCACGATGCCCAAATTCTCGAGAACGGCAACATGATGCTGTTTGCCAACAATGCCATGGTGCCGGGCCCGGGTTCCAAATCGAAGGTCTGGGAGTTCAACTACCGGACCGGTGAAACCGCGTGGGAGTATGTCGGCGATCCGCCTTATACGTTTTCCAGCGTCTTCATTTCCGGCGCGCAGCGCCTTCCAAACGGCAATACCTTGATCTGTGAAGGACAATGGGGACGGATTTTCGAGGTGACGCCGGCCGGCGATATCGTTTGGGAATACATTTCGCCGTTTTTCGTGCCGGCCTCGCCCGCGAAGCCCGAAAGCAAAGGCAACAACGTCTTCCGCGCCTATCGGTACGCGCCCGACGGTCCGGAAATACAGGGCAGGTTGGACGGCCTCGTCGACTAGAGCAGTTTCCGGCCAAATTAAACCGTTTGACCGGGATTAATTGGCGTCGTGGCCAGGCGCGCCGCGAACGGCGATGCCGGCCCATCGGCGGAGTGGCGCAACGCCGCCACGACGCGAAGGAACCCGGCCTTCGGTGGCGCCCCCCGGCCCTCCGGGTGCGTTGCGGGCCTCGTCCGATGCGCAGACATCGCACTTCGACCCGCGCCTGCCCGGCCAACCGATGAGCGCCATCAAATTGATTCAATTTGGCCGGAAACTGCTCTAGGGTCCGGACCCGATTGGGGAATTCTCCTTTTTGAGTCCCCTCACCCGGCGCCGGATAGGCTTGGCGTTCGCCTCGCCAACCCTCCGCATCCCTCTCCCCCTGACGGGGGCGAGGGGACAAAAGCCGTCATCACCGGGTCGGTCAATTCGTCCGAATTGACCTTATTTGACCCGGTGATCCACGCTTGGCGGCACGGTACACGTGGATGGCCGGGTCTGGGCCCGGCCATGACGCAATCATTTTATGCGTCATCGCCGCAACACTCCTATGGTGGCTCAATTGAATCCGGACCCTGGACCGGCCTACAGACCATCCAGATCGACGGTCTCGCCGATGCGCATGACGCGCTTGGTGACGCCTTCCTCGCTGGCTGCCGCGAACGCCGCCAGCCCGTCTTTCGGCGTATCTTCGCCGAGCGGGAGAGTTCCCCAATGCATCGGCACCGCCGTCGCCGCGCCGATGATCTTGGCCAGCCTGAGAGCCTCGGCCGGGTTGGTGTGCATCGGCCGCATGAAATCCCGGGGCAGAAAGGCGCCGATGGGGACAAGGGCAATATCCGCCGGGCCGACCCTGGGGGCGACCTCTCTTTCGAACACCGGGCCAAAGCCGGTGTCGCCGACAAACCAGATTTTCTTCCCGGCGCCTTCGATCATGAAGCCGTTCCAAAGGGATTCATTGGTATCGCCGAGGGTGCGCCTGGACCAGTGAATGGCCGGGGTCGACGTGAGCGTCACGCCGCCGACCGTGATTTGGTCATACCAATCCACTTCCTTGACATTGGTCAGGCCCGCCCGCCTGGTCAGTTCACCAAGACCCAGCGGCACCAGCACCAAGGTGTCCGGCTTGCGCGCCGCCAATGTCCGCAGGCTCGGGATGTCGTAGGCGTCGTAGTGATTGTGCGAAATCAGGATGACGTCGATCGGAGGCAGATCCTCGATCTTCAGTCCCGGCGGGACGTAACGCTTGGGGCCTGCGAAGGCGACCGGCGAAGCGCGTTCCGAGAAAAACGGATCGGTCAGGACATTGACGCCGTCGAGGGCGATGAGAAATGTCGCGTGATTGATCCATGTCATCCGGGGATTCGGCGTCGCGGCCAACTGGGCCTTTGCTTCTTCGTAGGGGACCACATGGTTCGGCGGGATGGTCGAGGTGTCGAACTCCTCGGTCAGGCGCCGGGAGACGAAACGGAAAAACCGGGCCGGCTCGATTTGCCGCTTGAGACTGCCCGGCGGGTTCTGAAACCCGGTTTCGGTGTGGTGGTATTTTCCCGGGCCGTAATGGCTTTCCTGGGCGATCCCCGATGCGCAGCCGGCCAGGAACAGCGCGGCGGCGATCGGGAACATGACGCGGAAACCCATGCGTCCTAGTCCTCGACGGGCAGCGTGAAGACTTCCCGCGCTTCACCCACGCCCCGCAGCTTGTACAGGCCGATGGACGGCAGCGGGCCCGGATAGCACTGATTGAACTCTTCCGAGATGGCGATGGGCGTTCCGGTTTCCTTGGTCAGCGCCTCGATGCGGGCCTCGTGCAGCATTTTGGCGCGGCTGGTGTCGGCGATGATCTCGCCGTTGAACTCGACCCGAATGCGTTTGCCCACCGGTTCGATGCCGAGGTGGTACGCCGACGCCTCCGCCGCCGGAAAATCGTTGGTCGCTGCCTGCTGCATGGCTGCCCGCGTGTCCTGGCCCTGTTGCCCCAATCGCAATGATATAGCCCGCGACGCGGTGCGCGCCAGACCCGGCGCGTGGGCGGTTCCACCGCAGACAATCGAACGGCTATGCGCCCGGGATGGCTTTTTCCTTTTGTGGATCAGGGGTTTGGGGCAAACTCCGGGCCCATGAAAAACCGCTGGTCGAATAATCGGGCGGCCGAATGGCGCCGCAAGACTTCCCCCAAGGGTCTCGGAGAACTTGTTTACGCGTCGCGGCTGTTGGGCGGCGATGACGCTCTCGTTCTGCACGGCGGCGGCAATACGTCGGCGAAACTGCGGGTGCGGGGCGAGAGCCGGCTTTACGTCAAGGGCAGCGGCCGGGACATGTCGGCCATCGAGGCGGCCGGCTTCACGGCGCTCCGGCTGGACCCGTTGCAGGAGCTGCGGTCCCGGCGGTCTCTGGATGACGATGAGATGGTCGACCGGTTGTGCGCGGCCAAGGTGTCGGCCAAAGCGCCGGCGCCGTCCGTTGAAACGCTTCTGCACGCCTTTCTGCCGGCTGCG
This sequence comes from Rhodospirillales bacterium, assembly GCA_965213765.1. Lineage (GTDB taxonomy): Bacteria > Pseudomonadota > Alphaproteobacteria > Rhodospirillales > UBA2165 > JAJDXO01. Next base: position 2,693,166 of record OZ243926.1, on the reverse strand, counting down.
TATGTCGTCCACGGCCATGCCAACGCGATCCTGGCCCTGACCAATCAGCAGGCCGCCAATGACCTGTGCAGGCAGGCTTTTGACGGCGCGGCGGTGGTGGTCGACTACGTCATGTCCGGGTTTGCGCTCGCCAAGCGGGTTGCGGCGGCGGTCGGCAGGAACCCGGTTGCGGCCGGCATAATCGTCCCCCATCACGGCATTTTCACCCTCGGCGAAACGGCCGAGGAAGCCTATGGCCGGATGATTTCGCTGGTTGATGCGGCTGAGAAACGTCTCAAGAAGGGCCGCAAACCGGGATTTGCGCGGTCTCCGCTGCCCCGCCGTCTTGCCACTGCTTCGGATGTGGCGCCGGTTCTCAGGGGCCTCTATGACGATCGGTTTTCTCCGGTAATGAGCTTCCGGACAAGCGATGTCATTCGCCGGTTCGTCGACGGAAAGGAACTGACGCGCTACGGAAATGCCGGCACCGCCACCCCCGACCATGTCATCCGCACCAAGTCCAAGCCGCTGATCGTGCCGCCGCCGGAGGCGGGCGAAATCGACAGGTTTCGCGCCGGCGCCGAACGGGCATGCGCCCGCTACCAACGCATGTATGACGGCTACATTGGCAGGAATCGTAAGCGGCTCAATGGTTTGGAGCCTGTCGATTCCCTGCCCCGGGTGATCCTCGTGCCGGGGCTGGGTTTGTTCGGTGTGGGCGAAGACGCGGCGGCCGCCGCCGTCGCGGCCGACATCGCGGAGGCCAATGTGGCGACGATTACCGACGCGGAACGGGTTGGCCGCTTCAAGCCGCTGGCCGAGCGGCACGTCTTCGACATCGAATACTGGCCGTTGGAGCGCGCCAAGCTGGGCAGCGGAAGCCCTCCGCAATTTCAGGGAAAAATCGTTCTCGTGACCGGTGCCGCCGGCGCCATCGGGGCGGCCATCGGAAAAGCGTTTCGCGCTGTTGGCGCCGAGGCGGTGCTGACCGACGTGGACCGTTCCAGGGTCGAAACGATCGCCCAATCCCTTGGCGGCCGGGGCCTCGCGTGCGATGTCACCAAGCCCGCCTCGGTGCGGCGCGCGTTCGATGCCGCCTGCCGGGTGTACGGCGGCGTGGATATCGTGGTCTCCAACGCCGGCGCCGCCTGGCAGGGAGAGATCGGGACGGTGGATGAAAAGACCCTCCGCAAAAGCTTCGAATTGAACTTCTTTGCCCACCAGACCGTCGCCCAGAACGCCGTCCGGGTCATGCGGGCGCAAGGCGGCGGCGGTTGTCTGCTGTTCAACGCCTCCAAGCAGGCAGTGAACCCCGGGACCGGCTTCGGACCCTATGGCCTGCCGAAGGCGGCGACCCTGTTTCTGGTCCGCCAGTACGCGGTGGACCATGGCAGGGATGGAATCCGGTCCAACGGCGTCAATGCCGACCGAATTCGGTCCGGCCTGTTGACCGACGGGATGATCAGGTCCCGCGCCGGTTCCCGCGGACTCAGCGAGGCCGACTATATGGGCGGCAACCTGCTGGGCCGGGAGGTCACGGCGGACGATGTGGCCCAGGCGTTCGTTTCGCTGGCGGCGGCGGAAAAAACCACCGGCGCCATTCTCACCGTCGACGGCGGCAACATCGCCGCGGCGCTGAGGTAGGGGGAATTTCATATCACCCTCACCCCGACCCTCTCCCTCAGAGAGGGAGAGGGAGTAGTCGCATTGTCGCATCGGGCCCCCTCGCCCCCGTCAGGGGGAGTCGGGTGAGGGAAATTTTATGTTGACGCCACTCGTCATATCCCGGCCCACCGGACCGGCTTCGCCGCCGGGCGGAGATGCTACTCCGCCGCCTGCTGCGTGCCGGGATCGGCCTTCAGGTCCTCGTACATCTCGAGCGCCGTCGCGGGTTTGGCATTGTCGTGCACCACGGCGCCGACCGCCCGGATCATCGCGGCCGGGTTGTCCGACTGGAATATGTTGCGGCCCATGTCGACGCCCGCCGCGCCGGAATCACAGGCCTTGTAGGCCATTTCGAGGGCTTCGGGTTCCGGCAGCTTCTTGCCGCCGGCGATGACGATGGGCACCGGGCAGGCGGCGGCGACGTTCTCGAATCCGGGCTCGAAGTAATAGCTCTTGACGTAATGGGCGCCGATCTCGGCGCAAATCCGGGTCGCCAGCGCGAAGTAGCGTTCGTCCCGGGTCATGTCGGCGCCGACCCCGGTGACCGCCAGGGTCGGGATGCCGTATCTGGTGCCGGTGTCGATAAGCTTGGTGACGTTGGCGATGGATTTGTGCTCGTACTCGGCGCCGATATAGACCTGGGCGGCCATGGCGCAGGCGCCGAGGCGGATCGCGTCCTCGATGTCGACGGCGATCAATTCGTTGGAAAGTTCCGTGAGGATCGACTGGCCGGCGGAGCAGCGCAGCACAACCGGCTTGGTGACGGACGCCGGAATCGATGTCCTGAGGGCGCCCCGGGTACACATCAGCACATCGGCGAAGGGCGCCAGCGGGCGGATGTTGAGATCGATGCGTTCCAGACCGGTGGTCGGTCCCTGGAAGTAGCCGTGGTCGAAGGCGAGCATGACCGTGCGTCCGGTATCGGGACGAAAAATTCGCGCCAGACGATTTTGCATTCCCCAATCCAGGGAATTTGAACCCTTCAGAAAGAAGTTCTCACTCTCGTGGGGAATTTCGGGATGGAAGTTCTTGCCTTCCTTGATGTCGTCTTTATCGGCCATGTCGAGCGCTCTTCGATGGGAAGCTGAATGTCTTGTTATACACCAAGTCACCCTTCCGGGCTCGCACATTGGGCGCGCATTATTCCAAGGTTATCCACATAAATATCCACCAAGGAAATTTCTTTAATCGTTTGGAATACCGACCAAAAACGCCGGTTTCAATTTATCCACAGAAACGCCGTCCCCGCCGTGCACAGCATGGTCCGCAAATGTTCCGTTGCGGGCCGGGATCAGGACGGCGGCTTAAAGTGCTTGGATAATTTCAAGCCCTGACTCTGATAATTGGAGCCGATGCCGGACCCATAAAGTTGATCGGGTGTTTGGGTGAGGCGTTCATAAACCAGGCGGCCCATCGTCTGGCCGTCTTCCAAAACAAAGGGGACATCCCGTGGACGGACCTCGAGCACCGCCCGGCTGCCTTGCCCGCCCGCGGCATCATGGCCGAATCCGGGATCGAAAAAGCCGGCATAGTGCACCCGGAACTCTCCCACGTGGCTGTCGAAAGCGCGCATTTCGGCGGCGTGGTCGGGCGGCACGCTGACCGTCTCCTTGGAGGCCAGGATGTGAAATTCATCCGGATCGAGGGTGATGTTGGTGTTTCCGCGATTGACGATGGGATCCCAAAAGTCGTGGATCTCGTAGTGACCGGCTTTTTCCAGATCGATGACGCCGGTGTGGCGCTTGGCCTTATAGCCGATCACGCCGCCTTCGGCCGCACCGGCGATATCGACGGTAAATACGATCCCCGATTTGGCGATATCCGCATCGTCGGTTGAGACCAGAGGCGAGGCTTCGTGGAGCCGGCGCATGGCCGCCATTGTAGCCGGCGGCTTGCCGCGCCGCAGTCGAAGCTGACTCAGCCGGGTCCCGGTCCGGACCAGGACGCTGAAGGTCAGGGGCGAGATTTCGGCATAGAGCCCGCCTCGATACCCCTCCTCGATACGGTCGAATTCAGACGAACAATCGGTGATCACACGGGTAAAGATATCCAGCCGCCCGGTTGACGATTTTGGGTTGGCCATAGCCGACATCATTCTTGGCAGATTCAGGCCTTCGAGCAGCGGAACCACATAGACGCATCTCCGCTCGAGGACGGCGCCGCCGGTGATGTCGATCTTGTGCATGGTAAAGGCATCGAGGCGGCTCGCCACCGTCTTGCCGGCGCCCGGCAGGAAACTTCCCCGAACCCGGTAGGCGGTCCGGCCAAGCCGCAAATCCAGACTGGCCGGCTGAATTTGATCCTCGCCTACCTCCTCCTCATCGTCGGCGGCAAATATCCGACGGTTCTTCAGGAGTTCGCGAAGGGCCTGTGACGGCAGAATACCGGTCGAGTGGATGTTGTCGTCACTGCCGGCGTCGTCGTCAAACCCGTCCAGGGGCAGCGTGGCGGTGGTTTCGGTCAATTCGAACAAATCCCCAATCGAATGCCCATTATACCCGATTCGATCCGCCCGCAGGGGTCCATACGGACAGGATGCGCTTGGCGGCTACGTCAGATGCTCAGCGAAAAATTCCCTGGAGCGGGCGCGGGCGAGGTCGGTGGCGGCCTCGTTGTATGAGGGTCTTTCGTCGCAGATGAACCCATGACCCGCGCCGTCATACACATGGACGGCGGCACCGGGCTTGGCGGCTCGAATATCGTCCACGGTCTCCATGGGGATGCCCTGGTCTTCGGCGCCGAAATGCATCATTACCGGGCACGTGGCATCGCGGTCGAGGAAGTTGCCGATACCGCCGCCGTAGTAGCACGACGCGGCATCAAAATCGCCCGAGCAGGCACCAAGCCAGGAGACCGTTCCACCATAGCAGTAGCCGATAATGCCGACCTTGCCCGCATCCCTCAGCGCCGCGGCGGCGGCGCCGATGTCCTTGACGCTGTCGTCCCAGGCGACCTTCTCGCGGAGACCCATACCGGTCTGACGGCCATCCTCGTCGTAGCCGAGCTGCACGTTCTTCTCCGCCCGGTCGTAGAGCGCCGGCGCAATCACCGCATAGCCCGCCCCGGCCCATTCGTCGGTGACGGCGCGGATATGATTGTTTACGCCGAAGATTTCCTGGATGAGCACCAATCCCGCCTTCGGCGTCCCATCCGGGTCGGCCCGGTATGCATCGAAAGTGTGGCCGTCGCCGGCTGTCAGCTGAATGTCCTGCCCCATGAAATCCTCCCCTGGTAGCTGGGTCCGTTTGGCGGTGAGGATGGCGGCAGGACAACAGGGAGTCAATCAGGGCTGCCTGATCCGTTGAGCGGGCAGCGCATTCCGTACCGGCCAAAACGGACAGTCTCCGCAGCCGGGCCGACGTATGGAAAAATCAGCGGCAACTGGATGATGACACGGTATTCCGTCAAATTGCCGATGATGAAATAGACATCCTCGCCGATCTGTCCGGACTTGCGCGGCGCAACAGACGAAGTGTCGTGGCCCGGAAGCCGGCGCCGGTTCAAGTGGCGTGGACCGGCTACGCGTCGACCTGCGGCATTTCGTCCGTCGATTATTTCTTCTCGGATCGATGGAGCGCCGTGGAGGGTGACGACCCTCGAATCGCTATGGATGGGCGTTCCGGTCATCTCCCTCCGCGGCAGACTGTTCAGTGGCCGCCACGGCGTCAGCCACCTCTCCAATGTCGGCCTCGCCGACTGGATTGCCGACGATGAGGATCGCTATGTTGCGCTTGCCGTCGATTGGGCGGGACGGATCGAGGAGTTGGCGGAGGTACGGATGGGGCTGCGGGCCCGGATGGGGGACGCTCCCATTTGTGACGCCGCTAAATTCACGCGGGATCTGGAGAACGTCTTCCACGGCATTTGGGAAACATTTCGGGACAGGCAGTGAGCTGCGTCCGTTGGGATTGGCGAAAAAAGCCAGACGGCCTGTAAGCCGGGTTCTGTTCCCACAGGTGGGCGATGACCATTCATCTGGGACGCCCGTTGCCGGACGCCTCGCGCGACCTACCCGGACAGCGGCGCGAAGACCCGCCTGCGGCCGAAACCGCGCGCCGTCCCTACTTGGTCTTGCTCCCGGTGGGGTTTGCCCTGCCGCCTCTGTTGCCAGAGGCGCGGTGCGCTCTTACCGCACCCTTTCACCCTTACCCTGGTCGATTGGCAGGAACCAAATGACCAGGGCGGTTTGCTTTCTGTGGCACTTTCCCTGGGGTCGCCCCCGCCGGGTGTTACCCGGCACCGTGTCTCCGTGGAGCCCGGACTTTCCTCCCTCCATTTGCATGAAGAGCGGCCATCCGGCCGTCTGGCGGGCTATATCTATGATAATTGCCGTCAAAAATAAAGGGCTTGGCGGCCGAGGGTGAGGCCGACCCGGCGTCCAGCGCCGGTTCGACACGTAGCCTAGGGTCCGGACCCGATTGAGCCACCATAGGAGTGTTGCGGCGATGAAGACGGCGCGGCACAAGGTCCCTCGCCCCCGTCAGGGGGAGAGGGATGCGGACGGTTGGCGAGGCGAATGCCGAGCCTACCCGGCGCCGGGTGAGGGGGAAATTCCATATCACCCTCACCCCGACCCTCTCCCTCAGAGAGGGAGAGGGAGTTTCGGTGCGTTCCCTCGCCCCCTTCCCGGGGGAGGGGGGCAGAGGGAGAAAGCGCAAAAAGGAGAATCTCCTAATTGAGTACAGACCCTAATCCGGCTGCCGGGTGCCTGTCGCCAGGCGGTAAACCGCGCCGATCAGCCGGCCGGTCTCGGCGTCAATTTCGCCGTCAATCGATGACGGCCTGAAGTGGCGCTGAAATGCCGTCACCGCGGCGGGTAGTTCGGTGGTGTCATAACCGATGCCGCCGAGTTCCGCGGCATGGCCCCCGGCGCCCGCTTTTTGGCCGTCCGCCGGCCAGAGGCCGATGCCGGCCGCGGCGAGCCGTGGCCAGTCGAACAACTCACCCGGATCCATCTTGCGGGCCGGGGCGACATCCGCGTGTCCCACGACATTGCGGGGCGGGATGGGGTGGCGCTCCAATATGCTTTTCGTCAACTCGATCAATGCTTCAATCTGTGCGCCGGGAAACGGGCGGTAGCCGAACTCATGACCGGGATTGACCAATTCGATCCCCACGGAGCGGCCGTTAATGTCGGTCTCGCCGCGCCAGGCGGAAATCCCGGCATGCCAGGCACGCGCTTTTTCATCCACCAACCGCCAGACCGTACCGTCTTCCTCGACGACATAGTGGGCGCTTACCCTTGCCTCGGGGTCGGTAAGCCGGTCGAGCGCCTCCGTTGCCGTTCTCATGCCGGTATAGTGGAGGACCAGCATATCGATGGGGGCGCCGTCCGGGCGACCGTCGAAATTGGGCGAAGGCCGATCGCGAAAGCTGATCACCTTGGGGCTCCTCGGCTAGGGCAGGGACCGCAGTTTTTCGACCTTCTCATAGGCCGCGTTGATCGCCGCCATCTTTTCGTTCGCCACATCAATGAATTCCTGTGGCAGGCCTTGGGCGATCAAGGTATCGGGATGATTTTCCCTGATCAGCTTTCGGTAGGCCGCCTTGATCTCCGCTTCGTTCGCATCCCGCGGGATACCCAGAATCTCGTAGGGATCGGCTTCGTCGGGTCCCATGTGGGTCGCGCGAATGCGTTCAAAATCGTATGCCGAGAAGCCGAACGACGCACTTACCTTTTCGAGAAATTTGATTTCATTCGGATGGACGACGCCGTCGGCAAGGGCGACGTGCATCAATCCGCCGAGGACGCCCTCCAGGACCTGCGGTTCGTGGGCGAACATGGCGCCCAACTGCTCGGCATAGGGCTCGAAGCCCTCTGCTTCCCGCCGCGCCTCGTTGAACAGGCGGCCGACGTCGCGCATGTCGCCGGCCGGAATTTGGAACACCGTCTTGAAGGCCTCGATTTCGTCGCGGGTTACCCGGCCATCGGCCTTGGCCATCTTGGCGCCGAGAACGATCACGGCGACCGCCACCGCCGACTGCCTGGCCTGTTGCGAGGCCGGGCCGGTGAGGCGTTGACCAACCCGGGCCCGGTCCATGGCGTGGCCGGCGACCGCGCCCAGGAGCCCGCCGATCGGTCCGCCAAGCGCAAATCCCGCCACGCCGCCGATGACTTTTCCCCATATGCTCATGAATAGCCCCAGATAGCCCCTGACATCTTCAATTCGGCTGCCGGATGCCGGCCGCTTGATCCGGCTGCTTCGTGCTCCGATAGCCGTGCCCGCCGACGGACGAAATCACGGACATTCCGGAAACCGCCCTCCGGCGTCGCCGCGCCGGCGGATACGCGGACGCCGGGACGATGTATCAGAAGATTCCAGAGATTCAACCCGGCTACGCGCCGGCACTCAACCTGCCGGTGCACCGGACCGTGAAAAAGGCGCGCCGCCGCGGGACGGCGCGGCACAAGATCCCTCGCCCCGTCAGGGGGAGAGGGGCAGGGTGAGAAATGCCGGCTAGCCGGCGGTTTTGACGGTGGACCCGCCGTCTTTCAACCATCCTATGAGCGCCTTGCCCGGATCGGCGATCTCCTCCACCGAACCGTACCAGTAGGCATCCCAACCCGCCTCCGGCAAACCGGTGAACACCATCAGGTTCAGCGGATAAGCCTCGGAGTCGGTACAACGGCGGAAATCGTCCCGGAACAGAAACACGGGCTTTCCCCAGGCGATCGCCATGCCGAGCTCCACCATCACCCCTTCATCCGGCGGACAGCCGTTGACCACCGCGAACAGCCCGTCGGCGTCGCGCACGTCGCGGAGATCGGCCTGTCCGATCCGGTAGGCCCAACCGGGGCTCGCCCGGTCGATCTGATTGTTGCGGGCGAAGGGTTCCCATACCTCCGCGCCGGCCGCCTCCAAAGCCGCGACAAGCGCCGCCAGCGGCCCCGCGCGTTGCTGTGTGGAAAACCCGTAGGGATTCGCCAGATACAAGGTCTTGATCATCTTTGTGCCGCTCCGTTGGTTGCCGTGGAAAACGTTAGTCAGCGCGCCGTTTTTGATGCGGAAAGCTTCCCGCGCGGCTTTGAAGACGCAATTCGAAATGCCTCGCGGGACGGATACCCGCCAACGGAACGCTAGAGGGAGCTTTCCGATTGCCGGGCGGGGGCTTCGATAATTCGGGGTGACGCGGGTCCGTTCGAGCCTATTCGGCCGGCAAAGGGCAGTTTTAGCGCCGGATCGGTTGCATCCACGCCGAATGTCAGCCCGAGCAAATTGAATTCCAGGCCTTCTTCGATGCCCGCCAAGACGCCGAAGACTCCGAACAGGTTGAACTGGAAGCCGCGACCGCCCGGCGCCCTGGAAATTATCCGGCTGCCGAGGAAATCCTTGCCAATCGCCGTCGGCGGCAAATCCAGCTTGAGCGCGGGGACTTCCCGCGCGATGTGGGCGGTGTATGTGTTGGAGTTGGGACCCGGCCACGCCCGGTAGCGGGCCGGGTACGGGTAGGTTTGCGATGCGGCGTCGATGTCCCGGATGATCTCGTCGACGCCGTCGCCGCGCAGGTCGGCCAACAGGTCGGGCTCGGCGCCGAACCAGCGGGCATCCGCATCCCGGTTGCGCACGACGACCGCCGAATCGCCCCAGCGCAAGCGCCAGCCGATCACCTCGTAGACGGTGAACCCGGCGGCGTTGGCCGGTTTGACCGCGATCCAGGAATGAACACCGAAGTAGCCGCGCCAGCCCCAGGCGCGCGCGGCATAGATCTGGACGACGGCCTCGGGCGTGGCCGCCGGATCGGGCGCCAACCCGACCGGCTCGTGGCTGGCCGTCCGCCAATTCCTCGGGGTAGCTTCTGACATCACCGCGCCTGCTGCCGTTCCGGCGACAATTAATCCTGCAACGACGAGGGTTATGGATTTCCATCGCGTCATTTCAATGAACCTAGAGCAGTTTCCGGCCAATTTGAACCATTTGACCGAAAACTGCTCCAGCCTCCCTGCCTAACCGCCCGCCGGGTTTGAAACTTCTTGGTTAACCCCTGAAAATCCATCAGAAATATTTGTGACAGCCGCAGGGAATCCCAACTCAGGGGTCGAATCGACGTGAGCGAGAACGCCGGAACAACCGGATGGCAGTTTTGGATCGACCGGGGCGGCACCTTTACCGACGTGGTGGCACGCTCGCCGGAGGGTGAACTTTCGGCGCTGAAGCTGCTCTCCGAGGACCCCGACCGGTACCCGGACGCGGCGATCGAGGGTGTCCGGCGCGCGCTTCAGGTGGGAACCGGTGACGAAATTCCGGTTTCCCGTATTGCGGCGGTCAAGATGGGGACGACCGTGGCCACCAATGCGCTCCTCGAGCGGAAGGGCGAACCGACACTGCTTGTAACCAACCAGGGTTTCGCCGATGCGTTGCGGATCGGCTATCAGAACCGCCCTCACCTCTTCGCCCTTCATATCGAGCTCCCGGAGCAGGTCTATTGCCGGGTGGCGGAGATTCCCGGCCGCATGGACGCTCGCGGCAACGAGATCGAGCCGTTGGATGAGGGCCTCGCCCGTGAAGCCCTGGCTGCCGCTTTCGACAACGGCATTCGTTCCGTCGCCATCGTCTTCATGCACGGATACCGCTATCCGGACCACGAGGCGCGGGTGATGCGCCTCGCACGGGAGGCGGGATTCACCCAGATCTCCGTTTCCCACCAAGCCAGTCCGTTGATGAAGTTCGTGTCCCGGGGCGACACCACCGCCGTCGACGCCTATCTGTCGCCAATCCTGCGGCGATACGTCGATCGGGTTTCGGCCGCCCTGCCGGGTGTCCGAACCATGTTCATGCAGTCAAACGGCGGACTGACGGACGCATCCCTGTTCCAGGGAAAAGACAGCATCCTCTCCGGACCGGCGGGCGGCGTGGTCGGCGCCGTCGCAACCGCCGGCATGGCGGGCTTCGAAAAGATCATCGGCTTCGACATGGGCGGCACGTCCACGGATGTCAGTCATTTTGCCGGCTCGTTCGAACGATCATTCGAAACCGTCGTCGCCGGCGTACGGATGCGCGTGCCGATGATGAGTATTCACACGGTGGCGGCGGGCGGCGGGTCAATCCTTCGGTTCGATGGGGCCCGATTCCGGGTCGGACCGGAATCGGCGGGTGCAAATCCCGGCCCTGCCAGCTATGGCAAAGGCGGCCCGCTCACGGTGACCGACGCCAACCTGCTCCTTGGCCGGATACAAGCCCGTCATTTCCCCAAAACTTTTGGCCCCGACGGCGATGGGCCGCTGGACCTGGATATCGTTCGAAAGAAGTTCGGGATATTGGCGGGCGGGATCGAGACCGCAACCGGGCGGCAACTGAGTCCCGGGGAGATCGCCGAAGGATTCCTGACCATCGCCGTTGAGAATATGGCGAACGCGATCAAGAAAATCTCGGTGCAGCGGGGCTACGACGTCACCGAATATACGCTCAATTGCTTCGGCGGTGCCGGTGGTCAGCATGCCTGCGGCGTTGCCGACGCGCTGGGCATCAAGCGCATTCAGATTCATCCGTTGGCGGGGGTGCTTTCAGCCTACGGCATGGGCCTCGCCGAGGTCCGGGCATTCCGGGCATTGGCCGTCGAGGAAGAACTGTCCGAACAAACCGCCGACCGGCTTGCTTCCGCCGCCCTTCCCTTGGTCCGGGAGGCAGTCGCCGAGCTCGCGGGTCAGGGCATCGCGGAGTCGAATATCCAAACATCAATCACCGTCGCCCTTCGCTATGCCGGCACCGACACCGCGCTCGAGGTGCCGTTGGCGGGCTTTTCCGAATTGCGCGACGCGTTTGATGTTGTCCACCGCCGGCAATTTGGTTTCGCCGATGACGGACGGCCGCTGATCGTCGAGGCGGTACGCGTCGAGGCCGGCGGCGCCGAGGAACGGATCACGGAACACGCTGCCGCCCCGGGTGCCGCCGCGCCCGCGCCGGACGCCCTCGAGAACGTCGCCGTGTTCACCGGCGGGAGCGTCACGGACGTGCCGTTATTCGCGCGGGAGACGCTTGCGGCCGGTCAAGAAATCGAGGGCCCGGCGATCGTCGCCGAGGAAAACGCGACGACGATCGTCGAGCCCGGCTGGAGCCTGGAGATCAACCGGTTCGGTCACCTCATCTTGAATCGCACGTCCCCCCGGGAAGCCGAGGTTGCCGTGGGGACGGACGCCGATCCGGTGATGCTCGAAGTGTTCAACAACCTGTTCATGTCCATCGCCGAACAGATGGGCGCCGTGCTCGCCAACACGGCCACGTCGGTGAACATCAAGGAGCGGTTCGATTTTTCGTGCGCGCTTTTTGATGCCGCGGGCGGTCTGGTCGCCAACGCACCGCATCTGCCGGTTCACCTCGGCTCCATGGGGGAGAGTGTCGCGACGATCATCCGTGCGCGAAACGGCACGATGAAACCGGGCGATGTCTATGTCCTGAACGCGCCCTACAACGGCGGCACCCATCTCCCCGACGTCACGGTGGTCACCCCGGTGTTCGACGAAGCCGGCCCGGAAATCCTGTTCTACGTCGCGTCGCGGGGCCATCACGCCGATATCGGCGGGACGACGCCGGGCTCCATGCCGCCCGACAGCCGGTCCGTCGGCGAAGAAGGCGTGCTGATAGACAACTTTCAATTGGTGGCCGGCGGCCGGTTTTTGGAACGGGAAGCGCGCGAACTCCTGGAGAGCGGCGTCTATCCGTCCCGCAACCCGGACCAGAATATCGCCGATTTTCGCGCCCAAATCGCCGCCAATGAACGCGGCGTCGCGGAAATACGCTCAATGATCGGCCATTTCGGCATAGAGGTCGTTCAGGCCTATATGCGGCACGTCAAGGACAATGCGGCGGAAGCCGTGCGCCGGGTGCTCGATCGGTTGCCCGATGGAGATTTCGCGCGCAATCTCGACAACGGCGGGACCATCAAGGTGGCGATTTCAGTGGATAGGCCGCGGCGCCGCGCGGCGGTCGATTTCACCGGCACGTCTCGCCAGTCGGATACCAACTTCAATGCTCCCTCGGCGGTTTGCCGGGCAGCTGTCCTCTATGTGTTCAGATGTCTGGTCGACGATGATATTCCGTTGAACGACGGCTGTCTGGACCCCATCGACCTCATCATTCCCGAAGGATCGCTGCTCAGCCCCCGCTACCCGGCGGCGGTGGTGGCGGGAAACGTGGAAACCTCGCAGCGCATTACCGATGCCCTGTTCGGTGCGGCCCGCGCCATGGCGTCGGCTCAAAGCACCATGAACAATTTCACCTTTGGCGATGAGCGGTACCAGTATTACGAAACGATTTGCGGCGGCGCCGGCGCCGGTCCCGATTTCGACGGGGCGAGCGCGGTCCATACCCACATGACCAACACCCGCCTGACCGATCCCGAGGTGCTGGAATGGCGGTTTCCCGTGATCCTGGAGAGGTTTTCGCTGCGGCCGGGTTCGGGCGGCGCAGGCAAGCATTGGGGCGGTGACGGCGTCATTCGGAAAATCCGGTTTTTGGAACCGATGACCGCCGCCATCCTATCCGGTTCTCGGACCGTGCAACCGTTCGGACTGGCCGGCGGCAGCCCGGGTGAAGCGGGTCGAAACTACGTCGAACGGGCGTCAGGCGATATCGATGAGCTTGGACCCTGCGATTCGACCGACATGCGGCCAGGTGATGTGTTCGTCATCGAGACGCCCGGCGGGGGCGGGTACGGGTTCATCGGCTAGGGTCCGGACCCGATTGAGCCGCCATGGGAGTGTTGCGGCGACGAGGACGGCGCGGCGCAAGGTCCCTCGCCCCCGTCAGGGGGAGAGGGACCAGTCTTTCTTTTTGCACCCTCGCCCCCTTTCAGGGGGAGAGGGATGCGGAGGCTTGGCAAGCCTGAGAGCCATAGCCGTAGCTGGGTGAGGGGGAATTTCCATATCACTCTCACCCTCACTCCCACCCTCACCCCGGCCCTCTCCCAGAGGGAGAGGGAGTAGTCGCGTTGCCGCATCGGGTTCCTTCACCCCCTTTCCGGAGGACCGGGGAGCGCCACCGAAGGCCGGGTTCCTTCGCGTCGTGGCGGCGTTGCGCTACTCCGCCGACGGGCCGGCATCGCCGTTCGCGGCGCGCCTGGCCACGACGCGAATTAATCCCGGTCCAATGGCCCGATTTGGCCGGAAACCGCTCCAGGCGTTTCGTCGCGTGCGTGCTCCATGACCGCTGCAATCCCTCGCAGGCGAGGCAGCAAGGCGCCCAGGATTAACAGATAAATGACCGTGCTGACGGCGATGACCGACTGAAGCGCCCAAAATTTGTCCCCGAGCCCCCATAACCACGCTCCCGCCGCGGGGCCTCCCCGCAGGTTCATGCTCCACAGCGACATGACCCGCCCGCGTATCGACCCGTCGATTGAGTTCTGCACGACCAGTTGGCCGCCGATTCCGACGTAGGATCCGAATGCGCTGATGCCCCCGACAATGATCGTCGCGACCCAAAACGAGTTGGTGGCCGACAAAGCGAGATGGAGAAGGCCGGCCAGCAACGCCGCGATAAACAGCAATCGCACCATGCCGCTGATTCGGTTGACCTTGGCGACCATGATTGAACCAATGATCGCACCGGCGCCGGAAGCGGATTGCATAATCCCGAACCCGAGCTCTTCCATGGCGTAAATGCCGTCCGCAATCGCCGTCAGGCTCTCCCGGTACGAACGCATGAATATCATCGTCGAGACGATGAGGACAAAGAACAGCCCGAGCTCTTTTTTGTTCAGGATGTAAAGGATGCCCTCCCGCAGATCGGCAACGAAATTCGATCTTGGGCGGGACCCGACCTCGTCGTGCCTCAAACGAATAATCAGCAGGACGATGAGGTAGCCGAGAAAACTAATTGCGTTGAGTGCGAACAGCCAGCCGATGCCTTCGCGGTCGAGGGTGAACGCCGCAATGATGACGGCGCCCAATGCAGGGCCGACGAATTGGGCGAGGTTGAACAGGATGGACCCGATACCGATTGCCGAAGGCAGATCGTTCCGCGGCACCAGGCTCGGCGCCATGGCCAAACGGATCGGCGACCACAGCGCCTCGAAGAAGCCCGCCAGGCCCATCAAGACCATCAGCAGGGGTATGGTCATGATATCGAAAATGGTGAGGACCGCTAGGATTGCGGCTAGGCCCATCAGCAGGATTTGTGCCATTCGGCCCAGCAATAGCCGGTCGTAGCGGTCGGAGACGGTGCCGAAAAACGGAACGCTGGCCAGAAAACAAGCCGCTTCGATCAGTGCCACCGTTGCCACGAGACTCAGCGAGCCGGTTAGCGACCAGACCAGCCATTGGACACCGATACGCTGAAACCACAGGCCGAGGTTCGAGATAAATCCGCCGGCCGCATAAAGGGCGTAATCACGATGTTTGAGGGCGCGCCACATGTTGGGGGCACGATAGTCGCCGCAACAAACCGACACAATCGCCCGTCGTCACACCGGCGTGACCGGGCGCCGATTGCCGGCGATTGAAATTGCCTGGACCCGGCGGTTTCTCTACACTTACGCCGTCCTCCGCATGAGAACGAACAGCCGGTTGCGCGACCTGGGCCGGGCTGTCTAGGGAAGGGACCCCATAATGAAGATTGCCGCCGCCGTCCTTGCCGGTTTGGTTTTGGCCGTAATCGCCGCCGTTCTCATTGTGCCGGGCATTGTCGATTGGAACGAACGCACGCCCGAAATCGTCAAGCTGGTCAAAGACAAAATCGTCAAGCTGGTCAAAGACAACACGGGCCGGCATCTGGAGCTCCGCGGCGACATCAGCGTGTCGGTGCTGCCCATGCCGACGCTCCGGGTCGACGATATCCGGATTGCCAATGTCGAGGGGGCCGCGTCCGCCGACATGGTTGCCCTTAAATCTCTGGATGTTCGGGTGGCGCTGTTGCCGCTGCTTGGCGGCAACATCCGGGTCGAATCGGTTCGTCTCGAGGAGCCCGTCCTCGACATACAGGTCTTTGCCGATGGCCGCACCAATTTGGTGTTTTCACCGCCCGAGGCTGCGGCACCGGCGCCGGGAAATACCGGCAGCCGGCCCGCCAGCCCGCCTCCGGGACCGGCTGCGCCCCCTTCCGTGGTGGTCGATGACTTCGTCATTGAAAAGGGCACTGTCATCTTCCGGGATGAAGGCTCCGGCCGAACCGAGCGTATCCGGAACATCAATGGGCGCTTGAACGCCGCTTCGCTGACCGGTCCCCTGGAAACCACCGGCAGTTTGATCGCGCACGGCATTCCATTGAGCTACAAGATCTCGTTGGGGGCGATCATCCAGGGCCGGACGGTGCCGTTTTCGGCCGACGTCCGAATTTTGCCGGGAGACGTGAGGACCCGAATGAGCGGCACCCTTGCCGGCCTCCCGACCGAGCCCCGGTTCAAAGGCAGAATCACCGTCGACGGGGCAAACCTCACCGGGTTTTTGGCCGCGCTGGGTGGGCGCGCGCGCCTGCCGGAAATTCTGTCCCGCCGGTTTGCGCTTAAGGCGGACGTCGCGGCGGCCGCCGACGCCGTGTCGGTCTCCGAACTTGATCTAAGTCTCGACCGGATACGAGGCAGCGGCGGGATCGATATCACACTTGGTGAATCGATCGATGCGGACGCCAAGCTGACGGTGAACCGGTTGGATGTTGACTCGCTTCTCAAGCCGGCAACCCCCGCCGCAGCCGAAGGGAATTCCGCAGCCCAGGCACAGGGCGCGGCGAAGGCCTCACGGGAAATTGCGCCGCCGAGAACGCCGGCGCCCGGCACGGATGCCGGTGCGCCCCGTGCGATTCCCGAAAACATCAATGCGTCCGTCAATCTCACCGTGGGAACAATCGTTTATCGCGGCGGCGTGGTACGGGAGGCGAAATTCGACGCCGCGCTCTCGGCGGGTGAGATCACCGTCAATCAGGTGTCCGCGCAGCTGCCCGGCGGTTCCGATTTCGCCATGTTTGGATTTGCCGCGATTGAGGACGGCGTACCGGCGTTCGACGGAAACGTCGACATGTCCACCAATGACCTCCGCACCGTACTGACCTGGCTTGGCGTTGCGCCCCCGGCGGCGGCCGCGGATCGCCTTCGCAAGCTCGCTTTTGCCGGCAAGGTCGGCGCCACGCCCAAGGAAATCCGGCTTCGCGAAATTGATCTGCAGGTCGACAATACCCGCGTAACGGGTGCGGCGACCTTGGCGCTGCGGCAAAAACTCGCCGTAGGCGCAAACCTTGTGGTCGACAAGATAAATGTCGATCCCTATCTCGGCAGCCCCGGGTCCGCCGCCAAGCCGCCGAAAGCGGGTGCAGGCAACGCGGCGGCCGGCGCGGCGGAGGCCCAGTCGGCGGCCCGGCCGGCGGCCTCGCCGCCCGCGAATCCCCTGGCGCCGCTAGCGGCCCTCAGCAGCATTGACGCCAATATCAAGGCACGGATCGGCGCGCTCACGGTTCAACGGGTTCCCATTCGCGATCTCCGTCTCGATGCGACGATTTTCGATGGGGTACTGACGGTACGCGACTTTCGAATTGCCGACGCCGCAGGCGTTACGGCAAATGCCAAGGGCGCCGTCACCGGCCTGGAGGCCGGTCAGTCCAACCCGAATCCGAAGCTTCAGGACCTGACGCTCGATGTGCGATCGAGGAATTTGTCCAGAATATTGAAGCTGACCGGAACACGGTTGCCGATACCGCCGTCCCGGTTGGGGCCGGTATCCCTGTCCGGGACGCTCAATGGCGCGCCGGCCGACCTCGATGTCGATATGACCGTCAAAGCGGCACGGGGGGCAGCCAAACTTTCCGGGCGCGTCGCGGCGCTCGGCGATGTTCCCGCTGTCGACGCCGCGGTCAGGATCGTCCATTCCGATCTTCGGCGGTTTTTGCGCCTCGCAGGGCTTTCGTACGCGCCGTCGGGCCGGCTCGGAAAAATTGAACTCTCGGCCGAGGTGGCGGGCAACCCGACGGACATTTCGGTCAGCGGCTTGAAAGGGGTGGCGGCGGATATTCCCGTATCGGGCGTCGTGAGCGTAAAGCTGAGCGGGCTGAGGCCGGCAGTCGCTATGAATTTGCGGACCGGGGCCATAATCATCGACCGGTTCCTGCCGGCGCCACGCCGGACATCCCTATCTCCAACAGACGTGCGGCCGATCCGGCCTGCGGCGTTCCGGGTCCCCGAGAACTTCGACCCCCGGCAGCTGCTGGTCCGGATCGCCACGGGCGGCGGACGGTTTTCCACCGATGCCATCGATCTTTCCGCGCTTGGGCTTGCCGATGCCGACATCACCCTCAAATCGGAATCGTTGACGTTCGGCAAATATACGCTGAGCGGCGTTGATCTTGCGGCGTCCCTCAAGAACGGCGTGTTGAACGCAGACCGTCTGACGGGCCGCATTTTCGGGGGCGCCCTGACCGCGGGTGGACGGATTGCCGGTGCCGGGCGAAGCGGCCGGTACGCCGCACAGCTCAATCTGCGGAATCTCGGACTTCCCGCGGCCATGCGCGCCCTTGATTCGTCAGCGCTCAAAGCCGGGCGGTTGACCTTCGCAGCGGATCTGACCTCCGCCGGCGGATCGGTCGCGGACATCGTTGCCGGATTGGCCGGACAGGGCCGCTTCGAACTCAAGGGGATCGATCCGGGGGGGGCAGGCCAAGGGAGTATGCTTGCACCGGTCATCGGCATCCTGCAGCCCCTTTATGCGCTCGGCGGGCGCCGGGGCGGTGGCCTGGCCGATGTCACTTCGACGTTTCAAGTCGGCCGCGGGGTTGCTTCCTTCAATGATCTGAAACTGTCGTCGGGGGTCGGTTCAGGCAGCGCCCGGGGCAGCATCGATCTGCCCAACTGGCAGGTACGGACGACCGGTGAGGTGCGGCTGGACCGGAACCTGCTTGTCGCCCTGCTTGCCCAGCAAACCCGGCTGCCGCCGGTTGTGCCGTTCGAGATCACCGGCCGGCTCGATTCCCCGAATGTGAAGCTGGAAACCGGTGGGACGGGTACCGGCGGGATTGCCATTCCCGGCCTCGACAAACTGAGAAAGAAGAACCCGGGCGTTGGTGCCGTGGTCGATCAGCTGCTTCCCGGCATATTGGGCGGCACACAGCAGACCCGGGAGCCACAGCCGTCAACTGAACCAACCCCCCGGGAGCCGAGCCCCGAACAGCCAACCCGACAGCAGCAGAACCGGCAGCCGCGGGTCGACGATGTCCTAAAGGGTATCCTGCGCGGGCTGGGCCGCTAGAGCAATTTCCGGCCAAATTGAACCATTTGGCCGGAAATTGCTCTAGTCGCCGTCGGCGTTGGGACGGTCCAATTCTTCGAGGACGAACAGCCGGATAGCACTCGAGAGATTGCCGGTTCGGTGCCGGTCGATCTCGGCAATCAAGCCATTGATTGAAACGCCGCGCGCCGCGGATATGAGCCGCAGCCGATCCCAGAATGCCTGCTCCACGGATACGCTCGTCGCGTGGCCGGCGATCCGGATAGACCTTTTTTGAACACGGCCCGGATCATCCGTCATTTCAGGCAAATCAAAGCCCCCTGAGCCGCCCAACCGGCCGAAAACAAACATGCCCCACAATGGTCGGCGCCCGGTTGGCCGTCAATGGCCGGTCACGCCAGACCGGTCATCCGCGATCGAGGTTCGTTCCCGCATCGTGTCCCCTCGCCCCCGTCAGGGGGAGAGGGAGCTTGCTGTGCGTTCCCTCGCCGCCCTCACCCCGACCTTCTCCCTCGGGGGCCGCTATCCATTGGTCGTATTTGGTTGCACCTATTGTCCCGGCCGTTGCCTTGTGACAATGATCAATATGATTGGAACATCGGCGGAGGGGGCCTAGGTGGCGACTGCCCGGCAGGACCGAAAGGACGAACCTTTCTGGAAGGCCAAGTCACTTGAGCAGATGAGCCTCGAAGAGTGGGAGTCGCTCTGCGACGGGTGCGGCAAGTGCTGCCTTCACAAAATCGAGTATGAAGATACCCGGGAAGTGGAATACACCGAAGTTGCGTGCGGTCTCCTCGACATCGGCGCCTGCCGTTGTACGGATTACACGCACAGAACCGTTCGGGTGCCCGATTGCGTCGAGTTGACCCCGGGGACGCTGACGGCCATCGAATGGCTGCCGCCGACGTGCGCCTACCGGTTGATATCGGAGGGAAAAGATCTTTTCGATTGGCACCCTCTGGTTTCCGGCGATCCCGAAAGCGTGCATCGGGCCGGGGTGTCGGTGCGGGGCCGCTGCGTTGCCGAGCGGGATGCCGGCGATTTGGAGGATCATGTAGTGGAATGGCCCAACGAGGGTGTGGATGATGCCGGGTAAGCCGCCTGACCCTCTTCCTGGCTCCCTTCGCCATGTGGAGGTCGACGGCAGGCAGGTTCCTTTATCCGTTCGGCATCATGCCAAGGCGCGGCGCCTCATTCTGCGGATTGATCCGAAAACCGGCGGCGTCGTCGTCACGCTGCCCAAAGGGGTTCCCGCGAAGGCGGGATTGGCCTTGGTTGAGGAAAAGTCCGGGTGGATCGCCGGCGCGCTGCAAAAACTGGCTGCGCCGACGCCACTTGTCGCCGGCGCGCGGGTGCCGGTGCTCGACCGGGAACATTTGATTTGCCATGACCCGGCCGGCCGGTATGGCGTCCGGCGGGAAGGGAACGCGATCTGGGTCGCGGGCCGGGAAGAGCATATTGCGCGCCGGGTGCTGGACTGGCTGAGGCGGGAAGCGAAGCGCGAAATCGTACCCCGGGCGGAGACCATGTGCGGCCGGCTGGAGGCAACGTTCAATCGCGTGTCCATCCGCGACACGCGAAGCCGCTGGGGATCGTGCGCGCCCAACGGCAATCTCTCGTTCTCATGGCGTCTGGTCATGGCCCCGATGGACGTTCTGGATTATGTCGTCGCCCATGAGGTCTCGCACCTCCGTCACATGGATCATTCACCCGCATTTTGGGAGACGGTGAATAGTCTTGGCGTCGATTCGGCGGCCGGCCGGAAGTGGCTGAATGCGAACGGCGAACGATTGATGCGGGTCGGACTTCAGACCGCAAGCTTCGGATAGAGGAGGGTTCCGGCGGCGATTATGTTGGGGTCATGCTTGAACAAGACACAACCCCCGGGGCCGCCGCAATGAACCGTTCGGACGTCCGGCCGCCGGACTGGATCATTGAGGCGTGCCGGTTGATCGACGAAGCCGACGAAGGCGTGCCGACCCTGGCCGAGTTGTCCGAAGCCGTCGGCGTCAGCCCGTATCATCTGCAGCGAAAATTCAAACATGTGCTGGGATTGTCGCCCCGTGAGTACGCCGCCCAACGCCGGCTCGACCGGTTCAAGGCGGAAGTCCGGGGCGGGGAGAGCGTGTCGTCGGCCATGTACGGCGCCGGATTCGGCTCTTCCAGCCGGCTCTATGAACGGGCCGGCGAGACCTTGGGGATGACGCCCGCGAGTTACGGCAAGGGCGGCGCCGGCGCGAAGATCGGTTTTGCGATCGCCGACAGCTTTCTCGGCCGGCTCCTGGTGGCGTCCACGGACCGGGGGATTTGCCGGATCAGCATCGGTGACGATGACAAGGAACTGGTCGAAGACCTGCATGAGGAATACCCGGCGGCGGAAATCGGGGCGGACGTCTCGGGACTGGCGGACAATTTGGAGGCGGTGCTGTCCATCCTCAGCGGCGCGTCCGGGACGGCCGCGGCATTGCCCTTCGATCTGCGGGCGACGACGTTCCAGTGGAAGGTTTGGGATTGCCTCCGGCGAATTCCGCGGGGAGCCACGATGACATATGCGGAAATTGCCGCCGCGATCGGTTCGCCGAAATCGGCTCGCGCCGTCGGCCGGGCCTGCGCGACCAATCCGGTGGCGGTGGCAATTCCCTGTCATCGGGCGATCGGCAGCGACGGGAAGCTCCACGGTTATCGTTGGGGATTGGACCGAAAACGGAAATTGCTGGATGACGAAACCGGGTCTATAGCGACGGATCGTTAATTCGGTGCAGCCGGTCGGCGGCGGTTTTGGCGAACCGGAGAAACTGGTTTCGCCGCCGGGCCGCATTCATCTTCAGCAGCGGTGCCTCCCTTAGAATGGCCGCGTCGTACGGATCGGCGATCAGGATGCCGCATTCCCCGGGAATGAGTTCGACCGGAAAGCCATTGGCGACGGCGAAGTAGAAGCGGTCGCAAAAGGGGATGTATTCCGGCCATTTCCGGTCTGCCTGGAAGTCGCGAACCGAGGACTTCACCTCGGCGATGATGAACCGGCCGGCCTTGTTCAATCCCGCGACGTCCACACGCCGGCGGGTGGAGAGCTTGAACTCGGTCAGCGGACTGTATCGACGGGCCCGGAAATGCCGGCAAGCTGCCCCTCAATCCTGAGGAAACGGCCGCGCTATGGGGAACCGGCCGGGCCGGTTACTCGTCGGCGACGGTGTTTTTGAGAACGCCGATACCCTCGATCTCGAACTCAAGCTCATCGCCCGCCTTGAGCCAGTTTTTCGGCTCCTCGCCTTCGATGATCGAGCCGCCGGGACTGCCGGTGGCGATCAGGTCGCCCGGCTCCAACTCGGTGAACTTGGAAATGTGCGAGATCAGGAACGGAATCTTGCAGAGCATCATGTCGGAGGTTCCGTCCTGGACCACCTCGCCGTTTCGCCGGGTGACGATGCGAACCTTGTCGAGGTCGGGCAGGTGGTCGGGGGTTACCATCCAGGGGCCGATGCTGCCCGAACGGTAAAAATTCTTGCCCGGGCAATTCTGCGTACCCTTGGTCTGCCAATCGCGGACGCTTCCCTCGTTGACGATGGTGAACCCCGCGACGCACGACAGGGCGTCCTCTTCACCGACGTGACGGACCCTCTTGCCGACGATCACGCCGATTTCGTTCTCGTAGTCGAGCTGGTCCGACGCCTTGGGCTTCAGGATGTTGCCGCCATTGGGTACGAAGCCGTTGAGGTAGCGCGGAAAGACGCTCGGATACTCCGGTGCGCCGCCATCCTCCAGGACCTCGTGGTAAGCTCGGTAGTTGCGCCCGATACAAAAGATCTTTCTGGGCGCGGTAACGGGGAACAGATGCTCGATGTCGTCAAGCCCGACATCGGGCGCGCCATGGTCCGCCATGGGGGCAAGTTCGGAGAGCGCCTCTCCCTCGATCACGTCCCGCAAGCTGGTGAAACGGTCGGCCAGCCGGTCGGTGGCGTCGATTACGCCGCCGTCTTTCACCACGCCGTAGCGTGCCCCCCCGCCATGCTTGAAACTGACAAACCGCATGCGCCGCCCCCTGTTTGGCTTGAAAATCGGCCGCCTATACTGCAAGCAATTCCCGCCATGGGAAACCCCCGCCTCGCCGCCGAGCGCGAAACCATAAGAAGTGGCCGTCTGGAGGACATCCTCATCCGGGCCGGGCGTGACGGCCGGGTTTTGGCGACGCTGTTCCGGTGGGCCGGGGTGTGACGAGTGGCGTCAATACCAAATCCCCCTCACCCGGCTCCGGGTAGGCTTGGCGTTCGCCTCGCCAACCCTCCGCATCCCTCTCCCCCTCGAAGGGGGCGAGGGTGCAAAAGGAAAGACCGATCCCTCTCCCCCTCGAAGGGGGCGAGGGTGCAAGAAAATGACCGATCCCTCTCCCCCTCGAAGGGGGCGGGGGGACGCATGACAAGTTCCCTCTCCCTTCCAGCCTTCGTAGCCGAAGGCTACTTCGGCGGAGTAGGCCTGGGAGAGGGTTGGGGTGAGGGTCATATGGTCATCCCCGGCAACCTGCCGGCCACAAGCCCATCGCCTCTAATCGTCCGCCGATAGCGTCCCGCGGTCGATCTGATCCTGCTCCATCGATTCGAACAATGCCTGGAAATTGCCTTCGCCGAATCCTTCGTCGCCCTTGCGCTGGATGATCTCGAAGAAGATCGGTCCGATGACGGTTTCGGTGAATATCTGAAGCAGAATTCCGCCGCCATCGGCCGGTGCGCCGTCGATGAGGATGCCGTTTTCCTTCAGGCGGGCCACATCTTCGCCGTGGCCGGGCAGCCGCTCTTCCAGCATGTCGTAGTAGGCGTCCGGCGGCGGATCCATGAAGCGGACGCCGCGCGCTTTCAGGCCCTCGACCGTCTCGTGGATATCGCCGGTCGACAGCGCGATGTGCTGGATGCCTTCGCCGTTATAGGCCTCGAGATATTCCGCGATCTGGGACTTGTCGTCGGACGATTCGTTGATCGGTATTCTGATCTTCCCGCATGGGCTGGTCATCGCCCGCGAGCGCAATCCGGTCAGCTTCCCCTCGATATCGAAGAACCGGATCTCCTTGAAGTTGAACAGCTTTTCATAGAACCCGGCCCAGGTATCGAGACGGCCCGTATAAACGTTGTGGGTCACATGATCGATCGTGTCGAGGCCGATGCCGTGCGGGTTCCGGTCGGCACCGTCAACCGGCACGAAGTCCACGTCGTAGATCGACCGGTCTCCGAAACGGTCGACCAGATACAGTTGACTGCCGCCAATACCCTTGATCGCCGGAATATTGAGCTCCATGGGGCCGACCGCCGCGTGGTCCGGTTTGGCGCCCAGCTCGATCGCCCGATTGTGGGCGAAGGCCGCGTCCTTGACCCGGAAGGCCATGGCGCAGGCGGAGGGTCCGTGAACCCGGCCGAAGGATTGGGCGAAGCTGTCCGGTTCCGCATTGACGATGAAATTGATGCCGCCCTGGCGATAGAGGATCACCTCTTTCGACCGGTGCCGTGCCACGGCTTCGAACCCGATGGATTCGAACAGGGCGCGGAGCGCCGCGGTATCCGGGGCCGTATATTCGATGAACTCGAATCCGTCGGTCCCCATTGGATTTATCGCGGGATTTATCGCGGTTCCGGCTTCAACCTTGGCGGACGGTGATTTCCCGGCGGCGGGCATGGGATACCTCTCTAGATGAGAACCGATCTTGGTCCAAATATAGTGTATTTGAGGCGATATTTCCGTGCAAAATCACACTAATTTTCCCAAAAGATAGAATATCATTGCACAAATTGGCGTTTTGTGCGCCGTACGCTGCGCCCTCTCACCCTGCCCCTCTCCCCCGGGAAGGGGCGAGGGGACCCACCGAAACTCCCTCTCCCTCCGGGAGAGGGCCGGGGTGAGGGTGGGAGTGAGGGTGAGGGCGATACGGAATTCCCCCTCACCCAGCTACGGCTATGGCTCGCAGGCTCGCCCCCTCACCCAGCGCCGGGTAGGCTCGGCGTTCGCCTCGCCAACCCTCCGCATCCCTCTCCCCCTGAAAGGGGGCGAGGGTGCAAAAAGAAAGACCGGTCCCTCTCCCCCCGGAAGGGGGCGAGGGACCTTGTGCCGCGCCGTACGCCGCGGCTACAGCCGGCCGGCCCGGTAGCCGCCCGTATGCGCCCGCCCGCCGGCCCATCCGAGGACACGGCGTCATCAGGGCGAAGAAAATGGCCTACGCGAACCGGGTGCATTAAGCTGATCCCCCAAGCTGATCCCTGGGGCGCGGGAGGCTGCGAATTGTCACAAGACTTCAACCACATCCGGCATTCGGTACAAGCGCTGTGCCGGGAATTCGACAGCGGTTACTGGCAGCGCGTCGACCGCGACCGGGCCTACCCGGAAGAGTTCGTCGGCGCAATGACCCGGGCCGGCTTCCTCGCCGCACTGATACCCGAGGAATTCGAAGGCAGCGGCCTGGGGCTGCGGGCCGCCGCGGCCATTCTCGAGGAGGTGCATCTTTCGGGCGGCAACGCCGCGGCGTGTCATGCGCAGATGTACATCATGGGCACCGTCCTTCGCCACGGTACGGCCGAACAAAAGAAAAAGTATCTGCCGGCGATCGCCCGCGGCGACATCAGGCTGCAGGCATTCGGGGTCACGGAACCGGCCAGCGGCAGCGATTCCACCCGCATCCGGACCACGGCGCGCCGGGACGGCGATCACTACGTCGTCGACGGCCAGAAGGTCTGGACCTCGCGGGCCGAGCATTCCGATCTCATGCTGCTGCTTGCCCGGACGGCGCCCCGCGAAAGCGATCAAAGCCGTCACCAGGGATTGTCCGTCTTCCTGGTCGATATTCGAGGCGCGCGCGGCAGCGGCCTGACGATCAATCCCATCCGCACGATGCTCAATCATGCAACCACCGAAGTGTTCTTCGACGGCTTGAGAATTCCCGCGGACAGCCTGGTCGGCGAGGAAGGCGGCGGTTTTCGCTACATTCTCGACGGCATGAACGCCGAACGGATACTCATCGGCGCCGAGTGCATCGGCGACGCGCGGTGGTTCATCGGCAAGGCATCGCGGTATGCAGGCGAACGGGTCGTGTTCGGCCGTCCGATCGGCAAGAACCAGGGGGTTCAGTTTCCCATTGCCCGTGCCTATGCCGCGGCGGAGGCGGCCGATTTGATGGTGCGGAAGGCGGCGGCGCTGTTCGACGACGGAGAGCCGTGCGGGCCCGAGGCCAACATGGCCAAACTGCTCGCCTCGGAGGCGTCGTGGCAGGCGGCGGACATGTGCCTGCAGACCTTTGGCGGCTTCGGATTTGCCGAAGAATACGATGTCGAGCGGAAGTTCCGGGAAACCCGCCTCTACCAGGTCGCGCCGCTTTCGACGAACCTGGTCTTGTCCTATCTGGCCGAGCACGTCCTCGGCCTGCCGCGGTCCTATTAGGGAACGGACCCGATTAGGGGATTTCCGCTCGACTCCCTCTCCCTCCGGGAGAGGGCCGGGGTGAGGGCGGGAATGAGGGTGAGGGTGATATGGAAATTCCCCCTCACCCAGCTACGGCTATGGCTCGCAGGCTCGCCAAGCCTCCGCATCCCTCTCCCCCGAAGGGGGCGAGGGTGCAAAAAGAAAGACCGATCCCTCTCCCCCCGAAGGGGCGAGGGAATTCCGTTCGACTCCCTCTCCCTCCCTGAGGATTCTTCTGCGAAAAGGGGATTCTCAATGGGTTTGTGATGTGATTCAGTGTGGTTATCAACTGTTGGAGGCGTCGATGAGCGGCAAGGGTCAGCTGGGGTTTGCGGAAGCGTTTGTTTCTCCGGGTCTTGGGTCGAACCGGAAGCTTGATCGTCTGGATGCGTTGATCGACTGGTCTCCGCTGGAGCGCCTGGCGTCGGCGGTCCGCCCGGGGCGCCGGGGCCGTCCGCCCTATGCGCCGCTGTCGATGTTGAAGGCGCTTTATCTTCAGGTGCTTTACGATCTGTCGGACCCCGGTCTGGAGGAGGCGCTGCTGGACCGTCTGTCGTTCCGGCGTTTTTGCGGCTTTGCGCTTGACGGGGGCACGCCGGACGAGACCACGATCTGCCGCTTTCGCGGGGATGCGGGCGGGGTTCTGGAGGCGGCCTTCGAGGAGATCAACCGCCAGTTGGAGGCCACCGGTCTGATCGTGCGCAAGGGCACGCTGATGGACGCCACGCTGGTGGCCGCGGCCTCGCGCCCGCCGCCCTACAAGGCCGGCGCGGGTGCCGGGCACGCGGGCGAGCCCGGCGCCGACTGGACCCGCAAGAAGGGGCGCGCCTTCTTCGGCTACAAGGCGCATCTCGGCGTCGACCAGGGGTCGGGGCTGATCCGGCGGGTGGTGCTGACCTCGGCCAAGACCTCCGAGAGCGAGGTCGCCGACCGGCTGATCTGCGGCGACGAGGCCGCGGTCTATGGCGACAAGGCCTACGAGCAGGCGGCGAGACGGGCGCGGCTCAAGGCGGCGGGGATCAAGGACCGGATCATGCACCGGCGGCACAAGCACATAGCCGCGCTGCCCCATTGGCAACAGCGCCGCAACGCTCTGATCGCGCGACGGCGCGCCCCGGTCGAGGCCGTGTTCTCCGCCCTCAAGCGCTTCTACGGGCTGCGCCGCGCCAAGAGCCGGTCCCGGGACAGGAACACGGCCCGCCTCTTCGCCGCCGCCGCCGTCTACAACATGCGCCGGGCCTGCCTGCTCGCCGGGCCGTGAGGGCGCGACGCGCCCGGAAACCGCAAAACGCACCGCAATCCGGCCCGCAAACGCCGCGGCAAACCCGCCGCCCGGTACCAAAACAGCCCCAACCCCCGACACAAACCCCTCCTTGCGACTTTCGCAGAAGAATCCTCAGGGAGAGGGCCGGGGTGAGGGTGATAATGACCGGGACGCGGTTCGTCCTCCGGCCGGCGAAGCCGGTCCGGTGGGCCCGGTTATTGAGGTTTTCCCGCACCGGCGTGTAACATGCCGTGACGCAAGGGAGGCGGCAGCGTGTTCGATCAAATTGAGCGTGGGGAACCGGTCGGCAAGGCGGAGTTTAACGCGGTCGCGTCGGAACTCCGCACGTCGCTGATCCTGACCCAACAGGCACTCAGAAAAGCCGATTGTCCCGTCCTGATCATATTCGGCGGTGTCGACGGCGCCGGCAAAAGCGAGCTCGCGGGCCTGCTCAATGAATGGATGGACCCGCGCTGGATCGTCACCCGCGCCTACGGGCCCCGGACCCGGCGCGAGAAATCCCGTCCCGAATTTTGGCGGTACTGGGTCGATATCCCGCCCAAGGGCCAGATCGGCGTCTACCTCAGCGCGTGGTATTCGCAGCCCCTCGTGGACAGGGTCTACGGCCGTCTCAACAAACGAAAATTCGAGCGCGGCCTCGCCCGCATCAAGGAATTCGAGCGGTGCCTCGCCGACGACGGGGCCCTTGTTCTCAAATTCTGGATGCACCTGGACAAGGGCCAGCAGAAACGCCGGCTCAGGAAATTGGAGAAGCAGGCCGCCCAGCACTGGAAGGTGAGCAAACAGGACTGGCGGAATTGGGAGAACTATGACCGCTTCATCGACGTCGCCGAAAGGATAATCGAACAAACCGATGCGCCCTACGCGCCGTGGAGACTGGTCGACGGCGGCGATGCCAGATACAGATCCCTGGTGGTTCTCCGGACGGTCCGCCAGGCAATCAACGATCACCTGGCCGCCCGGGCCCGGCCGCACCCGGCCGTTCTGCCTTCGGCCGCCGAAAACGCCGCCGAAAACGGCGCCGGAACGGCATATGCCTACGGCGGCCCGAATTCGCGGCCGCCCCTGGCACAGGTGGATCTGAGCGCCTCGGTGGATAAACCGGTCTACGGCGAGAAGCTGCCGAACCTCCGCCGCCGCCTGAACGAGCTTTACCAGCGCGCAAAAAATCAAGAGATGGCGTCGGTGCTGGTGTTCGAGGGCTGGGATGCCGCCGGCAAGGGCGGGACCATCCGGCGCATCACGGCGGCGCTGGACGCCCGCGATTACCGCATCCATCCCTTTGCGGCCCCCAATGACTGGGAGAAGTCGCATCATTACCTGTGGCGGTTTTGGCAGCGAATTCCCCGCGACGGCAAATTCGCCATATTCGACCGGAGTTGGTACGGGCGGGTCATGGTGGAGCGGGTCGAGGGTTTCGCGTCCGAACCGGAGTGGAGCAGGGCGTTCCGGGAAATCCGGGAATTCGAGAATCAGATCGTCGAGCACGGGACCCTGTTGATGAAGTTCTGGCTTCACATCGATCCCGATGAACAGGCCCGGCGGTTCCAGAGCCGGGCCGAGACGCCGTACAAGGCCTGGAAGCTGACCGACGAGGACTGGCGCAACCGCGACCGTTGGAGCGAGTACGAGGCGGCGGTGAACGAGATGGTCACCCGGACTAGCACGGCGGCGGCGCCCTGGCAGTTGGTGCCGTTTAACGACAAGAGGCATGGGCGCCTCGAGGTGCTGACGCGGCTTTGCGAGGCCATGGAGCGGAAACTGGGTTGAGCCTGGTTCCGCCGTTCGCTATGGATGAAAGAATGGTGAATAACAATATTTCATCATATTTCACTGTGTTTATAATTGACTTCTCTCCAGAATTTAGCCTATGATGCGGTGAATCAACTTTCAGCATCAAGGAGAGAATTGTGAGTGAAGAAATTCGCTTTAGCATGCTTATCGAGGGGCTTTCGGCGGACCAGAGCATGAAGGTGATCAACTTGCTGAGTGAGGTCGGAACCAACAACGAAGAGACATTGTCACACCCCAGCAAGCAGCCTCAAGGAGACGAAAATTTCGTCAAGTTTTCTGAGGCAAATGCCCGGGACTTTCTGAAGGGGTGTAGTCCGAAGACACGTGCCGCGCTAAACGCGGCCACTAGAGGGCCGGATCGTTTTTTCCGCCTGAAAGATGTCGCTGCTGAACTCAATGTCGATGTGGACAAAGTCCATCACACCCTGTGGTCCGGAATAACGCGGCGGACTCGCACAATCACAGGAAACCCTGACAGCTATCTGATTGATTGGGACGAAGAGGGCATTTACGGCGACGATGGTGAAACACTGAAAGATTGGAAAGTCGAACTTACTCAAGAGACGCGGGATGCATTCCGCGCAGTGTTGGATAAGAAATGAGCGCCGTTCTAACGCAATTTGGTGGATTGAGCGTCACACTGAAAAAAATTTGTGACGCCGATCCCCAATTTGCCGATTTCCTGGTGGGGCTGGGCCGACCAGGCCTTCACTATGTATGCCTGATTGTGGCGCATGCCGAGCAACAAGAGAAGTGGATGGAAGAGTGGGCCGAGCTTGGCCGACTGCTTCGCTCGGGTAAGCGCCAATCCGTAATTCGACTCATATGCGGAAGTTGTCCTTCGGGGACAATCACCGCGCTCGGAAAAATGGGAAGGAGACCCTGCGCCGGGGCGCGCTATCTTGAGCTACTCTCATTGCTGCACGATCACAAGACTTCCAAATATCTGCGACACGCGGCGTCAATTTCGCCTAACCTAATTAAGCTGCTCGCAACTAGCGACACACAAATCCAACTCCCTTACGATACGATTCGCTCTGTAAAACCTGGGAGCATCGAAGCTTTCAATGAAACTTTTAATTTGGCAGTCAAATCGATCAGAGAATTACGGCCCGAGTTGACTGATGATGAGCTGGAGGCCTCATTAAAGAAAGCCTCTAAATCTGACGGATTTGACTTGGCCGACTGGTTAGATCGGCTGATCAGCCGCGCGTCGTTTCCGCCACCTCCTTGGGCAGGGACGTCAGAATTAGTACCCTTGGAATCTGGCCAAGAGATGGATGCCGCTTCCCGACGCTTCCGAAACTGCCTAAATTCTGAAATCAAATGGGTGCTAGAGGGCAATAGCTACTATTACGTCTGGCATGGGAGAGAAGAGGCCGTAGTCCAACTCCAGCGAAGCAATAGGTTCGGCTGGGGGGTCTCCGAAATTCTCGGAAAACAAAACAGAAATGTGTCGATCGGTACTAGGACAGAGATTCTTCGGACGCTCTCCAAATTCGGAATCACAAGATGGCGGTCGCTAAGGGGATTTGCAAACGAGGCTATCTAATGCAGCACGTCGGGCCCAGTTCCGAAGATTGGGAGGAAGTGGGATACCTGCCGGAAAAAACCGAAGAGGCGTCCCAATAATCCAATCATACGATCTCGAACTTGGGACCGTCCCCAATTATTGAATCTAAGCTACCAGCTCTTTCTCTAGCCTGCGTTTACGCCGTACCTTGCCTGTGACAGAGTAAGCACAGCTTTGGACAATCTCTCTGATGCATTTGAGGAACAGACTAGCCTCGATTGGGAACCATTTTGCTCAAAGGTCAATGGGGATAAAAACGATGCTTGGGCGTCATTTATTGCCGTTGTCCAACCCTAACGGCCAGCGTGCGGCAGGCGATAAATGGCGCCGTAGGACGTAAGCTCCAACCCATTGAAAGGAATGGCGCGCCCGACAGGATTCGAACCTGTGACCTTCGGCTTCGGAGGCCGACACTCTATCCAGCTGAGCTACGGGCGCCCAATGTCGTGGAGGGCGCGCACATTACCCGAAGCGCCTGGGGCCGTAAAGCGCCGGGGCGGCGCGCCCAAACCGGAGGGCAGGCCGGCGGCCGGATCGGCCATCCAGGCCACGATATCCTTCCACACGGTTTCCGCCTGCAGATCACGCAGCAGCATATGATAGCCGTCCGGGTAGCGTACGATCCTCTGCACCGCCGAGGCGGATTCCGGCAGCCGCTCGAAGACGCGCTCCATCGCCTCGTTCGGAATAATGTCGTCGTTGTCGCCGTAGAGAAGCAGCGCCGGCGCCCGATAGCCGGGCGCCGAGGCGAACGCGCGATCCATCAGGCCGGCCAACCCGTAAATGGCGTCGATCCGGGTTTCCTTTATGACCAGCGGGTCGCGCCCCAGGGCTCGAAGCATCTCCTTGTTGTCGGACGGATTGCGGCTTATCCCGCGCCCGGTGAGCGTGAGCCACGGGACCGTGTGGGCGCTGAGCCACAGGGCCCAGCGCTGGTAAAACGGCATCGTGGCGCGCCCCCAAACGGCGGGGCCGGCCAGAATGGCTCCCTTTACCCCGGGGATCGGTTTTTCGGCCTGCGCCGCCATGATTACGGCGCCCCCCATGCTCGGGCCGAGGACGAATAGCGGTAAGTCGGCATGGCGCCGGCGCAGCAGTCCGGCGACCGTCCGAAGGTCGTCGGTCAGGGCCGCGATCCCCGCCCATCGGCCGCGCGCGGGCGCATTCCCGAAACCGCGCTGGTCGTAGGCGTAGACCTTGATGCCCGCTTTGCCGAAATGCCCGGCGGCCGCGTCGATGAACTCGCCGTGGTCGTTGAACCCGTGGAGCGCCAGCAGGACCGCCCGCCCGTCGCCTTTCACCGGCCAGGACCGGAGCGGCAGTTGGGCGCCGTCCGCCATGACCGCATGGCTTTCCGTCAGCCGCGGTTCATCCCGCGGCGGACCCGGCGGGACGAACCGGGGGGCGCACGCGCCGAGCAGGAGAACCGCAACCACGACGTATCCGGCCGGCCGCGCGCCCATCGCCGCCGCTCATGTCCCGTTCGGATTCGGGATTAGCGGCCGCGCGCCGGACAGGCGGGGACGCAGTTGAAACTCGGCCGTCATGGGGTATCATTCGCACGCCGATTAGGGGAGTGCACGCACTTCATTTGGCGGACCGGCGCGGACCGCCGGCTCCCGGGAGGCGGCCGTGGAAACCGACGATATCGAAAAACCCATCATAGTGACATCGGCCAACGTCGCCTGCGACGGCGGCGGCGGACCGCTGGGCCATCCCCGCGTCTTCCTGACGATGGACGGGGGCCGGGTCGTCTGTCCCTATTGCAGCCGGACCTTCGTTCTTGCCGAGGGCGCCGGGAACCCGGCGGGCGATTAGTGGCTGAAGCAGAGACAGCTTCCGTCAGGCATCTCTTCCTGATCGACGGATCGGGGTTTATTTTCCGCGCCTTCTTCGCAAGGGGCGTGTCGAGCAGCGTCATGACCCGCTCGGACGGCACGCCGACCAATGCGGTCTATATCTACACGCGGATGCTGCGCAAGCTGGTCGACGATACGGAAGCCGATCATATCGCCGTCGTATTCGATACCTCCCGCAAGAGCTTCCGCAACGAGATCTACGCCGACTACAAGGCCCATCGGCCGCCGCCGCCCGAGGATTTGATCCCGCAATTCGCCTTGGTCCGGGAGGCCACCGAAGCGCTCAATGTGCCGGCCGTCGAATTGCCGGGTTACGAGGCGGATGACCTGATCGCGACCTATGCCCGCCAGGCGGCGGATGCGGGCGCCGAGGTTACCATCGTTTCATCCGACAAGGATCTCATGCAACTGGTCGACGGCCGGATCACCATGTTCGATGCCATGAAAAATGTCCGGATCGGCCGCGAACAGGTGATCGAGAAGTTCGGCGTCGGTCCCGAACGGGTCATCGACGTGCAGGCGCTGGCCGGCGATTCGACGGACAATGTGCCCGGCGTGCCGGGGATAGGCGTCAAGACGGCGGCGCAGTTGGTCGGGGAATATGGCGGGCTGGATGACATCCTGTCGCATGCCGGGGAGATCAAACAGCCCAAGCGGCGCCAATCTCTCATCGACGGCGCCGACGACGCCCGCATGTCGCGCGAATTGGTCACCTTGAAGACCGACGTTCCGGTTGAGGTGCCGTTGTCGGATTTCGCATTGCGGGAGCCGGATCCCGGCAAGTTCCTGGATTTCCTGGCGGCGCAGGAATTCAAGTCGCTGGTCAAGCAATACGGGGGCGATCCGGACGCAATCCCGGACAAGAAGCCCCAGGCAAGTCCAGAGGCAAGTCCCGAGGCAAGTCCCGAGGCGCCGGCGCCGGCGGAACAAGCGTCGAAGTCGAGGAAAAAGCCGTCCAAGCCGTCCGAAATCGCCGACGGATACGAACTGGTTCAATCCGAGGACCGGCTCAAGGTCTGGATCAGGGAGGCGGCGGCACAGGGGAGCTTCGCCGTCGACACGGAGACCACCTCGCTCAATTCGATGCAGGCGGAACTGGTAGGCGTCTCTCTCTCCCTGGGCCCGAACAGGGCGTGCTACATCCCGGTCGCTCATGTGGCGGGCGAGGAGCAGGCCACCCTCGATCTGGATGGCGGTGAAAACCAAACCACTGAGAACGTGCCGCAGATTTCGCGGGACAGGGCGGTCGAACTGTTGAAGCCCCTGCTCGAGGACCCGGCGGTCCTCAAGGTCGGGCACAACATCAAATACGACAATGAAATCTTCGCCCGATACGGCGTCGAGGTCGGGCCGTTCGACGACACGATGATTCTGTCCTACGTGCTCGAGGGCGGCCTTCACGGCCACGGCATGGACGAGCTGGCGGAGCTGCATTTCTCCCACCGGACCATCAAGTTCAAGGACGTGGCCGGGTCGGGCAAATCGCAAGTGACTTTCGACAAGGTGCCGCTCGACAAGGCGTTGGACTATGCGGCGGAAGATGCGGACATCACCGGCCGGCTCCATCGTCTGCTCCGTCCAAGGCTGGTGTCCGACCGCATGGTGAGCGTCTATGAGACCCTGGAAAGGCCGCTGATCGGCGTGTTGACCGATATGGAGCGCACCGGCATCCGCGCCGACGCCGGGGTGTTGCAGAAGCTGTCCAGGGATTTCGAGAAACGTCTCGGCGATTTGGAGACCGAAATCCACAAGCTGGCGGGCCACGAATTCAATATCGGCTCCCCCAAGCAACTGGGTGAGATCCTGTTTGACGAAATGGGTCTCGAGGGCGGCAAGAAAACCAAGACCGGGGCCTACGGCACCGGCGCCGATGTGCTGGAGGGTTTCGCCGCCGAGGGCCACGAATTGCCCGCCCGGGTGCTCGACTGGCGGCAGCTCGCCAAGCTCAAGAGCACTTATACCGACACCCTGGTCGGGCAAATCAACCCGGAGACCGGCCGGGTGCACACCACCTATGGACAGGCCATCGCGTCGACCGGACGGCTCAGCTCGAACGACCCCAACCTCCAGAACATTCCCGTGCGCACCGAGGAGGGACGCAAGATCCGTCAGGCATTTGTCCCATCGGACGGGTGCGTGCTGTTGAGCGCCGACTACTCGCAGATCGAGCTCAGGCTGTTGGCGCATGTGGCCGGGATCGATGTGCTCAAAGATGCGTTCAAGGAAGGCATGGACATCCACGCCCTGACCGCCAGTCAGGTATTCGGCGTGCCCATCGAGGGGATGGACCCGATGATCCGGCGTCAGGCCAAGGCGATCAATTTCGGGATCATCTACGGGATCTCGGCATTCGGCCTCGCCCGCCAGCTTGCCATTTCCCGCGGCGACGCCAAGGCTTATATCGACGCCTACTTCGAGCGTTATCCCGGCATCAGGGACTATATGGACCGGACAAAGGAAATGGCCCGGGAACAGGGCTATGTGACAACCCTGTTCGGCCGCAAATGCTACACGCCCGGCATCAAGGACGGCAATCCGTCGCACCGGAGCTTTGCCGAGCGGGCCGCCATCAACGCACCCCTCCAGGGCGGCGCCGCCGACATCATCAAGCGGGCAATGATCCGAATGCCGGCGGCGCTGAAAAAGGCCGGGCTGGGCGCCAGGATGTTGTTGCAGGTGCACGACGAGCTTATCTTCGACGTGCCCGAAATGGAGCTCGACGCCACTGCCGAACTCGCCAAATCGGTAATGGAAGGGGTGGCGGCCCTCGACGTTCCCCTGACCGTGGACACCGGCTTCGGCGGGAACTGGGACGAAGCGCACTAGGGTCCGGACCCGATTAGGGGATTCTCCTTTTTGCGCCCTCTCCCCCTGACGGGGGCGAGGGGACACGATGCGGCAACGGCGACTACTCCCTCTCCCTCTCTGAGGGAGAGGGTCGGGGTGAGGGTGATACGGAAACTCCTCCTCACCCGGCTACGGCATTCAGTCCGCCGTCCTCATGCCGGTCGGTTGCGATAGGGTGGAAGAACAGGCGGCCTTTCCGGCAGATTACAATTTCGTAACTCACGGCAAATTTTATCGAATTGCCGGATTTGACGTGGAATAATTCAATCCGAAGACTATTTATGGGGCGTAATCGACATCCGCCCAGCAGGAGACCGGCAAATGCTGATCAAATTCAAGAAAGCATCCGACACCCATGAATCGGAAGTGACGCCGAAGGAATTGTTCCTTAACCGGCGTTCCTTCATGGCAGCCGCGGCGGCGGCCGGGGGAACCGCGCTTCTGCCCGCATTTCCCAATGATGCCCGGGCGGCGTTTGCGAACCTGAAGAAGAATCCGCAATTCCAGACGCTGGAAAAGCCGACGACCCTGGACGGAATTGCCTCGCACAACAATTTCTATGAATTCGGCACCGGCAAGACCGATCCCAAAAAAAACGCCCATACGCTGAAGCCCCGGCCCTGGTCGGTGGAAATCGCCGGGCATGCGGCCAAGACCGGCACCTTCGACCTGGATGACATCCTGAAGCCTCACGAGTTGGAGGAGCGCATCTACCGGCTGCGCTGCGTCGAGGCCTGGTCCATGGTGATCCCCTGGGTCGGCTTCCCCCTGGGAGACCTGATCAAGCGGTTTGAGCCCACCTCGAAAGCAAAATATGTCGCCTTCGAGACGCTGGTCGATACGGAGCAGATGCCGAAGCAGAAACTCCCGACCCTGGATTGGCCCTATGTGGAAGGACTGCGCATGGACGAGGCGATGCACCCGCTGACCATATTGGCGGTGGGCATCTACGGCGATGTCATGCCCAATCAGAACGGTGCGCCCATCCGTCTCGTGGTGCCGTGGAAGTACGGCTTCAAGAGCATCAAATCCATCGTCAGGATCAACTTCGTCGAGGAACAGCCGCCGACGACCTGGAACATCCAGGCGCCGGGAGAATACGGCTTCTATTCCAACGTCAATCCAACCCGGGATCATCCCCGCTGGAGTCAGGCGCGCGAGCGGCGGATTACCGGTGAAGGCGGCTTCAAGGCGCTCATTGCTCCCAAGATCGAGACCAAGATGTTTAACGGCTATGACGACGTCGCCGGTCTCTACACTGGAATGGACCTGATCAGGAACTTCTAGGCGCCGCCTTATGAATACCAAGACATCGCGGCGAATTTTCAAGCCGCTGGTGTTCATCGCCAGCCTGCTGCCGTTTGCTTACCTGCTGTATGCGCTCTACTCCGACACGGTGCTCGGCACCCGGCTGCTGACCGACGATCCGGTCCAGAAATTCGACCGGGAGTTGGGCGACTGGACGCTGATCTTCATCATCATTACCCTTTCCGTGCGGCCCTTGGCCGACATCGTGAAAAAGCGGGAACTGATCGCGTACCGGCGCATGCTCGGACTGTTCGCCTTCTTCTACGGCGTGCTGCATGTATCCAGCTATGTGGGGCTCAACCTGCAGCTCGACTTCGCCGAGTTCGTGAAAGACGTGGTGAAACGCCCGTTCATAACCGTCGGCATCATCGCGTTTACCGCCATGGCGGCGCTCGCCGCGACCTCCACCAAGGGCATGATCAAGCGCATGGGAGGAAGGGCGTGGACCCGCCTTCACTGGCTGATCTATCCCATCGCCATTTTGGGCGTCGTGCATTTCTATATGATGATCCGTGCGGACTTTTCGCGGCCCATCGTCTACGGCAGCATTATTTTCGTTCTCCTGGCCTACCGCTATGTTGTCAAGCTGCGGCGGGACGGAAAACGCAAGCGCCGGGAAGCGGACGCCGCGGCTGCCTGACGCTGCCGCAACTTTCGGAAAGACCGCGGGTCCCCGCCCCGTTAGGGTTGGGCGCTTCCAACGCACCGCTGCCGGACCACCCCTCGTGTGACCGCTCCCGACGCCAAGATCTGGTTGCTGCTCGTTTTGCTCTCCGTACTGTGGGGCGGGTCGTTCTTCTTCGTCGAGGTTGCGGTTCCCGAGCTTCCGACCCTTACGATTGTCTTTCTGCGAGTGGGCGTGGCGGCCCTGGTCCTGCACGTGGTGATGACGGCATTCGGCAAGCCGATGAAAATCTCCGTGCCCCTTGCTTTGGCCTACTTGGGGATGGCGATCCTGAACAACATCGTCCCGTTTTCACTGATTGCCTGGGGGCAGATTCACATTTCGAGCGCTCTTGCCTCGGTGCTCAATGCAACGACCCCTCTGTTCACGATCGTCGTCGCCCATTTGTTGACCCGCGACGAAAAACTGACGGTGCGGGGGATGCTGGGCCTCGTCACCGGATTCGTCGGTGTCGTTGTTATCCTATCGCCCGATATCGGCGCGTCGGGCGGCGGAACCTGGGGGCAACTGGCGGTTCTCGGCGCGGCAATCAGCTATGCCTTTGCCGGGGTCTTTGGAAAACGATTTGTCCGGCTGGGTGCGGGCTCATTCGATGCCGCAGCCGGCCAGCTGACGGCGTCGGCCGTCGTGCTTGCCGTTGTCGCGGCCATCGTCGAGGAGCCCTGGACCCTGCCGGTACCGAGTGGGGCGGTGTGGGCGTCGATCGCCGGTCTCGCCGTGTTGTCCACCAGTCTCGCCTACACGATTTATTTCAAAATCCTGTCCGAAGCCGGCGCAACCAACCTGCTGCTGGTCACCTTTCTGATCCCGGTCAGCGCTATCGTGCTGGGCGTGGCGGTCCTGGGTGAAACTCTGGACGCCCGGCAGATAGCGGGTACGGCCCTGATCTTGATGGGCCTTGGCATTATCGACGGGCGTATCTGGGTCCGGATCAGAGAGGTTTGGACCTAGCTGGCTAGCCCCCGAACATCTTTTTCAAATTATCCATCCCCGCCTGATAGACGTCCTGAACCGCCTTCGTCGCATCGGGAATGTCCTGGGCCGGTTCGAACTGACCGGACCATTCCACATCGGCACCGCCGCTTTCATTCGGCGCGACCTTCAGGGTCGCGGAGTAATTGATCACCGGCAGCGGCGAGGAAACAACGGAATAGGTGTAGGTCAGTTCCTCGTCGTCGCGGGCGACCAGTTTCTCGACAATTTCACCGCCGCCCATCACCGTTAGCCGCCGGACGGTGCCGCCGTCCTCCAGCTCACTGGATTCGATGGCGGGATGCCAGGAGGGCAAGGCATTGAAATTACCGATTGCCTCCCAAACCTGTTTGGCATCCACCGGCAGCGACGTTTTCATACTGACATTTGCCATGACCTGACCTCCCCAATTCAGCCTGCGACCCGCCAGACCTCGGGCGCCGCGTCGAGCCGCCGTATCAAGGCCCGGCGCTGAGTCTCCATTTCGTCCGGGAGGGCGTCATCGAAGCTGTCGAAGAGTTCTTTCTGCGCTTCCGCCTCGGCGCGGCCCGCCGCGGTATCGATGTCCATGATGCTGGCGAAGATATCCACTCCGAAATCCAGGCCCTTCCAGTTCAAGTCCTGGTGTCGCGGCATGAAGCCGAACGGGCTCTCGACCGCATCCGCCTTGCCGTTCACCCGGTCGACGATCCACTGCAAGACCCGCATGTTTTCGCCAAAGCCCGGCCAAACAAAGCCGCCGTTCTCATCCTTGCGGAACCAGTTGACCCGAAAGATGGGCGGCGGGTTGGTGAGTTTGCCGCCGAGATCCAGCCAGTGCCGCCAGTAGTCGGCCATGTTGTAGCCGCAGAACGGCAGCATCGCCATCGGGTCCCGGCGGATCGCCGCTTGATTGACTGCGGCGGCGGTCGCTTCCGACCCCATGGTCGCCGCCATATACACACCGTGCCGCCAGTCGGTCGACTGATAGACCAACGGGAAGGTGTGGCTGAGGCGTCCGCCAAAAATGAAAGCGCTGATCGGCACGCCGTTGGGGTCCTCCCAATCGTCCGAATAGGTCGGACATTGGGTGGTCGGGCAGGTGAAGCGGGCATTGGGGTGAGCTGCCTTGTCCCCGGACGACGGCGTCCAGTCATTGCCGCGCCAGTCGATTAGATGATCCGGCGGCGGATCGTCATGACCCTCCCACCACACATCGTCGTCATCGGTCAGCGCGACATTGGTGAAAATGGTGTCCCGCTCCATCATCTTG
Source organism: Rhodospirillales bacterium (assembly GCA_965213765.1). GTDB lineage: Bacteria > Pseudomonadota > Alphaproteobacteria > Rhodospirillales > UBA2165 > JAJDXO01. Next base: position 2,653,376 of record OZ243926.1, on the reverse strand, counting down.
ACGGCATTCGGATTGGTCTTCGAAGAGGTGCCGGGGACGACGCCGAAATATCCGGCTTCCGGATTGATGGCGTGGAGGCGGCCGTCTTCGCCGGTTTTGATCCACGCGATATCGTCGCCGACGGTCGAAACCTTCCAACCGTCGAAACCTTGCGGCGGAATAATCATCGCCAGATTTGTCTTGCCGCAGGCGCTCGGGAAGGCGGCGGCGACATAGGTCTTTTCGCCTTCGGGACTCTCAAGGCCCAAAATCAGCATGTGTTCGGCGAGCCAGCCCTCGTCCCGCGCCATGACCGAGGCGATGCGGAGCGAGAAGCACTTCTTTCCAAGGAGGGCATTGCCGCCATAGCCGGACCCATAGGACCAGATGGCCCGGTCCTCGGGATACTGGACGATGTATTTGGTCTCGTTGCACGGCCAGGGCACGTCTTCCCGCCCGCCCTCGAGAGGTGCGCCGACGGTATGCATGCACGGTACAAACTCGCCGTCGCCGAGAACGTCCAGCGCCTGCTGACCCATCCGGGTCATGATCTTCATGCTCGCCGCGACATAGGGCGAATCTGTGAGCTGCACCCCGATATGCGAGATGTGGGAGCCGATGGGACCCATGGAGAAGGGAATGACATACATGGTCCGGCCGCGCATGGCGCCGTCGAAGAGACCGTTCATGGTCTCCTTCATCTCCGCCGGATCGACCCAATTGTTGGTTGGGCCCGCATCTTCCTGCTTCTTGGAGCAAACAAACGTCCGGTGCTCAACCCGCGCGACATCGTCCGGGTCGGACCGCGCCAAGTAGGAATTGGGCCGCTTCTCTTCGCTGAGTTTCATCAGCGTACCGGACTCCAGCATCTGATCGATGAGCTGCCGATACTCCTCCTCGGAGCCGTCACACCACTGAACCCGGTCGGGCTGGCAAAGCCCGGCCATCTCCTCGACCCAAGCCATAAGTTTTGCGTTGGTGGTCCGGTTGGTGCCGGTAGCGGTCATGTTTGTCTCCCGTTATGCCCTTTTGGGCAGTCGCCTTTTGGCGGTCGACAGTGTACTGAAGGTGGGTTGCCTGCTGATCCAATGCCGGTCGTTCGCAAAAAAACTGTAACGCTGCACCCGGACACAAGCAACCGGTTCATGGCCGATGCGGGCGCGCCCGGCCGGATTTTTTCCGCGCCTCTTTTGCAAGCGCAACAAGGACCGCCCGGCATGTCTCGGCGCTGTCCACGGGCGCGTCAAAATCAAGGCGGTGGATGGTGTGTCCGCACCTGAGGTCCAGCCCGTCCGGGTCGATCCCGATCATCGACCAGTGCTTTCCCCGCCGACCCAGCAGTACCGTGCCGTAAAGCCGGAGTGCTTCCAGGTGATCGGCGTTCATGTGTTCGAGAATACCGGCCTCGGCTTTGGAGATATTGCGCGCCGCATTTCCGTTTGCCGCCAGCTTCCTTCCGTCGATCCAATAGGCGCGTGCAAACCCGCCGACGAAATGGGCGCGCTCGATGTCCAGCCGAAAGAAGCCGAAGTCGGCGAAATCCGCATACAACGAAGCATCCGGATTATAGCGCAGATAACGCGCGGCCTTACGCGGATCATCTTCCTTTCGGAGCCGGCCAAACAAGGTAACCCGGGCACCGGTCTGGGGATTGCGGGCGCCGGCGGTTCCGTCGAGAAAAATCGAGGCCCGCTCATCGGCCTGGAGATTCCGGGTGTGGGCCGACAGTTCGGACAGCAAGAGAACCGGCGCGCCGTCGCTCGCCGGCGCAATGCCGACCAGCGACGTCATCGGCCAGCCTTTGGGCTCCCGCGCGTTCGTGCCGAGGACAGCCTTGCGGCAGCGCCGCATCATGCCCTGGATCTCCCGGAGGGGTCCGGGGCCCGCTTTGGTCCGAATTGCCATAATCGCTGTGTCTTATCCCTCTGAAATCACGAAAGAAATTATGATAGACCTCCCGCCGTGCCATAATTGGACTATATTTTTGCCACAATTCCGCCGTCAATTGGACGACGTTGTTTGGTGCGCCGGGCCGCTTCCCGGACCCGCGTGCGTCCGATCAAGGTTAACTGGCGGGTAAGAGAACGGGCATGACTCAATCGATTGTTCTGGTCGATGACGACCGCAACATTTTGACCTCCGTGGCGATGGCGCTTGAGACCGAGGGTTTCGAGGTTAAATCCTACTCCGATTCGGTGCAGGCGCTTCATGGGCTGAGAACGGCGCCGCCCGATCTGGTGGTGCTCGACATCAAAATGCCGCGCCTGGACGGCATGGAGTTGCTGTCCAAGCTTCGCGAACGCTCCAGCGTGCCGATCATTTTTCTCACCTCCAAGGAAGATGAGATCGATGAGGTGCTGGGTCTCCGCATGGGGGCCGACGACTATATCAAAAAGCCGTTCTCCCAACGCCTCCTGATCGAACGCATCCGAGCGCTGTTGCGCCGGCAGGAAGGGCCGGATGACGAGAACGCGCCCAAGCCCCGGGACGAGACGATCAAGCGCGGGGATCTTATCCTCGACGGCACGCGTCATCGGTGCACCTGGCGCGGAAAACCGGTCGACCTGACGGTCACCGAGTTTCTGTTGCTTCAATCATTGGCCACCCGGCCGGGACACGTCAAAAACCGGGAACAGCTGATCGACGCGGCATATGGTGATCACATTTACGTCGACGACCGGACGATTGACAGCCATGTCAAACGGCTTCGGAAGAAGTTCCGGAAGATTGATGAAGACTTCTCGGCCATCGAAACGCTGTATGGTGTGGGGTATCGTTACAACGACGGCCGGGCCGTAACGAAGTAGGCCAACACCACCAACTGGGTCGGACGAGTGGATCGGGGGGCGCACCAAAGAAATCGTCGGCGGGGCCGTGCGCGGCCCAAAGGCCGGTTTTCGCCCATCACCCGGCGAATACTCGCGGTTAATGTTTTTGCGCTTGCCGTGTTGGTGAGCGGATTGCTGTACGTGGGCCAGTATCGTGAAGGACTGATCCGAACCGAAATCGCCGCGTTGACAACCCAGGCCGATCTGATTGCCGCCGCGCTCGGCGAGGCGGCGGTGAGCGACGGGGACTCGGAAAACCAGGCTCTGGTCGAGGAGGTGGCGAGACAAATTGTCCGCCGTCTCGCAGCCACATCCCGGACACGGGCGCAACTGATCGATACCCAGGGACGGGTGGTCAGCGACAGCCGGTTTCTTGTCGGACCCGGCGGCACCGTGCGGATCGATGAATTGCCGCCGCCGCGTGACGGGGAAGGGCTGGGAGGCTTTGTGCTGGGCGCCTATGAGCGTTGGGCGAGATGGTTCCGCGGCGCATCCGGGCGGAGACCCTATCTCGACGATGCGGGCACTAGTTCTCAGCTTCCCGAAACGCGCCTGGCGCTCGCCGGCGAACACGGCAGCGGCGTCCAAATCGGCCCCGATGGCGAAATGATCATCAGCGTCGCGGCGCCGGTTCAGCGATACAAGCGGGTGTTGGGCGCACTCTTGCTGTTTCGGGATTCCCGGGAAATCGACGAGGCGGTGTTTCAGGTCAGGCTGGATATACTGAAGGTGTTTGGTGTTGCCCTGTTGATTACGGTCCTGTTGTCGGTCTACCTGGCCGGCACCATCGCCCGGCCATTGCGGCGGCTGTCGCTGGCTGCCGACCGGGTCCGGCATGGCCTCTCCCGGCAGTACCGCCTGCCCGATCTCTCCGGCCGCAACGACGAGATCGGAGATCTCGGCTGGGCCCTCCGGGAAATGACCGAAGCGCTATGGAACCGGATGGATGCCATCGAGGGTTTCGCCGCCGACGTGGCCCACGAAATAAAGAACCCGCTTACCTCGCTCAGGAGTGCGGTCGAAACGGCGTCCCGCGTCTCCGACCCGGAACAGCAACGGAAGTTGATGGCAATCATCCAGGACGACGTGTTCAGGCTGGACCGGTTGATCACCGACATCTCTGACGCCTCCCGCCTGGATGCGGAATTGTCTCGAGCCGAAATGGCAACCGTCGATATCGCCGGCTTGGTGGCGACCCTGAGGGATGCCTACGGCGCAACCGCAGAGGAGCAGACGATCAACCTCGTCCTGGACGCCGAGGATAATCTGCCCTGTTTGGTATCCGGTCTGGAGGATCGTCTTGTTCAGGTGTTTCGCAACCTGATCGGCAACGCCCTGAGCTTCAGTCCGGAGGGCGGCCAAATAACCCTTCGTATCAGGCGGCGTGACGACGATGTCCGGGTGCTGGTCGAGGACCACGGACCCGGCGTTCCGAAGGGGGCGGAAGAGCAGATATTCGAGCGTTTCTATCAAGAACGGCCGGAGTCCGAGAAGTTTGGGACTCACTCCGGTCTGGGGCTCAGCATTTCCAAGCAAATCGTCGAGGCGCATGGCGGCTCGATTCGCGCTGAAAACTATGAGGACTTTTCCACCGGACGCACCGGGGCGCGGTTCGTCGTCGAGTTGCCTCTCGGCCCCATTGACACGCCGAACCTCTGAGCATTTAGTCCTGCCATGGATCATATCCACGCCACCGCGGTTTCCATCGATGGTTACGGCGTTCTGATTACCGGACCGTCAGGTGCCGGAAAGTCGGACCTCGCCCTGCGCCTGATCAACCGTGGCGCCAGGTTGGTCGCCGACGACCGGGTCGTGACCCGCGTGAATTCCGGCGCGGTGAGCCTGAGCGCACCGGCTAATCTCGCCGGCTTGTTGGAAGTTCACGGTATTGGAATTGTCAAACTGGACCATCAGGCCGTGGCGCCATTGAACTTGGTGGTCGAACTGGTCGGCCGCGATGCCGTCGAGCGGCTGCCTGAAGACCCGGCAACGGAGATATTGGGACACCAAATCGCGTGCGTCCGCCTGCACGCATTCGATACCGCTGTGGCGGAGAAGGTCGAGTTGGCGGTCAAGACAGCTTCAGGCGCCGCCAACCGTCTGGAGGAGGGGGCATTGCTTGCACCCTTGAAGGCGCGGCCGTGACCGGGGCACCGGCGAAACCCGCCTCGTCCGCCCGGCTGGTCCTGGTGACCGGAATATCGGGTGCAGGGAAGACGTCTGTCCTGAAAGCCTTCGAAGATCTTGACTACGAAGCCGTCGATAATGTTCCGCTGCCGCTGCTGGGGAGCCTGGTTCTGTCGACACAGCCGGGGCTAACGGGCTCCGGTTTCGACCGGCCTATCGCGGTTGGCGTCGATATCCGGACCCGCGGGTTTGGCGTGGATGCCTTCCTGACCCAATTTGATGAACTGGCCGGCACAGGGTCGGTCGAAGTGGAAATCTTGTTCGTTGATTGTGACGACGAGGAACTCAGGCGCCGCTATGAGGTCACCCGGCACCGTCATCCGCTGGCCATGGACCGGCCGATTGCCGATGGTATCGCCCATGAAAGACGGGTCGTCTCGCGGCTTCGCGACCGGGCTCATCACGTTATCGATACCACCGGCATGGCGCCCGGAGAGCTCAAGCAATTGCTCGAGGCTCATTTTTCGCCGGGCGGCGGCAGCGGCCTCAATATATTCGTGACGTCGTTTTCCTATCGGCGGGGTTTGCCCCGGGATGCGGATCTTGTCTTCGACGTACGGTTTCTCGCAAACCCCCATTACGATCCCAAGCTGCGGTCACAAAGCGGGCGGGACGAAGCCGTTGCGGCATACATTGCCGGGGATCCGGCATTTGGGAGTTTTTGGGACGGATTGACCAATCTGCTCCAGCCGCTCCTGCCATCCTACAAGGCGGAGGGAAAAAGCTATTTGACCATCGGGATAGGCTGCACAGGCGGCCGGCACCGTTCCGTCTACGTGACCGAACAACTGGGCGGGTGGTTTGACAGCCTGGGCGAGAAGGTTCAGGTTCGCCATCGTGATCTGGGGCTGGCTGATCCACCGGTTCCGGCAAAAGAGGACTCTCAATGATCGGATTGGTTTTGGTTACCCACGGCCATTTGGCCGACGAGCTCATCGGTGCGTTGGAGCACGTCGTTGGACCTCAGCCGCAAGTCGCCTCGGTCTGCATAGGGCCGGACGATGACATGGAGCGGCGCCGCGCCGATATCGTGAACAGTGTCGAGGAGACGGACAGCGGGGAGGGCGTCGTTGTTCTCACCGACATGTTCGGCGGCACGCCGTCGAATTTGGCTATTTCCATTATGGAACGCGCAAACATCGAGGTGATCGCCGGGGTCAATCTGCCGATGCTGGTCAAGCTCGCCAGCGTCCGGGACGAGCTTGAACTCGGCGAGGCGGTGGCCAAGGCCCAGGAGGCGGGCCGGAAGTACATTAACGTTGCTTCCCAATTGCTGGCCAAGGAGGCCGACTAGCCCCATTCGGTAGGGCTCCAGCCGCCATGCCCCGATCGACCCTCACCATTTGCAATTCGCGTGGTCTGCACGCCCGGGCTGCGGCAAAGTTCGTCAAATTGGTCCGGGGGTTCGATGTCGAGGTCACCGTGTCCAAGGACGGGACGACGGTTCTTGGCACCTCGATCATGGGCTTGATGATGCTGGCGGCGGCGCCCGGCATGCGGATCGAGGTGACGACATCGGGCCCGGAGGGAGACCGGGCCATGGCCGCCATCACCGAATTGGTCGAGGCCGGGTTTGAAGAAGAGGACGGATGATCCTCGACTGATCCGGGGTCGTTGAAACCGCCGGTCCAACCCTTACATCAGGCAGTGTGGGACAAGTGGGACGGAAGCGGGGTTATTCCTTGCTTGGCCAAATGGCTGCTGCTATCCCTGCCGCCCTTGATTTACGGACTCCCCGGAGAAGATGGATGAGCGCCGCGAACGATTACAAAGTTGCCGACATGGACCTGGCCGAATGGGGCCGCAAGGAAATCGCCATCGCCGAGACGGAGATGCCCGGACTGATGGCGATCCGCGAGGAATATGCCGGCAAAAAGCCGTTGGCGGGCGCCCGCATCGCCGGATGTCTCCATATGACCATTCAGACAGCCGTGTTGATTGAAACGCTGATCGACCTCGGCGCGGAGATCCGCTGGAGTTCGTGCAATATCTTCTCCACCCAGGATCAGGCTGCCGCGGCCATCGCCGCCGAGAATATTCCGGTCTTCGCCTGGAAGGGGGAAACCGAGGAAGAGTTCTGGTGGTGTATCGATCAAACCATCGAGGGACCTGATGGCTGGGCGCCCAACATGATATTGGATGACGGCGGCGACCTCACGGCGGTCATGCACGAGAAGCACAAAGACAAGATGGCCGGCGTCAAGGGACTGTCCGAGGAAACCACCACCGGCGTTCACCGCCTCTACGAGATGGAGAAAGATGGCTCGTTGATGGTGCCGGCCTTCAACGTCAACGATTCGGTGACCAAGTCGAAATTCGACAATCTCTATGGCTGCCGGGAGAGCCTCGTTGACGGCATCAAGCGGGCAACCGATGTGATGTTGGCCGGTAAGATCGCCGTGGTCGCCGGATATGGCGACGTGGGCAAGGGCTCGGCCGCCAGTCTTCGGGGCCAGGGCGCACGGGTTCTGGTGACCGAAATCGACCCCATCTGTGCTCTTCAGGCGTCGATGGAAGGCTATGAAGTGGTCACAATGGACGAGGCGGCGCCTATCGGCGACGTCTTCGTGACCACCACCGGCAACATTGACGTCATCACCATCGATCACATGCGGGAGATGAAGGACCGGGCCATCGTTTCCAACATCGGTCACTTTGATTCCGAAATTCAGATCGAATCCTTGCGGAACTACAAATGGCACAATGTGAAGCCCCAGGTGGATGAGGTGGAGTTTCCGGACGGCAAGCGGGTTATCGTGCTGGCCGAGGGCCGGCTGGTGAATTTGGGTTGCGCCACCGGTCATCCGAGCTTTGTCATGAGCGCCAGCTTCACCAACCAGGTGTTGGCCCAGATCGAGATTTGGAACAATGCCGGCAAGTACGAGAACAAGGTCTATGTCCTGCCCAAGGACCTGGACGAGAAGGTGGCACGCCTGCACCTCGGCAAGCTGGGGGTCAAACTCACCGAGCTCACACCGGCGCAGGCCGAGTATATCGGCGTCCGGCAGGCCGGGCCCTACAAGCCTGAATATTACCGCTACTAGTCATCTGGCACTGAAGTAAGGTTCATTGTAGGATGGCCCTCCTGGTCGGACAAAGGAGGTCATCTCGATGGCGCGCGGTACGGGACGGCCGCTGGCGGCCCTGGTCTTGAGCGATGAGGAACGGTCGTTTCTGGAAGCGCAGGTTCGCCGCCACCGTGTGGCGCGCTCCCTGTCGGATCGCTGCCGCATGATCCTGCGTTGCGCGGACGGGCTTGGCAACAAGGCGGTGGCCGCGGAGATCGGCGTGCACGAGCACACCGTCGGCAAGTGGCGGAGGCGCTTCGTCCAGGACCGCATCGATGGTCTGTCGGACGAACCCCGGCAGGGACGGCCACGCACCATTGAGGACGAGAAGGTGGCGCAAGTGATCGAGCGAACACTCACCTCGCGGCCTGCGGACGCCACCCACTGGTCGCTGCGCTCGATGGCGAAGGAGGCGGGACTGTCGCACACGTCGATCTGGCGCATCTGGGGCGCCTTCGGCTTGCAGCCGCACCGGGCCGAGACCTTCAAACTCTCCAGCGATCCGCACTTCGTCGACAAGGTCCGCGACATTGTCGGCCTCTACATGTCGCCGCCGGATCGCGCGCTGGTGCTCTGTGTCGACGAAAAGAGCCAGATTCAGGCCCTCGACCGCACCCAGCCGGTCCTGCCGATGCTGCCGGGCATCCCTGAGCGGCGCACCCACGACTACAAGCGCAACGGCACCACCTCGCTCTTCGCCGCCCTCGACGTTGCCACCGGCTCGGTCATCGGCAAGTGCTATCGCCGTCACCGGGCCAGAGAGTTCCTCGACTTCCTGAAGGTGATCGACCGCAATGTCCCGGACGGGCTGGACATCCACATCGTCATGGACAACTACGCCACCCACAAGACGGCGGGGGTCAAGGCCTGGCTGGCGCGGCGGCCGCACTGGCACGTCCACTTCACGCCGACATCGGCGTCGTGGATTAATCAGGTCGAGCGCTGGTTCGCCGAGCTCACGCGCAAGCAACTGCAACGCGGAGTGCACCGCTCTACCCTCCAGCTCGAGGCCGACATCCGCGCCTTCATCGAAACCCACAACGAAAACCCCCGACCCTTCAAGTGGACCAAGTCCGCCGATGAAATCCTCGCCGCCGTCAAGCGCTTCTGCCTTCGGGTCGAACAAAATTTATGCCACGAACTTTAGATTCAGGTGACTAGGGTCTGTACTCAATTAGGGGAGTCTCCTTTTTGCGCCCTCTCACCCTCCCCTCTCCTCCGGGAAGGGGACGAGGGGACCCGATGCGGCAACGCGACTACTCCCTCTCCCTCTCTGAGGGAGAGGGCCGGGGTGAGGGTGATATGGAAATTCCCCCTCACCCAGCGCCGGGTAGGCTTGGCGTTCGCCTCGCCAACCCTCCGCATCCCTCTCCCCCTGACGGGGGCGAGGGAACGCATGGCAAGCCTCCTCTCCCCGCTCACCCGCACGTCGTCATCACCGGGTCGGTCAATTCGTCCGAATTGACCTTATTTGACCCGGTGATCCACGCCTCGCGGCCGGCGGTGCACGTGGATGGCCGGGTCGCGGTTTGTCCTCCGGCCGGCGAAGCCGGTCCGGTAGGCCCGGCCATGACGCAATCATTTTATGCCTCATCGCCCCAACACTCCTATGGCGGCTCGATTGTGTCCGGACCCTAGGCAGTTTCCGGCCAAATTGAACCATTTGACCGGAAACTGCTCCAGCGTCCAGCCTATTGCTGGCCGATGGGCCCCGGCCTAAGATTCGCCGGTGCCCACACTTCACGCGTCCGGCCAGCATCCTGGGATCGATACCGCCCTCCTCGAGGCGTTGCCGCTCGCCGTTTGCCTGATCGCGCGCGACGGCCGGGTGGAGGCTTTCAATCCCGTATTCGCCGCCCTGTTTGATCTCGACACCGAGTGGCTGGAGCGCCGGCCGACATTCGGCGATTTACTGGATCGAATGCGGGCGGGCCGCAAACTACCCGAACAGGTCGATTTCCAAGCCTATCGGGAGGCCCAATCACGACTCCTCGCCGGATTACAGGATGTCCACGAAGAAGTGTTCCATCTGCCGGATGGCGCGACGCTCCGGCGAATCGCAGCGCCTCTCGGAGAGGGAGCGGTGATGCTGGCCTTCGAGGATCTCAGCAGGCGCATGTCGGCCGAGCGGCAGGCGCGCGAGGCGCAGGCGGTACAGCAGTCCACGCTCGACAATCTATCCGAGGCCATCGGTGTATTCGGCGGCGATGGAAGGCTTCGGTTGGCCAACCCGGCATTTGCCGGGATGTGGGAGGTTCCCGACGAACTCCCGAAGCTGCATTTGAGCGACTTCGTTCGTCAGACCCGCTGCCTGCACGGGTCATCCGAGGATTGGGAGGCCGAGGCCGCACGGCTGGCGGCTCGTTACTTTGCGCGCAGTTCGGAGACATCTGAGCTTCGCCATGAAGACGGGCGGGTGTTTGAATTCGTCCGCCGCCCGCTCCCCGACGGGTCGATGCTGTTTCGATATACCGATGTCACCCGGACCGTCCGGGAAGGCGAGGCCCTCCGGACCAAGGCCGACTCGATGATGGCCCTCGATCGGCTTAAAACCGAGTTTCTCGCCAATCTGTCTTTCGAGCTCAGGACGCCCCTCAACACGGTCAAGGGATTCGCCGAGCTTCTTGGCGGCGGTTACGTCGGAGAGCTGAACCGCCGCCAGCAGGAGTATGCGGAGGGGATCGCCTCGACGGCCGCGGCCATGGCGTCGACCATCGGACAGGTGATGGATCTTGCGAATCTCGAGGCGGGACTGCTCGGTCTTGATCTCGAAAGTCTCGATCTCCACGTCCTGTTGACCGATCTTTTGAGCCTGGTCCGGGAACGTGCCCGGTCGGACAAGATTCGACTGGCGTTCGATTGTTCGCCCGAGGTCGGATGGATCACCGCCGACGACCGCATATTGCGCCAGGCATTGCTCCATTTGTTGAGTAATGCGCTGGCATTTACCGAGCCCGGCGGGACGGTAACGCTCGGTGCGGCGCGCGGCCAGGATGAGATCGAGATATTCGTCAAGGACACAGGGGTCGGCATTCCGCTGTCCGAAATCGAACTTGTTTTCAGGGGCTTCGCCCGGGGGGCGGATGCCGGCCATGAAGGCGTCGGCCTCGGCCTGACTCTGGTCAAAAGCTTCATCGAGCTTCACGGAGGCACCGTTAATCTGATCTCGCGCCTCAATCGGGGCACCACCGTCACCTGCCGTATCCCGCAAAGTCCCGCCTAAGGTCCGGACTCGATTGGGGGATTCTCCTTTTTTCGTCCTCTCCCCCCGGGAAGGGGGTGAGGGGACCCACCGAAACTCCCTCTCCCTCCGGGAGAGGGCCGGGGTAGGAGTGAGGGTGGGGGCGATATGGAAGTTCCCCCTCACCCGGCTATGGCTCGCAGGCTCGCCAAGCCTCCGCATCCCTCTCCCCCTGACGGGGGCGAGGGACCTCGTGCCGCGCCGTCCCCGTCGCCGCAACGCTCCCATGGCGGCTCAATCGGGTCCGGACCCCGGTACAGCAATCCGCTTTCGCTTCAATCGCCGCTCCTTTAAAAGAGTGCCATGAGCATGCCCAAGCCGCGCCGGCTGACCTTGGATGGAGAGGAAGCGACTGCCGAATTGGCCGCCGAAATCGCCTCGCTCGCCGAGGATGGAGACGTCATCGCGCTCTCCGGCGAGCTCGGAACCGGCAAGACCACATTTGCCCGGGCGTTCCTGAGGGAGTGGGGAGTCCGGGAGGAAATTCCCAGCCCCACCTTTACGTTGGTTCAGACCTACGAACTCGAGGCGGGAACCGTCTGGCACTTCGACTTTTACCGCCTGGAAAATCCCGACGACGCACTGGAGCTGGATATCGAAGATGCGTTTACCGAAGGCATTTCGCTCATTGAATGGCCGGAGAATTTAGGCGCCTACCTCCCTTGGGAGCGGCTCGACCTGCGTTTCGCGATCGGCGAGCGGGAGGATGTGCGGCGGGTCGAGATTGAAGGTACCGACGAATGGGCGGACCGGTTGAACGAGCTTGAAGACCTTGGCTGACCGGTCGGACCATATCAATTCGTTCATCGACGCGGCCGGTTGGCGGGGTGCGGTGCGCCAGCCGCTTGCCGGCGATGCGTCTTTCCGGCGCTATGAGCGGATTACCAAGGGTGACGAAACGGCCGTGATTATGGATGCGCCGCCGCCTCGGGAAGACGTGCGGCCGTTTGTCCATATGACCGGCCATCTGCTCAGCCTGGGTTACAGCGCGCCGAGGATATACGCCGAGGACCGGGAGACGGGATTGCTTCTCCTCGAGGATCTTGGCGATGATCTCTACACGGCGGCCGTTGCCAAGGGCGCCGGCGAGCGGGATCTCTATGAGCGGGCCGTCGATCTGCTGATAGATCTGCACAGCCGGCATCCTGCGGTTTCCGTACCTGATGGGCTCGCCGAATACGACGAGGAAATGCTTCTCGGCGAAGCGGCGCTGTTCACCGACTGGTATATGCCCAATACGCTTCACGTGCCGACCCCGCCTCGCACCCGAACGGCTTTTCAGGATATTTGGCGGCGGTGCCTGCCAATGCTCGAAGAGGTGCCGGAGACCCTTACGCTCAGGGATTACCACGCCGACAACCTCATTTGGCTTCCGCGGCGCGAAGGGGTCGCCGCCGTCGGGTTGTTGGACTATCAGGATGCGGTGGTCGGCCGCACGCCCTACGATCTCATGTCTTTGCTCGAGGATGCCCGCCGCGATTTGCGCCCCGGCCTCGCCGGACTCATGCTCGACCGCTACCTCGGCGCGTTCCCCGGTCAGGATCGGCGGACATTTGAGGCGGCCTACGCAATTCTTGCCGCTCAAAGGCACTGCAAGGTCATTGGTATTTTCACCCGGCTCGCCTGTCGGGACGGCAAATTCGCCTACCTTCGGCACATCCCGCGGGTCTGGCGGCTCCTGACGGGGGCCTGCCGCCATCCCGTTCTGGGCCCACTCCGCGACTGGCTGGATGCGGCGGTCCCGCTCTCGTCGCGGACAGTTCCCGCGCGGCAAAGGCAGGCTTGAAAATGGCTGAAACCGGCCGGCATTCCCTTTGTATCGCAATGCTGCTCGCCGCGGGGCTGGGTCTGCGCATGCGTCCGATCACCGAGAAGACGCCGAAGCCGCTCGTTCAGGTGGCAGGACGCACGCTGATCGACATGTGCCTGGACCGTCTGGCCGCATCGGGCATCGAGAAGGCGGTGGTGAATACCCACTATCTGGCCGATCAGGTCGAAGCCCATTTGAAGCACCGGCCGGATATGGAAATAGTCATATCCCATGAGCCGGAAATCTTGGACACCGGCGGCGGGGTCGCCAATGCCCTGCCGCACCTCGGAGACGAGCCTTTTCTGGTTGTGAACACCGATTCGCTCTGGCTTGATGGTCCTTCCCGGGCAATTGAACGGTTGGCGCTGAATTTCGACGACTCGATGATGGATGCCCTGTTGCTCATGCACTCGACCGTCGAAGCCTACGGCTATGAAGGTGCCGGTGATTTCGTTATCGGTCCGGTCGGACTCCTCAGCCGCCGGCCGGAGCGGGAGCAGGTCCCTTATGCCTACACGGGTGTGATGGTCGTGCATCCACGACTGCTTGCCGGTGCCCCCGACGGCGCGTTTTCGTTCAACCTCCTCTATGATCGGGCGATCGAGGCCGAACGGCTTTACGGTATCGTCCACGATGGGGAATGGTTTCACGTCGGGACGGCCGACGGCTTGGATCAGGTTGAAGGCTATATGTCCGAGCGTTTCCCCGGCATCCGGCACCGATGACGGAAAGCCCGCGGACCTCATCGATTTATTCCATCCCGCCGGGGGTGCCGTTCGTCGACGCGCTTGCCGCCGGAATTCTGAAGGAGACCGGCGGCGATGCCGGGCTGCTGGCCGGATATCGGATATTCCTGCCGACACGGCGTGCTGTCCGTGCCTTGCGGGAGGCGTTCCTGCGCCAATCCGGCGGGGCGGCGCTCCTCCTTCCCCGGATGCTGCCGCTTGGTGACCTCGACGAAGATGCGCTGGCGATCGCCGGCTGGGAGGAAATCCCAAGCACCGGCGCGGCGGCGATTCCGCCGGCGATCTCGGGGATCCGCCGTCATCTGATCCTTACCCGCCTCGTCCAGCAGTTCGAAGGGGGACAGATCACGCCGGATCAGGCCGCGCGTCTGGCCCGGGAGCTGGCGCGGCTCATCGATCAAATTCAGACCGAACGGCTTTCGCATGATGGTCTTGCCGATTTGGTGCCTGAAGAGTTTGCGGTACATTGGCAGGAGACGCTGAAATTTCTGCAAATCGTCACCAATCAATGGCCCGAAATTCTCGCAGGGGAAAACGCGATCGATCCGGCCGGGCGCCGCAATAGACTGCTTGCCGCTCAGGCCAATCGGTGGAGGCAAAATCCGACCGATTGGCCTGTTATTGCCGCGGGTTCGACGGGTTCGGTGCCGGCGACGGCCGACCTGTTGACGGTGATCGCGAATCTGCCGAACGGCCGGGTTGTCCTGCCTGGACTGGACGTGTCTCTGGACGGGGATGCGATCCAGGTTCTCGACGATGTGCATCCGCAGTCGGGAATGGTTCGGCTTCTGGACCGTCTTGGTGTTGAAATATCCGACGTAAATGTTTGGCCCGCGGATGCGGATGGCGCGGGGCGGAAAGCCGGAGAGCAGCGCCGCTCGCGGGCCCGGCTCGTGTCCCGGGCTTTATTGCCGGCTCCGTTGACGGACCGGTGGCATGTCGATGAGGAGGTGTCGGCCGCGGCGCTCGGCGGCATATCCCGGGCCGAGTTCGGCGACCCCGAGGAGGAGGCCCGGGCGATAGCCCTGATGATGCGGGGCGCGGTCGAGGTCGAGGGCAGGACCGCTGCCTTGGCGACCCCGGACCGGCAGCTCGCCCGCCGGGTCGCCGGAGAATTACGCCGGTGGAAAATCGAAATCGACGATTCGGCGGGGCTCCCTCTGAACCGGACCGCCGTAGGCGTGTTCCTGAGCCTGACCGTTCAGGCGGTCGCCGAGGAGTTTGCGCCGGTACCTCTATTGGCATTGTCGAAGCATCCGCTTGCGGCAAATGGCGCCAATCCCGCGGCCTTTCGCCGTCAGGCCCGAATCCTGGAACGGCACTGTCTTCGGGGCGCCCGCCCGGCGCCAGGGTTGGAGCCGCTGGCCAAGGGGCTGAGCGGCAAGCACCCGGAGACCGCGGACTGGATCGGCAGGTTTCATGCTTCGGTCACCGAGTTGGCCGCGCTCTATCGGCTTCCCGCCGTTCCGCCCTCGCGGCTCATCGAGGCGCATGTTTCGGCGGCGGAGGCGATGGCCGCGACCGATGAACTGTCCGGCGCGGAGCGTCTCTGGGCCGGCGAGGCGGGTGAGGCCGCCGCTAATTTCATTTCGGAATTGTCGGCCGCGATCGGGACCTTGGAGGCTATCGCGCCCGGTGATTACCCGTCTCTGTTCGCTACCTTGATGGAGGGGGTCGTTGTTCGGCCGCAATGGGGCACCCACCCGCGTCTGTTCATCTGGGGATTGCTGGAGGCGCGGCTGCAGCATGCGGATCTGATGATATTGGGCGGGCTCAACGAGGGCACCTGGCCCCCGGAGGCGGAAGCCGACCCGTGGATGAGCCGGCCCATGCGGGCGGCGTTCGGGCTGCCCTCGCCCGAGAGACGAGTTGGTCTGACGGCCCACGATTTTGTCCAGGCCTGCGGCGCGCCCGAAGTTGTGCTGACGCGTGCGGCGAGGATCGACGGCACGCCGGCCGTTCCGTCCCGCTGGCTGCTCCGGCTGGACACGATGCTGGCGCGGCATGGCGCATCCCCAAACCGGCTTGTCGTCCACGATTGGAACCATTGGCAGTCAATGCTCGACCACCCGGCCGCACCGGACCCGATCATGCGCCCGGCGCCCAGCCCCCCGGTGTCGGCCCGGCCGCGCCGGCTTTCGGTAACCCAGGTGGAGACCTGGATGCGCGATCCGTATGCCGTTTATGCACGCCATGTCCTGGGCTTGTCGGCTTTGGACCCGATCGAGATGCCGCCGAGCGCCGCGGAATATGGAACCATCATCCATGAGGCCTTGAGCGTTTTCGTTCAAAAGTACCCCGGAGACCTGCCCCGCGACACCAAAGCGGAATTACTGGCGATAGGCCGGGAGGAATTCGCCGATCGTTTGCAGATGCCGGGCGTGTGGGCGTTCTGGTGGCCGAGGTTTGAACGCATCGCGGACTGGTTTGTCGCCGAGGAGGAACGACGCCGTAAGGCGATTATCCGCTCATACGGCGAAGTCGAAGGCCGGACCGAATTGGCTGGTCCGGCCGGTCCCTTTTTGCTGACGGCCAAGGCCGATCGAATTGATCTTCTGGATGACGGTTCCCTCCATATCGTGGACTACAAGACGGGCCCATTGCCGTCCGGCAAGGAAGTCACGGCCGGGTTTTCGCCGCAATTGCCGTTGGAAGCGTTGATCGCGGAACGCGGCGGTTTCAAGGGCATCGAAGCGCGGACGGTCTCGGCGCTCGACTATTGGCGTCTTCGGGGGACGGTGCCCGCGGGCGAGACGCGAACCGCCGCCAAGGATTCCGGCCGGCTGGCCGATGAGGCGCGCGAGGGTCTTTCCGGCCTGATCTCCGTTTTTGACCGGGACGAGACGGTCTACGAAGCCCGGCCCCGGCCCGAAGATGCTCCGAAATACTCGGACTATGAGCATCTCGCCCGGGTCAAGGAGTGGGCGTCGGCGTCGGATGGGGGAGAGTCGTGAACGGCACCAGCGAACGGCCGGCGGCCGATCTCGCCGCCATCAGGCAAAGAAAGGCCACCCGGCCGGACGTCTCCGTCTGGGTGTCGGCGTCGGCCGGCACGGGCAAAACCAAGGTGCTGACCGACCGGGTGCTGCGCCTGCTGCTCGACGGGACGCCGCCGGAGCGCCTGTTGTGTTTGACGTTCACCCGGGCGGCGGCGGCTGAAATGGCCGGCCGGGTCGCCGATCAGCTTGGTCAATGGACGATGGCGCCGGACGAAGATCTCAAGGCGGCGCTGACGTCGCTGACCGGCGGACAGCCCGACGAGGATACCTGCCGCCGGGCCCGGCGTCTGTTCGCGACGGTCTTGGATACGCCGGGGGGGATGCGCATCGAAACCATACACGCCTTCTGCCAATCACTGCTCCGCCGATTTCCAATCGAGGCGCAAATCGCGCCCCATTTTTCGTTGATGGACGAACGTGATGCGGAGGAAACGCTCGCCTTTGCCGAGGCGCATATTCTGCGCGAAGCGCAACAGGCCCGGGACCCCGAACTGACGGATGCCCTCGCCGAAATAACCAAACATGTCTATGAGTTCGAATTTCCGGGTCTGATTTCGACGTTGGCAAATCAGCGGGGACGGCTGCGCCGGATGTTGGATCAGGCGGGAGGGCCCGTGCCCTTGAGCGATATCGTCCGCGATGCGCTCGGTCTGGCGCCCGGTGACACGATATCGAGCCTGACCGAACAAGCGGTCGGTGACGCGGCCTTCGATCAGCTTGGCCTGAGAATGGCGGCGGAAGCACTTCAACAGGGCACGGAGTCCGAAGCCCAGAAAGGCAGGATGCTTTCCCGCTGGCTGGATGCGGACCGGATCGGACGGATCACCGGGCTAACGCCGTACCTCGACTATTTCTTGACCCGGGACCATAGAGACGGCGTTGTTAGGCAGGCGAAACGCCTAATCAACAAAGCGACCGCGGCAGCCGCGCCCGGCGCCGAGGATATCCTCGAGGCCGAGGCCGAACGGCTGGCTCGGTTCGTCCTTAAGAGCCGGGCGGCGGCGACGGCAAGCGCGACCCGGGCGCTGACGGTGATTTCACGGACTCTCATCGATACTTATCAGCGGGAAAAGCGGTCCCGGGCGCTCCTCGACTATGAAGACTTGATTCTCGATGCCGGGCGGCTTTTCGCGCGTTCCGGCATCTCGTCATGGGTGCTCTACAAGCTCGACGGCGGTCTCGATCATGTCCTGATCGACGAGGCTCAGGATACCAGCCCGGATCAGTGGTCCGTCGTCGATTCGATTGTCGGGGAATTCTTTGCCGGTGAGGGGGCCCGCGACCTGAACCGCACCATGTTCGCGGTCGGTGACGTCAAGCAGTCGATTTACAGTTTCCAGGGCGCCGCGCCGGAAAACTTCACCGCGGTACGGGATCGGCTGGCCCGGACGGTCCCCGGCGCCGGCGGTCAATGGTTGGACGTGGATCTGAATATTTCCTTCCGGTCCGTCGGACCGGTCCTTCGCGCCGTGGACGCCGTATTTGAACAGGTCCCGGCCCGGGACGGCGTGGCGCTGGATGATCGCCCAATTGTGCACGAGGCGGCCCGCGAGGGAGATGGCGGCCTCGTGGAACTGTGGCCGCCCGTTCCGCCGCTGGAGTCGGATGAGACCGAGACCTGGAAACCGCCGGTTGAGCGGATCGGGGGCGGAACGCCGCAGGCCCGGCTTGCGGCCATCATCGCCGCCCGCATTTCCCGGATGATCAACGATGGCGAGGTGCTCGAATCCGCGGGCCGTCCGATCGCCGCCGGCGACATCATGGTTTTGGTCAGGCGCCGCGGCGTATTCGTGGATGATCTGGTGCGCGCGCTCAAGGCGTTGGACATCGACGTCGCGGGTGTCGACCGATTGGTGCTCACCGAGCACATCGCGGTCATGGATCTGTTGGCGCTGGGCCGGTTTCTGCTGTTTCCCGAGGACGACCTCACGCTGGCGACGGTGTTCAAGAGCCCGATTGTAGGCCTGACCGAAGAGGACCTGTTCGAACTCGCCTATAACCGGGAAGGAAGCTTGTGGTCGGAACTCCAGGCCCGCCGGGAGTCCAGTCCGAGATTTGCCGCCGCCCACGAATTTCTGCGGGACGTGCTTGCCGCCGCCGATTACCTGCCCCCCTATGAGCTGTTTGCCGGCATCCTTGGCGCACGGGGCGGACGCCGCCGTTTGCTTGCCCGGCTAGGGCCCGAGGCGATTGATCCTCTTACTGAATTTCTGAACCTGGCACTGGCTTTCGAACGAAGCCACACCCCGTCGCTTCAGGGATTTCTGCAATGGATGGAGGCCGGCGCGGTTGAGGTAAAGCGGGATTTGGACCAGGGCCGCGGCGGCGCGGTTCGGATCATGACGGTTCACGGCGCCAAGGGCTTGCAAGCGCCAATCGTATTTCTGCCGGATACAATGCAGGTGCCGCGTCAGGGGGCCGGCCTGCTGTGGGGCAGCCGGGATGAGGACGGCGCGGCGTTCTTGCTGTGGCCGCCGCGCCGGGCATTTCGCGAGGCCGTCGGCGACCGGCTGGCGGAAAAAGACCGCGTTGCCCAGCAGCGGGAATATCGGCGGCTGCTCTACGTCGCCATGACGCGGGCGGAAGACCGGCTCTACATCTGCGGCTGGGAGACCAAGACCAAGGCGCCCGAGGGCAATTGGTACGAGTTGATCAGTCAAGCGCTCGAGCCGCTTGCCGAGGCTGTCGATGATCCGATTCTCGCCGAATGGGATGGTGGGCCGGCCAAGAAGATTTTCCGTCTTGCGGCGCCTCAAACCAGGGAAGTCGGGAAGACCTCGGACCCGCAAGAGCTCGCTTCGATACCGTTGCCGAGTTGGGCAGACGAGCCGCCGGCGCCGGAAGCCCCTCTGCCTCGACCGCTCAGCCCGTCGCGGCCGGCGGATGACGATCCGCCGGTTCGGTCTCCACTCGGGCAAGATAATTCGGAGCGATTTCGCCGTGGGCTGTTGATCCACAACCTTCTTCAGACACTGCCGGACCTTCCCGGGGAATCACGGCCCGACGCCGCCGCGGCGTATTTGTCCGGCGCCGCACAAGACCTCGAGCGGGCGGACCGGGAACAAATTGCCCGCGAGACCTTGGCGGTCATGGAAGATCCGGTTGCGGCCCCGCTGTTTGGCAAAGGATCGCGGGCCGAGGTGCCGATTGTCGGCCTCGTCGGTGATCAGGCCGTCTCCGGTCAGATCGACCGCATTCTGGTCGACAGGGAAAAGGTCACGATTGTCGATTACAAAACCAATCGGCCGCCGCCCCGGTCGCCGGAGGATGTGCCCCCGGCCTATTTGCGGCAGTTGGCGATCTACCGTTCCGTGGTTGCCGAAATCTATGCGGACCGCGAAATCGCGTGCGTCCTGCTTTGGACCGACGGCCCGATCATTATGGAAATCCCCGGGGAACTTACGGACCGGTACGTCCCTTGACGGGCATCCGGGCCGCACATAGATTGGCTTCCTCATCCACAATATCCCTCGCGAGCGGCATCGCTGTGCGGCATTGGAAAGGAAAAATGTTATGGCCAAAGACGTAAGCGATTCGTCGTTCGACTCGGATGTGCTTCAAGCATCCGGCCCCGTGTTGGTGGATTTCTGGGCCGAGTGGTGCGGTCCCTGTAAACAGATCGCCCCGTCCCTCGACGAAATCGGTACCGAACTTGGCGACAAACTCACGATTGCCAAGGTGAATATCGACGACAATCCGGAGACGCCCTCCAAATACGGCGTACGCGGAATTCCGACGTTGATGCTTTTCAAGGACGGTGAGGTCGCGTCCATGAAAGTTGGCGCGCTGCCCAAGAGCAAGCTCATGGAATGGGTCGAATCGGTCATCTGAAGCCGATTGCGTCCGCCATTCATCGAGACCCCGTCCCAGTGGCGGGGTTTTGCTTGGGACCTGAGATGAATGAGCGGGGCGGTTCGTGCGCGAAGACGGGAATTCGGCCGCGACGCGAAGGAACCCGGCCTTCGATGGCGCTCCTCGGTCCCCCGGGAGGGGACGAGCGGACCGACCGAAACTCCCCCTCACCCGGCGCCGGGTAGGCTTGGCGTTCGCCTCGCCAACCCTCCGCATCCCTCTCCCCCTGACGGGGGCGAGGGACCTTGTGCCGCGCCGTCCGCAGCGCCGCAACACTCCTATGGCGGCTCAATTGAGTCCGGACCTAAGTACCCGCCGGTTCAGGTGTGAGTCTTGAGGATTTCACCCGCCAGATAGAGTGATCCGCAAATCAGGATTCTGCCCGGGCGATCCAGGCGGGATAGAATTCTTTGTGCGGCCGGATGAGGTCCGCCGGATTCGAGCGCGGTCATACCGGCTGCCGTTGCCTGCTTGGCCAAGTCTTCGGAGGACCAGGCGCCGTCTTCGCCGGGAATTTTCAACGCCACGGTGAGTTGAGTATGGGGCGCGAGCGATTCGAGAAATACCCGCGGATCCTTGGACTTCAGCATGCCGACCATCAGCGCCAGCGGACGGTCTTTCCAGCGCGCCGCCTGTCGGGCCAAGACGATTCCGGCGCCGCCGTTATGCCCCCCGTCCACCCAGATTTCCCACCCCGGCGGGAGGTCGTCCAGGAGCGGCCCTTTTGTCAGCCGTTGGAGGCGGCCGGGCCAGTCGACGCCGTTGAGGCCCTTGGTGACGGCGGCGTCGGGAATCGAGACTCCGCCAAGTGAATCGAGGCACGCGATTGCCTGGGCGGCATTCTCGATCTGGTGGTCGCCGGCGAGCATGGGGACCGGCAAGTCCCGGAGTTTGCCCGGTGTTCTGACGGCCATCCGGGCCCGTTCCCGCTCGACGGACCAATCCCGCCCCGAAACCAATAAGTCGGCGCCGATTTCGTCCGCCTTTTTCTTTATGACCGGCATCGCTTCAGCCGGCTGCCGGGCAACGATGCACGGCACGTCGGGCCTCATGATGGCGGCTTTCTCACCGGCAATCCCGGTCAGCTCATTTCCCAAATACCGCTGATGATCCAGAGAGATCGGGGTCAACGCCGTCACGGCAGGCGCGTCGAGGACATTCGTCGCATCCAGACGGCCGCCGAGACCGGTTTCGATGAGCGCCAGGTCCGCAGATGTCCTTGAAAATGCGAGGTAGGCGACGGCGGTGGTTATCTCAAAAAAAGTGATGGGGTCGTCACCCGCCGCGGATTCGCACTCTTCCAGCAACTCCAGCAGCCGATTGTCGGAAATCAAGTTTCCGGCAATACGAATTCGTTCATTGAAGCGTATCAGGTGAGGTGAGGTGTAAACGTGAACTTTGAGACCGGCGGCTTCGGCGAACGCGCGCAGGAAGGCGATTACCGAGCCCTTTCCGTTGGTGCCGGCCACATGGACCACCGGCGGCAGCTTGCGTTCCGGGTGATCCAGCCTATCGAGCAGGAGCTGAATCCGGTCCAGGGAGAGATCGATCACCCTGGGGTGACGCTGAAAAAGCCGGTCAATAAGAGAGGTTGCGGTCACGGCGGTGCGCTCGGAATTTCGGCTAGCGCTTCAATCCGCCTGCGAGGTCTCTGACCAGTCCGAGGACGGCATCCCGGCACGCAGACGCCGACGGCCCGTCGCCGTTTAGATTTTCCTCGATTTGAGAGACCACGGCGGAACCGACGACGACGGCATCGGCAAACTTGCCGATTTCAGCCGCCTGCGCCGGGGTCTTGATACCAAATCCGACGGCAATCGGCAGGCTGGTGTGGCGGCGAATTCGCGAAACGGCTGTTTCGACCGCACCGGCGTTAGCCGATTTGGTGCCGGTAATTCCCGTTATTGAAACATGGTAGATGAACCCCCCGGCGTGTTCGACCACATGGGGCAGACGATGGTCATCGGTGGTCGGCGCGGTCAGGTAAACGAAGTCCAACCCGGCGGCCTCGGCAGGTTGCCGAAGCTCGGTCTCCTCGGGCGGCAGGTCGACGACAATCAATCCGTCGACGCCGGCGCTCTTGGCATCGGCCATGAACTCTTCCGGTCCGTAGGCGTAGATGGGATTGTAGTAACCCATCAAGATGACAGGCGTCTGTTCGTCGTTTTTTCGGAACGACGCCACCATTTCCAGGGTTTGCTTCATGTTGGCGCCATTGTTGAGCGCCCGCAGGCTCGCTGCCTGAATGGCCGGACCATCGGCCATGGGATCGGAAAACGGCATTCCCAATTCGATGAGATCGGCGCCGGCCCCGGGGAGCGCATCCAATATGGATTGCGAGGTCCCGCGATCCGGATCGCCTGCGGTAATGAACGTGACCAGCCCCGAACGGTTCTCCGATTTCAACCGGTCAAATCGGGCGGATATTCGCGTACCGCTCATGACCCTTGTGCTTTCAAGTAGGCGCCGACGGATTCAAGGTCTTTGTCACCCCGTCCGCTCATATTTATGACCATCAGGTGGTCCGAGGCGAGTTCGGGGGCGATTTTTGCCGCATGGGCCACCGCGTGGGCGGATTCGAGGGCCGGAATGATTCCCTCGGCCTCGGTGCAGAGTTGAAAGGCATCCACGGCCTCATCGTCCCGGATGGACACGTACTCGACGCGGCCAAGGTCATGGAGCCAGGCGTGTTCGGGTCCGATGCCCGGATAATCCAGACCGGCCGAGATACTATGGGCTTCGGTAATCTGGCCGTCGTCGTCTTGCAGCAAATAGGTCCGGTTGCCGTGCAGGACGCCGGGCTTTCCCGCGGTGAGGCTGGCGGCGTGCTTGCCCGTCTCGATCCCTTCGCCTGAGGCTTCAACGGCAATAATCCGGACCTGATCATCATCGAGGAATGGATGAAACATGCCGATTGCGTTTGATCCGCCGCCGATGCAGGCGAGAAGCGTATCGGGGTTTCGTCCCTCGATTTCGTTTATCTGCGCCTTTGTCTCTTCGCCGATCACCGACTGGAATTCCCGAACCATGGTCGGATAGGGGTGCGGTCCGGCAACGGTTCCGATCAGGTAGTAGGTATCATCGACCGTCGCCACCCAGTCGCGGAGCGCATCGTTCATGGCGTCTTTCAGGGTCCCGGAGCCCGACGTTACCGGTCGAACTTCGGCGCCAAGCATCTTCATCCGAAATACGTTGGGCGCTTGCCGCTCGATGTCGATCTCGCCCATATAGACAACGCACTCGAGACCGAACAGGGCGCACACGGTCGCGGTGGCGACGCCGTGCTGACCGGCGCCGGTTTCGGCGATGACCCGGCGCTTGCCCATCCGTTTGGCGAGCAAAATTTGTCCCATGCAATTGTTGATCTTATGGGCGCCGGTATGATTGAGGTCCTCGCGCTTGAAGTAGATCCGCGCGCCCCCCAAATGTTCGGTCAAGCGTTCGGCGAGGTAGAGCGGCGTCGGCCGGCCCACATAACTCGTCAAATAAGAGCTCAGTTCCGCCTGGAACGCCGGGTCGTTGCGGGCCTCGTCATAGGCTCGCTCGACATCGAGAATGAGGGGCATCAGGGTCTCGGCGACGTATCGGCCGCCATAGATTCCAAAATGCCCGTCGTTGTCGGGACCTCGCTGGTAGGTGTTGGGCTTGGTCATGCCGTGGTCGTGGCCCTGGTTTCTTGATTGGCCGCTAATAAACCACACCGTTGCCGGTGCAACGAGGGTTATTTCATGGTCTGCACGTTGATCGGCACGGATCGGACCGCGCCGATAAACCGTTGAATTTTATCGACGTTTTTCACCCCTGGCCGATCCTCAACCCCGGACGACACGTCAACGGCCCTGGCGCCCGAGATTTGGATGGCCTGAGCCACGTTCTGGTCGGTTAAACCGCCCGCAAGCATCCAGGGCGTGTCGATCCGGCGTTCCGACAGCAACTGCCAATCGAACATCAGCGCGTTGCCGCCGGGAAGCGCATCCGTCATATCCGTAGGCGGTTTGGCGTCGAAGAGAAAGCGGTCCGCGATGCTCCGGAAATCATCGGCGCGTTCGAGGTCGGCCGCGCCGGCCACGGAAATTACCTTCATGACCGGGAGGCGCGTGCGTTCCTTGATCTCTCCGACCCGGTCCGGTGTCTCACCGCCGTGGAGCTGAAGGAGATCCAGGGAAGTTGCTCCAAGCACCCTATCGATTTGTTCATCGCTGGGATCGACGAACAATCCGGCCCGGACCACGCCCTCCGGAACCAACCCAATGAGCTCGGCCGCATGGGCGGGGCTCAGATTTCTCGGTGATCGCGGGTAAAAGACAAACCCGGTATAGTCCGCGCCGGCCGCTGCCGCGGCGGCTACGGATTCCGGGCGGTCAAGGCCGCAAATCTTTACCTCAAGCGGCCTCGGCAAGTTCATCTCGAATCCGGCCGGCGGCCTCTGCGGGATCGGCGGCACCGGTGATCGGCCGCCCGATCACCAGGTAATCCGCCCCGCGGCCGACGGCATCCGCGGGTGTGAGAATGCGTTTCTGGTCGTCCGTGGACGCCCAGACAGGCCGGATTCCGGGCACCACGAGTTTGAAATCCGGACCGCATTGCGCCCGCAGGGTTTCGATTTCGCGTCCCGAACAGACGACTCCGTCCAATCCGCTCTCCTGAGTGAGGGCCGCCAACCGCTTTACCTGATCCAGCGTCGGACCGGAGATACCGGTGTCCTTGAGGTCGTTATCGTCAAGCGACGTGAGCACGGTGACGCCGAGCACCAAAGGCTTTTGAAGCCCGATCTTCGATGCCGCCTCCCCGGCCGCATCGGCTGCCGCCCTCATCATGGCACGGCCGCCCGCGGCGTGAACGTTGAGCATGTATGGTTTCATTTTGACCGCGCTTCGCACGGCACCGGCAACCGTGTTCGGGATGTCGTGAAATTTGAGATCGACAAACAGCGGTATATTTCCCCCGGTAATCTCCAAGACGGCTTCAGGCCCAAGCGCCGTGAACAACTCCTTGCCAACCTTCACGCCGCCGACATGACCCGCAACATCGGACGCAATCGCTTTGGCGCGGTCGCGATCCGGCGTATCGAGAGGGACAAAGACGCGTTCATGAGGCGGCAGGGTCATTCGCAATGCTCCAGGCTTGGTGAGGTCGCCGTCTTATACAGCCCCCGAGGTTGCGGCGCTAGGGTCCGGACTCGATTAGGGGATTCCCGTTTTTGCCCCCTCACCCGGCTCCGGCTATAGCTCGCTTCGCTCGCCAACCCTTCGCATCCCTCTCCCCCTGACGGGGGCGAGGGGACGCACGGCAAGCTCCCTCTCCCTCACTCACCGGCAAGTCGTCATCACCGGGCTTGACCCGGTGATCCACGCCTCGCGGCACGGTACACGTGGATGGCCGGGTCGCGGTTTGTCCTCCGGCCGGCGAAGCCGGTCCGGTGGGCCCGGCCTTCAGTCGGCCGAAGCCGACTTTCGGACGGCGTAGGCCGGCCATGACGCAATCATTTTATGCCTCATCGCCGCAACATCCCTATGGCGGCTCAATCGGGTCCGGACCCTGGCCGGAGCGAATGACTTCGGTCAGGCCGAGGGGCCGGTGCCGCTCTTGTCGAGTTCGTCGATCTTGGATTTGAGAGTTTCCAGGTCCTTTTCGAGGGTATCGGCGCGCCGATGTTCTTGACGGGCCCTGCGGCGCGTTCCGCCGGCGGATAGCCAGGCTATGATGCCCCCGCCCACAAACCCGACAAATGCCGCGCCGAGGACGACGGCAAAACTCGGCACGACCGGGGTGAACGGGAGTGGCCAGAGGTCAATCTCCAGCGGAGATCGATTGGCGACAGCGAATACGATAATTGCCAGGCCTACGACCACCATGGCGATCCAGGAAATGACGCGGATCAATGAACTGGTCTCCTTGCGGCAAGCCGTCGCACCCGGACCCTCTGGGGCCGGCGACGGCTCAGGAGTTGATCATTTCCCGGAGTTGCTTTCCAGTCTTGAAATAGGGAACGCGCTTTGCCGCAACCTGCACCGCCTCGCCGGTCCGGGGATTTCGCCCCGTGCGGGAGTCGCGGTGTTTAACCGAAAATGCCCCGAAGCCGCGTAATTCGACCCGGTCTCCTCTTGCGAGGGCCGCGGCAATTTCGTCGAAGATTGTCGTTACGATTCGTTCTACGTCGCGCTGATAGAGATGGGGATTCTGCTCGGCCAAGTATGCGATGAGTTCAGATTTGGTCATCTCAGTGCATCCCTCCCCCGTCGCTGCCAATTCTTCGATGGTGAAGATATTGGCCGACGCTGCCAGACGCCGAACAAGGTTTATTTGAACTCAGGGTGCCAAAGGGAAATCAACCCGTCAAGTCTAAGTCGTTCAGAAAACAATGTTTTTCCGACTACATCGTCAAGCATGTCCCTCAGAATTCCACCGTCGCGGCGTGCTTTTACGGGCCGTACCGGCAGTGATGCGGCAATGCCGTGGGCCGAGGCCAACCAGTCGCGAGCCTCCGCCTCGCCGCCAACGCCGTCGATGAGCCCTTGGCGAAGAGCTTGGCGTCCGGTGAATATCCGCCCGTCCGCCAACGGGGCCACGCGCTCCCTGCTCATCCGGCGCCGCTCGGCAACCATGCCGACAAATAGGTCATAAATGTCGGCGACCACTGCCTCGGTGGCGGCGCGGGCTTCTTCGGAGAACGGCTCCAGGGGATTGGGCTGAGACTTCAACGGTGAACTCTTGACCGACTCCGGTTTGACGCCCAGTTTGTCCAGCAGGCCGGTGATATCGGTGCTCTGCAAAATTACGCCGATGGACCCGGTGATAGAGCTTTCGCGGGCGATAATATAATCGGCGCCGAGTGCCGACATGTACCCGGCCGAGGTCCCGAGCTCGCCGATAACGGCGACCACGGGTTTTCTGTCGGCGACCAGCCGTAATGCCCTGAAAAGCGCCTCGCCCCCGGCAACGGTGCCGCCGGGAGAATTAATCCGGACGATGAGCGCCCGGGCCCTGCGGTCCGCGGCGACCCGGCGAAGTGCGGCATCTCGGGCCGGTTCTCCAAATATGACATTGGAGATTTCGATGGCGGCCACATAGGGCCCGCCGCCAATCCCGCCAAAGCGGCCGACGCCCACGGCCACCAAGGCGATGAGCGCCGCAACGGCGACGATCCGCCAGAAGCCGAGGCGGCGCTTAAGGCGGCGGCGATCGACGATCCTGTCAGTGTCCAGCGCCATGGGCCCGACCCATCCCCCGGACCATACCCCAGGCCATACCCCGGGCGCCGCTAGCTCTTGGCCTCGTCTTCGGGCTCTTTCTCCGCATCGCCCGCGTCTTCGGCGGCGGCTTCTTCCGCTTCTGCTTCCTCCGGTTCGGCTTCGCCCGCGTCTTCGGCGGCCGCTTCTTCGGACGGCGCTTCGGTCTCGCCGGCTTCGGCCGCATCTTCGGCGGCGGCTTCTTCCGCTTCTGCTTCCTCCGGTTCGGCGTCGGCCTCGCTTTTCTCCTTCAGAGCCGCGCCCAGGATATCACCCAAAGACGCGCCCGAGTCCGAGGAGCCATAGGCCGCCATGGCGATCTTCTCCTCTTCGACCTCGCGGGCCTTGATGGAGAGGTTGATCTTGCGGCTGGTTTTATCGACCGAGACGACCATCGCGTCGACCAACTCGCCGGAGGCAAAGCGGTCGGGACGTTGTTCGGAGCGGTCGCGGCCGAGGTCGGACCGGCGGATGAAACCCGGAACGTCCCCGCCCACGGAGACCTCGATTCCCTTGTCACCGGTGCCGGTGACCGTGCAGGTGACGATGTCGCCCTTCTTGAGCTTCTCGAGACCGTCGGCGACCGGGTCTTCGGTGAGCTGCTTCACACCGAGAGAAATCCGCTCCTTCTCGACATCGACGTCCAGGACCTTGACCTTCACCATGTCGCCCTTGTTGTAGTCGGCAATCGCTTTTTCGCCGGACTTCACCCAATCCAGGTCCGACAGGTGGACCATGCCGTCGATCTCCTCATTGAGGCCGACAAACAGTCCAAACTCGGTGATGTTCTTGATTTCGCCTTCAATCTCGGAACCGACCGGGAATTTCTCCAGGAAGTCGGTCCACGGATTGGCCACGCATTGTTTCAAGCCCAAACTGATGCGCCGCTTGTTGCGATCGACATCGAGGACCATGACCTCCACTTCCTGGCTTGTGGAGACGATCTTGCCCGGGTGGACATTCTTCTTGGTCCAGCTCATCTCGGAGACGTGGACCAGACCTTCGACGCCGGGTTCCAATTCCACAAAAGCGCCGTAGTCGGTGATGTTGGTTACCCGGCCGGTCAGCTTGACCTGAAGCGGATATTTGGCATCGACACCGTCCCACGGGTCGGCTTCAAGCTGCTTCATACCCAGTGAAATACGCTGGGTCGACGGGTTGAACCGAATCACCTGAACATTGACCGTTTGGCCGACCTGTAAAGCTTCGGACGGATGATTGATCCGCCGCCAGGCGATGTCGGTCACATGGAGCAAGCCGTCGACGCCGCCGAGATCCACAAAGGCGCCGTAATCGGTAATGTTCTTGACCACGCCCTCCAGAACCTGTCCCTCGGTAAGGTTGGAAATCAGCTCCGAGCGTTCTTCGGCGCGCGTTTCCTCCAGTACCGCGCGGCGGGAGACGACAATGTTTCCACGGGAGCGGTCCATCTTGAGAATCTGGAATGGTTGCGGGCTGCCCATCAGCGGTCCCACGTCCCGGATCGGGCGGATATCCACCTGGCTGCCGGGCAGGAACGCAACCGCACCGGAGAGGTCGACGGTAAACCCGCCCTTGACCCGGCCAAAGATGACGCCTTCGACTCTTTCGTCATTTTCAAAGGCTTTCTCGAGGACGTTCCACGCTTCCTCGCGGCGGGCCTTTTCGCGGCTCAGGACAACGACGCCGTCCCGGCCCTCGAACCGCTCTACGAAGACGTCGACGCGATCGCCCGCCACGATGGCCGGTGCGGTGCCGGCTTCGGAAAATTCCTTAATCGGGATCGACCCTTCGGACTTCAATCCTACATCGATGAGGACGAAATCGTTCTCAACCGTCAGCACGAGGCCGTTTACCACTTTGCCCTGAAGGCGCTCCGCTTGTTCAAAAGCCTTGTCGAGGAGGTCGGAAAAATTTTCGCCGGCCATTTGCTCGGCGACGTCCGGGGGGAGATTGTCGGCGTGGGTATCCACGTTTGCCATGTTCAGGTCTTCCTTCGAATAAATGTTTCACTGGCCAACCGGTTGACTCCGGCGGTCTTTCAACACGTTGAGGACGCTCATCCGAAAACGAGCGATGCGGGCGCTTGCCGCGGTCGGGCGGCTTGGACCCGGTCTTCAGTTATCCTGCGACGTGATATGAGCGAGTGCCGTTTCAAACACTGTGTCGGCGTCTTTTTCACTGGTGTCGATGACCAGTGCGTCTTTGGCCGGCTCCAGCGGCGATACGGCCCGCGATGCATCCCTGGCGTCGCGGTCCTGTAAGTCCCGCAGAATGCGCGTGTATATAGCTTCAAGGCCCTTGGCTTGCAACTCCTTAACGCGCCTTTCGGCGCGGACTTCCGGGCTTGCGGTGAGAAACAGTTTGATGTCCGCGCCGGGGCAGATGACGGTGCCGATGTCGCGCCCGTCAAGGACCGCCCCCGGCGCACCCCCCGGCGGGTTTGCGGCGAAGTTCTGCTGGAACGCGCGAAGCATCTCGCGCACCCCGGGAATGGCGGCGACGACCGAGGCCGCCGACGCGGCCGCTTCCCCGCGAAGCGCCGGATTGTTCAAATCCGACGCTTGAAGTCTTGCGGCCGCGGCAATGGCGGCCGCCGTCTCCCTGGGGTCGCCGCCCTGTTCAATGATTCCGAACCCGACCGCACGATAGAGAAGTCCCGTATCCAGGCGGGCTAACCCGAAATGTTCCGCCAACCGCCGGGTCAGCGTGCCTTTCCCCGATGCGGCCGGGCCGTCCACCGCGATAATCACGACCCCGGTCCCCCGGCGGAAAGCACCGCCCCCAAATCTCCCATCACCTTGGTAAATCCGGGAAAGCTCGTGGCGATTGTCGAGCCGTCATCGATGGTGACGGGTTGTTCGGTTGCTTGTCCCAAAACGAGAAATGCCATGGCGATCCGGTGGTCGAGATCGGCGGCGATGGTGGCGCCGCCGGCCGGCGGTTCGCCCCGGCCGTGGATTACCAGGGAGTCCTCGGTTTCCCCGACCTCGACGCCGCACGCGGCCAGACCCGAGGCGATGGCCGACAAACGGTCGCTTTCCTTCACCCGCAATTCGCCGATACCGCGGAAGGTGGTGGACCCGGCCGCGCAGGCCGCGGCCATCGCCAGGACCGGATACTCGTCGATCATCGACGGCGCCCGTTCCGGCGGAACGTCGATCCCGGCAAGCGGCGCCCATTCGATACGGATATCGGCAATTGGCTCGCCGCCTTCGGCCGCATTGTCCAAGGGCCGCCGGGTGAGTTTGGCGCCCATTTCCTCCAGGCATGTCAGGAGACCGGCGCGCAGCGGGTTGGTGCCGACGGCCGGCACGGAAATATCGGAGCCCTCGATGATGCTTGCGGCGACCAGCGGAAAAGCAGCCGAGGAAATATCTCCCGGAACCTGAATCTCCGCCGGCACCAATTCAGGCTGGCCGGTGATTGTGGCGGCGGTTCCGTCCGCCGTTTCCTCGATGGCGACTTCGGCGCCGAACGATCGAAGCATTCGTTCCGTATGATCCCGGGACTGACGCCGTTCGATAACGGTGGTCCGCCCCGGAGCGGTGAGTCCGGCGAGGAGAATTGCGGATTTTACCTGGGCCGACGCGACGTCGGGGGTTTCGACGATCGGACGCAGTTGGTCGGTGCCGTGAACGGTCATCGGCAGCCGCCGGCCTGACCGGCAGGTGAAGCGGCCGCCCATCCGCTCGAGCGGGCCGGTCACCCGCGCCATGGGCCGGCCGACCAAAGATGCGTCCCCGGTGAGCGTCGAGTTGAACGGCTGGCCGGCCAGCAGGCCGGTCAGCAATCTCGCCGCGGTGCCGGAGTTGCCCAGGTCGAGGACATTGCCGGGCTCGGCGAGGCCGCCGACGCCCCGGCCGTGGATGCGCCACGGTTCGCCGCCGCCGCCCCTTTCGATCGTCGCGCCGAGGGCTTCCATCGCCGCCGCGGTGGCGAGCACGTCGTCCCCTTCCAGCAGGCCGTGGACCACCGTCTCGCCCGCCGTCGAGGCGGCAAGCATGAGGGCGCGATGGCAAATGGATTTGTCACCCGGGACGCGCAGGGTTCCGCGTAGCGCACCGGCGGCGCCGGATGTCACCGCAGTCATGTCAATCCTAGCTCGTCGGTTCGGACCGTCTCTTTCGGCCGGTAAACAGGGGTGCGTGAACGCGTGAGGCGGTCCATAGCATGTTTGGCCCCGGTCGCGGAAGGGGTGTATCGGCGGCGCCGGGACCGGATGCGGCGGGACGGGTGATTTTTGCTTTTGACAGAGGCGGGCGAACGTGGCAATTGGCTGGCCGTTAATTGGCCGAAACCGGAAGGAGTAGCGAGTGGTCAACGCCGAATGGGGAACCAAGCACACGTGCCGGAACTGCGGCGCGAAGTTCTACGATCTCAAAAAGACGCCGGCGGTCTGCCCGAAGTGCGGGACCGAGCAGACGCAGGAAAAACCCAAACTCAAGCGCGCGCCGGCGCCGCAGGAAACCAAGGCGGAGACCCCGGCGCCCGAGGCGAAGGAAAGCGAAGACGTCGAAGAAGACGATATCGAGGCCGATGACGGCATCGAAATCGACGGCGACGAAGATGATGCGATTCTCGGCGATGACGATGACGACCTCGATGGGGATGAAGACGTTGCCGCGGTGGTCGATACGGTCGATGGGGACGGCGAGGACAAGTCCTAGGCTTCGGCGCCGCGCCGATCCCGCGGACGCCGCCCGCAGCCGCCGCCCCAAACCGTCTGATGCAACCGCCGCCCGCAACCGCCGAATGTCCCCAAAAACTCCTTGCCACAAAGCGGCGATTTACCTAATTTGCGCGCCTCTCGGGCGGGGGCCCTATCCTCATGCGGTCCGCCCGCCCGTCCCGAACGATGGGGCCGTAGCTCAGTTGGGAGAGCGCTACAATGGCATTGTAGAGGTCGTCGGTTCGATTCCGTCCGGCTCCACCAATTTTTTTCAACAAGTTGGACTATCCTGTTGTCTTCCGTCTTGGTTATGGCAACTAGGTAGCAACCACCTGACTCCACTTCGATCCGGCGGAAGCGAACAGCACTTGGAGGCTCGAAGCATAGCTGCAATCAGGTGCCGGGCAGCCTCAACCTTCGCCCTCCAATTCCCCCCTTGCCCCGGCTCCCGTCCGGGCTAAATGAATAGGCGTCTGCCGTCCCCTCGCCGGGGCGGCGTTTTGCGTATGGAGGGGGAGCTATGCAGCATTGTACGGGCAAAATGGGAGGTACCTCCCAAATGGGTGTCAATAAATGTCCATTAATGTCCATGAATGTCCATGTCGCCGAAATGGCGCGAATTGGAATTTGGGTATAAATTATGCTTTTTCAACATCTTACCGCTATGCGTCTGGTGCATGGCCAGCGCCAAGAGCTGAACAGCCGTTCCCTCACCCCGGCCCTCTCCCAGAAGGAGAGGGAGTTTGCGGTGCGTTCCCTCGCGCCTTCACCGGGGAGAGAGGGACAGGGTTAAGGGGGGCGCCGAAACAGCCGCGCTATCGGGATTCGGCAATCGGCAGCCGATTCGGCGCGCGGGTCGCACATAATATGACAACTGGTACGAAGACCAGTATGGCGGCTAAAACATCCAATGTTTGACAGGAAGGCATCATGAAGAAATTCGTATTCCCGGCGCTCGCCGCCGCATCGGGCCTCGTGCTCGGATCGTTCGCCGGCGTTCCCGCCGCGGCCGCCAAGGAAATCGTTATCAAGTTCAGCCACGTCGCGGCGCCGGCCGGCCACCCGAAGGGTGAAGCCGCGGCGTTGCTCGCCAAGCGCGTCAACGAGCGGATGAAGGGCAAGGTTCGGATCGACGTATTCCCCAACTCCCAGCTCTACAACGACAACAAGGTGCTGGAGGCCATGCTGCTCGGCGACGTGCAGCTGGCCGCGCCGTCGCTCTCCAAGTTCGAGCAGTTCACCCTCAAATACCGGGTGTTCGACCTGCCGTTCATGTTCAAGGACATCGAGGCGGTGGACCGCTTCCAGAACTCGCCTGCCGGCGAAAAGCTCAAGAGCGCCATGAGCAGGCAGGGCCTGAAGGGTCTCGCCTTCTGGCACAACGGCATGAAGCAATTGTCGGCCCGCAAGCCCCTGATGGTGCCCGCCGATGCCAAAGGGCTGAAGTTCCGCATCCAGACCTCCGACGTGCTCCGGGCCCAGTTCCTGGCTCTCGGCGCGTCGCCGCAGAAGATGGCGTTCAAGGAGGTTTATGGCGCTCTGCAGACGGGTGTGGTCGACGGCCAGGAGAACACCTGGTCCAATATCTTCACCAAGAAGTTCTTCGAGGTGCAGGACGGCATCACCGAATCCAACCACGGCATCATCGACTATCTCATCGTGACGCCGGTCGAGTTCTGGGAAGGCTTGCCGTCCGGGATCCGCAACGGCCTCGATCATATCCTGAAGGAGGTGACCGCGGAACGGAACGCGATTTCCTCGAAGATCAACCGGGACAACAAGGCCAAGGTCATCGCCGCCGGCGCCACGGTGCGCCGGCTCACCCCGGCTCAGCGCCGGCAGTGGGTCGCGGCGATGAAGCCGGTGTGGTCGAAGTTCGAGAAAGACATCGGCGCCGATATCATCGCGGCGGCGGCCGCCGCCAACAAATCGCCCGGCAACTGACCTCCCTCCGGGCGCAGGCGGATGACAACCCAACACCCAGGCGATGCGGGCGGCCCGGCCGGGCCGCTCGCCCGCCTGTATTCCTGCGCCGAATGGGTCGAGGAGACGGTGATCGCCTATTTGCTGGGGGCGATGACGGCCATCGCCTTCGCCAATGTAGTGGTCCGCCGGCTGTTTGACGGCTCGATCATCTGGGCCCTCGAACTCACCCTCAACCTGTTTCTCTATTTGGTGCTGTTCGGCATGTCCTATGTGCTCCGCAAGGGGGAGCATATCGGCGTCGACGTCATCGTCAGGATGCTGCCCGGACATGCCCGGAAATGGGCCGAAGTCACCGCCGGCGCGGTCAGCTTCCTTTACGCCACCGCCTTTGCCGTTACGGGGTGGCTGGTGGCGCAGAAGTTCCTTTCCAGCAAATTTCTCCGCGGTGTCGGCTCGGACGAGCTCGATATTCCCCACTGGTTTACCTACGGCACCTTGAGTTTCGGCTTCGCCTATCTCGGTTTCACCGTCCTTATGGCCACGCTCGACGTAATCCGGGACAAGCGGACGACCATCACCGCCGGCCACGAGGCCAGTCACGAAGCCAGTCAAGAAACCAGTCACGAGGCCGAAGAGGCGGCGGATGAAGCGGCGGATTCAAGATGATTGAAGAAATCCGCCTGATCCTCGAACCCCACGCCGGCATCATTCTCTTCGGTCTGGTGTTCGCCTTGCTGGCCGTTCGAACGCCCATCGGCGTGTCCCTGGGCCTCCCGAGCCTCGTGGTGACCTTTATCGAATCCGGCAAGGCGTCGAGCCTGGCAACGGCCGTGGTCGGCGCCATGAACGAGAAGTTCCTGCTGACGGCCATTCCCTTCTTCATTTTGTCGAGCGCATTCCTGACCTCGGGCGGCGCCGCCCAACGCATCGTCCGGTTCGCCATCTCGGCCGTCGGCCATGTCCGCGGCGGCCTGGCGACCTCGGGCGTCTTCTCCTGCATGTTGTTTGCCGCCTTGTCCGGTTCCTCGCCGGCGACCGTGGCGGCCGTCGGTCCCATCGCCATCAAGGGGATGGAAGACGCCAACTATCCGAAAAAATTCGCCGCCGGGGTGATTTGCACGGCGGGTACGCTCGGTATCCTGATCCCGCCGTCCATCGTGATGGTGGTCTATGCCGCCTCGACCAACGAGTCGGTCGGCAGGATGTTCGTCGCCGGCGTCATTCCGGGACTGCTCGCCGGCCTGTTGCTGGTTATCGGAATCCGGTTTGGGGTCGGCGCCTTCAAAATCGCCAGGCGGGACTGGGCCGGCCGGCAAATCCTGCTTAGGACCGGCTATCACGCCTTCTTCGGCATCTTGCTGATCGTGCTTATCCTCGCCGGCATCTATCGAGGCTGGTTTACACCGACGGAGGCTGCCGCCTTCGCGGCGGTCTACGGATTCCTCACCGCCACAATCATCTATCGCGGCATCGGCTTCATGAAGGACCAGCCGTGGCTGAAGGACGGCGAGACCGTCCCGGCGGCAATGGTTCGCAACACGGTGGCCTGCGTGGTGACCTTGCCGTTCAACCTTTTCCATCCCGATACGCGGGGCGTGCTTCTCGAGGCGGCGAAGATGTCCATCATGCTGATGTTCATCATCTTCAACGCGCTCATGTTCTCCCACGTGTTGACGGAACTCCAAATCCCCAAGCGGATCGCCGACGACATCGCGGCGGCTCAACTCGCGCCCTGGGTTTTCCTGATCATTGTCAACCTGATGCTGCTGGCGGGCGGTCAATTCATGGAGCCGAGCGGCCTCTTGTTGATCGTCGCGCCGATCCTCCACCCGATCGCCATATCCCTCGGGATCGATCCCATCCATCTGGGAATCATCATGGTGGTGAATATGGAGATCGGGATGATCACCCCGCCGGTCGGGCTCAACCTGTTCGTGACCTCGTCCATCACCGGGATGGGTATCCTGGACGTGATGCGGGCGGCGCTGCCGTGGACAGGCATTCTGTTCCTGTTCCTGATCGCGATCACCTATATCCCGGAAATCTCGCTGTTCCTGCCCGGTCTCCTGGGGGCGTGACCCGCTAATACTCCGACACGTTCCCCGCTTCGTTGTCGAGGATCATGAAGGCGTCGAAGTAGGTGATTTCGGGGAGCGCGCCGGTGCGCTCGCGGACGGCTTCCCGCCATTCGGCGTTGTGGGCGGCTTCGGCCGCCTCGCGGTTCTTCCACAGATAGAACCCCGACAGCCACTTGCCGTCATCGCTCCGCATGAAGTGTTTGCGGATCAAATCCGGCTCGGCCCGCCATTTGGGAATGACGCTCCTGGCGTCGAGGACGATATCCGTCCGGTCCGCTCCTTCGGGCGCCGGGTATCTGACGAATTCTCCGATCATCGGTACGGCTCCTACTTCGCTTTTTTGCCGGCGTCGGTCTCCGGTTCCCAGACTTTCTCGTGGGCGGCGTGGGCGTCTTCGTCCCATTCGTGTTCGGTGCCTTCGCCCATGAACACCACGAAGGCCTCGGCGCCGTCCGGGTATTCGTATGGACCGTGCATTTCGTCCCAGCCGAAGATGTAGTCGCCGGGCCGCAAATCCTTGCCGGCGACGCACATGCGCCCCTTGAGGACGCAGATGGAGTGCCAACTCTTGTGGGCGTGCGCGGGCTCGACGTAGCCGGGCGGGAATTTGACCTTCATGTCGACCCGCTTCATCGCCTCGTCGATGGCGAAGACCTTCACCTGAACGCCTTCGGGCAGTGTCAGGAAGTTGGCCTCGACATCGTCCTGCCAGGGAATTTCATCATCATGGATGGCCTTGAAAGTATGGTCCATTTGATCGGTCATCTGCCTCTCCCGTCACCGAATGCCGACGCTATCATTTCACCAAATTGATCGAAAAAACCAGCGTTTCGATTTACGGGCAGGGTGCAAGCGCCTACCATCCCGGCTGGCGGGAGGAAACCGATGGCCCAATATCCCCTGATCAACGTCGCCGATGTGGAACCTCTCGGCGTCGGCGCGGAATTTGATTTCAAGCTGCCGGTCACCAAGCGGCACGGCAGTTCGACGGCCGCCTTTCACACCGTGTTCCCGCCGGGCGCCGGCCTCGGCAGGCATCTCTACAGGAACTGTGACGAAATCGCCATCCACCTGACCGGGACCGGCCTGGCCGGCCAGAACGGCGAGCGGGTGGAAGTGCGGCCCGGTACCTGCCGGGTGGTGCCGGCCGGCGTCGAGCGCTTCTTCGTCAATACCTCCGAAACCGGGGACGCAACGGTCGTCGGGTTCTTCGTCGGTTGCCCGACCCTGGAGGATACCGGGTTCGAGATGCATGGCGAGGTGCCGCGGGATGAGCGGGACGCCGCCGACAAGTTTTCGGACGGGCTGATGGTTCATCTGGACGACGTCAAGCCGGAGAACATGGACGAAGGGGACGGCTGGATGATCAGTGATTTCCGGCTTCCCATCAGCGGTCGTATCGGCTACGGGTCGACGCTGTTCCGGGCCAGGTTCATGCCGGGGGCGGTCCACAAGAAACACGCCCACCGGCACTGCGAGGAGATTTATTTTGTCATCTCCGGCCACGGCCTGGCCGGGGCCGGTGACGACCGGGTCGAGGTGCGCTCCGGTGATTTCCACTACATCCCCGCCGGGGTGGAGCATTGGCTTCACAATCTGTCCGGGACCGACCCCATCGAAGTGGTCGGCATCTACATCAATGCCGCCTCCGTGGAGGCGACCGGCTACACCTATCTGGGCGACGTGACCGAGGCCGACCTCGCCGCCGCCCGCACATAGGCCGAGCTAAGGAATTTCAGGGGAATTTCAGGAATGGCCCGAGTACTTATCGTGACCGGCGGCAGCCGGGGGATCGGCTGCGAAACATCGGTGGGCGCGGCCCGGCAGGGCTGGGACGTCTGCGTCAACTATGTGGGCAACGAAGAGCGGGCCGGCCAAACCGTCGCCGCGATCCGGGAGGCCGGGCAACGGGCGATCAAGGTAAAGGCGGACATTTCCAGAGAAGAAGACGTGCTGCGCCTGTTCGAGACCTGCGACTCGGCGTTGGGTGTGCCTTGCGGCCTGGTCAACAGCGCCGGTATCGTGGGGCCCCATGGCCGGATCGACGAGGTGGAGTTCAAGGACATCCCGCCGCTGATGGACGTCAACATCAACGGCACGCTGTTGTGCACCCGCGAGGCCATCAAGCGTATGTCGACAAGGCACGGCGGAACCGGCGGGAGCATCGTCAATTTGTCCTCGGCGGCCTCCCGGCTCGGGTCCGCCGGCTACGGCGTGCCCTATGCCGCGTCCAAGGGCGCCATCGACAGTTTTACCTGGGGGGTCTCGCAGGAAGTCGCCGGGGAGGGGATCCGGGTCAATGCCGTCAGCCCCGGGGTCATCGACACCGAAATTCAGCCCGAAGGCCGCGTCGAGAGCGTGGGTCCGACACTGCCCATGCGCCGGGCCGGGCAGCCGGAAGAGGTCGCCAGGGCAATATTATGGCTGCTATCGGATGACGCCTCTTACGTGTCGGGCGCCATACTGAACGTTTCCGGCGCGCGCTAAAACCTCCGCGCAATAGGAAAAGGCCCGCCTCGGAAGAGACGGGCCCATATCGCATCCGGCTTAGGACCGGCGGCGAATTCCTAATAGGTGTACTTGTGCGGCAACTTCACGCCCATCTTTTCGGCGATCTCGATATACCGCTTGAACACCTTGGTGCCCGGCAGGCCCTGCTTGTCATAAAGTTGAGCCTTCTCCTTGGACCAACCGGCGAGAGCCTTGGCCATGACCGCGCGCTCGGAGAACGGCAGGGTCGTGACCGTGCTGCCGTCCTTGCGAAGCGCCGCCAGGGAACCTTCAAATCGCTTGGTGGATTCCTTGGCAACTTCGACCATCCATTTTTCGGATTCCTGGGAAATGATCTTCTGCACCTCCGGCGGCATCTTGTTCCACGTGTCGTTGTTCATGCTCATCTGATAGAGGAACGTGGAGCCCCAACCAACGACCTTGTAGTGCTTGGCCGGCTCATCGAGCTTGAAGCCTTTCCAGGCAGGCGGGAAGATGACGAGGCCTTCATACACGCCGGACTGCAATGCGTTGTAGGATTCGTTCAGGCTGGTCTGAACGACCGTCGCGCCGGTGAACTTCAACCACGGCAGGTTGAGGCCGGCACCGGCAATCTTGCGGCCCTTGAGATCGGTCATCTTCTCCCAAGGGAACTTGGTGCCGAGGCCGTAGGACGAGAACGCGCCAGCACCCAGCCAACGCTGGTTGTACTTGGACAGAGCGCCCGGCCATTCCGGGAATTCCTTGTAGAGCTGGCGCGAGATCTTCAGCTGCGTCATCGGATCGTCGGTGACGAAGGGGATGAAGAAGTTGAACGCCAGGTGCGAAGCCTTGGTTGGCTCGAAGCAGGCGCACCACAATCCGATGTCGAACAGGCCTTTTTCCACGCCCTCAAGGACGTCAAACGGGCCCGAGACGGTGTTCCACAGCTTGGTGAAACGAATCTTGTGGCCGGTTTCCGCCGCGACGCGTTTGGACACGGTCGGAGCGAAGTAGCCATCAGCCTTGAAGATCGGTTCCAGCGGCTTCATCGGTTGCCCGGAACCAATTTTCAGGGTGAAGGTATCGGCATTCGCGACGGACGCCGACGCCACGACGGCGGCGAGGGCGAACGCCCCATAGCGAATTGCTTTCCTGAAGCTAATCGAAGTCATTCATTGATCTCCCAAAGTGAAACCCCGGGGGGTGGGTCCTCCCGATCCGTACCTTGCAACGGGTGCGGGGTGGGTCTACAGATGGAGATTAGGGAAACATAATACATCATGGAATGGCAATAGCTTACGTAGCGGTGCGTACCCGGGCCCGCACAATCGTCAACAGCCTGGAGAAGCGCCGAATAGTATGTTTAAGCTATGTGCCGGAATGCCGAGAATAACCTCATCGCCGCCCGGGAGGCCGTCGACACATGTATGAAATTCCCGCGGGTCAGCGGGATATCGTCACCCGCTCGACCAACGTCCTGAGCACCATTTCCGCATTCTGGGCGCTGTTGCTTGCAGGGATATTCCTCTGGGACATCATTGGCCGTGAGGCGTTCGGCAAGCCATTTTTGGGGACCCACGAGATTGTGGGCAATTCGATCGTCGGGATACTCTTTCTGGAGTTGCCGTCGACAATCAAACGGGGCGCCATGTTGCGGACCGTATTTGTCTATGAGTCCGTGGCGGTCCTCTGGCGGCGGGTTATCGACAGCGCGTCGTACATATTGGGGATTTTGCTGTTCATCGCCATTATCTGGGGCGGCTGGGGCACCATGCTCACCAGTTGGGCAACCGGTGAGATCGAAGGCGCCGGTGCGTTCGAGGTGCCCATTGCCCCGGTGCGCACCGTGATCATCGTGTTCAGTGCGATCTGCGTGCTGGTCTACCTCCAACTCCTTTATCACACCATTACCGGCAAAATCGACTACCACCAGCCGGAGCCGGAGCCACAGCACTAACCGGAAACCAAACCAAAGCCATAACGTAATTCGCCTCAGGGGAGCCGCTTCGTGGATCCGACAATCGTCCTGCTGATCATTCTGGTCTTGCTGATCGGCCTCGTCATCGCCGGCCTGCACATTGGTATCGTGCTCGGAATGGTGTCGCTACTGGGCACCTATCTGCTGTTTTTCGATATGACCATCACGTTGGAGTTGGCGAACCAGTCGGCTTATGCGGTGCTTCGAAACTCGGTTTTCGCGGCCATCCCGCTGTTTGTGCTCATGGGCGAGTTCATGAGCAAGTCGGGGATGGCGACCGATCTCTACAAACTCGCCAACTACTTCCTGCGCAAGTTGCCGGGCCGTTTGGCGGTCGCCACGGTGTTCGGCAATGCGGTGTTTGCCGCAGTCACCGGCGTCAGCATTGCGTCCGCCATGACGTTTTCGCGGATCGCTTACCCGGAAATGCGCCGCTTCGGCTATAACCGCGCCTATGCCCTGGGGTCCATCGCCGGCTCGGCCAGTCTCGGCATGCTCATCCCCCCGAGCGTGCTGTTGATCGTCTGGGGTATCGTGATCGAGCACTCGATCGGTAAGCTGTTCCTCGCCGGGTTCATTCCCGGAATCATCCTGGCCATTTTGATGGGCGCGTATTGCACCATCCGCGCCGGGATGAAGAAAGAACTGGCCCCCGCTGTCGCAGAAGATTTGGAACAAAAGCCCACCGGCAAACAATTCATCAGTGGCATGGGTGTGGTGGTGCTGATCTTGTTGGTGCTGGGCGGTCTGTTCGCCGGCTTCTTTACGCCATCGGAATCGGCTGCGGTTGGCTGCGGCGGCGCCATCATCATCTCCCGAATCAAGGGGCTGACCCTGCGGGAGTACCGGGAAGCCATCATAGATTCCGGCAAGACCATCGCGCCGATCATGTTCCTGCTGATGACCGCCGCCATGTACGCCAAGTTCCTGGCCCTCGGCAACATCATCGAGATCATCCAGGATTTCATCAACGGCTTCGGATTTGGTCCAATCGGCGTGACCATTTTGATGGTGGTCCTATGGCTGCTCATGGGAACCCTGATCGACTCGCTATCGATCATTCTGCTGACCGTGCCGATCTTCTGGCCGATCGGCCAAGCCGCCGGCTGGGATGTCAACGCATTCGCCATATTCGGCATTCTGGCCATTGAAGCGGGGCTGCTGACGCCGCCGTTCGGCTTGTTGGTCTATACGGTGAAAGGGGCGGTTCCCGACCCATCGGTCAGATTGGGAGAGATCTTCGCAGGATCAATCCCCTACTGGCTGTTGATGCTGGTCGTCATGATCATCATCTGGGTGTGGCCGCAGACGGCGACTTTCCTCGCCAGCTAGGGTCGGGACTCGATTGAGCCACCATAGGAGTGTTGCGGCGATGAGGACGGCGCGGCACAAGGTCCCTCGCCCCCGTCAGGGGGAGAGGGATGCGGAGGCTTGGCGAGCCTGCGAGCCATAGCCGTAGCTGGGTGAGGGGGAACTTCCATATCACCCTCACCCCGACCCTCTCCCTCAAAGAGGGAGAGGGAGTTTCGGTGGATCCCCTCGCCCCCTTCCCGGGGGAGAGGGGCAGGGTGAGAGGGCGCAAAAAGGAGAATCCCCTAGTTGAGTACCGACCCTAGAGCGGTTTCCGGCTAATTGTTGCAATGCCGACCGTAATGTGACGGAGTTCCCGGCTATGGACGGTTCTCACGGCAAGGCGGCAGGCTGCCGCATCGGAATTGACACCGGCGGCACGTTTACCGACATCGTGCTGGTCGGCGACGCGTCCGAAGGCATCCAAGTCACGAAGGTGCCGAGCACCCCGGAAAATCCAGCCATCGCCCTTCGTCGAGGCGTGGAGGAAATCGCCGAACAGACAGGCCATTCGATTGACGATGTGGCCACCCTCTGCCATGGCACCACGGTCGCCACGAATGCGTTGCTGCAAGGCGAAATTGACAACCTCGCGCTGATCGTCACCGAGGGTTTTCGGCACGTACTCGAGATTGCGCGGCAGTCGGTGCCCGAAGGATATGGCAACTCGTACTTCTGGGTAAAGCCGGACCGAATTGTTCCTGTCCACCGGGTTTTTGAAATCAAGGAGCGGCTCGATTTCCAGGGCAATGTGGTCCGGGGCTTGGACGAGGACAGCGTTCGGGAAGCCGCCCGCCTATTGGAGAAATACCGGCTCTCGGCCGTAGGCGTCTGTTTGCTGCACAGTTATGCAAACCCGGCCCATGAACAGAGGGTGCGGGAAATCCTCGAGGATGCCTGTCCGGGCGTGACGGTGTCCTTGTCGAGCGATGTCTGGCCCGAATACCGGGAGTACGAGCGCGCCATGACCACGCTCGTGGATGCATTCGTGAAGCCGGTGATGCGCCGCTATCTCTCGGATGTTTCCGAACGGCTGCCGGGTGTTCTCAAGGAACGGCCGTTCCTGGTGATGCAATCTTCGGGCGGGGTTTTGAGCGCGGGGCAAGTGGCCGGGAAGCCCATCTCGACAGCGTTGTCCGGTCCCGCAGCCGGAGTTATCGGCGCCCGTGCGGTCGGTGAGGCGGCCGGATTCAAGAATCTGATCACCCTGGACGCCGGCGGCACTTCGACCGACATTTGTCTCGTGGAGGGCGGTGCGCCTCAGCTTACCACCGATGCCTCCATCGGACCCTTTCCGGTTCGCTTGCCGATGATCGACATACGAACCGTTGGGACAGGCGGCGGCTCCATCGCCTGGGTGAACCGCGAAGGCCAGCTCAAGGTGGGGCCACAGAGCGCCGGTGCGTCCCCGGGACCCATGTGCTACCCGGACGGCGGCGACGCGCCGACCATCACCGACGCATCGGCGGTGTTGGGCCGCATTCCGCCCGAACTCATCGGCGGCGGCATCCCGCTGAACGTGCAGCGCGCGCGGGATGGGATTGCGGCATTGGGCGAAGAGTTGGGCGGCGGTCTGAGTGCCGAACGGCTTGCCGCCGGGATCATCGAAATCGCCAATTGGAACCAGGCCAACTTGATCCGCCAGATGACCATCGAGCGCGGGATCGACCCGCGGGACTTCGCATTATTGTCGTTTGGCGGATCGGGGCCGGCGCAATCGCCGGC
Organism: Rhodospirillales bacterium; assembly: GCA_965213765.1. Lineage (GTDB taxonomy): Bacteria > Pseudomonadota > Alphaproteobacteria > Rhodospirillales > UBA2165 > JAJDXO01. The sequence goes on along the minus strand of OZ243926.1, from coordinate 2,609,257 downwards.
GGTCATCGAGCTTCTGGGGATCGGCACCTGTCTGGTGCCGCCGAACCCGGGTAACCTCTCGGCTCTTGGGTTGTTGATGGTGGACTATCGGTCCGACCACGTATTCACCCAGGTAACCGACCAGGACGACCTGAACCCGGCGGCCGCGGCGGAGATATACCGGACCCTGGAGACGGCGGCGGTGGATACTCTGGTCGCTGACGGCGTTGCCGCGGGAGATATCACCGTACTACGCCAGGCGGATATTCGGTATCGGGGCCAGTCCATGGAAGTGCGCGTCGAGGTGCCGGGTGGCGAGTTGACGGACGCCCTGCTGGATCGGATGGCCGAAAATTTTCACGCGGCTCACGAACGGACCTTCGGCTATTGCTACCGTGACAGCCAAGAAATCGAGCTGGTCAATTTCTGTGTTTCAGGTCTCGGTCCGGTGTCAAAACCGGAGTTGAATGCCGGCAAGACCGCTCCAGCGGATTTTCCGCCGGCCTCCGAGACACGCCCGGTGTTTTTCGGCGAAGCGTGGGTGGAGACACCGGTTTATCTCCGTGGAAATCTCGAACCGGGGATGGGCGCGGCCGGTCCCCTGGTGGTTCAGGAATTTGGATCGACGACGGTGGTTTTCCCCGGCCAGTCGGTATCCGTCGACGGCAATCGAAACCTGTTGGTCCTGCCGGCGGGCTACGGGAATTAGGTGAAGCACCATGAGATGGACACCGGATCAGGAAGCTGACATCGCCGCGCTTCGCGAGCGGGCCAGGACGGTCGATCCAATCATCCTTCAGATCGTCGAAGGGACGTTGAATTCGATTGAGAGGGAGATCGAGTTTGCCGTCGAACGGACGGCCCGGAGCCCGATGATCCGCGAGGCCCACGACTATCGGGTTGGACTCTTCGACCGTTTCGCCCGCAAACTGACCGGCCGGTCCTACTCGGCCATGCCCGAGGCGGTGTTGCGCGACTACCCGCCGGAGACCATGAAGCCGGGGGACGCGTTCTTCATGAACGACACCTATGACACCGAGGGAGCCATCGGCCACCTGCCCGACATGTGTTCGACGGTGCCGACGTTTCATGATGGTTCCATCGTTGCCTACATCCAGGTCTTCGGACACCACGATGATATTGGCGGCAAAGTGCCGGGCTCCATGCCCGGAACCGCATTGTCGGTCTTCGAAGAAGGACTGATGATCCCGCCGATCAAACTCTACGACCGGGGTGTCCGCAACGATGAGGCGTTCAAGATCATCCGCCGCAACAGCCGGGTGCCGGAAATGCTGGAGGCGGATGTCGATTCGGAAATGCAGGCCATCCTCATGGGGTCGGCGCGGATGACCGAGCTGTTCGAGCGGTTTGGCCGGGAGACGGTAGAGGCTTGCTTCCAAGCCATCTTCGACCGCACCCGGGACATCTTCCTCAACGAGCTGATGCCGAAGATCGCCAACGGGACCTATTACGCCGAGGATTACGTGGAGCATGACGCCTTTACCGATCCATTGCTGCATAAGATCTGCGTCACCATGACCAAGACGGACGGCAAAATTGTCCTCGACTTTAACGGCACCGATCCTCAGGCGGTCGGGCCGATCAATTGGGCCGCCGATTATTCGGAGGGCCGGTATCTGATCAAATGGGTATCGCCGATCATGCGCAATCTGGCCGATACCCCTGAGCGGGCGGCGGAGATTCCCTGCAACGAAGGCATGGTTGATCTGTTCGAGGTCGTGTTCCCGCCCAAGGGCTCACTAATCACGCCCATCCGGCCCGCACCGACCAATGCGCGCGCCTTCCTCCTGCTCCGGTCCCTGAGCCTGTTCGCCAATGTACTCGCACAAGCCGTTGAGGGCAAAATGCCGGCGGATCAGGAGACCATCCGTTACACCGGGTTCTACGGTTACGACGCCGGCGGCGGCTATTTCCTGTCACGGGAAGTGCTGGGCGGCGGTGGCGGCGGGCGGTATTACGCGGACGGATCGGATGCCATCCACGTTGTCCCGGATTCGCGGAACCAACCGGCTGAATACACTGAAACCCAGTACCCGTTGCGGGTCGAACGGCTTGCGCTGGCGGAGGATTCCGGCGGTACCGGAGAATTTCGGGGCGGGCTCGGATATCTCAAGGAGTACCGTCCGCTGGTCGACTGCTTCACCTTGGTCTCCGCCGACCGTGTGCGGCTCGGCTGCTACGGGGTCAAGGGCGGCAGCTCCGGCGAGCCGTTCGGCGTCTTCGTCGATGCCGAAGGCGACAACCGGAAGCTGGGCGGTCTCGAAGACGAGGTTCCCATCAAATCGGGTGAACTGATGCGGGTCGAAACCACGGGCGGTGGCGGTTGGGGCAATCCTCTGGACCGGGACATCGAGGCGGTACGGACCGACGTGTGGCAGGGGAAGGTGTCCGCCGATGCCGCGGCGAAAGCCTACGGTGTGGTGATCGCGCGCGTCGAAGACGGCGAGCCGTTCATTGATGACGCCGCGACGGCGGCTTTGCGCCGGAAGATGCGCGCGGCGCAAAACACCGACGTTCCGATCATCGACCGCGGCACGGGGGTCGAGACCATCCGGCTCGCCAACCCGGCCGCCGGCGAATTGAAACGCTACGGCTGACCGCGGGGACACACTGATTGTTTACTTGCGGCGGTGAGCGGTCCTCCGCATCCTTGAAGCCATGAGCCCGTTGTCGGTATTCATCTTCATGGGAATTCCATTGGCCGCCACCCTTGTCGCACTGATCTTCGTGGCGGCTTCAATCGTGCGTTGGAATAGGTCCGATCCGCCGGCCGAACACTACATCGCATCCCGCATGGTGTTCGAACCCGGGGATGAAGGGGACGAGAAGTGGCTCAATGAATTGGACAGCCTGAGGCTTCCTTACCGTCACACCATCTGCTGATCCCGGCGACCTCTCGGCGCTTCCCGATCCCCGGCTGATACTCTACATTTACCAAATTCGGCGGTTGACCCGGATCATTTGGTATCGGTTCGCCCGCCGGTAGCTTTCACGCCTGAATTGACCAAGGAGCGGCAGGCACGATGGACGCCATGTCTTCAGAAGGTTTGGTTTTTGCGGACTTGGTCTCTCCGCTGCCGCTGGACGAGTTCCACGAGAAGGTTCGTGATCCTGAGTTTATGGAATAGATGAAACTCAACCTTGAGCGCCACAACTGTCCGAGGAGCTATATCCGTCTCCCAGATGACGCGGAGAGCTGAACGGGGGGAGTTCAATTTCATGTTGTTTAGGCAGCTGTTCGACAGCGTATCATCGACCTATACCTATCTCATCGCGGCCGGTCCCGGCGGCGAGGCGCTGATTATCGATCCCGTCGCCGACCAGGTTGAACGCTACCTCAAACTCCTCGACGAGCTTGACCTCCGCCTGACCAAGGCGGTCGATACCCATGTCCATGCCGACCACATTACCGGGTTGGGATTGCTGCGGGATGCGACACGTTGCGTGACGGTCATTGGGGAGCAGGCAATGGTGGACCGGGTATCCATGCGGGTCGGTGACGGTGAGCCGGTCGAGATCGAGGGGGTAGCCTTGACCGCGATGTACACGCCGGGCCACACCGACGATTCATACTGTCTTGCGCTGCCCGACAGGGTCTTTACGGGCGATACGTTGCTAATCCGCGGTACCGGCCGGACCGATTTTCAAAACGGCGATCCCCGGCAGGCCTACGATTCACTATTCAACAAACTGCTTCGGCTGCCTGATGAGACCCTGGTCTATCCCGGGCACGACTACAAGGGCGATACCGTTTCAACCATTGGAGAAGAGAGGGCCTGGAATCCGCGTCTGCAAGTTGGCTCGGCGGACGAATACGCGGAGCTGATGAATAATCTCGGCCTTCCCGACCCGAAGATGATGGATGTGGCGGTGCCGGCCAATTTGGCGATTGGCCTGCAACAAGATGCCGGAGAGCGGGCGGACGCCACCCTAGGCGTTGAAGACGCCATCAGCGAGCTTGGCCGGGGAGATTTGATTTACATCGACCTGCGGGAAGACGGTGAGCGGGAAAAGAATGGCGTTATCCCGGGGTCGGTGCATGTGCCGTATGCGCGGTTCGGGGAACAAATTAAACCGGGTGGCATGTTGAGTGCACTCGCAGGCCGCACCGGCCGCCGGTTGGTTCTCTACTGCGCCTATGGTGAACGCTCCGCGCTGGCTCTTGATGCCTTGCGCGAGTCCGGATTTGCGAATGCCCGGCACATCGGGGGCGGCATCGACGCCTGGAAACAGGCGGACGGCCCGCTCCGGCAGGCTGACTAGGCCGGGCCCGCCAATTGGACAATTTGACAGGCGGCATTGGCCGCGCCTTCGCAAGCCGAAACTACCGCATCTATTGGTCGGCGCACCTCGCAACGATTCTCGGTGTGTGGGTCAACCGTATCGCCATCCAATGGGTAACCTGGGAGCTCACGGAATCCTTTGCCTGGCTGGGCATTATCGGCGCGGCCAATATGGTCCCGACGATGTTTTTCGGGCCGATCGCCGGTGCGACCGCCGATCGATACGGCCACCGCATTCAATTGCAGATATCGACGATGGGCGGCGGCTTGGTCGCGCTGGCAATGGCGATTCTGGTGATGACGGGTCTGATGACCATCGAACTCCTGCTCGTGTTGGCGCTTCTTGCAGGCACCAGCCGGGCCTTCAACGTTGCCGCGCGCGGCGCGCTTGTTCATGCGGTAGTCCCGAAAGGGCTGCTTTCGGCGGCGATAGGCGTATCCAGCGCGACATTTCATGGCGGGAATTTCTTTGGCATGGTCCTTGGCGGGACCATCATCGCGACCCTCGGCGCGGGTGTTGCCCTCGTCGTTTATGCGGTTGGCGCCGCCATAGCGGTGTTCCTGTTGAGCCTTTTGCGTATCGATGAAAGCCAATGGAAGAACGCCGAGCCCAGGAAGTTCGAGCTAATCGCCGATCTCCGCGCGGGATTTGCTTACACCTTTGGTCACCGCGGCATTCGGCTGATTATGTCAATGTCCGCGATGGTTGCCCTGTTCGTGCTCCCGTATCTGGAAATGCTGGCCGGTGTCGCCGACGAAGTATTCGCCCGGCGCGCAGATGGTCTCGCCGTACTGGCGAGCGCTACCGGCCTCGGTGCGATGATCGGTGGGCTTTGGTTGGCGCGGCGTGGCCGGACCGAAGGTTTGACCCGCATCTTGCTGGGGGCTTCGGCGTTGGGGGCGCTGGGCGTCGCCGCCTTTGCGCTGACCGAGGTGTTTTGGCTCGCTCTGCTGCCCATGTTCCTCATTGGAATCGCGGTCGTCAGCGCCCAGACCGCGTCTATGAGCCTCATACAGAATGCCGTCGCGCAGGAGTTTCGTGCGCGCGTGTTCAGCATCAACGCTGTCATTTCAGTCGGGTTCCCGGCACTTGGCGCCATCGGAATCGGTTGGGTCGCCAATATGACCGGGGTCCAAATTCCGCTGCTCGGGGCCAGCCTCATCGGACTGGTAGCGTGGGCCATACTCTCGAGACAGGTGCTGAAGGTTGCCGCCGAGGTCGAAAATCAGAGCCCTTCATCAGCCGGGACAGCCACCGCCCGCGGGGCGTAAGCGGCTGCACAAATATCGCTTTGCCGTTCGGCCAAACAACGGCCATGCTAGACCCGGTCCAGCGCAGGAGAATCCGAATGAAACTGTATGCCCGGCCAGCGTCCCCCTTTGTTCGAAAGGTACGTGTCGCTGCTCTCGAAACCGGCCAGGAATCCGCCATCGAGGTGATCATGATGGGCTCGCCGGAGGAACAGCGGGAACGCGTCCCCGAGCACAATCCGTTGGGCAAGATTCCGGCCCTGGTTTTGGATGACGGTCGGGTCCTCTACGATTCCTGCGTTTGTTGTGAGTATCTGGACGCCCGGCATGCCGGCCCGCCCCTGTTTCCGCCGCCGGGTCCCGAGCGCTGGGAGGCGCTACGATTGCAGGCGTTGGGGGACGGCATAGGTGACGCTGCCGTCCTCATCGGGGTGGAGGAATTCCGTTCCGAAGAGCATCGGTCCGAGGGATGGGTAAAGAGTCAAACCCGAAAAATCATGCGGTCGCTGGATTCGCTGGACCGTGAAATTGCCCAACTGGACGGACCGCTCAATATCGGTCAGATCGCCGTCGGCTGCGGGATCGGATATGTGGAGTTCCGGGTTCCGCAACTCTCCTGGAAGGCGGAGCGGCCCGGCCTCGCCGCCTGGTATGGTGATTTCTGCGAACGGCCGTCCATGACGTCGACCTTCTTTGCCCGGCCAGGAAATATGAACCGGCCGTCAAAAAGGTAGGCTAGAGCAGTTTCCGGCCAAATTGATCCAGTTTGGCCCGAAACTGCGGTCGGTACTCAATTAGGGGATTCTCCTTTTTGCGCCCCCTCACCCAGAGCCGGGTAGGCTTGGCGTTCGCCTCGCCAACCCTCCGCATCCCTCTCCCCCTGACGGGGGCGAGGGAACGCATGGCAAACCTCCTCTCCCCGCTCACCCGCAAGTCGTCATCACCGGGTCGGTCAATTCGTCCGAATTGACCTTATTTGACCCGGTGATCCACGCCTCGCGGCCGACGGTACACGTGGATGGCCGGGTCGCGGTTTGTCCTCCGGCCGGCGAAGCGGGTCCGGTAGGCCCGGCCATGACGCAATCATTTTATGCCTCATCGCCGCAACACTCCCATGGCGGCTCAATCGGGTCCGGACCCTAGTAGCCGCGGGACCAGTCCACCACTTGCTGCAATGGCTCTCCCGCTCGAAACCGGCGGATGTTGTCGACAACCTGGGGCACCATCTGCTCGACCGGCGGACGGCGTGCCACATGGGGCATGATGGTGATCTTCGGGTGGTCCCAGAGGGGACTGTCTTCGGGCAAGGGTTCGGGTTCGGTAACATCCAGGGTCGCGCCGGCCAGTTTCCCGGAATCCAAGGCCGCGATCAGGTCCGGATGATTGATCAGCCCGCCGCGCGCCAGGTTGATGATGGATGCGCCGTCGGGCATGGCATCGAATGCTTCCCGATTGATCATTTCCCGGGTGTGGGGATTCAGCGGCAGCATCAGCACACCAATTTCCGTTTTGGCCAGAAACGAGTGAAATCCCTCGGCACCATGGAACACTTCGATCGGCGCACCGGTTTTGGCTGTCCGCGCCCAGGCAATGACATCGAAGCCAAGAGAACCGATCAATTCCGTCATCGGCTTGGCAAGAGTGCCATAACCAAAAAATCCGACGGTCCGTTCATGCGGTTTGGGCTGTGGCAGGGGCGACCAGTTGTGCTCGCGTTGTTGGGCTTGGTAGGCCGGCATCTGCCGGTGATGGCGGAGGACCTGCAGCAGGCAGTACTCGGTCATTTGCGGATCGCCGCCCGGCGGTTCGGTTTTGGTAAGGGGTACGTCGGGCATCTCCGTCCTGCCCAAGAGTCCATCGACCCCCGCCAGCATGGTCATCATCAGCTTGAGGTTCGGCAACTCGGGCAAGTCCTTGAAGTTGGGCCGCCCGAAGACCAGAAACTCAATTTCGGCGGGATCACCCAAAGTGTCCATGGACCGCACTTCATCATCCGGCAACGCCTGCCCGAGGAGTTCCATCCACTGCTCATCGGTGCCGCGGACCGAGTTGAAAATCAGTATAGTCACCGCCATCTCCGTGTTTCGGATCGCAGCATGATGGCTCGGAGGGTGTCGATCAAGCGGGGGAAGCCGTGCTATGACATTCCGGATACAAGAACAGGAATTGTCCGTTGAATTTCGCAAGTGACAACGTAACCGGTGCGGCGCCGGAGATCATCGAGGCCTTGAGCGCGGCCGCGGCAGCCGGGCCGGAAATGCCCTATGGGGCGGATTCGTATACGGCGCGCGCCAAGGCATTGATGAGCGAAGTCTTTGAAAAGGAGGTTTCGGTCTTCTTTGTTGCCACGGGCACGGCGGCCAACTCGCTTTCGCTCTCGCAACTCGTCCCACCGTATGGCGGCACCTACTGCCACGAGGACGCCCATATTCAAGTGCATGAGGCGGGCGCCCCCGAGTATTTCGGCGGCAAGTTGATCCCGGTCGGCGGCGAGCACGCGAAACTGACCCCGGCTGTCCTGCAACCCGCCATCGCGAAAGCGGTGCCGCCGGTTCATCACGTCAAGCCGTCGGCTGTAAGCATCACACAGGCGAGCGAATCCGGGACGGTGTATACGCCCGAAGAAATCAAGGCCTTGGCATCCTGCTGTCAGGAGACCGGCATGCGGCTTCACATGGATGGGGCCCGGTTTGCCAACGCGGTCGCCTCGATGGGCGTATCACCCGCCGAGACCACCTGGAAGGCCGGTGTTGACGCGTTGAGTTTCGGCGCAACAAAGAACGGCACGCTGGCGGCGGAGGCCGTGGTGTTTTTCAATCCCGCCGACGGTGAGGATTTCGCATACCGGCGAAAAAGGGGCGGCCACTTGTTTTCGAAGATGCGCTTCTTGACCGCACAGTGGGAGGCGTATTTGAGCGGCGGTCTTTGGCTCGCTCTGGCGGATCATGCCAATGCCATGGCCGCGCGGCTTGGATCGGCGTTGTCCGAAATCCCGGCCGTCGAGATACTTCACCCGGTGGAAGCCAATATGGTCTTTGCCGAATGGCCCGCTTCGACAACCGACGAGCTCATCAAGCGGGGCTTTGTTTTCTATGCCCAGGAGTCCGGAGGCCGAAGCCGTGTCCGGCTGGTCATGGCGTTCAACACGAGCCAAGATGATGTGGAGAAGCTGATCGAAGTCGTACGCGGGCATCAAGCGACAAAAGCGGCGCAATGATTACAAGAAAGTAGGGCCTGAAGCGATCAGGCCCTAGTTGGGGAACGTGCGTCCGGGCCGAAAACCCGGCACGGGAGAAACCGCTAAAGGTGTTCCGGAATGCGGTCGGCGATGCTGAGGTTGTCCTCGATCGACTTCACGCCGTTGATGCTCTCGGTCGCCAAGTGTACAGCCTTCCGGGCGTCCTCGGAACCGACCAAACCCCAGAGGCGCACGGCACCGTCCTTGACCACGACATTGATGGTCGATGATCCGGACCAGGCGTGGTTGTCGAACTCGGCGATGATGGCCTCGCGAATCTCTTGATCGCCAACGTCGGTCTCGGGCAGTCCGGTCTCTTTCACCCCCACCAATGCCTGGATGATGTTCGCCCGACTCACGATGCCTTTGAGCTTCCCATCCTCGACCACCGGGACCCGCTTGATACGCTTGATACGCTTGGTCTCCAAGGTCTCCGCGATTTCGGAAACCGAGGTAAACTCGGTGACCGCGATGACGTCGGCGGTCATTACATCGGCGGCCGTTCTGCCGTGGGACTTCAAGTACTCCTGAGGCGTGTCTTTGGGGTCGCCCAACAGGCTCAGCCACCACGAGCGCGGAAGTTCATGATCACCGCGTATGCGATGTACCAAGTCACCCTCACTGACGATGCCGTGCAAGGCGCCATCGACATCGACGACCGGGACAGCACTGATGCCGCGTTCGATCAGAAGCCTCGCAATATCGGCGACGGGCTCATCAGGACTGACGGTGATGACATTGGTCGTCATGATATCCTTGGCGAACATTAAATCCTCCTGTCACTGTTCCGACAACATGGTGACGAATAGCCATTGAACCCGCATTGACGCCTATCAAGCAAGATCAATTGGTCCTGAAAATTGCGCCGATTTCGCGGCCGATCAGTTGCCATCGCGCCCGACCCTCGTAGTTGCCGACGGAAAGCAATTCGTCGGCGCGGAGTTCGGCTTGCGCCAATGCATCCCGTCCAAACCGCTCGACAAACATACTGGCGGCGGATCGGATACTGCTCATGTCGGTCACGTCTCGCTGGGATTGAGCGCACCGTGAGGAGCAGTTTGCGACAAGCGGACAATCCGGGAGTCTTGGGCGGTCACTGTAAAATACGGGCATTGGATACGCCTCTCAGATATTCCCGAAGTTTAGACTGCCTGGGGCATGGTCGAATTGACCATGATCAAGCGAGAGTTCCTGCCGGACCTCGGGACCTCAATGGGCCATCAGGACCGGTATGGTCATGTGGTTGAGCATGTGAGCAGTCACGCCCCCAAAAACCCATTCCCGCCAACGGGCGTGTCCATACGCGCCCATCACAATCATATCGGCACTCTGATCAGCGGCTCGCGAGAGCAGCATGTCCGCAACACCGATATCCTTGACGGTCATCGACTGGGCTTCACATTTGATACCGTGCCGGGCGAGATGGAGGCTGACGTCCGCACAGGGTATTTCGCCGTGGCTGCCGTTCGGATTTATGGCAATCACGTCAACATGGTCGGCTCGGGACATAAACGGGATGGCGTCATGAACCGCCCGCGTTGCCTGCGGACTGGCGTTCCAGGCAACCATAATGCGTTTGCCGATGTCCGCGGATTGGCTCACGTAAGGCAAAATCAGGATCGGCCGGCCGATCGACAGCAGCAGGCCGTCGGGCACGTCGCCGCCGGCCGGCCGTTCGGGGTTGCGTTGGCCGGCGATGACCAAATCACAGTAATGTGCGTGCGTGGCGACGACGTCCGCTATGGGTCCCTGATCGACGCGCCATTCCGTGGAAACACCCGTTGGCCCGGCTATTCCGCGGAACATGGTCTCCGCCGCTTCAGCCCGCTGCCTGTCGAGTGTTTCCTGCTCCTCATAAAACTCCGTCGGCAATTGCGCGGCGTCGTAAATGGGGATGAACGGATCGGCGAGGACAAACAGGCCGGTCAGGTGGGCTTCGTACTGTTGCGCCAGCTGCGCGGCTAGTTCTACACGGACTTTGTTTTGCTCGGTGCCGTCCATGTGCACCAGGATGTCCCGCATCACTTCTTGCCCATCTCCTTATCTCATGCGGACCAGTCGGTTCGTGCCCGTCATGCTTGGAAAATGATCATCACGAAACTAACGGCGGGTCCGTCCCGCCGCTTTGACCTGGGTCAATGGGCGATAGTCGTTGGATGGATCATCCGAGACGGTCGATAACGGCGAGGACGGCAAGGAATACGCCGACCACGGCGATTATGCCGATTGCGCCGATCAGGGCGGCGGAACGGCCGGCAGTTCGTTGTTAAACAAAGGCGAGAGGCGCCTCCGGGCGGGCCATTTTCGGGTTGTTCCAGCCGATGGACGCCGTGACGCTTGACGGCGGCGGAAATTGTCACAAATTTAGAAATACGACGGGTCCGGCGGCGCACATAACGTGGCCGCCGAGAGCACCCGACGCCAACAGAGGTGCCTTGCTTGGGCCTCGCTGCCACGCTCGCTTAAGGAGGACGAACGGCCATGGCGCGTGTTCCAGTATTCAACAGCCCATTACTTCTCGGATTCGATCAGCTTGAACGGGTATTGGACCGGGCGTCGAAGGCGTCCGCCGAGGGCTACCCGCCCTACAATATCGAACAGGTAGGCGAAGAAGAGATCCGCATTACCTTAGCGGTCGCCGGATTCACGCTGGATGACTTGGACGTTGCCATCGAAGACAACCAGTTGGTCATTCGCGGCAGGAATGACGAGGACGGGACGGATCGGGTCTATCTCCACCGTGGCATTGCCGCCCGCCAGTTTCAGCGAGCTTTTGTTCTCGCGGAGGGAATCGAGGTAACAGCGGCTCGGCTCGAAGACGGTTTGCTTCATGTTGATTTGCGGCGTCCCATCCCTGAACCCGAGGTGCGTTCCATCAAAATCGAGAAGGGAGCCGGCAATGCAAAAGCGTCACCTCAAACCATCGATGTGGATGCCGAGTAGGAAAGGGGAACGGAAATGACCGAGGACAATCAAAACCCGAACACCGGCGAGCCCATCGATCTCGATTTGGCATTGGTGTCGGCGTCCGACCTTGCCCTATGGGGTATGGATGAAGTGGCTTACGTGCGACCGATCACGACTGAGGATGGCCGACAAGCCGCCGGAATTTTTGCCGCCAATGGCGAGCAGATTGGCGCTGCTCCGGATGAGGAAATCGCCGCCGCCGCCGCAATCCAGGAGGGGCTCCTGCCCGTCCGGGTGCACTAGGGTCCGGACTAAATTGGGGGATTCTCCTTTTTGCGCCCCCTTACCCGGCGCCGGGCAGGCTTGGCGTTCGCCTCGCCAACCCTCCGCATCCCTCTCCCCCTGAAGGGGGCGAGGAATCTTGTGCCGCGCCGTCCGCAGCGCCGCAACAATCATATGGTGGCTCAATTGAGTCCGGACCTTAGCCGAACAATCCGGATATTGGCGCCCTAAGCCGCGCGATTTGCTGTCTGGTCCGTCAGCAGCGAATACAACGCTTCAGGGGTGTCGGTAGCGCGAAGCTTATCGCAGACGCTCTTGTCCCGCAGAACGCGTGACACCCGCGAAAGTGCCTTGAGGTGCTCCGCGCCGGCGTTTTCCGGCGCGAGCAGGAGAAAGATCAGGTCGACCGGCCGCTCGTCAATGGAATCAAAATCGACCGGTCTTTCGAGCCGCGCGAACAGCCCGTACAGTGTGCTGAGATCGGCGAGTTTTCCATGTGGGATGGCAATGCCGTTACCCACGCCGGTCGTGCCCAGTTTCTCTCTTTCCAGCAAAACCTCAAAAACCTGACGTTCACCAATGTCGAACAATGTCGCCGCACGCTTCGCAAGCTCTTGAAGCGCCTGTTTCTTGCTGGTGACCTTAAGGTTGGGAATTACACTTTCAGGTGTTATGAGTTCGGCGATTTCCATTGCCGTTCCTTCGACCAGGTTATCGGCTCATTCGAGAGAGCCATCCAGCGCTTATCACCCGGGATGGACAGCCATGCCGGACTTCCGGCCAGTCCCGGAGCCGGAGTGCGTCTCCACCAATGTGGCTACGGACGGATTTCCAATCAGGATGTCGTTGGGGATCACGTTAAAGCGCAATGTTTTTTATGAACGATTACGACGAATTAGCTCCCGCTGAGCGCGAGAGGGCCGGACCCTAGAACCCGGTGTCACGGCTGTCAAGGGGCGGTCGTCCCGGAGTCCGAAATGCGATATCGCGGGTCAACCGGCCAGCAGCGCTTTCTCGCGGCGACGCTGCACCGAAGACGGAATATTCATTGATTCTCGATACTTAGCGACGGTTCGCCGGGCAATATCAATGCCCTCCGCATTCAACAATTCGACCATCTTGTCATCGGACAAAATGGTATCCTTGGTCTCTCCGCCGACCAACGACTTGATTTTGTGTCTCACCGCTTCCGCTGAGTGAGCGTCTCCGCCAACCGTCGAGGCGATGGCCTGGGTGAAGAAGTACTTCAACTCATAAATGCCCCGGGGCGTGTTGATGTACTTGTTCGAAGTCACCCGGCTCACCGTGCTTTCGTGCATCTCTATTTCTTCAGCGATGTCCCGCAGCACCAGAGGCTTGAGATGTTCAACGCCCTTGGCAAAAAAAGCCTCTTGCTGGAGGACGATTTCCCGGGACACCTTGAGGATGGTCGTCGCCCGTTGGTGCAGGGCCTTAACAAGCCAGTTCGCCGATTGATATTTCTCCGCGATGTAGGCCTTCTCGTCCTTGGTTCTTACTGCGGCGGAAACCTCGGAATAGTACCTATTGTTCACCAGCACTCTGGGTAGGGTTTCGCTGTTCAGTTCAACGACCCATTTGCCGCCCGGTCCGGAGCGCATAATTACGTCGGGCGTAATGGGCTGCGCCATCACATGGTCGAATGCCTCGGCCGGCCGATGATTAAGGGCCCAAATTTCGTCGATCATGTCGCGGATATCGTCGATATCCACGTGACACAGCTTGGAAAGGGCAGGGTAGTCATGTTGTTTCAACAGTTCGACATTTTCCAGCAGGCACGCCATTGCCGGGTCCAGCCGATCCCGTTCGCGGAGCTGAATGGTCCAGCATTCGACCAATGACCGGGCGAAAATACCTGGTGGATCCAACAGTTGAAGCTGGAAGAGCACCGTTTCTACCTTCGCCGCGGGGCAGCCCAGACGTTCAGCAATAGTATCTACCTCGTCGGCCATTCGACCTGCCTCGTCCAGCGACTCGATAAGTTGAATTGCTATCAGGCGATCGGCCGGGTCTTTGATGTCGACGGCGATCTGCGCCATAAGATGATCGCGGAGAGAAACTTCTTGAGAGAGGGTTTGCTCAAGAATTGTAGCGGTGCTTTCGCCGGAACCGCCGCCGCCGCCGATTGGCGAATAATCTGCCGGCCGCGGCGCGGCGCCGTCATCCGTCCAATCGTTCTGATAGTCGGCATCGAGTGCCTCGACTTGGGGAGTTTCCGGTGAATCCGCGTCAGCGAACTCAAGGTTGGCTGAATTGTCGGCCTCCTTCGGGTTGCTCTCGCTTGCCGCCGGTTGGTCCCCGGAACGATCAGGCTCGTCAAACTGATCCTGGCTGTTTTCGTTCCGTTCGAGCATGGGGTTTTCGGCGAGTTCGCCCTCCACATACTCAACAACGTCCACGTTGGACAGCTGAAGCAGTTTGATCGCCTGTTGGAGTTGGGGCGTCATGACCAGGGACTGTCCCTGGCGGAGTTCGAGGCGGGGGACTATGGCCATCGGTAAACTAAAGGTTGAATTGGTCGCCGAGATAAACCCGGCGCACGTCTTCATTGCCGACGATATCGGAAGCGGTGCCTTCCATCAGAACCATGCCGTCATGGATGACGTAGGCCCGGTCGATCACGTCGAGGGTGTCGCGGACGTTGTGATCCGTTATCAGCACTCCTATGCCCCGGTTCTTGAGGTGGGCCACGAGGTCGCGAATGTCACTGACGGCGATCGGATCGATCCCGGCCAACGGTTCGTCGAGAAGTATGAAGCTTGGCCGCGAGGCCAGGGCTCGCGCGATCTCCACCCGGCGGCGTTCACCCCCGGACAACGCCAGCGCGGGTGTTCTCCTGAGATGGGTAATCGAGAATTCGGCCAGCAGCGCATCCAGCATCGCCTCGCGCCGCTCACGAGATTTCTCGATGACTTCAAGAACCGCGCGGATATTGTTCTCGACCGTTAATCCTCTGAAGATGGAGGCTTCCTGAGGCAGATATCCAATCCCCAGCCGAGCCCGCCGATACATGGGCAATTCGGTGATGTCTTCGCCGTCGAGGACGATCAAACCCGAATCCGGCGCGACCAGACCGGTAATTAAATGGAAGCAAGTGGTCTTGCCCGCTCCATTTGGACCGAGCAGCCCGACGACCTCACCCCGGTCGATCGCTATCGACACGCCTCGGACAACCGGCCGTTTATCAAAACGCTTACCGAGATTGCGGGCCGACAGACCTCGAATATTTTCGGCAACGATCCGGGGCGTCTTTGCCTGCTGATCGTCCATCGGGCCAATCCGCCTGCGCTCCGATTTGCGGGTCCGCGTGCTCACTGGCGAGGCTCCAATATGTTGATGTTCTGTATCATGCTCACGGCCATCTGTTGTGGGTCGGCTTTCAATGCCTATTTCTTGGGAACCAGCAAGCCCCGGACACGCCCACCGGAACCGCCCAACAGCCTACTGATCCCGGTGTTCAAATCGACCTCGGCACGGTCTCCGGCGAGCTGATTTTCGCCGCGCGTAATCCGGACGTCTCCGGTCAATGTGACGATCCCTGAATCCACATTGTATGTGCCCTTGCTCGCCCGAACCGTATCGATTTCGGTCTGGATGACGACATCGTCGAACGCCTGTACGCGGAAGACCCGGGATTTGCCCTGCTGGTCGCGGCGGAGAAAGGCCACCAGCACTTCGGCGCGAATTCGCTTACCGTCGTGAAGACCGACGGCGCGACCCCGGGCGACCGCCATTTGCCGCCGCTCCCAATACTCCATCTGCTTATTGGCGGTAATTTGATCATTGCCGGTATCGAGTCGAACCCGATCGCCGGAAACCACCAGGACGGCCTCTTCAAGATCGTACGTCGCGGAATCGCCGGTGAGGTTTTCCGACGGCGAGGCGATTTTGACACCACCGGCCGCATCCAGTCGCGACAACTCCGTGGTGCCGTCGCTACGGCTCTGGTAGTGGGCCCTGAGGACATCCGCTGTCACCGCGATGTCCTTGCGCGCGGCCCTGGCGTTGCCGCGGGCGATCAATACTTCATTGTTCCGCTGCCATTCGATGCCGTCATCGGCGGATATCTCTATGGGGCCGCCATCGGTATCACTGGCGAGGTTTAGCGATTGTCCAAAAACCGGACAGGCGGCCACGATTCCCAGCGATATGGCGAGTGCGGGTCCGATCAGGTTTCCGGCGCGAATCATCGAGCCTCCTGCGCCAGCTTTGGAAAGATCACGAGTTTGGATTTGCCGGTGAAATAGATGGTCTGGCCCTTGTTTTCCAGCCTAAAGCCCTGGGCCTCCAGCTGGCCGAACGGCCCCTGACCGCGAACGGGAGAATTGCTCTCGGCATTGCCGAGGCCTAAATCGATTTGCGCTGCTTTGGTGTTGAATTCGTACCCTGCATCGTGAAATAGCTTCACCGAGCCTTCGAGTCCGAGCTTCTTGCTATCCTGATCATAGACGCCTGAATTGGCGGTGAGTACGATCCAACTGCCGTCCCGCGACGCGATATCGGCCTTGGGCATCTCGAGTTCGACGGACTTGCCGCCGAATAAAAGGTTTCTCGCGAGGTCAGCGGTAATTGTATACCGCTGCTCTTTTCGGTCCGAGCCGACGAAGCGGGCATTG
This sequence comes from Rhodospirillales bacterium, assembly GCA_965213765.1. Classification (GTDB taxonomy): domain Bacteria; phylum Pseudomonadota; class Alphaproteobacteria; order Rhodospirillales; family UBA2165; genus JAJDXO01. Next base: position 2,592,662 of record OZ243926.1, on the reverse strand, counting down.
ACCATCGCCGGTACATCACCCTCCGTCGCTTGCAGCTTCGCAAATCGGAGGCCGAACCTTTGATTTTCGAAGTCGAACTGCGGCCAAACGACAATCAGGACGATCAAAAGTAATGCCGTCGCCGGCAGGAGAAATTTCATGAACGAAACGAACCGGCTGTAGCCGACACTGCCACGCCGGTTTTCGCGGCGCGCGGATGCGGTAAAAATATCCGCCGACCTATCCGCCGGGGTCACAGTGGCCGTGGCTGCGGTTTGCCCGTCCATCGCCTCACACCACCCCCGCACGCATGCAGTCGTGAATGTGGATCACGCCGGATAGCTCGCGCCCGTCGGCTACAAGCAGGTTCGTAATCTCGTAATCATTCATTAGCCGAACGGCCTCACTGGCCAGTGCCCCGGGAGAAATAGTCCGGGGGTCCGCCGTCATAACCTCCCCGGCGTTCATTTTCAGAATGTCGCCGGAAATGTGTCGGCGCAAATCACCATCGGTGACAACTCCCACCAGATCCTTTCCGCTGGTGATGGCAATACAGCCCAGCCGTTTATCGGTCATTTCGGCCAAAACTTCAGGCATTGGCGTTTCGATTGATGCCATCGGAAGTTCGTCGCCGGTGTGCATGAGATCGGCGACGCTCAAAACCCGGAGCGCCCGTTCGGCCAGGTGCCCGCCGGGATGAAAGGTCTTGTAATCGGTCACCGATATGCCTTTGCGCTCCATCATCGCTATGGCCAGCGCGTCTCCCAGGGCGATCATCATGGTGGTCGAGGTGGTTGGCGCCAGGCCGTTGGGACAGGCTTCATCGACTGCGGGGAGTACGAGGGCAACGTCCGCGTGGACTGCGCAAGCACTGTCGGCCCGGCTGGTCACGGCGATCAAGGGAATGCCGAACCGTTTTATGTAGTTGGTAATATCCGAAAGCTCCGGCGTTTCCCCCGAATTCGATAGTGCGACCACGGTATCCTGTTTCACGATCATGCCGAGATCACCGTGACTGGCCTCCGCCGGATGAACGAAGTAGGCAGGAGTGCCGGTTGACGCCAGGGTGGCGGCAATCTTCTTGGCCACGTCTCCGCTTTTCCCCATTCCGGTGACGATTACCCGGCCGTCGGTCTGTTGAAGCAAATCCAAGGCACGGGTGAAGTTTCCATCCAGGCCGTTCAGCAGCGCCTCCAGACCGTCTTTGGCGAGCGATAGAACACGCGCTGCCGCCCGCAGGTCCTCGTCAGATTTATTGGACCCGCCTTGGCCGTCGTCACGTCGAAGGGGCGTCGGATTGCTCATCTCTGGACAAACACTCTCGTCGAAATGGAGGCCGGGATCGGGTTGGCGCGGCACAGCGGCGCCCGCCAAAGGGATTCCGCCGGTGCGCGAAAAACACTTAGATTCCGGGCATCTCTCGGGCGCAGTATGCGACCCGGCCGGTTAAAGGTCAACAAATCCCGCCGGCCCGGCAAAGAAATCGCATACCACAAGATCCGCCGGAGATTGTTGGCCGCGTGCCGCCGAATCAGGCGTGCGAGAAGATATCCTGGTCTTCCCAGCCGGCGAGGTCGAGCTCCGCCCGATGCGGGAGAAACTCGAAGCAAGCTTCGGCAAGAGCTGTCCGTCCTTCTCTGGCCAGTCTTTCGTCCAATGACCGCTTAAGGCGATGCAGATAGAGTACGTCGGAAGCCGCATATTCCAGTTGTTCCGGCGTCAGCTCCGTGGCGCCCCAGTCGGATTGCTGCTGCTGCTTGGAGAGATCCACGCCAATCAGCTCTGTGCAGAGGTCTTTGAGACCATGCCGATCCGTATAAGTTCGTGACAGCTTTGAAGCGATCTTGGTGCAATAGACCGGGCGGCACACGACACCGAGAAACTGTTTGATCATGGCGATATCAAACCGCCCGAAATGAAACAACTTGGTGACCATTTCATTCTCGAGCAGGCGCTTCAAATTTGGTGCGTCATAGTTCCCGTTGGATAGCTGAACCAGGTACGCGTTTCCGTCGCCGGACGATAGCTGTACGAGGCAAAGACGGTCCCTATGCGGATTGAGTCCGAGCGTCTCCGTATCGACAGCGACAGTCTCGCCGAGATCGAGCCCGGCCGGAAGATCGCCCTGATACAACTCCACGGTCACGTCACATCATCCATTGCGCAATTATCGAAACCGGCACCAATGACGCCAAGGGAATTGGTGCCCAGGAGAAGACTCGAACTTCCACGGCCTTGCGGCCACTGGCACCTGAAGCCAGCGCGTCTACCAATTCCGCCACCTGGGCGACCATCCCGCGAACCGTCCCGGCCCGGCGGGCTGTAGGTCGTACTTCTCAACCCAAAGGCTGTCAACCGGGTTTCACGAACTCAACCGCCGCCGGCTTCCCGGGCCGGGCAACGGTTGAGCGGGCGGCGACCGGGCGCTATGAATATCGGTCGCACCTATCGGCGGACCGCCGGGGTGTCCCGGCTCAGAGGACGAAGAATGGAAAACAAGACGATAACCGTGTTTGGCGGATCCGGTTTCGTTGGCCGGCATCTGGTCAAGCGGCTGGCCGAACGGGGAAATCGGATTCGTGTGGCGGTTCGGGATATCGAATCCGCGGGTTTCCTGAAACCGGCGGGAGATGTCGGTCAGATCGTTCCCGTCGCGGCCGACATTTGTGATCCGTCGAGCATTGCCGCGGCGATGGATGGTGCGGACGGCGCCGTAAATCTCGTCGGTATTCTCTATGAGAGCGGACGGCAGACGTTTCAATCCGTCCACGCGGACGGGGCCGCCAATGTGGCGAGGGCGGCGGCGGACGCCGGTCTGAAGCGCCTTGTCCATATGTCCGCCTTGGGAGCCGGTCCCCATTCCCTCTCCGAGTACGCTCGTACCAAGGCGGCCGGCGAGCAGGTTGTACTCGCTGCATTCCCCGGGGCCGTTATACTTCGGCCCAGTGTGCTGTTCGGGCCGGAGGACGGGTTATTCAATCTGTTCGCGGGTTTCACGCGTATCAGCGCGTTTTTGCCCGTCTTCGGTACGTCGCAGCCCGGCGGAACCAAGTTTCAGCCGGTGTTCGTCGGTGATGTCGCCGAGGCGGTTATCGCCGGATTATCGGATTCCACTCTCGATGGTCAGACGTTTGAGCTCGGCGGGCCCACGGTCTATTCAAGCCGGGAGATTATGGAGCTGATCTTGAAGGAAACAGGCCGGAAGCGGATTCTTTTTCCGGTGCCTTTGGGTTTATTGTCAATGAAGGCCTTTTTTCTCGAGAAGCTGCCAAAACCCTTGTTGACCCGGGATCAAGTCAAACAGTTGGCGACCGATAATGTGGTTTCCGCGGGGGCAAAATCCTTGGCTGATCTGGGCATACAGCCGACGGCCGCGGAGGCGATTTTACCGACGTATTTGTTTCGCTATCGGCCGGGGGGTCGGGCTCGGACCCGGATCGCCTAGAGGAACTCGTCCGCCGCGGCGGTAAAGAGTTCGCCAAATTCCCGCAAGCGGACAGCGCCCGGACTGGATCCCGTTCGGCATCCATGCCGTTGCTCCGTTGCCCTTCCGTAACGATTAAATCCGACGCCCAAGGTCGGGTGTGACAGGTCCCGCTTCAAGAGCCTGAAGCGGCCCCGCACCTGAACGGATTGGACCGCTTATCCGAATTCGGAAACAATGTGAGCGTAGAGTGCCCGGATTCCCATGGCTTCACCGCCCTCGGGCCGGCCCGGCCGCGACGACGTGTTCCATGCCATGACGTCGTAGTGTGCCCAACGGCGTGCCGGTTCGGCGAATTCCTTCAGGAACAAAGCGGCTGTAATTGCCCCGCCAAAGCCCCCTTCCGGCGCGTTGGTCAGGTCCGCGACCTTGCCGTCCACCATCTTGCGGTAACCGGCCCACAACGGCATCCGCCAGCTCGCATCCTCGGTATCCGTTCCATGGGCGGAGAGAGCCGCGGCGAGGTCGTCGTCATTGGTGAACAGCGCCGGCAGTTCCGTACCGAGGGCGACACGAGCCGCGCCGGTGAGCGTGGCAAAATCAATCAATAGCTCCGGATCCTCACCGGCGGCCTCGGCCAGTGCGTCCGCCAGGATGACGCGGCCCTCCGCGTCCGTGTTGCCGATCTCCACGGTCAGGCCTTTGCGGGTGGAGACAACATCAAGCGGCCGAATCGCATTGCCGGCGACGCTGTTTTCCACAGCCGGGACGAGGACCCTTAGCCGGATGTCCAGCCCTTTCATCATCAGCATCTTCGCCAGACCCAGGACGTGTGCGGCGCCGCCCATGTCTTTCTTCATCAGCTTCATGCCGCCGGCGGGTTTCAGGTCGAGCCCCCCTGTGTCAAAGCAAACTCCTTTTCCCACCAGCGTTACTTTGGGCGCGTCGGGATTGCCCCAGAGGATGTCGATGAGCCGGGGCGGATCATCGCTCGCCCGGCCGACGGCGTGAACCGCCGGATAATTCTCCTCCAGCAGATCGTTCCCGACGATCTCGGTAAAGGTGGCGCCATGCTCATCCGCCACCTGCCTCGCGGCCGCCGCAAGCTCGGAAGGCCCCATGTCCTCCGCCGGCGTGTTGATGAGGTCGCGGACCAGATACGTACCCTCCGCCGCAATCTCGACGCTCCGGCGATCGGCGCTCTCCGGCCAAATCAGCCGCACATCCGCCCGATCTATATCCTTGTAGCGGTCAAACGAATATGCGCCGAGCGCCCAGCCAAGGAGCGCGATATCAAGGTTTTCCGGATCGGACCGCTCAATTGCATAGGTCCCGCCGGCTAATCCATTCGGCAATTCCGACAGTGACCCGAGGCGAAGACCGTCGTCGCCGATACCAACGAGAATCTCAGCGAGCGCACCGGTGGCATCGGGGACCGGGCAGCGGGTCCCCTGTTTGGCTTCGAACCCCAGTTTCTTGGTCCAATCGCCGACGTGAGCGGGCCGGGCGCCGACAAACCCGGACAAGCCGTCACGCGAAACGAGACGGATCGTTGTGGGGTCTTCCGCGCCGTCGACGAAGCAATCAAGTGAGGTCATGGCACCGGACTAAGCTCTCGGGTCGATGACAATTCGGTCTCGACGGACGTTTTCCAAGACGATTTTGTAACCGTCCGCCGCCCGATCAAGTCCAAAGACGCAATCGTCCAGAATGGCGTAGGGCTTGTAGGTTCCGTCCTCGAAACCGGGCCGGATGGCACGCATGATTTCAGCCGAGCGAATGTTGTCGTAGTCCAAATTGCTTACGCCGACCATTCTCAGGTTGGCGCGGTAGAAAACTCTCAAGTTGATCGGCACCTCTTCGATGAAGGTGGAGATAATGATCTGACATCCAAACCGCGCGAGGCAGGTCTGCGCCGTCTCGAAATATGGGCTGCCGACGGTGTTCATAATGATTTCCGCGCCCTTTCCATCGGTACGAGCCATTATGGCTTCCTTGAGGTCCGGCTCTTTGGAAAGGTTTATGACCTCGACGTGGCCGGCGGCGTGACCGGCGTAATCATCGCGAGAGCGTTCAACGGCGATGACCCGGGCACCGGCGGCGCCGGCGAGTTGAACCGACGCCTGACCGACCGCGCCATTGGCGCCGAGCACGGCAACCGTTTGCCCGTCCGCGACACGGGCGCCGTCGACCATCCCCATATAGGCGCAGGTCCAGGAGACGCCTAGACTGCCTGCTTCGTGCATGGAGAGGCTGCCGGGCTTTTCGGCAATGCCGGCGGTATCGACGATTGCATATTCCGCGTGGTTGCCGTTCCGCCGCATGCCCAATTCGCCTCCGGTGCCCCAGACCTCTTTGCCCGCCAAGTCGTCGGGCCCCTCGACCACAATCCCGGCATAGTCACGGCCCGGCGTCCGCGGCCAGACAAGATTCGGCATCCTTCCGAGAAGAGCCTTCGCGTCACTCGGATTTACCCCGCTCGCGTGGACTTCGATGACGCATTCGTCGGCACCGGGTTTGGGTTGATCGATTTCCTCAGTGCCAACCTGGAGGGCGTCAGCGCTCTCCGACTTCTCTCTCGCAATAATCGCCTTCAATGAATTTCGTCCGGAATATGCAAGCAAGTATCCCGGAACACTAGTCTTCGGCTTGCGGACGTACCAGCCCGGAATTTTGCCCGCCGGTTCTCCGCACAGCGGGATCACCGCCGTGCCCGCCGTTTGCGAAAGCATATTCGGCGCTTTTGTGACGAAGCTATCCGTCGGACGGAAGACATTTGGTGTCGCGCTGATCGTGTTGGGGTTTGGGGGCCGGGACCAAGTAGCCGGTCCGCCGCCCATTAACGAAGAATCCATGAATTCAAGTGAACTCTGCCCCTTCTTCCGGTGCGGGCATAGGAGGAAAGGGGTTCATGCCAATCGTTCACGGGTTATTCGGTTTGGCCGTATTGATCGGATTTTGCTGGCTGGTGAGCGAAAATCGCCGGGCGGTGAAGTGGCGGGTGGCGGTCACCGGCCTCGCCGTCCAGTTCATCGTTGCCGCAATCCTGTTGAAGGCGCCTGGAGCCCAGCAGGTCTTTGTCTGGCTCAACGAAGGATTCCTGGCGGTGCTCGACGCGACGACCGCCGGCACATCATTGGTCTTCGGCTACATCGGGGGCGGCTCGTTGCCGTTTTCCGAAAGCTTCCCCGGCGCGGCCTTCGTTCTCGCATTTCAGGCACTGCCGGTGATTCTGGTCACCAGCGCCTTGTCGGCCGTTCTTTCTTATTGGCGTGTTCTCCCGCTCATCGTTCGTGCCTTCGCCTGGGTGCTGCAGCGGTCCATGGGCGTTGGCGGCGCGGTCGGTGTCAGTTCCGCCGCGAATATATTTGTCGGAATGATCGAGGCGCCCCTGTTCGTGCGGCCCTATCTCAACAAGATCAGCCGAAGCGAGCTATTCATGGTGATGACGGTGGGCATGGCGACCATCGCCGGTACGGTATTCGTACTCTATGCGAGCTTCCTGAAGGACATTATTCCCAATGCCCCCGGCCACCTGTTAACAGCCTCGATCATCTCGGCGCCCGCGGCGATCATGATTGCCAAGCTGATGGTTCCCAATGACGGAACGCGGACCGGTGGGAGCGCCGCCATGGAGCCCTCGCCGGACCATAGCGCTATGGATGCGGTGACCCGTGGTACTTCGGATGGGGTGCGGCTACTCATCAATGTCATCGCCATGTTGATCGTCTTCGTCGCGCTGGTTTCCCTGGTCAATAAGATACTTGGGCTATTCCCCGATTTGTTCGGCGAGCCAATCGCGCTGCAGCGCCTGTTCGGATGGGTGTTTGCGCCGGTGGTGTGGCTGTTGGGCATCCCCTGGTCCGAAGCGCCCATCGCCGGGTCTTTGCTGGGAACCAAGACGGTGCTCAATGAGATCGTCGCGCTCCTGCAGTGGCAGCAGGTGCCCGCCGAAGCGATGTCCGAGCGTTCCAAGCTGATCATGGTCTATGCCCTTTCCGGCTTCGCCAATTTCGGCAGTCTAGGCATTATGTTGGGTGGGCTGACCACAATGGTGCCGGAGCGGCGGAAGGAAATCGTCGGACTCGGCATGAAGTCGATTGTTTCCGGAACCATCGCGACCTGCATGACCGGCACGGTGGCGGGCATTCTCTTCTAAGCGCGGGTGCTCCTGGCCGGGTCTTGCGATCGCGGCCTTCGACCACGTAGACTCCCCGGCCTCGGGGAGAAGGCATGCAGGTACTATCTTTCAGGCATGGGAGCGCATCGCTGACGGTTGCCGCTCTAGGGGCGTCAGGTCTCGCTCACGCAGCCGGTCTGGCGGCCTTTGTCACTTTGTATGACCCGGAACCCTCCGCACCCGTCTCCCGGCCGGTGGTGATCGAGATCGTTGCCGAGCCAGGGGCTGCCATTCCCGACGGGCGGACGCCTGACATTCAGATGGATGAACCGTTGCTTCCCGAACCGCCCGGCGTTCAGGTGGCGACGGCAGATGCTGTCGGGACCGCGTCCCTTCCGCATGAGGTTGTACCGGCGCCCGAGCCGCCAACGGCGCCCGCCAAGACCTCAACCGCCGTGCCGGCCGAGAATAAACCATCCATATTTGAAATTGGCATTGCCGCCTTGCCGCCGGCGGCCGGGTTCGCCCCGTTGCCGCGCCGGAAACCACCTGTGCCGGCTGAGGAAACCGCCGTCGTTACACCGGTTGCAACGGCCGCCGAACGGCCGCCGGAGCACAGTCTGCCTCTAACCGCGACATCGGAAAGTGCGGCCGCACCGGGCGCGAAACAAATCCGGGCGTCGGTTGCGGAAGCGGCGCCTGATCCCGGCGGGGAAGACGGGTCCTCGGAAACGGCAAGCCTGCCCCAAGATGGCGAGAGCCTCGTGGCGGCCGATTACGCCCACGCATCGCTTGGCAATCAGCCGCCGCGATACCCCCGCCGCGCGCGTCGCGATGGCTTGGAGGGACGGGTTGTGCTGTCAGCCCGGGTGTCCGCGGCCGGGAGTATCGTCAGTCTTGAGGTGGTCCGATCGAGTGGGCATGAAATATTGGACCGGGCGGCGGTCCGGGCCGTCAATCGCTGGTCCGTCCGGCCCGCGCGCCAGGAAAGCAAACCGGTCCCCAGTGAAATCCGCATCCCAATTCTGTTTAGGCTGACCGACGGATAAAGGCTGGACGGCGTCTGCTGTTTCCAGCCTGCCACCGGCTCGGATATACCGGCTTGGCCGCCCGCCAGGGCCGCGATGCACCCCGGCGGCATATTCATTTCGCGATGGAGTTTGAATCCGGCGGCCAACCGGGCCGGGTAGTAATGGTCCGGCGCTTTACGCGGGTTCGGGTTCCCGCGGGGCGCGGCCATTTTGCCGACAATTATTGTGACCGTCTCGTTGCCCGGCGCGTTCGGCGAATAGCTCCGCAAGGTGGTCATCGACGGCGTCGATCACACCAAGCTTCTCAAATACTTCGCTTTCCTATTCGTTGTTTTCCTGCTTATTGAACTGGCTGTCCGCAAGGTGATAGATGTGGACGCCATCATTTTGGGGTGTAGGAGGCCCGTATCGGCGGCAGAAGCGTGATCAGCCGATCCGGGAAGAGGCTGGATGGCCGTTATCGGCACCTACAATATCAAGGGCGGTGTGGGAAAGACCACTACGACCGTCAATCTTGCCTACGTCGCGGCGGCCGACGGTATGCGGGTCCTGGTCTGGGACTTGGATCCCCAAGGATCGGCGAGCTATTACTACCGGGTGAAGCCAAAAATCAAGGGCGGCGGGAAGGCATTGATCGCCCGCAAACGTCCGTCGGAAGAGTACATTCGGGCGACTGATTTCGAGCGCTTGGATCTCATCCCCTCGGACATTTCCTACAGGCATATGGACCTCACCCTCGACGACCGCAATAAGCCGTTGAAGGGGTTTTCAAAGTTTCTCAAGCCTCTAGACGCCGAGTACGACTACATCTTTCTCGACTGTCCGCCGGGGCTGACACTCTCGTCAGAGAACGTTTTTCGTGCCTCCGATGGACTGCTGGTGCCGCTGATCCCAACGACACTCTCGATGCGGACCCTCGATCTCCTGGAGGCGTTTCACAAGGAGCACGATTTGCAGAAGCTGCCGGTGATGCCTTTCTTCTCGATGGTTGACCGGCGCAAGAAACTCCACCGCGAAACCCTGGAGAAGACCTTCGCCAAGCGTCGGGATTTCCTGCGCACCTCAATTCCCAATGCCAGTGAGGTGGAGCGTATGGGAATCAACCGGGACCCTCTGCCCGTGACCGCCCCCAAGAGTGCCGTCGCGCTCCGATACCGGCAATTGTGGAAGGAGATCGAGGCCCGCTTTCCCTGATTTAGTGTCGGGTTTGCGGCTCAAGTCATGATGCGCCTGGTCACTCTCGATACATGGAAATGCGATGGCGAAATGCGATGGCGATTACCGGCGACGTCTTCCGGCAATGACTGAACTGTCGGCCGGCCTGGAGCCGGATGTGGTGACACTTCGGGAAGTCGTTGCGGTGCCCGAAGGGGCGCTGAGTTAATTCCTCGTACCGTCACCTGGCGGGACGGGCGTCACGGACCTCAAGCCAATCCGAGATTGCCGCGTGTTGATCCCGAGACATCAGCGCCGGCGCGTGACCAATTTCCGGCAGGTGCACGACGGAGGCCCGAGGGCCGGTTGCTTGCATCAGGTCACACACGTCGCGGCTCAGCAGTCGGCTTTCCTCGCCGTGCAGTACCAGCACGGGGCACCTGATGCGCTCCCAAACCTCCCAGATATCAACATCTTCGCCGCTGGCTTCCGCGAACGGTATCCGGATCGCCGGGTCATAGCTCAGCACCCATTCATCCTTGGTCTTGCGGCTCGAATGCGTGGCCAGGTGCCGCCACTGGTCATCCGTGAGCGCGCCGAACGGCGCATGGATCCGGCGGAGGTGTTGCTCCAGCTCTTCAAGGGTTTCAAAGCGCGGGGCCATGCCTAAGTAGGCCTGAATGTCCTGTAACGCCGCGGCTGGAACAAACGGACCGACATCGTTGAGGACGAGGCGATTTATGAACGTTTCGTCACCGGCCGCCAATGCCATGCCGATAAGCCCGCCCATTGATGTCCCGATCCAATCCAGGCTTTCGATTTCGAGCAATTGAACAAATTGGACCAGTTGTGCCGCATAGGTCGGGACCACGTACTGCACCGGGTCGGAAAGCCACGCGCTATTCCCGCGGCCGACGACATCCACGGCAATCACCCGGTATTCCAGGCTCGCCAGATGACGCGCCAGAGAGTCAAAGTCCCGCGAGTTGCGGGTCAGGCCGTGAATACAAAACGCAACCTTCTCACTATCCGTCGCACCCCAGTCCATATAGGCAAGATGCAAATCTTCGAACGGGGCCTGCAATTCCAAACGCTTGATTTGGTGGTCGATTGGGTTTGCCGCTATAATCATCGATCTATACAGGTGAGTTCGACAAGATGAATTTCCAGCCCAGCGTATCCCTTAGCCACGCCGGCTTCCATGTCTTTGACATGGACACGGAAGTGAATTTCTTTACCCAGGTCTTCGGCTTGCGGGTCACGGACCGGGGCGTCTTGGGGGATCGTGGCGAAATTACGTTTTTGGGTGCCGATCCCAGAGATCACCATCAATTGGTTCTTTATGAGGGACGCACCAATACCGATGCGGTGCACCACAACCACATCTCCTTCCGGGTGGACAGCCTCCAGCGACTTCGCGATATCCGCGCTGCCCTCGACGGACATGCGGGCGTTACCAACGTGCACACCGTCAATCATGGCAATGCCTGGTCGGTCTACTGCTTTGATCCGGAAGGCAACCGGACCGAGGCGTTCGTCGACACGCCGTGGCATGTCAGTCAGCCCTATGCGGACACGTTGGAATTGGATCAGTCGGATGACGAGATCATCAAGGTCACCGAGAAAATGCTGGCTGACGATCCGACAGCCGTGCCGTTCGACAAGTGGCGGTCCCAATTCGCGGAGAAACTTCTAGAGGCCGGCTCTGACGCCGGATGACCCGCCGCTCAACCGTTCAACGGTTTTGCCGCTTCCGTCCAAGTATCGAAATATCGGCGAGCATGATCCCACCGAACTGGATCGCCAGGATTCGCCGGACCGCTGTATCAATGAATGGGACCCGGCGGATCAGCCGCCCGATGAGACCGCCGGCCAGCCGGGATTCCCGCCTTCCGCGGGCTGACCGGCCGATCCACCCGCCGGCGAAGGCTCGGCGGGCCTATTCATCTCCCATTCGGAGGGCCGCGAGAAATGCGGACTGGGGAATTTCCACCTGCCCGAACTGACGCATTCGCTTTTTGCCCTTCTTTTGTTTGTCGAGCAATTTTCGTTTTCGCGACACGTCTCCGCCATAGCACTTGGCGGTAACGTCCTTCCGGAGGGCGCTGACGGTCTCGCGGGCGATCACCTTGCCGCCGATGGCGGCCTGAATGGCAATTTTGAACAATTGACGGGGAATCAGCTCCTTTAGCCGCTGACAAATCGCGCGCCCGCGACTTTCGGCCTGAGTCCGGTGTGCGATGAAGGATAGCGCATCGACCGGCTCGGCATTGACCATGATGGAGACTTTCACCAGGTCGGAGTCCCGATACCCGTCCATCTGATAATCGAGGCTGGCGTAGCCGCGCGACGTGGATTTCAGGCGGTCGTAAAAGTCGAAGACGACCTCATTGAGGGGCAAACGGTATACCGCCATCGCCCGGTTGCCTGCATAGGTGAGTTCGATCTGTTCGCCCCGCCGCTCGGTGCAGAGCGACAGCACGCCGCCCAGATGTTCGTCCGGCACGAGAATGGTGGCGCGGATCCAGGGCTCCTCGATCCGGTCTATCTGCACGGGTTCGGGCATGTCGGCCGGATTGTGGAGTTCGATCACCTTGCCGTCGTTTCGATGAATCCTATAGACCACACTCGGCGCCGTCGTGATGAGGTCTAGGTCGAATTCCCGCTCAAGGCGCTCCTGTATGATTTCCAGATGCAGCAGCCCGAGAAATCCGCAGCGAAATCCGAAGCCCAACGCCGCGGACGTTTCCGCTTCGTAGACAAAGCTCGCATCGTTAAGCCGGAGTTTGGCAAGGCTGTCGCGAAGGTCCTCGTAGTCGGCCGCATCAACCGGGAACAGGCTCGAGAAGACCACCGGGACCGACGGCTTGAAGCCCGGCAGCGGCTCGACGGCCGGACGCTTATCGTCGGTAATGGTGTCGCCGACCGGTGTCTCGGCCACGGTCTTGATCGAAGCCGTGATATATCCCATTTCGCCCGGGCCCAGGCTTGCCACCTGCTCGGCCTTAGGCGTGAACACGCCCACCTGGTCGACCTGATGGGTGGCGCCGGACGACATGAACCGGATTTTCATGCCTTTGTTCAGGGTGCCGTCCCTGACGCGCACCAGAATCATCACCCCGAGATAGGGGTCATACCAGCTATCGACCAGCATGGCCTTTAGCGGGGCCTCGGATTCGCCCTCCGGCGGGGTCAGCCGCTCGACCAGGGCCTCCAGGACATCCCGAACGCCGTCACCGGTCTTGGCCGAGATTGGAAGGGCGTCGGACGCATCGATGCCGATCACTTCCTCGATCTGCGCCTTGATCCGGTCCGGTTCGGCGGCCTGCAGGTCGATCTTATTGAGCAGCGGAACGATTTCGTGGCCGGCGTCGATGGCGAGATAGACGTTTGCCAACGTTTGGGCCTCGACCCCCTGGGTGGCATCCACCACCAGCAATGACCCCTCGCATGCCGCGAGCGACCGGGAAACCTCGTAAGAAAAATCGACGTGTCCCGGCGTATCCATAAGATTTAGCGCGTAGGTCTCGCCATCCCGCGCCTTGTAGGTCAGGCGGACGGTCTGCGCCTTGATGGTGATTCCACGTTCCCGCTCGATGTCCATGGAATCCAGGACCTGTTCGGTCATTTCGCGATCGGACAGTCCGCCGCAAATCTCGATCATGCGGTCGGCGAGCGTCGACTTGCCGTGGTCGATATGGGCGATGATCGCGAAGTTGCGGATGTGGGCGAGGTCGCTCATGGCATCGGTCAAAACATTAGGGGTGGGCGGGTGAATAGCATCCGCGGCCTGTGAGTTCCAGGCCGAGTTCCAGGCCGCGCTCCGGGCCGCGCTCCGGGCCGAGTTCCGGGCCGCGCTCCGGGCATGAGGTGCTTCGTAATTCGGCCAATATTGTGTAGCCTAATCGCGAGACATGAAGTGCGGTGCATTTGCCGCCAGAGACACGGAGTAGAAAGCATGGCTGACGATATCCAGTGGCCCGTCAAAACGCGGGAAATGCACAGCAACCATTTCGATTCCACGATATGGAACGACTTCCAGTTCCGCGATGACGACATCATCATCGCCACCCACGTCAAGTCCGGGACTACCTGGGTTCAGCAGATCGTCAGCCAACTGCTGTTCAACGGCGAAGAGGGATTGCCGGTCGCCGACATGTCCCCATGGCTGGATCTCCGTATTCCGCCCAAGGAGGTGCAACTCCCCGAGGTGGAGAAGCAGACCCACAGGCGGTTCCTGAAGACCCACTTGCCGATTGACGCGTTGGTCTATTCGCCGAAGGCCAAATATATCTATATCGCCCGCGACGGCCGGGATGTCGTGTGGAGTTCGTACAATCACCACGCCAGCGCCAACGACTTCTGGTACCAGGCGTTGAACGAGACGCCCGGTCTCGTCGGCCCGCCCATGGAGCGCCCCATCGATGACGTTCGCCAGTACTTTCTCGATTGGCTGGAGAAGGACGGCTATCCCTGGTGGCCCTATTGGGAGAACATCAGGCAGTGGTGGGATATCCGCCATCTCCCCAACATGTACCTGCTCCACTTTCAGAACCTGCTTGACGACATGGAGGGCGAGATTCGCAAAATCGCGGCGTACCTCGAGATTCCAATCGACGAGAGCAAATGGGATGACATCGTTGAGCACTGCACCTTCAAATACATGAAGGCCAACGCGACGCCGAGCGTTCCGCTGGGGGGCGCCTTCTGGGACGGTGGCGCCGAGCAGTTCGTCTATCGGGGCACCAACCGCCGGTGGGAGGAAACGCTGACCGAGGAGGACGTGCAGCGCTACCTGGAGACGGCGGAAAAAGAACTCGGTCCCGAGTGCGCCCATTGGCTCCGCACGGGGGAGAGGCCTGACTAGGCGGCTTTAGCCGTCCGCAACATCGGGGTGGTCGCGGAGCGTTTCCAGACCCCACGCCTCGAAGGTGCCGTTGACGACATCGGGGCGGAGCAGGAAGTCGTGGGCTTCTTGCGCGTGATGCGGCTCGACCGGTTTGATGGGACCCGCGGCGCGGGCCAGCATGTGCATCCGGGCGGCATTCTCGAATAGGACCGCCAGATAAGCGGCTTCCTCGAACGTCGCGCCAACGGTGAGATAGCCGTGATTGGCAAGTAGAATGGCGCGGTTGCCGCCGAGGGCCTCGGCGATGATGCGTCCTTCGTCGTCGGCGACCGGGACCCCCGGCCAGTCACGCAGGAACGCGCAATCGCCGTAGAACGGACAGGCATCCATATGAGCAACCTCCAGCGGCTCACCGGTCATCGAGAGTGCCGAGGCGTAAGGCGGGTGTGTGTGCACGATGGCGTTGATGTCGCGCCGGGCGCGATAGATCCACATGTGAAACCGAACCCCCGGATTAACTCTCTCGGTCCCTTCGATCAGGTTCATGTCACCGTCGATCCGAACGATCCTGCTCTCAGTGACATTGGAAAATCCGCCGGCAAGCGGCGTACTCCAGTAGGTCGTGTCGTCCGCGCGGCAGGTCGCTTGCCCGGCGAGCGTCAGTGCGTGATCTTCCGACGCCAATTTTTGGCAGGCGATCGCGAGTTTCAGTGCCGGAGACCACTGATCGGGGGACATCAGATTAGTCCCGAGACGAAACCGGCCGGCGCCTTGCCGAACAGCCATTCGTGGAACACCAGTAATGCGCCGTAAGCGATGACCCCGAAGATCACCGGCTTGATACCGATTCCCCGCCAATCGATCTTGGTTTTTCCGGCCAGTGCCGCCGCAAAGGGAATATTTGAAGTGTGGGCCATATAGGTGTCCCAGGCCTCACCCGAGAGCGCCTTTTTCTTTTTGTCGATGGACAGCGTGCCGAGAAAGGCCAGGACCGCGAACCCACCAAAGAGAATAACGCCGGCCAGGTGCCCGCTTGCGCCCATGTGCATCACCGCCCAAATGCCGATGGCCCACATCATCGGATGCCGGGAGATGGTGAAAATTCCCGTTGGACCGGCCGGCAATCCTTCGTTCCCGGAGCCGAGTTTGGTCGGGTTTGACTTGTTTTCGGAGGCCGCCAGCGTGATCAGAACGAAAACCATGAGGGTCAGCGGGGTGTGTTTGACCGCGGTCCCCGCCGTCCACAGATCGACGAAGGGCGCGTCGCGGAAGGCGAGGATCATCCAGATCAGGAGGACGATCATCAGCAGCGAGTAGAGGCCCCGGTAGCGGTTGGCGCCCCATTTGGCCACCAGGGCATCGCGGATAGGGGTGCCGCTGATCAGCAGATGGCCGCCGACAAACAGAACGGTCGCCGCCCAAAGGGCTTCCATGGATCCGGTCATCGGCTGAGTTTAGCCAAGACCGTGCCAAGCCGCTACCCGACTGCCGGTACGTCGATGTCATTGAGGGCGCAGGCCGCCGTCACCGTGTTTTGCAGCAGGCAGGCGATGGTCATGGGGCCGACCCCGCCGGGAACCGGCGTGACGGCCGCAGCCACCTGTTTTGCGCCGTCGAAATCCACATCCCCACAGAGCTTGCCGTTCTTGCCGGACTCCTCGGGCGGCAGGCGGTTCATACCCACATCGATGACCACCGCGCCTTCTTTGATCCAGTCTTTGCGAACCATCCGGGCGCGGCCCACGGCCGCGACGAGGATATCGGCGCGCGCCGCCTCGCCGGCCAAATCCTCGGTCCGGGAGTGGGCGATGGTGACGGTACAGTTTTCGGCCAGCAGCAGCTGTGCCATGGGTTTACCGACGATGTTGGACCGCCCGATGACCAGCGCCCGTTTACCCGAGAGATCGTCGCCCAGCACGTCCTTGATCAGCATGAGGCATCCCAGCGGTGTACACGGCACAAGGCCTGGTGCCCCGGTAGACAGTTTACCGGCATTGATCACATGGAAACCGTCGACATCCTTGGCTGGATCGACGGCCGCCAACACGGCGGCCTCATCGATCTGATCAGGGAGCGGAAGCTGAACCAGTATACCGTGGATCGCCGGATCGGCGTTCAGTCCTTCGACCAGGGTCAGGAGCTGCTTCTGTGACGTATCCGCCGGCAGCGTATGCTGGACCGATTTCATGCCCACCTCCTCGGTGAGCTTGGCTTTGTTCCCTACATAGATCCGGCTTGCCGGATCCTCGCCCACCAGAACCACCGCGAGGCCGGGGGTGAGGTTGTGATCTTCCTTGAGGGCCCGAACCTGAGCCGCCACCCGGGCGCGCAAGCCTGCGGCGAACGCCTTGCCGTCAATCAGTTTCGCATCAGCCATTGAGGGAATCCGTCGTCCCGTCCAACCCCGTTCGAGATATGCGGCAGCACTCTAGCCGGATCATCTGAGATGACAACAACCTTCGAAGTCAAAATCCTGCTGATGAATTTGGGTGTCAGAGCAGGCGGACGCCGTATTCCCGGAGCAGGGAGCGCGCGAACCCGATCGCCAGGAGAACGACAATCGGCGATAGGTCAATTTGGCCGAAGGTCGGCATCCACCGCCGGACCCAGGCAAAGACGGGCTCGGTGATGCGGTAGAAGAAATCGACGATCATGTAGACGAACTGGTTCGAGGTGTTGATCACCCGAAAGGCGATCAGCCAGCTCAAGATGACCGCGATAATCACCGCGTACAGATAGAGACTCAGTACCGTGTCGATGAGCCACAGGAGAGATGCCATAACGGGGTCCCTGGGTCCGCAAATGAACGCCGGGAAACCTATACGTATGGCCCGTTGCAGGCAAGTCACACGCCCGTCAGGCCGGGGATCGCGGCACTCTTGACAGAAAAGGGGCCCCGACACATTATCCCGCCTCCCCACCCCGGGGCGGCGGTTTCAGGCACCGGGACCATGATTTAGGGGCCGTAGCTCAGTTGGGAGAGCGTCGCGTTCGCAATGCGAAGGTCAGGGGTTCAACTCCCCTCGGCTCCACCATTCTTCATCCATCTGGACATCGATTGCGTATCGGCTAAGTAAGCGCCGTTATTCAGGAGACGAGACATGGGACAACTGGTCGACGGCACGTGGGTGGACGATTGGTACGACACCAAGTCCACCGGCGGTCATTTCAAGCGCAACGAAAGCGGGTTTCGTAACTGGGTGACACCGGGCGGTTCCGCAGGCCCGTCCGGCAAGCCTGGATTTGAGGCCGAGGCCGGACGCTACCATCTATATATTTCCTACGCCTGCCCCTGGGCGCACCGCACGCTGATCTTCCGGGCGGTCAAGGGGCTCCAGGATATGATCGGCCTGTCCGTGACTCATTGGTTCATGGGCGATCAGGGGTGGACTTTCCGGGAAGGGCCGGGCGTGATTGCTGATCCGATCAATGGAGCCGGGTTCGTCCATCAGATCTACACCGCCGCCGATCCTCGATACTCGGGCCGGGTCACCGTGCCGATCCTTTGGGACAGGAAACAGGCGACGATTGTCTCCAATGAAAGCTCGGAAATCATCCGCATGTTCAATTCGGCGTTTGACGGCATCGGCGCGACGCCGGGCGACTATTTTCCAACCGAGCTTCAGGACGAAATCGAGGCCGTCAATGACCGGATTTACAACACGCTCAACAACGGCGTTTACAAATGCGGTTTCTCCACCACGCAGGAAGCCTATGATGCCGCCATCGGCCCATTGTTCGACACGATGGACTGGCTGGAAGACCGCCTGAGCGGCCGGCGCTACCTCGTCGGGGATCGGATCACGGAGGCCGATTGGCGGCTATTTCCGACGCTGTTCCGATTCGATGGCGTCTACAACGGCCACTTCAAGTGCTCTAAGCGGCGGCTGATCGACCATCCAAACTTGTGGGCCTATACCCGAGACCTCTATCAGCAACCCGGGGTGGCCGAGACGGCCAATCTTGAGCACGTCCGTCTGCATTACCATCAGAGTCACGAATCGGTAAATCCGACGCGCATTGTGCCGACCATGCCGGCCTTCATCGACTTCGATGCGCCCCACGAGCGTGCCGCCCTTAACGCCGCTTAAGGAGCCGGTCGATGGGTATGCTGATGAACGGGGTTTGGACGGATGACAGCGATGTCGTCCGTACCGATCCCACCGGTGAATGGAAGCGCACGCCATCGGTCTACCGCAACTGGATTACCTCTCACGGGGGGGGATCGGTTTGTGGCGGAGCCAGGGCGTTACCACTTGTATGCCGCGTGGAATTGCCCCTGGGCGCACCGGGCCTTGCTCGCCCGGGTGGCGTTGGGGCTGAAGGACATGATTTCGGTCTCCTTCGTCGCGCCGCGGCGAACCCGGCAGGGCTGGGTGTTCTCGGGCGAATACGCCGATGACTTGTTCGGGGCGGACGCGCTTCATCAAGTGTATACCCGCGGCCATGCAGACTATACCGGCCGGGTTACCGTGCCACTGCTCTGGGACCGGAAGACGGAAACGGCGGTCAGCAACGAAAGCGCCGACATCGTCCGGATGCTCAACCAATCGTTCGGTCCTCTCGTCGAGGGTGCCCCGGATCTTTATCCCGAAGAATTGCGTCCGGAGATCGACGCTTGGAACGACCGCATTCACCCTGGTCTGAACAACGGGGTCTACCGGACCGGATTTGCATCGACGCAGGAGGGGTATGATGCCGGGGTTGCCACCGTCTTCGAGACGCTTGATGCAATCGAGGCGGTGCTGGCGGATCGGCCCTACCTCACCGGCGATCAATTTACCGAGGCGGACCTCCGGATTTTTCCCACCCTTGTCCGGTTCGATGCGGCCTATTTCCAGGCATTTAAGTGTTCGCGGAACCGATTGACGGATTTTCCCAATCTCTGGGAGTACGCCCGGCGCCTCTACCATCGGCCGGGTTTTGCCGGCACGGTCCGGTTCGACATTTACCGGGCCGGATACAACTCGCCGAGTGAAAAGCGTAATCCACACGGAATTGTTCCCGTCGCGCCGGAAATCGATTGGGCGCTCGACTAGGCGGCCTGTCCGAAAGGGCTACTGAAGCCGGTCCATGACCGATTGGGCGGCCTTTTGCAGAAGGGGCAGGGCGTTTTCACGTGCCGCAGCGTCAAACCGGCTGGCCAGGCCGGATATTGCAAGGGCTCCCCGGATTTCGCCATCGGCATGAAGGACGGGAACCGCAACCGCTGCGACATCCGGCGAGCGCTCGCCGACGGAAATCGCGAAGCCATCCCGGACAGCCTGATGTTCCGATCCGTTTAATTCGGCATACGCAAGCAACACCCGTCCGGCCGCGCCCCGGTCCAGCGGCAACCGGACGCCTTCGTCCAAGTGGTGCCGAATGGGATTGCGTGAGTTTTCCCGGTAAAGGCACACCCGTTCGTCTCCATCCCGAACCGAAAACGAGGCCGTTTCGCCGGTCTCGTTTACGAGCGCGCGGAGTACCGGACGAATGAACTCGTCGAGGTCGAAATTGCGCCGATAGCTGGACCCGAGGCGCCAGAGGCCGGGTCCTAATCTGAATAAGCCCTTGTCGTCACGAACCAGGTAGCCATATCGGCCCAGCGACGCAGCCAGCCGCAGGATCGTGCTCTTATAGAGCCCTGTTTCTTCGGCGATTTCCGTCAGCGTGAGCTCGGCGCGTGTCTCTCCAAATGCCTCAAGTATTGATAGCGCCCTTTCAACCGCCTCTACCCGGTCCTGCGCCATGTATCCTCGATCAAAAGTTTTGTCTGACAGAATGATATTCTATTTTGCTTGCAGGGCTGGTTGAGCGCAATAGGCTATTGAGGGGATAAGCTCATGAACGTGTCGACGTGAGACCGCTCGGGAAGATTCGAGTTCTCGACCTGACCAACGTATTGGCCGGCCCTTTCTGCTGCCATCAGCTTGCCCACCTCGGCGCCGAGGTGATTAAGGTCGAGGCGGCGGGCCGAGGTGATCTAGCACGTCAGTTGGGTGGCGATCCCGAACTCAACGATCGGCGGATGGGCGTATCGTTCCTCGCGCAAAATGCAGGCAAGAAGTCGATTACTCTTAATCTCAAGGATCCCCGCGGCAAGGATCTTCTGAAACAGCTGGTCGGCGGCTCTCACGTTCTGGTTGAGAATTTCCGGCCTGGCGTCATGGACCGGCTGGGTCTCGGATGGCCGGTGCTCAGGGAAGCCAATCCCAAACTCGTTTATGCCGCCATCTCGGGTTTCGGCCAGGATGGGCCGTGGGCGGACCGGCCGGCCTATGACCAGATTATCCAGGGCGCGTCGGGCATCATGTCAATCACCGGTGACGATCGGTCCGGTCCGTTTCGCGTCGGCTACCCGATCGCCGATACCATCGGCGGCCTCACCGCGGCGATGGCCGTGTGCGCGGCGCTTAACAATCGGGACCAAGGGACGTTCATCGACGTCTCGATGCTGGAATCGGTTTTGGCGACAACCGGATGGGTAATCTCCAACTGGCTGATCGCCGGCGTCCATCCCGGCGCCCACGGCAACGACAACATCACGTCATCACCATCAGGCACGTTTCAGGCCGCAGATGCGCCAATTAACATTGCCGCCAATAAGGAAGAGCAATGGCGCATTCTGGCACGGCATCTCGGGCGGGAAGAGTTGACCGGGGATCCGCGATTCGCGACCCGGGAAGCCCGCAAACGCAACCGGGCGGCCCTGACGGAACAAATCGAAAAGATATTGAAGACGCGGCCGGCCGGGGAATGGGTCGAAGAGTTCAATCAGCTTGGTGTGCCATCGGGCGCGGTACTCAACGTGGAAACGGTTTTGGCGCACGAGGTCATCGCGTCCCGGGGCCTGCTGGGAAAATTCGAAAATGTGCCGGGGGTCGGCCGCGACATCCAGGTGGTCGGAACCGGGGTTAAGCTGGACGGCAAAGCCCCAAGGGTCGACGATCCGCCCCCCGTTCTCGGCCAGCACAATGACGAGATTTACGGCAGCTTGGGGTTGGACGCCGGGGAGGTCGACTCGCTCCGGGCGGAGGGAGTGATATGAGTGCTCGGTCGAATGACGTCTCGGACTGGTGGCAGACATCGATCATCGATATGGAGCCTGGCCGGATCGACATTCGAGGACGCCCCATTCAGCAAATAATCGGTCGCTTGTCATTTCCCCAGATGATTTGGTTCATGGCCACGGGCCGCGAGCTTTCCGCCGAACAGGCCACGCTTTTCGAGGCCGCATTGGTGGCGGCCGTCGATCATGGCCCGCAAGCGCCGTCGATCGCGATCGCCCGGATGGCGATGACCTGCGGGGTTGGTATCAACAACGCCATGGCAAGCGGGATTAACGTCTTGGGCGACGTTCACGGCGGTGCCGGAGAGCAAGCCGTCGAACTCTACAATGCAATCGACGAACTCGCGGGCGCAGACGATAATCTTGACGACATTGTCGCGGACCGGATTGCTGCATGGCAACGGGAGCGGGGCCGCTATGTTCCCGGTTTCGGCCACCGGTTCCACAAGCCGACGGACCCGAGGGCGCCCCGGCTGTTGGGGTTGGTGGATGAGGCATCCGCCGAAGGGCATGTGTCCGGCCGCCACGCGGCGATTGGCCGGGCGGTTGAACAATTATTGGCGGATCAGAAAGGCAAGCCGGTCCCGATGAATATAGACGGGGCGACGGCGGTCATATTCGGCGAGCTCGGATGTCCGCCAAAACTCGCGCGCGGGTTCTTCTGCCTGTCTCGCGGCGTCGGCATCCTGGCGCACGCATGGGAACAGTCTCAGCAGGGTGGCCGCAACAAAGGCCCGACCCCGCCTCAATACCGGTGGACCTACGACGCTTCCACGGATTGAGCGAGGGACACCCGGACGAGGGTTCCACCCGGCTCGCCTCGCGGAACGATGATTGCGTCCCCGTCGTGGCTTCGTGCGATTTCACGGACAATTGACAATCCGAGCCCGCACCCCGGTGCGTTGGAGGTGCCGGATCGATAGAATCGCTCGAAAACTCTCTCCCGTTCCTCCGCGGGAATGCCCGGACCGTCGTCTTCCACCTCGAGGATGACTTCGCCCGAGCCGTTGGAGAGCCTGACCGATGATCGTGTTCCCGAGGGACAGTACGACAGCGTATTGTCGATCAGATTCTTGACCAGTTCCTCGAAGAGGGTTCGATCACCCTTCAGCGGAATTGGTTCGTCGGAACCCTCGAAGCCCAAATCGATGTTCTTGGCCAACGCCGCGGGCACCATTTCCCGGGTGACTTCGACGCACAGCGCCCGAATATCGAACTCCTCGCCCTGAGCCCCGCCCTCGGTCGGGGCCGCGCGGGACAGGCTCATCAACTGATTGATGAGCCGCGTGGTCTGTTCGGCCGATTCATGCAAGTGGGCCAAGGTCTTCTGGGTTTCAGCGGGGTCATTCTCCTTAAGCGCCAACTCGGTCTGGGTCTTGATGGCCGCCATCGGCGTCCTGAGTTGATGTGCGGCATTTGCCGTAAAGCGCTGCATCGCGCCAATACTTCGCGCCAGCCGTTCCATCAGCTGATTGATTGAGGCAACCAGGTTCCGCACCTCGTAGGGAACCTCGTGCTCTATGGGCCGGAGGTCCTCCTTGTTTCGACGATTGATGGCTTGCTCGAGCGTTTCCAACGGCTTTAGACCGCGGGATAGTCCAAACCACACGATCATTGCGGCGACGATGATGATTAAGGAGAGCCTCAAGGCGGCGTCGCGGATTAGTTCTCCGATCAACGCATTCCGCGCCCCAACCGTTTCCGCCACCTTTATGGTCACCCGGGTCGACAGGCGCGAACTCGACAGAAACCGGGAAACCGCGCCGACACGGACCTGCGATCCTTTGAATTCGGCATCGTAAAATACCGGCCGGTCACCGGCGCCAGCCAGATGATCGGGGATACTCGGGAGGTCCGGGTAGCCGGTGATGAACTGCCTATCGCTCTTCGACACCTGATAGAACACCCGATCCTGGGCGGCGGATGTCAACATTTCCAAGGCGACATACGGGACATCGACAACGATTTCATCACCGTCGATGACCACCCGTTCGGCGATGGCCAGCGCCGAACCGAGAAGCACGCGGTCGAACACCTCGTTCGCCGCCCGGCGGGAATTCTCCCGGACGTCCAGCAGCAGAAACAGGCTGACGAAAGCCAGCGGGACAATTATCCAGAACGCCAGGCGGCGTCTGAGCGAACGGTTGCTCCAGTTCATGGATTCTCCAGCAGATATCCGAGCCCGCGGATCGTTCGGATATCGATCCCGGCAGGCCTCAGGCGTTTCCTGAGCCGGCTGATCTGGGTCTCGACCGCATTGGGGCTGACGTCGTGATCGAATCCTGCCAGGCCATCCGCAATCTGATCTTTGCCCATGACCTCGCCGGCGTGACCGAGAAGCAGTTGAAGCAGGCTGAGTTCCCGCCGCGTAAGCTCCAAAGGGTCGTCATCAATCCAAGCGCGCCGGGCCACGGTGTCGAATTTGAGGGGGCCATGAACGATGGTGGGCGAACTGTTGGCGGTGCGCCTCCGCAAGAGAGCCCTCACGCGAGCCTCCAATTCCGGCAGATCGAACGGTTTGGTCAGATAGTCGTCCGCACCCCTGTCCAGTCCGGCCACGCGGTCCCTGACCTCATCGCGGGCGGTGAGGATCAGGACCTGGGCATCGTCACCCCGACGGCGCATGCGGGTGAGGATTTCGAGGCCGTCCACACCGGGCAGGTTGAGATCCAAGACGACCAAATCATAGGCTTGATGAGAGAGGATCGCATCCGCCTCTTCGCCGTCGTCAATCCGATCAACCGCCATCCCCATGCCCGCGAGGGCCCGGGATAGGCCGTCCGCCAACGCAGAATTGTCTTCAACGATCATCACCCGCATGCGAGAACGGTAATATAAGTCCGATTGTGAGTGAAGTTGGATGCCGGGACGTGACTAAATCCGCCGTTTTTTCCGTGTTCGTGCTGCTCCTGGCCGCACTTCTTACGCATCCGTTGCCGGCGCATGCCCAGAGTTACGAGTTCCCCGGTCAGAGCGGGGGCCGAATCCTTGTGGTCTACAGCACGACGGATATCGAAGCGGCACGGCCATTGATCGAGGATTTCCGGAAGCTCTGGGCGGATATCACGGTCCGATACCACGATCTTCAGAGCCAAGTGCTTTACCAGCGAATTATCGAGGAATCGGACGGTCCAGGCGTAACGGCCGATCTGGCCTTCAGTTCCGTGATGGATCTCCAGATGAAACTGGCCAACGACGGCTATGCCCAGCCACACAAGGTTGAATCCGTCGATGGCTTGCCGTCATGGGCCAATTGGCGGAACGAGGCATTCGGCGTGACTTTTGAGCCGGTGGTGATCGTCTATAACAAAAAGTACTTCCAGGGCCGGGAAGTGCCGACCACCCGCACCGGTCTGGCTGAAGCGCTGAGCAGTCCTCATTCCGAGTTTTTCGGCAAGGTTGCGACCTACGATATCGAGCGGAGCGGGTTCGGTTTCTTTGCTCTCGCCCGCGACCAGGAACATTACAGCGCGACCTGGAATCTGGTCCGGGCCATGGGAAGGAACAGCGTTAAATTATTTTCGAAATCCGCCGCCATACTCGATCAACTCAGCACAGGGAATATCGTGCTTGGCTATAATGTGCTGGGAACCTATGCGGCAAGCCGGGCGGAGCGGGATCCGGCGATCGGCGTCATACTGCCCACCGACTTTACGGTGGTATTGTCGCGCATCGCGCTAATTCCCCGTAAGGCGCGCTCGCCCGAAACCGGCAAGTTATTCCTGGACTATCTGCTGTCCGAACGCGGCCAACGCGTATTGTCCGAACAGTCCGGGCTCAACTCCATCCACACGCGGGTGACCGGCCCCGGGACGGCGGCCAATATGCAAGCGGAAGCGGGGGCCAGTCTTCGGCCGGTCAAGGTGGGCCCTGGATTGCTGGTCTACCTTGATCAGTTCAAGCGCGCCAGAATGATCGATACCTGGGAAAAAGCGCTGACCGGCCGTTAGGTGCTCGTCGAATTCTTTCATTCTGACAGGTTGTTGACAGGTTCAGGCACTAATGTCCGAGCCAGGGCCTGTCCGTTCGCGGTCCGGCCTGGTGGCAAATAACAAAATTCGTCCAACAGGAGAGAGCGATGCTCAAAGCTAATACACGTGTATATACCCATTTGTTCGTCGGTGCGGTTGCGGCCCTCGGACTCTCGATATCCGTGCTGGCCAATGGCGCCCAGGCGGCTGAGAAGGTTCTCGACAAAGTACATTTCCTGATCCCCGGCGGTGCCGGCGGCGGCTGGGACGGTACTGCGCGCGGCACCGGCGAAGCCCTGACCAAGGCAGGAATCGTTGGGTCCGCTTCCTACGAAAACATGTCGGGCGGCGGCGGCGGTAAGGCCATCGGCTTCCTGATCGAGAATGCCGCGTCCAACCATGGCACGATGATGGTCAACTCCACGCCTATCGTTATCCGCTCGCTGGTCGGCCGGTTCCCGCACAATTTCCGCGATCTGACGATGATTGCCGGAACCATCGGTGACTACGCGGCAATCATTACCGGCAAGAACAGCCCGTTTAAGGACTTCAAGGATCTCGTGTCCGCGTACAAGGCAAACCCGCGCAAGGTCTCCGTCGGTGGCGGGTCGGTACCCGGCGGCATGGACCACCTGGTCGCCGCGATGGCCTTTCAGTCGGCTGGAGCCGATCCGACCAAGGTCAAGTACATTCCGTTTGATGCGGGCGGAAAGCTGAATGCGGCGATCCTGTCCGGCGAAGTTTCCGCGGGGTCGACCGGTTTCTCCGAGGCCGTTGCTTTGGCGAAGTCCGGTGAGATGCGCATTCTCGCCGTCACGTCGCCGGAGCGCGTACCTGCGTTCAAGGACGCCCCGACCCTCAAGGAGCAGGGCTTTGACACCACCTTTGTCAACTGGCGTGGATTTTTCGGGGCGCCGGGCCTGCCGAAGGACAAGGCGGACCAGTACCGGAAAGCCATCGCGGCCATGTACAACACGCCGGAATGGAAGGCCGTGCGTGACCGCAATGGTTGGGTTGATATCCACAATTCAGGCAAGGATTTCACCGCCTTCCTGGTGGATCAGGAAAAGGTCATCAAGGGACTCATGGTCAAGCTCGGCTTCCTGAAATAGCCAAATTGCGCCGGGGCTCCGCCTTGCGGGGCCCCGGTGCGAATTCCCGGCGGAACACCGCCGGAAGAAACGTGGGCAATCGCGAAGGCTTACAATAGGGGGACTGCGCCGTGACACTCGATCGCGCCATTGCCGGGATTTTTGTCCTGATTTGCGTAATTTACGGTTACACCGCCTTCGTGACCATGGAGGCAGGCCTGCTGCCGTTTGAGCGCAATTTGACCTTTTTGCCCAACACCATGCCGAAATGGCTGAGCATACTTGGGGCATTCATCGGCCTGGTCGTCATCGTTCAGTCGGGTCCAAAAGAGGTGGGCGAGATCGATCCCGGCGAGATCGATGTCCGCAATCTCAGGCAGTACAAATTAGGTCAGGCAATCGCGCTGCTCGTTCTCATGGTCGCGTACGCGTTGCTGCTAAGGCCAATTGGATTTCTTGCCGCGACGACGCTGTTCATCTGCCTGGGTGGATACATGTTGGGTGAACGAAACTACAAGCTGATGGTCCCGATTGCCGCTGTGGCGGCGTTTTTCATTTGGTATTTGGTGGAACAGGTTCTTGGCATCTTCCTTCGCCCCTGGCCCTGGTTCGTCTACGGAGGGGCATAAGCCATGCTTGAGGGAATTCTTGCGGGCGTTACCACCGCTCTGACACTTCAGAACCTGATCATGGTTGTCGCCGGGTGCCTCATCGGCACTTTGATCGGTATGCTTCCGGGGCTTGGCCCCATGTCGATAATCGCCATTATGATCCCCGTCGCCATCAAGATCGGCGATCCGTCCGCGGCGCTTATCCTATTGGCCGGCGTTTACTATGGCGCCATTTTCGGTGGCTCCACCTCTTCGATACTGATTAACGCGCCGGGGGTCGCGGGTACCGTCGCAACCTCGTTCGACGGCTATCCGTTGGCGCGGCAAGGCAAAGCCGGAAAGGCGCTGACCATTGCCGCAATCGGCTCCTTTGCCGGCGGAACGGTGGGTGCCGTCCTGCTCATGGGATTTGCCCCCGCTTTGGCATCGGTTGCGCTGCTCTTTCACTCGGCGGAGTATTTTGCCCTCATGGTCGTCGGTCTGTCTGCGATCGCGGCGTTTGCGGGATCGGGCCAGGTTGCCAAGGCGCTGATGATGACCGTTCTGGGTGTGATGCTGGCGACGGTTGGCGAAAGCGCCCAGTTCAATGCGCCCCGCTTCACCATGGGTATCCAGGATCTCCAGAGCGGCATCAGCTTCATCACACTGGCCATGGCCCTGTTTGCCTTGCCGGAAGCGCTGTATCTGGTTCTTAACCCGGCCCGCTCCAACACCGGAAAGGGCGGCGGGAGTGGCGAGATCAAGGATTTGCGGATCACCCGGGAGGAAGCCAAACAAATCACCCCGGTGATCGGCAGGCAGTCCATTCAGGGTTTCCTGATCGGGGTGATGCCCGGCGCCGGAGCAACGATCGCCTCTTTTCTCGGCTATGCGGTGGAGCGAAACATCGCCAAGGGCGAGGACCAGAAGGAGTTTGGCAAAGGCTCGATCAAAGGCCTCGCCGCGCCTGAAACCGCCAACAACGCGGCCTGCACCGGATCGTTCGTGCCTCTCTTGACCCTTGGTATTCCGGGCTCGGGCACGACGGCGATTTTGTTGGGCGCCCTGATCGCGCTCAACGTGACGCCGGGTCCACGGCTGATGGTCGACAACCCGTCCATTTTCTGGGCGGTGATCATCTCCATGTATATCGGCAACGTGGTTCTGTTGATTCTCAATTTGCCGCTGATTCCCTACATCGCGAAGCTTTTGCAGATCCCGAAGAACTACCTGATTCCCTTCATTTTGTTCTTCACCATGATGGGCAGCTATATCGGGCAGAACAACGCAACCGAGCTATTGTTGCTGACGGGAATGGGAATAGTCGCCACCATCATGCGGTTTGCCGGTTTTCCGCTGGCGCCGATGCTGATCGGGTTTATTCTAGGCCAGTTGCTCGAGGACAATTTTGCCCGGGCGATGAGCTTGACCGACGGCGTCAGTTTCATGTGGGAACGGCCGATGACCTTGGTTCTGCTGATCCTGGCGGTCGTGCTGATCTTTCTACCGTCGTTCCGGCAGCAATTGGCCATGTGGCGTCGGAGAGGAGTGGCCGAAGGCGACTAATCGAGACCAATGCCCATCAACCGCCTTATTGCCGGCTTCAAATCGTTCCGGCGGAACTATTTCGAGGGCCGTCCCGAGATTTATCGAGACCTCGTCCAACAGGGCCAGCATCCCGAGGTCATGGTCATCGCCTGCGCGGACAGCCGGGTGAATCCCTCGATCATCACCGAGGCGGCGCCAGGCCAGCTCTTTGTGGTGAGGAACGTCGCCAATTTGGTTCCACCCTACACCCCCGCCGGGCACCCCCAAGGCACGGCCGCCGCCCTGGAATACGCCGTTCTCGATCTCGAAGTCGATCACATCGTGGTCTTGGGACACACCCATTGCGGCGGGATACAGCGTCTCTGTGACGGCGCCCGAAACGGCTCCAAGCGGGAATTTATCGACGACTGGATCAAAATCGCTGAAACGGCCCGGGGGCATGAGCAAAGCGGCGAGAACCGCTTAAGAGCGGTTGAACGAAACGCGGTTGCGGTTTCTCTGGATAACCTGCGCAGTTATCCTTGGGTAAAGGCAAGGCTGGACAGCGGCGATATCGAGATACATGGCTTTGTCTTCGATCTTGATGGCGGAAACTTGCATCGCTTGGTGGACAGGGACCGCTGGGAGGCCGTAATTCCCGCCTGAAGACCTGGCCGGCCCGATCTTTGCGCAACCGACAATGCTGTTATGATTTGAGCCATGACCAAGGAGCCGTTTAACGAGATGCGGGACGGAGGCGGGGCGGTTCGAGAACTGTACCGGGGGGTTCAGGATTGGCTCGACCAAACGCCGGCCGACGTGATGGCGCTCAAAAGGGAGGAGACCGAACTTCTCTATCGCAAGAGCGGCATAACCTTTGCCGTGTATGGCGAGGGTGGCGGCACCGAGCGCATCATCCCGTTTGACGTCATTCCCCGGCTAATCAGCGCCCGGGAATGGGAATTGTTGAGTCGTGGCCTTAATCAGCGGGTCAAGGCGCTGAATTTGTTCCTCCGCGACGTCTATGGCGAACAGCGGGCCCTGGATGAAGGCATTATTGATCCCGCGCTTGTCCTGCTTAACGATGCTTATGAGCCGCAAATGCAGGGCCTGCGGGTGCCGGGCGGCGTCTACACCCATGTTGCCGGCATCGATCTGGTGAGGGTCGGCCCGGACGAGTTTTACGTTTTGGAGGACAATGTTCGGACGCCGTCCGGTGTCTCCTACATGTTGGAGAACCGTGAGATGGTCATGCGGTTGTTTCCTGACCTGTTTCAGAGTTACGCCGTCCGGCCCGTCGATCATTACCCGGAAGAACTCCTTTCGACGTTGGTGTCCGTTGCTCCCCCCGCCGCACAGGGCGACGTTACCACCGTCGTTCTGACGCCCGGGCGGTACAACAGCGCTTACTACGAACATTCGTTTCTTGCGGATGAAATGGGTGTCGATCTGGTCGAGGGACAGGATTTATTCGTCGCCGACAACATCGTCTACATGCGGACGACCCAGGGTCCGAAACGGGTCGACGTCGTCTATCGCCGGGTCGACGACCCCTATATCGACCCATTGGCGTTCAGTGCGAATTCGGTGCTCGGCGTACCGGGGGTCATGACCGCCTACCGCGCCGGGAATATTGTACTTGCGAATGCCGTCGGGGCCGGCATCGCCGACGACAAGTCCGTCTACACCTATGTGCCGGATTTGATCCGGTTCTATCTTTCCGAAGAGCCGATCCTAAACAACGTGCCGACATATCGGTGCTCCGAGCCGGACGGCCTCGCCTATACCCTGGACAACCTAAAGGACTTGGTCGTCAAGGAGGTGCATGGGTCCGGCGGCTACGGCATGTTGGTCGGCCCCGCGGCGACCAGGGATGAGATTACCGCCTATGCCGAGCGATTGCGCGCCGATCCGGACCAGTTTATCGCCCAACCTACGTTGGCCCTTTCCACCGTCCCCACGTTTGTAGAAAGCGGTGTCGCCCCGCGTCACGTGGATCTCCGCCCTTTCGTCCTCGTCGGCAGCGAGACCAAAATCGTCCCCGGCGGGTTGACCCGGGTCGCCCTCAAAGAGGGCTCTCTTGTGGTCAACTCGAGCCAGGGCGGCGGCACCAAGGATACATGGGTGCTGAACGAATGATCTCATTATGCTGAGCCGCACCGCCGACAATCTGTTTTGGATGTCCCGTTACGTGGAGCGGGCTGAAAATCTGGCGAGGTTGCTCGAAGTTGGCCACCGGTTGTCGATCATGCCATCCGGCGCCGACGGTACCGAGTGGGCATCGACCTTGGCCATTGCTGGTTGCCAGGACGCCTTTGACCGGGAATACGAGACCGTGGGCGCTCAGAACGTCATCGAATTTATCGGAATTCGGAACGACAACCCTTGTTCGATTCCTTCGTGTCTCGAAAACGCACGGAGCAATGGCCGCGCCGTTCGCGTCTCCTTGACGGCTGCCATGTGGCAGTCACTGAATAGCACATGGCTTGAATTGCATTCCCGCCGGTACTCGGCCGAGTCCGGCGCCGGGATACTGGATTATCTGGATTGGATTAAGGACCGGTCTACCCAGTTTGTTGGAGCGACGACCAGCACCATGCTTCGCAGCGATGCGTATTTCTTCGTCATGATGGGAATGCTGTTGGAGCGTGCCGATAACACTGCCCGGCTGCTGGATGTGAAGTACCACGTCCTGCTGCCTGAATACGAGGATGTGGGCGGGACTCTCGACTTCTATCAGTGGAGCGCGTTGCTGAGAGCGGTGACGGCCAACAGGGCATATCACAATCTCTATCGGGGTGCGCTGCATCCTTGGCGGATCGCGGAGATGCTGATCCTGCGCGCCGAAGTGCCCCGCTCACTTCTTTCCTGTCTCGTGGGGCTGACCGAGTACCTGGAGCGGCTGTCCGACATGTACGGGGAGCGGAAAGAATGTTTGAGAATGGCAATGGCGCTTCATGCCGACCTGGCCTACCAGCCCGCCGAGGACATTTTCCAGCGCGGTCTCCACGAGTTCTTGACCGATTTCATTCAGCGCAACAATCGATTGGGGCGCCAGATTCAACGGGATTATCTGGTCTGAGCCAATGGATATCGTCATTTCCCACGAGACCACGTACCGCTACGACCGGCCGGTCAACTACTCAATCCAGGCGCTCAGGTTGACACCCTGCATTTCCAGCGGGCAGTCGGTGCTTCGCTGGAACATCGTCGGACGCGGGCGTTCCCCGGCCTCGTCGGGGGAGGACGGTTTCGGCAATCTGGTGCACACGCTCACGACCGTCGGAGACCATTCCCACGTCACCATCCGGGCGTCGGGCGAGGTTCGCACCCAAGATACGAACGGTGTGCTCTCTGGCGCCATTGAGCGTTTTCGGCCCCTGTTTTTTGTCGGACCAACCAGCCTCACCGAAGCAAACCAGGAGATTCACGGCTTGGCCCAGCAAGCGAAACGCAGTGCCGATGGAGATCTGGATCTCGGTCACCAACTCATGGGGTTGGTCCGTGACGCCGTTGACTATGAGACCGGTGCCACCGATGCGGCCCATACCGCCGCCGAGGCGGTTGCCGCCGGCGCCGGTGTTTGCCAAGACCACGCGCACGTGTTCATTGCCTGCGCCCGCGCCCTTGGGGCGCCCGCCCGCTACGTGAGCGGCTACTTGTGGAGCGAGGGAAGCACCGGGCCCTTTGACGCCGGTCACGCCTGGGCGGAATTGTTTGTCGACGATTTGGGATGGGTTGGATTCGATGTTGCAAACCGCATGTGTCCAACCGATGCTCACGTCCGGGTTGCCGTTGGCCGGGACTATCTTGATGCGGCACCTGTCCGGGGGTTGCGGTCGGGATCTGCCGATGAGCAGATGCAGGTTCAGGTGCAGGTAAGTGCCACTCAATAGGCCGGAGGCGTTCCCGGGAGTGGTTATGCGAGGAAATCGAAGATGACGTACTGCGTTGGGATGCTGGTCGGCAAGGGACTGGTGATGCTGTCGGATTCACGGACAAATGCGGGCGTGGACAACATCGCGACCTATCGCAAAATGACCGTCTGGGAGCGTCCCGGCGATCGTGTTTTCTGTCTGCTGTCTGCCGGAAATCTTGCTATCTCCCAGGCGGTGGTCAATTTGATTGAAGAATGGAACGGGCCGGACAATCGGGGAGATGGAGGCCTATTCGGCGTCACCAGCATGTTCCGGGCGGCCCGGCTGGTGGGCTCGGCAATCCGCGATGTTTACGAGGCCGACGGAAAGGCTCTCGAGCGGCATGATCAAGAGTTCAACGCGTCCTTCCTCCTCGGTGGCCAGATGGCAGGCGGACAGACGCGATTGTTCGAGATATATGCCGAGGGGAATTTTATTCAGGCTTCCGAAGATACGCCGTTCCTGCAAATCGGTGAGCACAAATACGGCAAGCCCATTCTCGACCGCGCCGTAACCTCTGCGATATCCCTGAAAGACGCGACCAAGCTCGCACTGGTGTCCATGGACTCGACCCTTCGAAGCAATTTATCGGTCGGATTTCCTGTCGATCTTCTGGTTTACGAAGATGGCGCCCTCCGCACCCGGCTTCGCCGGACCCTGGACGAGGACGACGCGTACTTCTCCGACATCCGCGATCGCTGGAGTTTGGCGCTCCGCCGCGCTTATGCCGAACTCCCGGATCCCGACTGGTTCGACGAGACCCTGGCCGTCATCCACGATATCAACGACGGCAAATCCTAAGGCGCGGTGGCTTCGTCCACTCGGCCTCGAAGCACGAACTTTTGGATTTTGCCGGTCGACGTCTTTGGCAATTCGCCGAACACCACGTAGCGGGGACACTTGAAATGGGCCAGATTGTCCCGGGCAAAATCGATGATTTGCCGGGCGCTTACCTCATCGGCATCCGGTTTGAGTTCCACGAACGCGCATGGCGTTTCGCCCCACCTCTCGTCAGGCTTGGCGACAACGGCCACGGCAAGGACCGCCGGGTGCTTGTAGAGCATGTTTTCCACCTCGATGGATGAAATATTCTCACCGCCCGAGATGATGATGTCCTTGGACCGGTCGCGAATTTCGATGTAGCCGTCCGAGTGCATCACGCCGAGGTCTCCGGAGTGAAAATAGCCGCCGGCGAATGCCGCATCCGTGGCCTCTTCGTTTTTCAAATAACCCTTCATCACGTTGTTGCCCTGGAACATCACCTCGCCCATGGTTTCGCCGTCCGCGGGGACAGGCTCCATGTTTTCCGGATTGATCACTGTCAGTTCCTCGGACACCACGTAAGGGACGCCCTGGCGGGAGCGGAGGTTTGCTTGCTCTTCGGCACTCAACTCGTTCCATTCATCGTGCCAGGCGCAGACCGTGGCCGGTCCGTATACTTCCGTAAGGCCATAGGCGTGGGTAACCTCGAATCCACCGGCCTCCATTTTCTCAAGAACGGCGGCGGGCGGGGCGGCCCCGGCGGTCATCACTTTGACGAGATGGTCAAACTCCCGCTTCTCATCATCCGAGGCATTGACGATCATGCCGAGAACGATCGGTGCGCCGCAGAGATGATCGACGCCCTGATCGGCAATAGAGGCGTAGATGGCTTTCGCTTCGACATTTCTGAGGCAGAACGAGGTCCCGCCATATGCGGCCAACGTCCACGGGTAGCACCAGCCATTGCAGTGGAACATGGGCAGGGTCCACAGGTAGTTGGGATTCTGCGTCATGTTCCAGGCCATGGCATTGCCGATGGCATTCATGTATGCGCCGCGGTGGTGGCAGACGACGCCCTTGGGGTTGCCTGTCGTGCCGGACGTGTAGTTGAGAGAGATGGCGTCCCACTCGTTGTCCGGCAGTTTCCACGCATACCCCTCGTCGCCGCCGCCAATGAAGCTTTCATAGTCCTCGTTACCGAGCATTTCGCCCTCCGGCGCCAGGACGTCGTTGACATCGATGACCCGTGGCTGGACCTTGGCTTTGCCGAGCGCTTCCTTGATCACCGCGGAATACTCGCGGTCGGTGATCAGCACCTTGGCCTCGCCATGATCCAGAATGTACGCGATGGTGTCGGCCTCCAGCCGGGTGTTGATGGCATTGAGTACGGCGCCGGTTGCGGGGACTCCGTAGTGGGCCTCATAAATTTCAGGGGTGTTGGTGCACATCGCCGCCACGGTATCGCCTTTGCCGATACCTGCCCGGTCAAGTGCGCTGGCCAACCGCCGGCAGCGGGCGAACGTCTCCGCGTAGCTGTACTTCCGTTCGCCGTGGACGACGGCAGGGTGATTCGGAAACACGCGCGCCGCGCGCCGCAAAAAACTCAGCGGAGAAATCGGGACAAAATTCGCCTCGGCCTGGTCGAGTTGATCGTACGGATTGGTCATCGGTGGCCTCCCTGACGGCCGTAAATGTCTGTCACTATCCACATTTTAGCGGAGCGGGATTGGTTCGATCTTAATCCAAATCAAGTCCTCTATGCCAGACGGGGAAATTCAGGCGGGGGTGGACCTTGCCGACCATGCGGGCTAGGGAGTTGATCCCCAATCCAGAGAACCGAACCCGACCATTGCCAATTTCCGTTTCCAACGCCCTGAATGAACTGCGCGAAATGTGGCGGCCGTTGGCCGTCGCCATGCTATTGGGGGCGGTCGGGGCAGCCGGCGCGGTCTATCTAACCCTGCCGCTTCCTTGGATGCTGGGTCCGATGGTCGTGACGGCGGTCGCGGCCATGTCCGGGGTCAGGGTGTGGATTCCGACCTGGCTGCGCTCGTCCATGTTGATCGTCATGGGGATCATGTTTGGGGCCGGCGTTCCTCCGGATATCGCCCAGCAGATGCAAACCTGGATGATCAGCAGCGCCGGGGTGGTGATCTTTGTCATCATCACCGGCGCGGCGATGTTCCTCTACTACTACAGGGTGGCCGGCTATGGGCCGGTGACGGCCTATTTTTCCGCCATGCCCGGTGGCGTATTGCCGATGACTGTCATCGGCGGGAGCTTCGGCGGCGATGAGCGAATTATATCGCTGATGCAGATTTCCCGGCTTGCGGGCACCGTCATCCTCATTCCTGTTTCATTTAGGCTGTTTGCCGGGTA
Source organism: Rhodospirillales bacterium (assembly GCA_965213765.1). GTDB lineage: Bacteria > Pseudomonadota > Alphaproteobacteria > Rhodospirillales > UBA2165 > JAJDXO01. The sequence continues at coordinate 2,556,816 of OZ243926.1, read as the reverse complement.
TGAGCCGACCGGTTCCGCGGGGACCGACGCCCATTTTGACGATGTGGCTCCGCTGGACGCAGTCATCTGGTTAATTGCTTCCATCGCCTCGATCCCGTTGGCGGGGAGACTGCATCTCCCATCGCCTACACTTATGGGGCCGCTCCTTGCCATCGGGGCGCTGACGCTCGCCGGGGTGGTGTCTTCGCCGATGCCCGATGAGCCGATGGCAGTGGCGCAGTTGATAATCGGGGCCAGCGTCGGCGCCATGTACAACGGGGTGAAGGTACAAGAGGTTGGCGTATACCTCGTCCATGGCAGCATTGCCGGGGCGTCGGTGGTGGTGTTGTCGCTGTTGATGGCCTTGGCCGTCGTTCCCATTTCCGGGCTGGACCTGCGGGCATTGATCCTTGGCTACGCGCCGGGAGGTTTTATCGAAATGGCGTTGATCGGCTTCGCTCTTGGGATCGAGGTGACGTTCGTCATCACTCACCAGTTGGTCAGATTTCTGTTCATTGTTGTTGGTGCGCCCATCATCATGGCACAGTTCAAGAAACGTTTGAATCCGGAGGAAAATTAACTGGAGATCGCCAGTAACTCGTCGGCATAACCCCGGAGACGGTTGACGGCGGTTTTGCGTTGATCTTCGGTGAGTGACGAAATGATATCGAATATTAACTGACCAAATCGTTCGGTTCGCCGGGAGACAAATTTGCGATAGCCGGGCGCCGAATTTTCGTCCGGGGCCAACAGAACCTTGTCCAAATACCGCTTCATGTCGTCGATCTCCGGATCGGTAGCCAAGTAGGCCAAAAAAGCCTTTTGCCGCGATTTTCGGGCGCTCAGCCAAACAGACGAGCCTTGGGCTGCCCCCGAAGCATAGGTGCGGACACGATCCCGCTGCTCGCCGGAAAGCTCGCCGAGAAACCGTTCGATATTCCTGATCTGCCGTTCGGTACGTCTTTCGATCCGCGCCGCTATCGGTTCGGCCAATCTCTCTTCGCGCTCCGTGTTCTTTTCGTCGAAACGAGCTTTCAGGTATCCTCGGCGGGGTTCGATTGCATGGCGCTTCAGCACCAAGGCGCCCTCGGCGGTTACACCCCTTAAGGTCTTCTCATAGAGCGCGCGGGTTTGCCGCATGGCGGCCATTACCTGGTCACGGCTTACATCTCCAGCTTCCAGGACACCGGCCTGCTCACGGAGAAACGCGGCGTAGCGGGGAAGCATTTCCAACTGGTGCCAGTCGAGAACGCGATCCATCGCCGCCTCGGCGAACAGGCGCTCGTCGTCGTCTTCCAGGTCCAAATAGAACGCCACCTGGTTCCGTGCGGCCACGTCGAGGCCAAAATACGCCAGCCGCATGCTGGAGCAACCGGCGAGGACAAGGATCAAAAAAACCGCGATGATGGGCTTCGATGTCATAACACTAATATACGCTCGATTTCGCGACCTGGATGAGCAGTTATTCCGGTCAGAACGCGGCGGCGCTCAATGTCCGTCGATTGGAACCGTACAACCCTGATTATCGCGAACTTCAATCAAAAGTGACATACTCGATGGCCGGTGGCTTGGATGCGAGGGGGGAATCACTTGCTAACGCTCTACGGACGAAAAACGTCCATAAACGTCCAGAAGGCCGCGTGGGCGCTGGGCGAGGCCGGCCTCGATTTCGACTGGGCGGGGAAGGATGACCGGCCCGGTCAAATTACCATTCCTGATTACGCGGCAATCAATCCTCAATTGCGGGTCCCGGCGCTCCGTGATGACGGCGTGATCCTCCGTCAGTCCAACGCCATCGTCCGGCACGTGAGCCGGAACTACGCGTTTGGCACCCTGTTCCCCGAAGATACCGGCACGGCTGGTGTGGCGGATTACTGGATGGATTGGCAGGCGGCGGACAACTGGCGAAACTTGGTCGCGGTGTTTTGGAATCTGTTTCGGGTCCCCGAGGACCAGCGCGACGATGCCGAGGTTGCCAAGGGCGTGGCCGGTCTCGCCAAGGATGTCGAATACCTCGATCAGCAGCTTGCGAATAGCCGGTTTGTCGCCGGGAACCGGTTCACCATGGGTGATATCTCCGTGGGTGCCGCTGTCCACCGAATTCTCAACCTTCCGATCGAATTGCCGGCGGCGCCGGTCGTCGAGGCGTATTATGAGCGGCTCAAGGGCCGGAAACCCTTCGCAACCTATGTCCTGGATGCTTAATGCCGGCTGCCGGAGGAGGAATTTCGATGGCCCGATTGACCAATGTCGCCAAGGATCGGTTGGCGGCCGGCCAATTGTCTCTCGGCGTAGGTATACGGATATCCAGCCACCCGGCAGTGGCGCGGGCGATGGCGGCCGCCGGATTCGATTGGCTGTTTATCGACCTGGAGCATGGCAATCTGGGCATCGAGTCCGCCTCCCATCTCTCCGCCGCCGCCTTGGGTGCGGGCATCGCTCCGTTGGTCAGGGTGCCGCCCCGGCAAAACTGGATGGCGTCTCGGGTGCTGGAGGGGGGTGCCATGGGTGTCGTTATGCCGGACGTCCGCAATGCCGGTGAAGCCCAAAACCTGGTCGAAGTGACTAAATTCAGGCCGCTGGGACGCCGGAATATCGGAGGTCCTGCAATGCAACTGGCCTACAATGTGCTGCCGCCGCAAGAAACAGCGGATTTCTACAACCAAACCACGCTGAGCGTCGCCATGGTGGAGACGCGGGAAGCCATTGAGGCGGTGGATGAGATTGCGGCGGTCGAAGGACTTGACGTGGTGATGATCGGCGGCAACGACTTGACCACCAGCATGGAGATCCCCGGCCAAACCGATAATCCGCGCGTCATCGAAGCATTCGAGGCGCTGACCGCGGCCTGCAAAAAGCACGACAAATTTGCCGGCATGGGCGGAGTCAACAACGACGAACACGCCAAACGCTATGTCGATATGGGCGTTCGGTTCATTCTGGGCGGCGCGGACACGGGATTTTTGGCATTCGGCGCCGCAACTCGGACGGCGGCACTTCGTCAGCTCTCGGAATAGTCGGCGCTGCGCCCGGTCAGAACTGCGCGACATACCTCGGCAGCCAAAGTGCAAGGTCCGAAATGAACACCACCAACATTAAACGGATGATGTCGGCGGTGAAAAACGGTGCAATCCCTTTGAACATGCTGGAGAGCGGGACGTCCGGCATTATTGTCTTGATGACAAAGACATTGAGGCCGATAGGCGGCGTGATCAGGCTGATTTCGACGACCATGACCATGACGATGCCGAACCAGATCAAATCAAAGCCCAGGGCATCAACCAGCGGTACAAATATGGGCACGGTGAGGAAAATCATCGCCAGCCCCTCGATGATCGTACCCAACAGAATGTAGATCAGCAGCACCACGAGGATGACGGTGATCGGCTCAATCTGCAGGGTCTTGATGAAATCGACAATGGCGTCCGGCATGCCGGCGACATTCACGAAGTTGTTCAGAATGAGCGCGCCGAAGGCGATGGTGAATACCATGGCCGAGGTTTCGGCCGCTTCCACAAGCGCATAGAAAAATATCCGGAGGTTCATCCGCTTGCGGGCGATGGCGAACAACAGCGCGCCGGCGGCGCCGATGCCGCCGCCCTCGGTTGGTGTGAATACCCCGAAGGTGATGCCGCCGATGATTACGAGGAAGAGGACGAGAACCGCCCAAACCTTGGAAAGTGTGTGCCAGCGGTGCGCCCAGGTCGCCTTGTCGGCACGCGGCGCTAAATTCGGCATAAGGAAGGCGACGCCCCAAATGACCGCGAGGTAGAGCGCTACGGTGACGAGGCCCGGAATGATACCGGCGATGAACAGATCCCCGATGCTGGTCTCGGTCAAAATGCCGTAGACGATGAGGGCGGCGGACGGGGGTATCAGGATTCCCATGGTGCCGCCGGCCGCAACGGTGCCGGCGGCGAAACCGTTGTTATATTTGAACCGCCGCATGGGTGGGATTGAAACCCTGGCCATGGTCGCGGCGGTTGCAACCGATGATCCCGAAATGGCCGCAAAGCCGCCGCAGGCGGCGACCGTGGCCATTGCGAGGCCGCCGCGCTTGTTGCCGAGCCAGGCATTGGCGGCCTCGTAGATATCCTCCGCCAGGGCGGCCCGGAAGACGAATACGCCCATCAGGACAAACAGGGGCAGGACGACAAAATTGGCGTTCAGTGCCAATCCCAGAATTTGCTGGCTGACCGTTTCCAATGCCGGCCCCATGCCGCGAATGAAGGCAAAGCCGACAAAGCCCACCAGCATCATGGAAAATCCGAGCGGCAGACCGAAGAAGGCGATCCCCAGCAGGATGGCAAACCCGATTAGCGAGATGACCATCTAGGAGTCGCCCTCGTCTTTGTCGTAATCGAATCCCGGTGCGACTCCCGCGCGGAAATCGACGGTCACATATTTCCAGAGAATATAGAGTTGGACGATGACACTCACGGCACTCAGGAAGGTAAGTGCGAACAGAACCGGCGCGGTCGGCAGTTCAAGGGTCAGGGAAATATCGTCAAATTCCTGCATCTCAAGGCCGGTTCTCCACATCCGCTCGGTGATGAACGCGATCATCCCGGCGCTGATGAACAGGACGATGATTTCCCGAAACAGCTTGAATTGTTTGCTCATAAATCCGTCAAAAAGCTCGACGACGATGTGCGCGCGTTTGACGGTGACGAGGGGCAGGGCGGAAAATATGAGCAGACCGAGGGCGAACTCGATCAATTCCACCCCGCCGTGAACCGGTGAGTTGAACACATACCGCCCGGTGACATCGACGATCGTCAGGCCGGCCACAAAAAACATAAAGAAGGCGGCAAGCACCGTCAGAAGCCTGACGGGCGCCGCCAAAGCTCCTGCGGCGTCCGCCGGCACCGAATAGTCGTCGGCGAGCGCCCGATCAAGCGGATTTGTGGATTGGGCGCCGTCGCCGCCAAGGTCGACGACGCCCGTTTTGTCACCTTCGGCCATAGTAGTTCAGGAGCAGGCGAACTACTTCAGCTGTTCCTTGAAAAATGCCATAGAAGCCTTGGCGTCGATCCCCTTGGCTCCGGCGGCCTTCAACCAGTCCGCTTCGGCTTTTTGTCCCAGCTTCCTGATTGCCGCCATCAGTTCCGGACCGGCTTGGATAACTTGGCCGCCCTGCTTCTTGACCGCTTCGATGCCGGAATCAGCAGCCTTTTGACCGGCCAGGGTGCGCTCGGAAAGTTTGAGCCCCGAGACGCTCATGATTTGGTCTTGCTGCGGCTTCGTGAGGCCATCCCACTTCTTGCCGTTGATCAGCATGGAGAAGGACGTGTTGGTCAGGCCGCCCGGAATGACCGTCGTTGCTTTGATGTAGGGAAGGATCCGGAAGGCTCGAAGGCCGTGACCCGGCACCGCCGCGCCATCGACAACGCCCTTGGAGACGAGGCTAAAGATTTTCGCCGGGCCGGAGGCAACGGGTACCGCGCCAAGTTCCTTGAGAATGTTGGTGGTGATTCCCGGCGCCGACCGCAGCTTGAAACCCTTCAGGTCGGCAACGGTGACGATTGGCTTGCCTCGGCTGTGAATCACATTCGGCGCCAGGAGGAAGCTTCCGACCAAATGGTTGCCTTTATATTCGTTGGCCTTGGCGAAATATTTCTCGTGCGTTTTCCAAAGCGCGAGCGATGTTTTGACGGCGCCCGGCGAATTAAGCGGCAGCTGCGAAATCTGGGGCCCGACAATGCGCTTGGTCTGGAAAATATTTGCCAGGATAACGACATCGGCAACCCCCTTTGACACGGTCTGCCAGTTCTTCGGCGGCGGTCCTACCGCGGCGGCGGACAGTTTGGGCGTAACCGAGCCTTTTGTCGCGGCCACGACATCCTTCATCCACGGAACCGTAATGCCCGTCTGGAATGGATGCTTCGGCGGCAGGTAGTTGTTGATCAGCAGTTCGGTTGACTGAGCAGGGCTTGAAACGAAAAACGCACCGGTGACGACACCGGCTAGCGCGGCCGAAGTGACCGTGCGGTAAATTGAAGACATTGTGAATCTCCCAAAAATTTATGAAGCCAGTACGGCTTTCAGTTTATTGGACGGGGGGACGCCGATTGGCGTCAATCCGAGGATGGGTATTGTATGTTATTACCAGCTGGCGAGTCTCGCGTTTGTGTGAGACCCGTCACTAGCGCAGTTTCCGGCCAAATTGAACCTTTTGACCGGAAACTGCTCTAACCCCCCAGAAAGTCCTTGATCCAACTCCGATACAGATCATCGCGGGTAAACCTCTTTAGCGTCTCGAGGTCGGGCTTTCCCTGGATGTCTGCGGGTTTGGTGCCGTCGCGAAGGGCCTTTAGCGTGTCATGAACGGCCTTCACGGCCATCGAGAACGGCAGGTGACCCTGTAAGGCAATGCGTACCCCTTTGGCGCCCAGGTAATCGAGATCGGCCATTTCCGGCGGTGTGCCGCCGAGAATCAGGGGTATGTCCACTTTGTCCGAGACCGCATCCAGTTCCTCGCGACTGGTTAGTCCGGCAAGAAATACCGCATCCACGCCAGCCTCCTGGTAAGCGCGGGCGCGAATAGCGGCGTCCTCGGCATCGGTGATGGCGCAGGCGCTGGTCCGACCGGCGATCGACAGCAGCGGGTCCTGGCGTGCGCCGACGGCCGCCTTCATCTTGCCAATCCCTTCCTCCAGCGAAATCATTTGCGGCTTGCCGGCGGTGCCGAATGGCGTGGGGAGATCGGTATCTTCAAGGCTCATGCCGGCGACCCCGGCGGTTTCCAATTCCTCGACCGTACGCCGCACGTTGAGCGCATTGCCGTAGCCGTGATCCGCGTCGACCATCAGCGGCAAGTTGCCGGCCCGATTGATCCGCAGGCATTGATCCGAGAATTCGCTCAGCGTCAGGACGAGGAGATCGGGCGCGCCGAGCACGGTCATCGAGGCGATTGAACCCGCAAACATACCGATCTCGAACCCCAGATCCTCGGCGATCCGTGCAGAGATGGGGTCGTATACGGATCCCGGGTGCACGCATTTGTCGCCCGCAAGTATTTCCCTGAAGCGCTGCCGCCGATCAGTCCAGTCCATGAGGAGTTCCTTTTTTTGGGATTTGGGCGGTCCTAGGGACGGTCCAGATTTGGGCGGTCCTAGGGACGGTCCATTCTGTCATGGTGGAAGTTGAACCGCGCTCCTTTAATCACAGGATATCGGCTGGCGCCCCGGCAACGCAATCACTTGCCGAACCTCGCCCCCCGGACAGACCGCGCAGAATATTTGAAGCCTTGCGCGTGAGACCTTAAGGTCTTGATTCCAAATTGCTTGGGAGGCTTGGATGCCGATCCGCACCGGCCAGGAATACCTACGATCCCTCGACGATGGCCGAACCATCTATATCGACGGGGATCAAGTTACCGACGTCGTCAACGACCGCCGGTTCGCCGGCGCGGCGGAGACCATGGCGATGCTGTTGGAGATGCAGCATGATCCCGGGCTCACCCATAAGCTGACCTATGCCTCGCCCAGCAGCGGGGAGAAGGTCGGCATGACCCACATCACGCCTCTGTCGAAGGACGATGTGGTCGCGCGCGGTGACGCCATTCAGATTTGGATGGATGCGACCTGTGGCATGCTGGGCCGCAGTCCGGACTACAAGAACGTCATGGTCGCGGCATGGGCGGCGGCAAGCGAAATATTCGATAGGGACTCCTTCCAAGGCGCCGCCAACGTTCGCGACTTTCACGAACACGTTCGCGAAAACGATCTCGTTATGACACACGTGCTGGTCAACCCGCAGGTTGACCGGTCGCGGCCGGCGCACTTGCAGGAATCGGAAATCGTCGCCCAGATTGTTGCGGAGGATGATGCAGGCATCACGATCCGGGGTGCGCGCATGGTGGCGACGTTGTGCGCGCTCGCCAATGAAATCGTCGTCATGCCGGCGGCCATCCGCTGGGCGACCGACGAACAGCGCAAATCGGACGACTATTCATTTGGATTTGCCATCCCAACCAGTACCGAAGGATTACGGTTCATCTGCCGGCCCTCTTTGGCTCATCCGGAATCCGGCTCGCCCATGGATTATCCATTGTCTTGCATGTACGAGGAATCCGACGGGATTGCCATTTTCGACGATGTGAAGGTGCCGTGGGAACGGGTGTTCATCTATCGGGATGACGAAGCCGAAACTCTCATTCACGGCAAAACCCGGGTAGGACCCCATGCACTGCATCAGTCGGTGGTGCGGGCGGCCGCCAAATCGGAATTCATGATGGCATTGGCGCTGGCGATCGCGCGCTCGACCAAGATCGACGAGCACCTGAACGTCCAACTGCTGCTCGCTGAAACCATCAACATTGCCGAGTTTGCCCGCACCTGCCGGGTGGCGGCCGAGGCCGAATCGTTCCAGACGCCATTCGGCAACTGGTCGCCGGGCTTGGCGCCGATCCAACTTTGGCAGAGCATGTTCTGGAAGTTCTATAACCGCCAGTGCGAGATCATAAATACCTTGGGCGCAGGCGGCCTGGTCGGAGTACCGTCCATTGCCGAACTCGCCGGCGAAGTGAAGGACGACGTGGAAAAATATTTTCAGTCGGTCAACGCCGACTCGCCGACCCGGATCAAACTATTTCGATTGGCCTACGACGCGTCGCTCTCAAGCTTTGCCGGCCGCCAGCGGTTATACGAGCAGTATTACAGCGGCGATCCGAACCGCAGCCAGTCCATGCGCTTCCGGATGTTCGACAAGGACGCGCATATCGACCGTATCCACAATATGCTGGATGACATCGAACAGCGGTTCTCCGGCGGGCTCGGCGAGCGCGTCGCGGCATTCCGGGAAGCCGGCGAATAGCCCCAACAATTAGAGGCGGATGATGAGCAACGACCAGGGCGGCGTTCCCTATATTCGCCGCGCCATTCAGGAAATGGGGCCGAAGTTTGACCCGCCGACGGAGGGCGTCCTTCGGCACAAGGGATATGACACCGGCGACGTCCTGGCCATGGGCCTGAACGAAAGCTTGTTTCCTCCGTCGCCAAAGGTGATCGGCGCCGTCCGCGACAACCTGACCATGATGAACCGCTACCCGGATGCCCAATGTCCGGCCCTCTCCGATATCGTCACCGCGCGCACCGGCGTCCCGGTGGAGAATATCGTATGGGGCAATGGCAGTGAGGAACTGATCCAGGGCACCATTCATCTCAGCATTTCACCGGGGGACGGCATGATCTTGCCCGTACCGACATTCTGGGGGTACCGGGCCATGGTAGAGGCTTCGGAGGCCGACTGCGCCTATGTGGGCATGAAGGCGGACGGGCATGTGGACGCGGACGCCGTCCTGGGTGCGGTCGGCAATCGGACGAAGCTGCTATTCCTGGTGACTCCCAACAACCCGAGCGGCCGGATGTTGGACGGGACGACCCTGCGCCGTTTCGTTGAGGAAGTGCCGGAGAACGTTTTGCTGGGTGTCGACGAGGCCTATCATGAGTTTGGCCTTCATGCGGGCGGGCCGGATGTCGTCGAGGTGCTGAAGGGGCGCCGCGGGCCCTGGGTCGTGATCCGAACATTCTCAAAGGCCTACGCCATGGCCGGCATGCGGATTGGATATGCGCTTTGTTCGGATGGCGATATCGCCCAGGCGCTCCGCAAAACCACCTGTACCTTCAACGTTCCGATCCTCGCCCAGGCAGCCGCCGAGGCGGCGCTTCTCGACGAGGTCTATTTGGCGAAGATGCTGAAAGACGTCTCCGAAGCGCGGACGATGCTGGAGGAGGGACTTCGTGATTTAGGCCTGGATCCGTTTCCGTCCGTGTGCAATTTCGTTTCGGCCAACGCCCACCGAAACGCCCGGGAATTGGCGGCGGTAGCGCTGGACAACGGGGTCCAACTGCACGCCTGGCCCGAGCCCGGCTATGAGACTCACATCCGGGTCACCGTGGCGCCGAAATCAGACGTCGCCACCTGCCTTGAGGTCCTGGCCGCCGTCTTGAACAAATAGCTTCAAGCCTGGTTTCTCCTAACCTTAAGAATTTGACCTTGAGAACAATGGCGGGGACGTCCGATGGAACTCGATTACAAACGGATCATCGGCTGCCGAATGGAGCGCACAGGGCGGCTATTTGTCCGTGAGGTCGGCGGTGAGGAGCGTCCGGCGGCCGCGGTCGAAATCGTCAGGCTTCCGGAAACCTGGCCTGATCTAATTTTGCAGCTGGCGTGGCAGGGCTGAACCGCACCCCTCAGGGCGCCGCGACGATCCGGTTCCTGAGAATCCCGACCCCCTCGACCTCGATCTCGACCACGTCCCCCGGTTTCATGCCGCGGGTGGATCCGGGCGTGCCCATGAATATCATGTCCCCGGGCTCCAGGGTGAAGTAACGGCTCGCCCAGCTGACGACCCGATCGACGCCGTGAATCATGTTCTTGGTGCTCTCTTTCTGGCGGGTCTCTCCGTTGAGCCGCGTCTCGACCACCAGATTGCGATAGTTCAGGCCGGTCACGATGGCCGGGCCGACAGGGCCAAACCCGTCGGCTGCCTTGCCGCGCAACCATTGGAGGTCCGATGATTGCCAGGAACGTTCGCTGACATCGTTGCCGGCGGTTACGCCGAAAACATAGTCGCCGGCGTCGGACTCGGAGACGTTCTTGGCCTGCTTGCCGATCACGATGACCATTTCGCCCTCGTAATGGGGCCGGTCGGCTCCCTTCGGGATGACGAGATCCCGTTCGTGCCCGAGAAGTGTGGAAGGAAACTTGGCGAACATCGGCGGCGGCGCGTCCGGGGCCGAGCCGGCGTGGGAGGCAAAGTTCAATCCGACCGCGAGTATCTTGGTCGGTTCGCTGGGGGGCAGGAATTCGACCCCGGCGACCGGCACGAGGCGGCCGGTCTCCGTTCCGCCGGCATAGGCGGCCCCGGTCAACTGATGAATGACACTGCCTTCAAGGCGGCCGTATGAGGCGACACCGTTCACTTCATACCGGACAAATTTCCGGGACTCCTGGGAGACGGCGTCGGTGTGCGGCAACGTAAGGGTGACGGCCAAAAACACGCCTGAAATCAATCGATACATAATTTGAAACCTTGAATTTAAGAACTACCGAGTCTCGAGTTGGCGGATGCGCCCCTCGGCGGCTGCCGCTTTCTCCTCGTCGCCGAGCACACGATATGCCCGCGCCAGCCGTTTCCAGCCCTCTAAATCATCCGGGTTGTCCTCAAGCCGGGCGGCAAGGCGCTCGACCATCCCCATGATCATCTCGGCCCGCTCCTCGACGCTGAGCTCCGAAGCGGCGCGCACGTCCTCGGCTGTCGGGCCGGCGGGGCGCGTCCGGCTCGGCGAAATAGTGGCCAAGTCGATATTGCCGGCCTGCGCGGCGGCATTCATCCGTTTCCGGACTTCGTCCACCCAGGGAGCGTCAGGCGGAGAGAGGGCGACAGCGTCGGTCCAGCGCCGGACCGCGCTCTCGAAATCCCGCCGTTGCGCTGCCGCGAGGCCAAGGAAGTAATAGGGCCGCACGGCATTTGGATCGAGGTCCATGGCATCAACAAAAATCTTCATGGCGTCATCGGAAACCACGCCGCCCTGGGCTATGACGGTTGTTTCGCCGAGAGCGACGGCGATTTCGGCCCGGTCCGGTGCCAGAGCGCGCGCGCGCGCATATGCCCGTGCAGCCTCGAGATGCCGCTGCAGGGTGACCAGTGACCGGGCCAACAGCAACCAGCCGTCCACCCGTGCCGGTGCCGCCTCAAGCCTGCGCTCCAATTGGGCCACAATCTCCGTCATCTCGGCTACCCTTGGGTCGTCGCTTGGCGGCGGCTTGGCCCGCTCGGCAAATGGCTGATCCGGAAAATTCGGCGTGCCCAAGAAGCCATAAATTCCGAAGCCGAATATCGGAACCAAGAGGCCGATCCCAATGGCGGTTGCCGTTCGGAAGCCGCTGCCGCCGGGCGCGGCATTCGCGGATACCGTCGCGTCAATTTGCGCCATGCGCCGCCGAATCTCCTGTCTCGCAGCGGCGGCCTCTTCAGGGCCGAGCAATCCGCGTTCCTCGTCCCGGTCCGTCTCGGCTAGCTGGTCTTCGTAAACCGCCCTGTCGAATTCGGCGGGCGGGACCGGCTTCGGCCGGCGCAGAATGACCACAACCAGGGATGCCGCCGTGGCCGCCGCGATCAAGGCGGACAACAGCCAGATCATCGGCCCGCACTCTCCGCTTCGCGGCCAACCCGCCGGAAGTATGAGATCATCGCCAACAAGCCGATGAGGACAATGGCAATGGGTCCGATCCACAGCACAAGCGTCGCCCCCTTCACCGGCGGGCGGAGGAGAACGAAGTCGCCGTATCGGGAGACGACGTAGGCGATCACTTCGTCATCGCTGTCACCCTCTACAATGCGCTGCCGCACCAAGACACGAAGGTCGCGGGCCAGCTCCGCATCCGAATCATCGATGGACTGGTTCTGACAAACAACGCAACGAAGTTCTTTGGAGATCGCGCGGGCGCGCGCCTCGTGCACGGGGTTGGCGAGCACCTCTTCCGGCAGCACGGCGTAGGCGGGGTCCGGTGCCAATCCGGCCAATCCGGCCAGCACCGTCAGCAGGACTAGGATTCGGCGCGCAGGCGCCGGACGATCGGCCACAGCTTGCTCTCCCAAACATCCGGCGTGATGGGGCCCGCATGTTTGTAGCGGATGATCCCTTTTCGATCGACGAAGAAGGTCTCCGGCGCGCCCGTGACGCCGAACGCGATGGCGCCTTCGCTTCGCGGGTCATCACCGACGAGCCGGTACGGATTGCCGAATTTGTCCAGCCATTCGGGGCCCGCCCGACGGTTGGGTTCCCGCCAATTGATCCCGTAAACGGGGACGACGTCATTGGCCTTCAACTCCATCAGGAATGGATGTTCGATCCGGCAGGCCACGCACCAGGACCCAAAAACGTTCACCAGTGAGACTTTGCCCAGCAGGTCATCCCGGCGGAAACCCTGCGCGGACCCTTCGATGGCTGCCAGGGAAAATTCCGGTACCGGCTTGTTGATCAGTGCCGACGGCAGTGCCTGAGGGTCCCGTTGCAGACCAAACCAGAAGCCGATACCGAGGGCGGCGATCAGGACCAGGGGCAGAAGAAACAGAAACCGGCGGGACATGCTTATTCTGCCGGTGCCGGCGTGGCCCGGGCGCCGGCCTTTTGCCGGCCGGGCGCGCCGACCCGATGCCGGCGGTCGGACAGGCTCACAAAGCCGCCAAGGACCATGATGAACGACCCGGCCCACATCCATGGGACGAGCGGATTAAAATAAAGGCGGGTGACGAAACCTCCGTCTTCGCCTCGCGGGTCCCCGAGAACCGCATAAAGATCACCGAGAAATGTCGGGTGGATGGCCGCCTCCGTGGTCCGACCCTGAACGTCATAAAATCGTTTCTCGGGTGTCAGCACGATATCGCTGCCACCGCTATCGACGCGAAACGTACCCTGGGTCGCCGCGTAGTTGGGGCCCCGCACCTCCCGGGCGCCGTCAAAGGTAAAGACGTAGCCGCCGACATCCACCCTGTCTCCCGGCTTCATGACCTGGATGGATTCGGTCGTCCATGCCGAAGACGCGGTCATGCCGGCGATGACAATCGCGAGTCCGCCATGGGCGAGGGTCATTCCCCATCGCGCCCTCGGCTGGCGCTGCAAACGCCGCCAACTTTCATTCGGAGGAACCCTGAACAGATGAATTCGCACCGCCAACTCGTGCAACGTTGCGAACATCAGCCAGGCGGCGAGGAAAACCCCGAATGCGGCCAAGGCAGAGGCGCGGTCGATAAACAGCCAGGCGCCGATGCCGGCGAGGACGGCCAGTCCCGCGCTGATTTTAAGCCGATACACCGTCGGGCCGAGTTCGCCGCGTTTCCAGTTGAGCAGCGGACCTATGCCCATGGCGAGAACCAACGGCACCATCATCGGGATGAACACGCTGTTGAAATAAGGCGCCCCGACGGAGATTTTTCCCGCGTTCAGTACGTCGAGGATCAGCGGATAGACGGTCCCCAGCAGAACCGCGGCGGCGGCGGCGGTCAGCAGGAAGTTGTTGAGGACCAATCCGCCTTCGCGGGATATGGGGCGGAAAAGCCCACCCCCTTTGAGGGCCGGGCCCCGCCAAGCATAAAGCGCGAAGGCGCCGCCCACCGATACGATCAGCATCATCAATATGAACACGCCGCGGCTCGGGTCCGAGGCAAAGGCGTGCACCGATGTCAACACGCCCGACCGGACCAGGAATGTACCGAGTAATGAGAAGGCAAAAGCGACGATGGCGAGAAAGACGGTCCAGCCTTTTAGCGCGTCTCTTTTTTCGGAGACGATGGCCGAGTGAAGGAGGGCGGTTGCCGCGAGCCAAGGCATGAATGACGCGTTTTCGACCGGATCCCAGAACCACCAACCGCCCCAGCCGAGCTCGTAATAGGCCCACCACGATCCGAGCACGATGCCGCCGGTGAGAAAGGTCCAGGAGGCAAGTGTCCAGGGCCGGACCCAGCGCGCCCAAGCGGGATCGGCCCGACCCTCGATCAACGCGGCGACGGCGAACGAAAAGGTGGTCGATAGCCCGACATAGCCGAGGTAAAGCAAAGGCGGGTGAACGGCGAGGCCGGGGTCCTGCAGCAACGGGTTGAGGTCGCGCCCGTCGACCGGTATCGGGAGCAGTCGTTCGAACGGGTTGGAGGTGAAGAGAATGAACGCGAGAAAACCAAGGCCCAACAGACCCTGAACGGCCAGAACGCGTACCTTGAGGGTAGGTCTCAAATTGCCGCCGAATACGGCGATCGCCGCACCGAACAGGGAGAGCACCAGCACCCACAACAGCATGGAGCCCTCGTGATTGCCCCAGACACCGGAAATTTTGTAGAGCAGGGGCTTGGCGGTGTGAGAATTCATCGCCACGGTCACCAGCGAGAAGTCGGACAGTACGAAGGCGCGGGTCAGGGCCCAGAACGAAACCGCGATCAGGAGAAACTGGAGGATGGCCGCCGGTGCGGCGATACTCATCCAAACGGAATCCCGGCGCTGGGCGCCGATTAGGGGCAGGGTGCTTTGCAGGGCGGCGGCCGCGAAAGCCAGGATGAGGGCAAAATGTCCGAGTTCCGCGGTCATGATCGGCTACTGCCCGCCTTTCCACTGACCGGATTTCTTGATCGCCTCCGCGACCTCCGGCGGCATGTATGTTTCATCATGCTTGGCCAGGACCTCGGTGGCGACGAACACGCCTTCGCGCAGGCGACCCTCGGCGACGATGCCTTGACCCTCGCGGAAAAGGTCGGGAAGGATGCCCTTGAAGGTGACCGGTACCGACTTGGCGGTATCCGTCACCGTGAATGAGACAGAGACACCGTCGGCGGCTTTGGCGACGCTGCCCGCTTCAACCAGTCCGCCGATGCGGAGCCGCTGAGCGGGGGCGAAATTTCGTTCACTCAGTTCGGTCGGACTGTGAAAGAAGACAATATTGTCCTCGAAGGCGGTGAGCACGAGGGCGGCGGCAGCGGCGACAGCCAGTCCGCCGGCCCCAAGCAAGGTCATGCGTTGATGCTTCCGCTTCACGCGTCTTCCTCGTCATCGCCGCCACGCAGCTCGGCCAGCGCCCTTTCGTTGGCTCGCATCCTGCCGAGGCTCATCGCGAAGAGTCCGGCCAACACCAGCGCCGTGGCGCCATATGCCGGCCACACGAAGGCCGCGTACCCGCCCATATCCAGGAAGGATTGAATTGCTTCCATCTCAACTCTCCTGAGGGGCCGGAGCGGTGCCCGAGGCCTGGCGATACCGGATCGCCCTGATTTTTGTCTCCGCCAGCTCCGCCCGCATGCGGATGATGGCAATCCACACATATAGTGCCGTGTAGCCGAGTGCCATGAGCAGCAACGGGGTCAGCATGCTCGAGTGGATCGCGGGTCCATCCAGGCGGGTCAGGCTCGCGGGCTGGTGGAGGGTGTTCCACCAGTCGACCGAAAATTTGATGATTGGCACGTTAATGACGCCGACCACGGCAAGGATGGCGGCGGCACGGGCGCCGCGGGCGGGATCGTCAAACGCGTTTTGCAGAGCGATATAGCCCAAATAGAGAAAGAACAGGATCAGAACCGACGTCAGCCGGGCATCCCATACCCACCAGGTGCCCCACATGGGCTTGCCCCACAAGGAACCGGTGACAAGCGCCAATAGGGTAAATGCCGCCCCGACCGGTGCCGTGGCCTTGGCCGCGAGGTCGGCGACCCGGTGCCGCCAAATCAGGGACGATGCACTCGCCGCGGCCATGACCACATAGCAGAACATCGCCATCCACGCCGCCGGCACATGCACGTACATGATGCGGACGGTTTCACCTTGTTGATAGTCGGGCGGCGAGGAGAACAGTGCGAAGTACAGGCCCGCACCCAGGCACGGAAGCGCAAGCGCGGCGGCCCAGGGCTGGACCCGGCCGGCAAGCTGGACGAAGCGGGTGGGGTTGGCAAATCTATGCACGTTGACGCCTGTTTCCGCCTATTCTTGTTTGCTGGTCCCAATAGAGCCTGCGTTTTATCGCGGCTTCCAGCTAAATTCCAGGCGCCTCGCAGCAACGTGACGCCCGGGGTTCCTGTACGTTACCGGGTGACCGGCCGATCCGGCCCGGCGCAAGCCTGATCCGCGCCCGTCCCCTGGAAACACCTGAACACATATGTCCATTCCTCGATCATGCAACGGCCTGGCGAACCGCCGCTGCCGCCGCCCACGGGCTGAGTGCCGCCGCAAGCAGCAACAACGCGCCAAGGACCATGAGTTGGGGCCGATAGGTCAATTCGAGCAACGCCGCGTCAACGGCGCCGACGCCGAAAATCAGGATCGGTATGAATAGAGGCAGAATAAGGAGAGAGATCAGAACCCCGCCTCGGCGTGCGCCGAGTACCAGCGCCGCACCGATTGCCCCCACCAAACTCAGCGCCGGCGTTCCAAGCGTCAGCGACACAAGCATTACCGCGCTTCCCTCGGCTTCCAGGTTCAACAACAGCCCAAGCAGCGGCGAGGCGACAATGAGCGGGAGCCCCGTTGTCAGCCAGTGGGCGGCGGCTTTTGCCAGTACGATGATCTCCAGCGGCGCCGGGCTCAAGACAAGAAGCTCCAATGATCCGTCCTCGAAGTCGGATTGGTACAGCCGGTCCATCGAAAGCATGGCGGCCAACAGAGCGGAGACCCAGATGATCCCGGCGCCGATCCGGCTTAGGATTCCGGGTTCGGGCCCCGCGCCGAGAGGAAAAAGCACCACCACGAGAACAAAAAACATCACCACCAAAAGACTATCGCCGCCCTGGCGGAGCGCCAGGCGGAGTTCCCGGCGGAGGGTATCGGTGAAACCGCGCATCACGACAATTCGAGCCGCCGCGCGCCGGCCGGCACGGCATCATGAGTAGCGACAACGGCCATGCCGCCCTTGGCGAGATGCGAGGCGATCATGCTCTCGAGTACGGCGGCACTCCCCTCGTCGAGGCCAACCGCCGGTTCGTCCAGCAGCCACAGGCGGGCGGGCGCCGCCAGCAGCCGGGCAAGATTCAGTCGCCGCCGTTGACCCGCGGACAGGAACCGGGCGGGCATTTCCGACAATCTGCCGAGACCGACCCTGCTCAAGGCAGTCTGCACTCTATGGCCGGCCGGTTCGGACCGTGTCTCCGAAATCGCTGCCCAAAATGCCAGGTTCTCGCCAACGCTGAGAACCGGCTTTACCCCATCCGCGTGCCCAACGTACCGGGTTCGGTCATGGTGCGCCGGAATATCGTCCCACACATCTGCCTCGTTCCAACGCATTTCGCCGCCGGCGGGCCGCTGCAAGGTCGCCATAACCCGGAGGAGGCTGGATTTGCCGGAACCGTTGGTCCCCGTCAGGTACAGCGCCGTGCCTTCTTCGACCGAGAAGCTGAGATCCTTGAAGACAAGCCGTTCACCCCGAATACAGGTCAATTGTGTGCCAGAGAACGCGACCATGATTGTCCAGCCGGACGGCAGGTTGGATGAGGCGGCAAATCTATCATGTCGGGGGAGGTCAATGACAGATGGACTTGCAAATCACCCCTGGACACGGCAACAGTTCGGATCAACCGGATTACCCGGTCCGATGCCGGGCCAACACACCACGTC
This sequence comes from Rhodospirillales bacterium, assembly GCA_965213765.1. GTDB lineage: Bacteria > Pseudomonadota > Alphaproteobacteria > Rhodospirillales > UBA2165 > JAJDXO01. The sequence goes on along the minus strand of OZ243926.1, from coordinate 2,538,742 downwards.
GGGCCATCCTGGATGCGCGGGCGCTGGCCTGGGAACGGCGGGCCGCACCCGGGCCCTTTTTGGATGGCGCTCGGTATTGATCGGTTCTATAAGGCCCGAAATCCGGGCTAGGGCAGGAGTTTTATTCCGCCGCGAGACGTGCTCGTCTCGCCAGCATCTTCTCCGCCAGCCTTGGAGCCGTTCCCGGTTTCGACCATGGGCAGCGGCCGATACAGATGGCGCATCCCATGGTTTCGCCGAAGTAGGGGATGCATTTGTCGAAATCGACGTACCACTTCCGCTCGCCGCGAACCATCTGTTTGATATCGAATATGGCGCCGGGCGGGCAGGCTTTGGAACAAACCCGGCAATTGGCACAAAATTCCTCGGCGCCGATATCGTCGCGCGCGTCGGCGGCGAGCGGCATGTCGGTCGACACCGCCGACAAACGGAAGGATGAGCCGAATTGCCGATTGATCAATGAGCCATGCTTGCCCAATTGCCCGAACCCGGCTTCGATCGCCGGGGGGATCATCAGCAACGCCGATGCCCACGGTCCGGGAAACGCCTTGGCATTGTATCCCTGGGACAGAATGTAATTGGCGAGGTTGCGGGAAACCCGGGCCGCGCGATTGTACTGCTCACCTACTTCCACGGCCGAAACCGGGTTTTCAAGCGTGTCCGGGGCCGCATTCAGCCGGTCGTGGTCCATGGCCACACCGATGACGATCAGCCAGGGCTCGCCAATCTCATAGCCGTCAAAAACGTAAGACGGATCCATCCGCGTGATGCCTACCTGATCGGCCTCGTGGCTCAGCGCGAACGATTTGACCATCTCGGTCCACGCCGCGGGCGACTCTTCGACGCGGGTGCCGGCGCGTTCAACGGGTTTGGGCCCGCGATCGGCATCGGGGTTGTAGACCCGCTGGATGTCGGGCGAGGTGTGGAAATTGTGCATCACCGCGTCCTGCAGGTCGCCGAAGTCATGGCGGTCTTTCGGGTGCCAGAAGAAAGGCGACGGCGGCCGCCGTTCATCTTCGCCAAGGCCATTGACGTCATTGCCCGATTTATCCGGAAAGGCGTCCAAATATTTTGGATCGGGCGAGTATTCGCGGCTGCTCATACCGTTATCTTACGGATGAGCAGCCGGGGATCAAACGGAGCCGTATTTTGATGAAGCGTTGGGCGAGCCGGGGGACAAAGGCGGTAAATTTCAGCGGAGCGTCCGTGACCGCGGGACAAACACAATCCCCGCCGCGTCCGGCGGCCGGCGTGTGGATCAGGTCTTCGCCGGCATCCTCCATACCGCCCCGGCCGAACGAGCCGGTTCGGTCTTGAAAACCGCCACTCGGACCGTCCTCCGATGACGCGGCCCCGACTTCGTCGATTTCGCCGTCATCATTCTGTTTCGAGTTCGGTTGGGCCAACAGACCATCACGCCATATGGCTCGGACCGGTAATCGTACCGATAGCCGGCCATGCCCGGAAATTTGACGGCAAGCCCGCAGCCTCCAATTCGATTTGCGGCCCGGTATGTTCAATACGCATCCGGCGAACAGGCGGATCAATCGGGGCGCGCGGTCAATTGGATTGCATCGCCGGGGTGAGGTTCTAAATTTCATCCGAACGTATGATGTCCGCGGGTTGGAGGAGATTGGAAATGAGCAGGGCACTGGTCGCGGGGTTCTTGGCGATTGCCCTGGGCGCGGCGTCGGCGTTGGCTGGCCCGGTCGAAGCCACGGTGAAAATCGAGAAGCGTAAAGTCGTCGGCGAGCGGGTCATTCGCGTCAAGCAGGGCGACGAGGTCACCATTCGCTTCAATACGGACGAGATCGTCGAACTGCACCTTCACGGCTATGACATCGAACAGGAGGCCAAACCGGGCTCCGGGGCGACCATGAGCTTCAATGCCCGGGCGACCGGCCGGTTCCCGGTCACCAGTCATGGATTTGGCGGCCATTCGCACGGACACGGTGAATCAGCGCTGTTTTATATCGAGGTTCATCCGAGGTGACGAACCGGACGCCGGAGTGAGCAAAGCCGGCCTAAGGTTTGGGCGAAGACTGTCCACGAAACATGCGCGAGATATCCACAGAATTTGTGGATAGTATTGCGCCTTTATGAAACTCGCTGGCGGGTGACGCCCCGCCGTCGACATTCCGACAAGCTGGAGGGCCACATGAGACAGATGGACGAAAAACGCTGCATCGTCACCGGCGGTGCCGGCGAAATTGGCCTTGCCAGCGCCCGCCTGCTTCAATTGGAAGGTGCCGAGGTCATGTTGGTCGACCGGCAGCACGCCGATCTCGACGCTGCTCTCGGCCAAATGGACCCGGACCGGACGTTGACCGCCGTAGCCGACGTTGCCAGCTCGACCGATTGCCGGGCCTTCATCGCTTCGGCCGTCGATGCCTGGGGTGCAATCGACGTGCTGTTTGCCAATGCCGGGGTCAGTGGGACCTCCGCCAGTACCGCGGACTACCCGGAGGATGTTTTCGCCCATGTGATGGACGTCAACGTCAAGGGCACTTTCCTGACCTGCAAACACGCCATCCCGGATATGGCCGACGGGGGCAGCATCATTGTCATGTCGAGCATCATGGGGGTGACGGCCCGCCCCAACTCGGTCGCATATATTACGTCCAAGCATGCCGTGGTCGGCATGACCCGGGCAATCTCCAAGGAACTCGCACCTAGGAACATTCGTGCCAATGTGCTGGCGCCGGGACCGACATCGACCGCCTTTCAGCGGCAGATCGAAGACCGGGCGGGCAAGGCCATGGGGATCGACATGACCGAAATGCTCAACAAGACCATTCCCCTGGGCCGTCATGCCACGGCCGACGAGATCGCCAAATCGGTGCTCTATCTGGCGTCCGACATGTCGAGCTTTTCCACGGGCGGCGTGTTCATGGCCGATGGCGGATGGCACGCCTGATCCCGTAAAATGAAAAATCGGCCGGGGAGTCAGGGGGCTCCCCGGCCGGAAGTCAGGGCAGAATATTCCGCCCTCAAGGGGGGTAAGAGGGGCATGTGCCCTCTCAATCAGGAGGCCTGATAGAGCCATTCAAGCAACCAATTGTGGCGAGAATAGGGCCAACTCATAACGAAAGAGTGATTTGATTCGGAGCCTGCTCCATAATCTGAGAAACCGGTGGTGCCCTGCGGTCAACCGGCGAGGAAGGAGTGATCCTCATTCACGGCGCCTTTCACCGCGGGTTCATTGCCGACATGATGGGGCCGACATGCTGGGGCAGGTGCCGGTACGGCCGATACCCCAGGACGTTCCGGTCCGGGAGCGGGCGGTGCGCGAGCGACAGAGATTGAAAATTCGGGAGTGACGTTATGCCGCGAAAATCCAGCAAAGGACCCCGCATAGACATGCACACCCATGTCGCGTTGCCCGAGGTCCTGGAAATGGCACGCAAGGTAAAGGTGCGGGGCTCGGGGCCGGGGAAACAAAATTGGATTCCGGCGGGTTCGTCGCGAGAGCACAACCGCCAGGCCAAGGCGGTGGCGAAGACGCTCGTTGAGCCCAAGGCGCGGCTCAAAGACATGGACGCCATGCGCGTCGACATCCAGGTGATCGGTATGAACCTGCCGACACCCGCCTACTGGGCCGACGGCGCTACCGGCCGGCGGATCGCCCGGGCGTGCAATGAAGGAATTGCGGAATTTGTCTCGAAGGTCCCGGACCGGTTCATCGGCATCGGCGCCGTGCCGTTGCAGGATGTCAACCGGTCGGTTCGCGAGCTGCATTATGCCGTGAACGAGCTGGGCTTGCGTGGGGTCACTATCCCGTCGAACATCCGCACCCGGGATCTGGGCGAGCCCAGGTTCCGCAAATTCTGGGCGAAGGCGGAAGAGCTGGATGTGCCGGTCTTCATCCACCCCCGCGGGTTCACTCACGACGATCGATTGCGAAAATACTTTCTCTGGAACACCGTCGGCCAACCCCTGGAAGAGGCGTTGGTCATGGCGTCCCTGGTCTATGAAGGCGTCATGGACGACTACCCCAATCTCAAGGTGGTGGTTGCTCATGGTGGCGGATATCTGCCGTATTATCCGGGCCGCGGCGACAAGGCATTCGATTCTCGTCCCGAGACACGGGCGAATATCGATCGAAAACCCAGCGACTATCTCAAGCGGTTTTACTTCGACAGCGTGATCTTCGATCGTGAAATGCTCAGGACATTGGTGAAGCGCGCCGGCGATACGCACGTGATGATGGGCACCGATTACCCTCGCGGCGAAATCGAGACCGACCCGGTGGGGTTTGTATCCCGGACCTCCGGCCTGTCCGCATCGTCTAAAGAGCGGATTATGTCAGGCAACGCCGCCAAACTGTTCGGGATCGGCATATAACTCATTCCGCCGACCGATGATCCGATACGCCCTCCCGTCGTACGAATTGCCATGTGCGGAAGGGCATGACCGGTCCCGGGCGACTCGACACGCCTGCAACGCCGGAACTCGCAGACCGTTCGGACGCCGCGATTTCCCGATTGGCCGGACCCGACGGGGCTCAATCCCTTGTTTTGGAACTTATACGCCTAATTGGCCGGATTTCGCGGGCCGGGATCGAGTTCACCTGATTTCGCGGGCGATCATTTTCTTGACCACGGGCAGGCCGAGGGTGCACGCCATAGCAAGATGCGCCTGCCTGACCGGGTCCCGCTCGTCCATCCTCCCGACCGACAACAGGGTATCGAGCAGCGGCGCGACCGTTTCGTAGACCTCCAGATCCCGGCCTTTCGACAGCTCCTTCTTGACAAGTTCGGCAGCCGTATTCGTGATGGCCGGCAGGTGGTGGTTCAGCACGATCGGGCACCATGCGTCGTTCTGCATGAGCCGCTCGGCGTCCGGTCGCAGATCGTTCTGGGCGCTGGCCGGCGAAGTCGCCAGGACCACCGCAATGGCGGCCGCGCCGACAATGCATGCAGGAATCATGACTGTTCTCAACGATCTGTTCTCCGTTAGCGTAATGCCCCAAACGCCGCTGTCAAATCTGGTTGCATTGAGAGGGTTTCGGCTTCCGCGTGTGCGACTTCAGAACGCGGATTGCCGGGTTGCCAGGCTTCACGCCGAGAACATTGCACGACGGCGAGACCGATTTCGGGCGGCCGGCGGAACGCGCGTTTACCCGGCGCGGTTTCGTCGCCGGGGTCGGGACGTTCGGCGATGCCGGCGGTGCTGTTCCCGGGCGCGGGCTCGGAGCTTTATCGGGGATTGGGTTCGGTGGTCCAGGGCGGCCTGCCGCTCCCGGCGGTCCCGGCACTGGCCCCCGCGCCGCCGATCATGTCCTTTAGCGTCGGGCTCATCGAGCGGAAGAAGAAAGAGCCGGTTGCCGCCGCGGCGGAACAACGCTTATTTAACGAAGTGGTCCCGCTCCAGCAGCCAGGATGCGGCAAATCCGAACACCAGACCCCAGAACGGCGCTCCAATATTGAATATGGTGAGTTCGGTGAGGGTTACCAGGAATGATACCAGGGCGCCAAGCGTGAACTTGCCGCCAAACGAGACCTTGAACGCGCTTTGGAGAATATGCAGCAGCGCGAGCCCGGCAAGGGTGGCGATGAAGGCGGGTGGTGATGCCAGCAGGAACTTCGTGAACATGGGCGAGTGAAGCCCGAACAGGATCGCAAACAGCCCGATGATCACGGCGGCAATGTAGTGCGTCTCCTTGCGGCCGCCGGAAGACAGAATGGCGTTCACCGGTCCGGTCAGACAGGTCGAGACAGAGCCGAACATGCCGATTACCAATGAATTGAACCCGCAAGCCGCGGTGATGGTGTTGACCGGCGGTTTGTGATCGCGGGTTTGAAGAATGGCGATGCCCTGGGCGTTCTGGGCTGCCAGCACCGTGATCGCCAGCGGGATCACCAGCTCGATCATGGCCGGCAGGGAAAATTCGGGCCGGAAAACGATCGGCGTGACAAACTGATAGCCGAATCCACCCTCCGGGTTGAATGAACCCTGCGCCAAAATCACGGCGATGCCGACGATCAGAACGCCGATCATCGGCGGAAATCTCTCGGCGACGCGTCTGTTGAGGGACAGCAATACGAAGGCCGCCGTCATCGAGCCTGCCAGCAGCGGATCGTCCCAAAGCGCCCGCACCCAATCCAAGCCGAATTCGAGAAACACGCCCGCCACCATTCCCATGATGATCGGCATGGGCAGCAGCTTCATGATCTTTCCGACCAATCCGGACAGCCCGAGCACCAGCAGCAGGATGCCGGTCGCCAGAAAGGCGCCGATCACTTCTTGGAAGCTGAGGTGAGTGAGGGCGGGTCCCACCAGCACGGATCCGGATATGGTCCAGAAAAACGCCAACGGCTGCCGATAGACGATGGAGACGATAATGCTGAGGACGCCGTTGAGGGCGAAGCCGCCGAACACCCACGACGACAGCTCGGCCTCCGACAACCCACCCTTGAGACCGACACCGAGAACAATCGCTACCGGCGCCGAGGCGGCAAACAGGAACGCGATCAGCGCATTGCTGGCGTGAACAACGCCGACGTCGGCGAGCCAGGATCGCGGACCTGGAGCGGGTTCTTCAGGTTGTTCGAGTTGCACGTATTCGCCACCCGTCCGATGAATTTTGTCAGTCGGGCAAATTGTTAACTCGTGATCCCGGTTCTGCAATCAACCATTGGCGACAGACCCGGGCACGCGGTCTATAGTCCCGGCGATGATGGAACCCCCGGCCGCGCCCCGACCCGCGAATTTTGCTCACCGGTTACCGTTTTTCTATGGCTGGGTCGTTATCGCCATTGCGTTCGTCACCACGGCCATCGGGGCCAATGCCCGGACGTCATTTTCTCTCCTGTTTCCTCCGATTTTGGACGAGTTCGGCTGGTCCCGGGGCAGTATCTCGGCGACGTTCTCGATCGGCTTTGTTTCTTCAATTGTGATGACCCCCGTTATCGGCGCCCTGATGGATCGCTACGGCCCGAGATGGGTCCTGCCGTTGGGCGCAATCCAGGTCAGCGCCGGTTTGGCCTTGGCGACAATCTCTACCGAGCCTTGGCACTTCTATCTGACGTTGGGGTTTTTGGTGGTCGGCGGGTCCGTCTTCATGAGCTATCTTGGGCACACTCTTTTCTTGCCCAATTGGTTTGATCGCCGGCGCGGCCTGGCAATTGGGATTGCTTTCTCAGGTGTCGGCATAGGCGCCATCGTCCTGTTCCCGTGGATGCAGCACACAATCCAGTCGGATGGTTGGCGGGCCGCCAGCCTGAGCGTCGCGTTGGTGGTGTTGATTGTTCTGGTGCCGATTAACTTTCTGTTCCAGCGCCATCGGCCGGAAGAACTGGGCCTGAGGCCCGATGGCGATGCGAGCGCGGACCAGACAAGGGAAGGCGCCGGTAACGGGGAGGCGCCCAGCCGGGTTGTGGATCAGGATTGGGTGGCGGTCGAGTGGACGCTCGGGCTGGCGATAAAAACCGCCCGGTTTTGGTGGCTGGCGATCGCCTTTATTTTCGGCCTCTACGTTTGGTATGCGGTTCTGGTACATCAAACCCGCTACTTGATCGACATCGGGATCTCCCGTGAATCCGCGGCGCTCGCGCTGGGCCTTGTGGGTTTGACCGGCGTCGCCGGCCAAATTGCCATTGGCCACTTTTCTGACCGGGCGGGCCGGGAATGGGCCTGGACACTCGCCCTTCTCGGGTTCATGGCGAGTTATGGTTGCTTACTGCTGCTGAGCGAATTTCCCTCCCCGTGGCTCATGTACGTCATGGTCGGGTTTCAGGGATTTCTGGGTTATGGGCTTGCCTCCGTATTTGGCGCTGTCCCTGCCGAACTTTTTGCCGGGAAGCGTTACGGGGTCATTTTTAGCGTGCTTGGTGGAGCGTCGGTCGGCGGTGGGGCACTGGGTCCGTATCTGACAGGGGTGCTGCACGATGTCCAAGGCAACTATGACCAGTCTTTTGTCTTGGCCATGCTGATTTGCGCCTTGTCGATACTGGCCATGTGGCTCGCGGCTCCGCGCAAAGTCCGATTGGTCGCCGGCCGGGTCGGCCGCTGATCCCCTGAGTCTGGACTTCCGGACACTGCCAGTGTACCCAAAGGCCCGGTCGTCGGACGGGGAAGCCGCTGACCAGGGATGGGATTTGATTTTCGAAGGAGATACTCATGACCGCGACCGGCCATGACAGCCTGAAGACGCGCCGCACGCTCGAAGCCGGCGGAAAGAGCTATGATTATTTCAGCCTGGATGCTGCCTCCGAAGCCGGCCTCGGCGATATCTCCAAACTTCCGTTTTCTCTGAAGATTCTCCTCGAAAACCTTCTCCGCTTCGAAGATGGCTCGACGGTCACCGTGGAGGACGTCAAGGCCGTCGCCGAGTGGCTGAAGGAGAAGCGCTCCGACCGGGAAATCGCTTATCGGCCGGCCCGGGTGCTGATGCAGGATTTCACCGGGGTGCCGGCAGTGGTCGATCTGGCGGCTATGCGTCAGGCGATGCTCGATCTCGGTGGCGATCCCCGAAAAATCAATCCGTTGAGTCCCGTCGATCTGGTGATCGACCACTCGGTGATGGTCGATCAGTTTGCCGGGCCGGATGCCTTCAAGGCAAACGTCGATCTGGAATTTGAGCGGAATCAGGAGCGTTATGAATTCCTCCGCTGGGGATCGGAGGCGTTTGATAACTTCCGGGTCGTGCCGCCCGGGACAGGCATCTGCCATCAGGTCAATCTTGAGTATCTGGCCCAGACCGTATGGACGTCGGAGAACGGCGCGACCGTCGCCTATCCGGACACCCTGGTGGGCACGGACAGCCATACCACCATGGTCAACGGCTTGGGTGTGTTGGGTTGGGGCGTCGGCGGTATTGAGGCGGAAGCCGCCATGCTTGGTCAGCCGGTTTCCATGCTCATCCCCGAGGTCGTCGGGTTCAAACTCACCGGCGAACTCAAGGAAGGCACGACCGCAACCGATCTGGTGCTTACCGTCGTGCAGATGCTGCGTGAGAAGGGCGTGGTCGGGAAATTCGTTGAGTTCTATGGGCCTGCGCTGGATACCTTGGCGCTGACCGACCGGGCCACCATCGCCAATATGGCGCCGGAATATGGCGCGACCTGCGGCATCTTTCCGGTCGATGAAGAAACCCTCGACTACCTCCGTTTCACGTCGCGCGACGAAGACCGCATCGCGTTGGTCGAGGCTTATGCCAAGGCGCAAGGCATGTGGCGCGATTCGTCGACGCCGGATCCCGCGTTTACCGATACGCTCGAGCTCGATATCTCGACGGTGGAGCCGGCGCTCGCCGGCCCCAAGCGTCCGCAGGACAAAATCGCGCTTTCTCGGGCTGCGAGCGCGTTCGACGACGCAATTGCGTCCATCGGCGCCGGCAAGGGCCCGGTGCCCGTCGCCGATGCCAACTACGAGCTTGAGGATGGTGATGTGGTCATTGCCGCCATCACCAGCTGCACCAATACTTCCAATCCCTCGGTGATGCTGGGCGCCGGCCTGGTGGCGCGTAACGCGCTCGCCAAGGGCTTGAAGGTCAAGCCGTGGGTCAAGACGTCTCTCGCACCCGGCTCGCAGGTGGTCAGCGATTATCTCGAGAAGGCCGGCCTGCAGGACGATCTCGATGCGCTTGGCTTCAATCTTGTCGGGTATGGCTGCACCACCTGTATCGGCAATTCCGGCCCCTTGCCGGAACCGATTGCCGACGCCATTGACGAAGGCGACTTGACGGTAACCGCGGTTCTGTCGGGCAACCGGAACTTCGAAGGCCGGGTGCACGCCCAGGTGAAGGCCAACTATCTCGCCTCGCCGCCATTGGTAGTTGCCTATGCGATCGCCGGCTCCATGAAAAACGATCTGGTAGACGATCCCATCGGCGAGGATCCCGACGGCAACGCGGTATACCTCAAGGATATCTGGCCGACAAACAAGGAAGTCAGCGATACCGTAAACAGCGCTGTGACGCCGGAGATGTTCAAGACCCGATACGGCAATGTCTGGGAAGGGCCGGAACGGTGGCAAAAAATTCAGACCGCCACGTCCCAAACCTACGAGTGGCAGGACAGTTCCACCTATGTGAAATATCCGACCTTCTTCGAGGGCATGCCGGAAGAAGCGGGTGGCTTTGAAGATGTCCGCGGCGCCCGTGAACTTGCGATCCTCGGCGACTCGGTCACTACCGATCACATTTCGCCGGCCGGTGCCATCAAACCGGACAGCCCGGCAGGCACCTATCTGACCGAGCGGCAGGTTCGGGTCTCCGAGTTTAATTCGTTCGGTTCCCGGCGGGGCAACCACGAGGTGATGATGCGGGGCACGTTCGGGAACATCCGTATTCGTAACCAGATGGCGCCCGGCACCGAAGGCGGCGTGACCATTCACCAACCCTCCGGGGAGCAAATGTCGATCTATGACGCCGCCGTGAAATACGCTGCTGACGGCGTCCCCCTGGTCATCGTGGCCGGAAAGGAATATGGCACTGGTTCGTCCCGCGACTGGGCAGCCAAGGGTACCCGTCTTCTCGGAGTCAAGGCCGTCATTGTCGAAAGCTTCGAGCGCATCCACCGCTCCAATCTGGTCGGCATGGGCGTCCTGCCCCTGCAGTTCAAGGACGGTGTGACCCGGGAAACCTTGGGTCTCGAGGGTATGGAGACCTTCGATATTACCGATCTCGCCGATGGAATCGAGCCGCGAATGGATGTCGCGTGCACGGTTACCCGGGCCGATGGCTCGACGGAGGAAATCACACTGCTGTGCCGGATCGATACGGCGGACGAGGTCGAGTACTACCGGCACGGCGGCATACTCCAATATGTGCTTCGCCGGCTGAAAGCGTCCTGACCGAATTTCGGATCGCTGAATTGTGACCGCCCGCCTGGGGGAGACGGGTAACGTTCACCCGCAATTGATTGGCGGTCGGGCAGGCGTTCCAGTATCTCAGAACCATGCGGCAACTAACGCAATTCATTGCTCTCCGGGGCCTCGGGTCTGTCCTGTTTCTGGCGCTGACCGTCGTTCAGGCCCACACGTTTGGTGCGCTGGCCGGTGACCGGAGCCCGACGGTCGTCGAACTCTATACGTCGCAAGGGTGCTCTTCCTGCCCGCCTGCCGATGCGCTGCTTGGGAAGTTGGCCAAGCGCAGCGATATCATCGCCTTGTCGTTCCATGTGGATTACTGGGATTACATCGGCTGGAAGGATCCCTTTGCCGATGCATCCTACGCCAAGCGGCAGCGGACCTATGCGCGCCACTTCTCCCGGTCGTTCGTCTACACGCCACAGATGGTGGTCCATGGTCTGACCGAGACCTCCGGTACGGATGAACGGGAGGTGCATAGCCGAATTGCCAGGGCGGCCAACGCGCCTGACGTGACGGTCGGGCTCACGCGCGGATACGACGGCGGGATCAGAGTGTCGGTTTCCGCCTCCACGCAACCGGCGCAAGCGTCCGTTTGGCTTGTGCTTTATCGGAGCAGCAAAAAGACCAAGGTCAGACGCGGCGAGAATCGTGGCCGCCTGATCGAGAATTTCAATATCGTCAAGAAGTTGGTCAAGATCGGCGAGTGGAAGGGAGAGAAGCTAAATCTCACCGTTTCCGCCGACAAATTCCGCCAACGCGGTGTTGATGGGTGTGCGGTGTTTCTGCAGCCGGAACAGACCGGTCCCATATTGGGCGCCGCGGCGATTGCTCTCGCCGATCATAAGTAGTCCCGGACACCCGAACGCTCTCCTCTTCTTCACCCCCCTGAATGAGCCTACGGGACACCTGCTTGAAGCGGTCCGGTGAAAATCCGCCGGGCCGCTTTTCGTTGCGCTTTTCATGTCCGCGGCTCAATGGCATAAGGGCGGCCTGCCTGAAGAACTCTCACTCAAGGGTACATGACCAAGATTCAAACCCTCGATGACCTGGATGTCGCCGACAAGCGGGTGCTCGTCCGGGTAGACCTCAATGTCCCCATGCGGGACGGTTTGGTTTCCGACGCCACGCGGATTGACGCCGTCCGGCCGACCATCCTCGAACTTCTCGACAAAGGGGCGAACGTCGTGCTTGCCAGCCATTTTGGACGCCCGAAGGGGCAGGTGGTGCCCGACCTTTCCTTGGAGCCAATTGTTCCGGCGCTGAGTGCCGCCCTCGGTCGTGCCGTTTCATTCGGCGACGGGGCGTCGGGTGAGTTGGTCCTGCTCGAGAACCTCCGCTTCGATCCGGGAGAAGAGGCCAACGATCCGGCGTTTGCAAGGAAGCTTGCAGGCTTGGCCGACCTTTACGTGGATGATGCGTTTTCCTGCACCCATCGTGCTCACGCGTCCATCGACGGGGTAGCAAGGCTCCTCCCATCGGCGGCGGGGCGGCTTCTAGAGAAAGAACTGAAGGCCCTGACGCAGGCGCTTGAGGCACCCGAGCATCCGGTCATGGCGGTAATCGGCGGCAATAAGATCTCGACCAAGCTCGGCGTGCTGGAAAATCTGATCAAAAAGGTCGATCACCTGGTTATTGGCGGCGCCATGGCCAACACATTCTTGCTCGCGGATGGCGTCCAGGTGGGAAATTCTCTCGTCGAGGCCGACATGACCGAAACGGCGCGGAAGGTCACGCAGGCCGCCGCGGGGTCCGGCTGCAGCGTTATTCTGCCATCGGACGGCCTCGTCGCCGAGGGCCTCGCGGAGGACGTCGACGCGGCGACGGTTCCGGCCGATCAAATTCCTGCTGATAAAATGATGCTGGATATCGGACCGGCCACAACCGCCGCCATAATCGGGCAAATGAATAACTGCCGAACCCTGGTATGGAATGGACCGCTCGGCGCGTTTGAATTTCCACCATTCGATAAGGGGACCAAGGACGTGGCCGGTGCGGCGGCTGACCGGACCCGGTCCGGTGACTTGTTGAGCGTCGCCGGGGGTGGCGACACTGCCGCCGCCATGGCAGCGGCAAATGCGGTCGAGGCCTTCAGCTACGTTTCGACCGCCGGTGGCGCATTTCTCGAATGGTTGGAGGGCAAGTCCTTGCCCGGGGTCGACGTACTTTCCCGCTAAATTTTGTCGTTGGGGAGACTCGTGCGGGTCTCAAACGTGCCGTCGGGACGAATCCCGGCCAATAGGTTGTCAAGGATGCCACGCGACTCCCCGGATTGCCGAGTACGCGCTCTTCGATACGCATGGCCGTGGTCTCTCGCCCGCCGTCACGAGATTTCGACGGCAGGTCGATCAAATTCTCGTGACCAACTCTCGAAAATGCAGGGCTGAGCGGCGAAGAGCCGAGTGACCCGAACGCGCCGCGGGGGATATACCCGGATATCGGCGTTTAGCTGAAATCCGTTCACCGCCTGTCATTAGCCTGTCATTAGCCTGTCATTAGCCTGTCAGTAGCTTGTCAGTGGCGCGCTGCTGACCCAGACTAGCGACATGTCTGAAGACCAGTTCAACGGACCATCCGTCAGGACGGTGCCGACCGGCGATACGGTTGAACGGTTGGTTTGCCCGGACTGTGGCTACATCGAGTACCGGAATCCGAAAGTGATCGTCGGGGCGGTGTGTGTCTGGGAAGACAAGTATCTGCTCTGCCGTCGGGCGATCCCGCCCAGAAAAGGCTATTGGACCATGCCGGCCGGCTATCTGGAGATGGGGGAGACCATCGCTGACGGCGCTCGGCGCGAGGTCTGGGAAGAAGCCTGCGCCGAGGTCGAGATTGGTGACCTGATGGGGGTCTATGAGATCCGGCACTTGAGTCAGGTCTATATGGTGTTTCGGGCCGAAATGCTGACTGAAGGGTTCGCGCCTGGAGAGGAGAGTGAGGAGGTGGGGTTGTTCGAGTGGGAACAAATTCCCTGGGATGATCTGGCCTTCCCCAGCGTGCAATGGGCCCTCGATCACTATCGCCGGGGGTCCACGGCGGTGATTGAGCACGCGCCGTTGAAAATCTGAAATCGGCGGCGAAATCGGATGCCGGTTACGGTTTCCGGCCAATCCGCCGGGATGAGCGATAGCTTTGCCGTCACCGGCCTCGCCGGCGCACAGCAACAACGTGCCTCGAGCGGCTATGCCGGTACCAAGCAGGCCGAGCGCCAAGCCGCGGTGACCAAACCAAATGATGGTGCCGGAAACTGCTCTAGCAGGCTGCTGAAAAACTCGCCACGCGCGGCCGGTTTGATGAGTTCGGTCGGTTTTCTCTGGTTATGGGCGGCGGGGGTTGGGGTTCGGGACCCGCTCGCGGCGGGTCTGGGGGCCTATTGCGCGGTTCCCGGGCATCATGTCGGCGCCTCGGCGAGGAGTTTGGGCAGCCTGACCAGGTTGTAGGCGGCGGCGGTGAATGTGAACATCCAGCCCACCCGGTCGAGCCCACGATGCCGGGTCTTGGCCAGCCCGCCGGTGGTCTTGATCCAGCCGAACCCCTCCTCGATGCGCTTGCGCAGGCGCTGGCTGGCGGCGTAGCCCGGATGCCGGGTGGTGCGTCGGTCGACCCGGGTCTTGCGCGGCTTGCCGGTCTTCCTGACATGGCCGTCGACGGCAATATGAGGGGTGACGGCGCCGTCGCGCAACGCGTCCACGAACTCGGCCACGTCATAGGCCTTGTCGGCGCCCAGCGTGACCCGCCGCGCTTTCTTGCGGCGCCCCAGCATGGCCAGCGCCGCCTCCCGCTCGGCGGTGCCACTGGCCCGGGTCAGCGCCGCATCGACAATCAGCGCATTGCGGTTCTCCATCAACAGATGGCCCATGAAGCACAGCCGGCTCGACTGCCCCTCGCCCTTGCGGAACAGCCGGGCATCGGCATCGGTGGTGGACGCATGGGTCGCGTTCGAGCGCCGCTCGCCGCGGAAGTCACGCTCCGCGTTGCGCCCGGCAGGCGGGTCGCCGCCGTCATCCTTGCGGCGGAAGCTCTTCATCGACGCCCACGCCTCGATCAGCGTGCCGTCGACCGAGAAGTGCTCGTCCGACAAAAGACGGCGTACCCGCGCGCCGCGCAGCACCGCTTGAAGAAAGCGCGCCGCCACATCCCCCGCAACCAACCGGTCGCGGTTCTTCGAATAGGTCGTGGCGTCCCACACCGGCGCGTCCATCGACAGACCGACGAACCAGCGGAACAACAGGTTGTAGTCCAGCTGCTCCATCAACTGGCGCTCCGAGCGGATGGTGTAGAAGGCCTGTAACAGAAGCGCCCGCAACAGCTTCTCCGGCGCGATCGACGGCCGCCCGGTCGTCGAATACAGAACCGCAAAATCTCCCGACAACGCCGCCAGGGCCTCGTCCACCAGAACCCGGATCGACCGCAGCGGATGATCCGCAGGTACCCGAGCCTCCAAGTCCACGTAGCTGAACAGACCCTCGCCGCGTTCGTCCTCGCCCCGCATCACAACCTCCAGCACCGATCAACCCAGGGGCAGAGAATCACGATACCGGGAATCGCGCCAGTGGGTTTTTCAGCAGCCTGCTAGCCGGTTTCTTCCGGTCCCAAATCCACCAGCGCCCGGGCAAACGAAGTTGCATCGAAGGGCCGCAGGTCGTCCGCCTGCTCGCCGACCCCGATTGCGTGGATCGGCAGACCGAATCTCTCGGCCAGCGCCACCACCACGCCGGCCTTCGCGCTGCCGTCCAGTTTAGTAACCGCCAGGCCGGTCACGTCGACCATGTCGCGGAATGTCTCGACCTGGGAGTGAGCGTTCTGGCCCACGGTCGCGTCGAGCACCAACAGGGTTGATTGCGGCGCCGTTTCATCCAGCTTCTTGGCGACCCGGATGACCTTCTTGAGTTCATCCATTAACTCGGTTTTGTTCTGAAGCCGGCCCGCGGTATCGATTAGCAGCAGATCGGCGTTTTGCCGCCGCGCTTCTTCGATGGCGTCGAACACCAGGCCTGCCGCATCGGCGCCGGTCTCGCGTGCCACTACCGGCGCCCCCGTGCGTTCGCCCCAAATCTGAAGCTGCTCCACGGCCGCTGCCCGGAACGTGTCCGCGGCGGCCAGCATGACGCTCAATCCCTGGTCCCGATATAATTGGGCGAGCTTGCCGACGGTAGTGGTCTTACCGCTGCCATTCACGCCGCAAACGAGGACCGTGTGGGGCCGGTGACCTGGATCTATCGCCAAAGGCTCGGCAACCGGCGACAGGATTTCCGCGATTTGTGCTGCAAGGGCGGCGCGGACCTCATCACCGGTGATTTCCTGGTCGAACCGTCCCTCGGCCAATTTCCGGGTAAGCTTTGCCGCCGTCGAGACGCCGATATCGGTCGCGATCAGCAACTCTTCGAGTTCATCCAGTGTGGCTCTATCGAGTTTTCGAGCGCCCGAAAACAGATCGCCCAGGTTTTGACCTAGCGCCGACGACGTGCGCCGCAGTCCGGAGGTTAGCCGGTTCAGCCAGCCATGATTCTGTCCGGTATCCTCTCCTGTCATGCGGCCCGGGCAATCAGGTGACCGCCGGTAACGTGTTCGATGTTGGCGTCGACAATGACGCCTTGAGGGGTGTCGCCGGCAAGTTGGGCCGGGGCATAGTGCTCCGTGTAGCCGCGCCCATCGCTCTCGACGAGTATCCGCACACGCTCTCCAATTTGAGAATCGAGGTAAGCGGACCTCTGCGCATTGCCGGCCTCGCGCAGCCGCCGGGCCCGTTCATGCCGGACGGGCTTTGGCACCGGGGGCATCTGTGTCGCCGGCGTGCCGGGCCGTTCGGAATAAGGGAATACATGCAGATAGGTAAGCTTCGCCTCGTGGACGAGTGAGAGCGTTTCAGCGAACATCTCCGGGGTTTCCGTCGGGAATCCGGTGATGAAGTCGGCACCCAGCACGACATCGGGACGGGACGCCCTGAGATCGCCGCACAACTGCAAAAAACCTTCGCGGCCATGCCGGCGTTTCATCCGCTTGAGGACCAAGTCATTGCCCGCTTGAGCACTCAGATGGATATGAGGCATGAGCCGGGATTCTGTCGAGAGTACGAGCATCAACGCCGGGTCTCTGACTGCCGGATCAAGCGAGCTGAGCCGCAATCTCGGCAAATCGGGTATCAGGGCAAGGATACGGCGCACCAATTCGCCCAAGGTCGGTTGTCCCGGCAGATCAGTTCCGTAGGAGCTGATATCGACACCCGTAAGCACCACTTCCCGGTAGCCGGCCGAGGTCAGACTTTCAATCTGATCGACGATTGTCCCGACCGGCACGCTCCGGTTGTTGCCGCGGCCGAACGGAATAATGCAAAAGGTGCAACGGTGGTCGCATCCCTGTTGAATTTGAACGAAGGCCCGCGTGCGGCTCTCGAAGCCCTCGACCAGATGCCCGGCGGTCTCGGTGATCCGCATGATGTCCGACACCACGATGGGCTCCCGGCTCAACGCCGGCAGATAGCTCTCCATCCGAAGTTTTTCTTCATTGCCGAGGACCTGGTCCACCTCGGGCATGCTCGCGTAACGGTCCGCGTCCACCTGTGCCGAGCATCCCGTCACGATTATCCTGGCTTCCGGATGTTCACGCCGCGCCCGGCGGATCGTTTGACTGGCCTGCCGCTCGGCTTCGCTTGTCACCGCACAGGTGTTGATCACCACGGCATTGTCGAGGCCCGCCTCGCCGGTTCGGTTCTTGATTACCTCGGATTCGAAGCTGTTCAGCCGGCAGCCGAGGGTGATAACCCGGGCGCTCATTGCACCATCTCCCCCGGGAGGGTGCCTCTGAAACTCTCAGCGACCGCGCCCGCCATGATGATGTGGCCATTTTCAAGCCAGCTTGTCGTCAGGTCGCCGCCGTCGAGGCTGACGGTTAGTTCCCGGTCCGCCAGACCCCGGCGCACCGCCGCGACCGCCGCCGCGCAGGCGCCGGTGCCGCAGGCCCGGGTGATACCCACCCCGCGCTCCCACACCCGCACCCGCAGATGCGATCGCGACAGAACCGAGACGGCCTCTACATTGGCGCGCTCGGGGTAGAGCGGGTGGTGCTCGAGGACAGGCCCGACCGCCGCAAGGTCTATTTCCTCGGCATCTTCCACAAAAAACACCGCGTGCGGGTTGCCGACCGATACCGCGACGGGATCTTGCAGCGGTCCCTCACCGATCTCCAAATGCAGCGTGTCTACGTCTTCGGCAAGCGGGATGTCCATCCATTGATCTTTGGCTTCCCCCATGTCCACGCTGATACCGCCATCCGATCGCCAGACCGTCAGCAATCCGGCGCCGGTTTGGATTTGTGCCCGCTCCTGGCCGATCTCCGTCAGCACCATATCGCCGACACAGCGGGTGGCGTTACCGCACGCATCGACCTCTCCTCCGTCCGCATTGTGGATCCGCATGAACAGCGCGGCACTCGTATCCGTCGCCGGCTCGAGAATGATGAGTTGATCACAGCCGACGCCCGTGCGGCGGTCCGCGATGGCGCGCGCGCGCGCGTCGGACAACGCAATCGGCCGGGAGCGTCCGTCAATCACCACGAAATCGTTGCCGAGTCCGTGCATCTTTATAAAGTCGATCGAACTCATAGGCGGGGATATATGGCGGAATCCCCGAGAAGTCCAAGAGAAATGCGCTGGTATCGCGCGCGAATTTTACAGTCTGAATTTAGGCGTTGGCGTCGCGCGCCAAACTCCTGACGAACTGGGAGAGCCGTTTCCGGACCTGTTCGTCGGGGACACGGAAATAATTGTGCATGAGCTCAATGGCTTCCCTCGACGTCATCGGGTCATCGTTGAATTGCTCTTGCGAGCCATCGGAGAGTTTGCCTCGGGCCTTGGATTGTTTGTCGAAGTCCGGCATGCCGTAAAAGAAGAACGAGACCTCAACCCCAAGCGCCTGACCGATTTTGAACAGATTGCTGGCGCCGATCCGATTGGCGCCGTTCTCGTATTTCTGAATTTGCTGGAAGGTAACCCCTATGGCGTTGCCGAGTTTCGTCTGGCTCATGCGCAACCCCACGCGGCGTGCACGAACCCGGGAGCCCACATACCGGTCAATCGTATCCGGTCCATCAATCTTTACGGTTCGCCGTCCCATGGTTCATGCAAGCTCCCTGGTCCCGAATGAATTCTCCGAAGAAACGGGTTCCGGTCGCAGCGCGCTCCGGCACGTCCCCGAAACCAATCGAGCGCAAAAGTTATTCGACCGTATTCGTCTCGAAGGCCGCAAAATATGATTTACCTCTTGCAAGCAGGATTGTGCGGCGGCCAATTTCAAATGCACCTGTGGGAATTCACAGGTCTTGGTTGCACATTACCATCTGAAATGTCCGCCTGGTATACCTTGACAGGCCATGGGACAGACCGTAGGTTCCGCCCCCTAATCGACGTCCCGGGGGGCGCCGCCAGTCCGCGAGTTTCGCGCACTGGCGTTTTTTGGTTGTAAATTCGGAATTTTGGCGGATTTGGGCGCATGTTTGATGGTTTGACCAGCCGATTTGACGACATCTTCGAGCGTTTGAAGCGCCGAGGTGCGTTGAACGAGTCCGATGTCAATGAAGCCATGCGCGAGGTGCGGGTGGCCTTGTTGGAAGCGGATGTCGCGTTGCCCGTCGTTAAAGAGTTCGTCGAGAAGGTCACCGAGGCCGCGGTCGGTACGGAGGTGCTCAAGAGCGTCACGCCGGGTCAAATGGTGGTCAAGATTGTCCACGACCAGTTGGTTGAAATGCTGGGACCCGAAGAAGCCGGCCTCGACTTGGCGGCCCAACCCCCGGCGGCGTTGATGATGGTTGGTCTTCAGGGTTCAGGTAAGACCACGAGCTGCGCCAAAATC
Organism: Rhodospirillales bacterium; assembly: GCA_965213765.1. Classification (GTDB taxonomy): domain Bacteria; phylum Pseudomonadota; class Alphaproteobacteria; order Rhodospirillales; family UBA2165; genus JAJDXO01. The sequence continues at coordinate 2,519,087 of OZ243926.1, read as the reverse complement.
GCGTCCAGGCTCATCGACAAGGAGCGCAAGAAAGTGCTGCTGGCCGCCCTCGACGTTGCTCGTCCTGCCGCGGCCCAACAGTTGGCGACCTTAGGTGAGCAGGTGGGGACACAGGTTGTGCAGCCGGTCCTCGGCGAGCAGCCGGTTGGGATCGCCAGGCGGGCCATGGATGTGGGCCGCCGCGAGGGTTTCGATGTGGTCATTCTCGATACCGCCGGCCGTTTGGCGATTGATGACGAACTCATGGCCGAGGCCGCAATTATCCGCGATCAGGTGATGCCGGTGGAAACCCTGTTGGTCGCCGACGCGCTTTCCGGTCAGGACGCGGTGAATACCGCCAAAACCTTCAACGAGCGGGTCGGTCTGACGGGCATCGTCCTGACACGTGTGGACGGTGACAGCCGGGGCGGCGCGGCGCTATCCATGCGGTCGGTCACCGGGTGTCCGATCAAACTGATGGGCGTCGGGGAAAAACTCGACGATCTTGAGACGTTCCAGGCGGATCGCATCGCCGGCCGTATTCTCGGCATGGGTGACGTGGTTGGGCTGGTGGAGAAGGCCCAAGAGACCTTCGATACCGAGAAGGCGGAGAAGGTCGCCAAGCGGGCGTTGAAAGGCCGGTTCACCCTTGAGGACTTGGGTGATCAGTTGGCCCAGGTGCGAAAAATGGGCGATCTCCAGGGCATCATGGGGATGCTGCCGGGGGTCGGTAAAATGCAGAAGCAGATGGATGCGGCGAACGTCGACGACAAGACGATCGCCCATCAGCACGCCATCATTCAGTCGATGACGCCCAAAGAGCGAAGCAATCCCAAGCTGTTGAACGCCAAGCGGCGAAAGCGGATCGCCGCCGGCTCCGGTACGTCGGTTCAGGAGGTCAATCGCCTGCTGAAGCAGTATCAGCAGATGGCCGGAATGATGAAGAAGATGGGAAAAATGGGAAAGAAGGGCCTGGCTGGCGGGCTCCCGCCGGGCGCGTTGCCGCCCGGGATGATGCCGCCGCCCGGTTTCAAGTGAGTGCAAATACCGAACTGGCACCGAACTGGAACGAATCATTTGAATGCGGCCGCAATGCGGCCCTACCACGGAGGTCGAAAGACTATGGCACTAAAGATCAGACTATCGCGGGGCGGAGCAAAGAAACGTCCGTATTACCGTATCGTTGTCGCGGATTCCCGGTCGCCCCGGGATGGCCGGTTTATTGAGAGGCTCGGCACCTACAACCCGATGGTGGCCAAGGACAGTCCCGAGCGGCTGAACATGAAGGAAGACCGGATCAGGCATTGGCTGGAAAACGGCGCGCTGCCGACGGATCGTGTCGCCCGGTTCCTGGATGCCGCGGGTATTCGCAAAGCCTCCGAGCGGCCCGAGCAGACCAAGCAACATCTTCCGCGCGCCAAGACGATGGAGCGGATGGCCGCCGCCGAAGAAGCCGCCAAGGAGGCAGCCGCGGCCGCGGCCGCGGAGGCCGCAGCGCCTGCCGACGAAGCGCCGGCGGAGGACTCTGCCGCTACGGAAGAGGCGCCTGACGAGGAGGTTCCCGCCGGGGAGGAGGCGGCTCAAGAAGAGGTGCCGGCGGAAGAGCCTGGTGACGAGGAAGCCCCCGCCGCGGAGGCCGCAGCGCCTGCCGACGAGGCGCCGGCGGAGGACTCTGCCGCTACGGAAGAGGCCCCTGCGGAAGAGGCCCCTGATGAGGCGGCCGCGGCCGAGGAAGCCCCCGCCGGAGAGGAGGCCCCTCAAGAAGAGGCGCCGGCGGAAGAGCCTGGTGACGAGGAAGAGAAGAAGGAGGAGTAATTCCGGAATGCGGTGGGGCCCTCAGGCCGTACGCTGATGAGCGACGCCAAGCGGATACTGGTTGGCGCAATCACCGGGGCCCGAGGCCTCGGCGGCGAGGTTCGGATCAAGAGTTTCACGGATGATCCCTCGGATATTGCGGCATACGGCGACCTGACGGACCAGGCGGGCGAACGCGTGTTCAGCATTCGGCTTCACGGTTCTTCCAAGGGGGCGCTGATCGCCCGGATCGAAGGAGTGGACGACCGGACCGCCGCCGAGGCCCTGAAGGGAACCGAATTGTACCTCGCCCGTGAACAATTGCCGGCCCCGGCGGATGACGAGTTCTATCATGCCGACCTGGTCGGCCTTCCGGTGCGGTCAGTGGATGGGCGTACAATGGGAACGGTGCGAAGCCTGGATGATTTTGGCGCCGGTGAGGTGATGGAAATATTGCTGGAGAGCGGGAAACCGCTGGTCGTCCCGTTCAGCCGAGAGGCGGTGCCGGAGATCGATTTGGATCGGGAATATGTGGTCGTCGATCCGCCGGAAGGGCTGAGTATCGACGGGGCCAAACAGGATGACGGCCTCGCGGACCAGGATGAGGAGAACGGATAAGACCGATGAACGCGTGGTCTGCGACCGTGTTGACGTTGTTCCCGGAAATGTTCCCGGGACCGCTTGGACAATCGTTGTCCGGCAAGGCCATGGACAACGGCACATGGTCGTTGGAAACGTTGGACATTCGGGGGTTTACGAGCGATAAACACGCCTCCGTCGATGACACTCCGTTTGGTGGCGGACCGGGAATGGTCATGCGGGCGGATGTAGTCGACGCGGCCCTTCGGGAAGCGCGAGACACTTCTGCGGATGACCGTGCACTGATCTATTTGACACCGCGCGGCCGACCTATTACCCAAACGCGCGTTCGCGCGCTGGCCGAGGGGCCGGGAGTGGTCTTGTTGTGCGGACGCTACGAAGGCATCGATCAACGGGTGATCGATGAGTGGGAGCCGGAAGAGCTGAGCATCGGCGATTTCGTGCTTTCAGGCGGCGAACCCGCGGCGCTGACACTGATTGATGCCTGTGTGCGACTATTGCCGGGTGTCATGGGGAGCGACGCTTCGCCGGAAGAAGAGAGTTTTGAAGGGGGTTTGCTGGAGTGCCCCCACTATACGCGGCCACGGGAGTGGCGTGATCGTGAGGTGCCGGACGTGCTGTTGTCCGGGCACCACGAAAAAATCGAAGCCTGGCGGCGTGCCGAGGCGGAGATGGTAACGAAGGAAAGACGGCCGGACCTGTGGGCGGCCTACCGGGCGGCCCGAAAACAGACCGGGCCAAGATGAGGATTGGAACGATGAACATCATTCAAGAGCTCGAACAGGAGCAAATGGCCAAACTGACCGCGGACAGGGAAACCCCTGAATTCGCCCGTGGCGACACGGTCCGGGTCGACGTGAAGGTGGTTGAGGGCAGCCGCGAAAGGATTCAGGCCTTTGAGGGCATGTGCATCGCACGCAAGAATGACGGGCTGAATTCGTCCTTCACCATTCGAAAAATTTCCTATGGTGAGGGCGTTGAACGGGTCTTTCCGCTCTATTCGCCCAATGTCGCCGGCATTCAGGTGGTTCGCCGCGGCGACGTCCGTCGTGCCAAGCTCTACTACTTGCGCGATCGTTCCGGCAAGTCGGCGCGGATCGCCGAGCGGACCGACGGCTATGCGGCAAAGTTGTCTGCGGCCGATCGTGAGGCGGCCGCCGAGGAGAAACGCCAAGCCATTGCCTCCGCCGCCCAGGCGACCGACGAGGAGTTGATCGCGGCGGGTGCGCCCATTGATCCCGATGCGCCCGAAGAGGTGGTCGAGGAAGCCGTCGTCGAGGAAGCAGCCGAGGCCCCGGCTGAAGAGGCGGCTGCTGAGGAAGCGCCCGCCGATGAGGCTCCGGCGGACGAGGCCGCCGCCGGCGACGAAGAACAGAAATAAACGCCAATCAATAAGCGCGTATCGGGGGAGTAAGCGCCATGAGTGCACCCAAGACCCTGTTCGATAAGATCTGGGACGCCCACCTCATCGACGAAAGCGATGACGGCACCTGTCTGATCTTCATCGATAGGCACATCGTTCACGAGGTAACCAGTCCGCAGGCCTTTGAAGGTCTGCGGACGGCCGGCCGCAAGGTGCGCCGGCCCGATCTGACCCTCGCGGTGCCGGATCACAATGTACCCACCTCGGACCGGGCAGCGGGCATTGATGACGAAGAGTCCCGCATTCAGATCGAGACACTCGACAAGAACTGCAAGGATTTTGGGCTGCAGATTTTCGGCATGGACGATATTCGCCAGGGCATCTGCCACGTCATTGGTCCCGAGCAGGGCTTCACGCTTCCCGGTACCACGCTGATTTGCGGCGACAGCCACACGGCGACCCACGGTGCGTTCGGCTCACTCTCTTTCGGGGTCGGTACGTCCGAGGTCGAGCACGTGCTCGCCACCCAGACGATGATCCAGCGCAAATCGAAGAACATGCGAGTCACCGTCGATGGCGAATTGCCTCTGGGCGTGACGGCGAAGGACATGATCCTCGCGATCATTGGCGAAATCGGGACCGCCGGCGGTACCGGCTGCGTCATTGAATTTGCCGGCGAGGCGATCCGGTCCCTGTCCATGGAAGGCCGGATGACGGTTTGCAACATGACCATCGAGGGTGGGGCCCGGGCGGGCGTGATCGCCCCCGACGAGACCACGTTCGAGTACCTCAAGGGAAGGCCTATGGCGCCCAAGGGCGGCGCCTGGGAGACCGCGGCCGAGTATTGGAAGACCTTGAAGTCCGACGAGGGCGCCAAGTACGACATTGAAGTGACCCTGAAGGCCGAAGACATCGTGCCGCAGGTCACCTGGGGCACCAGCCCCGAGGATGTGGTGCCGATTACCGGTGCCGTGCCCTATCCGGCCGACGAGTCCGACGAGGCGCGCCGCAACAAGATGGAGCGCTCCCTCGAGTACATGGGTCTTGAGCCGGGAACAGCCATGCGTGACGTCAAGATCGACCGTATGTTCATCGGCTCCTGTACCAACAGCCGGATCGAGGATCTTCGGGCCGCTGCCGAGGTCGCCCAAAAAGCAATAGAAAAGGGCCGCAAGGTCGCCGATCACGTGGATGCCATGGTCGTGCCGGGTTCCGGCCTGGTGAAAGCCCAGGCGGAGGAGGAGGGTCTGGATCAGATATTCGTCGAGGCCGGCTTCGACTGGCGTGAGCCCGGGTGCTCCATGTGTCTTGCGATGAACGCCGACAAGCTTACCCCGGGGGAGCGTTGCGCATCGACGTCCAACCGTAACTTCGAAGGTCGTCAGGGCACCGGCGGGCGCACCCATTTGGTCAGCCCCGCCATGGCGGCGGCGGCGGCAATTGCCGGCCACCTCACCGACATTCGCGATCTGGATTAGGGAGACGGGTCATGGAGAAGTTCGAAAAACTCACCTCTGTCGCTGCGCCGTTGCCGATCGCCAATGTGGACACGGACATGATCATCCCGGCCCGCTACCTGAAAACCATCAAGCGGACCGGGCTTGGTGAAGGCCTGTTCGCCGACATGCGTTTCAAGGAGGACGGATCGGACAACGAGGAATTCGTGCTCAACAAGCCGGCCTACAAGAACGCTGAGATGCTGGTTGCCGGCAACAATTTCGGCTGCGGCTCGTCTCGCGAACACGCACCTTGGGCGCTGATGGATTACGGCATCAAATGCGTCATCTCCACGGATTTCGCCGACATCTTCTATAACAACAGCTTCAAGAACGGCATGCTGCTGATCAAGGTCGGCCCGGAAGAGTTGGACTTGCTGATGAACGATGCGGAGCGGGGCGCCAATGCCACCGTGACGGTTGACCTGGAAGCCCAGGAGATCACCGGCCCCGACGGCGGGGTAATCAAGTTCGAGATTGATGCCTTCAAGAAGCACTGTCTCCTGAACGGCCTCGACGACATCGGGCTGACCATGGAGAAGGAGGACCAGATCGCCTCCTTCGAGGAGAGCCACAAGGCCGCCCAGCCCTGGCTGTAGGCATTCTCCATTTCATCATCTGATCCGTTACGGGACACCATCATGGCCGCCAACAAATCCGTTCTTTTCCTGCCGGGCGACGGCATCGGCGCTGAAGTCGCCGCCGAGGTGAAAAAGGTCATCGATTGGATGGGGGACAATCGCGCGCTCAAATTCGACATCACGGACGGCCTGATCGGCGGAACCGCCTACGACGAAACCGGCTCGCCGCTGCCCCGGGAGACCATCGACGCGGCCGATGCGGCGGACGCCGTCCTATTGGGCGCGGTCGGCGGCCCGAAGTGGGAAACGCTTCCCTTCGAGGACCAGCCCGAACGGGGCCTGCTGGGTATCCGGAAGGAGATGGGCCTGTTTGCCAATCTGCGTCCGGCCCTTGTGTTCGATGCGCTGGCCGACGCCTCGACCCTCAAATACGACGTCGTGGCCGGCCTCGACATCATGATCCTTCGCGAACTGTCGAGCGGCATCTATTTCGGCGAACCCCGCGGCATCGAGGATCTGGGCGACGGCAAACGGCGCGGCTACAACACGCTCACCTATACCTCGGACGAGGTCCGGCGGATCGGCGAGGTCGCCTTCGATCTAGCCGCCAAACGCGACAAGCGGGTGTGCTCCATCGACAAGGCCAACGTGCTCCAGGCGACGGTGATGTGGCGGGAGGAAATGATCAAGGTGGGCGAACGTCACCCCGATATCGAGCTCAGCCACATGTATGTGGACAATGCCGCCATGCAGCTGGTCCGCAATCCCAAGCAGTTCGATGTCGTCGTCACCACCAACATGTTCGGCGATATTCTCTCCGATTGTGCCGCCATGCTGACGGGGTCGCTGGGCATGCTGCCATCGGCGTCACTCGGAGAACCGGACGAGAGCGGCAGCCGCCCGGCCCTCTACGAGCCGGTGCATGGCTCGGCGCCGGATATCGCGGGGCAGGGTATCGCCAATCCGCTGGCGATGATTTTGTCGTTCTCCATGATGCTTCGCTATTCATTCGATCTCGCCGACGAAGCCGATGCGGTGGATGCGGCGGTCGAGGCGGTACTGGCCAAGGGCCTCCGCACCGGCGACATTATGGAAGACGGCAAGACCCGGGTTTCCACAGAGGAAATGGGCGCGGCCGTGCTGGCCGAGTTGTCGGGGACCGCCTGAACCCGCGAAGCCGTCGCCGGACCTTATCCGGCCGATAAGAAAGTCTCATGGAGATTCCCGGGTTTGCACGTTGCAAAACCCGGTCAACCGGCGTAAATCATCGCCCCGAATTAAACTCATCCGGACCGGAGACGGACCATGCCGATCAACTATGCCGTGGCAGGCGCCACGGGGGCCGTCGGGCGCGAAATTCTGCAAATCCTCGCCGAGCGCGGGGTGAGAGCGGACGACGTGACCGCTCTCGCCTCCCAGCGCTCCATCGGCGCCGAGGTGTCGTTTGGCGAGGACGACGTGTTGAGCGTTGCCGGCCTCGACGGGTTCGACTTCCAGGGAACCGACATCGTGCTGTCCAGCGCCGGCGCAAAAATCTCGGCGGACTTCGCGCCCCGCGCCGCGGCGGCCGGCGCGGTCGTCATCGACAACACATCGTACTTCCGGATGGACCCGGACGTTCCGCTCGTGGTGCCGGAGGTCAATCCGGAGGCCATCGCCGGCTATACCCGGAAGAACATCATCGCCAACCCCAACTGCTCGACCATCCAGATGGTGGTGGCGCTGAAACCGTTGCACGACATCGGCAATATCCAGCGGGTGGTGGTCTCGACCTACCAGGCGACGTCCGGCGCCGGCAAGGAAGGCATGGACGAACTGTTCAATCAGACCCGCGGCGTCTTCGTGAACGAGCCGGAACACGACAACATGGAAACGTTCACCAAGCCCATTGCCTTCAACGTCATTCCTCACATCGACGTCTTCATGGAAGACGGCTACACCAAGGAGGAATGGAAGATGATGGTCGAGACCAAGAAGATTTTGGATCCCGAGATCAAGGTCACCGCAACCTGCGTCCGTGTCCCGGTCTTCATCGGCCACTCCGAAGCGGTCACTGTCGAGTTCGAACACGCCGTCTCGGTCGAGGAAGCGCGTGCCGCGCTTGCCGAGGCACCGGGAATTGCCGTCGTCGATCATCGCGCCGATGAGGGTTATGTGACGCCCAAGGAGTCCGCCGGCGAAGACCCGGTCTATGTCAGCCGTCTCCGCGAGGACGCGACGGTCGAAAACGGGCTCTCGTTCTGGTGCGTGTCCGACAATCTCCGCAAGGGTGCCGCGCTGAACGCCGTCCAAATCGCCGACGAGCTGACCCGGACCTATCTGGAAGAAGCCGCCTAGCTCCCGGCTGGGCGGATGTACACACCGCGTCACAACCATCCCAAGAGTGATTTGGCAGCGCGTTGGTCATGGCCGGACCGCGTCTTTTTTGCCTGCGGCGCGTGCGAGGTTCTTGCCTATGCCTGCCTGGAGCGGTGGGGGAAGACCGGAGACAAAGCCGTTTGGATTAAGCCGTCACCGGGTTTTTCCGGTAACCACATTTTCGTCGACCTCGGCGATGAGGTGTTCGACTTCCATGGTTTCTCCAAGAAACACCGATTTCTTGACCATTATTGGCGGAAAGCGGAAGCCGCTCTGCCTGGGTGGGACGGGACATTGGTGGAATTGCCGCGTGACGTATTGATTTCGGAAACAAAGTCGAAGACCTATGACGGATTGTGGCTTCGGGAGCCACGACAGTTTCATCGCGACGCCATGCCGCGCGCCAAGAAATTTCTCGATGGTTTCCAACCACCGGCAACAGCCTAGACCCGCCCCATCTGACGGCGTTATGCTTCCCTGAAACAAAGGGGGGTACTTAGACATGGGCGACCGACAGGACCGCATGCATGTGGGCATGTTCTTCAAGAACACCGGCCACCACATTGCATCGTGGCGGCACCCGGACAGTCAGCCCGATGCCGGCATCAATATCCGGCACTATGCGCAATGCGCCCAAAAGGCCGAAGCGGCGGGCTTTGATTTCATTTTTTTTGCCGATAGCGCGGCGGTTCGCGACGCCGACATCGAGCCGCTGAGCCGGTCCTCCCAGTACACTGCGTATTTCGAGCCGACGACGTTGCTGGCTTCGCTCGCCATGGTCACCCAACGCATCGGTCTCGTCGCCACCCAGACCACCAGTTACAACGAGCCTTACAATATCGCCCGGCGGTTTGCCTCCCTCGACCACCTGTCCGCGGGCCGGGCCGGATGGAACGTGGTGACATCGGGCAATCACGCCGAGGCGTTCAACTTTGGCCGGGATGAACACTTCGAGCACGAAGACCGTTACCGGCGGGCCAAGGAGTTTGTCGAGGTGGTCAAGGGTCTGTGGGACAGCTGGGACGATGATGCTTTCGTCTACGATGCGCCGGAAGGCCGGTTCTTTCGGCCCGGCGGACTCCACAAACTGAACCATGAGGGCGACTTCTTTAAGTCCCGGGGGCCATTGAATGTGCCCCGCCCGCCCCAGGGCTATCCGGTTATCTTCCAGGCGGGTATCTCCGATTCCGGCAAGGAACTGGCCGCGGCGACGGCGGAGGGGGTGTTTTCCGGTGAGTTGACCCTCGAAAAGTCCCAGGCCCATTACGGCGACATTAAGTCGCGCATGACGCGCTACAACCGGGGCCCCGACGAGCTTCGGATCATGCCCGGGGTGACGGCGATCGTCGGAAAGACGTCGGCGGAGGCAGAGGACAAGGAGCGCGAACTGGCCGATCTGGTCCATCCTGTCGTCGGGCTTGCGTACGTGGGCACGCTTCTCGGCATGGACCTTTCCGACCATGATCCCGACGACAAAGTACCCGATCCCTCCGACGGGCACCGGGGCGATCACGGCACGGTTCGGCGGATCATGGAGTTTGTCCATGAGGGCGACCTGACCATCCGCCAACTGTACGAGAAGCTGGCAGGGTCTTATGGAAAGTTGACTATTCGCGGTTCAGTGATCGAGGTGGCCGACATCATGCAGGAATGGTTCGAGGCGTCGGCGTGCGACGGGTTCATCCTGCAGCCGCTGACCATGCCGGGAGACTTTGATGATCTCTGCGAAATGTTGATCCCCGAACTCCGGGATCGCGGACTGATCCGCGTCGGGTATGAGGGTGAAACCCTCCGTGAGCATATGGAGCTGAACCGGCCCGAAAGCCGCTATGCTCAATGATTTGAAGAGAATTCGAACCGACCAAGTCGGCAGCCTGCTCCGCCCCCGTGCCCTCATTGACGCTTTCCTGAAATTCGGCCGAGGTGAAATCTCCGAAGCTGAACTGGCCGACGAACAGGACAGGGCCGTAAACGGCGTTGTCGCGCGACAGGAGGCCGCCGGCATGGAGGTCGTGACCGACGGTGAGTATCGGCGTCTCAATTGGCAAGTCAGTTTCTCGCGCGTGAACGGCTGGGATCAGACCGATCGATCCCTTGAGGGTTTTGTTCGCAATCCGAGTCTGGTGATGGAGGGCGAGACTCCCCACAGCCGCGGCGCGGACGCCGTCGAATCCTTCAAAATGCCCGCAGAGGCGAAGCTGGCGCTGGCAGAGAATTTTCCGCTGAAGGAGTACAGCTATCTCACCAAGGTCGCCTCGGCACCGGCAAAGGCGATGATCATGGGGCCGGATCGGGTGTCCCAGATGTGCGACGTCGAGGCATCGAAGCCGCATTACGAGACGTCGGATGCGTTCCTGGCCGACGTCGTTAAAGTCGAACGGGAGATCGTTGGCGGGCTCGTAGAGGCCGGCTGTCCGTATGTGCAATTGGATGAACCCAGCTACACCGGTTACGTCGACCGTCCGACGCTGGAACGGATGGCCGCCCGTGGTGAGGATCCGATGGCCAATTTGAACCGCGCCATCGATGCGTCCAACGCGGTCGTCGAACCTTACCGGGGGAAAGCGATATTCGGCCTCCACATCTGCCGCGGCAACCGGGCCAGCATGTGGCACCGGGAAGGGGCGTATGACGGCATTGCCGAAACGTTATTCGGGCGCCTCAAGTTCGACCGGCTGCTGCTTGAATACGACACCGAGCGGGCAGGCGGTTTTGAGCCGCTGCGATTTGTGCCCAAAGGGGTTCAGGTGGTGCTTGGTCTCGTGACCACCAAACGGGGTGATTTGGAAGATGTCGAGGAATTGCTCCATCGCATTGATGACGCGAGCCGGTATATCGATCCCGACCAGTTGGCGCTCAGCCCTCAATGCGGGTTTGCCTCCGGGATTGCCGGCAATGCGATCACCGAAGATGAGCAGTGGCGGAAGCTCGAACTGATCGGCGAAACCGCCGCGCGTGCCTGGGGTCATGGCTGATCTTGTGCATTCCTGCCGCTAAGCCCTTCAGGAAATTACATTTGTTGGCGCAGTTGCCGTGCAATCGTGATGTGGCCAAAGTGTAAGGCTATGCTATTCTCGCACTGTGTTTGGGCTGAGACCCCGCCCCCGCGAGGTTGAAAGCCGGCAAGAAATTCAGAGTTCAGATTTCCAGGGAGGAAAAAAATGTACAAAACGTTTGGGCTTGCAATTGGGGTTGGCGCGGTTGCGCTGATGTCCCTCGGTGTGCATGCGCCGGCTTATTCCGCAGAGGTTACCCTGCGCGGTGCCAGCTGCTTCCCCATCGGTTCACCGCCGTCCCGCGCCTATGAGGCCTTCGTCGCGGCTATCAACGAACGCGGCAAAGGTGTCATGCAAGTCAAGCTGTTGGGCGGGGCGCCGGCCATCGGCAGCCCGTTCACCTTGACCCAGAAGATGTCCAAGGGCGCCTACGATATGGTCGGCTGCACCGAGGCCTATTACGGAAACGTCATCCCCGAAGCGCCGGTCCTGCGGCTCTCCAGCAAGACAGCCGCCGATCTGCGTAAGAATGGCGGCATCGACTACGTCCAAAAGCTTCTGAACGCCAAGAACGTTCACTATTTGGCTCGGCACGGCGATTTCGGCCCGTTCAATCTTTGGCTCAGCAAGAAGATCGACAAACCGGACCTTAAGGGTTTGAACTTGCGGGTTGCCCCGGTCTATACGGCCTTCTTCAAATCCCTGGGTGCTACCGTGCAGACGGCAGCGATGCCGCAAATCTACACCCTGATGGAAAACAATACGGTTCAGGGTTTCGGCTGGCCGGCAGGCGCCTTCGTGCCGCCGTGGACCAAGGTGACCAAGTATCAGGTCGAGCCTGGCTTCTACACGTCGCCCTTGCAGAGCTTGGTCAATCTCAAGAAATGGAAGGGCCTGGCCCAGGAGCAGCGCGACTTCCTCACCAAGATGGGCCTCGAGTTTGAAGCCGAGTCCGAGCCGATCAACAACCCTGCCCTTCAGGCGCGTCTGAAGAAGGGTATGGAGACCCGCGCCAAAGCCGGCATGGAGGTCATCGAGTTCAAAGGCGCCGCTCGCGAGAAGTGGCTCGCCGCCGCGAATAACGAAGCCTGGAACGAGGTTCTGCAGCGTTCGCCGAAGCACGGCAAGGCGCTGGAAAAGCTCTTCCGTTGAGCCAACCGGACCGCCGAAAAGTGGAAATGTAGACGCGATCTGCATTTCCGCTTTTCGCTTTCCTGGATGTCGAATTAAGTCCCGGGGCGCTTGATGAAGACCGCACTCGATAATTTCGAGACACTTTACCTCCGCCTGACCATATTCCTTGCCGCGCTGGTGGCCGTTTCCATCGGTCTGATCGCAATTCTGATTCCCTTCAATCTGTTCATCATCAAGGCCGGAATAGGCAGCATTTGGTGGCTGAACGAGTCCATTGAATTTGCGCTGTTCTTCGGCGTTTTTGCCGGTGCGCCGTGGGTGCTCCAGCAGGGCGCCCACGTCAAAGTCGATATTGTCACCTCTTCCCTGTCGCCGGATGCCTCCAAAAGGCTCGACGGTTTCCTCAACCTCTTCGGATCTGCGCTTTGTTTGTTGCTGTGCATCTACGGCAGCCGTGCGGGCATCGGCGAATTCATCGACATGACGTTGCCGGACAAGGATGTGCGGATTCCCAACTGGATCGTGGTGGCATTTTTCGCCGTTTCAATGGCCCTGCTGGCGATCGAGTTTCTGATGAGGTTCAGGGAACAACGTGTCTTGACGCTAGCCGGCGACGCTCACGGCTCGGAGGCAGGGCTCTGAGATGGAGTGGTATCTCGCTCTCATACTCCTCCTTGGGATCGTCTGTCTGGCGATGTTCCTGGGATTGCCCGTCGCCCTGGCGTTTTTCACCGCGAATGTGATCGGCACGTTTATCTTTATCGGCGGCGACATTGGGCTCGTGTTCATGCCCATGGAGTTCCACAACGCGATCACCTTCGGTCTCGCGCCCATCGCGCTCTTCTTGTTGATGGGAGAAATTTTGCTCCAGACCGGCGTGGCTTTTAAGGCGATCGGGGCCATCGACCGGCTGATTTCCCGGGTGCCGGGCCGTTTGTCGGTGGTCTCCATCGTCGGCGGCACGGTGTTTTCGTCACTCTCCGGGTCAACCATCGCCAACACGGCCATTCTGGGATCGGTGCTCTTGCCGGATATGATCAAGCGGGGCTATCAGCCGTCCATCGCCATGGGTCCGATCATGGCCGTCGGCGGTATCGCCATGCTGATCCCGCCGTCGGCACTGGCTGTGTTGTTGGCGAGCATTGCCGAGCAGAGTGTCGCTCAACTGCTGATCGCCGGGATTATTCCCGGTTTTCTGATGGCAATGCTGTTCTTTGCCTATGTGATCATTCGCTGCACCATCAATCCGTCGCTCGCGCCCAGCTATGCCCCGGACGAGAGTGCCCTCGAGCTGCCGATTACAGTGGCACTCAACCGTAAGGGTCAGGCGGTTGCCAGTTGGACCTATCGCGGCCCCGGATTGAAGCTTCTAAACCGCTTCCTGCCGTTTCTTCTCTACATCCTGCCGTTGTTCATCATTTTCATCGTCGTGGTCGGATCGATCTTCTTCAAGATTGCCGCGCCGACCGAAGCCGCCGCGCTGGGCAGTCTTGCTGCCTTGGGCGCTTGTTATTTTTTCCGGATATTCAAGAACGTCATCACCATCACCGGGATCGACGGCGCCGATTTCACTTGGCGCGCCATCGCCAAGGCGCTGATGGAGACCGCCAAGGTGAACACCATGATCCTGTTCATTATTGCCGGCTCATTGGTATTCGCACAGGCGTTGTCCAACTCGGGCGCGACCGACGGCCTTTTGACCGCAATTGCCGCCCTGGAGTTCACCCAGCTTCAGGTCGTGATCATGATGATGCTGGTCCTGCTGTTTCTCGGCGCGTTCATGGATCAGGTGAGCATGCTGCTTCTCACCCTGCCGTTCTTCCTGCTCGGCGCACAGTCGTTGCAGGTGGTGTTTGAGATTGATGTTGTCTGGCTGATGGTACTGATGCTGATCACCATGGAGATCAGCCTCCTCACGCCGCCATTCGGTCTGCTGCTCTACGTGATGAAGGGAATTGCACCTTTCGATGTATCCATCGGGCAGGTGATCCGTTCAGCCATGCCATTCATCCTGATCGAGCTGTTCGTGCTCGCGCTGCTCATTGCCATGCCGGGGGTTGCGGTCTGGCTGCCGAGCAAGATCGGCTGATACCGGTGCTCAAGCAGCAGCGGCGGCGGTCGTGCGCCTCTTTTCGCCGCGGCAGGATGAATCCGTCTTGCGCCGTCGGTGGGTTGCAAAAAGGTGCCAGAGAACGCGCCCGCATGGCGAGCGCTGTGGATAAACCTCGGGACAACTTCATAATTGTTTGGGGCTAATAGTTGCAAGTTGCTGATTCCAATACTGAATCAGCCCTACAATGCTTATTGAAACCCGAAATCGAATCGGATATGAAAGAGGCGTCAGGTACACAAGGCCTGGGATCCTTGTGTAGCGCACCGCGCAAGCGGCACTCCTGACGCCTCGTAGAGCCGGCCAGGCTCCACGCACACGATAACGCCCTTCCACTCCATCTGCGTCGACCATCGATTTACCCTTGGGAGAGAGATCGATACGGTCGCCGCAACCGGGTCCGGCCTCACACGGACGCCGTCGCCGGCACCCGTCTTCCGCCTTCCCCTCGGCTCACCGAGCCTCGAAATTGGCTGGACACCCACGTCCCGGGAACCAACATCGACGGCAGGCCGTCTCTGACATTCCCGGCGGTCAACGTTCCATGCGAGGGCAAGAACCCTGACCCGTACGTGCCCGTCCCATCTCTCGACACGACGAACCACCGGAGGACGTCGTCCGCGGCGACGCCCTTGCCGAATTTCGCCGGACCCGACCCCGATCCGCCTTGCGGCGGTTGGTATCCGATCCTGCGTCTTTCGACACCGGCTGGGCCACCAGGGCGACCCCGCCGCACGCAGCCTTCGTCCACCAGCCCGAACCTCAACCGATACCGAGGCATCGTTGGGATCCGGCCTCGCAATCCTTGCCGAGAGTCCCGACCCGAAGGCCGGAAGCCCCAACTTCTGCCCGGCCCTAAAGCCGTTCAGGGCACCGCCCTCCGGCCCGAAGGCCCGACAGCCGCACCACAGATCGCGACGGAAACGCTATCGCGTACGAGAAGTATTCTGCGAACAACAAATGAAACATTCAATAAAAACCGGATCAATTCTTGAAATTTTCTGTGTATAATTTGGCTGTATTTGCACAAAACGTTCACAACTTATCCACAGGCCTGCTCACACAGAAATCTAAAAGTATTACCTTTCAACGCCTTACCTTCGGTTGATCGACTTGCGTCAGCAGCGCGCGATTGTCATTTTTTTTGACGCAACAAGCGCCGCTGACCATATGAGGGGACGTCGTTACATTCGCCAACGAGCGGCCCGGCGAGGCGCGTTGACTTGCCCGAGGCGAGGGTCTAAACCAAATTTTCCGCCGCCCCAGGCGGAATGTGCAGCATATCAGGGCACCCTCTATGGCTACGGATAACCGTCCGCTCTCTCCCCATCTTCAAGTCTATCGCTGGCAAATCACTTCGGTTCTCTCCATTCTCCACCGGATCACCGGTGTGGGACTGGCGGTCGGCGCCATTGTTTTTGCCTATTGGCTGAATGCCGCCGGATATGGGGTGGACGCGTTTGCGCGCGCCCAGGTGGTTCTCGGAGCATGGGTTGGCGTTGTACTGCTGGTGGGATGGACGTTCGCGCTCTTCTACCATCTGCTCAATGGCATCCGCCACCTGTTTTGGGATGCGGGAATGGGCTTTGAGTTGAGCCGGGTTCGTGCCTCGGGCTGGACGGTGGTTATCGGCGCGGCCGTACTGACGGCGATCACCTGGGCGGTTGTTTGGAACACGGCCGGGGGGGCGGGATAGATGAGTTTACAAACCGATCTGGCGCGGGTCCGGGGACTTGGCTCGGCCAAGGAAGGCACCGGCCATTGGTGGGCACAGCGGTTGACCGCGGTTGCTTTGGTGCCGTTGGGAATTTGGTTCGTTTTCGCGGCGGTTTCCCTGGCCGGCGCAGATCTCGGCGAATTCCGGGCTTGGCTGACCGTGCCCCACAACTTGATCCTCATGGTCCTGTTGGTCGGCGTCCTGTTTCACCACATGCAGCTTGGCATGCAGGTGGTGTTCGAAGACTACATCCACAATGAACGCTCGAAGACCGTCGTCTTGATACTGAACAAGTTCATCGCCGTAATTCTAGGCGTATCCTGCATCATCGCGCTCTTGCGCGTCGCCTTCGGAGGCTAACGGCCGATGGCTGACTACGAAATAATCGATCACCAGCATGACGTCATCGTCGTCGGTGCCGGCGGCGCGGGCCTGCGCGCGACCCTTGGTATGACGGCCACGGGGCTGAAAACCGCCTGCATCACCAAGGTCTTCCCCACGCGCAGTCACACGGTCGCCGCTCAGGGCGGTGTCGGCGCGGCGCTCGGCAATATGGGTGAAGACGACTGGAAATGGCATATGTACGACACGGTCAAGGGCGCCGACTGGCTGGGCGACCAGGACGCTATCGAATACATGTGTCGCGAGGCGCTGCCGGCGGTTTATGAGCTTGAGCACTATGGGGTGCCGTTCTCCCGCACCGAAGACGGCAAGATCTATCAGCGGCCCTTCGGCGGGCATATGCGAAACTACGGGGAAGCTCCCGTGGAACGTGCCTGCGCGGCCGCCGATCGGACCGGCCATGCGATTCTCCACACGCTGTATCAGCAATCCCTGAAGTATGAAGCCGAGTTCTTTGTCGAATACTTCGCCATCGATTTGATCATGGACGAAGAAGGTGCCTGTCGGGGTGTGATGGCCTGGAATTTGGCCGATGGGACACTGCATCGCTTCTCGGCGCAACAAACCGTGCTCGCTACCGGCGGATATGGCCGCAGCTATTTTTCCTGCACCTCGGCACACACCTGCACAGGGGACGGCAACGGCATGGCGGCCCGCGCCGGTATTCCGCTGCAGGATATGGAATTCGTGCAATTCCACCCGACCGGCGTTTATGGCGCCGGCGTCCTGATCACCGAGGGGGCCCGGGGCGAAGGCGGTTATCTCACCAACTCGGAAGGTGAGGCGTTCATGGAGCGCTATGCGCCGACCTCCAAGGATCTGGCGTCCCGGGATGTGGTCAGCCGTGCGATGACTATTGAGATTCGAGAGGGCCGGGGCGTTGGCCCGGAGAGCGATCACATCTTCCTGCACTTGGAGCATCTCGGGACCGATGTGCTGCACGCCCGTCTGCCTGGGATCACTGAATCCGCCAAGATTTTTGCCGGCGCCGACGCCACCAAGGAACCGATCCCGGTGCTGCCGACGGTCCACTACAACATGGGTGGTGTGCCCACCAACTATCATGGTGAGGTTATTCGCCCGACCGCCGACGATCCGGATGCGGTCTGCCCGGGACTGATGGCTATCGGCGAGGCGGCCTGCGTCAGTGTGCACGGCGCCAATCGCTTGGGGACCAACTCCTTGCTCGATCTTGTGGTTTTTGGACGTGCCGCGGCGATCCGGGCCACCGAAACCGTCGAGAAGGGCGCTTCCCGGAAGCCGCTGCCGGCCGATGCCGGCGGGACGGCCATCGAGCGGCTGGAGAAAACCCGCAACGCCAATGGTTCACGTCTCACGTCCGAAATTCGGCTGGAGATGCAGCGGATCATGCAGACCGATGCCGCCGTGTTCAGGACGACGGAGACACTCGCCAATGGCGCCTCGTCGCTCCAGGAGACGGCGAAGAGCATCGGAGACTTGAAGCTCAATGATACCTCGATGATCTGGAACTCCGACCTCGTGGAAGCGTTGGAATTGGACAATCTGATGGTCTCGGCGGTGGCGACGGTGGAATCCGCGAAGAACCGCCAAGAGTCACGTGGCGCTCACGCCCACGAGGACTTCCCCGACAGGGATGACGAGGTCTGGATGAAGCACTCGCTTGCCAAAGTCGGTGAGAACTGGGGGACCGAATTGTCCTACCGGCCGGTTCACGACTATACCCTCACCGACGAGGTCGAATACATCCCGCCAAAAGCCCGGGTCTATTAAGCCGGCAGGACCGAGGTCAAGGAAACGAGAAATGGCAGAGTTTTCACTTCCCGCAAATTCGAAAGTCGTCGAGGGTAAAACCTTCCCGGCGCCCGCAGGTACGACGCGGGTCAAGAAGTTCAAGGTCTATCGCTACGATCCGGATAAGAATGAAAATCCCCGGATGGATACCTACGAGATCGACCTGGATGCCTGCGGTCCGATGGTTCTGGACGCGTTGATCAAGATAAAGAACGAAATCGATTCGACGCTGACCTTTCGCCGTTCGTGCCGGGAGGGGGTGTGCGGCTCCTGCGCAATGAATGTGGGTGGTACCAACACGCTGGCATGCATCAATGCGATCAACGACTTCAGAGGCGATATCGCGGTCTACCCGCTGCCGCATATGATGGTGGTCAAGGATCTGGTTCCCGACCTCACCAACGCGTACGCCCAGTACGCCTCCATTAAGCCTTGGCTGCAGGCCGACACGCCGGCGGCCCCGGGTAAGGAACGTCTCCAAAGTCCGGAAGAGCGGGAAGAGTTGGATGGTCTTTGGGAATGCGTGTTGTGCTTCTCATGCTCGACGGGCTGCCCCAGCTATTGGTGGAATTCGGACCGCTATCTGGGTCCGGCGACGTTGCTGCAGGCCTATCGTTGGATTGCTGATTCTCGCGACGAATATACCGGCGAACGGTTGGATGCGCTGGAGGACCCGTTCCGTCTCTATCGCTGCCATACGATCATGAACTGCACCAACACCTGCCCGAAGAATCTCAACCCGGGTCAGGCAATCGCCAGGATCAAGCAGAAGATGGTCGAGCGCCGTTAACAGCGCGAACCGTTCCCGGCATTCTTCTTCGTGACCTTCGCGTTCTGATCTCACCCATTGTGTTTCAGCAGATGGTCCACGGCCGATTCGATGCCGTCGCCGCTAAACTTCGTCCGCCGCACGTCGAGGATATTCACACGGCCGCGGCGCTCAGGCATGTGGCCGAAACCATCGCGGGCACTCTCGTACAATTGGTTGCGTCCGCGCTTGAGCCGCTCCTGCCCGGCACGGCAATCGCCGATCCTTGGGGCCCGGGCGTTCCGTCATCGTGGCGGAACGAGCATAGCTGCCGGTAGACCGTACGCGGTTCGGCAGGACCCGCGGCGTTTCCGGGCCGGCGGTAATGTTTTCGTGACCGGATCGGTATTGATTCTTCCCCGAAGCCAAAGGCCGGGCCGCCATTTCCTGGTGTCCGGCACTTTACAGACGGTGCTTCGCCGCCTAATGAACCGCCCATGCAAGAGCAGGCCGTCATTCACGCAGGCCCGTTGTTCGACTACCGTGACCGGGTCGCCGCGGGTGAACTCACTTCGGATCCGGCGCAGGCGCTATTGGCTGAAAAGCTGCAAAGCCTCCATCGGGCGTTGGCCGGCTATACGCCGAGTGCCGGGCACGCCGGCTGGAAGGAGCGGTTCGGACTGACCCGCCGGCGGGCCGAGCCGGTTCAGGGCCTCTACATCTATGGCGGCGTGGGCCGCGGTAAGTCCATGCTCATGGACTTGTTCTTCGGCGCTGCCTTGGTGGAAAAAAAGCGCCGCACTCATTTCCACGCCTTTCTCCAGGACGTGCACGCAAGGATGAACGCCTTCCGCGAACGTTCCGGCGGCGAGGGCGGCGACCCGATCCCGGATGTCGCCAAGGAAATCGCGGACGAGGCGTGGCTGCTTTGTTTCGATGAATTCCAGGTCGCCAACATCGTCGACGCGATGATTCTCGGGAGGTTGTTCGAGAACCTGTTTGCCCGCGACGTCGTCGTGGTTGCCACGTCCAACCGGCCGCCGCAGGACCTCTACAAGGACGGCCTGCAACGCAACAAATTCGTTCCCTTTATCGAGATGATCAGTGAGCGATTGGATGTGCTGGAGCTAAGCAGTCCAATCGATTATCGCCTGCGCCGGCTGAAGGGGATGAACGTTTACCACACGCCGCTCGACGACGGCGGCCGCGCGACCCTCGACGATTACTTTGATCAGCTTACCGACGGCCGTCCGCCGGAGCCGGAGCGCATCGAGGTGAAGGGCCGGACGATCGAGATTTCAATGGCGGTCGACGGCGTTGGCCGGGCGGATTTTGGAGATCTTTGCGACAAACCCCTGGGCCCCGCGGACTATCTGGCCATCGCCGCCCGATATCATACCTTCGTTGTCGACGACATTCCCCTGCTGACGCCGGCGATGCGCGATGCGGCACGGCGGTTCGTCATCCTGATCGACGCCTTCTACGAGGCCAAGGTCAACCTCGTCTGTTCCGCCGCCGCGCCGCCGACCGGGCTTTACCCCGAGGGCGAGGGGAAATTCGAATTCGAACGCCTGGTCTCCCGGCTCATCGAAATGCAATCGGAAGAGTATATGAGCCTGCCCCATCAGCCCGGGGAGTAAGCCGGCTGGTCGTGAAATCGCGGTTGTAATCCCGACCCACGGAAACCACCTCGACTGAAGACCAGCGGGGGCCCTGAAAGGCGCGCGGATGTACCGGCGACGGTCCTCCGGGTGCGGACTTGCACGGGTCCCTAAATTGCGCTAACACCGGCGGAATTCCTAGCATTAGGCGGCCTTTGCAAGAAAGAGACAGGGGTTGCCCGATCCAAACCGGGGTAAGAGGAATTTTTATGGCGAGAAACAGGATCGCGCTGGTCGGCGCGGGTAATATTGGCGGCACGCTGGCGCATTTGGCGGGCCTCATGGAGTTGGGCGATGTCGTTCTTTTCGACATCGTGAAAGGCATCCCGCAAGGCAAGGCGCTTGATCTCGCTGAGAGCTCTCCGGTGGAGGGTTTCGACGCCAAATTGGCCGGCACCAATTCCTATGCCGGCATCCGCGGCGCCGATGTGGTGATTGTTACCGCCGGCGTGCCCCGCAAACCCGGCATGAGCCGCGATGATCTGATCGGCATCAACACCAATGTCATGCGTCAGGTCGGTGCCGGCATCAGGAAGTACTGCCCCGATGCCTTCGTGATCTGCATCACCAATCCGCTGGATGTCATGGTCGGCGTATTGCGCGATGCCTGCGGCCTGCCGACCAACAAGGTCGTCGGCATGGCGGGCGTACTCGACTCTGCGCGGTTCCGTTATTTTCTCGCCGACGAAATGAACGTCTCGGTCGAGGACGTGACGGCGTTTGTCCTCGGCGGCCACGGCGACAGCATGGTACCGCTGACGCGCTATTCCACGGTCGCGGGCATTCCGTTGACCGACTTGGTCAAAATGAAGTGGCTTTCCCAGAAACGCCTGGACGAGATCGTCGACCGGACCCGCAACGGCGGCGGCGAAATCGTTAATTTGCTGAAGACCGGTTCGGCGTTCTACGCCCCGGCATCCTCGGCTATCGCCATGGCCGAGAGCTACCTCAAGGACAAGAAGCGCGTACTGCCCTGCGCGGCCTACCTTCAAGGCGAGTACGGCATTCGCGGCCTCTATGTCGGCGTTCCCGTTGTTATCGGCGCCAAGGGCGTCGAGCGCGTCGTCGAAATCAAGCTGGATCCAGCGGAAAGGAAGGCCTTCAACACGTCGGTGCGGGCGGTGAAAAAGACGGTTGCCGACGCCGACGAGATTCTCGCCAAGATCAGGGCGGACGAACGCACGGCTGCGGCCGCGGCCAGGAAGCCGGCCGCCAGGAAAGCACCGGCAAAGAAGACGACGCGGCGGAAACGTGAGAAGGGAACCTAGCGGAAAACAGGGACCCGCCTCATCGGGTCCCGGATCGGAACTCTCAATGAACATTCACGAGTATCAAGCCAAGCTACTGCTCTCCCAGTACGGGGTAGCGGTGCTGAAGGGCGGTGTCGCCTATACGCCGGCCGAAGCCGAAGCGGTTGCAAAGGACCTGGGCGGCCCCGTCTGGGTCGTGAAATCGCAAATTCACGCCGGCGGCCGGGGTAAGGGCAAGTTCGCGGAATCGTCCGCGGGCGAAGGCGGCGGCGTCCGGATAGTCAAATCCGTCGAGGACGTGAAGGACAATGCCAACCAGATGCTCGGCGCGACCCTGGTCACCCACCAGACCGGCCCCGCCGGCAAGGAGGTGAAGCGGGTCTATATCGAGGACGGCTGCGATATTGACCGGGAGCTTTACCTCTCCCTGCTCGTCGACCGGGAAACCTCCCGCGTGACCGTCATTGCCTCAACGGCGGGCGGCATGGATATCGAAGAGGTTGCCGCCTCGACACCGGAGAAGATCCGGACCGTGTCCATCGATCCCGCCGTCGGCATGCAGAGCTACAACGCCCGCCAGGTGGCATTCGGGCTCGGCCTCGGAGGCGACCAGGTGAAAGCCGCGGTAACCTTCCTGATGTCCATGTACAAGGCGTTCATCGATCTCGATGCCGGCATGGTTGAGGTCAACCCGCTCGTGGTCACCAAGGGCGGCGAAGTCATCGCCTTGGACGCCAAGATGAATTTCGACGACAACGCACTTTACCGGCACAAGGATGTCGAAGAGATGCGGGACGAGGACGAGCAGGACCCGGCGGAGCTGGAGGCCGAGCGTCACGATCTCAACTACGTCAAACTCGACGGATCCATCGGGTGCATGGTCAACGGCGCGGGCCTCGCCATGGCGACGATGGACATCATCAAGCTCCACGGCGGTGAGCCGGCCAACTTCCTCGACGTCGGCGGCGGCGCGACCAAGGAGCGCGTGACCACCGCCTTCAAGCTGATCCTGTCGGACGGCAATGTGGAAGGCATTCTGGTCAACATCTTCGGCGGCATCATGCGTTGCGATGTCATCGCCGAGGGCGTGGTCGCCGCGGCCCGCGAGGTGTCTCTGAGTGTTCCCTTGGTGGTTCGTTTGGAAGGCACCAACGTCGATCTCGGCAAACAGATTATGGCCCAATCCGGGCTACCCATCATCTCGGCGGACGACCTCGCGGATGCGGCGGAGAAAGTTGTCGAAGCCGTGCGGGAGGCAGGCTAATGGCTGTTCTTGTCGGCAATGACACTAAGGTTATCTGTCAGGGCTTTACCGGCTCGCAGGGAACCTTCCACTCGGAACAGGCCATCGCCTACGGCACCCGGATGGTGGGCGGCGTGACGCCCGGCAAGGGCGGCTCGACCCATCTCGACTTGCCGGTTTTCGATACGGTGCAGGAGGCGGTGGATGCCACCGGGGCCAACGCATCGGTGATCTATGTCCCGCCGCCGTTTGCCGCCGAGGCCATCCTCGAGGCGATCAACGCGGAGATCGAGTTGGTGGTGTGTATCACCGAAGGCATTCCCGTGCTCGACATGGTCAAGGTCAAACGGGTCCTCAATGGTTCCAAGACGAGGCTGGTCGGACCAAATTGTCCGGGCGTGATCACGCCGGGTGAATGCAAGATCGGCATCATGCCGGGTCACATTCATCAGAGAGGCAATATCGGCATTGTGTCGCGCTCCGGCACTCTGACCTACGAAGCGGTTGCCCAGACCAGTGCGGCGGGTCTGGGCCAGACCACGTGCATCGGTATCGGCGGCGACCCGGTAAATGGCACCAGCTTTATCGATTGTCTGGAAATGTTCCTCGCCGACGACGAGACCGAGGGCATGGTGATGATCGGTGAGATCGGCGGTTCGGCCGAGGAAGAGGCGGCCGAGTTCTACAAACAGTCAAAATCCAAGAAAACCTTGGTCGGCTTTATCGCCGGTGTCACGGCGCCGCCCGGCCGGCGAATGGGTCACGCGGGGGCGATCATCGCGGGCGGCAAAGGCGGCGCGGGTGACAAGATCGAGGCCATGAAGAGCGCGGGGATCGAGGTATCGGATTCTCCGGCCGCTCTCGGCAAAACCATGGCAAAGGCCATGAACGGATAACGCGCCCCCAACGCGGTCCGGCGCGAGAAAATAGGCGGGACCATGGCGAACGAAACGGATTCCATTTTCACCGGCGCCAACGGGGCGTTCATTGCTCAGTTGCACGAGAACTACCTGGATGACCCGTCGTCCGTGGATGCGGGCTGGCAGGCTCTGTTCGCCGAGATGGCCGATGATCCGGCGGCTGTACGGGGAGAGGTCGCAGGCGCCAGCTGGGCCCTGCCCCTTCCGGAGCTCGAAGGGGTCGATGAGAACGGCGCCGCCGCGAAAAAGGAAGACATGGCGCCTGGAGCCGCCGTTTCAGGCGATGCCGAGGACGCGGCCCGGGATTCGGTCCGCATTCGCATTCTCATCCGCTCATTCAGGGTGCGGGGTCACCTGGCCGCATCATTTGACCCCTTGGGTCTTCAAGGTGCCGGCTATCTGAAGGAGCTCGACTACAAGCACTACGGATTCACCGACGAAGATCTGGACCGGACGTTTTATCTCGACACGACGACGCCGCTCTGCGGCAAGGAGCGCGCCACGCTCAGCGAAGTGTTGGAAATCTTGCGGGAGAGCTACTGCTCGTCCATCGGCGTCGAGTACATGCACATGCAGGAAATCGAGCAGCGAGCCTGGCTCCAGGAGAACGTCGAAGGCGTCGACTACCGCAGGAATTATTCCGATGATCAAAAAAAGAACGTCTACAAGGACATTGTCGAGGCAGAAGGCTTCGAAAACTAC
The DNA here is from genome assembly GCA_965213765.1 of Rhodospirillales bacterium. GTDB lineage: Bacteria > Pseudomonadota > Alphaproteobacteria > Rhodospirillales > UBA2165 > JAJDXO01. The sequence continues at coordinate 2,494,260 of OZ243926.1, read as the reverse complement.
CTTCAGGTAAAACACACCGGAACCAAGCGCTTCGGTCTCGATGGCGGGGAAAGCATGATCCCGTGCATCGAACGCATTCTGCGGACCGCCGCCTATGAGGGGATCAAGGAAGTGGTCATCGGGATGCCCCACCGGGGCCGTCTCAACGTGTTGGCGCGGACGCTCGGCAAACCCTATGTGGCAATCTTCTCGGAGTTTCAGGGCAACTCGGCGCATCCCGAAGATGTCCAGGGCTCCGGTGACGTGAAATACCACTTGGGTGCGTCTGCCGACCGGGAGTTCACCGAAGGCACGATGCACCTGTCATTGACCGCCAATCCATCGCATCTGGAGTGCGTCAATCCGGTGGTTGTCGGCAAGGTGCGCGCCAAGCAGACCATCCGCGGTGACGAGGCGCGCGAGCAGGTAATGGGTCTGCTGTTGCACGGTGACGCGGCATTCGCCGGACAGGGGATTGTCCCCGAAACCCTCGATATGTCTCAGCTCCGCGGTTACCGCACCGGCGGCACCGTCCACATCATCGTCAACAATCAGATCGGCTTCACCACCAACCCCAACGCGTCGCGTTCGACCCCTTATCCGACGGATGTCGCCAAGGGGCTCCAGGCGCCCATCTTCCACGTCAACGGTGATGACCCCATCGCCGTGTGCCGGGTCGCCGACTTGGCGGTACAGTTCCGTCAGAAGTTCAAGCGGGACGTGGTCATCGACATGTTCTGCTATCGGCGCCATGGGCACAACGAGGGTGACGAGCCCATGTTCACCCAGCCGATCATGTACAAGACCATCGCCGAGCATCCGCCGACCCGGGAGGTCTTCCGCGAGGCGCTGATCAGGGATGGCGTGATGACGGCTGAAGAGGCCGACAAAATCGAGAGCGATTTCAGAGCGCATCTCGATTCCGAATTCGAGGCTGCATCGTCGTATAAGGCCAATAAGGCCGATTGGCTGGAGGGGGTTTGGGACGGACTGGTCCACCTTCGTCAGGACGAAGAAGAGATGAAGGAGGGGCCGACAGGGGTCGAACTCGACCGGCTCAAGGAGATTGGGCTGTCACTGGCCCGGGTGCCCGAGGACATCAACGTCAATCCCAAACTGCTGCGCCAACTCAAGGCCAAGGCGACGATGATGGAGACCGGCGAGGGTCTGGATTGGGCAATGGGCGAGGCGCTGGCCTACGGCTCGCTATTGATGGACGGCTGCCGGGTCCGATTGTCGGGGCAGGATTCCTCCCGCGGAACCTTCTCCCACCGGCATGCGGCGATCGTTGACCAGGTGAACGAAAAGCGATACTACCCGTTGAGCGAGCTCAGCCCCGGTCAGGCGGCATTCGAGGTGATGGACAGCCCGTTGTCCGAGTTCGGGGTCGCCGGTTTCGAGTACGGCTATGCACTGGCGGACCCCAACACGTTGACCATCTGGGAGGCGCAGTTCGGCGATTTCGCCAACACGGCGCAGGTGATCTTCGATCAGTTCCTGTCGTCCGGCGAATCCAAGTGGCTGCGGCTTTGCGGGCTGGTCATGCTGCTGCCTCACGGAATGGAGGGGCAAGGGCCGGAGCACTCATCCGCCCGCCTTGAGCGGTTCCTGCAGCTCTGCGCCGAAGACAATATGCAGGTTATGAACCTCACCACGCCGGCCAATATCTTCCATGCCTTGCGCCGCCAAATGCAGCGGAACTTCCGGAAACCCTTGGTCGTGATGTCACCTAAGTCACTGCTGCGGCACAAGCTCAATGTCTCGAAGCTCGGGGACTTCGGCCCTGATGCCCAGTTCTGGCGCACCCTTGGGGAGGTGGACGACCTGGTACCGGACGAGAAGGTCAAACGGCTCGTCCTATGCTCGGGCAAGGTCTATTACGAACTGTTGGAAGCGCGCCGTGAGCAGGAGATCGACGATATCGCGATTTTGCGGATCGAGCAGCTGTACCCCTGGCCGCGGGACGCCCTGATTAACCGGGTCGGGCGCTATCCCGATGCTGATGTGGTCTGGTGTCAGGAAGAGCCCGCCAACATGGGTGCCTGGTCATTCCTCAACCTCCGACTGGAGTATGTGATGAAGAGCGTCGGCGGAAAGATGGCCGGGAAACGGCCCATCTTCGTTGGCCGGCCGGCATCGGCCTCTCCGGCCGCCGGCTCTCTCAAGGTTCACAATGCGGAACAGGCGCTGCTCGTGGAACAGGCCCTGACCTGGAAGGCGGACGATTTACTGCAGCCGTTCCAGCGCATTGAAAGCGCGGATCCCAATCCAGTTACCATCGGCTAATCGAGGTTCTCATGGCGACGGAAATTAAGGTGCCCACTCTCGGAGAATCCCTCTCCGAAGCGACGGTTGCCACTTGGCTCAAATCGGTGGGCGATACGGTGAGCGCCGATGAGCCGTTGCTGGAACTGGAGACGGACAAGGTGACGGTCGAAGTCAACGCGCCTGCCGCCGGTACCCTTACGGAGATCCTCGCCGATGTCGGCGCCGACGTGGAAGTCGGTGCGGTGCTGGGAAAGATTGATGGGGAAGGTGAAACGGCTGCGGCGCCGGCGGAAACCGTGCCGGAAGCCGAGGCGGCGCCGGCCGAGGCCCCTGCTCCTTCCGCACCGGGCGGCGGGGACGACGTCCGGATCGTCGTGCCGGCGCTGGGTGAATCCATCGCCGAGGCGACCGTCGGCAACTGGTTGAAATCGGTCGGCGACGCGGTTGCCGCGGACGAGCCGCTGGTGGAGCTGGAAACCGATAAGGTGTCCGTCGAGGTGAACGCGCCTGCTGCCGGCACGCTGACGGCCATTGCGGCGGAATCCGGGTCCGAGGTCGAGGTGGGTGCCGTTTTGGGCGTCATCGTGTCTGGCGATGGCTCGGCGACTGCCGCCCCCGCCGCCGAGGCCTCTCCCGCGGCGCCCGCCCCGTCACCGGCCGTGGGCGGGATAACCCTATCGCCCGCCGTGCGAAAACTCGTTGAAGACGAGGGGCTCGATCCAGCGCTCATCCCCGCGACGGGCAAGGATGGCCGGCTGACCAAGGGTGACGTACTGAATTACATGAAGTCCGGCGGTGCGGCGGCGCCTGCCCCGGCCCCGGCGGCCGCCGAAGCTCCCGGTGTTCAAATCCCGGCGAAGCCGGCGGGTCCGCGCGAGGAGCGGGTCCGCATGTCCAAGCTCCGCAAGGTCATCGCCTCCCGGCTGAAGGAAGCCCAGAACACGGCGGCCATGCTGACGACCTTCAACGAGGTGGACATGGGCGCGGTGATGGAGGCGCGCGCCACCTACCGGGACACCTTCGAGAAGCGCCACGGCGTTCGGCTTGGTTTCATGAGTTTCTTCGTCAAGTCGGCGATTGTCGCTTTGCGCGAGTTTCCGGCGGTGAATGCCGAGATCGATGGTGATGAGTTGGTCTACAAGAACCATTACGACATCGGCGTCGCCGTCGGCACGCCGCAGGGTCTTGTGGTGCCGGTGATCCGCGATGCCGACGCCATGGGGTTCGCCGATATCGAGAAGACCATCGTCGATTTCGGCGCCCGTGCACGGGACGGCAAGCTGGGGCTCGACGAAATGACCGGTGGGACCTTCACCATCTCCAACGGCGGCATTTACGGCTCCATGCTGTCGACGCCGATCCTCAATACGCCCCAGTCGGGCATCCTGGGGATGCACAACATCACCAAGCGTCCGGTGGTGATCGATGACGAGATCGTCGTCCGGCCGATGATGTATCTGGCACTCAGCTACGATCACCGGATCATCGATGGCCGCGAGGCGGTTTCCTTCCTGGTCCGCATCAAGCAGTGTATCGAGGATCCTCAGCGCATCATGCTGGACATGTAGCCGGGGTCCGGGAGAGCGAGGAATAGAATGGCTGACAACAATTTCGACGTCGTCGTTATCGGCGCGGGCCCGGGCGGATACGTGGCCGCTATCCGCGCGGCCCAGCTGGGCCTGAGCACCGCGATCGTCGAGAAGCGGGAGACCCTCGGCGGCACCTGCCTGAATGTCGGCTGCATCCCGTCCAAGGCGCTGCTTCACACCTCGCACATGTATCATGCCGCCCACGACGAGTTCGCCGCCATGGGCATCAAGGCACCCAAGGTGGACCTCGATCTGAAGGCGATGATGGCCTACAAGGACTCGGTGGTCGGCGACACCATCAAGGGTGTCGATTACCTGATGAAAAAGAACAAGATCACCCGGCTTCTCGGCACCGGCTCCATTCCGGCCGCCGGCCAGGTGACGGTGACCGGCGCGGACGGCAAGGCCGAAACAATTCAGGCCGGGAATATCATCATCGCCACCGGGTCCGACGTGACGCCGCTTCCGGGTGTGGAAATCGACGAAAAGCAAATTGTTTCGTCCGCCGGCGCGCTGGAATTACCCAAGGTCCCGAAGACCATGGCGGTGATCGGTGCTGGGGTCATCGGCCTGGAATTGGGTTCGGTGTGGAGCCGGTTGGGCGCGGAGGTTACCGTCATCGAGTTCCTCGACCACGTACTTCCCGGCATGGACGCCGAAATCTCCAAGCACATGCAGCGCACCCTCAAGAAGCAGAAGATCGGTTTGAAGCTCTCCAGCAAGGTTACCGGCGCCACGAAATCCAAGACCTCGGTCACGCTTGATGTTGAGCCGGTTGCCGGCGGCGATGCGGCGCAGGTGAAAGCCGACGTGGTGCTGGTCGCCGTTGGCCGGCGTCCCTACACCGACGGCCTGGGCCTGGAGGGGTTGGGGATCGAACCGGATAAGGGTTTCATTCCGGTGGACGCCCGTTTCCAAACCAAGGTACCGGGCGTCTACGCCATCGGCGATGTCATCGGCGGCGCCATGCTGGCCCATAAGGCCGAGGATGAAGGTGTGGTGGTCGCCGAGATCATCGCCGGTCAGTCCGGCCATATCGATTACGATGCCATTCCGGGAATCGTCTACACCTGGCCCGAGGCGGCGGGGGTCGGCAAGACCGAGGAACAACTCAAGGAAGCCGGTATCGAATACAATGTCGGCAAGTTCCCGTTCACCGCCAACGCGCGGGCGCGCGCCATGGGCGACACGGACGGGTTCGTGAAAGTCCTTGCCGACAAGGAGACCGACCGGGTCCTCGGCGTCCATATTCTCGGTCCCGCCGCGGGTGATCTCATCCAGGAATGCGTCTTGGTCATGGAGTTCGGCGGATCGGCCGAGGACATCGCCCGCACCTGTCATGGCCATCCGGGGCTGCCCGAGGCGGTCAAGGAAGCCGCCCTCGATGCCGGCGGCCGGGCGCTGCACATCTAGGCGCTTATCGAGACACGATGATCGTTCTGCTCCCCGAGACCTCGGACAATGTCATCGGCGTGAAGGTAATCGGCAAATTGACCGATGCCGACGTCGTCGAAAACGTCGCCGGCATCGAGGCGATCATCGCCCGTCACGGCAAGGTCCGTTTCCTGGTCGACCTCACGGAGTTCGACGGCTGGGACTGGCGCGCGGCGTGGGACGACTTCGCCTTCGGCGTCAGGCATTGGGGTGAGGTCGAGAAGATGGCGGTTATCGCCGGCTCCGAGTGGGAGGGTCTGGCCGCAAAATTCGTCGGCGCGCTGATGCATGCCGAGGTGAAACCGTATCACCCACTGGATATAAAACGCGCCTGGGAGTGGGCGCGGGACTAGGGTCCGTACTCATCAATTGGGGGATTCTCCTTTTTGCGCCCTCTCACCCTGGCGGGGCGAGGGGACGCACGGCAAACCCCCGCTCCTCACTCACCCGCAAGTCGTCATCACCGGGCTTGACCCGCAAGTCGTCATCACCGGGTCGGTCAATTCGTCCGAATTGACCTTATTTGACCCGGTGATCCACGCCTCGCGGCACGGTACACGTGGATGGCCGGGTCGCGGTTTGTCCTCCGGCCGGCGAAGCCGGTCCGGTGGGCCCGGCCATGACGCAATCATTTTGTGCCTCATCGCCGCAATACTCCTATGGCGGCTCAAGGCGCCGAACAGCATGGCGGTGTCGATCATGCTGCACTCGCCCCGGCCCCGCCTCGCTCACCCGGTTGGGCCGGAAAGCGCGGCTGGGGGACCCGGACGCGATGAACGCCGCTTTGAGGTCGGTCTCGGCGACGGCGTCGCGGGCCGCCTCGCCCCACTCCTTGTCTTCCTCCATGGAAGCCAACCGGCAGGCGGATCAGGTCTATTCCTTGCCGGGGGTCAATCCGTCGAGTTGGGGTCGTGGCGGGCGCGGGGATGCGCGTCCTTGTAAACCTCCATCAGGCGCGCCTGGTCCACCTCCGTGTAGCGTTGGGTGGTCGAAAGCGAAGCGTGTCCGAGCAGTTCCTGAATGGTCCTGAGATCGCCGCCATCGGCCAGTAGATGGGTGGCGAAGGAATGGCGAAGGGCATGAGGCGTCGCGGTCTCGGGCAGGCCGAGATCGGCACGAACCTTCCGCATCTGCCGTTGGACCACACCGGGGTTGAGCCGCTTCCCCCGGGCGCCCACGAACAATGGGTCCTTGGGTCCGAGGCCAAACGGACAGAGGTCCAGATAACTCCGGATGCGCTCCATGATCACCGGCAGGACCGGGACCAGGCGCTGCTTATTGCCCTTGCCGGTAATGGTCAGCACATCACCTTCCGGAACATCACCCACATCGAGGCCGAGAGCCTCGCCGATCCGGAGGCCGCAGCCGTAGAGCAGGGTGAAAAGCGCCACATCGCGGGCGGCGAGCCACGGCTCGTCGTGAAACAGCGCGGCCCGGTCGAGGGATTCCAGCGCCTCCGTTGCGCCCAATGGCTTCGGCAGTGATTTCGGCAATTTCGGGGTGCGAACCGCCTTGATGGCGGCGTTCGTGACGGCGCCGGTCCGGTCCAGATGACGGAAGAAGTTGCGCAGCGTCGACATGGATCTTGCCGTCGACGACCGCGCCAGTCCCTGATTGCTCTGCCGGGCGAGGTAGCCTCGAAAATCCGCCGCCGACAGTCCTTCCAGATCACTCAATCCCGGCGGATATCCGAGATGATCCGAGAGGTGGCGGAAGAATTTGACCAGATCCCGGCCGTATCCGGCCAAGGTGTGCTCCGAGCAGCGCCGCTCGCTCAGCAGCCATTCGCGCCAGCCGGCAATCGCTGTTTTGACCGCCGGTTCGGCGGCAATCGTCTCAAGTGGACCGGTGACCCGGGACTCTAGGCGTTTTGGGGCAGCCATCGGTGAACGCAATGCTCGGTGACCCGGGCCAGGAAAGTCAGCAGCTCGGTTCCTTGGCCGGGATTGAAGGTGCCGGCGTGCCGGCCGCCGAGGGCCAGCAACCCCAGCGGCAGGGTGCGGGTCGGCCGAATGCGGGCGATGGCCGCCGAGGCAATGAGCCCGGCGGCCTCGCCGAAGACCGTACCGTCATCGCCGGTGTCGGCGAACAGCATGGCTTCGGTATCCGGAGTCTCCAATAGGTGGTCGAGGGTGCCCGGCGGCACGCGCCGGATATCGCCGGCGGCGAATAACGGCTCGGATTCGTCGGCGGACTCAAAACACAGCGAGACCGCATCCACATCCAACAGTAGTGGCAGATCGAAACGAATCACATGAACCAATCGTTCAAAGCCGTCCGAGGCCAACAGTGCCAGCACCGCCGCGTGGGTACGGGTCTGGACCAGCATGTTGGAGCGGGTCGTGGTCACCAACTCATTGGCGGCTTGGCGTAAATTGTCGGATTCCGACTTTAGCCGGTCGAGCATGAAGGCTTGCATGTCGACGACGCTGCCGTCGGCTTCGGTCCAGCGGCTGGGCGGCGACAGGACCGACAATAGTTCAGGCCGCTCATGAAGGTAGTCCGGGTTGGCCCTGAGGTATTCCGCGACTTCCTCGGCGCTCGGCGGATTTGCCTCGATGGTCACGCCCTGTCCATTGCCTGAATTGGTTTCCTGTTCACTACTCATCTTCGGCTACCCCTCATCGCCAAGAATGCTCTGCCCGGTCTTGGCCCAATCATCCAGGAATGCCGCGAGCCCTTTGTCGGTGAGCGGGTGCTTGAAGAGCTGCGACAGGATTTTGGGCGGGATGGTCGCCACGTGAGCGCCCATGCGGGCGGCCTCAACCACATGCATCGGGTTTCGGATGCTGGCGACCAGCACCTCGGTGGTGAAGTCGTCATACTGGCCGTAGATCTCGACGATGTCGGCGATCAGCTCCATTCCCGATTGGCCGATATCGTCCAGCCGTCCGACGAACGGAGAGACAAAGGCGGCACCGGCTATGGCGGCCAAGATGGATTGAGCAGCCGAGAAGCACAGCGTCACATTGACCATGGTTCCCTGATCGCTGAGTGCCCGGCAGGCACGAAGCCCGTCCTCGGTAAGCGGGACTTTCACCGCGACGTTTGACGCGATTGCTGCCAGCTTCCGACCCTCTTCGATCATCGTTTCGGCGTCGGTCGCGGTCACTTCCGCTGAGATGGGGCCGGGCACGATCTCGCAAATCTCGGCAACCACATCCGTGAACCTGCGGCCTGTCTTTGCGACCAGCGAGGGATTAGTGGTCACGCCGTCGACCATTCCGGTCTCGGCGAGGGCGCGAATTTCATCGATGTCGGCTGTGTCGATAAAGAACTTCATGGGATCGGGAAGGCCTCCTCAGTCAGAGAACTGAAGCTTGATTCGCATCGTCCGCCCTGGTGAGGCAATCCTGTCATCGCCCATTCGGGCGCATCCCCCCGGTTTTCCGGGGCCTTGGCCGTTCAGCGGGCGGTGCAATTTCCCCGGCCCGCCGCAGCCGCTAGAGTGTAGCCCATGCCGCCAATCCAAACCAGGGGCGAAGCCCGTTCCCGGCAGGTGGGTGTCCTCCTGCCGCTCCCGTTCGACGAACCGTTCACCTACCGGGTGCCGGACGATGTGCATGCCGAATTGGGGAATATCGTCGACGTGCCGTTCGGTCCGCGACGGGTAGCGGGAGTTATCTGGGGCGAGGGGGATGGAGATGTCCCGCCGGAAAAACTGAAGGACGTCATTGGCGCATTTGACGTGCCCGGCTTGACGCCCGAGCTCCGGCGTTTCGTCGAATGGGTCGCGGCCTACACCATGTCCAACGCCGGCAGTGTGCTGAAGATGGTGCTCAGCGTCCCCGACGGCTTCGTGCCACCCAAACCGGTTACCGCCTATGCTCTCGCCGACAGCGTGCCCGATATTCGGATGACCGACGCCCGGAAACGGGTCATCGAGGTCGCCGGCGGACTTCCGCCGCTGCCGGCGGCGGACCTCGCCCGTGAAGCAGGCTGTGGCCCGTCGGTGGTGCAGGGCCTCGCCGAAGCGGGCGTACTTGAACAGCGAACCCTGGTGCCGTCGACCGGATTCCAACCCCCTGATCTCTCGGCCGGAGGGCCGGTCTTGTCGCCGGAGCAGGCTGCGGCGGCCGACGCATTGCGGGAGCTTGCCACGGCCCATGGGTTCGGGGTCAGCCTGCTGGAGGGAATTCCGGGCGCCGGCAAGACCGAGGTGTATCTGGAGGCCGTGGTGGCGGCCCTCGAAGCGGGCAAACAGGCACTGGTTCTATTGCCGGAAATTGCCCTGTCGGCGCAATGGATGGACCGGTTCCGGCAACGGTTCGGCTGCAAGCCCGCCGAATGGCATTCGGACCTTACCCATGCGCAGCGCCGCACCAATTGGCGGGCGGTGGCGACCGGTGAAGCCCGAGTGGTGGTCGGCGCCCGCTCGGCGTTGTTCCTGCCCTATCCGGAACTCGGTGTCATCGTCATCGATGAAGAGCACGATGCTTCCTACAAGCAGGAGGATGGGGTGATCTACAACGCCCGTGACATGGCCATCGTCCGGGCGCGGGAGGAGGAAGTACCGGTGGTGCTGGTCTCCGCGACGCCGTCGTTGGAGACAGTCGAGAATGTCCGCCAGGGCCGGTACGGACATCACAATCTGCCGGACCGCCACGCCGGGGTCGGGTTTCCGGATGTGGACGTTGTCGACATGCGCGCCGACAGCCCGCCGGCGGACGAATGGCTGTCGTCGCCGTTGCGCGCAGCCGTCGCCGAAACCCTGGACCAAGGGGAGCAGGTGCTCTTGTTCCTGAATCGGCGGGGCTACGCGCCGCTGACCCTGTGCAGGGCCTGCGGCCATCGGCTGCAATGCCCGAACTGCACCAGTTGGTTGGTGGAGCACCGGCTGATGAACCGTCTCCAGTGTCATCACTGCGGCTATACCGCCGGTTTGCCGAACACCTGCCCGAGCTGCGAAGCCGAAAACAAGCTCGCGGCCTGCGGGCCGGGCGTCGAACGATTGGCCGAGGAGGTGGCGGCTCAGTATCCGGACGCGCGGGTGGTCATCGCGGCGTCCGATACCATCCATGGTCCCGGCCAGGCGGCCACGCTGGTCCGGCTGATCGAAGAACGCGAGGTGGATATTGTCATCGGCACCCAGATTGTCGCCAAGGGATATCACTTTCCCCACCTGACATTGGTGGGTGTGGTCGATTCGGATCTCGGACTCTCGGGCGGCGATCTTCGGGCGACGGAACGAACCTACCAACTCCTCTATCAGGTGGCGGGCCGCGCCGGACGGGAACACCGGCCGGGCCGGGTGCTGCTGCAAACGTTTATGCCCGACCACCCGGTTATCAAATCGCTGGCCGCCGGGGATCGGGAAGGGTTTCTATCCGCCGAGGCCAAGGACCGGGAGATTGCCGGGATGCCGCCGTTTGGTCGACTGGCCGGCGTCGTCCTGTCAAGCCCCGATCCCTACCAGGTCGACCGGGCGGCAAATGCGTTGCGCCGCACCGCGCCGTCGGAAGACGGGGTGCAGGTGCTCGGGCCTGCCCCGGCGCCGATGGCGCTGCTGCGCGGCCGTCATCGGCGGCGGTTTCTGGTCAAGACGAGCCGCGAGGTGAGCCTTCAGAAGGCGCTCCGGAATTGGCTCTCGACCACGCCTATTCCCAAGAAAGTCCGGGTCCAACTGGACATCGATCCTTACAGCTTCATGTAGCGTACGAAAATTCCATAACTCATTGATAAAAAACGCGTTTTGTTGCCTGTTCCGGTCCGGGTGAGTCGTCTTGCACCCCACCAATCAGTATGGTAGACAACCCTCGCCTTCGGCGGCGCGGTGCCGCTGAAAGGCGCAATATTCTCGCAACATTCGTTGTGGTGTCGGTGACATCTCACCGGGGAACCAGAACCGAGGAACATCTCACGTGGCAACGGACAACACAGGCGCCACCGGCCTCGCCGGAAGGTATGCAACAGCGCTGTTTGAGCTTGCCGAAACCGAGGGTGTCCTGGATGAGGTTGCGGACGACCTGAAATCGCTGGACCAGATGATTCTGGAGAACGCTGATCTGACGCGGATGATTCGATCCCCGGTGATATCCCGGGACGAACAGAGTGCGGCAATGAACGCGCTGTTGACGGCCGCCGGCGCGGGCGAATTGGCGCGCAAATTTGCCGGCGTGCTGGCCGGCAATCGGCGCCTGTTCGCGTTGCCGGATATCATCGATCAATACCTCGCCATTCTAGCCGGACGCCGGGGCGAGATGACGGCCGACGTGACCTCGGCGGCCAAACTGTCCGGCAAGCAGTTGGCGACGCTGGAAGCGACGCTCAAACGCTCGGTCGGCGGCGAGGTCAGTATCAATGAGAAAGTCGATCCTGTTGTTCTGGGCGGCCTGGTTGTCAAATTGGGCTCCCGGATGGTCGACAGTTCCCTTAACACCAAGCTACAGCAGCTGCGACTCGCCATGAGAGGGGTTGGATAATGGAAATCCGTGCGGCCGAAATCTCCGCGATCCTGAAACAGCAAATACAGAACTTCGGCACCGAAGCGGAGGTTGCCGAGGTCGGACAGGTCCTGTCGGTGGGTGATGGTATCGCCCGCGTCTACGGCCTCGACAAGGTGCAGGCTGGTGAAATGGTCGAATTCCCGGGCGGAATCAAGGGCATGACCCTCAACCTTGAAGAGGACAATGTGGGTGTCGTGATCTTTGGCGACGACCGGACAATCCGCGAAGGCGACACGGTCAAGCGGACCGGTGAAATCGTCGACGCGCCGGTGGGCAAGGAACTGCTCGGCCGGGTGGTGAACGGTCTCGGTGAGCCGATTGACGGCAAGGGCCCGATCAACGCGGCCAACCGCGGCCTGATCGAGGTGAAGGCGCCCGGTATCATTCCGCGGAAATCGGTGCATGAGCCCATGCAGACCGGGATCAAGGCCATTGACAGCCTGATCCCCATCGGCCGCGGCCAGCGGGAGTTGGTGATCGGAGACCGGCAGACCGGCAAGACGGCGATCATTCTCGACACCATCATCAATCAGAAGAAGGTCAACGACGCCGCCAGGGATGATTCCGAGAAGCTCTATTGCGTTTATGTGAGCGTCGGCCAGAAGCGGTCTTCGGTGGCGCAGTTCGTCAAGATTCTTGAGAGCTACGGCGCACTCGAATACTCCATCGTCGTCGCGGCCACGGCATCTGAACCGGCGCCGATGCTCTTCCTGGCGCCCTATACGGGCTGCACCATGGGGGAATATTTCCGCGACAACGGCATGCATGCGGTTATCTTCTACGACGATTTAACCAAGCAGGCGGTCGCCTACCGGCAAATGTCCCTGCTGCTTCGCCGTCCGCCGGGGCGTGAGGCCTATCCCGGTGACGTGTTTTATCTGCACTCCCGCCTATTGGAGCGGGCCGCGAAGATGAACGATGACAACGGCGCCGGGTCATTGACCGCGCTGCCGGTGATCGAGACCCAGGCCAACGACGTCTCGGCCTACATCCCGACGAACGTGATTTCCATTACCGATGGGCAGATCTTCCTCGAGACCGAATTGTTCTACCAGGGCATCCGCCCGGCGGTGAATGTCGGTCTGTCGGTCAGCCGGGTGGGCTCTGCCGCGCAGGTGAAGGCCATGAAGCAGGTTGCCGGCTCGATCAAGCTGGAACTCGCTCAGTACCGGGAAATGGCGGCGTTTTCCCAATTCGCGTCCGATCTGGATTCCGCGACCCAGCGTCTGTTGGCGCGCGGCTCGCGGCTGACCGAAATCCTGAAGCAGGGCCAGTTCGTACCCTACCCGGTGGAGGAACAGGTGGTCGCCATCTACGCCGGCGTGAACGGCTATCTCGACGGGATCGAGGTTGGAGATGTGGTCCGCTACGAAGCGGCGCTGATGGAAGAGGTCCGCGAGTCGGGCGCCGACATTTTGGTGGCGATCCGCACCGATGCCGAAATCAACGAAGCAACCGAGGAAAAGCTCAAGACCTTCCTCGACGATTTCACCAAATCCTTCTCTTAGAGCCTCGGAGGGATAAGCGAATCGGATAACCGATGGCCGGTCTCAAGGAACTCAAGACCCGGATCGACAGCGTCAAATCGACGCAGAAGATCACATCCGCCATGAAGATGGTGGCGGCCAGCCGCCTGCGCCGCGCCCAGGAGGCCGCGGAAGCGGCTCGGCCGTTTGCTGAACGGATGGAGCGGATGATCGCGGGCATGGTCGAGGGACTGGGCTCGACGGAAGGCGCGCCGCCGTTACTGGCCGGCACAGGCAGGGATGACGTCCATCTGCTGGTCGCCATGACATCGGATCGCGGACTCTGCGGCGGCTTCAACGCGAATATCGTCCGCTCGGTGCGCCGGCAGATCGCCGAGTTGGAATCCGCCGGCAAGACCGTCAAAGTCGTGTGTGTCGGTCGAAAGGCCGGCGACCAGCTTCGCCGGGATCACGGAGACAAGATCGTTGATACGTTCGAAGACATCGGCCGGACGGCGGTGACCTTGGAAGACGCTCGGAATGTAACCGCCAAGATCGTCGAACTATTCGACGCCGGCGAGTTCGACGTCTGCACCGTCACTTACAATCAGTTCGTTTCGGCGATGACCCAGATTGTCACCCCCCAGCAGGTGATTCCCGTTTCCATCGAGGAAGAAGCGAGCGGGGAAGAGGCGGCATCCGGCGTCATTCCGGCGGCGACCGAGTTTGAGCCGGACGACGACGTCATTTTGGGGGTTTTGCTGCCCAAGAACCTGGAGGTGCAAATTCTGCACGGGCTCTTGGAGAGCAATGCATCTGAACATGGTGCCCGGATGAGCGCCATGGACAATGCGACCCGGAACGCGGGAGAAATGATCGACGCCCTGTCGCTGCAGTTCAATCGTACGCGTCAGGCCAAGATTACAAGTGAGTTGATTGAAATTATTTCCGGTGCCGAGGCCGTCTAGGGCGGCGCCGAATCCGAGGAGCGAGTAGGATGGCACAGAATAACACCGGAGCAATCTCCCAGATCATGGGTGCGGTGGTCGACGTCAAGTTCGACGGCGATATGCCGGAAATCTTGAATGCCCTTGAAGTTCAAGGGCTGGAACGGCGTCTGGTGCTTGAAGTTGCGCAGCACCTTGGGGAGGGCCAGGTGCGCACAGTCGCCATGGACACCACCGACGGCCTGGTTCGCGGAACCGAGGTCATCGACACCGGCGGGCCCATCGAAGTGCCGGTCGGGCCGGAAACCCTGGGCCGGATCTTGAACGTTATCGGCGAGCCGGTGGACGAGGCCGGGCCTGTTGAGTCGAAAGTCACCTCGTCAATCCACAAACCGGCGCCCGAGTTTGTCGATCAGTCGACGGAGACCGAAATTCTGGTCACCGGTATCAAGGTCGTCGATTTGATCGCGCCATACGCCAAGGGCGGCAAGGTCGGCCTGTTCGGCGGCGCCGGCGTGGGCAAGACCGTGATCATCATGGAACTCATCAACAACATCGCCAAGGCGCACGGCGGTTACTCCGTGTTTGCCGGTGTCGGCGAACGGACCCGTGAGGGCAACGACCTCTATCACGAGATGATCGAGTCCGGGGTTATTCAGACGGATGGGGCGGGCTCCAAGGCCGCGCTGGTCTATGGCCAGATGAACGAGCCGCCCGGGGCGCGGGCGCGCGTCGGGCTGACCGGCTTGACGGTTGCCGAGTACTTCCGTGACCAGGAAGGCCAGGACGTGCTGTTCTTCGTCGACAACATCTTCCGGTTCACCCAGGCGGGCTCCGAGGTGTCGGCATTGCTGGGCCGGATTCCTTCCGCCGTGGGCTATCAACCGACCTTGGCCACCGACATGGGCGCGCTGCAGGAGCGGATCACTTCGACCACCAAGGGCTCGATCACGTCCGTGCAGGCGATCTATGTGCCGGCGGATGATTTGACCGATCCGGCCCCGGCAACATCGTTTGCCCACTTGGACGCGACCACGGTGTTGTCGCGCCAGATCGCCGAGCTCGGCATCTACCCGGCAGTGGATCCACTCGACTCCACTTCGCGGGTGTTAACCGCCGATGTGGTCGGCGAGGAGCACTACACCACCGCCCGTGAGGTGCAGCGAGTGCTGCAGACCTATAAGTCCTTGCAGGACATCATCGCCATTCTCGGCATGGACGAACTTTCCGAGGAGGATAAGCTCACCGTGGCCCGGGCGCGGAAAATCCAGCGCTTTCTGTCGCAGCCGTTCCATGTCGCCGAGGTGTTCACCGGCTCGCCGGGCGTCTTCGTCAATCTCGATGACACCATCAAGGGCTTCGCGGCTATCTGCGCCGGCGAGTACGATCACCTGCCGGAGAATGCCTTCTACATGGTCGGCACCATCGAAGAAGCCGTCGAGAAGGCCCGGAAGATGGCCGTCGAGGCCGCCTGAGGGGTAGCCCGAAGGACACCGATCATGGCTGATTCCGCTGCAGACAAAGTTGCCTTCGATCTCGTGACGCCGCTGAACCTCGTGGCGTCCGAGGAGGTCGACATGGTGGTGGTGCCGGGCGGCGCCGGCGATTTCGGCGTGCTGCCGGGCCACGCGCCGTTGATCTCGACCATCCGTCCGGGCGTCGTCGAGGTGCACCAAGGCGGCTCCGTCACCTCTCGGATATTCGTCGAGGGCGGATTTGCCGAGGCCAATGCAGAGCGTTGCACGGTTCTCGCCGATGCGGCCCAATTGGTTGACGAAATCGACGCCGGCGCGGCTTCTCGGCGGCTTGACGCCGCCAAGGAGGCGGTTGGCTCGGCGGACGACGACGGAAAAGCAGCCGCCGAGACGGAGCTTCGGATCGCCGAGGCCTTGGTGTGGGCGGCCGGAAGCGGCGGCGATGTCCACTAAATTTCCGTTATTGGCGTTTATGGCGGTCCTCGTATCCGCGCTCCCCGTGCGGGCGGGTGATCTGATTGTCGAGGTCACCGAGATACGCAACGATCGGGGCGTCATTCGCCTTGCCTTGCATAACAACCCTGAGGAATTCCCCGAAGGAGAGCGGTTTAAGGGTTTTGATGAACCCGCGAACCCCGGATCCATCGTCGTGCCGATTAAGGACGTTCCCGCGGGCCGCTACGCCGCGGCCTTGCTCCATGATGAGAACCGGGATGGGGGGATGAACACCAACTTTATCGGCCTGCCCCTGGAAGGGTTCGGCTTTTCCAGAGATGCCCCGGTGCTGCTGAGCGCGCCCGCCTTCGAGGCGGCGGCATTTGACGTCCCGCACGAAGGGACACGCATCACCATTCGGGTGCGGTACTAGAGGATAGGAATCTGCCGCCCGGCGATTACGTGCTAGGCTTGCCGAGCCATATTAGAGGAATGATCGACCGCAACCGGCTGAAGGCAGACCGCCATGGACAAAGCCGTCGACGACTTCATGCATGCTGGGTCCCTTTCGGAAATCAAGGCCCGGGGTATGATCCTGGTCCGGGGCGGACCGACGCCCATTCTGGTGGTACATGACGGTGAGCGTTTGTTTGCCCTCGATAACCGTTGCCCGCACCTGGGCTTTCCGTTGAACCAGGGGTCGGTCGAAGACGGCATTCTCACCTGCCACTGGCATCATGCCCGGTTTGATCTGTCCAGCGGGTGTACCTTCGATTTGTGGGCCGACGATGTTCCCACCGCCGAGGTCACGATAGACGGTGACGAGGTTTGGGTTTCGAGCCGGCTGCAACCGGCAGGCGGTGCCGGCCGTTGGCGTCAGCGCCTTCATGATGGTATGAGCCATAACATCTCGCTGGTGATGGGTAAGGCGATCCTGGCCGGCTTGGATGCCGGCGCGAGCCGCCAAGACATCGTCGTCGCGGCAGCCGATTACGGTGTTCGTAATCGCGACGGTTTCGATATTGGCATGACCATCCTGACGGCGCTCGGAAACATCATCGATCGCTTGCCGGAGGACGAGGCGTTTCTGGCGCTGTTCCACGGTGTACGCCGGGTGGCGGCGGATTGCGCCGGAGAGGAGCCATATCAATCCTCCGGACCGCTTCTCGATGCCGATTTGGACGGAAAGACCCTCAAACGTTGGCTCCGCCAATGGTCCGACGTCCGGCACCGAACCGCCGCCGAGCGGACGCTGGAGACCATGATTTCGTCCTCTCAGCCATGGGCAAAGATCGTCGACAGCGTAGCGGCTGCGGCAATCGACCGGCATTACGGGGACACCGGCCATAGTCTGGACTTCGTGAACAAGGCTCTCGAAGCGGCTGAGCTGGTCGGCCATGACGAGGCCCTGGCGATCCTTCCCACGGCCATCGACCAGATGGTCCGGGCACGCGGGGGCGAAGAATCGGATTCCTGGCGGCATCCCATCGACCTTGTTGCCCTGGTGGATGCGGCGTGGGAGAGAGTGCGCGGGCGGCTTCCCGATCCGGGTGGGATAGATACGTACAAGGCGCACGCTAATTTGGCCGGGCGACTGCTCGACGATGAGCCGGACAAGATCATCTTGGCGCTGGAACAGGCTGCGGGCGAAGGGGCGCGGGCAGCCGATCTGGCCCAGGCGTTGGCCTACGCTGCCGCGCTCCGTCTGGCCCGTTTCGGGACGGCGAACGAGTTTTCGGACTGGGACACGGCGCACCATGTCTTCACCCACGCCAATGCCCTGCACGCAATCCTGAAGCGTCTGGATGAAGCCGGCGATCCGTATCCCGATGCGACGGCCGGCGTCTTTGCCGGCGCCATGGCCCTGTACCTCACCCGGTTCCTGAATATCCCACCGGCGGGGATGCCCGGTGAGGATGGACGTCCCCTCGACGATTTGCCAAAGGCGGCGGACGAGCTCCTCGATCAATTGCTGGCGGCCTTTGACCGCCAGGCCCGGGTAAGCGACGCCGCGCGGCTGACGTCCCGCTATCTGCTTCTCGGTCACGATCCGGAGAAGCTGATAGTCGTTCTGGCCCGTGCTTTGTTGCGGGAGGATGCCGGTTTCCACGCTTATCAGAACCTTGAAGCCGGTGTCCGCCAATTCGATACCTGGGGCCCCGGTGATGAAGGCCGGCACATATTGGTCGCCGTGGCGCGCTTCCTCGCCGCCCATTCACCGACTGAGCGGGCCGGGTACCAGACCGCCGATATCGCGCTCCGGCTTCACCGGGGCGGAGAATTGCATGAAGAAGAGGGCGCCTGACCGACCGTGACCGGGGAACGGCCTATGCCTTTGGGATGCTTGCAGGGGCGGTACCAGCGGATACAGTGTTAAACTAGTGGTACAGGAAAATTTCTTTGGGGGCACCCATGGATCAGTTCGCCGCGGCCGCTGAGGCCGACGCCATCACCGCCGATCTCGTCTATTCAATCGATACCGGAGTCAAGCCGGTCAACGAAACCATGGAAGAGGGCAACCTCAAGCGGGTCTACAAGGGTGAGTTTGCCGGACATGAGATGAAAATCTCCAACGGGCGGCTGGTCCGTGACCGGTTTGACCTCGACGTCAACGGTTTCGAGTTCGTCGATCATCCGACCCGAATGAATGACTTCTTCGACGCCGACGAGTTGACATCCGTCTACTATCCGGAGGTCGAGGCGTTGATCAAGGAACGGACCGGCTGCAACTGGGTTCACGTCTTCGATCACACCCTGCGGACCGGGGATCGGGAGGAACAGGAGGCCAAGCTGATCCGCGAGCCGGTTCTACGGGTGCACAACGACTATACGGAATGGTCAGGGCCGCAGCGGGTCCGGGATCTGATGCCCGACCGGGCGGAGGAGTTGCTCAAGCACCGTTTCGCCATCGTTCAGGTGTGGCGAGCCATCAACAAGCCCATCGAATCCAATCCGCTGGCGATCGCCGATGCGCGGAGCTTGACGGAAGCTGATCTCATCGCCTCGGAGCGCCGGTATCCCAACCGGGTGGGGGAAACTTACCAGGTCCAGCACAACCCGGATCATCAGTGGTTTTACTTCCCCAAAATGACCCGGGACGAGGCCATCGTATTCAAAGTCTACGAATCCGGGACCGATGGACGGGCCCGCTGGACGGCACACACGTCGTTTGACGACCCGACAACACCGGAAGGCGCGCCGCCCCGTCAATCCATCGAGATGCGCACCATAGCGTTTTGGGCGCCTGCGTAAACTTGGCGCGGGGCCTTCCGGGCGCCGGAAACTGCTCTAGGGTCTGTACTCAATTAGGGGATTCTCCTTTTTGCGCCCTCTCCCCCTGACGGGGGCGAGGGAACGCATGGCAAGCCTCCTCTCCCCGCTCACCCGCAAGTCGTCATCACCGGGTCGGTCAATTCGTCCGAATTGACCTTATTTGACCCGGTGATCCACGCCTCGCGGCCGGCGGTACACGTGGATGGCCGGGTCGCGGTTTGTCCTCCGGCCGGCGAAGCCGGTCCGGTGGGCCCGGCCATGACGCAATCATTTTATGCCTCATCGCCGCATTCCCCCATTCCATCCAGGCATCCGCCCGCGCGGCCGCATCGGGGTCCTCCGGCAACAGGGTTCCCGGACCGTATTTGCGGGCCAGATAACGGACAATGGCGAGAGATTGGCCGAGGACGAGCCCGTCTTCGGCCAACGTCGGAGCTAGGGCGAAGGGATTCAGTTTCCGATAGTCCGGCGTATCGATGCTGCCGATGGTCCCGTCGGCGTCGACCCGGTCGACCTCGAGGCCCAACTCGGCAGCTGTCCATACCGCCTTTTGCACATTGATGGAGGAGGCGCGTCCGCAAATGGTGATCATTGGGCTGCCTTGATGATTGTCGCGGAAATCGTATCCCCATACGGACCCTATGGACAGGCGCGCACGCCGCTTCATAATGCACTCAGCCAATTGACCGGATCAGGGAGGAACACATGGCCGGAACCGATATCAAGCTCACCTCAAGCGGCGGCGGGGAATTCGATTCCTACGTGGTCACACCCGATGGCGGTCCGGCGCCCGGGATCGTCATGGTGGCGGATGTTTTCGGGGTCGGCCCGAGCCTCAAAGCGATTTGCGATGAGCTTGGCGAGGCCGGTTTTGCGGTATCCGCGCCGGACTTTTTTTGGCGCACCGATTTGCCCGGCCCTTTGGAATTGGGTGACGAGCGGGCCCGGGAGCGAGCCCAGCCGCGCTATGATCTGATCGAAAAGGGTGTCGAGGACGTGGCGGACGCGGCTAACGATCTGAAATCCCGCCCCGAGTGCAATGGAAAGGTGGCCGTGGCCGGTTTCTGCTATGGCGGACCCTATGCGTATATCGGTCCGGCGCGGATGGGCCTCGATGCCGGGTTTTCCTATCACGGTTCCGCCATGCAGGATTGGTACGATGACATCGCTGGTATCAAGGCGCCCGTGAGTATCCATTTCGGCACCGACGACCAGGCGGCGCCGCAGGAGGTGTTGGACCAAATTCAGGATGCGGCGGATGGCAATGACCTATTGGAGCTTCATCTCTATCCGGATGTGAAACACGGCTACACGTCCCGGCATGCGCCGGCGTGGGATGCGGCGGCCTACGAAGCATCGATGACGCGGACCAAGGAACTCCTTAACGCTCTCCGCTAGTCGCGGAATCGGAACCACCGGCGGCGCGGGCTTTGGCTCGCGCCTCTTTGGTTTCCACCTGAATGAGCCACACGGCGCCGGCCACGATCACCGCCGCGCCCGCCCAGGTCCAGATGCCGGGAACCTCCTGAAAGACGAAATATCCGATTAAGGCTGCCCATATCAGCCGGGTAAAGTAGGCCGGCTCCACCGCCGTGATTTCGCCGAGACGGTAGGACCAGGTCATGAAACCATGGCCAAGGACACCGAGTACGCCGATGACCCCCAGCATCCAAAGCGCGTCCATACTCGGCCAGCGCCACACGAACAACGACGGGATGAAGCTGAATACGGTGATGAACAGCGTCAGATAAGCGACGATGGTCGTAGGATCGTCCGTACGAACCAATACCTTGGTCATCACCTTGGAGGTGCCCGCGCCGATGCTGGAGGCGACCACCAGCAGCATGCCGATGCTGATGGCCTCAAAGCCCGGCCGTATAATGATCAGCATGCCGGCGAATCCCAAGCCGACGGCCAACCATCTTCCGCCCCGGCTGGGTTCGGCGAGGAATAAAATGGCGCCCAGGGTGGCGAAGACGGGCAGCATGAATGAAATCGCCGTTGCCTCTGCCAACGGGACAAACAGCAGCGCCCAAAACCAGCACACCATGGATGCCGCGTGAATCAGGCCGCGGCCTGCATGGAGCTTGATGTTCCGAGTGTGCCAGAGACGTGTCCCCTGGCGGAGCATGAGAGGGGTTAGCGCCACCAATCCGAAGAAGTTGCGGAAGAAAACGATCTCAACCGGGTGCAGTTCGTTACCGATCTGTTTGACGAACCCGTCGACGCTGACCATCGCTCCCATGCCCAGGGTCATGGCGGCAAAGCCGAGAACGTTGCTGGTGAATCGCGGCTTTCCGTCTGCGCCGGAAGCCTCGGGATGCCCGGTGTCAGCCATGAGGCCGGCGGTGGATCGCCTATTCCTTGGGCTTCAGATTGAGCGACGCGGAGTTCATGCAGTACCGGAGGCCTGTCGGCGCCGGGCCGTCGGGAAAGACATGGCCGAGATGGGCGTCGCAGCGGCTGCAGAGCGCCTCGGTCCGGATCATCCCGTAGCTGACGTCCCGTTCCTCGGCGACCGAGTCCTCGGTCAACGGCTGGAAGAAGCTCGGCCAGCCTGTGCCCGACTCAAATTTGGTATTGGAATCGAACAAAGGTTGATCGCAGCAGATGCAATGGTAAATGCCCGGCTCTTTGCTATGAGCATAGATGCCGGTGAAGGCCTGCTCGGTCCCCTTCAGGCGCGTCACCTGATACTGCTCCGGCGTCAATTGGCTGCGCCATTCTTCTTCGGTCTTGATTAGTTTGTCGGTCATCGGTTCTCGGGTGCCCCATTACAGTCTTATGACGATCATAGACGCCGTCGGCGCCGGTTCCAATCGCAGGGATAACGGGTTGGCCATGCACCCGGATGGTATCTCCAACGCGACCCGGTCCCGTCGCCGCCTTGAGCATCGGGATGAAATTGCAGTCGAGTTTCCGGCCTTTGGACATGCCGAACCATTTGGCGCCATAAAGAGGCACAATTTCAGTCATTTGGGTTGTGATCCCGGTCACATGAATGGGCCGTTTCCACACCTGTCGGCGCGCCGGGAGAGATGCTACCGTGGCGGAGGTGGATCAAAACAGGGTGGCCGACGATCCGGTGCGTCCGGACCCGGCCGAAGCGCAGATGAGCCAGGGATCTCCGGCAACGCGGGTGTTTTTTCAGACCGTCCGGGACCACATGCGGAAGACACCTTCCGGGTTGTCTCCGAACGATCCGTTGCAGGACCTCGTCGGCATCATGAGCACTCAAAAGCTCTCGGCCGTCGTGCTCGCGGATTCGGAGGGGGCGCCCCAGGGCATCGTGACGGAACAGGATGTGGTGCGGCGGATCGCCTTCCGGGCGGATGCCGCGCAGCGGGCGTCGGACATCATGTCCTATCCGCTCCGGACGGCGGCCGAAAGCGATCCCCTCTACGTGGCGCTGGCGCGAATGCGCCGCTTCGGGCACCGTCACCTGCCGGTGGTCGACCGCGAAGGCAAACTATCCGGGGTGCTCGACCTGCATCGGGTGATGGCGACGGCGGCGAGTGATCTCGTCACCCGCGTGGATTCCTTTGCCTACGAACGGACCCGTGAGGGATTGCGGGAAACCAAGGCCGCCGCGAGTGATCTGGCGGGCGAGTTGCTGGAAGAAGGCGTGAAGGCGCCGGAAATTCAGGCGCTCCTAACCCACATGAACAACGGGCTCTACCAGGATTTGCTTACGCTCAATGCGGCCGAGATGGAGAACGAGGGATTGGGCGCCGCCCCACTGCAATTTTGCATGGTCATCATGGGTTCCGGGGGACGGGGCGAGAACTACCTGTCGCCGGACCAGGATTACGGCTTCATCATCGCGGATGCCGGCTCTGACGAAGTAGAGTCCGCCGATCCGTGGTTTGTCGAGTTGGCCACACGGTTGTCCAGAGACCTCGACGCGGCCGGCCTGCCGTTTTGCAATGGGGACGTCATGGCGTCCAATCCCCTTTGGCGTCAGACACTTTCGGGATGGAAGGCGCAGGTGGACAAATGGAACGCCGCGACGACCAATCAGGCGTTTCTCGATTTCGATATTTTTTTCGATTTTCAGCCGGCATCAGGCGAGGTGTCGTTGGGTCGGGAACTGCGCGGTTACGTCACCCGTCTTATGGACCATAACGAGCCGTTCCTGCGCCGGCTGTTTGCCGCTGACCGCGATCACGGCACGGCGCTCCGGTCCTTCGGCCGCTGGGCGACGAGCAGCGATGCGGGGCCCGACAAGGGCAAGATGGATCTCAAGCTTCATGGAACATTTCCCTTGGTTCAGAGTATTCGCCTCCTGTCTCTCCGCGAGGGAGTGACGGCGACCTCGACGCTGGCCCGGATGGACGGCCTCAAGAGCATCGGGATGCTCAACACGGCGGATCACGAAGACCTGACGGCGGCCTACGTCTATTTGTCCAATTTGATTCTCTCCCGCCAGGTCGCCGAGGCGCGGGCCGGCGCATCGCCCAGCTATCACATTCACCCGAAATCACTCTCGCGCCGGGTTCGGCGTCAACTAAGAGATGCGCTCAAGACCGTCGAGGACCTTTTGACCCGGATCAAGTTCGAATTCGGCGGCGAGCTCTATTGATGGCACACTGCTTATGCTGACGGGGCACGGCGTTGGGGGACGAAGGGCATGAAAATATCCCGGCTCAGTACGCGCAGCCTCGCAGGCCTCTGGATGGCGGTTTTGGGCGTCGTCCTCGCCGCTGCCGCCTCCGCTGCCGCATGGCTCGTTCTTGGCGCGGGTCAGGGCGCCGACCAGGCGTTGCATCTGGTGGTCTGGATATTTGCGGTTACCGCCGTTATCTGTGTTTGCGCCTGGAGCTGGCTGAACCGCGAATTGCATCGCCGGGAGCTCGATGCCGGTGCCTTGCCCGAGCGGCCCGAGTTCTTTGATTACAGCCTTCTGGATTTGCCCCGGCACATGCAGGAGCTGGATGGCCGGACCCTGCGGTCGCTGGATTTCACGGTCTTCGATACGGAAACCACCGGTCTCAGGCCATCACAAGGGGACGAGCTGATTTCCATCGGCGCGGTCGGCGTCCACGGCGGCGAGGTGACCGAATCCCGCTCCTTTGACGAATTTATCAACCCGGGAATGGATATCCCCAAGGCGTCTATCCGTATCCACGGAATCACCGATGATGTAGTTGCCGGTAAGCCGGGTGCAAATTCAGTGGTACCGCGCTTCCGGGTGTTCGTCGGCGACACCGTACTGGTGGCCCACAACGCCGCCTTCGACCTGACGTTTTTGAAACTGAAAGAAGCCGAGACCGGCGCCCGGTTCGACCATGTGGTGCTGGACACGCTGCTGATCTCCGTGTTTCTCGATCGCGACACCGACGATCATAGCTTGGAGACCATTGCCAAGCGGCACGGCGTAACCATCGAGAACCGGCATTCGGCCCTGGGCGATGCGGTGGCGACTGCCCGGATTTTCGCCGCCATGCTGGAACGGCTGGAGGCCCGCGGGGTGTCGACCCTCGACCAGTTGATCCGGGCCTGCGACGAGATGGTCGCCGTGCGGAAGCTGCAGGCGCGGATGTAGCCGTTTCGGACATTTCCGCCCGTGATATGGACGCCGGCAAAATTCCGTCCTACTCTTTCGTCAATGGCGAAGTGACGGCGGTTTGTTGGGAGGGCAAGTCAATGGACGATCTCGTCACCGGATTGCAATCCACCACCGAGTATTCCTTTCCGGTGCGGCCGGTCGGCGTCTTTCTGGGCGCCGAGATCACCGGAATTGATCTGTCGCGGCCGCTGAGCGCGGAACTGCAGGCCGAACTGTCGCGCGCGCACGCGGAATTCGGGGTGCTGGTGCTCCCCGATCAGAAAATCTCCTCCGATGACCTGCGCCGGTTTGGCGGATATTTCGGCGAGCTGACCGTCCACCCGTTCTCGAGCAGCACCGAGGACAACCCGGAGCTCATCGTCTACGACAACAAGGAAAACAATCCGCCGGCGCCGACCGATATCTGGCATACCGACGAGACTTTTCGCGAAGAACCGCCCATGGGCACCATGCTTTGCTGCAAGGAAATCCCCGCAGTGGGCGGCGACACCAATTTCTGCAGCATGGCCGCGCTCTATGACGGCCTCTCGGACCGTTGGCAGGCGTTCCTGTCGGGGCTCGAGGCGGTGCACGATTTTCTGCCGTTCAAGGACCTGTTTGCCGATACCCCGGAGGGCCGGGCCAAGCTCAATGAGTACGAAGAGGTCTATCGGCCCGCCGTTCATCCGGTGGTGCGCGTCCACCCGGTAACCGGCAGGAAAGCAATCTACGTCAACCCTCAGTTTACCACCCACATCAAGGGGATGGAGGCGGACGAAAGCCGGGTGGTGCTGGAGATGCTGTACAAGAAGACCCTCCGCCATGAGTACCATTACCGGCACCGTTGGCAGCCCGACATGGTGGTGTTTTGGGATAACCGGTCCGCGCAGCATTCGGCCCTGCACGACTACTATCCCAATCGGCGGCTGATGGAGCGTGTCACCGTCAAGGGGGATCGGCCGGTCGGCGATGCGCCGCCGCCCGATGAATCGGAGACACGGCGTTACCTGATGCCGCCTATCTCGGCGTTCCGGAATTCCCGGCAGAAACGGCAGCACGAGCTCTAGGGTCGGGACTTAATTTAGCCGCCATGGGAGTGTTGCGGCGATGAGGACGGTGCGGGACAAGGTCCCTCGCCCCCGTCAGGGGGAGAGGGATGCGAAGGGTTGGCGAGCCTGCGAGCCATAGCCATAGCCGGGTGAGGGGGAATTTCCATATCACCCTCACCCCGGCCCTCTCCCTCAGAGAGGGAGAGGGAGTAGTCGCGTTGCCGCATCGGGTTCCCTCGCCCCCTTCCCGGGGGAGAGGGCGTAAAAAGGAGAATCCCCTAATTGAGTCCGGACCCTAGGGCTTACATCTCGTAGGGCAGTCCGACATATTGTTCGGCGAGCGCCGCCATGGCGTTTTCCGAGCGCGCCACGTAATCCAGTTCATCCTCGCGGGTCCGCTGATCGAACGGATTGTCGTCCGGGAACAGGTGCAGCAGCCGGGTCAGGTACCAGGACATCCGCTCGGCCCCCCACACGCGGCGCAGCGCGGTTTCCGAATACGTGTCGAGCAGATCGTCCTTATCGTCCTTGTAGCGGCGGATCAGGCCCCGCGACAGGTACCAAACATCCGAAAAGGCGAGATTGAGCCCCTTGGCTCCGGTGGGCGGCACGATATGCGCGGCGTCGCCGGCGGTGAACAGGCGCCCGTAGCGCATGGGCTCGGAGACGAAGCTGCGCAGCGGCGCGATGGACTTCTCGATCGACGGGCCGGTCTCGATGGCGTCCGCCATGTCCGCCGGGAAGCGCGCTTTCAATTCCTCCCAGAACCGGTCGTCCGGCCATTCCTCGACGGAATTGTCGAGCGGGCACTGAATGTAGTAGCGGCTCATCCGCTCCGAGCGTTGGGAGGCAAGGGCGAAACCCCGTTCGTGGTTGGCATAGACGATATCCGGCAGCGGCCGGGTTTCCGACAGGATGCCGAGCCAGCCGAAGGGGTAGCTCTTGTCGTAGTTCACCAGTGTGGACGATGGAATGCAGCGCCGGCTGACCCCATGAAAGCCGTCGCAACCCGCGACGAAATCACACTCGATGCGTTCCACGTTGCGGTCCTTCTCGAAGGTGACGAAGGGCTCGTCGGTGGTGAGGTCGTGGAGCGCCACGCTTTGGGCTTCATCGATGATCTGCCCGCCGTCCCGGTCGCGGGCGGCATAGAGGTCCTCGGTGATGGCGGTCTGGCCGTAGGCCATCATTTGCTTGCCGGTGTATTTGGCGGTGTCGATGAGGACCTTCTGCTCGCCCTTCCAGACGATATAGGCGCCGTCATGGGGGTGGCCTTCGGCGTCCATGCGCCCGCCGAGGCCGACATCGCGCAGGAGCTGTACCGAGCCCGCTTCGAGGACGCCCGCCCGGATGCGCTGCAGCACATGCTCCCGCGGGTGTTTCTCGACCACGATGCTGTCGATGCCGTCCAGGTGCAGCAGGTGCGAGAGCATCAGCCCCGCCGGGCCGCCGCCGATAATCGCCACTTGTGTGCGCATGATCTTCTCCCTGATTGGTCCAGGCTTCTTTAAGGGCCGTGCGGTATTGCCCCGGCAAAAACGTGCCACATCCCGGGTTGGGATCACACCAATTTTCGTGTTTTGCGCCCGGCGCCGGAAGTGCCGGGCTTCGCCGCGCCCGCGACTGGATGAGCGAGGGGCAGGGCCCCTACAGAACCGCCGTGCCGTCGAGCTGGAACAGGCTGTCCCTGCCTTCGCAGGCCTGGAGCCGGATGAACGTGCTGGCGGGCGGGTTCTCGAGCAACGCCGGCGCGTGAGCTTCGTAAAACTCCGTCTCGACCCGCCGCATGACGGGGTAGTCCTCGAGCCGGGTCAGCATCATGGTCGTTTTGACCAAACCGTCGAGGCTCCCGCCGGCATTTTCGAGGGAGGCCTTGAGGGCGGTGAACGCCGCCTCGATCTGTGCCTCGATGCCGCCGCCGGCGCCAATGGCGGCGGAGAACAGCAACTGTCCGGCCCGGACGGCACCCGGATAAAAGGCGACCGGCCAGCCGGGGAGTGTGTCGCCTGCGACCCCGAACGCCTCTACCTCGACCAGGAATTCGGGCCGGGGCAGTTCCTCGACCACCATCAGGGTGCTGGCCGGCGGGTTGTCCACCAGGGCGGGCGCGTGCTCGGCGAAATAGGCGCGCTCGATTTCCCGGTACTCGGAAATCCGCGCCGGGTCCTTGATGAACACCACCGTCTTGGCGGTGGTTTCGAGGGATCCCCCGGTTTCCTCCATGCCGCTCCGCACCTTGTCGAGGCAGATGCGGGTTTGTTCGGCGAAGTCCATGGTCTCGACGCGAACCGTGCCGTGGTCCAGGGCCTGACAGCCGGAGACGGCGACCAGGCCGCCGATGACTTGGGTGCGGGCGAACTTGGCGTGCTCCTTCGGCACGTGCGGGAACGCCAACTCCTTACCGCCCCAGAACTCCGGGTAATAGGTGACGCCCCAATCGGGGGCGGACCGGTCCTTCGCCGCGATCACCTCGTATTCGAGCCGGTAGTCGGGGTTGGCGAGGCCGGGCACCACCATCAGGGTCGCCGAGGGCGGCGTCTCAATCAGGGACGGCGCGTGACGCTCGTAATATTCGGTTTCGGTTTTTCTCACCTCGCCATAGTCGTCCAGGCTGCGGATCAGGAAGAACGTCTTGATGATGTTCTCCATGGAGCTGCCGGCTTCTTCCAGCGCCGCCCTCGTTTTGTCCAGCGCCGTGTTGACCTGGCCGGAGACGTCCGGAGGCGCCGGTGCGCCGGTCACGGTGTCCTTGCCGCCGCACCCCGAGACCAGGACGAGGTTGCCGACGGTAACGCTCTGCGAGAACTTCGGGTGTTCCTTGGGCACCTCCGGATAGACGAGTTTCGTGCCTTGCCAAAATGTCGGCCGGTGGCTGACGGACCAATCCATGGCGGGTCCCCCTGAAATTGAGGGTGAATGATAACAGATGGATGGTGGGGGTGGGAGCCGGCGAGGAATTACCGCGCACGCCCGTCGCGGCGCTTCTTCTTTCCGTGAGCCTTGGATTTCCGTTTGCCGGCGGTGCGGGGCTGGACGCCCGCCTTGCCGGGTCTGAACGGAGATGGCCGGACGCCCGCCTCGGCCGCCGCGGCCGGTGAGACGCCGGCCTTGTCGAGACCCAGGTCGATGGCTTCGAGGCGCCGGATTTCATCCCGGAGCCGGGCCGCTTCCTCGAATTCCAGATTGGCCGCCGCATCCAGCATGCGCTTGTTCATGTCCTTCAGGTGGGTCTGCATATTGTTGCCCACTCTGTGGCTGTCTTCGCTGACCCCCAGATCGACGGTCACGTAGTCGGCTTCATAGACCGACTGCAAGACATCCGATATCCCCTTCTTGACGCTTGCCGGGGTGATGCCGCGGGCCTCGTTATAGGCCTGCTGCTTGGCCCGCCGCCGGTCGGTCTCGCCGATGGCGTAGTCCAGCGACTCGGTCTTGTTGTCGGCGTAGAGCAGCACCCGCCCGTCGACGTTTCGCGCCGCCCGGCCGATGGTTTGGACGAGGGATGTCTTGGAACGCAGGAAACCTTCCTTGTCGGCATCCAGGATCGCGACCAGCGCGCATTCGGGAATGTCGAGACCCTCGCGGAGCAGATTGATGCCCACCAGCACATCGAAAGCGCCCAAGCGCAGGTCGCGGATGATCTCGATCCGCTCCAGCGTGTCGATGTCCGAATGCAGGTAGCGGACCCGCAGGCCCGCCTCGTGCATATACTCGGTGAGGTCCTCGGCCATGCGCTTGGTAAGGGTGGTGACCAGCACCCGTTCCCCATTGGCGGCGCAGGTGCGGCACTCGGCCAGCAGATCGTCTACCTGGGCCTCCACCGGCCGGACGATGCATTCCGGGTCCACCAGACCGGTCGGTCGGACCACCTGTTCGACGAACACGCCGCCGGTGGCTTCAAGCTCCCACGGGCCCGGCGTCGCCGAGACGAACACGGTCTGCGGCCGCATGGCCTCCCATTCCTCGAATTTCAGCGGCCGGTTGTCGATGCAGGACGGTAGCCGGAATCCGTATTCGGCGAGGGTCGATTTGCGGTTGAAATCGCCCCGGTACATGCCGCCCAGCTGGGGCACCGTGACATGGCTTTCGTCGACCACCAGAAGCGCGTTTTCGGGCAGATATTCGAACAGGGTTGGCGGCGGCTCGCCCGGCGCCCGGCCGGTCAAGTAGCGGGAGTAGTTTTCAATACCCGAACAATGTCCGGTGGTCTCCAGCATCTCGAGATCGAAGGTGGTCCGTTCTTCCAGCCGCTGGGCCTCCAACAGCTTGCCGTTCTTCTCAAACCAGGCCACCCGATCCTTGAGTTCTTCCTTAATCTTCGGGATGGCCTGCTGGAGGGTGGGGCGGGGTGTGACGTAGTGGCTGGACGGATAAACGGTGACCTCCTCAAGCCGCGCCGTTTTCTCGCCCGTCAAGGGATCGATTTCCCATATCCCCTCGATCTCGTCGCCGAACAGGCTGACCCGCCAGGCCCGGTCCTCCAGGTGCGAAGGAAAGATCTCGACCACATCGCCGCGCACCCGGAAGGTACCGCGGAAGAACGCCGCGTCGTTTCTCGTATACTGAAGCTCCACCAGTTCCTTGAGCAGCGCCTTGCGGTCCATGGCCCCGCCGGCGGTCAGTTTGACCGTCATCTGGGCATAGGTCTCCACCGCGCCAATACCGTAGATGCAGGACACCGAGGCGACGATCACCACATCATTGCGCTCCAACAGCGCGCGGGTCGCCGAATGCCGCATCCTGTCGATCTGCTCGTTGATCGACGCGTCTTTCTCGATGTAGGTGTCCGAGCGCGGTACGTAGGCTTCGGGCTGGTAGTAGTCGTAATAGGAGACGAAATACTCGACCGCATTGTCGGGGAAGAACTCCTTCATTTCGCCGTAAAGCTGGGCCGCCAATGTCTTGTTCGGGGCCAGCACCAGGGTCGGCCGGTTCAGCGCCTGAATGACGTGGGCCATGGTGAAGGTCTTGCCCGATCCGGTAACGCCCAATAACACCTGGTCCTTGTCGCCGTCGCGGATGCTGGCCGTCAACTCGCCGATGGCCTCGGGCTGGTCGCCGGCCGGCTCGAATTCCGAGACCACGTGCAGCGCTTCGCCACCCTCGACAAGGGGGCGTCTTTCGGGGATGAAATCGATCCCGGCGTGGTCCAGTAGCGGCATGAATTTTCCTTCGGGGCCGATTATATCACGCGCGCCCCGGAGATCACGGGCGGCTTAGGACCTGGTTCTTTGAAATATGGTCGACACAAGCATCACCGCAAGCACCGCGAAAGCGATGGCCGCGGCGGTGATATAGGTTGACTGGAACCCGGACTCGAACCCGTCGGCCGCCGATCGGGTGCGGAAAATTTCGAACATCAGGGTCGCCGCGCCGACGTTGCCCATGGAACGGGTAACCTCGGCGAGGCTGCCGGCGACGCCCCTATCTTCGGGCGGCAGGGTGCCGGTCACCAGATAGAGGAACGATGCCTGATAGAGCCCCAGCCCGGCCCCGACAAGGCCGATGGCCGCCGCGACGGCCAACAGGGACTGGCCCGGCCCGAGACCGGAAACCAGCCACAGGCCGGCACCGATGCCGATGGCGCCGAGGCGCATCAATCGAGGAGCCGCGGATTCGCCGGCCGTCGCCGTGTTGAGAATTTGTCCGGCAATCCATGCCGTCACCGCCACGCCGCCGGCATAGGCCGCGAGAACCCAACCGGCGTCACCGGCATCCACGTTGGCCGTCCGGCCGAGATAGAACGGCACCACCATCATGACCGAGAAGCTCGCCAAGTTAAGCAGCACGTTGGAGAGCGTCAGACCGGAAAACGGCCAGGAGCGGAAATAGCGAAGCTCGATGATCGGCGAAGCGCTTCTTAGTTGGTGGGCGACGAAGCCGCCGCCGGTCAGGATCGCCAGACCCCCGAGGGCGGTGCCGGCGGCCGCGGACATGCTCAGCGTATTCAGCGAGATGAAGATCAGGGCCAGGGCGGAGCCCAGCAGAACGGCGCCGGTGAGATCGAAGGTCTTCCCGGGCTCGGCCGCGCGCGCGCCTGAGAGAAATATTGATCCGAGCAGCGCCACCGCGGCCAATGGCGCCCGGTACCAGAACACCGCCCGCCAATCCCAAGCGTCGATCAACCAGCCGCCGACGACCGGCCCCAAGGCCATGGATCCGGCGAATATCATTGCATAAGCCCCAATGGCCTTGCCGCGATCGGCTTCGGAGAACAGTCCCATGGTGAGTGCCGGCGCACAGGAGAGGGTCAGGGCCGCACCGATGCCCTGTCCGGTCCGCGCCAATAGGAGGGCGAGGTAGGATGGCGCCGCGGCGTCCAGGAGCAGTGCGGCAATGCTGATGACCAGTCCCGTTCGGAAAATCCGCCGGTAGCCGTAGAGATCGCCAAGGCGCCCCCCGATCAACAAAAGGGCGGCGGAGCTCAATATAAAGGTGACAACCACCAGCCGGAGATCCGGTGCCGGCCGGCCGAAGCCGTCGGCGATGTACGGAAACGCCACGTTGACCGAGGAATCCAGCGGTACGATGACCGTTCCGGCGGCGATGATCCAAAGGCGCGGATTGCGAAGCGGCGACATAGTCCGGTCCACTATCTCCCCGCCGCTTCAACCGCACAATCTGTTATTGCAGCGGCGTGACGGCGGGCGTAGTTTGCCGCCGGTTTTTCTGACCGGTATTCGTGGCCGGAAGTCTGGGGAGTACACCAATATGTCCATCTTGGCATCTCGCCTCGATCGAATTCAGCCATCGCCGACCATGGCGGTGACGGCGCGCGCGCGCGCGCTTAAAGCGGAGGGCCGCGACGTTATCGGCCTGGGCGCCGGAGAGCCTGATTTCGATACCCCGGACCATGTCAAGGACGCCGCGGCGAAGGCCATGGCCGACGGCTATACCAAATACACCGATGTGCCGGGCTCAATTGAGCTCCGCACCGCGGTGGCGGCGAAATTTCAACGCGACAATGATCTGACATATGAGCCGAGCCAGATTCAGGTGGCATGCGGCGGCAAGCAAAGCATTTACAACGGCATCATGGCGACGGTGGAGGCGGGCGACGAGGTAATCATCCCGGCGCCCTATTGGGTGAGCTATCCGGACATCGTCCTCTTGGCCGACGGCATGCCGGTGTTCGTCGACTGCCCGGCGGAGAACCGGTTCAAAATGACCCCGGATCAGTTGGAAGCCGCGATCACGCCCCGGACCAAATGGGTGATGCTCAATTCGCCCTCAAACCCGACGGGCGGGGCCTACACCCGGGCCGAATTGAAGGCGCTGGCCGACGTCCTGCTGCGCCACGAGCATGTCTGGGTGATGACCGACGATATCTACGAGCACATCATCTATGACGATTTTGAGTTTTCGACCATCGCCCAGGTGGAGCCGGAATTGTACGACCGGACGTTGACCCTCAACGGCGTTTCCAAGGCCTATGCGATGACCGGCTGGCGGGTCGGCTATGCGGGGGGACCGCAGGAATTGATCTCGGCGATGAACAAGATTCAATCCCAGAGCACTTCGCATACCAGTTCCATTTCTCAGGCCGCGGCCATCGCGGCCTTGGAAGGACCGCAGGACTTTTCGGCCAACAACAAGGTCTTCAAGGACCGCCGCGACATGGTGGTCTCCATGCTCAATCAGGCGACGGGGATCGATTGTCTGACGCCCGAGGGCGCCTTCTATGTCTACCCGTCCTGCGCAGGCAACATCGGCAAGACCGCCCCGGACGGGAAAAAGATCGAAAGCGACGGTGATTTCTGCGCCTATCTGTTGGAGGCCGAAGGGGTCGCCGCGGTGCTCGGCGCCGCCTTCGGTCTGGCGCCGCATTTCCGCATCTCATACGCGACGGCCACCGGATTGCTGGAGGATGCCTGCCAGCGCATTCAGCGGGCCTGCGCCGCCTTGTCGTGAGCAGCGGGTCTCGCCGCCCAAAAGACGAAATAGTCGATAATTGTCGCCGTCAGGCCGGCCGGATCGCTCGACCGAACGGGCAGGGCCGGATTCTTCTTGAAGACTCCGGTTTCGGGCCGCTAACCTTTCCCCCAAGGGCGTGCCGCGGCAACTCCACTCGTGTCCCGGCGAAAAGCGTCCGCCTGGAACTTCAAAACGCCTAGACGGCTGGGAGGATCTACCCGTGGCAGACACATCTGAATTCGGTCCCCGTTGCGCGGCCCTTGTGGGCCCGTACCTGAGCGGCAAAACCTCGTTACTCGAAGCCATGCTGTTCAAGGCCGGTGCGACAAATCGCCTGGGCAGGATCACCGAAGGCAATACGGTTGGTGATTCATCTCCCGAGGCGCGCTCGCGGTCCATGAGCGTCGAAATGAATGTCGCCAGCTTCGACTACCTCGGTGATTCGTGGACTCTCCTGGACTGTCCGGGTTCGGTCGAACTCATCCAGGACACGATCAGCGCCATGGCCGTATGTGATATTGCCGTGGTGGTGATCGAGCCCGGCGCGGACAAGGCCCTCGGGGCCGCGCGGCTGTTGCGCGGGCTCCACGAGCAAAGCGTGCCGCATATCATCTTTATCAACAAAATCCACGGCGCCGCGGCGAGCGTCGCCGAGAGCGTGGACGCGCTGCGCGGGGTCATAGACCAGCCATTGGTCTTGCGCGAAATTCCCATCAGGACAGGCGATGAGATCACCGGATATGTCGATCTCACGAGCAAGCGGGCCTTCGAGTACACCGAGGGCGATCTCAAGGAGATCACGGAGATACCCGCCGACCTCAACGATCGTCTGGAAATCGAACGGACGGTAATGTTGGAGGCGCTCTCCGATTTTGATGACGGCCTGTTGGAGCAGTTGCTGGAAGACGAGGTGCCCGAGGTCGGCGAGACCTACGACCACCTCGCGGCGGCAAATAGGGCGGGGAATCTTGTCCCGGTGTTTTTCGGCTCGGCCGAATCCGGTCACGGTATTACACGGTTGTTGAAGGTGCTGCGCCATGAGGCGCCCGGCATTGCGGTAACTCGCGGGCGGATCGGCATCGATGCCGACGGCGAGGCGGTTGCCCGGGTCTTCAAGACCTCTCACGGTTCGCAGACCGGCAAACGGTCCATCGCCCGGGTTCTGCGCGGGGAGGTCGAGGACGGCGCGACGCTCAGCGGCTCCAGGGTGAGCGGCATCGTCAAGCTGCGGGGCGCCGACCAGGAGAAGGTCGCCAAACTCACCGAGGGCGAGGTGGCCGCCCTGGGCCGGATGGAAGAGGTGCACACGGGAAATCTGCTGTCGCCGTCGGGCAACGCCGAGGGTCCGGCGTGGCCGGCGCCGCCGAAGCCCGTCTATGCGCTGGCCATCCATGCGGGCCGGCGGGACGACGAGGTGAAAATGGCCGGCGCACTGGCACGGCTCATTGAAGAGGACCCGTCACTGAGCTACGGCCCGAATCCGGATACCGGCGAGTTCGTGCTGCGCGGCCAGGGTGAAACCCATCTCCGAATCGCGCTCGAGCGGATGCACAACCGAAACAAGCTTGAGGTCGATGGCGGCCTGCCTCAGGTGGCGTATAAGGAATCCATCAAGAAGCCCATCTCGCAACATGCGCGGCACAAAAAGCAGTCGGGAGGGCACGGCCAGTTCGGCGATGTTCATATCGAAATCAAACCACTGCCGAGAGGTTCGGGGTTCCAATTTACCGACTCGATCACCGGCGGCGTGGTGCCCAAGCAGTACATCCCGGCGGTCGAAAACGGGGTGAAGGAGTATCTCTCCCAGGGTCCGCTCGGATTTCCCGTGGTCGATGTCTCGGTCGAATTGACCGACGGACAGTTCCACGCCGTCGACAGTTCGGACCAGGCGTTCAAGACGGCCGGCAGCATGGCCATGCGGGAAGGGATGCCGAAATGCGGCCCGGTCCTGCTGGAGCCGGTTTTTTCGGTCACCGTTTCCGTTCCGTCGGAGTTCATGTCGCGGGTTCAAAGTCTGGTTTCCGGGCGCCGCGGCCAAATCCTAGGGTTCGAGCCGAAGGAGGGCTGGAAGGGCTGGGACGAGGTGAACGCCCACATGCCGGAATCGGAAATTCTCGACCTGATCAACGAGTTGCGCTCGTCGACCCACGGCGTGGGCACCTTTGAATTCGAGTTCGACCGGCTCCAGGAAATAACCGGCAAGGAAGCCGATCAGGTGGTGAAAGCCCGGAAATCGGAGCTCGGCATCGCCGCCGAATAGGGGGCGTTGAACAGCTAGCCGGGAGCAAAAAAAACACCGGGAAAGTAAACTTTCCCGGTGAGTTTAACAGGGAGGCTTCACGTCTGGGAGACGTAGGGTCCGAAGACCCTTGGAAATCCGGGCCGGGGGGCCCGGAGAGCGTCGGCTAACGCCGTCGCTGTCAAGAAAAGTAGTTGTTGCATTGCAAAATCGCCAGTGTGATTACCGCACATTTGCCATGCACGACATGCATGGCTTGTCAAATTCCTGCAAAAGTTCCCTGAATTGGGAGTCCAATCAGCGGGATTCCATGACCTTCCGGATCAAGAAATCGCGGAATACCGCGATTCTGGCCGACTGGCGCAGCTCCTCGGGATAGACGAAATAGGCCTCGGTCGCCGGGCTTTGCAGTTCCGGCAGCACCCGGACCAGATTGGCCGAGCCTTCATCGAAGTAGTTGGGCAGGGCGCCCATGCCGAGACCCGACAGGACCGCTCGGTAGATTCCGTAAATATTATTCACCTGCAGCACCGGGCGGCGCGGCTTTTTTGGGTTTGCACCGGCATCAAGGAGGAAATTGAGGGTCGGCAGCAGCTCCCGCTGATCGCCAACCTCCTGGCCGAATGTGATAAGTTTGTGTTTGTCGAGATCCTCCGGCGTCTGCGGCATCCCGTGGGCCTTGAGGTAGTCGGGCGTCGCGTAAACGTAGTGGTTGATGGTCATCAGATGGCGCTGGATGAGCTCGGGGTGGGTCGGTGGCGTGAGTTCGATGGCGACGTCCGCTTCGCGCATGGAAAGGTCGAATTCCGAGTAGGTCAGGACGATGCTGACTTCGATGTCCGGGTAGAGATCGACGAATTCCCGAATCCGCGGGGTCAGCCATACGGAGCCGAAGCCGACGGTCGTGGCGATTTTGAGAGTGCCCGCCGGCTGCTCCCGGGAGTCGGTCAGCCGGGCTTCCGACATGGCCAGCTTGTGGAACACGTCGTGGGCGGTCAGATAGAGATCCTCCCCCTGCTCGGTAAGGATCAGCCCCCGGGCGTGGCGGTGGAACAACGGCACATTGAGGCCGCGTTCGAGGGCGCTGATCTGGCGGCTGATCGCCGATTGACTGAGATTTAGCGTTTCGCCGGCATGGGTGAAGCTGCCGGCTTCGGCCACCGCATGAAAAATCCGCAGCTTATCCCAGTCCATCGACATGGCGTTGGAGCCTCGTTCCGAACGGTTGAGAATTGACGCTCAGGAATAGCGCTTATTCGGCGGCGTCGGCAACCGCTTCTTGTTCGGCGAGGAATTTCTCCGTCTCGAGGGCAGCCATGCAGCCCGTCCCGGCCGCGGTGACCGCTTGGCGATAGGTATTGTCCTGCACGTCACCGGCGGCGAACACGCCGGGCACATTGGTAGCGGTCGAATCAGGCGCCGTAATCAGGTAGCCCTCGCCGTCCATGTCCAACTGGCCGCCGAACAGGTCGGTATTCGGCTTGTGGCCGATGGCGATGAAGACGCCGTCGAGGGTAAGCTCGCTCACCTCGCCGGTCTTGACGTTCTTGACCTTCACCCCGGTGACTTCGGGCGCCATGCCGTCGGTGTTGCCGGTGACCTCCTCAAGCACCGTATGCCAGAGTATCTCGATCTTGTCGTGGTTGAGCAGCCGGGTCTGGAGGATTTTCTCGGCGCGAAGCTCGTCGCGGCGGTGGATCAGGGTCACCTTGCTCGCCAGGTTGGAGAGATATAGCGCTTCCTCGACCGCGGTATTGCCGCCGCCGACCACCAAGACCTCCTTTTCCTTGAAGAAAAAGCCGTCGCAGGTCGCGCAGGCCGAGACGCCAAATCCCATGAACGACTGCTCGCTGTCGAGCCCCAGCCATTTGGCTTCGGCCCCGGTGGAGACAATCAGCGTATCGCACGTATAGACGGTGCCGGAATCGCCGACCATGCGGAACGGCCGCCGGCCGAGATCGGCTTCGACGATCGTATCGGCCATCATCCGGGTCCCGACATTCTCGGCCTGGGCCTGCATCTGTTCCATCAACCACGGGCCCTGGACGACATCGGCGAAGCCGGGATAGTTCTCCACATCGGTGGTGATGGTCATCTGACCGCCCGGCTGCATGCCGTGGATCAGCACCGGCTCCAAACTGGCCCGGGCGGTATAGATGGCCGCGGTCAGGCCGGCGGCGCCGGAGCCCAGGATCATGACTTTGTTGTGGATGTGTTCGGGCATGGCGGTTCCAATCAAACAGGGTTGTCCGACGGCGAGGTTCCCCCGGACCTGAATTACGGCCCTAAAATAGAAAGGGCCCCACCCGTCCGCAAGGGAGCGCGCCGGTAAAATAGCGGTCGTCGGCGCACTGTCCGGTATGTGGCCGGTCGAATCGGTGCGCCAACATTTTTGGAATATTATTGCGCGGCAGCCGCGCGGGTAATAAAATTACTCTCACGTCACCGAGTCAAAATTTCCAACGAATTTCTCAACGGTGACCAGGGAGCAGCAGTAGATGTCGCGGGTCAAGCTCGACCAAGTCGACCGTAAAATACTCGGCGATCTACAGGCCGACGGCCGCATGACCAATGTCGAGTTGGCCAAACGGGTCGGGATTTCGGCTCCGCCGTGCCTGCGCCGTGTCCGGGCCCTGGAAGAAGCGGGTTACATCCGCGGTTATCACGCGGAGTTGGAGCCGGCGCTGCTCGGCCTGAAGGAAATGTTCTTCGCCCTCGTCGGTCTCGACAGCCAGTCCCAGGACGTGCTGCGGGCCTTTGAGGAGATGACCGCCGGCTGGCCGGAGATCCGGGAGACCCATATGATCCGGGGCGGCGGCGATTTCCTGTTGAAGATCGTCGCCCGGGACAAGGAGCACCGGGACGACCTGACCATGCGGCTCACCTCCGCCGACCACGTCTCGACGGTCTCCACCTTCGAGACCATCCGCACTTCGAAGGACCTGCCGGGAGTACCGGTCGAGGACGAAGCCGCTGAGGCCGGGTCCGCCGAAGCCGCCGGCTAGGCGCTACTTATATTCAACCTTGAGAATTTCGTAGGACTTGGAGCCGCGGGGCGCGGTGACTTCCGCTGAATCGCCCAAGCTCTTGCCGATCAGGCCGCGCGCCAACGGCGAGGTGATCGACAGCCGGCCGGCGGACGCATCCGCCTCGTGTGTGCCGACGATCTGAAAGGTCTGCTCCTCGTCGGTATCCTCGTCGACGATGTGCACCGTCGCGCCGAAGCGCACCGTGTCGCCGGAGAGGGTCGACGGGTCGATCACGTCGGCCCGCGAAATGACGTCTTCCAGTTCGGCCAGCCGGCCCTCGACGAAGCTCTGGCGCTCGCGGGCCGCGTGATATTCCGCGTTCTCCGACAGATCGCCGTGTTCCCGCGCCGCTTCGATCGCCTTGATGATCGCCGGGCGCTCCTCGGACCGAAGCCGCCTGAATTCGCCTTCCAGCGCATCCAAGCCGTTCCTGGTCATCGGTATCCTTTCCATCTTTCGTCTTCCGTCTCAACGCATAGAGGACTCAAAACGCCTCTCTCCCCGCGGCCCCTCGCCACGGGTGGACATTTTGAATGTCAGGAAGAAGCGACGATTAAGAATAGGATTGCAGGGGCGCGACTTCAAGCCCGCCGGACTTGCTGTCTCCCTGGCCGTCTTCCCGGCTCGCCTCGATGGCGTCGACCGCCGCCGCGGCGCCGGTCATGGTGGTGTAGTGGGGGACGTTGCAGAGCAGGGATTCACGGCGGATCGAAAATGAATCCGAAATCGCCTGCGCCCCGGCGGTGGTGTTGATCACCAGTTGTACGTCGCCGTTCATGATCGCATCGACGCAGTGCGGCCTTCCTTGCAGCACCTTGTTGACGGCGGTGACCTCGAGCCCCTCATCGGAGAGAAACTTCTGAGTGCCGCCGGTGGCGATGAGATTGAAGCCCGCGGCCTGAAGCCGTTTCGCCAGGCCCAAGGTCGCCGGCTTGTCGGAATCCTTGACCGAAATGAAAACGATTCCCTCCTGGGGCAGGCGGACGCCCGCACCCAATTGGGATTTGGCGAAGGCGTGGGGGAAGTCCTTATCGATGCCCATCACTTCGCCGGTGGATTTCATCTCCGGGCCCAGCAAAATATCGACACCGGGGAACCGGTCGAAGGGGAACACAGCCTCCTTGACCGCCACATGATCGAGGTCGAAGTCCTCCGGTACGCCGAGGCCTTCCAGGGTCTCGCCGGCCATCACCCGCGCCGCGATCTTCGCGATGGGAAGCCCGGTCGCCTTGGCGACGAAGGGCACCGTCCGGCTGGCCCGCGGGTTCACTTCCAGCAGGTAGATGATGCCGTCCTGAATGGCGAACTGAACATTCATCAGGCCGATCACGTTGAGCGCGCCGGCCAGCGCCCGGGTCTGGCGCTTGAGCTCTTCGATGATGTCGTCGGAGAGCGAGTGCGGCGGCAGGGAGCAGGCGGAATCGCCTGAGTGAATTCCCGCCTCCTCGATGTGCTCCATGATGCCGGCGACGTAGACCCGCTCGCCGTCGCGGACCGCGTCCACGTCCACCTCGATGGCGTCCCGCAGGTAGAAGTCGATCAGTACCGGCGAGGAGCCGGAGACCTGCACCGCCGTATCCATGTAGCGCTTGAGCTGTTCTTCGTCGTGGACGATCTCCATGGCCCGTCCGCCCAGGACATAGGAGGGCCGGATGACCACGGGATAACCGATCTCCGCGGCCGCCTTCCGTGCCTGTTCCAACGAGGTCGCGGTGCCGTTGGGCGGCTGCTTGAGGTCCAGCTCGGCCAGCAGTTTCTGGAACCGTTCCCGGTCTTCGGCGAGGTCGATGGCGTCGGGTGACGTGCCGAGGATGGGAATGCCCGCATCCTCCAAGGCTTGCGCCAGTTTGAGCGGCGTCTGGCCGCCGAACTGAACGATCACGCCTTTCACTTCGCCCCGTGCCTGCTCGCCCTGGATCAGTTCGATCACGTCCTCGGCGGTCAGCGGCTCGAAGTACAGCCGGTCCGAGGTGTCGTAGTCGGTCGACACGGTTTCCGGGTTGCAGTTCACCATGATGGATTCGTAGCCCGCCTCCCGCATGGCGAAAGCGGCATGGACGCAGCAGTAGTCGAACTCGATGCCCTGGCCGATCCGGTTGGGTCCGCCGCCGAGGATCACC
This sequence comes from Rhodospirillales bacterium, assembly GCA_965213765.1. Taxonomy (GTDB): domain Bacteria; phylum Pseudomonadota; class Alphaproteobacteria; order Rhodospirillales; family UBA2165; genus JAJDXO01. Next base: position 2,453,049 of record OZ243926.1, on the reverse strand, counting down.
ACCTTGGTCCTGTCCGAGGGTTCGCTTTCGTTCTCGCCCGGCTGAGCCGCATTCCCCTCATAGGCCGAATACATGTAGGAGGTCTGCGAGGCGAACTCGGCGGCGCAAGTGTCCACCCGCTTGTAGACCGGCCGAACGCCGGCCTCCCGCCGACCCGTTGACGCCTCCCGCTCGGTCTTGCCGGCGAGGGCGGCGAGGCGCGCGTCCGCGAAGCCCATCTTCTTGAGTTTCAGCCAGCCGCCCTTGTCCTTTGGCAGTCCGTGGCCCCGCACCTCTTCTTCCGCCGCGACGATGTCCTTGATCTGCGCCAGGAACCAGGGGTCGATCCGGCAGGCCCGATACACCTCATCGACGGTCAACCCGGCGCGGAAGGCCTGGGCGACCACCAAAATGCGGAACGGACGGGGCTCCAGCAGCGTCGCCTGAATGGTCTGTTTCTCGGTCATGTCGAGTTCGACCTCGTCGAGCCCGGACAGGCCGGTTTCCATGGAGCGCAGGCCCTTTTGCAGGCTTTCGGCGAAGCAGCGTCCGATGGACATGGCTTCGCCCACCGATTTCATCGACGTGGTGAGGGTCGGCTCCGCGTCCGGGAACTTTTCGAAGGTGAACCGCGGAATCTTGGTGACCACGTAATCGATGGTCGGCTCGAAGCTCGCCGGCGTCACGCCGGTGATGTCGTTGTCGAGCTCATCCAGGGTGTAGCCGACGGCCAGTTTGGCCGCGACCTTGGCGATCGGGAAACCTGTCGCCTTGGAGGCCAGCGCGGATGACCGCGACACCCGGGGGTTCATCTCGATCACCACCAGCCGGCCGGTCTCCGGGTTGACCGCGAACTGGACGTTGGAACCGCCGGTCTCGACGCCGATCTCGCGCAGCACCGCCATCGAGGCGTTGCGCATGATCTGGTATTCCTTGTCGGTGAGCGTCAGCGCCGGGGCCACGGTAATGGAATCGCCGGTGTGGATGCCCATGGGGTCGACGTTCTCGATGGAGCAGATGATGATGCAGTTGTCCGCCTTGTCCCGCACCACCTCCATCTCGAACTCTTTCCAGCCCAGGACGCTCTCCTCGACCAGTACCTCGCCCACCGGGCTCGCCGCCAGGCCGCGAATCATGATCTCCTCGAACTCGGCCTTGTTGTAGGCGATGCCGCCGCCCCGCCCGCCGAGGGTGAAGGAAGGGCGCATGATCACCGGCAGGCCGATCTCGTCGAGCGCCTTCCGGGCATCCTCGATGGACTTGCAGAGCCGGCTTTTGGGGCTTTCGAGGCCGATGGAGTCCATGGCCTCGCGGAACTTCAGCCGGTCCTCGGCCTTCTCGATGGTCTCGGCCCGGGCGCCGATCAGTTCGACGCCGTATCTGTCGAGCACGCCCGATTCGGCCAGCGCCAGCGACGTGTTGAGGCCGGTCTGTCCGCCCATGGTCGGCAACAGCGCGTCCGGGCGCTCCTTGGCGATGATCTGCTCGACGATCTCCGGGACGATGGGCTCCACATAGGTGGCATCGGCCATCTCCGGGTCGGTCATGATGGTCGCCGGGTTGGAGTTCGCCAGGATCACCCGGTAGCCCTCGTCCTTCAGCGCCTTGCAGGCCTGGGCGCCCGAATAGTCGAATTCGCAGGCCTGGCCGATGACGATCGGCCCGGCGCCGATGATCATGATCGAGGAGATGTCAGTGCGTTTGGGCATTAAATTCCACTAGAACTCTCATCTACCCGCCGCCGAGCCAGGCCCAAATTGCCTTGACCGCAGCCTTGGCGGCTTCACCCATTGAGGCACCTGAAAATTTCTCAGCGATATATTTGAGCGGCTTGACCGCCATGACGAGGATTTGATCCCGGCTAGGCATTCCCTCGCGCATTTGCCTAACAGCTTCAGACAGACTCCAAACGATTCTTTCCCGCTCTTCCGGTTCGGACTCTGCGTAGCCGTTATTCCCGCTAATCTCGGCATACGCGGCCTCCGTCATCTCCAGCGCAGCCTCGTAGTCAGGTCCAGAGCGTTCGAGTGGCAGGGGTTCCCATTGATCAGGCGAGGCTGATTCATCCCAGACAGCGTCATCCCATTTGCTGGATGCGTCATTTGAGTCAAATTTTTCGTGGGTTCCCGGCTCTTCGTCCAAATCCGCGTCGGAAAATATTCCAGCCAACGCTTTTTGCGCCCACTCATCACCAAAGTTGTGACAATGCCACAGGACTGTTTTCTTTCTGTCACGTTCATCATCGTACTGCGCAAGATAGCCTTCTTTTACCTCGTAAAATGATCCTGCGAATAGGTCCGGATGCTCGACAATTAAATCTTTCTCAATCATCAGACCGAGTAACTGCGAGACGTCATCAGCGTTCAACAAATCCAACAATGGCGAATTAAATAACTGACGCATCACATCTTCATGAGAGAAGTTGCCCCCTACGTCGGAATTCGGACCCTCGATGTCCATGTAGAAGCGCGCAATATCAACTAGATACCTCTGTGCGAATTCATCTGAGGGAATCATCTAAGTCCCCTCCATGAATTTCACGAACCTATCGAAGAGGTGGTGGCTGTCCTGGGGACCCGGCGAGGCTTCCGGGTGGTGCTGGACGCTGAATACGGGCCTGCCGTCGAGGCGGATTCCTTCGAGGGTGCCGTCGAACAGGGACGTGTGGGTCTCGACCACGCCATCGGGGAGCGAGTCGCGCACCACCACGAAGCCGTGGTTCTGGCTGGTGATCTCGACACTCCCGGTCTCCAGGTCTTTCACCGGGTGATTGGCGCCCCGGTGGCCGTGATGCATTTTCTCCGTCTTGCATCCCAATGAAAGCGCCAGCATCTGATGGCCGAGGCAGATACCGAACACGGGTGTTCCGCTCTCCACCACTTGCCGGATCATCGGCACCGCGTATTCACCGGTGGCCGCCGGGTCGCCCGGGCCGTTGGAGAGGAACACCCCGTCCGGCTTGTGGCCCAATACGTCCTCGGCGGTGGCGGTCGCCGGCACCACGGTCACACGGCACCCGGCGGCGGTGAGGCAGCGGAGGATGTTGCGTTTGGCGCCGAAATCGACGGCGACCACGTGATGATTGGGTTTGTCCAAGGTGCCGTAGCCCCGGCCCAACGCCCAGGTGCTCTCCTCCCACTGATAGGTCTGGCCGCAGGTGACGGTCTTGGCGAGGTCCATGCCGTCGAGGCCGGGCCATGCCCGGGCTTCGGCAAGCGCCGCCGCCACGTCGATGTCGTTACTGTTGCCCTGGCCGTTTCCCTGGCCGTTCACCACCGTGCCGTTGAAGAAGCCCGCCTCCCGGATCTTGCGGGTCAGCGCCCTGGTATCGATCCCGGCGATGCCGGGGAGGCCGTGGGACTTGAGCCACTCGTCCAGATGACGGGTCGCCCGGAAGTTGGCGGGCCCGGTGATGTCGGCACGGAGCACGCAGCCCCGGGCCGCCGGGGTCACCGTCTCGATGTCTTCCGGGTTGGTGCCCACGTTGCCGATGTGGGGGAAGGTGAAGGTGATGATCTGCCCGGCGTAGGAGGGATCGGTGAGGATTTCCTGATAGCCGGTGATCGAGGTGTTGAAGCACACTTCGCCGACGTTGGAGGTCTTGGCGCCGAGGCCGCTTCCCCAGAACACCGTGCCGTCGGAAAGAATCAATGCCGCATCGGCGCCGTCGGGGGGGCCATCGGGCGTACTTGTGCTGGTGGGCGCGCCGCTTCCTTGGGGCGCGGCCTGACCGTCGGCAGGCGGCATTCTCAGGCGGTCTCTCTCGCGTCTTTGGGCTGGTCCGGTACCGGAAACGGTAACGGAATCAGCGGTCTATCTATGGCTGTGGATCGGGCGGTCTGGCGGACCGGGCCCGGCGCTGGTTTGCCGGAAACGAGATACTGGGCGCCCCCGCCGTCACATCACGGCTGGAAGCGTTGCTTAAAGCATTGAAGCCATTGCCGTCAAGAAAAAAGCGCCGAAAAAAACGTTTAATATCAAATACTTATATTTTGCATGGGATTTGACTCCGGTTCCGCTTTTTGGCTAGTGTCTCGCCCTTCCGCAACAGCGAAAAGACTGCCCCCATGCTCAGGGCTCAGATCAACGACACCCTCAAGGATTCCATGAAGTCGAAGGATGTGGTGGCGACCTCGACCTGCCGCCTGATCCTGGCGGCGCTCAAGGACCGGGACATTGCCGACCGGTCCAAGGGCAACCAGGAGGGGATCGACGACGACGCCATCCTCCGCCTGCTGCAGAGTATGATCAAGCAGCGCCGGGAAGCCATCCAGCTTTACAAGGACGGCAACCGCGCCGAACTGGCCGACAAGGAGCAGGCGGAAATCGAAATCATTGAGCGGTTCCTCCCCGAACAACTCTCCGAAGCGGATGTGGCCGAGGCCGTCCAGGGCGTCATCGACGAAGTGGGCGCCAGCTCGATCAAGGAGATGGGTCAGGTGATGGGCGCGCTGAAAGAAAAATACGCCGGCCGGATGGACTTCGGTAAAGCCAGCGGCATCGTCAAGAAAAAGCTGGGGTGAGGGGGCCTCCGTGTCCGCCCGGCTTCCAGAGGAAAACCGGATTCGGATTACGGTTCCGCGACGCCGATGCAGCCTTCGGCTGCGAAGGCTGGAAGGGGGACGGCCAATAAGAGAACGGGTTGGGGGGGGGTGATTCGGCAAATTCATGATCCGGCGATTTGTCGCCACCCCCTGTGAATCGCAAGGAACACGGGGATAACTCGTAACTCGCGCGTACGCGGGGATTGGCGCCTGCTATAAAACCGCCATGGCGTTTTCTCCTCAATTTCTGGACGAGCTCAGGGCGCGCGTGGGCCTGGTTTCGGTGATCGGCAAGCGCGTCGCGTTGAAGCGCGCGGGCCGCGAGCATTCGGGCCTGTGTCCGTTCCACAACGAAAAGACGCCGTCCTTCACGGTCAATGAGGAGAAGGGCTTTTATCACTGCTTCGGCTGCGGGGCCCACGGCAGCGTCTTCGACTTCGTCATGGAGACCGAAAACCTGTCGTTCCCGGAAGCGGTCGAGCGGTTGGCGGCGGAAGCCGGCATGGAAGTACCGCAGGATTCACCGGAGGAACGGGCCCGGAGCGAGCGCGCCAAGGGGCTCTACGACGTGCTGGAAGCCGCCGCCCTGTATTTCGAGAAGCAGCTTCGCATGCCCGAGGGCAAGCGGGCGCTGCAGTATCTCTTGGAGCGGGGCCTGACCGAGGAGACCATCAAGACCTACCGGCTGGGCTTCGCCCCCGACGGAAGGGGCGCCTTGAAGGCGGCGCTGACCAAGGACGGCACCACCGACGACAAGCTCCTGGAGGCTGGACTGGTGGTCCAGCCCGACGACGAAGAACGGGCGCCCTACGACCGGTTCCGGGGCCGGGTCATGTTCCCGATCTTCGACGGCCGCGGCCGGGTGATCGCCTTCGGCGGGCGCATCATCAATGCCGACCCCGGCTCCAATGCGCCCAAATATCTCAACTCGCCCGAGACCCCGGTGTTCCAGAAGGGCCGGCTGCTGTACGGCCTCTATCAGGCCCGGGCGCACACCCGGGACTACCCCATCGTCATCGTCGAAGGCTACACCGACGTGCTGGCGCTGCAGCAAGCCGGGTTCCAGACCGCGGTGGCGCCTTTGGGCACGGCGTTGACCGAGGACCAGATCAAGCTGGTCTGGCGGTTCTCCCGCGAGCCGATCCTGTGTTTCGACGGCGACAATGCGGGCGAGCGGGCGGCGTCGCGGGCGGCGGAGCGCGCACTGCCCATACTCAACGCCGGGCACACATTGCGGTTTGCCTTCCTGCCCGCCGGTCAGGACCCGGACAGCCTGATCCAGACCCGGGGCCACGAGGCCATGGGGGACCTGCTGAACGGGGCGGTGCCCTTGTCGGAGGTCATCTGGCGCATGGAACGGGCGGGCAAGCCGTTGAACGACCCGGACGACCGGGCGTGGATCGAGAAGAAACTCAAGGACCAGGCGTTCAAGATCGCCGATGAGACGGTGCGGGGGCACTATCTCAGTACGTTCAAGGACCGCTTGTGGCGGGAAATGCGTAAAACCCGGCCGGCGACGGCGGCCGGCGGGACGAAACCTGCGTCAAAGTCGGTGCAAATCGACGAAGCGGCGGGTGCAGGCGCCAAAATCGACCGGATTTCCTTGCGCGAACGCATTCTTCTGGTGGTTTTGATCTCTCATCCGGAGATGATGGACGACATCGGCGAACAGTTGGGAATCCTCGACTTTACGAGCCCGGAACTTGACAAGTTGCGCCAAGAGGTCTTAAAGACCCTTGAACAGCGGTCCGACCTTGATTTTCAGGGTCTACATGACCACTTATGTCAAACCGGGTTTTCAGCGCTATTGGGCGGCCTTTTGAGCCGACAGGTATTGGACCACGCGACATTCGCCCGGCCGGACGAACCATTGGACATTGCCCGTAGAGGCTGGGACCAAGTGCTCAGGCTTTACCAGCGGGATCGGCTGCTGGCCGAGATCAAGGCAGTGGAAGAACGTCTTGGCAAGGAGCCGAATGACGCGGACTTCCAGCGCCTCGTGGAATTGAAGAAGCAGCAGCAGGTCAGGGAAACCGATCGGTTGGACGCCGGTCCGGCTGAAACGGGTTCCGGCACGGCGGCATAGTCCCAGCGGTATCGTCATTCATCTAGGGCCGGGCCCGCGGGACCGGCAGGGGAACACGCTCCGGGATCCCCCGGGGCGACAGGATAAGAAAGCAAGCGGGGAAGTCATGGCAACTGCGGCAACCGCAACCAAGGAAAAAGCAGCTCCGGTAGGAGGTGAAAACCAGGAAGCGCCGCTTCTGGACACCATCAATGCCGAAGTGAAGAAGATGATCGCCAAGGGCAAGGAGCGGGGCTACGTCACCTATGACGAGCTTAACGCGGCGCTGCCCCAGGATCAGGTCTCGTCCGAGCAGATTGAGGACACCATGTCCATGCTCTCGGAAGCCGGGATCAACGTCATCGAGAACGAAGAGACCGAAGAGTCCGACGACGACAAGTCCGAGAAGGAAAGCGAAAGCGCTTCGGGGAACGTCGACGAGAACGATCTCGGGCGCTCCGACGATCCGGTGCGCATGTATCTCCGCGAGATGGGCTCGGTGGAGCTCCTCTCCCGCGAGGGCGAGATTGCCATCGCCAAGCGCATCGAGGCCGGCCGCGAGATGATGATCGGCGGCATCTGCGAAAGCCCGATGACCATCCGGGCGCTGATCAACTGGCGCGATGCGCTGGATCAGGGCCTGATGCTGCTCCGCGACATTATCGATCTCGACGCCACCTTCTCCGGTCCCAAGGTCGACCATACGGCGCTGCCGGCCATGACCACCGAGGCCGAGGCCGCCAAGCAGAAGGAAGAGGCGGAGAAGGCCGCCGCCGCGGAGAAACCGTCCAACGATGACGACGCGGACGGCGGGAAAACCTCGCCGGAAGGCCGGCGCGAGGATGACGACGGCGATGACGACGAGACCACCGTCTCCCTCGCGGTGATGGAACAGACCCTGCTGCCCGACGTCCTGAAGCAGTTCCAGTCGGTGGAGCAGACCTACGCCAAGCTGCACCGGGCCCAGGACAAGCGCCTGACCGCCATCAAAAAGGGCGAGAAGGTTAGCCCGGCGGCGGAGAAGCGGATCAACACGCTGCGCTCCGAGCTGGTCGGGCTGATGAAGGAGGTTCACCTCAACAACAGCCGCATCGAGTACCTGGTCAACCAGATGTACGACCTCAACCGCAAGCTCATCGGCTTCGAGGGCCGGCTCCTGCGAATGGCGGTCGCCACCAAGGTCAACCGGGCCGACTTCCTCGAGCAGTATTACGGCAACGAGTTGGATCCCAACTGGGCGACCCGGGTCGGCCGGCTGACCGGCAAGGGCTGGAAGGACTACATCAAGAAGAACCGCCCGGAGATCAAGGAGATCCGCGCCGAGGTCGCCGAGATCGCCAACGAGGCGGGCCTGCCGATTTCCGAGTTCCGGCGCATCGTCTCGACGGTGCAGAAGGGCGAGCGGGAATCCGCCAAGGCCAAGAAGGAGATGATCGAGGCCAACCTGCGGCTGGTGATCTCCATCGCCAAGAAATACACCAACCGCGGATTGCAGTTCCTGGACCTGATCCAGGAGGGCAATATCGGCCTGATGAAGGCGGTCGACAAGTTCGAATACCGCCGGGGCTACAAGTTCTCCACCTACGCCACCTGGTGGATCCGCCAGGCGATCACCCGCTCCATCGCCGACCAGGCGCGCACCATCCGTATCCCGGTGCACATGATCGAGACCATCAACAAGCTGGTCCGCACGTCGCGCCAGATGCTCCACGAGATCGGCCGCGAGCCGACCCCGGACGAGTTGGCGGTCAAACTGGGCATGCCGGTCGACAAGGTCCGCAAGGTGCTGAAGATCGCCAAGGAGCCGATCTCCCTCGAAACCCCCATCGGCGACGAGGAGGATTCACACCTCGGCGACTTCATCGAGGACAAGAACGCCATCCAGCCGCTGGACGCGGCCATCCAGGGCAACCTCCGGGAGACCACCACCCGGGTGCTGGCCAGCCTCACGCCGCGCGAGGAGCGGGTGCTCCGCATGCGCTTCGGCATCGGCATGAACACCGACCACACCCTGGAAGAGGTGGGTCAGCAGTTCTCGGTCACCCGGGAACGTATCCGTCAGATCGAGGCGAAGGCGCTCAGGAAGCTCAAGCACCCGTCGCGCTCGCGCAAGCTCCGGAGCTTCCTGGACTATTAGCGCCATCCGTCACGAACAGGAAAACGGCGCCGGGATCGCTCGCGGCGCCGTTTTGTTTGTGCTCAGTCCGGATCAGGCCGCCTCTAATCGCTCCAACGCTTCTTCAAACTCAAACCGAAGCTGCGCCGCCTCGTCATCGGGCGGCCATGGGGTGCCGCCTGCGGCTGCTCGGTCTCTGCAAATCCCGATGCGGAACCGGCCCCAATCAATGCAGACTCACCATAACGCTCTTGAATATTACCACGGGCGGTATCTTCTATTCCGATCCGTAGCGTACAGAAGTCCCCGACCAATTGAATTGCCAGCGAAGGGAGTTTGGTTGTGCATACATTTATTTGCATATTAGCGGGAGGGCTTGCGGCCTATTCATCCGTCACAGGGCGCCAACAGCTTTTTGATGCAAACATTGATTTACTTGTGACCGTTTTCATGGCCGTCTTGGCCGGATCGTTGAACAAGGAGGCGCTGGAAAAGATTCTCTTTACTAAGCGCGGTGAGGGAGAAAGTGATTAGGGCGCGAATCTCAACTCAGTTCGTCGTTCGCAAACCATCGTAAATTTTGGCAATGCCCTATTGTTTCATTTCCGGTGGTGGTTGGTTGTGGCGGCGTTTCCGGATCATCGCGAAAACAGTTCTACGGAGGCTCTAGCAATTCATTGGGGGCGGGGTTGATATTTGCGGGCGGATAACACCGGCCCGCGAGCATGTTGGTCTCGCCCTCGAGGTCGATGTCCGGACCCCAGTCGTGGTTCATGCCGTCAACTCTCCGGATGGCGCGGAGTTGTTCCCTGGACGTACACTAGCCGCATAATTGATTATGGATTTATTTTCGGGCAAGGTCTGTGCCAAGCTGGCGCGGGAGGCTGGCAGGGGAGGATAGCGATATGGCAAATGAATATGATCCCGATCTTCCATCGAACAAGCTGATTTTCGAGATTCGGCGCGACCCGGCCTTGTACACCGGCTTCGCCGGCCGTATGGAAGACGTCATGGAGCAATATGGATTGAGTGACGCCGAGCGGGCGGCTTGGCGCGAGGTCGACGTGGTGACGCTGGGTGAGATGGGGGTGCATTCCTATTTTCTGCCCCAGGTGACCCGTCTGGTGCACGGCGCGGCCGATAACGACAGTAATAGCGACGCCGCCCAGGCCTACAGGAGGTCCTTCGGCGATCAAATCGTCGAGCACAAGAAGCGTTCGTAGAGGAGGGAGAGATGGCGGAAATCGTATCGGTAATCGCGCTGGCCCATGCGCCCGGATGCACCGGCTGGCTCGGTTCGGCGCCCGACGACGAACAGGATGAGATCGTCGGCGGTTACGCGAAGATGCGGGAACATCTCCAGGCCTCCAGGCCCGATGTGATCGTCGGCGTGGCCAATGACCACATGCTCAACCAGCCGCTCCACAACCCACCCGATTTTTGTGTCGGCACGGCGGCCCGCTGGCAGGGCCCGGCCGAGTTCTTCAAGTCCTGGCTGGCCCTGGACGGCTATGAGGTCGACGGGCATCCCGGTGTCGCGCGCGCCTTGGTGGAGGCGGGAGAGGCGGCCGGCCTGAGCCTCGACAGCCGGGACGACCTGTTGTTCGACGACAATTTTTCGGTGCCGCTCCACTACCTGACGCCCGACCACGCGGTGCCGCTGGTGCCGATCCACATGAACTGCATCAGCCCGCCCGTCCCGACCCCGGAAATCAGCGTCACGGCGGGCGAGGTGATCGCCAAGACGATCCGCGAGGACCTGCCGGACGGAATGCGGGTTGCGGTCATGGGGACCGGCGGCCTGTCCCACGAGCCGGGCGGCCCCCGCTACTTCACCCTCGATGAGGATTTCGACCGCTGGTTCATGGCGCTGCTCGAAGAGGGCGATCTCGACAAGGTGTGCCGCGAGGCGACGGTGGACAAGATGAACGCGGCCGGCGGCGGCGGCACCACGGAGCTGCTGGCCTGGATGGTTGCCATGGCGGCGGCCGGCGGGACCAAGGCCCGGTCCATCTTCTACGTTCCCTCCGCCGAGATGCGCTGCGGCATCGGCGGCACGGTGTGGGACACCATTCACTGATGGATGCGAAGGTACGGGATACGGCGTCCGGCAACCCGGTGCTCGGGCTTCTCTCCGAGACCCGGGCGGCGCTGGCGGTCGTCGACATGCAGGTGGATTTTTGCGCCGCCGACGGCTTCGTGGCGGGCCTGGGTCTGGATCCGGCGCCGTGCCGGGCCATCGTCCCGGCATTGCGGGGTCTCATCGACGGCGCCCGGGCGGGCGGCATACCGGTGCTGTGGATCTACGCCAACTACGATGATGCGCTGGTGCCGCCGACGTTCCTTCGGCGAAAGCGGGAGGCGGGGATCGAGAGGAGTTGCTGCATTCCAGGGACGCAAGGCTATGAGCCCTTCGGGGTCGAGCCGGCAAGCGGCGAGCCCCAATTCGTCAAGCACAGCTATTCGGCGTTCACCAACCCGGACTTCGAGGCGCACCTCCGGTCCCGGGGCATCGAGACCTTGATTTTCGCCGGCGTCCAGACCAACGTCTGCGTCGAGGCCACGCTGCGTGAAGCCTATAACCGGGGCTTCCACGTGGCGGTCGCCGAGGACTGCGTCGCCTCCCATACCCCGGCCCTGCATGAGGCGACTCTGCAAAATACCCGGGCGCTGCTGGGCAAGGTCTGTCCGGCATCCGACATTCAGGCCGCGTTCCAGGTTGGGAAGCGGCAAACCGTATAGCCACGGAGAACCGGAATGGCACTCGCTGAAACCATCGAACTTCACGATATCTCGGATATGATCGAGTTCAACGGAGGCAAACAGGTCCGCAAGAAGGTGCTCCAGTCGAAGGGCGCGGTTTGTGAAATTGTCTGTTACGTCCCCGGCCAGGCCACCGTGCTCCACAAGCACCCCATGCAGGACGAAATTTTCTACGTCATCGAAGGCTCCGGCACGATCACCTTCGAGGACCGGGACGACATTCCGGTGAAACAGAGCAGCATCGTCTTCGTCCCGGCAGGCGTCATGCACGGCGTCGACGTTCCCGGACCCGACAATCTGGTGCTCATGTTCACCAAGGGACCCGGCGTCACGGGCAAGGCCGCCAAGGGCTTTATGCTGGGCGAATAACGCCGCGGGCCGGGCGCCCGAGCCCAGACTCCCGCCCTTCATGCTTTCGAAATTTTCGCCGGCACCGATCATGCGGGCCGTGCCGCCGGACTCGGCGAGCGGTACCGAAAGGCTGCCGGACGCCGGGGCGTACACGTCGACGATGGCGCCCGCATTGGTGAGCACGACAATCGTGCGCCGCGTCCCGCCATAATCTTCCTTAGGCTCGCCGGCCCTCTGTCGTGGTTTCCGCACCGTAAGTTGTCCGGCCCCGCCAACCGCATTGCCTGCACCGGCAGCGTCAAGTGGTTGTGCGTTTTGTTGGCCGGGCGCGCTTGGTATAAGCTCTGCCACCTCGGTGGGGCCTGTAGCTCAATTGGTTAGAGCCGGCCGCTCATAACGGTCTGGTTGCAGGTTCGAGTCCTGCCAGGCCCACCATTCTTCTCCACTCAAACTTGCGACCAGAACAGGGTCTCCGGGAAAGCCCCGGTGTCTGGGGCTTGCGGGCGGCGTTGCCGCTGAGAGGTCGTCGGGCTGATGCAGGCGAAATACTACGCTAACAGGGCTCCTGAGATAGGCAGCCTCACCACGGTTGAACGATCACTCCGATGCTACACAGCCGTTTTTCTGCCGGAGAATCCGGCGGGGCCGACGGACGGAAGTAACCTCCTGTGTCTTGACTGGATCGCTTCGACAGTACAGCGACATTGGCGTCGTCTACCTCTGGCGCTAACTATGCGCATAGGTGAAGGCACAAGTTGAGTGGCGACCTCGAACTCTCGGTCTTCATGCTGGGGCAACGAAGCAGCTCTTGAGAATTTGCGCCGCATCCATGAGCTCTAAAACGACCGAGCACGAGTGAGAATCTGGTTGCAGGTTTGCTCGCTTATGGCAGTATTTTGGCAAGAATATGTACACAAATGGGGGCGCTCTTGTTGAACGAGGAAACACTCTTTGACCACTTTTGCTTTGCGCAGGCTTCGTTCGAAAGCTCGCGCCACATCTATCGGCGAGAGCACGGTCCTGGCCAGGTGCGCCGGTTTTTCAACACGAGCTTCACGGCATTCGAGCTACGCCGGTACATGATGAACTTTTATTTCTCCAAAGGCTCGTTCACGATAACGGATCTTGTGCAAGTATCTGAATTTAGTCGGCCAACCGTAACATCCACTGTACATGAAGCGCTGGAGTTCGGTTACCTGGAGGAAATGCCGGAGGAGGGGGATCGTCGCCGTCGCGACTTTCGACCGACCAAACCGATGCTGGACGCCTGGCGCAACTACTGCAATGCGCTTCTGGTCAACGAGAAGTTCATACAGTCTTTGAAGCTTGCGCAAACCTTGATTTCAATGCGTGAGCTGAAAGAGCCCCCAACCGACCAAGGTATGTAAATTTTTTTACTCTTTTTTGAAGTGACCCTCTGTGTTGCGATTGAATGGTAGGGGGAGTCATCTTCAGGAAAGCGCCCCCTTTGAAGAGCCGATAGCTCGGGAGGGGGCTTGCGCGAATGATAGAAGCGCCCAACGTGCGGTTTGCGCCCCACAAGGGTGGCCGACTAGCCTATCGGGAAGCGGGTTCCGGTCCAGCCCTTCTTTTTTTGCACGGCATGAATGGCAGCAGTCTGAGCTGGTCTTATGCCTTTCATGAGCTGGCCTCATCCTTCCGTGTCGTCGCCTGGGATTCGCCGAGTTTCGGTGAGTCCGATTCCTTTGGAGATCGCCCACAGGACTTTGTCCTGGCCGCCAAGTCCTTGATGGCCTTTCTAAAGCTGCCAAATGTGGTGGCCGTCGGTCATTCGATGGGGGGTGTCGTCGCCGCGGCGTTGGCCGCGGACGCCGAGGCCGACGTCGCCGGACTCGTTCTGTCGTCCGCACACCTTGGCTTTGGGCGCCCAAAGGACGAGCCGCTTCTGCCGCGCTATGCAAGGAGAATTGACCGCATGAAAACCAACGGCGTCAACGCAGAATACGGGCTGGAGCGCGCAAAGCGCAGCACCCCTGAAGGCACGCCACATGAGGTCGTCCGGTTTCTCGCGGATATCGCACAGGGTGCCCGCGTGGAAGGCATTCGCGACGGCGGGCGCATGAGCCAGGAAGCGGACAACGCTCACGTGGGGCGGCTCGTGTCCCTACCGGTGCTTATTCTTTCCGGCGGCAAAGACGAAATCATCTCACGCGACATGCACGATGCCTTGGTCGCAGCATTTCCGGCAGCACAGCAGGTTGTGTTCCCGGATGCAGGACATGCCTCGTACGCCGAGTTTCCCCGGCACTTCAACGCTCAAATCAAGGAATTCGCATTGAACGCAACCAAGTGACGCGCGTTTGGCGTCACCATCACATCAACGACAATCGATTGAAAGGGAGAAAGAAATGACGAAATCGATCTTAAATCCAAGGGGATTTCTGTCCGCTTTGGCGGTGGGATTCGCCTTTTCAACCAGCCCCCTGATGGCCGCTGATCTGACCGTTGCCCTGGCCGCAGAGCCCACAAGCATGGATCCGCACTATCAGAACCTGACGATCAACAACTCAATGGCAACGCAGGTATACGACGCGCTTGTCTTGCAGGATGTGAACCAAAAGCTGATTCCTGGTCTCGCCGTGTCGTGGAGGCCTGTCGATGATCGGACTTGGGAATTCAAACTGCGCCCGGGCGTAAAATTTCACAATGGCGCCGCATTTTCGGCGGAAGACGTGGTGGCCACCATGAAGCGCGCTGCGAATGTGCCAAACAGCCCATCGAGCTTTGGGACGTTCATCAAGGGTAAGACCTTTGAAGTCATCGATGACTTGACCGTGCGTGTATCGACCACGAAACCCTATCCGTTCACGCCAAACGACATGTCGCGGGTCGCGATCATCGACTCGGCATTCGTTGACGCAACAACCGAGGACTTCAATACAGGTAAGGCGTCCTTTGGAACGGGTCCCTTCACTTTTTCCAAGTGGCTGCCCGGCGACACGCTCAAACTTACACGCAATAAGGCGTATTGGGGCAGCGCCATGGAATGGGACAGCGTAACTGTTCGTCCAATCGGAGATGGAACGACGCGGGCCGCCGCACTCATCGCAGGCGATGTGGATTTCATCGAGCGGGTCGCGCCTTCGGATTTGCCCAATCTGGAAAAGCGCGGTGACGTGTCGATCTTCAAGTCAGTGTCCAACCGCTTGCTCTATTTGACGCTGCACATGACCGAAAAGCCGATCAAACCCTATGTGACGGATCACGATGGCAAACCAATCGTCTCGCCGTTCCGGGACATTCGGGTACGTCAGGCCGTGTCCATGGCCATTCATCGCCAAGCGATTGCGGATCGCGTCATGGACGGCCTCTCTGCGCCTGCCGGGCAGTTTTCGCCTAAAGGGTACATTGGCTATTCCGACAACCTGTCGCCTGACAAGTACAACCCCAAACGCGCGAAAGAGCTCTTGGCGGAGGCGGGTTACAAAAATGGGTTCAAGCTGACAATCCATGGTCCCGCGGGGCGCTATTCCAATGACACGCGCATCCTTGAGGCGATTGCGCAAATGCTGTCGCGGATCGGGATTGAGACTTCCGTGGAAACCATGCCGGCCTCTGTCTTCTTCAAGCGGTTCTCCCGCGGTGGGCCGAACAAAACACCGGAGTTCACGGTTGCCATGTCAGGCTACGCAAATGGCTCTGGCGAACCATCCCACCCGTTGCGGATCTTCATTCACACGAAGCAGAAAAAGCGTGGATATGGTCCGGGCAACCGCAATGGCTACAGCAACGGGAAAGTCGATAAGCTGATTGAAGACGGCCGCGCCTCGATGGACATCGCTGTCGGGGAAAAGGCCTTCATCCAGGCGACCGACATCGCGATGAAGGAATATGCGCTGGTGCCGATCCACCACGAGATCGCGACCTGGGCTGCCCGAGACGGCATTACATACGAGCATGGCGCCTTGGACAGCACGTTTATCCACAAGGTTCGCGCAAAAAAATAGGGTAAGCTGGGCCCGCCGCCAATGTGCGGCGGGCCAAACAGCGGAGAACCCGCTTAATGTTTGCCTTTGTCCTGAGACGTGGCATGCAAAGCGTTGTCGTTTTGTTTGTCATGTCGTTGATCGTTTTCACCATGATCAACCTTGTTGGCGACCCAGTCGACATGCTGGTCAATCCGGAAAGCCTGCCAGATGAGATCGAACGCGTGCGCCGGGATTTCGGCCTCGATCAACCTGTCTATGTCCAATACTGGAAGTTCCTGACGGGTGCGCTTTCCGGGGATTTGGGCAACTCGTTCATCTTTGGCCGCCCCGCACTGGCCCTTATGGCCGAGAGATTTCCGGCGACACTCGAGCTTGCTGTCGCCGCCCTGATAATCGCTGTCACGATTGGCTTGCCTTTGGGCGTCTACGCGGGACTTCGGCCTGATGGTTTGGGCGCGCGTTTCATTATGGGCCTGTCCGTCCTTGGAATCTCGATACCGACCTTCTGGCTCGGCCTGATGATGATCATCATATTTTCGGTGATCCTGGGATGGCTGCCCGTCTCTGGCCGGGGCGAAACCGCCGTCTTTTTGGGCCTGGAAAGCAGCATGTTCACGTTGGATGGGCTGAAACACCTGGCTATGCCGGCCACGAACCTCGCCTTGTTCAAAATCGCCATGGTGATGCGATTGGCCCGCGCAGGCACGACTGAGGTGATGGCTCAGGACTTCATCAGGTTTGCACGGGCAAAAGGGCTGTCGTCGCGCCGGATCGTACGGGCACACCTCATGCCGAATATTCTTATTCCCATCGTGACCGTGTTGGGCATCGAGTTTGGGACGTTGATCGCCTTTGCGACAGTAACGGAGACCATTTTTGCTTGGCCGGGTTTGGGCAAGCTTGTGATCGACGCCATCGTGAACCTCGATAGACCGATCGTGGTGGCCTACCTGCTGTTCGTCGTTGCCTTGTTCCTTGTCCTGAACTTGATCGTCGACATCATCTACGCCTTTCTGGATCCACGCGTGCGCTTGCAGGGAGATGAGGGATAACCGTTCAAATCACCATATCCGGCGCAAAGCCTTCCGCTAGCCGGTTGATGATGGCACTTTCGGCAATCCGCGCGCGGCCGACCTCTTTTGTTTCCGGTCTGCTGGTCGCCCTTATCGCCATTGCCGCGGGGTTTGCGCCCCTGTTTGCGCCGACGGATCCTTACGCCTTGGCTACTGTTAGTATCCTCGATGGGCGTCTCCCGCCCGGCGGGGAAATGTTGGATGGCACGGTCGCTTGGTTGGGCACGGACGGCGCCGGGCGCGATGTTCTCAGCGCAATTCTCTACGGGCTACGGACGAGCCTGATCGTGGCAATCAGCAGCGCCGCGATTGCGCTGACCATTGGGCTAGCAGTTGGATTGACCGCCGCCTTTTACGGGGGCCGGCTGGATACCCTTCTGATGCGTGTCGTCGATATTCAATTGTCATTCCCGGCCATTCTGGTTGCACTGGTCATGCTGGCGCTGCTTGGCAAGGGCATCGACAAGGTCATTATCGCGCTCGCCATCGTGCAATGGGCTCTTTACGCCCGAACGGTTCGCGCCGCTGCCATGGTCGAACGGCGCAAAGAGTATTTTGAAGCCGTCACCTGTCTGGAGCTCAGCAACACACGCATCATCTGGCGGCATTTGCTGCCCAACAGCGTGTCGCCACTCATCGTTTTGGCGACACTGCAAACGGCGCATTCCATCTCGATCGAAGCAACCCTCAGCTTTTTGGGAGTCGGCGTTCCAATCACCGAGCCGTCGCTTGGTTCTCTGATCGCCAATGGCTTCGACTTCATCCTGTCCGGTGCCTATTGGATCACCTTTTTCCCGGGCGCCATGCTGCTGGCCACGGTCGCCGCCATTAATATCTTTGGTGACCAACTACGGGAAGTCATCAACCCAAGGCTCTCGAAATGACCGGCGACAAACTTTTGTCGATTCAAGGCCTCAGGACCGAGTTTCCAACACCGCACGGCCCACTGGTCGCCGTGAACGGCGTCGATCTCGAGGTCGCTCGGGGCGAGGTGCTTGGCATCGTGGGGGAATCGGGCTCCGGCAAAACCGTGTTGGGGCTGTCGGCGATGGGATTGATCGACCTGCCCGGCAAAGTAACCGCAGGACGTATCTTGTTCGACGGACAAGACCTCACCCGCCACACCGAAGCGCAATGGCAAGCCATTCGCGGCAAGCGGATGGCGATGGTATTTCAGGATCCGGCCACCAGCCTCAATCCGGTTCAGCGCATCGGAGCACAGATGATAGAGGCCCTTCAGGCCCACCGCGACATCTCGAAAGACGCCGCGAAGCGCATCGTTCTAGAGGCAATGGTCAGGGTTGGCATCAGCAGCCCGGAAGAACGACTCCAGTCCTACCCCCATCAGTTTTCGGGCGGCATGCGGCAGCGTGTGGTCATCGCCACCGCGCTCTTGAACGAACCAGATTTGATCATCGCGGATGAACCCACCACGGCATTGGACGTCACAATCCAGGCGCAGATCCTGCGCGACGTACGGCGACTATGTAAGGACGCCGGGACGGCACTCATTTGGGTTTCGCATGATCTTGGCGTCGTCGCCCAGATCGCGCATCGGGTTGCCGTGATGTATGCCGGGCGTATCGTGGAACAAGGGCTAACAAATAGGCTCCTGAAAACACCCTCTCACCCATATACGGCAGGGCTGATCGCGAGCATGCCGACAAATTCAAAACGCGGCGAGAGGTTGCGCTCCATCCCTGGGGGGCTGCCGCAATTATCGAACCTGCCGGTTGGCTGTGCTTTTGCACCGCGCTGCGCGCAGGCCTCGGCGGCATGCGACGTGCTGCCTGAGCTCATTTCAACATCGGCCGAACACGCAGTCCGCTGTGTTTCACCACTCAATGAGGCGGCTTGAAATGTCAAACGTCATTGAGCTCAGATCCGTGCACCGCAGCTTTGTTACCAAGCCGGATTTGGCGGACAGGATTGCAACTGCGTTTGGCGCAAAATCCTCAGCCCGCGCCCTTCGTGCGGTCGACGGTGTTGATCTCGAAATCGCACAGGGCGAGGTGGTGGGCCTCGTTGGCGAGTCGGGCTGCGGCAAGTCCACGCTTGGCCGGATCGTTGCCGGCATCCTCCCACAGGACTCAGGCGAGGTTTTTTTCAACGACCGCCCGATTGTGAACAAGACCCGGCAAAAGGACGGTTCCGGTCTTGGCGTGCAGATGGTTTTTCAGAACCCGGCCGCCGCTTTGGATCCTCGTCAGCGTATCGTTGACACGATTGCCGAAGCCCCAATTGCACATGGGTTGATCAAACGCTCCGAGGCCCGCGGGTTTGCAATCGAAGCTCTAAAGCGTGTGGGTCTGCGAGAAGACGCCCTAAACCGGTACCCGCATCAATTCTCCGGCGGGCAGCGGCAAAGGATATGCATCGCCAGAGCCTTAGCAGTAGATCCAAGCGTCGTGATCTGTGACGAAGCGGTTGCCTCTCTCGACGTGTCCATTCAGGCCCAGATCATCAACTTGTTCCTGGTTCTGCGGGATGAGCTGAACCTGTCGTACCTCTTTATCAGCCACGATATCAGCGTCGTTGAGCATGTGTCCGACAGGATCGCCGTCATGTACCTGGGACAAATCGTTGAACTCGCGCCTACCAAGGAACTGCTCGAAAACCCTCAACATCCCTACACAAAGGCCTTGCTCGCCGAGGTTCCCGGGTTGGACAAGCGCCTGACAGACGAACCAGGACTGGAAGGCGAATTGCCTTCTCCCCTCTCGCCGCCGACGGGATGCCGTTTTCACCCAAGGTGCCCGATCGCGACGCAGGACTGCCGATCACAAGCGCCCGGGCTCGAGTTTACCGCGCCCGGTCATCAGGTGGCTTGTCTGTTGGCCGAGAAAAATTCATAGGTGCATCAGCGAAACGTTCCTGGACATAGGAAACCGTGGCTACAAGAATTGAATCTCAAATGGAACTGACACGATCCGACATTGAGCAACTACTGAAGGTCATAGACAGCGCTCCATTCGATGTAATTCATATTGAATGGAAGGGGCTGAAACTCTCGTTGAAAAGAGGGGGCGAGGGCGGCGCATTCGATCCAACTGAGTTATCTCAATTTTCGACCACACCAACGTCCGCCGGCCAAGACCCGTCACCACCTCCCGTACAGGCCTCCGAGGCCGCGGGAACATCCGACTCCTCGCCCATGCCTACGACACCTGCTCCCGCCGTCGATACGGTCGATACCGGTTCCGGTGTTTCCGTCAAGTCGCCGACAGTGGGAATATTCTATCGCCGACCCGAGCCCAGTGCGCCTCCATTTGTGGAGGAGGGCGAGCGAGTGGAAGAAGGCGATACGCTCTGCCTCATCGAAGTGATGAAAGTCTTCACGGCAATCACCGCCGAGGTGTCGGGAACTCTGGAGCGAGTGCTCGTAGAAGACAATGCAATGGTTGAGCACGACCAGATACTAATGCTGATCACGCCCGATGATCGGCCTTAGACGTCCAATCAACCGAATTTTGGTGGCCAATCGCGGGGAAATCGCCGCTCGCATTATTCGGGCCTGCGACTCTCAGGGGATAGAATCCATTCTCGCCGTGTCCGCTGCCGACAGGGATAGTCTGCCGGCTCGGCAGGCAACCCGCGCGGTCTGCATCGGACCGGGGCCGGCGCGAGACAGTTATCTTAGGCCCGATCTGATCGTACAGGCGGCGCTCGGTGCCGAATGCGACGCAATCCATCCGGGCTATGGTTTCCTCTCGGAGCAGTCCTCCCTCGCGAGCCTTTGCGCAGAGAATTGTGTTTCGTTTATCGGACCCGACGCCGACACGATCGAACTCCTCGGAAACAAGCTGGCGGCACGCAATATCGCCGAAGAGAGCGGCGTACCTCTGTTGCCCGGCTCGAAAAAGGTCGCTGAGCCTGATGAGGCGCGATCGGCAGCTGCCGAAATAGGTTATCCGATCCTGATCAAGGCGGCCTCCGGCGGCGGTGGCCGCGGTATGAAAGTCGTGCGGAGCGAAGCCGAATTGGAAAGCGCCTTGGTAATGACAGCAACCGAAGCCGAGGCTGCTTTTGGTGACGCCACGCTCTATGTCGAAAAGTTCCTCGAGGATGCCCGCCATGTCGAGGTTCAGGTCCTCGGTGATGAATCCGGCAACGTGGTCCATCTTGGGGAACGGGATTGTTCGCTTCAGCGTTGCCACCAAAAGGTCATTGAAGAGGCTCCAGCGACGAATATTCCAGATGCAGTGCTCGACCGCATGCGGGCAGCGGCGATCGGTATCACCGAGAACGTTAAGTATGTAAATGCTGGCACCATTGAATTTCTCTATGACAAGAAAGAGGAGAACTTCTATTTCCTCGAAATGAATACCCGGCTACAAGTCGAACATCCCGTGACGGAAATGGTGACCGGAGTCGATATCGTGGCCGAACAAATTCGTGTGGGCCGGGGGGAGACTCTCGGCATTTCCAGGGACGCGGTGGTGCTTTCCGGCCATGCCATCGAAGCGAGGATCACCGCTGAAGTGCCGGAGGAGAACTTTCGTCCTTCGCCAGGCAGGATAACTGCCTGGCAAGCCCCGGCCGGCGACGGCATTCGGGTTGATACCTACTGCGAGAGCGGAAGCCTTGTACCGCCCTTCTACGACTCTATGATTGCCAAGATTATCGTGCTTGCGCCGGACCGGTTCCAGTCAATCAAGAAGCTCTCAGGCGCGATTGAGGATCTCGTCGTCGAGGGAATTGCGACAAATAGAGAGTTCCTTTTGTCGCTGCTTGCGGACGAGAAATTTGTTCAACAACAGCACAACACTCGCACGATTGATGACATGTTGACGCAACGGCAGGACCACGATGAGTCCTAGTTGGGAGTTGGAGATTTGAGGCAAATCAAGTTCGTCGATACGACGCTGAGGGATGGTCATCATAGCCTTTGGGCAATGGGGATGCGGACCGGAATGATGGTCCCCGTGGGCGAGCAGCTTGACGATGTCGGCTTCAAATCAATTGAAGTGTGTGGCGCAGGTCATCTCAGGAAGTGCATCCGGGAATTAAAGGAAAATCCATGGGATCGAATGAGTCTCATGGCGGAGAAGATCCGGACGACGCCGACCGCCTTCATGATGGCCCCAACCGTCACCGTGTTCGACATCACGCCATATTCCGTTCTCAAAGTTTATGTCGAACGGCTGGCTGCCCACGGCATCAATCGTTGCCAAATAATCGAGTCGTCCAACGATTTCGAAAACCGGATGCCGGCCGTCTTGGAGATGATACGCACAGAAGGAATGCAGATCGTTATTGGTCTGGTCTATTCACTTTCCCCAAAACACACCGACGATTACTACGCGGCCAAGACGGCACAAGCAGCGGCGTTTAATCCCGACGCGATCTTTATCAAGGATCCTTCGGGGCTTTTGACTCCCGAGCGGACCAAAACGCTTGTACCAAGCGTATTGTCAAATGCCGGCAATGTCCCGATCGAGTTTCATGGTCACTGCAATACAGGCCTTATGCAGGCGTGTTATGCGGAGGCGATGGAATTGGGCGTCGAAACTGTCCATACCGCAATTCCTCCACTGGCCGACGGTTCCTCACAGCCCTCGGTCTTCAATGTCGGGAATAACGCACGCCTGCTCGGTCTGGAGCCGACCATCGATGTCTCGAAACTGGAGCCGGTTTCCGAACACTTCATGGAAATCGCGGAACGAGAGGGATTGGCGATCGGCGCTCCCCTTGAATACGACCTCGGTCAGTATGTCCACCACGTACCAGGGGGTGTCATTTCACACCTCAAGCACCAGCTCAACCAGATCGGCGTCGTCGACCGGCTGGAGGAGGTGCTGGTTGAGGTGGGCAAAGTCAGGGCGGAACTCGGCTACCCGATCATGGTTACGCCGTTTTCACAGTTCGTGTGTTCACAATCCGCGCTGAACGTGATTTCAGGTGAGCGATATAAGCAGATCACAGATGAAATTATTCAACTCGTAATGGGACACTGGGGAAAAGAGGCCGCCGCGGACATCGATCCTGAGGTGAAGGACCGAATCCTCAGCGCTCCGCGTGCAAAACGATTTGAGAACTGGGAAGTTGAGGAGTTGGGGATCTCCGAAGTGAGGCAGAAGCTCGGTGGACCGGATTTGTCAGACGATGATCTCATACTCCGCTATATCGCGCCCTTGGGGGAAATCGAAGAGATGTACGAGGCGGGACCGCCCCGAATGTATACGACCGGTGAAAGGCCAATGATAAAGCTGGTTCGAGAACTTCTGAATCGCAACGAGTTCTCTGCTATTGCCGCCCAGGCTGGCCAAGACTCCATTCAATTTCAGTCTCCGCAGGCCAAGAGGTAGCCTCTCAGAGCTGACCGACCACGTTGCGGCACAGACAAGAGCGCTCTGCACCCATGGCAGCACCGACCGGCTCTGCATAAGCTCCAAATAACCCTTGCCGACAGGGAGCCGCCCACACATGGCCAGAAGCGGCCACTTAGGCCGGACCGCCGCCGAGAGACCGTCGCTCGGCGGGTTTCCGGCCCCGAATTGCCAAAAGTCTCTGGGCGGTTATTCCGGCCACCAATCCATTGTACGGGGATCGGGGAAGGTCATGATGGCTGTTCGGGGCCAGGTCCCCAATTGCGCTTCGGGTCACCGGCGCGCTTCTCGATCGCCTTACCCACCACGTCCATATTCTCGAGATGAACGGCGAGAGCTACCGGCTCAACCAGAGCAAAAACCGCAGAAAACCCGAAAAATCAGCCTGACCTACCTCGCCTCGCTTGCCCCCGTGGGTCCACAGGTCCCTCCCACGCGCGCCACCGCCTCAGCCAGCTGAGAGGCACGCCGCGCCGCCCGCGGGTCCCTCCTATGGGGCTACCGGGACAAGCCTCAAATACCGAGTGGCCCCCTTTTTACGCCGCTCCAGTGGTCCCTTTTTGCTCCGCCGTTGACACAAGAGCAAATTAGTTGTCGACGCGCTGCCTTGAGGCTCTGCGCGTGATGATCACGGCCAGGGTGACCATTGAGGCGCCTAGGAGATTGGCTGACAGAGCCAGTGGCCAAAAGCTCAGTGCCGCACCAGCGACGAGAAGCGGGAGGCTCGCCACCGATAGGGGGCCCTCCGCGTAGCGTTGGATGAGCGCGTTCGAGGCATAGATGCCGAACAGACTAAATATCCCAACCTGCATGATTTCGGCGACGGTTCCACCGACCAGGGGCGTGTAGGCGAACAACACCGGCACGATATAGAGGCCCTTGGCAATCTTCCATGCAGAGACGCCCGTGGCCATCGGCTTGGACCCGGCGATGCCGGCGGCGGTAAACGCGGCCAAGCAGACCGGCGGTGTGACGTTGGAATCCTGGCTCAGCCAGAAAACGATCAGATGCGCCGTCAGCAGGAAGGTCGTCATCAAGTCGGTATCAACCAAGGCCGGGCGGATAACGATGGCGAGTTCGAACGGAATGGCATCGACCAGTTGCCGCGCCTCTGCCAAGTTCATCCCGGCCGCTACCTTGGCCGCGTGGGGCGAGTCAACAAGGCTGAACATGGCCGCCTTGGCAGGATCAGCGATACCCGCCGCCAAAAGATCCACGACAATGCTGTCGGCCAGCATTCCGGCAATGGCGGGGGCCGAAAGGATGGAGAGCACGATATAGGCGGCGGTTACCGGCAGACCCATGCCGAGGACCAACGAGGCCAGTGCCACCAGGACCAGGGCGACGATCAGCGAGCCTTGCGACCATTCGGCGATCATCAGGGCGAACGTGTTGGCGAGGCCGGACGTGGTCACCGCGTTATTGATCAGGCCGACGGTTACCAGCAATACGGCGGTCATAATCGAAGTGCGAATGCCGAGGGTCAGGGCCCGGGCGATCTTTTCCGGCCCCATCTTATTGGGGGTCAGCCAGCTGCCCACCACCAGGGTGGCAATGGCGACACAGGCGGCGTAGCTCGGGGTCCGGCCGGTGACCAGCAGGTATGTCAGCACACCAAGTGGTAGGACGAAATTAAGCGCACCGGCGGCGATTTTTGTCCGATCGAATTTGGTCACATCGACGACGTTGATGTTGGATTTCATCGCTTCGATACGAATCACGAAGGCGACCGACAGGAAATAGAGGATCGCCGGCACGATGGAGAACAGCACGATCGTGCCGTATTGGATGCCCGTATAGGACACCATGACGAAGGCGCCCGCCCCCATGATCGGCGGCATGAGTTGTCCGCCGGTGGAGGCTGAGGCCTCGACACCGGCGGCAAATTTCGCCTGAAATCCATTGGACTTCATCAGCGGGATGGTAATAACGCCGGTGGACGCCGTATTGGCGACCGCTGAACCTGAAATGGTGCCGGTCAGGGCCGAGGCGATGA
The DNA here is from genome assembly GCA_965213765.1 of Rhodospirillales bacterium. GTDB lineage: Bacteria > Pseudomonadota > Alphaproteobacteria > Rhodospirillales > UBA2165 > JAJDXO01. The sequence continues at coordinate 2,427,883 of OZ243926.1, read as the reverse complement.
CCGCGACGAAGGCAGCACCACCTCTGAAGCGTCCGGCAATAACTCTGGCGACTTCGATCACAAAGTCCGACGCACCGGATTTCGCCAGAAAGGCGCCGAAGATCATGAATAGTGTGATGTTGGCTGACGAGATGGTGGTGATGATCCCGAACATTCCTTCGTCATTGTAGAGCGAACGGAACATGACGTCGGAGACCGGCAGGCTTGCTGCCCGAAACACGCCTGGCAGGTACTCACCGAGAAATATGTTGTAGGCGAGTGCTAAAATCACCAGCGCAGGAATGATCCAACCGGTCATTCGGCGAGTCAGTTCGACAGCGCCGACGATCACGATCATCCCAGTGATCCAGTCTAGGCCCGAAAACTGCCATTCCTGGCCGGTCTTGGCGAGCGTGCGCTCATAGAGCCCTGATTCGTTGTAGGCGATCCAAAGGGCGCTCAGCGCAATCAAGGTTCCAAAGGCCCATTCAATGGCTGCCGGCCAGCCCCTGGAGGTGCGGCGCAAGAGTGGGTGAGAAATAGCGGCCAAAAAGGCGAACCCGGCGAAGTGAATGGCGTTCTGCCACATTCCCGGTTCGTTCAGGATGAGATTTGTGAGAATATGCCAGACGCCGAACAGACAACTCAGTGCGACGATCAGCGTCGACAGTCCCGGCGTTTTGATGGCGCGGTCGAAATCAAACAACCGCAATATAGGCGCCCCCTTCCCGTCAACATTTTGCGGGGACGTAGGACGGGCCTGATCCTGGCCGCGTGGCGCAGATTCGGTCATGGCTCGTATCTTAAAGAGATGTCAGGCGGTAGCGAATGGTTGCGATGGCCGGCCGCCAGCCGGCCACCGCAACTTCCTGATACGTGTCCGGCTACTTGGCCATCAGGTGGGCGGGAATGGAAAGTCCCACTTCCTTGTAGTAGCGCGCCGCACCGGGGTGCAACGGCGCCGGCAAGCCGGCCATGGACCTCTTCACGTCCATTGCCTTGGTGGCCGGATGGATGGCCTGCAGGAACGGCAGGTTCTCGTAGATTGCCTTGATCAGCAGATAGACGTGCTCCGAATTCACATCGGCGTTCACGCCGAGGAAGTTCGGTTGGGCGATGGTTTGCACGTCTTTGGTCTGACCCGGATAGGTGCCGGCCTTAATGGTGTAGGGCACCCACAGATTGCGTCCGCCGTCCATTTTTTTGGCTTCATCGGGGGTAACGTTGAGCAGCGTGAACTTTGCGGCGTTGGACGCCATCAGCTTGGTGATCGCACCGGTCGGTGGCCCGGCGGGGATGCCAGCGCCGACAGCCTGTCCGTTGGCCAGGGCATCGGCGGTTGGACCGTAGCCCGCGTAAACCAGCTTATAGTCTTTGGCGATGTCGACGCCGAGGCCGGACATTAGTACTCGGTTGGAACCGATGGTGCCGGAGTTTTGCCGACCCATCCCCATGGACATGCCCTTCAGGGTTACAAGGTCGCTGACCGTGCCCTTCTTGACGTGTTGATTTGACAACACGAACTGCTCGACGTTCTGCCAAAGCATGGTGACCGAGCGCAGGTTCTTCTGGGGCGCCGACACCGGGCCGGTACCGGTCACAGCGTAGGAACCGAACAGACCCTGTAGAATTGCAAACTGTGCCGTGTTAGCGCCCAAGGCCTGGACGTTGGCACCCGAACCGGCGGAGTTTACAGCGGTCAGGCTGAACTTCTTCTTCGGCAGAAGCTTCACCTTGGACAAGGTGGCGATGGCGGTGCCCACCGGATGATAGGTTCCGCCCGTAGACGCGGTGTTAAGGATGTAGTCTTTCGCGGCAACTGAGGTAGCGGTAAGGCTCAATAGGGTGATGCCACTGAGCAGCGAAATTAATTTGACGGCATGTAACGGCTTCATGAGATGTCTCCTAGCGTTAGCCTACTGTTTGAATGATCCCGGGCTGTAATTGTGTTTTAGGCCCGTCGCAGGTAGGCAATGCAATGCCGATGCCAATTCCGCATAAAATAATAACCAATTGAATTTGTTGAACGAAATCTACAGCCCAGGCTACGGGCATCGGTTGAGACGAGCAAAATATTGCCCATGACAAATAATTCTGGCAAATGATTGCTTGAATGAGCTAGCTCGTTCGAGACAATCCGTGACGCTTCATTTTGTCGTTCAGGGTGCGTCGGGGCAACTTGAGTTCTTCCATCACCGCCGACATATTTCCGCCGTGCTTCTTCAGGCACGCCTCAATCGTCTGGCGTTCAAATGCCTGTGTCTGATCGGTCAAGCTTCCGCTTGGGTCAGACGCGGCGGCCTCAGGTTTTAGGCCGTCCGCCCCGGTTATAACCTGGGCCAATCGGCTGTAACCGTGGTTATTGGCGAACAAAAACCTTTCCGCAGCATTTTTGAGTTCGCGCACATTTCCAGGCCAATGATGCTCTTTGAGTAGCGCCAAATCTTGGTCCCTGAGCTTAGGGGCCTCCCGGCCAAATCGAACCTCGGCCTCGGCAAGGAAGTGGTCAAAGAGGAGTATTATGTCGTCGTCGCGCTCCCGCAAGGGCGGCACATTCAGGACGAGAGTATTAATACGGAAATAGAGGTCCTGTCGAAATGATCCGGCCGCAATTCCGTCCAGCGGATTCCCGTTTGCCGCGCTCAAGAATCGTGCCGATACCGGAATTTCGGTGCTGGACCCCAGAGGCGTAACCCGGCCTTCTTCCAATACACGCAGAATCTTGACCTGCTGATGAAGGGGTAGGCTTGTCACCTCATCGAAGAAAAGGGTTCCGTTGCCGGCATGCTCAAAGTGGCCGGCGCGAGTATCATGAGCGCCTGTAAATGCTCCGGCCCGATAACCAAAAAACTCGCTCTCGAACAGATGTTCCGGAATTGCGCCACAGTTCACCGCAACGAAGTTCTCATTTGGGTTGGGGCCGAGATCGTGCAGGCACCTCGCAACGATTTCTTTGCCGGTTCCTGTTTCTCCGAGAATCAAAATGTTGGCGCCGGTTTCAGCATAGTCTGAAATCGTGCTGCGAAGATTACCAATTGCCTTGCAATTGCCAATCAGACGGGACTGCAACACATCCGACCCAGTCAATTTTTGCCTGAGGGATCTATTCTCCAATACCAGATGTCGCTTCTCGGAAGCGCGCAAAACGCTTTCGGCCAGTTGCTCTGGAGAAAATGGTTTCTCGATGAAGTCATACGCGCCCTGCTTCATCGCCGTTACAGCCGCATCAACATCACCATGTGCCGTAACCACGATCACAGGTAGTTCGGCATCTATGGCGAGGACGCGCTCCAGAACATCAAAACCATCAACTTCCGGCATCTTTAAATCCGTGACGAGCACATCGATGGATTGCGGTTTAAAGGATTCGAGGGCAGCGGCACCATCCGCATACGTCGTGACAGAATAATCTGCCAGTTCGAGCCACTGTTTTACGGAAACCCTCATGGGTTCCTCGTCGTCAACAAAGATGACGGACGAATTTTTCCGGTCGTTCATTCGGCTGCCTGGTTGGTGGGTTCGGCGACGGGTAGCGTCAGGGTGAAGCATGCGCCGCCGCTCGGGTGGTTCGCCGCGGTAAGCTTGCCGTTCATTTCCTTGGCCAATGTAAACGAGACCGTGAGGCCAAGCCCGATCCCTTCACCTGTCGACTTGGTGGTAAAAAATGGATCGAACACCTGAGCCAAATTCTCCAAATCCAATCCCGGCCCGCTATCTGATACTTCTACAAACGCAGTCGGACCTTCCTGCCTGAGGCGCAGCAAAATTCGTTTCTCATCGCATTCTCGAACAGCATCGAGAGAGTTTCGCAGCAGGTTTATTACAATCTGTTCGACCCGAACCTCGTCCCCCAATATTTGCACCTGATCAATAGGCTCCACCATCTCGATTGTCGTTCCGTCAATCTTCGCCTGTGGCTCTACGAGGCTAATGGCTGTCTCAATGCAGGAGACGGTCTCAACCGGCGCAAAGACCCCTGGCGTTTTCCTGGAGAATGATTTGAGCTGGCCCGTGATAGATGCCAGCCGCTCGGTCAGTTGACCAATGTGGTTCAGATTGTTTGCGACCTCGTCGGTCTTGGACCTACTCAACAAGACTTGTCCGCTCGAAACAAATGTCCTGATCGCCGTGATCGGCTGATTGACCTCGTGGGCAATCGCTGCAGACATTTGTCCCAAAGCGGCTAGCTTCCCCGCTTGCACGAGTTCACTCTGTGTCTCTCGTAGCTCATATTCTACCTTCCGCCGTTCCGCAACCTCCTCTTCCAGCAGCCGGTTTGCTTCCCGAATCTTCGCCGCGTCCTCTGCTGCTATCGCATTCGCCAATTTCATCCGGCGTTCCCGCAGATAGAGGAGTCCGGTGCCGATCACCAAGGACAGAGCTACCCCGATTAGAATTCCCATCCATCTTGCTGTCTCGGCAGGGCCTAAACTGGCGAGGTAATGGAGTTTCCAATTTAGGAAGGGCAGTTCAACACTTGCCGCTTGGAATTCTTCATTCTGCAGCTCAACCCTGCCAAAAAACTCACCGCTCTTACCCGCAAATGTTAGGGGAGCGATCCTTACCGAGGCATATTTCCTCGTTTCTGCGAGCGAGCCTAGAGCGGTATCTGTTAGCGGTTGAATAGACTTGTACCGCCAGTCAGGATTTGTCGACAAGAAGACGATCCCGTCTCCGTCAGTGACAAGAATATTTTCCTCTAGGAGATCCCAATCTTCCGTCAGTACATCCACTCCAATTTTGATAACCGCCACCCCTATGATCGTGCCGGCACTGCTGATTGGTCTTGAGATGAACACTCCGGGCTTTCCTGTCGTCGCACCGACGGCAAAGAACAAACCCTCATCGCCGAGGAGAGCTTGTCGAAAGTAAGGTCGAAAACCGTAGTTATGGCCGACAAAACTATACGACTTGTCCCAATTGCTCGCCGCGACCGTGAGGCCGGTCGGGTCAAGAATGTAGAGGGCTTCTCCTCCAGCCGCTGAGTTCACCGTCTGCAGATAGATGTTGGCTGGATGCATCGATGTTGGCGCAGTGAGCGCCGACTTCACGGCCGGATGTTCTCCGATGGCAATGGGTAGGTGGCGTAGTTTGTTGACGGCCGATTCCAAACGTGTCGCATAGAAGTTAAGGCGATCACTCGTCTCGGACTTTATTTGGCGAACCACAAAATTTGAGGAAAGTTGTCCCACCAGCACGGAAACTGCGATGGCAGCCGAGGCCAAGACCAGTACAAGCGGCCGGCTAATTTTGGGATTTAGATCGGTGTCGTTTGACAAACTATTGGCCCCTCTCGACTCCCGCAGACGCATTGTTGTGCCCTATGCGTGCATATAGGGAATCTTGCTCCGAATGTTGATTCAATTTACGACGTTTCAAATTACATTCTCCCATTTTTTGTTGTACATGCTGGAGAAATTCCCTGTTTCGAACCAGGGAATGGAATTCCAGTTCCGCCTTTTGACGGAGCCTTGCGGGCATAGAACTACCTGGGTCCAAGCCATATCTTAGACAATTTCCCTTTATATATTCCCTGGCTAACCGGCAAATCCGCCGGAGACGGGTTCGCATCAGACTGCGCCCACCACCACTTTTTTCCATGCGAACCGCCGGATTCTGACATCCAGGCTGGTACTGTTTTTGGTAGAGCCTCAACCGCGCCAAACTCTAACTTAAGCGTTGGACCACTTAATGGGGGCAGGCCACACCCGCGTCGATCATGTCGTGAAATTCCTTATTGAGTGCGGGGAAGGCATCGCGATCGTCCCGCTCCAAGCAGCGCGCTATCGCAACATGCTGCGCGCGCAACCTGCCACGTTCGGCATCGGTCATACGGCGCGCAGCAAGTCGAGCGCACAGGCCTTCCAGCTCCGCCAGCACCTCATACATCTCAATGACCTGACCGACACTGGCTTCGGCCACGACAGCGCTGCGGTGAGGTTGCATCTCGAATGTTGTTGGCGCGTGTCACCATCGCTCAGGCTCAGCCGCCTCAAAATTTGCTGTAGACATTATTCAAAATTTTGTCATACATTATAATAAATTTCGTATACGATTTTGATTGGGAGGTTGCCATATTTCGCCTTACAGCCCCTGTATCCGGCAATTATCGCTCTGCGTTGTCGGCGTTGTCGGCTGCGGTTTTGGCGACCGGGATCATATTCACCGTCGCCGCCGAATCATGGGCCCAGGCCAAGCGCGGCGGCACCCTACGGGTCGCCATGAACCGCAACTTCAATGGTTTTGATGCAGCGACCAATCCCAACGTCTTCCCAACCAAGCTCAACGTGATGCGGGCAATTTTCGAAGACCTATGTGAAGGGCCCGAAGACATCGGTCTTCAAAATGAGTCACCTGCACGAAATGTGGCTCGACACGTAGCGATTGTTGAATTTTTCCAAGGGGATACATCGTGAAACCATTGTTGGACCTGCCATTCCTGTCGCACGGGCATGCGACACTAAAGGATGTCGACGAATCGGTGCGCTTCTACCGCGACTTTCTTGGTCTCGATGTGCTGAAGACGTCAAAACGCACCTTAGTGGCACGGCTCGGCAGCAACACCGCCATCGTCGGCGTGACGCTGGGCGAAAAGGGGCTGGCAAAGGCCGATCGGCCGTGGCTCCGGAACGCGCATTTCGGTTTTGACGTGCCAACCGGTGAGGCCGTGAGGGAGGCGCGGGAACTTTCCCTCGAAAACCAGGCGGTATTCAACATCCAAGAAGTCGGCGAACTCAGCGAAGATGAAAACGGTTTGTGCTTCATGCTGCGCGACCAGGATGGCAACTACTGGGAAATTCTCGAAAACCCCGTCGGTGGATACGCTGATCGGTTCACCGACGTCTGCGACACGACCCACGCACTGTGTTCTTTTCCACCGCTGGGCGAGGGCAGCGACACAATCGGCCGCGCGGTGCTCGATCTCAAGCTCATGTCGCACCTCACCTGCGAAGTCGTCGATATCTCGAAATCCCGCGACTTCTATGAAGAAATGTTCGGCTTCGAGACGGTCGAGTTGGGTCCCAAGCGCATGTTGGCGCGGCTCAACAGCGTCGCCGTCATCGACGTCATCGAGACCGACAACAAAATTCGCGAACACAAAATGCACAATCACATTGGTTTCGATGTGGCCGGACCAGCATTTGTCGATGCCGCGCGAGAGATCGTCGTCGAGCACGAAGAGCGGTTCGGTTTTGACGTCATCCATAAAATCAGCGGCAGCCATGGCACCTATGGATTTACGTTTTCGGATCTCGACCAGAATGCCTGGCAAATAGAGGATTATCCGCGCGGTGGCTATTACTGGATGTTCGAGCAGGGCGGCGATCTCAAAAATCCGTTTCAACCGAACGTCGGGGGTGTCGATGATTGGCACGACCTGATCGACCCTGAAACCTACGAATACCAAGTCACGTTGGGATAGCGATATCGAGGGAAATATACATGCGATACTCAAGAGAGTCGTCGCGGGTAGGCTGGTGCCGAACCGTCCTGTCGGGCTGTATTGTGGCGCTCGCAGTATCCTGGACTGTGGGCGTGGGCGCGGAAGGATTGTCGCCAGTGCAGATCATGGCCCACATGCAGGCAAAATTTGAGCAGGGCGTTACGGCGGAAGACATTGCCGGGTTCCATCGCATCGTTCGACGCCTCGACGAAAATGGCGACGGCCATCTCAGCCTCGATGAATACAGCAAAAACAGTCACTTTCGAGGCAACCCACGCGGCACCCGGGGATTCTTCGCCGCCGCCGACATGAACCGCGACGGCCTGATGTCGGCCAACGAATACGGGTGGCAACGGGTCATCACCGACGAAGCACGGAAGATCTTTTTCGCCATGGATGTCGACAGTGACCGGCGGGTCGCGCGGAAGGAATTTCTTCAAAGCCCCATCGTTCGCGACAAGGGCATTGCCGAAATTATATTCCGTGGCCTCGACACCGACGGAAATGCTGAACTGATGCTACCGGAATATTTGCGCGTCTGGGGCCGCTGGGCACGGGCCGGGCGTCAACTTGGTCGCCTACAGTAAACGCGCGGCTCGCCGCAACCGAGGCGCCGCCGAAACGGAGGAGCGTAGGAGACGAAACATCAATCGCCAAGGAAACTCATTCGCAACCTTCTGTCCGCTTGGTCCGGCAATCGTAACGAAAGAGGATGTCCCGGACCCGACCGCTCTACGACTAGCCTCGACGATAAACGACCAGGTCATGCAGGATGCGTTGACGAGTGATTTCGTACACGCGATTGCCGAATTGACCGCCTACTTTTTGCGCTGGTATCCGTTTGAACCCGGCGATGTCATCACTACCGGCACGCCCCCCGGAACCGGGATCGAGCAAGACCCACCACAATTCCTCAATGACGGCGATACGGTACGCGTCAGCGTCAGTCTTGCCGAGATTGATATGGCACTCATGACCTTGGAGAACCCCGTTGGCGCGGGGTGAGGCCGTTGTCGTATACGGTGTTGAGCCCAACAACCGCACTGATTCAAATATCCCATAATGTTAGGCCGGTGAGGTGCATCTCGAAGCATGGATTCGTCCTGATCCATGCCGGCCTTGATAAGCCGCGACACCTCCGGGCTGGGCAGCGCGGCCAGATCCTCAACCGCTGCGTCCATCAGGGGGTCGCCGATCTGGGTGTGCCGGACGTAGATATCGGCAAGGTCCCGGTCTATCGCCGCGGCCCTGATATGGCCGTCTACATACGCGGAAGGGATGGCGTTCATCGGAATTCAATGAGAAAATGGGACGAATTACGAGTGCTCAGTCGCGACAGAATTAACACGCTCCCTACTTTAAGCCGGGATTCCCCATATGGAACCCTCCCAGCCCATTGAGTGTGACTCGAAACACCTCGACGTGCATTCGCCTTCGAATGACGACCATCTTCGCGCCGATCCGGATGATTGGGTACCAGATGGCGGCATTGGGCGCTCTGGTGCTAATTGTATTGCCGGGCGTATTCGGGGCGCTGTAGCCGTTTCCCCGTTCCCCCATCCTGATCCACCTTGGTGAAGCCAACGTTCCGCCCGCGGCGGCTACCACAAAGAGTGTGCAAACCGACCGTGATTGTCCGGTATTTGGAAGGCTCGGTGTTAGATCGGAACACGAAAGGGATTTGCCGCCGGTCCGAAGGAGAAAAGGCCGTAAAACCAGGCCTTTTTCGGCATCATTGTCCGGAAAACGAAATGGGGTGTTCAGGCGGCGCCCGCAAGGCACGGGTGGAGGGTGCACGCCTGACCCCTGAGGAACCGCGGTAAACGAGCCCGATCTACAAAGCGTGCGCAAATTGCTCCCGGTATTTTTCAATTTTATTGCGAAAGCCTGCTTCACACTCGCGCCCAGCCTTGGCATGGGGCGAATCCTCGGAGACCGCGTTACTCGCAAAAGTGTCCAGTTGCTGCATGCTCGGCCGGCTTGAAACCCGGTCCCACCATTCTCTGGTCTTCGGGTAGGGCTCAAGCCAGAAATCCAGGAAGCGAATCATTTCGATCACCTTGACGAACGTCGCCGAGTTGGTTTCCGCCAGCGTGAACTGGTCACCCATAAGATAAGGCCTTCCGTCAGCCAGCGCCGCCTCCATCCGCCGGAAGATAGTTTCCCAGGCACCGATGGCACGCAGTACATAAAGGGAGTCGAGACCCTCCCTGATAACGGACTGCTGACGATGAAGGCGATCAATGACCGGAATGTGCTTCCAGCGTTCTTCCAATTTGTCCCGTGGGATCGTCAGGCGAAACTTGGTCACGAAGTTGATGATCCCGGTGGCCGCAAATCCTCGCTCATCAAATAACTTTATGAATTCGGCCATGTGATAGCGCTCAACCAGGTCACTGGGCGACAGCGGCGGATCAGCCTTCAAATTGTCAATATAGCTGCAAATCAGAGAAGATTCTCGGATGACGGCACCATCGTGAACAAGTGTCGGAACCGTGCCATTCGGATTTAGCTTTAGATATTCCGGGGTGAACTGATCCCTGTTCATGAGGATCATCTTGTGGGGAACCCAGTCGGCAATTCCCTTCTCGGACAGGGTTACAACAACTCGATTCGAGCAAATCGAGTCAGTCTCCTCAAGATAATAGAGTTCCAGGGCCATCAAATCCTCCTCAAGTCAATCGGCTACTCTCGACACGGCACTAGGGCTCAACGACGTTGAACCACAAATCGAATGTATCGTGCATTTCGAGGTAGGCCTTAAACGTGTCGACACTACCGGTCACATTGACCGAGCCACTCTCCATGGCGTCATCAATGGAACTGCGGCCGTACGCGATATCGTTGAGCGTAGTTCGAGTTAGTGAAACGGTCAGGTCTGCGTCATCATCCCGCGCATTGAGCTTGTGGTTCTCGACCTGTTTTCCAACAGTCACCACGACACTCTCATCCGAGTCCGTGAGTTCAAAATTGATGGCGCAGTCGACAGACTTCGCCTTTGCCGGGTCGAGTTTGACGGCGAGGAGATTGAAGAAGTCACCGATCGGCATAGCCCGCGCGATATCTTCGTTGACCCCACCGACTCTCTGACGCGGTTTTACGCCCTCTCGTAGTTCGTGAGCTCCACAGAGATAGATGTTGCGCCAAATGACCGACTCCGCTTGGAAACCGAGCTGCTCATATGTCGATGCCAGCATCGCTCTTGCTGTTTCGTTAGAAGGCTCAGCGAAGACCAAGTGATTGAGAATCGTTGCGGCCCAGCGGTAGTCTCCCGCTTCGAATGCCGACCATGCGAGGTCCAAAACGGCGTCGCTGCCGCCCATCGCCTGGACGTATCTCTTGCCCTCCTCAACCGGCGTGTGGGGCTCGAGATGAGCGGGATTGCCATCAAAGTAACCGTAATATTTTTGGTAAGTTGCTTTCAGATTGTGGTTCAGCGTCCCGTAATATCCGCGCACGGAAAAGGACTGCTTCATGAACTCGGGCTCTTCTACCTCCTCGGCAATTTCCCGAGGTGTATAGCCGGTGTTCGCCAGCCGGAGAGTCTGATCATGGATATAGCGATAGATATCGCGCTGCTCTTCCAGGTACTCGCGGATGTTCTCGTTTCCCCATTCCGGCCAGTTGTGACAGGCGAAATAGATTTCGACTTCGTCGCCAAACATATTCAGCGACTCGTCGATGCACGCCGACCATTGGAGAGGGTCGCGAACCTCAGCGCCGCGCAAGGTCAAAATATTGTGCATGGTACGGCAGGTGACCTCGGCCATGCACAACGCCTTATGCTGAGGTAGGTAGAATATGAACTCAGACGGTGCCTCGGTGCCTGAGGCCATCTGGAAGACAAACTCAACGCCGTCAACCGTCAGCCGTTCGCCGGTCTTCGAAATTTCCTTGGTCGGCAACACAAAGCTTCGATTGCCCTTCGCGTTGGACTTGCCGATCCCGCTATCTACAAAGCCGGCGGGCCCCGGGGGCACCAAGAGACCGAACTGATACATCGCCCGGCGTGCCATTTGGTTGCCGGCCAGAACCGCCTCGCTCACGGAATATCGTGTGAAACCCTCGGGAACAATTATGGGGATGTCGCCATCGGCGATCATATCGTCCGTCAAGACGCCGCGGCTGCCGCCGAAATGGTCGGCATGCGTATGGGTGATCAACACCGCGCTGATCGGGCGTTCGCCCAGATGGTCCATCGCCAGCTTCACGGCGGCTCTAGCGGTTTCTATCGAGATCAGACAATCGACAATAATCCAGCCGGTCTCGCCGCGGATCAAGGTCATGAGGGAAATGTCATACCCCCTGACCTGGTAGATGCCGTCCGCAACTTCGAACAGGCCATGGATGGCGTTGAGTTGCCCCTGACGCCAGAGGGAAGGGTTAACCGTGTCGGCCGCCGGACCATCAAGAAAGGCAAAGGCGCCTGGATCCATGACGGTACGGCCGTCATCGGTCTCGATCGGCCCGTCGATCGAAGCGATGAGACCTTTGCGGGCTTTCTCGAAGTCCGATTGATCGGCCAGCGGAAGCGATTGGGCCACCTTCGCATTGGCTGCCATCGTCACATTCGTGGCGGTGCCGGGATCGGGTAGTGGGTAGGCCTTAACCATACTGGGTCCTCGTTCGATTATAGGCCACGCCCCGCGAGTTCGGGCCCGTCAGGGGAATAGCGATAGGCGCGGAACATGGCGTTGCATTTGCTTTTGGTTGTTATGATCGGCGTCTCGAAGCGGGGATTGATGTATTCCCACACGATCTCGCAATGATCCTCGTTCTTCGTAATCTCGAATACCCGCCCGTTGACGGCCTCGCATATTAAGAGGTTGCCGTTGGGCTGAGGCTGAACGCCGCTCATGATATGGCTGAAGAACGTCCACGCGATGTCGGCTTCGTAGCGCCAGACTTCGTCACCGCTTTTCCCGTCCAGTTCTATAATGCTGGAGCGCATCGGTAAGGTGAGGTCATGGGCGCCGTTCGCAAAGAACAAGATGTTGCCATTGTCGAGCATCTGGGGATCGTGGCCTCGTCCCCAGCTGATATCACGCTTTTCCCAAATGAACCGGCGCTCCTCACGGCCAAGGATCGCGATCGTATCGAGATTGCGGAAATTGACGAGGAGATTGCCGTCCGGGAGCGGACAAATGGTGTTTGCGTGGCCGAACTCGGAGCGCCGTGAGCCGGGTGAAATGGGATAGTTCTCAATCTCCAGTTCGGAAGTTCCGAATTCCCATACCGTTTCACCCTCGGGCGAGATTTCCCGAAAATAGTCTTCGTAAATTTTGCCTTCCATCTCGGTCCCGGGAACGCCCCCCTGGACCCGGGCGGCGTCCTCGTCCGCCATCTCGCGCCACCCAATGTAGACCGTGTTGCCATTGGGAAGCCGCCGAATGTCGTGGTGCTGGGAGGTGTCGGTATACTCCCAAACGACATTACCTTTCCAATCGAGCTCGACGATGCGGCCGCCTTTGGCTGTCCGCAATGGAGGGCCCTGAAACAATGCGATCGGAACGAGAAGGTTGCCGCCGGGCAGGAGCTGCCCGTACGAACCAAGTTGACTGGGTTCCGGCAATGTCCAGGTGTGAACCTCTGCGCCGTTCATGTCGATGAGGCGCACCTGCGACGAATAGAGGTTACCCAATATCGTGTAGCCGGGTTGAGCTTTTTTCTTGTCCCAACGGAGTAATCCGACCCGTTCGAAGTTCATACGACTATCCCCTGTATCTTGGTTAGTCGGCTGCCAAATAGGCCCTCACCATTACTTTGAGGTGAGAGGCGAGCGGCTTCTCACCTACCGCGAGCGGATGCCAGGCATTTACGAAGGTGTTTGTGATGGTTGAACCGACCATTTGGACGGCCACCCTTACCTTGGTCGCGGCCGCATTCCTCGAATCCGCCGGAACCCGATCGGCAAGTCCCGCTACACAATTTTCGTTTATCAGACGAATGGTCTCCCGCATCGGCTCCCAGATCGCCGGGTCCGAATTGAGTCTGACAAAGGCCGATCTCAATACGCCTCGTCCCCGTCCTTTCGAAATTTGCAGAAACGCGTCTACGATCCGGTCGGTTGCTTCCGGAAACGGCAACTTCTTGAGCTCATCAGGATCGAGAACAGCGAAAGCCTTGGCGCGGTTTTCGGCAACCACGGAATCCCTGAGCACCAGGAAATAGAGCTCTTTGTCTTCGAAGCGTTTGTAGAAACTGCCAACGGAACACCCGGCGGCATTTGTCAGTGCGGGAATTGTCAAGTCATCGAGGTCCATTTCGTTGAGAAGACCCATGCCGCATTCGATCAGCGCGTCTCGCAGGGCTCGACTTCGGCGCTGGGTTGCAGGTTTCACGCCTTGGTTCATTGCCGTCTCAAATTCGTTCGGATCACTAATATTTGCGTTCAAAATTCAAGCTTTCGGATGGGGCTTGTTGGCAGTTCCAACTTGGAGCTGTCCGGCAGTCCTTAGCCAAGAGTAGAGTCGCGGGACTTGACAATCAATGAAAAATAAACGTGAATTTACTTTCACTATAAGAATGAACAGGTGGTTCACATTTAATAAACAGGGTTCCGCACTCAGTAGGAGTGTTGAGGGGCACTGTCCGGCAATGCCTCGCAAAGTGACAGGGGCTTCCGGCAGATGAACTCACGATCCGGGAACAGGTGGTCTTAATGACTGAAGAATTGGAATTCGACTACGTCATCGTGGGTGCCGGGGCGGCGCGGACTTTGTCCTGGCAGATGCATAGGCATCTGCCGGATCGATTTTAGGAGGATTGCCACCCATGCCAATCGTTGAGCCAACCAACAAATCCGTCCTCGATTTCGAAGGTATCCATCTCTACCACGCGGATCGTTCAAACTGCTCGGCGCGGGTCCGGCTGTTGCTTGAGGAGAAGGAGCTTCCCTGGGTCAGCCATCACATCAATCTCAAGACCAAGGAAAACATCAGTGAAGAATATTTCGGCATTCATCCGAAAGGCTTGGTGCCGGCGCTGGTTCACGACGGCACGGTGGTCGTCGAATCGAACGATATAATGGCGTATCTCGAAGACCAATTTCCCGAGCCGGGGTTTCGCGCGGTTGCCGACGAGGATCAGCCGAAGATCGACCGTTGGCTCAAATTATCTGGTGAGATTCATTTGCCGGGCATCAAGACGCTTCAATATTATAAACGCGTCGCCAGGCTCCTGGAAAAATCGGAGGAAGAGTATAATCGATACCGGGAACTGCAAACCGATCCCGCCCACCTGGAATTTCACGCAAAACATGGTGCGCCCGGATCGAGCCTCACCGAAGAGGATGCCGCCGAGGCGACCAGACTGATGAACGAGATTTATCAGGAAATGGACGGCATTCTGGCCAATTCCGAGTACATTGTCGGCGGCGTGTATACACTGGCGGACATGTCCTGGGCCCCGACGGTCACAACGCAGAAAATCGGTGAATTCGACTTCAGCCCATTTCCCAACGTTGAAGCCTGGTACGATCGCGTCAGTTCCCGGCCGCAATTCGACACGGCTTTTCTCAAATGGATCCGTGAATCGAGTTGGGGCCATGATTAGACTTTCCGATAAGAGTGATATGGGGTCGAGGCCGGGGCAATCGCACCGGCAATTCGGAACGCATTGCGACTGACACACGGAAATTAATGATGCGGCAACAAGAGGAGACAAGTGATGGCCGAACTCGACAATAAAGTCCCAGCCCGGCCATGGGTAAACTGGGGCATTTCGAAGGAGGAGTTCGACTCTTACGCGGCCGCAAAGGCCGAATGGGATAAAGGCACACCGGCGGTCGGATCGGAGGCGCCGGACTTCGAGGTCGAGCGTCTCGACGCAAAGGGCCGGCGGACAGGAGAGATGTTCCGGCTTTCCTCAACGCGGGGCAGGCCCGTCGCGCTGGTGATGGGCTCATATACGTGACCCCCCTTTCGTGATCAGGCCGTGCGCCTGAACGATATCTACCGGTCCTACAAGGACCAGATCGATTTTTACTGCGCCTATATCAAAGAAGCGCATCCGGAGGATAGCGACGGCGGCTACCGCTCTGAACGGAATGCAAAGCTGGGCATCGTCATCGATCAACCGACGACCATCGATGAGCGGGCCGACGCGGCGGAGGCATGCGTCCTTGCCCTCAACCTCGAGATGCCGATGCTGCTCGACGATATGACCAACCAGATCGAGGCGGCTTATCGCGCGTGGCCCGACCGGCTGTTCGTCGTTGATACGGAGGGCAGAGTGACATTTCGCTCCGCGCAGGGGCCGCAAGGCTTTTATCCGGAAGAATGGGAGGCCGCGATTCAAGCCGTGATCGGTGCCGCGGCCGCTGCGGAATAGAGTTCGCTGCCAGTCCTTGAAACGACCGCTTCCGACAGCGGCGAGACTTAACACAAATGCTCAATAGGAGGTATGAAATGAATAAATACTTGAAAATTAGACCCAACTACGTGCTGGCCTTGGCGGCGGCCGCCGGTCTCGCAATCGGCGGATCGGGTGGCGCCGCCGCGCAAACCAAAGACCTTCGCATGGCGAATTGGCTGCCGCCGGTTCACCACATGCAAAAGGCGATACCGATATGGGCCGCCGTAATCGAAAAGGCGTCCGGCGGATCGGTCAAGATCAACCTGATGAAAGCGCCCCTGGCCAAGGCGCCCGGCCAGTATGACTTGGTCAAGAAAGGAATCGCCGATATCGCCTTTGGTGTCGCGGCGTTTACGCCCAAGCGTTTTCAGCTGTTTCGGGGGATTGAAGTTCCCTTTACGGTCAATAACGCGACTTCCGGTTCAGCCGGCATGTGGGACTGGTACATGCGCACCGGCCAGGCCGACAAGGAGTTTCACGACGCCAAGCTGATCGGCGCCTTCACGCCGGCGCCATTTCTTTATCATTCGCGCAAGCCGATCAACGGCCTCGGCGATCTCAAGGGGCTGAAGGTGAGGGCCGGCGGTATCGGCATCGAGATACTGAAACGCCTCGGCGCCGCCCCGGTATTCATTCCGCCGAGCGGTGTCACCGAGGCGGTTCAACGTGGCACGGTCGACGCAACCCAGTTTCCGTGGGAAGGCCTTGCCGGTTTTCGGCTCACGAAAATGACCACCCATCACCTGGTGATCCCCAACGGCCTGTATTCGACGGCCTTCTGGATCGCCATGAGCAAAAAGGCCTGGAGCGGTTTGACGCCGGCCCAACAAAAGGCGTTCTCCGACAACGGACTGTCGGGATCAAAGTTGATCGGCCAGCGCTGGGACGCCGTTGAGGCGAAGGCGAAACAGGCTGCCGTCGCGAACGGCAACAAGATCGTCATTCTGGGCGATGCCGATACCGCCAAACTCCGGTCTGTCACGTCCTTCTTCGAGGAGGGTTGGATCAAGAAAGCAAACGCCGCCGGCCTGAACGGAAAGGCATCGATGGCCGATCTTCGAAAAACCGTCAAAAAGTACGAGTAGCGCCCAACGATACGGTCAAAACGGCACCGATGTGAATACCCCCGACGAATCGAAATCACCGGCACAAGGCCCTGTCGGCCGGTTCGTCGGGCGTGTCGCGTACATTCTGGCAATCGGGGCGGCGATGGTTCTCGCCCTGATGATGTACGTCACATTCATTGACGTCATCGGACGGTTCGTATTCAACCGGCCCATTACCGGTTCCGTCGAGATCATCTTCCTGCTGATGGGGATGCTGGTTTTTCTCGGCGTCGGCCTTACGACATTCGAGGAGGGCCATATCCGCGTCGACGTCCTGACGCGGATCATGCCCCACACGATTCAGGCATTGGTCAATGTCATCGTCCATGTCCTAAGCCTTACCATCGCGGCATTGATGTGCTGGCAGCTGCTCCTGGTGGCGCTCGATCAGACCCGGGAGTTGAACGAAACACAGGTACTGGGCTTGCCGGTCTGGGCGGCCGCGCTGGTTATGGCCGCCTGCAGCTTGACCATGGTCGCCGGACTATTGTTCCACCTCCACCGGGCGGGCTTGACGCTGTTCCAAAGACCGACCCCTGAGGAACGGATCGATCCATGAGCGCCCCGCTTGCCGCGCTGCTTGTCACCGGGCTTATGTTCGTGCTGCTGGCGTTCGGCATGCATATCGGGTTCGCGATGGCGCTTGCCGGTTTCCTCGGCATGCTGGTCATCCTGTCACCGGATGCGGCCCTAGCCTTGTTGGGACAGACGGTGCTCGAAACCGCCTTCAACTTCGAACTCAGTGTCATTCCTTTGTTCCTTTTGATGGGTTTCTTCGCGACCAGTGCCGGGCTGAGCGGCGATCTTTACAGCGCTTTCAACACATGGTGGGGCGGCCGACGCGGCGGATTGGGCATGGCGACCGTCGGCGCCTGCGGCGCGTTTGGTGCCATATCGGGGTCTTCGCTCGCGACCGCCGCCACGATGAGCCAGGTCGCCCTGCCGGAAATGCGGCGGTACGGCTATAGCGACCAGTTGGCGACCGGGGTGATCGCCGCAGGCGGCACGATCGGCATCCTCATTCCACCCAGCGTCATCATGGTGCTCTACGGCATACTGACCGAGACCAGCATCGGCGATCTTTTCTTGGCCGGGGTTATTCCGGGAATTCTGTTGGTCGTACTTTTCCTTATTGTGGTTTGGCTGGTAACGCTGGTTCGACCTTCGATGGGGCCGCCGGGCGAGCCGTCGACGGCGGCCGAAAAGCGCGCCGCCTTCCGGAAGATCGGGGGCACGCTTGCGCTCTTCACCGTTGTTTTGGGCGGTATTTATCTCGGCGTGTTTACGCCCACGGAGGCTGCGGGGATCGGCGCGGTGGGCGCGTGGCTGTTGGGTCTGCTGGGCCGACGCGTGAGCCGCGCCAGTTTCATGGCGGCGCTCCTCGATACCGTTCGCACGACGGCGATGATCTTTACGCTCCTGATCGGCGCCATCATCTTCAAGAATTTTATGGCGCTGGCTCAAGTTCCGACGATGATCGAGAGTTTCATGGCGGGGCTATCCCTGACACCCATGGGCATGATGATCGTCATCCTCCTGATTTACATCGTCCTGGGTGCCGTGCTGGACACGCTGGCCATGATCTTGTTGACGATCCCGGTCTTTTTCCCGCTGGTGATTGGCCTGGGCTTTGATCCCGTTTGGTTCGGCATCGTGATCGTCGTTGTGGTCGAACTCGCGCTTATAACGCCGCCGATGGGCATCAACGTCTTTGTCCTAAAAGGCATGGCGAACGATGTGCCGCTGATGACGATCTATAAGGGCGTGATCCCATTTGTCGCGGCGCAGACCGTATTGCTGGTTCTGCTGCTCCTGTTTTCGCAGATAGCGTTGTGGCTGCCGAGAACCGCATTGTAGCAATCGGGACAATGCCGTGCTGCCGCTTTGGCCGAACGGCGGCAACCCGACGGCTAGAACCACTGTGCCTTCAGATTACTCATTTCATTTCACCTAGTGGACAAGGATGCGCACACGTGCGCAGGAGTATGATAAAACGTTGTATTACAAGGGATTTATTGATTCTTTCTACGACAGACGTACGCAGGAATGCGCTGTGGTTTACCTGAAAGTGTTTGCCAATAGTTTGCCAGGATGATACATGCTCCCTCCCCCGTCAAGGAGCAATGCCGTGGCAAACCGCATCCCCCGTATCACCAAGCGCTCCGTCGATGCCGTCAAGGCCGGTGGGACGGATACCGTCTATTGGGATGGAGAACTCACAGGCTTCGGCCTGCGTGTTCGGCGCTCGGGACGCAAGAGCTACGTCGTTCAGACCCGCATCGCCGGGAAACTGTGCTGGTTCACCATCGGCCCGCATGGGCCTCTGAACCCGGATCAGGCGCGTGCCCGCGCGCTTGAGATATTGGCTTCCGCGAAGAAAGGCATCGACCCCCGCGACGCGGACGCCCGGCGCGAAGCCGAGCGGAACATGGCTGATCTCGGACGCAGGTTCCTGGAGGAATATGTCCCTGTCCACTGCAAGCCGAGCACCCGGGAAGAGTACCGCCGTTCGGTGAGGCTGTTTGTCGACCCCGTGATCGGTGAGTTGCAGGTTCCGGAGGTGCAGCGCAAGGATATTGCCGCCCTGCATCACGGCCTGCGGGACAAACCCTATCAGGCCAACCGGACGCTCGCAGTGCTATCCAAAATGTTCTCCCTTGCCGAAGTCTGGGGCTGGCGACCCGACGGCTCCAATCCCTGCCGGCATGTCAAGCGCTACAAGGAGCACAAGCGGGAGCGCTTCCTGTCGCCGGAAGAGACGGAACGGCTGGGCCAGGTCCTGCGCGAGGCCGAAGAAGAGATGCCCTCGGCGGTCGCCGCCTTCCGCTTGTTGCTGCTGACCGGCTGCCGGCTGTCGGAGATCCAGTTCCTGCGCTGGGAGTACGTCAAGGACGATTGCATCGAGCTTCCCGACGCCAAGACCGGCGGACGGGTCGTACCTCTGGGCCCCGAGGCCCGGGCGGTGTTGTCAGCCATTCCCCGTGACGATGACAATCCCTGGGTCATCGCGGGCCGCCTCCCCGGCTCTCACCTCACCGACCTGCAACGCCCCTGGCAGCGCATCCGCAAGCAGGCGGGCCTCGAGGACGTGCGGATCCACGATCTGAGACATTCTTTTGCCTCGCGTGCGCTGGCTCTCGGCGAGAGCCTGACCATGATCGGGAAACTGCTCGGGCACACCCAGGTGCAAACGACGGCGCGCTACGCGCATCTGGCGCGGGACTCGATTCAGACCGCTGCGGCGCGCATCACAGAAAGCATCGGCGGGAACCTCGTGGGTGATCACGACGTCGGTTCCAGACTCGTCGAGGATTGACGCTCCGACTATGTCAGCCCGTACACCGTGCGGAGAAGATCGGTTGCCTCGTCTCGGGTGAAGGGAACGTCAAATGTCGTGGGATCGAGAGTTTGGTCCGCGTGAACCAGGTCGACGAAAACGCGAAGATCCCGGTGGACGGATTCCGGCAATACGACCCGTGTATCCTCGAGCAGAAGCTGCGCTAGTGGATTGAATCTAACATTTGATGCCCCCGTTTGACGGCGGCGATAATTTTGTCGGGATCGGCGGTCCAGACGAAGGGCTTGGGGTCATCATTGGTCTCGTCGATGAATCGATTGATGGCGGTTTGCAGGTCGACCACGGATCTGAAGACACCGCGCTTGAGACGGCGTCTGGAGAGCTTGGCGAAGTATCCCTCGACGGCGTTGAGCCAGGAGCACGAGGTCGGCACGAAGTGGAAGACGAAGCGCGGATGACGGGCGAGCCAGGCGCGCACCTTGGGATGCTTGTGGGCGGCATAGTTGTCGAGGATCACGTGCACCATCTTGCCGACTGGCGCCTCACGCTCGACGGCCTTCAAGAAGCGGAGGAATTCCTGGTGACGGTGGCGCTGCATACAGCGCCCGATCACGGTGCCGTCGAGCACGTTGAGGGCGGCAAACAGGGTGGTGGTACCGTTGCGTTTGTAGTCGTGGGTCATGGTGCCGGCCCGACCCTTCTTCAGGGGCAGGCCGGGCTGAGTGCGATCGAGGGCTTGGATCTGCGACTTCTCATCGACCGAGAGGACGATGGCGTGGGCGGGGGGATCGACATAGAGCCCGACCACGTCGCGCAGCTTGGTGACGAACTCGGGATCGTTGGAGAGCTTGAACTGGCGCACCCGGTGCGGCCGCAGGCCGTGGGCCCGCCAGATGCGGTGTACCGAACTGACGCTGATCCCGACTGCCTCGGCCATCATCGCTCCGGTCCAGTGCGTGGCCTCGGCGGGCGGCTCGGTGAAGGTCAGTTCCACCACCCGCCCGGCCACCTCGGGCGGCAGCGGCGCAATTCGCGAGGGTCTGGTCTTGTCGCGCAGCAGGCCCTCTACGCCCTCTTCAGCAAAGCGCTCCTGCCAGCGCCAGACGCAAGTCTTGGACTTGCCGGTCTCGCGCATGATCGCGTTGGTGCCCATACCTGCCTCGCCGAAGACGCCCATGTGGTCGGCCGGGTGGTCTGGACCGTCAGCCGCGTCTGAGCGGGCCGCGGTCGGCCCATCAACTTACCTGTATGGCATGGCGGTCGTCTTTGAGGTTGGCGGACCGTACGTCAACTCCGGAAGGCCCCGCGCCATCGCCTCGGTGGAAGGGCTATCCTCGGCCACCTTGATTTGCAATTTGCAAATAGTATTTGCAAATTGCGCGATCATCCGGTACTGTGCGCCATGATCGAGCGCGAGATCGCACCCTGCCTCGTCGGCCTGTTCAAGCAATACCCCTTCGTCACGGTGACCGGACCGCGGCAATCCGGCAAGACCACGCTCTGCCGCGCTGCCTTCCCGCATCTCGACTATGTCAATCTGGAAGCGCCCGATCAGCGGGAATTCGCCGAATCCGATCCGCGGGGGTTTCTTGCGCGGCTTGGCGAAGGGGCCATCCTTGATGAAATCCAGCGTGTCCCCGAACTTCTGTCCTTTCTGCAGGTTCTGGCGGACGAGGCGGGGCGGAACAGCTTGTTCGTTCTGACCGGGAGCGAGCAATTCCGGCTCTCCGACGCCATAAGCCAGTCGCTTGCCGGGCGCACGGCCTTGCTTCGCCTGCTGCCGTTCTCGCTGGCCGAACGGCGGCGGACGGGCGCGAGCGACAACATCGACGACATCCTGTATTCCGGCTTCTATCCCCGGATTCACAACCGGAAGCTCGAGCCTCGGCAGGCGCTTGGCGACTATTTCGAGACCTACGTCGAGCGCGACGTGCGCAGGATCGGCGAGATCCGGAATCTTGAACACTTCCGCAGGTTTGTCCGCCTGTGCGCCGGGCGCATAGGGCAACTGGTCAATCTCTCGTCCCTGGGTGCGGATGCCGGGGTGTCCCACACCACGGCAAGCCATTGGCTGACGGTTCTGGAGGCGAGCTATGTCGTGTTCCGGCTCCCGCCGTTTCATGCCAATATCCGCAAGCGGCTGGTCAAGTCGCCGAAGATCTACTTCTACGATGTCGGGCTGGCGAGTCACCTCATCGGTATTGAACACGCCGCACAGATCGGCACGCACCCGCTTCGCGGGCCGCTGTTCGAGAATGCCGTCGTGGTGGAGGCGCTCAAGCACCGTTTCAATCGGGGCCGCCGATCCAACCTGTCCTTCTTCCGGGACAGCCGTGGTATCGAGTGCGACCTGCTGTATGAGAACGGCCACGGCATGGCGGCGATAGAGATTAAGTCCGGTGCGACGGTCGCTTCCGACTGGTTCGATTCGCTCAACCGGGTAGCGAAAGAGCTCCCGGAAATCGCCACCAGGACTGTTGTCTATGGAGGTGCGGATCGACAATCCCGGCGGGACGGAGAGGTGGTTCCCCTGACCGACCTGAGCGAAATGCTGGAGCGAATGGAAGATCGGAGGGAATCCTGATGGGCGCAATTTGTAACATCCCGCTGTCGCTGGGAGACGATGAATGACGGCTCCGGTTGACGACTATGTGCAAGCCCTCTTGGACGCCACGCCCCACAAGGCTGGCGACTTGGTAGCTGACAAATTCCCAGAAGAACCGGGAGTCTACATGTTCACCGAAGGCAATGAGGTGATGTACATCGGCAGTGCCGCCCAGGGCATCCGGCAGCGTGTTTTCCGGCATCACCTTATTTCAGGTCGGGCGGATATCCTGCCGATCCGGCGATATGGTCCGACAGCTGGAGCCACTCGGCAAATAGGCGGATGCAATCTAGCGTATTTGCTGACGTGGGAGCAGGTCGGCAAGCCCTTGGACATGGACCGCGAAGACCATAAGTCCGCATGGCTCAGTGCCATTGCCCGCGTCCGAAAAATGGATTTGCGATGGGTTGTCCTACCGCAGCTCGGTGTAGAGCGAGCGGCAAAAATGCGTCGCAAGCCGCGCTACGGGAAATAAATCTAAGACCCTAAACTAGGAAATTCCGATTTGTAAAATATCGTTCCACAGGAGCCCGTAATGTCCCAGCCATGCGGTGGACGCCGCCGCAGCCGCTCTCACGGTCGACGGCCGTCTTGCCTGGGCGTACGTTGCCGTGAAACCGACGGGCGGCTATGCTTTCGGACGGCAGATGGATAGCAAGGAGCGGGGCGCCGGGGCATGGTGGGGGAACACGAAGTCGCGGTCGCATCCTTTCCGGCGAAGGCCATGGCCGTCATGTGCGTTCGCAATACGATTCTCGAAGACTTCCATGGCGGGATTCATCCGGTGACCCATACCGGGGATTTCTCCGATGTCGTGGTGATCGATGCGAACGGCCGGCGGATTCCCTGGACGGAGGTGGCGCACATCGAACAGGACGAGATGCGCGAGCTGATGCGCCAGATCGTCAACCGCCTCTATACCGTCAACCTTAAATCCGGCGACATGGAGTTCCTCGGCATGCTCGAACGGGCGGCGATGGAGGCCGGGAAGTGGGACGAGCCGGAACTGGACGAGGTCACGATGCAGGGCCTCGAACAAAGGCGAAAGCGGAATGAGCAACCCGATGAGACGGCATCGTGAGCGGCCCAGCCGCTATTCCCGATGACACTGTGGCGAGCGGGTGGGATTCCCGAGCACCATGACGCGGACCGGCAAGATCGTCGATGTGGCGACGACATCGGGCAACTGATCCAGGTCGGATCAGCCGAAGGCGTCATCCGACATCCAACTCAGCCGGCCGGATCGCGTTGAAGTTACTGATCGATGAATATCCGGGCCCGGCCTGGCGGCCATCGTAGCAAGGCGAGAGGCTATCCATGCATCGTTTTCGGCACGGTGATCCCGTAGCGGCGCACCAACCGGCCGTCCCTTGCCAGGACGCGCTTGCCCCGGCCCAGATCGTAGCCGCCGGCGTCCAGCCGCTTCATCCAGGCGTGCCCCTGCCGCTCCGCCAGCCCGAGCGCAATGCCTCAGCCGTCAGCCGGCACAAGGCCCACGGTCAGCC
Organism: Rhodospirillales bacterium; assembly: GCA_965213765.1. Lineage (GTDB taxonomy): Bacteria > Pseudomonadota > Alphaproteobacteria > Rhodospirillales > UBA2165 > JAJDXO01. Next base: position 2,403,591 of record OZ243926.1, on the reverse strand, counting down.
GCGTGCCGGTCGCTTCGGCATAGCGGCGAAGGGTCGCGAAGGACGGAGACACCCGTCCGCCTTCCAGCCGAGCGACCGCCGACTGGGTCGTGCCGAGCCGCCGGGCAAGCTCCGCCTGCGTCAGCTTCGCCGCCGCGCGGGCGCGGACCAACGCCTCAATGAGCGCATACTCCTCGTCGACGCGCACGTATTCCTCCCGGAACTCCGGATCCTCCATCAAGCGCGCCTTCAGATCCCTCAGCTTCGTCATGTCATCACCTGCTTCATCCGCTCCCTGGCGGTCGCGAGCGCTCGGCGCGGCGTCTTGCGCGATTTCTTCGCGAAGACGTGCAACACCACCACCCGCCGGCCCGCCGCCGTTACGTAGATCCCTCGTGCGATACCGCCGTCTGCCCGCACCCGAAGCTCCCAGAGCTTCCCATCGAGATGTTTGACATGCGGTGCGCGAAGAGTCTCCAGCCCGACATTCTCCACCGTCTCAAGCAGCCGCAACAACCGCGCGCGCAACGCTACCGGCAAGGCCGCGATTTCGGCGTCAACGGCCGACACGGTTTCGACCGTCCAGTCCATCTCCACCATATAGCGCATCCGCTATAGTTCTTCAAGCACGCGAATCCGGTGCGCGGCTTCCTTGGAGAAACGCCGCCGTGGCTGCTTCCTGCATTACCGCCCAGCCGCGCGGTTCGAACAGGGAGCCGCGATCATATGCAACCTGGAGCCGTTTATAGTATACACACAGGCATGAGGCCACTATATGTAGCGGCCTTGTGAGACAGTTTCGGTTCGGAAAACAAAGAGGCCACACATCATGAGCAGAGCCGCATTCATCGAGAACATCGCCGCGAAGGGCAACATGAGCAAGGCGGAGGCCAAGCGCACGGTCGACCTTGTCCTGGGCGAGATCGAGGCCGGGCTGAAGAAGTCGAAGAAGGAAGGCCGCTACACCATCGGCAACTTCGGCACCTTCACCATTACCAGGCGTCCGGCGCGCAAGGGCCGCAATCCGCGGACGGGCGAAGCGATCCGGATCAAGGCCTCCAAGGTTCTCAAATTCCGGCCGTCCGCCGCGTTGAAGAGGGCGGCGGGCGCGTGATCTCCGCCTGATCCCTGGTTGACCTCTCCCGGTTTCGGCACTGATGCGCACGTTGGAGGAACCGACAGCCGCCGCACGCCAGGTGCTGAGGGATGTATTTGGGTTCGACGGGTTCCGGCCGGGCCAGGAAGCGGCCATCGAGGCGCTCCTGGCCGGCCGCAACGTGCTCACCGTGATGCCGACGGGATCGGTCAGCTCTATCAGGAAGGTCTCGTTGGCCTCGTTCAGCGTGTCCTCGGTGGTGGCGACCGCGAAGGTCTGGCTGCCCACGCCCTTGGCGAAATCCAGCTTCGTCGCCGTGGGCATCGCGGTGTAGTCGGTGGTCGAAGCCGCGCCCGCCCCGGTGGCCGCCTTGGTGTTCCACTTCACCGACACCGCGTTGTCCATCGCCCCGCTACGGGTCACCGTAAAGGTGATCGCGTCGCCCTCCGACGCGCTCGCGTCGGCCACCGCAAACGACGGTTGAGCGTCGTCGTCTTCAAGGGTGATCGAAGCCTTGGTGATGGTGAGCGCGTTCGAGGTACCGGTAACGTCAATCGTCTCGCTGCCCTCGTGCAGGTCGTCATCGGTGGGCGTCAGCGTGCCGGTGACGTCGATCGTCTCGTTGGCCTCGTCGAGGTCGTCGTCCACCGGCGTCACGGTGAAACTGCCGCTCTGGCTGGCCGCGCCCGCGGCAATCGTGATGTTGAAGCCGCTCACCGCCGCATAATCGGCGGGCGATTCCGCGGTGCCGTCATCCACGCTCACCACCACGGTCTTGGCATCCACGTAGCGGGTCGTGCCGTTCACCGTCGCCGTCACCGTGACCACCGTGGCCCCGGCGTCCTCCGCCACCGTGCTCGGCGTGCCCGCGGTCGAACCGTTCGTGTCCACGCTCAGCGTGATGCCGCTCGGCGCCGCGTCATCGTCATTGATGGTGCCGGTGGCCTCGGCCGTGGCAATCGTGCCGCCCACCGCCCCGGTCAGCTCCACCAGGAAGGTCTCGTTGCCCTCATCCAGCGTGTCCTCCGTGGTGGCGACCGTGAAGGTCTGGCTGCTCACGCCCTTGGCGAAGGTCAGCGTCGCCGGCGCCGTCACAGCGGTGTAATCGCTGATCGAAGCCGCGCCCGCCCCGGTCGCCGCCTTGGTGTTCCACTTCACCGACACCGCGTTGTCCATCGCCCCGGAGCGGGTCACCGTGAAGGTGATGGCATCGCCCTCCGACGCGCTGGCGTCCGCCACCGCAAACGACGGCTCGGTGTCGTCGTTCTTGATTGTCCCCGTGGCCGTGCCCTTGCCCGACTCAATGCTCACCCCGGTGCCGGGGTCGTTCTCCCCAAGCGCCGGGGCGCTCAGGACCGCCTTGAACGTCTCGTCCGGCTCGAACAGGTCGTCCTGCGTGGTCTGCACCTCCACCGTCTGACTGGCGACGCCCTTGGCAAAGTTCAATGTCTGCGCCGTGGCGATGGCGGTGTAGTCGTCCGCATCGGCGGCATCGGCCCCATCGCCGCTGTCCGTGGCCGTGGTCACCTTCACCGACGCCACGTTGTCCCCGGCCCCTTCGCGGCTCACCGTGAACTCCACCTTGCCGCCCTCGGTGGCCTCGGCATCGGCGATCGAGAAGCTCACCGGGTCGTCGGTGTCGGTCAGCGTCACCGTCGCGGCGGTGATCGTGATGTCGGTCAGCGTGCCGGTGACGTCGATCGTCTCGTTGGCCTCGTCGAGGTCGTCGTCCACCGGCGTCACGGTGAAACTGCCGCTCTGGCTGGCCGCGCCCGCGGCAATCGTGATGTTGAAGCCGCTCACCGCCGCATAATCGGCGGGCGATTCCGCGGTGCCGTCATCCACGCTCACCGCCACGGTCTTGGCGTCCACGTAACGCGTGGTGCCGTTCACCGTCGCCGTTACCGTGACCACCGTGGCCCCGGCGTCCTCCGCCACCGTGCTCGGCGTGCCCGAGGTCGAACCGTTGGTGTCCACGCTCAGCGTGATGCCGCTCGGCGCCGCGTCATCGTCATTGATGGTGATAGTGGCGTCGGTAAACGTGATGTTGGCCTGCCCACCTTTAGGAGCCGCAGGGACAAGGGCATGACAGGCCCTGAAGGCTGCCGACAGGAGGCCGCGCCATCCGCGGAGCCGAGGCGCTCCGCTTCCGCCGCGCGGCGGCATATAGCGCAAACCCATTACCGCCGGGCAGTAAGGATGAAGCGTCGGGGGTGCGGGCCAGCGCCTGCCCGAAAGGCATTTGGAGAATGTCGTCGAGGCGGCTGATCGGACTGCCGGCCTGCAATGGCAGGAGGGTTCGAGGCTGGCGGAGGAACCGGGTTGGCGGCCGGATGCGGCCCGTCCGCAACGGTTCGCGCAAACTCAGGCGGGCATATCCATCGGCGTAACCGGCCCCGCCGCGGGCCGGACGGACTCATCGCCGGCGGCTCGGCGGCTCGGCGGCTCGGCGGCTCGGCGGCTCATTTTATCCGCCTCACCCGCCGCCAATGTCAAGAGATGCCGCAAGTTTCTTGCGCCGCAGCAGAGCGACTCAACAAAATCGCCGCAAGCCATGTCATTCCGGCCGGCCAGCGGCTTCGTCAACATGCCCGTCATGGTTTCCCCAACCATTGCCGACGACCAAAAAGCCGCCGAATGCATAAAATATCGCGCCTCCAGCGACGGCACGCCTTCTATATGAAATACCGTGGCTATGCAATGGTGCCCGACGCCTATCCATACAAAGACGACTTCTTCACCGCATGGCGGGCCCTCGCTCCCACGTAAGCGCCCTCTTCCCTGAAAACCCGGAAATCCAGAAACTCCCAGGCGGGGGTCACTCAAACACGTCCAGGCGGCACAAAATATGCCGCATAAATTGAAAACGCGCGACTATGTCCTCCCCAAAATCCTGGCTGCGCCCAAAACTGGAAAATGTGTGCCGGAAATCGAGCGACGTGAGCCAAAAACGAAAAAATCACATCGGAAATCGTCGTGATGGATCCGGGTTATTGGTTTACCATCGACATACCACTTCCAACAGACCGAGGACCAACGCCATGTCGTTCAGCAGGGGAATTACGGTGCTGTTCATCTCCATCGGGATCGTGTGCGCCGGCCCGGCCGCCGCCGAAACCGGCAGCTTCACATCGGTTTCGAGCATGACCGGCGGTTACACCACGATCGCCCACATGGGCGGAACGATCTTCGGCGGCGCCTCGGAGGGTACGAGCACCATCGTCAGGAGCAGCGGCGGACCCTTCATCGAGGGGGGATCCAGCCGGGTGACGTGCATCGTACACGGAAAGAGTTCGGCCGCGGGCACCGAGCTCGGGGCGTCCTGCACCGCGACGGACCCCTCGGGCGACAAGCAGTTCTGGAATTCGAGGAGAAGCGCGGGTGACGTCGCCCAGGGCGGAGGCGGCGCGGGACGCCTCGAAATGCTGGGCGGGACCGGCAGGTTCGAAGGCGTCACGGGTTCGTGCTCATACGAAGCCGATTACCTGACGAACGATCTATTCGTCACCCGGGCCGATTGCACCTGGCAGCGCTAGCGCGCCCGGTCTTTGGGCTTCGCGCACGGCGGAACCGGCCGGGCCGGAAGGAAGCTGGCGGTGAGCGTGGTGTCGCCTGCCCGAACCGGTCGATCGCCTGGTCGCAGGTCGCGAGCGCCTCTTCCGTCCGGTTCAGATCGAACAGGCTGGCGCACCTGTGCTGGATGACAGTGACGACGGACGGATTGCCACTGGGTATTTCCGCGGCAAAGTTCTGGACCCGGAAAAAGTTCAAGGGGACGAACGCCCTCAAGAGGAAGATCAATCCAACGTGCGTGCCGATCGAGGGCAAGGAGAGCATGCGCTGGCTGGAGAATCTCCGGCAATCCACCGAACTGTTGGGTGATCCCGCGCGCTGCGTTCACATCTGCGACCGCGAAGGCGACATCTGGGAGTTGTTCTGCCTGGCCCGGGAGTTGGACACGCATTTCGTCATCAGACGCTTTGCCAACAGGCTCGCCGAGGACGGGTCTCGCACGGTGGAAGCGATCATGACCGACGAGAAAGTCCGCGGGCTGCACCGGGTCGCCGTCCGCGACGACAAAGGCAAGCTTGGCTCCACGCAGGTTGAACTCTCCTACCGACGCATGACTGTCCGGCCACCGATCGCCAAACAGAAGCGCTATCCGACGCTCATGCTCACGGTGTTGCACGCCCGGGAGCCGGAAGAGCCGGTCGGTCGCCCCCGCATCGACTGGAAGCTGATCACCGACCTGCCTGTCGACAGCCACGACGACGCCGTGGAGAAGCTGCAATGGTACGCCATGCGCTGGAAGATCGAGGTCTTCCACAAGATCCTGAAATCGGGCTGCCGGGCCGAACAAGCCCGGTTGCGAACCGCCGAGCGGTTGGTCAGGCTGCTCGCGGTGTTCTGTATCCTGAGCTGGCGCGTGTTCTGGCTGACTATGCTCAACCGCGCCAGGCCAAACCTCGAACCAGCCTTGGTGCTGACCGGGTTGGAGACGAAAATCCTCGATCGCCTGATACCCGATTCCACCGCCGATCCCCCTGCTGCCAGGACGCTCTCGCTCTACCTCATCAAGATCGCCAGGCTCGGCGGCTATCTCGACCGTGCCAAGGATCCGCCGCCCGGCAACATCGTCATGTGGCGCGGCCTCTCTCGATTGACCGACATCGCCCTCGGCGCGACCCTGAAAATCGACGATGTGGGTAATTGAAAGGATAACCGAACGGTAACGATTGCGGTGGTGCATTGGGTCATCACCCGCTGGCCGAAGGAATACCGTTCGAATCAAATTGTTTGCCAATAGTTTGCCAGCTTGCCAAATTACCTATTCCGAATATAATAAGCCCTCGAAAAATTCAACATTTTCAATAGCTTGAAGTGGTTGCGGGGGTAGGATTTGAACCAACGACTTCAGATTACTCAAGTTGACGCTAGTTGCTCTGACAACGCCCGGCCTGAAAATCAACTCAACCGGCGCCAAACTCTAACTTAAGCGGTGGACCACTAACCGGGGGCAGGCCAACCGGCTTCCGTGCCCGATCGGGCGCCCATGGTTTTCCGGTTGCGCGACGGATGCGAAACCATCATAACTTACGGACCGGCAATGCCGGCGCCTTACAACCAATCAGGGAGTGACATTGAAATGGCTGCAAGAGTGATTCTCGAAGTCAAGGCGAAGCCCGGCACCGGGGACGAGTTGATTGCGTTCTTCAGGTCGATCCTGCCCGAGACGCGCGCTTACGAGGGCTGCACGAGCGTCGACGCACTGCGGAACAGCGACGACGCCGACAATGTGGTGGTGATGGAAGTCTGGGAAACCCGCGAGCAATACGAAGAATACCTAGCCTGGCAACGGGAGAGGGGTACCAGCGAGCGGCTCATGGAGGCCCTCGCCGAACCACCGATCATCCGGCATTTCGACGCGACCGACGCCTAAACCGCGGGCGGGGCGGCGGCGGTCCCGCCCCAGCCAATGCATGCACGCGGTCGCGAACTCGCTTCCCGCCCGCCTACCCTGTTCGTGAGAATTCCGGGCCGACATTCGAGTGGGATCGGTCTCCGGGGCGGATCACAGGAGAGTGCCGAACATGCTGCACAGCCGGCATTGTCGGACTAAATCGGGTTGAGGTTGGCGGGCGGGCTACTTAGCCTCCGGTGATGAAACACCCCTTCCGCTATTTCAATAGTTCGCCCGGGATCATTCGCCGCACAGTGATGATGTATGTCCGGTATCCGTTGTCGCCGGGGTAGGTTTGAAGATCTGCCGTTCGAACGCGGTATCGATATCTGGCGCGAGACAATTCGTTTCCGGTGGAACCGCTTCGGGCCGGTGTTTGCGGCCGGGCAAACAACCGGGCGGAGAACTCGCATCAGCCGTTTCGACGGCGACAAGGAGCCATGGCGCGGTTCCGGGATATCAAGACTCTACGGAAATTCGCCGCGGTGCACGCCTCGATCGACAACCACTTCAATCCAGAACGCCATCTCATTCGCCGGGACATGTTCAAGACCCGCCGCGCTGCCGCTTTGGCCGAACGGCGGCAATCCGCCGGCTAAATTCACAATCCGCACCGGTTAACCCGCATCCGCGCCAATTGCTCGGACGACGCCGGATTTTCCCAACGCCAAGGTATTGACCGCCCAGTTAAAGGAGGGTGAGGCGTTCCGGCTCAGGTCCGGTGGCGGCGGCGGTTTTGGCGACCCGTTGGACCGCCCGGCCGATATCGTCGCCGAAGATGTCCGGCAGGGTTATGTCTCCATCGAATCCGCGGAACGGAATTACGGCGTCATCGTCGATCCGGAAACCCTGGCATTGGACGCCGAGGCGACCGGGACACTACGCGGCAAACGGCGCGGCTGATGCCTAATCGCCGAGTTTGATGTTCACTGAAGCGCCGCCGCCGCAGCAGCAGGGGCAGGACATGTTTGCCAGTATGGTCCGGCGGTCTTCCTCGGATATATCGCTCTTATCGAGAAGCTCCTGCACCTGGCGAACGAAATTATCATGCAGCGAGCCACCCGTCTGTACGCGGTCATGCTCTCGATCGTCACTTGGACTTTCCGAACTCTGCATTGCCGCCATTTGATCCCGGCTGCCCGTCGCACACCCACTGCTCGAATGGAGCCTATGGGTTTAGGGGCGGTATTCCAAGACGCAACCGCCGCCGGCAGGTTTCGGTTCGACGAGCTTTCTGTGGTTCCCTTTTCCATCCGACCAGATAGGCCTCCTGTACGCTTCCGGCTAGAAGCGAACAGGCGATATCCGGTGTCCGTTGGAGGCTTCCGGCCCGAAACCGTACGCCTTGGATTCCGGACGCCGGTGTTGAGTCCGTGGCGTTATGCCGGCTGCCTCTCGAAGCGGCGCTTGAACGCGGCGACAAAATCAGTCATGGCCTCGGCACGTAGCGCTGTGTGATCACTGAAGATCCGCTCGGCGGCGGCCTCATCCCGATTCATAATCGCCGTCACGACGCCATCATGTTCCTCATGGGGAGTTCGTAGGTCGTGCGGCTCCTCGCGATAAATTCTGCGATAAGGCGTGAGCCGTTTATTGAGGCCGTTTATCTGTTCGCTGAGAACATCGTTGTGAGCCCCCTGATGAATCAGGTTGTGGAATTCCCTATTGAGAGCCGGGAAGGAATCCCGGTCATTGGCCTCGACCATCAGCCCAATCCTCGCGTGCACAGCTTTGAATTCTTTCCGTTCGTCTTCCTTCATACGCCGGGTGGCTAGCCGGGCACTGAGCCCCTCCAATTTGGCGAGCACCTCATACATTTCGATGACCCGGCCGACGCTTACCTCTGCGACCACTGCGCTCCTATGCGGCTGCATCTCGACGAGTCCTTCAGCCGCGAGTTCGACCAGCGCTTCGCGGACGGGTGTCCGCGACACATCGAACCGGCGGGTTAGCTGAGGCTCATCGAGACGATCTCCCGGCATACGTTCGCCGGAGATTATTTCATGCTCCAGCAGCTCCCGAATTGTGTTTGCACGCGTCACCATATGTACAGGACTCTGTTTCGTTTCGGACAGTTTTCGCTGGACACAATGATTCATTTCGTCATACCGTACAAGAAAAATCGTATACGATTCTAAAAACAAGGTCTGTTCGATGTGGAACGAAAATAGGCTTCCGTGCCGGCCTAAAGCCCGCTCCTTCACCTACACCATCGCATTGTTGGCGGGTATGACCATCTTCACCTGGGCAGCGGAAGCGATTGCCGAGCCCAAGCAAGGCGGGACACTGCGTGTCGCCATGAATAGGAATTTCAACGGCTTCGACACAGCGACCAACCCAAACGTCTTTCCGACGAAGCTTAATGTTCAACGGGCGATTTTCGAGGATCTTTTCTCCCTCGACGGCGACGGCAAGCTGGCGCCTATTCTTGGCACCAAATTCGAAGCTTCACCGGATCAGAAAACCTTCACCGTCACCCTGCGCAAGGGGGTCAGGTTCTCCAATGATGAGCCATTTACCGCGCGTGCCTTCGAGGATCATTTCAAGCGTGCCGTGAAGGGACCGATGATCGGTTTCATCCGCGGTCAGATCGGGCCACTCGAGAACGTCGTTGCGCTCGACGATCACACCGTCGAGTTTCGGATGTCGCGGCCTCATCCGGCGTTTCGCTCAGCGCTCACGGGACCATTTCAGTTTTTTTGGGTCAATGCTCCCGAACATGCCCGAGGGTTGGGACCGTTCGTCTCCAAGCTGCCTGTCGGCACCGGTCCGTACATGCTGGATTCGTGGGATCAGGGCGTTTCCCTGACGTTGGTCCGCAATCCCAATTACCGGCATCCTGAAAAACAATATCTCGACAAGATCGTCATGCCGCTGCTGCAAAAAGAAGAAGCGCGGCTCAACGCGCTGAGAGCCGGCGACATTGATCTCTATATCACTAATTCAGGCAAACTCGCCAAACTCGCCGAAAAAGATCCGACGATCGAGGTGTTCGCTCAGGTGGACCAGGGCGCGGGTATTGTCGCGTTCGACAATTCCCGGCCGCCGCTTGACGACATCCGAGTACGCAAGGCCTTGGGACGACGACCATCGAGTTCAATACCTCACGGGGTGCGCTCGCCGATCTGCGGGTGCGCAAGGCGCTCGCCCACGGCGTCAACAGGATGGTCGATATCAAGGCCGCCAATGACGGATTTGGCAGGCCGTCGACCGATTGGTTTAGCCCCGCATCGTCGTGGAGCTGCGGCAACACCACGGGGTATCCCGAATTTAATCCGGGCAAGGCCAAGGCATTGCTTGGCGCCTACGGAAAACCGGTAAAGATCAAGATGGTTACGATGGCGACAAAGAACTTCATCGTTGGTGCCCAAATACACCAGACCTTCTGGAAGCGCTTGGGAGTCGAGGTCGAACTCAAGGTTGTGCCGCCGGGACCGACCTATTTTCGAGAGCTGCGCAGCGGCAAATGGGACGCTTGGCTGGTGGGGATCTCCGAAGCCGTCGACCCCGGTCTTCAGGCGCAGGCCTTTCACTCAAAGAACCGCTCCAACGTTACCAAAATCAATGTGCCTGAGATTGACGCCGCATTGGAGGGTGCCTGGCGGTCATTCCGGGACCCGGCGAAGCGCAAGGCGGCGTATTGCGATTACGTTCGCGCGGTCGTCAAACACCAGCCGGTGCTGTTCCGCAGTCACAACAACTTTGCAATCATCGCCGGCCGCCATGTGAAGGGACTGGCCAAGCCCGAGTTGACGATCTCGCGTCTCCATGATGCATGGTTGGATAAATAATCGACCGCAAAACTGACCGGGCGGCTGGCCCTTGCTGTTGCTGTCGGACTGATTGGGAATAAGCCGAGTGGCAATCTATGTCCGCCGAAAACTGCTCCATCTGATCCCGATCACCCTCGCGGTCACGGCGTTGAGCTTTCTGTTCATCAACCTGTTGCCCGGCGACGTGGCTGACGCCATTGCCGGATCAGGAGCCGACGGCACGGTCGCCGACCAGGCGACGGTGGAGGCGATACGAGAGGATTTGGGCCTCGATCGGCCCCTTGTGGTTCGCTATGCGGCATGGATCGGTGACGCGCTGAGCGGCGACCTGGGGAAGTCCTACCAAACCGGAGAGCCGGTCAGTGACGCGATCGCATTACGACTGCCCGTATCGCTCCAGCTGCTGGTAATGGCACAAGTGCTGGCCCTGCTATTTGCGATTCCCGCCGGCGTCATCGCGGCCTACAGAGCCGGCAGGCTCACCGACCGCGTTTTAACCACCATGACTTTCGCGTTCCTGGCCGCGCCCAGCTTCATAGTCGCTATCGTTCTGATGTTCCTATTTGCCGTCCTGCTCAAGTGGTTTCCGGCAACCGGCTACGTGCCGCTCACCCATGATCTCTTCGGCAATCTCAGGTCCTTCATCTTGCCGGCTTTGGCCCTTGCGTTGATCGAGTGGCCGATCCTCAGCCGGGTCCTGCGCAACGACATGATCTCGACCCTTCAGCAGGATTTCATTTCTTTGGCCAAAGCCAAGGGCTTGGCGGTTGGTTACGTCCTGATCCGGCACGCACTCAGGCCCTCTTCGTTCACTATGATCACTATCGTGGGCATTCAGCTCGGCAACCTGATCAGCGGCGCGGTGATCGTCGAATCCATATTTGCCCTGCCTGGGGTTGGCTCGCTCTTGGTCGAGTCTGTTCACGCGCGCGAGGTCTTGATGGTGCAAGGTATCGTCGCCCTAATCGCCGTCGCCTATGTGCTGATCAACTTCGTCGTCGATCTTACCTACGGCGCATTGGATCCGAGGATCCGGCCATGACATTGGTTCCCACGAGCGCCTCGGCGACGGTTCCGCAAACGCAATCTCCCGAACCGTTCATCAGCCGCACCTCGACGGCTCCGGCCAACCGGCTCGGCGTCTGGTTCTGGATGCCGGCCGCATGGGTCGCGGCTCTCTTGTTTGTCGCCGTATTTGCTGATGTATTGCCGCTGCGCGATCCAACGGCGAGCGAATTCACCGATCTAAAGTCGCGGCCCAGTGCCGAGTATTGGTTCGGCACGGACGTATTGGCCCGCGACATCTTTTCCCGGGTCATCCATGGCGCCCGCATTTCGCTTACCGTGGGCTTCTTCGCGCCGGTGATAGGCATGATCGTCGGTCTGACTCTCGGCATGCTGGCGGGCTATTACCGGGGATCCGTTGAATCCCTGATCGTCGGCACCATGGACGTGATCCTTGCCTTTCCGAACATTGTGCTGGCGATGGGAATTTTGTTTTTCGCCGGTGCCGATCTGGTCAACCTGATCGCTGTCCTGGCTATCACGTCGATCCCGGCCAACACGCGGATCGCGAGGGCGTCGACCCTGGTCTATGCGGAGCGGGAGTTTGTCGTGGCCGCCCGCGCCCAGGGCGCGTCCGACCTGCGTATCCTGTTGCGCGAGTTGTTGCCCAATATTCTGCTGCCGCAGTTGACCTACATTCTCGCCTTTATGTCGATCATCATCATGATCGAGGGCTCGCTGTCCTTTCTCGGCGTCGGCATCCCGCCTCCCACACCCACCTGGGGCGGGATGATCGCCAAGGGTTTCACGGACATAAATACCGATCCGCATATTACATTTATGCCGGCGTTGGTTCTGTTCCTGACGGTGCTGTCCCTCAATCTGATGGGTGATCGCCTGCGCCGCAAATTGGATCTCCGCGCGAGCGCGCTGTAATGCGAAAGGACACCCCATGAACCAGAACGAGATTTTGGCCATCAAGGACGCTTGCCAGTCCGTATCCGTGCGTTTCGGTCGGCTGCAGGATTCACGGAGCCACGACGAACTTGCCGGCCTGATGACACCGGATGCCACGTACGTACGCTTGGGAGAAGAACTTCTCGTGGACGCTTTTATCGAGTGGCTAAAATCCACGCCGCCCAACAAGACCCGGCACTTCGTGACCCCAACGGAAATCGAGATCATCGACCGGGACTCAGCCAAAGGTCTCACCTATTACACCCTCTACCTCTATGGCGGTGACGAGGACCCGCCCTATCCGTTGGAGGGCCCGTTCGTTGTCGGGGAGTATCACGAAGACTTCGCACGCACCGACGACGGCTGGAAATTGCGGCGCCGCGAGGCCCGCATCATCTTTCGAAATCGCAAATAGGAGAGAGGTCGTGAGCATCACCGGGATCGACGCCGTTACTTTCGGAGTCCGGAACGTAGCGAGCGCGAGAAAATTCTTGGACGATTGGGGATTGGAACGGGTGAAGTCCGGAAAGTTCGGCGCGAACTACGTTTGCGCCGACGGATCGGGGGTCGATGTCCGGACCATCGGCAACCGGCGTCTCCCGCCGCCCATGCATGCAGGGTCCACAATCCGGGAGGTCATTTGGGGCGTCGAAAGAAGAAGTGAATTGAAAACCATTGCCGACGAGCTGTCCCGCGACCGCCCGGTTACCCAATCCGCTGACGAAACCCTTCGCACGATCGACGACATGGGCCTCGGGATCGGATTCCGCGTGTCCCACCGCGAGATATTGAAGCCCTGACCCATTGCCCTTCAACGTGCCCGGCAACGACGTCCGCGTCGACCGCGCGGCAACATTTTACGAGCGTGCCACGCCGCAGACCATCAGCCATATCGTCCTCGGGGTGCCGGATTTCAGAGTGGTGGAAGCGTTCTACGGCGACCGGCTCGGCTTCCGGGCGACGGACCGTTACCGGAAACGGGGCGTCTTCCTGCGCGCCGCCCGGCGCGGCAATCATCACAACCTGTTTGTCATGAACACCGCTGGCCGCAAGCCCAGGTTCAACCATCTCGCGTTCAAGGTCCGGGACATTCATGAGGTGATCGGGGGCGGTCAGTTTCTGACCCGGCGCGGTTGGAAGACCCAGGTTGGTCCGGGCCGCCACTATATCTCCTCGGCTTGCTTTTGGTATTTCCGCAGTCCGCTGGGCGGTGCGCTGGAATATTGCGCTGATGAGGACATCATGACGGAGAAGTGGCAAACCCGGGAGTTTGAGGTCGGGCCTGACATATTCTCTGAATGGACATTCGACGCCGGTACGGAATTCAAGGCGCCGACAGCGGCGAGCCGGGCCAAATAAACCGGAGGCGGGAACAAAGAAATGACCGAAAACGAGACAAGGTCTTTTGACGTAATAATCGAAACCCGAGCCCGGGCGGTCGGCAAAATGCGCAACGAAGTGACGGTTCATCCAGGCAATAGCGACAAAGTCTATGAATTCGCGACGGACGAAGGCCGTGTTCACGGGGGTGAGGAGACCGCTCCGCCACCGCTGGCCTATTTCGCCGGGCTCATCACGTGTTTGATGACTCAAATCCGGACGTTTTCAAATCGCCTCGACGTCGCCGTCAACGACGTCAGCATCACCGGCAAATGCCACTGGCGCGGCACGATGCGGGGGCGGGCGCCCTACGAGACCGAGCCGGTTGGATTCGATTTCGATATCGACATCGATTCCGAGGCCTCGGTTGATGACCTGAAGAAACTCATCGACGCTGCAAAGAAGGGTTGCTTCATCGAACAGACCCTTGGGCGGCAAAACGACATAGGTCATCGTCTGCGCCTTGGCGACGAATGGATCGATGTTTGAGTAGCGCAGTCTGCGGCATTGTCAGAGCAAATGGCGCGGATGCGGGTTAACCGGTGCGGATTGTGAATTTAGCCGGCGGGTTGCCGCCGTTCGGCCAAAGCGGCAGCGCAGCGGGTCTTGAACATGTCCCGGCGAATGAGATGGCGTTCTGGATTGAAGTGGTTGCGGATCGAGGCGTGCACCGCGGCGAATTTCCGTAGAGTCTTGATATCCCGGAACCGCGCCATGGCTCCTTGTCGCCGTCGAAACGGCTGATGCGAGTTCTCCGCCCGGCTGTTTGCCCGGCCGCCACTCTCCTGAAGCCTCGTCATACTCAATTCTTTGAGGGCCGCGCGGCAGGATAGAAGCCGGCTCGGCGAAACCACGGTCAGCGGCCGTCGAACAGCGGGCCGCTGTGGACGGTGATGCCGCCGATGGTCTGCGAGAAGCCGGCCTTGCCGTCGAAATTATGCACCGTGGTGGTCCCAACGGTCTGTGACGTGCCGGTCTTACCGTCGATGCTGTGCACGGCGGTATCCCCGATCCTCTGCGACAGGCCGATCCTGCCGTCGAAACTATGCACCGTGGTAGCGCCCACGGTCTGCGAGGTGGTGAGCTTGCCGTTGCAGTTGTGGACGGTGATGGCGCCGAGCGACTGCGATATGCAGCCGGCCCATGCCGGGCTGCCGGCAATCAGGCCCGCGAAAAGGCAGGCCGAAACAATCCTGATGCGTGCCCTCGCCGGCATGTCGCCCTCCGTTCCTCGATCCCGTCCGTACAATGATTGTGCGCCCGGTCTCATGTGTCAACGGCGGCGCAAAAATGTGCCTGGAGTGACCCCCTGAAAGTGGTCCAGGTTTGTTAAGAGAGTTGGCGCATTCTGACCCATCGCTCCGCAGCGTTAGCCGAATGGCGGCAACTTGCCGGCTAGAACCACAGTGCCTTCAGATTGCTCAAGTTGATGCTGGTTGCTCTGACAACGCCCAACGAACACCTCATCTAAATGCCAACGCCGGTTTGAATGCGACCGGTGTTGAATGCGGCGCCCTCTGATCTCGGCCGTAAACACAGGTCCGAACCTGTCCCACCAATATCGAACTGTATCGCGGCAAATATCGATGCCACGTTCGAAGAGTAAGTCTTCGACCTGCCGGAGCGACAACGGATATCGGATATACATGGGAACCGCGAGGCGAGTCACCTCGGGTGAACTATTGAAATAGCGAAATGGATTTTGCATCGCTGAAGGCTACGAAGCCCGGTCTGCGCCGCGGCAACACAAGCCGCCAATTCCACTTGACGCAGCCGCCTGTTCGATGTCGATTATCGTCCAATTAATGGCGAATTGTGTCATGTCTCCCGAAGGGCAGGCTCGGATACTTTGAACTCGATAGCAGGCATGAATTGCGACATTGGTGCCCATCAAGTTGGGGAATCTTGGAACTGCGACGGAGGCCGTTCCTCAATTTGTGAACTTCAATCCTTCACCCGGGAGGCTCAAGTGAAGAAAATTCTCTCTATGTCCGCTGCCGCCGTAGTTGCGCTCAGCACGGTTGCCGCGGACGCTCAAACCAAATGGAATATGGCGACCGCCTACAAGGACAATAACTTCCACACCCAGAATATCGCCCGTTTTGCAAAGGATGTCGCCCGTGATTCGGGTGGCAAGCTGAACATCACGCTCCATACCGGCGCCTCGCTTCTCAAGATGCCGGAGATCAAGCGCGGTGTGCAGACGAGTCAGGTCCAGTTGGGGGAGATTCTGCTCTCCGCTTACGGGAAGGAAGATCCGTTCTTCGAGGTCGACGGCATACCGTTTCTTTCCAAGGGACAGCCGACGGCCTGGGAAGTGTATGAACTGACCTTGCCGCATATCGAAGCCAAACTGAAATCCCAAGGCCTCATGGCGCTGTTTGCGGTGCCGTGGCCGGGCCAGGGTCTGTACGCCAAGAAACCAATCACGTCGACCAGCGACTACAAGGGCGTAAAGTTCCGGGCCTACAACGCATTGACCGCCCGCTTCGCCGAACTGATGGGCGCCGTTCCGACCACGGTTCAGTCCGCTGAAGTCCCGCAGGCATTTGCCACCGGTGTCGTCAGCGCGATGATCACGTCGGCGGCGACCGGCAACTATACGAAGGCCTGGGATTTCACGTCCCACTACTACGACGTAAATGCCATGAACAATAAGAACATGGTCATCATGAACGCCCGTGCTTTCGATGGGCTCGATGCCAACACGAAACGTGCGGTGACGCGCGCGGCCGCCAAGGCGGAAGCCCGTGGCTGGATCATGAGCGCTAATGTTCAGGCGGGTCTGACCGCCAATTTGGCGAAGAACGGCATGAAGGTTGAGCCGCCGAATCCGGCATTCCTGGCTCAACTCGAGAAAATCGGCAGCCAAATGGTCGATGAGTGGCTGGCCAAAGCAGGAGACCGTGGCAAGAAATTCATCGCCGCCTATAATGCGCTAGGGAAGTAGAAAGGTTGACCCGGCCGCGGCGGGACTCCCTGCGCCGCGGCCGGGCGCCATAACCAGAGGGCGGCATGGTCAGAAGAACCCTGGATTTCTTGTATTTCGCCGGGGGGGTCCTAGCCGCCTTTTTTATCGTCATTATCGGGTTGCTCATCTGTGCCCAGGTGATCGGCCGGGAGCTGGGCATTCAGGTAAAAGGGGCCGATGATCTGACCGCCTGGAGCGTTGTCGCGACCGGCTTCCTCCCTCTGGCCTATACTTACCGGCACGGCAGCCACATTCGTGTAACGGTCGTAATCCACCTTTTCGATGGAATGGCGCGCCGGCTCATGGAGCTGGGCGTCATGGTGGTCGCGCTCTATTTCATCGGATTCCTGACTTTCTCGGCCTTCGATATGGCTTGGGACTCCTTGCGGTTCGAGGAACTATCCCAGGGCCTGATCGTGATTCCCATCTGGATTCCTCAAATCTCCATTGGTCTCGGTTCACTCCTGTTGACCATCGCCGTGTTGGACGATGTGATCGCCTCTCTTCGGGGACAAACGCCGCCCTATATGGTCGAGAGCGAATTTCTGGGCGGCTCGGTGGAAAACCTGGATTAGCAGGGCAAGATCATGACCCCCGAACTCACTCAAATAGCAGTGACCCTGGTCATTTTCCTCGCACTGTTTCTGGGATCCGGGCTGTGGATCGCCCTTTCCCTTTTAGGGGTCGGCTGGATCGGCCTGACGTTCTTCGGGACGGTGCCGGTCGAGAAATCGCTGGCGACGTCGGTGTGGGGGACCATGGCTTCCTGGACGTTGGCCGCCCTGCCCCTCTTCATATGGATGGGAGAGATCCTGTTTCGGGCCCGGCTCTCGGAAACCCTGTTTCGAGGCGTGGCCCCTTGGGTGCGATGGCTGCCGGGAAGGCTGATGCATGTGAATGTGGTCGGGTGTGGAATCTTTGCGGCGGTCTGCGGCTCTTCGGCTGCGACCGTCGCCACGATCGGCCGCATGTCACTGCCCGAGCTCAAGCAACAGGGCTACGACCAAAATTTGAGCATCGGCAGTTTGGCCGGGTCGGGAACGTTGGGTTTGTTGATACCGCCGTCGATCATCATGATTGTTTACGGCGTGGCCGCCGACGTCTCGATTGTCAGGCTGTTTCTGGCCGGGGTGTTTCCCGGTCTCATGCTGATCGCATTGTTCATGGGCTATATCGGTTTGTCGGCGGTTTTTAAGACCGGCGGCGTCCCCTTGGATAATTTGAAAATCAGTTTTCGGGAAAAATTGCGGCGTTCGAAAGGATTGATCCCCGTGGTCCTGCTGATCGCCGCCGTGATCGGTTCGATCTATCTCGGAATTGCCACTGCGACGGAGGCTGCCGCCGGCGGCGTCATTGGCGCTCTCCTGTTATCCGCCTGGACGGGTACGCTTAACTGGAAGACGTTTTCGGAAAGTCTGCTCGGCGCGACGAGGCTGACCTGCATGATTTTCTTTATCCTCACGGGCGCCGCATTCCTCACGACGTCTTTGGCGTTTTCGGGCCTGCCGGCGGCGCTCGCGAGTTGGATCGGAGCCTTCAACCTGCACCCCTTTGCTCTCATGGCGGCTTTGTGCCTGCTCTATATCGTGCTGGGCTGCTTTATCGAGGGAATATCCATGATCGTGTTGACCACCACCGTTGTGCTTCCACTGGTGACGTCGGCCGGCTTCGACCTAATTTGGTTCGGCATCTTCGTAATCATTGTGGTCGAAATGGCGCAAATTACGCCGCCGCTCGGGTTCAATTTGTTCGTTATCCAAGGGCTGACGGGCATAAGCATCTTCAAGGTTGCGCGGGCAACCATCCCGTTCTTTTGCCTTATGATCGTCGGCGTCGTCCTTCTGACGATTTTTCCGGAAATCGCAACCTGGCTTCCGTCGACGATGGATACGCGCTAGCGGAGAAGTTCGGGGATAAGATCGACCAGTAAACCAGCGACCGTTCTCGGACAAATGCGTTTATGTTGAAAGTGACCGACACCACCGGGCCCATCAAAATCGGGATCTATCTGGCTCAGAAGTTTTCGATCGTTCCGTTCATAAACGCCATCGACCCCCTTCGAATGGCCAATCGGATCTGCGACGAAAGGCTTTTTGAGTGGACCTTCATTTCCCGGGACGGCCAGCCGGTGGAGGCCATCAACGGAATGTCCATCGTTGCCGACTGTTCCCTGAAGGAGGCGGGCTATTTCCCCAATGCGATTTGCTGCGTTGGGTTCGAACCGGTCCTGTCGGTAAGGGCGCCCGTAAAATCATGGCTGCGGATGCTGGACAGCAAGGGTGCCCATCTTGGCGCACTGGGGGCGGGCTCCATCTTCCTCGCGGAAGCCGGCCTGTTGGATGGATATCGGGCGACCATCCATTGGCAGTTTCTTGACAGTTTCATCGAGACCTATCCGCGGGTTGAGGCGACCCGGAATCTGTTCGAAATTGACCGTGATCGATTTACCTGCGCGGGTGGAACGGCCGCAATGGATTTGGTGCTTCATCTGATTAGTGTCCATTTCGGTCACAACGTGGCCGCGGAGGTTTCCGATCAGTTCATCATGGGCGAAATCCGGAATGCGGAGAATAACCAAAGAACGTCGACCCGATTCCGTCTCGGAATTACAAACCCCCGCGTTCTTCGGGTTGTGGATCTGATGGAAGGCAACATAGAGGACCCAATTCCAATATCCAGGTTGGCCGCCCAGGTGGGTATCTCTCAGCGTCAACTCGAAAGGATGTTCAAGGAGCACGTAAAGACATCCGCAGTCCGCTACTACCGTCATATCAGATTGCTCCACGCCAGGCGCCTCCTGCTGCAATCCGAACTGCCGTTAATCGAAGTGGCGGTGGCGAGCGGTTTCGGAAGCCTGGAGCATTTCTCCCGTACCTACAAAACCGAGTTCGGCAAATCTCCCCAGGAAGACCGGCGGCCGGGAATGGCGGTTTCCACAAGGAGGGTTCTCGCGTAAGCGGGACCCCGGAACCGGAAGCATCATCTTGCAAATCACGCTCTGCGATTTTCTCGGCCGGGACAACTTCAGGTTCAGCCCCTACGTCTGGCGCACGAAACTGGCCCTGGCGCATAAGAAGCTGGACTACGAGGTCGTCGGTACGACGTTTCTGGACAAATCCGCTCTGGAGGGTTGGACCGATTACCGGTTGGCGCCGGTGTTGAAACATGGCGATTCCGTCGTGTGCGACAGCTGGGAAATCGCCAATTATCTCGAGCGGGTCTGGCCGTCCGAAGGCTTGTTGTTTCCCGACCGCGGAAGTTGGGCGCTTGCGAGTTTCCTCAATGCCTGGGTGCCGGCCGCACTCTACCCGGTACTCCTGCCGTTGATTACCAGGGACGTATTGGACCATGTACACCCGGATGACCGGGAACACTACCGCCGGACCCGCGAGGCCCGTCTTGGGTGCAGCCTTGAGGAGGCGCAGGCGGGACGCGATGAGGACGTCGTCGGATTTCGCGGTGCTCTTGAGCCATTTCGGCGGATGCTTCTTGAACATTCATGAAGGAGATTCTCTAGACCATAATATGCTGTAATTATTGTATTATTTTCGGTGTGCAGGGTTTTTCATGTCGCGTATCAACACTGTCGCAACACGGCGACCCGCCGGCCGATGTCCGTCAGGCGACCGCCCCGAGGCCGTTCTTCGCCACCAGCGTCAGGAGCTTCAAGGAGGCGCCTCGCGGGTGCTTCTCGCCACGCTCCCATTGACTAACCAGACCCTTCGTCACGTTGAGGTAGCGCGCGAACACCGCCTGGCTCGCGTTCTCGCGCAGCCGGATCTCGCGAATCCGCTCCGGTGCCATGTCCTCGACCGGTGTCAGACACATCTCGTCGAACGCCTTCATCGTCCGTTTCGACATGACGCCCGCCTCCGTCATTCCGAGCGCGGTCTCATGCACCGACGCCAGCACGTCACTCCCGTATTGTCTGGGCATCGCAATTCACCTCGCTAATCGTTCCGTTCGCCAGCATCGCTTCCAGGCCCGGCCAGTCCAGTCCGAGCAACCGGTCCGCCAGCGCCTTCAGCGCCCCGAGTTCGCCGCCCCGGAGGTTATCCCCTCGCGACTGGCGAAGCGCGCGAAAGGCTTGGTCTTGAACGTGCGCAACACGCACCTCTCGAGCGCATTCCATCATGCCGGACGATATAGCACCGGGTGCTACATCAATCAAGTCGCTGCCGCCGCGAGCGCCGACGGCCCGTTGCCGTCATGGAATACGACCCCCAGGGCGCAAACCTTCGCCCCGCGCCGCCGAGAGGAGAGCCTCGGCCGTGAGCGGGGCGGCGGTTGGATGCCCGGGGGAGGGCGTCCGGCCGCGTTTTCCCTCATCGGCAAGATGGAGACGGCCCCATGACGGCAGCACTGGCGATACCCGGCAACACGGCGGCGACTTTCCTAACCCATATCTTCGGACCCGGCTTGGCCGACGACGACCGCTATGTGATCGAGCGGTACCGGGCGATGGCGGACGGCAACATTCGCCGCTGCACGGACACACCGAAGGGCGGCAGGCGCCGCAAGGCGAAGGCGGTCACCGCGACGCTGAAGGCGGTGAAGGAACTGCGTCCCGCGCGCACCGAGATCATCGTCTGCACCGGGCTGAAGACCCGGGGCGGCGTCCAAATTTGGGGCGACATCGCCTCGGGCCTGTTCCACGACCGCCGCCAGAAGGGCTGACCGCCCCCCTTTCCCGGCCTACGGACATCCTGTTGTCCGGCCTCCGGCTCGTGGTGAAGCCTGTCCCGGCTCCCGGGCTTCGGGACATCCCGCAGCTGCGCGGAGGGCTGGGCCGGCGACCGGGCGTCCACACTTCCTCATTTTCTTATCCATGGAGGCGGCCAATGGCCTATCGGGACCCCAAGGTTCGCCGTCAGCGCGACCGCGACCGCGAGCGTGTCGCCCGGCGCAAGGCCGCCGGTATCTGCACCAAGTGCAAAGCTCCCGCACGACCCGGGCGCACGACCTGCGAGCCCTGCGCCGGGAAGCACCGGGCCGGGGACCGCGCCCGTCACGCCAGGGCAAAGGCCGAGGGGATCCCATATGGCGGACGCGACCCGGAAGCCCGGCGCCTGGCCGGTCGGAAGCGCAGCCTCCGGCGGGCCGAGACCCGCCGGGCCGCCGGGTTATGCGTCCGCTGCGGGCATGTCCCGCCCGAGGAGGGCCGGTCGATGTGCGAAACCTGCCGCGAGGACCGCCGGGCCGCGAAACGCGCTCTCCATGCCGAACGCAGGGCTGCTGGTTTGTGTGTCCAGTGCGCGACGCCCGCGCCCGGCGGCAAGGCCTATTGCGATCCCTGCGCCAAGACCCGCTCCAGGCGCCGGAACCTCAAGGCGAAGCGCGACGCCGACCGCCGCAGATATTCCGAGCGGCGCGCCCGCGCCGCATGCACATCATGCGGCAAGCCGGCCCACGGGGCGGCCGAGTGCCGGGCCTGCCGCGAGGTCGCCCGCGCCCGCTACGATGCCCGACGGGCCGCCGGGGTGTGCGTCAAGTGCCAAACCCCTACCTATGGCGGCGCCACCTACTGCGGCCCTTGCGCCGTGGCCAAGGAGGAACGCCGCGACAGAGAGGCGGAATACGCCGCCAAGCGTGCCCGCTATGCCGACCGGAAGGCCCGAGGCCGATGCGTCGCCTGCAATGCGCCATCGCCGGGGGTGGCGCGCTGCGAGCCCTGTTCGCGCAGGCACCGGGAGAGCTCGGGCGCATTCCAAGGCATCCCGGTCTGGGATCCCACCTGGACGGTGATCGAGATCGCCACCGGCCGGGATCTCGGCACCTATGACAGCGAGGCCGATGTCGCGCTCTGCCTCGCCTTCGAGAAGCTGGCGCGGGACGAGGTCGAGGTGCTGTGCAACGCGAGTCCCATGGCGGCGATGATCGCACCGCCCTGGTGAGCCGGCCCGTCGTCTGCCGGCAACGGACACTCCAGCCCGTTCCGACATGCGTATGGCCCTCCGGCCGGCTACCGGTCCCGCCCCACCGCAGGAGCTCCCACCAAGAATGTCGGTAGCCAATGAACAAGGCCAATCAGTGTCCGGATATAGCACCACCACGTCTCAGACGGCTTCCAATGCTCCTTCGATACGCTCGCGTCCGTAACGCTCGCACAGCGCCGACACGTAAGCGTGGGGAACTACCTCTTCAGGGTCTTCAAGGAGGTATTCAGCCTCATTGATCTCGTTGCTTGCGACCTTTCCCGTTTCTCGACGAAGGTGCTTAATTTCCAGTTCTCGTTGCGCTTCTTCCTCAAGCTCGTCTCCTGTGCGGTGACGACGTAACTTGCGGACAGTCCCTACCTGCGTGTTGCCCTGTATCCGAACCCCTTGTGGGCACACCAAACGGATTTTCAAACGGCGAGCTTTGATGTCGGTCGAAAGCAATTTGGTCGCCGTTTGGAGCAAACTGTGCACGGTCTCGTTCTCGGCGGCTTTGGGTACTGAATCGACCTTTTTCCATTTGACCTGCCAGTCCGAGCGCTTCTTTCTGCCACTGCCATCATACAGGTGCAACTCGGTGCCTAGAGGTAGTCTTTGCCGCTTGGCAAATTTTCTCGAGAATTCATCCCATGTCGATTGGATGAGCCGTTGTTTTTTCATGTCATCGGTTCTCCACGAACAAGTTTCAAATTCTGTTAGCATATATGGGAAGGGGGAGTGTAAATATATGGGGGTGGGTTTATTATGCTCACAGTCCCCTATGTACTCAAGCCGCTCCGGGACTTCGGTACCGGCGTGCTGGAGGTTGTAACGCATCACGATGGCGACACCCATGAATGAGGCTCGTCCCATGACCGTATCCGACATTCCCATCGAACCCGGCGGCGGCGACATCTCCGCCGATCCCGACCTCCCGGACACCGACGCGCACATCGTGAAAGCCGAGCTGGTCGCCCGCATCGACGATATCATCCGGCAGCGCGACCTCACCCAGGCCGAAGCGGGACGGCTGCTCGGCCTCTCCCAGCCCGAAATCTCCCGTCTGCTCCGCGGAGATATCCGGGAGTATTCGCTGGAGCGGTTGCTGGGGCTCCTGATTGCTCTCAACCGCGATATCGACATCGTTATCCGCCAGCCGCGCTCTCCCACCGGCGGCCGGCTGCGCGTCGCCGTGTCCGAGACCGACTGACCGCATTCCCTCGCAGCCCTCCGCGGGGGGCGGCCTGCCGCGCGGCCGGTCCGACCGGCAGCACCCTGCCCGACGACCCGGCTTATTGCTTCCATCCGCACGCCGGCGAGGACGAACTGCCGCAGATCCGATGTGGTGGACGCCTCCTCCAGACGGCATCCCACTATGTGCCATGTTGGTAGGGTGATAAACACCAACAGAAGGAGAAGGCGTCCACGGATCAGGATAGCATCATCGGGATCGATCCCGGAAGCATGGTTTTCAGCTTCACGGCGCTCGGCCTCGACCGCGCCGCCTGGACCACATTCGCCGCCCGCTGCCGGCGCCGGCGGCCCGACCGGCGGCACCCTGCACTGATCCGCGCCGGATGCTATCGCGGCGCGTCCCGCGACGACCGCGCCGGGCTCCGCCACCGGCTTCTCCATCCCGAGAACACTCTGATGGGCGCCAGGGGCGGCCTCGACGACGCCGTCATCGCCATCATGGACGCCGACGACGCGGCGCGCTGACAACCCGCGCAGCCCCTGCCGGGCACAATCGGACATCCGGCGCGCCAACGGCTGCCGCCCTGCGATGCCCCCGGACATGCCATGTCGCCAACTCTCCGGCCTGCCCCGACCGTCGTGCGGGAGAGTTAGGGGAAGGCGAAGAGAAGGGCGACGCGCCCAAGGGAAAAGAGAGTTCCCTCCGGGGGGCGTCCCAACCCCATCAACCGGAGATGCCCGATGTTCGATTCCATTCATGGCCCGACCGAGTCCAACGACATCCCTTTCAATCCCGCCGACACAAAAGATGTTGATCCCGGCCTCGCCGCACCGCTTCCCGACGCCGGCACATTGCTGGCCGCGGCCGGATTGCCGGCCCATGCGATCCGGGAGGTTCTCGGCTCCCAGGACTGAACCGGCGCGGGCAGCTGAAAAGAGGACGAGGAAGGCTTGGAGAAGGATGAAGGGGGAAGGGTCGAGAGAGGCCTGACCCCGTTCACCAACCAGATGTCATAACCCGGATCATAGGAGATTGATCATGTTCGGACTGAATAACGCACAGTTGATCGGACGCCTCGGCGCCGACGCCACCATCAGCCATCTCACCAACGGCGGCCGCGTGGCCAACGTTTCGATCGCGACCGACGAAAGCTATCTGGACAAAAATTCGGGCGACAAAGTGGATCGCACCGAGTGGCACCGGGTCGTCACCTTCCAGGACGGCCTGGTGGAGATGATGGAGAAGCACGCCAAGAAGGGCCGTTTGGTCTACGTCTCGGGCAAGCTGCAGACCCGCAAGTGGCGCAAGGACGGCGAGGACTCGGACCGGTTCTCGACCGAGATCCTGCTGGTTCCCGGCGGCAGGGTACAGTTCCTCGACAAGCCGAACGGAAATGGTGCGCCGGCGGCGAACGGCGAGAGCGCGCCGGCCGCCACGACGGCAGATGACAACGATATTCCTTTCTAGTCGACCCGTCATCGTTCCTCCCCAACTGGGCCGGCGCCTCGCGCGCCGGCCTTTTTTTGCTGCCCACCTGGAGCCTCTTCCCGGCCGGGTATCTCGCCCGGCGCTGCGCGCGGGCCGCGATGCGGGCGCGGGCGGCCGTCGCCGCCACGGTCATCGTGCCCGCCAACTGGAGGAAAAGGAGAGCGGAAGATCGGGCGAGCCGACACGAGGAGGAGTCCATGAGAGCCATCATCAACCTGAAGCACGAGCCGAAGCTGCGCGAGGCGTTCGAATATGCCCACGTCGTCGACAACACCGTGCTGATCGACCGCCGCACCAAGTGGCGCAATCCGTTCAGGCTGGGAGCCGACGGCGACCGCGAGCAGGTTATTGCCCGCTACCGCGTCCATCTCTGGGAGCGCATCCGCGCGGGCGAGGTCCCGCTGGAAGAACTGGCCGAACTGGACGGGTGCTGGCTGGCTTGCTGGTGCGAGCCGCTGCCCTGCCACGGCGATGTTCTGGCCCGCGCCGCGGAATGGGCGTCCGGGGTTCTGGCGGAGCGGTCCGATGCGTGAGGCGCCGCCGTGCCTCCCTTTCAACGATGTGCCAGGCCGAACCGCCGATGGGGCCGGTGCGGGTGGAAAGAAATAGCCCATCCTTCGTGCTGTCCAATTGTGATCCACGTGCTCGCTACAGCAACCCCTCCGGGGTCCTCCGGTCGCCGGGCTCCCTACGGCCTGGCCGAAGAAGCTCTAAGGGCGGACCGTGAAAGCCGCCGACCGTGAAGATCGCGGAGCGATCTTCCGCACCACTCGACGACTTTCCGCACCACTCCGCCCCAAGAGCTTCCAAGGCCAGGTGCTTCCGCTGCGCGCGCGGTTCCCAACAGGACATCACTTCGGGGCGCAACGCTCCGATCGCTGCAACCCGATCATCAAGGAGATCGTCATGACCACCATCGAGAACATCGACACCATCGAGACCGCCGGGCAGTCCGTCACCGCGACAATCTGCGAGAACGCCGCCCTCTACGGCGCAACCCCCGAGCGGGACGAGTTCGACCCCCGCGAGGTATGGGACCCCGACAGCGCCACCGACGCCGTCGCCGAGGCCTTCCGCATCATCGCCGGGGGCGCCTGCCCGGACGGGTTCCAGTTGGCCGACGAGCGCGAGAGCCTGCTCTGGGGCTTCGTCAACTGCCTCGACGCCCAGGTCCGCCGCCTCGACCGCTCCGTCGACCGGCTCAGCCCGGAGTTGCGCGACCTCCAGCGCGCCCAGGACGGCTCCGAGATCAAGTCGCGCGAACTCGAACTCGTCACCGACCGCGCGCGGAGCCTCGGCGACCGCCGCGACGCCTTCGAGACCATGCGCGACGCCGTGGCCGAGCAGTACCGCGGCGAGACCGGCGAGGTCTGGCGCCCGCGTCACGGCAGCCACGTCTCGCAGACCGGCAAGCTGACCGCCGCCAGCATCGATGCCCGCGACTTCATCCGCGCGAGGAAGGACCGCGAGACGCAAGCGCACCTGCCCGAGGGCACCCTCGTCGCCATCGCCGGCGGCAGGGACGTCGCCGACCCGGCCGCGGTGATCGCGCGCCTCGACACGGCGAAGGCGAAGTGCGCCGACATCGTCCTTGTCCATGGCGGCGGTCCCGGCGTCGAGAAGATCGCGGCAAGCTGGGCAGAGCGCAACGGTGTCCACCAGGTTGTCTGCAAGCCGGACTGGGACCGCCACGGCCGTGCCGCCCCGTTCAGGCGCAACGACGAACTGCTCAACCTCCTGCCGAAGGGCGTGATCGCGTTCCCCGGCTCCGGCATCACCGAGAACCTCGTCGACAAGGCGCGCACCCTCGGTATCCCGGTCGCCCGGTGTGCGGCCTGACCGCACCGCCTCGCGGGCCGCGTCATCATCCCCGGCAACGGGAGGTGGCGGCGCGGCCCGTTTCTTCCTTCGCACACCGGTGGCGCGGCGACGCCGTCCTCGCGCGCGCTTCGCGCCGCGCTCGTGCTCCGGCTCGCTGTCGCTCGCCGCTCGCGGTTGTTCGCCGATCCCGGCGCACCGCTCGCGGCACTCGTGACGGCGCTCCCAACGAGCCCGCCGTCACCGCGTTCGACACGCCGACCCATGGCAGTGTCCGCACCAGCCGCCACTTAATCACCGTGGC
Source organism: Rhodospirillales bacterium (assembly GCA_965213765.1). Lineage (GTDB taxonomy): Bacteria > Pseudomonadota > Alphaproteobacteria > Rhodospirillales > UBA2165 > JAJDXO01. Next base: position 2,376,249 of record OZ243926.1, on the reverse strand, counting down.
GGCTCCCCTCCGCCGTCTTCGACGGCGTCGATGCCCCCATGAACATCGCTGCACGCTTTTAGCCTTCTGGACCGCGGAGCGGCGTTTCGTCACACCTGACGCAGTTCCTCTGCGGTCATAGCGGAGGCTGCGACTGACTGCGATGGGCTGCGCAGGTTGTTGATTTTGCGTATCCCTGTCGTGCCGGAAATAGTCCGCCGCTACAGCGCGCCAGGCCCCGCCGCTACAGCGCGCCGTGAAGAGCGTGGAAAATCAAGGCATTGACTTATCCGGGCAACACGGACCGGCCCGCTCCGCCGCCAGAGCGCGTATCCTCAATCCGAAAGAGGGCGCTCCAGCGGCATGCGCTGGCAGATGACAGCTACCAATCTGGTAGCTTGAAAATCGGCACCGTCCAGGGCCGGTCCCCGCCATCACACGGCGGAGGCCGGCCTTTTATTTTGCCAGGTGCATAAAGTCACGGCCCATGACGGGGCGCCTCGCGCCACCGCCAATTGTGCGAGCTTACGCTCGCCGGCGGCTCCTCGTTCTTCGAACGATGCATCGCCGCCGCCAACCATGCGGGCTCACGCTCGGCGCTTCGCGCCATCGCCGAACGCGGGCGCTGAAGCGCCCCGCCGGCGCCCGGTTCAGAACGGATCCTTGCCTTCTTCCGAGACCATGGACCGTGCGGCCTCGGCAACCTTCCTTCCCGGCAACACCCCCTTGGTCAGGAACGTCCGCAGACTGCGCTCCGTGATAGCGATACCGTTTGCGTTCAACACCTCACGCATCTGAGCCACCGTAACGCCCTTGGCCTGTTGCTCGACCAGCCGCTTGCGCAGCCGCTCCAGCACATCCGCCAGGCTCAGCTTTGGCGGCGCGAGTTTCGCCAATTCGCCGTCTATTGCGTCGAAGTCGATATCCGCTTCGTTGAAACGTCTTGCCGGCATCGTCGGTCTCCCCGCTGGTTCCGGTATCCGCGATCAGGCCCGGATGTGGTCGTCGGCTATCCGATCATCGTTCCAAATCGTAGGAGTCTTGGCAAACCATAACGCCGGCCACGACGGTCCGCCCGCCTTCCAAACCTTCCCCGAGTGCAACTGCGAGGAGATGCTTCGAATGCCAAGCGAACACGCCAACATGGAAGCGGCCCCAAACCCCTTGCGGTCTCCCCTTATATGCGTATGCTCTATGCGAACAAAAGGAGAACGGAGTTTCTTTCTTGGCGCACACCTCTGCACCCCGGTGCGCTGACTTCGATGAAAGTAATGAGCTTTGCCCCGGTTTGTGAATACCGCACAGCCGTTTCGGTAAGCCTCTGTAAAATATAGGAACTTCCAAGGCCCGAATTGTGAGAGCCGAAACAATCATAATCCGGCCATGTGACCCGGGTCGGTCAGTCGCATGGTAGCCACCCTGGCCCAGGCCGCATCGGCGGCCTATTACCTGGAGAACCAGCGCTCCTTCCGGCATCCCAACGAGTACTATACGGCGGGAGAGGAACCGGACGGCGTCTGGTTCAATCCGAAGGGCCTGTTCGGTCTTGTTGACGGCAGCAGGGTCGACAGCGCGGACTTCCACCGGCTGTATAACGGTTTCGCGCCGGACACCGGAGACAAGCTCACACAGAACGCCGGCAGCGAGCGGCGGTCCGCGGGTCTCGACATGACGTTCAGCGCCGACAAGAGCGTCTCGGCCCTGTGGGCCGTCGCCGATCCGGAACTGCGTTCGGAGATCGAGCGGGCGCATAACGATGCGGCACGGACAGCACTCGAGGAGACGGTGCTGCGTCACTGCGCCTATACCCGCATCCGCAGCAGGGCGGGCGAGATCGAGGTGCTGCCCGCCGACATATCGGCGGCCATGTTCCAGCATGGAACCAGCCGGGACAACGACCCGCAGCTGCATACCCACTGCGTGATCTTCAATGCCGCCCGGACACACCGGGACGGCAGGTACCGGGCATTGCACCAGCACCCGGCCTACAGCTGGATGAAGGCGGCGGGGGCGGTCTACCGCAATGCGCTGGCCTGGAGCCTGCGGGAACGCCTGGGCATCCTCATGGAGCAGTATGGCAGGGACGGGCGGTCAGTTAAGGTCATTTCGTCCCGAATTGACCGAGCTTCGCTTGGTGACCTGAGGTTCACCCGCATCGCCGGCATGCCCGGGGACCTGACGGGACACTGGTCGAAGCGCCGCGCCGCGATTATCGACGCGGCCCGGGAGATGGGGTTCACGGTCCAGGGCAACGCGCCGCGTGCGGCGGCGGCCAACAAGATCACCCGGGCCGGCAAGTCGCCGGACAACGACCCGGAGATCCGCCACGCCCGCTGGCGCCGCGAAGCGGAGGGGTATGTCGAGCGCGAATTGTTGATCGCCTCGCTCCTGGGCACGGCGGAAGAGACGACCCAAGAGCAGGTCCGGGCGCTGACGGAGGTCCTGGAAGACCTGCCCGACCGCCTGACCCGCGAGGAAGCGGTATTCCGTCTTCCCGACATCGTCGAGCGGGTGGGCAATGCCACGGCCGGGCTGCTAAACCGGGATGCGGTGGCGACCAGCATCGAGCGTGTCCTGCTGAGCCCGGAGGTGGTGCGCTTGACCCGCCCGCCGCGTTCGGCCGAGGGCCGGGCCGACATGGCGCATACAAGGCTGTATTCAACCCGTCACAACCTGGAAATGGAGATGAAAGTCAGGGAGATGGCGGAGCGCATGGCCGTCCCGGTGCGTCCGGGCGGCATTGAAGATATGGCCGACGACACGGGACAATCGCTGCCCGCCCGGGCTATCGACGCAAAGGTGACGGGGCTGCTGGAAGCGGGCTATCCGCTGAGCGCGGAACAGATAAATGCGATCCGGTATGTTACATCAGGTCACCAAGCGAAGCGACTGACCTCAGGTCACAAAGCGAAGCGACTGACCGACCCACCATCGGCGGGCCGGGTCGCCATCATCGAGGGGGCGGCGGGCTCGGGCAAGACCACGACATTGCGTCCCATCGCCGATCTCTACCGTGAACACGGGCGGAGCATCATCGCCACGGCGGTCGCCTGGCGCACCGCGGTGGCGCTCGGCAACGACGTCGATGCGCGCCCGTTCTGCGTCGACAAGCTGCTGCGCCTTGCCGCGCGGGGCGGGATCGAGATCGATGGAGACACCACCATCATCGTCGACGAGGCGGGGATGCTGTCGACCCGCCAGGCGCATCACATTCTCCAGCTCTCCGAACGTCATGGGGCGAAGATCGTCTTCGCCGGCGATACCCAGCAACAGCAGCCCGTCGGGGCGGGACCGGGGCTGAGGCTGATCCGTGACGCCGTCGGCAGTGTCCGGGTGGACCGCATACGGCGCCAGAAGGCGGACCTGGAGGACATCCTGGTTCACGTCCATGGCGAGACGCCTGAGAAAGCACTCCTCCTGGCGGGTTCGATGGCGGAGCGGGACCGCGCCCGTATTGTCGCCGAATACGAGGCGATGGAGGACAAGCCCGTATTCACGCCGTGGCAGGTGGCGGCATCGGAGGCGCTGCGCGACGGCGATGCGGCATCGGCCATTGAGGCCCATCATCTACGCGGGCGGTTCCATATGGGGTATGACGAGGAAAACACGCTGACCCGCCTGGTCGACGACTGGGACCGCTACCGGCGGGCCAACCCCGGCAAGTCCGCCGTGGTGCTGGCGCGCACCCGGGCCGAGGTGCGGGCGCTGTCCCATCTGATGCGGGAACGCCGGTTCGCGGACCGGCAGGGTGGAGAGCGGTCAGTTAAGGTCATTTCGTCCCGAATTGACCGAGCTTCGCTTGGTGACCTGGGGGTGACGGTGATGGTCAGCAGGGGCATGGAGGACGACCGGGCGACCTCGCCGCTGGAGATCATGCGCGGCGATTGCCTGCGCATCGGCGCGACGCACTGGGAGAAGCAGCTGTTCAACGGCACCGTGGTCACGGTCGACGACTTTAAGGTTGAAAAAGCCGAGGCCGGCGCGGAGCCGGGTGTCCTGATAACGGCGCGCACCGAGGACGGGCGGTCCGTATCATTCCGCCACGACGAGATCCGCGACTGGTACGGCAATATCCGTCTCGACCACGGCTATGCGCTGACCATCACGTCCGCCCAGGGGCTGACCGTGGACCGGACGTTCCTGCTGGCCGATGCGCGGCCCTCGCGGGAAACCATCTATCCGGCGGCTACGCGCCATCGCGAGGCACTGGACATATATGTCAACCGGGCGCCGCTCGCCCTCGATATCGCCGACCGGCGGGCCGATGACGACCGGGAAGCGGCGGTGACGGATACCGAGATCAGGGAATACCTTGCCGAACGCTGGTCGCGCTCGCAGCCCAAGGAGGCGGCGCTCGACTACATGGCCGATGGCGTATGGGAAGATATCCGGGAGAATGTCCGGGAGGACGAAAGCCGTTCCCTTGGTGAATCCCGGGGCGATGTCCGGGGCGAAGCCCCCGGCCAATCCCGAGGCGGGGCGGGTGATAACCCCGCAGCGGCGACCGGCGACGCGCTGGCCCGCATCGCGCGGGATGTCCGGCGCACCGCCTTCGGCTGGCGCCATACCCAGGCGGTCGCTTCGTTCGCCGACGGCCGCAGGCAGGTTCTGGCGGCCTACGACTTCCTCCGCGAACGGACCCGCATTGAAGGCGATGCGGTGGCGCTCGGCGAAGCCTACAGCGAGACCCTCGCCCGCCATGCGGTGTTGCTGAAGCAGGCCGAAGCCTTCCGCGCCCGGCCGGACGACTTCGCATCCCTGCTGGCGGAGCAGGGCGGTATCGGACGCAGGGACCTCGACGCATTCGAGAACCTCCATACCCGGGCGCGGCGCCACCGGCGCGCGGCCACCATGCGCCATGTGCTTCGGATTAAGAAGGAAGCCGAACAACAAGGGCTTAAGCCCGGGGGGCGCCAGGGGACGCGCGAGGGCGTACCGCCGCTTGAAACCGTTGCCGTGCCGGCCGGTCGGGAGCCCGGTGTACAAACCCCGCCAGTGCTGTCGGCACCGTCCGTGGAGGAACCATCCACGCCTACGAAAGAGGATATCGCGTGGGATGCCTATTCGGAATTGCGGCAGGAGTGGAGCGATCATCTCGCGGCGGCGGAACGGGCCGGTGTCCATGCCATATATGTGAACGGCTACGAACAACTCCGTGCCCGCATGGTGGTATTGGCCGAAAACCCTGCACTTGAAGACCGCCCGCGCCGGTCGCTCGGGAAGGTGCTCTCCCAACTCGACGAAGCAACCGAAACCCGCCGTGAAGTCGAGGATTATCTCGCCGCGGTCAAGGACCGGCTGGAATACCGCAAGGCGGTCCTGGAAACCGTCGCGATGGATTTAAACAAACCGGTAACCGGTCTCACCGGTTATGGCAGGTGGCGGGTGGAGATAGACAGGCTGGCCGAGGCCGGCCGGCGTATAATGGACGACCGTGACACCTATTCCCCCCATCTCAACGGCATTCCGCTCGGCCTGGAGCACCTGCGTTGGGCACTCACCGATATGGGCAGGCTGATCGACAGGGACGACAGGCAGGTAGCGCAAGCCGCCGAACGGGAGCGCCAAGGCGACCAAACCGCCCCGCAGGAGACGGACGAGGAACGCCAACGCCGTGCCGAAGCGGAGGCTCAGGAGTTCGCCCGGCTGCAGTCGGCCGCGTACAACGCGCGGTCCGATGAAGAGGCCAGGGCGGCGAACAAGGCGTTGGACGATTATGTCGAGCGCGACGCCAAAAAGCGTGAAACGACCGGGGAAGACGAGCGCCTGACCCGCAAAAGATCCCAAGAAAGATCCCAAGGGCGAAGCATGGGCATGTAGCTCCTTCGCGCTTGGCGAAATCCGCTAAAGGCTCTGACTTAGACCGTGGACCACTTAATGGGGGTCACTCCATCGGCGGGAACCTAGCGCCCTATGACGTGCGCGCCTCTCACGACGCGACGGAATGACCCCGTCGTCCGCCGTCTGATCACCCATGCCGCAGACATCCAGGACCGCGACGGGGCATCCATCGTAATCGCGCAGGCCCTCGAAACCCATTCGAGCCTGACCCACCTTTTTGCCGACGGTGGCTACTCAGGCGACAAACTTCGTGACGCAATGGCCTCAATCGGTGGCCCGACAATCGAGATCGTGAAACGCCCACCCGGTGTCACGGGCTTTGTCGTCATCGCCCGCCGCTGGGTGGTGGAGCGCACCTTCGCCTGGCTCGGGCGCTGCCGTCGCTTGGCAAAGGACTGGGAAAAAACAATTGCATCGGCGGATGCGTGGACGCTCATCGCTGCCATCCGAAGATCCGCACGCCTTGTTGCAAGAAAAACCGCTCAGGAGTTTTGAGTCAGACTGTTAGTCATGTCTCCAGCGAGTTCGGAAGAAGATTGACGATTCGTACAGTTTCAACCGAGAGGTGGACGATGCGGCGCACCGCCGCGATGAAGGCGGCCTCGTCCGCGAACCAGGCATTCGGGTCGTTTGTGATGCCGCTCTCCTTGTCGGTCGTGACGCGGTAGCGGTCGATGAACCAGCCGAGCGGGGTGCGCCCGTTGACCTCGTAGCGATGGGCGTCGGCCGGAATGCCGGAGAGGCGGAGGCGGTCGTTCACGACCAGGACGGAGTCGCCTTCGCCGGCGAAGCGCATGGAGCGGGTCCCGAAAAGCCGGCCGGGCGGCTGGCTGGACGTGTCGGCGATCTCGGGGACCAAGGGATATTCCGGGCCGGTCTCGTAGCCCAGGTGAAGCTCAGCCAGGGCCCGCCCGGCCTCGGCGAAGGTGTGAAAATCCGGTGCGAAGGGAATGCGCGGCAGGGTCTTCGAGAGATCGTCGGCGAAACGGGCGCGGTAATCGGGGGCGTGCAGGACGCCGTACATGTAGTCGAAGATCGCGTCTTTGGTGATGTCGGGATCGACATAGCGGGTGCGGAAGGCGGCGAGCGTCGTGTCGGAGATATTGTCGATGCGCTCCAGGCCGGCGTCCTCGTCCAGCAAGTCGCTCTCTTCCCTGCGGACATAGCGGTAGCGTGGGAAGCACTGCCCATTAAACATAAGCTGCACGTCCGGCATGCAATCGACTAGGAGCAGCGAGAACGGTTTGGTCGAACCGACGCCCGGCACACAGATCGCCCTGTTCTCCGTGACGGCGGCCGGGAAGATGCTCGCCTGTTGGTACTTCCTCTGGACCAGCACGTAGTCTACATAGCAGCACTGCTTCACGAATGGGCGGTACTGCGTCGTCCAGACATTGTCGATTGAAAAGACCACCTGCTTCTCCCGCCGCAGACTATCTCTAAACTGGGCGTCCCACCGGACATGCGAGGAATGTCGCTCGACGATAGCATCGACATCCGCAGGCTCGGCTCCGGCTTCGCCCAAGTCTCGCAGGGCGTTCTGATAGTTCTCCACCACCTTGCGGGCGTTGTCGGCGCAAGCGGTGTGCGAGAAATTATAGACGTAAGCGTCACGACCGGTTTTGTATCCATTGCTGAACAGCCGGAAGACAGCGTCGTCGCTCCGGCCGGACTTGGTCTCCTTCGTCCCCACGGGATAGAGCGGCTCGAAAGCCTCATCGCGCTGACCGATCCAGTCGTCATGCCGGTCAGGCTCGATCTGCTGCCAGTTGTCGATGCCGGCGATTGAGCCCGCCGCGCACACCATTTCCAGCTTCTCTTCACGCGTCAGGTAGTCACCGATGTCGTGGTAGAGGATGCGACAACCTTCGTGGTCGGCATCGGGGTTGCGGACCAGAACCGAAATCGCCACCGGCGCGCGGGAGCCTTGACCAAATATCTTGCCTCCCTCGCGGCGAGACCGCTCGCCCTGCGTTCGCTGATTGCCCCTCAGGTTCAGCACGTGGACCGAGGTGAACTCATCCGCAAGGCAGGCACGCACGCCGGAGTCCACGTTTCCGTCGATCCACGAACCATTGGTGACGAAGGCGACGACGCCTCGATCACCGATCCGGTCCGAAGCCCATCGAATTGCCATCTTGTAGCTGTCGTAGAGACTGTTCTTGTTCGTCGCGCTGGAGCGAATGGCGTAGGTCTTCGCGATGCGGCCTTCGAGGCGTGGATAGCTCGCATTCGGGTTCTTGTCAGCTGAGCTGCGCTGGCCAGCGGACCAGGGCGGGTTGCCGACGATGACACGGATGTCGAGCGCCTTCTGGCGCGTGCGGCGCTCCGAGTTGTCCGGGAAGAGCGCTTGGAGCTCGTCGTCGTTTTCGTTGAGCGCGAAGGTGTCGGTGAGGCAGATCCCGCCGAACGGCCGGTAGTCGGCGCCGGTTGCGCCCTGGAACACGGTCTCGATGTTCACCGAGGCGATGTAGTAGGCCAGCAGCACAATCTCGTTGGCGTGCAACTCCGGCGTCTGTCCGTCCCCGGCATACTTGCGAACGATCTGCTCCGGCGTGAGCAATCCCGACTGCATCATCCGGGCGATGAAGGTCCCTGTGCCGGTGAAGGGGTCGAGGACGTGGACCCCGGGCTCACCTAGGGCGCTGCCGAACTCTTCCGCGAGCACGTCCTGAACGGATCGGAGAATGAAGTCCACGATTTCGACCGGCGTGTAGACGATGCCCAGCCGTTCCGTGACCCGCGGGAAGGCCTTGCCGAAGAACTTGTTGTAGAGCTCGACGACAATCGCCTGGCGGGCCTCCGTGGAAGAGGCGCCCTGCACGCGGCGGCGGACGGAGTCGTAGAAGGGATCGAGGCTTTCGGCTTCCACGTCGATCCCGCTCGGCCTCAGCACTTCAAGGACGGTCTCCATGCCCTGGCTGACGGCGTTGCGGCGCGCCGCCGCAGCCTCGCCGAACAGCGCGTCGAAGACGGGCTGCGTAACCATATGCTGGGCCAGCATCTCGATGGCGTCGTCTTCCGAGACCTCGGGATTGAGGTCGTCCCGGAGCTCGGTGAGGAACTCCTCGAATATCTCCCGTTCGGCCTCGCCGGAATCGACAATCGCCTTGATACGCTCGATATGGGCGCGGGCGATCCGGGCCACGTCGCCCGCCCAGTCCTCCCAGTAGCGGCGATTGCCGCATTTCTCGACGATCCGGGTGCGGATCGCTTCGGGCAGGCCTTCGAAAACCATCTGGGGCTGAAAGGGCGCCTGCACCTCGTCCAACTCCGGATCGGAAGAGGGACCGTCGTCGATGTCCGGGTCGTCGGAGGGCGGCCGCCAATCGGAGAGCGCGATGATCGAGATGCGGTCCCCGGCCTCGCCCATCTCCAGCCGGTTGAGCATCCCCTCGAAGCGCTCGTCATGGCTTCGGATCGCGTTGAGCATCTGCCAGACGGTCTGCCAGCGCTTGTCGTCGGCGAGCGCCTGCTCGGGCGAGGCCGCGGACGGCACCACAACCGGCAGGATCACGTAGCCCAGCTTCTTGCCGGGCGACTTGCGCATGACACGGCCGACCGCCTGGACGACCTCGATCTGGCTCTTGCGCGGATGCATGAACAGGATGCCGTCCAGCGCCGGGACATCGACGCCCTCGGTGAGGCAACGGGCATTGGTGAGGATGCGCGTCTCGCCTTCCGGCGCCTCTTCAAGGAAGGCGAGCGCGTCGCCGCGAGCGGTCGCGTTGAAGGTCCCGTCGACATGGCGCGCGCTGACTGCCGGGGGGGTGTGTCCGTTCCCGTAGGTCTCGGCATAGGCCTCGGCAACGTCGTGGATACGCTCCTCCAGACGCTGCGACGACTTCACGAAGTTGCAGAAGGCTATCGCGCGGCGCATCGGCGTTCGGTCGTCCTCGGGAAACTGCTCGGTGTCCGTCTTCGCGAGCGCGCGCAGGCAGCCGATCATCTTGCCCTGCTCGTCGATGGTGAGCGGCGCGCCTTCCGCAAATTCGCGGACGCGGATACCGGCGGCGAGCGATTCCGGGACGGTGAGCACGATCACCCGGTAGTCCGAGAGCAGGTCCCGGTCCACGGCGTCGCCGAACCGGGTCTCGTGCAGGACGGGGCCATAGCGTTCCTCGTCGTCCATCGAGCAGAGCGTCGTAGCGAGCTCGCCGGCCCGGCTTCGGGCGCTCGCGGCGTAGACCTTGGGCGTGGCGGTCATGTAGAGCCGACGGTCGGCGTGGATCGCGTCCTCGTCGTGGATCCGCACGAAGGGTGACGGGTCCTCGCCCGGTATCAGGGCGCCGGCGGTCCGGTGGGCTTCGTCGGCAACCGCGAGATCGAAGGCGGGCAGCCCGTGATCGAGCTGGGCTTCCGAGACGATCCCCGAGGATTGATAGGTTGCGAACACGACGGTCATCGCGTCCGGTGCCTCCGGCAGGGCGCGGGAGGCCAGCGCGACGGCATCGGTGGTCGCCGGATAGGCGAGATCGAGCACGTCCATGTCGGCCGTGTCGTCGGCGCTCCGGCGCGGACGGCCGGTCTGATTGTCGGAGCAGACCGCGAAGGCGCGGATCGGCACCGTGGCATCGTCGAGCCAGGCCTGCAGGGTTTGCGAGAGGAGCGCGAGGCTCGGCATGAGGACCAGGATGCGCCCACCCTCGCCCGCGATCCGCTCGGCGATCCTCAGCCCAACGAGCGTTTTGCCCGTGCCACAGGCCATGAGCAGCTTGCCGCGCGTGCCCTGAGGGGCGAGATGCGCAAGGGCGCTGTCGATGGCCTTCTGCTGGTGCCGCCACGGGGTTCTCGGCGGCTCGCGCTCGCCAACCGCCCCGGAAGCGACATAGGCGGCCCAGTCGATGGGGCTCGCCTTGAGATAGTGGAGGCCGATCCGCTGTACGGGCTTTTCCTGCACGCGCAGGGTTTCTTCCGCATTGCGCGACCAGGGACGCCCGGTCGTGTCGATCCAGACGCGGCGAAGGAACTCCGAGCGGCCGGACGCCGCCAGGAAGGAGTCGATTTCCTTCTTCGGGATGCTCCCTCCGGTCTCCAGGAACTTGCACTGGATCGCGGCGAAGTAGCCGGGATCGTCGCGCAACTCCGCCACCAGGTCGATACCGGCATCAGTTGCGGGCAGTCCTCGCTCGTTGGCCCAATCGGCATAGGATTGTACGTTCCGGAACTGGCCGGCTTGGACAGGGTCATGGGTCAGAAATGCGGCGCAAAGATCCTCGAAGGCCGTTCCCTTCGCGCGGGTTCGGCTGAATGGAGTTTCCGAAGCTTGGGTTCGCCAGCCATCGAGGATGGAATCTAAAGGGTGCATTTCGGAATCAGACCGTTAGCGAGGGGCGAGCTAGTCTGTGGAAGGGATGCAGGAATTGATCGAACGGGACGAGCGCGGGGCCAAATGGTTGCGAGGAAGGGGGCCAGAACACACAATAAAGTTTCACGGGACAGCAGAATGGTCAATGCCAATGCAAGGAGCCGTCCTCGGGATCGTCCTGCTCGGCGCGCATGGAGGCCGCCGCCATGGCGGTCCAGGATTCCCGGTCGTATTCGAGCCGATTGCAATCAAGAAGGTCTCGCCGCCGCTAACCGGTCTTGCTATAGAAACTCATTATGACAGAACAGTCAGAGCGAATTCCTGTTGACGAGGAATATCTCCGGGCCTTGGGGCGCGCTACCTACAATTTCGTTTACCTCGAATGGAGTATCATCTGGCTAACAGAAACGCTGCAACCAGGCTTTCTTAAGAAAGCTTCGGGCAAAACTGCCGGGAAGATATCAAAGTGCTTTTGCAAGGAAGTAAAATCGCTTGACGATAGCCGGTCATCCAAGGTTCGGCTCCAGGAGCTCGCGGGCGATTTCTCCCAAATCGTCAATGATCGAAATAGTCTCATGCATGGGAATCCCCACACTGCGGAGATAGGTGAGCAGCGCTTGCTGTATACCGGCCGACATGGACGCCGAGACTGGACGATCAAGGAGATGATCGAGTTCTCGGAGCGCACAGCAGCTGCCGCTATCGAAGCTGGGGACTTGCTCCAAAATGGACTCCTACAAGATTATCGCGCAGCGAACTCGTAGGCGCCGCAAGGGTTCGAAGCCATGGCAACCGGCATCGTGTCGCCGCACGCCTCTCCGCCTGCTGGACTCGCTATTCCTCCAAAGGCGACACCGCAGTTGTTGAGCAACCCGCTATGTCTTCCAGAGGTTCCCGTCGTGCAACTGGTTTGGGTCGAAATCTGCAACAGGCACCGTGGGGTCAATGGGGTCGCCCCAAATTTCCTACCGTCGCTCCTGCGATAAGACCCAGAACTCTTCCAGGGCCGGCGTATTGGCGCCAAGCCCAGATAGGATGTCACCTCCTCGGCACGGTTGAACCGCTCCGGCGCGAAGATCTCGGCCAGGAAGGTCGTGGCCACGACCTCGCCCACCCCAGGGACCAGCCGATCAGCTTGGCATTACGGCCCGCGCCCCATTGGCCCAGCAGGATGCCCCGGCGCTTGGCGAGGCGGCGCAGAAACCTTGCGCCCAGCAGTTTCGACCTGCCGTACAGATCGGATTCGGCGCGCTGCCGCCGGTTGCCGCGCATAAGGTGTTTGACGCCGCCGGCCAGGACCTCGAACCACAGCATGAAGGAAATCGCGAAGCCCGGGAGCGGCATGGCGATCAGGGCCAGCTCATAGCCGCCGAGGCGCGTGAGCCAATTGACAAAGCCCGGGAAGGATGACGCCCCGAGCACGGGCCGGACGATCTCCATCCAAATCGAGGCGGCGCATATCATCATCGCGGCCCCGTAGAGCCCGAAGCGGAACCAGGCGCCCTTTTCCCGGCGGCCGGTGGCGAAGTAGGTCAGTAGTACCGGGACAAGAACGGCGCCGAGGACGGCGAGGCTGATATGGGGGGAGCGGAGACGCTCCGACAGGTAGGCCGAACAGCCGGCGCCGGCGGCGAGAAGCAGCGCGGCGATGAATACGGGCAGGAATCGCATTGGTGTTTAAATTCCTTAGGTAGCGTCTATGGACGTCTTGCGAACATCCAAGGCGTGACTCATCACCGGCTCCCGGCAATACCGCTGCCCGGGAGGGTGCGGATCGCCATCACCGACAGCAAGATAGGGGCGCGGCAAAGCCCCTCAAACCGCTTTCGGTATTGGAATTCCTACAGTTCGTACGCCAGGCGGCGCCTGTCCGCGAATGACGCGGAAAATTATTCGCGCCATCCGTCCGGCGCCCCGGACGAGCCGGTTCCGGCGAACCGGCGGGTGAATTCGCCGCCCGGCGGCCGCCTCAGGCGGCGCGGGCCGAACCCGGAACCGGCACCGCCGTCAGCTCGTCGATGCGGTCGGCCACCCGCTGGGCCGGCTCGCGCAGCTGCTCCACCGTCCAGTCGGCGGCATAGCCCTCGGTCACGTCGCCGGGCCGCGCGTGGTTGACCAGCCGCTTGGTCAGCGAGCGCGGCAGCATGAGTTCGCGCTCCGCCACCGTGATGAAGGCGTTGCGCAGGCCGTGGAACCAGAAGCGGGTCCCGGCGGCCCCGGTGATGGCGGGATAGAGCCGGGACAGTTGCACGACATGACCCGGCCCGCTCTTACTCGGCGAGGGGAACAGCCAGCCCTCCGGTTCCGCGCCGGGCTCGGCGCACGCCGCCCGGCGGCGCTCGAAGATCGCCGCGAGCTGCCGGGTGACCGGAAGCTCCAGCGGCTCGCCGGTCTTGGTCTCCTCGACACGGAGAATGCGCCGCTCCAGGTCGACCCGCTCCCAGCGCAGCGACACCACCTCGCCCACCCGCATGCCGGTGTACAGCCCGGTCAGGAAGATGTCGCGGATCGCCGGCTCGAGCGCCGCGGCCTCGATGCCCGCCCGCCAGCGCGGCAATACCTCCGCCGGACCCGGGATGCGTCGCCGCCGCATGCGGTTAAACCGCCCGCCCGCCGCCAGCCACAGCTCGACCGGATTGCGCAAGCCCTCGTGGTCGACGCAGGGCCGGCGGTAGATCGTGCGCAGCATCGACATCGTCTGGTTGGCCCCGGCCCAGCCGTGCCTGCCGGTGATCAGGTTGAACCGGTCCTCCACGTCCTGGCGGGTGATCGCGTCCAGCCGGCGCTTGACCCAGTCGCCGAGATTGACCCGCAGGTTCTGGCGGTAGAGGCTGACGGTGTTGTCCGCGCGGTTCGGGTTGGCCTTCATGTAGGTCTCGAAGGCCTCGGCCAGGGTCGGCACGCCGCGCGCCTCGGCCCGCTCGCCCGCCGGGTCCTCGCCCCGGGCGACCCGCCCGAGCAGGTCCTTCGCCCTGGTGCGGGCCTGGTCGGGGGTGATCCGGCCGAAGCGTCCGATGACGACGCGCTTGTTGGGCGCCTTGCGGCCGCCGTCGCCGGGACGGTAGTTGACGATGAAGGATTTGGTGCCCGAGGGCTGGACGCGGCAGCCGAATCCGACCAGCTTGTCGTCCCATGCGATCCAGGACTTGCCGGCGGGCTCCAGCGCCTCGACGGTGCGCTTGGTGAGGGTGAGTTTCACCCGGGCCACGCGCTTTGCGGAGTTGGGTTCGGTCATGGGCCGAATCTATCGCAAGACGCCCGGAATAGCAACACGATAGTCAACACCTGAAATCAAATCGGAGCGTATGCGTGCGCATCCCTGGCATGGTACAGCGGTCTCGATATCGGCATAACCCAAGGAAATATAACAATTATGTCGTCTGTAGCGTAGCTGAGCGCATCCCTGTCGGTCTTTGATATACATGTTTCTTGAGCAAGCCTATCTGTCGGGGGACCAACCCGCCTATGCGGATTTTATTCTATTTGCCCTATTTCAGTGGGCGAGGAATACCAGCGGATTCAAACTGCTGACCAAGGACGATCCGGTGCACCGTTGGCGTCGGAGGATGGCGGAAGACTATCACGAAGCGGTCTCCGCCTCCGACGGCTACCCGTATTAGATCTGTGTCGATATTTCTCGAATTCGTGTCGAAATTTATCGGCAGTCCCCGGTGCGCTTCTTTTACAGTCAAAGACGTTCCAACCGGAACATGCGGCGGGCCGGAAGGTCCCGCACACGGCCAGTGCTGACGGTGGACGACGGTGGGCTCAAGGAATACCGGGGATATGCCCAATCAAGATGACAGGTATCGCGTAGGGTTGGACATCGGGGGAACCTTCACCGATGTCGCCCTTGAAGGCGCCGGCCGCCGGTTGACGACGAAAGTGCTTACCACTCTGGACGATCCTTCCCTCGGCTGTATGAAAGGCCTGGATGAGGTGTTGGCTGAGGGGGCCATCTCCCCGGAGGATATCGGCGTAATTATTCACGGCACGACGTTGGCTACGAATGCGATAATCGAACGAAAGGGCGCGACGACGTCGCTCGTTACCACGGATGGTTTTCGCGACACCATAGAAATGGGCACGGAAGGCCGGCCGGAACAATACGACATCAACATCATCAAGCCCGAACCGCTGGTACCGCGCAGGCGGCGGTTTACGGTGCCCGAGCGCCTGAATGCCCGAGGCGACGCATTGGTGCCCCTCACCGAAGACAGCCTGGAGACGCTGCTCCCGGCGTTGGATGCCGCAAAAACGGAGTCCGTCGCGGTCGCGTTCGTCCATGCCTACGTCAATCCCGTTCACGAGATCATGGTTCGGGACTATATCCGGGCCCGGCGCCCGGATTGGTCGATCTCGATCTCATCCGAGGTATCTCCGGAATTCAGGGAGTTTGAACGATTCTCGACGACGTGCGCGAATGCATATGTTCAGCCGGGCATGGCCCGCTACCTCGAGAAATTCGACAGCAGGCTCAAGGAGGCCGGTTACGACTGCCCCTTATTGCTGATGTTGTCGAGCGGTGGCCTGACCACTGTGGAAACGGCCAGGAAATTTCCGGTCCGGCTGGTCGAATCAGGGCCGGCCGGCGGTGCGATTTTTGCCAGCGAGATCGCCAGGTCCAACAACATGGACAAGGTGGTGTCATTCGACATGGGCGGAACCACGGCGAAAATTTGTCTCGTCGACGGGGGCCGTGCGCAGTCCAGCCGCAGGTTCGAGGTGGCGCGTGTCTATAGGTTTCGCAAGGACAGCGGAATTCCGCTTCGAATTCCCGTAATCGAGATGGTGGAGATCGGTGCCGGCGGCGGGTCGATTGCCTGGATGGACGAACTCGGCCGCGTCAGTGTCGGACCCCGGAGTGCGGGGTCGAGTCCCGGACCGGCTTGTTATGGCCAGGGTGCGACCGAACCGACGATAACCGATGCAAATTTGTTGCTGGGGGCAATTGACCCCGACAATTTCGCCGGCGGCAAATTGAAGCTGGATAGGCAGGCCGCGGTGTCAGCCATCGAAAAAACCATCGGGATACCGATGGACGTGCCTCCCACCAATGCCGCGTTCGGGGTCACCGAGACGGTTTGCGAGAACATGGCCAGTGCCGCCCGGGTACATGCGATTGAGAGCGGGAAGAACGTGGATGACCGGACCTTGATCGCGTTTGGAGGCGGCGCGCCGCTCCACGCCTGCCGACTCGCGGAGAAACTGGGTATCTCCAAAATTCTGATCCCAAAAAATGCCGGTGTTGGATCCGCCGTCGGATTTTTGAGGGCGCCGGTGTCCTATGAGGTGGTCAGAACCTTCTACCAGCAAATGGAGTCCTTCGAAGTTGAGCGGGTCAACGATGCGCTGAAGGATATGCAGGACGAAGCGGAAGGTTATGTAAGACGGGGCGGCGGCTCGGCAAGCGGCCTCGGCGTGCGCCGGCAGGCTTACATGCGCTATTGCGGTCAGGGCCATGAAATTGTCGTTAATGTACCGGACGGTGTCTTTGACAAGGACGCCGGCAATACACTCAAGGATCTGTTCGACGAACGGTATGCGGAAGTGTTTGGGCGAAACATGAAGGGTATCGTCGATGCCGAAGTTGTGGCTTGGTCGGTCACGGTGAGCACGGCACCTCGGCCCGACAATGTCGCCGCCAGCACCTTTTCCTCCACCTCCGGTCCCAAATCGGAATGCCGCAAGGCATTCGATCCTGCGACCCTCGGATTGATCGACCATGCGGTCTACGTTCGAGACGAGTTGTCATCGGATACCGAGGTGATGGGTCCTGCCATAATCGTGGAAGACGAAACCTCGACGCTGGTGGGATCGAGTTTCAGCGCTAAAATCGTATCCAATGGAGCCATTGAGCTGTCACGCCGGGCTCGGTAGGGGAGGCCAAAAATGGGTCAGTTCGACGAAATTCGCTATCAGCTAATCTGGAATCGCCTGATCTCCGCGATCGAGGAGCAGGCGCAAGTGGTCATTCATGCAGCGTTCAGCCAGTCGGTTCGGGAATGCGGTGATCTGTCTGCCGGTGTATTTAACCGGCGGGGACAGATGGTGGCGCAAGCGGTTACCGGAACGCCGGGCCATGTCAACTCCATGGCGATCTGTGTCGAACATTTTCTGGCGAAGTATCCAATCGACGGTATGAAGCCGGGCGATGTGTTCGTGACCAACGATCCCTGGTTGTCCGTCGGGCACTATCACGACGTCACCGTCGTGACACCTGCATTCTACAAGGGCCGCGCGGTCGGTCTTTTGGCCAATACATGTCACATCGTGGATATGGGCGGTTTGGGATTTGGGCCCGATGCCCGGCAATGCTTCGAAGAAGGCATCAACATCCCGATCATGCACCTGGCCCGGGAAGGTGCGGTGAACGAGGATTTAATGGGCCTGCTCAGGACCAATGTCAGAAATCCCACGGACATGGAAGGCGACTTTTACGCCATGATGGCCTGCAATGACGACGGCGCCAGGCGGCTCGTCGGCATGCTCGAAGAGTTTGAAATCGACGATATCGAGGAGGTCGGCGATTACATAATCGACCAATCCCGCAAGAGCATCGTCAACGCCATCAAGAAACTGCCGAACGGCGATTATCCGCATTCAGTCGAGCTGGACGGCTTCGATGACCCCATCAAGATTCAAGCCAAGCTGACCATTGCCGATGAACACATCCATATCGACTATGAGGGCTCATCTCCGGCCAGCACCTACGGCATCAACCTGGTTCACAATTTTACGCTCGCCTACACGACCTTTGGCGTGAACTGCATCATCGGCCCAAACATCCCGTGCAATGCAGGATCGATTGAGCCCATCACCGTATCCGCACCAAAAGGCGGCATTCTAAACGCCGTTCGGCCCATGCCCGTATCCGCACGGCATGTCATAGGTCAGATGTTGCCGGATGTCGTTTTCGGCTGCTTGGCTCCCGTCATTCCCGACCGGGTTCCGGCGGAGGGCGCCGGGGCTATGTGGAATCCGATGTTGAGAGGCGGGCCGACGGGCGTGGCGCCGGAGGTCATCGCGTCGGCTGATGAACTGTCCGAGGATTACGACGTCATTATGTTCAACACAGGTGGAACGGGCGGGCGGCCGACGATGGACGGGCTTTCCACAACGGCATTTCCCAGCGGTGTCCGCACCCCTCCCGTGGAAGCCGTCGAGACCTGTTTTCCGCTGATAATTTGGCGCAAGGAACTGCGGGAACGATCGGGGGGTGCGGGCAAGTTTCGCGGCGGACTCGGTCAAACCATCGAAATCGGCGGAGAGGCCGGGACGCCGTTCAGTGTCGCCGCCATGTTCGACAGAACATGGAATGCCCCCCGCGGGAGATTTGGCGGTATGGATGGCGCCAAAGGCCGGGTTCGGCTCGAATCCGGCCGGGAGCTTGAGAGTAAGGGGCGCCAGTCCGTACCCTATGGAGACCGGCTGATTCTGGAGCTTCCGGGAGGCGGCGGTTACGGCGACCCCCGGGACCGGGACCAGCAGGCCATCGTCGACGACGTTCGGGATGGGCTCATCACGGCCGAAGATGCCAAAAGCGACTACGGGATCGACGTCGATGTCTCCGAGACGACCGGCTAGAGGCCGATTTCTGTACCTTGACAACTGGGCCACGGCCCAGACCCGCGGGTATGTGGATGAGGCGCTTGAAGCTTCCGGCCTGGTGATCGAGCGGCATCGGACAAATGAGGGCCGGTTTCCGTTGGATCACGAATTTTGCGGTGCATACGTCAGCCCGAGTTTCAACGGCGCCTGCGACGATGAGGAATGGATCACCCCGCTCAAGGACCTTCTGGTTAATCTTGCTTACGCAAAGGTGCCCATGTTGGGACTGTGCTTCGGCAGTCAGGTCCTCGCCGCGGCCCTTTTCGGCGGCAGCCTGGTCACCAGGCGGGAGAGCAGGGAGATGGGGTACGGTCCGCTTGAGCTGTCACAAATATCCTCGGCTAAGGATCCATTGCTCGAGGGACTTCCGGAGGCGTTTGAAATACTCCACTGGCATGGAGACGAGGTCGGCGTCGACCACCCGGACATCGAGGTCCTGGCCGCCAACGAAAATTGCGCCAACCAGATATGGCGCTGGCGAAACGGCCCGGTGTGGGGTGTGCAGCCTCATCCCGAGTACGGTAAGGATCAGGCGATGAGCTGGTTTGACCGGAACGCCGGGTTGTTCGCCGCCTGTGGCGCTTCGGCCGATGATTTCATCCCGCGAACCAGTTCATTTGATGCGGGGCGTTTGTTGATCGACAATTTCGTGGAACTCGTGACGACTTAAGGCGCCGGAAGTGGACGGCCCTGCGGCACGATGATCGTCGTGACCTACGAGATGGGCTTCGCCCGCGAGGTATCAGGCCGTACGATCTTCCTGCATCGGGGCAGGATCGAGGAGGAAGGCCCGCCTTGCGAATGTATCGAGGGGAGCTCACGGACAAGCATCAGGGGGCCGGAGGCTCATCTCCGCCGAATCGGCTTGCTGGACCCCGACCCGAACCAGTTGGTGGCTTCTGTCCAGTGATCGACCGTTCAAGTGCGGGAGCGGTCGGTCTAGGTTTTCCCGTGCTGCCATTCGATGAGGCACCCGGCGCCCCGTCACACAAGCCCGCGGTCCTCAAGAAATTCGAGAGCTAGGGCTGCACACGTCTCCGGCTTTTCGAGTTGGAGCAGATGGGTCGTCTCCGGGATGAAGTCGTAGTCGGCGAGCAGTAGATCCCTCATGTCCATGCTTGGCATGAACGAGTACCGTCAGTCCCGGATTTGTGAAACCATCGATCACATCGAGGTAACGGAGTACGGCAACCGACTTGTCATTCGGTAACCTGAGTGCGCCTGCCTCGGCTTGGATGCAGCCCAGGTCTGAAAACGACAGGTTAGACAGCTCGTTCAGGGATAGCGGCGTCAACACCGAACTCTCCGCCGGCACCGGAACATGCGTTAACCGAAGATGCCCGTTGCGGCTCATTAATCAATTTGCAACCCGGACCTGAAAGTTGCCAATCGTCCCGGTTGCGGCGGCGGCCACCCATATGTACTGGCTCCAGAAGCTCTCGGATATCTCGATCCACGTCTTTAGAAGATGGCTGTTTCCCCGAAACTTGTGCACGTTCGTCAGCAGCCAACTGAAAACGGCCTGGCTGTCGCGGCAGCCTTCGCAGTGGCCGGATGTGCAGCAGAAATTGACCGTCTTCAGGTCCGCAGCCCAGGTATTGAAGCCGGGCAACACAGGGTTTCCGTTCGCAAGCCGCTCGGCATGGTCGGGATGATCGACACTGATGCTCGGGCAGACCTGATAGCCGAACTTGGCCCAGTGCGCCCGGCCCGTGATCATGGTCTCGATATAGTAAGGGTGACTGGCGACCGTATCGGGATGCAGTTGCTTCACAGCGAGCGCAGTATCGAGCAGTTTCTTGCCGTCCTCGACCCTCAGGGGATCGTTGCCGTCATATTTGCTGTAGAAGCTGAAGTGCAGGCGATTCCCGTTGTCGCCGATTCGCTTCACCGTCTCTTCTATTTGATCGATACCGTCTTCCGTAATCGCGAACAGAAAGAACGCGCGAGAGTCGTGGCGGTAGTTCTTGAGAGATTCGCCGAGCAAGCCGGTAAATCGTGTTCCACCAGGTCTTATGGCGCGCAACTCGTCATCCAGGCGACTGCCTCCGAACAGGGCGACCAGCAAGGCCACATTCTCAAATCCTTGCGTCGGAAACTTCTTGAGGCCATTGGTCGCAACGGTGACATAGTCCATGTGGTCGACAAACGCAGCGATTCGATTCGGGACCAAGGTGGGTTCACCGCCGATGACGAGGGCGGTATTGACACCGCGGTCGCGCTCATTCTTCAAGAAGGTATTTAGCGAAGAGAGATCCTTAACATCTCTGGTGCGTTGGTCGAAATCGTACTCGAAGAACCAACATCCCTTGCAGCGGAGATTGCATGCGTTGGTGATCTGGTACTCGGAGGTTCTGATCTCCCGAGTCAGTTCTCTCAGACGCAGCCATCGTTCGAGATAGCCCCGGTCGCCGTCCAATAAATCGAGAATGGCGCGGTGCGAGGTCTTGAGAGCGGGCCTGCCGCCGACTCGATGATTGCTCATTGAGTTTCCTTGTCGCGAAGACAAACCAATCTTACAACGTGATTGTCCGGTATTTGGAAGGCTCGGCGTTAGACCGGAACACGAAAGGGATTTGCCGCCTGTCCGAAGGCAAAAAGGCCGTAAAATCAGCCTTTTTTGGCATTATTGTCCGGAAAACGAATTGGATGTTCAGGCGCCGATGGCGCGGCGCTTCCCTCTCGGGTTCAGGCGGCGCCCCCATGTCGCGGGCCGCCGTTCTCCCGAGCCCGGGTCTCGGAAGGCGTCTCGCCGAACTGCCGGCGGGGGAGGCCTGCCGCCACGGCATCTCCGTCGGCCTGGCGCGCATCGCGGCGGCCGGGGTCGTGGCCTCGGATCGCGCCGGGGACCCCCGGTTGACCATCGCCTGCGGGGGCTCCACCTCGGAGTTGTTCCTGAGGCCCCGGCTTGAGGAGTTGCAGCGCGCGCAGGCGGCTGCGGTCCTCCGGCACCACGGCGTCCAGGGCGACGTCGCGGATCGCCGTGCCGGAAATTTCCTCGCCCGGGCGTTCGCGGACGACGGCGCGCATCGTTCGTTTCCCCGCCCGGCGGAATCGGACCTTGACGGCCCGCCCCCCTTTTAGAGGATGGATGGATGCCAGGACATCCCGCAGCGGCAGCCGGCCCGGCACTGATCGCCGAGGACATTCACAAGCGCTTCGGCGACGTCGCGGTCCTGAGGGGTGTGACGCTGGCCGGCCTATGGCAACGAGGTCATCCTCTTGCTCAAGGGCAGCGCACTGGTCAGTACGATCACGGTTTACGACCTGATGGGCGAAACCCGCTCCGTTTTCTCGCGCGGCTACGACGACACGGTCTATCTCTACGCCGCCGCGCTGTACCTGATCCTGGCGCTGGCCGTCACCGGAGCCTTCCGCCTCGGCGAACGGCGGATGAACCGCTATCTCCGTGCCGCAGGCTAGCCGGCTCGGGTTTGTTCACACTAACGCACCGCATCGCAAATGATTGCGAAGCGGACGAAGTCCGGGGAGAGGGCATCGGGTTTCCCGAAGCGCGGGAACATGCGCCGGCGGCCGGACTGGCCCGGTTCGCGCGCGCTATGCCCCGCCCCGGTTCGATAACGCCCGGTCCGATAAGGGTTGTCCTGCGCCGCGGGGCTTCCTATGATTCGGCCATGACCGAAGCTATCGCGTTCGATACCCGCTGCTTCGTCAAGCGCCTGCCGGAGACCGGCATTACCGGGACGCTGGCCGGAGAGCATGCCGCGCCGCTCAACGGCAACCTCGCGGCCGGGGCCCAAGCCCGCATCAAGACCCGCATCAAGGCCCTGGGGCCCACGGCCGAAGCTCATATCGCGAAGCCCGGGGCTGGCCTTTCGGAATGGATGTCCGGCGCGATGATCGCCCAGGGCGGGCTGATCTTCGCCCCTGTCATGCTGTTGTAGTGGCGGGAAACGGACAGACGGGAGGCGAGGCGGGGCGGATGCCGGGCGAATGGCCGGAGGGCGGCGCGCCGCCGCCGGAAGAAGGCAGCCTTTTCGCCGGCTACGAGACCGATCCGGTGTTCTACGACGAGATGTTCGACGCCGACGGCGCGCCGCACGCCCATTGCCGCGAATTGTGGGCCGCCCTCGGCGAGACGCCGCGCGACGCGCTCGCAACCATGCAGGAGCGCGCGGAGCGGTCCTTCCTGCACGAAGGCATCACCTTTTCGGTCTACGGCGAGGAAGGCGCGCAGGAGCGCATCATCCCGATCGATATCGTGCCGCGGATCATCGCCGCCGAACAGTGGGATTTTCTCGAACGGGGCCTGCGCCAGCGTCTCAATGCGCTCAACCTGTTCCTGGCCGATATCTACGGCCCCGGCCGGGTCATCGCCGACGGCGTCATCCCGGCCGACCTGGTGCGCGGCTGCCCGCAGTTCCGCAACGCCATGTGCGGCGTCGATGTGCCCCACTGCGCCTATGTCTCGGTGTGCGGCACCGACCTGGTGCGAACCCATGACGGCTTCCTGGTTCTGGAAGACAATCTGCGGGTGCCGTCGGGCATATCCTACATGCTGGCCAACCGCGCGGCGGTCAAGACGAGCCTGCGCGACGCGTTCCGCCGCCACCGGGTGCGCGGGATCGAGCATTACGGCCGGCTGCTCCGCCGGACGCTGGCCGAACTGTCGCCGCACGGCGGCCCCGACCCGACCATCGTCCTGCTGACGCCGGGGGTCTACAACTCGGCCTTCTACGAGCACATGTTCCTGGCCCGCGAGATGGGCGTGGAACTGGTGCAGGGTGCCGACCTGGTCGCCCGCGACGGCTTCGTCTACATGCGCACGACCGGCGGGCTGCGCCGCGTCGACGTGATCTACCGGCGGATCGACGACGATTTCCTCGATCCCCTGACCTTCCGGTCCGATTCGGTGCTCGGCACGCCCGGCCTGTTCGATGCCTACCGGCTTGGCAACGTCGCCATCGTCAACGCGCCCGGCACCGGGGTGGCCGACGACAAGAGCGTCTATGCCTACGTTCCGGACATCATCCGCTATTTCCTCAACGAGGAGCCGCTGCTCGCCAATGTGGAGACCCGTCTGTGCCGCGATCCGGACGGGCTGGAATACACGCTCGACAATCTGGACAAGCTGGTGGTCAAGGAGGTCGGCGGCTCGGGCGGCTACGGCATGCTGGTCGGGCCGCACGCGACCGCGGAGGAGCGCGCCGACTTCGCCGAAAAGATCCGCGCCGCCCCGGAAAACTACATTTCCCAGCCGACCCTCGACCTGTCCCGCGCGCCGTGCCTGACCGAAGACGGCGCGGCGCCGCGCCATGTCGACCTGCGCCCCTTCGTCCTGCGCGGGCAGGAGACCCGCCTGGTCCCCGGCGCCTTCTGCCGGGTCGCGCTCACCCCCGGCTCGCTCGTCGTCAATTCGAGCCAGGGCGGCGGCGGCAAGGACCTCTGGGTGCTTTCCGGCTAGCGCCATGCTGTCACGCAGCGCCCTTGGACTGTACTGGATCGGCCGTTATCTCGAGCGGGCGCAGCACGTCTGCCGGCTGATCGCCGATCAGTTCGAGACCATGAAGGACCGGCCGGTCGACGAAATCGACAAGAGCTGGCGGCGGCTCTACGGCGGGCTGGGGAGCGTACCGGCCGGCGGCGAACTCAGCTCGAATCTGGGCGACGAGGGGTTCATGCTGGTCGACGCCTTCACCCTGGCCGACGACCTGACCTTCGATGCCGGCAATCCCAATTCGATCCGCAGCAGCCTCGCCAACGCGCGCGAAAACGCCCGCCAGGTGCGCAATGTGGTCGACGAGGATTTGTGGTCCTGCCTGAACCTCGCCTTTTTCGACCTGCGCGACCTCGGCATTACGGATATCTGGCGGGACCGGCCGGGCGATTTCTACCGCCGCACCGAGGATGCGGTGCGCACCTTTTTCGGTATCGCCGAGAGCAATATGTACCGCGACGACGGCTGGCATTTCCTGCAGCTCGGCCGGTTCGTGGAGCGGGCGCAGCTGTTCTCCGCGCTGCTCGAAGCGCAGCTCGCCGTCTATCCGGCCGGCGGACCGGTTTCCGGCGCGGAAACGTCCGAACCGGAAACGTCCGATTCGGGGGCGGGTGCTGCCGCGGACGCCGATCCGGCGGCCGATCCGGACTGGCTCTCGCTGCTGCGTATCTGCGCGGCGCGGGAGGCCTATGGCCGGCTCCATTCGCTGCACTACGACCCCGCCGCCGTGGTGGATTTCCTGGTTGCCGACCCGCTGGCGTCGCGCTCGATCCGCTACGCCCTGGCGCAGGTCTGCGCGGCGCTCGACGCTGTTTCCGCCGGCCGCCCGCTGATCGCCGAGGCCGGGCGCCGGGCCGGCCGGCTGGCGGCGGCGATCGACTACGACTGGCCGAACCGCGATCCGGCGGACGAAGAGGCAATCCGCGCCACGCTGCGCGGCATCGGCGAGTCCTGCCGCCGGCTCCACGACGATATCGACGCGGCCTATTTCAGCTACGGGCCCGAAGACGGCGAAGACGGGCGGTGACGCCGGCCGGGCGCATCACGATCCGGATTGCCGGGCCGTCGATTGAGGCCATTGCGTCACGAAGTTTGCCGCCTGAGCAGCCACCGCCGCGGTCCCGGATGTCCGCTGCATGGGTGACCGGCCCCGGCAGGTTTCCGTCCGCGCCGGTCAAACGAAACAATAAGCCCTTGTTCAACGGTTTCAGCCGATTGCGGACCTCTGCAAACAGACAAAATTGTAAGCTGTCTTTGAGCAGGAACAGGACACCTTAGACTTTTATATCGTGTCCGCTGCCACCCGCGAGGCAGTCAACCTTGTTGCAAGTTGGAATTCAGATGCAGGAAGTAGCGACTTTTGTGACGCATTTAGAGTGCAGCGAGACGGGAAAGAAGTATGAGGCCGGCACGGTGCAAGGCCTGTCCGAAACCGGGAAGCCGCTACTTGTGCGATATGACCTTGATGGCCTGGCCCGGGCGGTGGAGAAGTCGGGCTTAAGGGGCCGGGACCCCGAGTTTTGGCGCTACCGCGAATTCCTGCCCGTAAGGAAGTCCGAAAATATCGTCAGGCTGGGCGAAGTCATGACGCCGATTCTTGCGGCGCCGAGGTTGCGGGCGAAGTTCGGCGGCGGCGAGATTCTCATAAAGGACGAGGGCAGGCTGCCCACCGGATCGTTCAAGGCTCGTGGCCTGGCATTGGCCGTTTCGATGGCGAAGGAGCTTGGCATCACCCGAATGGCGATGCCAACCAACGGAAACGCCGGCGCGGCTCTCGCCGCCTATTGCTCCCGGGCCGGGATAGAAACTTTCGTGTTTTGCCCGGAGGAAACGCCGGAGGTGAACATTCGCGAGATCGCTCTTCAGGGCGCCAAAACGTTTCTCGCGAACGGCTTTATCAACGACTGCGGGCGCATTGTCGGCGAAGGCAAATCGGTAATGAACTGGTTCGATACCTCGACCCTCAAGGAGCCGTACCGGATCGAAGGCAAAAAGACCATGGGATTGGAACTTGCCGAACAGCTCGATTGGGAACTGCCCGACGTTATCCTCTATCCAACCGGCGGCGGAACCGGCCTGATCGGTATGTGGAAAGCTTTTGAAGAGCTTGAAGCCATTGGGTGGATTGGCCGCAAGCGCCCCCGCATGGTAGCTGTCCAGGCTTCCGGCTGCGCCCCTATTGTCAAAGCATATGAGCAAGGATCAGATCATGCGGAACCTTGGCAGGATGCGCATACAATTGCAGCCGGCATTCGCGTTCCGGCCGCCCTCGGCGACTTTCTAATTCTGAATGCCGTGCGGGAAAGCGATGGCTTTGCCGTGGCCGTGGATGACGATTTGATCCAAGGGGCCCAAGAAGAGTGCGCCAAGGAGGAAGGCATTCTGCTTTGCCCGGAAGGCGCAGCCACGCTCGCGGCGTATAAGCAGGAACTCGCTTCGGGCCGCATCGATAAATCCGAGAGAGCGGTCCTTTTCAATTGTGCGACCGGTCTAAAATATCCCATGCCGGCGGCGGGGCGGTTCATCGATCTGAACGAGGAAATAGATTACGAGGCATTCGCCTCCTAGCCGGTCACAAGTTTTTTTTACTGCTTGTCGGAGGTCAAATTAGCCTGCACGGTTGATCAAGTTGGAAAGTATAGGCGAGCGGGAAATTCATGAACGGGGCTTCGATGAGACCGGAAGAAGATGTAACCGGCGAAGAGCATTGGACCGACAAGGGTGATATCCGGTTGTTTCTTTGGGAAAAGTATCTTGAGGAGCCGGCCAATGCGGATCGGACGTTAGTGTTTGTTCACGGCTCGTCGATGGCTTCGCAGCCGACCTTTGATCTTCACGTCGAGGGACGGCCCTATTCCTCGGCGATGAACTATTTTGCCCTCCGGGGATTTGATACCTGGTGCGTCGACATGGAAGGCTACGGCCGCTCCGACAAGGACCGCGACGATCATTTCAATATTTCCAATGGCTCCGACGATCTGAAAGCGGCGGTGGACTACATCAAACAGTCACGCGGCGCAGACAAGGTTGATATGTACGGCATTTCGTCCGGGGCCTTGCGCGCAGCCCTGTTTGCGGAGCGCAATCCGCATGATGTGGGCAGGCTTGCGCTGGATGCGATGGTCTGGACCGGCGAAGGCAGCCCGACGCTTGAAGACCGCAGGAAAAAACTGCCGGAGTTCAAGGCCAACCGCCGCCGCGCCATCAACCTGGACTTCGTTCGTTCCATATTCAGTCGTGATCATCCGGGCTGTGCGGAGGATGCAGTCGTTGAAGCATTTGCCGAGGCCATATGCGCATTGGACGACTCCATTCCCAACGGCACCTATGTCGACATGTGCGAAAATTTACCCTTGGTTGATCCCGCGAAACTAACCATGCCGACGCTGATCATGCGCGGCCAATGGGACGGCATCGCCTCCATGGAGGACCTGTTGAAGTTTTTCGATCTGCTGCCCAATCCGGACAAGCAGTTCAAGATGATGCCGGGCATTTCACATGCCAGTTTCCAGCAGATCAACCACCTCATGGCCTACCAGATTTTGCACACGTTTTTGGTCCAGCCGAGGCCCATCTATACCGGCTGATACCGCTCATCCCGCCGTGGAAATGAAACTGAGAATTCCGAAGTCAAAACCGCAACCCGATATCAATCGCCGTCCACACCGGTTCCCGGACCGGATATCGGATTTACACGCCGGACAACTGATTGAGCACTCACAGAATCATGGGCTCGCAAAATGCGCCAACCAAGTTAAGATCATTAATCAGTAACGAGTATCGCTATCACAGGTTTCCAGGGAGGAAATAAGAATGGAATTCGATCCGAAATTGACGCGCCGCGACATGCTTCGCGGCTCAATGGCCGCCGCCGGTGTGGCCGCGGCCTCTTCGCTGCCGTTCAGCGGCGCATTTGCCGCGGGGTATCCGGACCGAAATATCAATGTATATGTGCCGACCCGTGAAGGCGGCGGCGCGGATCGTCTGCTGCGCTCCATCACCGGTGTTTGGAAAAACCACATCGGCACGAACTTCGAGCCGAGCTTTTTCCCGGGCGCCGCCGGACGCGTCGGCTATGAAAAATACATGGGTCTGGCCAAGGACGACATGTACGAGTTTCTATTCGGCAATATGGGCCCCGAAGTGCTCAATTGGGTGGTGAAGAAGCCGACCTTTGATTTAAATGATTTCCAGTATTTCGCTCAGGTAGACAGCGACCCCGGCATTCTGTTCGTCAGCCGCCGCAGCAAGTTCAAGACCGTCGACGACATCATCGCCGAGGGTAAGAAGCGCACGCTGAATGTCGGCGTGAGCCGCTTGGCCCACCCGGCCACCCTCGGCGCACTGGCGCTTGCCAAACATTCCGGCGCAAAGTTCAATCCGATCCCGCTTTCCGGCGGCAAGAATACCCGCGCCGGTGTGGCCACCGGTGAGATGGATCTTGGTGCCTTGCCGTCGGGCGGCATCGTAAACCGCGCGAAGACCTTTAAGGTCGTGCTGATGTTCTCGCACACGAATCCGCTGCCGGGCCGGAGCGACAATGCGCCAACCATGAACGCGCACTTCCAGACCAATATGCCGTCGCTGATTGCCGGTTCGCGAGCGTTTGGAATCAAGAAATCCGCGATTGCCAAACATCCCGACCGCTTCGCGAAAGTTGAAGAGACGCTGAAGAAGGTGTTTGCCGATCCGGCTTTCAAAGAAGCTTATGCGAAGACCAAGTCACCTTGGGAATTCGTCGGACTCCGCAGTGCCGCCCAGGCCAAGGAGTATGCGGACAATATCGCGAAAATCGGCGCGGAGTTCAAAGACCTGCTGGCCGGCAAACAAACCTAATAAAGGTCCGATCAGAGATATCAGGCGGCGGCTGTATTCAGCCGCCGCCCATCTCCACGGCCAGGAAACATCGGGGGAAGCCGGCCGATGGCGGATAACGCCGAAGCGCAAGAGCAAAAACGCGTTTCCATAGGCAGCGAGCTGATCATACCGATCGCCGCGCTGGCCTTTACGATCTACTACTTCTACACCATCTGGAACGCACCATGGACGGCCCAGGTCGCGGCGTTCATCGTCGGCTCGGTACTGATCCTGTTGGTCGTTTTAATCCTGATAAAATCGTTCCGGCAACTGTCCAGGGGCGAAGGCGAGATTAATTTCGACAATCTCATCGAACCAAGGTCTTACATCCCGAAGCGGCTGGCCCTTCTCGGCCTGACCATTGCATACATTTTTGTAGTGCCATGGTTGGGTTTCACCATCACGACATTTCTATTCCTGAGCCTCGCCATGCTGGTGTTGAGCGATTTCACCAAGAAGAGATTGGTTCTGTCTCTCTCGGCAACTCTGTCGTTGGGCGGTTATCTGCTGTTCATCGTCGCCTTCAAAACAAGGTTTCCCGCCGGCCCATTCGAAAATCTTATGAATGGGCTCTTCTAGATGGAATACGATCTCACATTCTTTACCGAGATGCTCGGCCGCACCCTTGCTCTTTGGTGGGTGCTCATTCCATCGATCTTTCTAGGACTGATCGTTGGCGCGATCCCCGGATTTAGTGCGGCCAATACGATTATCATTTTATTGCCGCTGACCCTGGCATTGGAGCCTGAAATCGGCCTGACCTTCATGGTAGGACTCTATGCGTCCTCCCGAATGGGAGCCGGAATTCCAGCAATTCTCGTCAATATTCCAGGGACCGCCGGTGCGGCGGCGACCCCCCTTGACGGGTATCCCATGACCAAGCAGGGGCGAGGCCAGCAGGCGCTTTCCATGTCGTTCGTCGCCTCGATCGCCGGCGGTCTGCTCACGACCGTCATCGCCTTGGTCACATTGCCATGGCTGTCACAAGTGGCGTTTTATCTCCACAGCGTGGAGATGATCGTGATCATGTTTTTCGGCATCTCACTGATTGCGACCATTGCCGCAAAGGATACCTTGAAGGGTCTTATCGCCGGTTTCTTTGGATTGATGATCGGCTTTATCGGCACCGACGTCGTCTACGAGACACCGCGCGGCACGTTTGGATTTCTGGAACTCTACGACAAGGTGCCGTTGATCCCGGCCCTGGTCGGCCTGTTTGCCATCTCGGAAGCTTTCGCCGTTATCGAAAAACAATCGATTGTCACCGAGCGCGGAAAAGCCGCCATGCAAGAGCCCGGATGGGCTCAAACTTTCGAGGGCGTGCGCATCGCGGTCTCGAAATGGTGGCACATTACCTGGAACAGCCTGATCGGATTGGTCATCGGTGTGGTGCCGGGAGCCGGAGCGGCGATTGCCTCCTTTGTCGCTTACCAGCAATCGAAAACCTACTCGAAAACGCCGGAGCTGTACGGCACGGGTCATGTCGAGGGTCTAATTGCACCGGAGGCCGCCAATAATGGTGTGACTTCCGGGACGCTGGTACCGCTTCTGGTGATCGGCATTCCGGGCGGTGCAACCGCGGCTATCATGCTGGTCGTTTTGCAGTTTCACGGCGTGACTGTCGGACCCGATCTCTTCATCACGAGTCCCGAGCTTGCCTTTGGCCCGTTTACCGCCATGGCCGTGACGTATGCGCTGATGATTTTGACCGTTCTGCCGCTGGCCCGGTACATGTCGCACATCACCGTTGTGTCGACCGTCTACATGGCACCGATCATCATTTCATTTACCCTTGTCGGCTCGTTCGTACCAAGGGCCTATTTGTTCGATATGAACCTGGCACTTGTGTTTGGGGTCATCGGTTACGTCGCCCGCAAGACCGGCTACCATGTCGCCGCGATATTGATCGGCGTCATCCTGGGGCCATTGATGGAAACCTTTTTCCTCAGGGCGATGAAAATGTCCCAAGGGGACATCATGGTTCTTTTCTCCAGCTCGATCGGCAACACGCTTTGGGTGTTCCTGGTAATTTCCCTGGCGCTGCCCTACATCATGAATCTACGGAATGGCAGGCGCGAGAAGGCAGCGGCGCACGATCCTTATGGCTGACGATATTTCAGAAAACGTCTCGCGCATTTCGCACATGGATTTACCCGGAGCGGGACAAATCGAGGTGATCGGCGGCTACGCCTATATCGGCCATATGGATCCGCCGCACGGCACGTCGATCCCCGATATCTCCGATCCGAAGAATCCCGCGCTCGTCTCGCGGTCCTTGATGCCCGGCGTGAGCGGGGTTATCACGATGGCGGGGATGATCTAAATCAGGCCGGTGGACTTACAAATCGCCTGACCTTCATCGGATGCCATGAAATCCAATAAGTCCCTGGCCGCCTGGTTGTCGTCCGCCCTGGCCAATAGAGCCGAGCCATAGGTGGATATTTTTTCAACCTCGGCAGGCAGGGTGCCGAGGAGCTTCACGTCAAGGCCGTTGCCGATCTGGACCTGAATTTCGGTGGCTTGGCCGAAACCAATCTCATTGGTGAGATCGCTCCGGTCGAGATGCTCCATGACCGCCGATCCGGTCTTGGTCCGAACGACGCGGTCCTCCACCTCCTCGGCAATTCCCATTTTTTCGATCATCGAATGGATGTACTGGCCGCTTGATGCCACGTTGTAGACAATCGAGTCCGCGGCCAGGAGGGCCCGTTTCAAATTCTCCGCCGATGAAAGGTCGGGTTCGTTGGCGCCGTTTCTTATGGCGACGGCAGCCTTAACCGATCCCAGGATCGGTCCGCTGCCGCTGACGACGTGTCCCGCTTCCGCAAACGCGGCAACCGCGGCAACGGGCGCCACGACGACATCGGCGTCGCAGGCGCCCGAGCCGACGGCTTCCTTGAGCACCGGCGCGGTTGCAAATTCGCAGCTGACCCCGA
Source organism: Rhodospirillales bacterium (assembly GCA_965213765.1). Taxonomy (GTDB): domain Bacteria; phylum Pseudomonadota; class Alphaproteobacteria; order Rhodospirillales; family UBA2165; genus JAJDXO01. Next base: position 2,344,259 of record OZ243926.1, on the reverse strand, counting down.
CGCCGGAGCGATTGGCGAATGCATCCGCACATTTCGCCACCGCCGTTTTTGGCGCGCCGGCACTAAGCATCCTGATTTGAGGCCCGCTCATTTTCGGCGCTTCCCTTACTTGCAGCTTAGCCGTATCGGCGTAGTCTATCACCCGTAAAACACATCCGGGGAAGGCCAATGCTTGATTCCATACAGGACTATAAGGGCGGCGATCTCACCCGTAATGTCGAGAGAATCGGTTCGCTGGACCTGATCGGCGGCGGCCAGGTCGTGGTCCAAGGTGATTATGCGTTTGTCGGCCATATGAAACCGCCCGACGGCACCACCATTATCAATGTGGCTGATCCGAAAAACCCGAAAATCGTTTGGCAGTGCAAGACGGACAACGACAAATCCCACACCCACAAGGTGCGCGTCGCCGGCGATATCATGATCACGAATGTCGAGCAGAATAATCGTCACGTCCTGCGGGCGGGATCCCGGATTCCGGAAACAAAAGCCATGCTTGGGGCGGAGGGCAAGGATCCGACCGATGAGAACGTCGCGGCGGCGCTCGGCGTAAAGGCCGGGATGCTGCCCCGGATGATCGAGGCGCAGGAACCCGGGTTCTATGAAGATGGCGGTTTCAAGGTTTGGGATATATCCGACAAATCCAGTCCAAAACAGCTTTGTCATGTGAGAACCCATGGGTTTGGCACCCATCGGTTCGATATGGATGAAAGTTATGCCTACATCTCGACCGAGATGGAGGGCTATATCGGCAACATCCTGGTCATCTACGATCTTGCCGACCCGAGCAGCCCGAAGGAAGTTTCCCGCTGGCACATGCCGGGCCAACATCTGGCCGGCGGCGAGACACCCACCTGGACCCGTTACTCCCATCGTCTGCACCATGGGCTCCGCGTCGGCGACGAAATTTGGGCCTCGGTGTGGCAGGCGGGATTCCGCGTGGTCGATGTTTCGGATATCACGGCGCCGGTCACGGTTGCGGAACATACCTATCACCCGATGGTTCGCGAACCGACGCATACGGTTCTCCCGGTCCCTCAATTGATCGACGGCCGCCGGATCGCCGTCGTGATCGACGAAGAGCATGCGCGAACGCCCGGGAACGGGCAGGCGCCGGCCAACCTCTGGACCTTCGACGTGACGGATTTCGGCAACATCTTCGGGTTGGGTTCGTACCACGTCTCGGAACTCGATAGTCCCTGGTCCCGCACCCCCGGCGCGCGATTCGGCGCCCATCAATTCACCGATCATCTGGAAAACAGCATTGTCTGCTGCACTTGGTTTGCAGGCGGCTTGCGGATCATCGATGTGGCCAATCCCGCGCGGCCGGAAGAAATCGGCTATTTCATCCCGGAACCCCGGTCAGGCTATTCGGCGCCTCAAAGCAACGATGTCGAGGTCGATGAGCGGGGATTGATTTATCTTTTCGACCGCGACATGGGCTTCGATATTTTGGAGCGCACTTAGGCGGCTTCGATCAGCTTTCCATCGCCCGCCGGCCACGCACCGGATAGCGTGGCCAGGTGTATCCGTGCGTGGCCTGGTGACCCGGGGCAACAAGGGTGTCGACAAACGCTTCATCCTCGGCGGTGAATTCCATACCGGCTGCTCGAACATAGGCGTTCCACTGCTGAACGGTCCGCGGCCCGCCGATGACGCTCGTTACGATCCCGTTGTTAAGCAGCCATCCGATTGCGAATTCGGACACGGGAATGTTTTTGTTTTCGAGATACTTCTCGATTTCGGCGACGACCTGAAGGGATTCCTCTTTTAGATCACGGTTCAGAATACTTGCGTCGCCGCGGCCGCCCCGGCTGTTTTTGGGCAAATTCTTCTTATTCCCGTATTTTCCCGTAAGCACCCCGCGGGCCAAGGGCGAATACGGCACAACGCCGATGCCGTAATACTCGCAAGCGGGAAGCAGATCGGTTTCCGGGGTCCGGTTGACGATATTGTACATCGGTTGCGCGATGATGGGCCGAGGGGTGCCCAGATTGTCACAAAGGCGAACAAGCTCGCCGATTTGCCAGGCCCGGTGATTGGAGAAACCCCAATACTGAGCCTTGCCGCCGGCGATGATTTCTCCCATCGCCTCGATGCTTTCCTCGAGCGGCGTATCCCAATCGACATGATGCATGTAATAAATTTCGACGTAATCCATCTGAAGGCGGGTCAACGAGGCATCTATGGCCTCCATCATCCATTTTTTTGATAGGCCGCGTTTTCTTTCGGGCGGCCCATCCTGTTGCCCGACCTTGGTTGCAACCACCCAGTCCTTGCGATCCTTCTTGATCAGCTTTCCCAAAATGGTCTCCGACGTTCCACCGACGTAGGCGTCGGCGGTATCGACGAAATTGATCCCTTGTCCGCGGGCGGCATCAACGATTTTGCGGGCGGCGGCTTCGCTTGTCGTCGCCCCGAAATTCATGGTGCCGAGGCTGATCGTAGAAACTCTCAGGCCGCTGTTTCCGATGTAACGGTATTCCATCTGTCTCCCCGTTTTCTCATTTGGCGAAGTGATCCCGTTCCAATACTAGTTGGCATTGGAGATGTCACGACAACCAAGACCGGCTGGACCACCGACCGGCCCCCGGGCAAGGGCTGCCGTTAAATTGCCGGGGCCGGCCGAAGGCCGCCACTTTGTTCACGCTTATTGGCCAATACCGTGCCTCTCTAAGGTCCGGACCCGATTGAGCCGCCATAGGGGTGTTGCGGCGATGAGGCATAAAATGAGTGCGTCATGGTCGGGCCCACCGGACCGGCTTCGCCGGCCGGAGGACAAACCGCGACCCGGCCATCCACGTGTACCGTGCCGCGAGGCGTGGATCACCGGGTCAAATAAGGTCAATTCGGACGAATTGACCGACCCGGTGATGACGGCTTGCGGGTGAGCGGGGAGAGGAGGCTTGCCGTGCGTTCCCTCGCCCCCGTCAGGGGGAGAGGGGCGGGGCGAGAGGGCGCAAAAAGGAGAATCCCCCAATTGAGTACAGACCCTAATCCGGCGACGCTCAATTTGTGAATATTCTAAAGAAGCCCCGGCGCCCAAAGTGCAACTGCGGGAAACCCGACGATGGTGGCGAGCCGGAAGAAATCGCTAATTACGAAGGGGGTAACCCCCTTAAAGGTCTCAACCAAGCTCACATCATCGGCAAGTGAATTGATCACATAACAATTGAGGCCCACGGGTGGGGTGATCAGTCCCGTCTCGACAACGCTCAGAACAAGAATACCAAACCATATGGCTTTTGCTTCCTCCGACATCCCAAGGTCCAACCCCAGAACGATGGGCAAAAAGACCGGGACGGTAATCAGGATCATTGCGAGACCGTCCATCACCGCGCCCAATAGAATATAGATCACCAAAATCAAGGCGATTACGGCCAGGGGTGTTAGTTCCAGCCCCGATACCATACCGGCGATCCTAAGCGGCAGTTCCGACAGGGCCATGAAGGACCCATAAATCTCCGCACCGATGAGAATGAGGTAGATCATCCCGGTGGTCTTCGCCGTCTCTATCAGGGCGGTTGTAAACTGGTTCCAACTCATCTTGCGAAAGAGCGCGATCACACCGGTAGCGGCAGCGCCGACTGCGGCGGCTTCCGTCGGCGTGAAAATGCCACGATATATCCCGCCGATGACAAGAATGAATATTAAGACCACCGGCCACACGTATTTGAGACTCTCCAGGCGCTCGCGCCATCCGTATTTTTCGCCGGCAGGACCCGCTTCCGGGCGAAATCGAACAAATACCCAAACGGATATGACGTAGTAAAAAGTTGCGATGATCCCGGGGAACACGGCTGCCAAGAAAAGATCCCCAATGGATTGTTCGGTAATGATTGCGTAGATGACAAGAATGATCGAAGGCGGGATCAGAATTCCGAGAGTCCCGCCTGCCGCGAGGCTGCCGGTGGACAATGCGCCCGAATAGCCGAGCTTTTTCATCTCGGGCAATGAGACACTGGCCATTGTCGCGCCCGTGGCCAGGGATGAGCCGCAGATGGCGCCGAAAGCCGCGCATCCTCCGATAGTTGCGACGGCCATGCCGCCAGGCCGATGACCGACCCAAGCCCGGGCCGAGCGGAACAGCACGGAGCTTAATCCGGAGTGCATGGCCAGTTGACCCATCAGAACAAAAATTGGGATCACGGACAGGGAATAGCTGGCCGTCCGGCCGACCGGCGCAGCCTCGAGCCAGATCAGCAATTGGTCGAAACTCGTCAACTGGACCATGCCGATCGCCCCGACGGCAAATAGCGCGATGGCGACAGGCATGCGGAAAGCGATCATCACCAGCAGCACCACAAACATCAACATGGCGAGTTCGGTACCGCTCACGGGTCGAGCTTTTCAAGAATTTTTCGAAAGGCAACCCAGGCGAAAAGGCCGAGGCCAAACGCGCCAACCACATGCAGCCACCAAGTCTTCATGGCCAGGAACATGGATTCGTCGCCGGTTTCGAACTTGTCAAAGCCGCCGACAACAACTCGCCATACCAGGAGAATTAGGATTGCGAATAGGACCGAATTTTGTATGGCATCAATCAGGCGCGTGGTGCGTTCCGACATTCGGCCGGAAAAAAACTCGGCGATGATGTGGCTATTGGTCGCGTGGGCAAACGCAAAGAAGCAGAAGGCGGCAAAGGAGATTCCATACTCCACAATCTCATAGTCGCCGGTGATCGGCGTACCGAATGCGTAGCGTCCAATAACACTGACCACCGTCAGCGCCGCGACCCCCACGACGGCGAACCCGCCCAGGAGCGCCACGAAGCGCGTAAATCTGGTGAGGCTGGTTTCCTCCGGTTTCCGGGTATCCCCGCCGCCCACGTCTTTCATGGCGTCACAACGCTACAAGCCCGGCAGCGGAGGCAAAACTCCGCTGCCGGAACCCGTACGACTATTGGAACTTCTTGACAGCGGCTTTCATGTCGGCAAGCAGCGCTGCGCCATCAACGCCTTTCTTCTTCATATCGGCAATCCAGCCTTCCACGACTTTTTCGGACGCCGCGGCCCATCGCTTCTTGTCGCTGTCCGAGAACACGTACATCGGCTTGCCGGATTTCTTGGCGATATTGAGGGCCGGCATGTCATCGTTATGCCAGCGCTCCCCGTACTCTTTGGCCAAGGCCGCTCCGGAATTATTGTCGATAACCTTCTTCAAATCGGCGGGCAGTTTATTGTAGCTGTCCTTATTCATGACGACCATCAGCACGCCCGAGCTCAGACCAGGCATGGCGTAGTGTTTGGCCACGCGAACAATCTTTGTCGGAAGTGAAATCGTCCAGGCCGTATAAACGGCATCGATCACATTGCGCTGGAAGGCTTCCGCCATCTTGATCCCCGGAATACCGACGGGTGTCGCACCGATCACTTTAAAAGCCTGCCCCAGGGTCCGGCCCGAGACACGAATTTTAAGGCCTTTCAGATCATCCAGGCTATTGATGGGTTTATGCGAGAACAGCCCAAAGGGTCCCGGTGCGTGCAAGACGATGGGATGGGTGTCCGGAAAATCCTTGGAAAACCACTTGTCGTACATCGACCAAATGGCCGGGGCCATGACCCTCGGCGAGTGACCGGAAACAAAGGGCAGTTCCACGACTTCAAGGCGCGGGAACCGGCCCGGGGTATATCCCGGCAGGGAGTAAATGACGTCCACGAACCCTTTCCGAGCCTGATCGTAAAGTTCCGACGGCTTGCCGCCAAGCTGGCGGGACGGGAACAGCTTGATCTGTATGCGGTTGTTCGATTCCTTTTCGACCTTCTTTGCCCACCAATCCAAGTTCTTGAATGAACGCGCGACGGCCGGCACGAACGTGTGCAGCCGTAAGGATGCCTCCTGGGCGCTTACTTGCGGCGCGGACATCATCGCCGCGGTCGCTACGGCCGCCGATAAGCCCAATACCTTTACGGGTTTTGCAATTTCCATTGTACCTTTCCCTGCCTGTTGCGTGATTTTGCCCTGTGCCTTTTACTTAGGCTTGTTGTTGAATTTAGTTGGAATTTGGACGTTGGAAAAGTTCTATAATTCGATCCTGTCTGGAGGACGCCATGGACCAGGTGATTGATCAATCCAATAAGGCCGGCACCGCCACTGCCTGGGTCAAACAACTGGGACCCCATGCCGGTGCGGAAATCCACGGACTGGATACCGGTAAACCCATCGGTGAAGGGGAGCGAAAGCTGGTCCATGATGCCCTCATGGAACACGGCGTCATCGTGTTCCGCAATCAGGACATCACCCGGGAGCAGCTGGCGGACTTCGCGGCGAATTTCGGTGAACTGACGGTTCACCCGTTTTCACCGCATTTGGATGACTTGCCTGAGATGATCGTCCTGGACAATGACGGGGATAACCCGCCACTTTCCACCGATGTCTGGCACAGTGACGAGATGTTCCGGCTGGAACCTCCCCTGGGCACCCTGTTGCGGGCAAAAATTGTTCCACGGGTCGGTGGTGACACCTTGTTCTGTAGCATGACCGCTGCCTTTGAGGGATTGAGCGACGGCGTGCGGTCTTTCCTCTCCGGCCTGGAGGCCATCAACGATTTCAAAAACTTCAAACGGCTCTACGGAAACAGCCAGGAACACCGTCAACGCCTCTGGGAAATGATGGACAAATTTCCAAATCCGGTTCATCCCGTGATACGCACTCACCCCGTGACGGGAAAGCAGGCGATCTATGTCAGCCCTCAATTCACGGTCGCCATCAAGGGCATGAAACAGGACGAGAGCGACGCTTTGCTCGACCTGTTGTATCGGCAGACCCAAATCCCCGAGTATCAGTTCCGAGTCCATTGGCAGGAGAATTTGATGGCCTTTTGGGACAATCGGACGGTTCAGCATTATGCCGCGCGGGACTATCTACCCGACCGGCGGCGGATGGAGCGGATAACCTTGAGAGGCGATCTTCCCTACGGACCGGCCGGAAAATCCTACTCAATTCTTGATCCGGACAAGGCTCGTACGGATCCAATTCTTGAAAATTATCAAGCGGCCGGAGAAAGCCGGACCACCCCCTGACGGGACCGGCTGAACTTTCTTGGCAATCCCGATTTCTATCGGCGGCTAATGGCGGGTAGTCTATGGGGGTGCTGGTGCCGGACCGCCCGCCCCCGGCGCAGATGTCTCGAGGAGCGTGGCATGGCGAAATCGCGACCCAGGGTCGCCGTTGTTGGAGGAGGCATCGGGGGCCTGTTTGCCGCCAACGCCTTGATTGCCCGCGGGCTGGAGGTATCGGTCTACGAGCAGGCGCCGGAACTGGGCGAGATCGGCGCGGGGGTCCAGATTACGCCGAACTGCGTCCGTCATTTGCAGCGGCTCGGCCTGGGGCCCGCGGTGGAGAAATGGGGCGCGCTCATCGGCGAGGGTTCACAGTATTTGCGCCATGACGGAACGCACATCGCGCCGGTGCAGGTCAGTGATGCGTCGGGCTGGAACGCGGTTTACGGCATGCACCGGGCGGACTTCGTGGATTTCCTGGCGGCGGCGCTCCCGGACGGCGTGGTCCATTGCGGCCATCGCGCCACCGGGTTCGAGCAGGCCGGCGACGCCGCCCGGGTGAGCTTCGACAACGGCAGCCGGATCGAGGCCGACGCGGTTATCGCCGCCGACGGCATCCACTCGGAGCTCCGGCCCTATGTGTTTCCGCCCTCGACGCCCGTATTCCACGGCACCATCAGCTACCGGGGCCTAGTCCATCGCGACCGCCTGGGTGACTGGCCCATGGACCGATGGCAAACGTGGGCCGGACCGTCGAAGCATTTCCTGGTCTTCCCGGTGCGTCATGGAGAGATGGTCAACTACGTGGGCTTCGTCCCCACGGACGAGGAGATGAAGGAATCCTGGTCGGCCCCTGGCGATCCCGACGTGCTGCGCGCCGAGTTCAAGGGATGGGATCCGAAGGTCGAGTTCGTGCTGGAAAACGTCGATACGACGTTTCGCTGGGCGCTTTATGACCGGGAGCCCCTGCCGGCCTGGACCAAAGGCCGGTTGACCCTCCTCGGCGACGCGGCGCATCCCATGCTGCCGCATCTTGGCCAGGGCGCCAACCAGGCCATCGAGGACGGAATGGCTTTGGCGGTCATCCTGTCCAATACGGATAACGCCGACGTTCCGGAAGCGCTCTTCGCCTATGAGAAACTCCGGCGGGAGCGGGTTGCGGAGATCCAGCATGGCGCGCGGATAAACGGCCTGCGGGTGGATTCGATGCTGGACTATGCCGATCTGGAAAAACGGGATGCCGAACTTGCCGCCCACGCGGATTTTCGCAAACACCTCTATGCGTATGACGTCGTTCCCGAGGCGGAAGCGGTCCTGGCCGCCCTTTAGCGGCAGGATTCGATTTTCCCGTTGCCGGGCTCTTATGTGACAGGCAGTGTCCGCCTCATCGGATACCAGGGCCTGCCATATAACCCCCATAAACCGCCGGCGCTTCCGTCGTGCCTCTATCGCGGCCTTTGGTCGTTCCTTGGCCGTCAGTGGCCGGTGACGGTCGCCCACAGGGCGCCGGCATCGTCCGGCGGCCGGTTGCCCCGCCAGGCCACATGCTGGTCGGGCCTGATGATCGCTAGGTCCCGTTCATAGAGATCGCGCGCGGCATCCTCGGTGACATCGAGGACCTTTACCGGAACCCCGGCGCTTTCCGCCGCGGCAACCAGCTCATCCGTGCCGGGCGCCGCCGGCCCGAGCCGCAATATAGTGAACCACGGCCCCAATTGGTCGAACAGCGAAACCCGCTCTCCAATCCAGTAGTGGGGCGCCCGGCCGCCGGGACACGCGGTCGGCCGGTAGACCGCGGCCTCATCCGGCGGCGGCGCGGTGCCGTCGCCGACAACGATGGGTGAGCCGTCGTAGCGTGCGCCAAGCTGAATTCCCAGGCTCGCGAACTCCTCCTTGAAGATGGCGAGCCTGTCCTTGAACGCGGCCCGCGAACGGCTGCCCGCCTCGTCCTCGTCCTCCAGGTTGGTGGGGTAATCGAGGCCGCCGACCTGCGAGGTGAGGCGGCCCGATTCATTGGTGTTGCGGATACCGACCGGCCGGCGTTCCGTCTCATAGGTGCCGACCAGCCTTGGTCCGCCCCAGCCGTGCAATACGGCGGCGAGCTTCCAACCTAAATTCACCGCATCATCAATTCCGGTATTGAAGCCGAAGCCGCCGGCGGGGGTGAAGAGGTGTACGGCGTCACCGGCGAGCATCACCCGTCCCCGCTGGTAGCCGTCGGCCGTCATGGCCAGCCCGGCCAGCCACGCGACGCTGGATTTGAGCTCGATCTCGATATCGGCCCCGACCGCGTCCCGGAATATCCGAACGGCATCCATGGTTTCGATGCTCTCCCCTTCGGGCATCTCCGCCAGCATCATGAATTCGCCATTGCCGTCGAGGGTGATGCAGTCGGTCCGTATGTCATTGTTGATGGTGTAGTACTTCCAGCCGATGGGCATGGCGAGGGCGTCGTACACACCGGGCGCGTAGAAGTACGCCGAGATCATATCGCCGTCATAGAAATCACTGCCCGAGCTGGCGCGGCCCGAAAAGTGAATATCCAGTTGGCGGCGGATCATGCTTCGGCTGCCGTCGCAGCCGACCAGGAAATCACAGGTGACGGGCAATACCGTGCCGCTCGCCAGTTCCTCGATCTCCGCCTCGACCCGCTCACCCAAATCTTCGAACCGGTTCAGCTTCCAGCCGAAGCGGATATCCGATTCCGCGTACTTTTCGGCATGCGCCTTCAGTACCGGCTCGAAATAAAACTGGTTCGACCGGTGCATGGGTTCGGGCGTCAGGAGGGTGGCGCCCCATGGTCCCGGATTTTCGATTTTACTCTTGCCCGCGGGCATATGGATGCGGGCGAGTTCATGGCCGGTAAACCGCGTCACATAGACGACGTCCGTGGGGTGCTCGGGATACAATCCCGTCCGCCGGACTTCATCGGCGAAGCCGTAGCGCCGGAGGTGTTCCATGGTCCGGCAGTTGAGGGAATTCCCTTTCGGGTGTTTCGATGGTGTTTCCGCGTCGTTGACCAGCAGATTCTGCACGCCCCGCGATGCAAGCTCCATCGACAAAGCCAGCCCCACGGGTCCGCCGCCGGCAATCAGGACCGGGACGTGCATTCTAGCTCTCCGCCGCGGCGACGCACTCTACCTCGATGAGGAATTCTTCATAGGCGAGGCCGGCGACGATCAGCAGCGTGTGGGCGGGCCTGTGGCCGCCGAGGATATCGCTGCGGATCCGCCGCATGTCCGCCAGGTATTCACGGCCGGTCAGAAACGTCGTCACCTTCACAAGGTTTTGGAGCCCCATTCCGGCCCCCTTTAGTATTTCTTCGATATTGGCGTAGGTCCGGCGCATTTGGGCTTCAAAATCCGAAGCGATACTGCCGTCTTTTTCCGATCTCACTTGACCCGACATGTAGAGCAGCCGGGTACCCGCTTCCAGTTCGGCGCCGTGGCTGTACGCGTTATGGGGCGGAACGATCGCTTCCGGATTGAAAAACCGGGTCATGCCGCTTGTCCTTCCTCGACGGGCAGGGCGCCGCGCCTAATCCAGCGGTTTCCCGTTGAGGTGCTCTGCACGCGTCACCCGAACCAGGATCGCCGCACCTATTTTGTCGGGGTCTCGGTCTTTCTCGGCCTGGACAACCCTGTCCCAGACCTCTTCGCGAATTGGGCCGTCCTCGTGAACTTCCGCGGTGCCCCAAAACCGCGCCGCGCCGCCGCCCGGCAGAAGGCCGGTCTCGCGCAGTTCCGGATTGCGGAAAAAAACCGTCACATTGGGGTTGGCCCGGAGATTGTCCCAAGCGCCGCGCATGGCGCGCTCCCAAAAAGCCAAGGTTTCGCCGTCATAGACCATGACGCTGCCCTTGGGGCCGATTGACGGCATGCCGTCGCTTGAAACCGTGGCGACCAGGCAGACATTCTTGGGGAATGCACCATCGATGTGTTCGTTAATCCATTCGGGAATCTTGACCAATTTACCATCCCTTCTTCGGTGAACGGTGTAGCAAAAAGGGCCGGCCAGGGTTGGCCGGCCCCTTTCGATCCGGTCGGTTACTTCGAATATTTCGCGATTATATCCTTGTAGTACTTCCGGAGATTGTCGGGCGTGTTCGAAGGACCCGCGAGAACTTTCTTCGCGGTCGCCCGGTCGACGTATTCGGGCACGAAAATAACTTGGTTTTTCATGTCTTTTGCGAACTGTTCGCTGGCCATCGCCTTCTTCAATCCGACTTCGAGCGCCTTTGCGGCCTCTTCGTTCATGCCGGGAGGGCCCATGACCATATGCTGCATGGACTGGGTCAGGACGACCGATTGCTTAAAGGCGTCCCAGGCGAGACCGGAGGGCTCGGACCCATGCATCTTCTTGTAAACGTCGACGATGTTCGGGGCAAACTTGGCGAGTACGGGATTGGTCGAAACATTTCCCGCCTGATCGATCAACGGCACATGATACATGCCCTTTTGAGCGCCTTTCATGACCTTGCTCACGATCGGCAGATAGATGTGGATGGCATCGACCGCAGCCGTCAATTCCCCGGATGCGACGGCCTGGCGAACCTTGCCGTTGCTTCGATAACCGCCGATGTAGGTGAAGTTGGCCTTCAGGGCTTCGAGCCCGAGGACGGCCATCAGCGACCGGCCGTTCTGTATGCCGATGGAGCCCATTTTGAACGGGGCGGTCTTGCCGGTGGCGGAGGATTTGCCGCCGGAGAGCATTGTATCCTTCCGGCCCCATACCAGGACGCCGGCCAGTTTGAGTCCGCCGACGGGCTCAAATTTCTCATACTTGAAGCGAAGTCCGGGCGCTCCCACCACCTGGGCAAGACCGTTCCAGAAGCCGTAATAGACGGTGGAGCCGTCCTTTCTCGCTTTCTCGTATAGAAAATTCTGAGCCTTGGAGCCCGCGCCGCCGGGCAGGGTTTTGACGATAACGTCCGGATTTCCCTCGATACTCGCGGCGAGGTTCTTGCTGACGATCCTCGCCATGATGGTTGCGCCCGAAGCGGGGCCCGCACCGACGAGAACGGTGATCGTTTTGCCTTTGTAATATTGCGCTTCGGCCGGAGCGACACCGAACGCGCCCGCCGCAAGGGCCGCGGCGCCTAGAAATACCGTAAACTGTCTACCGAGTCTCGACATGATGGTTCTCCCTGTTATGAGCAGCGAGCCACAGCGACGCCAATTCAGCAATTCTTTTTGCGTTTCTTTTTGCGCGTCGAGCGCCAAATCCTCCCGCGACTGCAACCAAGTTTCAATTTCCATATCATGACAGCGGGACTTCAGTACGGCAATATTGGCAAACCAATGCACGAAGATTGTCCGGAGAGCGGCACCATGACCACCAGGCCCAAAAACCTCCTCCTCCTCATGACCGACGAACACAATCCAATGGTCGCCGGCTATGAAGGACATCCCCAGGTCAGGACCCCCAACATGGACCGGCTCGCGGCGGCGGGCACCCGGTTCTCCGCAGCCTATTCGAATTCTCCGCTATGCGTGCCGGCGCGGGCGGTGTTCGCAACCGGGCGGTATGTCCACGACAACGGCTGCTGGGACAATGCGATCGCCTACGGCGGCGAGACGCCGAGTTGGGGGCACCGGCTGCAGAAAGAGGGGAATCCCGTCGCCTCGATCGGCAAGCTTCATTACCTCAAAGAGACCGACCCCACGGGCTTTGATGAACAAATTTTGCCAATGCATATCGCGCATGGGGTCGGCGATTTGCAGGGGCTCATCCGCGACCCCATGCCGGTGCGTTATCAAAGCCGGGAGCTGGCGGAGCAGATCGGTCCCGGCGAGACCGGCTACATCAAATACGACCGGATGATTGCGGATGCCGCCTGCGACTGGATTAGGGATAAGGCGGCAACACCGCCGGAGAAGCCGTGGGTTCTGTTCGTTTCCTTCATCTCTCCCCACTACCCGCTGATCGTGCCGCAGGAATACTATGACCTCTACCCGACGGCCGAGGTGCCGATGCCCAAGGCACTCGCCGACACCGCGTTGCTGGATCACCCTTGGTGGAAATCCTTCCGCGGCGCCTACATCTTCGATCAATATTTTGCCGACGATGAACAGCGCCGGATCGCCATCGCGTCCTATTTCGGACTTTGCACCTTCGTCGACGAACAGATCGGCAAGGTTTTGGACGGATTGGAGTCGAGCGGCCTCGGCGCCGACACCAATATCGTCTATACCAGCGATCATGGCGATAACCTGGGCGCCCGCGGCCTGTGGGGCAAGTCGACCATGTACGAGGAGTCCGCACGCATTCCAATGATTTTGGTGGGCGACGAAGTTGCCGCCGGTGCGGTCTCGAAGACACCGGTGTCCCAGGTCGACATCTACCAGACGGTTTTGGATTCGGCGGGGCTGGACGCGGAGGGCGACGAGGCAGGGTTGCCCGGCGCCTCACTGCTGGAGATCGCCGGAGCCGACGACGACCCCGATCGAACGGTTTTCAGCGAATACCATGCCGCGGGTTCGGTGACGGGATCATTTATGCTGCGCCGGGGGGACTACAAATACGTCCATTATTTGGGCTATGCGCCGGAGCTCTACAATCTGGCCGACGACCCCGAGGAGCTGACGAATCTGGGCGACAGCGGCGATCACAAGGACGTCCTTCGCGGCTTTGAGGACCGGCTTCGCAACATGGTCGACATGGACGAAATCGACAAACGGGCCAAGGCGGACCAGGCGGCGTGGATCGAAGACCAGGGCGGACGGGAGAAGATCATGGCCGCGCCGGGCATCAATGCAACGCCGTCGCCGGTAGGCCGGTAAACAGGGAGTTGAGAGAATTATGCCTGACAATCGTTTCGACGTATCCGACAAGGTCGTCATCATTACCGGCGCCGGCCAGGGGATTGGCAGAGACTACGCTCTCGCCTTTGCCGAAGCCGGCGCGAAGCCGGTCCTGGCGGAAATCAACGGGGAAAACCTAAAGGACGTCGCCGCGGAAATCGAGGCGGCGGGAGGAGAATGCCTTTCCCTAGAGACCGATGTGGGCGATCCGGACTCGACGAGCGCCATGGTGGCAAAGACCATTGAGACATACGGGAAAATTGATGTTCTCATCAACAACGCCGCCATCTTTGCGACCATTGAAAAAAAGCCGTTTTATGAAATTCCCTACGACGAATGGAACCAAGTGCTGCACGTCAACATTACCGGGTCCTACAACTGCGCCTGCGCCGTCGCACCGGTGATGAAGGCTGCCGGGCAGGGCCGGATCATCAATATTTCTTCGGGGACCGTGCCCCAGGGAGCACCGGGATTTATGCACTATGTGACGTCGAAGGCGGCGGTGGTCGGGATGACCCGGGTGATGGCGCGGGAACTGGGCAACGACAACGTCAACGTCAATGCGGTGATGCCGGGTTACACCGAAACCGGAATTGAACACGCCAGCATGGATGATGCGGGTAAGGAGCATGTCAACAATATCCGGCTCCTGAAACGGGTCGAAACACCGGACGATCTGATTGGGCTGGTGATGTTCCTGTCCTCGCCGGCAAGCTCCTTCATCACCGGACAGTCGATCGCATGTTGCGGCGGCGAGGTGATGCTCTAGGGTCTGTACTCAATTAGGGGATTCTCCTTTTGCGCCCTCTCACCCTGTCTCCCCGGGAAGGGGGCGAGGGGACAAAAGCCGTCATCACCGGGTCGGTCAATTCGTCCGAATTGACCTTATTTGACCCGCTTGTCGTCATCACGGTCGGTCAATTCGTCCGAATTGACCTTATTTGACCCGCTTGTCGTCATCACGGTCGGTCAATTCGTCCGAATTGACCTTATTTGACCCGCTTGTCGTCATCACGGTCGGTCAATTCGTCCGAATTGACCTTATTTGACCCGCTTGTCGTCATCACGGTCGGTCAATTCGTCCGAATTGACCTTATTTGACCCGCTTGTCGTCATCACGGTCGGTCAATTCGTCCGAATTGACCTTATTTGACCCGCTTGTCGTCATCACGGTCGGTCAATTCGTCCGAATTGACCTTATTTGACCCGCTTGTCGTCATCACGGTCGGTCAATTCGTCCGAATTGACCTTATTTGACCCGGTGATCCACGCCTCGCGGCCGGCGGTACATGTGGATGGCCGGGTCGCGGTTTGTCCTCCGGCCGGCGAAGCCGGTCCGGTGGGCCCGGCCTTCAGTCGGCCGAAGCCGACTTTCGGACGGCGTAGGCCGGCCATGACGCAATCATTTTATGCCTCATCGCCGCAACACTCCCATGGCGGCTTAATAGGGTCCGGACCCCAGGGCAGTTGAATTACCCGGTCGATAGAATTTTCTCTATCGTCTCCCGGGCTTCCTCGCCCGCGGCGCGCATGCCCGCCGCACGTTCGGGATTCGGGAAAGCTCCAAACACGGCGTCAAAGGAGTCCCTCTCCCGGATGCGGTCCCACCAGGCGGCAACGCGGGGGCGGCCGTTCCACATCCATGACAGGGCCAGTTCATTGAGGCGCGAAACGAAGGGTGTTACGGCGGCGTCCGCCAGCCCGTAATCCGAGCCTGTCACATAGCCGGTGTCCGACAATGTGGTTTCCAGGTCGCCCAGCATCTTGTCGAGCGTGCGGATTCCGGTCTGGACGGTGGGTGCCTCGACGCCTTCCTCGACCCAGGATCGCCGGACGCGGCGGCGTTCCGGACTAGGGATCGCGTCGTAATAGGCCTCCAGTTCCTCAGGCGGCTTCTTAAGGATTTGTTTGCGGTTAAAGGTTCCGTAGGTCGTGGCGCCGACCGACGGCAGGTGCTCATCCACCTTTTTCAGCCAGGCGGCGGTCCGGGCCCGTCCCAGCGCGTCCTCCGGGCGAAGGGGGGGGCCGTCGAACGCTTCGTCCGTGTAAACCATGATGATGGAGGATTCGATCAGAACCTCTCCGTCGTGCACCATGGTCGGCACCACCGCATTGGGATTTAGCTTCAGATATTCCGGTGTCGTCAATTCGCCGGCATCGCGATCCAAGACCCGGTGGGTTGCGTCCACGCCCTTCTCGGCGAGCGTGAGACGCGCCTTATATCCGCAGGTGGCGGTCGGGAAATAGTATAGTTCCAACATTTGGGAAGTCCCTCTCCGGCAATTCTAGAAACCAATCCGCATAGTCTAAATAAACAGCCAGGCCGGCAGCCACCCGGGCAAGACGTCCGGCAGCCAGTTCGTGAGCCACGCCGAATGCCAAAACAGGTTCATTATCCGGTCATAGAAACCAACCAGGACGACCCAGCCTCCCGCCGCATAGCTCAGCGCAATGCGCCAATCGTATTTCCCCCACCGAATCAAGTAGACCGCCATGAACAACGGCAGAGCCAGCTTCTGGCCAATGACGAGCATGATCAGCAGCATGGCGATCAGGTAACCGAAGAAAATTGCCGCACGGCCGAACACGACCTCTTCGGAGGTGTGCGACCAGGCCCGGCTAAACGATCCGTATTCGCGTATCTCCTGACGGTAGCTTCGGCCATCCTGAACAATCACGAATAGCACCATAAGTGTTCCCGGCAAGGCCGCCGTGATCGGGAACTGTTTGACCGAATTCGGCCAACCATGGCTTTCAATTAACGACCAAATGAACAGGGCGAACAGAAGAATCGCGAAGGGCAGCGAGATCATCGGATTGCGCTCCGCTCCCTCACCGGTCACGGGAGAGTCCGCGCCCTCCCTCTTGCTGCCGGCTATGCCCCGGGCGGCAAGAAAAATCGTTATCGCGATGAGAGCCAAAATGATCAGCACGATGGGACGCGTCCACAGCCAATCGATGCCGCCGTAAGCGCGAATGCTGAGTTGAAAGGCATTCTCCATGATGGCACCAAGAATAAGCGCCAGGATCAGGGGCGGCCGCGGCCAGCCGCCGCGCTTCATCACAAATCCGACCAGGCCCATCAAAATGCAGGTGATCCAGTCGCCCATGGAGGCCCCGCCCAGCCAGGCGCCCATGAAAACGAACAGTATGACGCCGGGCACCAACAGATGTCCGGGCAGGAAGGCTACCTTGGCGACTTGCCTGCTCAAAAACATGAGCAGTACGGCGGCGGCGATGTTGGCGACCACAATCGCCCAGACCATGCTGAAAGTGATGTGGAGTTCGCTGGTCAGCATATCGGGTCCGGGCCTGAGACCTTGAATGAGCAACGCGCCCAGAAGGATTGCGGTTCCCAGACTGCCGGGAATACCGAATGCGACGGTGGGAATGAGGGACCCGCCCCGGGTTGCGTTATTCGCGGCCTCCGGAGCGATGACGCCCCGGATATCGCCTTGCCCGAATTTTGATTTATCCTTGGCGCTCTGGACGGCGTGGCCATAGGCGATCCAATCGACAATTGCCGCGCCGAGCCCGGGCAGCATGCCGACGTAGGTTCCGATTGCGGCGCACCTGGTTGCCAGCCACCAATGCCTGAAAGCGTCCTTGATACCTTCGAACATACCCCCGTCGTCGCTCTGTTCGCGGGCGGTCCGGGAGATCGAGGTGTTCCGGATCGCCAATTCCATAAGCTCGGGAATGGCAAACAGGCCCAGGACCACGGGAATTAACGGCAGGTTGTCGATGAGATAATCCGTCCCGAAATAAAACCTCGGAATGGCGACCATGTCCGCGTATCCGATGGTCGACAACAAAATTCCCAGACACGCGACGGTCAGACCCTTCAAAATCGACCCGCCGCTCAATGAGCCGACCATGGCCAGCCCCAACACGCCGAGCATGAATAATTCGGGCGAGTTGAACGCCAGAATGATGGGCAAAATGAGGGGCAGGGAGGCGGCCAAAATCAGCGCCCCGAAAACACCGCCGAAGGCCGACACGGTAAACGCCGCCCCGAAGGCGCGCGCCGCCTTTCCCTGCTGAGCCAGCGGATACCCGTCGAGGATGGTGGCTTGCGACGCCGCCGTGCCCGGAATGCCGAGCATCACCGAGGCGATGGTGTCGCTGGTCGAGGTAACCGCGAACATGCCAAGCAATAAGGCGAAGGCCGAGACGGGTTCCATCCCGAAAGTGAAAGGCAACAGGAGCACCAGGCCGATAATGCCGCCCAAGCCCGGTATGGCGCCCAGCCAAATCCCAATGAACACGCCCAGAAACAGGAAGCCGATCGCCGGCCATTCGAAGACCAGCAATAGTCCGGTAACAAATGCGTCCAGCATGACGAATCCAGTTCGGGAATGTCTTGATTGGAGATCTCGGACGGTACGCAGGAGCGTATAGGAAAATCGGCGAGTGTGTCACGCAGCCGGGTTGATGTCCGCCTGTGGCCGAGGGCGTTGAAAAACCCGGCCGGGGGCGATGGCCGATTTCCGGTTTTGCCTATTGCGGACTATTCCCCGCCGCCATCGGTGAGGCCCCGCAGGCGGAGCCGGGTGAGGCCGAGGTTGCGTTTGAGGCCGCCGAACAATCACCTCGCAGTTGGACACGACCTTCAATCCCGCTCGATATGGCCGGTCAGCGGTATGGAGAGCGATATCTTGGCGCCGCTAGCCGACGGCTCGATTTGCGCGGCGCCGCCATGCAATTCGGCGATCTCCTTGACGATCGCCAACCCCAGACCGCTGCCCTCGCCGGGCTCGACCTGCCCGAAACGGGAGAATGCAACCTCGCTGTCTTGAGCGCTAATCCCCGCGCCATCGTCGGAGACGGAAATCACGCCGCTGCCGTTTAACGGGCCAACCCGCACGGATATCTCACTGTTCTCCGGGCCGCCATGTTTGACCGCGTTGTCGATCAAATTCTGAATTGCTTCTTCGAGCAGCAATTCATCGACCTCTACGTCAAGCACGCCATCATGAGCCTCAAATACGAGGTCAATACCGTGCTCGAGAATTTGGCTCGCACTCCGCTCACAAACGGTTCTCGCAATCCGGTTGAGGTCGGCGCGGCGCAGCCGGCTATCAATCGACCGCCCCTTTGCACGCTCAAGTGAAAGCAATTGGTTGGTGAGGCGGGAAGCCCGGCGCGCCGATTCGACCAGCTCGCCCACACGAATTTTCCGGTCCGTCGGCGACTTTGCGCTATGGGCAGCCTCCGCCAACGAGAGTATGCCGGCAATTGGGTTGCGCAGTTGATGAGCGGCATCGGAAATAAACCTGTCCCGGCTGGCAATCGCGGCTTCAACCTGACCCAGGAGAGAGTTCAGCGTCGCGACCAGCCCGGTGACCTCGGGCGGTACGGGCCGCCATATGATGCCGAGATCGTCCGAGGAGCGCTCGGCGATTGCTTCCTGAAGGTCCGTGAGCGGCTTCAGTCCCAACTTGATCCCGAACCAGATCACGATCGCGACGGTCAGAAACAGCGAAGCGATGACGATGATTGCCTGCGTCGCTTGCTGCCGGACAAAGGCTTCCCGCTCCGCCAAGGTTTGCCAGACCGTCACCGAGGCGAATCCGCTGACCGTCACGAAGTCCGCCTGCTCCCGCAACCGGGCAACCCGAACCGGTTCGTCGCGATAAACGGATTCGAACAGCACGGGCTGATTGTCTTTGAGTTCAATCGCATCTGGGGTTACCGGCGGCGACGCATAGCCGGTGACGAACGCGCCGTCGGGCCCGTAGACATGGTAGAAGAGCGTCCCGCTGAACCGGCTGGTGAGAAGTTCTCGCGTCGAATCGGATATGACATCGCCGCCGGACACGACGATGTCCCGTGAAATGGCCAATGTGAGCGCTTCCAGGTTCCGGTCGAAAATTTCCTGGGCCGTCTCCGCGGCCGATGTGGTCCGCCAATAGGCGGCGCCGAGGGAGACGATGCCTAGAGGTATGAGAATGATAATGAGCAGACGCGCCCGCAGTGAGAGGTTTGTCGGCATTATTCCGTGTCTTCCATCAGATAGCCGAGCCCGCGCGCCGCTTTGATTGTCACGTCGTAGCCGGTCAGTTTCTTCCGAAGTCTCGATATGGGCGCTTCGACGACCGTGTCGTCCACGTCGGCGCCCACGCCGTACATCTGGTCGATCAGCACCGATTTAGGCACCAGTTGTCCTTTACGCTCCAACAGGCACTCGAAGGCCGCGAGTTCCCGCCGCCTTAGCTCGATCACCTCCCCCTTGGCCCGCAGCACACGCGCTCCCACGTCAAAATCCAGCGCGCCGATGGATTGGATGGGAGACAGCGCAACGCCTCTTCGGCGCAAAAGGGCGCGGATGCGCGCCTCCAACTCTTCCATCTCGAAGGGTTTGACCAGATAGTCGTCGGCGCCCGTGTCCAGACCTTCGACTTTGTCGGAGGTATCCGTCCGCGCGGTGAGCATGAGGACCGGCGTTGGGTCATGCCGCGCCCGCATGCCCCGCAAAATCTCGAGGCCGCTCATGCCCGGCAGATTGATATCGAGGATCACCAGGTCGCCGCCCTCGCTTGCCAGATAAGCGTCACCGTCCTCGCCGTCGTTCAACACGTCGACGGCGTGTCCGAGATCCCTTAGCCGGTGAGCGATACCGGAAGCTAATGAAACATTGTCCTCGACGATAACGATGCGCAAGGCTCTCCCCCGGAAAGCTTCGTGCAAGCTTGCTACAGCATGATCCGTCTATCAAGCCGACGGCCTGAACGCGATCGGCGGGGAATTTCGTTGGATGCGTTGTGGAGGCGCATTCATCACACAAAGACAGTTGGGAGTTTCACATGTCTGGAGTATCGAAGCATCTGCGCCATGCTGCAGTTGGCGCGGCCGCCTTAGCGGCATTTGGTATTGGCGCTTCCGCCAATGCGGAAACCAATCTGGCCGGAAAAACCATTCAATGGACAATCCCGTTCTCCGAAACGGGCGGTTCCGCAAAATGGGCCAATTTCTTCGCACCATTGCTGGGCGAGGCGCTGCCCGGCTCGCCCAAGGTGGTCGTGCGCTTCATGCCGGGCGCCGGTTCCACCAAGGGCGCCAACTGGTTCCAGAAGCAAAAGAACGGCGACGGAACCGTCATGTTCGGCTCGTCCGGTTCCACACAGTTCCCGTACCTGTTGGGCGATCCCCGGGTTCGCTACGAGTACAAGGATTGGAAGCCGGTCATGGCCACCGGCACCGGCGGTGTTGCCTATCTGCCCGCCAAGCTCGGCGCCAAATTCGACGGCTCGGCCAACAAACTCAAAGGCGAAAAGTTCATCTATGGATCGCAGGGCGCGACCCGTCTCGACCTCGTTCCGATCCTGGCGTGGAAAATGCTGGGTCTCAGCGTCGAGCCCGTCTTCGGCATCAAGAGCCGCGGCGCCGGCCGCCTGATGTTCGAGCGGGGTGAAGCCAACATCGATTATCAGACGTCGTCCGCCTACCTGAAAAGCGTCGTCCCCTTGGTCAAGGACGGTAAAGCCGTTCCCATGATGACTTGGGGTTCTCTGGACTCCGTCGGCAAGATCGTCCGCGATCCGACGTTCCCGGACATTCCGACCTTTAAGGAGGTTTGCGGGAAAACCGACGGCTGCAAGGCGTCCGGCGAGCAGTGGGACGCGTGGAAGGCATTCTTTATCGCCGGGTTCCCGGTGCAAAAAATCGCCTTCCTTCCCAAGGGCACTTCCCAGGACGTTATCGACACCTTGACCGCCGGCTTCGCCAAGGTGAAGAGCCGTGCGGACTTCGAGAAGATTTCCGCGAAACGTCTCGGCAAATACCCGATGTTTGTCGGCAAGGACGCCCAAGCGGCGCTCGCCCGGGCCACCTCGGTTCCGGATTCGGCGAAAGCCTTCGTAAAGAAGTGGCTCAAGGCCGACTACGGCGTCGAGCTGAAATAGCCCTGACCACGTAAGACGGTGCCCTGCCGATTGGCGGGGCACCTCACTTCTTGGGGAGGGAGTTTGATCGTGGATATCCTAGGTACCGTACTGCCGGCATTGGGAGATGCCTTCGGGCTCATTCTCCAGCCCGGCGTCTTAATGTTCCTTGCGCTCGGCGTGGTCATGGGACTGGCCGTCGGCGTATTTCCCGGGCTTGGCGGTATCGCCGGACTGTCGCTGGTTCTTCCGTTCATATTCGGCATGGATACGGTCAGCGGGCTGGCCCTGATGGTCGGCATGGTCGCCGTGGTGCCGACATCGGACACGTTCGCATCGGTCCTGATGGGAATTCCCGGCTCGTCCGCGTCACAGGCGACGGTTTTGGATGGTTTCCCCCTGGCACAGAAAGGCGAGGCCGCGCGCGCCCTTGCGGCGGCATTCGCTTCGTCATTGTTCGGCGGTCTGGTCGGCGCCCTGTTTTTGACTTTCTTCATTCTGGTGGCCCGGCCCATCGTGCTGGCATTCGGCCTGCCCGAGATGCTGATGATTACGATTTTCGGCCTCTCGATGGTCGCCGTTCTCGCCGGCCGCGTGCCCCTGAAGGGCTTGGCCGCGGCCGGGCTCGGCCTGTTGATCGGCACGATCGGTGAGGCCGATGCCGGCGGCTCGCTCCGAATGGCGACCTATGACATCGCTTATCTGACCGATGGTTTGAAGCTCGTCATCGTCGGTCTTGGGATTTTTGCCGTTCCGGAAATCGTCACTCTCCTGCGTCAGGATCAGTCAATCGCAAAAGACGCGGTCCTCGGCGCAGGGTGGCTGGACGGCGTCAAGGATTGGTGGCGAAACAAGATGCTTTCCGCCCGCTGCGCCGTGATCGGGGTCATCGTCGGCGTCATTCCGGGCCTGGGCGGCTCGGTGGTGGATTGGATTGCCTACGGTCATACGGTCCAAACCACCAAGGACAAGAGCAGCTTCGGCAGCGGTGAAATCCGCGGAATAATCGGCCCGGAAAGCTCCAACAACGCCAAAGAGGGCGGGGGGCTCGTGCCGACCCTGATCTTCGGCATTCCGGGCTCCGGTTCGATGGCGGTGTTCATCGGCGCCGTCGCGCTCTTGGGATCGGGAGACCTCGAGGTCGGACCGCAAATGCTGTCCGCCAATTACCTCGACATCACCTATTCGATCGTCTGGCTGTTGGCCCTCGCCAACGTCGTCGGCACGGCGCTTTGCATCGGCCTGTCTCCGACAATCGCCAAGCTGACCACCATACGGTTTACGCTGTTGGCGCCGTTCCTGTTCATGCTGATTTCGTTCGCGGCATTTCAGTCCGGTCAAAACCTGGCCGATCTGGTCGCGCTGTTTTCAATCGGGTTGCTGGGAATTTTTCTGCGCCGCTTCGATTGGTCGCGACCGGCGTTTCTCATCGGCTTTGTGCTCTCCAACCCGGCGGAAACTTTCGCCAACCAGGCTTACCAGGTTGCCGCGTCCAAGTTCCGTGAGGGCATGGCATCGGGGATGGAGTACCTGTTCGGTCCGATCGTCATCGTGCTGATCGTCATTACCGCCATTTCGATCTATTTCGGAATTCGCCAAGCGAAGGTGATCATGGCGGAAGGCGAGGTTAAGTCCGGCAGCAAGCGGGCGCCGGTCATCTTCATGGTATTGGTCGGCATCTACTTCGCCGCAAGCTTCTACAACGCCTCACTGATCTCCGACCGCCTGATCACCGACAAGATCTTCCCCATGTTTGTGGCAAGCGTGGGCATGATCTGCGTAGCGGTCATGCTGGCGGCGATGGCGCGGCGGCCGGCGACGGATACAATCTTCGCCGACCGGGAATTTGACGGCGGGGATTCTCCACCGGTTCACGGCCTCTGGCCGACGCTGGCGTGGTTCGGATTCCTGCTCATTCTCACATCCTTGGCCGGCTTCATACTGGCGCTGCTGGTCTTCCTGCTGACCTTCATGCGTTTCCGCGCCGGTTTGAATTGGACCATGGCGGGCATCTACACGGTCTGCAGCATCGCCTTCATGATGTTCATGGCCTGGGTCCTGAATCGAGAATTCCCGCCCGGGCTGCTGCAGCACTTCCTTGAGCTGCCTTGGCCATTGACCTGAGGCGCGGACCGATGAGCCAGACAGCCATTCCGTACCTGTTTATGAGAGGCGGCACTTCCCGCGGCCCCTACTTCAGGCGATTGGATTTGCCGGAGAATCTGGATGATCTGGCAAGAGTTCTCATCTCAGCCGTTGGCGCGGGGCACCCCATCAACATCGACGGAATCGGGGGCGGCGTCTCCGTAACCACCAAGGTGGTGATGCTCTCCAAGGCGGCGGACGGCGACTGGGCGGACATCGATTACTTCTTCGGCCAGGTGGCCGTGGAAGAAGAACTGGTCGACTTCAAACCCACCTGCGGAAACATGCTTTCAGGCGTCGGACCGGCTGCTCTTGAAATGGGTCTCATCCCCGCTTCCGAGGGAGAGACGCAGATCAAGATTCATGCGGTCAATACCGGTGCCCGTATCGTTGCGAACGTCCGTACGCCGAATGGAGCGGTCACGTATGAGGGCGGCACCCAAATCGCCGGCGTTCCGGGAAGTGCGGCGCCGATCGAGCTGAACTTCATGGACGTGGCCGGTTCATCCACCGGCGCCTTCTTGCCGACCGGAAACACGATCGACGAGATTGATGGGATTGAGGTAACCTGCATGGATGTCGCCATGCCCCTGGTTATTGGCCGCGCCCGGGATTTCGGGCTTTCCGGTCATGAAACCCGCGAAGAACTGGATGCCGACAAAGACTTCTTCGACCGCATGGAGGCACTTCGTCTCAAGGCCGGTGCAAGAATGGGAATGGGAGACGTCAGCAAGTCGGTGACGCCGAAATTCGGCCTCCTCGCGCCGCCCGAACAGGGGGGCACGGTCGCGGCCCGTTATTTCGATCCCTGGAAGACTCATCCGACGATGGCGGTGACCGGCTCGCAGTGCCTCGCATCCTGCGCGCTCACGCCGGGGACGGTCGCCGATGGTCTCTTCGACAAACCTTCGGGCAGCCCGGTTACCGTCGTTCTCGAACATCCGCTTGGACTGATGGATGTTATCGTCGATTACTCGGACGACAATGGGTTTTCGCTCAACTCGGCCGGAATTCTCCGCACGTCGCGGAAGCTCGCCGCCGGGGAGGTTTTCGTGCCGTCCGCGGTATGGGACGGCCGGTAGCTCCGAAATCACCATGGGCACGGAACAAGAATTTGATGTTCTGATCGCCGGTGGCGGCAACGCCGGCCTCTGCGCGGCGATCGCCGCGCGCCATGAAGGCGCCCGCGTGCTGGTGCTCGAATCGGCGACGAAGTTCTATCGCGGCGGCAATACGCGCCACACCCGCAACATGCGGTGCACTCACGACACGGCCACCGACACGCTGACCGGACCCTACACCGAGGACGAGTTTTACGACGACCTGATCCGGGTGACCGAGGGAAACACGGACGAAGAACTGGCCCGGCTGATGATCTCCGAGTCCAAGGAAATCCTGACCTGGATCGCCGGGCAGGGGGTCAGGTTTCAGCCCTCGCTCGCGGGTACGCTGAGCCTCGGGCGGACGAACTCGTTTTTCCTCGGCGGCGGCCGGGGCATGTTGAACGCCCTCTATGCAACCGCCGAGGATCTGGGCGTCGAAATCCGCTATGAGGCGGAAGTTGTCGCGGTCGGCGTTCAGGACGGCAAGTTTTCCTCGGCAACCTACCGTAAGGACGGGCAGGACCACACGGTGCCGGCCCGCAGCTTCGTTGCGGCCTGCGGCGGGTTCGAGTCCAATTTCGAGTGGCTCAAGGAAGGCTGGGGCGAGATCGCGGACAATTTCCTGATCCGCGGCACCGCCAACAACAAGGGCACCGTTCTCAAGATGCTGATGAACGCCGGGGTCAAGACCATCGGAGACCCCACCCAATGCCACGCGGTCGCCATCGATGCGCGCGCGCCGAAATTTGACGGCGGCATCATCACCCGGCTCGATTGCGTCGTGTTCGGGATCGTGGTCAACCGGGAAGCCGAGCGCTTCTACGACGAAGGCGAGGACATCTGGCCGAAGCGGTACGCGGTCTGGGGCCGGCTCGTCGCGCAGCAGCCAGGGCAGATCGCTTACATCATCTTCGATGCGCCCTCCTTGGAGCGCTTTATGCCGTCCCTCTACCCGCCGATCTCGGCGCCGACCATTCGCGGACTGGCGGACGAGTTGAGGCTGGACCCGGATGTCCTGGACCGGACGGTCTCGGCGTTCAACGCGGCGGTGCAGCCGGGCACGTTCGATGCGGCCATCCTGGACGATTGCCGCACCGAGGGTCTCACGCCAAACAAGACCCACTGGGCACAAAAAATCGAGTCGGCCCCGTTCTACGCCTACCCCGTCCGGCCCGGCATTACATTTACCTACCTTTGCACCAAGGTGAACCGGGAGGCCCGTATCCTGATGGAGAGCGGCGCGCCGTCGGCCAACATTTTCGCGGCCGGCGAAATGATGGCGGGCAACGTCCTCGGCAAGGGTTATGCCGGCGGCATGGGGATGACAATCGGCAGCGTATTCGGCCGCATTGCCGGGCGCGAGGCCGGAAGGCTGGCCCTCGGCAACACGGATATCAGGAGAGCCGCGGAATGAATGTGGCCGTCCCCAACCCCGACTCACCCGTCCTGTCCGACCCGCTCGACGAGGCCGCGCGGCTGATGACCGTCTGCAATTCGTGCCGGTACTGCGAAGGCCTGTGCGCCGTCTTTCCGGCCATGGAACTGCGGCGGACCTTTCCCAAGGGCGATCTCAACTATCTGGCCAATCTCTGCCATGCATGCGGGGGATGTTACGTGGACTGCCAATTCTCTCCGCCCCACGAGTTCGAGGTCAACGTTCCCAGGGTCATGGCGACGGTCCGGGCGAATTCCTACGCGGCTTACGCCTGGCCCGGCGCCCTCGCGCCTCTGTTCAAACGCAATGGCCTGATGGTCAGCCTCATTGCGGCGGTCTCCGTTACCGTCTTCATTCTGGGATTCGTCGGCCGGCACGATCCGAGCGTTCTCTGGGCCGTCCATACGGGCCCCGGCGCGTTCTACAAGCTGATGCCCCACAACGCCATGACGCTCATCTTCGGCGCCGTCTTTCTGTACGCGATCCTGGCGGCCATCCTGTCGCTCAGGAACTTCTGGCAGGACATCGGCAATCCCATCGGGTCCTTCGCCGAGCCCGTCCCGTGGCGGCAGGCGATGAAGGATGCCGGGTCGCTCCGCTATCTCGACGGCGGCGGGGTTGGCTGTTACGGCGAGGATGAACGGCCGACCGACAAGCGGCGGCTCTACCATCACTTCACCTTCTACGGTTTCCTGCTGTGTTTTGCGGCAACGTCGGTCGCGACCCTTTATCACTACCTCCTGGGTTTGGAGGCGCCGTACCCCTGGTACGACCTCCCCGTGGTTCTGGGGACGCTCGGCGGGATCGGGTTGATTGTCGGGCCCATCGGCCTGCTGGCCGAGAAATCGAAGCGCGATCCGGCAATGGCCGAACAAGATAATCTTGGAATGGATGCCGCCTTTCTGGTCATGCTCCTGCTGACCAGCGTAACCGGCCTCCTGCTGTTGGTGCTTCGCGAAACGCCGGCCATGGGTATTTTGCTGGCCCTGCACCTGGGTGTCGTTTTCGCCCTGTTCTTCACCATGCCCTACGGCAAGTTCGTTCACGGCCTTTACCGGTTCATGGCCCTGGTCAGATACGCCAAGGAAATGCCTCGGGATTGACGCCATCCTTTTGGGCCGGCTTGTCCAACTCGAGCTCAACCGCAATCCGCTTCGGCCGGGCGTTCTCCTTCTCCATCGCCTTCAAGGTCGCGAAGCCGGGATTTCCCCCATCCCGCCATAAAGCTTTCGCCGTTTGTGATACGCCGCCTCGCTGGTGCCGGCCGGACCGCCGTCCCGACCGTTCTCCCGGGTCGCCCCCACCTCCCCCCTTGCCGCCACAGGCGTTCGGGCTAAATGAATAGGCGACTGCCGTCCCGTCCCCGGGGCGGCGTTTTGGTTTGGAGGGGGAGCTATGCAGCTTTGTACGAACTATTCGGGGGGTACCTCCCAAACGGGTGTCATCAAATGTCCATGAATGTCCATGTCTCCGAAACGGGGAAAATTGGAAATTGGGTATAAATACCATTGTTTCAACATCTTACAGCTATGCGCCCGGTGCAGGGCTCGCGCCCGGCGGGCGGGAACCGGGTCTGGCGTTTCCTGATGTCCCGGTTAATCTAAAGGCAAACGGGCCGTCTCGGGCCCTGAAAGACAGGGATAACCATGACCGGTATCAGAACAGAGACCCTGAATGTTTCAGGCGTCGAGCTAACCGTCCGCCGCGCCGGCGAGGGCGAAACCTTGTTGCTCCTGCACGGCGCCAACGGCAATGCGTCCTGGCTTCCCACGGCTGAAACGCTGTCGGCCAGGTACGGCGTCATCCTGCCGGATCACCCGGGATTCGGGGACACGGACGCGCCTGGCTGGATGGATAACATCTCCGACATGGCCTACTTCTACCTCGACGTGATCGAGGCCCTCGGCCTGGAAAGCCTCCACCTGGCGGGCCATTCCATGGGCGGCTGGATCGCCGCCGAGATCGCCGTCCGGGATCGCCATCGCATCAAGTCGCTGACCCTCGTTTCATCGGCCGGAATCTGGGTGAACGGCACTCCGATGGGTGATTTGTTCTCCTGGTCGCCGCAGGAAACCATTCGTCAGGTGTTCGCCCGGCAACCCGTTATCGACGAAATGCTCGCCTACGAACCGTCCGAGGAAGAGATCGGGGTGATGCTGAAGAACAGGCAGATGGCGGCCCGGCTGTGCTGGTCGCCGCGGCTCCATAACCCCGACCTCAGGAAGTGGCTGCATCGCCTCAAGCTGCCGACACTGATCATTTGGGGCGATAGCGACGGCATATTCCCCGAGCCCTACGCTCATGCCTATCACGACCTGATTCCGGGTTCGGAGCTCGAGATCTACGAAAACTGCGGCCACGTGCCGATGGCCGAAGCAAGGGACGCCTTTCTCTCGCGCCTGTTTACGTTTACCGAGGGGGTAGCCTGATGGAATTCTTCTTCTTCAACCTCATGCCCTACGGCGCGCTGGATTTGGAGTGCGACAAGAAATACGCGTCGGCGAACCTGCTGCTGCCCAACAGCTACTACGACCCCGAGGAGGGCCACAAGCTCTACACCCGGTATATGGACGAGTTGGAATACGCCGACGAGCTGGGCTTCGACGGGGTCTGCGTCAATGAACATCACCAGACCGCCTACGGCCTGATGCCGACGCCGGGCGTTATCGCCGGCGCGCTGGCCCGAAATACCAAGCAGGCCAAGGTCTGCGTCCTCGGCCGGGCGCTGCCGCTGGTCAACAACCCGCTGATGATCGCCGAAGAGTTTTCGATGCTCGACAATATCACCAAGGGGCGGTTTGTGGCGGGCTTCGTCCGGGGCCTCGGCGTCGAGTACCACGCGATGGGAATTAACCCGGCGTTCTCCCTGGAGCGTTTTCATGAGGCTCACGATCTGGTGGTTCGCGCCTGGACCGAGATCGGGCCCTTCGCTTTCGAGGGCAGGCACTACCATCTGCAATACGTCAATTTGTGGCCTCGGCCCTATTCCAAGCCTCATCCCGAGGTGTGGATCCCCTCGCAAGGCTCGGAAGAAACCATCCGCTGGGCGGCTCATCCCGACCGCAAGTACACCTATCTGAACGTCTATTCGCCGTTCTCGGCGGTGGAGCAGTTCATGGGCATGTACCGCCGGGTATGCGAGGAAGACTACGGCTACGAGGCGGAGGACCGGCAGCTTGGCCTCGCCGTCCCCATATATGTCGGCGAGACCGACGAGATCGCCGCCAGGGAAGCCAGGCCGCACATCGAGGCGTTCTTCAACAAGTTTCTGCGGATTCCCAACGAACTCCTATTGCCGCCGGGCTATACCTCCCTCAGTTCGCTGAAAGCCATCGCGCTGGCCAAGCGGGAAATGCTGGGCGGCGGCAAGACCATGGAGCGAATGAACGATCTCGGCATGTTCATTTGCGGCAGCGCCGATACGGTGCGGACCCGCCTGGAGGAATTCCAGGACCGCATCGGTCTCGGACAGTTCTGTACCATCCTGCAGTTCGGAACCCTGCCCCACGAGCTGACCAAAAAAAATATGGAGCTATTTGCCACCGAGGTTATGCCCCACTTCCGGGGCCGGCTGCGCCAGTCGCCGAGCGAAGCCGCGGAATGACCGGTCGCGCATCCGGTTAGGATCTATCGCGGCGCGGGGAACCAGGAGGAAGGCCGTTGCTCAAGCTGTATCACTATTGGAGTTCCGTCTGCGCCCAGAAAGTCCGCATCGTATTAGCCGAGAAAAGGCTGGATTGGGAAAGCGTCCATCTCGACCTTTTCGAATTTGAACAACACCAAGCCTGGTATCTCGAGCTTAACGGCAAGGCGGTTGTGCCGACTTTGGATCACGATGGCCACATCGTGACCGAGTCCAACATCATCTGCGAGTACTTGGAAGATTTGTATCCGGAAGTCCAACTGCGGCCCGACAGCCCCCAAAGCGTCTCGCGCATGCGCAAATGGATGCTGATTTCGGAAGAAGACCTGCACGACGCCATCGCAGTCGCGTCCTTCAACATCAGACACCGGCCGCGCGTGCTGGCGAAATATTCGATTGATGATGTGCGTTCCAAATTGGCGAAATTGGGTAAGTCAGACCTCGCGGAGACCACGGCGAAGCGACTCGATTCGGGAATGCCCAAAGCACGGGAGGACGCTGCTTTCGCCAAGATCGAACAGGTGCTCGACCGGATGGAAGCCGGACTTCATCCCGGCCCCTGGCTGCTGGGCGATACGTATAGCCTCGCAGACATATCGTTGATGTCCTACATCAATCGTATCGAAGTTCTCGGCCGGCCTGAACTGATCGGCCGCAGGTTCAGGCCGAATATCGCGTCTTGGTGGGACCGGGTACGGGCGCTCGAAAGCTTCAAGGAGATGTCGGCATTCAAGAACCCCGATCGGTCGGACCCGGTGTCACGGTGATGCGGCCCGATAAATTTATGCGGGTCCGGACGGCGATCGCGGCCAGCATCGCGTCACGGGGCTTGGACATCACCGCATCAGGCGGGAAGGAACGGCGGGAGTGAATTTCTCAAACGGGGCGGTATCGGACATTATCATCGTCGGCGGCGGTCCAGCCGGGTTGATGCTCGCCAACGAGCTTGGCCGGCGCGGCGTCTCCACCGTGCTGCTGGACGACGATCTCTCCACGGCCATTAACCCGCAGGCCAATGCCACCCAGGCCCGGACGATGGAGCATTATCGCCGCTTGGGATTTGCCGACCAGGTGCGGGCAATGGGTCTGCCTCGGGACTACCCCACTGATATCGCCTACTACACGACGTTCTCACGCCACGAACTGGCGCGGTTTCAACTCCCGTCCGCCCAGGAAGCGACCAGGCTCGTCAAACAACTCTCGGGGTCCTGGAGCGCGGCGGAGTTGCCGCACAGAGTATCGCAAATGTACGTCGAACGCGTTCTCCATGATCAGGCGGAAAAACTGTCATCGGTCCAGCTGCGTTATGAACACGCGGTAACGTCGGTCGCCGATCACGGCGATCATGTCTCGGCAACAGCCGTTCACCAAGGGCGCGAGGTGGCGTTCACCGCCCGGTACCTCGTCGGCTGCGATGGCGCCCGAAGCATCGTGCGAAACCATATCGGCGTCGAGTACGAGGGAGAAGCGGGTCTAGGGCGGGACTTCGCCGGCGGTGACATGCACGCCATCTATCTCCGGAGCCCGGAAATATACGAAAACATGTGCGGCAAGCCCGCATGGATGAACGTCAATGTGGATCATCGGCGGCGATGTTTCCTGGTGGCTGTCGACGGAGATATGGAGTTCGTCTTTCACACTCAGCTCAAGCCGGGCGAGGATCGGGACAACATCTCGGAAATCCAGGGGCGCCGGATGTTTGCCCAATGTATGGGAAAGGAGGTGGACTTCGACATCATCACCAGGTCCTCGTGGCGGGCCGGATTTGCCTTGGTCGCCGAGCGGCTGCAGAAGGGGCGCTTGTTTATCGCCGGAGACGCCGCTCATCTGTTCACACCGACGGGGGGGCTCGGATACAACACGGCGATCGAGGACGCGGTCAATTTGGGCTGGAAATTGGCGGCGGCGATCAATGGCTGGGGTGGAGACGGGCTCCTCGAATCATATCATCGGGAGAGGCATCCGGCTGCGGTCCGCAACACGGGGTATGCGAGGGGTTTCGCCGATTCATTGGGTAATTTCAAACCCGACCCGCGGCTCGAAGAAGATTCGGATGAAGGTGCCAGGCTGCGCGCCGAAGCGGGACAATACTTCGATCGGCATGGGCGAACCGAGTTCAATATCCCTGGAATTACGTTTGGCACGCGACTGGACGGATCGCCCATCATCGCTCCCGACGGTTCATCGCCGCCGCCCGACCGCGCCAATGAATATGTGCCGACGGCCTGCCCGGGCGGACGGGCGCCGCATCTTTGGCTGGACGAGAACACCTCCCTGTATGACCGGTTCGGCTTTGAGTTTACTCACCTGAATTTCTCAGGTGACAGGGAGCAGGGCCAACGGCTTGAAGCGGCGGCGAAAACGGCCGGGCTGCCATTGCGGTCTCTCGATGTCGAAATCGACGGGGCACGTGACCTCTACGAAGCCGACCACGCGCTTATTCGGCCCGATCAGGTCGTGGCCTGGCGGGGGTCCACCATTCCGAATCCAACGGGCCTGATCGACAAAGTGCGGGGCGCCGGCTAAAGAGCGCTCGCTTTTGCCGCCCGACTCGCCACCACTTCCCGCCCGATCAGCAACGCGCCGGTAACCAGCCCGGCGATGTCGGTCAACTGTGCCCCCTCGAACCCGGAGCCCGGAATGAGCAGCGCCAAGCCGGCAAGTCCGAATAGAACCCGCAAGAGAAGTCCCAGCTCACGAACGAAGTATCCCATGATGGCAATGGAAACGAGCCATACGCCCCCCGCGGCGGTCACCGCGGTGGCGATAACCTCAAATGCACCGCCTTCCATCAGCAGGCTGGGGCTGAGAACAAAGAGAAACGGCACCAGATAGGCAAACCAGCCGAAGCGCATGGCCGCGAACCCGGTTTTCATGGCGTCTTCCCCGGTGAGCGTCGCAGCCGCGAAGGCGGCGATGGCCACCGGCGGCGTGATCATCGACATCATGCCGAAATAGAGGATGAACAGGTGCGCCGCCATGGGGTTGATACCGACCTCGATCAGGGCGGGCGCGACCAGGGTTGCCAGCATCAGGTAGACGGCGACCGTCGGCATGCCCATACCGAGGATGATGCAGACCACCGCGGATATCAGCAAAAGCAGGAAGAGATTGGTGCCGCCGAGCTCCACCAGCAAGAGCGACATGCCGAAGCCGACACCGGTCACATTGAGGGTGCCGATGACGATACCGGCGGCCGCCGCAATCATGATGATGTCGAGGACTGCGTGACCGGTGGACCGTACGGCATCCAGAAGATCTCGAAACGTAAGCCGCTTGCCCTTGTAGCCAAAGATCGTACTGGTCGCGACGATGACCCCGGTCGCGATGAGCGCCGACATTTCCGGCGAGAAATTGAAATTGAACAAGGCGATGATCAGGGCTGCAAAGGGGAGCGGGAAGTACCAGCCGGTCTTCACCACATCCCACAGTTTTGGTATTTCTTCGTCTTTCAGCGGCTGGATTTTGGTGCGTGCCGCCTCCAGGTCGGCCAGGATAAATAACGCCACGTAATAAAGCACCGCCGGGATAAGCGCCGCGACCACCACCTCCTTGTAGGGAATCTCCAGAAACTCGGCCATGAGGAAGGCGGCCGCTCCCATGATCGGCGGCATAAGCTGGCCGCCGGTTGAGGCCACCGCCTCGATCGCGCCCGCCTGAACGCCCCTGTAGCCGGCGTTCCGCATCAAGGGGATGGTGATGACGCCGGTGGTGACCACGTTGGAGACCACACTGCCCGAGATGGAGCCGAAGAAGCCCGATCCGGTCACCGCGATCTTGGCTTGACCGCCCCGGTAGCGGCCGACCAGCACCATGGCAAATTCCGTAAAAAAAGCCGAGCCTCCCGATTTTGTCAGCACTTGGCCGAAAAAGACAAAGGCCAGGACGATGGAGGTCACGATCTTCAACGGGATGCCCAGGATACTGGTCGGGTCCCAGGCCAGGTAATAGAACAGATCCCGGGTCAGCATTTCCTTGCCGGCCAGCTTGCCCGGCAGCAGGTGGCCGAACAGACCCAGGAAAACAAAGGCGACCACGAGGACAGTGAGGACATGGCCGACGGTGCGCCTCAGCCCCTCGATCAAGAGTGCGACGATGATGATGCCGGGGATCAGGCCATCAATGGGCGCGTCGGAGACCAGTTCGGCCAGCTGCGGATAGCGCACCGCCATGTAATTGGCGCAGACAAACCCCAGGAGAGAGAATAGGTAGTCGTACCAGGGGACGGGCGCGCCTTCGCTTCCTTTCCGCGCGCGGACGGACAGAAATACCAGCGGCACCGCGATTGCCAGAATGCCGCTCAGGAACTGCTCCGTATAAAGCAGCAGACCGGCCATCCGGAAGAGGTCGGCAGCCCAGGCAATCGAGCCCAGCGTCAACACGACGGCGAGAACGGCTATAAAGCCGTTCATCGCCGAATTTGTGCCGCTGCCGGCGTCAGTCGGGACAGCGTCGGTCACTGACAGCCTCTGAGGTGCGTGGGTGGGCCGTCTGACGGGTTCACCCTATTTGGGCGGCCACATACCTTTTTCCTTATAGAACTTCACGGCGCCCGGGTGGTAGGTGAGCCCCTTGAAGTTGATTGCCATACTGTCCGACCGGAACCCGCCCCAGCCCGGGAACGCCTTGACCAGCGCAGCGCGGTTTTCGTGCATGGTTTTGGCGACTTTGTACACCACGTCATCCGACACATGGGCCCCGGCGGCCAGGGTATGCCAATAGGTCATGACATGCAGGGGCGCATCCACGCCCACGTTGCGCTTGGAGGGCGCTTCAGGCTTGGCGAAAGCCGGCGGCACATGCTTACGGGCCGCGGCCAATGCCGACGGCGAGGGGTCAAACGGCAGCACGCGGATGCCGCCCCGAACCTTGGCGTTGGTCTCGCGCACCTTGCCGGCGCCGAAGACGAAGTGGAATACGTCCGCCCCGCCGGCGGCGAAGACGTCGGCGCTCTTGACGACGTTGGGGACCGGCACCTTGACCACATCGTCATAGGTCAGGCCCGCATTGGCGAGCTGCGCTTCCATCAGCGGCTGAATAATGCGCTGGGATGACCAACCGCTGGGCACCCGCTTGCCCTTTAGATCCTTAAGGGTCTTGATGTTGGAATCCTTGCGGGCGAAGGTCGCGACGCGGAACGGAATGGTCGCCGTAACGACTCGCAGATTGGGGTGCTTACGGCCCGGGTAAACGCCAGTGCCCGTTACGGCGTACAGAGATTCAAGCTCGTTCACCAAACCGAATTCCAGCTTGCCCGCATTGACAGCCGGGACATAGACGCTTGACCCGCCGAAGGGCTGGGACCGCATCTGAATATCGGTCATTTGGGACACGACCTTGGACAAGGATTGGCCGGCCTGGTTGGTGAAGCCGCCTTTGGTCGTGCCGACGCCCACGGTCTGGGCAGCCGCCGGAGCGGCCACCAGCGCGGCCAAACCGGCCGCAACCAGGAATTTTGAATGCTGCATGTTTTCCTCCCAGTGAATAAGTGTTCGGATGGATGGTACAGGCACGGAGCGGTTCCTGAATAGCCGGGCAAGCGCTCATCAATCCCGAATGTTCGCGTGGCGAACATGCCGATCGGGCACCGCCGGCGTCGTTCAAACGCTATTCCCGCATTCTTGACGACGTGTTGACCGTCGCGTGGAGGTTCTGGGCGTAGTCGTTTACGCCGTTGATGGACATCCCAATGGCATTGGACGCGAAGGCCTTAATCGTGTAGACGGCCGGCCAGGGCATCCGGCGAATGTTCTCGACCACCCGACCCAAGGCCGCCTCCACCTCGTCGTCCGCGACCACTTCGCCGACCAAGCCGATGGCCAGTGCATTCGCGGCGTCGATGGATTGAGCCGAATAGCTGAGGTAGAGCAGGCCTTTCCGCGAAACCCGGTCGACCATGGAGGACATGGCCGCGGTGGGCATGATGCGGTGGCTGGTCTCGGGCAGTTCAAAGCGGGCCGACCGGGCGGCAATCGTGATATCGGTCAGCGCGGCGATGGCGCAACCGAACCCGGAAGCCCGTCCCTGGATTGGCGCGATGACCGGAATTCCGATTCGCCGGAAGGTGTCGTAGAAGTCGAACACCACGCTCATCTTTTCGCGCGATTCCAGGGCCTCGGGCTGCGGCCAGGTCCGGCCCATGGTTTTTCTGCCGAGACAGAAGTCCTCGCCGACCGTCCGGAGGACGATCGCCTTGCTTCCCTCCGATGCCTGTTGCATCAAGCCCGCAAGATGCGCCGCCATTTCGTCGCTTACCCGATTGCCGTCATCCGGGCTATCGATGGTGATGTTCGTGATCTCGCCGTCTTGCGCGGTGCGAATATTGTTCGTCACGTTTCCTCCCCGAATGCTCGTTGGGATTGTGGAGCGCGTTCAAGCGCCGGTCAGCCCGGAATTGAGACTAGGCGGATGTGTCATGGATGGCACGCCAGATACTCTCTGCGGTGAGCGGCATTTCGAGATGGCTGACACCGAAGTCGGCGAGCGCGTCGACGACCGCGTTTACGACCACGGCAAGCGCCGGGGTGGTGCCCCCTTCGCCGCCCGCGCGAATCCCCAAGGGGTTTGTTGTCGAGGGTACCTCGCTGATCTCGGTAACGAATGATGGATACTGGCTGGCGACCGGCATGCCGTAATCCATAAATGTTGCCGACAGGCATTGGCCGGTCTCGGGATCGTAATGGACAAGCTCGGAGAGCGCCTGTCCCAGGCCCTGAACAATGGCGCCATGGGCCTGACCGTGAAGGATCAACGGATTGATCGCCCGGCCGACATCGTCGACGCCCGAATATCTGTCGATTTGGAAGGCGCCGGTTTCGACATCCACCTCCACCTCGCAAATATGGCAGCCGAACGGGAAGTCGGGCACGGTCGCGGTCTGATCGCCTGTCGCGGCGAGCGGTCCCCGGAGTTCTTCCGGCAAGGTCGTGTCCGTCTCGGCCAGGCGCGCCGCGTCATAGAGTCCGAGCGACCGGTCGGTCCCGGCCACCGTCAGCTTGCCACGGGCAAGTTCGATGTCCGGGACGGCAGCCTCCAGGTTGTGTGCGGCGATTTCCTTGGCCTTGGCGATGATCTTCTCCGTCGCCTCGCCCATCACCCGGCCGGCGAGCCGCATGGACCTTCCCGAGTGGGAGCCGCCGCCGAACACGACGATATCCGTGTCCCCCTGGACAAGATTGACTTCCTCAAGGGGTACGCCAAACCACTCGCTGACTACCTGTGTGAAGCTGGTCTCGTGGCCCTGACCGCTGGAGAGCGTGCCGACCACCACGTCGATGGACCCCTCCGGGCGTACCGTGATATCGCTTCGCTCCCGCGGCAACCCGGTGGAGGTTTCGATGTAATTGGCGATGCCGAGGCCGCGGACGAGACCCTTGGCTTCGGTCTCCTTCTTCCTGCCATCGAAGACCGCCGTATCGGCCAGTTCCAATGCCCATTCCATGGCGCCCACATAGTCGCCGGAGTCGTAGGTCATGCCGAGCTTGTTCTCGTGCGGAAACGCGCCCGCCGGCACCAGGTTCCTGCGCCGGATATCAGCCGGATCCATTTCCATTTCGCGGGCCGCCAGATCGACCAGTCTTTCGGTGACAAACATCACCTCCGGCCGGCCGGCGCTCCGGTAAGGGGCGGTGGAAGCGGTGTTGGAGTAAACCCCCCGGGCCCGGAAATACGCGACCGGGATGTCATAGACCCCGGTCATGATCTCCACCCCTTTGGTGAGGGGCACGATGGACACCGGGTAGGCACCGATATTCGACAGGTTCGATCCGCGCATGGCGAGGAACCGGCCCGACGAGTCGAGGGCCAGCTCGGCGGTCACCGCAAGGTCCCGGCCCTGGTAATCGGTAAGGAAGGCCTCGGTTCGCTCGGCAACGTATTTTACCGGCCGGCCGGTCCGCTTGGCCGCCCAAGCGACCAGCGCGGTCTCCGGGTAGAAACTATTCTTGGTACCGAAATTGCCGCCGATGTCCTTGGCCGTCACCCGCACGTCATCGAACTCCACGCCCATGATCATGGAGAGCTCCCGCTTGGGCCGCACCACCCCGCCGCCGCCCCAATGGACGTTGAATCGCCCGGTCTCCGGACTATAGGCGGCAACGCCGCTTCGAGGTTCCATCGGAACGCCGGTTACCCGCCGCACCCAGGTCTCGAGCCGGACCACCTTGTGGGCTTTTTCGAATGCCGCGTCGGTGGCCGCTTGGTCGCCCACGTCGGCATCGATCACGACATTGGACTGCATCTCGTCCCATACCAGCGGCGCGCCGGGCTCTGCGGCCGGAAGGGTCGCCGTCACGGACGGCAGGACTTCGTAGTCGACTTCGACCAGCTCGGCGGCGTCCTTGGCGATGTCCCTGGTTTCGGCAACCACCAGCGCCACGCCTTCGCCGACCAGACGCACCTTGTCGTTGGTCAGGATATGTTGAGGTCCGTAGAACGGTTCTCCGTACTTGGGCACCAGGGTGATGTCGAGGCCTGAACCCGGCAGCGCCACATGGGGAATCGGGTTCAGCCCGTCGGCCTCCCGGTCGGCGCCGGTCAGAACGGCGAGAACGCCGGGAACGGCCTTGGCGGCCGAGGTGCCGATGGACAGGATGCGGGCATGGGCATGGGGCGATCGGACCACGACGGCGTAGGCCTGACCGGGCATGTTCACATCGTCGCTGAACGTCCCCTTGCCGGTCACGAGGCGACCGTCTTCCCTGCGCCGAACAGGCTGGCCGATGCCCGTATCCATATTCCCTTCCCCCTACAGTCCGAACAGGCGGCGGGCGTTCTCACCCTTAATGGCGCGCGACTGGTCGGCGGGCAATCCATCAGCCAACTCCATGAGAAACGGGATGTCGGCAGGGTGAGGATAGTCGGTGCCGAACAGCACGTGCGCCGCTCCGCCCATTTCCACGCAAAGTGTCAGGCAGCCCGGCTGATAGACAATTGAATCATAGTAAATCCGGCCGAGATGCGCGCTCGGCGGCTCACTGATCTTCCTTTCCGCCGCAGGTGTCCGCTGCTCGAAAAACAAATCCATCCGGCCCGCCAGATAAGGCAAATTGCCGCCGCCGTGGGACGCGATAAGGGTGAGGTTCGGATAGGTATCGAGGAAGCCCTCCAGGACCATGCGGCCAATGGCGAGCGACGTGTCGAAGGTAAAACCGACCGACGCCAGCAGCCGTCCGAGATCCATTTCACGAACGCCGGGAGGCGCGGTCGGATGAACCAGTACCGGCAAGGCATGGCGGTCGATGGCCTGCCAGACCGGCGCCAAAGACGGATCGACCAGCCTGGTGCCGTGAATATTGGCCAGCACCATGACGCCGACCGCGCCGGCGCCGATGGCGCGTTCCAATTCTTCGACCGCAAAATCCGGATACTGCCACGGCAAGGTGGCGAACCAGCGAATTCTGTCGGGGTAGGCGGTTTGGGCGGCCGCCATGCTGTCATTGATGGACCGGGCGGTCTCGGCACTGACCTCCGCCCCGCCCCAATAGACCGACGGGCTGGTCAGCGATACCACCGAAAGGTCGATGCCGGCCGCGTCCATGTCTTTGATC
Source organism: Rhodospirillales bacterium (assembly GCA_965213765.1). Classification (GTDB taxonomy): domain Bacteria; phylum Pseudomonadota; class Alphaproteobacteria; order Rhodospirillales; family UBA2165; genus JAJDXO01. Next base: position 2,304,698 of record OZ243926.1, on the reverse strand, counting down.
CGCAGGTCGTAGTCGAACATCTCGGGGCACGGAACGAGACTCTGCACCCCCTGTTCGACGAGAACTTCCCGGCCGTCGGGGAGCGGCTTTAGCTCGATCTCCGGCGCGCCGTACATGCGAAGACGCTGAAGCCAGTCCTCGCTCAGCGAATGGGTATGGATGTCGATAATTGTCATGTGTGTCGTCCCCGATGAGTTTTTCTAGAGCGGACCCGCGAGCAGCATGTCGATTTGGGGTGAATCGGTCACGACGACCTTTTCGATGAATTTCGGCGTCCCCGACGCGAACGTGATGGTGTCGAGGTAGGCGCCGGCTGCGAATATGCTCATTTCCCCGGCCTGCAAGGTCCGGACAACGATCAAATTCGACTCGGCCCTGCATTTCTCTTCATCGGATTCCAGAATACGGGCGCCGCTGATGATGTGGCGATACCGCTGTGGCTCGTAGATGGTGGTCTCGCGAAGCGCCAGGACGCGGTCCCGAAGCATATTTTTCGAGCGGCAATAGTAGAAACCCGATTCATGCCCTTGTTCGTAGCTGTCCCGGGTAATGATCTGATAGACGCATTCGTCGGTGAAGAATTCCGGCCAGTCTTCGAAATGGCCGGAATCGATGCAATAGGCGTAGTCGATCTGAAGCTGGTCGACCTGATGCCGGGTGTCGAAGGTATCCATGGCCGTCTCCGGTCCTAGAGACCCATGACGTCGCGGTAGCCTTTCCAGAACCCGCGTATGGTCGCCTCGGTTACCCTGTTTTCCGAGCTTTCGATGGCGTCGCCGCCGAGCTCGACCACCGAGGCCTCGTTACCCTCGCGTCCCCGGATTCCGCGCTGGACGAAGTTGGTAACGGCGCCGTCCTCCAGAGAGATCAGCCCGGCCGGGCCGACGAGATTGGCCTGCGTGCGGCGGATCTCCCGCTGCCAGTCCTCGTCGTCCCCGTACCCGAACAGGGTCCAAATCATTTCCGCCTCGTCATGGCTCTTGGGCACCAGATGGCGGACGCCGAGGCAGTTGGTGATCTGTTGGAACGTCACCGTCGGGAACACCGTCTGGACCATGTTGGTGATCCCGTCATCGAACTCCCGCCACTCATCCAGCAACGTCGGATCGGCAAGGCTCAGGTTCGATTTCATCGACTTCAATTTCCCGCCCTCATATTCCGAGCCCGAAATATCGTCAGTGGCGCGCTTGGTGTAGACGATGTGATGCCAAGCGCTGTCGTCGAGTAACGCGGCGCCTTCCATGGTGTGGCGGGACAGCCCGAAGGAACCGAAGAACAGATGCAGGATGCTGGCGTGGTAGGGATCGCGGACGTTCTCCATCACCAGCTTCCAATTGTTGCGGAGGCGGTGGGAGTAGTGGCCCATGACCCTGAGCGGCCTATTGAACATGCGGTCGATGAACCCCGTCATCCGGGGGCCGAGATATTCCTCTAGGTCCGGCGTGTCGTCCGAAAAGGTACCGAACACCACCCCGCCCCGCGTCGTCACCCGGACGGCCTCCAGCCCGTGTTTTTCTTCGTCGAAGTCCTCGGGCATGCCCCCTTGGCCGTTGACGCCGCGGCGGAACGCGATGCCCTTGAGGTTGCCGTCCAAATCGAATGACCAATTGTGGTAGACGCAGGTGAAGACCTTCTCGTTGCCCCGGTTCTTGAAGCACAGCAGTGACCCGCGATGGGCGCACCGGTTGACGAATGCCCGGACTTCGCCCTCGCGGTTGCGGCAGACGATGATCGGCGTGGTTCCGATGAAGTTCAGCTTGTAATCGCCGGGCTTGGGGATTTCGCACTCCAGGCCCAGATAGTTCCAGGTTGGCCCCCTAAACAAGCATTCCTGCTCTCGCTCGAAGATTTCCTCGCTGTCGAAAACATCGTAGGGAACGCGTGTTAGCCCTTCCTCGGGCCATCCGGTTTCGTTTGCCGATGGCTTCAAATCCATCTTGCCGACACCCTCCCATCAACGACACTATGAAAAACGGATCATGATCACAAATCAAGCTGGGCGCTTTACCGGTAAGCAGGTTGGGTTCATTGTGTCCGATAAGCGGCCAATACTAAAGCCTGCATAGGGGAGGAAGACACGATGCCTGACACAGCCGTCAGTTCCAAAGTGGATTTTGACAAGTTCCGCCTGCGCCGGTTCGTCGAGCGATTGATCGACATGGGCGAGGTCGATGTGCATGACGAGCCGGTGCCGTTGGCGCACATGAGTTCCATAATCGAGGCGACCGACAAGTGTGTCCTGTTCAAGGATGCAGGACCGGAGCATTTCGAGATCGCAGCCGCGGTTTGCGGGGGACGCCGGCGTCTCGCCGCGGCGTTCGATGCGACACCGGACACGGTGGCCGACGAATTTCTCCGCCGGATTGCCAACAAGCAGCCGGTTATCGAGGTGCCGTCGGATGAAGCGCCGGTCCATGAAGTGACCATCACCGGCGACGACGTGGACCTCACAAAGCTGCCGTTTCATCCCCAGCACGAGTTCGACGGCAGCGTGTATTTGACCTGCGGCATCGATCACGCCATCGACCCCGACACGGGCGACACGAATGTGGGCGCCCGGCGGCTGAGCCTTCGCAACAAATTTCAGACAGGTACCAACGTCACCGCGCCTTCGGATCTCAAGCGCATCTACAAAAAGGTGCTTGCACGCGGCGAAAAGCTGCCCATCACGTTCACCGTCGGCGCCCACCCGTTGGACCAAATGGGCGCGGGCATGCGGCGGCCGGGCAACGAGATCGAGGAAGTCGGCACGCTCCGCGGCGAGCCGGTGCCGCTGGTCAAGAGCGTGACCAACGACATCAAGATTCCGGCCGACGCCGAAATGGTTCTCGAGGGCTATTTGGACGAGCGCGGCTATGTCGAGCCCGAAGGGCCCTATGGGGAGTACATGGGATATTACGGACCCATGCATCAGGACCCTGTTTTCACCTGCACCGCCATCACTATGCGCAGGGATGTCCTGCACCAGTCTCTGCTCCACGGCTCCGGGCGAATTCTGGAGCGCTGCGACTCCAACAACATGAACACGCTACGCACCGAAGCCGAAATTCTAGGCCTTCTCCGCCAGACCATAAAGGAGCCGGTGGCGGTCCGCATGATGACCAACTCGGGCGGTGCCCAGACGGTCAGAGTCGCCATGCGTCAGACCCGGCACGGCGAGGCCCGCAATGCCATCACCGCCGTCTTCGGCAAAGTGATGCGCGTAAAGCACGTGTTCGTCTATGACGAGGACATCGACATCTTCGACGACCGTCAGACGGAATGGGCGTTCGGCACCCGGTTCCAAGCCCATCGGGACATCATGATCATTGAGGGCATGCAGGGCATGACCATGGACCCGTCTCTATTGGGTGAACGCACCGGCGCCAAGGCCGGTTTCGACTGCACCCGTCCCATGGAAACCAAGGACCGGGTGACCGCACAGCGGCCACAGGCGAAAAAGTTCGAGGGCCAGGCGCGCTACCAAACCGTCGAGCAAGCCCTGGAGGCGGAGCCCCTCTACTTCGCCGACGTCATGGAGGCGGTCGGCAGCCTCGATGGCCGCGAGGTCGCGTGTGCCCTGGACGAATTACGCGATGAGGCCAGGCTCGGCCGGGACCGGGACGGCAAATATCACCTCACCGGCGGCGAGAAGGGCCTCACCGCCGCAGTCGGAGAAATGGATCACGACCCCAACGAGCTCTGAGAAATTATGATCATGCTCAAATTGACGGGCAGACTGATCAGTCCTAGGATTTTTTGGGTAATCGAGCGTGGTTGCGGGCCCGAGCGGTTGCGCAACGACGCCAAACACGCCGGCCATTCTGAAGGCCGAACACAGGGAGGAAGTATACCATGAAGAAAGCCACTTTGCTGGCCGCCGGTGCGGCCGTCATCGTCACCGGCATCAGCTTCGCGCCGCCGGTCGACGCCGCCGACAACACCTTGCGGATTGGATCGCGCACGCCGGCGAAGTCGTCGCTGATCCGCAAGGGCCTGCAGCCCTGGGCGGACGCCGTGGCCAGGGATTCCGGCGGCACGCTGGAAATCAAGACATTCTGGGGTGGTTCGCTGGTGCGGAGTCTCGCCAAGCAATACGAGGCGGTGCTCGGCGGCATCCAGGACGGCGCGCAAATCCTGCCCGCCTACACCGCGAAACTGTTCCCCGACTACACGGTGTTTTCGCTGCCCTACATGTTCCCGGATCCCGACAAAGGCTCGGAAATCGCCTGGCGCGCCCATGAGGCCGGGCTGCTGACCGGAACGGAGAAGCTCCACGTGGCCACCGTCTTCACCAATGACAACGGCGGCATCCACTTGTCGGTGAAGCTGAACACCATCGGCGACCTCAAGGGCAACAAGATCCGCGCCGCGGGACCCGAGGAAGCCAAGGTGATCTCCATTCTCGGCGGCTCGCCCGTCAGCATGGGCATCCCCGCGGTGGCCGAGGGCCTGAACAGGGGCGTCATCACCGGCCTGCTGTCGGGCTGGTCGGCGCTTCGCACATTCCGCCTGGAACCGCTGTTGAAGACCCATGTGGATGTCCCGTCGGGCGTTCGCTCGTTCGTACTCGGCATCCGGAAGGACAAATATGATGCCCTGCCCGCGGCGGCCCGCCGGTCATTTGACAAGCATTCGGGGCTGGCCCTCGCCAAGACCATGGGCGGTATCAACCAAGGCAACCAGGTCCGGGTCCGCAAGTCCGAGGCCGAGAAGGGCAAGACCATCCTCAAGCCCGCCGGCGCCGAAGAGGCCGCGCTTCGCAAGAAGTTCCAAGTCCTGCACAATGATTGGATCGCGCGGGTCAAGGACGGACAGCGCAAGTACGACGCAATCCAGAAGATCATCAAACAGGTGAACTCGAGCTCCTAAGCCCTCGGCAACCGGCGTCATCCGGCGCAGCGGTCCATCGCGGCCGCTGCGCCGGTTCGGCGCGCAAGGTGTTTTTCATGGATAGTTTTCTGGGACCTCGCGGCCGCATGGGCCGCAGCATGGATTGGGTCGCGTTGATCGGCGCAGTGGCGGTGATCGTCATTGCCGCGTCGATCACCGGCGACGTCGTCATGCGGTGGATTTTCAACGCGCCGGTACTCGCCGTCGACGATTTGAACCGCTACAACATAGCCATCGTCATCACCAGCTTCTTTCCCCTCTGCCTGGTGGGCAAGCATCTGGTCACCATCCGGTTTCTGGGCCGCGCGCTCGGCGTGCGCAGCCATCTCTGGCTCGAGGTGGTCGGCGCGACAATCACGCTGTTCGCCATGGTGCTCTACAGTTGGCAGTTCATCCTGTTTGCCATACGGGTGACCGAGAACGGCCTCGCCTCGGGTGTACTCGAGGTGCCCCAGTGGCCGTGGTGGTGGGTGGTGGCGGTGGTGGTCTTTATCGCCGCGGTCGTGCAGTTCGGTGTCCTGGTTCATGCCGTATATCAGGCGGTGGCCGGCGAGGCGGTCGAGATCGAAGGCGAATCCCATGAGATTTAGCGTTCGGCATATCGCGGCGGAGGCAGGCTGATGGACCCCATTACGCTCGGCAGCCTCGGCATCGTATTCATGTTCATCCTCATCGCGTTGCATGTGCCCATCGGCATCGCGATGGCGGTCGCCGGCTTCTTCGGTCTTTGGGCGATGATCGGCATCGAGGGCGCGACCAGCATCTTCGCCACCACGCCCACCGATCTGCTGGTCAATCAGAGCCTTGCCGCGATCCCCATGTTTCTCCTGATGGGCAGTTTTGCTTCCGCGGCAGGATTGTCAGGCGATCTCTATCGCTTGTTCCACGGCTTCGTCGGCCATTATCGGGGCGGCCTCGCCATGGCGACCGTCGCCGGGTGCGGCGGCTTCGGTGCGGTCTGCGGCTCATCCATCGCCACCGCGTCCACTTTCATGCGGGTCGCCCTCCCCGAAATGCTCGACCGAAAGTACAAGCCGTCCCTCGCCATCGGCTGCATCGCCGCGGGCGGCACCCTCGGCATCCTCATCCCGCCGTCCAACCTGATGCTGCTCTACGGCGTCCTGACCGAGCAATTCGTTATCGCCCTGTTCACCGCCGCGATTATTCCCGGGCTTATCTCGATTGCCATCTACTTCATCGCTATCGCCATCCTGGTCCGCGTCCGGCCCGACATGGCGCCGTCCGGTGCGCGTCTCGCCTGGGCGCGGCGGTTGCCGGTGATCACCGGCGCGTGGGGGGTGATCGTTTTGGCCTTCGTCGTTTCGGGCGGCATTTACGGGGGCGTGTTCACGGTCCTCGAAGCGGCGGCGGTCGGCTGCATCTTCGCCATCCTGTTTACCTGGTATCGAGGCCAGCTCAACTGGCCGACGGTCCGCCGGGTCCTCGGCCAGACGGCGGCAACCACCGGGTTCATTTACATCATCATTTTCGGCGCCAACATCTTCTCGGCGTTCATCACCATCACCCAGCTGCCCGAAACCCTCGCCGGCGGCATCCGGGACGCCGGGCTTTCTCCGGCCATGGTGCTGTTCCTGCTGTTGGTGATGTACATCATCCTGGGCGCCATCTTCGATACGGTCGCCGCGATGATCATTACCTTGCCGGTTGTCTTCCCCCTGATGATCGATCTCGGCTTCAATCCGATCTGGTGGGGGGTCATCAACATCATGGTCATCGAGATCGGTCAGACGACGCCGCCCATCGGCATCATTCCATTCGTGCTGCACGGGATGAGACCGGACATTCCGCTGCAGACGATCTTCTACGGCATCGGGCCGTTTTTCGCCGCGGACCTCATACGGCTCGCCATTGTCGCCTCGTTCCCGGCATTGGCGCTTTGGCTGCCCGAACTTTTGGGAATGTCGACATTGTGACCGAAGGAAAACCGTAGCCGTTCGACGATATCAATGGGGAATTACCATGTTACTTGACACCCCAGGGGGAACATAATGTCCGCTATTACCAAAAGCGGACATCGGAAAATCCCGAATATTCAGGTTTATCAACAGACTCGGCCATAAGCGGACATTATACCCTTGACCGTCGCGGTCCGCGGACGGCCCGATGCGGGCATGAGTTTTACACGATCAGGCTGATCACGCTCGCCACCAGAAACAAGATGACGACGATCCGGAATATCCATTCCGGCAGAAGCTTGCCCAGGAATAGTCCGAGAAGGGTGCCGCCGGCTGTTGGCAGCGCCAATGCAAGGACAAGCGGCATGACGGTTTCCGATAAACCGGCGACGGCCCACTGCAAGGCGAAAGAGATCGGATAGGCGATCAGAAAGGCGGTCAGGGTCGTTGCGCGAACGGTCTCATTGTCCTGGCGGATGGCGGTCGTGTAGGCGGCGATTGGAGGACCCGGCATGGCCAGGGTCGAGTTGAGAATGCCGGAGACACCTCCGGCCGCACCCCGCCGCCACTTGCTGTCCCGGGTGAAAATTGGAAACCGCTCAAACAGGCCGGTCGCCAGCAACGCCATGAAGCCGACGGCGACGGCGGTTGCGTCTTGGAATGCCGCCCCTAAACCCATAGGCTCCATTCGAGCAGTGGGTGTGCGACGGGCAGCCGGGATCAAATGGCGGCAACGCAGCGTTCGGAAAATCCAAGTGACGATCGAGAGCATGACCGCGTACAGACGGGTGGCTCGCTGCATGATAATTTCGTTCGCCAGGTGCAGGAGCTTCTCGATAAGAGCGATATATCCGAGGAAGACCGCCGGACCATACTGGCAAACATGTCCTGCCCCTGCTGCGGCGGCGGCGCCGCTTCAGTGAACATCAAACTCGGCGATTAGGCATCAGCCGTGCCGTTTGCCGCGTAGTGTCCCGGTCGCCTCGGCGTCCAATGCCAGGGTTTCCGGATCGACGATGACGCCGTAATCCCGTTCCGCGGATTCGATGGAGACATAACCCTGCCGGACATCTTCGGCGACGATATCGGCCGGGCGGTCCAACGGGTCACCAAAGCCGCCGCCGCCGCCGGACCTGAGCCGGAACGCCTCACCCTCCTTTAACTGGGCGGTCAATACCTTGGCGTTGGGAAAATCCTCTTTCCATTTTCCATCCAGTTCGAGCGCGACCGTGTTGCCGGTGGCGTCGCCGCCCCCGTCCAATCCCCAGGGGCGGCAGTTCATCCGTTCAATCTGCGTGTTGACGACAATATCGCTTCGGGCGCGAACGACGCGCTCGATGCCGAGCCCGCCCCGCTGCCGGCCGGCCCCGCCCGAGTCCTGGATCAAGCAGTTGCTTTCGATCAGCACCGGCGACTTTGTTTCAGCCTGCTCGATGGGGTTGTTGTGAGTGTCGCCGTCGTTGATGCAGACCACGGCATTTGCGCCGTCTTCGGTGAGCTTGGCGCCCCAGCCGCCGCCCTGGGGGCCGAAGTTGCCGATGAAGAACTCCCGGTTGCGCGGGTTTATGCCGTGGAACATCACCACCACGAGGTCGGCGTGATGCCCGGCGATCACTCTGTCCGGGATGGCGGGTTCCAAGGCCTTGAAGACCGTATCGACGACGGTCATCGGAAACGTCATCCACCAGCGCATGGGCGCCGGCCGGACGGCGCTCACCACCTTGCCCATGGGGACGATGGTCTTGAGGTTCCGGAAGGCGCCGTCGTTGATCGGATAGTCGGTCGGGGAGGCGATACACTTGAAGGCCACCTGGGCACAGGCATGGCCGGTGGTCACCCCGGAGTTGTAGAAGCCGCGGACTTGTTCCGAGACGTCGGAGAGGTCGATGGTCATCTCGTCTCCCTCGACAATCGCTTTCACCCGAATGGGGATCTGGCGGCCGACATCGATCCCGTCATCATCCATGAAGGACTCGGCCTCGTAGACACCGTCCGGTATGGAGAGGGTGCGGCGCCGGGAAGCCTCCTCGGCGTGATCCATGATCGCGGCGATGCTGTCCCGGACGGCGTCATACCCATAACGCCGCACAAGTTCCAGAAAGCGGCGTTCGCCTGTCCTGACGGCCGTTACCTGAGCCCGAAGATCGCCCATGGCCCGGGAGGGAATGCGCACGTTCATGCGGATGATTTCCTCCAGATCCGTGTTGACCACGTTCCCTGACCGGTATTTGAGGATAGGTACCTGCAGGCCTTCGGAATAGATGTCCGTGGTCATCCCGCCGAGCGTGCCGCCGATGTCGATCCAGTGAGCCATGCAGCAGGCGAACCCCACCAGCCGGCCGTCGTCAAAGATCGGCAGGGTAAAGGTCATGTGATTAAGATGACTGCCGGTGAGGTACGCGTCGTTGGTGACGTAGATGTCACCCGGTTTGATGCCATCCTCTCCAAAATGCTTGATCTTGGCCTTGACCGTCTCCGCCATCCCCCGGATGAACATGGGCAGGCCGATACCGATGGAGACGGTCTCCCCCTCGGGCGTGAAGATGCCGACGGTGAAATCCAGCGCCTCGTAGATGATGGTGTTGTAGGCGGTCCGCATGAGGTTGTTCTTCATTTCCTCGGTTACCGCCAGGACGCCGTTGCGGATGATCTCGGTGGTCACCGGATCGGTCCCCGGATAATTCCGCCAGTCGGTCATGAGGAATACCCCGCCACGGTGATGATCAGGTTGAGATAGTCATCCACCTCCAGGGTGTCGCCGGGAAACAGGACCGTGGTCGACGCGTGTTCCTCGATAACGGCGGGCCCCTCGATCTTGTGGCCGGATTTCAAAAGGGTGCGGTCGAAGGACGGCGTCTCTTGATAGCCCGCGTTCTTGTCGAAGTAGATTTGGCGGCTGCCGGTCGCGGCATCGGAGACGCCGCCGGCACCCTCGTTTGGATAGGCCCGGAGTTCGGGAACCGGCATCTTCCCGACAACCGAGCTTCTCAGGCTGACGATCTCGCCGGGCTCGGCCGGCGCGTTGGTGCCGTAGCGCTCGAGGTGCACCTTGTCGAACTCCTGTTTGATGCCGTCCCGGTCCTCGTTGGCAAACAGTTCATCATCAAGCGGAACCGTGACCGGGTGCTCCTGACCGACATAGCGCATGTCAGCGGCACGCGAGATGATGATCGATTCGGGCTCGATGGAGGTCTTACGGATCGCCTCCCGGCCCTGTTCGGCCATTTCACCGTAGGTTTGCTCCATCACGCCAAAATCCATATCCGCCAGCCGGCCCGGCGCGGTGCGGACGTAGTCGTAGCGAAGATCCGAGAACAACATGCCGAAGGCCGAGAAGTGCCCGGGCGATAACGGGACGATAATGGTCTTCATCCCGATCTCGCGGGCGACCTGGGTGGCATGCAAAGGCCCGGCACCGCCATAGGCCACCATGGAGAAGCTCGCCGCGTCGAGCCCGCGCTCGGTGGAGACACCCTTGACCGCATAGGACATGGCCGTCGACGCAATTCGGAGAATACCTTCGGCGGCCTCCGTAACATCAAGGCCGAGCGGCTCGGCAACCTGCGTCGCAATGGCCCTTTCGGCGGCTTCCCGGTCCAATTTCATCTCGCCGCCCAGAAAGCGGTCCGCGTCCAGGAGTCCCAGTACAAGATTGGCATCCGTCACCGTCGGCCGGGTTCCGCCAAGGCCGTAACAGGCAGGGCCGGGGTCGGCGCCGGCGCTTTCCGGCCCCACATGAATGGCGCCGGACTCATCCAAGAGGGCGAGGCTGCCGCCACCGGTGCCGACCTCGAAGATATCCATCATGGCGATCTGGACGGGCAATCCTTGCTCGTACCCGCCTACCAGCGTATCGCCGATGGTCAGCACCTCGCCGTTATGGATGACGCCGGACTTGGCGGTGGTGCCCCCCATATCGAAGGAAATCGCGTCCTTGAGGCCGAGAATGCGGCAAAGGGCGCGCGTTCCGATGACTCCCGCCGCCGGACCCGACTCCATCATCCGGACACACTCGGAACGGGCTTGCTCGGCTTCAAAAAGGCCGCCGGTGGACTGGACCACGAGGAAGGAGCCATCGAAGCCGTTTGCCCTGATGTGGCTGTCGATCCCGTCCACATAACCGCGCACCTTGGGTCCGATGAAGGCATTGGCCGCCACGGTGGAGCAGCGCTCATACTCCCGGTATTCCTGGGACAGTTCGTGGGAGACCGTGACGAAGACACCGGGGAGTTCTTCTTCCAGGATGTCGCGCGCCCGGATTTCATGGACGGGATTTCGGTAGGCGTGCAGAAACAGGACGGCGATGCTTTCAATGCCATCGAGTTCCCTGGCGAGCTGCCTTAGCGCCGACTCGTCCAGGGGCGTGCAGATCTCGCCCTCGGCGTACATGCGCTCCGGCACTTCGAAACGCTTTGCCCGCTCGATCAGCGGCACGTGTTTCTTGAAATAAAGGTTATAGGCGTCCGGCCGATTGACTCTGCCGATTTCGTAAATGTCCCGGAATCCCTCGGTGATCACCAATGCCGTGTCGGCGCCCGTGCGCTCCAGAATCGTATTTATGGCGATGGTGGAGCCGTGGAGGAACAGCGAGGCGTCGGCGTATTCGAGGCCTGCCTTGGCGACACCGCCGCTGATGCCGTCGACAAGGGCCGCCGGGGTCGACAAGATTTTTCCCCAGGAGAGCCGGCCCGTCGTTTGGTCAAACGCGGCGACATCGGTGAAGGTGCCGCCGATATCGGCTGCAATGCGGATACGACCTGGGGAATGGGGGTTTTTTATATTTATATCAGTGTGTTGAGGCATGAAAGCGACCCGGCATGCAGGAAAGATAATGCATCGCTGTAAGCATACTGTAAGCGGATTCGCTCCCACGCATCATCCATCCATATGAGCCCGGAACCCACCCGTGTTGGTAACCGTTCGGGTTCCCTTTCAATTACCCACATCTTGGAGTTTATCATGATTTTGCCGCAGCCTGTTGCGTTGATGGAGTAGATCGTGATTCCTTGTACGGCACCGAATCGGGAACGAAGAGGTGCCGATCATGGACGAACGATGGTTCGACGAGGAGCTTTCGGGCTGCCGTCTTGGCGACGGCCGCCTAGACCGTCGCCTTTATCAACTGGTCGAACGGATGGAGGTCGGTTTCGGGGAGAGCATCCCGCTGGCTTGCCAGGATTGGGCCGGCACGAAGGCAGCCTACCGCTTCTTCTCCAACGAGCGTGTGAGCGAAGAAGACATTCTTCGAGGCCATTTCGACGCGACGCGACGCCGTTTCGCCGCCAGCGACGACCCGATTCTCGTTCTTCACGACACGACGGAGTTTACCTACAAGCGCAAGCGTACCGAAGCGGTGGGCTTCACCACGAAGGTGAGCAGTGGCAAGGACAAGCGCGGTCGCGAGCGCATGCACGCGGTCTGTGGCCTGCTGATGCATTCGAGCCTGACAGTGACGACGGACGGATTGCCACTGGGTATTGCCGCGGCAAAGTTCTGGACCCGGAAAAAGTTCAAGGGGACGAACGCCCTCAAGAGGAAGATCAATCCAACGCGCGTGCCGATCGAGGGCAAGGAGAGCATGCGCTGGCTGGAGAATCTCCGGCAATCCACCGAACTGTTGGGTGATCCCGCGCGCTGCGTTCACATCTGCGACCGCGAAGGCGACATCTGGGAGTTGTTCTGCCTGGCCCGGGAGTTGGACACGCATTTCGTCATCAGACGCTTTGCCAACAGGCTCGCCGAGGACGGGTCTCGCACGGTGGAAGCGATCATGACCGACGAGAAAGTCCGCGGGCTGCACCGGGTCGCCGTCCGCGACGACAAAGGCAAGCTTGGCTCCACGCAGGTTGAACTCTCCTACCGACGCATGACTGTCCGGCCACCGATCGCCAAACAGAAGCGCTATCCGACGCTCATGCTCACGGTGTTGCACGCCCGGGAGCCGGAAGAGCCGGTCGGTCGCCCCCGCATCGACTGGAAGCTGATCACCGACCTGCCTGTCGACAGCCACGACGACGCCGTGGAGAAGCTGCAATGGTACGCCATGCGCTGGAAGATCGAGGTCTTCCACAAGATCCTGAAATCGGGCTGCCGGGCCGAACAAGCCCGGTTGCGAACCGCCGAGCGGTTGGTCAGGCTGCTCGCGGTGTTCTGTATCCTGAGCTGGCGCGTGTTCTGGCTGACTATGCTCAACCGCGCCAGGCCAAACCTCGAACCAGCCTTGGTGCTGACCGGGTTGGAGACGAAAATCCTCGATCGCCTGATACCCGATTCCACCGCCGATCCCCCTGCTGCCAGGACGCTCTCGCTCTACCTCATCAAGATCGCCAGGCTCGGCGGCTATCTCGACCGTGCCAAGGATCCGCCGCCCGGCAACATCGTCATGTGGCGCGGCCTCTCTCGATTGACCGACATCGCCCTCGGCGCGACCCTGAAAATCGACGATGTGGGTAATTAAAAGTCGGGTTCCGGGGGATGAGGAGATGGCGAGCCGCCTGGAAGCCTCCGTGTGCGCTTACACCGACCGCAATACCCGCAGGCACTCTAGCAGCGCATGGCCCGGCCGTCACTGGGCGTCGCGGCGCAAGGGCAACATGCGCCAACTCTCTTAGAGTCTGACTCGAAACTCTACATTTAATAACAATGGCTTGCGATCCGCCTTGTGAGGAGTCGGATGTGTGCGACGAGGATCCATGCCTGTGCGGAGGCGATTGATTTCTCCCAGTCCTTGGCCAGTCGGCGGCATCGGTTGAGCCAGGCGAAGGTCCTCTCGACGACCCATCTCCTGGGCAGCACCTCAAAGCCCTTGGCGGTATCGGGACGTCTTATGATCTCGATCGTCCAGCGGCCGATGTCTTCGAGGGCACCCTCAAGTTTCGGTCCGCCATAGGCGGCGTCAGCGAAGAGGTGACGCAGCCGGGGGAAGCGATGACGGATCGATTTGAGGACCCCGGGGGCGCCGTCGCGGTCCTGGATATCGGCTGAATGCACGATCAGGCCGAGCAGCAGGCCGAGCGTATCGGTGACGATGTGACGCTTGCGGCCCTTGATCTTCTTGCCCGCGTCATAGCCCCGAATACCACCGCTTTCCGTGGTTTTCACGCTCTGGCTGTCGATCACCCCGGCGCTCGGGCCGGCCTCGCGTCCTTCCAACTCACGGGCCGCCACAACCAGATGATGGTTGATCGCCTCCAGCAGCCCGTTCGAGCGCCAGTCGTAGAAGTAACGCTGCACCGTGGAGGGCGGCGGGAAGTCGTTCGGCAGCATCGCCCACTGACAGCCCGTCGAGGCCATGTACATGATCGCATCCATGACATTGCGCAGCTCCGTCGTCCGCGGCCGGCCTATCTTCTTGCGCGGCGGCATGAACGGCGCGATCAACGCCCACTCCCGATCCGTAAGGTCGCTTGCATAGCGACCGCCACGGCGCTCATACTTCGGGCGAGTGATTTCGGTCCACATGTTGTGCCTCCTCGTTTGCTTTGACACAACCGAGTAAGACACAACCGACTGAAATCACTCAACTAGTTTCGAGTTGAACTCTTACAGTCTGACTCAAAACTCCTGAGCGGTTTTTCTTGCAACAAGGCGTGCGGATCTTCGGATGGCGGCGATGAGCGTCCAGGCATCCGCCGATGCGATTGTTTTTTCCCAGTCCTTTGCCAAGCGACGGCAGCGCCCGAGCCAGGCGAAGGTGCGCTCTACCACCCAGCGGCGGGCGATGACGACAAAGCCCGTGACACCGGGTGGGCGCTTCACGATCTCGATTGTCGGGCCATCGATTGAGGCCATTGCGTCACGAAGTTTGTCGCCTGAGTAGCCACCGTCGGCAAAAATGTGGGTCAGGCTCGAATAGGTTTCGAGGGCCTGCGCGATTACGATGGATGCCCCGTCGCGGTCCTGGATGTCTGCGGCATGGGTGATCAGCCCCAACAGGTTTCCGTCTGTGTCGGTTACGATGTGACGCTTACGCCCCTTGATCTTTTTGCCCGCATCGTAGCCACGCGGGCCGCCACTCTCGGTCGTCTTGACCGATTGACTGTCGATGATCCCAGCTGTGGGCGTGGCCTCCCGCCCCGTCAGCATACGCGCCGCCACGACAAGCGCATCGTTCAGAATGTCCAGTACACCGCTGTCGCGCATTTGGTAGAAATAGTACTGCACGGTCGTGAACGGCGGAAACTCTTTGGGCAGCATGGACCATTGGCAGCCCGTGGCCGCGATGTACTGGATCGCATTCCACACAGAGCGCATGCAAGTCCGCCGCGGGCGCCCCGTTTTAGCCCTCTCGGGCATAAAATGTTGGATCAAAGCCCATTCCGCGTCGGTCACATCGCTTGCATAACGGAGTCCGCGACGGTCATAGTCAGGGCGCGTGATTTCAGTCCAAGGCATAACTTCCTCCACGGTGGCAACTCGGAAGAAGCATAAAGGACTGAAATCACTCAAATTAGTTTTCGGTTGGGCTCTTAACAAAACTGGACCACTTCCAGGGGATCACTCCAAAGCTGGCCTGCCCCCATTAGGAGGTCCACGGTCCGAGTTAGCAGGCTGCTGAAAAACCCACTGGCGCGATTCCCGGTATCGTGATTCTCTGCCCCTGGGTTGATCGGTGCTGGAGGTTGTGATGCGGGGCGAGGACGAACGCGGCGAGGGTCTGTTCAGCTACGTGGACTTGGAGGCTCGGGTACCTGCGGATCATCCGCTGCGGTCGATCCGGGTTCTGGTGGACGAGGCCCTGGCGGCGTTGTCGGGAGATTTTGCGGTTCTGTATTCGACGACCGGGCGGCCGTCGATCGCGCCGGAGAAGCTGTTGCGGGCGCTTCTGTTACAGGCCTTCTACACCATCCGCTCGGAGCGCCAGTTGATGGAGCAGCTGGACTACAACCTGTTGTTCCGCTGGTTCGTCGGTCTGTCGATGGACGCGCCGGTGTGGGACGCCACGACCTATTCGAAGAACCGCGACCGGTTGGTTGCGGGGGATGTGGCGGCGCGCTTTCTTCAAGCGGTGCTGCGCGGCGCGCGGGTACGCCGTCTTTTGTCGGACGAGCACTTCTCGGTCGACGGCACGCTGATCGAGGCGTGGGCGTCGATGAAGAGCTTCCGCCGCAAGGATGACGGCGGCGACCCGCCTGCCGGGCGCAACGCGGAGCGTGACTTCCGCGGCGAGCGGCGCTCGAACGCGACCCATGCGTCCACCACCGATGCCGATGCCCGGCTGTTCCGCAAGGGCGAGGGGCAGTCGAGCCGGCTGTGCTTCATGGGCCATCTGTTGATGGAGAACCGCAATGCGCTGATTGTCGATGCGGCGCTGACCCGGGCCAGTGGCACCGCCGAGCGGGAGGCGGCGCTGGCCATGCTGGGGCGCCGCAAGAAAGCGCGGCGGGTCACGCTGGGCGCCGACAAGGCCTATGACGTGGCCGAGTTCGTGGACGCGTTGCGCGACGGCGCCGTCACCCCTCATATTGCCGTCGACGGCCATGTCAGGAAGACCGGCAAGCCGCGCAAGACCCGGGTCGACCGACGCACCACCCGGCATCCGGGCTACGCCGCCAGCCAGCGCCTGCGCAAGCGCATCGAGGAGGGGTTCGGCTGGATCAAGACCACCGGCGGGCTGGCCAAGACCCGGCATCGTGGGCTCGACCGGGTGGGCTGGATGTTCACATTCACCGCCGCCGCCTACAACCTGGTCAGGCTGCCCAAACTCCTCGCCGAGGCGCCGACATGATGCCCGGGAACCGCGCAATAGGCCCCCAGACCCGCCGCGAGCGGGTCCCGAACCCCAACCCCCGCCGCCCATAACCAGAGAAAACCGACCGAACTCATCAAACCGGCCGCGCGTGGCGAGTTTTTCAGCAGCCTGTTAGAGTTTGGTGCGGTTAAGGCTCTACCCAAAACAGTACCAGCCTGGATGTCAGAATCCGGCGGTTCGTAGCCCGGTTTCCCGAGCAAACTCCTGGGGTGATTTCCACCCAAGGGCAGTGTGAGGACGGCACTCGTTGTAGTCCCGTCGCCACCCCTCGATCTTGTCTCGGGCGTCAGCCAGAGACAAGAACCAATTCACATTCAAACATTCATCGCATCGATGACTCTGTCATCGAGGCCGATGCCAGCCGCTATCATGGCCTTGCCGGCGATGAAGAGGTCGACTGGACGGTGCGAGACAGCCGGGCGGTGCGGGAATATCTCGCGGCCCTCGATCCCGAGCCTGTTCCCGGCCGCAAGACCCCGAAGGTGATCTCGCCTTCCGATCCGGGGTCCGCCTGGACAGCCAAAGCCAACAAACGGGTGCAGTTCGCCTATGGTCTCAACTATCTGATCGACAACGAACACGCCATCATCATCGATGCGGAGGCGACCCCGGCGCGCGCCTATGACGAGGTTGCGGCCATTGACACCATGCTCCGGCGTACAGCCAGACGCCTCGGGCTCGCAAGCGGTGCTCGATGCCCGCGCCGCGCATCACGGAACGACGCTCGCCGACCTCTACGATCCCGACCTGATGCCGCCGGATTCCCAATGCTCATATTCGTGATGCCCGTGGGTACGCAAGTGGCTCCGGAGCGACCCGAACACAAGGAAGTTCACGACGGTATTGCAATCACGACACAACACCTTGTCCGTGCGTCTCCTGCCACCCAGACTCTCCGGGATCACATGCTCAAAAGTCAGTGCCGATCCCGCAAGTTCTGCATCGCAGAGGACGCATGTTCCTTTCACCGTCTCGGCCTGCACGCCGGCGACGGGGTCTCCGACGATAGCCAGCAATACGCCACGACCACGCTGATTAACGCAATTCGCGCCCAGGTGTCTCAATGGCGCCGGCTCCCCAATCCCAACGACTGGCAGGTCACACCAACGACCCGGAAGTTGTTGGAATACTGGCGCAGCCACGAATTTCAGACCATTCGTCCGTTTTTCTGCCAGGTGGAGGCGGTGGAGACGCTGATCTGGCTGACCGAGGTCGCTGATCCCAATCGTGGCGTCTACAAGCGCTTCTGGGATCAGATCAAAAGCGCCAATAAAGAAGCCAATCCCGAGCTCACCCGGCTGGCGCTGAAAATGGCGACGGGCGCCGGCAAGACCGCGGTCATGGCGATGATCATGGCGTGGCAGACCATCAATGCCGTCCGCAGCCCCGGCAGCGACCGTATCCCTGTTCAACGGTCCCAATCCCGTGGTGCGGCTGGCGGAAGACCAGGCGGGCGAAATCGAGCAGGTTGCCGAATGGCTGCACGGCCTGCTGGACGACGGCATGCCCCGCGAGGAGATCGGGATATTCGTCAGGTCTGACGATGAACTCACCCGTGCGCGTAGTGTGGCCAATGCCATCGGCGGCGGCATTCTCGAACTATCCGAGCGGGTCGAGGATCGCAGCGGACGTATATCAATCGGCACCATGCATTTGGCGAAGGGTCTGGAGTTCAAAGCCGTGGTGGTCATGGCCTGTGATGACGAGATTTTGCCGCTGCAATCCCGGATCGAGGCGGTAGCCGACGAGGCCGAGCTCGATGAGGTCTACGACACCGAGCGTCATCTGTTTTACGTCGCCTGCACCCGGGCGCGGGAGCATTTGCTGATCACCCGCGTGTCACCCGGCTCGGAGTACATTCAGGACATGGAGAGGGTCGGCCGCTGAGGCGGATGTAGCTGGATATTCGCTAATTCCCCCCTTGCCGCCACCCGCGTCCGGGCTAAATGAATAGACGACTGCCGTCCCGTCCCCGGGGCGGCGTTTTCTATATGGAGGGCGCGCTATGCAAGTTTGTACGGGCAAAATGGGAGGTACCTCCCAAATGGGTGTCAATAAATGTCCATTAATGTCCATGAATGTCCATGTCGCCGAAACGGCGAGAATTGGAATTTGAGTATAAATGCCATTGTTTCAACATCTTACCGCTATGCGTCTGGTGCATGGCCAGCGCCCGGGGCGGCGGCCGCTTTCAAACCCGGATTTAGGGTGTAGAGTCCGCCCGCCCGCGGCCGCGCGGGCGTGGAGGGACAAGTCGAGCCATGGGTACCGTTCTGACCGCGCGGGTGTTCCTGCCCTTCATGCTCGGCTTTTTCCTGTCGTACATCTTCCGGTCCATCAACAACGTGATCGCCCCGGATCTGGTCCGGGATGTCGGCGTCGATGCCTCGGGTCTCGGGCTCCTGACCGGCATCTACATGATCACCTTCGCCGCGTTCCAACTGCCGCTCGGCATCCTGCTGGACAGGTTCGGGCCCCGGCGGACGGAGGCCGCGCTGTTGATGTTCGCCGCCGCCGGCGCCTTGATCTTCGCCACCGCGTCGTCGCCGGCGGCGCTGATCGTCGGCCGGGGACTGATCGGGTTCGGGGTCTCGGCATGCCTGATGGCGGCCTTCAAGTCATTCGTCGACTGGCTGCCGGCGGAGAGGCTGCCGTTCGCCAACGCCATCATGTTCGCCACCGGCGGGGTCGGCGCCATGAGCGCCACCATTCCGGTGGAAACCGCCCTCCAGTTCACCGACTGGCGGGGTGTGTTCCTGTTTTTGACCGCCTCGGCGGTGGGGATCGCCATCCTCGTTTTCGCCGTGGTGCCGGAGAAGGACGAGCATCGGGCCATCGGCGGGCGGAGTACGCTCGGCCAGCAGATCAGCGGTACCGTCCAAATTCTGAGGAGCCCGGTAATTTTCACCATCGCGCCGTTGTCGACCACGACCCAGGCGACGACCATGGCGGTCCTCACCCTCTGGACCGGCCCCTGGCTCCGCGACGTCGCGGGGTGGAGCCGCGCCGAAGTGGCGGCCGGGCTGTTCTGGATCGCCGCGGCGACGACGATGGGCTACCTGGCGTCGGGCTGGGTCGCGACCAGGCTCGCCGGGCGCGGCATCCGCCCCGAGCAGGTTGCCGTTACCGGTATGATCATCTTCTTCTTCGTCCAGATCCTGATACTGGCCGATGCGCCAATTCCCCCCCTGGTGATCTGGTCCCTCTACGCGGTCTTCGGGATCTCGGGCGGGGTCATGTATGCCAGCCTGTCACAGAGGTTTCCCGCCCACCTGGCCGGCCGCGTCAACACCACCTTCAACATGTTCATCTTCATCTACGCCTTCGCCGCCCAGTGGGGGATCGGCGCGATCATCAACATCTGGCCGATGGCGCCCAACGGGCAATTCGCCGCCGAGGGCTACGGCCGGGCGTTCCTGGCCATGCTGGGCATCCAGCTGGCGCTGTTCGTCTGGTGGCTGATCTCCCGCCTGATCTGGCGGATGCCGGAGACTACTCGGCAGCCTCCGGATCCGGCGCCGGGTGCGGATATTTCCCGCTGATGTAGGTCGGAATGCAGGTTTCCGGTTTTGCCCCGCCTCCGGCCCGGCGCGCAAGGGCCTGATCGGCCGTCTCCGCCTGTTTGGCCAGTTCGAGGCCAAGCCTGCGGTCCGGCGGGCAGGGTTTGAAGTAGTCGGGCGCGGGCAGCGTGGAGGCCGGGAAATAGGCGATGGAATCCGCTGCTTTCGCTTTCTTCCCGGGATTGATTTTCGGGCGGTTCGCGCCCTTCGCCTCGACCGTGTGGTTCCGCGGATCGTAGCGGAACGACGTTTTGCCGATTACCTCCAGGTCCAACCACCATTTCTTGGCGTCGACCGGGTTGCCGTTGCCGAGTACGTCGTCGAGCCGAATGGCGATGGGGGCCAGCACCGGCTTCAGCCACATGGCATTGATGCCGAGCCATGACCCCACTTGGTGCAGGACCGGACCGTCCAGCGTGGTGTCCTTGCTGAGCGGGCACACCTTGACGCAGCGCCCGCAGGCCGAGCCTTTGAGGTTGGTCGCCCGGTACAGGGTGCAGCGCTCGCTGTCCGGCTTCCAGGTTTCGTAGCCGTTGAAGATTACCTTGCCGCCGTAGGGGATGGCCTGGCACGGGCACTCCCGCGCGCACTTGTCGCATTTGTCGCAGAAGGTCTGGATGCCGAAGTCGATGGGGAGGTCGGCTTCCAACGGCATGTCGGTGGTGAGCACGGCGGTCTTGAAGCGCATGCCGAGGAAAGGATTTATGGCGCTCTCGCCGATGCGGCTTTGCTCGCCCAAACCGGCCAGCACCACCAGGGGCACGTGGAGCACGTGGGAATCCAGATTGGAGTGGGCGCGGGCGGAGTACCCCATCCGGCGAATCATGTCGGCCAGCACGCCGACGATCTCGGCGCCCCGCAAATAGGACCGCATGGACTGGGAACCCGAGATCCAATCGTTGCCGCTGGCGCCAAGAAACGTCTCATGGCCCTGATCGATCAGCACCACCAGCGCATGTTCGTGATAGGGATCGATGGGCTGGCCCCGCTTGTCGTGGGAGTACCAGCAATAGTCCGGGATTTTGCAGATTCCGGTTACCGAGGAGCCCATGGCGTGGGTGAGCGCCTTCAGGGCCTTGGCGTTGTCTTCCGGCGACCCCGCCTCGGACGAAACCCGGCTCGCCGGCTGGCCGTCCTGGAGCGGCTTGATCGCCCAGCTCGGCCGGACGATGCCCTGAGAGACCGGATGCTTCTGCGACCACCGGTCGGACTCCTCAAGGGTCTTGCGGCTGAGATCGCCAAGAGCGGTCCGCATATACATGTTGGCGCGGCTTGGCACGCGCGGCACTTCGTCTTCGAAGATCAAGGTCGTCGGTTTTTCGACCCGCTTGACGGTCTCGACCGGATAGGGGCCGAGGTGGGAGGGACGTTTGCGCCGCCGGCGGCGTTCCAGCCCCGAGACCGCGCCCGACAGGCCGAGCTGATAGTGGAGGTCGCGGCCGTTCCGGGCCGATGCGTGGAGCGGCTCATCGGCCGCCAGCTCGTAGCCGGTGGTGACAACGCCGAGGGCAAAGCGGTCATTGAGGTAGGGGTTGATCAGTTCGCCGCCTTCGCGGACGGCCAGGCCGGCGAGCACCGCCGCCTTGCCGAGGTCCACGTCGCTCGCCCCGGTCCAATGAGCCTTGCTCGCGAAGCCCATGGACGAAATCTGGCCCGAGAGATCCAAGGCGACCTCCGCGGCCCGGAGGGTGGCGATCAGATGATCGTTTCCCTCCATCCAGGCCCGCGCCCGGTTCCGCTCGTCAATGGGGTCGGCGTACTCGGCAACGATCACCACCGCGTGCGTATGGCCGTCGATTGGGCCGTTAAGCCACAGGCCCGCATCCACTTCGCAGATACCGATCTGGGAAGCGTCAAGGAAGTAGCCGGCGCCCTTCACGTCACGGACGCGGAGGGCCGGATCGTCCGGGACCGGCGCCTTCCGGGAGAACGGCTCCGGTGTGCGCAGTTCCTCATAGGCCGAGAGGTGGATGCGCACCGCTTCCACCAGATGCGGAGAGCCGCCGGTGTTCAGTGGCCCGGCGTCACTGGCTGGACGCGACGCTTCCGCTTGCCCTGCGCCCGGATCGCGGCGCAGCCGCTCCAGCGGATAGGGGCCGAGTTCCACGGGTCGCGAGGCGCGTCTAAACCCAAACATTCCATCTTCCCATCATGAAGTAACATATGTTACTAAATTTGATGGTATCATATGTTACAATAAATGGTAGGCAAAATTTGGAGGCCTGATGACAGCACTGGCGGAAGCCGCGCCGACGACGGAATCGCAGCCGGGAGACGACCATGTCCTGGTGCTGTGCCACATGCTGTCCAACCGGATCAGCGACGTGTTCGAAGGCGAGTTCGCGGCCAGCGAAGTGACGGTGCCCGAGTGGCGGGTGCTGCTGAGCGTCGCCGGCGGAGGCCGCATCAGCGCACAGGCCGTCGCCGGCCGCTGGGCGATGAACAAAATGACGGTGAGCCGGGCCATCGATAGCCTTGTCGACCGCAATCTTGTCCACCGGTCGCGGAACCCGCTGGACAGGCGGGTTCATGATCTTGGCCTCACCGCGGCCGGCCGGCGTCTCTATGAACGGCTGATCCCGCTCGCCAACCGCCGCTATCGTGAATTGACCGCCGGACTGAGTGCGGACGAGCTTCGGCAATTCAAATCCACCCTCGCCAAATTGATCGGGCGGGCCGATGACCTCACCCGCTGAACCGCCGGCCAACGCGTCTCCCCGGGAAGTGCCGCGAACAATCGCCTCGGCGCGGCCGGACGCACCGGCCCTCATCGGCAACGGGCGGACGGTCACCTACGGTGAGTTGGATGCCCTCAGCAATCAGGCCGCCCACGTCATCCAATCCCTCGGACTGCCTGATCAATCGGTCATTTCGATCATGGCCGGAAACAGTATCGACTACGTACCCGTGCATTTCGGCGTGGCGCGGACCAACCACGTCCTCGCCCACCTTTCGCACCGGTTCACACCAAAGGAGCTGGACCACGCTCTCAAGCTCACCAAGACCCGGGTGTTCATCGGCGACAACCATGCCTGGCCGGTCTATGCCGAGGCGCTGACGGAATTCGAATCCCGGCCGCGTCTGCTTTCCATGGGGGGTGACGCGCCATCGGATGCGGACGATTTTGCGTCGCTCATGGCCGGCCAGCCGGAGACCGACCCGGATATCCCGGTTGAGGCGACCGATCCCATCACCATTCTGTTCACCAGCGGCACGACGGGTTTGCCCAAGGCCGCAATCGCCAGCCACCGGGCGCGGATCGTCGCTTCGACGGCGGCGGCCGAGGATCATCCCATCGCGCCCGACGACGTCTGCGCGGTGACCATCCCGTTATGCCATGCCGCCGGCCTCTACAGCTGGTTCACGCCGATCATGGTGGCCGGCGCCTGCGCGGTAATTCTGGAACACTGGGATCCGGTGAAGTTCATGGAGGCCGCCGAAATCCACGGCCTTACGACCGCCTTCGTGGTGCCGACCCAGATGGCCATGTTGTTTGATCACCCCGACTTCGACCCGAACCGGGTGTCCACCTTGCGGCAGTTCATAT
Organism: Rhodospirillales bacterium; assembly: GCA_965213765.1. GTDB lineage: Bacteria > Pseudomonadota > Alphaproteobacteria > Rhodospirillales > UBA2165 > JAJDXO01. Next base: position 2,281,052 of record OZ243926.1, on the reverse strand, counting down.
ACGGCGGCGCGGCCGCTACCGAGGAGCTGCTGGCGCGGGCCGAAAATGCGCTGCCCGGCGTCCGCATTGTCCAGGCTTTCGGCTCGACGGAGTCCAGTCATGTGCTGTCCCAGCAGCCCGAGGAGCGGGCCGTCAAACCCGGCACGCTCGGAAAACCGGGCCCGCGCATCGAAGTTGGCGTGTTTACGGCGCCCGGCGTTCCCGCCAGGCCGGGAGAGGAGGGGGAGCTCTGCACCCGGGGAGACCATCTCTTCGACCGCTATATCGATAACGGCGAGGATACGAAGGCCTATTTCAAATCCGACGACGGCTGGGGGTGGACCGGCGATCTCGCGACTATGGACGAAGACGGGGTGGTGACCCTCATCGGGCGGACCAAGGAGGTGATCATTTCGGGCGGTATGAACATTTCGCCGGTCGAGCTGGAAAACTCCATCGAGGATCATCCGGCGGTGGCGGCCTGCGCCGCTTTCGGGATGCCGGACAAGAAATGGGGCGAGTTGCCTGCGGCGGCGGTCGTGCCGCGGGACGGCGTTAAAGCCGCCGAAGACGACATCCTCAACCATGGCGCGGACCGCATCGCGTCCTTCAAGCGGCTGCGCCGGATTGTCTTCGTCGACGCCCTGCCGCTCACCGCGTCGGGGAAGATCAAACGGGCCCAGGTGAAGGAGGATTTGGCGCCCCTGCTCGCGAAGGAGGCCCTCGCTTCAAAATAGGGCGTCCAAGTGATATAAGACGGCGCAACGTGAGAAGCCCGTCATGATCCCTCGTTACAGCCGACCCGAAATGGCCGCCATCTGGGCGCCCGAGAACGTGTTCCGCATCATGTTCGAGATTGAGGCCCATGCCTGCGACGCATTGGCCGAGGCCGGCGTCATCCCCGCGGAAGCCGCGAAGGCGGTGCGGGAGCGGGGCGACAAGCCTTATACGCCGGAACGGATCGCCCGCATCGATGAGATCGAGGCCGAAACCAAACACGATGTGGTCGCCTTCCTGACCGAGCTTTCCGAGCAGCTGGGCGAGGAGGCGCGCTTCGTCCATCAGGGCATGACCTCGTCGGACGTACTGGACACCCGCTTCGCCGTCCAACTTACCCAGGCCGCCGACATCTTGCTGGCCGATCTCGACCGGCTGCTCGCCGCGCTAAGGACGCGCGCCGAGGAACACAAACTCACCCCGACCATCGGCCGCAGCCACGGCATTCATGCCGAGCCGACCACCTTCGGGGTCAAGCTCGCGACCTATTACGCCGAGTTTTCGCGCGCCCGGGACCGTTTGACCAGCGCGCGCGCCGAGATCGCCACCTGCGCCATTTCAGGGCCCGTGGGCACTTTCGCCAGCGTCGAGCCGGGGATCGAGGAATATGTCGCCGAGAAACTGGGCCTGACCCCGGAGACCGTCTCCACCCAGATCATCCCCCGGGACCGGCACGCGATGTTTTTCGCGACGCTCGGCGTGATCGCCAGTTCCATGGAGCGGCTTGCGACCGAAATCCGCCATCTGCAGCGGACCGAGGTGCGCGAAGCGGAAGAGTTTTTCTCCGAAGGGCAAAAGGGCTCGTCTTCCATGCCTCACAAGCGGAACCCGGTGCTGACCGAGAACATCACCGGTCTGGCGCGGATTGTCCGCTCCGCCGTCATTCCGGCAATGGAAAACGTCGCCACCTGGCATGAGCGGGATATCTCGCATTCTTCCGTCGAGCGGATGATCGCGCCCGATGCCACGGTCACCCTCGATTTCGCCCTCAACCGGTTGGTCGGTGTCATCGAGAAGCTGGTGGTCTATCCGGACGCCATGCGGGGTAATCTCGGCAACCTCCGCGGTCTGGTATTTTCGCAGCGGGTTTTGCTGGCCCTCACACAGGCAGGCATGAGCCGCGAAGACGCCTATGCGGCGGTCCAGCGGAACGCCATGGATGTGTGGAAGAACGGTGCCGACTTCCTGACCGCGCTGAAGAGCGATGCGGACGTCACGGCCAAGCTGCCGGAAGACGACCTGACGGCGCTGTTCGATCTGGGCTATCACACCAAGAACGTGGACGCCATCTTCGCCCGCGTCTTCGGCTAGAGCAGTTTCCGGTCAAACGGTTCAATTTGGCCCGAAACTGCTCTAGCAGGCTGCTGAAAAACCCACTGGCGCGATTCCCGGTATCGTGATTCTCTGCCCCTGGGTTGATCGGTGCTGGAGGTTGTGATGCGGGGCGAGGACGAACGCGGCGAGGGTCTGTTCAGCTACGTGGACTTGGAGGCTCGGGTACCTGCGGATCATCCGCTGCGGTCGATCCGGGTTCTGGTGGACGAGGCCCTGGCGGCGTTGTCGGGAGATTTTGCGGTTCTGTATTCGACGACCGGGCGGCCGTCGATCGCGCCGGAGAAGCTGTTGCGGGCGCTTCTGTTACAGGCCTTCTACACCATCCGCTCGGAGCGCCAGTTGATGGAGCAGCTGGACTACAACCTGTTGTTCCGCTGGTTCGTCGGTCTGTCGATGGACGCGCCGGTGTGGGACGCCACGACCTATTCGAAGAACCGCGACCGGTTGGTTGCGGGGGATGTGGCGGCGCGCTTTCTTCAAGCGGTGCTGCGCGGCGCGCGGGTACGCCGTCTTTTGTCGGACGAGCACTTCTCGGTCGACGGCACGCTGATCGAGGCGTGGGCGTCGATGAAGAGCTTCCGCCGCAAGGATGACGGCGGCGACCCGCCTGCCGGGCGCAACGCGGAGCGTGACTTCCGCGGCGAGCGGCGCTCGAACGCGACCCATGCGTCCACCACCGATGCCGATGCCCGGCTGTTCCGCAAGGGCGAGGGGCAGTCGAGCCGGCTGTGCTTCATGGGCCATCTGTTGATGGAGAACCGCAATGCGCTGATTGTCGATGCGGCGCTGACCCGGGCCAGTGGCACCGCCGAGCGGGAGGCGGCGCTGGCCATGCTGGGGCGCCGCAAGAAAGCGCGGCGGGTCACGCTGGGCGCCGACAAGGCCTATGACGTGGCCGAGTTCGTGGACGCGTTGCGCGACGGCGCCGTCACCCCTCATATTGCCGTCGACGGCCATGTCAGGAAGACCGGCAAGCCGCGCAAGACCCGGGTCGACCGACGCACCACCCGGCATCCGGGCTACGCCGCCAGCCAGCGCCTGCGCAAGCGCATCGAGGAGGGGTTCGGCTGGATCAAGACCACCGGCGGGCTGGCCAAGACCCGGCATCGTGGGCTCGACCGGGTGGGCTGGATGTTCACATTCACCGCCGCCGCCTACAACCTGGTCAGGCTGCCCAAACTCCTCGCCGAGGCGCCGACATGATGCCCGGGAACCGCGCAATAGGCCCCCAGACCCGCCGCGAGCGGGTCCCGAACCCCAACCCCCGCCGCCCATAACCAGAGAAAACCGACCGAACTCATCAAACCGGCCGCGCGTGGCGAGTTTTTCAGCAGCCTGCTAGTCGTCCGCGTCGTCGGGGATGGGGTCCGGCGTCGCACCCTGGCCGAAATTCTTGCCGCCGTTTTTCATGTGCTCGATCTCTTCCGGCGTCGATTCCCGGCCCAATATTTCGTTGCGGTGGGGGTAGCGCCCGAACTTGACGATCAGGTCGCGGTGCTCCGCGACCGCCTTGTCCGAGCGCTTCCGGCCCATCTTGGGCGCCAGTTCGGTGACCGCATCGAGATCCGCCAACTCTTCCGAATGTTCGTAAGGAAGATAGAAAAAGTGCCGTTCGATGGCCGAAACCTCGTCGTCCCACTTGTTGGCGACGGCGTGTTTGGCAACCGCGAGGGCCTTCGCATCGGTAGCGAAGGCCCGCGGCGTCATCCGGAACATGTTGCGCGGGAACTGGTCCAAGAGGATGCAAAGCGCCAGACAGCCCTCCTTGGTTTCCATCCAATGGTCGAATTCGCCGGCAGCGGCCTTTTCGTGGATTTCCATAAATCCGTCGCGAATCTCCCGATCGAATTCCGGTGTTCGGCCCCGGAACCAGATTTTCCGATGGGTGCCGTGCTCTTCGCTCCCCGGTTCGCCGAACCAGAAGTCCAATACCCTTTGTTGAATTTCTTCGGTCATTTCTTGTCGTCATCCGCTGTTTGGCCAAACGAGTTCTCGGGGTCTTCGAGGAGCTTGAGTTCCGCCGCCGTGCTCTCCCGGCCGAGAACGGCATTCCGGTGCGGGAACCGCCCGAATTCGGCGATGATATCCCGGTGCCGGATGGCATACCCGCTAAGATGTTCATCGCCCAATGTCGCAATCAGCTCGACCGCCCGTTCCTGATCGGCAAGATCCTCCGAATGCTCGAACGGCAAGTAGGTGAACAGCTTCCGGTTCCTGGAGAAATCCCGGTCGTGACCTTGCGAGATCGCGTAATCGGCCAGCACCCGCGCCTTGGCATCGGCGGCGAAGGCCTCAGCCGATCCCCGGAACAGGTTGCGGGAGAACTGGTCCAGCAGAATGATCAAGGCCAGGCAGCCGTCCGGAGTTTCTCTCAAGTGATCGAGCTCGCCGGACGCCGCCTGCCGGTAAGCGTCCATGAACTTCCGCCCGATCTCGGCATCCAATTCCGCGTCGCCCGGCTCGCCGAACCAGAACGACAGGACGCCGGAAGCCACGTCGCTCATTCGGCAGCCGTCCGGCGGGCGCTTGAGCTATCGGCCGGCACATGGACATCCATGGCCTCGCCAACGCCGCGGAGATTATGCCGGCCCGGCGGTTCGAACTCGCCGCCGGCGACCTCGGCGACATAATTGACCAGCGCCTGGCCGGGTCCGGACGGTGTTTGAGCTTCTCTACCCATGGGGCCCCGTTTTACGCCCGAAATCGTCCGGGCGCAACAAAACGGGAACGTCAGAGGTGTGGAAGGCTAGCCCGCATTTCTCACCAGGGCCATGGTCTGCGCGGCGCTGTCTGGTCGGCGGAGCAGGAGAGGCGCGCCGCGCGATGCGGTGACATCGGGCAAGCGCCTCGACGCACGCTGTCGATCAGAGAGCGCCGCCCTTCGGGTCGCGCCCCGGCGCCCGCCCGCGGCGTCGCGGCCCTCAACCGTAGGCGCCGCTACGCTTTTCGGGCCGCTCCTGGCGGCTCGACCGCCTGGACGCGACGCAGGCCGTGACCCTGGTGAGAAATGCGGGCTAAGAGGTCTCGTCCGCGATCTGCTGTTTCGCGACGTCCATGAGCCCGGCCAGCTTGTCCCGGACCTCGTCCTCGGGAATGTCCACCCCGTACTCGGCGACGTCCTTCATCACCTTGCGGATGACGTCTTCAATACCGGGCTCTTCGAGGTCGGCCGCAACCACGGATTTGGCATAGTCGGCGACCTCGCTCTCGGGCAGTCCGAAGCGTTCGGCGAGCCATTCGCCGAGCAGCCGGTTGCGCCGGGCCTCCGCCTTGAATTCCTGCTCTTGGGTGAGCTTGAACTGAGTTTCGTGGGCTTTGCCCCGTTCGGCGAGCGAGTCGGCCATGTTGGTCTCCCTTGAAGCGTTGTCGGGTCGGAATGGACGTCCAATTGTCGGGTATGTACGCAGGGGCGCATTGCATTGCAATGACACCGGACGGAAAAACATTCAACCCTACGTTCCCTGCTGGTACTTCCGGCACCCAGGGGCTATCTATCGGTGATGTGCACCGTCATCGTCCTGCGCCAGCCCGGAGAAGACTGGCCTCTAATTCTTGCCGCAAATCGAGACGAATCCCTGGCCCGGCCGTGGAAACCGCCGGCCCGCCATTGGTCCGACCGGGAGGACGTGGTGGCCGGCATGGACGAGTTGGCGGGCGGCACCTGGCTCGGCATCAACGAGAACGGGGTGATCGCCGCGATGCTCAACCGCCGGGGGTCATTGGGACAGGCGGACGGCTACCGCTCCCGCGGCGAACTGCCTCTGGAGGCGCTGGACCACGCCGATGCGGCGGATGCGGCGGGTGCCCTCGGCAATCTGGATACCGCCGCCTACCGCCCCTTCAACATGGTGATCGCCGACAATACCGACGCTTTCTGGCTGCGCCATGCCGGCAATGGCGCGGACGGGCAGGTCGAGGTGTTGCCGGTCCCGCCCGGCATCTCGATGATTACGGCCAGTGACCGCAACGACAAGACTTCGGCCCGCATCCGGACCTACCTGCCGCGATTCCAGAAGGCCCATCCGCCCAATCCGACCCTGGGTGATTGGGAGGACTGGCAGCACTTGTTGGGCAGCCGCATCTTCGACCCCGACGAAGGGCCGGAAGGCGCCATGTCCATCGTCACCGAAGATCAGGAATTCGGCACCGTGTCTTCGTCGCTGATGGCCCTGCCGGCGGTCGAAAACGAAGGTGCGCGGCCCATCTGGCTGTTCGCGCCGGGCCGGCCCGACGATACCGAATTCGACGACGTCATCCTGTGACGCCGGGTCCGGCAGGGACCAATTGTACGGTGGCCGCTCTACTGCTATAGAGGCACCATCTGGGGCGCGGATCGCGGCCCCGAATTCCGGAATCAAATCATGGCCAGACGCAGGCAGATTTTCGAGGGCAAGGGCAAGGACATCTTCGAAGGCCCGGAGCCCGGTACCATCGTCCAGCACTTCAAGGACGATGTCAGCGTCCACTCGGGCGCCAAGACCGGCACGATCACCGGCAAGGGCGTCATCAACAACCGTATCTCCGAACATTTGATGACCCGGCTGTCCGAGGTCGGTATCCCGACCCACTTCATCCGCCGGCTCAACATGCGAGAACAATTGATCCGTGAGGTGGAGATCATCCCCATTTCGGTGGTGGTGCGAAACGTGGTCGCGGGCTCCCTGGCCACCCGCTTCGGGCTCGAGGAAGGCCGCCGGCTCGACCGGTCGATCGTCGAGTTCTACTACAATTCGGATGACCTCAGGGATCCGATGGTGCTGGAAGAGCACATCACCGCCTTCGGCTGGGCCAGCCACCAGGAGATCGATGAAATCATCGCCCTGTCGCTTCGCGTCAACGATTTCCTGTATGGGCTGTTTGTCGGTATCGGCATCCGGCTTGTCGACTTCAAGCTGGAGTTCGGCCGGGTGTGGGAGCACGACCAGCTTCGTATCCTGGTCGCCGACGAGATCAGCCCGGATACCTGCCGGCTGTGGGACGTGGACACTGGCGAGAAGCTCGACCTCGACCGCTTCCGGGAGGACCTGAGCGGGATTGAGGAGGCCTACCAGGAAGTCGCCCGGCGGCTTGGTATCCTGCCCGAGGGCGGGGTCACGGATTTGGACATTCCGACAATTGGAGCCGTAAGGAATATCAGTGAAAGCTAAAGTGCATGTGACGCTGAAGAACGGCGTTCTCGATCCCCAGGGCAAGGCCGTCGGCCACGCGCTCGAAGCGTTGGGATTTGGCGGCGTCGGCGATGTACGCCAAGGCAAATACATTGAGATCGATCTCGCCGACACGGACGCCGACGGGGCCAAGGCGCGGGTCGAGGATATGTGCCGGAAGCTCCTTGCCAATACGGTGATCGAAAACTACGCCATCGAAATCGAGGCCTGATCCGGTTTCATGGGCACCGCCGTCATCGTCTTCCCCGGCTCCAATCGTGAACGTGATGTGCGCCTGGCTCTCGGCGAGAGCTTCGGCGAAGACCCGGTCATGGTCTGGCATCGGGATACCGATCTTCCCAAGGTGGATCTGATCGTCCTGCCGGGCGGCTTTTCCTACGGCGACTACCTGCGCTCCGGCGCCATGGCCGCCAACTCGCCGATCCTGCGGGAGGTCAAGGCACGGGCCGATGCGGGCGTCCATGTGCTGGGCGTGTGCAACGGATTTCAGATCCTGACCGAGACGGGGCTGTTGCCCGGTGCCCTGATGCGCAACGCCAACCTCAAGTTCGTCTGCAAGGACGTTCACCTGAAGGTGGAGCGCGCCGACACCGTCTTTACCGGCGGGTTCCAGGCGGGTGACGTGCTGCGCTGCCCGGTTGCCCATCACGACGGCAACTACTTCGCCGATGCCGAGACCTTAGACGCGTTGGAAGGCGAGGGACGGGTCGCCGTCCGCTACTGCGGCGAGACCGGCGCGCTGACCGACGCCGCCAATCCCAACGGCTCCCAACGCAACATCGCCGGGATCTACAACGAGCGGCTCAATGTGCTGGGCATGATGCCCCACCCGGAAGACGCCGTGCATCCGTTATTGGGCGGCCTCGGCGGCAAGCCCCTGTTCGACGGCATGGCGGCGGGCATCGGGGAAGTCGCCTAGATGGACGCCCAAGAAAACCAGGTGCCCCCCAACATCGTCGCCAAACACGGACTGACGTCCGAGGAGTACCAAAAGATTCTGGAAATCCTCGGCCGGGCGCCCAACCTCACCGAACTCGGCGTGTTTTCGGTCATGTGGTCCGAGCACTGCTCGTACAAATCCTCCAAGATGTGGCTGAAGACCCTCCCCACCGAAGGGCCTCAGGTCATCTGCGGACCGGGCGAGAACGCGGGCGTGGTGGATATCGGCGATGGTCTCGCCGCCATCTTCAAGATGGAAAGCCACAACCACCCCTCATTCATCGAACCCTATCAGGGCGCCGCGACGGGGGTCGGCGGCATCCTGCGGGACGTGTTCACCATGGGCGCGCGGCCGGTCGCCAACATGAACGCGCTCCGTTTCGGCGATCCCCGGCACCCCAAGACCCGGCATCTGGTGGCCGGCGTGGTGGCGGGGGTCGGCGGCTACGGCAACTGCGTCGGCGTGCCGACGGTGGGCGGGGAGACCAACTTCCACAGCCGCTACGACGGCAACATCCTGGTCAACGCCATGACCGTCGGTATTGCCGAAGCCGACAGGATTTTCTATTCCGCCGCCACCGGCGCCGGGAACCCGGTGGTCTATGTGGGCTCCAAGACCGGCCGCGACGGGATTCACGGCGCCACCATGGCTTCCGCCGAGTTCAATGAGGACTCGGAGGAAAAACGGCCGACGGTGCAGGTCGGCGATCCGTTTACCGAGAAACTGCTCATCGAGGCGTGCCTCGAACTGATGGCCACCGACGCCATCGTCGCCATCCAGGACATGGGGGCGGCGGGACTCACCTCGTCGTCCTTCGAGATGGCGTCCAAGGGCGGCGTCGGGGTGGAGCTGGACCTTGATCAGGTGCCGGCCCGCGAGGAAGGCATGACCGCCTACGAATTCCTGCTGTCGGAAAGTCAGGAGCGGATGCTGATGGTCCTGAAGCCGGGCTCCGAGGACAGGGCGCGCGCGATCATGGAAAAGTGGGAGCTCGATTTCGCCGTGGTCGGGCATCTGACCGATACGGGCCGGATGGTGGTGCGCCATCATGGCGAGATCGCCGCGGATCTGCCCATCGACCCGCTGGCCCTGGCGTCTCCCGAGTATGACCGGCCGTGGGAGCCGACCCCGAAGCAGCCTGAGATCGCCGCGGACGAGGTGCCCGAGGTTGCGTCGCTGGACGCCCTGAAGACCTTGATGGGATGTCCCGATCTCGCCTCCCGCCGCTGGATCTGGGAGCAGTATGATCACCTGATCATGGGCGATACGGTGCAGCGCCCGGGCGGTGATGCGGCGGTGGTGCGCATTCAGGGGGCAAACGGCGCGGTGACCGGAAAGGCGCTCGCCATCACCACCGATGTGACCCCCCGCTATTGCCTGGCCGACCCGGAGGAGGGCGCCAAGCAGGCGGTTGCCGAGGCTTGGCGCAACCTTACGGCGGTCGGTGCGATGCCGCTGGCGATCACCGACAATATGAATTTCGGCAATCCGGAGAAGCCGGAGATCATGGGTCAGTTCGTCGGCTGCGTGGACGGCATCCGCCAGGCGTGCGAGGCTTTGGACTTCCCCGTCGTGTCGGGCAACGTCTCGCTCTACAACGAGACCGCCGGTATCGCCATATTGCCGACCCCGGCCATCGGCGCCGTGGGTCTCCTCGACCGGTACGACAGGTCCGCGGGCATTGCGGTCCCGGACGAAGGCCTGTTGCTGGTTCTGATAGGAGAGACATCCGGACATCTCGGCCAAAGCCTCTATCTCCGGGAACTCCACAACCGCGAAGAGGGCGCGCCGCCAACCGTCGATCTTACCGTCGAACGATGCAACGGCGATCTGGTGCGGCGGCTCATTGCAACGGGGAAGATCGCGGCGTGCCACGACCTCTCCGACGGCGGCCTTCTGGCCGCCGCGGCCGAGATGGCGCTTGCCGGAAATACCGGGGTTTCGATCAGCGTGCCGGACGGTGTCCCGGCGCACGCCTGGCTGTTTGGCGAGGACCAGGCGCGCTATCTGATCGCCACCGACGAAATCGAAGCGGTGCTCGCGGCAGCGGAATCAGGGGGTGTGCCGGCACTGGAAATCGGCACGACGGGCGGTGATGCGGTGACGGTGGACGGGGCGTCGATCGCCCTCGATGACCTGCGTCACGTCCATGAAAGCTGGCTGCCCGACTACATGGCCGGGACGTGACATAGAGCACTACGTGTCTTAGATTTAGTTCTTTCACCTGTTTATCGGCATGATTTCGACCGCCAACTCATTTCGAAAGGACACAATTGCCATGGGGAAAGCGTTTCTTGCCGTCATCATGCTGGCGCTACTCTCGTTGCCGCAGGGTGCGGCGGCCCAGGACTTCCTGGCCGCTGCCGAGCTCACGGCCTTTTATAGCGACAGGAAAATTGACAGCCGCGGCCGCGATGGCGTTGACATGATCCAGCATTTCAAGCCGGGCGGCGTCCTGGTCACCCAGTTCGATAGGCCGGGAAACCTCCATTCCCACGAGACCAAATGGTGGGTGACGGACGACGGCAAGATCTGCTTCAACAACGCCAAGGGTCGGCGTTTCTGTAACAAGATCAAGAAGACGGTGGATGGCTACAAGAGGTTCAACCCCCGCGGTCAGGAACTGCGCGGCTACTGGAAGCCGCGGCTATAGGGGCGTGACCTCCCAATACCCTTGCAATCGGCTGAAACCCGGCCTAAATCCCACAGTGAAATTGTGGACCATTTGGTCAAACGAATAGTCTAGAACAGGATCAACCCGTGGGCGGTATCCCCGGGGACGGATGTTGAGGAACCGGCCATGGCGATGGACATCGGCGAAATCGAGCGGATGATCAAGGCAAGCATCCCCGATGCCCAGGTGCAGATCGAAGACTTGCGAGGTGACGGCGACCACTATGCGGCGCTGGTGATCTCCAAGGAATTCGAAGGCATGAGCCGGGTTCAGCAGCATCAACGGGTCTATCAGGCGCTCCAGGGAAAGATGGGGACCGATCTCCACGCCCTGGCGCTGCAGACCAACGTTCCCGAGTAACCACCCGCCATTCACCCGAACCGAGGGAAATTTTCTGAAATGAACGAACATCCCGTCTACCAACAGATCCAACAGGAGATCGACGACAATCCTGTTGTCCTGTTCATGAAGGGGACTCCCATGTTCCCCCAGTGCGGCTTTTCGGCCGCCGTGGTCCAGGCACTCACCCTGATGGGCGTTAAGTTCAAGGGCGTCGACGTGCTGACCGACCCGGGGGTCCGGGACGGCATCAAGGAGTTCTCCAACTGGCCGACTATCCCCCAGCTTTATGTGAAGGGTGAATTCGTCGGCGGTTGCGACATCGTCCGGGAAATGTACGAGACCGGGGAACTGGAAAAGGTCTTCACCAACGCCGGGGTCGAGACCGAGCCCATGCAGACCGCCCAGTAGGGCGGCTGCGGAAAGCCATGCAGACCGCCCAGTAGGGCGGCTGCCTCATTTCCTTTTGGAAGGGCGCCTGGCGGCGCCCGTTCTTTCTGAGAACGACCGAGGCGACCCGAAGGGCGGCGCTCTCTGGTCGGCAGCGTGCGTCGAGGCGCTTGCCCGATGTCACCGCATCGCGCGGCGCGCCTCTCCTGCTCCGCCGACCCGACAGTGCCGCGCAGACCATGACCCTGGTGAGAAATGCGGGCTAGGGGTGAATGGCGCCGTCGGTGCACTTGATCAGGAATTCGTCCCGCCGGGCGATGAAGTCGCCGGCCACGGAGGCCACGGCCTCCGGCCGCTCCGCGTCCATGGCATGGGCGGCATCGTAGATCATCACCACATGACACCTGGGCATGATCTCCCGATAAAGCCGGCCGATGCGGGGCGGGATAAGCTTGTCTTCGGTGCCGAGCAGAACGAGGGTCGGGGTATCGATTTCGCGCATCCGCGCTTCCAGTTCCTCATCCCGGTCTGGACCCCGCAACCGTTCAACCAACGCCGCCTGCTTCTTGCCGATCTCCGGATCGGGCCGGGGAATGGGCGGCATGCTGTCCGGATGGGCGTACATCACCGCTTCCATGTTCTCATGGGACCCATCGGCGCGCCTCGGCGCCGGGCCCTCCTCCCGAATGGCCGCCGGCCCCACCAGGACCAACGCCTCAACGGGTTTGGGGCTCCGTGCCGCCATGCACAGCGCCAACCGGCCGCCGAAGGAATTGCCGATGATCGAGAACGTGGCGATGCCGAGCGCGGCAATCGCGGCATGCAGAGTGTCAGCCATTTCGAACATGGTTTGATGCCGCGTGTTCTCGTCGGAATTGCCGAAGCCCGGCGCCTCGACGGCGAGCACCCGGAATTTCTCCGACAGCAGCGCATGGGCGCCCGAAATCCGCGACCCGTCCGCACCGTGCAGGGCGACGACGGAAGGGCCTTCGCCGGCTTCCCGATAGCGTATGTCAAAGCCGTCAGCCTCGACAAACTTCTCGGCGAAACCGGCTTCGGGGCCGGTCGGGTTCAACATCTCGTCCATAAGCCTAGCCTCCGTCACCAGCCGCGGATTTCCGGCAGGACCTTTTCGCTCATCAGTTCGATGGCCTTCGTGGTTTTGTCACCGATTTGGATGGCTGCCGTCAGATCGAGAATGCCGGCCCCGAGTTCCTCCTTCACCCGCCGGATCTGCTTGATGACCGTCTCCGGACTGCCGATCAGAATCTGACCGCTGTCGATCCGTTCCTGAAGACCGGTCTGGGCCACCTTCTTCTCCGATGGCCTGTGCTCGGGGCCGGAGAAATATCCGGTCTTGCGAAGTGAGGCCATCAGGTCCTGATTGAGCATGGCGATGCCCCGGAATCGGCTGGCGCCAGCGTCACGCAAATCCTGTTCGGCCTGCTCGTCGGTGTCCGAAATATGAAACGTCATCCGGTACAGCACATCGTCCGGTGTCGGTTCCCAGCCCGCTTCCGCGCACTGTTCGCGGTAGTAGGCCGCCGACTTACCGGCCGCCTGCACGGTTGTGACCGCGAACCCCAGGCTCACCCGGTTCCTGGCGGCGAACGCCGCGCTTTCAGGGCTCGAGCCCGACATGAACATGGGCGGATGCGGGTCTTGAACCGGTCGCGGCCAGATGGAGATCGTCCGGTATTGGAAGTACCGGCCCTGCCAGCCGAATGGCTGTTTCTCCGTCCAGGCCATCTTGATCAGTTCCAGGCCTTCCTGGAACCGGCCCCGGGATTCATCGGGATTGATGTTGTAGGTCACATATTCATTCGGCGTGCCGCGCATCAGCCCGGCGATCACCCGGCCGTTTGACAGGGTATCCAGCATGGCAAATTCTTCGGCGACCCGGATCGGATTGAGGATGGGGAGGTCGGGCCCGAGCAAGGCAACCTTGGCCCGCTTGACCCGTTGGGTCACCGCACCGGCCAGAACCATGGGATTTGGGGCGATGGAAAAGGGCGCATAGTGGTGCTCCGCCACCGATACCCAGTCCCAGCCGAGCTGGTCGACCATCTCGGCCTGCGAGAGGGCGGTTTCGTAGGAATACTCGGCGGCTTCCGGTGAGTAGTCGTCCGCCGGGACCGGCCAGCCGACCCCTTCCGACGGGCCCAGATACCGGCAGTTGCAGAACAATGAAAGCTTCATGGCGGACCGTCCCTGTCACCTCATGGCCAATCGATAGGCCAAATAATCATTATTTATCAGAGGGATATCTGCGTATCTCCCATTCAAACCCTAGGGGAGAAACAGATGGTTTGTCGACCGGGAAGGCATCTGGGCTTGGGTAGAGCCGTTTCCGGCCAAATTGAACCATTTGACCGGAAACCGCTCTAATACAATTGTGCCGGCAACCACAGTGCGATCTGCGGGAGCAGCAGGAGAATGGCGATCAGTCCAAAATGCGCGGCAAGGAATGGAACGATGCCACGATAGACATCGCCCAATGCTATATCCGGCATCTGGGCGCGAATGACGAAGATATTGAGGCCGACCGGCGGGGTGATCATCCCCACCTCGACGGCGACCAGGACAAGGATACCGAACCAGATGCCGCTATAGCCGACCGCTTCGGCGAGCGGCAGGAACACGGGCACCGTAATCAGGATCATGCTGATGGCATCGAGGAAGAAACCCAGCGCCACATAAAACGCCACCAGCATCAGGATCACCACCCAGGGTTGGACGCCAAGGGCGCCCACATACTCGGTGATCGCGTTGGGCAATTGGGTCAGCGCCATGAAATAGGAAAACAGGAAGGCGCCGATGACGATGACAAACAACATGCCGGTGGTCCACGCGGTCTCCAGCAAACTGTCCAGCAGTCCGCGCCAGCTCAATGTCCGGGTGGCGAAGGCGATAATGATGGCGACGAACGCAGCGACGGCGGCTGCTTCGGTGGGCGTCATGAATCCGGAGTAGATGCCGCCGACGGCGATGGTGAAGAGGATGGCCATCTTCCAAAGCCCGGCAAACTCGCCCAAGCGTTCCCTAAAGCCCATCCAGGCGCTCTTGGGCATGCGGTTCGGCTGGGCGAACGCCACTGCGGCGATCACCACGATATGCAGGGCGGCCCCGGCGAGTCCCGGAAGCAGGGCGGCGGCGAAGAGTTGCGGCACACCTTCCTCGGCGATGATGGCGTAGATCACCAGGACGACCGAGGGCGGGATCAGCACCCCGAGGATGCCCCCGGATGCCACGACCCCCGTCGCCATTCGTTCGTCATAGCCGAACCGCCGCATCTCCGGGACGGCGACCCGGGTCATGGTGGCGGCGGTGGCCAGCGAGGAGCCGCAGATGGCGCCGAAGCCTGCGCATGCCCCGACGGTGCCCATTGCCAGGGCGCCGCGGAACCCGCTGAACAGCGCGTTCGCCGCTCGATATAGCTCCTTCGACATACCGGCCTTGGAGGCGACGACACCCATCAGCACAAACAGTGGCACGACGGTAAGCGCATATTTGTCCGTGAGATCGTAGGGGGTCGACCCGGCGGTGATCAGCGCCGTTTCCCAGCCGTCGATAGCGGCGTACCCCAACAATCCGGTAAGCCCCATTGCGATGGCCACCGGTACGCGCAGCAGTATCAGGCCGAACAGCCCGGCCATGGCGATCAGCCCAATGACCTGTGTACTCACGATGCCGAGTCCTCCCGGGGGCCGTCGAGGGTCGAATCCGTCGGCACCCCTGCTCGCCAGTAATGCACCACCACCCAGACGGTGCTGATAATCGAGAGGACGAATCCAGAGATAATCGGAACCCAATGGGTAAACCGGTTGATGCTGAGAGTCATCGTAACCTCAGCGAACTCCAGCTTATCGAGGGCCGGCTCGATCATCTCGATCATCATCACGATGAGAAACCCGAGGGTGGCGATCAAACCGAAGAACCGGAGCGCCACGCGGGCCTTCCGGGAGATCACCTGATCAATCACGTCCACGGTCACGTTCTCATCTCTCAAAAACACACCGGGCATGGCGACGAAGATCATCGCCACGAGGGACAACTCCATCACGTCGACCACGCCGAGGATCGGGAAGTCGAAGAACTGCCGGGACGCGACGGTGAAGGTGGTGAACAGCATCATGAACACCAGCACCAAAGCGGCGGCGAGGCCAAAGGGCCTCGCCGCGTCACTCGGTTTGCCGAACATTGGGGAACGCGTTCCCGGTCTCGTCGCCTATTGGGTCCAGAAGCTGCGCGACGTTTTTTCGTGCTTGGCCGCCAGTTCCTTCATCAAGTTGTAGACCGCCCGCGCCGGCAGGCCCTTCTTTTCCAGTTCGGCGATCTTGACTTCGGCGACCTTGGCGCCGATCGCACGGAACTTTGCGTCCTCTTCCTTGGACAGCCGCACCGGCGTCATACCGGCTTTCATCATGATGCCCTTGCCGATGGGGTCGAGCTTGTCCCATTCGTGGCCGACCTCCTTTTCGACGCCGACGAAAGACTGATCAACCTTGGCGCGAGCACCTGCCGACAGGCCATCATAGGACTTCTTATTCATGCAGATGCAGAAGCTGGCGACGTAGGAGTACATCTCGGTGGTATACTTGGTCACCGGCCCCATGCCGAAGGCAATGCCGGCTCCGCCGTAGTCGGTCCAGGCGCCGTCAATCGCGCCTTTTTGCATGTTGTCGACGATCTGGGTCGGCGGCATGCCGACGGGTGTGCCGCCGAGGGCGGCCACGAAATCCTTGATGGTCGCTGAAGCGAATCGGAGCCGCATGCCTTTCACGTCGCTTACCGAACGGATTGCTTTCTTGGCCGAGTGAATATTCCCCGGCTGATGGGTCATCAGCAGGAGCGGTTGCACCCCCTTATGCTCGGGCGCCAAATACTTGGATTTGAG
The DNA here is from genome assembly GCA_965213765.1 of Rhodospirillales bacterium. Classification (GTDB taxonomy): domain Bacteria; phylum Pseudomonadota; class Alphaproteobacteria; order Rhodospirillales; family UBA2165; genus JAJDXO01. The sequence goes on along the minus strand of OZ243926.1, from coordinate 2,264,553 downwards.
CGCCGGGTCATTGAGCACCTTGGCGCCAACCTCGGCGCTCGCCACCATATAGGGCAGATTGGAAATCTCCGACAGCGGGAAGCGCCCCGGCGTGAACCCATGGACCATCCACACGACATCCGCCTGCCCGCGCCGTGCAATATCATAGTATTTGGGCGGCGGGCCCAACTGCCCGCCAGGGAAGATGGTGAACTTCACCTCGCCCGCGGTCCCGGCTTCTATCTTCTTCGACCAGTTGGCGATCCACTGGGACACCGAATGCTTTGGGGTGACGAAGTGTGCGATCTTCAGATCGGCGGCGGTTGCCTGGCCGGCGCCGATGGCCGCCACTGCGGCAGATGCGAGAACAAATTTCTTGAACATGGTTCGGACCTCCCTGTTGCGCGTGCTTTTCGCGTGCGTGTCGTAGCGGAAAGCATAGGCGGAATGTTCCGCCCGGACCAAGGGATTTGGTCGGAATTTTGTGGGCGGTCGCCCACCGGGCAGGCTCAGACGGGTATCACGACCAATTCTTGGCGCGGCGTCCCGTCGCGGTAGCGTCCGATATACTCATCCGGGTCGATGGGAATGCCGGAGATGTTTTTCTTGTAGGCCTCGGTCTCGAAGTAGCCCAGGAACTCCGCCTCGGTATCGAAATTGACGCAGTTCATTTCCGCCCAATTTCCATCCGGGTCCTCGTAATAGAAGCTGGTGCTGACACCGTGATTCCAGGTCTGGGACGGAGAGATGCCGGCTGCTTTGAGGAGCTCGTAGCGATCGAACAAATCATCAAAGTTGGCGTGGGTAAACTGAAAATGATGCATGCCCGGATCCGTGCCTGGCGTATCGCGGGTGCCGTCCACCTCGAAGATGCCGAGTATCTGCGTATAGGGATAGGAGCCGGTGAGCTTGAAGAAGGCAATTTGCTGGGACTTGGTCCACGACGCTTTCTCCGGCCGACCGCGGGTAAAAAACGGCTCGGTCGCCAGTGCGGTGATGTACCAATCCCGCATGTCATCGAACCGGCCGGTCTTCAGGACCACCTCGCTGATGGATGGAACCGGAATTCTTGGCTGGTTGTCGGCCATTTTGTGTCTCCCCCTGGCTCTACCAAATTGGCCGGCCGCGTAATGCAGCGGCCGCCCTGAGAATTGTATAGCAATCAATTTCAAAGTGAGCATAAAGATCGTCGATGGTGCCGGTTTGCCCGAAATGCTCGACGCCCAACGCCGATGTCCGATGTCCGCGAACACCGCCCAACCAGGATAGTGCCGCCGGGTGTCCGTCGTGAACCGTAAGCAGATGAGCATGTCCTGGAATTCCGGCCAGCAGTCGCTCGATATGGCATTCGGCGTTTGCCGCGCCGTGACGCCGCGCCCGTTGCGCCGCCTGCCAGCCCGCATTGAGGCGGTCGGCTGACGTCACGGCGAGGACGCCGACGTCCCGGAAATGCTCCGCCGCCATGCCTGCCGCGGTCATCGCTTCCGGCGCCACGACACCCTGATAGGCGATGATCAACTCGCAATTGGGACCAGGACGTCTTAGCCAATAAGCACCATTGATCAGGTCGTCTTTCTGGCCGCTGGTGAACTCTCTCACCGGTTGCTCCAGTTTGCGCGTCGAACAACGGAGATAGACCGAGCCGCCGGTGTGATTCCGAAGCCATGTGGCGGGATCCGGATCGCCCGCGCCGTCGCGCTGCATGTAGCCAAACGACCATTCCATGATCGTCCGGAGCTCGTCCACGAAAGCGGGCTCGAATGCGGCCAGACCGTCCTGAGCCATGCCGATGAGCGGTGTGCCGATGGATTGGTGGGCGCCCCCCTCCGGCGCCAACGTGACCCCGGACGGGGTAGCCACCAGCAGGAAACGGGCATCCTGGTAGCAGGCATAGTTCAGCGCATCGAGGCCCCGGGCAATGAACGGATCATAGAGAGTGCCGATAGGCAGCAGCCGTTCGCCGAATAACGAATGGGACAACCCGGCGGCAGCCAAGGCGAGGAACAGGTTGTTTTCGGCGATCCCCAATTCGATATGCTGACCGCCGGGATCGAAACTCCACTTTTGGCCGCTGACCACCTTTTCCTGGCGGAAGGTATCGCTGATGGTCTCCGCGGCGAACAGATTCCGCTGATTGATCCACGGTCCGAGGTTGGTCGATACGCTGACATCCGGCGACAGGGTCACGATCCGGTCCGCGTAGGGCTCATCGGAACGGCCAATTTCGTTGAGGATTTTGCCGAACCCTTCCTGGGTCGAGGCCGAGCCGGCCGCAATTTCGGGCAGCGCGGAAACCGGAATGGGTTTTGCCGATGTGCGGCGATTGCCGCCCGCATTGAACGGCACCGCGTCCAGGAAGGCCTCAAAATCGGACCGCGAAATGTCGATCCCCTCGTGGGGTTCCCATTCATGCCCCGGACGAATGTCCATGGTCTTCCGGAAGCCGGCCATCTGATCCGGAGTTAGAATGCCGGCATGGTTATCCTTGTGGCCGGCGAGCGGTAGTCCCCATCCCTTGATGGTATAGGCGATGAAGCACACCGGACGGTCGTGATCGATGGCGGCGAAGGTATCGATCAGGGTTGGCAGGCAGTGGCCGCCGAGGGTCACCATCAGTTCGGCCAATTCCTCGTCGGACCAGCGAGAAACGAGGGCGAGGGCATCCTCATTGTTCGAGAAGTCGTCAAGCAGCCGCTCCCGCCATGCGGCGCCTCCCTGATAGGTCAGCGCCGAATAGAGGGGATTGGGGCAGTCGTCGATCCACCGGCGCAGCGTTTCGCCGCCGGGTTCCGCGAAGGCGGCCCGCTGCAATGCCCCGTATTTCAGGGTGACCACGTCCCAGTCGAACGCGGCGAAAGTCTTTTCGATCCGGCTGTAGATTCCTTCGTGAACGATTCCGTCCAGGCTCTGGCGGTTATAGTCGATGACCCACCAGGTGTTGCGGAGTTCGTGTTTCCATCCTTCAAGCAGGCACTCATAGATATTGCCCTCGTCCAGTTCCGCATCACCCACCAGAGCGATCATCCGGCTTGGTTTCAGCGTGTGACCCCAGTCTTTGGCCTGGATGTAATCCTGGATCATGGAGGCGAATGCGGTCATCGCCGCCCCAAGGCCCACCGACCCGGTTGAGAAATCCACGTCGTCGGTGTCCTTGGTTCGGGACGGATATGACTGGGCGCCGCCGAAGGCACGGAATTTTTCAAGCTTATCCAAGCTCTGATTGCCGAGCAGGTATTGGATGGCATGAAACACCGGCGCGGCGTGGGGCTTCACGGCGACCCGGTCCTCGGGCCGGAGCACCGAGAAATAGAGCGCGGTCATGATCGACACAATGGACGCGCAGGACGCCTGGTGCCCGCCGACCTTGAGGCCGTCCTCATTGGGGCGAAGGTGATTGGCGTTGTGGATCATCCAGGCGGAGAGCCACAGAATCTTGCGCTGAAGCTCCTCCAGGACGATCTCCGGGCCCGGTTGGCCGGTGCGGGTTTGGCTGGGACCGATGATCTCCATGACCTGACGAAATTGCCAGGATTCGCAAGAAATATTCTTGCGAAATATGCGCCTATATATGCCGTGATTGGATGTTTTGATTAGAAAAAGATAAAAAAACGGCATAAAATATCAACTATGGAGCTGGACGCAATCGATGCACGAATTCTCACCGAGCTTCAATCCGATGGCGGCCTGACCAACGCGGAACTGGCCGAACGGGTGGGGTTGTCGCCGTCACCTTGCCTTCGCCGGGTGAAACTTCTCACCGATGCGGGGGTAATCAAGAAGCGGGTTGCGCTGGTGGACGGCAACACCATTGATCTGAAGGTCAGCGTCTTCATTCACGTTACCCTGGAAAAGCAGATCGAAGAGAACTTGTCCGAGTTCGAGGCGGCCATCGAGGCGCGGCCCGAGGTGGTCGAGTGCTATCTCATGACGGGTGAGTCCGATTACCTCCTGCGGGTGGTCGTCCCCGACCTCGAGGCTTACGAGCGATTTCTGATCGAGCATTTGACCCGCATACCCGGCGTCTCCAACATCAAATCCTCCTTCGCCCTCAATCAGGTGAAATATTCCACCGCCCTGCCGCTCGATCATCTGTCTTGATCCCCGGTCTTGAACATTTGGCGAATCTCGGGCGTATAGAGCCGCGACTTCAGAGGGGAGAGGCATATGGCGGCAAAAGCAAAGCCCGGCAACAAGGCGCCCGGCTTCACGTTGCCCAGCGACGGCGGCGGATCGGTGAAGCTGTCGGATCTTCGCGGCAGGAAGGTGGTGCTCTACTTCTATCCCAAGGACGACACGCCCGGCTGAACCCGGGAAGCCTCCGAGTTCCGTGACGAACTCCAAGCGTTCTCCAAGGCGGGCGCCGAGATCATCGGTATCTCCAAAGACAGCGTCGCCAAGCACGATAAATTCAAGGCCAGGCACAAGTTGAATTTCACCCTGCTCTCGGACGAAGAGGGCAGGGTGTGCGACGCCTATGGTTCCTGGGTCGAGAAGTCCATGTACGGCAAGAAGTACATGGGGATCGACCGGTCCACCTTCCTGATCGATGAGACCGGGACCCTCAAATCCGAGTGGCGGAAGGTCAAGGTGAAGGGGCACGTGGCCGAAGTGCTGGCCGCCGCCCAAGCCCTATGACCCGCGCGACCGTAGTGGCTGTTGGGCCCGGCGACGGCGGGTTCCTGACAGGGAAAGGCGCCGGGATCATTGCCGGAGCGGACGTGATTGCCGGATTCGAGACCGTACTCAAGACCGCCCGGCCTCACGCCAGGCCGGGAGCCGAGATTCTCTCCATGGATTACCCCAACCAGGAGGCGCAGCTCGACCTGGCGGCGGCGCGTGCCGCGGACGGAAAGACCGTCGTGGTCTGTGCTTGGGGGGATCTCAACGTATCGTGCAACGAACTCCTCGACCGGGTTCGCCAACGCATCGATGAGGTCGAACTGGTGCCCGGCATCAGCTGCATTCAGATCGCCGCGGTGCGCTCGGGGATCGCCATGGAGCAATCCCTCTTCGTCACTTTGCACCGGCGCTACGACCACGAAGAACAGCTCGACGATTTGATCCACTACCTTAAGGAGGCACGGCGGAACGTCATCTGCCTGCCGCGCCCCTTCGACATCATGCCGGCGGCCTTGTGCCGGCGGCTGATGGAAGCAGGGATCGATGGGGCCCGCGCCGTGACCGTGCATCAGCGCCTCACATTCGACGATGAGAGCTCCTTCGATACCGCCATCGCGGATTGCGCGGAAACCGGCGATGAGGATTACAGCGACCTTACCGTGATGGTGTTCCCCAGGCCCTGACCCGTTTTCCTCCTACTCCGGCCAATGCACCATGGGCAGGCCGGCGACCGGGCTTTCGAAGCAGGGGATCCGGGTGCCGCGCAGGCTGCCGATATAGCAGGTCTTGAGGTCGGTCCCGCCGAAGGTGACGCTGGCGAACCATGGCGCGATGGTGCCTGAGGTGGCCAGCATATCGTCAGCCGTGACCTCGTCGGCACGGAACTTGGCCTCCAGCGAGTCGGTGGCCGCTTCGTCACAATCGTTGAGGATCTCCAGGTACTCGCCGTCCGGGGTGATGGCGAAGATGATGTCGGCCATGATCAGAGTGCCCCAGAGATTACCAAAGGCATCGAAGGCGATCCCGTCGACGAACCCGCCGGGACCCAGTTTTGATGGACCGAACACCTCCCGGCCGGAGAGCGACCCATCCGCCGCCACCTTCATCCTGAAGACCCGCTGGCCCGTGGTCTCGGCGATGTAGAGATACTCCTCGTTCGCATCCAGGCGGATTTCGTTGGTAAAGGTAAGCCCGTCGGTGACGATGCGAAGGCCGTTCTCGTCGGCCAGCGCCACGAAGCCGTCGGCCACATTGGGGCTCATGGCTTCCATCCAGTTCTTGATTCGGGTCGACACGGTGAGCCACAAACGGTCCTTGGCATCCCGCAGCACGAAGTTCACTTTGCCGATGGGCGCGCCGTCGATGGAGTCGTAGAGAAGATTGGTCTCGCCGGTGTCCCGGTCCATCACTTCCAGCACATCGGTGCCGAAATTGGAGATGTAAATCTCCTTGTTCTTCCCGAAGGCGAGGCCGTTGGGAAGAGTGCCCTCGGTGAACCGGGTTGCGTCATCGCCGGCCCCTTCGAAGGCCGCCGCCTGGGTCTGGGTGACGATGGCCTGCGACCCATCAGGCGCTATCCGCACCACCCCGCCCCGGGCGTCCGCCGACCAGAGCGTACCGTCCGGCTCGGCCAGGATGCATTCCGGGCGCTGCAAATTCTCGCCGATATAATCGAGGTCCGCCGGGTCGGCCTGAAAACCGATAAGAGGGTTATCCGTCACGCTTCGTCTCCCTGAATAGCCTTGTGAACACCGGCACGGCGATCACCGTCGGCCAGCCGCCCGGCCATGATGCCCGGCCCGATCACGGTCGCCGGCGGACAGGCGGTGCCCAGCCACCCGGCTGCGAAGCGTTGGGAGGCGGAGTAGGCGTTCACTATTCGGCAGGCGCCTGCTCAGGCGTGGCGGTATTTCCCGCCGGCAGCAGAAAAGTGATGATCGAACACGTCGCCAGCATGGCGGCCGATCCGATCAGGCAGGCCATCACCCCGCCCCATTGATAGAGAAGACCGGACAACAGCGTCCCCATCAGCCGCCCGCCCGCATTGGCAGCGTAATAGAAGCCCACATCCTCGGCGGCCTTCTTCGATCCCGCATAGGCCAGGATCAGATAGGAATGGAGCGACGAGTTGAGGGCGAATGGCAGCCCAAAGATGGCGAGCCCGACGACGACCACCCAGGCGGGCGGGATCGGTAGCGCAGCCGGCGTGGCGACCAGGATGGCGAGGATCACCGGCACCGCGGTGAGAAGTATCACCCAGAGCCGGGCTTCGGGGACCTCGCGGGAGAGGCCGTCCTCGCTCCGCCGGATCAGCGACGGGGCAGCCGCCTGAATGCCGCCATAGACGATGGTCCAAACGGCGAGGTAGCCGCCCACCTCCCAGAAACTCCAGCCGCCGGCATAGAGGAACACCGGCACCCCGACGACGAACCACACGTCCCGGGCGCCGAACATGAAGATCCGCGCCCCGGCGAGGATGTTGACCCCGGCGGACTTGGAGAACAGCTCCTTGACGCTCTTGGATGAGCCCGCCATGCCGAGGCGGGCGGGGAGCGAGATGAAAGCAGCGATCAGGATGATCCCCAGCATGGCCGCCATGGCCCACAGCGCCGGTTGGAAGCCGACGAACTCCAGCGACAGGCCGCCGACGAAAAAGCCGACGCCCTTCATGGCGTTCTTGGAGCCGGTGAACCACGCCACCCATCTGAACAGCTGGCCGTTGCCCTCGGCGGACGTGATCTTGATCGCCGATTTGGAGGCGGTCTTGGTGATGTCCTTGGCGATTCCGGCAATGCCCTGCGCCGCCACCACCCAGATGACGCTCGCCACAGCGCCCCAGCCGGGGTTGAGCGCCGAGAGGAATAGCAGACCGCCGATTTGAAGGGTCAGTCCTACCGACAGCATCCGGGTGATCCCAAATCGGGACGCGAGCCACCCGCCGCCGAGATTGGCGAAGATGCCGGCGGTTTCGTAGAGCAGGAACAGCAAGGCGAGGGTGAAGGGCGAGTAGCCGAGATTGAAGAAGTGCAGCAGGACCAGCATCCGGAGCGCCCCGTCCGTCAGGGTGAACCCCCAGTAGGACGCGGTGACGATCAGGTAGTTGCGGGCACCGCTCATCAGATCAGCGACTCCTGGACGATATTGGCGAGATCAATCATCCGGCACGCATAGCCCATCTCGTTGTCGTACCACGCATAGACCTTGAGGAGCGTGCCGTCGGTGACCATGGTGGACGGGGCATCGACGATGGAGCTTCGCGTGTCGTTGGCGTAGTCCGCCGACACCAGGGGCCGCCGCTCGATGCCGAGCACTCCGGCGAGCGGCCCGGCGGCGGCCTCTTCGAACAGCGCGTTCACTTCGTCTTCGGCGGTCGAATTCTCCACCTCAAAGACGCAGTCGGTCAGGCTGGCATTCAGCACGGGTGCGCGCACCGCGTGGCCATTGAGCTTGCCCTTGAGTTCCGGGTAGATCAGCGCGATGGCGGTGGCACTTCCGGTGGTGGTCGGCTGCAGGGACAGCATGGCGGAGCGCGCCCGGCGCAGGTCCTCGTGCGGTGCGTCGGTGACCACATTGGTGTTGGTCGGGTCGTGGATGGTGGTGATCTGGCCGTGCTTGATGCCGAGATTCTCATGCACCACCTTGACCACCGGCGCCAGGCAATTGGTGGTGCACGACGCCGCGGTCAGCAGGTCGTGTTTGTCCGGCTCATAGAGCCCGTCATTGACCCCGACGACGATATTGAGGGCCTTCTCGTCCTTCACCGGCGCGGCGACGATCACCTTCTTCACGCCCTGGTCGAAATAGGTCTGCAGCATCTCCGGCGTGCGGAACCTGCCGGTGCACTCCAGAACGATATCGCAGCCCAAGTTCCCCCACGGTACCGCGCCGGGACCGGCCTCCCCGGTGAACCCCATGCGGTGATTGTCGACGGTGATGGCGTCCTCGGCGGCATCGAAATTGGCCCGCCAGCGGCCGTGGACACTGTCGAACTCCAACAGATGCGCCGTCGTTTCGGCGCCGCCCTTCACCTCGTTCAAGTGGGCGACTTCAATTCCATTCGGCCCCCGGGTGTCGGAAGCGTCGCGGATCACGCCGCCCAAGGCGTCGCGCAGGGCAAGACGCCCGATCCGTCCCATGCCGTTGATGCCGAGTGCCAAGTTCGTTTCTCCCTCTCCCCGGCCCTTAGGCGGCGCCCAGGACCTCGTCCAGCAGCGGCGCGCACAGTTCCGGCTGTCCGCCGCAGCAATCCTTCATCAGGAATCCGACCACATCCCGAAGGCTTTCGAGGGAGGCCAAGTAGCGGACGCTGCGACCCTCGCGCCTCGAGGTGACCAGTCCCGCCCGGTCGAGGATGGCGAGGTTGGTCGACATGGTATTCTGGCGCACCGCCAGCCGCTCGGCGATTTCGCCGGCCGCGAGTCCCTTGGGCCCGGCGGCGACCAGCAGCCGGAGCGCGTCCAAACGGGTTTCCTGTGACAGCGCCGCAAAGGCGGCGAGAGCCTGATTTTTATCCATAATTCATGATATCCCGATATATTGGATAATCAAGTGGCGTTTTCGCGGCATAGGCATTCATGGGCATTCATAGACAAAAATAGACATTTCCCAACCTGCCGGGGTGAGTGTCGGCACATGTCTATCTTTGATGTGCGCGCTCCGGCGCTACCCGCAACCGCTGTTATTCGGCGTCCTGGTTCCGGAAACCCCCGACCTCGAAGCTGCTGCCGGTGACGTGGGGCTCCTCGGCGGCGCGCCGTCGGACGAACCGCCGGGGCATCAGGGCGTTGATGTCGGGATAGCGCCCGGGGTCGAGGTCCGCGTCCTTCACCCCCGGATACTCGGCGGCGTAGCGATAGGCGCGGAACACCATGTTGTTGGTGCCGAAGACGCCGTGGTCGTAATAGAACGGCGAGTGGAACTCCCACACCATGTCGCCTTCGCGGGTGACCTCGAACAAGCGGCCTTTAAGCGACTCGCAGATCAGCGTCGTGCCGCCCGGCAGCCGCTGGGCGCCCGAACAAATGAAGCTGTTGAAGTCGAAGGGTGGGTCGTCCTTGTACTCCCATTCGATCTCGTTGGTCTTGGGGTTGACCTCGATGACGCGGGAGAAATCGATGGTGGTGTAGACCCGGTGGGCGCCATTGTCGAACAGCAGGATGTTGCCGTTCTCGAGCAGCGTCGGGTTGTGCTGGCCGGCGATCTCGCCGGGGCCCCAACGCCAGATGATATCGCCGGACGCACGGTCAATGATGGCAATCGTGTTGATGAGGCGGAAACTAACCAGCAGGTTGCCGTCGGGCAGCATCGTGATGGCATTGAGGTTGGTCCATCGGTCCCGGGGATGCAGCGGCCCCAGAATGTCGATCTCCACATCGAGATGATCGAAAGAGCACCACTCCCAGAGCACCTGTTTGGTTTCCCGGTCGATTTCTTGTATGGCTTCACCCCACATGACGCCATTGAGCTCGGTGCCCGGCTGCCCGCCTTGGACCTTCTTGGCAATGCCGTCGGGCACCGCGCGCCACTGGGCGATCATCAGGTTGCCGTTCTCCATCTCGGCGAAACAATGACTGTGATAGGGGTCGCGGTACTCCCAGACCGTATTGCCGTGCCAGTCGACCTCGATCAGTTGGCCGCCATTGCCGCCGAACTCGGGCAGCGGAGACGGCATGAGCTTGCCGGCATAGAGCAGGTTGCCGTTGGTCAGCAGCTTGCCGTAATTGCCGGGGATGTTCTCCATCGCCCATCGATGGACCACCCGGCCCATCATATCGATCAGCCACACATTGCGGCCCATCATCGGCGCGAACAGGGTGTAGCCGTCGAAGGCCCGCCCCTGTTCGTAGTGGGTGACCCCGTGCACATTCCGTCTGGTGACGCTCATCGTCGTCGCTCCTCCCCCGGTTTGTTGACGCTGCTTAGCGTCCCTCATTGGTCCATAAATGGCCACCGTGCTTAAACGGCCTCGTCCGCGCAACGCACACGAATACAAAAAATCCTACAATATGAGATTTAGTGATAATCTCATATCAAGCGATTGCCGTCACATAAGAGCACGCAACCAATTTCAACAGGACAACACATTTTCGATGGAGGAATGAATGTCCAGACTATTCGTTCGCACGATTTTGGGGGCCGGCGCAGTTGCCGGTGCCGTCTTCGCCGCTTCGGCGCCCGCCGAAGCCCAACAAAAACTACGATATGCCACTTGGGATCCGCCGCACCACGAGATGCGGAAATTCGGCGTCGATCTCTGGGTGAAGAGTATCGGTGAGGTGACCAAGGGCCGGGTCAACGTCCGCATGCTGGCGAAGGGCCTGGGCGCGCCGCCCGCCTATCACGACTTTATCAAGGAAGGCGCCATCGACGTCGCCCACATCATTCCCGCCTACACGCCAGGCCGGTTCCTGCTGCACAAGATGGCCGAGTTCCCATTCCTCACCAACAGCGCCAAGGCGCGGACCGTCGGCTACTGGCGGGTCTATGACAAGCACTTCAAGCAGGCCAACGAGGCGGCCGGCATGAAGCTGATGACCGTCTGGGTCCACGGCCCCGGCCTGATCCACAACTCAAAGCGTCCGGTGCAGACCATGGGCGACTTGAAGGGGCTGAAGCTCCGGGTCAGCGGTGACAATATTTCGGCACTGGCCAAGAGCATGGGGGCCACGCCCATCTTTGCGCCCATCACCAAGGTGCATAACATGCTCTCCAAGGGCGTCATCGACGGCGTCTTCCTGACATATGAGGGCATCAAGAACTTCAAGCTTGGAAAGCTGGTGAAGTACACCACCGTGCCGCCCGGGGGCCTCTATGCCACCGTGTTCCAGATGTACATGAACCAGAAGGTCTGGGACGGCATTTCGGCCAAGGATCAGCGCCTGATCGAAGGCGTCTCCGGTGAGCACGCCTCCGACTATATCGGCGATGCGTGGGACCTGGCCGACAAGAACGGCATCGCGCACATGAAAGAGAACGGCATCAAGATCGTCCCCATGCCCGCCGAATTCACCGCCAAGGCCAAGGCGATGTGGAAGCCGATCCAGGCCGAGTGGATGAAGAAGGCGAAGGCCAAGGGCGTCGACGGCGAGGCGGCGCTCGCCATGTACAAGTCGGAGATCAAGAAGATCGAAGCCGCGACCATGAAGAAATAGGTCGTTTATCGGCTAGGCTGTTAAGCCCCAGAGCTGAGTAAATGACCTTCGCCGAAAACTATGCCCGGTTCCGCAAACCCGCGGGCCGGGCATTGGCCCTGTTTGCCGCGGTCACCCTGTTCGTGATCATGTGGCTGACGGTGGTCGATGTGATCACCCGCGGGGTATTCAACATCTCCATCGTCGGGCTATTCGAGGTGGTCGAAATCCTGATGGGTATCCTGGTGTTCGCCGGGGTGCCCATCATCACCGCCAATGACGGCCACGTCTCGGTGACGCTTCTTGACAACGTGATCCCGCCATTCTGGCGGGTGGTCCAGCGGGTGGCGGTCAACAGCGTCTGCACGGTCATTCTCGCCATCTTCGCCTGGCGGCTTTGGGACGTGGCCGGCAAGCTTGCGGGCTACAACGACGTGACCCTGTTCCTCAACGTTCCCTTGGCGCCGGTGGCATACTTCATGGCGGTGATGACGGCCTTGAGCGTCCCCATCCAGGCTGCCTACATCCTGGTGCCGCCACCGGAACATGACGATCAACCGGAGATCATCTGATCCATGGTCGACGCGCTGATCGTTTTCGCTATCCTGATCGGGCTCTTGTTCCTGCGGCTGCCCGTGGCGTTCGCCATGGCCGGGGTCGGCATCGTCGGCTTCGCCTATTACGTCAGCTGGCCAGGGACGCTGTCGATGATCGGACGGCTCGCCTTTGATACCGCCCAATCGTCGGAACTGTCGGTGATCCCCCTGTTCGTGCTAATGGGCAATTTCATCACTCGGGCGGGACTGGCGGACGAGCTCTACACCGCCGCTTATTCGTGGATCGGCCACAAGCGGGGCGGGCTCGCCATGGCGACCATCATTTCCTGCGGCGGGTTCTCGGCGGTGTGCGGCTCATCGGTGGCGACCGCCGCCACCATGGCCAAGGTGGCCATGCCGCCCATGCGCCGGTTCCACTACGCCGATACGCTGGCGACGGGCGCCATCGCCGCCGGCGGCACGCTGGGGATTCTGATCCCGCCCAGCGTCATCCTGGTGCTCTACGGTATCATGACGTCCACCGATATCGGGGCGCTGTTCATCGCCGGCATCATCCCCGGTATCTTGGGCATCGTCGGCTACAACATCGCCATTTCCATCACCACGCGGCTGAGGCCCGAGATCGGCCCGCCCGGCGAAGTGACGCCCTGGGCCACGCGGTGGAAGGCGCTGTCCCATGTGTGGGGCGTGCTGCTGCTTTTCTTGCTGGTCATCGGCGGCATCTATGTGGGCTTCTTCACGCCGACCGAGGCGGCCGGCGTCGGCGCCGCCGGCGCGTTCCTGTTTGCCTGGGCGCGCGGCAAACTCACCTGGAAGACCCTGTTTCAGCAATTGTCCGACGCCGCCCAAACCACCGCCATGCTGTTCTTCATTCTCATCGGGGCCCTGATCTTCTCCAATCTGATGAACGAGACCGGCATGCCCGAGACGTTGGGCGGCTGGGTTACCGGTCTCGACACTCATCCGCTGGTGGTCGTTTTTGCCATCATGTTGATCTATATCGGCCTCGGCGCCGTGCTGGACAGCATCGCCATGATCCTGCTGACCATCCCGCTGTTCTTCCCGGTGGTGCTGTCTCTCGGGCTTGACCCGGTTTGGTTCGGCATCATCGTTGTCGTGGTGACCGAGATCAGCCTGATCACGCCGCCTGTGGGCATGAACATATTCGTCCTTAATACCGTGCTCCGGGATGTGGGCACCGGCACCATCTTCCGGGGCGTCACGCCATTTTGGATGGCGGACATGGTGCGGCTCACGGTGCTGGTGCTGTTTCCGACGATTACGCTCATTCTGCCGTCGCTGATGGGTTAAGCTAGGAATTAACGCCTCAGGAGAAGGGAGGTCTTCTATGCCGACGTTGAACGACATCTTCATCATCAACTCCAACACCGCCGACGCCGCCGAGGTGCCGTCGGGCAGGGAGCGGACGCTGTGCGGCGACGCGCTCTGCGGCTCCAAAAACCTGACGGTCATCCGGCGCACCGTATCGGACGGCCAGACCTTTCACGTGGAGGCGGGCGGCGACGTTCACCTGCTCTATGTGATGGGCGGCGGCGGGTCCATTGCTCTCGGTGGCAAATCCGTGGTCGCCGAAGGGGGCGCCGGAGCCATGGTGACGCCCGGCGAGACGGCGGATTTCGCAGCCTCAGGGGGCGATCTCGAGATCCTCCACATGATCACGCCCAAGGCGCCCGCGGGGGTCGACGGTGATCTGCCCGGCGGGCCGGGCTACGTGTTTAACCGCGGCAGGCTCCGCCGTCTCAGCGATGCCAGCGGCGGGCGGGTGCGCCACTTCTGTGCCGAGAGCACCGTGCGCCTGGGCGACGGCAGCCGGTTGACGCCGACCAACGCCATCCAGGCGGGCGAGATGCACTATCGCGACGACGGCTCGTCGCCGTATCACCAGCACGTGGGCACCGAGGCCAATCCGCGCGGGCCCGACCATTGCTACATGACCTTCAAGGGCCGCGGCAAGGTGGAGGTCGGCGACGAGTCCCAAGAGCTTGAACCGGGCACCCTGGTCTATTTTCCGCCAAGCGTCCCTCATCGCCTGAGGGCCCTGGACGGTCCGCTCGACTATTTCGAGATCCAGGCCTGGCGGAGCTTCAAGACCAATGTCTTGAGCGAGGAGGAGCTTGGCTTGAAGTGGTACTACGACGCCGAGACAGAGGGCGGCGAGCGGGCCGAGTGGGATCAGAGCTGACCCGCGGCCTCGGATAACGTGAGCGCTCGCGTTTCAGAATCATTAATCATATTATGATGTGATCCTATAAGTTGGAGTCCGCTCGCTGTTGAACGAAGCTCAGAATCAGCCCGCATATAAGATTGCCGAGGCCGCACGCTATGTTCGTTTGCCGGCTGCGACGCTGCGCTCGTGGATGTTTGGTCGCAAGTACCCCAAAGCTGAGGGTACAGGTCGATTTCATCCGCTTCTAAAACCGGCATTGGTTCAACCGCCACTCCTTTCATTCTCGAATTTGATTGAGGCGCATGTGCTTAGGGCGCTCCGGAGCGAACACGGTGTCTCGGTCCAGGCAGTTAGGGCCTCGATCGAGTACGCCGAGCGTCAGCTGAAGATTTCTAGACTATTGCTTCGTCCTGAATTGCGTACCGGCGCGGGTCGAGTCTTCTTGGAACGATATGGAAAATTGATCGAACTATCTGCATCAGGCCAACTTGCCATGCGTGAGGTATTTGACCGACACTTGGCTCGAATTGAGTGGAATTCGAGCGACATTCCTATTCGATTATTCCCGTTTGTGTCCGCTGTTTCGCCAGCAGACGACAGGCCGATTGTTATCGATCCGCAGATCGCATTCGGCCGGCCCGTCATTTTGAGCAAGGGTGTCTCAACTTCCGCCATCGTGGAGCGTATTGATGCAGACGAATCAGTGGAGGAGGTGGCCGCGGATTACGACCTCGACGTAAGAGATGTAACGCAAGCACTAGTGTATGAGCGGGCAGCTTGAGTTCCGTCTATTTTACGGATCGTGACCTCGGAAATCAGTTTCCCGGAATCCTGAAATCGGCTGGGCTGAACGTGGAACAACACAAGGACCACTTCGCTCCTGATGCCCGCGATGAGGACTGGCTTAGGACAGTAGGTTCCCGGGGGTGGATTGCCCTGACACATGATCGGCGAATTCGCTACAAACCCAATGAACGTGACGCAGTCATGCGTAATGGTGTGGCGCTCCTGGTGCTCGTCGGTAAGGCCAAGCACTCTGAATTGGCTGATGGGTTTATCGCGACATTGCCGAAAATTGAGCAATTTGTTGAGACTCACTCGCCGCCCTATATCGCGAAGGTCTATCGTCCTTCGCCGCCTAAGGCGAAAGGCAAAGAAACAGGTTACGGTAGCATAAAGCTTTGGTTCCCATGACCCCGGAATTCCTCATCACCTCGATGATCGTCATCCTGCTGCCCGGGACCGGCGTGATCTACACCCTGGCCTACGGGCTGGGGCAGGGCTTGCGCGCCAGCGTCATCGCGGCTTTCGGCTGTACGCTTGGGATCGTTCCACATATCGCGGCGGGCATTTTGGGGCTGGCCGCGTTGCTGCACGCATCCGCCGTCGCCTTCCAGGTGGTCAAAATTCTGGGCGTGCTCTACCTGCTCTACATGGCCTGGGGGATTTTGCGCGAGGGGGGTGCGCTATCCGTCCCTGAAAATAAAACCTCGACCCCGGCCCTCAGGATCGTCACCTCGGGCATCCTGGTGAACCTGCTGAACCCAAAGCTGTCGCTGTTCTTCCTCGCCTTCCTGCCTCAGTTCGTGCCCGCCGGAACGGCCGGCCCGACGCCGTTGATGCTGTGGCTCGGCGCCGTGTTCATGTTTCTCACCTTCGTGGTGTTTGCCGTCTACGGCGCCTTCGCCAGTGCGGCCCGCACTTACGTGATCTCAAAACCGGGCGTGATGAAGTGGCTCAGGGGCGGGTTTGCCGCCGCGTTTGCCTTGCTCGGCCTGCGTCTCGCGTTGTCGGATAGATAAACAACGGGGAGAGCCCCATGCACGTCATCGTCAAAGTTCAGATCAAGCCCGAACATATCGCCGCCTACGAGGCCGGCATGGCCACGCTGATGCCGGAAGGCCGGAAGGAAGAGGGGTGCCTCAAGCTCGACGTTTTCCTAGGCCGCCCGCAACGATGATCGCCCAGCCGGCGGAATAAGGGCGCCGGTACGAAAACGGCGGCTTCCGGTGGAAGCCGCCGCTGCCGTTTGGCACTTCCGGGTCTTTAGGCCAGGTGCTGCTTGAACCAGGCGATGGTCCTGTCCCAAGCGATCTTGGCCTGCGCCTCGACGTAGCGGGGCGTCGAGTTGTTGTGGAAGCCGTGCCGGGTGCCCGGATAAACGTGGCTCACGAAGGTCTTGTTGTTGGCCTTGAGGGCGGCCTCGAAATCCGCCTTCATGGCGTTGATCCGGGGATCGTTCTCGGCGTACTGGATCATCAGCGGCGCCTGGATTTTCGGCACGTCCGCCGTGTTGGCGGCCCGGCCGTAGAACGGCACGCCGGCCTGCAGATCCTTGCCGAACCGCACAGCCATGTTGTTGACCACACCGCCGCCGTAGCAGAAGCCCGTCACGCCCAACTTACCGGTCGACAGCGAATGGGTTTTGAGGAACTTGGCGCTGTTCAACATATCGGTCATCAGCTTGCCCCGGTCGAGGGAGCGCTGCATGACCTTGCCGTCATCGTCGTTGCCCGGGTAGCCGCCGATGGGGGCGAGCCCGTCGGGCGCCAGGGCGACGAAGCCGGCGACGGCCGCGCGGCGCGCGACGTCTTCGATATGCGGGTTGAGGCCGCGGTTCTCGTGGACCACCACGACCGACGGGAAGGGGCCGTCGCCTGCCGGCTGCACGAGGTAGCCGCGCATCTTGCCCGAGGTGCCGCCGGGGGAATCGTAGTCCACATATTTGGCTTTGATCCGCTTGTCGGTGAACATGATCATGTTCGCCTTGGCGTAATTGGGCAGCAGCGCCTGAGCCATGGCGAGGCCGGAGCCGCCGATCACCGCAATCGCCGCCGCGCGGTCCAGGAACTCGCGCCGGGTCATGCCGGAATGGCAGTACTGGTCGTAAAGTTCGAAGACCCGAGGATCGATATCCTCAAAAGTGTATTCGGTCTTCTCAGGAAGATGGGTGTCCATGAATTTTTCCCTCCCGTGTGGAATGAACAAACGAATAACGCTCAAACAACTAATATCGGTCGCCGAATATTAGTCCCGCCGTTCATCCGTTAGCCATCAACTTTCGGACCGTTTTGCTCAACTCTTCGGGAGGTTGCCGGTACCGTGGGCTCTCCAACCGCCGCGGGTTCGTGTCGACGAATGATATCCCCGGGGTCTGCGACGGCATTACCGTCGAGGTGGAGGGACGCGTTTGGACCGCGGAGCTGATCTCGGGAGAACACGTCCGGCGGACCCCGGATGGAGAGGAGCAGCGGCGGATCGGGATGCCGGTTCGAGACATTACGAGCGTCATGTTCGGCGGTGACGATCTCGATGAATTCCATGCCACCTCGATGGCGCGGGTGGATCATCCGGATGCGGAGTTCCACGGCACCTTTGTTCCGGAGACCAAACCCCGGTTCGGCGCGGGCGCTCCGTTCAAGATTTCCGGTTTGTGAATTCAAGGGGTCCCGGAGCCACGTTTCGGCGGCCAGGAATCGTCCGGCAACTGCCCTGCGTCCGCCTCGCGTACAAAATTTCATCGAGCGACGGAACCAAAATCCTTGCCCGTTGAAGGGGCATGATCGCAACTCTCAAGACCATCTGGAACCACCCCTGCACCTTCTGGGTGCTGCTGGCGCTCCCCGGCATCCCCATGACAGCCGCCCTGTCCCGCGGCGTCGGCGCCGAGGACCTGCTCCACCCCACGGGCGAGTTCGCGGCCCGGTTCATGATAGTCGCCATGATGCTGACCCCGCTCCGGATGCTGTTTCCGCGCGCGCGCTGGCTGGCCTGGCTCAACCACCGCCGCCGGTATCTGGGTGTCGCGGCGTTCGGCTATGCGTTCTTGCACACAATCCTGTACGTCGTCGACATGCAGACCCTGGACGCCATGGCCCGCGAGTTCTGGGCGATCGGCATCTGGACCGGCTGGTTTGCGTTTTTCATTTTCATCCCCCTTGCGGTGACCAGCCACGACGGGGCCGTCCGGTTCCTGCGCCGGGGGTGGCAGTGGCTGCACCGCTGGATTTATCCAGCCGCCATCCTGACCCTGCTTCACTGGATTTTCGTCCACAACAATCTGGGCCCCGCACTGGTGCATTTCGTGCCCCTGGCCCTTCTGGAGGCTTACCGTCTGTTCCGAATCATGAAGCCGCGTCCAGCGGCCGCTTGAACTCTCCACCACGCTTCAACACGCAAAGAGGACACCATGATCAAGAAAGTCGTAATTGGAACCTTCGCCGCGGCGGTTTTGAGCTTGTCCGCAGGGCAAGCCGACGCCACCGGCCGCATGACCTGCGAGAGTGGCGACCAATCCACCTGGAAGACCCGGGATCAGCTGATCGAGAAGGTTAAATCCGAAGGCTGGCAGGTCCGCCGGGTCAAGGTCGACGGCCGCTGCTACGAGCTCTACGGCACCACGCCGGAAGGGGACCGGGTCGAGGCCTATTTCCACCCCGTGACGCTCGAGAAACTCCTGGTCGCGCGGCGCGGTCAAATCCTGTTCCGGAAGTAGCCGGAAACCGCCACCGGGACCCGGTCAGCACCGGTTCGCCCGCATATCCTCAATCGCCGTCCGATCTCGACAGCGACTCAAACGCCTCACCCGAGGCGTTCAATCGCGGATACTCCGCCGCCGGGACGGGCTTGTCGAGGAACCGGCACAGCGGATCCCAGCCGTCCCCCAAATGATATGTCAGCAGGCGATCTGCCGGGAAGGCAGCCTGTACGTCGGCGATGTGCTTTTCGTAAACCGCCATCGCGTGCGCCCGATCGTCCGGCCGGCCGCCGAAGGTGAGATCTTTGACGACGACATTGCCGACGGAATCGGGGTCGTCCGTCTTCATGAAGGGGATGATGGTTTTTTCCATACTGGCGTACCAACTCTCGGCGCTTCGCACGGAGAGAATAATTCTGGCATCTCCAAAATGCTCGGCAAGTTCGCGCCAGAAATAACATGACGGCCAGTCGACCGCGGCGTTGTAACCCTCAAAGACGTGATCCCAGCCGGGCCGCGAACCCTGCGCGATCGACAGCCAGAGGCGTTCCTGCTCGGGGTCGTGCAACAAATCACGCATGTGATGACAGGGACCGAACCCCAATTGTTCGAGGGCGGCGCGCATCGAATCCGTTCCGGTTCGTCCAAATCCCGCGCCGATGACAGCAAGGCTCATGGCTCAGCGTTCTCCCAACGTATTTCAGGACTACAGACTGACCAAGTTCGGGATCAACCGCTAGGCAGAATTTGCTTGATAATTCAATGATTGATTTCTCAAGTAAATGCCTTATACTCCCTCTCATCCGCAGGGAGAGTAACTTGTCCGACGTCATCACGCAGCCCCGTGCCAAGCAGCGGTTTGACCTGAAGTCTCATGTTCCGGCGCTGTTCGTCACGCTCGGCGTGAAAATTGGACGGCACGCCGCCCGTCACCATGCGCGGCTGCTCGGCTTTGACCTTCGCGAATGGCGGATCATACAGATTACCGGCGCCGGCGGCCGGTCGACCATTCTGGAAGTGGCGGACACTTTGGGAATGGATCGAGGTGGCACCAGCCGCTCCATCGCCCGCCTCGAGGAACGTGGACTGCTCACCCGCCAGGATGATCCCAAGGACCGCCGCCGGTCGTTTGTGGAATTGACTCAAGATGGTTGGGCCCTTTATGACAAAATCGTTCAGTTTGCCCTGGCCCGGGAACAGCGGCTATTAAGAAAATTCTCTGCCAACGAACAAGCGGTCCTGAGAGAAATGCTGAATACCGTACATACCGAAGCGGACGAGATGCTCGCCGAGGGCTGGGTGCCCGATGCCGGTCAATCCGGCTAACCCACCTCGCAGTTGAGCTAATAGCACTCATACGGAGGAGGCCGATTATGTCTGAATTTGCAATGGAACCATTGGTGCGCAACGCCTGGTATATCGGCGCCTGGTCTTACGAATTGGACGAAGGACCCATTGCCCGCAAGATCATGGGCCAGGATCTGGTCCTCTTCCGGAGCGGCGACGGCTCCGCGGCGGCGCTTGAAGACCGGTGCTGCCACCGGGGCGTGAAGCTGTCTCTGGGCAAGGCGGTCGAGACCGGCATCCAATGCGGTTATCACGGTATGGTTTATGACGGCTCGGGCGCCTGCGTGGAAAATCCGGGCGAGAAGCTAAGCCCCGCCCACTGTGTCCGGGCGTATGCCGTCGCGGAGCGACAGAAATTTGTTTGGATCTGGACCGGCGATCCGGAACTTGCGGATGAAAGCCAAATCATCGACTTCCCCTATCACGATCAGACCGACGAATATAATTTCCACTTCGGCCGGTACGATATCGCCGCCAACTACATGTTCATGATGGACAATCTGATGGATTTGACTCACCTGGGCTACGTCCACGGTACGACCATCGGTGGCAACCCGCAGGAGCACGACGAAGCCGAAATGACGACCACGCGGACCGAGCGCGGCGCCCATTTCAATCGCAGCATGCCGAATTCCACGCCACCGCCTGCATTCAGAAAAGCCGCCGGATTCAAGGGGCAGGTCGACCGTTGGATGGATTTCGAATACGTCGCACCGGCATCCGTGCTGCAGTGGGCGGGCATTCACGATGCCGGAACCGGCGGGCTTGATGACCCAACCAAACCGGGTGGGCTGCTGCTCCGGGTCTTCCATCACGCGACGCCGGCCGACGACGCCAATTTCCACTACTTCTTCTCCACCGCCGTTCGTGGCGAGCCCTATGACGGAACGGGCAATACCGGGTTTCATGAAGATATCCTGGAAGCCTTCGAGGAAGACAAGCTCTTTATCGAGGCCCAGCAGGAGGCGGTCGGCGCCGATCCCGGCCGCAAGCTGATCCTTCGAGAGCACGACAAGGCTGTCGCCTACAGCCGCCAGGCGATCCACCAGATGCAGGCGGCGGAAATGCCGGCGGCGGCGGAGTAGGACGCAGAGAAATACCGCCGCCGGTTCAGCTAACGCCTGGCGTCTATGAGACGACGACCTGTCCCGGCGGAGGGGCTGGTCCCCAAAGGGACGTCATGAATCGGTCGGCCCGGTCCAGTTGGCGACGGAGGAATCGGCGGGTGCGAATTTGGCCGGGCGTGTCATCGCGGGCCCAGACCAGGAGTGTGGCCAGGAATAGCGAGGTTAGGCCGATCTCCTCCATCCGCGCGCGCCGGGTCCCGTAACTGGCCGGCAACATCGCCGCTTCCCGAAGCCAGTGGATGGTTCTCGAGAGATCAAAGATAGCCGGCACCCAGTGGTGCGGATGCGGAATGTGCATCTTGCCCTTCAGCATCTCCACCGTGACCCGGCGATGGGGCGCCAGAGCATCGAACCAGGCGAGAAGGCAGGTCTCTATGCGCCGCTTCGCGGGTTGCGCGCCGAAATCCGGCTGCTTTGGCGCGATCATCGCCTCCAGCCCGCGCCCAAACCACCCGTTGGCGACACTGTCGAGATCGCGGTGGTGCTTGAGGACCTGGCCCGGCGACACGCCGAGTCGCTTTGCGATGTCGTGCATGCGAACGGCCGACCAGCCCCGCTCTTCGGCCAGCCCCAAGGCGGCCTCCACGATGTCCCAGGGCAGGTCCGTCTTGCGGTTCTTGCCGGAGCGGCTGCGCGTTGATGCAGTTCGTGCCATGATCGCGCCCGCCCTAGGGTCTGTACTCAATTGGGGGATTCTCCTTTTTGCGCCCTCTCACCCTGCCCCTCTCCCCCTGACGGGGGCGAGGGAACGCATGGCAAGCCTCCTCTCCCCGCTCACCCGCTTGTCGTCATCACCGGGCTTGACCCACTGGTGTCCGGTTTAGCATTGGTTGAGTTGGAAGTTCATCTGCCTTGCGTCGTTTGGCGGGGTTTTTGGCGGGTCCTTGATGTTGCGGATGGACCGGCGGTGCATGATGTTGAGGCGGACGAGGCGTGCGAAGGCCTGGGGTCTTGGGATCGCTTCCTGTGCGTCATGCGCGGCACGCAGGACGAGGAAGGCGATCAGGGCGACGTAGACCTGGATTTTGACGGCGTTTTCGCTGGTCCCGAGGAAGTGCTTGATCTTGAGGTTCTGCTTGATCCACTTGAAGAACAGCTCGATCTGCCAGCGCTGCTTGTAGAGCGCGGCAATCTCCTCGGCCGGGGCGTCGAGGTCGTTGGTGAGGAGTTCGATCCGGCGGCCGCCGTCGATGGCCACGGTGAGGATGCGGACCGGCTTGTCGAAAGGGTTCTTACGGCTTGCCGCGAGGCGCCGGGACAGGAGCCCGATACGCTCGGCCAGCACCGGCCCGCCCGGCGCCACCGGCCGGGTCTCGACGACCGCCACCGGCGTGTTCTTCTTCAGCCGGGTGACGAAACGGCAGCCCCGGGCGTCGAGTTCGGCCCACCAGTGGTAACTATAGTAAGCCAGATCGAAGACATAGGTCGCGCCGGGCTCGATCGGCATGGCTTTGGCCGGGGTGATGTCGTTGACCTTGTCGGGGGTGACGACGCAGCGCAGCGGCACCCCGCCATGCGGGTCGTAGACGATATGGAGCTTGGCCGCGCAATGGTCCGCGGAGAACCGCGCCCAGTCCGCGCTCAACCCCGACAGGTCGACCTTGGTCGCATCGAGCAGGCGCACCGCACGGCCCAGCTTGCGCCGCAGCCCGGGCCGCGCCAGACGCGCCATCTCGGCGAACACATCGGCGTAGACCTCGAAAGGGCGCCTCGCGTTGGCGTCCGAAAGGGTCGAGCGCGAGACGCCGCGCAGACCCGCGTGATAGAGCCGCGCCGCCTGGCTCGACAGACCGTCCTCGATCCCGCGCAGCGACGCCGCGCCCGAAAGCTGGCCGTAAAGCAACGCCAGAAACTGGTCCCGCGTACGAAGCCGGCGCACCCGACGGTCCGAGCCGTGCCGCGAAACCGCATCGTCGAACGTCGACCACGGAATGTGCTTCGTCAACTGGTGAAAGACGCTATTCTCATGCCGCATGACATTGATCTCCGTTCGTGTCCAAAACGCCGCTAGACGTCAGGAAACGAATAGAATCAATGTCATGCACCCTGTCCACAAATTTAAACCGGACACCAGTGGGCTTGACCCGGTGATCCACGCCTCGCGGCATGGTACACGTGGATGGCCGGGTCTGGGCCCACTGGTGTCCGGTTTAACTTTCACGTCCATTGGATTGCCATTTGGTTTGAATTTTCGGGAGGCGGTGTTTTGGGTTTGAGGAGGCGGTCGATGCGCTTTCGATGCATGAGGTTGGCGCGCACGAGACGGGCGAATGCGAGCGGGCTTTTGACGATGGTTTGGGTGTCTTGGGCGAGCCTGAGCAGCAGATAGGCGATCATCGCCCTCCTGGCCTTACGGCGATCTGGATGCGCACGGCGTTTTCGCTGTTGCCGATGAAGTGTCGGATCTTGAGGGTCTGTTTGACCCAGCGGAAGAACAGTTCGATGGCCCATCGCCGCTTGTAGAGATCGGCGATCTCCCGGGCCGGGGCGTCGAGGTCGTTGGAGAGGATGCGCAGCACCTTGCCGGTGTCGGTTTTGATCCGCACCTCTCGGACCGGTTCGGCGAACGGGTTTTTGCGGTTTTTGGCCCGGCGTTTTGGCAGCCGGCCGATGCGGTCGGACAGGATGCCGCTGTCGTCCGGGAGGCCGCGTTCGGCGGTAAGGTCGAGCGGCGTGTTGGACTTGAAACGGGTGACGATGCGGCATCCGGCGGCGCTCAGCTTGGCCCACCAGGCATAATCGTAGTAGCCGAGGTCGAAGACGTAGGTGGCGCCGGCCTCGATGGGCATTGTCTGGGCGGCGGTGATGTCATTGACCCGGGCCTTGGTCACCGCCGAATAAACCGGCCGCTCGGCATCCGCGTCGTAGATCACGTGGACCTTGGCGCCGCACACCTTGGCCGAGAAGCGCGCCCACTCGGACCCGGCGCCGCTCAGGCGGAGCCCGGTGGAATCGATCAGATAGGTGGCCTCGCCGAGCTTGCGGCGCAGGCCCCGGTGGGCACGACCGGCCATCTCGGCGAACAGGCCCGAGAACACCGCCGCCGGACGGCGCGCATTGGCGTCGGCCAGCGTCGAGCGCTGCGCCGGCCGGCTGCCGACGTGGTACAACCGCGCCGAATGGCTCTCCAGGCCGCCGGCGATCTCGCGCAGGCTCGATGCCCCCGAAAGCTGGCCGTATAGAAGTGCGATGAACTGGTCCTTGGTGCTCAGGCGCCAAACCCGCCAATCGGCGCCATGCTCCTTCACAAGCCGGTCGAACGCATCCCAAGGAACATGCTTCAAGATGTCATGAAAAACGCTATTCTGGTGCCGCATGGTGCTGGTCCTAACTTCGTGTCCAAATCGTCGCAAACGCTTGGACACCAGTAGAATCAACACCATGCAACCTGTCCAGATATCTTAACCGGACACCAGTGGGTCCGGGCCCGGCCATGACGCAATCATTTTATGCCTCATCGCCGCAACACCCCCATGGCGGTTCAATCGCGCCCGCCCTAGACCGGCTTGCCGGCGAGCCAGCGGCGGCCTTCGTCCTTGCAAGCCGCTTCCGCCTCGCTGCCCCGCGAAACGATATTGTCGCCCACCGATTGCCCGGATTTGGCCAGCCGGTAGCATAGATGAGCGCAAGCCGGTGGGTAGGGCGAGAGATCGATGCCGTCATAGAACGCGGCGGGCACTTTGGCGGGCTCCACCGCGTCCATGCGGTCGGCGTCGTAGATCATCTTCCACTGTACGATCTTCCAGTCGCCGTCCCGGCGTTCCACCAGATCATAGAACCGGGCCCAGGTGGTGGTGTCGAACAGGTGCCCGTCGAGGCGCACCCGCCCGAGGATCATGGCATCGGTCTCGGCGACTGCGCGATCGCCCTCGATCCAGTACCGCGCACTGCCCAGCCAATGCTTGCCGCGCTCGTCCGGCGCCCGCTTGGCGACGAGTTTCTTGGAGCCTTCGATGAACCCCGCGACGTCGCCCTCGTACCACGAAATGCTGATGGTCGCGCCTGGGTGAAAACAGGCGGCGATTTCGTCCCAATCGCCGTAGTCGCGGCCGAAGGCCCAGCGTTCGCGAAGCCGCCGGATTTCCTGTTCGTCAGCAAGTTGCTGCGGGTCCATCAGATTGCCGTTCCGCCGTTGTACCCGTTTGGTGACGGGACCCATGTTACAGGTTCGCCCGCCCGTTGTGCAGGCTTCCGAATCCCTGCCGCAAAAAAGGCCGCCAATCGGCGGCCTCTCTTTCGGAATAGACCGTTCCCCGGCGCGAGCCGTACCCGGCTTACTCTTTAGCGCGAGTAGTACTCGACGACCAGGTTGGGTTCCATCTGCACCGGATAGGGGATGTCGGCCAACAAGGGCTGGCGGGTAAAGGTGCCGCGCATCTTGTTGTGATCCACTTCCATATAGGCCGGCACGTCGCGCTCGGGCGAGGCAACCGCGTCCAGCACCATGGGCACTTCCCGGGACTTGTCCTTCACCTCGATGACATCGCCTTCCTTCACCACGTAGGACGGGATGTTGACCCGTTTGCCGTTGACCCGGACGTGGCCGTGACTGACGAACTGGCGGGCGGCGAAAACCGTGGGTACGAACTTCATCCGGTAGACCACGGCATCCAGGCGGCGCTCCAACAGGCCGACCAGATTCTCCGAGGTATCCCCCTTGGTGTTGTTGGCCTTCTGGAAGTAACGGCGGAACTGGCGCTCGCCGATATTGCCGTAATAGCCCTTCAGCTTCTGCTTGGCCTGCAGCTGCAGCCCGAAGTCGGAGGGCTTCTTGCGCCGCTGGCCGTGGAGGCCCGGGCCGTATTCGCGCTTGTTGAAGGGGGATTTGGGGCGTCCCCAGAGATTTACCCGGAGACGGCGGTCGATCTTGTACTTGGCGCGGACGCGCTTGGACATATCTGTCCTCCTTGGCTCTGCATTTCGTACACGTTCTTAATGTCCCGGTAGGCCCCCTCGGACTACGGAGCGGGCGGTGACGGATGGTCGGCCACGCGTTCCCGGGAATGAAGCGCGGGAGTATAGGGATTTCACCTTTGCTGTAAAGGCTTTAGCGGGTAGTAAGAACGGGACACCTGAGGGGAGAGGCCATATGAGCTGGACTGAATTGGACTTGGCGCCATTGGCCGGACTGTTGGGCGAGTGGACCGATGATCAGGGGCATGTCGTCGCGCTGGAAGAAGACGAGTTCCCGGTCCTTTCAACAGGTGCTGCGCCGGCGGCGGCTCCCTCGGCTGCAATCGGACCACGACCGTCGATATCTATGGCCGCACCATGGAGCACACGGACGAGAACACGCTGACAAAGTCCTAGGAATATGAAAATGCCCCGACTGGAACCCCTCGACCTGGAAGACTGCCCCGAAGAATCGCGCCACGCCCTGGAACTGGCGCAAGAGCGCCTGGGCTTCATCCCCAACAGCCTGCGCATCCTTGCCCGCAAACCGAAAATCCTGGAGGCGTTCTCCAACATGGCCCACGCTGCCTGGGCGCCGGGATCTGTGGAGTCCTATCTCAAGGGGCTGGTGGCCCACATCACCAGCCGTTCGGCGGGCTGCGTCTATTGCTCGGCGCACACCACGGGCATGGCCATCGAGCGGGGCTCGGAGGCGGAAAAGATCGAGCACATCTGGGAATACGAGACCTCGGACCTGTTCACCGACGCCGAGCGCGCGGCGCTTCGGGTTGCGCAAGGGGCGGCACTGGCGCCCAACGCGGTCACCGATGAGGACTTCGCCGAACTCAAAAAGCACTGGTCAGACGAGCAGATCGTCGAGATCCTCGCCATCATCTCGGTGTTCGGGTTCCTCAACCGCTGGAACGATACGCTTGCGACGCCGCTGGAGGATGGCCCCAAAGACCTGGGCGAGAAGCATCTGTCGGGCTGGGGCTGGGAGGTCGGCAAACACGCCGCGGAGTAGATGCGATGGTCAGGTGGGGCCAACAATTCGGGTTGGCGGTATTGCTCCCGATGTCGGCCGCGTGTGTGGCGGCCGAGGTCAAGCAGTCACCGCTGGAGACGGCCTTCGAGGAGTTTGTGTCTCCGAAAATTGCTGATTTTATGGCATGGCGGTATCGAGGGATGGGATCGGCGCCCTTGGCGATCGCGCACAACCGCGGGTGATTGTAGGAGACGCCGAAGTTCGCTACGTCCCGTCGCCGGTCAAGCATCTTCATGGAGTTGCTCCCCTGTTGAAGATCCCTGTTCCCGGCATTCGGCCTGGGTTGTTGCAATTTCAACAGGAGCCTCGCCGACAATCGGGGCCGACGAATAGTGCTTGGACCGGGACAACCCTTACTCGGCCTCCAGTTCCGTATCCCAGTAGAGGAAGTCGCGCCAGTCCTCGTGAAGGTAATTGGGCGGGAATCCCCGCCCGATTTCCTGCAGCTGGTAGTTGGTCGGCTGTACCGGCTTGGTGTGCAGCCTCATTCTTACCTCTTTCATCGACTTGTTGCCTTTCCGGAGGTTGCACACGCCGCAGGCGGTGACCACGTTGGTCCACCGGGTCACGCCGCCCTTGGATCGCGGCACCACATGGTCGAAGGTCAGCTCCTGGGTCGGGAACCCGGTGTTGCAATACTGACAGGCGAACCGGTCGCGGAGGAACACGTTGAACCGGGTGAAGGCCGGGCGCCGGTTGAGGTGAATATATTCCTTGAGCGCGATGACGCTCGGCAGCTGCATTTCCCAACTCGGGCTGTGGATGGTTTGGTCATATTCCGAGATCACGTTGACCCGTTTGAGGAACACCGCCTTGACCGCGTTCTGCCAGGACCAGAGCGACAGGGGAAAGTAGTTGAGCGGCCGGAAATCGGCGTTCAATACAAGGGCTGGGCAGTTCTCTAAGGCACCAGACACAATATATTCCCCTTATCGCCGATGAGCATAGCCGATGAGGTATGTATTTCAACCGCTTAAGCGACATCCCGGGGACGGCTGTGTGAACCTTTGATGACAATCCACAGGGTGGCGCGCCGGTGGCGCGATCAGCGTTAGGAAATGACCGGAATTTGACTGGAATCGGGGCCGGCTTGGCTTAAATCCCGAGGCACGGCGCTCCAATATCAGGACATCTATCCCTCGCCGCCGCTGTTCAACGGCGCTGATATGGCCCGCCGCTCGGCGGCCGAGCTGCTGACCCTGGAGTATTTCGAGGCCGAGCCGGATTCCATGCCGACCGCAGTCTTCGACGAGCACCATTTATTGCTCAACTGGCAGGAAAACGCCCATCGGGTGGAGAACTGGCGGGATGGCGAATATCGGGATTTCACCTGCGAAAAGGGCGGGATCATCGTCACCCCGGCAGGGGTGGAATCGGGCTGGCGCCGGCACGCCAAGTCCAAGGTCATTGTCATCACAATGGACCCGGAAGAATTCGAGCGTTTCGCCGCTGACGAGGTGGGTGTTCTGCTGACGGCCAGGCAGTTGCGCGACCTGCCGCGGTTTCGCGACCCGGATCATGGAGGCCGGCGAGATGGCCCGCGCCGTCCTGTTCCCTGCCGATCCGTCGGCCACCTATTTCGCCGGTGCCGATTTGGACGTTACCGGCGGTCAACTCGCCCAGAGGAGACAAATCATGAAAACCCTGGTTCTCGCCCCGGCT
Source organism: Rhodospirillales bacterium (assembly GCA_965213765.1). Taxonomy (GTDB): domain Bacteria; phylum Pseudomonadota; class Alphaproteobacteria; order Rhodospirillales; family UBA2165; genus JAJDXO01. The sequence goes on along the minus strand of OZ243926.1, from coordinate 2,235,528 downwards.
GCTCTGCCGGTGGTGACGGCCGCCGCCCGGGCCTCGGTGTTTTCGGGTCAGACGGCGAATTCAGCGAGTACGATCTCCATCATGCGAACACCCGGGCCAGAAATTCGCAGCCCAATTCGATGCCCACCGGATCGATGGAGTGCCCGAGGCCCGGGCGGATATGGCCCTCCACCTCGACGCCCACGTCTTTCAGGGCGTTGACCGCCGCCGGCTGTACCGAGGCGGGGATCATCTCGTCCTGATCACCGTTGATCAACGTAACCGGCGGTTTGACGGAGATCTCGTCCGCCAGGATGTCGGCGCCGACCAGGCGGCCCGAAAAGCCGAGGATGCCGGCCACCGGATGATCCCGGCGCAGGCCCGCGAACAGGGACATCATGGTGCCTTGGGAGAACCCGACCAGTGCCGTGTCGGCCGGGCCTAGTCCAAGGGCCGCCATTTGTTCATCGATGAACCGGTCGAGGATCGGCCGGGCCATACGCGCCCCTTCGAGCATCGTCTCCTCGGTCCGTTCCTGCAGCGAAAACCACTGATATCCCATGGGCGCCATGTCGCAGGGGAACGGTGCGTTGGGGGAGACGAACTTCGCGTCCGGCAGAACCCGCGCGAAATAGGGCGCGAGACCGATCAGATCGTTGCCGTCGGCGCCGAGGCCGTGCAGCAGCAAGACGAGTTGCCGCGGCGTGCGGCCGCCGGCGGGCCCCGAACTGGGGCCGGTGAGTTGCGGAAGGTCGCTCATTATGGCCATGATCCTACCGACAATGACCCGGCTCCCCAAGGGAAACCGAATTCGGAAACATGAGCTTACCGAAAACCCGGACCGTCACCCGATTTGCCCCGTCGCCGACGGGATTGCTCCATCTGGGGACCGCCTATTCGGCGATATATGCCTATGACGCGGCCAAGTCGGCCGGTGGCCGGTTTCTGGTGCGCATCGAGGATATCGACCAGGGGCGCTGCCGGCCCGAGTTCGAAGACGCCATCCTCGAAGACCTGGCGTGGCTGGGCCTGACCTGGGAAGAGCCGGTGCGCCGTCAGTCCGACCATTTCGCCGACTACCGGGCGGCGTTGGACAGGCTGGCGGCGGCCGGCCTGCTCTATCCCTGCTTCTGTACCCGAGCCGACATCGCGGACGAGATCGAGGCTTCCCTTCAGGAGCCGGGGCGGCGGACGGCGGAGTTCCACGGGCCCGACGGGTTCATCTATCCGGGCATCTGCCGGGCGCTTTCGGCGGATGAGGCGGCCGGGCGCGTGGCGGCGGGCGAGACCCATGCGCTCCGGCTGAAAACCGACGCGGCGGCCGCGGCGACGGGGCCGCTGACCTGGGAGGATGTGTGGACCGGCGAGCAGGACGCGACACCGGAGATTTTTGGCGACGTGGTTTTGGCGCGCAAGGATACGCCGACCAGTTACCATCTATCGGTCTCACTCGATGATCACCTGCAAGGCGTCACCCGGGCGACGCGCGGCAAGGACGTACTCGCCTCGACCCATGTGCATCGGCTGCTGCAGGCGCTGCTCGGGTTCGATACGCCGCTCTACGATCATCACGCGGTATTGACCGCCGAGGATGGCCGAAAGCTCTCAAAACGTGATAAGTCCGAGACCATCCGCGGTTTGCGCGATGACGGTCACTCGGCGGAAGCCATATGGAACATGGCCATGGCGCACGCCGCCGCGGAGGAGACGGCATGAGCCGAGGCGCTTACTTGGGGTTGGGACTGATCCTGTTGCTGGCGGCGCCGGCAGCGGCCGAACCGTTCAAGTTCATCCGCATCGGTGATGTGGACGGCTTCGGCTTCGAAAATCCGCAGGCCCTCGCCCGGGCGTCCCGGCTTGGTCCGGCGCCCCGGGCCGACACCAATGGCGACGGCGTCCTGCGCCCCGGCGAATTTCTCCCGGACCTCAACCGGGACGGGGTGGTCGCCGTTTTCTCCAACGACAATTTCGACAACCGGGACGAAAACGAGATCCGCGATGTGAATAATGCCTGCGCTGGGTGCAAGAAGATCGGCATTCAGACCCGGGGATCCAACTGGACCGATCTGGCGATCTCGTCCTCGCAGGCCGGTCACCATTGGCCGGATGCCGACGGGCCGGTCACGCCCAATAACGCGACGTTCGTTTTCGATTTCGTTGTTGACAAGGATCAGATCGCGCCGGGCGGGACCCTGTTCTTCAATTTGGTCTTCGGCGATTACGATATCGACCCGGCGATCGTCCAGGTGGCCTTTGCCAACGGCAAAGTCCGTAATCTGCCGCTGCGCAATCTGCGGGACGGCCCGTTCGACAACTCCCGCGACGGCCTGATCGACGCGGCGACGGCCCATCTGCCCTTCGAGGACGTGTTCAGCCGAAACGAGGAGGGTGATTGGCATGGTTTCGCCACCGTCGTCTTCGTGGCACCCTTGGAGCCTTACACAACATTTGATTACGTCGAGATATCCATATTTCAGATAGCGTAAAGGAGAGGATCATGCGGTTCATTGGTTTGGGAATTCTGGCCGGGTTGCTGGTCTGGTCAGCCGATGCGGCGGCTCAGCGCAATGCGCCGGCGCCCAAGAACAATGCCGACAAGGGCGTTTACCTGAAGGCGGCGCTGCCGCTGGACGAGCCGCGCCATCACTGCCTGGATATTCCGGGCCACGGCGGCCGGGTCAATGTGGAGCGTCCGCTCACGGTTCATACCTGCAAGGAGGGTATCTGGAACCTGGACGAGCGGTTTGTGCGCAACGCCATCGATAACGGCGAGCTGCGCATGCCCCAGTACAATCTCTGTGTGGCGGCGGAAGCGCCCAAGGTGGGCGCCAAGCTGGTGCTGGTCGAATGCGGCGCCACGCCGCTCGCGGGTTGGGAATACAAGGAGGCGCGCCTCACGCTGATCGGTCATCCGACGCTTTGCATGACCATCGGTCCGGAGCCCTCGGAACTGACGCCGGGCGGGCGGCGGATGCCGTCCCGCAACATGTCCCGCTCGGTGGGGATGGATACCTGTTCGGCGGACGCGATCGAGCGTCAGCTCTGGACCTTCGCCGACCCGCTGCCGGTTTCGGGTCCGCTCATGCCCCCGAAGGGAAACTAGCCCCTACGGATTGCCGTTGATGGCATGGTCTCGGACCCGGACCACCCGGTCCGGCGTCTTGGCGGCGGCCAAAGCGGCGTCGAAAGCGGCGTTCCACTGGCGGTATTTGTCGCCGAACCTGACCACCGCCACGTCCGGCTTCGCGATCGGGGTGCGGGTGCGGACGGCGTTGACCCGGGCGCCGCAGCCGTCCGAAATCCGCTGCCGCCGTCTCAGGCGTCCCGGCGCAAGCCTTTTAGCAGCGTGAGATAGTCCGGGTGTTCCGGCGGCAGCACGCCGTGGCGGATGAGGAAGTCGATAATCACGAGGTTGCAGTTGAACTTGAACGCGAATTGGTTTTCGACGATCCCGGCGACCTCGTCGATCGGCAGCCGCTCGAAAGACGCGACTTCACCGTCGGTGTTCCGGGGAACGAAGTCGTCGGGCAGTTCCAGGTCATAGCAGAACATGGTGTCCGGCTTCACCCCGTCGGCCGTCTCCATGACATAGGAAATGGCGCCGGCGGCGCGGGCGTTGGCGGCCAGTTCCGGCGGCACGTCGGCCTCCTCGCCGCACTCCTTGATCACGTTTTCCATCAACCCGAGGCCCACCGGTTGTCCGCCGGCCACCATATTGTCGAGCATCCCCGGACAGACCGCGCGGTCGCCGCTACGCCGGCCGATCCACATGTCGAGCCCGCCGTCCGTGCGCCTGATATAGCCGTTGATATGCACCCCGAACGCCCGCACGCCGAAGCGGGGTACCGCGGCGCGCTCCATCTCGAAGAAGGGTTCGCGGCCCCACGCCGTCAGCACGGGGTAGTTCTCGTCCCGCCAGGGCAGGCCGAGGCCTTTGTCCTGCATGTCGGCGAAGACGTCCGCGACCGTACGGCTCAATTCTTCATAAGGTGCGGGTGACAGCCGGACGCCGCCGGTGTCGATATCGAATACGTGAGGGTAGCCGGCCAGCTTGGAGCCGAAGCCATCGCTGATATGTCCGATCCGCGTGCGGTCCACGACAAACGGAAGATAGCCGTCATTCGAGAAGTTGTTGCAGGCGGCGATATGGTCGAGAAAACTCATGGCCCGGCCTCAGACAATATATTGCGTCCATTGTCAAACCCGTGCGTCTAAAGGGGCGGATGCACAACAAGGGAAACCGATTATGAGACTGCAACTTGCCTTGAACGTAGACGATCTGGAGGCCGCGACGGCTTATTACGCCAAGCTGTTCGGCGTCGAGCCCCACAAACAGCGTTCCGGCTACGTCAACTTCGCCATCGATAAGCCACCGCTGAAATTGGTGCTGTTTGAAAACCCCGGTGCGTCCGAACGGCTCAACCATCTGGGCGTCGAGGTATTCGACCCTGCCGAGGTCTCGGCCGCCGAACGGCGGTTCCGTCACGCCGGCATCCTTGGAGAGATTGAGAACGAAACCACCTGCTGCCACGCGGTCCAGGACAAGGTTTGGTCGAACGAACCTCAGGGATTGCGCTGGGAGTGGTATCGGATAACTGTTGACCATCCGGCCGAAGAACCCAGCACAATGGAAGGCGCTTGTTGCAGCGGATTGGTCCGGGCCTCCGCCTGATTGACGCCATCGAGGCGACATGAGGCACGTTTATGAGTGAGTCCGCTCCGTTGACTGATGATGCGTGGCCGCGCTTTGAAGCGCGGCTGCGCGCCTATGTGGGGCGCCGGGTCGAGCCTCAATCGGTCGACGATGTTATCGGCGACATCATGCTCAAACTGGTCCGCAACCAGGCCGGCCTGTCCGCCGCGTCCAATCCCACGGCCTGGCTCAAGTCTCGGGTCCAACGGGGCGCGCCAAACTGAAATCGACACTGCTTCGCTGCTGCCGGGTGGAGGTCGACGGCCGGGGTTGCGTCGTTGGTTATGCGCGCCGTCGCGGCGGCTGTTCAGGTTAGGCGGCCTCTTCGCGCTTGCGGTTTTTGGCGCTGGCCACATAGGCAATCTTGCAGTGGGGCTGGCAATATGGCTTGCCCGGAACGGCCGGTTCACCGCAGAAACGGAAATCCTCCGATCCCGGATCGCCCACCGGCCACGAGCACATATTGGTGCCCAGCCGGTCGAGGGTGACCACATTGACTTCGATCTTCACCGGCGCCGGCGCCCGGCGCATGGCGAGATCGAGCCGCCGCACCTTGCCGACGACGGCGTTCTTGGTGATGCCCAGCCGGCGGCCGATTTCGCTGGCCGACAAACCGGTATCCCACATCTTCTTGAGCTCTTCGACGCGTTCGTCAGTCCATTCAAAGAATGTGGTCATGTGGATCGGATCCTCCGTTCAACGTTATCGTCCCACCCCTCGGACCGATCCCTCGCCGCGAAACCCCAGAATTCCGCCGATTAATGATTATCTTGCCCGGTGAGCGTCAAATTTTGTACTATATATTGCGGTTTCGCTGCAAGGTCTTACCCAGATTTAGTGGCAATTTCCTGTGGATAGTTATTCCGGGCTATGGATTGGCTGATTTTTCGCCGCGACGGCATGCTAGGGCTAACCGGTTCGGTATCCGGAGCGTATATGCCCATAAAGGCGGTCATGACCGCTGCCCTGGGAGGAACACTGGGCGTGGCGTTGGTGCTGTTCGGTGCCGGGACGGCCGACGCCCAGAGCGGGAGCCCGTTCAGCGGTTTCGAACTGACGCCGTCTCCCAAAACCTATCTTGTGGTCACGGACGCCAACGTGCGGGCGGGGCCGGCAATCAGGGCCAAGCGGTTAACGCTGCTCCGAAAAGGGGTCCGGGTGGAGGCCAAGGGCCGCGCCAAGGGCACCGAATGGATCGCCGTCCGCCTGGACGGCAAGGATTTGGGTTTCGTCTACAAGACCGTGGTGGCACCGCTATTGGATGCCAAGGTTGAGGTGCCGGTGAAGGGTTTCCTCGAAGCCAAGGGCCAACCCAAATGCGGTTTTGAACTCAGCTTTGACGGGCGCACCGAAATCGAGGACGAAATCCAGGTGACCGCCGATTACGGTGTCGAGTTGGATTGCGACACCAAGGGAAAGAAAGTTCAGTTTGCCGCGACCATGTTTGTGACCGAGGTGCCCTACCGGGACCTCACCAAGGCCGAGTATCAGATCAATGTGGATCTGTTCGGCGTGCCCGAAGACGAGGAAAACGGTCTCTCGATCTTCACTATCTATCGTCCGGAAACGGGAGTACTCCGCTTCGGCGGGATCAGCGACCCCGACTATGCGTCACCGGCCAAACTGGAGAAATCCGGCGCCAAATCGGTCCGTGAGGCGTTGATCGCCGCACTCCGCATGGCTCACCGGAGTTGGGGCTCGAAAGTCTGGGCCGAGCTTCGGAAGCGCTAGGAACCCGTGACACGTTTAATCAGGCGAAGGATTTGTCTCCAAAAAACCAGGACCCCGACCGCCAGCGCCAGGAAAATAATTTTCAATAATGTGCTGCCGACCACAACGTTCAGCGTTCCATCCAGATCCCAAATCAAAAGTGACGCGAGCCCGATCAGCGCGATACATACGACGACGTTCTGCCTGACCCATCTAAACACTTGGTTCAACATTTTCTCTTCCCGCGCCACCGCCCGCCAGCCGATATCCCGGCGGCAGAACCCGTCCGGCCAGTCGATGGCGTCGACTGCCGCGTAAGCGCGCGTCTGGGCGTCCTTGACCGAACTCCCTAGCGCCGTCACGCCGAGCACCCGGCCGCCGTTTGCCAGTACCTTGCCGTCCGCCGCCTTGGTGCCGGCGTGGAGGACGATGACCCCGTCCATGGCGTCAGCCGCGCCGAGATTTCTGATTTCGGTGCCCTTTTCGTAGCTGCCGGGATAGCCCTCGGCCGCCATCACCACGACCAGCGCCGTCTCGTCCCGCCAGGACAAGTCAATCTCCGATAGACGGCCGTCTGCCGCGGCCAATAGGACCTGGGCCAGATCGGTCTCAAGCCGGGCCATCAGCACCTGACACTCGGGATCGCCGAAGCGGACATTGAATTCGAGCACCTTGGGCCCGTCATCGGTGATCATCAGGCCGGCGAACAGCACGCCTTGGTAGGGGCGCCCTTCGGCGGCCATGCCCTCAATGGTTGGCTGGATCACTTCGTCCATGATCCGGTCCGCCATCTCCAATGTCACCACGGGTGCCGGTGAGTACGCTCCCATGCCGCCCGTATTGGGGCCGGTGTCGCCATCATTGACGGCTTTGTGATCCTGGGCCGAGGCCAGCGGCAGCGCGGTCTTGCCGTCGACCAGCGCGAAGAAACTCGCCTCTTCGCCGGCCAGGAACTCCTCGATCACCACTTCCGCGCCGGCTTCGCCGAACACTTTGTCGACCATCGCTTCGTCGATGGCTTGAATGGCTTCATCGACGGACCGGCAAAGAGTGACGCCCTTGCCGGCCGCCGGGCCATCGGCCTTGACGACGATGGGGGCGCCCTGTTTCCGCACGTACGCGGCCGCCTCATCCCGGTCGGTGAACCGCCCATACGCGGCGGTGGGGATGCCGCACCTAGCGAACAGGTCCTTCATGAAGCCCTTCGATCCCTCGAGGATGGCCGCTGCGGCCGTCGGGCCAAAGGCGGCGATGCCTTCCGCGCCCAGCGCGTCCACCAGACCCGCCACCAGCGGCGCCTCGGGGCCGACCACCACCAGGTCGACGGACTTCTCCTTGGCCACGGCGACCAGACCGGGCACGTCCTCCGCGCCGACGTCGATGCACTCGGCGATTGCGGCGATGCCCGCGTTCCCGGGGGCGCAGTACAGCGCATCGCAACTGGCCGAGCGGGACAGGCCCCAGGCAAGCGCGTGTTCGCGGCCGCCGCCGCCGATAACCAATATCTTCATCTTCAGGAAAGGCCCTTCTGTACGTCGGCGCCCTTGTAGCATAGATTCGGTCCGGCGATGAGTATCCCGTCCCAAGAATTCGACGATCGATTTGGTCCCGCTGACGGCGCTGCGCCGGGCAGCAACCTGCCGGAGTTTTCGGTCAGCGAGATCGCCCAGGCACTCAAGCGGACGGTCGAGGAGACATTTTCCCGGGTGCGCGTGCGGGGCGAGATTTCCGGGCTCACCCGGGCGGCATCGGGACATATGTACCTGTCCCTGAAGGACGACAAGGCGGTGCTCGACGGGGTGTGCTGGAAGGGTACGGTGCCGCGGCTTGGCCTCGATCCCGAAGATGGGCTGGAGGTCATCGCCACCGGGCGGCTCTCCACCTATCCCGGCCGGTCCCGCTACCAGATCGTTATCGATGCCATGGAGATCGCCGGCGAAGGGGCATTGCTCAAGCTGCTGGAAGACCGGCGTAAGAAGCTCCTGGCCGAAGGGCTGTTCGACGAAGACCGCAAGCAGCCACTGCCCTACATTCCCGATGTCATCGGCGTGGTCACGTCGCCGACCGGCGCGGTGATCCGTGACATCCTCCATCGCCTGAACGACCGCTTTCCGCGCCGGGTGCTGCTGTGGGGCGTCAATGTGCAGGGCGCGGGCGCGGCCGGGCAAGTAGCGGGCGCCATCGAAGGCTTCAACCGGATGAAGGGAACGCCCGAAACCCCAAAGCCGGACCTGCTGATTGTCGCCCGGGGCGGCGGCAGTTTGGAAGACCTCTGGACCTTCAACGAGGAAATCGTGGTCCGGGCCGCCGCCGGCAGCGAAATTCCATTGATCTCGGCGGTGGGCCACGAGACCGATACCACGCTGGTGGATTTCGCCGCCGATCTGCGTGCACCGACGCCGACAGCGGCAGCCGAGCTGGCGGTGCCGGTGATGAGCGAGCTGCGCGCCCAGGTGGCCGACGACGGCGCCCGGCTGGCGCGGTCCTGGGCGCGCCATGTATCGGAACGGCAGACGGAGTTGGACGGGCTTTCCCGCGCCATCGCCAATCCGGCGCGGGTGCTCGAAGGGGTTTCCCAGCGGCTCGACGACCGGGTCGAGCGGCTGCGGCTCGCGGGGGCGCGGATCACCACCGAACCCGCACAGGCGCTGATCGAGCTCGCGGGCGGGCTGACCCATCCGCGTCAGTTGATGACCACCAAACGGACGGAGCTCGGCGGCCTCGCCCGGTGCCGGCAGGTCGCCCTGCGGACCGCACTCGGTACCCGGAGCGCAGCGCTGATCGAGGTCTCGCGGCTGCTGGACAGCCTGTCCTATGAACGGGTGCTGGAGCGCGGCTTCGCGCTGGTCAGCGGCGCCGACGGCCAAGCCATCACCAAATCAGACGACGCTGCTCCCGGCAGCGCCGTTTCGATCCGCTTTCAGGACGGATCCGTGGGCGCGACGATTGAGGGCGCCGCGGCAAAGCCGAAATCCAAGGTCCGAAAGAAAAAACCGTCCGCCGACGACGGCGGGCAGGGGAGCCTGCTGTGAATCCGGCGAAGTTGTTCGCGGCTATTTTTCTCTCCGCGACGGTCGCTCTACCCAGCGCAGCCTCCCAGCAACCTGTCTCCATTCCGGTCGATTTCCGGCTTGAAGGAGATGCCGTCCAAGGCGGATTGGTGATCGGTTACGCACCCTGCTCGGACCGGGTCACTCTTGATGACAGACCGGTCCCCATCTCCGGCGGCTATTTTCTTCTCGGGTTCGAGCGGGATGCGGGGCTGTCGTCAAAATTGGTCGTCCATAGAAAGCGGATGCGGCCGGAGGACGTCGTCCAGTTTCCGTTCATTATGTTCCTGCGGGTCAAAAAGCGTGACTATGACATCCAGCGTATCGACGGGCTGCCGCGCCGCAAGGTGACACCCGATCCGGAAGACCTGATACGAATCCGCGCCGAGGGCCGCCTGATGCGGGATGCCCGCTCCGGCAAGACGCTTCGGCTTGGGTTTCTGTCGGGCTTCGTCTGGCCGGCGCGGGGGCGGATTTCCGGCGTCTATGGATCGCAGCGCATCCTCAATGGGGAGCCCCGCCGGCCCCATTTCGGGGTCGACATTGCGGCGCCCACCGGCACGCCGGTGATTGCGCCGGCGGACGGCCAGGTGACACTGGTTCATCCCGACATGTTCTTCAACGGCAAATCCGTCGTCATAGATCACGGGCTCGGCCTCACCACCGTTTATATTCATCTCAGCGACGCCTCGGTGCAGCCCGGTCAGTTGGTGAAGCAGGGCGAGGTGATCGGCAAGATCGGCGAAACCGGCCGGGTAACGGGCCCGCATCTTCACTGGGGGGCGCGGGTCCGCAATATTGAAATCGACCCGGCGCTGTTGGTGGAGGGAAAGCCGCAGCCGCTGAACGGGCCTTAGCCTTCAGCAGGCCAGCGCCGGTGCACCCACAGCCATTGCTCCGGGTGCTGGCGGACCCAGGATTCGAGATAGTCGTTCACCTCGGTCATGATAACCTCGATATCCTTCTGACGGTCGCCGGTCGCGGGCTTTTCCAGGTCGGGATAGAAGGTAATCCGGAACCGGGCGCCCTGCAGGCGCTCCACCTGCACCGGAATGACCGGGCAGTCGTAGCGCAGCGCGAATTTGGCGACCGCCGGGGCGGTCATGGCGTCGATGCCCATGAACGGAACCGGGATTCCGTCGTTCATATTTTGATCCACCAGCATGGCCAAGTGCTCGCCATCGGAAAGCGCCCTCAGTGCCATCTTCGCGCCCTCCGGCCCCTTGGGGAAAAGACCGGCGTCGAGGGCGCCGCGGCCGCGGCGTAACAGGCGGTCGACCAGCGGGTTATTGAGGGCGCGATAGGCTAGGTGCACCTTCCAGCCCCGGCGGGTGGCGACCAGCGGCGCCAGCTCCCAATTGGCCAGATGGCCGCCGAACAGCAGGCCCGGCTTGTCGTCGTTCCACAAAGGCTCCATGTGTTCGAGACCGACGATCTCGATGCGGCCGTCTTTTGCGTAGGGATTGAACTTCTTGATATGGGGGTGCTCGGCGACGGTGCGCCCCAGGTTTTCCCACATGCCCCGGATGATGGCCGCGCGTTCCGTCTCGCCCAGTTCCGGCATGACCCGCTTGAGATTGCCGCGGGCGATTTGGTGGGCACGAAGGCGGGGACCGAACGTCCGGCCGATCCATGCACCGACGGCCGATGCGGCGTCCAAGGGCAGGGCGGCCAGAACGGCGTACCCAAGGGCCGCAAACAGCGCCTGGAGGGGATAGATGATCCAGCGCCGGAACATCAACCCGCTCCCGCCTGTGTAAGAACCGGCTCCAAGAGTTGATCGAATGCCGCCTGGTTTTCGAGCGCCAATCCGACGGTGAGGACCTGGACGTCGTTGCGGTCCTCGGGGTGCAGCCGGACGAAATCTTTGGCCGTGGTCACCAAGGTGGCGTCCAGGTCCCCGGCTTGTCTGCGGAGATCGGCGATCTCGCCCCGGCTGAACGGGTGGTGATCGGCATAGGGCCTGGCCGCCGTCAGCTCGCAGCCACTGTCGCGCAAGGTGTTGAAGAATTTTTCCGGCCGGGCAATCCCGGCGAAGGCGAGCAGCGGCCTTGCCTTGAGCTGTTCGATCTCCGGTCCGGGTTGGAGCCGGCCGGCCATGACCTCCACGCGTCCGCCCGTGGACTCACGCAATCGCCCGGACATATCGAACGAGTCCCGTCCGATAATCACCACCACTTGCGCCCGCGTGAGGGCCGTCGCCGGCAGCTCGCGGAGCGGCCCCGCGGGGATCATCCGGCCGTTGCCAAATCCGGCATCCCCGTCGATGGCGATGATCGACAGGTCCTTGGCGAGCCCAGGGTTTTGAAAACCGTCATCCATGACGATCAACCGGGCCCCTGCTTCCGCCGCGGCGCGTGCGCCGGCCAGCCGATTGGCGGAAATCCAGGCTGGCGCGGCGCCCGCCAGGAGCAGCGGTTCGTCGCCGACATCGGCCGCCGTATGGGTTTCCGGGTCAACGCGCAAGGGGCCCTTTTCCCGCCCACCATAACCGCGGCTGAGAAAGTGGACGTCGATCCCGGCCCGTTGGCACCGTTCGGCAACATCAAGCGCGGTCGGTGTTTTTCCCGCACCCCCGGCGACCACATTGCCGACACAAATGACCGGGACGCCGCACGCCGCCGGTGTCGCCATCTTCCGCCGCAGGCGTCCCGCGATGCCGTAGGCCGACCCCAGTGGACCCAATAGAAGGGGCAAGACACCCCGGCTTTGATACCAGAACTCAGGTGTGCGAAGCGCCATGATCGCTATTCAGGAGCTGTTCGATTTCCGCCGAGACCGCCTCGACGACATTGGATTGGGCGTCGGCATAGGACCGGCCGTTTCGGGCAAGTTCGGCGCGGCGGGAATGATCCTTCAGAAGCGTGTCGACCGCGCGCCTCAGTTCTTCCTCGTCCTGCACCTGCACCGCGCCGTCGGCGGAGGCGAGATGATCGGCCATGTCTTGAAAATTTGCCATGTGGGGGCCGTGGATGACCGGCCGGTCCAGCTTGAGCGGCTCTAAGGGGTTTTGGCCGCCGAAGGGCACCAGCGATTTGCCCATAAAGACCACATCGGCGAGCCGAAAGAACAACCCGAGTTCACCCATCGTGTCAGCGATATAAATGCCGGTCTCCGCCTCGGGGAGTTCGCCTTTCGAACGAAGCCGTAACTGCGCCGAGCCGTTGGCGAGGGATGTCAGGATGTCGGGACCGCGGTGCGCGTGGCGGGGCGCGATGATGGTGAGGAGCCCCGGGTGCTCATCCTTCAGCGCGCGGTGAACGGCGGCGGCGATTTTCTCCTCCCCGTCATGGGTGCTGGCGGCGATCCAAATAGGCCGGCCGGCGGTCCTGGCCGCCAAGTCCGAAAGTGCCGCCTCGTCGGCGGCTAACGGCGGGCTCGCAAATTTCAAATTGCCGACGCACTTATAGGCGGTTGCGCCCAAGTCCCTTAGCCGTGCCGCATCGCCGTCGGTTTGCCCGAGACACATGTTGAAGCGCCGCAGCAGTCCGCGTATCAGACCGGGCGCCCGCTGCCACCCGCGGTAGGATCGGGGCGATATTCGGCCGTTGATGAGGATCATCGGAATGCCGCGGCGCTGGGTCTCATCGATCAGATTGGGCCAAAACTCGCTTTCAGCCCACAGCGCGATTTCGGGTTGCCAATGGTTGAGGAACGACCGGACGGCGCCCGGCCGGTCAACGGGCACGTATTGGTGGATCACTCGGGGCGGGAGCCGGCCCTCGATCATCCGCGCCGAGGACACCGTCCCCGTTGTAAAAAGCAAATGAACATCCGGATGGCTCTGCAGAAGGTGTCCGATCAACGGCAGCATGGACTGGGCTTCGCCGACACTGGCCGCATGAAGCCAAAACACCCGGCCCTCCGGCCTCGGCGCCCCCGGGGTTCCGAGCCGTTCGGCAATCCGAACCGGGTCCTCCTTGCCCAGGTGCCTGCGGCGCGCCAGATAAATCCCGATCACCGGACCCAGGATGGTGGTCAGCAGCCTGTAGAGCGGCAGCATCATGGTGCTGCCTCGGCCGTTGCGGGCGCCGGTTCCACGGGCACCTGGCCGCAATCCCGGTCGGCCGCCTCGGTGAGCGCGTTCATCGCGTTTTCGAGCTGAAGCCGGGCAGCCTCGAGCCTGTCGTCATCCGCATCTTTCGGGACTTCGATGGGGGTGCCCCAGCGGATGATGCCGCGGCCGAAGGGAAACGGCACGACAAACCGGTCCCAGCTGTTCAGTGTCCGGCGGGAGGAACTGGAGAATGTCAGGGGCAAAATGGGTGCCCCCGACAGCCGCGCCAGGGCGACGGCGCCGATGCTCGCCCGCATCCGCGGGCCCGCCGGCCCATCGGGGGTCATGCCGACGGTTTCGCCGTCCCTGAGGACATTCACCAGTTGCCGGAGCGCGGCGGTGCCGCCGCGCGTCGACGATCCATAGGCGCACTTGATGCCGAAATGGGCCACTGCTTCCGCACCCAGCCGACCATCCGGATGATCGGACAGAAGCATATGAAAGGGTTTCGAGCGCTTCCAGGTCAGCGGCATCATGAGCAACCGCCCGTGCCAGAAACAGACGATGAACGGCCGATCCTGATCCCAAAATCGCTGAACCGTCTCAAATCCTTCGACCCGCCATTTTCCCGTGACCCACACCAGCCGGACGTACTGAGCACCCAGGAAACACACGGCTGCGCGTACCGTCGGAGAGCGGGAGATCGCTTTGATGAATTTGGGCGTCGCCATGGATGCGGCCTACTCTCCCGCGGCGGCGACCGCATTATCCGGCACGGAATCGTCTTCCTGATCGGCGAACTGGAGCGCGTAAAGGTTGGCGTATATTCCCCCGCGGGCAAGCAATTCGGCGTGGCTCCCACTTTCGGCCAGCTTGCCCCTATCGACGACGTGGATGAGGTCCGCGTCCATGACCGTGGAAAGGCGATGGGCAATGACAAGCGTGGTCCGGCCTCGCATGAGAACCCGAAGCGCTGCCTGAACCTGACGTTCGGATTCCGTGTCGAGCGCCGACGTTGCCTCGTCGAGCAGCAAGATCGGTGCGTCCTTGAGCATGGCCCGGGCAATGGCGATGCGTTGGCGCTGTCCGCCCGAGAGGTGCGCGCCCATCTCGCCGACCAAGGTGTCGTAACCTTGCGGCAGTTCGCGAATAAAAACGTCGGCGGCCGCGTCGCGGGCGGCCTGAATGATCTCGTCTTCGGAGGCACTTTGGCGGCCGTAGGCGATGTTTGCCCTGATCGTGTCGTCGAACAGGGTGATCTCCTGACTGACCAGGGCGATGGCGCCGCGCAAGCTATCGAAGGTCAGCCCTCGAACGTCGTGACCGTCGACGGATACGGCGCCCGCATCGGCGTCATGGAACCGGGGGATGAGATTGAGGATGGTGGACTTCCCGGCGCCCGATGGCCCGACCAGGGCCACCGTTTTGCCGGCGGGAACATCGAGGCTCATGCCCATCAGGGCCGGGCGGTCCTCCCGGTAGGAGAACCGCACATCTTCGAACCGGACACCGCCGCCCCGCACGTCGAGCGGTTTGGCGTCCGGCGCCTCCGTGATATCCGGTTCCCGGTCGAGGAGCGCGAACAGGCGCTGGGCGCCCGCCAGCCCTTCCTGAAGGCTGGCGTTGAGATTGGCGAGCCGTTTCAGGGGCTCGTAAGCCATCAACAGCGCGGTAATGAACGAGAAGAAGGAACCCGCGTCTACAGAGCCGTTTATCACCCGTAAGCCGCCGTAAAAGATCACCATGGCTACCGCAAGCCCGCCGAGGGTTTCCATAATCGGGCTCGCCATGGCGCGGATACGGGCTGACTTGAACACCAGGCGGAAGATTCGCTCGGCAACGCCCCTGACCCGCCGCTTCTCGTACTCCTCCATGGAGTAGGCTTTGACGACCCGGGCGCCTTGAAATGTCTGTTCGAGGACGGTGGTGAACTCGCCCATCTCGACTTGGGTGTTGGCTGTCACCTTGCGGATGCGCTTACCCAGCCGGGCAATGGCGAACACCGCCGGCGGAAACACGACGAAGGAGATGATCGCCAACTGCCAGTCTTGAAAAAACATCACCCCGATCAAGCCGATCAGCATCAGGCTGTCTTTGCCAAAGCCGGTAAGCGCGTTGGAGACAGCCGAACGCATCATGTTGATGTCGACGGTGAAACGGGAGATCAGCCCGCCGGTGGGCTGGTTCTGGAAAAACGCCAGCTCCAACCGGGTCAAATGAGCATAAAGGCCGTGCTGGGCATCGGTGATGATCCGCTGGCCGACATAGCTCATCAGGGTGGCTTGCGCGTAATTTGCCAACCCTTTGATCACGAACGTTGCAATAACCGCTCCTCCTACCGGTAAAAGCAAGTTCTTGCGATGAGCCAGAAAAATCTCGTTCATGACCGGCTCCATGAGCCATGCGCTGAACGCCGTCGCGGCCGCGACGACCGTCATGGCGGCGAGGGCAAGCACCACCCAGCCCGCATAGGGGCGGATGTACTCCCGCGCCAGCCGTTTGACGAGCCCGGCAGACGAGGTATCCAGCGGCGGCGTCACTGTTTCGCTCAGAGCCACGAATCCGAGATGGTGATTGAAGGCGCGGAGTTTATCACGGATGGACTCGTCAACCCAATAGCGCCTTTCGAATCAGCGGCTTGCGCGGCAATTCGTCTATTTGCCCGCAACCGTCATGCCATCGATGCGCAGTGTCGGCGCATCGATCCCATAGCGGAAGGTGAGGTCGTCGGCGGGCGTCAGGTTGAGGAACATGTCCTTCAAGTTGCCGGCGATGGTGATTTCGCTCACCGGGTAGGCGATTTCGCCGTTTTCGATCCAGTACCCGGCGGCGCCGCGGCTGTAATCGCCGGTGAGGCCGTTGACCCCGAAACCGATCAGTTCGGTAGCGTAGAAGCCGCTCTTGATGCCGCTCATCAGCTCCGCGGGCGAAGCCGAGCCCGCGTCCAGATAGAGATTGGTGGCGGATGGCGACGGCGGCCCGCCGGTGCCGCGGGACGCATGACCGGTGGTTTCCAGCCCCAACTGCCGGGATGACCGGAGATCGAGGAACCAGGTGGTGAGCACCCCGTTTTCGATCACCGCCCGGCGGGTATTGGCCACGCCTTCGCCGTCGAAGGGCTTGGATCGCAGGCCCCGCTGCCGGTGTGGATCGTCGATGATGTTGATGCCCGTCCCGAACACCGCCTCTCCCATGCTGTCCTTGAGGAAGCTGGTGTCACGGGCGATGGCCGAACCGTTAACCGCCTGCGCCAGGTGCCCGACCATGGACCGCGAGATGCGGGGATCGAACACGATCGGGACCTCGGCGGATTCGGCCTTGCGGGGGTTGAGGCGTTTCACCGCCTTCTCGCCGGCGATGCGTCCCACCTCGACCGGCGAGGTCAAATCCTCGGCGTAGACGGCCCCGGAATAGTCGTAGTCGCGCTCCATCCCCGTACCTTCGCCGGCCAGCACCGAGGCGCTCACGGAAAAATGCGTGCCCGAATAGGCTTCAGCGAAGCCGTTGGTGGCGGTGACGGCGATGGCCGCCCGGCCCCAGCCGGCTTCGGCGCCCTCCGAATTGGTGACGCCCTCGACGGCCCGCGCGGCCTCCTCCGCTTCGCTCGCCCAGCCGACCAGGGTCTCGGTGGCCGGTTCCTCGGGGTCGGCCATGTCGAGGGTCGGCGGGTTCGCCGTCAATTGATCGGGATCGGCCAATCCGCAAAAGGGATCTTCGGGCACATTCCTGGCCATGGCGACGGCGCGCACCGCCAGCTCGTCCAGTGCTTCCGCGCTCATGTCGGAAGACGAGACGATGGCTTGGCGCTTACCGGCGAACACCCGAAGCCCTATGTCGGCGTTTTCGGAGCGCTCCAGTTTTTCCGGATTGCCGAGCCGCTGGGCGACGGACAGCGAGATGCTCTCCACATGGACGGCATCCGCCGCATCGGCGCCCTCGGCCTTGGCCTTGTCGATCAGATCGCTGAGCTTGTTCAGGTGGTCGGCGGGATCGGCCATTCCTCGTTTCCTGGTTCGGATTACTTCCAAATGGGCTTACCGCTGCCCGGCAGTCCCAGCGTGTCCCACATCTCGGACACCCGATCAATCACCTCGTCGGACATGCGGATTTTCCGGCCCCAGTCCCGGTCGGTCTCGGGCGGCCATTTGTTGGTGGCGTCGAGCCCCATCTTGCCGCCAAGGCCGGAGACCGGCGAAGCGAAGTCGAGATAATCGATGGGGGTTTGGTCGATGAGGGTGACGTCGCGCACCGGGTCCATGCGGGTGGAGATCGCCCAGATCACGTCCTTCCAGTCCCGGGCGTCGATATCGTCATCCACCACGATCACCATCTTGGTGTAGAGGAACTGCCGTAGGTAGGACCAGACGGCCATCATCACCCGCTTGGCGTGGCCCGGATAGGCCTTCTTGATGGAGACGACGGCGACCCGATAGGAGCACCCCTCGGGCGGCAGCCAGAAATCGGCGATTTCCGGGAACTGCTGGATCAGCAGCGGGATGAACAGCTCGTTCAGCGCTTCGCCGAGGACGCTCGGCTCATCCGGCGGCCGGCCGGTGTAGGTCGAGAGATAGATCGGGTCTCGGCGCATGGTGATGGCCGAGATCCTGAATACCGGAAATTTTTCGACCGCGTTGTAGTAGCCCGTGTGATCGCCGTAAGGCCCTTCGTCGCCGTACTCGGTGAGCGAGACGTGACCTTCGAGAACGATCTCGGCCTCCGCCGGGACCTTGAGGGGCACCGTCTTGCAGTTCACCAGTTCGACCTTCTCGTTCCGGAGCAGTCCGGCGAACTGGTATTCGGACAAGGTGTCCGGCACCGGGGCGACGGCGGCGAGGATGGTGCCCGGATCGGCGCCGATCACCGCGGCGGCCGGAATTTCGGTCTCGCCGTCTGCTTTGGCGTGGTGTTGGGCGCCGCCCCGATGTTTGAGCCACCGCATCAGCGTGGTGTCCTTGCCGGTCACCTGCAGGCGGTAGACGCCCAGATTGAAATCGTCGTCGCTGTCGGAGCCGGGCGCCCGGGTGACGATCGCCGGCCAGGTGATCAGGGGCGCGGGTTCGCCGGGCCAGCAGCTCTGGATGGGCAGCTTGTCGAGGTCGATGTCGCCGCCCTGCCGGACGACCTCCTGACAGGCGCCGCTCGACACCGTCTTGGGCTTCATGGCCATGGCGGTCTTCACCAGCGGCAGCATGCCGACGGCTTCGCGCCAGCCGCCGGGGGGCTCGGGCTGGCGCAGGAAGGCCAGGGTTTCACCGAACGCGCGCAGGTTCTCCGGCTCCCGGCCCATACCCCAGGCGACCCGCTCGACGGTGCCGAACAGATTGGCGAGCACCGGCATGGGGTATTTCCCGCCGCCCGCGTCGATGACGTTCTCGAACAGCACGGCGGGTCCGCCTTCGGCCATCAGGCGGGTCTGAATTTCGGTGATTTCGAGCGCCGGCGACACCGGCGCGGAAACCCGGTTCAGCCGGCCCTCCTGCTCGAGACGGGCGATGAAATCCCTGAGGCTCTTGTACGCCATGTACGTTTTCCCAGTTGCCGGCCGGACACGCTGCCCCCCGGCGGAGCCAACCACACTGGACGGCGAGCCTTTGGTCAAGGCAAACGTCTGGTTTCTCGACGGATTGTGCGCCCGGCAGGTGGAGGGCGGGGTAACGGTCGGCGCAGACGAAATCGAGGCGGGCGGATTTCGCCCCGGCACCTCGTGTCCAAAGTCATCCATATGCACTTGGACCTGCCGACGGGACCGACCGGCAAACTCTATCGCCGGGGGCTCCGATCCGACGCGGAATCGGAGGTTTAAATCGCCCTGGTGCAGCGCAAAATGGTTATCCACCGGCAACGGACGAAAAAAATATACTTCTCCCCAGGTTCCACAGGGGTGTGGATGAAATAGGGGTTGTTCGTCAACTGGCCGCCGCGCTAGCCTAAAGATGGATCAAGAAGCGACTGTGGATCGCGAGTGAAGCGGAAGCGGAAGGGTCCGATCAGAGTTCCCCAGGGATCTCTTCGGAGATGACAGAGGATTTCTGATTAGGAGCGGCCTCGCCGGGCGACCGGCGGGGCCGTTCTGCTATTCGACGACGCGCCGATAGAGATGCCAGGTGGCGTGGCCGAGGACCGGGAACACGATCACCAGCCCGGCGAGCGCCGGCAGGGTGCCGAGCAACAGCGCCATCGCGACAACAAACCCCCAGACCGCCATGACCACCGGGTTGTGAACCACCACGTCGACCGAAACCATGATCGCCGTGCCGGCCGTCACGTGGCGGTCGATGATCAGCGGAAACGACACCACGCTGATGGCCAGTGCGATCATCGCGAACAAAAGGCCGATGCCGTTGCCGAACACGATCAGCACCCAGCCCGGACCGGTGGTCAGAATCTCGGCCGCGAACTCACCAAAGGTCGGTGGCGCCGGAAAGCCGAGGGTTGCCTGGTAAATGGTCATCGCCACCGAGAGCCAGAAGCCGAATAAAATCGTCAGAATCACCCCCAGGCTAACCAGCGAACTCACCGCCTTGTGGCGAAAGATGTTAAACGCCTGACGAAAGGTGATGTTCTGGCCCATCTCCCGCTGGCGGCTCAATTCGTAGAGCCCCAAAGCCAGGAATGGCCCGAGGAGCGCAAACCCGGTGAGGATCGGAAACACCAACGGGACCAGCCGTTGGGCGGTACCCACCCAAAAGGCGATGAGCATAATCAGCGGGATAAGAAAGATGATGAAAATGGCGTGAGTCGGGCGCGCGTTGAAGTCTTCGAGGCCCTTGATGACCGACTGGCGCAGGTCCTCGAGGCTTATGGTGCGGACTCGGTACGAGACCGAAGCCGAGCCCGTATCCGGAAGAACGGTGTCCTCTGCCATAACTCACCCAGTATAGAACAGGCCGGATCAAAAGTAATTCGAGCGACCACAAGACGTTGAAAACGCTTAACCTTATGCGGCAAGCCTGATCTCCAATGTATCCGGCAATGTGAACGGCGCCATCGTCACCGTCCGGACATCGCCGACGGAGAGCGGTTGGACACGTTTCTCGGCATCGACGACCGCCGTTCCGCTACTCGGACCGCAAATCCGGTTTGAGCCGAAAAGAAAGGGCGGCCCCTGAGAGCCGCCCTCTTAATGCCCGGGTCCTTATCCGGCTTACTTGGCGAAGCCCATGGCCTTGGCGGCGGCCGCATAAATCGGCTTCGGCACCGCCAGCACCCGCTTGATCAGACCTTCAAGCTCCTCACCGGTCATCGGGTTGACCGGCAGCTTGGCCTTTTTCATATCGGCGAGGAAGGCTTCGTCCTTCATGGTCGCCTGGAAGGCGCGGCGCAACAGCGCCAGCCGTTCGGCGGGAACGCCATCCGGCACGAAGTAGGACCGTCCGAAGGTCGAGCCGATGGCGATCACCTCGAAAATGCCCTTCTGAGTGTCGTCCTTGGCAAGCTCCAGGAAGGTCGGCGTGTTGGGTAGGGTCGGATCCCGCTTCAGGCCGTCCTGGACGATCGGGAACAGCTTGTTCTCGGCGATGTATTGGGGCGAACGGGTGAGGACGCTGAGCCAGGAAGCCCCGCGGCCCTGAGTTTCGTTCTGCTCCATTGCCTTGTTCAGGCCGCCGATGCCGTTATAGCCGGTGATCATCTTGAAGTTGGTGCCTAAATACGCATTTAGCAGACTCGGATAGATGAAGGTCGGAGAGGACTTGCCCGTCGCGCCGATCTTGATTTCCTTGCCCCTGGCTTCCTTGATGCTCTTGGCACCGGCGGTGTGCCATAGGGCCACCATATTGACGATCGGCGAGACGTTGCCGACCCAGCCCCACTTCGTGGCGTCATATCGGCCCGCACCCGGACGCAGGAACTGGCTGACCGGGATCGATTGCTGGGTGATGCCCATCACCGTGCCGTCTTTCGGCACCGCGTTGTGGATGAAATTGGCCGCGACCATGCCGCCCGACGATCCGCCCTTAATTTGCAGGACGATCTTCGGGTTACCCGGAATATGCCTGCCCATGTGGTTGGCGAGCAGGCGGGAATAAGCGGCGTAGGTGCCGCGGTTGGACGCGCCGACCACCAGGGTGATCTGCTTGCCGGCGTAGAAGCCTTGTGCGGACGCGGGTTGAACCGTGACGCCAAACGCCATGAGTCCCGCGGCTGCCAGGCCAAGTGTAGTCAGATACTTCATCGGGTGCCTCTCCAGACTGTCTTCTAATAGTGGATCATGATCGTCAATCGTAGGCACGCGGTCGAACTTATCCAAGCGGAAACCGCTCTGGGGTCTGTACTCAATTAGGGGATTCTCCATTTTGCGCCCTCCCGCCCTGACGGGGGCGAGGGAACAAAAGTCGTCATCACCGGGTCGGTCAATTCGTCCGAATTGATCTTATTTGACCCGGTGGTCCACGCCTCGCGGTCGGCGGTACACGTGGATGGCCGGGTCGCGGATTGTCCTCCGGCCGGCGAAGCCGGTCCGGTGGGCCCGGCCATGACGCAATCATTTTATGCCTCATCGCCGCAACACGCCTATGGCGGCTCAATTGAAGCCGGACTCTAGAAGAAATTGAACATGGGATTGGTACGCAAAACAGGCCACAGGCCGCCGATTACGGTCTGCGGCCAGGGCACGTGCAAGATTTGGTGAAACAGACCATAGGAGACGAGCCACGTGCCGGCGGAGACGCCCAAGGTCATTTGCCAACTCTCCCGGCCGACCAAGCGGATATAGGCAATCATGAACACCAACATCGCCGGCATCAGGCCGATGATCGCGGCAAGGGCGAAATAGCCGAAGCACCAGAGGAAATAGGCCACCGCCCGGGCCCGGATGGTTCCCTTGTCCAGATCGCCGAAGTCGGTCACCAGGTCCAGATGGCGGCCGCCGGTCAAATCCTCGGCTTCGCCGCCGCCGGAGCCGCCGCCCGTCTGCGCGGCTCGCTCGGCCTGAACCCGGTCCCGCGGGCTGATGCCTTTCAGCGCCTGAATGTATTGGGGGCTGAGGAACAGGTGGAAGGTCAGCATGATCAGGGTGAAGGCGATACCGACGGTGCCGATGGCGCGGGGGAACAGGAAGGAACGGAAATCCCAGTCCTGGGATGCCCAGATTGCGCCGCCGAAGATGGCCAACGCGATCAGGCCGAGGATCGCATTGGTGTCCAGCTTGTCCGTCTGAAGCTGGAAGCTGAACGGTACACGGGGCCCCTCCTGTCTTCGCTTGGTGACGTAATAGTTGATCAGTGGGCGCAACAATCCGTAGAGGGTGATCAGCAGGATGACCAAGGTCACCGGGCGCCACATCCACGCCCAGGAATAGACGTTGGCCGAGATGAAGAGATAGCTCTCGATCAATCCGCCGAGCACGAAACCGAGCAGCAGCGGCGGGCGCGGCCATTTGAGCCGCTTCATGGCGAAGCCCAGAAGGCCGAAGCCGAGAAGCGTATAGATGTCGCCCCAGGCGTTCTTGCCCTGGAATGCGCCGAGGAAAATAATCGCCAGGACCACCGGCGCCAGAATGCCGATGCGGATCACCGCCACCTTGGCGAACTGGTTGGCGAACAGGAAGCAGACCCCGGCGCCGAGGATGTTGGCGAGCGCGATGCTCCACACCAGGGTGTAGGTGACGTCGAGGTTCTTGGACAGCATGTCCGGGCCCGGGACCAGACCATGGATAATGAACGCCCCCAGGATCAGCGCCATGGAAGCGGTGCCGGGTACGCCGAAGGCGATGGTCGGCACCAGGGAGCCGCCTTCCTTGGCGTTGTTCGAGCTTTCCGACGCGATAACGCCCCGGACGTCACCGGTGCCGAAGGATTCCTGGGCGCCTTTCTCCGTCCGAGCCGCGTGGCCGTAAGCCACCCAGTCGAGGATCGGCGCGCCGATGCCGGGCACCGCGCCGAGGCCGGCACCGATAGACGAGCACCGGAGGACGAGGAACCAGTGCCGGACCGCGTCCTTGACGCCCAGCCACTGGTCGCGGCGGGTGATCTTGGCCTTGCTGTCGACCTGGATCGCGGACCGTTGGATCACCATGTCGGCGATCTCCGGGATGGCGAACAGACCAAGCGCAATGGGCACGATCCGGAAGCCGTCATAGAGATAGAGGGTATCGAAGGTCCAACGCAGCGTACCGCCGGGATCCTCGCCGGTGCCGGCGAAAATCAGGCCGAGACACACAGCGACCAGACCTTTCATCGGCGAGCCGCCGGCCAGCACCGCGGCTAGCGACAGGCCGAAGATACAGATGGCCAGCAATTCCGGCGAGGCGATGGCCAGCATCACCGGGCGCAGGATGGGCAGGCTGATACCCAGCAGGACCGCGCCGAACAGCCCGCCGATCACCGAGGCGGTAAACGCGGCGCCGAAGGCCCGGCCCGCCTCGCCACGCCGCGCCATGGGAAATCCGTCAAGGATGGTGGCCGCTGAAGCGACGGTGCCCGGTACGCCGAACAAGACGGCCGGAATGGTATCCGAGGTCGCCGACACCGCGGACAGACCCATCAAGAACGCCAGCGCCGTGAACGGGTCCATGGAAAAGGTGAAGGGCAGCAGCAGGGACAGGCCGACCAAACCGCCTAGTCCGGGGATCACGCCGAGGATCAACCCAATGAAGACGCCGAGAGCCAGAAAGCCCAAGCGTAGCGGGTCGCTCAGCGCGACGGCGGCTTTCACCGCCATGTCGAACATCAGTTCCAATATTTATTCTCCCGAGGTGTCTCCCGGCGGCACGCCGTAATTTGATGGTAGCGGCAATAGTAGGCACCGCCTACCGGGAAACGGATCACGCACAGTTCAATTTATCTCCAGGATGACATTGCCCATGTGCTTTGCGGCCTCGACCATTTCGTGGGCGGCGGCGATATCATCCAGCGGGAAGCGGGCGGCGATGGTGGTGGTGAGCGCATCGGCGGCCAGCATCTCGTTGAGATAACTGACCCCTTCGGCGATTTCGGCTTCCGTGAGCTCATAGACGATGAACCATTTGAGCGCCGCGGCCCGCATGATGAAGTCCTGAGAGGGCACTTCGGCGTTTGGTTGGCCCGTGCCGTAAATGATCGACGTGCCGCCCGGCGCCAGAATGCGGCCATAAAGGAGGCCGTTGGCGGCGATATCCACTTCGACGATGCGGTCGGCGCCCATGCCGTCGGTCAGCGCCTCGACCCGCTCAGGCACATCTTCGTCCCGGTAATTGATCACCTCATCGGCGCCGGCCGCTTTCACGTAGTCGGCCTTCTCGGCACTGGAGACGGTGGTGATCACCCGCGCGCCGGCATGCTTGGCGATCTGGACCGCCTGATGTCCGACCGCGCCGGCGCCCCCTTGCACCAGAAGGGTCTGCCCTTCGACGGGACCGTCAAACAACACCGCCCGGTGGGCGGTGAGGAACGGGATCCCGAAGCAGGCGGCTTCTTCGTTGCTGGCATGCTCAAAGGTCGGCACCACATAGCGCCGGGGCACGACGATATATTCGGCAGCCGTGCCGAAGGGCCGTTTCCACTGGCCATTCAGGGTCCACACCCGCTGTCCCGCCAGCCCGGCATCGATGCCGTCCCCGATGGCGTCCACCACACCGGCGCCGTCACTGTGGGGAATGATCTTGCGGAACGGCAGCTTCCCTAAGCGGCCGCGCAGCCGTGCCTTCCAGTCCGAAGGATTGACACCCGAAGCCGCCAGCTTGACCCGCACCTCACCGGGACCCGGCTCGGGCGTCTCCATCTCACCCAGTTTCAACACATCCCGGGCCGCGCCCAGTTCCTCATAATAGGCCGCTCGCATATTCAATTCCCCTGATCATGACGGTCCGCTGTTGCCACAGCTTGGACTCTCCTGCAAAGCTAGCCGGGTGCAAGGCTATTCTCGAGGAGTCCCGAAATGCCGGACCAACCCATTCTCATCGTCGGCGGCGGCCTCGGCGGGCTCACCGCGGCGCTGGCCTTGGCGCGGCGGGGGCGGGCGGTCCGCGTGTTCGAGGGGGCGCCGGCGTTCGGCGCCATCGGCTACGGCATCCAGTTCGGCCCCAACGTGTTTCATGTCTTTGACCGGCTTGGGCTGATGGAGCAGGTGATGACCGTCGGTGACGAGCCGGCGGCGGTGACGATGCGGGACGGCTTGAGCGACGAGGAACTCGTGCGCATCCCGACCGATGCCGTGTTCAAGGCGCGGTTCAATTACCCCTATCTGATCGTCCACCGCATCGATCTCCATAACGTCATGATCGACGCCTGCCGGGCGGACAATCATATCGAGTTAATCGCCGATACCCGGATCACCGGCTACGCCAACCGCGATACGTGCGCCGAGATCACCACTGAGGGCGGCGAGACGCATGAAGGCGAGCTGGTGGTCGGCGCCGACGGGATCGGCTCGACGCTGCGCGCACGGATGCTCGACGATGGCGGGCCGCTCCCCAACGGCTATGTGGCCCACCGGACCATCATCCCGATGGAGGAGTTGAAGGCGGATGTTCCGACCGATGTGGTGGTGCTGTGGGGCGGCCCCGGCTTTCACATCGTTACCTATCCGCTGCGGCATGGGGCGCTGTTCAACATCGTTGCCGTCTTTCGATCGGCCAACGAGGCCCCCCGGGGCGATGTGGAGGCGTACCGGGCGGAGTTGCAGCAGACTTATTCGGGCGCCCACCAATGCCTTCGCGATTTGATCCAGGTGATGGATTTGGAGCGCCGTTTCGTGGTCGGCGACCGTCACCCGGTCCGCAAATGGCATGACGGCCGAGTCTGCCTGCTGGGCGATGCCGCGCACCCGACCCTCCAGACCTTGGCTCAAGGTGCCTGCATGGCCATCGAGGATGGGTTTCATCTGGCGGGACTGATCGATCGGGGGGGCGGTCACGAGGAGGTCTTCACCACTTTCGCCGCCGACCGGGTGGTCCGCACGGCGCGCGTCACCCTGGAGAGCCGGGCGATCTGGGAAAACTATCATGGCGACGGCGTCGAGCGGGAGGTCGCCTTCCAGCAATTCCGCGAGCGCTCGGCCGCGGACAGCTACCGCTGCCTCGCCTGGCTCTATGACGGGTTCACCTTCGCCGATTGATCCTTATCAGGGCCGGAAGAATGAGCGCGCCCTAGACTCTTCATAACTCAACCGGGGGAGAGCCACATGAACATCAAGATTACCGACATCATGGCCAAGCGGGTCATCGTCGCCGAGAAGCACCACACCGTTGGCCATGCGCGGGAAGTCATGGCGCGGAATCGCATCGGTGCGCTGCCCGTGGTCGGTCCGGACAAGGAGGCCCTCGGCATCGTTACCGCCACCGACCTCGCCCGGCGCTTGAAGGACGAGACGCCGGTGAGCCGGATCATGAGCGACGGCATTCACGCGGTGCCGGCCTACAACGACGTCTCGGTGGCCGCCCGGATCATGCGCAAGAACAAGATTCACCATGTCGTGGTGACCGATAACAAGAAGGTGGTCGGGCTGATCAGTTCCTTCGACCTGTTGAGCCTCGTGGACGGCAAGCGCTTCCAACTCAAACAGGCGCCGACGCAGTCGAAAAAGAAATCGAGAAAGGGGCGCTAAACCACCTGTCCCCCGATTATCCCGCCGAACAGCAGCCAGCCGAACAACCGGTTGGACCTGAACTTGCGGAGGCAGTCGTGGGGATCGTCGAGCTTGACGTCCCGGGACTGCCAGGCCAACTGCAGTGCGCCTAAGGCAAGCACCGCCCAGAACGGCCAGGCGAGCCCGACCAGCCACCCGGAAACGCCGATCAGCGCGATGGCGATGGCGTGGAAGATCCACAGCCACGGCCGGGTCCCGCCCCACAGAAGGACGGCGGTGGACTTCACCCCGATCAGCGCGTCGTCTTCCTTGTCCTGGTGGGCATAGATGGTATCGTAACCCAGCGTCCAGAAGAACCCGGCTGCATAGAGTACCAAAGCGGGCGTCTGGATGTCGCCGCGCACCGCCGCCCAGCCCAACAGCGCCCCCCAGTTGAACGTCAGGCCGAGCATGGCCTGGGGCCAGTGGGTGAAACGCTTGAACAGAGGGTAGGTGAACACCAGTGCCAAGGACGCGGCCCCGACTCCGATGGCGAACAGATTGAACTGCAGCAGAATGACGAGGCCCAGAAGGCACAGCACCCCCATCCAGATCACCGCCTGCCTGACCGTCATCTGGCCCGACGGCAGGGGCCGGTCGGCGGTGCGCGCCACCTGTGCATCGTAATGGCGGTCGGTGATGTCGTTGAAGCAGCATCCCGCGCCCCGCATGATCATGGCGCCGAGGCCGAACAGGACGACGAGCAATAGTGACGGCCAGCCCGGCGTTGCCAGCGCGATGGACCACCAGCAGGGAAACAGCAGCAGCCAGGTGCCGATGGGCCGGTCGAACCTCGCCAGGCGTATATAGGGCCGCGCGGGCGGCGGCACGAAGCGGTCGACCCACCCCTGCTTGGGGATGTCGCTGTATTCTGTATTGCGGGCGGCGGCGTCGCTCATCATCGCATTATCCGTTCTAGCGGATGCGGGCGCAATCTCACCGGCCGTGCTATAGGTCGGGGATGAGCACCGCAAAAGTCCGTTTGTATGTGGAGCACGATCTCGCCGGCGGCGCGTCCTTCGAAGCCACGCCGGACCAGACGCACTATCTCGCCGGCGTCATGCGCCTGGCCCCCGGCGATGGCGTCATGCTGTTCAACGGCCGGGACGGGGAATGGCGGGCCGAGATCACCGAGGTGACCCGCAAGTCCTGCCGGTTCGCGGTCCGGCACGGGGAGCGCGGCCAAACAGACGAGGCGGGTCCGTGGCTGCTGTTCGCGCCGGTGAAGCGCAACGGCACCGACCTGATCATCGAGAAGGCCACCGAACTCGGCGCCCAACGCCTGCAGCCCGTCACCACCGAGTACACCAACACCGCCCGCATCAAGCCGGAGCGGCTCCGCGCCATCGCCATCGAAGCGGCCGAGCAATGCGGGCGCCTGACGCTGCCCGAGATTGGTGAGTTGAAGCCACTGGCGGCCGCGATTTCAGAACTGCCCGCCGACCGGACGCTCTATCATATGGACGAAACCGGGGGCGGCAGGGCCATTTCGGAGGTTATGGCGTCCGGCGCAATTGGTGCGCTGCTTACCGGTCCGGAAGGCGGATTTTCGCCATCTGAACTTGATTTATTGAGAAATCTCCCGAATTCTAAATCCATCAGCCTGGGGTCCCGAATCCTCCGTGCGGAGACGGCGGCCCTGGCGGCACTCGCTTGTTGGCAGGCACTTGCCGGGGACTGGCGATAGGGTGAATGGCTAAGTGAGTTGTTCAGGGGAGGCGAAAGAACGGGCGATGGCCGAGGACATCAGCGAGTCGGCACCCATTGAAGGCAAGGCGCATCTCATCGCCTATATGGAGGACGGCTGTACGCCCCCGGATCAGTGGCGGATCGGCACCGAGCACGAAAAATTCGCCTATGATCCCCACACCTTCATGCCGCTCCCCTACGAGGGCGAAAAGGGGATTCGCGCCATACTCGAAGGACTGACCCGCTTCGGCTGGGAGCCGGTGCTGGAAAACGGAAACCCCATCGCGCTGACCAAACCGGACTACTCGTCGGTCACCCTCGAGCCGGGCGGCCAGGTGGAGCTTTCGGGCGCGCCCCTGGAGACCATTCACCAGA
This sequence comes from Rhodospirillales bacterium, assembly GCA_965213765.1. Taxonomy (GTDB): domain Bacteria; phylum Pseudomonadota; class Alphaproteobacteria; order Rhodospirillales; family UBA2165; genus JAJDXO01. Next base: position 2,206,493 of record OZ243926.1, on the reverse strand, counting down.
CCTGCGGCGAGCTGGGTGATCACCTGAAACAAGTAAAAGAAGTGGCCGAAGAGCTGGCCGTCGGGTTCATGGGCCTCGGCTACCTGGCCAAGGCGCGCTTGGATCAGGTGTCGTGGATGCCCAAGGGCCGCTACAAGATCATGCGGGAATACATGCCCAAGGTGGGCTCCATGGGCCACGAAATGATGCTCGCCACCTGTACCGTTCAGGTGAATTTGGATTTCTCCTCCGAAGCCCGCATGGTGCGCATGTTCCGCGCCGCTCTCGCACTGCAGCCCATCGCCACGGCGCTCTGGGCCAACTCGCCCTTCAAGGAGGGCAGGAAGAACGGCTTTCTGAGCTACCGCTCCCACATCTGGACCGACACCGACCCGGACCGCACCGGCATGCTGCCCTTCGTCTTCGAAGACGGCTTCGGGTTCGAGCGCTACGTCGACTACATGCTCGATGTGCCCATGTATTTCGTTTACCGGAACGGCAACTACATCGATGCGTCCGGACAGTCGTTCCGGGATTTCATGAAAGGCGAACTGCCGGCGCTGCCGGGCGAAATCCCGACCATCTCGGACTGGGTCGATCACCTGACCACCGCGTTCCCCGAGGTGCGGCTGAAAAAGTTTCTAGAAATGCGGGGCGCCGACGGCGGACCGTGGGGTTACCTCTGCGCGCTGCCCGCCTTCTGGGTCGGGCTGTTGTACGACGACGATGCGCTGGCGGCGGTCGAGGAACTGATCGCGGACTGGACCATCGAGGAGATGCAGGCGCTCCGCCGCCATGTGCCCAAGGAAGCGCTGCACACCCGATTCCGCGGCGGTACGTTACAGGACCCGGCCATCAGGACACTGGACATCGCCCATGACGGATTGCGCGCCCGGGCGCGCCTCGACCGCTCGGGCCAGGACGAGACCCACTTCCTCCAGCCGTTGATCAAGATCGCCAAGTCGGGCAAGACCCCCGCGGAGGAGTTATTGGAGCTCTACGACACCGAGTGGGGCGGCAGGGTCGATCCGGTGTTCAAGTCCCAGTCCTATCTGGAGGAAGCCGGGCAAGTCTCCGCCGCCAGCGGATGACCCCCCCCCGCACGCATGCGCTTTGGGACGGCCAACAGGCCGACAACATCCAAATGGCGCGGTTCGTGAAGCCGCTTGTGGAATAGGAGCGTCCCCCCATGTTTTATGAGCCGAAGAACAACGATCACGGACTTCCCTACAACCCGTTCAAATCCTGTTGCATTCCCCGGCCCATCGGCTGGATATCGAGTCTAGTGGATTGAATCTAACATTTGATGCCCCCGTTTGACGGCGGCGATAATTTTGTCGGGATCGGCGGTCCAGACGAAGGGCTTGGGGTCATCATTGGTCTCGTCGATGAATCGATTGATGGCGGTTTGCAGGTCGACCACGGATCTGAAGACACCGCGCTTGAGACGGCGTCTGGAGAGCTTGGCGAAGTATCCCTCGACGGCGTTGAGCCAGGAGCACGAGGTCGGCACGAAGTGGAAGACGAAGCGCGGATGACGGGCGAGCCAGGCGCGCACCTTGGGATGCTTGTGGGCGGCATAGTTGTCGAGGATCACGTGCACCATCTTGCCGACTGGCGCCTCACGCTCGACGGCCTTCAAGAAGCGGAGGAATTCCTGGTGACGGTGGCGCTGCATACAGCGCCCGATCACGGTGCCGTCGAGCACGTTGAGGGCGGCAAACAGGGTGGTGGTACCGTTGCGTTTGTAGTCGTGGGTCATGGTGCCGGCCCGACCCTTCTTCAGGGGCAGGCCGGGCTGAGTGCGATCGAGGGCTTGGATCTGCGACTTCTCATCGACCGAGAGGACGATGGCGTGGGCGGGGGGATCGACATAGAGCCCGACCACGTCGCGCAGCTTGGTGACGAACTCGGGATCGTTGGAGAGCTTGAACTGGCGCACCCGGTGCGGCCGCAGGCCGTGGGCCCGCCAGATGCGGTGTACCGAACTGACGCTGATCCCGACTGCCTCGGCCATCATCGCTCCGGTCCAGTGCGTGGCCTCGGCGGGCGGCTCGGTGAAGGTCAGTTCCACCACCCGCTCGGCCACCTCGGGCGGCAGCGGCGCAATACGCGAGGGTCTGGTCTTGTCGCGCAGCAGGCCCTCTACGCCCTCTTCAGCAAAGCGCTCCTGCCAGCGCCAGACGCAAGTCTTGGACTTGCCGGTCTCGCGCATGATCGCGTTGGTGCCAATACCCGAGGCGCTGAGCAGCACAATGCGGGCCCGCCAGACGTGCTTCTGCGCCGTGTTCCGATCCCGCACCAGCACTTCGAGCCGCAGCCGATCAGCGGAAGAAAGATCAATGTTGATTCCTGGTCGCATGCGACAGACTCGCACATTCCCAGTCAGCGCGGAATCCCCCTCGGGATGCAATCGTCAGATTTTATCCACTAGATGCCGAGGGGCGGGCCAACCTCGCGCCGTTCAGCCAGTTCCAGAACCTCACATTTGATCCGCCCTACATCATGATATCCGCCAACCAAAATGAATTGGGATTGCGTAAGGACACGGTTTCCAACGCAGAAGTCACCGGCGAGTTCGTCTGGAACATGGCGACATATGACCTGCGTGAAGCGGTGAACATCTCCGGCATGGCGCTGCCACCCGACGAAGACGAATTTGAGCGGGCCGGGTTGCAGAAGCTTCCCTCAAAACTGGTTATGGCCCCCCGGGTTCATGGCTCTCCGGTCCATTTCGAATGCCGCTACCACACCACGCTACGGCTTCCCGGCAACGGTACTATGGGCACAGCCGATATCGTGATCGGCGAGGTGATCGGCATCCACGTCGACGACGAGTTCATTACCCCGGACGGCAAGATCGACGTTTTAAAGGCCCGGCCCATCGCCCGGCTCGGCTACTACGACTACACCTCCATTGAAAGCATCTTTGAGATGCGCATCCCCGAAGGGGAAGGCGCTCTTCATGGCGGCATGGAGGGTGACCCCATTAAGGCAGCGTCCAACTAACGTTCGATCGGTCTGTGTTCCGTCCCCTTGCCGTAGGTGAGGAACAGCACCTCGCCCGCGGTGACCGCGTCGATGTGATGCCAAGCGCCGCGGGGGACGATCAGCGCGTGGCCCGCATCGAGGCGCACCCGGTTCTCGCCCGCGCCTTCGTCCAACACCACCTCGGCGGTGCCGGACAGCAGATAGAGGATTAGACCTCGGTCCCGCCGACGGTGAGGCTGTCGAGCTTCAGGGTCGGCTGGCCGACGCCCACCGGCACGCCCTGGCCGTCCTTGCCGCAGGTGCCGACGCCGGGATCGAGGGCCATGTCGTTGCCGATCATGGAGACGCGGGTCAGCGCATCGGGGCCGTTGCCGATCAGGGTCGCGCCCTTGACCGCCGGGCCCACCTTGCCGCCCTCAATCTTGTAGGCCTCGGTGCACGTGAAGACGAACTTGCCCGAGGTGATGTCCACCTGGCCGCCGCCGAAATTGACCGCGTAGAGCCCATGATCCACCGAGGCGAGGATCTCTTCCGGGTCCTGCTCGCCGTTGAGCATGATGGTGTTGGTCATCCTCGGCATGGGTGCGTGGGCGTAGCTTTCGCGCCGTCCGTTGCCGGTGGCGGCATCCCCCATGAGCCGCGCGTTCATCCGGTCCTGCATGTAGCCGGTAAGCATACCGTCCTCGATCAGCGTCGTCCTCTGGGTCGGCGTGCCTTCATCGTCGATGGTCAGCGACCCCCGCCGGTCGGTGAGGGTGCCGTCATCGACCACCGTAACCCCCTTGGCCGCGACCCGTTCGCCCATGAGCCCGGAGAAGGCCGAGGTCTTCTTACGGTTGAAGTCGCCCTCCAATCCATGGCCGATGGCCTCGTGGAGCAGGATGGCGGGCCAGCCCGGGCCCAGCACCACCGGGATCTCGCCGGCGGGCGCCGCAACCGAGTCCAGGTTCACCAGCGCCTGGCGGTAAGCCTCGTCGACCGCCGCGTGCCAGGTATCTTGCGCGAGGTACTGGTCGTAGGCCGTGCGGCCGCCGGTGCCGTAGGAGCCCTGCTCCATCCGGTCGCCATCGCCGACCACACAGGAGACGTTCAAGCGCACCAGGGGCCGGATATCGGCGGCGCGGGAGCCGTCGGCGCGGATGATCTCGACCGCTTGCCACTCGCCCATCAGGGAGACCGAGACCTGCTTCACCCGGTCGTCCTTTGACCGCGCGTAAGAATCGATATCGGTCAAGAGCTTCACCTTGGTCTCGAAGGGAGTGAGCGAGAGGGGATTGACGTCCCCGTAGAGGGTTTGGTTGGTGCCCGCCGGTCCGTCGGCGAGCGTGCCGCCGTGCCCCTCTTGGACCGCCCGCACCGTATCGGCGGCACGCTTCAAGGCCGCCTCGGAGAGTTCATTTGAATGGGAGTAGCCGGCTGTCTCGCCCGCCACCGCCCGAAGGCCAAAGCCCTGGGTGGTGTCATAGCTGGCGTTCTTCAGCTGTCCGTCATCGAAGACGAAGGCCTCGGACTGGGCGTATTCCAGAAACAGCTCCCCGTCGTCGGCGCCGTTCAGCGCATCGCCGACGATCCCGTCGACCCGGGCCTGATCGAGACCGGTGCGGGTAAAAAACAGGTCTTCGGCGGCGGCGATATCGGACATGGTGCGTTCCCCGGGGGTTGGCGTGTGGGCGATTGTTCACCCCATCATATAGCCTGCGGACGGCCTCGCGAAAGCGCTGATCCGTCAAGTTCCGTTTACCGGTCGCCGCCTTGAAGCCGCCACAATTGCAGGCGTAGACTGCCTCCTATGAGAACAGTCGTTCCCATTCTGCTCGCGATAATTGTCTGGCTTTTGCCCCAAGCTTCGTCGGCCCAGGGGACTGAAATCCGCCGCATCACTCAGACGGCGGCGACCAGCGAGTGTATTGGTGATCCAAAATCAGCCCTTTGTGCAATTGATACGCTTTTCGCGTGCCAGGCTCGAAATGAAATCGAACTCTGTCGGCAGGTATTTGTGCCGAGTGGTCAGGCGAAATTGGAAACAACCGAATACCGCATCCTGTCAGAGGAGCGATACGAAAATCACGGCTATCCTCTGAGAGTTCAACTCGAAACTAGTTGAGTGATTTCAGTCGGTTGTGTCTTACTCGGTTGTGTCAAAGCAAACGAGGAGGCACAACATGTGGACCGAAATCACTCGCCCGAAGTATGAGCGCCGTGGCGGTCGCTATGCAAGCGACCTTACGGATCGGGAGTGGGCGTTGATCGCGCCGTTCATGCCGCCGCGCAAGAAGATAGGCCGGCCGCGGACGACGGAGCTGCGCAATGTCATGGATGCGATCATGTACATGGCCTCGACGGGCTGTCAGTGGGCGATGCTGCCGAACGACTTCCCGCCGCCCTCCACGGTGCAGCGTTACTTCTACGACTGGCGCTCGAACGGGCTGCTGGAGGCGATCAACCATCATCTGGTTGTGGCGGCCCGTGAGTTGGAAGGACGCGAGGCCGGCCCGAGCGCCGGGGTGATCGACAGCCAGAGCGTGAAAACCACGGAAAGCGGTGGTATTCGGGGCTATGACGCGGGCAAGAAGATCAAGGGCCGCAAGCGTCACATCGTCACCGATACGCTCGGCCTGCTGCTCGGCCTGATCGTGCATTCAGCCGATATCCAGGACCGCGACGGCGCCCCCGGGGTCCTCAAATCGATCCGTCATCGCTTCCCCCGGCTGCGTCACCTCTTCGCTGACGCCGCCTATGGCGGACCGAAACTTGAGGGTGCCCTCGAAGACATCGGCCGCTGGACGATCGAGATTATAAGACGTCCCGATACCGCCAAGGGCTTTGAGGTCCTGCCCAGGAGATGGGTCGTCGAGAGGACCTTCGCCTGGCTCAACCGATGCCGCCGACTGGCCAAGGACTGGGAGAAATCAATCGCCTCCGCACAGGCATGGATCCTCGTCGCACACATCCGACTCCTCACAAGGCGGATCGCAAGCCATTGTTATTAAATGTAGAGTTTCGAGTCAGACTCTGATGCCCGACAGTCAATTAGTCGTCTTTCCACTATCGCTTATCGTCAGCGTGGAAAGGAGACGCTGTAGCGCAAGTTTAGCCACTTGTGACGGGGCGAGCGAATGGAAGAATACGTATTTGCTGCTGAGTCCCGACTTGGGCAAGTGGTCAATTTATTCTGGCGGTGCGAAACCGGTCCCACGTTAGAGAGCCGCTTCCCACTAGTTGCCAGAAAACCAGTCGTGGATAAATTCGGTCGGGTCGATCGGAAGGCCGTCGCGGTGAACCTCTACATGTAGATGATTTTTCATCCCTTTGTCGTGTTGGGCCCGGTCTTGCATCCTTCCCACTAATTCTCCTGCCTTTATGGTCTGTCCATTAACCAAATTGGCAGCTTCAACGTAAAACATCTTGATCCGTGTTCCGTCCTCGGAGTCGATCCAGATTCTGTCAAATTTGCCGGCCAGAGGATGATTTGGACCGTAAACCCGTCCGAGGTTGACGGTGCCGGAGATGGGCGTCCGCACTTCAGTCCCTGGTTCGGCGAGGATATCGATGCCCTTGTGGGTGCGTTTTCCACGACCACGGCTGGCGCCAAAATGTCCGGCTCCCGCCGGATCGTTGCGGATGACGGGATTATCCACGGGTGGCAATAGCTGAAGCTGAGGTCTTTTTGGCGGCTCCGGTTTCCGTCCCGGCACCGGAGCGGCAGGATCCATTTCCCGGGCCCGCGCCATTGCGTCCATTGCCCGATTAATGCGTTTTGACTCTTCAGAACCCGCGGAATCCGGCGACAGCGGCGGAGGGGGGGGTTGATCGGCGGTCGCGGCGTTTTAGTCAGAGTTTTGCCTGAATGGTCCAGCGTCCCCAGGATCACCGGCCGGCGAGGTCTCGATGGAGGCGCCGATTGTTTTGGGACGGCTTGAGTGACGGACTGGGCCACTGGCCTCCACGGCCATGGATTGTCCGGTCGCTCCGAGAAGCGGCTTTCAGACCAAATGCGGTTCAAACCCCCTTGACCGCCGCACCGCAAATATTATGCTCACAACCACGTGGTGATTTGTTCGACCGGCTTGCGGCCACGTTAAACAAACGAGCTAAAAGGTCGGCGCTGAGGAAGCCCCGACCATCACCGGCCGGGGCTTTTGCTTTTTCGCAAGGGCCCGGGCCGCCGGAAAAGAGGCACGAGGAGCCAAAAGGGAGAAGTGCGTTATGCCTAGGGACAGCGCGGACGGTAAGAAATACCGCCAACAGACCAATCTGGTGCGGGGCGGGCTCGACCGCTCTCATTTCGACGAGCTTTCGGAGGCCATGTATCTGAGCTCCAGCTACGCCTACGCCTCGGCGGAGCAAGCGCAGCGGGCCTTCAAGGGCGAAGAAGACCATTATCTCTATTCCCGTTACGGCAACCCGACCGTCACATTGTTCGAAAAGCGCCTCGGGCAGATGGAGGGCGCCGAAATCTGCCAGTCCACCGCGTCCGGCATGGGCGCCATGTTCGGCTCCCTGGCCTGCATGTTGAAGGCCGGCGACCGGCTGGTGGCTTCCAAGGCGCTGTTCGGGTCGTGCGACTACGTCTGTACGGTGCTGCTGCCCCGCTACGGGGTGGAGACGGTGACCGTGGCGTCGTCCGACCTGGACGAGTGGGAGCAGGCGCTATCGGAGCCGGCCAGTGCCGTGTTCCTGGAAAGCCCGTCCAATCCCATGACCCAGGTTCTGGATATTCCGGGGATCGCCGATCTGGCCCACAAGGCGGGCGCCCGGCTGATCGTCGACAACGTGTTTGCCACGCCGATCTTCCAGCAACCCCTGGAATTCGGCGCCGACATCGTCATGTACTCGACCACCAAGCACATCGACGGCCAAGGCCGGACGCTGGGCGGCGCCATCCTGACCAATGACGGGGATTATTACGAAGACTATCTCCGCATGTATATCCGCCATACGGGCCCGACCTTGAGCCCGTTCAATGCCTGGCTCCTGACCAAGTCCCTGGAGACGCTGGATATGCGGGTTCGCCGGCAGGCGGCCAACGCGGCCCAGATCGCCGACTGGCTTTTGGACCGGAAGCAGGTGACCAAGGTGATCTTCCCCGGCCACGACAGCCATCCCCAGGCGGACCTGATCAAGAAGCAGATGAGCGGGCCCGGCACCATGGTGGTGTTCGAACTCGACGGCGATCAGGCCCGGACGTTCAAGTTCATGAACGCGCTGGAGATCATCGATATCTCCAACAATCTGGGCGACGCCAAATCCATGGTCACCCATCCGACCACCACCACCCACCAGCGGATGAGCGAGGAAGAACGCGCGACGCTGGGCATCCACGAAAACATGGTGCGCCTCTCGGTGGGCCTCGAGGATCCGCTGGATCTGATCGAGGACATCGAGCGGGCGCTTCAGGCATAGAAGCCAAGGGGAGGCACAGGAAATGGCAGACGGATACGCAGGCGACGTTTCACCCAAGGATGCCTGGGAGTGGCTGACGGATGATGCCGATACGGTGCTGGTGGACTGCCGCACCGCGGCGGAATGGAATTATGTGGGCCTCCCCGACCTCACGGAGCTGGGCAAGGAGACCGTCACCGTCGAGTGGGTGGATTTCCCGGCCAATGAGCGGAACCCGAACTTCGTCGATCAGGTCAAGGCGGCGGGGATCGGCCCCGATCAGCGGGTGCTGTTCCTCTGCCGCTCGGGCGTGCGCTCCATTGGTGCCGCCAAGGCGCTGACCGAGGCCGGGTGCGGCCGGGCTTACAACGTTTTGGAGGGCTTCGAGGGCGACAAGGACGATGCCGGCCGCCGGGCGACGGTGGGCGGCTGGAAAGTCGCCGGGCTCCCCTGGAAGCAATAGGCAGTAAAACCCCTTGGCGGGAGAGTCATTGAGGGTGTAATACCGCCCCCATGATCCCAATTTCCGTGGCCCGGTAACCGCTAGCAACCGTCCCGTATGGCAGATTCAGATAGTTCCGGAAGCACCGGGACCGCCGTGCTATCCGTGGTGGTGCCGGTGCACAACGAAGCCGACAATATCGAGCCCCTGGTGAGCGAGATCGCCGGCGCGCTCGGCGGCAGGCTCGCCTACGAGATCGTTTATGTGGATGACGGGTCCACCGACGGCACCTGGGCAACGTTGGAACGCGTCGCCGCCGACCGGCCCGAACTCCGCGCCGTGCGTCATGCCGCGCGGTCGGGGCAGAGCTCGGCCATCATCACCGGCGTCCGCCAGGCCAAATCCTCGGTCATCGCCACCCTCGATGGAGATGGCCAGAATGACCCGGCCGATATCCCGAAGCTTCTATCCGTATACGAAGGCCGGGACGCGGGTTCCAAACTCATGGTCTGCGGCAACCGGGCGAGCCGCAAGGATACGGGCTGGCGGCGGTTCGCCTCCCGTATCGCCAACAACGTCCGGGGCGCGCTGCTCCGGGACAAAACCCCGGATACGGGCTGCGGGCTCAAGGTCTTCGCCCGGGACGATTTCCTGGGCTTTCCCGCTTTCGATCATCTGCACCGTTTCATGCCGGCCCTGATGATCCGCGCCGGCGGGGCGGTGAGGTCCGTGGATGTGGGACACCGGCCGCGGGAACGGGGTGCCTCCAAATACGGGGTGTGGGACCGGCTGTGGGTGGGGATCGTCGATCTCGCCGGTCTGCTGTGGCTGATCCGGCGGCCGACCCGGCACGAAATCGACCGGCGCGTCGGCGGCTGAGCATGCTGAACCCCAAATTCGTCATCCGCGGCCTCGCCGTCATTGTCGCCCTGGTGCTGCTGGGCATGGGCTTGCGGGTTCTCGGCATCGATCAGGAATCCGGCGCCGAGCTGATCGACAAGTGGGTCCGGGATCAAGGCCTCACCGGCGAGGCGCTGTTCGTCCTCGCCGCCGGTCTGGCGACGGCCTTTGCGTTCCCCCGGCAGTTGGTGGCGTTCCTGGGCGGCTACGCCTTCGGCCTGGTCGAAGGGACGCTGCTCGCGGTCGCGGGCGCCGCGTTGGGCTGTGCGCTGACCTTCATGTTCGCCCGCTGGGTGGCCCGGGATTGGGTGTCCCGACACCTGCCCGCGCGCATCCGGAAGGCCGACGCCTTCTTTCTCGAACACACATTTTCCATGACCCTGCTGATCCGGCTGCTGCCCGCCGGCAGCAATTTCCTGACCAATCTGGCCGCCGGTGTGTCGAGTGCCAAGTTTCCTTTGTTCCTGACCGGCTCGGCCATCGGCTACATCCCGCAGATGGTGGTGTTCGCGCTCCTGGGCAGCGGCATCAATCTCGATCCGGCGCTGCGGATTTCCGGCAGCGTCGTGTTGTTCTTTGTTTCCGCCGGGCTCGGGATTTATCTCTTCCGGCGGTTCCGGCACGGCCACACCTTCGACCGCGCCGTCGACGAAGCGGTCGAGGCCGATGAGACCCAGGTCGAAGATAAACCGGCGGCGTAGTTGGTGCGGGCTCCGGCCGTGCCCCCTCAATGCAAATACATTGAACTGTCGATGATCTTGTATTCAGCCGGTTTGATCAGTTCCCTGGAGGCGATCTTCACTGAGTGGAGTTTGCCGTCCAGGCTTTCTTGCCAGTATTTGAGGAATTTGCGGATGGCCGGGAAATTGGGCGCCAGGTCCATGGTCTGCCAGATGAATGTCTGCAGCAGCTCCGGATGGTCCGGCAGGTGGTAAAAGATTTCGGCGGTGGTTAGGCGGTAGCCGTACAATTGTTTCTCGAAATCGCGATGTCTCATGTTTTCTCCGTCACAAGTACGCCACGGCGAAAGTGTGGGGCTGTTCGGCGATCCGAATCAACAAAAAATGTTTTAAATCAGAGGGTTGGCACCGATCCCGGGAGAGTGCTGCCAATCTGCGTCACGGGCCGGCAAAGCGCTCGAAAAAAAAATACCGACAGGGCCTTGACGATTGAAAACATTGGACTAAATTCCTTGGCAGTCCGAGGTCGAGAGTGCTAATTCGGCCTGGATTTCAGTGAAATATGGAGGAATACAATGGGCTTTCAGCCATTGCATGACCGGATTTTGGTCCGGCGTCTCGAAGAAGACGAAAAAACCGCGGGGGGGATCATCATTCCCGATACCGCAAAGGAGAAGCCCTCCGAGGGTGAGATCGTGGCCGCCGGTTCCGGCGCCAAGGCCGAAGACGGCAAGATCACGCCCCTGGATGTGAAGGTGGGTGACCGGGTCCTGTTCTCGAAGTATGGCGGGACTGAAGTGAACATCGATGGCGAGGAACTGCTCATCATGCGTGAGAGCGACGTTCTCGGCATCCTGACCACCAAGGCCAAGGCCAAGAAGGCCGCTTAAGCGCCAATCTGTTTCAAGGAGATCATGAATAATGGCAGCCAAAGAAGTTAAATTCGAGGCGGAGGCCCGCCAGCGTATGCTGGCCGGCGTCGATGTCCTCGCCAATGCGGTGAAGGTGACCCTGGGTCCCAAGGGCCGCAACGTCGTGCTGGAGAAGTCCTTCGGCGCACCGCGCATTACCAAGGACGGCGTGACCGTCGCCAAGGAGATCGAGCTTACCGACAGGTTCGAGAACATGGGCGCGCAGATGGTCCGCGAAGTCGCGTCCAAGACCAACGACGAAGCCGGTGACGGCACCACCACGGCGACCGTGCTGGCGCAGTCCATCGTCCGCGAGGGCGTCAAGGCGGTGTCCGCCGGCATGAACCCGATGGACCTCAAGCGCGGTATCGATCTCGCGGTCGTTTCAGTGATTGAGGATCTCAAAAAGCGCTCGCGGAAGGTTTCGACCTCCGAAGAGATTGCTCAGGTTGGCACCATTTCCGCCAACGGCGAAAGCGAGATCGGCAACATGATCGCCGACGCCATGGGCAAGGTCGGCAACGAGGGTGTCATCACCGTCGAGGAAGCCAAGAGCCTGCAGAGCACCCTCGAGGTGGTCGAGGGCATGCAGTTCGACCGGGGTTACACCTCGCCGTACTTCGTGACCAACGCCGAGAAGATGATCTGCGAGCTCGAGAGCCCGTACATCCTGATCCATGAGAAGAAGCTCTCCAGCCTGCAGCCGATGCTGCCGGTCCTGGAGGCCGTGGTTCAGAGCGGCCGTCCGCTGCTGATCATCGCCGAGGACATCGAGGGCGAGGCCTTGGCCACCCTGGTGGTCAATAAGCTGCGCGGCGGTCTCAAGGTTGCCGCCGTCAAGGCCCCTGGCTTCGGCGATCGCCGCAAGGCCATGCTCGAAGACATCGCGATCCTCACCAAGGGTCAGGTGATCTCCGAGGATCTCGGCATCAAGCTCGAGAACGTGGCCCTCGACATGATGGGTTCCGCCAAGCGGATCGTCATCACCAAGGAGGAAACCACGATCGTTGAGGGGACCGGCAAGAAGGCCGACATCGAAGGCCGCTGCAACCAGATCCGCCAGCAGATCGAGGAGACCACGTCCGACTATGACCGTGAGAAGCTGCAGGAACGCCTCGCCAAGCTGGCCGGCGGTGTTGCGGTTCTCAACATCGGCGGCGCAACCGAGGTCGAGGTGAAGGAGCGTAAGGACCGCGTCGACGACGCCCTGAACGCCACCCGCGCCGCGGTCGAGGAAGGCATCGTGGCCGGCGGCGGCGTAGCGCTGCTGCGCGCCACCAAGGCCCTCGATAAGACCAAGCCCGCGAACGACGACCAGCGGGTCGGGGTGGACATCGTCCGCCGCGCCCTGCAGACGCCGGTCCGTCAGATCGCCGAAAATGCCGGCGTCGACGGCGCCGTGGTTGCCGGCAAGCTGCTCGAGAACTCGAAGGACAATTTCGGCTTCGACGCCCAGACCCTGGAATACACCGATCTGGTGTCGGCGGGCATCGTTGACCCGACCAAGGTTGTCCGGGCCGAGATCACCGATGCGGCGTCGATCGCCGGTCTGTTGGTCACCACCGAGGCGATGGTCGCCGAGAAGCCGGAAGACAAGCCGGCGGCTCCGGCGATGCCGCCGGACATGGGTGGCATGGGCGGCATGATGTAAGCCGCCTGACCGTTACGAAGAGGGGCCGCATCTTTCGGATGCGGCCCTTTTTTTGCGCCGTCGCCACGGAGATTTGATTGGCGAAGGAATCCGGGCTTGCTACAAGGCGCCATGTTCCAGTTCCTCTCCTACTTCTATGGCGGCCTGCCCCAATTGGCGGGGTTGATTTCGGCATCTTTGGTTTGGCTCGGCCTGGCCGCCATCGGACGCGTTGTTGCGCCGCGCGGACTGTCGGCCGCCGCGCCGGTATTCGGGTGGGGCGTGGTAAATGCGGTCTTCACGCTGTTTGGGGTCTGGACGGGAATCTCTTTCACCCTCCTGGCGGCCATTCTGGCGGCATTGGCTGTCGGCTGTTCCGTCGTCGTGCTTCGGCGCGAGGGGATTGCTTCGCTACGGGTGCCGGCAATGCTGGTGGCGCTTGCTCTGCCGTTGCTTTTCCTGGTATCCGCGATGGGCGCGTCGCAATGGGATGAGTTTTCTCATTGGCTGCCAAGCGCCAAATTCCTGTTGTTTCATGATGGATTTCCGGGAATCGATGCCGCGGAGACCGGAGCTAGCTTCCCCGCCTATCCGTATGGATGGCCGTTACTAATCTTCCTCGGTGCTATGCTTGCCGGGCCGGCGATCGAAAATGTCGGACCCCTGCTCAACCTGATGATGCTTCTCAGCTTCGGCGTGGTGATTTTGGACGTCGTCCGGCGCACGGTACCGGGAATTTCCGGAGCTGCATCCGGTTGGCCCGCCCTCGCCCTCGCGGCGCTGGCTGTTACCGTCCTCAATCCGACCTTTGTGCAGAAGCTCGTCCTGACTTCATATTCAGAGACGTCGACCATGGTATCCGTTGGTGTTGCCGGTGTGCTTGCATGGATGCTGCTAAATCAACTCGCCGACCAGGAACGGGCCGATGGTACGCTGGTATGGCAGTGGGCACTGGTGCTCATCGTCCTGGTAAACACCCGGGCCACAAACATCATCTTTTTTGCAATTTTCGTGCTGGCATGGTTGCTCATTTCAGGGCGAGACAGGAAGATTGCTTTCCCTCATGCGGTGATGGTTCTCGTGGCGGCGGCGGTACCGGCGGTGATCGTCTATGGTTCCTGGCGCATCCACGTCGCGGCGGGACTGCCCGGTGCTGAGCTGACAATCCGGCCGGTCGAAACCTGGTTCATTAGCCTTATTCCCGACATCCTTGCCCGCATGGCGATTGTCGCGTTGAAGAAGGGCGTCTTTTTCGCTCTGATGCTGATCGTCCTTGGTTTTGGCATTCGGGGCATCATTCGTTGTCGCACCGAGCTGGACCGCTTCGCCGTAATCGCGAGTGGTGTCTTCCTGGGTTTCAATGTGTTTCTGTTGTTTGCCTATGTCGCATCCTTTGGGCAGTCGGACGCGCTGCGAGCAGCATCTTATTGGCGGTACAACACCCATATGGGTCTGATCGGGCTGGTCTTTCTATCGATGGCCGTTTCCATTCTCTGGCACCGATTGAATCCGGCACCGGTCTTTGGTCTATGGCTGAAACGATTGTCCATAGTTCTGATCCTTGTCTTACCTGTTGTGCTGGTACAAAAGATCAGGTTCGATCTCGAGCCGCCGAAACCGCATTTCCGGGCAGTCGCCGCGGCGTTGGCGGACACCATTCCTGACGGCGGGCACTACTTTGTCTTGGACCCGCGCGGTTCAGGGGAATCGCATGTCATTACCCGTTTTAGCCTCTGGCCTGCCCGACAGTCTGTTGGCTATCTCGCAGCTTTTCACAGGATTTCCGAAGATACGTTGACCCGGTCACTGAGCCGGCCGCAGATAACCCACATTGTCCTGCATTCGGTAACCGACGCGGTACGGCGCTTCTTCGATCTCGAGCTGGCCGGCGACCGGTCGTACCTGCTTGCCCGCAGGGGGACGGATTGGAGGATTGACGCTGAGTGGCCTTATCCGCCGGGGCACAGGTTCTAGCAGGCTGCTGAAAAAGTCACCATTTCCGAGCTTTTAGAATAGCCTCGTCCCCGAGGTGGAAGCGGATTTCGATTTCGAGAGTTCCGTCATCTTCGAGATCGGCGGAGCCGTCGCCGCTGGCCTCGTCCATTTCATCGAACCCTTGCCAGGTGAAGAAAATCGTCCTCGGGGCGTATTGGCAATCGAGGCCGCCGTTGACGCAACCGAATGCGAATTCTCCGTGGCCGTGGCCATCGAAGGTGATATGGGCGGGCTCCACGAGGTCGAGGTAATCGCGGTCCCACAGGTCAGCCTCGACGATGCGCCATTTGCCGGTCGCCGCGCAGGCCACGCCGCCGCTCACGGCGGCGCCTCCAGCAGCCTGGGCAATCGCATCAGGTTGCACGCGGCGAGCGCCAGGGTGAACGAGGCCTCGACCCGTCGCCGGCCGCGAAACTTGGTCTTGTCCTGACCGCCTTGGACCTTGACCCAGCCGAAGATTTCCTCGATCCGCTTGCGGATACGCTGGCTGACGGCATAGCCCGGGTGCCGCGTGGTGCGCCCGTCGATCAGGGTCTTGCGCCGCTTGCCGGTCTTGCTCGCGTAGCCCTGCACCGCGATGTGCGGCGTGACCTGGCGCTGGCGCAATTTACTGACATGTTCGGCGACGTCGAACCCCTTGTCGCCGCCCACGGTGATTCGCCGCCGGCCGCCCTTGGGGCCCACCGGACGGTGCCGATCGATCATGTCCAGCGCCGCCTCGCGTTCCGCCGTGCCGGTGGCCAGGCTCACGACGCCGCCGACCACAAGGCCGTGGCGGTTCTCCATCAGCGCGTGGCCCATGTAACACAGCCTGCTTTCCCGCCCGTTGCCCTTGCGGTACAGCCGCGCCTCCGGATCGGTGCCGCTCTCATGGGTCTCGTTGCACCGCTTCTCGCCCCGGAAATCCCGCTCTCCGTTGCGACCAGAACCCGCGTCGTCGCCACTGTCATCATCCTTCGGTCGGAACGACTTCATCGACGCCCAGGCCTCGATCAGCGTACCGTCGACCGAGAAATGCTCCCGGTTCAGCAGATGCCGTACCCGCTTGTGCTCGATGATCCCGCGCAGAACCCGCGCCGACAGGTCCATGTCCAGGAAACGGTCGCGATTCTTGCAGAACGTGCTCGCGTCCCAAACCGCATCGTCGATGCCCAGGCCGACAAACCAGCGGAACAGCAGGTTGAAGTCCAGATGCTCCATCAACTGGCGCTCGGAACGGATCGAATAGAGCGCCTGCAGCAGCAACGCCCGCACCAATCGCTCCGGCGGGATCGACGGGCGGCCCGTGTGCGAGTAGGCCGCTGCGAACTCCGCCGAAAGCGACGTCAGAACCTCGTTCACGATCACCCGGATCAGCCGCAGCGGATGCTTCGCCGGAACCCGGTTCTCAAGGTCGACGTAGCTGAAAAGGCTGCCGCTCGTTTGGTCCCCACCGCGCATCCGATCCCCCTCCGTTTTACAAAACGAAGGAATCACGGCAAATGCTCAATTGCCAGGAGTTTTTCAGCAGCCTGCTAGAGCAGTTTCGGGCCAAATTGAACCAATTTGGCCGGAAACTGCTCTAGCCGTCTCCGCCGGTCTGGTCCAAGAATTCTGCGGTAACACTGATCGCTTGCGCCAATCCCACCCGCCGCACGTCGACACCGACGGGAAAGGCGTCGAGCAGCCGCGACGGCATGGCCCGGTCCAACATCACCAGCACGCCGTGATCCGCCGCCTGTCGGATTAGTCGGCCATAGGCCTGTTTCAGGCGCAGGCGGGTGATGGAATCGTCGTACCGGCTGCCGCCGAAGGCTTTCTTGCGCTCCCGGTGGAGGATCGTCGGCCGCGGCCATGGAACCCGGTCGTAGATCACCATCCGGAGCGACCGGCCGGGCACATCGATCCCGTCCCGCGCCGCGTCCGTCCCGAGCAGGCACGAGTCCTCGTCGGCGCGGAATATGTCGATGAGCGTGCCGATATCAAGCGGGTCCACGTGCTGCGCCAGCATGGTGACATCGTTGAGCTCGGACGCTTCGATCAGGCGGGCGTGAACGTTCCGCAGCCGGGCGATGGACGTAAAAAGACCGAGTACGCCGCCCCCGGCGGCGAGAATGAGCTCCCGGTATGCGGCCGCGACCTGGTTGGTGTCGTTCTTATCCACATCCGAGATGACGAAGACCCGGGTCTGGGAGGGGTAGTCGAACGGCGAGGCGACATCCAGGGTGAGGGTCTCGTCGCCCACCTTGTCGAGCCCGGTGCGCAGTCGCGCCCGCGCCCAGGCCTTGGCGTCGTCACCGTGCCCGTCCCGCAGCGTGGCCGAAGTAATCAACGTGCCGTCCGACGGCGCGATCACCGTTTCGGCGAACGGCACGGTGGGATCCACCCAGTTGCGGTGAAGGCCGATGTCGAAATCGCGGCCGCTAAACCGCTCGACGCTCATCCAGTCGACGAAGCCTTCGGGGATTTCCTGGCCGAGCGAGGTCAGCATTTCGCGCCATGCGCCGACCTGAAGGACGCTGCGGCGCTCCAGGGACCGGGCGACCGCCTCGACCCGCTGCCGGGTTGCGGTGTCGAGATCATCGGCCTCGTCGTCGAGCTGCCGTGCCAAATTGCCGATCAGCACCCGGGCCGGGCGCTCGATTTCCTTGAGTGCGTCGAGCAGTTCGAGGGCCGCGCCGACCAAGCCGTCGACGGGCGGTACGGCATCGGTCTCCAGGTCGTAGGGATTATCCGCATTCTTGTCGCGGGCGTAGACCTGCTGGCGGACCAGCCGGAGAAAGCTCTCCGCCGGCCCGACCGGATTGCCCTCGGTCAGCCGGGTCATCCAGCCGGGGCCCGGCAGGGTCCGTGCCGCTTGAAGCAGTTCCCCGAGGGCCGCGACAGCGGCTTCGTCCTCGCCGACCAAATCCTCGATCCGGGCCTTCAGGCCGCGGGAGCGGGATCCTCGGCGGCCCTCGGCGCCCAGAAACCAGCGCCGGAGCTCGGCGGTTTCTCCACCACTCAGATGCGCCGAAAACGCTGAATCGGCGGCATCGAATATGTGGTGTCCCTCGTCGAAGACGTACCGGGTCGGCCGGTAGGCCTCATCGCCGCCGCCGAGGGCGGCATGGACCATCACCAGCGCATGGTTGGCGACGACGATTTTGGCCCGGCGGGCGCGGCGCACGGTCCGTTCGATGAAGCATTTGGAGAAATGTGAGCAGGCGGAATAGATGCACTCGCCGCGCCGGTCGGTGAGCCCCATGGCGATGGGAAAGCCAAGGAGATCAGGTAGCCAGGACGGGAAATCCCCACCGATCATGTCGCCGTCACGGGTCGCGCCGATCCATCTCGCCAACAGACCCATGCCGATGGCGGACCCGGTGTTGGCCGACAGTCGGCCGACGGCTTCTTCGAAGTTCAGCAGGCACAAGTAGTTCTCCCGGCCTTTCCGGATCACCGCACGCAGCGGTTTCTCCGTCGGGTTCGGATAGACGCGGTCGAGTTCGCCATCCAGCTGGCGCTGCAGATTCCGGGTATAGGTGCTGACCCACACGGTCCCATCGTTCCTGTCCGCCCAGAGACTGGCCGGCGCCAGATAGCCCTGCGTCTTGCCGACCCCGGTGCCTGCCTGGGCGAGCACCGTCCGGGGGTGGGCCGCTTCGTCGATGGGGTCGAACGCGCGGGTGACCTCACGGGTGAACAGGACCTGTTGGGGACGTGCCTCTGCCTCGGTGCCAAGCGCCGTGGTCAACTGTGCTTCGGCTTCATCCGGGCTCACCGGAAGATGGCCGGGCTGCGGCTGCGGCGCGTGCTCGGACCATTCGGGCAGGTCCCGCCAGGCCCGGAAGGCATCGGCCGGGTTTGCCGCCCGGTGTTTGGTATCGCTGTTCTCGCCGCCGAGCGCCGCCAACACCGAGGCTGCCCACGGCCAGCCGGCCCGGTCCATGGACCAGGCTATGCCTTCAGCATCGGCGGAGGCGCCGGACAATCCGCGGTGCAGGTGTTCGACTGCTTGGATGAGGGTCACGGCTTGGTCTTCCAAACCTGCCGGCTCCGGCAGGCCGAGAAATCGCGCAATGCCCAGGGGGGTCGGGGTCCAGAACTTCGCCGGATGCACGAAGGCCAGCAATTCCAGGACATCGAGGGCGGGGAAGGGTTCGCTGCCCAAATGGGCTGATGTCGCCTTGGCATGGCACACGATCGGCATGGTCTTAAACGCGTTCGCCGCCGCGTCCCGGCTCGACAGCGTTTCGATTTCGCCATCGGGGGTGAGCCACGCGGCACCGGCGTGGTTTGCGACCAGAACCGGCGCGAGCGGCAGATTCAGCGGCGTTGAGGAGGTTTCATCGGGCATCGGGCAACCACTATACCCGCCCAACCGGGCCGCCGCATCGTTAAGAATTCCCTGATATACGGTCACGCGTTTCAGCCCTCCGCCCGTGTTGACGGATGACGCGGCGGCGCTTAGGTTCCGCGCTCTGACGCCGCTGGAGACAATGAGAAACCCGAAACCGATGAGCGAGTTTCGCGAATTTGCGCACCAATCCAACGCCTGGCCGTTCGCCGAGGCGCGGAGCCTGCAGAAGTGCTTGGGGGGCAAGCTGCCGGACAAGGGCTATGTGCTGTTCGAGACCGGCTACGGGCCGTCCGGACTGCCGCATATCGGCACGTTCGGCGAGGTCGCGCGGACGACCATGGTGCGCCACGCCTTCAAGGAACTGACCGGCTTCGAAACTCATCTCATCGCGTTTTCCGACGACATGGACGGTCTCCGCAAGGTGCCCGACAACATCCCCAATCCGGAGACACTCGAGCCCCATCTCGGCAAGCCGCTCACCTCGGTTCCCGACCCGTTCGGCACCCATGAGAGTTTCGGCGGCCACAACAATGCCCGGCTCCGGACATTTCTCGACACCTTCGGGTTTGACTATGAGTTCAAGAGCGCCACCGAGTGCTACAAATCCGGCGACTTCGACGCCACGCTGCTGAGTGTGCTGACCCATTACGAGAAGGTCATCAACGTCATTCTGCCAACCCTGGGTCCTGAGCGGCGCGCCACCTACAGCCCCTTCCTGCCGGTCTGTCCGAAAACCGGCGTCGTGCTCCAGGTGCCGATCATCGAGCGCGACGAAGATGCGGGTACGGTGGTCTACGAGGACGACGACGGCACCAAGGTCGAAGTGCCGATCACCGGCGGCCACTGCAAATTGCAATGGAAGGCCGACTGGGCCATGCGCTGGGCTGCTCTCGATGTCGATTATGAGATGTCGGGCAAGGACCTGATCGATTCCGTCCGGCTCTCCGGCAAGATCGCCCGGATCCTCGGCGCCTCACCGCCCGCCGGATTTACTTACGAATTGTTCCTCGACGAAAACGGGGAAAAGATCTCCAAATCCCGGGGCAACGGCCTGACCATCGACGAGTGGCTGCGTTACGCGCCGCCGGAGAGCCTGAGCCAGTTCATGTACCAGAAGCCGACCCAGGCGAAGCGGCTTTATTTCGACGTCATTCCGCGCGCCGTCGACGAATATCTGGCACACGTGGAGAGACTGGACGAACAGCCGCCGGAGAAGCAGGTGGACAATCCCGCCTGGCATATCCATTCGGGCGCGCCGCCGGCCGAACAGGCCCACATCCGGTTCAATATCCTGCTGAACCTGGCGGCGGTGTGTAACACCGAGGACAAATCGGTACTGTGGCATTTCATCTCCCGCTATCGTCCCGACGCGACACCGGAGACGGCCCCGATCCTGGATAAGCTGGTCGAGTACGCTATCAACTATTTCCAGGATTTCGTAAAGCCGAAAAAAGCCTATCGCGCGCCCACCGAGATGGAGCGTGACGCCCTCGGCGATCTCTCGGAAACCCTCGCCGGGATGGCGGCGGACGCGGACGCCGAATCCATCCAAACCGAGGTTTACGAGGTCGGCAAGCGGCATGATTTCGAAGACCTCAAGAGCTGGTTCCGGAGCCTCTACGAGACCCTCCTCGGCCAGTCCACCGGCCCGCGCATGGGTTCGTTCATCGCGCTCTATGGGATCGAGGAGACCCGGACGCTGATCGGGAAGGCGCTGGCCGGCGAAGATCTCCGCACGGAGTAAGGCCCCGATGATCCTCTACGACGACCCGATATCCGGAAACGGCTACAAGGTGCGCCTCGCCATGGCCCAGTTGGGTGTCGATTACGAGCTGATCGAGGTCGATATCCTCAAGGGCGAGACCCGGGCGCCAAAGTTTCTCCGGCTCAACCCCAACGGCAAGATCCCGATCCTGGTGGTGGACGACGGGCGGGCGCTGTCCGAATCCAATGCCATCCTCTACTACCTCGCCAGCGGTTCGCCGCTATGGCCGGACGATCTCTATGGCCAGGCCGATGTCCTCAGGTGGATGAACTTCGAACAATACAGCCATGAGCCCTATGTCGCCGTCGCCCGGTTCATGCTTCATCAGCCCGGTCCGCCGGACCCCGCGGTTTTGGCCGAAAAGCAAGAGCGCGGTTACGTCGCGTTGGATGTGATGGACGGGCACTTGAAATCCCATGAGTTTTTTGCCGCCGGTCAGTATTCTATCGCCGACATCGCCCTCTATGCCTACACCCATGTGGCGGACGAAGGCGGGTTCGATCTCGACAAATACGATGCGGTTAACCGATGGCTGGAAAGCGTCCGCGGCCAGCCCGGTTGCGTCCCGATGGCGCACGCGGACCGGTAGGCGCCGGCTAACGGGCGTTGCCGGCAAACTCCCAGTACAGCTCGCGGGCGCGGCGGAACACGGGTCCCGGCTGCAGGTCCCGATCATCCAGCTTGATACAGGGCAGCACCTTGGAATAGTTGGCGGTGGAGAACAGCTCGTCTGCCTCGGCGAGTTCGTCATAGCCGATGGCCCGCTCGATCACCTCCACGCCGCCATCCCGCAATAGCTGTACAATCCGCTGGCGGGTGAGCCCGTTCAGGAAGGTGCCGTTGGGGGCAGGCGTGTGAACGACCCCGTCGGAGACCATGAACAGATTGGTGTAGGCAAACTCGGCCACATTGCCCGACGGGTCGAGAACCACGCCCGTGTCATACCCCTTGTCGCGCGCCTCGCGGACGGCACGGGCCACATTGGGGTAAAGGCAGGAAGCCTTGGCGTCGGTCGGCGCCTGGTCCCGCGCCGGGCGGCGGATGGAGGTCCGGCAGGCGGTGATGCCGGTCGGTTCGGGCAGAGGGGCGCGATAGATGGAGACCAGGAATTTGGTGGACTCCGGATCGGCGACGACAAAACCGTCCTCCGCCCAGATCATGGGGCAGATATAAAGCTCGGCATCATCTTCGAACTTGTCGATGCCTTCGCGGGCAAGGGCGACGAACTCTTCCGCCGGAACGGGCGAGATCATCCCCAGCGCTTCGGCGGACCGGGCAACCCGCGCGCAATGGGGTTCCAGGTCCGGTGCGCCGCCGAGCATGGCCCGGGCGCCGTCGAACACGATCGACGACAGCCACATGGCGTTGCTGTCGGGTCCCAGGACCTTCGGCGAGCCGTCGTGCCAGTCGCCATGGACAAATGTAATGCTGTCGCCGAAATATCCTTTGGCCATCACCGTATCCTTCCTGGTAGCAAGCTATTGTCGTTTCCCGAGAGGTTACCGCCTCTCAGTAAAGAAATCCTTCAATAACGCCGCCGTTTCCTGTTCGGCGATGCCGCCGTAGACCTCCGGCGCATGATGACAGCTCGGCTGCTGGAAAATGCGCGGACCATGATCGACACCGCCGCCTTTGGGGTCAAACGCCCCGAAGTAGAGGTTGCGGATGCGGGCAAAGGAAATGGCCTGCGCACACATGGGGCATGGCTCCAGGGTGACGTAGAGATCGCAGTCCGGGAGGCGCGCGGCCCCGGATACGCCGCAGGCTTCACGAATGGCCAGCAACTCGGCATGGGCGGACGGATCATTGTCCCGCTCCACCCGGTTATGGGCGCGGGCGACGAGTTTGTCGCCCCGGACGATCACCGCGCCGACGGGGACCTCGCCCGCCGATCGTGCGATTTCCGCCTCTTTGAGGGCCGCCGCCATATGAGGACCGGCGGCGGTGACTAGTTTGTCCTGACTCATGCCGAGACAGTGTCGCTCGGCCCGCACCACGTCAAGCCGGGGGCCTGACCGCCGCGAGATTGCACGCATTTCCCGGCGGGCCTAAAGTGCGGCCATGACCGAGACCCTGGAAACGCCGGTCGTCGGTATCACCGTCGATGCCGAGGAGAATGGCGCGTACTCCAAATATCCGTGGTATGCGCTACGCCAGAATTATGCCGCCGCCGTGGTGAAGGCGGGCGGCCTGCCCTTGCTGCTGCCTAACGAGCCAGGCCTTGCCGAAGACTATCTCCGCCGGATCGACGGGCTGCTGGTGACCGGGGGCCACTTCGATGTGGATCCCGGCCTGTACGGCGAGACCGAACGCCACGATACGGTCATCCTGAAGGAACGGCGCACCGATTTCGAATTGGCGATCACCAGGGGCGCCCTGGCGCGGGACATGCCTGTCCTCGGTATCTGCGGCGGCCAGCAGTTGTTGGCTGTCGCACTCGGCGGCACCCTGATCCAGCATATTCCCGATGCGGTCCCGGCGGCGCTGGCGCACGAGCAGCCTAATCCCCGGCATGAGGCGGGGCACGACGTCCAAATTGTCGACGGTACCAAGTTGCGGGAGATCGTCGGTGTGGCCCGCATGTCGGTCAACTCCGCCCACCACCAAGCGGTCAAGGACCTGCCCGGCGATGCCGTGGTCAATGCGACCGCCGAGGACGGAGTGATCGAGGGGATCGAGGCCCCGCGTGAAAAATTCTGCATCGGCGTTCAGTGGCACCCGGAGTTCGAGGTCGACGCGGCCGATATCCGGATTTTCGCCGCTTTCGTCGATGCCGCCGGTCATGGCTAAGGCCGCCGAAGACCGGCCGGGGCCCCATCCCGGAGAGCGTATCGCCAAGGTGCTGGCCCGTGCCGGCATTTGTTCCCGCCGCGCGGCCGAGAAACTCATCGGTCAGGGCCGGGTCGCGGTCGACGGGGAAGTGTTGCGCTCACCGGCCCGCAACGTCACCGGTGAGAATCTCATCACCGTCGATGGCGAAACCGTCGGCAGCCAGGCGCCCGTCCGCCTGTGGCGCTATCACAAAGTCAGCGGCGTGCTGACCACCCACAATGACCCGCAGGGGCGCCCGACCGTCTTCGAGCGTCTGCCCGGTCATATGCCGCGGGTCATTTCGGTCGGACGCCTCGATCTGAACTCGGAGGGCCTGTTGCTGCTGACCAACGATGGCGACCTCGCGCGGCACCTGGAGTTGCCGTCGACGGGATGGGTACGGCGCTATCGGGTGCGGGTCCACGGCCGGGTCAATGAATCCCGGTTGGCCGGTCTCGCCGAGGGTGTCGAGGTGGACGGCATCGCCTATCGAGGTGTCGATGCGTCGCTTGACCGGCAACAAGGCGCCAATGCTTGGCTGACCGTATCTCTGCGTGAAGGCAAGAACAGGGAAATTCGGAATCTAATGGAGTACCTGGGATGGCCGGTGAACCGTTTGATTCGAACGGCTTACGGCCCGTTTCAGTTGGGATCGCTGCCCAAGGGGGACGTCGAGGAGGTCAGGCCCAAGGTGCTTCGCGAACAACTAGGAAACTTCATCGGCGATGAGGATCGTCAGCGGCAGTCTTAGGGGGAGGAGCATCGCGGTGCCGTCCGGCCGGCAGGTGCGTCCAACCTCCGACCGGGCACGGGAAGCGGTGTTCAATGTCCTCGCTCATGGGATGGGGGTCGACCTCGATCGTGCCCGGGTTCTGGATCTATTTGCCGGGTCGGGCGCCTATGGCCTGGAAGCACTGTCACGCGGGGCGGCGTCGGTGGTGCTGATCGACAACGCCCAGCCGTCCCTCAAGGCTATCCAAAGGAATGTCGAGGGTCTTCACGTAGCGGACCGGGCCCGGATCGTGCGGGCGGATGCGACCCGGTTGACGAATGGCGCCGATATCTCGGGGCCTTTCGATTTGGTGTTTCTCGATCCGCCCTACGATGAGGGTTTGGAGGCGGCAGCGCTGGGGTGCCTGGCATCGGCCGATTTGTTGGACGAGCACGCGGTGTGCGTTGTCGAAACCCGCAGCAAACACGATTTCGAGGCGCCCATCGGCTACGCCATCGAGGACCAACGCACCTATGGGCAGGCACGGATTTCGTTCCTGCGGCGCGCCGGCCCATCACCGGCGAGTGGCGGTGCGGCGCCGACCGAGCCCGGCCCCGGCGGCGTCGGTTATCCTGTTGACCGGTGATGCCGCGCAGAAGGTTGCGGACCGAGCGGCGGCGCTTGGCTTCGAAATGCTCGTCAAACCGGTTCGGATGGGCCAATTGGCGGACGCCGTCAGTGCCGCGCTGAAGTCCGACGCTCCCCCTCAGCGGCGGCCGAATAAGCGTTCGATATCGGCGAGCCGCAATGCCACGTAGGTGGGACGGCCGTGATTGCACTGTCCCGAGTGCGGGGTCGCCTCCATCTGGCGCAGCAACGCGTTCATTTCCGGCGCGTTCAGCCGGCGGCCGGCGCGTACGCTGCCGTGACAGGCCATGGTCGAGCATACGTCGGCCAGCCGGGACTCGAGTAAAAGAGCGGTGTCGTACTCGGCGAGATCGTCGGCTAGATCGCGGATCAGGCCGGCGGCATCGATTTCGCCCAGCAGCGCCGGGGTTTCGCGCACCACCACGGCGCCGGTACCGAATGCTTCGACCACCAATCCCAGCTCGGTCAGCTCTTGCGTGCGGGCAAGAATTCTCTCCGTCGCGGCCTCATCCAACTCCACCACTTCCGGGATCAGCAGTGCTTGCCGTTGGATGCCGCCGGCGGCGAGCGCCTTCTTCATCTCTTCGTAGACAAGCCGTTCATGGGCGGCGTGCTGATCGACAATGACGATCCCTTCATCCGTTTGAGCAACGATATAGGTCTCGTGAAGCTGGGCCCGGGCGACCCCGAGTGGATAATGCCCGTCATCGTCCGCCTCGTAAGCCGCTTCGGGCGCGGACGGAGTTATGACGTGGCCCCCATGATCCACTTGATCCAGCGGCCGATGGAACGCATGAGCGGTCTCCGCCAGCGCCGTGTTCCCCGCCGTCGACGGCGGCACTCCGCTACCGGCGGGCTGACGGGGCAGGAACCCGGTCCGCGGCGTATCGGCCGGTCGCATGGCACCGAGGGCCGCCGAACTGACCGTGGTGGAGGCCCGATGCCCGGCTTCGGCGAGCCCATGCTTGAGGGCACTGACGATCAGCCCCCGAACCAGACCCGGATCACGGAACCTCACCTCGGTCTTTGCCGGATGGGTATTGACGTCAACCGCTTGGGGCGGGATTTCCAGGAACAGCGCCAGCAGGGGGTGCCGGTCGTGGGCGAGAAAATCCCGGTAGGCGGCGCGAACCGCGCCGTGCAGCAGCTTGTCCCGTACCGGCCGGCCATTGACGAACAGGAACTGCATCTGGGCGTTGCCGCGATTCAGCGTCGGCAGGCCGATATGACCGGTCAACTTGATGCCGTCTCGCACCGCCTCGATGGGCAGGGCGTTGGCGCCGAAGTCGTTGTCCATGATGGCATCCAGGCGGTCGAGACGAGCCGAGAGGAGATCCCCCTGCGCCGGCGGCAGTTTGAGAATCTGGCGTTCACCCTCCGACAGGGAAAAGGCAATCCCGGGATGCGCCATGGCCAGACGCCGCACGGCGTCAACCACATGGTTGCGCTCGGTCTGCGGGGCCTTGAGAAATTTGAGACGCGCCGGCGTCGCATAGAAAATATCGCGAACCTCCACCCGGGTGCCCGGCGGATGGGCCGCCGGCTCCGGCCCCGACACCGCTCCACCTTCGACGTTGATTTCCCAGGCGCTGTCGGCGTCGGTGGTGCGGCTGGTGACGGTCAATCGGGCGACGGAGCCGATGGATGGAAGTGCCTCGCCTCGGAACCCCAAGGTATGGATATTCTCCAGGTTTTCGCTCGGCAATTTGGAGGTCGCATGGCGCTGAACCGCAAGCGCCAGGTCGCCGGCGTCCATTCCGTGGCCGTCATCGGCGACCGACAGGGCCACCCGCCCGCCATCGGTCACCACGATGTCGATACGCCGGGCATCTGCGTCGATGCTGTTCTCGACCAGCTCCTTGACCGCGGAGGCAGGCCGCTCGACCACCTCGCCGGCGGCGATCTGGTTGATCAGATTGGGACCGAGAATGCGGATGGTCATTGGATTTCTCCCTATCCCGCGCCTTGGCCCAAATATTCGCGCGCGAGGATCTTTCCTTGCTCAACGGCCGGCTGATCAAAGGCGTCCACGTTCAACAGTTGCGCGGCGATTATCGTCTCCAGCATGAAATGCATCATCAAGGCCCCGATGCTCTCCTCATTGACCTCGGGCAGGGTGATCTTGCGTGTCGGCCGTTGGTTGGCGATCAGCGTATCGGCGGTTGCCCGCTGCTCCGCGTCCAAGAGGTCACCCATTCTGCGTCCCGCAAGATAAAACAGATCACTGTTGCCGGCGAGATCCTCAGGCACCCGGCCTCCGGTGCCGGCGGACGGGCCGAAAATGACGGTGTAGGCCTTGTCCCTGGGGCCTGCCAGATAGAGCTGCAACTGGCTGTGCTGATCGACGGTACCGAGCGCGTTGACCGGGGTGGTTCCCTCACCGCGCTTGCCGAGACTCTCGGCCCACAACTGGCGGTACCAGAAGGCGAAATCATAAAGGCGGTCGACATACGGCATTACAACAAGCTGCGATATGGCCCGTTCCTTGGAGAGGGCGACCGCCATTGCGGCGCCAACCGCCGGCGGAGTTTGCTCCGGTCCCGCGTGCCCGAGGATGGGGGTCAGGACCGAGGCCGCCCCTCGGCGCACCGCCTCCGCATCCAGGCCGGCGATCATCGCCGGCAGCAAGCCAACGACGGAAAGCACCGAGTACCGGCCGCCGATACCCGGGTCATGATCGAAGGTCTCGAAGCCGTGTTCTTCAGCCAACCGGCGCAGGGGGTTGTCCCGGGGCTCGGTTATGATAAGGAAGTGCCGGCTCAGCGTCTCGGCGGGCAGGGCCTTTCGAAAGACAGCCAGGCAGTAGAGGAACTGGGTCAGCGTCTCGGCGGTGCCGCCGGACTTCGAGATCACGATAAAGGCTGTGGCCGCCGGGTCGGTGCGGGCGAACAGGCGATCGAAACTGACCGGGTCGATATTGTCCATGAAATGCAGCCGCGGGCTATCGGGCTGCCCACCATCCGGAAGCGGCGCCCCCGGATCGGCGAGCGCCGATAGACTTTTGCCGCCGAGGCTGGAACCGCCGGTTCCCAGCACGATGATGTCCCTAAAGTTTTCGCGGAGGCGCTCGGCGACCGGTTCGAGTGCCGCTACGTCGTCGTTTCGTTCCGGCAGCCGTAACAGGGGCAGGCTGTTTTCTGCGTGCCAGGATCTAAGAGTTTCGAGAGACGAAGCGGTGCGGCCCACCCAAGCGCCAAAGACATCCGGTTCAAGGCCGTCCAGACCGATCACGGGGCTCAAACATGCATCGACATCGTGGATGTAATACGCCACTGGCGATCAGTTCCAATCGGGTGCAAAGGGCGACTCACACTAGCACTTGGGACGATGGCCAGCCAGCGCGTCCCCCTGGGAAGGCTGGACTGGCCGCAGCCGGTCAGTTGGCGGAGATGTTTTCCGGTTGGCCAACCACGACGAGCGTTAGATCTTCCGGGCGCAACAGGCTCTTCGCAACCCGATTGACGTCGTCGAGGGTCACTTTTTCGATCAGCGAGTTGCGGATGTCGAAATAGTCGCGGCCCAATTTTTCAAGCTGAAGGCCGGTCAACATAGCCGCGATTCGCGGGCTGGAGCCGAATCGCAGGGCGTAGGATCCGGTCAGATATGTTTTGGCATCCTCAAGTTCGAGTTCGGACAGTCCCTGTTCGGCCATGCGCCTCCACTCGGCGCGCACGATATCGATGGTCTGGGGGGCCTGCGCATTCGCCGTTCCCGCGCCGCCGATAATCAGCGCCGAATGATCCAGGGACGAAAGGTAGCTGAAGGCGGAATAGGCAAGGCCGCGTTTCTCTCGCACCTCCTCATGGAGCCGGGATTCGCCGCCGCCGCCGAGAACGTAGTTCATCAGATAGGCGGCGTAAAAATCAGGATCCTCGCGCTTAATCCCCGCATGACCAAACCGGATGACGCTTTGGGGTATAGGCTTCTCGATCACCACCTGCTTGCCGGTGGCGGCCGCGGTGACATCCGGTACTTCCCAGGGCTCGGCCGTCGCGGGAAGTTCGCCGAAGGTGGTATCGAGCAGGGATTTCAATTCCGCCGCCGTGATATCACCGACCACGCCGATGACTAGGTTGCCGCGGGCCAGCCGCCGGGCGACGAAGGCCTTCAGATCTGCGATCTTGATAACCGGAACCGTCTCAAGGGTCCCATCTGTGTGGCGGCTGTAGGGATGGTCCGGGAACATGGTTTGGAACATGGCCCGATTGGCGAGCCGCCGCGGGTTTTCCGACGCCCGGCGGAGGCCAGCCAGGACCTGGGAGCGAATTCGCTCGACGGCTTCGGGATCGAAGCGCGGCCGGGTGATCGCCAATTTCAGCAAGCCGAACGCGTCGTCCCGATTGCGGGTGAGGGTGCGCATCCGGCCCGAAAACGTGTCGAGCCCGGCGGAGAAGCTGAGTGAGATGGAGAGGTCTTCAAGACGCCGCTGAAAAGTTTCGCTGTCCATGTCGCCGGCGCCTTCATCGACGGTCGCCGAAACCAAATTGGCAACACCGTCCTTGCCGTCCGGGTCGAGCGCGCTGCCGCCGCGAAAGGCGAAATTGACCGAGATGATCGGGTTGGTGTGGTCCTCGACCAGCCAGGCGGTGATTCCCCCGGCGCTGACCACTTCTTGAACCTTGACGGCGGCGTGGGCCAATGGGGTGGTCAATGTAACGGCGATGAAGATAGCGGCACTCATGCCGGCGAGGCGTGCCCTGCTCATGGATTCATCCTCTAACTCGGCCGTTCGGCCAGCAGCAGGCCGGTGACCGAGTTGCTTTCGATCATCACCGCCTTGGCTGCTTCATTGATCTGCTCCAGGGTGACCGCTTCGATGCGTTTGGGCCACGATTCCACGTCCTCGATGGTCTGCCCCGTGGCCAGCGCAGCGCCCAATACCCGCGCCCCGCGACCGGCGGAATCCCGCGCATAGATGGCGCCGGCCGACATGCGTGATTTGGCTCGTGCCACCGCTTCGGCGGTCACACCCGATTTGAGCAATTTGTCGATCTCCACCTGGAGCGCCGCCTCCAGTTTTTCCATGGAAACGCCGGGTGCGGGGGACGCGAAGTAGGTGAACGCGCTGGGACCAATTCCGTCGGAGTTGTAGTACGCACCCGCCGAGACGGCGATTTTCTGCTCTCGCACCAGCGACTTGGACAGTACGCCGGTATTGCCGCCGATGATCTCGCTCAGTACCTGCAGCGCGTAAATATGCTGCTTATCGCCGTAGCCGTGGCTCGGCGCCATATAGCGTTTGCGGACGCTCGGCTGCCGCACCCGCCGGTCTCGGAGGATCACTCGGCGTGCCGCGTTGTGGGGCGGTTCCGCGGTTCGTTCCCGAGTGATGCCGGGTCCCCTTGGGATGACACCGTAATACTTCTCGGCAAGGGGGCGAACCTGATCGACGGTAACGTCGCCGGCGACCACCAGCACCGCATTGTCGGGCCAGTACCATTTGTCGTAGAAGGCCCGCAAGTCTTCCACCGTTATCCGTCTGATCTCGTGTTCCCAACCGATGATCGGATCGCGGTAGGGGTAATTTAGATAGAGCGCGGCATTCACCTGTTCGAACAGCTTGGCGCCGGGTGAGTTGTCGGTCCGGGACCGGCGTTCCTCGAGCGCCACCAGGCGCTCGGGTTCCACCTCCTTGGGATCGATGATCAGATTGCGCATCCGATCAGCTTCGAGCTGCATGACGATGCCAAGCCGGTCCGCGGCGACATTCTGGTGGTAGCCGGTGTAGTCGTAGGAGGTGAATGCATTGTCGCGCCCGCCGTTACGCGCCACGGTGCGCGAAAACTCGCCGGACTCCAGGTTCTTGGTCGCCTTGAACATCAGATGTTCGAGGAAATGAGCGATTCCTGATTTGCCGCGGGGCTCGTCGGCGGACCCCACCTTGTACCAGACCATATGGGTGACGATCGGTGCCCGGTGATTGGAAACCACCACCACCTGCATCCCGTTGTCCAGGGTGAAGGTTTTTGGGTTAAACACCTCGGCCGCCGCCGGAAGGACGGAGAGCCAAGCCGCCGCCGCCGCGGCGGTGAGGAGCGTGCGTCTGAACATCATGAGTTTAACGGGCTGCCTGCCGTTTTCCGTTGAGCAAATCGGTGCCGAAAGTATAGCCCACGGATGGTCCGGGCAAACCAGCCTCGCACCAATGTGATATTACGATTTTGTAATCTGGCGGTCTTGGGACGCTAGAGCAGTTTCCGGCCAAATTGAATCAATTTGATGGCGCTCATCGGTTAGCCGGGCAGGCGCGGGCCGAAGGGCGATGTCCGCGCATCGGACGAGGCCCGCAACGCACCCGGAGGACCGGGGAGCGCCACCGAAGGCCGGGTTCCTTCGCGTCGTGGCGACGTTGCGCCGCTCCGCCGATGGGCCGGCATCGCCGTTCACGGCGCGCCTGGCCACGACGCGAATTAATCCCGGTCAAACGGTTCAATTTGGCCGGGAACTGCTCTAGAACAGGCCTTCCAAAATCGCTTTCTTCTTTCGCTCGATGACCGGCACATCGCCCTCGTTGATGGGCTTGCCGAGCGCTTGAGCATCTCGGATGCGCTTTGATTCCGCGACCGGATCGACGGCGACCGAGGGGTCCGGCGCATCGCGCCAAAATACCAACTTTTCCGCGAAGTCATTGGATTCTAAGACGATTTGACGGGTCTCATTGTTGACCTGAAGACGAATACCCGTATCTGTGTTCAAGGCGCCGGCGGCGCGCAAAATGGCGGTTTCCCCGGCGCTGGCGCCGGCCACCGGTCGCACGGTGTCGACCGGTCGGCGCGCTGTCCCACCCGCACTGTCAACGATGGTCCGCTCCACCCGGTCACGCGGGTTGACGGCCTGAGGGCGCTGGGCGCCCGGGGTCGGCGGACGGAGCTGGTAGTCCGGCGGCGTGCTCAACGGCGCGCGCGTGTAGACGGCGAACTCGTCCGGAGACCGCTTGGTCTGGCCAAGGGCCTGTTTGGTCTGTTCACAGGCAGTTAGGGCGACCATGGCCAGTAGGCCTACCCCAACTCCCAGAAACTGCCGGTTCATGACGGACCTCAAATTTTACGTATCCTCAATATTACGCTTCTTTCGCTCCCGGGAAAATAGCGTTTCAACGATTAACAATATAGCGCCAACGGTAATGGCGGCATCGGCCACGTTGAAGGCCGGCCAGTGATAGCCGCCTGCGTGCAAATCGATAAAATCGATCACCGCGCCGAGCCGCATCCGGTCGATCACATTGCCCAGCGCCCCACCCATAATCAACCCGAGGGCGAGGGTCGTCGACAGCATTTCGGCGCGGCGAAACCAGGCCCCGAGAAAGCCGACGATCACCAGGGCAATTCCCGACAACAGCCACGGGCCCCAAACGCTGCCGGCATCGAACATGCCGAAACTGATGCCCCGATTCCACGCCAACACCAAATCAAAAAACGGCAGTACCGGAAGGCGGCGCGGCTGCTGCATGACCCAAGCGGCGATCCACCATTTGGTCAGTTGGTCCGCGGCAATGACCGCGAGGCCCAAGGCGATGCCGATCGTTTGCCGGCGCGTCACGGCTATTCGGCGGCGGCGGGGAAGTGCTCCACCGCGTCGGCGCAGCGATTGCAGATTTCGGGATGTCCGGCCACCGTTCCGACTTCCGGCAGCACCTTGTAGCAGCGGACGCATTTCTCGCCCTTGGCCAAGGTGTGCACGACCCCGGCGCCGGTGACGTCGTCGAGCGTGAACGCGTCCGCAGGGGGCGCGCCCTCGATCAACTCGACATCGGACGTGATCGCAATCTCCGCCACGTCCATGCCGTCGACGGCCGCCAAGTGTTCGGCATCCGCGTAGATTTTGGGTGCCGATTGCAGGCTGGAGCCGATGCGCTTTTCGCCCCGTTCGATCTCCAGGGCGCCGGTGACGACCCGGCGCAGGTCGCGGATCTTGCGCCACTTGGCGGCCAATTCGTCGTCCCGCCAGGCGTCCGGCACGTCGGGGAAGGTGCGGAGGTGGACGCTGTCCTCCTCGCCCGGGAAGCGCGCGAGCCACGCCTCTTCGGCGGTGAAGCAGATGAACGGCGCCAACCAGGCGGTCAGGCACGAAAACAGGTGATCGAGCACCGTGCGGGCGGCGCGGCGATTGATCGAATCCGCCCGGTCGCAATAAAGTGCGTCCTTGCGGATATCGAAATAGAAGGCCGACAGATCGACGGTGCAGAAATTATGCAGCTCGGTGAAGAAGTCATGGAATTCGTAACTCGCACAGACCTCTCGAAGCGTGCCATCTAATTCCCGCAGCCGGTGAAGGACCCAGCGGTCGAGCTCGGGCATCTCCGCCTCGGGCAGGCGTTCGCTCTCATGGAATCCGTTCAGGTTGCCGAGCAGGAACCGCAGTGTGTTGCGCAGCCGGCGGTAAATGTCCGTGTGGTGTTTGATGATCTCCGGCCCGATACGCAGGTCCTCGGAATAGTCGGACCCCACCACCCAGAGGCGCAGGATGTCGGCGCCGTTGGTGTTCACCACATCCTGGGGCGAGACGATATTGCCCAGCGACTTGGACATCTTGTGGCCGTCCTCGCCCATGACGAAGCCGTGGGTGAGCACCTGGTCGTAGGGCGCCCGGTCCCGCGTCCCGCAGGTCTCAAGCAGCGAGGAATGGAACCAGCCGCGATGCTGGTCCGTCCCTTCCAGATAGAGATCGGCGGGCCATTTGAGATCGTCCCGTTCTTCGAGGACAAAACTGTGCGTCGCGCCGGATTCGAACCACACATCAAGAATGTCAAAGATCTGCTCGTACTCGTCCGCGTCGTAGGCGTTACCGAGGAAACGGCCGGCGTCCGATGAGAACCAGGAATCGGCGCCCTCGGCCTCGACCGCTTCGACCACCCGGTCGAGCACCGTCTCGTCGCGGAGGATTTCACCGGTCTTCTTGTGGACGAAGACGGCGATCGGCACGCCCCAGGCGCGCTGGCGGGAGATTACCCAGTCCGGACGGTTCTCGATCATGGCGTAGAGGCGGTTGCGCCCCGACGCCGGGAAGAAGTCGGTCTCCTGGATGGCGCCGAGAGCCACGTCGCGCAAAGACTTACCGTGCTCGCCATAGCCCGCATCCATACCGATGAACCATTGGGGCGTGTTGCGGAAAATCAGCGGCTTTTTGGACCGCCAGCTATGGGGATATTGGTGGGTCAGCCGGCCGCGGCCGATGAGCGCGCCGGTCTCGATGAGTACTTCGATCACGGTGCCGTTGGCATCGCCCTTGTCACCCTTCTCGGTGATCACCTGTTTGCCTTCGAAGCCCGGGGCTTCATCGGTGAACCGGCCGTCGGGGCCGACCGTGTAAGGGATGCGGGCATCGATGCCGCGTTCGGCCAGCAACTGGCCGTGGGCCATCCATACCTCGAAGTCATCGGTGCCGTGGCCCGGCGCCGTATGCACGAAGCCGGTGCCGGCCTCGGCGGTGACGTGGTTGCCCTCGAACAGCGGGACGTCGAAATTATAGCCCCCGGCCTCCACCTGGCCCCGGAACGGATGGGCGCAGGTCAAACCGGCCAGTGCTTCGGCGGTGACATCCTGAACCCGGGTCCAGGCATCGATACGGCAGTCCTCGCGCACCTGCCCGGCCAGTTCATCGGCCAGGATCAGTTTATCGCCGGGTTGCGCCCAGTTGTCCTCCGGCGCCTCCGTTACCTCGTAGAGGCCATATTGGATCGCGCCGGAATAGGCGATCGCCCGGTTGCCCGGGATGGTCCAGGGCGTGGTGGTCCAAATGACCACCGAGGCGTCGGCCAGCGCTTCGTCGCCGCTGATCACCGGGAACTTAACCCAGATAGTGTCGGAGACATGGTCGTGATACTCGACCTCGGCTTCGGCGAGCGCCGTCATCTCCACCACCGACCACATCACCGGTTTGGAGCCGCGATAGAGCAGGCCGTTGCGGACAAACTTCATCAATTCCCGGGTGATCTGCGCTTCCGCCGCGAAGTTCATGGTGGTGTAGGGGTTGTCCCAGTCGCCGGTGACCCCCAGCCTCTGGAATTCCTCGCTCTGCACGTCGATCCAATGACTGGCGAAATCCCGGCACTCGGCGCGGAAGTCGATGATCGGCACCGCGTCCTTGTCCTCGCCCTTTTCCCGGTACTGCTCCTCGATCTTCCATTCGATGGGAAGACCATGGCAGTCCCAACCCGGCACATAGTTGGAATCCTTGCCCAACATCTGCTGGGAGCGGGTGATGACATCCTTCAGGATCTTGTTGAGCGCGTGGCCGATATGGAGATGGCCGTTGGCGTAGGGCGGTCCATCGTGGAGGATGAACTTCTCCCGGCCCTTGGAGTCGGCTCGCAATTTGGCGTAGATGTCGAGCTTCTTCCAGCGCTCGAGAATCTCCGGCTCGCGCTTCGCCAATCCCGCCCTCATCGGGAAGTCGGTCTTCGGCAGGAAGACCGTATCTTTGTAATCGACGCTCATCTCATGTGATCCGAATGGCCGTATCGCCAAGAGGGGCGGTTTTATCCCTCCTCGGCCCGGAAATCAAAGGCTGTTGCCCGGAATTAGATTAGTTTTTTGGTCCCGCTCCTTGGCGAGGACGGCGCGGGCGTCGGTGCAATCCCGCCGGATCGCCTGGGTCAGCTCGTCGATGCCGTTGAACTTCTGCTCGGGGCGCAGATATTCCACCAATCCGACCCGTAAATGCTGGCCGTAAATGTCCTGATCGAAGTCAAATAGATGGGTTTCCAGGGTAATCCGGTCTTCATCGCCGAAGGTTGGGCGGTGGCCCAGATTGGCGACGCCGTCCCGCCAGTCGATGACGCCGCCCCGGTCGATGCCGGTGTGGACCGCGTAGACGCCGGTGGCCGGCCGGTTATTGATATCGAACTCCAGGTTGGCGGTGGGAAACCCTATGGTTCGTCCGCGCTCGTCGCCGCGCACCACCCGACCCGAAATTTCATGGTAGCGGCCGAGCAGCCGCGCCGCGCCGCGGGGATCGGCATCGGAGAGATAGTCCCGAACGCGGGTCGAAGAGATGGCTTCGCCGGTATCGTCGAGCACGGCGCCGACGCTCGACGTGCCGAAGCCCAACTCCTGACCCCGGCTCCTCAGAAAGTTTCCGTCGCCTTGCCGATTCTTGCCGAAAACGAAATCGAAGCCGCAGACGATATGGCGGGCATCGAGACTGGCCTTCAATACGTCGCCGACGAAGGCTTCCGCCGTAAGATCGGAGAACTTCTTGTCGAAATGCAGCACCATCAGGAAGTCGGCGCCCAGTTCCTCGATGATTCGCGCCTTGAGATGAAACGGCGTCAGGCGGAACGGCTCGATGCTTTTCTGGAAGAACATTCGGGGGTGAGGCTCGAAGGTCATCACGCCCCATGGAAGATCCCGCTCCTTGGCCACCCCTCCCGCGGTGTTGATCACTTCCTGATGGCCGAGATGGACGCCGTCGAAATTGCCGATGGCGATGGAACCGCCCCGGAAGTCGTTAGGCAAGTCATTGTAATGGCGGAAGATTCTCATCGGCGGGAAGGTGTCAGCGGGTCACCCTGCGGTCAAGTCGTTTAACCGCGTCAACGGGGATCGATGGGTGCCCGGTCGGCCAGACCAAAGAGCTGCTCAACCGCGGCGGCCATGGAAAGCAAATCGGCATCGCGCCTCGGCGGTGCAATCAGCTGTAAGCCCACCGGCAGGCCGTCCTCGGTAAAGCCACAGGGCAGCGACAAGGCGGGGCAGGCGGTGAGGGTGACAATGGAGGGCAGGGCGATCCAATCGATATAGGTCTCCAACTCGGTGCCTTCGATTTCGGTGACGTAGCGGATGTCCACGTCAAACGGCGAAACCTGTGTCATTGGTGCAACCAAGAGATCGAAATCGTCGAAGAAAGAAACGGTGCGCTGGTAGAGGGCCCCTCGTGCGACAGTGGCCCGGGCAATCTCTTCCGGTGCGAGCGCCAGCCCTTTTTCCGCGTTCCAGATTACTTCGGGCTTAATCAGGTCCCGGTGCTGTTCGATCAATTCCGCCATGCCGGAGGCGTACGCGGCGGCCCGGACGGTTTGAAAAATCTCCGGACCATCTTTTAGGTCGGGATGGGTCTCCACCACCTCGGCGCCGAGCTCTTCGAGATGTGAGGCGGCGCCCGCCACGATTTCCTTGATCTCGGCGGCGACGGGCAAGAAGCCGAAATCCCGGGTAAAGGCGACCCGCTTCGGCGGCCGGGGGCTTTCGGCCGACACTTGGTAAGGGACATCCGGCACCGGCAGGCTGATGGGGTCGGCGATATCCTCGCCGGCCATATTGTCGAGCAGCAGACCCACGTCGCCAATGTTGCGGGCCATGGGCCCGTTGACTCCCATGGTGTCGAAAGGGTTGACGCTGGCCCGGCGCACCCGCCCCGGGCTTGGCCGATAGCCGACCACCGAACAGAAAGCCGCCGGTGTGCGCAGGCTGCCGCCAAGATCGGAGCCGCCCGCCAGCCATACCTCGCCGGTGGCCAGCGCCACCGCCGATCCGCCCGAAGAGCCGCCGCAGGTGAGCGCCGTGTTCCAGGGATTCCGGGTCTTGCCGAACACCTCATTGAAGGTGTTGGCGCCGGCGGCGAATTCGGGCGTATTGGACTTGGCAAGCACCGTGGCGCCGCGGGCCTCCATGGCGGTCACCGTGATGTCGGATTTTTCCGGCACATGATCGGCGTAGATGGGCGAGCCGTATGTGGTGCGAACCCCGCCGACCTCGTTCATGTCCTTGATGGCAACGGGCAGCCCGGCGAGCCAGCCGGGCTGGTCCGGATTCCCCGACAGGTTGGCGGCGAAATCCCGCGCCCGGTCTTCACACAGGGTAGGGAGCGCGTTGACCGACGGTTCCACCTCGGCAATGCGGGACAACGCCGCATCGATGAGTTCGTGGGGCGAAACGTCTTTGTTTTTGAGACGTTGGACGGCCTCGCGGGCGGTCATCTTTATCAAATCATTCATTCGGATTTCTTAGCATCCCCGATCCCGGATGTCCCGGCCCGGATGGTCCGGTCTCCGGAAATTCACAATTGGCCGGCACATTTGGCCGGGGGATTGCTATTGATCGGGAATGCGGCAATACGGCCGTCATCCGGCATGAGAACCGATGGACCACTCAATATCGTCACATGCGCGAGCGCAGCATCCTGGTGAACTCCCCGGATATCGTCAAAGCGGGTCGGCCGTTGGGGCTGGCGGCCTCTCGGGACGCACGGAGTTCCCCCACCTGCACATTGTCGTCCGCAAGGACGGCAAAACCAAATTGCCGACCGGATGGGCCGGGACGGGCGGTGATCCTCCGGCCGGTTTCGATGCCAAATCGGGCGGATAGGCCGCATTGGCCGGCGGAGCTCCGTCTTGAAAGCCTGAAAGCCGTCCGTTAGTTTGAAACCAGCGGAGCGGATCACGCTCCGTTTTCACAAAGACCCGTCAATTCCGACGCGAGCGGCCGACACGGGCCGCTCCATCGAGTGGCACGGAACCGGACGGGCGCGAGAATGGGATTGGGAAACCGGTGAACGAAAGTTCCGCAAAACCCTTTGGTCCGATGGGGCCCGGCGGCGGCGACGGCTCGCGGCCGAAGTCGGGGATGGACTACAAGGTCCCCTCCCTGGAAGGACAGTATGATCGGGGCGCCAAGGCGCTGCTGCGGATCAGCCAAATGGCGCTCGGCTATCCCTGGCATTGCATCGTCGCGGTCATATCGGTGATCGCGGCCGGAATCTTCCAGCTGCTCATCCCCCTGTTCCTCGGCGACGCGGTCGACAATGCGACCGGTTTGCTGGAATCCGGGCAAGCAGGCGCCGAAGAGGCCAAATCGGCACTCGTGCTCGCGGCGGGCCTGATCATCGGAGCGGCTGTGCTCCGGGGCGGCTTCACGATGATACACAATTATCTCGGTGAGGCGATCGGCCAGCACCTGGCATACCAGCTGCGGCTTGCCTACTTCGAACAGCTTCAGCGTCTCAGCTTTTCCTATCACGACCGCATCCATTCGGGCGATCTGCTGACCCGCGGCATGTTGGACATCGAAGGCATCCGCCGGTTCATCGATTTCGGTATCCTGCGCATGATCCTGCTGGCGATGTTGGTCGGCGGCGGCGCCTATCTCTATATGGGCAGCGACCTGATGCTCGGTCTGTTGAGTTTGAGCTTCGTGCCCTTTGCCCTCTGGCGGGGGCTGATTTTCCGGCTCCGCATCCGTGCCTTGTGGCGTCAGCTTCAGGAAGCGCTCTCGGTGCTGACCCGGATCATGGAGGAAAACCTGGGCGGCATTCGCGTCGTGCGCGCTTTCGGCGCCCAGGACTTCGAGATGGAGAAGTTCGATGCCGGCTCCAAAGTGGCGCTCGACATCTCCGTGGAGCGGGTGAAGGTCCGCTACGGCAATACCTCCGTGATGACCTTTGCCTATTTCATCGCCATGGGCTTGGTTCTCTGGGCCGGCGGCGTGAAAATCCTCGCCGGCGAGTTGACTGTCGGTGAACTGACCCAGTTCCTCGCCTTTATGACCATCCTTCAGATGCCGGTCCGGCAAATCGGCATGGTGATCAACGGCGTTGCCCGCGCATCCGTGGCCGGGGTCCGGCTGTTTGATGTCCTCGATATGGAAGCGGCGGTCGGCGACAAGCCGGACGCCCAGCCGTTGGTGCCCACCGAAGGGGTGTTGAAATTTGACCGGGTCGGGTTTTCCTACGAGGGATTTCCGCGCGAGCGGACCATCTCCGATATCTCCTTTGAGGTGCGGCCCGGACAGACACTTGGAATTGTCGGCCCGCCCGGCAGCGGCAAGTCGACCATCGTCCACCTGATCCCGCGGTTCTACGATGTCACCGACGGCGCGATCACCATCGACGGCCAGGACATCCGCGATGTGACCCTGGATTCGCTTCGGAGTTCGGCCGGTATCGTGCAGCAGGATACGTTTCTATTCACGTCCCCGGTGTCGGCCAACGTCGCCTACGGCGATCCCTTCGCCGAGCAGAGCCGCATCGAGGGGGCGACGGAGGCCTCGCAACTGCACAATTACATCGCGGCGCTGCCGCAGGGGTATGAAACCCTGGTCGGCGAGCGGGGCGTTTCCTTGTCCGGCGGCCAGCGCCAGCGCTTGTCCATCGCCCGCAGCGTCCTGCTGACGCCGACGGTGATGGTGTTCGACGATTCGACCGCGGCCATCGACGCCGCGACCGAACAGCGCATCCGGTCGGCGCTGATGGATCTGACCAAGGACCGGGCGACCATCATCGTCTCCCATCGGCT
Organism: Rhodospirillales bacterium; assembly: GCA_965213765.1. GTDB lineage: Bacteria > Pseudomonadota > Alphaproteobacteria > Rhodospirillales > UBA2165 > JAJDXO01. The sequence goes on along the minus strand of OZ243926.1, from coordinate 2,166,097 downwards.
GAGTTCGCTCATGCATGCCGATGAGATCATCTTCCTGGAGGATGGCCGGATCGTTGAGCGGGGCACCCACGACGATTTGCTGGCTGCCGGCGGCCGCTACCGGGTGCTCTACGACCTTCAGATCGTCGGCAAAGAGGCGGGCGGCGGGCCGGCTGAACTGGAGCCGGCGGAGTAAGCCCATGTCCCTGACCGCACCAAAGAAAACCACGCCGCCCGGCCGGGAATCCATCGACCGGCTGAAGGCGCTGACGGCGGATCGGGACGAGGAGATATTCGCCGCGGCGTTCGACGGGCGGATCATCCGTCGTTTCTTTGGCTTCGTCCGCCCTTACCGGATGACCGTTGCGATCGGGATTGCCGGGGTCCTGGCCTTTACGCTGACCCAGCTGGCCATTCCCCTGGTCATTCGCGAGACCATCGACAGCGCGCTGGTCGAGGGTGCCGCATCCGAGAACCTGCTGGAGATCGCGGTGGCGGTGTTTTTCGGCGTTATCATTACCAATTTCATCGCCAACTATTTTCAGCTGACGCTGGTGGCGCGGACTGCCGAGCGGATGTTGGTGGATATGCGCCGGGCCATGTACGGGCACCTGCAGCGGGTCTCGCTGAGCTTCATGGACAAGACCGAAGTCGGCCGGCTGATGTCCCGGCTTCAGGGCGACGTCAGTTCGATCCAGGAATTTCTCGAAACTTCGATCATGGCCATCGGGGATTTCGTCCTCATCGTCGGCATTATCATCGTGCTCTTGACTCTCAATGTGGAGCTCGGCCTGCTGACCCTGTCGGTGGTGCCGGCGCTGGTCGTGTTCCGCCTCATTTGGCTGCCCGCCGCACGCCGGGCCTTCATGCTGGCACGGCAGACCTCTTCCATCGTCAACGGCGCGTTGGCCGAGAACATCAACGGCGTGCGGACGGTTCAGGAGATGACCCGCCAAGGGGTCAACTTCGAAATCTTCGAGGGCAAGGTCCGCGACAATCTCAACTCCCACCTTCGGGCGACCCGGCTCGCCCAGGTGATGGTGCCGACAGTGGATACCTTGACCGGAATCGCCATGGCCATCGTCGTCATCGTCGGCGGCAACATGGTCCTCGCCGATACCCTCGATCTGGGCGTCATGGTGGCTTTCCTGTTCTACGTCCAGCGGTTCTTCGACCCGATCCGCTCGTTGATGATGCAATACAACATGATGCAGCGCGCCATGGCGTCGAGTCAGCGCATACTCGAAGTGCTCGACGTCAAGGTCGAGGTCGAGGATAAGCCGGATGCCATCGACCCCGGCTCGATCGACGGCGCGGTTCAGTTCAAGGACGTGACCTTCGGGTATCTGCCTGACCAGCCGGTACTCAAGAACATCAACATCGACATTAGGCCGGGCGAGACGGTGGCTCTCGTCGGTCCCACGGGTTCGGGCAAGACGAGCACGGCCGCGCTTTTGCACCGGTTCTATGACGTCTGGGAAGGCGAGGTGCGGGTCGGCGGCTACGACGTCCGCGACGTCACCCAGGAGAGCCTTGGACGCAACGTCGCCATGGTGCTTCAGGAACCGTTCCTGTTTACCGGGACCGTCCTCGACAATGTTCGCTACCACAAACAGGACGCGACGCTGGAAGAGGTCATCGAGGCGACCCAGGCGGTTGGTGCCCATGAATTTATCGGCCGGCTGCCCGAAGGCTACGGCACTATGCTCGGGCAGCGCGGCGTTAACCTGTCCATCGGGCAGCGGCAGTTGCTGAGTTTCGCCCGGGCGGTCATCGCCGACGCCGGCATCCTGGTGCTCGACGAAGCGACCGCCAATGTCGACAGCTTTACCGAACGGCAAATCCAGCGGGCACTGGCGAAACTGCTCGAAGGCCGGACCGGGATTGTCATCGCCCACCGCCTGGCGACCGTGCGGAACGCCGACCGGATATTTGTCCTGCAGGAAGGCGAAGTCATCGAGCAGGGCACCCATGACGAACTGATCGCCATGGGCGGCCTCTACAACCGCCTCTACACCATGAACTATGCATCCTTCGACGACGTGCCCGACGAGGAAATCATGGCCGCGGTCTCCATGGCGACAACTTAGCGAGTTTGGTTGTTGGCGCGCAAAACGGGTGCGCGCTATCCTCACTACCACAGCGATACTCGGGGAGCGCGCCGTGCCTTTCACCGGATTCGGTCGGGATTTTTTTGAGTTTTTCGAAGAACTGGCAGCCAACAACGAGCGGCCTTGGTTCGAAGCCAACAAGGACCGGTATCGCGAAGTGGTGGTGGCGGCCTGCATCTCGTTTATCGAGGAAATGGCGCCCCGCCTCGCCAAGATTTCAAAGCATTACGTTGCCGATCCCAAGCCCAACGGCGGATCCATGTTCCGGATTTATCGGGATGTGCGGTTTTCCAAGGACAAGAGGCCGTACAAAGAGCACGCGGCCGTGCAGTTCCGTCATTCGGCCGGCAAGGATGCGCACGCCCCCGGGTTCTATCTTCACCTCGAGCCCGGAAAGGTGATCTACGGCGGTGGAATTTGGAAACCGCGCGCACCGGAGCTCGCCAAGATCCGGACCGCGATCGGCAAAGACCCCGCCGCCTGGACCCGGGTCATCAACAACAAGGTGCTCAACGCGAAAACCGACGGCATTATGGGGGATGCCTTGAAACGGCCACCCAAGGGTTTCTCGGCCGACGACAAGCATATTGAAGACATCAAGCGGCAAACCTTCTTCGCCATGTGTTACGACACCGAAGGCGCGGCCCGCGCCAAATCCTTCGTTTCCGACGTGGAGGATGGTTTTAAGGCGGTGACGCCGCTAATGAAGTTCGTTTGCAAGGCCGTCGGCGCCCCGTTCTAGGGTCCGGACTTAATTGAGCCACCATAGGAGTGTTGCGGCGATGAGGCATAAAATGATTGCGTCATGGCCGGGCCCACCGGACCGGCTTCGCCGGCCGGAGGACAAGCCGCGACCCGGCCATCCACGTGTGCCGCCGGCCGCGAGGCGTGGATCACCGGGTCAAATAAGGTCAATTCGGACGAATTGACCGACCCGGTGATGACGGCTTGCGGGTGAGCGGGGAGAGGAGGCTTGCCGTGCGTCCCTTCGCCCCCTTCCCGGGAGAGAGGGGAAGGGTGAGAGGGCGCAAAAAGGAGAATCCTCTAATCGAGTCCGAACCCGCCGTACGGCTTCGGACGAACGATCCGTCGTCAGGAAGAAATGTCTTTGAAGACCATTTGGGCGAGATCCAGGAGGTCGCCCCGCGGCATCTCTCCCGTTAGGGCGTAGGACAGCGGCCCATCGGTCCAGTAGAAGGCGATCATGCCATCCTCGGAAATAAACCGGAAGGCGGAGTCCTTGTCCTCGAACGCCTTGCGCACATAGAGCGTGACCCGTTTGGCACGCACGTCTTCGTACATGAGCTGCGCGGCCGGCATTCCGGTGTCCGACACCAGACGGCCGCCGATCAGCTTGAAGCCGTTGCTGGCCAAGTCGGGGGTCATGAGCTTTTCGCCGACCCGCTCGGACAGCCAGTCGACCAGCAGCTGCTCCTCGTCGATGCTGACCTCGACCGGGCGCTGTTCGTCGTGGGAATAGACGGCGTGGGCATAGAGCGCGTTTTGGACGAAGCTCCGCCCGGCGGTTTGCTCCGGCGACCCGACCTGGGCGACACCCCAACCGGCGGCACCGCCGATCAGCAGAAGCAGGACCGAGGCGGCCAGCCTCGTCCAGCCGGGCCACCAGTTCCGTTCGGGCTCTCCGGTCAGCATTTCCTCGACACCCTCCGGCCACGGCGCCTCCAGGCCGTCGTCGTAGAGCTCACGCATCATATGCTTTTGGAGTTTGATGGCATGTACCTGGGCCGCCGCCTCGGGAGTTTCGGCAAGCCAGCGCTCGATTTCGGCGAGGGTGGCCCGGTCCAGTTCGCCATCGCCATAGGCATGGAGGTCGGTTTCGGCGAAACCTGTCTCGCTGGTCATTTGACACTCCTCAGGGCGGGGACGCCCTCAGCCATCATCTTCCGAAGCCGCTCCCGGCCGCGGGCCAGGCGCGACATAATCGTGCCGACCGGCACGCCCGTAACCTCGGCGGCCTCGGCATAGGTCATATCCTCGAGCCCCACCAGCAGGACCACTTCCCGTTGTTCGTCCGGCAGATGATCGAGGGCGCGCTGAAGATCGCGCGCCGTCAAGGGGGCGTCCTGCGTCGGACCGGCGCCGCGCCGCTCCTCGAGTTCCTGGTCCAGGGGCACGGCTCGGGGGCGTCGGCCGAGGGTGCGCATATTCTGGGCGTGAATGTTGTGCAAAATGGTGAACAGCCATGCCCGCATATTGGTTCCCGCTTTAAACAGATGCAGCCGGCTCAGCGCCCGCGAGACGCAATCCTGCACCAGATCGTCGGCGGCCACGGCGTCCCGGGTGAGGGCGCGGGCATAGCGCATCAAGTGCGGCATCTGTTCAATGATGTCCTTGCGTTTATCCATCTCGGGCTTTAGTGCAAAGAAATCCCAGGGTTCGGTCGGTGGGTTGCCGGGAGAGTGCTCCCGCACACCTCCCGGTCACCGGCGTCAACTATAACGAAGCGGCCGCCTATTTGGACATTTTGTCCTTCTTCATCCCGTCCTTCATCATGGTGTCTTTTTTCATCTCGTCCTTCTTCATGGCGTCCTTCTTCATCATGGTGTCTTTTTTCATCTCGTCCTTCATCATGGTGTCTTTCTTCATGGTGTCCTGGGTGCAGGCAACACCGGTGACCAGCAAGAGAGCGACAGAGGCGGCAAGGATTTTAGACATCATCAAGTCTCCCTATGGGATTAAGTTACGGTTGTCGGCACCGCATTGCGGAGCCTCGATGATATCAATGCCGACGTGGAGGAATTATTCCCCGCCCAAATAACGGCTTATTTTCAACTGGTTACCCTATTTTTCATGTTCTCGGGCGCGCCGTCCAAATAGCAGCGGAAGTTGTGACGGATGATCGGCATGGCCTGATCGACGTAGCCTTCGGTCCGCCCGCCCATATGCGGGGTAATGATCACATTGGGCAGATCCCACAGCGGCGAGGTTTCCGGCAACGGCTCGTCGACGAAAACATCCAGGGCGGCGCCGGCGATTTTCTCACGCCGCATGGCCTCCACGAAATCCTGTTCGTTGACAACGCCCCCCCGGGCGAGATTGATGAAATAGGCCGACGGCTTCATCGCCTGGAATACGGGCCGGTTGATCATGCCGCGGGATTGGTCGGTCAATGGCGCCAGCAAGATCACGAAATCCCCCTCCGCCACCGCCGCCTCCATGTCGGTGCGCGCGTACACCCGGTCGAGGTTGGCAACCTTGCGCGGTGTCCCGGAGACGCCCAGGACCCTGAGGCCGAATGCCTGACACCGAGCGGCCAGGGCATCGGCGATCAAGCCGATACCGATGATGACGGCCGTTTTGCCCTCCAGCTTGGCGGCGGTGAACCGTTCCCAACGCTTATGGGTCTGGTTCTCGAGTATGAACGGTAGCCGCCGGACGAACGACAGCATCATGAGGAACGCCATTTCCGCCATCTGGGGGCCGTGGATGCCCCGCATGGAGCTGAGAATCACCTTGCCGACATCGACCCGGTCATCGAATCCGTCGACCCCGGTTCCGAGGGCCTGAATCCACTTAAGGCCAGTGGCTTCGGCGACCAGTTCGTCGGTCATTGCCGGCCCGAACCCGATCAACACGTTTGCATCCGCAAAGGATGCCGTGGCCTTTCCCTTGACGTCCTCCACGGTTACCTCGAGTTCGGGAAACTCGGCGCGGATGAGTTCTCCATAGTCACTGGCGTTGAAGGCAGCGATGTGCACCCGGTTCATATTGGCGTCCCCCTACATCAACCACATTCGAAGTGTTGGCTTGAGTGTCCGGTTTGGCTAGTTTGAGAAAATGAGCATAGTCCGTTTTTTACGGCGTGACAGGAGAGGATTTCATTTATGCGGCTCGTTTCCTACCGGCATAACGATGCGCCCGGCGTCGGGGTCATGGTCGACGACACAGGCTTCGTTGCGCTCAACAATGCGGCACCCGATCTTCCTTCCAACCTGCGCCGGATCATCGCCATGGAGGACGGATTGTCACGCGCCGCCGCGGCGGCGGATGGCAGGGCAGCCGACCTGACATTCGGCGACGTCGAACTTGAACCGGTAATCACCGATCCCAATGCCATCTGGGCGCTGGCGTTGAATTTCCAGACCCATATCAACGAGACGGGCCTGACCACGTCGCCGGATTACCCCCATATTTTTCTGCGTCACGCCAAGTCCCATGTCGGTCATCTGCGGCCGCTGCTGGCGCCGCCGCCGGATGTGGGTCAGGCCTTCGATTATGAGGGTGAGTTGGCGGTGATCATCGGCAAGCCCGGCCGCCACATTCCCAAGGACAAGGCGATGGACCACGTGGCCGGGTACTCGATCCATAACGAGGGCAGCGTCCGCGAATTTCAGAGCCACAACCGTCAGTTCGGTCTCGGCAAGAATTTCGAGGCGTCCGGCAGCTTCGGGCCGTGGATGATGACCCCGGATGAATTCGGCGATCCTTACGGGAAGGAGATCATCACCCGGCTCAACGGCAAGGCGCGCCAGCACGAAGGCGTCAACGGGTTGATCTTCAATGTCGAGGCGCTGATCCACTACATTTCCATCGGCCACATATTGCGGCCCGGTGACGTGATCATCACCGGCACGCCGGGCGCATTGCTGCCCGCTGACGACGATATCGAGGCACAGATCGACAGCCATGTGGACGATGGCGGCGGCGTCAAATATGCCGGCCGGGTTCACATGAAACCGGGGGATGTGTGTGAGGTTGAAATTACGGGCTTGGGGATTTTGCGCAACGAGGTTGAAGCAGACCTTCCCAACGCCTACCGCGCCGGCTGAGCGCCACGAATAAGAAAATTCTTTTTTTCAAAATATTATTTTTTAGGAGAAGGCTTCAGATGATTAAGAAAATTAGTTTTGCGTCGGTTGCCGCGGGCGCCGCGATGACGGCATTGTCGGCGACGCCGGTAGCAGCGGAGACCGTTAAAATGACGTTCTCCGCACCGGTTCCACCGGTCAATGCGGCGGTTCGCCTCGCCAAGAATTTTTTCATTCCGACGGTGAATAAGCGTCTCGCGGCGGGAGGCGATTTCAGAATCGAGTGGACCGAAGCATGGAGCGGCAGCCTTGCCAATTTCCGTGACACCTTCGAAGCGGTTGAAGACAATCTCGCCCAAGTCGCTTTCGTCATCAACTCGTTCGAAGAGTCGAACCTGCCCCTCGAGCAAATTTCCTTCAAGGTGCCGTTCAGCACCACCAACGTGATGCTGTTGAACAAGGTCAATAAGCAGCTTCACGAACAGTTTCCGGCGATGAAAGCCGCTTGGACCAAACGGAACCAGGTTTGGCTTGGCGCAGGGTCTTCCGATTCACTCCACCTCATCACCAATTTTCCGGTCACCAAATATGAGGATCTCAAGGGTCACCGCATAGGGGCGACTGGTGCCGCATCGGCCTGGTTGAAGCCGACGGGCGCGGTACCGGTGACGTCGTCGATGAACCAAGCGCTCAACAACATCAAGAGCGGGCTCTATGACGGCTATCCCATCTCGATCATGCTGACCATGGTGTACAAGGTGCATGAAGCGGCAAAGTACATGACCAGGGTCGGCTTCGGCTCCACCGTCGGCGTCAGCCTGACCATGAACAAAGAGACCTTCGACGGCATGCCGCCCTACGCCCGGAAGATCTTCCATGAAACCGGCGATCAGATGATGACTAAATACTCCGGGCTGACGATCGCGCTTGAGAAAAAATTCTCAGGCATTATGGCCAAGCAGGGTCTCCGGATCACCGAATTCCCGGCCGAAGAACGCAAGCGGTGGGCGCACAAACTACCGAACTTGCCGAAGCAGTGGGCCGAGACTTGGGACAAGCGGGGTCAACCGGCCAGCAAGGTGTTGGCGGCTTATCTCAATGCCCTGCGGGCGGGTGGCGAAACCTTTGTCCGGGACTGGGACAAAGAATAGCCGTCCGCGGTATCGCTCATGACCGATGAACCGGCGCCCCGGCAGGCGGCTTCGCCTGCCGGCTGGGGTCGCCGTCTGGGTCGATGGCTTGATGTCGTCGTAACGGCTCTGAATACGCTGGGGACGGCATGGATCTTCGTCATGATGATGCTCATCGTCTTCGATGTCGGGATGCGCATGTTTTTCAACAGCCCGGTCCGGGGCGTGCCGCTGATTATCACCATGTCGATCGTGGCGATCGTATTCCTTCAGTTGGCCGACGCGCTGCGCGCCGGACGGCTCACCCGATCGGACATCCTGATCGGCAAACTTCTCAACACCAGGCCGGTTCTTGGCCATTGGATGCAGGCGGTGTTTCATTTCGCCGGCGTCGTCCTGATGGTCGTGCTGGTGCGGTTTTCCATGCCCCTGCTGGAAAAGGCCTGGCGCCTCGATTCCTATGACGGCACCGAGGGGGATTTCACGTTTCCTGAGTGGCCCATCAAGGCGGTCGTGGTCGTCGGTGCGGGTGTTTGCGCCATTCAGTTTCTGCGGCTGTTCATTGCCGACCTCCGCTTTCTGGCGAGCCGCCGGGAGACCTCGGCATGAGTTCCGTCGATATCGGTCTGGTGTCGATCATCGGCGTCCTGGTGCTGGTCTATATTGGCGTGCACATCGGAGTCGCCCTGTCGCTGCTGTCCTTTATCGGCGTTTCATTGATACGCGAGGACATGACCATTGCCGGGAAGCTGCTCGCACTGGCTGCGGGCGAGAGCCTGCGGCGGTTTGAATTCGGGGTCATACCCCTGTTCGTGCTCATGGGACTGCTGGTCAGCGTCTCGGGAATCGGCAAGGACACCTATGACGTCGCCAATCATCTGTTCCGGCGGGTCAAGGCGGGGCTGGGCACGGCGACGGTGGCCGCCAATGCCGTTTTTGCGGCCGTCACCGGCTCCTCGATCGCGTCCGCGTCCGTATTCACCAAGGTCGCCGTGCCGGAGATGCTGCGACTCGGCTACAACCCGCGATTTGCTGTCGGTGTGGTTGCCGGCTCCAGCGTTCTCGGGATGCTGATCCCACCTTCCATGCTGCTGATTTTGTTCGGCATTCTGACCGAGAGTTCAATTGGCGCCCTGTTTATTGCCGGCATTCTGCCCGGCATTCTGCTGGCCGCCGCGTTTGCCATCCTCAATTGGGTGTTGGCCCACCGGTTCCCCAACTTCGTCGCGATTGGCGGGGAGGTTCAGAAAGCAGAATCGCTCATGGGGACCCATGAACTCGCGGGCAAATTGGTTCCCATAGTCATTCTAATCTTTGTCGTGCTCGGGGGTATCTGGCTCGGCTGGTTTACGGCAACCGAAGCGGGCGGTATCGGTGCGTTCGCGGCTTTGGTGCTGTCGATTCTGAAACGGTCGCTGACCAGGGCGAATTTGTGGCAGGTATTGAAGGAAACCGGTCACGTAACCGCCGCCATCTGCTTCCTGCTGATCTCGGCGCATCTTTATTCGAAGATGATCGTCGTGTCCGGAATCCCGGGCGTGATGGAGGGCTTTATCCAGTCTTCGGGCCTGGGTCCCGGCGAACTCCTCGCGATCTACATCGTCACCATCATTCTGCTGGGCACCATTCTGGATTCCGGCTCCATCATGCTGATTACCGTGCCGCTGGCTTTTCCCATCCTCCAAAATTTGGGTGTCGACCTCATCTGGTTCGGGATTGTTACGATCATCGCGGTTGAGATAGGACTGCTGACGCCGCCGTTGGGGATTGCGTGTTTCGTCATCCACAACAACCTGCAGCGGGACGACATCACGGTCGGCGATATCTTCACCGGCGCCGCACCCTATGCGGCGACGATGCTGATTGTCCTGCTGCTGATTATTGCGTTCCCGCAAATTCCGCTGGCGCTTCTCTGATTAGGGCGCCGGAGGGTCCTCGCTCGAAAGCGATTTCGGTTCCATCCGCCACGGGGGCGACGGCGCTCAGCCCGGCATCCTCGCGGCCCAAGAATATGGGGACCGCCTGTTCGCGGCAAATGTTGAGCTTGGCATTGAACGCGCCCGGGTCAGGCCGGGCTTGTCTGTCACCAAGTAAATCCGGTTCTTCAGGATGTCGACGGTGAACGGGTGAAGTTCGTCCGCCGGGTCGCTGCCGCCGCCCTCGGCTGTCTTGATAGGGAGATTTTAGGAGATGGTGCGGGCGGGGAGACTCGAACTCCCACTCTGTCACCAGAACTGGATTTTGAATCCAGCGCGTCTACCAATTCCGCCACGCCCGCGACGCTGCCGGATGATAGCCGCCGATGCGTTCGGGTCAATCGTTCAGGTGGTCAGGCGTGCGGGCGCTGAATCAGTCCAATCCCATCTGGGACAGAACGGCCGATGCGATGGGACTGTCCGCCGTATGAATTTGCGCCGCCATCTCAAAATGATTGCACTCGGCCAGAAAGCAGGTCGTGACGGCGTGCCCCGCATCGGCCAGCTCTCCGGCGAGCGCCTTGCCCTGCCGTTGAAATTCTTCGAGCTCACCTCCGCCCCAAGCCACCGTCACGTCCCGCGGGAGGCGGTCAAGGTGGCGGTTCGGCGTGTTCCGCTCGACCGCCGCGTCGTCGAGGAACAGATATTCGTTCCGGGCACTCAGTTTTACCGGCGCCAGGTCGTAGGGCCCGCTGACGATTGTCAGGCCGTTGATGACGTCCGATGGGCAGCCGTACTCGGACCAGTCGGCCAGGCAGGCGGCGGCGGCCAGGTGCGCGCCGGAAGATATGCCGCCGAGATGGATGCGTGACGGATCGCCGCCAAATTCTTGGGCGTGAAGGTAGACGTGGGCGATCGCTGTCCGGCACTGGTCCAGGATGACGTCCAGCGTAGAGTCCGGCGCAAGGCCGAACTCCACCGAGACATGGAGGCCGCCGGCCGGAACAACCAAATGCGCGGCGCCCCCGGCCTGATCTTTCGAACCCCAACGCCAGGCGCCGCCGTGGAAAAATATGAGTATCGGCTTGCGTCCACCCCCGGTGCCGTAGACATCCATTACTTCCCTCGGTCCGGTTCCGTAAGCCACGTCCAGCGCGCAATCGAACGCCTGTTTCGCGGCGGCGGATTTTTCCGCCTCGGCCTCCATATAGGGTGTGTTGTCCGGAACAAGCGTTGCCTGATCGTATTGCCGGTCGAGTTCGGCCTGCGTGTAGCCGCGATAAATGATGTCCTGGGCCATCCCGGATTTTGACATTGCCCGCGAGGTTTCGAAAGCCCCGCCGGCGTCCCGGCACGTGATTTGCCCCAGGGCTGCGAATCGGATAGCAAGCCGCATGCTTCGCCGCCTCTACGACTGGACCCTCGACCTCGCCGGGCACAAGCACGCGCTCTTGGCGCTGGCGCTGGTGTCGTTTGTCGAGAGCTCCATCTTTCCGATCCCGCCGGATGTCCTGATCATCCCGATGGTGCTGGCGGCGCGGGAAAAGGCCTGGAAAATAGCCTTCGTCTGCACGGCGGCAAGCGTCCTCGGCGGCATTTTCGGGTACGCCATCGGCGCCCTGTTGTTCGATCAGGTGGGCGGTCCGGTGCTCAATTTCTACGGCTATACCGAGCGCTTCGACGACTTCCGCGCCTATTACAACGATTGGGGCGCCTGGGCGGTCTTCATCGCCGGCCTGACGCCGTTTCCTTACAAGGTGATCACCATCCTCTCGGGCGTCACGGGGCTGGACCTGCTGGTATTTACCATTGCCTCCATCCTCGCCCGCGGCATGCGTTTCTTCATCGTTACCGGTCTGCTGTGGTGCTTCGGCGAGTCCATCCGTGCCTTTATCGAAAAGCGGCTCGGTTTTCTGTTTGTGATCTTCGTGATTTTGCTGGTCGGCGGTTTCGTGCTGGTCAAGTTCGTCATCTAGGCCTTTAATCCGGGCTCATGGCCGGCCTTGTTTCACGTAACTTGTTTCCATTGATGACGCTCGCGGCGCTGGGCGCGCTCGGGGCTGCTCTAGTTGCGCAGTTTGCCTTCGATCTCGAGCCCTGCGCGTTGTGTATCTATCAGCGGGTTCCGTATGTGGCGGTGCTGTTTCTGGGTGCCGTCGGGATTTGGGCCACGATGATTAACCGTGCCCATCTCGCGGTGCTGACCGGATTGGCCTTTGCCGCGGGCGCGGGCGTCGCGCTCTATCACGTCGGGGTGGAGCAGCACTGGTGGCAGTCGGCGGCCGGCTGCGGCGGCGTGACCGACATTCCGGCCAATTTCGAAAATTTCCGCGCCGGCTTGCGGGATTTGAAACCGGTAAAACCGTGCGATGAAATCGACTGGACGCTTTTCGGGGTCTCCATGGCCACCTACAATATGGCCGTATCCCTGGGACTGGCCGCGGTCTGCCTGTTCGCCGCGCGCCGGATGGGTGGAGGAAAGTCTGCGTGAAGACGACGGCTAAACGCGCCAAGCGATATTCACGAATGCCCGGCGATCCTCCGCGGGACGAAATGCTTGCCCGGATGATCCGCGTCGATCAGGCAGGCGAGTACGGCGCCAAGCGAATCTATGAGGGGCAGTTGGCGGTCCTCGGACGATCGAAGGACGGCCCGGTACTTCGGGAGATGGCCGCCGTCGAAGAACGGCATCTCGAAACCTTCAATGAACTGATGGTGCGCCGTCGCGTGCGGCCGACCGCGCTGACGCCTATCTGGCATGTGGCGGGGTTTGCCTTGGGCGCAGGGACGGCGCTGATGGGGCGCGAGGCGGCCATGGCCTGCACGGTGGCCGTCGAGGAGGTGATCGAGGAGCATTACGCCGACCAGGCCGGCCGCCTGGAACGCGAAGGTGATCCCGAGCTGACCGGGATCGTCGAGAAGTTTGGCGCCGAGGAGGCCGAGCACCGGGAGACCGCCCTCGAACACGATGCCGAAAAGGCGCCGGGCTATGAGCCCCTGACCGCCGCCATCAAGGCCGGGTCCCGTCTCGCCATCTGGTTGTCGGAGCGGGTCTGATCCACGGCGCCCGGCACCGGTGCTTCCTTAGATGAGTGAGACACTCCCTCAGCAGGACCCCCGCGCCATCATAAGGGCGGGTGCTTGGATGGTCGGCGTGCTGCTGTCGTTCAGCGCCATGGCCATCGGCGTCCGCGAACTGCACGATACCATGGGCTCGTTCGAGATCGTCTTCTTTCGCGGCGTCCTCGGGTTGCCGGTTCTGCTGTATTTCGCCTGGCGGGCCGACTGGCAGCCCATGCGAACCCAGCGGCTTGGGTTCCATATCTTCCGCAACCTCATTCACTTCGTCGGTCAGTTTTCCTGGGTGGTGGCCGTCGCCATGCTGCCCTTGGCCGAGGTGTTTGCCATCGAGTTCACCGTCCCCATATGGATCCTGATTTTTGCCACGGTATTTCTGGGCGAGAAGCTGACGGGGGGCAAACTGATCGCTGTCGCGGCGGGCTTTACGGGCATTCTGCTCATTGTCCGGCCCGGATTCGAGGAAATCCACGTGGGTACCTGGATCATGCTGATCGGCGCGGTGGGGTTCGGCGCGGCCCTCACCTGCACCAAGAGCCTGACGCGCACCGAATCCCCGCTCACCATCCTGATCATGATGTCGATCATTCAGCTGCCGCTGGGGCTTATTCCGGCGACCTTCGACTGGGTTACTCCAACTCTCGAGGATGTTCCGTTTCTGGTGGTGATCGGATTTACCGGGTTGTTCGCTCATTACTGCACGGCCCGCGCCTTGGTCCTCGCAGACGCCACAATTGCGATGCCGATCGACTTCCTCCGCCTGCCGTTTATCGCCGTGGTCGGGTTCTTCCTCTATGACGAGGCGTTGGAACTGTGGGTGCTGATGGGCGCGCTGATCATCTTCGCCGGCAACTACTACAATCTCCGGAAGGAACATCGGGCGGCAACGGCACGGACCTAGCAGGCTGCTGAAAAACCCACTGGCGCGATTCCCGGTATCGTGATTCTCTGCCCCTGGGTTGATCGGTGCTGGAGGTTGTGATGCGGGGCGAGGACGAACGCGGCGAGGGTCTGTTCAGCTACGTGGACTTGGAGGCTCGGGTACCTGCGGATCATCCGCTGCGGTCGATCCGGGTTCTGGTGGACGAGGCCCTGGCGGCGTTGTCGGGAGATTTTGCGGTTCTGTATTCGACGACCGGGCGGCCGTCGATCGCGCCGGAGAAGCTGTTGCGGGCGCTTCTGTTACAGGCCTTCTACACCATCCGCTCGGAGCGCCAGTTGATGGAGCAGCTGGACTACAACCTGTTGTTCCGCTGGTTCGTCGGTCTGTCGATGGACGCGCCGGTGTGGGACGCCACGACCTATTCGAAGAACCGCGACCGGTTGGTTGCGGGGGATGTGGCGGCGCGCTTTCTTCAAGCGGTGCTGCGCGGCGCGCGGGTACGCCGTCTTTTGTCGGACGAGCACTTCTCGGTCGACGGCACGCTGATCGAGGCGTGGGCGTCGATGAAGAGCTTCCGCCGCAAGGATGACGGCGGCGACCCGCCTGCCGGGCGCAACGCGGAGCGTGACTTCCGCGGCGAGCGGCGCTCGAACGCGACCCATGCGTCCACCACCGATGCCGATGCCCGGCTGTTCCGCAAGGGCGAGGGGCAGTCGAGCCGGCTGTGCTTCATGGGCCATCTGTTGATGGAGAACCGCAATGCGCTGATTGTCGATGCGGCGCTGACCCGGGCCAGTGGCACCGCCGAGCGGGAGGCGGCGCTGGCCATGCTGGGGCGCCGCAAGAAAGCGCGGCGGGTCACGCTGGGCGCCGACAAGGCCTATGACGTGGCCGAGTTCGTGGACGCGTTGCGCGACGGCGCCGTCACCCCTCATATTGCCGTCGACGGCCATGTCAGGAAGACCGGCAAGCCGCGCAAGACCCGGGTCGACCGACGCACCACCCGGCATCCGGGCTACGCCGCCAGCCAGCGCCTGCGCAAGCGCATCGAGGAGGGGTTCGGCTGGATCAAGACCACCGGCGGGCTGGCCAAGACCCGGCATCGTGGGCTCGACCGGGTGGGCTGGATGTTCACATTCACCGCCGCCGCCTACAACCTGGTCAGGCTGCCCAAACTCCTCGCCGAGGCGCCGACATGATGCCCGGGAACCGCGCAATAGGCCCCCAGACCCGCCGCGAGCGGGTCCCGAACCCCAACCCCCGCCGCCCATAACCAGAGAAAACCGACCGAACTCATCAAACCGGCCGCGCGTGGCGAGTTTTTCAGCAGCCTGCTAGAGCAGATTCCGGCCAAATCGAATCAATTTGGCCCGAAACTGCTCTAGCTACCGGCAAATAACGGGCGGTCCTGCCGGACCGCCCGTTTCCCTCGCTGGACGAGAGTATTTAAAATTTTCCTGGTCTTTTTATATTTGTTCCAGAAGCGTTTCAGCGCTGCTCTCGCCGAAGGAACCTGCGGGCTCGATGTTGAGTTGCTTAACAACGCCATCCTCCACATACATGGAGTAGCGCTGCGAGCGCCGACCGAGGCCGAAGCCGGAGCCGTCCATTTCCAGACCGACGGCCTGGGTAAACTCGCCATTGCCGTCGGCCAGCATGAGGACCGTATCGCCGACGCTCTGAGCAGCGCCCCAGGCGCCCATGACGAAAGCATCGTTGACCGACAGACAAACGATGCTGTCGACGCCCTTGGCCTTCAGCGCATCCGCATTGTCCATGAAGCTCGGCAGATGTTGGGCCGAGCATGTGGGCGTGAAGGCGCCGGGCACGGCGAAGAAGGCGACGTTCTTGCCCTTGAAGATTTCATCGGTGGTGATTTCATCGATCCCTTCGGCGGTTTTGTGCCGGAGGGTGACGGCGGGAATAGTGTTGCCAACGCTGAGTGCCATGATGTCTTGTCCTTGATGGTCAGGTATTTGGAAGATGCGTCTTTATAGGCGGCGGCCCCGGCACCGTCAGCGACAAATTTAGTGGGGTTATTCGGCCAGTTATTTCGCCGCCAACACGCCGCCGGAGGCCTTCTCGATACCGCCGAGCACGATGCCGGCGGTGAGCAGCTCGGGCAGCACGACGCCCTTTTCCGCGCCCGGGCCGTAGACCGCATTGAACGGGATGCCGAAGCGGTTGAAGCTCGCCAGATACTTGGAGATGGTCTCGTTCGGGCGGGTCCAGTCACCCTGCATGGCGATCACTTCATCCCCTTTGAGGAACTCGTTGACCTCGCCCCGGTTGAGCGCGGTGGCCTTGTTGACCTGGCAGGTGATGCACCACTCGGCGGTGACATCGACGAAAACGGTCTTGCCCTCGGCGACCAGTTGCGGGATCCGCTCGGGCTCGAAGGGCACCCAGTAGGCTTCCTTGGCGGTGTTGAGCTCGGCCCGCGGCGCCACCTGGCCGGGGACCAGGAAGGCCGCCAGCATGGCGGCGGCGAGGCCGGCCATCGCGGCGCGCTTGCCGGTTTCGGCCATCCGGCTGCGCATCCACAGGATGACGCCGATGGCGGCCATGATGATACCGATGATCACGGCGGCGGTCAGGCTCACCTGCACGGCGAGAACCGAGAGCAGCCACAGGGTCGTGGCGGCGAGCGCTAGGCCCATGAATTGCTTGACCCGGACCATCCAGGCGTCCGGCTTGGGCAGCTTGGTGGCGAGCGCCGGCACCCCGGCGATGATCAGGAACGGCAGCGCCATGCCGACCCCGAGGGCCGCGAACACGGCGAAGGTATCGGCGATGCTGCCGGCGAGCGCGAAGCCGACGGCGGTGCCGAGGAACGGCGCCGAACAGGGCGTCGCCAGCAGGGTTGCGAAAGCACCGGTCGCGAAGTTGCCGCCGATGGAATGCCGGTCCCCCTGGTGGGAGCCGCCGAGCCCGCCGGAGAACCAGGCCGGCAGATTGATCTCGAACATGCCCCAGAGGTTGTAGGCGAACAGGGTCACGATGATGGTCAGCGCCACCAGGAACCAGGGGTGTTGGAACTGGATGCCCCAACCGACCGCCGCTCCCGCCAGCTTGAGCGACACCAGCCCCGCCGCAATGGCCAGGAACGAGAACACGATCCCGGCCGAAGTCGCCAGGAAACTGGTGCGCACGGCCCGTTTCTCGCCGCCGCCGTGGCTGATCACGCCCAGCACCTTCAGCGATATCACCGGCAGCACGCAGGGCATCAGATTGAGGATCAGCCCGCCGATGAGCGCCAGGCCGAGGATGATCGGCAACGAGAAGGGCAGCGCCGGTCCGCCGGCGGGTTCGGCCTCGCCGCGCTCGACGGTCAGCGGTTGTTCAGCCGCTCGCTGACCATCCGTCAGCGTAAAGGTCAGATTGGCCTGTTGGAGCTTGACGCCCTCCTCCACATCGACCGGGATGCGCGCCGTTGCAACGGTGCCGCCCTCGCTCACCGCGATGTCGGGCTTGAGGAAGATCATCGTATCCGGACCTTCGACGAAGATGTCCGGCGACCTGAACGGGATGCCGGACCGCACCGTCACCCGCACCAAGCCCTTCCGGAAGTCGTCCTTCACCGGACCCAGGTCGCCGCCGGTGACCGCGGTTTCGATCCTGATGCCGTGGGCCGAGCCGTCGCCCGGCACCCGGGAGAGGTACTTGCCGATCAGGTGGGCATGGTCGGTGGTGTCGCCGTTCCCCGCCGGCAGATCGAAGGAGATATTGGTCTGGTAGGGGATGCAGACGTCGTCACAGGCCAGGTAGTCGAGCTTGGCCCGGAGCTTCAGCGGCTCGGTCGGATCCTCGACCCGGGCATTGATGGGGAAGACCACTTCTTTCTTGTAGCCGGTGGTTTCGAAGCCGAGAACCGAGAACCGCACTGGCGCCGGCCAAAAGAAATCGGTCTCCTTGAGGTTGGCGGAGTCTTTCCAGTCGAGGCGCGGCGGATAGCCCGCGTCTCCCGGGGTGCGCCAGTAAATCTTCCAGTTTTCCTTGAGCTTGAACTGCAGTCCCAACTGCACGGCTTCCTGGCCGTCGACGGCGGTTTTGGCGGAAACCAGCCGCACCTTGGTTTGTTCCGTGGTGACCCAGGGCGTCGCGGCGGTGAACTCGCCGGCGGCCTGCGCCGGCGCCGGGGCGGCGGCAAAACCCGCGACGCTGCCGGCGAGCAGCGCACCGATAAGGGTCTTGTTCAATTTCTTCATGGCTCAAACCACATGTTAGCGCCATTTGACGCGGTTGGGACCAGTTTTCGCCGAACATATATAGGCATGAACGGCGGGATCGAAATCACCTCGGTGTTAGTTCACGGGAACTTTACCCGCCGTGTAGAGCCGCCCTTTGATAACCACACGGCGTATGCCAGAATACTATTGGTTCGGCGCTTAAGAATAACGGCGGAAAAAGAGGATCATTCCCGGAAATGTCCAGTCCAGACGAGACCCCCGGCGACAACAATCAAGGCGACGATCCCTTCCTGTCCGGCCAGTTGCTGATCGCCATGCCCGGGATGCAGGACGAGCGGTTTGCCAAGACGGTCATCTATATGTGTGCCCACTCGCCGGAAGGCGCCATGGGTCTGGTGCTCAATCAGGCGCTCGATTCGCTCACCTTCCCGGACCTGCTCGAGCAGTTGGGGATCGAGGAAGAAATAGGCACCACCGACGTCCGCGTCCATGTGGGCGGTCCGGTGGAGGCGGGCCGCGGATTTGTGCTCCACAGCACCGATTACTCTCAGGAGGCCACGCTTCCCGTCGACGACGGCATCGCGCTGACGGCGACGGTCGATGTCCTGAAAGCCATCGCCCGGGGCCGGGGACCCCAAAAAAGCCTGCTGGCGCTCGGCTACGCCGGCTGGGGACCGGGTCAATTGGATGACGAGATCAAGGCAAATGGCTGGCTGCAGGCGCCCGCCGATCCGGAGTTGGTGTTCGACCTCAACCTCGACAACAAGTGGGAACGGGCCATCGGCAAACTGGGGATCGATCCCCGGATGCTCTCCGACGAGGCCGGCCATGCCTGAGCGTCGAGTTCAACCGGCCAACCGCCCGGCGATTTCTTCGTAGGATTCCAGTTTTCCCGTCGGGCCCATGGCCGCGAGCGTTGGTGGGCTGGCGACCAGCCGCTCGGCGGCCTTGATCAGGTCCGATTCCCCGACTGCGTCGATGCGCTCGATGACTTCGTCTGTAGGAATGGTCCGGCCATAGACCTGCAACTGGCGGGCGGCGGCCTCACAGCGCGATGATGTGCTTTCGAGCGCCATCAAAGTCGATGATTTGAGCTGCGCCCGGGCGCGGCGGATTTCGTCCTCCGGCATTCCCTCTTTGAGGCGCATTAGCTCATCGCAGACGATCGGCATCACTTCGGCGACCTCGTCCGGGCCGGTGCCCGCATAAATGCCGAACAGGCCGCTATCGGCGTAATTGGCGGCGAAGGAATAGATGGAATAGACCAGGCCCCGTTTTTCGCGGACTTCCTGGAACAGCCGCGACGACATGCCGCCGCCGACCAGCGTCGAGAGGACGGCGAGGGGGTAGTAGCCCTCGTCATCGAAGGCGACACCGTCGAATCCGAGCAGGATGTGAACCTGCTCCAAGTTGCGATCTTCCCGGAAATCGCCGCCCGTGTACTTTGCCGCCTCGGGCGCGCTCCCTTTGGCCGCCGGCAGCGTGTCGAACGCATTACCCACCAGCTCGACGAACCGGTCGTGATCAACCTTGCCGGCGGCGGCGATCACCAGACGGGGGGCCGAATACTGCTCCCGCATGTAGCCGACGATACTGTCGCGGCTGAGGCCGGCGATGATGTCGGCTTCGCCCAATACCGGCCGTCCCATGGGCTGTCCGGGAAAGGCCGCTTCCTGAAACTTGTCGAACACCACGTCGTCCGGGGTGTCATGGGCCTGGTGGATTTCCTGCAGGATGACCGCCCGTTCCCGTTCCACTTCGTCCACCGCCATGGTCGGGTTGAGGAGGATGTCGGAAATAACGTCGACGGCGAGCGGCAGATCATCCTCCAGCACCTTGGCGAAATAGGCGGTGTTCTCCCGTGCCGTATAGGCGTTCAGGTGTCCGCCGACGCTTTCGATCTCCTCGACGATGGCCTGGGCCGAGCGCCGCTCGGTTCCCTTGAACGCCATGTGTTCGAGGAAATGAGAGATACCGTTGACGGCGGCGTCTTCGTGGCGGGTGCCGACGGCGACCCAGGCGCCGACGGAAACGGTGGCCACGGTCCGCATGGGGTCGGTTGCCACCCGGATGCCATTGGGAAGTTCGCTGACCCGAACGTTCACGCGGCCGGCCTCCCGGCGAGTTGGCCCGAGATGAAATCAGCCACCGCCCGGGTCTCGGCGGGCAGGACGTCCATACGCTCCTCGCGCTCCATCAGGTCCGCGAGGCGCGGGGGCAGGGCAGGGTGGTGGCCGGTGGCCTCCTCGACCGCGCGGGGGAATTTAGCCGGATGCGCGGTCGCCATGGTGATCACCGGCGTGTTGCCGAGTTCGGCGCTGCGGGCCGCCGCCACCCCAATGGACGAATGTGGATCCAACAGCTCGCCGGTCAGCCGGTAGGTCTCGTCGATCATCGCCTTGGTGGCGTTGTCACCGATCCGGTAGCCCTCGAACTGTTTGCGCATGGCGCGCCAGCGGGCCTTGCCGAAGTTGACCTGACCGTTCTTGCGGAAGCGCCGCATCATCTTGGCCACCGCTTGGCCGTCCCGGCGATAGTGCTCGAACAGCAACCGCTCGAAGTTGCTGGAAATCTGGATGTCCATGGACGGGCTCAGAGTCGGCACGACGCCGGCCATCTCCATGGTTCCGCTATCAAGGAATCGGGTAAGGATGTCATTGGCGTTTGAGCCGACGATTAGTTTCTCGATGGGGAGGCCCAACTTACCGGCGGCGAAGGCGGCGTAGACGTTGCCGAAATTGCCCGTCGGCACCGAGAACGTGACATTGCGGTCGGGCGCGCCGAGCGAAAGCGCGCTTGAGAAGTAATAGACAATCTGGGCCATGATCCGCGCCCAGTTGATGGAATTGACGGCGCTGAGCCCGAAACGGTCGCGGAACGGCAAATCGGCGAACAGGGCCTTCACGATGTCCTGGCAATCGTCGAAGGTGCCTTGGATGGCGATGTTGTGGACGTTGGCGGACGTCACCGTGGTCATCTGGCGGCGCTGGACGTCGGAAACCCGGCCGTGTGGATGCAGAATGAAAATATCGATGCTGTCCTTGTCCCGGCAGGCTTCGATGGCGGCCGATCCCGTATCCCCCGACGTGGCGCCGACGATGGTCACTCGCCGGCCGCGTTTTGAGAGCACGTAGTCGAACAGCCGTCCGACCAACTGCAGGGGATAGTCCTTGAAGGCCAGAGTCGGCCCGTGAAACAGCTCGCACAGCCACTGGCCTTCATCGATCTGTTTCAGCGGCGCCACCGCCGGATGGTCGAAGCCCGCATAGGTCTCCCGCACCATGGCCGCGAAATCGGCTTCGGGGATTTCGCCGTCGATGAACGGGGTCATCACCCGGATGGCAATGTCGGCATAGGAGCGGCCCCGCAGTTCCTTGATCTCGCTGCGGCTCGGCTTGGGCCATGCCTCGGGCACGTAAAGCCCGCCGTCCCGGGCGAGTCCGGTCAGCAGCACATCGGCAAAATCGAGGTCGGGGGCCTCGCCCCGGGTGGAGACATACTTCATGCGCCGCACCCTATCTTGCGGGCGCTTGAGCGTCCAGGTAGCGGGCGCGGAGGTGGGATTTGAAGGTTTCGACGTCGAGGGGGCGTCCGGTGGCCCGGGTGAGCAGCTCTTCGGAGGGATAGCGCCGGCCGAGGCCGTGGACGTTCTCGCCGAGCCACGCATAAAGCGGCCCGAAGTCGCCGCGCCCGATGGCCGGCAACACGTCCGCGTCCGCTTGCTTGGCCGCATCGAAAAGCTGCGCCGCGCCGATGGCCCCCAGCGTGTAGCTCGGGAAATAGCCGAAGGCGCCGTCGTACCAGTGAATGTCCTGGAGGACGCCGAGGCCGTCGTCCGGCGGCACGATGCCGAGCAGCCGCTTCACGCCGTCGTTCCAGGCGCCGGGCAGGTCGGTGAGGATGAGGTCGCCGCCGATCAGGGCGCGCTCCAATTCGTAGCGCAGGATGACATGGGCCGGGTAGGTCACCTCGTCGGCATCGACCCGGATGAAATCGGGCTTCACCCGGGTATAGAGCCGGACAAGGTTTTCAGGGTCCCAGGCCGCGCCGCCGCCGCCGAACGCCGCCCGCAAGAGCGGCGCGGCAAAGCTCAGGAATTCAGGGCTTCGGCAGGCCTGCATCTCGATAATCAGGGACTGGCTTTCGTGGATATCCATGCCGAGAGACTCGCCCACCGGCTGGCGGCGCCAGTCGGCCGGCAGGCCCTTCTCGTAGAGGGCATGGCCGGTCTCGTGCAACACACCCATCAGCCCAAAAACGAAATCGCCGTCGCTGTACTTGGTGGTGATACGGAGGTCCCCATGGGTGCCGCTGGAGAAGGGATGCAGGCTCTCATCCAGGCGGCCGGCCTCGAAATCGAAACCCAGGCGGCGCATCATGTCCTCGCCGAGCTGCCGTTGCTTGGCGGCGGGAAACGGACCTTCGGGGATCAATGGTGCTGGCTCCGCCGCCTGCTCCTCCATGACCTGACCCAGGAAGTCCGGGAGGAAGGCGCCCAGATCACCGAACACCAGGTCAATTGTCCGGGACGTGATCCCGGGGGAGTACTTCTCCATCAGGGCATCGTAGGGGCTGAGATTTAGTTTTTCGGCGCGGGCTTCGGCGGTCTCGATCACCAGATTGAGGACGGTCTGCAACAGAGGTTGAACCGACGCGAAGTCGCTGTCCGCCCGGGCGTAGCGCCATTTGGTTTCGCACGCGGTGACCGCCCGGGCGAGGGCGGCGACCAGATCACCGCTGACCGCGGTGGCGCTGATCCAGCGGCGCTTCATCTCGCCCAAATTCGCCTGTTGCCATTCGTCGAGGCCGCGCTGGATTTCGGCGCCCTGGATCAGATTTTCGGTGACATCGGCGGTGAGGATTTCATGACGAATGGCGCTCAGCGCCGCCAGCTGGTCTCCCCGCGCTTCGGCACCGCCCGGCGGCATCATGACGGACCGGTCCCAGTGGAGATGCATGGCCGCCTGACCGACGGCGCTCAGCCGCGCGAATCGCGTCTCCAGTTCCTGATAGGCGCTCATTGTCCGGCTAGACCAGCGCGCCGATCCAGTGATCGGCGAGCAGCGCCACAAAAACCAGGAAAAGATAGAGGATGGAATAGCGGAACATCTTCCGCGGCGTCTCCACGCCCTCGGCCCTCCGGACACGGATGGCGTGGCGGATGAAATTGAGGCCGAATAGTGCGATCGCCGCGCCGCCCCAGACGCTGGTCATGCCGATGGGAACCGGCAGCAGGGTGATCGGCACCAGAATCAAGGTGTAGATCAAAATCTGTTTTTTGGTTTCGGTCTCGCCCGAAACCACGGGCAGCATGGGCACGCCGGCATTCTCATAGTCGCCGGAACGGTAGAGGGACAGGGCCCAGAAGTGGGGCGGCGTCCACATGAAGATGATGGCGAACAGGACCAGCGCGCCGAGGCCGACATCGCCGGTGACCGCCGCCCAGCCGATCATGGGCGGGATGGCGCCAGCCGCGCCGCCGATGACAATATTTTGCGGCGTGCGGCGTTTCAGCCAGATGGTGTAAATGAACACATAGAAGCCGATGGTGAGGGCGAGCAGGGCGGCTGCGACGGCATTTACCCAGATGGTCATGCCGACCACCGAGACGATGGCCAGAACGACGCCATAGACCAGCGCCGCCTCGGGCCTCAGCCGTCCGCCGGGGATGGGGCGCTGCATGGTGCGCGCCATCCGGCCGTCGATGTCCCGGTCATACCACATATTTATGGCGCCGGAGGCGCCCGCCCCCATGCCGATGAAGATCACAGCCAGCAGGCCGGTCAGCCAATCGATGGATCCGGGCGCCAGGGCGAGTCCCGCATAACCGGTGAACAGCACCAGCGACATGACCCGCGGCTTGAGCAGCAGCGCATAGTCGACGATCGGCCGGTTGGCGGCAGGGGCTGCCGCCTTCGGGCGGGTCGTCGTGACGGGCGCGGTGTGTTCTGACGGACCGGTCATGTTTGATATGTGATGATCATCGAGTGAAGAATCAACGGCGCGGCTAACCTACACTTTGGGACGGCGTTTCCGCATCCCCTTTTTGCTCCGGGCCCGAGGTTTTATTTCCCCCGAGCAGCGCCCTCGCGGCAATATAGATGAACAACACGCCGCCGATGATGGCGAGGCCGCCGCCACCCGACTGTATGCCGGCGGCCAGCTTGCCGGCGGCCGTGTCGGGATCGAAACCGACGCCCGCGACTTTACGCGCCGCGCCCATACCGCCGGCGGTAAACATGCCGGCGACGAACAGCAGTTGGCCGACGGCATAAATTACGATCTGCCAGGAGGCCAATTTGGCTGAACCCGCGTCCCGGCCGGCCAGCGGCAGGAAGCGCGTATAGAACAGCCCCACAAAGGCAAGATTGATGCCGCCGATCACCCCATGATAGTGGGCGGGCGTTCGCGTATCGGCGCCATCGACGAACAAGCCGAAAGCGCCGCCGACGGCGAACAGAATCACCGAGCTGACGAGGCTCAGGCCCGCGACCCCCGTCCAATCAATGGCGTCGCGCCGCCGCCAGCCGGCCCAGGCGGCCGCGCCAAGGAACAACAGCGCCGGCGGGGCGAGGGCATACTGGAGATCGGTGAAGGCCTGGAGGAATTCCCCGGTCTGAATATCGAAAATGCCGAAGAACGCGATCCCCGCCAAGCCGCCGACGAAGGTCAGGCCGGCGACCCACCGGTTAAGCCGGAGACCGGCCAGCGGACCGGCGGCCATGGTTTCGGTGAGCAGCCCCCAGGCGGTCAGCATCATCGCCAGATTGACGAACTGCAGCATATGGCCGCCGCCCCACATCAGGCGCTCATTGAAATCGTGGTCGACGGGAACCCCGTCGAGGCGCGATGCCGCCAGCAGGAACCCGGCCATGGAGGCAACGAATAATATTCCGGCGGTCATGATCAGCGGCGTGCCGGCGCCCAGCAGGTTGGGGGACCGGGCAAAGGCCATCAGCATGCGCAGCACGGTAATCAGGATACCGAGGCCGAATAGGACCAGCCCGCCGTAGAAAACCGGATCGATAATCACCGGAATGTAGTTATTGAGGGTCGGCTCGCCGTCGAAGAAGGCCGGGGTGATGACCGCTGCCGTTCCGATGACGGCCAGCACCAATCCCGCCTCGCCCAGCCACCGGGTGCGGTCGCCGGCCGGTGAAGAGGCGGCCGCCCATTGGGCGAAGCAGGCGAGGACGGCGAGGAACCAGACGGCGAAGGACAGGGCGACATGGGCGACCAGTCCCTTTTCGAAAAAGGCCGCGGGCCACGGCACACTTTCGGAGACAACCGGCATTCTGGACAGCACCAGCAGCACGGCGAAAAGGCCCGCCAAGGCCAGGGATGCCACCGCGAGCGCTGCCCAGCAATGCATCAGCCGGCGGCCGCGGCCTTGCGGCAGGGTCTCGAAGGCGGGCGCCATCAACATCGGCGGCGCCCCTCAGAGGCCGGCGGTTTGGACGGGGTAGAATTGATAGAGCATCACGTACACCGCGATGCCCGATACCGAGACGTACATCCAGACCGGCCACGTCCAGCGGGCAACGGCGCGGTGGTCGTCGAAGTTGCCGCGAAAGGCTCGCCACACCGTCATCAGCACCATCGGCACGATGGCCATGGCAAGCACGACGTGGGTGGCGAGGAGCGTGAAATAGAAGATGCGCACCGGCCCTTCACCCTGGAATTCGAAAATGGGCGCAAAGAACCGCAGGGTTACGTAGCTGATCAGGAACAGGCCCGACACGCAGCCGGCGGCGATCATGACGGCGCGATGGGCGTCCTTCCGGCCATTGCGGATCAGGATAAACCCGATCAGCAGCAAGATCGTTGCAACGGCGTTCAGACCGGCGTTCAAGTGGGGAAGGACCTGGATCGCCATGCGCGCCGCGGCCTCTTAAGAGTTCAACTCGAAACTAGTTGAGTGATTTCAGTCGGTTGTGTCTTACTCGGTTGTGTCAAATCAAACGAGGAGGCACAACATGTGGACCGAAATCACTCGCCCGAAGTATGAGCGCCGTGGCGGTCGCTATGCAAGCGACCTTACGGATCGAGAGTGGGCGTTGATCGCGCCGTTCATGCCGCCGCGCAAGAAGATAGGCCGGCCGCGGACGACGGAGTTGCGCAATGTCATGGATGCGATCATGTACATGGCCTCGACGGGCTGTCAGTGGGCGATGCTGCCGAACGACTTCCCGCCGCCCTCCACGGTCCAGCGCTACTTTTACGACTGGCGCTCGAACGGGGTGCTGGAGGCGATCAACCATTATCTGGTTGTGGCGGCCCGTGAGCTGGAAGGACGCGAGGCCGGCCCGAGCGCCGGGGTGATCGACAGCCAGAGCGTGAAAACCACGGAAAGCGGTGGTATTCGGGGCTATGACGCGGGCAAGAAGATCAAGGGCCGCAAGCGTCACATCGTCACCGATACGCTCGGCCTGCTGCTCGGCCTGATCGTGCATTCAGCCGATATCCAGGACCGCGACGGCGCCCCCGGGGTCCTCAAATCGATCCGTCATCGCTTCCCCCGGCTGCGTCACCTCTTCGCTGACGCCGCCTATGGCGGACCGAAACTTGAGGGTGCCCTCGAAGACATCGGCCGCTGGACGATCGAGATCATAAGACGTCCCGATACCGCCAAGGGCTTTGAGGTCCTGCCCAGGAGATGGGTCGTCGAGAGGACCTTCGCCTGGCTCAACCGATGCCGCCGACTGGCCAAGGACTGGGAGAAATCAATCGCCTCCGCACAGGCATGGATCCTCGTCGCACACATCCGACTCCTCACAAGGCGGATCGCAAGCCATTGTTATTAAATGTAGAGTTTCGAGTCAGACTCTAACAGTCTGACTCAAAACTCCTGAGCGGTTTTTCTTGCAACAAGGCGTGCGGATCTTCGGATGGCGGCGATGAGCGTCCAGGCATCCGCCGATGCGATTGTTTTTTCCCAGTCCTTTGCCAAGCGACGGCAGCGCCCGAGCCAGGCGAAGGTGCGCTCTACCACCCAGCGGCGGGCGATGACGACAAAGCCCGTGACACCGGGTGGGCGCTTCACGATCTCGATTGTCGGGCCATCGATTGAGGCCATTGCGTCACGAAGTTTGTCGCCTGAGTAGCCACCGTCGGCAAAAATGTGGGTCAGGCTCGAATAGGTTTCGAGGGCCTGCGCGATTACGATGGATGCCCCGTCGCGGTCCTGGATGTCTGCGGCATGGGTGATCAGCCCCAACAGGTTTCCGTCTGTGTCGGTTACGATGTGACGCTTACGCCCCTTGATCTTTTTGCCCGCATCGTAGCCACGCGGGCCGCCACTCTCGGTCGTCTTGACCGATTGACTGTCGATGATCCCAGCTGTGGGCGTGGCCTCCCGCCCCGTCAGCATACGCGCCGCCACGACAAGCGCATCGTTCAGAATGTCCAGTACACCGCTGTCGCGCATTTGGTAGAAATAGTACTGCACGGTCGTGAACGGCGGAAACTCTTTGGGCAGCATGGACCATTGGCAGCCCGTGGCCGCGATGTACTGGATCGCATTCCACACAGAGCGCATGCAAGTCCGCCGCGGGCGCCCCGTTTTAGCCCTCTCGGGCATAAAATGTTGGATCAAAGCCCATTCCGCGTCGGTCACATCGCTTGCATAACGGAGTCCGCGACGGTCATAGTCAGGGCGCGTGATTTCAGTCCAAGGCATAACTTCCTCCACGGTGGCAACTCGGAAGAAGCATAAAGGACTGAAATCACTCAAATTAGTTTTCGGTTGGGCTCTAAGAGAACCAGCCGGTCTTAATCACCGCCGCCGCGAACATGCCGATGGCGGCGAGAGCAAGGATAACGGCGAACACGATATGCTTGGAGCGGGGCGTCACGGATTGGTCACTCTTTCGATGATTATTGATGGCTACGGCGCCGGAACCGCAATGGACCGCCTATCAGGAGGCCTGATGATGTCTCGGGGAGGCGAGATGTAGCACCGGCCATCGGGCGGAGCAACCGATGGCCGCACGCCAACCGGGCCGGAACCTCGCACGATTGTCGCCGGCTCGCAAAAACGCTTGAATTTCCGCCGAAAATTCCCACTTCTCCTGGTGTGGATATCCTTTACCACCCCGGTCATATCGGGTATAGGGATGATCAAAGAAGGTCGCCCGTTCGGGGCGCCGAAAGATGTCTGGAAGGACGCATCGGCTGATCCAGTTTCCGAAGAATATAATTGGATCTCGGGGTTATCGTCCCGTCGCAAATGCGCCTGCGCTATTCAACCGAGGAACCGCAATTAGATGAAAATGTCTCGTTGGATTTCCATGGTCGCCGTATTCGCTGTCGGGCTGTTTACGTCCGTCGGCGCCATGGCGCAGCAACCTCATCCGTGGCAGATGAATTTCCAGAAGGCGGCGACGCCGGTGATGGAACAAATCGTTTGGTTCCACAACTGGCTGCTGGTGATCGAGATCGCCATCGTCATATTCGTCCTGGTGCTGATGCTGTACATCGCCATCAAGTTCAACGCGAAGGCGAACCCGGTCCCGTCCAAGACCACGCACAACGCGCCGCTGGAGGTCATTTGGACGGTCGTTCCAATCATTGTCCTGGTGCCCATCGCAGTGTGGTCGATGAAGCTGTTGTTCTTTATGGACAAGGCCCAGAACCCGGAAATGACCCTGAAGGTCATCGGCAATCAGTGGTTCTGGAGCTACGAATATCCCGATCACGGCAATTTCACCTTCGATGCCAATCTGACCCAGAAGGAAGATCTGCCGGACGATAAGAAGTCGCTCTACCTGCTTGAGGTGGACAACCACGTGGTACTGCCGGCGGACACCAGAATCAGGCTGTTGTTCACCGCCAACGACGTGCTCCACAACTGGGCGATCCCGTCCTTCGGGGTCAAAATGGATACGGTGCCGGGACGCATTAACGAAGCCTGGATCGAAGTTGCCGCCGAGCACATGGGTACATATTACGGTCAGTGCTCCGAGTTGTGCGGCGTCAATCACGGTTTCATGCCCATCGCCGTGGACATCGTTTCCAAGGCGGAATTCGCGGCCTGGGCCGAAAAGGCCAAGGAAGAGTTCGCCCGTGTCGATGAACCGGCGGTTGATGTCGCCCGGATCGGCGCTCGGCCCGCTACTGCCGGCCGGTAGGCGCGGCCGGATATAGAAGAGAGGAATACCCATGTCTGATGCCGCTGCCGCACACGATCACAGCCACGACGACCATCATGGTGCGCCGGCAGGCTGGCGCCGCTGGGTCTATTCGACCAACCACAAGGATATCGGAACCCTGTACCTCGTCGCGGCGATGGTCTCGGTGCTTATTGGCGGCGTGTTCTCGTTTTTGATCCGGCTGGAACTTCAGTCGCCGGGCCTGCAGTACATCGAGGATCTGCAGTTCTACAACGTCCTGGTGACCGCCCATGGCTTCGTCATGGTGTTCTTCTTCGTCATGCCGGCCCTCATCGGCGGGTTCGGCAACTGGTTCATCCCGTTGATGATCGGCGCGCCGGACATGGCGTTCCCGCGGATGAACAATATCTCGTTCTGGCTCCTGGTGGTCGGACTTCTTCTGCTGCTGACCTCGGCCCTGGTTGCCGGCGGCGCGGGGACCGGCTGGACGGTCTATCCACCGTTATCGAACGCCACCTTCCATAGTGGTGCCGCGGTCGACTTCGCGATCCTCAGTCTTCACGTGGCGGGTGCTTCTTCAATCCTCGGCGCCATCAACTTCATCACCACCATCATGAATATGCGGGCGCCGGGCATGACCTATCACCGGATGCCGCTGTTCATCTGGGCCATGCTGGTGACCGCGTTCCTGCTGCTGTTGGCGCTCCCGGTTCTCGCCGGCGCGCTGACTATGCTGCTCACCGACCGCAACTTCGGGACCACGTTCTTCGAGGCTTCCGGCGGCGGCGATCCGATCTTCTGGCAGCACCTGTTCTGGTTCTTCGGTCACCCCGAGGTGTACATCATGATCATTCCGGCGTTCGGCGTGATCAGCCATGTGGTCTCCACGTTCTCCAAGAAACCGGTCTTCGGCTATCTCGGCATGGCCTACGCCATGGCGGCGATCGGCTTCATCGGCTTTATCGTGTGGGCACACCACATGTTTACCGTCGGCTTCAACGTCGAGACGCGGGCTTACTTCGTTCTTGCGACCATGGTGATCGCGGTGCCGACGGGCGTGAAGATTTTCTCCTGGCTGGCGACCATGTGGGGCGGGTCCATCGAATTCCGGACCCCGATGCTCTATGCCATGGGCTTTATCTTCCTGTTCGTGGTCGGCGGCGTGACCGGCATCACCCTGGCGAACGCCGGCGTCGACATCGCCTTCCATGACACCTATTTCGTGATCGCGCATTTCCACTATGTGCTGTCGATCGCGGCGGCCTTCGGCATCCTGTCGGGCTTCTTCTACTGGTTCCCGAAGATGTGCGGCAAGATGTACAACGAGGGTCTGGCCAAGGTCCAATTCTGGCTGATGTTCATCGGCGTCAACATCCTGTTCTTCCCGCAGCACTTCTCGGGCATGGCCGGGATGCCGCGGCGTATCCCGGACTATCCGGAGGCCTACGCAGGCTGGAACTTTGTCAGCTCCATCGGCGCCTACATCTCTTTCGCCGCCTCGCTGCTGTTCTTCTATATCGTCATCCAGACACTGCGGTCGGGCGAGAAGGCTCCGGCCAATCCGTGGGGCGAGGGCGCGACGACTCTCGAATGGCAGGTGCCGTCGCCGGCGCCGTTCCACACCCACGACCAGACGCCGGACATGCGTCCGCAACCGGCCGAATAGGAGACGGGATTGAGCGCGGGTCCGCAATTCCCCAAGCGGCGCCGCGCCGGCAACGGCGCCACCGCATTGTCGCTTGCGGTTGTCGTTGCGGGCATGGGCGGTTTGGCGTTTGCCTCCGAGCCGCTCTATCGGACGTTCTGTCAGATAACCGGCTTTGGGGGCACCACCCGGACAGCGGAAGCGGCGCCCCGCGGGATTGCCGACAAGGTGATCACGGTGCGGTTCGACGCCAACGTCAACAATCAGCTGCCGTGGCGGTTCCGTCCGGTTCAATCGAGCGTCAAACTAAAGCCGGGGCAGGAGTCGCTCGTCTTCTACGAGGCGACCAACCTGTCCGACACACCCATCGTGGGAACGGCGGTGTTCAATGTGGCGCCGTTCAAGGCGGGCTCTTACTTCAATAAGATTCAGTGCTTCTGCTTTACCGAACAGGTGCTGAAACCCGGTGAGTCCGTGGTCATGCCGGTCACCTTCTTTGTCGATCCCGACATGGTGGCCGATGCCCATACGGCGGACGTCTCGACGATCACGCTTTCATACACGTTCTACGCAGCCGACGATCAATCGAAAGCGGCCCGGATACAGGCGGGCCGGGGCGTCCCGTCGGCGGCCTCCGACAGCAAGAGTTAAGAAGAAGGACAGCGATCCATGGCAAGTGACGCAACCTCCAAGACCCATCATTGGCATGTCGCCGATCCGAGCCCCTGGCCGATCGTCGGCTCGATCTCCGCGCTGGTGATGGCTGTCGGCGGAATCATCTACATGCATACCGGCTTTATCTGGGGATTTGTCCTCGGTGTCGTGCTGGTGATGTACACCATGTTGGTGTGGTTCAAAGACGTCATCCTGGAGGCCGAGACCCCGGGGCTCCACACGCCGCCGGTACAGGTCGGTCTGAGGATCAGCTTCCTGCTTTTCATCGCCTCCGAGGTGATGTTCTTTTTCGCCTTCTTCTGGGCGTTCTTCCATTCCAGCCTGCCGATCCTGAACCTGGTGGCGGGCACGTGGCCGCCCGAGGGGATCGAGGTTCTCCACACCTGGGATATTCCGTTCCTCAATACCCTGATCCTGTTGAGTTCGGGGGCGACCCTGACCATCGCCCACCATGCGCTGATCGAGAATAACCGGGACCGTTTCATCAACTACACGCTGATCACCGTGATCCTCGGATTCATTTTCCTGGGATTCCAGATGTTCGAGTACTCGGTCGCCACGTTCAGCCTGCAGGACGGCATCTACCCCTCGACCTTCTACCTGGCGACGGGTTTCCACGGCTTCCACGTGCTTATCGGTGCGGTGTTCCTGACGGTCTGCTACTTCCGCGGACGCAACGGCCACTTTAAGCCGGATCATCACGTGGGTTTCGAGGCGGCAGCCTGGTATTGGCACTTCGTCGATGTGGTGTGGCTGTTCCTGTTCATTAATGTCTACTTGTGGGGATCGTCGCCCCTCGGCCATCTACAGCCGTGAGCACGGCGTTTTCGCCGGAGAAAGCCATCCGCGGTCCTATTCGCGCCGCCCTGACCGGGCGCTGCCCGCGCTGCGCCCGGGGCCGGCTGTTTCGCGGCTACCTGACAGTCGCCAATACCTGCGATGTCTGTGGATTGGACTACGGCGGACACGATGCCGCCGACGGTCCGGCGGTCTTGATCATCCTGTTTCTGGGGTTCGTTATCGCCGGCATGGTGGCGTGGCTGGAACTGGTCTACCAGCCGCCCGTCTGGGTCCACATGGTCGTCTGGACGCCGGTGATCTTCGTCCTGTCCATGGCCTGCCTGAGGCCGCTGAAGGGGGCCTTCATCGGCATTCAGTACCGATACCGTTCGGTGGACCGGGAGTTCCCCGGCGACTGGGAATAGGCGGCCCGGTCCGGCAACTGCTCTAGAGCTTGAATGATTTGGCCACGTAGCTCGCCAATTGTTCCACGCATTCCTCGACGGAGTGCGACATGGTGTCGACAATCAACTCGGCGTTTTCAGGCGTCTCATACGGCGCCGAAATACCGGTGAACTCCGGGATCTCGCCGGCGCGCGCCTTCTTGTAGTGCCCCTTCGGATCGCGGGATTCGCAGGTCGCGACATCGGCTTTGATGTAAACCTCGTGAAAGGCGTCCCCCGCGGCATCTCGCGCCATGTGGCGATCGGCCTGATAGGGTGAGATGAAGGCGGTGACGACGACCGTGCCGGCCTCGGCGAACAACGCGGCGACCTCGCCGATCCGCCGGATGTTCTCCGTCCGATCCTCGGGCGAAAAACCGAGGTCGCGGTTGAGACCGTTGCGGACGTTGTCGCCGTCAAGCATGTAGGTCTGATATCCCTCGTCGAACAGGCGCTGTTCGAGATCGGTGGCCAGGGTCGATTTGCCGGAACCGGGCAGGCCCGTAAACCACAAGACCCCACCCTTGTGTTTGTTGGATTTCCAACGTGCGTCGTTGGGAACCCGGTGCTGAACAGCAACCAGATTAGATGATTTAGCTTCCACGATATGCCCCGTTCGATAGGAGGTGCCCCGGACGATTGCGCGGGGGCGGATCAAATGAACCACTCGTAGGGGCTCGTCAAGAGTTTAGGCGTTACCGGCGCTTGCCGTTCAGGTCTAACAGGAAGGCGTCGTATATCCGCCCAACCGTCGCCGACAGGGCAGCCACCGCGCCGGACACAGAGGCGCCGGGTGTCTCCGTCTCCACCCGGTGGGTTTGTCGTCTCCCCGATTTCGCCAGCGCCTGATTCAGCCCTTGAGGCGGGCCTTGTAGGCGGCGCGCATATCGTCTGACCCCGGCTGGTAGGCGACGGTATAATCGCCGAACGCCTTGATGGCGCTCTCGACGTTTTTGTCTTTCCTCAATTCGAAGGCGTCGAACCCGCAGCGCAGCATGAAAAACAGCTGATCCTGGAGAACGTCGCCGGTGGCGCGGATTTCGCCTTTGAAGCCATAGCGCTCGCGGAGCAGCCGGGCATAGGAAAACGGCCGGCCGTCATTGAAATTGGGAAAATTCAAGGCCACGAGGTCGAAGCGTCCCAGGTCCTCCGCGATCTCCTCCGGTGCTTCATCGCTGTCCAGGCGGATGCCCAACGGGCCATTGTGGGCGCGGATGGATTCGCCCCGATCCCGCCAGCACTTGAGCCCGACAATGACCGGCGAGCCGTCGGCGGGCAGCGGGTCCGTCTCGCCGATGGAAACCCACTCGTCCTCCGAAAGCGCCTTGTCTCTAATGAGCGGCATAGAGGGCGTCCTTGAAGAGCTCGTCACCGACCCGGCGGTAGGTGTCGAGGAACCGCTCGCCGTCCCGGCGCTCGGCGCGATAGGTGTCGACGAGCGTCTCGATGGCATTCACCACGTCTTCGGAGGCGAAGGCGGGCCCGACCCGCTTGCCGATGTCGGCGTCCGTGTCCGACGACCCGCCAAGGGTGATCTGATAGAACTCCTCGCCGTTCTTCTCGACCCCGAGGATGCCGATGTGGCCGACGTGATGGTGGCCGCAGGCATTGATGCAGCCGGAAATATTGATCCGAAGTTCGCCGATGTCCGACTGGCGCTCGATCTCCTTGAACCGTTCGGCGATGCGCATGGCGACCGGAATCGAGCGCGCCGTCGCCAGAGAGCAGAAATCCATGCCCGGGCAGCTGATGATGTCGCCGATCGCTTCGATGTTGGGCGTGGCGAACCCGAGGTCCGTCAGCCGCTTCCACAGCTCGGGCAGGTCCTTTTGACGCACATCGGCGAGGACCAGGTTTTGGCGGTGGGTCACCCGGATGTGGCCGAGGCTGAACTCGTCCGCCAAGTCGGCCGCCGCGTCCATCTGATCATCGGTGGCGTCACCCGGCGCCTCACCCAACGGCTTCAGCGACAGATTGACGATGGCGTAGCCCGGCTGCTTGTGGGCGACCACGTTCCGGTTGAGCCATTGCCCGAAACCGGCCTCTTCCTCCGATGCCGCGACCACCTCGGGCGTGTCGTCCGGCAGGTCCTCATAGTCCGGCGGTGCGAAGAACGCTTTTATGCGGTCGAGTTCCGCCTGATCCAGGGTCAGACGATCGTCGTCTTCCATATTGGCATATTCGGCCTCGACCTTTTCGGTGAAGGTCTCGACGCCCAGTTCGTGAACCAGGATTTTGATCCGCGCCTTGTAGATATTGTCCCGCCGGCCTTCCATGTTGTAGACCCGCAGGATGGCCTCCAAGTAGCGGAGGATTTCATTCTTCGGCAGGAATCCGCGGACCACCTTGGCGATGAAGGGGGAGCGTCCGAGCCCGCCGCCGACCAGCACCTTGAAGCCAACGTCGCCGGCTTTGTTCTTCGCCATGCGGATGCCGATATCGTGGACGTTGATCGCCGCCCGGTCGGTTTCGGCTGCGGTGATGGCGATCTTGAATTTGCGCGGCAGGAACGAAAATTCCGGGTGAAGGGTGATGAACTGGCGGATGATCTCGGCGTAAGGCCGGGGATCCTCGATTTCGTCCCGGGCGACGCCGGCGAAGGGATCCGAGGTGACATTCCGGTTGGCGTTGCCGCTGGTTTGGATGGCGTTCATCTCCACCTCGGCGAGATGGGCCAGGATGTCCGGGGTATCCTCCAGCTTGGGCCAGTTGTACTGGATGTTCTGGCGGGTGGTGAAATGGCCGTAGCCCCGGTCATATTCCCGGGCGATGAAGGCCAGCTTGCGGAGCTGCTTCGACGACAGAAGCCCGTAAGGAATGGCAACCCGCAGCATATAGGCGTGAAGCTGCATGTAGAGGCCGTTGCGCAGCCGGAGCGGCCGGAACTCGTCCTCGGTCAACTCGCCGCGCACCCGGCGGGCGACCTGATCCCGATACTGCTCCACCCGCTCGTTGACCAGGGTCTGATCGAATTCGTCGTATTTGTACATCATATTCATGGCGAAGCTTTCTTTGGTGGCGCTAGCGGTCGCTGCCCGTCAGCGCGACGGTCGGGCCCTTGGCCCGTACCTGCTCGCGGAACCGGATCGGCCGAACGTCGGTTCCGGCGGCCTCCACGGCGATAAGATAGGCGTCGACAACGGTGCAGTCGTCGATGGATTTATTGGCGGATTTCAACAGTGCATCGGCTTCGTCGTCGGTGACGAAATGACCTTCATTCACCGATGTGCTCCAGCTGCCGTCGGCGGTCAAATAGACCACGACGCCGTCGCTCAGCCGGTTTGCGGTCACCATTTGGTGGCTCATGGGCGGAAATCCGTCAAAAGTGGAGCGGCACTATAGTTTGCACACTCTGATGTGTAAATACTCCCATAATAACATTATTTTTGTGTGAATAATGCGGCTTTTCGTGCCTGGGGCGACGGAATTGGGCATGCCGGGCGTTAGACAAGTACGATACGAACATGCTTCGGTTTCGAATGGTTTGGGGAGTTCAAGGGGCCATTCGGCGGGATCAGGCTCAGGTGCCGCCGGTTCGGCGCATCGATGAGACCGCTTTCTGGGATCGACTTCGGGGTAAGCCTTAAGTAGATAGTACGACTTACCGCGAAGCCACGATCTCCATGCCAAGCGAGCCCCTGAGCAAACCGATGAACGACCCTACGCCCGAAAGCGACGCCGCGCTGGTCCGCCGGATCGGCGAGGGGGAATCCGAGGCCTGCCGTATCATCGTGGATTTATATTTGGATCGAATTGTCGGCTATGGATACAGGATGCTTGGTGACCCGGTCGAGGCCGAGGACGTGGCGCAGGAAGCCTTCCTTAGGCTTTGGCGGCAGGCGCCCAAGTGGCGGGCCGAGGCGCCCGTGGTTCATTGGCTGCACAAGGTCACGTATAACCTGTGTATCGACCGGCTCCGAAAGGCCAAGCCGGTTTCCATCGACGCCGTGCCCGAACCGCCCGATCCGGCCAAAAGTGCGGCTGCCGAGGTCCATCAGGGGGAATTGGCAAACGCGATTAACAGTGCCATCCAGAAGCTCCCCGAGCGTCAACGGGCGGCGATCATGATGGTGCACCAGGAGGGATTGAGCAATATCGAGACGGCGGAGATCATGGAAATCAGTGTCGAGGCCGTCGAATCATTACTGGCGCGCGGGCGTCGGGGACTGAAAAAATCACTGGCCGGGCTACGGCCGGAACTCAAAGGAGACATTTAGTTGGCTCAAGGTAAGAATTGGCAAAACGGCATGAGCCCCGAAGAATTCGCCGATCTGCTGAACCGCTGGGGCGCGGACCTGGAGACCTGGCCGCTGGTCGAGCGGGATGCGGCGAGGCGGCTGATCAAGGGATCGGATCGCGCCCAAGCCATGCTCGCCGAGGCCGAAGCCCTGACCGCCGTCTTGCGGGAAGTGCCACCGGTGCCCGCGTCGCCCGAATTGAAGGCGCGGGTGCTGTCGGACGCAGCCGGTGGCTCGGTCGCGGCCAACGGCGATCTCCTGAAGGCGCTGTGGCCGTTCGGGCCCATCTGGCGCCCGGCCCTGGGCCTGGCCGCCGCGGCCTGTCTGGGGATCGCCCTCGGCATCGCCTCGCCGCCCGGTACGGCGGTCGAGGAGCAGGTGGTCGAAGGGTTCGGCGAGGACGTATTGGTGATCGCCGGCAACCTGCCTGCCGATGTGGGACAAGAGAATGACTTCTAAACGCTGGGCCATCATCTTTTTCATATCGCTGGCCTTGAATATCTTCCTGGCTGCGGTGATCGGCGCCGGCATCTGGAATTCGAAGGAACGCCAGGCGTTTCGCGGACCGCCCGTTTACTCGGTGCCGTGGGCCGGACGGGTGCTGGGCGACGAGGTGCGGGAGAAATCCCGGGCAATCATGCGCCAACGGAGGGCGGCAATCAGCGAATCTCGGCTCCGGTTCCGCGAACTGCACGAGGCCGCGCAGGCGGCACTGGCCGCCCAGCCCTATGACCGGGCCGCGATGGAGAAGGCATTGGCCGATCTTCGCGCGCACTCTCAACGGGCGCAGAGCGGCATGCACGGAAATCTGGCCACGCTCTCGGAACAGCTCACCGACGCGCAGCGCGAGGAGTTGAGCGCCAACGTAGGCCGGATGATCGAGCACCGGGCCGAGCGCTTCCGCCGCTTCCGGGAACGCCGGCAACGGCGCGAGCGCGACGGAAACTAACGCTGTCGACGTTTCTCCACGTGTACGGACGTGGAGCGCCAAATCTCAGGACCAGCTGTGACCTCAGGCAAATTCATCATCGCATTCATTACCGTTTTGGCCGTCGGCGCCGCCGGATTTGGACTGATCAGCGGCGAAGCCGGCAACGGCGAGACCAAGTTTCGGACCGCAACGATTGACCGCGGCAATGTCCTCAAATCTGTCTCGGCTTCGGGTCGACTCAACGCCGTGGTAACGGTCGAGGTGGGCTCTGAGATCTCCGGCCAAATTTCCGAGATGAAGGCTGATTTCAATTCGGTCGTTCGGGCCGGCCAGGTGATTGCCCGCATTGATTCGGAGAGCTTCGAAGCCAGGGTCGAGCAGGCGGCGGCGGAACTCGCGGTAGCCGAAGCCGCCGTCGCCACCAAGAAAGCCGCGCAAATTCAGGCGCGGGCCAACCGGGACAACGCGCGCGCCACCCTTGCTGCTTATCAGGCCGACGTCGAGCGGGCGACAGTCAATGCCACCGACCTGGAGCGCGAATATAACCGCAAGGCGCGTCTACGCGAGCGCGGGGTGGTCGCGGTCTCGGTCGTCGATTCCGCAAAAGCCGCCTATGATTCCGCCGTCGCGCAAATTCGTTCCGCGGAAGCGCAGCTCGCCGCGCACCGCTCGACGGTTGCCGCCCGCAACGCAAGTATCAGCATAGCGGAAGCCGAGATTGTTCACGCCCGGGCTCAGGTTGAGCAAAAGCGCGCCGCCCTGAATATTGCCAAGGTCAATTTGGACAACACGTTCATCCGCTCGCCGGTGGACGGCGTGGTTATCGGCCGCAACGTCGACATCGGTCAGACCGTGGCGGCCAGCTTGCAGGCGCCGACCCTGTTCACCATCGCCCAGGACCTGCGCGAGATGCAGGTTGAGACGAACGTCGACGAGGCCGATATCGGCCAGATTTCACCGGGCCAGAAGGCCACGTTTACCGTCGATTCCTTCGCCGGCCGCAACTTCCAGGGCACCGTCACCCAGGTTCGAAAGCAGCCCCAGGAGGTCCAGAACGTCGTCACCTACACGGTGGTCATCAATGTCGACAACGCCGATTTGCGGTTGTTGCCCGGCATGACGGCCAACGTTGAGGTCAAAGTGTCGGACCGCAAGAATGTACCGCGTATCCCCAATACGGCGCTGCGCTTCACCCCGCCCGGTAAAGAGCCCGTGGCGACGAATGCCGGCGCGCGTCGAGGTCCAGGTGGGCCGGGTGGACCGGGCGTGCGCGGTCCCGGTGGTGATCCGCAAGCCCGCCGGGCAGCGGCGCAGAAGCGCATGAACGAGTTGGCCGAATTCCTCGGTCTGTCGGAAGAGCAGAAATCACAGGTGCGCAGCCTCAACCGGCAGATGTTCCAGCGCATGCGGGCGATGCGCCAGGCCGGCGGCGGTCCGGAACTCCGCGAAACGCTCCGCAAGATGCGCCGGGACAACAACCAAAAAATCCTCGCCCTTCTGAACCCGGCGCAGCAGCAGAAGTTCCGCGCCCGGGTCACCGAACGCCGGGCCAACCCGGCCTCGCCTGCCGATGTCTGGATTCTGGAAGATGGCGAACCGAAGCGGGTCCGGGTCTTCATCGGCGTCGGCGACGGCAAGTCCACCGAGATGGTCCGGGGGCCGCTCCAGGAGGGCGATGTGGTCCTGACCGGCATCAACCGGTCGGCCGAGGCGCGCTCCAACCGTTTCTTCCGCTTCGGGATCTAATTGCCATGACTGACACGCTCATCCAGGTGACGGGTCTCTCCAAGGACTACATCCTCGGCGACAACGTGGTCCGCGCCCTCCGCGATGTGGACCTGACCATCGCCGCCGGCGAGTTCGTCGCCATCATGGGACCGTCCGGGTCAGGCAAGACGACCATGATGAACCTGCTGGGATGTCTCGATACGCCGACCCGCGGCACGTACCTCCTCAATGGCATCGATATGTCCGAGCTTCATCCCGACGAACTGGCCGAGATGCGAAACACCCGGATCGGGTTCGTCTTCCAGAGCTTCAATCTTCTGGCCCGCACCTCGGCCGCCGACAACGTCCAGCTTCCCCT
Organism: Rhodospirillales bacterium; assembly: GCA_965213765.1. Taxonomy (GTDB): domain Bacteria; phylum Pseudomonadota; class Alphaproteobacteria; order Rhodospirillales; family UBA2165; genus JAJDXO01. The sequence goes on along the minus strand of OZ243926.1, from coordinate 2,126,132 downwards.
GATGTATGCCCGTCTGAACAAGGCCCGCCGCCGTGAAGCTGCGGCGCGGGTGCTCAACGATGTCGGGCTTGGCGACCGCATGGATCATCAGCCTTCCCAGCTGTCCGGCGGTCAGCAGCAGCGGGTCGCCATCGCCCGGGCTCTGGTCAACGATCCGCAGCTTATCTTCGCCGACGAGCCGACAGGCGCGCTCGATACCCGGACCGGGGTCGAGATCATGGCGATATTCCAGCGGCTCAATCGGGAGGCCGGTATGACCGTGGTGCTGGTCACCCACGAAGCGGACGTAGCCTGTTTTGCCGACCGGGTGGTGCGGTTCCAGGACGGCATGGTGATCTCCGACAACCAAACCAAAACACGCCAGGATGCGGACGGGCTTCTGAAAAGCATGGATATGCCGGAGGTGGCGGAATGACCTATGCGGATTCCATTGCTGCCGCGCTCCGGGCGATCCGGGTCAATATCCTGCGGAGCGTCCTGACGGCCCTCGGTATTATCATCGGCGTCGGCGCGGTGATCATCATGATCTCCGTCGGCGCGGGCGCCCAGCAACGGGTCGATGATCTGATCAAAAGTCTCGGCTCGAACCTGGTGCTCGTCCTACCCGGTAGGACCACGTCCAGCGGCGCCCGCGGCGCCCGGGGCTCCCGGCCGACCATCACCGAAGACGACGCCATCACCATACAAACCGAAATCGATTCCGTGATGGTCGCGGCGCCCATTGTTCGCGGCACTGGCCAGCTGATCTTCGGCAATAGGAACTGGTCGACCACCATCATGGGCGTGACGCCGGAATATCAGGAAGCCCAGGAATGGGTCATCGACGGCGGCCGCTGGTTCTCCCACGAAGAGGTCAAGGGCGCGGCCAAGGTCGCACTGGTCGGCGAGACCATCGTTGAGAACATGTTCGAGCCAGGCGACGACCCCATCGGCCAGATAATCCGCGTGAAGCGTGTGCCGTTCACCATCGTCGGCACCTTGGTTCCCAAGGGCGAGACACCCCGGGGCACCGACATGGACGACACCATTTTCGTACCCCTGTCGACGGCCAAGAAACGGCTCATCGGCGGGCGCCGGCTGTCGGGACGCTTGGTTTCCACCATGTACGTCAAATCACATTCGGCGGACGAGGTGGACGACACTATACGGGAAATGACCAGCCTTCTGCGTCAGCGCCATAAAATCAGGCCCGGTCAACCCGATGACTTCTTTGTCCGCAACCTGTCTTCGATATTGGAAGCGCGGGCCTCGTCATCCCGGGTCATGACTTTGCTGCTGGCGGCAGTCGCCAGCATCTCCCTCGTCGTCGGCGGCATCGGCATCATGAACATCATGCTGGTCAGCGTTACCGAACGGACCCGGGAAATCGGCCTCCGCATGGCCATTGGCGCGCGCAAGAAGGACATCCAGAACCAGTTCCTCATCGAGGCGGTGACGTTGAGCCTGATTGGCGGCCTCATCGGCATCGCCGTCGGTCTCTCGGGTTCCTTCGGCATATCGAGCCTCGGCGACTGGCCGACGGTGATAAGGCCCGAAAGCATCGTCCTCGCCTTCGGCTTCGCCGCCGTCGTCGGCATATTCTTCGGCTTTTATCCGGCCCGGAAGGCGTCCCGTCTCAATCCCATCGAGGCGTTGCGATACGAATAACTTCTGACGGCGGACCCGTATTTGCTATGCTCTCCGCATGCCGACGACACTCATCACCGGCGCCAATCGGGGCATCGGCCTCGAACTGGCGCGTCAGTATCTCGCCGAGGGCTGGCGGGTGCATGCCACCTGCCGGAACCCCAATGAAGCCCGCGAACTGAAGGATCTGTCCGGAGACCTTGGTGTTCACGAGATGGATGTAACCCTGCAGCATGAGATCGACGCCGTCTCCGACCGGATCGGCGGGGAGGCTATCGACCTGCTGATCAACAACGCCGGCATCGCCGACAATTACGGCACCGGCGTGTTGGACGGCAAGGACGACCCCGATCTCGCCAACTACGACTACGACGTTTGGGCCGAGGTCCTGAAGGTCAACGTGCTGGGACAGGGCCGGGTCACCGGCGCCTTCGCCGACAACGTGGCGGCGAGCGGCAAGAAGATCATCGCCATGATGGCGTCCGGCCTGTCGAGCATGGAGAACACCTGGATGGGGGGCCGCTACGCCTACCGCACCTCGAAGGCGGCGCTCAACATGATGATGCGGGGGGCCGGCGCGTGGCTGGAACCCCGGGGCGTCATCGTCGTCTCCATCGTGCCCGGCTGGACCAAGACCGACCTCGGCGGGCCCAACGCCGTGAACACGGTCGAGGAGGCCTGTGAGGGCATGCGCGCGGTGCTCGACAAATTGACTGTCGCCGATACCGGCACCTACTGGAACTTCGACGGCCGGCAGTTGCCGTGGTGAAATCCGGATGCCCCGCACGGAGGCGGGGCATGAAGTTTGTTGCTGGTTTCACCGGAATCGTCATACCCGGGCACTAGGCTGCGGTGACATTTTAGGGATTCCTTTTTTGTCTTTGGTGTGATTCAACACTGGCTTTTGGAGGTTGGTGTGGAAGGCGAAGTGCTGAGAGACGATCAATGGGCGCGGCTTCGGGACTTTGTTCCTGGCGGGATGAAGGGCAAGCGTGGTCCACGCAGCGACGGGCGGCGGTTTTTCGATGCGATCCTGTGGCTGGCGCGCTCTGGTGCGCGGTGGCGTGATTTGCCGGCGGATCGGTTTGGCCCCTATCAGACGGTGAAGCGGCGCTACTACCGCTGGATCGAGGCGGGTGTGTTTGACCGCATCTTCGAGGCTGTCGCGGATGATCCGGACTTGGAATGGCTGGCGATCGACGCCACCATCGTCCGGGCCCAGGCCCAAGCCGCCGGCGGGCGGCGAAAAAGGGGGGACCGCAAGCCCAGGCTCCCGGCCGGTCCCGGGGCGGGTTCGGCACAAAAATCCACGCCGTCGTCGATGCGTTAGGCCTGCCAGTGCGCTTCGATCTCGGGCCAGGACAACAAAACGACATGGTCCCCGCCCACAACCTCATCCAGGGCCTGGCCGCGGGCCACGTCCTCGCGGACCGCGCCTACGACGCCGACAGCCTGCATGACCTGATCTATGAGCAAGGCGGTGAGCCCGTCATCCCACCGCGCCGGCATCGCAAATACCAGCACAGCTATGATCGCATCGCCTATAAACAGCGCTGGGGCGTCGAAGGCTTTTTCGCCAAGCTCAAGCAATGGCGGCGCATCGCAACACGCTACGACAAACTTGCCGCCCACTTCCTCGGCTTCATCAAACTCGCAAGTATCATGCTCTGGCTTAAATGATTAAATTGTCACCACAGCCTAGTCCGGGGTATCCGGGAATTTGGAACGCTCCCTGACCGATCAGCGAACAGGGGCCTTCCCTCCATTGACCCGCCGAGCGGGTTTGCCGACAATTCCGGCAGCAGGGAGGGGATCGTGGACACCCATTTGCCAACCGCCGATCTCGACAATCTGATCGTCGAGACCCCGGACGACTTCCGGGTTTCGGGCCGGCTCTATACGGACCCGGACATCTTCGCGCTCGAAATGAACGAGCTGTTCGCCAAGACCTGGATCTATATCGGCCACGAGAGCGAGGTTGCGAATCCGGGCGACTTCAAGACCGCTTATATGGGGCTCAGGCCCGTGGTGCTGTCCCGGGACGAGACCGGGGCGTTACACGTCTTCCTCAACCGCTGCCGTCACCGGGGCAGCGTGATCTGCCGGGCCGAACGGGGCAACGTCCCCCGCTTCCGGTGCCGCTATCACGGCTGGGTCTATGGCCTCGACGGGTCCCTCCAGGGCATCGCCAAGCATAAGGGCGGCTATCCGGACGATTTCGACAAGTCCCAATTCGGCCTGATGCCGGCGGCGCGGGTGGAAGACTACCGCGGGCTGATCTTCGCCAACCTCGATCCGGAGGCACCCGACTTCCTCGATTATCTCGGCGAGGCCAAGCCGTTCCTCGATACGCACCTGGACCGGGCGCCCGACGGCGAGGTGGAGGTGGTACAGGGCGCGCATCGCACCGAGTACAGGGGCAACTGGAAGTTCCAGGCGGAGAATTCCACCGACGGCTATCACGGCGATACGGTGCATGAGAGTTTCTTCAAGCTGATCGCCGAGTTCGGCAACAAGGGCGGTATGCACGGCGCTTACGCGGAGGCCGATCTGGAGGACATCTTCGAACATCGGATGACCGGGCGCTCCATGGGCTTCGACAACGGCCACGGTATCTGGGAAAGTCCGATGACCGCCGATGGGCTGGCGGGGCTCCGCAATGGCGGGTTCGGCGATTACGTCGATTGGCTGGAGGGCAAGTACGGCCTCCGCCGGGCGCACGAGATGATGAACTCCATGAACCTTGTGATCTTCCCCTCGCTGGCCATTCTCCACGGCCAGTTCCGCACCTGGCGGCCCATCGCGCCCGACCGCACCGAAGTGTCCATCTCGTTCTACAAGCTGAAAGGCGCGTCCGAGGCCTATAACGACTTCCGCTTGAAGTCCTATCAGCGGTTTTTCGGGCCCGCGGGCTTCGGCTCCCCCGACGACGTGGAGATCTTCGCCGTCAACCAGACCGGGCTCCAGGCGGAAGAGGTAGACTGGCTGTTGCTCAGCCGCGGCATGGCGCGCGAGACCATGGACAACAAGGGGGTCAGGACGGCGGACAGCACCGACGAAGCCCCCCAGCGGGCGCTCCACCGGGCATGGAAGCAATGGATGGGCGCCCAGGCTTGAGCCGATGGGAGAACAAGCCATGGCGTCCGCTCGAACCGCAAATTTCTACCTTCTCCCCCGGAGGGGGAGGGGAATAATTTTTGGGGTGCCCCCGGCATGCTGACCAGAACCGACGCCGAGGATTTCCTCTACGCCGAAGCACTCCTCTTGGACGAAGGCCGGTTCGAGGACTGGCTGGAGCTGTTCACCGACGACGGCGTCTACTGGCTACCCATCGACAGGGATGCGGGCCCGACGGACCACCTGTCCATTATCTACGACGACGATTTGAGGCGGCGCGAGCGGGTCTACCGCCTGACCCAGACCTCGTTCCCGGCCCAGGACCCGCCGAGCGCCACCCACCATCTGATCTCCAATGTCATCGTCGAGGACGCAACCGGGACGGAAGCCACGATCCTGTCGGCGCAGATTATCCATGAGATTCGCGCCGGCGCCGCCGACGACCGGCAATTGGATTTGGGCGATCAGCGCGCCTTCGCGGCGCACGGGGAGCACAAACTGCGCCTCGTCGACGGCGCCTGGAAGATCGCGAGTAAGCGCCTCGTGCTGCTCAACCGCGACACGGCCATTCCGAATTTAACGTTTTTGTTGTGAGGGGGTGATTCACGGCGTTCGAGCCGATTTAGACCGGCACCCTGGCGATTTTCCTATTGATCCTGTACGATTCTGGCCAGGACAGTCACACGAACCGACATATGGCAAGAGCCAGCAACATCAATCATGAGATTCTGGTCTGGGCACGTGAGACGGCCGGCCTATCTGTCGACGAGGCCGCCAAGAAGATCGGATTATCGTCAACGCAGAAATCTTCCGCCGGTGAGAAGTTAGCCGAGCTTGAAGCAGGCGAAAAATATCCAACTAGAACACAACTACTCAAAATCGCATCTGTCTACCGAAGGCCACTGATATCGTTTTACCTGAACCAACCGCCGAGGCTTGGCGACAGAGGTGAGGATTTCAGACGAATGCGGGAGCCTGCCGCAGAGAGAGATAATGCGTTGTTAGATGCATTGGTTCGGAATGTACGTGCGCGCCAGCAGATGGTGCGCGCAATCCTTCAAGACGACGAAGAAACACGACCGCTGGATTTCGTTGGAAGTGCGAGGATTGAGGCAGGCCCAGACACCGTAGTCCAGGCGGTTCGCGATGCAACAGGCATCCAGTCTGAAACCCAAAGGCGCCAACCAGATAGCAGCGCTCTCTTTAGTTATCTACGCGAGACTGTCGAATCCATCGGTGTCTTTGTTGTCCTCATGGGTGACTTGGGATCGCATCATTCTGCGATTAGCGAAGAGCAGTTTCGGGGGTTTGCGATCGCCGATGAATTCGCGCCATTCATCGTGATCAACGATCAGGATGCCCGTTCGGCAAGGTCTTTCACGCTTATTCATGAACTGGTCCACATCTTTTTGGGGGCGACCGGAATCAGCGGTTCCGCGCAGGCCGAATATGAGCTAGAGGGCGATGCCCAAATTGAGAAGTTTTGTAACGAAGTCGCAGGGGAGCTTCTTCTTCCGACGGAGGCCATTCGAGACATCCAACTTGATGATGATTTGTCGAATGACGAGATCCTAGACGTTGCTGAAGCGGTGTCTCGGAATTGGAAAGTTAGCCAAGCGATGGTCTCATACAGGTTTTTGCGCCAGGGCCTTATTAATTTGGAGACCTGGAGGGCGCTTGACCAAGAGCTCGGAAGGCTCTGGCGCGAACGTAGACAACGGCGTCGCGAAATAGCCCGAGAGGGTGATGGTGGTCCCTCATACTACGTGGTAAAGCGAAGCAAGTTGGGACCGGCATTGGTGAGCTTGGTAAAGCGGACATTGAGTGAAAACGCTATCACTCACACCAAGGCCGCAAAGGTGCTTGGGGTAAATCCCAACGCGGTGGGAACATTGCTCCGGACCGGAAATTAGACAGCCCAGCGCATGTTGTATTTGTTGGATGCAAACGTCCTCATACGAGCCCACGAGGACTATTATCCGCTCGACCGTGTACCGCAGTTTTGGGAATGGCTAGAGGCCACGGGTCAAGCGGACGTCGCGAAGCTGCCGTTTGAGATTTACGACGAGATTAGTCAGTCAGATGGCCCGCTCGCGGACTGGATTAAGCAGCAAAATATCAAAGAGGCGTTGCAGTTCGAGGAGGAGGCCACCCAAGCGCATATTCAGCAGGTCATTGACGACGGTTATGCGCCGGACCTGACTGATGACGAAATTGAAAAAATTGGACGCGACCCATTTCTCATCGCGTACGGGCTTGTAGATGAAGGGCGCGTCATCGTTACAAAGGAAGTCTCAAAGCCAGGCCGACAGCGCGCAAACCGCCACATTCCTGATGTTTGTGAAACCGTTGGTGTAAATTGGTCGACGGATTTTAGCTTCTTCCGAGACGCCGGTTTTTCAACCGCACCCTAATTAACCCCGCCCCGCCATCATTTCCCGGTATTGATCGAGGATGCGTTTGACGTCCGCCTCGCCCTCGCGGCCGGCGACGGCGTGGGGCGCGTCGTCGTCCTCCATTTGGCCGGGGTATTCGTCCAACTGGGTGTAGCTCGGCCGGGTGATGATCCGGTCCCACCAGGCCTGCAGGTTGGGCCTCCCCTCGAACCACAGGTGCAGGAGCCGCAGCATGTGCAGCACCCGGATGAACGGTGCGTGGGTGGTCTCCACCAATGAGATGCCGTCCCCCATGACCCAGGGCCGTCCGTCGGCGAGGGTCTTTTCCATCTTGGCGAAGATGCGCTCCTAGCCGCCGATGGCGCGCAGTACGTAGAGGCTGTCGTAGCCCTCGCGGACGCAGGATTGCTGGCGGTGCACCCGGTCGATGTCGGTGACCTGCTTCCAGCGCGCCTCCATCTTCTCGATGGGGACGGAAAGGCGGAACTTGGTGACGAAATTGATCGACGCGGTGGCCTGATAGCCGGTCTCGTCACTGTCCTTGATCCACTCCTGCATTTCGGCGCGGAGCCCCGGGTCGGCGGGCTTGAGGGAAGGCGCGCCTTTGAGCTCATCGACGTAGTTGCAGATGATGGAGCTCTCGCGGATCGGCTTCCCGTCGTGGACCAGGGTCGGCACCTGGGCCTTGGGGTTGAGCTTGAGGTATTCCGGTTTGAACTGATCGCCGTTCATCAGGATGATCTTGCGGCGGACGAAATCGTCGATGCCCTTCTCGGCCAGGGTCATCAGCACCCGGTTGGAACAGATGCTGTCGGCTTCTTCCAGGTAATAGAGCTCCAGCATCGCTCCCCCCCCTAAACTTGAAAGTGTTATTCCGCCGCCTCTTTTCTGGACGCCTCGGCATCGATCATGGCTTCGAGCGCCTTCTGGGCCGGGACCAGGGCGACATCGTGCTTGGTGTTGACCATCTCCCGGCCGGGCGTGGCGTTGATGCAGGCCTGCTGGTTCTCCAGGAACGCGAGATCCTCGTGGAAGGTGAAGACGATGTCCTTGTTGAGCTTCTCGGTCGCACCCTCGGCCTTCGGCGCATAGCCGTTGTGAGCGGTGAAGAAGTAGTAGCATGACGTCTCGGTGCGCGGCGTCACGCCGTGGTAGAGGCGGATGTTGAACCCGCCCTCCTTGCCGTCGCGGCTCTCATAGGCGTCGCGTCCCGTTTCGAGCGCCCCGGTCCACTGCTTGACCGTCGCCGGGGCGACATATTCGAACTCCTGCCAGCGGTCGCACCTCTGGCCGTCGGCCCAGCCGGCGCCCTTCTTATAGGTGGGCGGCGGCTCGATATCGAGCATCCAGCGGATGTAGTGGACGCCGGTCTCCGTCGGCGTCACGTCCATGGTGGCATTGACCTGCCCCGACTGATCGCCGCCGCCGATGGTGTTGCGGTGGATATAGGGGATGTGGGTGAGGTCCATCAAATTGTCGATCAGCAGGCTGTAATTGCACTCGATCTCCAACAGCTCGTGGATGTGGGGCCAGTTCTCATGGTCGTCGTTCCACGGGAAATCGACCGCCCGGCTCTCGTCGGCGAGCGCCGGATCACCCATCCAGGCCCAGATGATCTCGTTCTTCTCCACCACCGGGTAGGAGCGTACGCGGGCCTTGGACGGGATCACGTCCGAGCCGGGGACGTGAACGCAATTGCCGTCGCCGTCGAAGATCAGGCCGTGATAGCCGCACTGAATGCCGTTCTCCACCACCTCGCCGAGCCTGAGCGGCGTCGCCCGGTGGCAGCAGCGGTCCTCCAGCACGTGGGCGGCGCCTTGCGCATCCCGGTAGATCACCACGTCTTCGTTCAACAGCGTCCGCGCCAGCGGCTTCGCGCCGGCTTCGATCTCGCTGTTCCAGGCGGCGTGGTACCAGGCATTGTGGGGCCACGGCTTATGGGTATTGAGTTGCATCGCTTGGTCTCCCGTCAGGTCTCGGCCCGGCATTCGTGCGCCGGTTGCCCGGTTTCCAGTGTTGGAGAGAGTGTCGCCAATTTCCGCCTCGGGGGTCAACGTTTGCCCGGTTTAATTTGGGACCTGTCCCAACACCGGACCCGCTTACTTGACCCTCGTAACCGGCTCGCCCACAGTATCCCCGGACGAAACCAGTTCACCCGGGAGGACATCCATGGAAACCCGTGCAGCCATCGCCACCAAGTCCGGCGATCCCCTCACCATCGAAACGGTCAATCTGGACGGCCCCAAGGAGGGCGAAGTCCTGGTCGAGATCAAGGCCACCGGCGTCTGTCATACGGATGCGTTTACCCTCTCCGGCGAGGACCCGGAAGGGCTGTTTCCGGCCATTCTGGGCCACGAAGGTGCGGGCGTCGTGGTCGATACGGGACCCGGGGTAACGTCCCTCGAGGAAGGCGACCACGTGATCCCTCTCTACATCCCGGAATGCGGTGATTGCAAATCGTGCCAGTCGGGGAAGACCAACCTCTGCACCTCGATCCGCGAGACCCAAGGCCAGGGCGTGATGCCGGACGGCACGTCCAGGTTCTCGGCGGGCGACGAGATGATCCACCACTATATGGGGACGTCGACCTTCTCCAACTACACGGTGATGCCGGAGATCGCCGCGGCCAAGGTCCGCGAAGACGCGCCGTTCGACAAAATCTGCTACATCGGCTGCGGCGTCACCACCGGGATCGGCGCGGTAATGAATACCGCCAAGGTGCAGCCGGGCACCAACGTCGCCGTGTTTGGCTTGGGCGGTATCGGCCTCAACGTCATCCAGGGCGCCAAGATGGCCGGCGCCGAGAAGATCGTCGGCGTCGATCTCAACCGGAAGAAGGCGTCCTTGGCGGAAAAATTCGGCATGACCGACTTCGTCGATGCGTCATCGGTGGACGATGTGGTCGCCGCCGTCATCGATTTCACCGACGGCGGTGCGGACTACTCGTTCGAGGCCATCGGTAACGTGAACACCATGCGCCAGGCGCTGGAATGCTGTCACCGGGGCTGGGGCGAGAGCACCATCATCGGGGTCGCCGGCGCCGGCCAGGAAATCGCCACGCGCCCGTTCCAGCTGGTCACCGGCCGGGTCTGGCGGGGGACTGCCTTCGGCGGCGCCAAGGGCCGCTCGGACGTGCCGGAGATCGTCGATTGGTACATGGACGGCAAGATCAACATCGATGATCTGATCACCCACACCATGCCGCTCGACGAAATCAACGAGGCCTTTCACCTCATGCACGAGGGCGAGAGCATCCGGAGCGTCGTGACGTTTTAAGATCCGGACTCGATTGAGCCGCCATAAGCGTGTTGCGGCGATGAGGCATAAAATGATTGCGTCATGGCCGGGCCCACCGGACCGGCTTCGCCGGCCGGAGGACAAACCGCGACCCGGCCATCCACGTGTACCGCCGGCCGCGAGGCGTGGATCACCGGGTCAAATAAGGTCAATTCGGACGAATTGACCGACCCGGTGATGACGATGTGCGGGTCAAGCCCGGTGATGACGACTTGCGGGTGAGCGGGGAGAGGAGGCTTGCCGTGCGTTCCCTCGCCCCGTCAGGGGAGAGGGAGTCGAGCCGAATCCCCTCTCCCGGAATCGGCAGCCGGCCTATGCCGTAGTCCCTTCCGCCCGGATTGAAGTGTCCTTCGCGCGGCAGCTTTATTGTGGGGAATTCCGGTTTGCGCCTTATGGAGCAGGCGATTAATGTGCCCGGCATCCCGCGCTTCCCGCGGGTATTCTTTTGCCGCGGCGGAGACTGCCCGAAGGTTGACCGCGAGGGGCAGGGGTGTACGGGAAAACCGGCATAAGACCGGGGTTTGAACCGCATCCCCGAGGACGACAGAGGAGACACCGTCTTGGAGGACTTCCTGAGCCAGTTCGACTGGACCATTTACTGGTTCATGTTTCCCGTCGGAATCATGGTCGCGACCTCGGCCATGCTGTCGGGGATCGGCGGCGCGGCCATGTTCACGCCGCTGTTTCTGATCATTTTTCCGCTCCTTGGCCCCGAATATCCGTTCCCGTCCATCGCCGCCGCCATCGGCGTTGCGCTGTTCACCGAAACCTTCGGGTTTTCGTCCGGTTTCGTCGGCTACTACCGCAAGAAACTGATCGATTTCAAAAGCGCCATCCCGTTCATCGCCGTCGGCGTTCCCATCGCCATCATCGGCGCCATCCTGCTGACACAGTTGAAGGAGTTCGAGGATGCGCTCCGCGGCGCCTATGCGCTGCTGATGCTGATTATCGCCTGGGAAATCTTGAAGCTCCACACGCCGCCGCCGGAGATATCCGACGACACCACCGATGACCCGGACGGCGGAACCAATGGGTCCGCCAGGCCCATCCGCGAAGTGACCGACCGCGCCGGTCACACATACCGGTATCGCAAGCCCAAACAGGGTAAGGGTGCGGCTGCCACGGGTATCGGCGGGTTTCTGACCGGATTGCTGGGCGTCGGCATCGGCGAGGTGGTGATGCCCCAACTGGTGAAGCGCAACCACGTGCCGGTACCGGTGGCGGCGGCGACATCGGTGTTTATCGTGATCGTCGTGGTGGCCTCGGCCTCGTTCACCCAGATCTCGGCCCTGGTCGCCGAAGGCGGCATGAAGGCGGTGCCGTGGAACGCATTGGTCTACATGATCCCGGGCGTCATCATCGGCGGGCAAATCGGTCCCTGGCTCCAGGGCCGCATCGCCCAGCGCACCATGGAGAAGGCCATCGCCTACCTGTTCCTGGTGATCGGCGTCGCCATGGGCTGGATCGTGTTGAAGAATTTATTCTTCGCCTAGACGGGACGAATTTATTCTTCGCCTAGGCGCGAAGAACGTGATGTCTGGTTAACGCCGGGGAGGGCCTTCCAAATCTCCCCCCTTCCTCTCATCGGGGCCAGGGGTGTCCCCTGGAACCCCTGCGGGAGAGGGGCAAGACCTAGCAGGCTGCTGAAAAACCCACTGGCGCGATTCCCGGTATCGTGATTCTCTGCCCCTGGGTTGATCGGTGCTGGAGGTTGTGATGCGGGGCGAGGACGAACGCGGCGAGGGTCTGTTCAGCTACGTGGACTTGGAGGCTCGGGTACCTGCGGATCATCCGCTGCGGTCGATCCGGGTTCTGGTGGACGAGGCCCTGGCGGCGTTGTCGGGAGATTTTGCGGTTCTGTATTCGACGACCGGGCGGCCGTCGATCGCGCCGGAGAAGCTGTTGCGGGCGCTTCTGTTACAGGCCTTCTACACCATCCGCTCGGAGCGCCAGTTGATGGAGCAGCTGGACTACAACCTGTTGTTCCGCTGGTTCGTCGGTCTGTCGATGGACGCGCCGGTGTGGGACGCCACGACCTATTCGAAGAACCGCGACCGGTTGGTTGCGGGGGATGTGGCGGCGCGCTTTCTTCAAGCGGTGCTGCGCGGCGCGCGGGTACGCCGTCTTTTGTCGGACGAGCACTTCTCGGTCGACGGCACGCTGATCGAGGCGTGGGCGTCGATGAAGAGCTTCCGCCGCAAGGATGACGGCGGCGACCCGCCTGCCGGGCGCAACGCGGAGCGTGACTTCCGCGGCGAGCGGCGCTCGAACGCGACCCATGCGTCCACCACCGATGCCGATGCCCGGCTGTTCCGCAAGGGCGAGGGGCAGTCGAGCCGGCTGTGCTTCATGGGCCATCTGTTGATGGAGAACCGCAATGCGCTGATTGTCGATGCGGCGCTGACCCGGGCCAGTGGCACCGCCGAGCGGGAGGCGGCGCTGGCCATGCTGGGGCGCCGCAAGAAAGCGCGGCGGGTCACGCTGGGCGCCGACAAGGCCTATGACGTGGCCGAGTTCGTGGACGCGTTGCGCGACGGCGCCGTCACCCCTCATATTGCCGTCGACGGCCATGTCAGGAAGACCGGCAAGCCGCGCAAGACCCGGGTCGACCGACGCACCACCCGGCATCCGGGCTACGCCGCCAGCCAGCGCCTGCGCAAGCGCATCGAGGAGGGGTTCGGCTGGATCAAGACCACCGGCGGGCTGGCCAAGACCCGGCATCGTGGGCTCGACCGGGTGGGCTGGATGTTCACATTCACCGCCGCCGCCTACAACCTGGTCAGGCTGCCCAAACTCCTCGCCGAGGCGCCGACATGATGCCCGGGAACCGCGCAATAGGCCCCCAGACCCGCCGCGAGCGGGTCCCGAACCCCAACCCCCGCCGCCCATAACCAGAGAAAACCGACCGAACTCATCAAACCGGCCGCGCGTGGCGAGTTTTTCAGCAGCCTGCTAGATCGGTTCCCCGTCGACCACCACAAAGCGGGCACAGGCGATCGTCGAATGCCCGTAGGCGTTGATGAACTCATCTTCGACCGTGGTGTGGACCGCCGGGTAGATGGGCTTCAGCGCGCCGTTTTCCTCGAAGGACACTTGCGCGAGGGTCTCGGCCAGGATGGTGCCGAGCCCTTCGTTTTTCTTGCCCCCGCCGTTGGAGGACGGGGTGTTGAAGATGCCCTCGCTGAGGTACGGCTCATCCGCCGCGATGGCGTTCCGAACCCGCTCGGTGATCTCGTCAAGGAACGGCATCTCGTCCCGCTCATTGGCCTGATAGCGCATTTCTTCTTCGAACGCCTTCACCGCTTCGGGCACCTTCTCGCCCCGCACCTCGTGGAACATCAGTTCGCCGAGGGCCACGAACCAGGTGAGTTTGAACCGGTTGACGTTGCGCGGCGTCACCAGGGTCGGGTTGAAGCCGCCGTCCAATTCCTTGGTCAGCCGGACCACCCGATTGAGGGCCAGATCGCCGATCTCGTCGAACAGTTCGAACAACCCGTCGATCATGCGCTCGACGCCGATCTCGATATCTTGCTTCTCGGCCAATGCTTCCTCGCGGGTAACGGGAGATGGAGCGGGTGAAGGGAATCGAACCCTCGTCTAAAGCTTGGGAAGCTTTCGTTCTGCCGTTGAACTACACCCGCGCCCGGGACCGACTGTTTTAAGGGATCGGTGGGCGGGGGGCAAGATTTTGGGGCGTGGTCGGCCCGTTGACACCTCCCCCTAACATCCCCCTAACACCCTTGTGACTTGGCCGGCCGTTGGGCGTAAGCTATGCAACGCTTAAATAACAAAACGTGCCAACAACAAGCGTGCCCTTCCATATGCCGGATTCGGAACTTTTTTCCGCCCCGCCGCTCGATCCGCGGAAATTCAAACACCCGGATGTCACCGCCGACGGGGAGAGCCGTGCCGCCGTCGATCTCACCAGACTGCAGACGCTGTGGTTCAACACCGGCTCGCTCTGCAACCTCACCTGTGTCGGCTGCTATATGGAATCGAGCCCGACCAACGACCGGCTGGCCTACATCACCACCGCCGAGGTGGCGGCCTATCTGGACGAGGTCCGCGATACCCGCCTGCCGGTGGAGGAGATCGGGTTTACCGGCGGCGAGCCGTTCATGAACCCCGACTTCATCGAGATGCTCGAGCTTGCGCTGTCGCGAGGGTTCAAGGCCCTGGTCCTGACCAACGCCATGAAACCCATGGACCACAAACGGGACGAGCTGCTGCGGTTGAATGCGAGCTACGGCGACGCGCTCTCCATCCGGGTTTCCATCGACCACCCGACGCAAGAGCATCACGAAGAACTTCGCGGGCAGGGGTCCTGGGGCCCGATGATCGATGGTGTCAAATGGCTGGGTGAGAAGGGATTTAACCTCGCCATCGCCGGCCGGACCCGGTGGGAGGAGACCGAAGAGCAGGAGCGGCAGGCCTACGCGAAACTGTTCGCCGGGCTGGGGATCGACGTCGATGCGTCGGACCCCATCGCCCTGGTGCTGTTCCCGGAAATGGACGAGACCCTGGACGTGCCGGAGATCACCACCGCCTGTTGGGACATCGTGGGCGTTCATTCCGACCATATGATGTGCGCCACCTCGCGCATGGTGATCAAGCGCAAGGGCGCCGATGCGCCCGCCGTCGCGCCCTGCACGCTGTTGCCCTATGACACCCGGTTCGAAATGGGCGGCACGCTGGCCGACGCCGCCGGCGCGGTGAAACTCAACCACCCCCACTGCGCCCGCTTCTGCGTCCTCGGCGGCGGCGCCTGCTCCGTCCAGGAATAAGCCTTTGGACCCCCGGGCAGCACCGGCTTCATCCTCTACCGGGCGGGATGACCCGCCGCAAAATTACCCCAACTTCGCCACACAACCGCCGCAATTCGCCACCGGATCGCCATAGTCGGCAGCGACGCTCTCCCCGATAGCAACCACCCTGATTGGGGAGAAGCCGATGAAACGATTTCAGAAAGTGGCCGCCGCCGGCGGTGTCGCCGTGGTCTTAAGCGCCTGCGGCATTGTCAACGATCACGCCGAACTCCGGGCCCTGACGCCGCCGGACGATAAGTTCGCCGGCACGCTCGCCGCCGAACTCAAGAAGTTCGCGGTCACCGAACTCGACGACATGCGCGACCTGATCGACGGCATGTATTTTGGCGAGAAGGCAAAGCGGGCCGCCGCGGGTGACGTGGTTGAGCCGGAACGCATCGATGATTGGCGTTTACCCAAGCCGGCGGCGCGGCACCTATCCGATGGCCGGGCACGGCTGATGGCGGTTCTCGGCGGCGGCGCCCAGCAGTTGGAGCCAGTGACCGCGGCCGTCGCCATCGCGCGTTTCGATTGCTGGATCGAGCAGCAGGAGGAGAACTGGCAGTGGGCCCATATTGCCGCCTGCCGGGACGGGTTCTTCGCCAAGCTGACCGAGCTCGGGGGCGATATCATTCTGCCCTTCGGCGACGCGCGCCGAGAGCCCGTGGCGGGAGCCGGCACGGCGCCCGGCATCACCCCGGTCAATCAGCCGGCCCTGCCGGAAAGCCGGTTCACGCCCCGGGCATTCACCATGCATTTCGAGTTCGACAGCGCGCAGATTGCCGGGGACAACCAGATGGCGCTCCACCGGGCGCTGGAGACCATCCGGGCAGGCGCCGATACCACCATCGTGCTCGCCGGCCATGCCGACCGCGCCGGCCCCGACTGGTACAACGACGGGCTTTCCAAAAGACGCGCGTTGGCGGTGAAACGGGCGCTGATCGCCGCCGGTGTCGATGCGGACGCCATTACCGTCAAATCCTTCGGTGAACGCCGGCCCCGGATCATGACCTCCGATGGGCTTCGCGAGCGCCGAAACCGGCGGGTGGAGATCGTTATCGGCCGAATCCCTTGTTTCGGCCGGACACGCGCCCGGTTTCTGCCGCGCGGGTGTTCGTCGTGTTCGGTTTTCCCGTGCTGGTTTAGGACGTTTTGGCGTGCTAAAATGGACCTGAAATGAGAAAGACCATCGCAGACGATCCGATGTACCAGGAAACCACCAAGGCGATCACCATCACGGTGGAGCCCAACTATCTCGATGATGAGTCGGAGCCGGACGATTTCCACTTCGTTTGGGCCTACCACATCACCATCGAGAACAACGGCGGCGAGACCGTTCAGTTGTTGCGGCGGCGCTGGCACATCACCGATTCCAACGGCAACGTCCAGGAAGTCCGGGGCGAGGGCGTGGTCGGCGAACAACCCATCCTGGAGCCCGGCGAGAGCTTTGAATATACCTCCGGCGCACCCCTTTCGACGCCGTCCGGGTTCATGGTCGGATCGTATCTGATGATCTCGGAGAACGGCGCCACTTTCGATGTTTCGGTGCCTCCATTCTCCCTGGATTCCCCCTATCAGCCCTCGGCGGTAAACTAGGTTCGGCCGGCATTTGCGGGCGGCTGACCCGGAGCGCGCAACCTCCCGTAATTTGTGTGCGTCTTTCCAATGACAATCCTGTCGTCTAGATTGAGCGCGAATTTGCGATGGGTCGGCCAAAACCGGGCCGGGTGAGGAATAAGCCGTGAATGTAGAGAAGAAAATTACCGCGCCGGACCAGGGTTCGGCGGATGCCGAACGCCCCTCCCGCGAAGAGGCGGAGGACGCGGTCCGCACGCTGATCCGCTGGGCCGGAGACGATCCGACCCGCGACGGCCTGCTGGGGACGCCTGATCGGGTTGTCCGCGCCTATGAGGAATATTTCGCCGGATATGGCGAGGACCCGGAAGACCTGCTCGGCCGGACCTTCGATGAAACCGAGGGCTACGACGAGATTGTGGTCCTCAAGGACGTCCCGTTCGCCTCCCATTGTGAACACCACATTGCACCGATGATCGGCAAGGCTCACGTAGCCTACATTCCGGACAAACGGGTGGTCGGCATCTCCAAGATGGCGCGGCTGGTGGAAGTGTACGCCCGGCGGCTGCAAATCCAGGAAAAACTCACCGCGCAGATCGCCAATACCATGGACGAAGTGCTGCAGCCCAAGGGCGTCGCGGTGGTGGTCGAGGCCTACCACGAGTGCATGACCACGCGCGGTATCGACAAACCCGGCGTCAGCCTGGTGACCAGCCGGATGCTGGGTGCGTTCCGCGACAATCTCGCCACCCGGCGGGAATTCCTCGCCATGATCAGTGAGACCTCTCGTATTAGCTGATTGATTTTCAAGGATTTTTCCTGATTTGGTCGGCCTCCGGCTTGTTTCGGGGGCCGAATCGGTGTTTGATCCCGCCCGCTTCCGGCCCCGAGTCCGGGGGCGGCGCTCTGTACGGGAAACCATGAGGGGCTTTCGAGGCCCGCACCGGCCGTGATCGATTTCCGTCCCATATTTCTGGTGACCGGCGTGCTCCTCAGCACGCTGGGCCTGGTCATGCTGATACCCGCCGCGGTCGACGCGGCGGCGGGGAACCCCGATTGGCAGGTGTTCACCGTCGCCTCCGGCGTCACTCTGTTCATCGGCGTGGCACTGGCGCTCACCAGCCGCACTGGCGGCGCTGCCTTGAACGTGCGCCAGGCCTTCGTCATGACCACGCTGGTCTGGGTGGCACTGACCGCGTTCGCCGCCTTGCCGTTCAAATTCTCCCAGCTCGATATGAGCTATACCGACGCCTTCTTCGAGGCCATGTCTGGCATCACCACCACCGGCTCGACCGTGGTGGCCGGTCTGGACGCGGCGCCGCCGGGGCTTCTCCTGTGGCGGGCGCTGCTGCAATGGCTGGGCGGCATCGGCATCATCGTCATGGCCATCGCCATCCTGCCCATGTTGCGGGTAGGCGGCTTCCAGCTGTTCCGGATGGAAAGTTCGGACCCGTCGGAAAAGGCGCTGCCCCGGGCGGCCCAAGTGGCGGTGTGGATCTCGTTCATCTATGTCGGCCTGACGGTGATCTGGGCCGGCGCCCTGTGGCTCGCGGGGATGAGCGGCTTCGATGCGGTGGCGCACGCCATGACCACCATCGCCACCGGCGGCTATTCGACGCGTGACGGCTCCATCGGCTATTTCGATTCCGCCACCGTCGACATGGTCATTACACTGGGCATGGTGGTCGGCAGCCTGCCCTTCGTGTTCTATATGGGCGCCCTGCAGGGCCAGCCCCTGGCGCTGTTCCGGGATTCCCAGGTGCAGTGGTTCCTGGTGGTGCTCGGCCTGATCATCGTCATCGTCGCCGGTTTCCTGTGGATCGGCAACGGGGTCGACCCCTTGCGCGCGCTCAGATTCGGCGCCTTCAACGTGGTCTCGATCATGACCGGTACCGGTTATGCCACCGACGGCTACGACCAGTGGGGCGCGTTTGCCGTGCCGCTGTTCTTCTTCATCATGTTCATCGGCGGCTGCGCCGGCTCGACCACCTGCGGGATCAAGATCTTCCGGTTTCAGGTGCTGTACGCCTCGGTCCGGGCTCAATTCGCCCATCTGGTGCAGCCCCACGGGGTGTTTGTGCCCTATTACAACCGCCGTCCGATCCCCGAGGATGTGACCGCGTCGGTGCTGTCGTTCTTCTTCGTCTTCGGCATGACCTTCACGGCGATTGCCGTCGCCCTGGCGTTTTTCGGCCTGGACTTCCTCACGGCTGTTTCGGCGGCCGGGTCGGCGATTTCGAACGTCGGTCCGGGCCTCGGACCGGTGGTTGGCCCGGACGGCAATTATGCGGGCCTGCCGGACGGCGCCAAATGGGTGCTCTCGGTGGGGATGTTGCTGGGACGGCTCGAGCTGTTTACGGTCATGGTCCTGTTTACCCGCTCTTTCTGGAGAGCTTAGTGGACGCACCCGCCGACGCCTTATTGCAGGTCAAGGACATGCTGGCCAAGCTGGTCGGCTTCGATACCACGTC
Organism: Rhodospirillales bacterium; assembly: GCA_965213765.1. GTDB lineage: Bacteria > Pseudomonadota > Alphaproteobacteria > Rhodospirillales > UBA2165 > JAJDXO01. Next base: position 2,106,845 of record OZ243926.1, on the reverse strand, counting down.
CCGGAATTCCAACCTTCGGCTGATCGATTTCATCGAGGATTACCTCGCCGGCTTCGATATAGCCTCCCGGCGGGTGTTCTCCGACGAAAAGGACAAAGCCAACCTGTTCGCCACCATCGGACCCGCTGACGCGGCCGGCGGCGTGGTGCTGTCGGGCCATACGGATGTTGTCCCGGTGGACGGCCAGGACTGGCATACCGACCCGTTCGATCTCGCCGAGGCCGACGGGCGGCTGTGGGGGCGGGGCACTTGCGACATGAAGGGGTTCATCGCCGCGGCGCTCGCCCTGGTGCCGGAATTTCAGGCCCTCGATCTAGAGCGGCCCATCCACCTCGCCTTTTCCTATGATGAGGAAGTGGGCTGCCTCGGCGCGCCGCGCCTCATCGAGGCGATGACCGCCAGCCTGCCGCCGTGCCACGCGGTGATCGTCGGCGAGCCGACGGATATGACGGCGGTGGGGGCCCATCGGGGCATTGCGGCCTATGAGACCGTGATCACCGGCCGGCCGGCCCATTCGTCCCAGCCCCAGGAAGGGGCCAATGCCATCGAGGCCGCGGCCCGGCTGGTTGGCTATCTGACGACGCGCCAGGCGGAGATGCGGGACAACCCGTCACCCATCGAGACCGAGTTCTCGCCGCCCTTTGCGACGGTCAATGTGGGCATGATCGAGGGCGGCACGGCGACCAACATCATCGCCGAACATTGCAGTTTCCGCTGGGGAGTGCGCTCGGCCACCGGCGGGGCCGGGGAAGAATTGCGCGCCGGGCTCGGCACCTTCGCATCCGATGAGATCCTGCCGGCCATGCGGGCGGTGGCGCCCGAGGCCGATGTTCAGACGGCCCTTGTCGCCGGCACGCCGCCGCTGGAGATGGACAATGGCTCGGCGGCGGCTGAGTTGGTGCGGACGCTCACCGGCCAAAACGAACTCGGCAGTGTCGCCTTCGCCGCCGAAGCCGGACAGTTCGCCGAGGCCGGTATTCCGGCGGTGATCATGGGGCCGGGCTCCATCCTCCAGGCCCACAAGGCCGACGAATTCGTCGAACTGTCACAGCTCGACGAATGCGTCGGATTCCTGCGCAAGCTCGCCAACTGGTGCGCCAGCTAACCAAACCGCTTCGAGCCGGGTCACGTTGTTGACGATTTTCCGGCCCGTGCCGTCGTCGACGAACGCGAGGCCATCATGGAAGATCTTGTCCGGCGAGCGGCGGCGCACCTCGGCGCGGGCGGTGTTGCCGCCGGCGGCAATCAATTCGCGGTCGGCGTCGGGCGCGTAATTCGCCGGAAACTGCTCTAGAACAGCCACTCGATAAAGTGCCGGCGGATGGCTTTTTCCATCTCCTTGTCGAAGTCGGCCATCATTTTCTCGGTCATTTCGAACAGCATCTGGCGCCGGTCGGCGATGGTGTCGTCTTCGCGGACGGTGATGACCCGTTCCGTCTTGGCCCGCGCCATCGCCCGGCGGATGCCGCGCTCGTCGAAAATCTCGAGCTTTGCTTCCACCAGGCCGTCAAACTGTTGATCCACCTGTTTCTTGAACACCGCCGTCAGGCCGCCCTCCACCTTCAGATTCTTCCGCAGAACCTGGGCCGCCAGGATGGTGAACCGCGCCGTCGCCCGGGTCGAGCCGGCGAGCCGCAAACGGTCCTGCGCCCATTGGCTGAGGGCGAGAGCCGGAGAGGCGGGCAGGTTGGCGGTGACATTGTTGGCGGCCGGCGCCGGCAGATCCTGATTGACCTGGATATCCACCACCCGGAGATCGAGCGGCTGGAGATGCCGGAAGGTGATCTGGGGGAAGCTCTGGACAGGCACCTCGGTCGCGCAGCCGGTGAGGATCAACAACGCGGTAACGATCACATAGCGATGCGGTTTTCCCCGGGTCATAGGCCTATGGTCGCACCCCGCCGCCTTTCCGATCAAGGGCCATGGCCGGCGCCCATGTCGGTTCGGTGACGGGCCACCAAATCCTCAGGCGGATATGAGTTCGGCCAAATCTTCGTCATTGAAGAAATAATCGGTGCGGCAGAACTCGCAGGTGGCGACCAGCCGCCCGTCCTCCGCCCGCATGTCGCTGAGTTCGTCCGGGCGGAACTTGGCCAGCACCGAGGCCACCTTCTCCCGCGAACAGCGGCACCTGAGTTCCAGCGACTTGGTCTCGTAGACCCGGACGCCGTCCTCGTGGAACAGCCGGAAAAGCAGGTCCCGGTGGTGAAGCGAGGGATCCAGCATTTCGTCCGTGGTGAGCGAACTCATCAAAATCACCGAGCGCCGCCACCGCTCCTCGGCCTCTTCATCCGGGAGATCGGGCAGCGAATCGCCGGGCAGCCGCTGGATCATCAGGGCCGATGCCCGGGGCGCCTCGCCGTCGCCTCCCACATGGGCGTTAATCATGATCGCCGTGTCGAGTTGTTCGGACTGGCGGAAATAGGTGTGGGCGCAATCGGTCAGCGTTGCCCCCTCCAGCGGGGTGATTCCCTGGTAACGGTCGGTGTCGGGCCCCTGATCGACGGTGAAGGCGAGATGTCCCGAGCCGATGAGCCGAGGGACGGACCCTCGAGCCTCCGGGTCGGCAGCCGCCTCATAGGCGCCGTCGTCTTCGCTGATCCGGGCGTAAGCGCGCAGATGGCCGTCACTGGTCACATCGGCGACGATCATGCCGACGGGACCGTTTCCCTGGGCCTGCAGGGTGAATATCCCGTCATATTTGAGCGACGCGGCCAGTGCCGCCGACATGACCAGGGTCTCGCCCAGCAGTTCGCCGACGGTCTCCGGATAGTCGTGCCGGCCCAGAGCCTCCGCGTAGGCAGGTCCGAGCCGGACCAAGCGGCCCCGGACATTGGCGTTTTCAATGCGGAACGGCTGAACCAGGTCCGGAAATCCGGCTCGGTCAGACATACGTTCTAAGGGCCTTCCACGGGCATGGCCGGTCTTTATCCTCGGGATTCGTCCAGGCACCAGGCCAGGATCCCTTTTTGAGCATGCAGGCGGTTTTCCGCCTCATCCCACACCACCGACCGGGGTCCGTCAATCACGTCGGCGGTGACTTCCTCGCCCCGGTGGGCCGGCAGGCAATGCATGAACAGCGACTTTTCCTCGGCGTAACCCATCAGCCGGGAATCGACCCGGAACCGCTCCAGCAGTTTCAGCCGCCGGTCCCGTTCCCCGTCGTCGCCCATGGACACCCAGGTATCGGTGACGACGGCATCCGCGCCGGTGACCGCCTCATCGGGGTCATGAACGAACTTCACATGACCCTGCTCGGATTCGGCCCAGTCGACGACCCGGCGGGCTACCGAAAGCTCGGGCGGGCTCGCCACGTTCAGCTTGAACCGGAAGCGGACCGCCGCATGGACCCAGGAAGCGGCCATGTTGTTGCCGTCGCCCACCCAGGCCACCGTCCTACCCTTGATGGGGCCGCGATGCTCTTCGAAGGTCATGATATCGGCCATCACCTGACAGGGATGACTGTCGTCGGTGAGGCCGTTGATCACCGGGACCGTTGCGTGGGACGCGATTTCCCGGAGCTTCGCCGAGGCATCGGTGCGGATCATGATGGCGTCCACATAGCGGGACAGGACGCGCGCCGTATCCGCCGGCGTCTCACCGCGCCCCAGTTGGGTCTCGTTTTCGCCGAGGACGATGACGTTGCCGCCCAACTGGGTCATGCCGACCTGGAACGACACCCGGGTCCGGGTCGAGGGTTTCTCGAAGATCATCGCCAGGGTCTTGCCGGCCAGCAGGCCGGGCGCATCGTCGCGCTTGATATCGGCGCCGAGATCGAGGATTCGCCGCAGCGTTGGCGAATCCAGTTCGTGCACATCAAGGAAATGCCTTGGAGCGCTCATCAGCTGGTCTCCCCCTGGGCCTCCATCCCTGCACAGACCTCGTTCAAGGCCCCCGCGACTTCATCAATGTGGCTCTCTTCGACGATCAGCGGCGGGATGAAGCGGACCACGTTGCCGCCCGCCGGCACCACCAGCACATTCCGGCCGAACAGGCCGTTGACCACGTCGCCGTTGGTGACATGGCACTCGATCCCCATCAGCAGACCCTTGCCGCGGACCTCCTTAAGGATCTTGGGATGGGCCGCGACCGCATCTTCCAGTTTGCCGCGCAGGTATCCCGCCATTTTATCCACATGATCCAGAAAGCCCGGCTTCAATAATTCGTCGATGACCGCATCGGCGACGCTCATGGCCAGCGGATTGCCGCCGAAGGTCGAGCCGTGGGAGCCGGGTGCCATGGCGCTGCCCGCCTTTTCGTTGGCCAGGCAGGCGCCCACCGGAAACCCGCCGCCCAGTCCCTTGGCCACCGACATGACGTCGGGTTCGACTCCGGACCATTCATAGGCGAACAGTTTGCCGGTCCGCCCGACTCCGGTTTGCACCTCGTCGAACATCAGCAACACGCCGAACTCGTCGGCTGCTTCGCGAAGCGCGCGCAGGTAGTCGCCGTCGGCCACGTGAATGCCGCCCTCGCCCTGGATCGGCTCAACGATGATGCCGGCGGTCTGGTCGGTGATCGCCGCCCTGAGTTCGTTGAGGTTGCCGAGGGGCACCTGGTCGAACCCGTCAGGCATGGGGGCAAATCCCTGCATGTGTTTTTCGTTCTTGGAGGCCGCGACCGTGGTCAGCGTCCGGCCGTGGAACGAATTGGTGCAGGTGATGACCCGGTAGCGGTCGGGGCGGTCATTTTCCTGATGATAGCGGCGCATGATCTTGAGGCCGGCTTCCACCGCCTCGGCGCCCGAATTGCAGAAGAACACGCAGTCGGCGAAGGTATTGTCCACCAGCCGCTGGGCGAGGCGTTCCTGCACCGGGATGTGATAGAGGTTGGAGACGTGCCACAGCTTGCCCGCCTGTTCGGTCAGCGCCTGCACCAGGCGGGGATGGGCATGTCCGAGCGCCACCACGGCGATTCCCGACCCGAAGTCGATGAATCGTCGACCGTCCGTCGCCTGCAGGTGCACGCCTTCGCCACTTTCGAAGGCGACGTCGTACAGGGCATAGGTCGGCATCTGCGCGTTGATCATCTCTCCTCTCCGATTCGATTTGACAAAATAAAAAAACGGAGCGGCGACCGCCCCGTCCAGAAGGCGCGCAGTATCTTAATCCGCACCCCTGCTGTCAACGAAATACAGGCATTAGAAGGGCTTACGTCACGAAGCTGTAATGGCCGAGCCTTGAGGCGATATCATGATCGGGCCGGGCGCAAGGAAAGTGACATGGCCGAGGTCGCCCACCTGACGGATTTCACCGAACGCCACCGAGAAGATGCCGAGGAACAGAGGCGATGTGACCGTGGGTTCCGGCAGCGTTAGGAGGTCTCGTCCCGGTCGCGGGCCCCTGGTATAAACCCGTCATGCCGAATGCCAAGGCCACAGGGGAGAATGCGGGCTCCAACACGGACCGGGGCAGGGAGAAACCCCGCCGCCGGAAACCCCGCAAGGCGTCCCCCAAATCTCTCGAAAACGCCGCACTCCACTATCTCAAGCGGTTCTCCAGCTCCGAGGAGAACCTGCGGCGGGTCATGATGCGCCGGGTGGGACGGTCGGCCCGGGCCCACGGTACCGATCGCGAAGAGGGAGCGGCGTGGGTCGATGAGCTGGTGGCCAAGCTGGCGCGCGCCGGGCTGGTGGACGACCGGCGCTATGCGGAGGGACGGGTCCACGCGCTCCATGCCCGCGGCACATCGATCCGCATCATCACCGCCAAACTCCGCGAGAAGGGCGTGCCGGCGGAAATCATCGAAGAGTCCATCGCGGCCCTTAGAGTCTGACTCGAAACTCTACATTTAATAACAATGGCTTGCGATCCGCCTTGTGAGGAGTCGGATGTGTGCGACGAGGATCCATGCCTGTGCGGAGGCGATTGATTTCTCCCAGTCCTTGGCCAGTCGGCGGCATCGGTTGAGCCAGGCGAAGGTCCTCTCGACGACCCATCTCCTGGGCAGGACCTCAAAGTCCTTGGCGGTATCGGGCCGTCTTATGATCTCGATCGTCCAGCGGCCGATGTCTTCGAGGGCACCCTCAAGTTTCGGTCCGCCATAGGCGGCGTCGGCGAAGAGGTGACGCAGTTGGGGAAAGCGATGACGGATCGATTTGAGGACCCCGGGGGCGCCGTCGCGGTCCTGGATATCGGCTGAATGCACGATCAGGCCGAGCAGCAGGCCAAGCGTATCGGTGACCATGTGACGTTTGCGGCCCTTGATCTTCTTGCCCGCGTCATAGCCCCGAATACCGCCGCTTTCCGTGGTTTTCACGCTCTGGCTGTCGATCACCCCGGCGCTCGGGCCGGCCTCGCGTCCTTCCAGCTCACGGGCCGCCACAACCAGATGATGGTTGATCGCCTCCAGCACCCCGTTCGAGCGCCAGTCGTAAAAGTAGCGCTGGACCGTGGAGGGCGGCGGGAAGTCGTTCGGCAGCATCGCCCACTGACAGCCCGTCGAGGCCATGTACATGATCGCATCCATGACATTGCGCAACTCCGTCGTCCGCGGCCGGCCTATCTTCTTGCGCGGCGGCATGAACGGCGCGATCAACGCCCACTCCCGATCCGTAAGGTCGCTTGCATAGCGACCGCCACGGCGCTCATACTTCGGGCGAGTGATTTCGGTCCACATGTTGTGCCTCCTCGTTTGATTTGACACAACCGAGTAAGACACAACCGACTGAAATCACTCAACTAGTTTCGAGTTGAACTCTAAGAGTCTGACTCGAAACTCTACATTTAATAACAATGGCTTGCGATCCGCCTTGTGAGGAGTCGGATGTGTGCGACGAGGATCCATGCCTGTGCGGAGGCGATTGATTTCTCCCAGTCCTTGGCCAGTCGGCGGCATCGGTTGAGCCAGGCGAAGGTCCTCTCGACGACCCATCTCCTGGGCAGGACCTCAAAGCCCTTGGCGGTATCGGGACGTCTTATAATCTCGATCGTCCAGCGGCCGATGTCTTCGAGGGCACCCTCAAGTTTCGGTCCGCCATAGGCGGCGTCAGCGAAGAGGTGACGCAGCCGGGGGAAGCGATGACGGATCGATTTGAGGACCCCGGGGGCGCCGTCGCGGTCCTGGATATCGGCTGAATGCACGATCAGGCCGAGCAGCAGGCCGAGCGTATCGGTGACGATGTGACGCTTGCGGCCCTTGATCTTCTTGCCCGCGTCATAGCCCCGAATACCACCGCTTTCCGTGGTTTTCACGCTCTGGCTGTCGATCACCCCGGCGCTCGGGCCGGCCTCGCGTCCTTCCAACTCACGGGCCGCCACAACCAGATGATGGTTGATCGCCTCCAGCAGCCCGTTCGAGCGCCAGTCGTAGAAGTAACGCTGCACCGTGGAGGGCGGCGGGAAGTCGTTCGGCAGCATCGCCCACTGACAGCCCGTCGAGGCCATGTACATGATCGCATCCATGACATTGCGCAGCTCCGTCGTCCGCGGCCGGCCTATCTTCTTGCGCGGCGGCATGAACGGCGCGATCAACGCCCACTCCCGATCCGTAAGGTCGCTTGCATAGCGACCGCCACGGCGCTCATACTTCGGGCGAGTGATTTCGGTCCACATGTTGTGCCTCCTCGTTTGCTTTGACACAACCGAGTAAGACACAACCGACTGAAATCACTCAACTAGTTTCGAGTTGAACTCTTAGAGACGAGCAGCCCGACGCCGAATTGGAGGCCGCGATCCGGTTCACCAGGCGCCGGCGGATCGGACCGTTCCGGATCAAACCGCCGGTCGAGGGTCAGCGGGAGAAGGATCTGGCGGCTTTGGCCCGGGCCGGGTTCGACTACGGCACCGCCAAGAAGGTCGCTGATGCGGAGACCGAGGACGAGTTGAGAGAAGGATGACCGGCGCACCCGCCCGGCCGTCCCTTGTTTTCCGGCGCCGCCGCCGATTCCCGGAACCCGCTAATGACGTCACCTCCGAGCCCGGAAATGAGCCGCCGCTCCGCCGACTGACGGAAATCGACGCCTGATCCGTTAGGCTTCTGAATACCGGCTGAACAAACCGGCCGGAATTCTGTTGACCCGGTAGGAGTGTCCGGGGTTTTGACCCGCGGCATCGGCTGTCGCACAATAGGGAGTCGCCAACGGGGGAGTGCAGATGTCGGACACCGAAGCCGTCCTGTTCGCCAATGAAGCCTTCTACGTCGCCTTTGCAAATTGCGACTATGACGCCATGGAGGATATGTGGGCCAAGACCGGCCCGGTGACCTGTGTCCATCCCGGATGGAGGCACCTTTCGGGGCGGGACGTGGTGATGGAGAGTTGGCAAAGCATCCTCAACCATCCGGACTCCGGGAACATGCAGTTCCGCAATCCCGAGCCTGTCCTGTTCGGTGATTTCGCCATGGTCATCTGCTACGAGCTTTTGCCGCCCAACGCGGCCGTGGCGACCAACTGCTTTACCAGAATGGAGGGGGCCTGGAAGATGGTCCACCATCAGGCGACCCTCACCACGCACCCGGATGCCGCCAACGATCAACTGACACCCAGACTGAAGCTTAACTGAGCAAGATTCGGGTTCGTCCGAGCGGCATTACCCGGCCCGCGGAGCAGTTTTGCCGGCCGGAGGACATGCTTCTCCGGGTAAGCCACCGTCGAGAACACCGGATGCCCCGCCACTTTGTTGACTGGCCGGCAAAACTGGTCCGGCGGGTCGGGGCATGACGGCACACTCAATCCCTCTTCCCCTCCCCCTCCCAATCCATCCCCCTTCCCTTCCCATCCCTCCTTCGAAAGGGGGGAGGGTATCTGCGCGCGCAACCTTACTCCCTCCCCCTCGACCGGGGAGGGTTGGGGTGGGGGTGCGACAGTACATGAAGGGAATTAATCGAAAGCGACGACGGCGCCCAGGGTTTCGCCGATTTCGGTGTTGAGCACGATGTCGGCGAGGTCATCCATCTCGGTCGGGTCCCTGTTCAGGATCACCAGTGCCGCGCCGTTCTCCTTTGCCATCACCGGGAACCCGGCGGCCGGAAACACCACCAGCGATGTGCCGATGGAGATGAACAGATCGCATTCCAGGGCGGCGGCGCGGGCGCGGAACATGGGCTCTTCCGGCATCGCTTGACCGAAGGAGACGGTCGCGGTCTTCACCTGTCCCCCGCAATCGTCGCAGACCGGGAGGGTGCCATCCTTGGCGAAGGCCTTCCTGATGGGTTCGTTCTCGTAACGGGTGCCGCACTCCAGGCAGGTGGAGTAGGTCGAGTTGCCGTGCAGTTCGATGACTTGTGTCTCGGGCACGCCGGACGCCTGATGCAAACCGTCGATGTTCTGGGTGACGACGTGCGACACCTTGCCGATCGCCACCAACTTGGAGATCGCCATATGCCCCCGGTTGGGCCGGGCCTTGGTCATCACCTTGTCGGTTTCGATTTTGCGCCGCCAGGTCTCGCGCCGCGCGTCCTCGGACGAAATGAAGTCCTGGAAATAGATCGGCTGGTTCTTGTCCCACACGCCGCCTGGGCTACGGAAATCGGGAATACCGCTTTCGGTGGAGATGCCCGCGCCGGTGAACACCACGACGTTGTCGGCGCGGTCCAGCCGTTCGGCGAAATCGGCGAAATCCTGAATCAATTCTGCACTCATGCCCCGCAGGCTAGCGGGTCATCGCGCGGACGGCAATTCAACTACAACCGTATCTCGCCCAGATAGGTGCTTTCGCCCAAGGTGACGTCGACGGACTTCGAGGCATGGCCGTCGGCGGCGATCTCCACACGATAGGCGCCGGAGTCCGGATCCAGGTGATCGAACTTGAAATCGCCGTAGATGTCGGTGGCGGTCTCGGCGAGCTGGGTGCCGTTTGAATGCAGCGTCACACGCGCGCCTTCAATGCAATCGACCTTGCCGCCCGCATCCGCTTCGACACTGCCGCCGATGAACGCCTTGGAATAGCGGTGGAGGTTCTTGTACCAGACCCGGGGCTTGGTCCCGAGATCGGGGCGCAGTTCTTCGAGGCCTTCCTCGCGGACCATGCGCTGCATTTCCGCGTCATCCACCTTGACCGACCGCAGTGCCGCCGTGGCGCAGACGGTGACGGCACGGGGCTCGGCCCAGCCGTCATCCAGCAGGTGGGCATCGAAGGTCCAGGCTTGCGGCACCTGCTTTTCCTCGTTCCACCAGATGGCGCCGTAGGGGCAGGCCTCCACCAGGTGGCGCTGGCCCTTGGCCTTCACCGGATCGATCAGCACAATGCCGTCGTCGCGCTTGGTGATGGCGCCGTTCTCGGCCTTCTCCATGCACGGCGCATCGTCGCAGTGCTGGCACATCTTGGGGAGGAACGCCACGTCGACCATGGGACCGGCGCCGCGCTCCTTGCGGTCGATCTCGATCCATTTGTGGCCGTGCTTGGGCATCTCTTCCGAATAGCCCGGAAAGGCATTGCCCACGTGCTCGTCATGGCAGGCGAGCACACACAGATTGCAGTTGGTGCAGTTGGCGACATCGACGATCAGGTTCCATTTGCTCCCGGAAGTATCCATTGGACGTCTCCTACTCCGCCGGGACCGGTTCAGCTACGGGTTTTGGCGTGAACACGGCGGCGTCCGGCTCGGACGGCACCCGATTGATCTCCGGCGAGCCGTCCCAGAGCTCCATCTCCACCATGGCGGCCGACGACCCCATGGAATGGCCCTTCTTCAATTGCGAGCGGGGCGGGGTAAGCTGGTTGAGGCAGCCGCCGAGATCGACCGAGTTGCCGATCTCGCCCGCCGGCTCATAGATGGCGCAGCTTTCGTACCCGTGGGCGACGCCGACCGCCAGCCGGTGGGTGACGTGGGCGGCGCAGATCACCGCGCCCCGGTCATTGTAGACCTTCACGAGGTCGTGGTGGCCGATGCCGCGGGCCGCCGCGTCCGCCGCGCTGATCCGGAGCGTCCAATAATATCGCCCGTCGACCAGCACCCGGTGATCCTCGATGTCGTTCAAGAACGTGTCCTTGCCGTCCCCCTGGGTGTGGAAACTGTACCGGGGGTGCGGGGTGATCAACTGGATCGGGTGCTTGGCCGCGACGTCCGGATTGGACGGGCCCTCATAGGCCGGGCGGTACTTGACGATGGGCGGGCGCTCGATGTCGTCCGGGTCGTAGCGCTTGAGGCTCTGGCATTCGAATTCGATCAGGCCGGACTGGGTCTGCAGGCCCTTCAGGTACTCTTCGGTATAATCGGACGGCAGCGGCATGGGCTCCGGCACATCCTTCTTGCGGCCCTCATAGAACCAGCGCCAGGAGACCGGGTCCTTCACGCCTTCCGGGTTGTTGGGGACGACCACATAGCCCCGTTTGATAAAGTCCTTCCACTTGACGATCTTCGGCAGATCCGAGGCGTCGAACTCCCGCTTGGCCCAGTCGAGTTCGCTCATGCCTTCGGAGAAGTAGGCACCGAGGCCCAGCCGCATGGCCAGTTCATGGAAGATCCGGAAATCGGATTTCGATTCGCCCAGAGGCTCGATAACCTTGTGCTGGAACACCACCACCCGGTGATTGAGCTGGGTCTGGCCGTGGTGGGCGTATCCGCCGAGGGCCGCCCATTCGGAAATATCCGGCCGCTCCATATTGGTGCAGGCGGGCAGGATGATGTCGGCGAACTTGGCCTCGCCCTCGTTCCAGATCGACTGGTTGACGATGAATTCCAGTTCCGGCGAGCGGTACATCTCCACGTGCCGGTTGGTGTCCGACATGGTCCCGAAGATGGAGCCGCCGTACTTGTAGAGCATGTGGACCTTGGAATAGCCGGGCTTCGGATAGCTGATCTTGTTGAACTGGGCCTCGATGGACTTGCCGTCCCAGATGTAGCCCTCGGCCTTGCCTTCGAGAATGGCTTCGGGAAGTTGAAGCCTCGGGATCTGCTGGTCGTTGGTGTTCATGGACGGGAGCTGGGGCATCCGCTGATAGAGCTCCACGGCCATCGCCGTATGGTGCAGGTCGCCGGACATGCCCCCTTCGGCGTAGCCCGGGAAATAGAAATTGGCGTCCACCGGCGTGCCCCACTGGAGGTTGCCCATGTTGACGCCCGGCTTGCCGATACCCTGCATGGCGATGAGGCAGACCATCACCCGGGCCCACTGGATGCCGGTGGCGTTGCGGCACGCCCCGCCGTGGCCGTTGCCCCAGCCGCCGGCGCCGAGATAGGTCTTCTTCCTGCCCCAGTTGCGGGCCAGCGCACGGACCGTCTTGGCGGGGACACCGGTCTCGGCCTCCTGCCATTCGGGGGTTTTCGCGACACCGTCCTCGTCGCCCATGACATAGGCCTTCCACTTGTCGAAGCCCAAGGTCTTGGCCGCGACGAACTCCTTGTCGTAGAGCCCTTCCTCGATCCACACATGGGCGATTGCCAAGGCGAGGGCGGTGTCGGTGGTCGGCTTGGGGGCGATCCACTTGCCGCCCAACATCTGGGCGGTGTCGTTGTAGAACGGATCGATGTGGACCACCTCGATATCGAGGTCCTTGAGCCACTGGCGGCGGATGGCGCCCTCGAAGGCGCCGTAGGCCCCGGACGTGCCTTCCGGGTTCGAAGACCAGAAGACCACCATCTCGGATTCCTTCATCAAATCCTCGACGGTGCCGTAGGTCTCGCACTGGCCGACCCGCAGGCTTTGGCCCCAATGGTGGACGGCGCCCCAGTACCACCCCTCCCAGCTGTCGGGGTTGTGGTGGACCCGGGTCATGCCGACGGCATTGATGAACCGGAAGGCGGCCGACAGGTAGTAACCGATATTGCCCCAGGTATGGTGAGAGCCGTGGCTCATGGCGATGGCGCCGGGGCCGTGCTCGCGCTTTTGGCGCTTGATTTCGTTCGCCACGATGTCGAGGGCTTGGTCCCAGGAAATTTCCTCGTAGCCCGAGTTCCCCCGGTTCTGCGGGTTGCGTTCGCCGTCGGGGTCGAAGTCGACCCGCTTCAAGGGCTTCAAGAGCCGGTCCGGAGAATAGACCATGCTCTTCCAGTTCTGGCCGTGGGCTGCCAGCGACGACTTTCGGGGCGGGGTGAATTTCTTGCCGCGCGCTTCGATGGTCCAGGGTTCCGGATCGGTATCGTCGAAGACGATGGGCGTGATGCGGATGATCTTGCCGCCCTTCTCATAGACGAAGACCGGCCCGCCGTTGGTCATGGAGGTGTAGCGGGTGACGCCGTCCCCCTGATCGATGCCGTACTCCCAGCCCGCCGTCTGGGTCAGCATCATGGTCTGAGTCCACCAGGCAGCGGCGTCCTCGTCGCCCTCCATGGCGAGGTTGAAGTCCTTCAAGGCGTTGATCTGATCGAGCTGGTTGACCGGCGGTATCAGGAGATCGGCGGCGAGGCGTGCGGTCTTGAAGATCAGCGCCACGTCGGCATCGTTACGCACGCCGGCGCCCGAGGAAATGCGGCCGTTCCTGATCTGGTACCAGCGGCCCTGCCGTCCGTCGCGGGTCTTGAGTTGGGCCAGAATATCCCGCTCCCTCAACCGTTCGCGGAACGACGGGTAGCGCCACGCCTGGATGCGCAGTAGAAGATTGAGGCCGAAAAGGATCAGTGAGAACTTAAGCGACGCCATATTGAGGATGCTCCCTATGGGCGACTTCGCCGGAGAGGCGAGCCGCTCTTGATCATCAGCAGACTATAGTCGGGCCGAAACCGTAAATCTACAAGAATCTCATATTATGGGATTTTTGTCATTTTCTCACGGGTAGTCCCAATGGTGGCCCCAAGGGCGGCCCCAAGGGCGGCATTGCCAACCCGATAGGCGCATCGCTAGGCTGAGCACGCTCATTTCGATGACCAACGATTTCTCAGGGGAGAACTTTCATGCAGCTCAATCGGATCGGCGACATCAAGCCTTACGACGCGCCCGGACATTTCGACGTGGAGACACTGCGGATGCACGGGCTCGGCGCCAGCGATGCCAAGAACTTTTCCGTCGGCCTGTCCCACTTCGAGCCGGGCGGCGGCTGCGACCGGTCGGCCTCCCCGCCGGAGAAAGTCTATGTGGTCGTCTCCGGCGAGCTGACGGTGATATTCGATGATCAGGAGGTTACCCTGCGCCCGCTCGACTCTCTTCTCATCGAATCCAACGAGGCCCGGGCGGTTGAAAACCGCGGCAACGAGATTGCGACCGTGGTGGTGATTGTAAGTGCAGCTTGAAGCCCGCTTGAATTGCTATGGCGTGGCACACCTGACGGCCGCCGGCTGCGGGCACATTCCGGCTTTGCTTGACCCCAAATCGTGTTTGTTCGATTATCGAACGTATGGATCAAGTCGTCGGAAGAGACAAAGAGTATCTTGAAACGCTAGCCAAGGGCCTCAACGTCATTACCACTTTTGGGGAGGATCATCCGACCCTTACGGTGAGCGAGGCCGCGAATTTGGCCGGCCTGTCGCGGGCGACCGCACGCCGAGTGCTTCACACCCTCCACGTCCTTGGATATGTCGAGCAGAAAGGGCGCGCCTATTCCCTCAGTCCAAAGGCACTTGACCTCGGCTATCGATTTCTCGCGGCGCAAAGCTGGATCGACCGGACCGCGAATTTGCTACGGGAGCTGAGCGATGAGGTTGAGGAGTCTTCCTCGGCGTCGGTGCTGCAAGGTACGGATATCGTTTACGTCACCCATGTCTCCTCCAGGCGGCTGATGTCCGTTGATGAGTCGGTGGGGACGCGATTGCCGGCGTTTCATACGGCGATGGGCCGGGTTCAGCTCGGCTTTCTGGACCAAGCGGAATTATGGCGCCGGCTGAAGTCAATTCGGGTCATGGCTTACACGGCGAGTACCATCACCAGCCTTGCCGGATTGTATAGCCGGATACAAGCTGACCACGCCCAGGGATTCTCAATCGTCGATGAGGAGTTGGAGAAAGGATTGCGGTCTATCGCCGTTCCGGTGTGCGGACGTGACGGCGGTCTTCTCGGCTCCATCAGCGTTAGCGTGAGCAGTACCCGTTCAACCCGGGAGAACATGCGGACCCAATTGCTTTCCAGACTTCAGGAAGTCGCGGAGAGAATTTCGGTGTCTGTCTAGCGCGGCCTTGAATTGTTGACACTTGAAGCGCAATTCGAAATCGGATAATGTCTGCTTGTTCGTTTAACGCACAAATGTACGATATGCGAACATCAAAAATTTTCATAATAAAAACAAGGCAATAGAACGGCTTCAGGGAGGTGTTACCAATCCACGATCAGATATTCGTGGCCGGATGAGCGCGTTTCGGTGCTTTGGCGGATCATCGGCTGCCGGTTGCCGTCGGCCAAATCGGACCTTGTATCGTCATGTGATCCACCCCGGCATCAGCAATTGTTCAGCGAATTCCGATCGATTTAGGTAGCTCCGACCCTGACCGCCAGCGACGAAAAGGCTTAATCGGAGGGCCCCGTCATGGACGACGTCATAAATTTCGAAGAGCGCGAAACATTCGCGTCATTGCCCGAGACCACCGGCATGATCGAAGGGTCCAAGCCGATGACGGGCAAGGAGTACCTGGAATCGATTGATGATGACCGCGAGGTCTACATCTACGGTGAACGGGTCGAGAATGTCCTTGAACATCCGGCGTTCCGGAACACGGCCCGCATGACGGCCCGCCTCTACGACGCCATGCACGACCCCGAGCATGCCGAAAAGATTATGGTTCCCACCGACACCGGTAACGGGGGTACGACTCACGCCTACTTTAAGGCTCCGAAGAACCTTGACGACCTGTTGATGGGACAAAGCGCTATCGCGGAGTGGGCGCGCGTCACCTACGGCTGGATTGGGCGCTCACCCGATTACAAGGCTTCATTCCTGGCGACGCTTGGCGCAAACGCTCAATTTTACGATCCCTATCAGGAGAACGCACAACGTTGGTATAAATATACCCAGGAGCGGGTGCCGTACGTAAACCACGCGATCATCCATCCGCCTATCGACCGGGACAAGCCGCCGAACGAAGCAGGCGACATCTGCTGCCACGTGGTAAAGGAAACCGATTCCGGCATTGTGGTTTCCGGGGCCAAGGTGGTGGCGACCGGAAGCGTACTGACCAACTACACCTTCGTCGCACATCACGGATTGATTCCCGTGCAGGATGAAGATTACGCGGTGGTCTTCATGGTCCCGACCAACGCACCCGGCGTCAAATTTCTCTGCCGCACGTCGTACGAGATGACGTCTACCGCGATGGGGAGCCCCTTCGACTACCCCCTGTCCAGCCGGCTGGACGAGAACGACGCCGTGTTCATTATGGATAATGTCTTGGTGCCGTGGGAGAACGTTTTTGTTTACCGCGACATGGAAAAGGCAAACAACTTCTTTCCTCAGACCGGATTCCTGCCGCGCTTTGTCGTTCACGGCTGCACCCGACTGGCGGTTAAGCTCGATTTCATCGCGGGCCTGTTGCTGAAGGCGGTAGAGGCCGCAGGCACAAAGGACTATCGCGGCGTTCAGGCCAATGTGGGTGAAGTGATCGCTTGGCGGAACCTGTTCTGGGGTCTATCCGACGCCATGGTCCGTGATCCACAGCCTTGGATCGACGACTACGTGCTGCCGAAGATGGAGCCCGGCAACGCCTATCAAATCATCGCTACCATGGCTTATACCAAGGTCAAACACATCATTGAGCAGACCTGCGCCTCCGGGCTGATTTATCTCAATTCCCACGCCGATGATTTCAAGAACGACGACATTCGTCCTTATCTCGATCGTTATCTCCGTGGATCCAATGGCTATTCCGCCGAGGAACGCGTCAAGCTGATGAAACTTCTGTGGGACACATTGGGCAGCGAGTTCGGCGCCCGCCACGAACTTTATGAAATTAACTATGGCGGATCGACCGAGGAAATCCGGCGGTACTGCCTGTTTGGTGCAGAAGCGTCGGGCAACGCCGCCGCCTTCAGAGGCTTTGCCGAGCAATGTATGGCTGAATATGATCTAAACGGCTGGACCGTACCTGATCTCCAGGATCCGGGCGAGCTGAGTTACCACCTCCTGCGCAAACAGGGAGGCTCCTGATCACGAATCGTTTAAGTGCGCGAAAACCAATAGTCATGGGAGACGATCATGTCTGACAAAAAAGTTCCGACACCAAAATTTACCCGTCGGAAGTTCGTAAAGACCGGCACCGTGCTCACCGCGGGCGCCGTTGCGGCGCCGGCAATTTTGCGGTCCAGTCTGGCCTACGCGGCCGGCCGGCCGGTCAAGCTCGGTTACGTGAGCCCGCGGACCGGTCCGCTGGCGCCCTTCGCCGAGGCCGACGATTTCGTCATCAACGGGGTGCGCAACCACCTCAAGGACGGCGTCAAGATCGGCAACCAGGTGCACCCGGTCGAGATCATCGTCAAGGACACCCAGTCCAACCCCAACCGGGGTGCCGAAGTGTCCGCCGATTTGATCCTCAAGGACGAGGTCGACATCATCATGGGCGCCGGCACGCCGGACACGACCAACCCGCTGTCGGACCAGGCGGAGGTCAACGAAGTGCCGTGCATCACCTCGGATGCGCCGTGGCAGCCTTATTTCTTCGGCCGCGGCGGCAATCCGGCCAAGGGCTTCGACTGGACCTACCACTTCTTCTGGGGTCTCGAAGACGTGATCGGCGTGTTCCTCAATCTGTGGAACTCCATCCCCTCCAACAAGACGGTTGGTGCGCTGTGGCCCAACGATGCCGACGGCAACGCCTGGGGTGATCCCAAACTCGGATTCCCGGGGGCGCTCAAGGGCGCCGGCTTCAAGCTTGTCGATCCCGGCCGCTATCAGGCGCCGAGTGACGACTTTTCGGCCCAGATCTCCGAGTTCAAGAAGAACAATGTGGAGATCGTATCCGGCGTGATGATCCCGCCGGACTTCACCACGTTCTGGACCCAGGCCGCACAGCAGGGCTTCAAGCCCAAGATGGTGACCGTGGGTAAGGCGTTGCTGTTCCCGGCCGCCATCGAAGCATTGGGCGACCGCGGCGTCGGCCTGTCATCCGAGGTCTGGTGGACACCCAGCCACCCGTTCAAGTCGAGTCTCACCGGCGTGACCGCCGGCCAACTGGCGGCGGCCTACGAGGCGGCGACCAAGAAGCAGTGGACCCAGCCCATCGGCTTCCGTCACGCTTTGTTCGAGGTTGCCACCGACGTCCTCAAGCGGACCAAGAGCGTGGATGCGCCGGAGGCCATCATCGAGGCCATCCGCACCACCAACCTGGACACCATCGTCGGCAAGGTGAACTGGGGCGGCAAGCCGGTAAAGAACGTCTCCAAGACGCCGCTGGTCGGCGGCCAATGGGTCCGTGGATCGAAGTACAAATACGATCTGCAGGTGGTTAACAACAAGACCGCCCCGTCGATTCCGACCAACGGCAAATTCCTGCCCATCACCTAACGTGGGAACAAATATGAATGAGAGGCCGGGCCCCTTGGGGTCCGGCTTTTCTTATGGCCAGGGTTTGTACTCAATTAGGGGATTCTCCTTTTTGCGCCCTCTCACCCTGCCCCTCTCCCCCGGGAAGGGGGCGAGGGAACCCGATGCGGCAACGCAACCACGCCCTCTCCCTCTCTGAGGGAGAGGGCCGGGGTGAGGGTGGGGGCGATATGGAAGTTCCCCCTCACCCAGCTACGGCTATGGCTCGCAGGCTCGCCAAGCCTCCGCATCCCTCTCCCCCTGACGGGGGCGAGGGACCTTGTGCCGCGCTGTCCTCATCGCCGCAACACTCCTATGGTGGCTCAATTGAGTCCGGACCCTAGTCATCTGGCACTGAAGTAAGGTTCATTGTAGGATGGCCCTCCTGGTCGGACAAAGGAGGTCATCTCGATGGCGCGCGGTACGGGACGGCCGCTGGCGGCCCTGGTCTTGAGCGATGAGGAACGGTCGTTTCTGGAAGCGCAGGTTCGCCGCCACCGTGTGGCGCGCTCCCTGTCGGATCGCTGCCGCATGATCCTGCGTTGCGCGGACGGGCTTGGCAACAAGGCGGTGGCCGCGGAGATCGGCGTGCACGAGCACACCGTCGGCAAGTGGCGGAGGCGCTTCGTCCAGGACCGCATCGATGGTCTGTCGGACGAACCCCGGCAGGGACGGCCACGCACCATTGAGGACGAGAAGGTGGCGCAAGTGATCGAGCGAACACTCACCTCGCGGCCTGCGGACGCCACCCACTGGTCGCTGCGCTCGATGGCGAAGGAGGCGGGACTGTCGCACACGTCGATCTGGCGCATCTGGGGCGCCTTCGGCTTGCAGCCGCACCGGGCCGAGACCTTCAAACTCTCCAGCGATCCGCACTTCGTCGACAAGGTCCGCGACATTGTCGGCCTCTACATGTCGCCGCCGGATCGCGCGCTGGTGCTCTGTGTCGACGAAAAGAGCCAGATTCAGGCCCTCGACCGCACCCAGCCGGTCCTGCCGATGCTGCCGGGCATCCCTGAGCGGCGCACCCACGACTACAAGCGCAACGGCACCACCTCGCTCTTCGCCGCCCTCGACGTTGCCACCGGCTCGGTCATCGGCAAGTGCTATCGCCGTCACCGGGCCAGAGAGTTCCTCGACTTCCTGAAGGTGATCGACCGCAATGTCCCGGACGGGCTGGACATCCACATCGTCATGGACAACTACGCCACCCACAAGACGGCGGGGGTCAAGGCCTGGCTGGCGCGGCGGCCGCACTGGCACGTCCACTTCACGCCGACATCGGCGTCGTGGATTAATCAGGTCGAGCGCTGGTTCGCCGAGCTCACGCGCAAGCAGCTGCAACGCGGAGTGCACCGCTCTACCCTCCAGCTCGAGGCCGACATCCGCGCCTTCATCGAAACCCACAACGAAAACCCCCGACCCTTCAAGTGGACCAAGTCCGCCGATGACATCCTCGCCGCGGTCAAGCGCTTCTGCCTTCGGGTCGAACAAAATTTATGCCACGAACTTTAGATTCAGGTGACTAGTTGGCGACGCTCTCGAGGGTGGTGAACTGCCCCTCGCCGTACATCAGCGGGCGTCCGTCGCCGGTCTTTGTCGCCGCGACGATCTCACCGATAAAGATGGAGTGGGTGCCGGCGGCGACTTGCTGGGTGATCGTGCAGTCGAAGCTGACCAAGGTCCCTTCGAGCACCGGCGCACCGGTCTCCAGCGTCGTCCAGCTGCCAAGGCCATAGCGGTCGGCGCGATCGGCGCCGTCCATGCCGGCGAAGCGCATGGCGACATCTTCCTGGTCCTTACACAGAATGTTGAGGCAAAACGCGCCTGCGCCCTCGATCAGGTCATGGGCCAGGGCATCGCGATTCACGCAGATAAGCAGTTGCGGCGGTTCGGCGGAGACCGAACAGGCTGCCGTCGCCGTCAGTCCGTCTCGCTGACCGTCGTGATCGACGGTGATCACGTTGACGGCGGAGGCCAACTGCCGCATGCCCTGCTTGAACTGGTCTTCGGATATCACCTCTGCTTTCCCCCCGGACCGTGGGATTCACCCCATCATTCGATCCGCGTCGGCTTAGCGGATTTTTGGCCAATGGGAAAGATGCCATTTGAGCCGATGTGGTGCCCGGGCGGGATGCCCCAACGCGGCGCCAGGCGATTGCGCGGCGCGGAAATCCACCGAAATTCGTCGATCACAACGTCTTGTATAAGACTAGACCGGCCCGGATTGGGCTTGTATGTTCTGATCAGCGCTGGGGGCCATTTCCTTCTCCCACGCGACAACAGCCTTTGGGAGGTATTTCATGAACGTGTTTTCGAAATCCATCCTTGGCGCCTCTGCCGCGGCATTGGTCGCGGGTGCTGCGTTGACCGCCGCGCCGACCGCAGACGCCAAGACCATCAACGTCCGCATCGCGTCCGGCCATCCGCCGACCGTCGTGTATGCCGGCCTGATGAAGAACTTCTTCCAGACCGAGCTCAAAAAGGCGGTCGAGAGCAAGACCGACCACAAGATCAACTTCATTGAGGGCTATTCCGGCTCCATCGTGAAGGTGTTCGACACCTTCGAGGGCGTCCAGAACGGCGTCGTCGACGTCGGCGGTTTCTGCTACTGCTTCGAGGCCTCCAAGCTGAAGATGCATGCGTTCCAGATCATGCTGCCCTTCGGCACCATGGATCCGGTGCAGTCGGTGGCGATCGCTACCGCGGTGTATGACAAGTATCCGAGCCTCTCCAAGCGTTTCCAGAAGTTCAACCAGACCCTTCTGGCGATCATCGGTGACGGCGGCTACAACATCGGCACCAACTTCGCATGGAAGACGGTTGACGACCTCAAGGGCCGCAAGATTCTCGGCGCCGGCCTGAACCTCAACTGGATGAAGCAGGCCAACATCGGCATCATCCCGGTCACCGACGGTCTCCCCGGCTGGTACCAGAAGATCAAGACGGGCGTCGCCGAGGGCGGCATCATGTTCCCGAGTGCCTGGGGCCCGGTCTTCAAGCTGCATGAGGTGGGCAAGTTCTACACCACCATCGGCTTCGGTTCGATTACCTGGCACGGCCTGACGGTCAATAACCGTTTCTGGGCCAGCCTGCCGCCCGAAGTGAAGCCGATCTTCCAGGAAGTCGCCAAGCGCTATCAGGTCCAGACCGGTACGTTCAACAAGGCCGGCTATGAGAAAGACATGGCCTGGCTGAGGAAGAACATCACCGTCAGCGACCTGGGCCCGAAGGTTCGTCTCTCCTGGGCGCAGAAGCTTGCCAAGTGGCCGCAACAGCACGCCGATTCCTTGGAAAAGGAAGGCTTCCCGGCCAAGGCTATCCTCAACACCACGTTGGATGCCGCCGAGAAGGTTGGCTACAAGTGGCCGGTCCGCTACGTCGTCAAATAAGACGTTCGTAGTCTAGACCTGAATGAATTGCCGGCTGGACGCTGTTTGGCATCCAGCCGGCAATTTCATATAAACGACGACGTACGATTTTTGTGGCTATTCGTTTGGCGGCCCGGGGATAGGCCGCCGTCAGAGAGCAGGGGCGTATGAATCTCGTCAAGATCAGCGACTGGGTCTCCAAGGCGTTGATGATCCTCGCCGCGGCATGGACCGTCGCGATTTCCGTGCTTGTGCTCGCCAATATCATCGGCCGCGGCGCGTTTGATTTTCCGATCCACGGCACCGCTGAAATGGTCGCCGCGTCCATCGTCATTATCGTGTTCCTGCAGGTCGGCTACGCCATTCGCAGCCGTTCCATGCTGAAGGCCGATTTTTTGGTCACCCGGTTTCCGCCCGGCGTCCAGCGCGTGCTGCTCGCCGTCGGCTATGTGCTGGGTGTCGCCTTCTTCCTGATGATCATCACCGGCGGTTGGCAGGAGAGCATTGCCTCCTTCGTCGAGGGCGAGTTCGAGGGCGAGGGCGCCCTTCGGGTTCCGTCCTGGCCGGCCCGCTGGACCGTGCTGCTCGGCAGCGCGCTTGCCATGATCAATTACTGCGTCATGGCCTATCTGGACATCTTCCGGCCCGAACTGCTCGACAGCGAAGTGCCCGAGGACAGCATCCCCGGCGCGCCGGGACCGTAATCGGGCAGGGGTACAATTAATGTTTGAAGCAAATACCGCTGTCATTCTGGTCGTCTCGCTGGTTGTCCTGGTGGCGATCGGCGTCCACATCGCCATTGCCCTCGGCATGACCAGCGCGCTGGGTATCTGGATGACCACCGGCGCCGATTCCTTCGCCTTCGGCACCGTCCAGTCGATGCTCGCGGCTACGGCTTACGAGGCCATCCGGGCCTACGTCTTCGCGGTCATACCCTTATTCATGCTGATGGGGGAATTCATAGGCAGATCGGGAACCGTCACCGATGTCTATCGAGGGATAAATAAGCTGCTGAAAAAAATCCCCGGCCGGTTGGCCATCGCCACGGTGGTCGGCAATGCGCTGTTCTCGTTCGTCACCGGCGTCAGTATTGCTTCCGCCGCCGCGTTTTCGCGGATCGCCTACCCGGAGATGAAACGCTTCGGGTACCACAAGGGCTTCGCCCTCGGCGCCGTTGCCGGGTCGAGCTGCCTGGGCATGCTGATCCCGCCCAGCGTGTTGATGATCGTCTGGGGCATCTTGACCGAACAATCCATCGGCCAGATTTTCGCCGCCGGCGTCATGCCGGGTCTGCTGCTGATGGCCCTGTTCGTGATCTACGTTTTTGTCCGGGCGGTCATGAACCCGGAACTGGTCGGCGGCGGGGCGGATCAGCAAGCGAGCGCCGTCGGCGCCGAAGTTGCCGCCGCGGAACCGCATGAGGTGGAAGAGGTTTCCACCGGTCAGTTCATTATAAGCCTGTGCGGCATTCTGCTGGTCATCGTCGCGGTGCTGGGCGGCATCTGGTTCGGCGTCTTCACGCCGACGGAGGGCGCCGGCGCCGGCGCCTTCATCGGCCTCACGCTGGCGATCATCAAGGGCGCCAGGCTCAAGGACATCATCGACGGCATCCTTCAGGTGGGGCGCACCTCGGCGCCGATCCTCCTGCTGCTGGTGACCGCGGCGCTCTACTCCCGGACGCTGGCAATGACCGGCATGGCCAATGCCATCGAGAGCCTGTTCCTCGGCTCGGGCATGCAGCCATGGATGATCCTCACCGTGATGGTGGTCATCTGGTTCCTGCTCGGCATGATCATCGATTCCATTTCGATCATGCTGCTGACCGCGGCGATCTTCGCGCCCATCGCGGTGAAGATCGGTATCGATCCCATCGCCTTCGCCATCATCGGCATCATCGCCATCGAGGCGGGGCTCTACACCCCGCCCTTCGGCTTATTGGTCTATACGGTGAAATCGGCGATACAGGGCTTCGATCCCGACATGAACGTGATGACCATCTTCAAGTCATCGACGCCCTATTGGATCATCATGCTGATCGGGATGGTGATGATCATCAACTTCCCGGGGATCGCCACCTGGCTGCCGTCGCTGCTGTTCCCATCGTAACGGGGTTCGGTCCGGCGGAAGACCGCGGACCCTAAATGCCAGGGCCCTCGATCTTGGTGACCGGCACGTTGGCCCAGTATTCACCCGACCCGAGCATGTAGCTCTTGCCGTTCGGCAGGGTCATGATGATGGTCCAGGTGGTGCCGTCATGGGTGGAGAACACCTCATAAACGGCGCCGTTGCTGCCGAGACCGCGGGCAATCGGGGTCTCCGAATGCCTGCTGTCCAGGTGCTCGACCACATCGGCCCGGTCGACGCCCATTTCCGGGCTCAAGGCCTGGGCATGCGCGCCGGAGGTTCCAAATACGGCGACACCGGCCATCAGCGATCCAGCGAGAACCATCGCCGGGACCGAGCGACGCATCGTGCCGAAGCACTTGGTGCTCCAGGAAGCCGCATCCCGCGTAGTTTCATTGATCGTTTTGACGTTCGTATCGTTCCGCATCGTCTTTCTCCTTGATATCTGCCCGGACTGCGTCTCGCCGGCCCGGTCAGCCATGGGGATGGCCCCATGATTTCGGGAATTGGTAATTCCCGCTAAGGTTCATGTAGTTTATTTGAACGCTCGTTCAATTAACATAATCGCGAGCACACCTGCCGAATATGTGGCGGCTGGATTAAGTAATTGAAAAATATAATTAATCCAGCGCCGCGAGGGTCGCGTTCACGATATCGTCGATGGTCGGACGGTCATCGAAGACCGTTGTCATCACCCGGAGACCACTGAGCGCGTTGGTCAGATGCCGGGCCAGCGCCAGCGGCTTTTTCTCGGCGGCCAGTTCACCGGCGGCCTGGGCTTCGGCGAGGGCGGTGTGGAAGGACTGCTCGATCCGCCGAAGCCCGCTCCGCACCTTGGCGGCGACGTCGGCGTCGCCGGGGCCCATTTCGATGGCCGTGTTGTAAATCATGCAGCCCTTCCTGTTTTCGGCCCGGGCGGCGCAGTCGGCAGCCTGCTGAAAAATCTCGCGGATGGCGGCTAGTTTGGATCCGCCGCCCGACAGCGGCGCCAGCATGCCGTTGATCTGATCCCGGTAATAGCGGTCGAGGGCCGCGAGATGAAGGCTGTGCTTGTCCCCGAACGTGGCGTAGAGGCTGCCCCGGTTGATCCCCATGGCGTCCACCAGATTCTGCATGGAGGTGCATTCGTATCCCTTGGCCCAGAAGACCTGCATGGCCTTCTCCAGCACCTCGTCGTGATCGAATTCCTTTGGGCGTGCCATCTCGTGATCTCCGTCGCTCGCTATGCCGAGAGGAGGTTTAGATGTGCGTTCTGGAACGGCGGTTCAAGTATTCCGGTTCATATTTCCGTGAAGCTTCACCCGGAAGGACCCTCGAAATTCATCTGGCTTGCCCGGAATTCGGCACCTAAACTCCCCGCCAAACCGCAACCCCCAAGAGTCCAGAGGAGGAATTTTCATGGCGAGTGTGTGCCTGGCGGATGCCGACAGGATTATCGATGCGACCATCGAAAAAGGCGTGGATATGGGCCTTGCGCCGTTGAGTGTCGCGGTGCTCGATGTCGGCGGCAATTTGGTTGCGTTCAAGAAAAGCGACAGCGCCAGCCTGCTCCGCTTCGAGATCGCCCTCGGCAAGGCGTGGAGTGCGCTTGCCATGTTCACCTCCTCCAAGCAGTTGGGCGAAGTGTGGCAGGAGCGTCCCCAGTTCGTTACCGCGCTGATGAATGCCTCGGGGGGACGGATCGTCCCTGTGCCGGGCGGCGTCCTGCTGCGGAATTCCGACGGCGGGATCATCGGTGCCGTCGGGGTTACCGGTGATACCTCCGACAATGACGAGATCGCCGGGCGTCACGGCATAGAGGTGGCGGGGCTCCGGGTCGAGTAGCGAGGTCGGGGGGAGCGGCGGATGATCGAGTTTTCGATCGTTGCCAACCCCTTGTTCTATGTGGTTGCCGTGCCCGCGGTGCTGTCCATCGGCATCGCCAAGGCGGGAGTCGGCGGCACCGGCGGGCTGGCCACGCCGTTGATGGCGCTGGTCATCACCGTGCCTCAGGCGGCGGCCATTCTGCTTCCCATCATCTGTTTGGCGGACATCTTCGCCGTCTGGGCGTTCCGCAAACATTGGCATCGCAAGAACCTGTGGATCATCATTCCGGGAGGCGCCGTCGGCGTTGTACTCGGCACCCTCGGCTTCAGGTTCCTCGATGAGGCGGCCATTAAGCTGATGATCGGCGTGATCGCGGTGTGGTTCGCCGTCCACTTCTTCGTCGGCATCGGCCGCAAACGGGGGGAACGCCCACCGACCGAGCCCCATGTCTGGAAAGGCGGGTTCTGGTCGGCGATGACCGGGTTCACCAGCTTCGTGGCGCATTCCGGCGGCCCGCCGATGAGCGTCTACATGATCCCTCAGCGGCTCGATAAATCGGTCTATATGGGGACGCTGGCGTTTTTTTACGCCTTTGTGAACTACGCCAAGATCGGCCCCTATGCGTGGCTGGGAGTCCTCAACCTGACCAATTTCTGGACGTCCATCGTGCTGCTGCCGGTGGTGCCGCTGGGCATCCTGTTGGGCCTTTGGATTCACCGCAACATCTCGGACGTGGTGTTCTACCGCGTCATCGTCGCGCTGCTGTTTCTGACCGGCGTCAAACTATGTTGGGATGGCGTGCAACCCTGGATCAGTTGATCATTCCACCGCCAACAACTCGGGCAAGATCAAGGTGATAACCGGGAAGGCGACGATGATCGCCACCCGGATGAAATCCGAGGTGATGAACGGGATCACGCCCTTGAAGGTCTCGAGCATGGGCACGTCCTTGGCCATCGAGTTGATGACGAAGACGTTCAGGCCGACGGGCGGCGTGATCAGTCCCATCTCGACGACGATCAGCGTGATGATGCCGAACCACAGCTTGGTCTCGTCCGGCCCGAGCCCGAAATCCAGCCCGGCGATGATTGGCCAGAAGATCGGCACCGTCAGCAGGATCATCGAGAGCGAGTCCATGACGAAGCCCAACAGGATGTAAAGGATGATCATCCCCAACAGGACCACAAAGGGTGACAAGCCGGCATTCTGGAAGAAATCGGCGGCGAAGAGAGGCAGTTCCGAGAAGCCGAGGAACGCATTGAAGATCTTCGCGCCCAGCAAAATGAGGAAAATCATCGCCGTGGTTTGGGCCGTCCCCAGGATGGCGTCGAGGAAGCCCTCCAGGCGCATGCCACCCTTGGTGATCGCAATCAGGAACGTGCCGACGGAGCCGATGGCCGCGCCCTCGGTGGGGGTGAACACGCCCGCGTAGATGCCGCCCATGACCAGAAGAAAGATGACCAGCACTGGCCAGATTTCCAAGAGCGCCGCCCATTTCGCGGCGCGGGATGCGCGCTCCCCCGCCGGGCCGGCTTCCGGTTTGATCCGGACCACGATGGCGATGGCCAGCATGTAGCCGAGCGCCGCCAGGACGCCCGGAATGAAGGCGGCCTGAAACAGCGCGGCGACGTTGCTCTCGACCATGATGGCGTAGATGATCAGCACCACCGACGGCGGAATGAGGATGCCCAGCGTTCCGCCCGCCGCCAGTGCACCGGTGGCCAGTGAGCCCGAATAGTTGAACCGGCGCAATTCGGGGAGCGCCACCTGGCCCATGGTCGCCGCGGTGGCCAGCGACGAGCCCGAGATGGCGCCAAAGCCGGCGCAGCCGCCGACCGCGGCCATCGCAACCCCCCCCCGGTGATGGCCGAGCCAGGTATTGGCCGCGGTGAACAGGGCCGACGACAGGCCCGCCTTGGCGGCGAACTGTCCCATCAGCAGGAACAGGGGCACCACCGACAGATCAAAGGTGGTGAACGCCCAATAGGTCTCGGTCTTGAGGTAGCTCAACAGCGGCACCGCCCCGGCAATCGTCAGATAGCCGGCGATGCCGACACTGATCATGGCAATGCCGATGGGAATACGGACCGCCAGCATTCCGAGGAGGACGGCGAAGCCCACGCCGCCTATCGCGAGGGAACTCATGTCTTAGCCCATACTGCCGGAGCCTTCGTCGAAGAACCGTCCGGCGCGGGCTTCGGCGATGGAGCGCCAGATGGTGTAGATCACCACAATGACCAGAAAACCCATCAGCAGAATCGAGATAGGGAAGGTCGTCCAGCGGGGAAAACCGATGGTCATGGAGCTCTCGTTGTATTTGTACATGTCGATGCCGCCGAAGACCATGCGCCAGGTGAGGAGGGCGCCGATGCTCAGATACAGCAGCCCGCCGACGACATCGCAAAGGGCCTTGGCGCGGGTCGGCGCCTTATCCATGAAGAAATCGACAATCACGTTGCCGCGCATCAATTGGCACCAAGGCAAAAAGGCGAACACCGATAATCCCGTGCCGATGGCCACCAGCTCGAAGTCACCGGGGATCGGAGAGGAAAAGACAAACCGGCCGATGATGCTGATGGTCGTCAGGAAGGCGATCCCGGCCAGCAGAATACCGCCCAGGATCGCGATAAACCTTGCGACCTGATAAAGCACCCGGCCCACCGGATCGGCGGGCCGGGAGAAATGTTCCGTGCCTTCGGCCATGAAAGAAACCGGGCCGCTTCGGAAGCGGCCCGGATCCCGTCTTACTTCGAGTACTTGTCGATCAGGGCGCGGGCATCCTTGACCATGGCCGGACCGTCCGCGCCGATCTTCTTCATTTCGGCGTACCAGCGGCCAAACACGCTCTCCGATGCTTTGCGGATCTTGGCCACCTCGGCCGCCGGCAGGGTCGCGAACTTGTTCTTTTTCTTGCTCGCGACGACCTTGCGGCCAGGCGCCTCGATCGCGCGCCAGTTCTCGCCGGCTTGGCGGGCGATGTTGCGGCCCGAATTGTCGTCGATGACCTTGCGCATATCGGCGGACAGACCGTCATAGCTGCGCTTGTTCATCAGCAGCGTAAAGACGTTGGTGCCGAGGCGCGGCTGCGGTCCCGCCAACTTGGTGAAGTGGCTGACCAGATCCTGGGTCTTCACCGCCGGTGCGATCTCGTAGGGGAGCGTGACACCGTCGATGACGCCCTTGGACAGCATGGGCGGAATTTGGTTCAGCGGTGCGCCGACACCGGTGGCGCCGATGGCTTCCAGCATCCAGACGCCGCCGCGGGACGCGGCACGCAGCTTCTTGCCCTTCAGATCTTCCATCTTGGAGATCGGGAACTTGGTCTGGAACAAGAAACCCTCATGGACGTGCAGCAGCAGCGGCTTGTAGTCCTTGAGGTCGGTATCGTTCAGGTACTTGTCCTGATAGTCCTGCAGCGCCAACGTGGTCGAGAGTGCATCCTTGTGGACGAACGGGAGCTCGAACGGCTCGACCCGCGGCATACGGCCCGGGGTGAAGCCCGGCAGTGTCCAGCCGATGTCGATAACGCCATCGCGGATCTGGTCGAGAAGCTGGGGCGCCTTGCCGCCAAGCTGCATGGCCCAGAAAGCCTGAACTTTCATCTTGCCGCCGGCTTCCTTGTTGAGCTTGGCGATCCACGGCGTGTAGAAGGTCTTGCCCGGGTTGGCGACCGGCGGAATGAAGGTCATGAACCGGAGCGTCTTTTGGGCGGACGCCGTTTCCGGCATGAACGCCACGGCGGCGGCAAAACCGGCCGCCAGGGCGATGGCAGTACGTGTCTTTGACATGGGGTTCCTCTTTAACGGTTAAACGGTGAAGCCTTGTTTTTAGGGGACGTCGAGAAACGCGCCCCGTTGAGTGTCATTGTTCACATCCAGAACAATTTGACAATCGTGCCGTCTGCAAAACCCGGGCAAATTACTCAGGCTTGTGGGCGGTGCCTTTGATTTCGATCAATAGATGGGGATGGGGCAGTTGGTGGACGGCAACGGTGGTCCGGGTCGGGCCCGTCCCGGTCTCGAAGTAACGGTTATAGACTTCGTTGAAGCCGCCAAAATCATTGATATTCACAAGAAAACACGTGACATCCACTAAGTCGTCCAAATCGGCGCCGACGTCCCGGAGGCCGGTCCGCATATTCTCGAACACCGCCGCGGTCTGCGCCCGGATGTCCAAATTGGTGGTGCCCATCTCATCCACTTCGACACCGGCAAACGAGTTGTCCGGCTGGCGGGCGCTAGTGCCCGATACGTAAATGGTGTCGCCGACCCGCTTGGCCAGCGGATAATTGGCCCGCGCCCGTACTCTTTTGCCCGATTCATTTGCCGCCATGGTGTGCTCCCTTGCTTTTACCGGCGTTGCCCGCCTCCTATGGCGGAGATACCATGAACCAGGCGGATAACCAATCAAGGAGAGGACAGATGGCCGGTTTGGCAGCATTTAATCTTCAGCAATGGATCGACGATCACGCCGAACTGCTGAAGCCGCCGGTCGGCAATGCCCAGATCTGGGAGGGCACGGATTTCATGGTGACCATCGTCGGCGGTCCCAATGTCCGGACCGACTATCATGACGATCCCGTCGAAGAGTTCTTTTATCAGCTCAATGGCGACATGGTGCTGCGCATCCAGGAAGACGGGAAACTCAAGGATGTGCCGATCAAGGAGGGGGATATTTTCCTGCTGCCGCCGCATGTCCGGCATTCACCGCAGCGCCCCGCCGATAGCGTCGGTCTGGTCATCGAGTATCAGCGTCCCAAGGGCGCGCCCGACGCTTTCGAATGGTATTGCGAAGAGTGCAACACGCTGGTGCATCGCCGGGAAGTGATGCTGGAAAGCATCGTCGACGATCTGCCGCCGGTGTTCGAGGAGTATTACGGCGACGCCAAGTTCCGGACCTGCCCTTCGTGCGGCCACGAAAACCCGGGCAGGGAATAGAAGCCTACTGCGTTTCGAGCTTGGGGGCGGCGAGCAGCGCCTGGCCGTCCCAAACGGCAACCGTGCGGCCACGGAACGGTGCGCTGAATTCAGGCGCCGGTCCGGCCGCCAGACGGTGGGTGGAGCCGACGATCTTGGCCTTGGGGTTCCGTTCCAGCCAGGCCCTGAGATTATTTGAACCGGTGGTCGCGATGTTGGGCTCCAAACGGCCGAGGAAATTGTACTGGCCGTGATATTTGCCGAGGTGGGCGATGGCGTAACCCTGATCCTGCAGATCCTTGAGATAGAAGGCGATGCCCTTGAGGTTGTAGGCCCGGCTGAGTTGCGGTCCCGCGACCCCGTGGACGGTCACCAGGATAGCGACCGAGACAATCGCCAACCCGAACATCCGCGATGCGGCACCCGCGCGGCGCGCCAGAAACAGCAATATGAGGCCCGCGCCCAGGGGCACCAGTGCCCAGAGCGGCGAGTAGGCCGTCAGCCAATCGTCGAGGCCCCGCACGTCGAGCTCCAAGGCCGGGCCGATTGCCGGGGCAAACCCGACGAAAGCGGCGATAGCCAGCGCGACCAGCGCCCAGGGCAGGAGATCGCCCCATCCGCTGGCGTGCCTCTGGCGGATGGCGTACTCGATGACCCCGGCGCCGATCAGCGCGAGGGCCGGCAGCATGGGCAGCAGGTAATGGGGGCGCTTGCCGCTGATCAGCGACAGGGCGATCAGGGCGGCGACGGTCCACACCGCCGCCAGGCGGGTGCCGCTGTCGCCGCCGTGTTCCCTGAACCAGGCGCCGGCGGCTCGCCAGAAGGTGGGCCAGATGATCCACGGCAGCAGGATCACCGGCAGCAGCGGCAGATACCACCAAACCGGCAGGCCGTGGTCGAACGAGTTGACCATCCGGCCCGCCGACTGGCCCCAGAAGATGGCATTGCGGTAGACCTCTCCGCCGGCGAACCCGGCAGGCAGCGCCCAGGCAAGGGCAATCGCCGCACCGAGCACCACGCCCGCCAACGTGCCCAGATACCATCGAACCCAGTTGCCGCCCTCAGCCCACCCCATGTCTCGCCAAAGGGGTGCAAACAAAGCCGGCGGCAGCAGAAACACCAAGATCACCGGCCCCTTGGTGATCACCCCGAACCCAATGCCGGCGGCGAACAGGATCCAACCCCGGACCCGGCGGCCTTGGGCCGCATCGACCAATCCGTGAATGCCCACCAACGCCCAGAAGGTGAGGATCAGGTCGAACATGGTGAGTGTGGTGTACAGACCCCAGAACACGCTTCCCAAAAGAAACAGCGGCGCGAGGAGGTGGATGCCCCGGTCCGGCCACAGGCGCTTGGCGAGGCCGGCGGTGAGAAACACGCACCCCAGCCCGAACGCCGGCGAGACCAGCCGAGGCCACCAGTCGTTAACCCCAAGCACGCTCCATCCGGCCTGCATCAGCCAGAACAGCAGCGGCGGTTTGTGGCTGTAGGGCTCGCCGTTGAGATGGGGCACCAGGAAATCGTCCCTGAGCCACATCTCCCACGCCACGCCCACATAGCGGGTCTCGTCGACCGGCAGAATGGGACGGAAAAACAGCGCCACCGCCACCAAAACGGCCCACAGGCCGGTCCAGAGCAGCGGCGCGGGAATAGGAAATTTGACCACCTTCAAGCTTCCGGTCGGATGTTCCGCGAGGGTTTGGGCGCTGTGTACTCCGGTCGTCACGGGAGTGCAACGACTTCACATGTTGGGGAGGCCGCAATCCAGGTCTATCCAAACCCCGTAAAGGGGATGTAATTTCACTTCGCGCATAGGGCTTACGGGGATTTTGTGGCCCCAATGACATTTGAGTGAAATAAGCGGGTGTTTCAGGCGTTAGTCCCTACATGCGAGGGCGATTGAATTTCCGGGAACGCTTCGCTAAACCAACGAACGGCCAACTCGGGCCGAGAGGATTAGGTTCATGAATTTCGCACGGACGCTTTTTGCCGCTGCCCTGGGCATCGCGGTTTTCACGTTTCAGCCGCAGGCGGAAGCCAATCGGGGACTGGCGCTGACCGACGAGGTCAAGCAGGCGCTCATCGGCGCCAAGCCCATTTTGAACCGGGATGTGGACCGGGAGACCTTCGACGGCAAGCCGGTCCTGGTGACGTTTTTCGCCAGTTGGTGACTCACCTGCCGGGCGGGGTTCGTGCAACTCCGTGAATATCTGGACGAAGCCGGCCTCGACAAGTTGACGGTCATCGCGGTCAATTGGGACGAAGGGCGCTACGGCAACCCGTCCGACAGCCGGCTGAGCCGGATGGTCAAGGGGTTCCACCCGGGGATCAGGGCGGTCTCCATGAACGAAGCGGTGATGAAGCATTTCAATCCGGTCACCTACGTGCCGTCGAGCTTCATATTCGACAAGTCGGGCAAAAAGATTTTCGGTGACGGCACCCGGGAGTATCTGAGCAAGCAGCGCCTCGCCGAGTTCGTCGAAAAACTCCGGTAGGGATCAGTTCCCCCGTTACCGGCCGAGATTTTCCGGCCGGCCTTTTTGCGGGCACCTGACGGAATTCTAGCTCCCGCTAATTCCCCTCCGCAGTCTTTGGCGCGGCGGCCGGGTTCCACTGGCCCCGGCGCATGCGGGTGACGGTTTGGGAGGAAAACACGCCGGCCTTCATGAACGGCTCGTTGTCGGCGAACTCATCGGCCGCCGCGCGGTCCGGCACGTTGATGATCAGCACGCTGCCGGTCCGGGTCTCGCCATCGTCGGCCAGCGTCGCGCCGCCCAGCACCAATATGTCCTCGTGGGCATCGAGATAGGCGAAATGCTCCTCCCGAGCGCCCGCGCGGCGTTCGCCTGCGTCCGGTGCATCGACCCCGTATACCATGTAGAGCATGCGCACTACTCCCCGCAAAATTGCCGCAAAGCAATCTTGGCTGATAATTCAGCCCGATCCAATGATGGACTCATCGGGCCTGCTAGGCCATGATCCGGCGCTCCGCATTGCGGAAAATTGTTTGATAATTCCCGGAGGACCCAATGGGCCAACTCGTTGACGGGAAGTGGACTGACGAAGATTTGCCGCGCAACCAGGGCGGCAAGTTCGTCCGCAAGGAAAGTCCCTTCCGCAAATTCATCACCGCGGACGGATCGTCCGGCTTCAAGGCGCAACCGGACAGATACCACCTTTACGTCTCCCATAACTGACCGTGGGCTTACCGAACCGTGTTGTTCCGGAAGCTCAAAGGCCTAGAAGACATGATCAGCGTTTCCATCACCTCCTCCACCGCGCGGGAGCAGGGATGGAACTTCAACGGCGACGAAGCGACCACGCTCGACGAGGTCAATGGCGCCAAGCGTCTCCACGAGGTCTATTCCAAGGCCGATCCCACCATCACCTGCCGGGTGACCGTGCCGGCGCTGTGGGACAAACAGGAAGAAACCATCGTCAACAATGAAAGCTCCGAGATCATCCGGATGCTGAACGCCGAGTTCGACGGCCTCACCGGCAATAATCTCGACTTTTATCCCGAGTCGCTGCGGGAAGAGATCGATGCCGTGAACGACGTGATCTACGAGACGGTCAACAACGGTGTCTACAGGACCGGATTCGCTTCGACCCAGGAGGCCTATGAGGAGGGCTACCACAAGCTTTTCGCCACGCTGGACGAGATGGAAGAGCGCTTGTCCAGGCAGCGTTATCTGGCCGGCGACCGGCTGACCGAGGCGGACTGGCGGTTCTTCGCCACGCTGATCCGGTTCGACATCGTCTATTACGGCCTGTTCAAGTGCAATCGCAGGCACATCTACGAGTATCCGAACCTGTGGAACTACACCCGGGAGCTTTACCAGTATCCGGGCGTGGCCGAGATTTCCAACATCGAGCACATGAAGAAGGGTTACTACGCGGCGGGGATGCGCAATCCGACCGGCATCTACCCGCTCGGCCCGGACCTCGACTACAACGAGCCGCACGACCGGGGACGTTTCCCGGCGGCGGATGTCAACTAAGCAAAGGACCCGAGAGACCGCCTTATGCCAACGACCACGAGTGACGTCATCGATTTTGAGAAGCGGGGCGCCAATGGCGCCATTGGCCTCATCACCATCAACAACCCGCCGGCCAATGCGCTGAGCTTCGCCGTCGTCAAAGGCGCCCTGGAGGCGCTCAACGCCTGCCTCGACGATGACGGGATCAAGGCGGTGGTGCTGACCGGCGCGGGCCGCATGTTCGTCGCCGGCGCCGACATCCGGGAGTTCTCCATCCCCCGGCCCGATGACGTGCCCGAACTCAATGCGGTGATCGATGCGTGCGAGGCGTCGCCCAAACCGGTGGTCGCGGCGATCAACGGCATCGCCTTCGGCGGCGGGCTCGAGCTCGCCATGGGCTGCCATTACCGGCTGATTTCGGCGGCGGCCCAGGTCGGCCAGCCCGAGGTCAATCTCGGTATCATCCCGGGCGGCGGCGGCACGCAGCGGCTGCCGCGGCTTGCCGGTATCGACGCGGCGTTGCGGATGTGCGTCTACGGCAAGCCTATCAAGGCGGAGAAGGCGGGCGAGTTGGGCATCGCCGATGAGGTGGTCGAGGGTGACATCGTCGAGCGGGCCGTCGCGTTCGCCGAGGAGGTCGCCGGCCGGCCGCCGCGCCGGACCGGCGAGCAGACCGATAAGCTCGCCGGGCTGGATAAGGACAAGCTCGAAGAAATTCGCCAAGACATCAGAAGGAAGCAGCGGGGCGTGATGGCGCCGCTGGTGGCCGTCGACATGATCGAGGCGGCGGCGACCAAGCCGTTCGAGGAAGGCCTGCAAGCCGAGCGGGACGAGTTCGTGAAGCTCCGGGATTCCGATCAGTCGGCGGCCATGCGCTACATGTTCTTCGCCGAGCGCGAAGCGGCCAAGATTCCGGACATCGGCAAGGACGTGGCAACGCGGAAGATCGAAAAAGCCGCCATCATCGGCTCCGGCCTCATGGGCGGCGGCATCGCCATGAACTTCGCCAATGCGGGCATTCCGGTGACGGTTCTGGACGTGGACCGGGCCGCCCTCGATGCGGGCCTCGCCAAGGTGAAGGAGAATTACGACGGCTCGGTCTCGCGGGGCCGGATGACCGAAGAGCAGGTCACGGAGAAAACGGGCCTGATCACCGGCACCACCGACTACGCGGACCTGGCGGACGCCGACATCGTGATCGAGGCGGCGCTCGAGGACATGGACCTCAAAAAGAAGATCTTCGCCACCCTGGACGAGACCTGCAAGCCCGACGCCATCCTGGCCTCCAACACCTCGTCCCTCGACATCAACGAGATCGCCACCGCCACCAACCGCCCGGACAAGGTGGTCGGCATGCACTTCTTCAGCCCGGCCAACGTGATGAAGCTGGTGGAGAACGTGCGGACGGCCAAGGCC
Source organism: Rhodospirillales bacterium (assembly GCA_965213765.1). Lineage (GTDB taxonomy): Bacteria > Pseudomonadota > Alphaproteobacteria > Rhodospirillales > UBA2165 > JAJDXO01. Next base: position 2,070,915 of record OZ243926.1, on the reverse strand, counting down.
TCCAAGGAAAGCCTCGCCACCCTGATGCGGCTCTCCAAGGGCTTGGGCAAGACCGGCGTCATGGTCGGCGTCGGCGACGGCTTCGTAGGCAACCGCATGTACCATGTGGCGGCGCGCATCGCCGAGTTCCTGGTCGAGGAGGGTGCCATGCCCTGGGATATCGACGAGGCGCTCTACGATTGGGGCTTCGCCATGGGGCCGTTCGCGGTCAACGATCTCGCCGGCATCGACGTCCGGGTCGCCATCCGCGAGGGTCAGAAAAACCTCTATCCTGGCCGCCGGGAGCCGATGATCGTGCCCAAGCTTTACGAGATGGGCCGCTACGGCCGGAAGACCGGCAAGGGCTGGTACGATTACTCGGAAGACCGCAAGGGCAGGCCGGATGCAGAGGTGGAGGCGTTGATCCTGGAGACCTCGAAGGAGCTCGGCATCGAGCGCCGGGCGTTCTCCCGCTCGGACATCATCCAGGCCTATCTGGCGGCGCTTGCCAATACGGGCGCCCACGTGCTCGACGAGGGGCTTGCCATCCGCTCCAGCGACATCGATGTGATCTGGAACTACGGCTATGGATTCCCGCGCCGCCAAGGCGGCCCCATGTTCCACGCCGACCTCGTCGGTCTCGACAAGTTCCTCGCCAAGGCGGCGGACCTGCATGAGGCCTATGGCGACTGGGTAAAACCGGCGGAGCTGCTCAAGTCCTACGCGGCCGGGGGCAAGAAGTTCAGCGACTTCAAGGCCGGGTAGACGCCGCCGGCTGCTCGATCATGGCGAAGACCCGGGCCGGGGAGCCGTCGAGCCCCTCCAGCCGCAGGGGCACCGCCGAAAGAATGAAGTCGTCCGTGCCGATGGCGTCCACGTTGGTCACCATCTGGATGATGATGCACTCGTTGCCGAGCAGCAGCTTGTGATTGTGGCCGGCGGGCTGGCCCTCCGGGCGTTCCACATCGGTCCGCCAAAACGGAAATTCCGGAAAGAAATCAATGGCGACGGCGCTCACGCCCCGTTCCACAAGGAGTTCAGCCGCATCCCTGTGCATGTAGACGGTATTGTCCCAGAACTCGGGCGTCCCCCAGGTCTTTTCCGTCCAGCCGGTATGCAGAATGGGGATAACCGATGCGTCGAATTCGACGCCGCTGTTGAGGATCGCCTGGGCGGTCACCATGCCGCCGTCGCCGACCCCCTCCAATGGAATAACCCGGCCCTTCTTGACGATGCTCTCCAGGGGAATTTGATCCACCGACCACGTATCCTCGAGCATGTGCAGCGGCGCATCGATGTGCGTGCCGATATGGGTGACGATCTCCAGTTTGCTCAGCATATGGTTGGAGAGCTCAGGCTCCGCGGGGGCTTCGAGGCCTAGCTCGGCCAGGCCGGCGGCCTGCGCCTCGCTCATGACCGACAAGGGGTACGTGCGGGTGGGATTGTTGTCATAGGCCGGAAACCCGGGAAGCGCGGCCATCCGTGAATTGATGGGCAGGCTGAGATCAACAATGCGCATGACGTGCTCCTCCGTGGATCAACATCTTTCGGTCAGGAATTGCCGCAGGATAGCGTTGAATTCGTCCGGTTTCTCCCACTGGACGAACCGCCCGGCGCCGGCGACGAACGGCGCCTCGCTGAAACTCTTCATGCCGCCCAGCATCTCCGGTTGGTCGGGAAAGGGGTCCTGCTCCCCGCAGATGCCGATCGCCGGCACCGAAAGGGCCGACAGCGGCCCGATGAGGTCCGGAACCGAGGTGGCGAACTCCAGCATCCCGCGTGTGTACTCTTCCGCCGGATGACCGGCGAACATCCGGATGCATTTTTCCCGGATGGGCGAGTCCAAGGGAATCACCATATAAACGCTGCGCCCGCCCTCGCGGCGCAGAAATTCGACCAGCCCCTCGCGGCCCTCGGATTCCAGCACCCGGCCGACCGCTTCGCTGGCCTTTCGCCAGCGATCGAAGTAACTCCGCGCGTCATGCAGTTCACTCCACGCCACCAGGGCCAGGCCCCGGACCTCGTTCGGGTGGCGGATGGCGTAGTCGGCGGCGATGGTGGTGCCGAATGCGACCGCGGCCAGAACCGGATTGGAAATGCCGAAATGCCCGATCAGGGCTTCCAGATCCCGCCGCTGGTTCTCGAGCGAGTACCCGAATGCCGGCGCACCGGTCGCCGCGTGACCGCGCCGGTGATAGACCAGGCAACGGTGGGTCTTTGAGAATTCGGCGATCTGGTGTTCCCAGTATTCGGTCCCGTGAATCTCGCCATGGATGAAGACGATATCCGGGCCGGCGCCGCTGATTTCGCAGTCGAAGTCCCAACCGTTTGCGCGGACCGTCGCCATGCCGATGACGTCTCCGTTCCCTATGTCTTCCTGAGCACGTTCACCCGGATGGGCTGGGGGAAATGGACGCCGTCGCCGCGCGCCTCGCCGAAGGCTTCGAAGTTTGCCCGAAGCTCGGTCTCGTGGGCGGCGATTTTCCCGGCCCGCGCCGGGTTGATGGATACCGAGTTGTCGCGCCAATCCTCGAACGCGCCCATAGGCCGGTCGGCCACGTAGATTGTTTCCGTCACCGCCTCGAAGCCGGCCGCCGGCGCCCGTCCGATGGCTTCGTAGGCCAGGGCGCGCACCTCGGTCTCGTCATTGACGACCTTCTGGAACTGAAACATGGGACCGTCGGCGATGGGTTCGGCGATGTAGAGGGTGCCGCCGGGCTTCAGGACCCGGCTCGCGTCCCACAACGCATCGTCCAGGCGGTCCATGGGAACATGGTGCAGACTATTGAAATAGATCACCACATCGGCCCCGCCGTCGGGCTCGGGAAGATTCTCGCCGGTGCCCTCGACGTAGGCTTCGTCCCCCACCCGCGCCTCGGCGCGGGCGCGCTCGAGTTGCCGGGCGCCCGGATCGATGCCGATCGCCCGGCCGCCCTGTTCCGTCACATAGCGGGTGATATGGCCGTTGCCGCAGCCCACATCCAATACCCGCTTTCCGGCGAGTGCGACGTGCCCGCTCAGCACGTAGCCATGGGTGCGAACGGGGGCGGTTCTCCAGTTTTCGCTCATCGCCGGAGCATGCCCGGCCAGGGCCGGATTGGAAAGACCCGAGCTGCGTTGACGATCCCCCTCACCCTTGAAGGGGGAGGGTTGGGGTTGGGGTGGGGGCGATGCGGCCCCTCAATGACGGATTTGCTCTAACGGGTTGGCTCGGCCCGATTTCCCTCGCCAAGGGGCCGCTGCATGAGGGTGGAGTCGACCCAGCGTCCCATCTTGTAGCCGACGCTTTTGAGAACGCCGACGTGCTCGAAACCGCACCGCGCGTGCAGGTGGATGGAGACGGTGCTTTGGTCGTCGCTGATCACCGCCATCATCTGACGGAAGCCGGCCTCGGCAGAGCGCCGGATGATCTCCTCGACCAGCCTGCGTCCCAATCCGAGGCCGACATGGCCGGGCGACACATAAACCGAATCCTCGACCGTGTGCCGGTAAGCCGGCCGCACCCGGTAGGGCCCGGCATAGGCATAGCCGCCCACCGCGCCCCCGGCGTCGGCGACGATGTAGGGATAGCCGCCGCCGGTCAGGGATTCAAAGCGTCGGGTCATTTCGGCGACATCGGGCGGGTCGATTTCGAAAGTGGCGACGCCGGCGGTTACGTAATGGGCGTAGATGGCCTGGATTTGGGGCAGGTCGTCCGCCGCCGCGGTCCGGATGACGGCCTCGGCGGAGGTGGATTGGTCGGTCATGGCGGTGTCGAGTGTCCGGCTAGCGGGGGATCAGGCCCGCCGGGTCGATCCGGGTCAGGATTTCGGCCAGCCGGGCCATATCGGCGGCCAGCGCCTCGAAGCCGGCGGACCGCTCGATGATCGCCTCGTTCATGTAGGTGGCCCGGTTGATCTCGATTTGAAGCGCATGCACGCCGGTGGCCGGGCGGCCGTAATTGCGGGTGGTGAATCCGCCCGAATAGGGGTTGTTGCGGTTCACCGCGTAGCCCATCCCGCTCAGCGTATCATCCGCCAGGTCGGTGATCGCCGGATTACAGCTCAGGCCGTGATTGTCGCCGAGCACCATATCGACCCGCCGCCGGCCGGGGTCGAGTTCCATCGGCCCGCCGATGGAGGGCATGGAATGGCAATCGACCAGGAGGCACGCCCCGAACGCATCCATGGCTTGCCCGATCAGGCCGCGCAGCGCCCGGTGGTAGGGGTGATAGCACCCGTCGATGCGGCGGAACGCATCATCGACCTCGATGGGCTTGTCGTAAATTTCCTCGCCGTTGGTGACTACCCGGGCGACGGTACCCAGCCCGGCGGCGACCCTGGGCGACGATGAATTGACGTAGTCGGGCAGCGGATCGTCGAACATGCCGGGATCGAGCTCGAACGGCTCCCGGTTGGGATCCACGTAGGCCCGGGGAAACTCCGCCATCAGCAGCGGCGCGCCGTGCCGCGGGGCGCCGGCGAAGATCTCGTCGATGAAGCTGTCCTCGGATTTGCGGATTCCGACCGCGTCGAGACGCGAGTTCTTCAGGAACTCCGCCGGGTAGCGCCGCCCGCTATGGGGCGAGGCAAAGACCGCCGGCGAGGTCAGCGTTATCGGCGTCGCGATCGTGTAGGGCGCTTCTTCGTCTTCCCGTTCATCCGTCCGGTGGACGGCGGGTTGGGCGGAAACTTGGGCGGACAGTTGATCCAATTTCTCTCCCCGGGTCTCGGTGCTCGGGCTGTTATTCGTTGAAACTATTAGCGTTCCGGCGGGCAGATGCAACCCGTTTACCGGCGGGAAGAGAGGGTGGATCGGGGCAAGCGTCCCGGTCTTGCCATCCCCCCCCAAAACCGATAAAACCCATCCCCTCAGGAATACGGGCGCGTAGCTCAGCGGGAGAGCACTGTGTTGACATCGCAGGGGTCGCTGGTTCAATCCCAGCCGTGCCCACCACCCTACGCCTTCGGCTTCGGGCGGCAGGCCACCCTGGCCTGACGGTCGAAGGCGCTTAGGCGTGGGAGTGTCTCCCGAAGCTCCGCAAGAGCGCAGGGAGACCGGCACGATGTGGGTCGTCTACTTCTTGGAACTGGCCAACGGCGACATTTATGTCGGATCGACCGACGACCTCCGGCGGCGGGTAACTTCGCATGAGCGGGGCCAGGTGAAATCGACCAAGGCGCACTTGCCGATCAGCCTGAAGTCTTATGTTGCGGTTGAGTCTGAGGACATTGCCCGTCGCTTGGAAAAGTACTTCAAATCCGGCTCGGGAAAAGCGTTCGCCAAGAAGCGCTTCTGGTAAGCCTTCGCCCCGCGTCCTACTCCGCGGCTTCCTTACCGGCCTCGGCGCCGAAATCGGGAAAGATCCGGCCGGTCTTCATATTCTTTGCGCCGCCCCGGAAATAGGTGATGAACTTCGCACCATCGGGGGTGGTCACCTCGTGGCGGCTGCCCTCCGGCCGCCAGACGAAATTGCCGGCCTCGCAGGTGCCTTCCCGGTCGACCATCGAGCCTTCGAGCACGAAGGTGCATTCGAGGCCGGTGTGCTGATGGTCCTCGATGACGAAGCCGGGGTCCGTCTCCACCAGGACCCAGGCCTCCCGCGCCGCGTCGTCCTTGTAGAGCACCTTGGCGCGCTGCCCCGGCTTGGACTCGTCCCATGGGATCCCGTCCAAATCCACAAAGCGGGACGACAGCGCCGCCAGCATATCGTGCGGGGCATATCCCGGTGTCTTGCCTTCCGATTGGCCTCCTGATTTGCCGCTCATGTCGGGTTTCCTCCTCTGATGGTCCGCCAGGGCATTCTAGCCGGTTGATCCCGGCCCCGGTAGCAACTTTCACTATCCTGCTTGATCCCGCCTGCCCGCCGCACACATTAAGGCGTGCGTTCCGGTGAAATCGGGCGCACATCCCGCATTGGCGGGAAAGGCTCCCCGAATGCCCGGATTCGCCCATTGGAATTTAAGCAAGTCATCAAATGTCTATTAATGTCCATGAATGTCCATTCCGCCGAAACGCGGCCGGTCGAAATCATGTCCGGTGCGCGGAATTCCAACTCTGTTGGCCGGACAGTTAGCCTTTAAGGTTAGGCGCCACAAGGTTCACCCATGCTTCGTCGCCGAGGGTCAGCAGTTCTTCGGCCGCCTCCGCCTTGGTCTGGGTGACGCTGTCGACGACGCTCTGCACATCGCCTTCGTCCAGCTTGCAGCAGGCCTCCAAGCGGATGTCGTTGTTGTCGTAAAAATAGACCGACCAGATGCCGGGCAGGATCTCAATCGGCCCGTCGACGGGGACGCCGCGGGCCTTCAGGCGGTCCTGGATATCCTGGAACCGCCCGGTGGAGCAGGCGAAGGCCACATGCTGCATGCCGCCGATGGCGTCCCGGTCGGTTTGCGGGCGCTCCCCCTTGGGAATTTCGAAGAACGCATAGAGGCTGTCGCCGCCCATATCGAAGAAATAATGACGCACCCGCTCCCAGGGCGGGTTGCCGCGGTTTTCCACCGTGCCGATCCCTTCGGGCACCTTCATGGCGTGGACCAGCTTCATGCCCAGCACGCCGACATAGAACTCGACGGTGGCTTTCATATCCTCGGTGGTGAGCGCCAGGTGATGAACGCCGCGGGTGGGCACATCATCCTTGGTTTGCTCGGGTCCGGCCGGGCCGGCCGATTGACCGTCCATTTGAATCTCCTCTCCGTTGACGCCATTTCACCCCAAAGGCGCGGTTTAGGCAAATCGGGGAAAATGTACCCGAATCCGCTTCGTGTCGGTCCCTGGGTGAATCGGTAGGCCAATCGGCGGCCCGGCCCGGCGCTCAAATCCGCGAGACCCGAAAGGAAACGCTTCCATGATGTATCCGCCGGCCCTTATCCTGCCGTCTAGGTGCCGATGAAATGCGAATACTGGTTTCACCGGGTGGCGGCACTCGACGGCGGCCGGCTCCGGGCCTGCCGCGATCACGCGGTCAAGCCGCCGCCCAAGCGGATATAGGGCGGAGTTGATGACCGGGAAAATAGCCGGCGGGGACGTTGACACGCGCGGTCCGGGCCCTTATGTTCCCGCGACTTCGCCGCCCGGACGATCCGTGGGCGGCGCGTTTGATTTAACCATCGGGTGCGATCATGAAGGTGCGAAACTCGCTCAAGTCAGCGAAGCTGCGGGAAAAGGGCTGCCGCGTGGTGCGCCGCCGCGGCCGCCTGTACGTGATCAACAAGCGCAACCCGCGGTTCAAGGCTCGCCAAGGGTAAACGCCGCCGCACATTCGGCGGATCGCGGCCGCGCCCGCCGGGCGCGGTTTTGCTTTTTAGGACGCCGCAACCTTTCTAGACTGGTGGCGTCATGAAAATGCCGGCACCCGATCAGGCGACCCTCGCGCGCCGCCAGGAGATCATCGCCAAGCTGCGGGAGATCGTCCCCCCCGGGCCCTTGGGCGACGGGGTGATCGACAATGCCAACACCCTGTCGGCTTACGAGTGCGACGGCTTGTCGGCTTACCGGCAGCTGCCCATGGTGGTGGTGCTGCCGGAGACCACCCGGCAGGTATCCGACATCCTCAAATACTGTCAGGAGACCGGTACCAAGGTGGTGGCTCGGGGCGCGGGCACCTCGCTGTCCGGCGGCGCGCTGCCGCTGGCGGACGCGGTGATGCTGGGCCTCGGCAAATTCAACCGCATCCTCGATATCGACTATGCCAACCGCTGCGTCGTGTCCCAACCGGGCGTCACCAACCTCGCCATTACCCATGCGGTGACGGCTGACGGGTTCTATTACGCCCCCGACCCGTCGAGCCAGATCGCCTGTTCCATCGGCGGCAACGTGGCCGAGAATTCGGGCGGCGTGCATTGCCTGAAATACGGTCTCACCACCAACAACGTGATGGGCGTCGAGATGGTGATGATGGACGGCGAGATCATACGTCTCGGCGGCAAGCATCTGGATTCCGGCGGCTACGACATCCTCGGCCTGATCAACGGCTCGGAAGGCTTGCTGGGCGTGATTACCGAAGTGACTGTCCGGATCCTGAGGAAGCCGGAAACCGCCCGGGCGGCGCTTATCGGTTTCGATACCGCGGTCGCCGCCGGCGACTGCGTCGGTGCGGTGATCGGCGCGGGGATCATTCCGGGCGGCATGGAGATGATGGACCGCCCGGCCATCGCGGCGACGGAGGAGTTCGTGCACGCCGGCTACCCCCTCGATGCGGAGGCGCTGCTGATCGTCGAACTGGACGGGCCGGCGGCGGAGGTGGACTACCTCATCGGCCGGGTCAAGGAGATCGCCGAGGGGCTCGGCGCCGGTTATTTCCGCATCTCTGAAAACGATGAGGAGCGGGAGAATTTCTGGGCCGGGCGCAAGGCCGCTTTCCCGGCGGTGGGACGGATCACGCCGGATTATTACTGTATGGACGGCACCATTCCGCGGGCGCGTTTGCCCGAAGTGCTGACCCGCATCTCCGAGCTTTCGGAAAAGTACGGTCTCGGGGTGGCCAACGTGTTCCACGCCGGCGACGGCAACCTCCACCCGTTGATCATGTATGACGCCAACCAGCCCGGCGAGTTGGCGGCGGCCGAAGAGTTTGGCGCCGAAATTCTCGAGCTATGCGTCGAGGTCGGCGGCGTGCTCACCGGCGAGCACGGGGTCGGCGTCGAGAAGCGTGATCTGATGGGCATCATGTTCACCGAGGACGACCTGAAGCAGCAGCAGCGGGTCAAGTGCGCCTTCGACCCCGACAGTCTGCTAAATCCGGGCAAGGTGTTCCCGACCCTCCACCGATGTGCGGAACTCGGCCGGGTACACGTGCATCACGGCGAAACCCGTTTCCCCGGCATTCCCCGGTTCTGATTCGTGAGTGTCCTGACCCCGAGCGATCACGACGAAATCCGGGCGGCGGTTGCCGGTGCGCTGGCCGACGGGAGTCCGATGGAGGTTCGGGGTCATGCCACCAAGCGAGGCTGGGGCCGGCCGGTACAGGCGGAACGGGAGTTGGACCTGAGCGGCATCAGCGGCATCCATCTCTATGAGCCGGAGGAGTTGGTACTCTCGGCGGCGGCCGGCACACCGATCAGCGAAATCAACGGAGCGCTGGCGGCGCGGAACCAGCATTTGGCATTCGAGCCGCCGGACTGGGCGCCGCTCTATGGCGGCGCGGCGGGAGAAGGGACCTTCGGTGGCGTGATCGCCTGCAACCTCGCAGGACCCCGGCGTATCCAGGCCGGCGCGGCGCGGGATCATCTGCTGGGTTTTACCGCCGTCAGCGGCCGTGGGGAGACCTTCAAGTCCGGCGGGCGGGTGGTGAAGAACGTCACCGGCTTCGACCTCTCCAAGCTCATCGCCGGATCCTTCGGCACCTTGGCGGTGATGTCGGACATCACCGTAAAGGTTCTCCCGGCGCCGGAGAAGGTGCGTACCGTCCTGGTGTTCGGCCTCTCCAACGGAGATGCGCGCAAGGCCATGTCGGCGGCACTCAACAGTCCCTCGGATGTCAGCGGTGCGGCGCATCTGCCGGCGGGCGCGGCGGCGCGGTCGGCGGTCGATTACGTCAACGGCGCGGGAACCGCGGCCACGGCGCTTCGGGTCGAGGGCCCTGAGCCATCGGTCGCCGCCCGGACGGAAGCCCTGAGAAAGCTGCTGGGCGAGTACGGCGGAACCGAGGAACTTCACACCTCGCGCTCCAAGACACTATGGGCCGAGGTCCGGGACGTTCATCCCCTGCTGCCGCGAAGCGAAAATCTGATCTGGCGTGTCTCGGTGCCGCCGGCCAGCCGCTATGCGCCGCCGCCCGAGGCCGAGTGCTACACCGACTGGGGCGGGGGGTTGGTATGGATTTCGGTACCGGCGTCGAATGATGGGGCTCCGCCCCCGCCGCGCGTCGATGGTGGACACGCCACGCTGATGAGAGCGCCCGCCTCGGTCCGCGGCGGCGTCGCCGTCTTCGAGGAGCTTCCCGCCGGGGTGGCCGCTTTGTCGGCCCGGATCAAGGAAAGCTTCGATCCGGAGCATGTCTTGAATCCGGGCCGGATGTATCCTGGGATCTGAGCCATGCAGACCAGTTTCACCGAGGCCCAACTAGCCGAACCCGCCATCATGGAGGCCAACGCCATCCTCCGGAACTGCGTTCATTGCGGGTTCTGCCTGTCGGCTTGCCCGACCTACGCGCTGCTCGGCGATGAGCGGGACAGCCCGCGCGGACGCATCTACATGATCAAGGACATGCTGCAGGCGCCCGGCCGGCCGGCGGACGAAATCGTGCATCATGTGGACCGCTGCCTGTCCTGCCTCGCCTGCATGAACGCCTGTCCGTCCGGGGTGCACTATCAGCACTATGTGGACAACGCGCGGGTTCATATCGAGAAGAATTACATCCGGCCTTGGTTCGAGCGGCTACTGCGCCGCGCCGTTTCAATGATTCTGCCCCATCCCGGCCGGGCCCGCCTGGCGCTCAGATGGTCGGGACTGGCACGGCCTTTTGCCGGAATGCTCGGGACCAAGCTCCGGGCCATGCTGGACCTCGCGCCGGCAAATCTTCCTCCGATGCCGGACGATCGGATGGGTCGGACCTATCCGGCGGAGGGCGCGCGCCGGATGCGGGTACTTCTGCTGCCGGGATGCGTGCAGGACGTGCTGCGGCCCAACATCAATGATGCGACGATCCGGCTGCTCAACCGGCTGGGCTGTGAGGTGGTGGTGGCGAAGAACACCGGCTGCTGCGGCGCGCTGACACATCATCTCGGTGACGAGAAGGCCGCGAGCCGGTCTCTGGAGATCAATCTGGCCGCTTGGCGCCGCGAGATCGAGGCCGGCGAGGTCGACGCCATCGTCACTAACGCGGCCGGTTGCGGAACCGTGGTGAAGGATTACGGCCACATGGCCGATACGGACGAGGCGCGGCAGATCTCAGGCCTGACGCGGGATATTTCGGAGATCCTCGACGAACTGGGCCTGGGCGAGCCGGGGCAAACCCGCCTGCCGGTGGTCGCCTACCAGGATGCTTGCTCGCTGAAAAACGGTCAGGGGATTACCGCGCAGCCGCGGGCGCTTCTGATGGCCGCCGGGTTCCGGGTGGGCGAACTGGCCGAGACCCATTGCTGCGGATCGGCCGGCAGCTACAACATCTTTCAGCCCGAAATCGCCGACGCGCTAGCGGCCCGAAAAATCGACGCCATTCGCCGGACCCGGGCGGAGGTCGTTGCCACCGGCAACATCGGCTGCCTGCACCATTTGCGGCAGAAGGGCGGGCTCAATGTCTTTCATACGGTTGAGCTGCTCGACTGGGCAACCGGCGGGCCCGACCCGCGTCAATTGTGATCACGGAGTCGCAACTTGGCCTATGAGCCGGTCCCCACATAATAAGGAGATGTGCCCGCTTCGACATTGGGCGATGTTGAGCCTTCTGGCAGTGTTCCTGATGAGCGGTTCGTCGAGTCTGGCGCACGCGGATCAGGAAGACGGTCGCCTCAAAATCCTCTTTGACCGGCTGGCGGTAACGGCGGATGCGGTCGAGGCGCGCTCCCTCGAGGCTTCCATCTGGCGGATTTGGCTTGAGCCCAAGGATGCGAAGCTGGAGGCCGTCATGGCGCGCGGTATTGCCGCCATGAACAGCGGACAGTTGGGTGCCGCTCTCGCGTTCTTCGATCAGGTGACCCGGGAGGCGCCCGGCTTCGCAGAAGGTTGGAACAAGCGCGCGACGGTTCACTACCTGATGAAGGACTTCGAGGCGTCGGTGAGGGACATCGCCCGGACACTCGAGCTGGAGCCCAGGCACTTCGGTGCGCTTTCCGGCTTTGGCCTGATCAACATGGCCCTCGAACGGCCGGACGCAGCGCTTCGCGCGTTTGAGCAGGTATTGAAAATTCATCCCAATTCGGCGGGTGCCCGGACCCATGTGAAGCGATTGCGTGATATCCTCAAGGGCGATGAAACCTGACGAGCCGATGCGATGACGAATACTCTGGTGCTGGGCGCCGGCAAGATCGGCATTGCGGTCGCACAGATGCTGGCCGAAACCGGCGACTACTCCGTTACGCTCGCTGATAAGGTCGCAGTCCCGGAGGGGGCCGTCGGCGACGGAATCGCTCTGGCTGCCGTCGATGTGAACGACGACCGGGACCTTCGCGGCGCCCTGGCCGACCGGGATGTCGTGGTCAGCACGCTCCCGTACTTCCTCGATCTCAGGGTGGAGGAGTTCGCCTGCGAGGCTGGCGTCCACTACTTCGATCCCACCGAAGACGTCCGGACGGCCCGGATGATCTCGGAACTCTCCAATGGCGCCGGGACGGTCTTCGTTCCTCAGTGCGGTCTGGCGCCCGGGTTCATCGCCATCGCCGCCCACCATCTGGTGCAGCACTTCGATGAGCCCCAGGACGTAAAGCTCCGGGTCGGTGCGTTGCCGCAGTTTCCCGATAACGCTCTCAAATACAACCTCACTTGGAGCACCGACGAACTGATTAACGAGTACTGCAATCTCTGCGACACAATCCACGACGGAGAACGTCGCGAGGTCATTCCGTTGGAAGGGCTCGAGGAGTTTTCCCTGGACGGCGTGCACTACGAAGCATTCAGCACCTCAGGCGGCATCGGCAGCCTGTGCGATACCCTCGAGGGCAAGGTTGAGAATTTGAACTACAAGACCGTCCGCTACCCTGGCCACCGCGACATGATCAAGATGCTCGCCGAAGACCTCAACCTCTGCAATCGGCGGGACGTGTTCAAGGACGTCATCGAGCATGGGGTCCCGGTCACCATGCAGGACGTGGTGGTGATCTTCGTCACCGTCCGAGGGATCAAGGACGGCCGCCTGACCCAGGAATCCTACGCCAAAAAGATCTATGGCGGCGACCATGGGGTGCCGTGGAGCGCGATCCAGTTGACAACCGCCTCGGCCATCTGCGCCATGGTCGATCTGCATCGCGATGGCCGTCTGCCGGCATCCGGTTTTGTCCGCCAGGAACAGGTCGATTTCGAGGAATTTACGGCAAACAGGTTTGGCCGGGTCTACGCTTGGTAGCCCATGATCCCGAACACGCCCTGTGCCGGCGGGCTGCGCTGGGTCAGGGAGATTATGTTTTCGGTAAGCGCCGTGTTGGCGGCGGAGACCAAATTGAGGTTCTGAACGACGATCCCCACCTCGATGCCGGCGGCTTCGCGGATGGCGCCGTTCTCGTCGGAATTCAGTTTGATACGGTTGACGATCTCTTTATCTGGCTGAACGATCCGGGCGTCGATTACGTCGTTATTGCCGCGCAGCAAGGCCTCCTGCGCTTCCAAGAACCATGTTTTCCGGCCAAGGCTGGTGATCGGGGCCTCGACATTGGCTAACGCCTCGGCGACCGAGGCATCGTCGGCGAAGCTGTTGTAGAAATCGCTGGAGAGGATCTCGATGCGGCCACGAATCAGCGTTCCGCTGAACTCGTTCGCGGCAAGCCGCGTTTGAACCGTTGCGCTGATATCCGTGCCAATCGGCCTTCCGTTCCGGTCCGGCGACACACCTGCTCAACTCATCAAAAATTCTATCCGGAGCCAGGTTACCGGGTCGTAAACGCTGGTTAATACCCGGGCATATCAGATATCGTTGAATCAGTTCAAACCGGGGCGGCGGTCCGCCGTACGCCACTTCAAGAGGTACACATGAGTGAAAATGAGATCGCCGTTATCGTCGGCGCCGGGTCGGGGCTGAGCGCGTCGCTGGCACGGCTATTCCACAAGGAAGGCATGAGGGTCGCTCTGGCAGCCAGAAACACCGATAAGTTGGCCGACCTGACGGCCGAAGTGGACGGCAAGTCCTACACCTGCGATACTGCGGATGCGGCGTCGGTCGCTGCGCTTTTCGCGGAAGTTGACGCGGATTTTGGAGTGCCCGATGTCGTGGTATTCAACGCCAGCGCCCGGGTGCGGGGACCGCTCATCGAACTTGATCCCCAAGAGGTCAGCGAGGCGATCTTGACCACGGCGTTCGGCGGCTTCCTGGTCGCCCAGCAGGCGGCCAGGGGGATGCTCGAAGCCGGGAAGGGGACAATCCTGCTCACCGGCGCGTCGGCCGGGGTCAAAGGCTTTCCACTGTCGGCCACCTTCGCCATGGGAAAATTCGGCCTTCGCGGGTTGGCGCAAAGCATGGCGCGGGAACTTCACCCACAGAACATTCATGTCGGTCACGTGGTGGTCGACGGCGGCATCGCCAATCCGGACCGCGGACGGGCCCAAGGGGGCGATCGGGGCGAGGACGCGTGGCTCGAGCCCGACGCCATTGCCGAGACCTATCTGCATCTGCACCGCCAGCACCGCAGTTCGTGGTCCTGGGAGATCGAAGTACGGCCCTGGGTGGAGAAATTCTAGGGCTGCTGCGACACCCGCCTATTCCATACCGAGGGCGGTCTTATAGAGGTCGAGGAGTTCCTCCTGCTCGCGCCGGTCGCTGCCGTCCAGCTTCCGGAGACGGATGACCTGCCGGATGATCTTGGAGTCGAATCCGACGCTCTTGGCTTCGGAATAAATTTCCCGGATGTCGGCGCTGAGCGCTGCTTTTTCTTCTTCCAACCGTTCGATCCGCTCGACGAAGGACCGCAATCGGTCAGCCGCAATTCCGCCAACATCGGCCATGGGTGTCTCCTCTTTGGCAGGGGTGTCGTTTGAACCCGGAGATTTGCCACGGCGCGGCGGGCCGGGCAAGACCCGACCGAGGGGCGAGCTAAAGGCCTGCGACGGTCTGCTCGATCAGGTCGTCGACGACGGCGCGGAGAGCCTCTTCCGGGGACGCGCCCGCGCCGACCGCATCGTCGAACGTGGCGATCTGTCGGTGGGCGCTGGTGCCGCGTTCAATGATCGTTCGGGCATGTTCCACCTCGGCGACACAGTCGAGGGCTTCGGCATCCTCACGGATCAGTTCCAGCAATTCTTCGACGAGATCGGCAAAAGGAACAAGTGAACCCTTTCCGAAATCCACCAAGCCTTCATCCACACCAAACCGATGGGCACGCCAGCGATTCTCCTCGACCAGCATATTGGAATAGTTGCGCCAGCGCTGATTGGAGCTGCGAAGCCGATAGAGCATGCGGATGATGCAGACATAGAAAGCCGCGATGGTAATCGTGTCTTCAATTCGGGTGCAGATGTCACTGATCCGCATCTCGAGGGTCGGGAACCGGGCGCTCGGTCGGATATCCCACCAGATCATCGTTGCATCCTTGATCAGTCCGGCGTCTATCAGGACATTCACATGCCGGAGATACTCACCGTAGGAGTCGAAATGCTTCGGCAAGCCGGTCCGCGGCAATTCGTCCCAGACGCACAGCCGATACGACATCAGGCCGGTCTTCGCGCCTCCCCAAAACGGTGACGAGGTGGAGAGAGCCATCAAATGGGGCAGGAAATAGGCGGCCTGATTCATCAAATCGATCCGAAGATCGTCGTCGTCGACGCAGACGTGGACGTGCATGCCGCAGATCAACAGCCGCCGGGCTACCGCTTGAAGGTCTTGGGCGAGCAGATGGTAGCGGTCCTTATCGGTGTGAACCTGTTGTTCCCAACGGGCAAAGGGATGGGTGGAGGCGGCGATGGGGGCGAGGTCATACTTTTCAGCGACCTCGGCGATGGTGGAGCGCAGTTCGCCCAGTTCCCGGCGCGCCTCGGCGATGGAACCACAAACATCGGTCGCCACCTCAATCTGGGACTTCAGGAACTCCGGCTTGACCAGGCTCTGGAGCCGCGCCTCGCAGTCCTTGAACATTTCTTCTGACGGATTTCGAACCAGGTCGCGGCTGTCGCGCTCGACGAGAAGATACTCCTCCTCGATACCAATTGTCAGGGCAGGTTCCGAGATGGGCATCAGTAGTGTTTGACCTCGTGGATGTCGTCGATCTGGAGAATTCGCTTCAGGCAATCCGCGAGGAGACCGGCCCACTGCTCGGCGCCTTCATCATCATCCACCAAATCCTGCCGGATTTCGACTGCGCAATTTGGCAGGCCCGCCGCGCCGCCGTGAAAATCAAGAGAATGAGCCAAGTCTGCACCGGAGTAGGGCAGGTTGTCGCCGACGTTGAGGCCTTCCGGCCGCCGGCGGAGTTCATATATGAGCGGCTCGGCGATCCGGGGGTCCCTGTTCCACAACACGCCCACGTGCCACTCGCGATCCTCGCCGCCCATGGACGGCGTGAAGCTGTGGACCGAGAACAGGGCCGGCGGCGTGCCGCGGCGCCACAGGTGGGCCAGACCATCTGAAACGGCGCGGTGATAGGGCCAGTAGAGAGCGTCCCGCCGCGCCACCTCGTCGGCCTCCGATAGGCCCTGGTTGCCGGGAATGACGATATTGTCGCTGACCTCCTGGATCGCTGTTGGATCACCGGGTTGGCGATTGTTGTCGATGACCAATCGCGAATAGCCGGCGAGCACGGCCCTGGCGTCCAGTTTTGCCGCGAGCCGCCGCGTGACATTGGCGGCGCCAATATCCCAGGCGACATGCAGGTCAAGCGTCTCCGGCGTGAGGCCGAGCCCGTCCAATCTCTCCGGAATTTCGCGGCTCGCATGATCGCAGATCAGCAGCACCGATGCGCTGCCCTCGGGGTTGAGAAGCTCGAAGGGCGGCGGGTCGTCCGAAGAAATCAAGGCGGCCGCCAGATCGGCGGCGCCGGGGGGTTCAGAATCCATGTCCCGACTATAAACCACCAAATCCCCGCCATCACTCACCGTTTGTTCCGGCAGGACGAGGTAGCTATAACCGCGCGCCATGTCAGATTCAGGGTCCGCTCATGACCGCCGGGCGATGGCCGCGCTGTTCGCCGGTGCGGCGGCCATCGCCCTGTCGCCGATATTTGTCCGTTTGAGCGAGCTCGGGCCGGTCACCACCGGATTTCACCGGGTCTTCCTAGCGCTGCCGGTCGTATTTTTCTGGGTCATGATCGACCGGAGCCGGCGCGAGATCGTCGCAGGTCCGCCGACCGCCAAAGACTATGCACTGCTTACGCTGTCCGGGATTTTCTTTGCCGGCGATCTGGCGCTTTGGCACTGGTCGATTAATCTGACAACGGTCGCCAACGCGACACTGTTTGCCAACTTCGCCCCCATATTCGTGACGCTGGGGGCGTTCCTTCTATTCAAGGAGCGGTTCAACCGGGTGTTTCTTGGCGGGTTGTTCTGCGCTGTTGCCGGTGTCGCCATTCTGGTCGGGGTGAGCGCCGGTACCAGCGAAAAGCACCTGATCGGCGATGTCCTCGGCATCGCGACCGCGGTGTTCTACGCTTCCTATATTTTGACCGTCAGCCGCCTGCGGGCCAAATTCTCCACCGCCACCGTCATGTGGTGGAGCGGTATCTCCACCTCGATCATTCTGTTGCCGGTCGCCCTGATCACCGAGACCCCGCTCTGGCCGGCGGGGGTTGCCGGCTGGACGGTACTGCTGGGCCTGGCGATCGTGTCTCATACCGGTGGTCAGGGGTTGATCGCCTATGCTCTCGCCAAGCTCCCGGCCGCGTTCTCCTCGGTCGGGCTGTTGTTCCAGCCGGTATTGGCGGCGCTGATCGCGTGGGTGTTGTTTGCCGAAGCCGTCACCGGCCTTCGGGGCTTGGGCGGGCTGGTGGTGCTGCTCGGGGTCTACCTGGCGCACCGCGGGTCACTTGGCGGGAAAAGCCGCTAACTTACTCAAAGATGGGTGCTTTTTCCGGGCGGCGGGGTTGACACCTGATGCCTCGCTGCCAACAATCCGGCCACTTTTACCCGCCCCTACGGCACCGAAAGGCGGCAACCGTATCATGGATAAATTGATACCACCCGGCGAGGGCGCGTCCGGAGGCGACGGCAGCGTGGCCTATTTCGTCGACCAGCAGCCCCGGGTGGCCGATTTCGAGTACGCGGTGATTGCCGGTTTGCGGGCCGCACAAAAGGAAATTCCGGCGAAGTTCTTCTACGATGAGGAGGGCTCGCACATTTTCAACCGCATTTGCGAGACTGAGGAGTATTACGTCACCCGGACGGAGACCGGTCTGCTGTCCGATCGAAGCGATGATATCCGGCGCCTCGCGGGTCCGGGCGCGGTCGTCATCGAATACGGCTGCGGCTCGGCGGCCAAAATCAATCTGCTGCTCGATGCGCTGGAAGACCCGGCCGAGTACGCGGCCATCGATATATCACCAGAGCATCTGCGCTTCGTGGTCGAGGATATCTCGGCCCGCCACCCCGGTCTGCGGGTGGGCGGCATCTGCGCCGACTTCACCGGTGACTTCGAACTTCCTTCCGAAGTCGCCGGCGGCGGCACGAAACTGGGTTTCTTCCCGGGTTCGACCATCGGCAACCAGACGCCCGTGGAGGCCAGGGTCTTCCTGGGACAGGTGCGAAAGAACGTGGGTGACGACGGCGCCCTGCTCATCGGCGTTGATCTGAAGAAAGACGTCGGCCGTCTGAACCGGGCCTACAACGATGATGCCGGCCACACGGCCGACTTCAATCTCAACCTGTTGCGCCGCATCGATCGTGAACTTGATTCCGAGGTGAACATCGACGGGTTCGAGCATTACGCATTTTACAATGAGGGCGAGGGGCGGATAGAAATGCACTTGCGCGCCAAATCAGAGCAGCGCATTCGTATTGGCGGGGAGACATTCCGTTTCTCGGAGGGTGAAACCATCCATACGGAAAATTCCTACAAATACACCGTCCAGGAATTCGGCGGACTCGCGGCGCGGGCCGGATTTGCCGTTGGCGCAACCTGGACCGACGCGAAAGACTTGTTCAGTATCCACTTGCTGAAGGCCGCCTGACCGGCGCGACCGATGGACCCGGCGGTCGCCGCGACTTATCCCAACGAAGGCAACCTCGTCATGCTGCCGTCGGGGCGGCGGCTCGGTTACGCCGAATACGGCGACCCGGATGGCCGTCCGCTGATTTTCCTACACGGTACGCCGTCGACCCGCGTGATGTTCCGGCTCGGTGATCGCGCCGCCAAGGAGGCCGGCGTCCGGTTGATCGCTCCCGACCGGCCCGGTCTGGGCCTTTCCGATCCGAATCCGAACCGAACCATCCTCGATTTTGCCGATGACGTCGCGTCATTGGCGGATCACCTGTCGCTCGACCGATTTCCGTTGGCCGGCGTCTCGGGCGGCGGACCCTACGCGGCGGCCTGTGGGGCGCGGCTCGGTGACAGGCTGACGGCACTGGGCCTGGTGAGCGCCATGGCCCCCGTCGCCTCTCCGGCAATCCGCAAACATTTGAAGGCCCGCTATTCGGTTATCTATGGCCTCGGCCGTCGCAGCCGTCTGATGACCGCGCTCGGGACAAAACTCTTGCGGCGGACCTTCGCCGGGAATCCGGACCGCGTGATGCGCTTCGCCATGTCGGCGATGACCGGTCCGGACCGGGATATCCTCGCCGATGATCGGACGCGGGGGTGTTTGACCGCGTCGGCCGAGGACGCCTTTTCCCAGGGTACATCGGGGCCGGTTACCGAGTTGCTGCTGATGTCCCGGGCTTGGGGGTTCGAGGTATCGGACATTTCGGTCCCAACATTTTTGTGGCACGGCGAAGCGGATACCGTTGTGCCGGCGGCGTTCGGCCGCTGGCTGGCCGAACGGATTCCCGTTTGCCGCGCCCAGTTCATTCCCGGGGCGGGACACTTCTGGATCGTGACGGACGCGGCGGAAGTGCTGAAGAGGCTGATCGGTCCGGCTGCCGGCACCATGCCTTTATGAACGCTCGACATGTGCCGTCCTAAGACTACGGCCGAATCTCTTGAAATGTCGTCGGAAGAAATGGTGCCGCCGGAGTGAATTGAACACTCGACCTCGCCCTTACCAAGGGCGCGCTCTACCCCTGAGCTACGGCGGCACATAAAGGTCGGATTCAAGCGGCGCGCAACATGCCACAGCGACATTGTCCGGGCAAGCGCGTCGCTCCAAGGTTTCATCGCCGCACTTCTGCCTCAATCCCGCGGCATATTCTTGACGCTCAGGGACGAGACTGCGACAAACATGCCGACCGCCTTCAATCAATGAGCACCGCCAATGAGCACCGCTAATGAGCGCCGCATGAACGCCGCCAGGGGCCGGCAGGGTCCAAACGTCACGAGCAAGGCCGAGGCCGCCCGTCAGGAGCGGGAGGCCAAACTGGCCGAGGCGCTGCGGCGGAACCTCAACCGCCGAAAGGCGCGGCAACGCGGGCAGGCGGACGGGGAACCGGAACAAAAGGACTAGCGTGGATCAAATCGTCATTCGAGGCGGAATACCCCTCAACGGCATCATTCCCATCGCCGGCTCCAAGAACGCGGCGCTGCCGTTGATGGCGGCGTGTTTGTTGACCGATGAGACTCTGACATTGGCCAATCCGCCGCACTTGGCCGATATCTCGACCATGGCGGATCTGCTGGCCGATCTCGGTGTCACCGTCAATATGGACGGCGGGTCCGGTAACGGCGGGTATGCGGGCCGCGTCCTGCGCCTGACCGCCGACGGCGAAATCGGCAGGACGGCGCCCTACGATCTGGTCCGCAAGATGCGCGCTTCGGTCCTCGTTCTGGGCCCGGCGCTGGCTCGTTTCGGGGAGGCGCGGGTCTCGCTGCCGGGCGGCTGCGCCATTGGAACCCGGCCTGTTGATCTGCACCTCGAAGCCTTGCGGCAATTGGGAGCTGAGATTGAACTTGAAGAAGGCTACATCAGTGCAAAGGCGCCGGACGGATTGGTTGGCTCGCACATTACCTTTCCCTCCGTCTCCGTCGGCGCCTCGGAAAACATCCTGATGGCGGCGGTACTGGCCGAGGGTGAGACGCAGCTCGCGAATGTCGCTCGGGAGCCGGAGGTGTCCGACCTGGCTCACTGCCTGGTCGCCATGGGGGCGGAAATCGACGGCATCGGGACTGACACCCTGGTGGTGCAGGGACGGAAGTCGTTACACGGCGCCGACTATTCCGTCATCCCCGATCGGATCGAAACCGGTACCTATGCCGTCGCCGCCGCCATTACCGGCGGTGAACTTCGGCTTCGCAATTCGAGAATGGATTTCCTCGATTCCGTGGTCGACACCCTGGGCAGGGCCGGGGTCAGCGTGACCGAGGCGGATGGGGACATCCTGGTTAAGCGGACCAACAATCACCTGGACGGCATCGATGTGATGACCGAGCCCTATCCCGGCTTTCCCACCGATATGCAGGCGCAGATCATGGCGCTGTTGGCGGTGTCCGACGGCGCTTCGATGATTACGGAAACCATCTTCGAAAACCGCTTCATGCATGTACCGGAGCTCAACCGCATGGGGGCCGACATCAACGTTCATGGCTCCTCGGCGATCGTTCGCGGGGTGCCCGAACTCTCAGGAACGCATCTGATGGCCACCGACCTCCGGGCGTCGGTTTCGCTTGTGCTGGCGGGTCTTGCGGCCAAGGGTGAAACCGTGATCAACCGGGTGTACCACCTCGACCGGGGCTACGAGCGGGTGGAGGAAAAGCTCGCGGCGTGCGGGGCGGAGATTTCACGGGTCGGCGCCTAGAGCAGTTTCCGGCCAAATTGATCCAAATTGGCCGGAAACTGCTCTAACCGCCTTCAGCCCTGGAAAAACCAGAACAAAACCTTTAAGGATGCGCTCCCAAACCGGGAGTGAGAGCCGTGCTGGCCAACGAAAAACTCATTCTGGCGTTGCCGAAGGGGCGAATCCACGACGAGGTCCTGCCGCTGATCGGCCGCGCCGGCCTGGAGCCCGAGGACGCGTTTCATCAGGATGATGCGCGCCAAATCCGTTTCTCGACCAGCGATCCGTCGGTCGACATTATCCGCGTGCGCAGCTTCGATGTCGCCACCATTGTTGCGTTTGGCGCCGCCCACATGGGTGTTGCCGGCGCCGACGTGCTATTGGAGTTCGATTCCCGGGAGATATATGCGCCCCTCGATCTCCATCTCGGCCACTGCCGGATGGTGGTCGCCGCGCCCGAGGATCTGGTGAAGCGGGACAACCCGAAACGTTGGAGCCACGTCCGCATCGCGACCAAGTATCCGGAGATCACCAAGCGGCACTTTGCTGCGCGCGGCGTTCAGGCCGAATGCGTCAAGCTCTCCGGTGCTATCGAAATCGCTCCAGCCCTGGGTCTTTGCGAGCGCATCGTCGATCTGGTGTCTACCGGCGCCACTTTGAAAGCCAACGGCCTCGTTGAGGTGGAGGAAATTGCCCGGATTTCTTCCCGGTTGGCGGTGAACCGGACGGCGCTGAAGACCCGCTCCGACGAAGTCTCCAAATGGATTTCCCGGTTCCGGGAGGCGGTCGATGCCCGCCCGGCTTAACGCCGCCGATCCGGCTTTCGACGTTCAGTTCCAGGACTTTCTAGACGTCAGGCGGGCGGCCGAAGCGGATGTCGATCCGGCGGTGCGCGAAATCGTCGAGACCGTGCGGGCGAACGGCGACGCCGCGCTGCTCGACTACACCCGCAAGTTTGACCGGTTTGACGCGGCGGAATCCGGATTGCGTGTTGACGCCGAGGAAATTGCGGCCGCCAGGAAGGATTGCGAGCCCGACACCCTGGCCGCCCTGGACCTCGCAGCCCAGCGGATCAAGAGCTACCACGCGCGCCAACTGCCCGACGATCTGGACTACACAGACGATGCGGGCATTCGTCTCGGCTACCGCTGGCTGCCGGTCTCGGCGGTCGGCATGTACGTGCCGGGTGGCACCGCGGCCTATCCGTCATCGGTCCTGATGAATGCCATCCCGGCGCAAGTGGCCGGCGTGCCGCGTCTGGTTATGGTTGTGCCGACGCCCGATGGGGAAATCGCCCCGCTGGTCTTGGCGGCCGCCGATCTGGCCGGGGTGGATGAAATCTACCGGGTCGGCGGTGCCCAGGCCGTGGCAGCGCTGGCTTTCGGGACCGAGACCATCACACCCGTCGATAAGATCGTCGGCCCGGGCAATGCCTATGTGGCAGCGGCCAAGCGCCTGGTTTTCGGCGCCGTCGGGATCGATTCCATCGCCGGGCCGTCGGAAATCCTGGTGGTTGCGGACGACCAGGCCGATCCCTCCTGGATCGCGGCGGACCTCTTGTCGCAAGCCGAGCACGATACCAGTGCGCAATCCATCCTGGTTACCGACAGTGCGGCGTTCGCCGATGAAGTGGCGCGTCATGTCGACCGTCACCTTCAGGCTCTGCCCCGGAGCGACATCGCCGGTGAGAGTTGGCGGAGCCATGGCGCCATTATCGTCGTGCCCACACTTGAGGCCGGGGTCGCTATCGTCGACCGGATTGCGCCGGAGCATCTGGAAATCGCGACGGCCGAGCCGGACGGACTGGCCGAGAAGATCACCAATGCCGGCGCTATATTCCTCGGCAATTATGCGCCGGAGGCGGTGGGTGACTATATCGCCGGTCCCAACCACGTTCTGCCGACGGGGCGGAGCGCAAGGTTTTCTTCTGGCCTCGGAGTTCTGGACTTCATGAAGCGCAGCTCGATCATTGGGGCCGATAGGGCCTCGCTGGCAAAGATCGGACCGGCCGCCGTGACGCTCGCCAGGGCAGAAGGCCTCGACGCCCATGCCCTGTCTTTGCAGCTTCGTATGTCAGAGGCCGACGAGACGTAAGTGATGGACGATACGCGCCGCATCGTCGCCGTATATCTCGACGAGAAGACGGTGCCGCGCCGCTCGCGCGATGTCGACCGCGACCGGGCCGTCGCCATCTATGATTTGCTGGACGAAAACAGCTTCGAGCCGGTCGATGATGTCGCCGGTCCGTTCAATCTGCACATCAGCGTCGAGGAGAACCGGCTCCGGCTTGATGTCCGGAACCAGGAAGATGGTCCGCTGACCGAGTTCACGCTGCCGCTCACGACGGTCCGTTCGGTCATCAAGGACTACATGATGATGTGCGAGAGCTACTACGAGGCCATCAAGGTTGCGTCGCCGTCGAAAATCGAGGCCATCGATATGGGACGGCGGGGCCTGCACAATGAAGGCTCGGAGTTGTTGCGGGAACGCCTCAAACCCCACGTCGCCATGGACTTCGATACGGCGCGGCGGTTGTTCACCCTCATTTGCGTCATGCTGTGGCGATAAGACGATGACCGAACGCCCCACCGCCGTCCTGTTCGCCTGCTCGCTGAACGCGGTACGCTCGCCCATGGCGGAAGGGTTTCTCAAACACTACCACGGGCATCAAATATATGTGGACTCGGTGGGAGTCGAGATTGGCGACCCCGACGGTTTTGTTGTCGAGGTAATGCGGGAGCGGGGGATCGATATGTCCCGTCACCGCCCAAAGTCCTTCAATGATCTGGACGATTTGTCATTCGACCTGATCATTACCCTGTCGCCTGAAGCCCATCACCTGGCACTGGGCCTCATCTCGCGCGTCTCCTGCGAGGTGGAATACTGGGCCACCGAGCATCCCGGTGGGATCGAAGGAACACGAGACGTGCAGCTCGAAGCCTATCGCCGGGTGCGCGACGCCATCCATGATCGAATTCATCAGAGATTTCCTGTCGCGAAGCCCCCTGGCGGCTGACCGACCCCACAATTTTCGGCGGAATCCGGGGCAAAAGGACTTGACCCGAAAGGCTGTTCGGACCACTTTCACCCCTCATTGCAACAGCCGCAGGAGCGGAGATGGCGAAGGAAGAGCTATTGGAGTTTGAGGGCACGGTCACCGAACTGCTGCCCAATGCGATGTTCCGGGTCAAACTGGACAATGATCATGAAATTTTGGCCCACACGGCCGGAAAGATGCGGAAACACCGGATTCGCGTGCTGGCGGGGGACCGCGTTAACGTTGAGATGACCCCGTACGACCTGACGAAGGGCCGGATTACCTTCCGCTTCAAGTAGTCTGCTGGCGCCTGATCTTGGCGCGGCCGATGACCCATTCTCAGATACCGAACCTAATCCTCGCCTCGGCATCGCCCAGGCGGCTTGATTTGCTGCGTCAGGTTTGCCTGGAGCCCGGCTCAATCGTTCCAGCCGATATCGACGAGGCGGCGAAGCCCGGCGAGTTGCCGAAAGACCTGGTGCTGAGGCTCGCGGTCGACAAGGCGCGGGCGGTTGCGGCAGACCATCCGAATTTTTTTGTTCTTGGTGCCGATACGGTCGTCGCCTGCGGCCGCCGCGGCCTCGGGAAACCGGAATCCGAGAGCGAGGCACGCCGCATGTTGGAATTGCTCTCCGGCCGCAGGCACACCGTTCTCGGCGGCGTCTGCGTTGTCGACCCATGGGGTGTGAAACATACTCGTCTGGTGTCGACCAGCGTCTCGTTCAAGCGCCTGGATGCTACGGAAATCGACGATTATGTCCTGTCATTGGAATGGCGGGGTAAGGCGGGCGGGTACGCCATTCAGGGTCTGGCCGCCGGATTCGTTCGGGCAATCTCCGGTTCCTACAGCAACGTGGTGGGGCTGCCCTTGTTTGAGGTCGTGCAATTATTGGGCGGCCTTGGAATCCGGCCGCAAGCAGAGCAATCATGAAGCGCGAACTCGTAATCGAATCCGGCGGGCCGGCCGATCGCATCGCCTTGCTCGAGGACGGAGATCTGACGGAAGCGTATCTGGAGTTGAGGCGCCACCCTAGCCAAGTAGAGGGCATCTATCGAGGCAGGGTCGCCGGCAAGACGGCAGGGGGCGACGGGTTCATCGAATTCGGTGACGGGTCGACCGGCTTCCTTAACGGTCGGGACTTGCCCATGGGTTCACCGACACTCCAGGAGGGGCAGCGGCTGATCGTGCAGGTAGAGCGCGACAGCTTTCCGGGCAAGCTGGCCCGGCTTACCGCCAAGCCGCAGATCGCCGGCTGCTTGGCGGTCTTCCTGCCGGATGGCGAGACGGTCCGGGCACCGCGATCACTTCGCGATCATCCGGAAGTCGAATCTCTCATCGACACGGTAGATGGGAGTTTGCTGGGCGAAGAAGGGGTTTTGCTGCGCACCCGGGCACGAGATGCCGGGGCGGACGCGGTTGTCGAGGAGGTTCGGAGGTTGCGCGGCGTGTGGTCCTCGATCCGCGATATCAAGGACGATACGGTCTTGTCACCGCCGGTTTCGCCCGTGGAGAGCTACATAAGGGATATTCCGGCACAGGATTGGTCGCAAATTGTCGTGACCGGCGGATCCGTGCCGTTTGTCCAATCCCGCATCGACCGATGGGCACCCGAAGCCGCCGATAGGCTGGTGGCCCACCACCAGACCGTCGGACCCTTCGGCAGCATGGGCCTGGAAGACGCCTGGCAGGAAGCCTTCGAGACGTTGGTCCGGCTTCCGTCGGGGGGCGAGTTGATCATTGAGCCTACCCAGGCACTCGTGGCCATTGACGTCAACGCGGGGAACGCCGGGCAGGGACCTCTGCACGTCAACTTGGAGGCGGCGGCTGCTGCCGCCCGGGAGATTCGGCTCCGAAATCTTTCCGGTCAGGCGGTTATCGATTTTATCTCCCTTTCCCGTGGTGAGGACCGCAATCAGGTGCTCCGTCGGCTGCGTGAGCGCTGTGCAGCCGACCGATCCACCTTTGTCCATGGCTATAGCAAGCTCGGACTGGTCGAATTGACCCGACGCCGCAGGCGCCGCAGCCTGCTGGAGGCCCGGGCGCTCCTGGGGGCGGAAGAAGGAGACTAGGTATTGATGCCGGGTTGCCGGCTGACCTAGGCTGTGGTGTTTAAACTTGGAGCCAAGACCGCCTGTGTCCGTTCACCGACTCCCCGTCAGCGCCAAACGCAAGAAATGTCCGTCCTGCGGCCGTCCCGTGGTCGCCGATCACCGGCCCTTCTGCTCCAAGCGCTGTGCCGACCTCGACCTCTCAAAATGGCTCAGCGAAGACTATCGGATCGCGGCTGTCGAAGACGACGAGCCGGGCGACGACGAGTTCGCGGATGCCGAGATGGATCGGCCCGGCGATTAGTTGAGGCGACTAGTTGACTTGGGATGGTCTCCAGCCTGGCCTGGGTTTGCCCGGATGTACTATGGAACCAGACCGATCACGGACCGGACTCACGCCGGCGACTGGAGGGAACACAATGCCTGATGGAGTAAACGCCCCCGGGTTTCAAAGCCATCCCGGCTACGAGGTGAATATCGAGATCAGCCCGCGCCGGGTACGTGTCGAGTTCGGCGGCGAGGTCATTGCGGATTCCCTCAGGACTCTGCTGATCCGGGAAACCAAACACATTCCTGTCTATTATTTCCCGATGTCGGATGTCCGGATGGAGTTGCTGAGCGCGACCGACCACTCGACTCGTTGTCCGTTCAAGGGTGATGCGTCCTACTGGACCATCGACGCCGGCGGCAAAACGTCGGAAAACGCTGTCTGGGGATACGGGGACCCGTTCGTGGAATGCGCTCAACTCAAGGATCATGTGGCGTTCTACTGGAACAAGGTGGATCACTGGTACGAGGAGGATGACGAAATCTTCGTCCATGCCCGGGATCCCTATAAACGCATTGACGTGGTGCGGAGCTCCCGGCCAGTCAAAGTCATCCTCGGTGGTGAAACGGTGGCCGAGAGCACCAACGCCAGCTTTCTTTTCGAAACCGGGCTGCCGACCCGCTACTACCTGCCGCCCGAGGACGTTCGGACGGAGCTTCTGACCCCAAGCGACGCCACGTCGTCCTGTCCCTACAAGGGGAATGCGGTGTATTGGACGGCGACGGTGGGAGGTCAGGTGTTTGAAAATATTGTCTGGGGCTATCCGGAGCCGATTCCGGAGATGCCCAAGATCAAGGACCTGATGTGCTTCTTCAACGAAAAGGTCGACGACATCAAGGTCGATGGCGTCTCCATTGAGAAGGTCGATACCCCCTGGTCGCGATAGCTACTCGGCCGCCTCGCTGAGTGTCGGCGCTTTCAGGATGCCGAGATTCTCTGCGGCGGCAAGCCTTGCCCCGGTCCTGTCTTGCAGCTCACCCAGGGTCATCCCGTCAATGATCTCGCGCGCGACGAAGCCATCCGGTGTCACATCGACCACGGCGAGGTCCGTATAAACACGGTCGACAACGCCCGCCGCGGTCAGCGGAAAGGTGCATTCGCCGAGAAGTTTGGGTGTGCCGTCCCGTGCGCAGTGCGTGGTCATGGCGATGACCCGCGGGGTGCCGGCCGCCAAGTCCATGGCGCCGCCGACGGCGGGCAACCGCTTGTCGCTGTTGGTCGCCCAGTTGGCGAGATCGCCGGTCTCCGAGATCTGGTAGGCCCCGAGCACACAGAGATCGAGATGGCCGCCCCTAACCATCAGAAACGAGTCGGTGTGATGAAAGTAGGCGCCGCCCGGTACCAGCGTCACCGGTTTTTTGCCGGCGTTCATCAAATCGTGGTCTTCCTGGTCCTTCGGCGGCTTGGGCCCCATGCCCAACAGCCCATTCTCGCTGTGAAAGACGATCTCGCGCCCCTCGGGGATGAAGTCGGCCACCAGTTCCGGCATGCCGATGCCGAGATTGACGTAGCTGCCGTCGGTGATGTCCTGAGCGATCCGCCAAGCAATTTGGTTGCGGTCCAAACCCACGTTACGAACTCCTCGAAACCTGTAGAACCCGGTCGACGAAGATCCCGGGGGTCACGATCACCTCGGGGTCCAGTTCACCGGTATCGACGGTTTCGTCCACTTGGGCGACGGTCAGGTCTGCGGCCATGGCTATGGTGGGTCCGAAATTTCGGGCCGTCATGTTGTAAACGAGGTTGCCCCACCGGTCGCCGGTCTTGGCGCGGAGGAGGGCGACGTCACCTTTGAGCGGCCGTTCCAGCACATGCGGCCGCCCGTCAAACTCGCGGGTTTCCTTGCCTTCGCCGAGCTTGGTGCCGGCGGACGTCCGGGTGTAGAAGCCGCCGATGCCGGCCGCCGCGGCGCGCATGCGTTCGCTGATCGTACCTTGGGGCGCCACCTCCAGCTCGATTTTGCCCGCTGCATAGAGTTCATCGACGACCACCGAACCGGAAGTGATCGGGTAGGAGCATATGATCTTGCGCACCCGTTCGGCCCGCATCAGCCGGGCGAGCCCGAACTCGCCTTCGCCCGCATTGTTGCTGACCACTGTCAGTTCCCTGGCCCCCTGATCGATCAGCGCCTCCAGGAGTTCGATGGGTGAGCCGGCGTTGCCGAATCCGCCCACCAGGATAGTTGATCCGTCCTCGATCCCGGCCAGTGCCTGCTCAAAAGATGTGACCCGTTTGTCGATCAATTGCTTGCCCCGTTCGGCATCTTCCTTACGCGTCCGGAACGGCCGGGTCCAGCGAGGAATTTTGATAAAATTCTATCTAATTTCGGAAAACCGAAACGGGCTGATTCTCCGTTTCTGGCGGGAATCCGGGAGTCCCGGCTCGAAGATATTTATGGCCCAGTGACGTCGGCGCCATCGGCATCGCGCCGCCTAATCGCTCCGGGCGTTTGATCCGGACAATCTGATTGGCTAAGACTTCGGCCCGCGCGTGGACCGGAGATTTTCGCATGATCAATGTGGCCATGGTTGGCCTTGGCTGGTGGGGCAAGCACATCGTCGGCTGCCTGAAGAACAACAGCGGCAAGCTGCGGGTGACGCGCGGCATCGACATCACGCCGGACGCCCATCGGGATTTTGCCGACGCAAATGAACTCGAGCTGAGCGCCGAACTCTCCGATGCGCTGGACGACCCCGACCTCGACGGTGTTCTGCTGGCGACCCCTCATAGCCTGCACGAGGCGCAGATCGTGGCTGCGGCGGAAGCCAAGAAGCACGTCTTCTGCGAGAAGCCGTTGGCGCTGACAAAAGCGAGTGCCGAGCGCGCGGTCGCGGCATGCGGCGCGGCCGGCGTCCAACTGGGCGTCGGTCACGAACGCCGGTTCGAGCCCGCGTTCCGGGAGATCAAGCGGCTGATCGATGAAGGGGCGCTGGGCGAAATCCAGCATGCCGAAAGCAACTTCTCTCACGACAAGCTGGCCAACGTACCGGCCGAGGGATGGCGGGCGGACGCCGGCGAATCCCCGGCCGCCGGCATGACCGCGACGGGCATTCACCACTCGGACGCCTATTTGTGGATGCTGGGCGACATTACCGAGGTCTTCGCCCAGACGGCGCGGCGCTACATGCAACACGGTGCCGGCGATGTGCTGTCGATCCAGTTCCGGCACGCGAACGGCGGTACGTCGTATTTTTCATCGCAGCTGGCAACGCCGCTCTACATGCGGTTTGCCGTCTTTGGGTCCAAAGCCTGGGTGGAGGCGCGAGGTGACACACATCCGAGCGAGATCGGCAAAACCCGGCTGACCGTCTCCCGGGCGGAAGGGGTGGAGGAAACCGCGCTTCTCGACGATATCGACACCGTTACCGCCAATCTCGAAGCCTTCGCGGATGCGGTCGAGGGGCGGGCCGACTATCCGTTCACCGATGGAGAAAAAATTCGCAATGCCGCCGTCCTGGAGGCCGTCGTCAGGTCCGCGGAGAGCGGCAGGCCGATGACCGTTTGACGGACCCGAATGTCCTAAATTTCCGCGGCTTACGCGCACTCCATGGAGCGGGGTCTCATAGCAGATTGGGTTTGATTCACCCCCGCCCATTCTTTATGTCTAAACCCATTCTTGGGAGTGACTAGGGAGTCGTTTTTTATGTCCTCAGGTTTTGCAAATTTCGGTATCACCAGCGTCGACTGGCAGCAGCGAATCAATTGGGACCGTCTGCGGAATTACCGCCTGGAACGCGCCCGTGAGCGCATGAAGGCCCACGGTCTGGGCGCCATGCTGCTCATGTATGATGAGAACGTCCGGTATGTGACCAGCACGCTCACTCCCGGCTGGAACCGGCTGAAGCCCGGCCTTCGCTATGCCATGCTCTGCGGCGACGGTCAGCCAATTCTGTTCGAACAGGGCGACATCGGTATTCAGATCGAACGTCACAGCCCGTGGATCCCGCCGGAGAATATTCGCTACTCCTACGCCTGGATCAAGGGCGCGGCCGGTCCCGCCTCGACCCAGCAGGTGACCAAGTTCATCAACGCCGCCAAGGAAGAGATGAAGCGTCACGGCGTCGAGGGCGAGAAGCTGGGCGTCGACTTCATCGACATCAACATGCTCCAGGCCTTCGCCGACAACGGCATCAACTGGGTCGACGGCATGACCCCGATGATGGAAGCCCGTGCGGTCAAGAACGAAGACGAGCACGAGTGCATGCGGATCGTCGGCGCCATCGGCGACGCCGCCCACTGGGAGTGCATGAAGTTCCTGAAGCCCGGCATCACCGAGAACCAGGTGACCGCGCACATCATGCAATTCCTCTACAACATCCCGGGCATGGAAGACGTCGAGGACGTCATCGTGTCCTCGGGTCCGAACACATGGCCGAACTGGCGGAACTTCTCCGACCGGATCATCCAGCCTGGCGACATCGTCTTCATGGATCTCGCGGCGCTGACCTGGAACGGCTACAAGTCCTGCTACTACCGAACCTATTCGGTGGGTCAGGAGCCGACCAAGGAGCAGCAGGAATATTATGCCCGCGCGCTCGAGTGGCTGCAGGCTTCCATCGACGCGGTGAAGCCGGGTACCACGACCCGCGAAATCGCCGAGAAGTGGCCGTCGGCCAAGGAGGTCTGGGGCTACGAGGAAGAAGACCAGGCGGCTGCCAACCTCTGGGGCCACGGTCTCGGTCTCGCTCAGTACGATCCGCCGGTGATCTCGCGCATCTGGTCTCTCGATCACCCGATCGAGATCCAGGAAGGCATGGTCTTCGCGCTGGAAACCCAGCACGGCAAGGTCCATGAGTGGGGCTGCCGGATCGAGGAAATGGTGATTTGCCACGCCGATCATACGGAGCTGATCACCCACTTCCCGATCGACCGCATCATGCCGGTTGAGGTCGTCTAAGGGCGCACCCGGCCCGGGGCCGATTATGGGCCTGATTGTTGACAAGAATTGAGACCGGCGGGCTTTCCTGGATGAAGGTTCGCCGGTTCCCGGTTTGGCAAATTGCAGAGAAGAACCATGAGCCGGTACGCCGTCCAACTGAATTCGGCTGAAGCCACCGACCCGCAGCGCTTCGGGCCCAAGGCCGCCAATCAAGCCGCCCTCGGCCTGAAGGGGATGCCGACCCCGGACGGGTTCTGCATCGGCGCCGACGTCTACCGGGCGCAATTGAAGGCCATCGGGGTGGAAGAAGCCGCACTTGCCTATTACGGCGCGGAATACACCCAGGCCCGGGAATTCGCCAATCGGGTGCGCCTCGGGCTCTACACAAACGACATCGATCCTGGGATCCAGGAAGAACTGGCGGCGGCGCGGGCCGAGATGGTCGAGCGCACCGGCGCCCTGGTGGTCGTCCGCTCCTCGGCCCTGGTCGAGGACCGGGAAGGCTCCACCTTCGCCGGCCAATTCGAGAGTTTTTTGGGTCTTGAGAAGGAAGAGGACTTCATCACCGCGGTGAAGGCCTGCTGGGCCGCCCTGTGGGCGCCGCGCGCGCTTCGCTACATGCAGACCCACGACATCGATCCCGGCTCCACGGCCATGGCGCTGCTGGTCCAGCCGCTGGTGGACGCGGTGGCCTCCGGCGGTGGGCTTTCGAAGACGGCATCGGGCGGCATGATGGTGTCCGCCACCTGGGGTCTCGGCGAGAGCATCGCCCAGGGCGAGGTGGTACCCGACCGCTACGACCTGGATGCGGACAGCAACATCATCGACATCGCGACGGGTGCCAAGAAACACAGCGTGTCGTGCCGGCATCACCATTCGCCGCATTCACACCACAACGACCATGAACAGCAGGCGCGGCAGTGCCTGAACGAGGATCAGGTGGGCGAACTCGCCGGCTACTTGCGGAAGTCGGAAGACATGTTGGGCGTCCCCGCCGAAATCGAGTGGGCCATGGACAAAGGCGGCATCAAAATGCTGCAGGCGCGTCCGTTGCACATGGAAGACCCCATCGTGCCGGACGCCATGTGGCAGAAGCATCCCGGTTTGCGGGGGCAGCCCTCCGGCGTCGGCTGGGGGACCGGCCGTGCCGTGGTGATCAATTGCGAATGCGAGATCGGCCGAATTGCGCCGGGCGATATTCTGGTCACCAACGTGGCGGGGCCGGCGCTCGCCTCCGTGCTGCCTCGGGTCTCCGGCGTGGTCGCGGAACTCGGCGGGTCCACGTCCCACCTCGCGTCCCTGGGGCGTGAGCGGGGCATTCCCATGGTGCTCGGCGTCCAGGACGCCACCGAAAAAATCCCCGACGGGTCACAGGTCGGCGTCGACGGCGTCGCCGGCATCGTCCGCTGGGTGCAGTAGGGTCCCCGGGAGTTTAATTCAGCCACCCCCTCACCTGTCCTCGCCCCTTCAAGGGGAAGAGGATGTGAAGGATTGGCGAGCGACGCGAGCCTAGCTGGAGCTGGGTAAGGGGGGCTTATCCCTGCCGGTTTAGGCCTCCCAGCTCTTCTTTCACGGTCCCCTAAACCCGCGAATACGAAACCGACTCCGGCTTTATCACCTTCTTGTTGCCCGTGTAGTTGGTGCCGAACGCCTTGGGCGGCGGCGGGCCCCAGAGGTAGAACGCCACGTCGATGGGCCAGTCGCGGGGCTTCCACTTGTCGTCATCGGCGATGTAGTCGATGTCCGAGAAGTACTCGCACATGCCCATGTGCGGGTCGCGCACATACCAAAAGAAGTTGGACCCCAAGGCATGGCGGCCGAAGCCCCAGCCGTTGCGGTAGCCTTGATTGAGCAAACTCTGGCCGCCCATGCCCACTTCGTCCGGGTTCCCCACCTCGAAAGAGATATGATGGAAGCCCGGTTTCTTGTCCTTCACGAAGCCGACCACGTGATGGTCGCTGCCGCCGGCGGGGCGCATGAAGGCGATCAGGTCGCCCGAACGGTCGGTGAGTTGCAGGCCCAGCACGTCCGAATAGAAGTCGACCTTCTTGTCCACGTCGGGGGTGAAGTGAACCATATGGCCGAGGCGCCGGGGCGCCGGCTTGGTGTCGATGGGGAGATCCAGCTTCTCGTTTACACGGTAGAAATGGCCCGGCGTATTAACCTTGTATTCGGGCTGCTTCTTGGCCGGCTTCACGCCGCCGAGTGACTTGGCCGCCGGATCATCGTTGATGTTGTAGATCATGCCGTCGAATTCATGGCGGACCCAAAGCCCCTTATAGGGGGCATTCTTCGGCGGATCGATGACCGAGACGTCGTCCCGTTCCTCGGCCCGCTCCCGAATTTTCTTGATGGCGGCCTTGGTCGCGCCGAAGGAGAGGTCATGGAGGCCCATGGCCGGGCCCTCGGTGATGATCACCTGGTCCTGTTTGCGATCCTTGCAGCGCATTACCGCGTTGTTGCCGCGGGCGCGGCCCGTCAGGCCGAAATCCTTGTAGAACTGAAATTGCGCCGCGACGTCCGGCACCTGCAGGGTCGCATGGTGAAAGTGCTTAACCGCCATTGAGCCTCTCCCAATAAACTATCCGTTTGTTGCGGTCATTGTTCCCCTTGAGCGCGGGAACGGCAAGGGCGCTTGCAAATACCGGCGGGGATTGGTCCCATCAGCGGACATGAGGGGATGTTGAATGGATCAAAACGCGCGCGGACTTGGGATTACGCTGGCCTTGGTGTCGGCGGTTGGCTTCGCGCTCTCCAATTCCGTCGTCGGGCTCGCCTATCAGGGCGGCACCAATCCGATTTCCGTTTCCGCGACCCGTTTCATCCTGCCGTTGATCATTTTAGTGGTGATCCTCAAGGCCCGGAGCATCCCCCTGTTCCTGCCCAAGCGGGAGGGGACCGCCGCGTTCATCTTGGGCGTCATCAGCGCCGGCTATACCCTCGCACTATTGAGTGCCCTCAACCGCCTGCCGGTCGGGATCGCCATCCTGGTTTTCTACATCTTCCCGCTGGTCACCAGCTTCGAGGCGGCGGCCATGCGCCTGGCGCCCTTGCGGACGACCACGGTGGTCGGCGCCGTCGTCGCCTTCGGCGGTTTGGCGCTGGCTCTCGGCGTGAAGATCGATGAATACGAGGTGACGGGGATTGTCCTCGCCGTCGCCGCCGGGCTGGGCCTCGGCACCGTCTCGGCGCTCAGCGGCCGGGTGATGGCCAGTTCGCACCCCATGCAGGCGACCCTCTACATGTCGGCGGGCGCGTTGACCGCCTTCGTGGTGATCGTGTTGGTCGTCGGTGGCTTCAAGCTGCCGGAAACCGGGATAGGCTGGACCGGCTTCTGGCTCACTCACCTGTTCTATGCAGCCTCGATGATCATGTTCTTTACCGCCATCGGGGCCATCGGCGCGCCGCTGACGACGATCCTCTCCAACATCGAGCCGCTGGTCGCCATCTCCGCCGGGTTCATCCTGTTGGATCAGAGCCTGTCACCGCTCCAGTTGCTGGGGGCCGCCATCGTTGTCTTGGCGCTGTTCATCGCCGCCCGAAAGTAGAGCGCGCATGAAAAAAGCCCGGCCTCTCGAAAGAGACCGGGCTCCCTGGTGAACTTGGAGTAGAACTAGTCCTGCTTCAAGTTCTCTTCCGCAAAGGCGCGGAACTCGTCGTCCGTCATCAGCCGCTTGTGCTTCAGACCCCAGTTCTTGATGTCCATGAGGAGCGCCATGGCGGCTTCCTCGGTGTACTGGAACTGGAACTTGTCGAGATAGTGTTTCACGTTGTCAATGCCGCAGCCCTTGCCGATGACGGCGATGGGGTCGGCCTGGCCGACCATCGAGGGGCGGAACGGAACGACGGTGGTGAGATCCTCACCGACGCCGCAATTCAACAACCAGGTGGCGATGATGCCGCTTTCGATCTTGAACAAATCGTCGCCCACGATCGGCCGGTTGAGGGGCACGACGGCGCCGGATACTTCGGCGACCATGTCGGCCAGTTCCTTGAACTTCTCGGTCTTGATGCCGCAATCGACGTTGTAGAGGGTCTTGAGCGCCATCACGGTCTCTTCCATGGGCACGTTGCCGGCGCGCTCGCCCAGACCCAGAACCGTGGACTGGATGACCTCGACGCCTTCGGCGACGGCCATGATGGTGTTGGCGACGCCGAGCCCGTAATCCATGTGGAAGTGGGCCTCGAGCGGCACATCCGGGAACCGCTTCTTCACTTCGCGGACGAAGTACGGCATGGCATGCACGGACGTGACGCCCATGGTGTCGACCAGCGCGAGGCCGTCCATGTGGCCTTCGTTGCCGACCTTCTCGATCAGGTCCATCACCCAGTTCAGATCGGACCGGGTAAAATCGATCGGGAAGAACACCACTTCCAGGCCCTGGTCATGGGCGAACTTGGTGCTCTCGATGGAGAGGTCGATGGCCCGCTCCAGTTCCCAGCGGTAGCCTTTTTCGATCAGGTGCTGGGAGGACGGGACCTCCATGATCACGCCGCCGACGCCGGCATCGACGGCGCGCTTGACGTCGTCGACCATGCAGCGGGCGAAGGAATAGATTTTGGGGCCGAAGTCGCGCTTGGCGAGGTCCTGAACCACGCGGGCGTCATCGGCGGAGACCACCGGCATGCCGGCTTCGATCCGGTGGACGCCGGCCTCGGCAAGACCCTCGGCGATACGGATCTTGTCGTCGTAATCGAAGGCGAGACCGGCCTGCTGCTCGCCGTCACGGAGCGTGACGTCGTGAATCCGGACCTGCTCGGGGAACTTCCAGTCCTTGGTGACTTCGTCGGCGAAGTTCCAGGGGCTGGTAAACCAATCATCGGAAATCCATGGGGTGTCGGGCATTATTCTTCTCCTCGGGTGCCCGCGCCGCTACGCGGGCCAGACGGCAATCGGCAAAAAAATTCGAACTTATCCTCGCCGGGCGAAACGCGGCGGGAATCTAGGGAACGGGTCCGGGGGAGTCAACGCGGAAGCCTGTTGCGGAATCAACGAATCCGCACCCCGGAGACTGCGGCTCAGACCGCGGTGTAGCCGCCGTCGACCAGAAGCTCGATACCGGTGACGAAACTGGCCTCATCGCTCGCCAGAAACACCGCCCCGGCGGCAATTTCCTCGGGCTCGCCCAGCCGGCCCATCAGCGTGTTGGCGTTGGCGTGCGCCTCTTCCTCGCTCGGCCACTGGCTGAAGAATCGCTCGTCGGCGGTCGGCCCGGGGGACAGCGCATTGGCGCGGATGCCGTCCTTGGCGTGATCGACGGCGAGCGCCTTGGCGAGGCTGACCATGGCGCCCTTCTGGGAGGCGTACCAGGTGCGGCCGGGTTTGGGTGCGAAGGCGAGTTGCGAGGCCACCAGGATGATGCTGCCGCCGCCATGTTCATTGGAACTGGCGGCCATAACCGGCACCGCGTGCTTGGCGAGCAGGAATGGGCCCGTCTGGTTTACATCAATGCTTTTCTTCCACTCCTCGACGGGAAGTTCCGGGGCCGGTTGGTAGGGGGCGTCGTAGATCGCGGAGGAGACTATTGTCGTCAGTCCGCCGAATTCGCGGTTGGCCATCTCGACCGCACGGACTGCCGTCTCCTCAAGGGATACATCGCCGATCAGGGCCGCGGCCCTGCCGCCCGCTCCAAAGATGGTATTCTTGACCTCGCGGATCGCGGCCTCGTTGAGATCGACCAGCACCACCGCCGCGCCTTCGGCCGCATACGACCTGGCGATAGCGCCGCCGATGCCGCCACCGGCGCCCGTCACGATCGCAACCTTGTTCTCCAGCCGTCCACTCATGTCTTTGCGTCCGAAAGTGATGTTCATCCGGGATTTAGCTTTTAAACTTCGGGCGAACAATGACGAAATTCCAGGGAGGGGTCCTTGAGCGGATTTGATCGAGATACCATTCGCGCCCGGTTTCAGGCCGAGCGGGAGGCGGGCCGCGCTATCTACGATGCGCTCTGCGGCACCGGCATCACCGCAAAAATGGCGGCCCGCGGCGGCGCCGACATGGTCACCACCCATGACCTCGCCTATTTCCGGATGCAGGGCCTCTCGTCCATGGCCGGGTATTTGCCCATCTGCGACGCCAACGAACTCACTCTCGAAGTCGGCGAACGGTCCATGATCAACGTGGTTTCCGACTGCCCGGTGATGGCCGGACTGTTGTGTGTCGATCCGACCCGCGACATGCGCCGCTTCGTCGATCGTGTCGCGGCCGCCGGGTTCGACGGCATCATGGCCTGCCCGACGGTGGCCCTGATCGACGGCAAGTTCCGCGGCGACCTGGAAGAGACCGGCATGGGTTACGGCAAGGAAGTGGACGTGCTGGGCTATGCATCGAGCCAAGGCATCTACACCAAGGCGTTCTGCACAAGCGTCGATGAATCTCTCGCCATGGCCGAGGCGGGCGTGGACAACATCATTGTCCATTTCGGCAACTCGTCGGGCGGCACCATCGGCTCGCAAACCGTGATGGCCGAGGACGAGGCGATTGCGCGTGCCTCCGGCGTCTGCGATGCGCTGGCATCCGAATACGCCGACCGGATCGTCACCTGCCACGGCGGCTCCATCGAGACCCCGGAGGACTTCGCGGCGTTCTGGGCCAAGGAGCCGCGGATGGACGGCTATGTGGGCGGTTCATCCGCCGAGCGGTTTCCCATCGAGGACTCGGTCCCGGCCGTCACCGCCAGGTTTAAAGAAATTACCAAGCCGGCATAGCCCATGGCCGATCCCGTCCGAATTGCCGTACTGGCGACCCTCGATAGCAAATCCGAGGCGGCCCAGCACGTTTGTGACAGTCTTCG
This sequence comes from Rhodospirillales bacterium, assembly GCA_965213765.1. Lineage (GTDB taxonomy): Bacteria > Pseudomonadota > Alphaproteobacteria > Rhodospirillales > UBA2165 > JAJDXO01. The sequence continues at coordinate 2,032,435 of OZ243926.1, read as the reverse complement.
GAACGCGGGTGCCGAGCCTTGGCTGCTGGACTTGTCCCTCCGGCCGCACAACAAGCCGGGGGCGGCGATGACCGGTGGTGAGGTCGTTGCGATGGCCGGACAGACCTGGGAGGCGTTGGGTGAGTTGGAACGCTCTGCCGCCGCCGAGGCGATGATTGCCGGCGGCACCCAGGCGCTGGTCAACGCCCAGGTGGCGGGGGAAATCTCCGGCGCCATCGGGGTCGGTGGGGCCAATGGGTGTACCGTCTTTTGCGGGATGATGCGCGCTCTGCCGCCTATGTTCCCCAAGGTGATGGTGACCCCGGTCGCGGCCACGGCTGCCGTGCAGTGGTATGTGGCCGAGAGCGATATCGCCATGTTCCCGACCATCAGCGATATTGTGATGAACCGGATTACCCGCTCGATCATGGAAAACGCGGCGTATGCCGTCGCCGCGATGGCGCGATCGCGGGTAGACCAGCGGGCCCGGATCGAGGAGGCCCCGCCGCTGATCGGCGTTTCGTCCTTCGGCAATCTGCAGGTCGCCGTCGACCGTATAACCGATCAATTGCAGGCCGCGGGATACGAGGTCATGCACTTTCATGCCTCGGGTCCCGGCGGCAAAGCGCTGGAGAACCTGGCGTCCCGCCGCGAGTTCGCAGGGGTGATCGATTTGACGACTTCGGAAGTGACCGACCTGCTGACCGGCGGGGTCTACAGCGCCGGACCTGACCGCCTGACGGGTGCGGCGAAGGCCGGCCTGCCGCAGGTTGTTGCGCCCGGCGCCATTGATCACACCAACTGGTGGGTCGGCGAGTGTCCCGAGCGATTCAGGGACCGGGAGTTCTATCAATACAATGTGGAAATCCTTTTGATGCGGACCAACGCCGAAGAAATGGCGGAGCTGGGTACGATGTTCGCCGAGCGCCTGAATCGGTCGAAGACGCCGTTCGTGGTTCTGGTGCCGAGCCGGGGATTCAGCCAGCACACCATCCGCAAGACCCACGATTTAGACGGCAACGGGATCGGCTCCTGGTTCCAGCCCGAAACCGATCGGCACTTCACGGACGCCCTCCGCGACAAATTGAGTGCTGGAGAACTCAAGGTGATGGACGTGCATATCAATGACCCGGAATTCGCCGATGCTTGCGTGGCCGAGCTCAGGCGTCTGATGGACCACGACTGAGATGGCCGGGATAGAAACCAAGAACTTCAAGACCGACGTCCTGATCATCGGCGGCGGCGCGGCCGGCACCATGGCCGCCTTCGAATGTGCCGAGGCCGGTGTGTCGGTCATCCAGGCCACTAAGGGCCGGGCGACGTCCGGAACGACCACGGTCGCCCGCGGCGGATTTGCGGCGGCCATGGGCAAAGAAGATTCCCCGGAGAAGCACCTCGAGGAAATCCTTGAACATGGCGGCGAGCTGATCGACCCCGATCTGGCGCGCGCCTGGTGCGAGGACATCATCCCCATTGTCAGGGACCTGGAAGCGTGGGGCGCCGAATTCGTGCGCGGCGGCGACGGCGGGCTGGACCTCAAGATGTTTCCCAACCACGCCCTGCCCCGCGCCGTACACCATCACGACACCACCGGCAATATGGTTACCAAGACCCTCTCCAAGCGGCTCCGGGCGGACGCGCGTATCGACAAGCACTCACTGACGGCCATTGTCGATCTTGTGAAGGACGGGGACCGCGTGGCCGGCGCCTGGGGCGTCGATTACGGGGAAGGGTGCCTGGCGGCCTACGCAGCCTCCCAGGTAATTCTTTGTACCGGTGGCGGCAGCGGCCTGTTCTATGTGAACGACAATCCGCCTCAGGTTACCGGCGATGGCTTCGCCCTCGGCTTCCGGGCCGGTGCCCCCTTGATTGGGATCGAAATGATCGACTTTCAGGCCATGTGCTGCGCACCCGAGGAGCTGTTCGGCTTCGCGCCGCATCCGACCGGCTTCATCAATGCCGGCGCCGTCTTCAAGAATCGGGACGGCGAGGAGTTCTTGAAGCGCTACTACCCGGATACGGCGGAGCGTAGTACCCGCAGCGAGGTGATCCTCGCCATGGCGCGTGAAATTCACGCCGGCAACGCCAGCCTCACCGGCGGCATCTATATGGATGCCACCCGCGTGCCGAAGGAGACCATCCTGAAGACCATCCCCCACGTCCATAAGACCTGCCTGCACCGAGGGATCGACTTGACCGAGACGCCCCTCGAAGTGGCGCCGGGCAGTCATACCTGGCTCGGTGGTCTGAAAATCGGCGTTCATGGCAAGACCCCGATCGATGGTCTGTGGGCGGCGGGGGAAACATCAGGCGGCGTGCACGGCGGTAACCGCATTGGCGGATCTGCTTTATCGGACGCCCTGGCCTTCGGCCGTCGGTCCGGCCGGGGTGCCGCGGCAGCTTCTTTGGATCACCAGGCTCCGGACGCCGTAAGCCTTCCCGAAGACGCGGCCGAAAACCTCGAAGCGCTGATGGCGCGGGAGGACGGTCCCTTCCAAGCCGAGGTCCGCCTGGCCTGCCGCATGCTGGCACATGAGAAGCTGGGGCCGATCCGGGACGCTGAACAATGCGCCGCCGCCCTCGCCGAGTATGAGCGAATCGAGGCCGAGGACATCCCGGCGATGCGTCTCTCGCCCGGGGCCAGGACATCGGCGAAGACGCTTGGCCAGGAACTGGAGAGCGCACTCTCCATTCCCAACCTCACACTCCTGGGCCGGCTGCTGGCAACCGCCGCGGGCGCCCGAGAAGAAAGCCGCGGCGCTCACTTCCGATTGGATTTCCCGGATGCCGACGACGACCGCTGGCGGGTGGTTACCCGGCTGGAACCCGAGACGGGCGGAAAAATCCGCTTCGAAACCGATCCAGTGAAGACTTGATTGTGGAAATTTATTTTATTCTTGAGATATCAAAAATGTGCTGTGGAATATCACAATACCAATTTCTTGGTATTTCGTTTTCGCAATCTTCACCAAAAAAATTTATTTACAGTATTGAACAATATAAAGAAATTTCGGACATGCGTTATTGGAACGGTACCGGGACCAAGTTAATTTTTCGTGTTGACTTTGAAAACGTATTTGGGCGATATTCTTCTAGGTGATATTTCAAAGAGCGCTCGAAATGCTTGATCGGCCACAAATTCAGGACCAGACCGGAGACCAACCGCAAGGATTGATGCGGGATACGGTGTATGACCAGATCCGTGCGGATATTCTGAGCTGTGATCTGCAGCCGGGCGTCCAGCTTCGGGAAAACGATCTTGCCCAGCGCTATCGGGTTTCCAAATCTCCTGTCCGCGACGCCCTGCTCCGGCTTCAAGAGCAGGGTCTCATCGAAGTACTTCCGCGCAAAGGCTACCGGGTTGTCCCTGTCTCGGTCTCCGACGCGCGGGAGCTTTATGAGATGCGGATAATGATGGAGAAGGCATGTGCCCGCCGCGCCATCGAAGAGGCGAGCGATGAAGAGTTGGCCTCTCTCGATATTTTCCGGGTGGTGGATGCCGACGGCCTCGCGGCATGGGTTACGTACAACCGGGATTTCCATTCTGCTGTCGCCAAGCTGTCCGGCAATACGCGGCTTGCGAAGACGGCCTGCGAGGTAATTGATCAGTTCGACCGCCTGACTTTCATGGGCGTTTCGGGCCAGCAGTCGTCGGCTCAAGGAAATGGCTCGGCGGAGAAGCTGGTCGCCGAACACGTGGCGATCATTGATGCGGTCCAGGCGCGCGACAAGACCAAGGCTGCGAGCCTTATCGGGTCGCACATTAAGAAATCCCGGAAACGTTTGTTTGCCGTACTCGAGAACCCGCCGATCGTGCAGTAGGCGGTTCCCAGCCCTTTCGACAGGTAGAGGAAAAAGAAATGAGGGCCTTTGATTTTGTATCCGCGGATTCCGCTGATCAGGCGGTTTCTCTTTTGAGCGAATATGGTCCCAATGTCATCGTGCTCGCCGGCGGGACGGACATTCTCGTCGATCTCAAACACGTCAAGCACCCCCCGGATGTGGTCGTTGATATAACAAGGGCCGAAGACCTGAAGGGCATCGAGGTGAATGATGAGGGTCTGCGCATCGGCGCCTTGGTCACCCACACCCAGATCATGGACGACCCTTACATTCAAGAAAACTTCCCGGCGCTGGTTCACGCAGCCCACACCATCGGCGCGGTGCAGACCCGGAACCTTGGAACCCTCGGGGGCAATCTGGTCACGTGCGTACCGTCGATGGATTCCGGTCCCGCCCTGATGGCGCTCGAAGCCGAGGTGACGGTGGCCGGTCCGGACGGTATCAGCCGCATGGGCCTGGAAGAGTTCTTCGTCGGCCCGCGCAAGACCATCCTCGAGCATAACGAAGTGCTGCTTGACGTGATCATTCCGAAGAAGAACCTGGGCAAGCCCGCCGACTTCCTGAAATTCGGGCTTCGCAAGGGCCAGGCGCTGGCGCTCGTCAATGCCGCTTCCGCCCTCTGGGTCGGCGAGGGGAACACCTTCAAGGACGTGAAGATAAGCCTGGGCGCCGTGGCGCCGACGGTGATCCGCGCGACCACCGCGGAGGACTTCCTCGAGAGCAAGGAAATCACCCCTGAGAACATGGCCGAAGCCGGCCGGCTGGCGGTCGAAGACGCCAAGCCTATCGACGACTTCCGTGCCTCGTCATCCTACCGCCGGGATCTGATTGCCGTGCTGACCAAGCGCACGCTCGACAACGCCTATCAGCTCGCCCAAAGCAAGTAAGCGGGCGGAGAAAAGGAGAACGGACATGACGGACGTTACGCTCACCATCAACGGGGAAGAACGCTCGGCATCGGTGCCGCCGGAGACCACCCTGCTTCGGCTGCTCCGGGACGAATTTTATCTCACCGGATCGAAGCTCGGCTGCGATGTCGGCGACTGCGGCGCCTGCACGGTCATCGTCGATGGTATTCCGGTGAATTCCTGCCTCATGCTGGCTGGCCAGGTGGATGGCAAGGATGTGGTCACCATCGAGGGCCTGGCGACCTTGGAGGATCTCCATCCGATCCAGAAGGCGTTCGAGGAGTTCGCGTCCCTGCAGTGCGGTTTCTGCGGCCCCGGCGTCATTATCTCCGCCAAGGGACTGTTGGATAGGAACCCCGATCCGACCAAAGAAGAGATCAAGGATGCGCTCTCCGGCAATCTTTGCCGGTGCACGGGCTACACCAAAATGATCGAAGCTGTTCAGGATGCGGCGCGCATTCTCCGCGGCGAGAGGGAAGCCGCCTAAGGGCGCGCAGAGAGGAGCTTGAACCATGACAGATGATGTCAAAGTCGCTGATAAGACGGATTCGCTAACCGATCTCAAGGAGACCGACGAAGAGCTTCGTCTCCCGTCGGTTGTCGAGCCGGCTCATTTTCCGGTCGAGACCATCGATACCGAGGCACGGCACCAGACGCCGGCGGTGGGCCAGCGGGCGACCCGTCCGGATGGCCGCCTGCACGGCCTGGGTCAGACCAAATACATCGATGACATAACGTTCCCGAACATGCTGTTCGCCAAAATGAAGCGGGCAGGCATTTCCTCGGCATTGATCAAGTCCATTGATACCTCCGAAGCCGAGGCCATGCCCGGCGTAACGGCGGTGCTGATCGGCAGGGAAATTCCGGTCAACTCCTATGGTCCGTCCTATCAGGATCAGCCGGTCTTGGCCGACGAACGCGTGTTCCACGCCGGTGACGCGGTCGCCGCGGTGGCTGCGGTGACCGAACAGATTGCCGAGGAAGCGTGCGAGAAGATCAAGGTCGAGTACGAGCCGCTGGAGCCGGTCTACGATCCGGTGGAGGCGATGAAGGACGAGATCAAAGTCCATCCGCCGCACAGCAACATCTACGCGACCAAGCGGATCAAGAAAGGCGATCTTGAGAAAGGCTTCGCCGAAGCCGACCACGTTTTCGAGGGCGTCTATTCGACCCAGATGATCGAGCATGTGCCGCTGGAGCCTCATGCGTCCATCGCGCAGTGGGATCCCAATGGCCGGGTGACTTTGTGGTCGAGCCTGGGCCGGATAACCTTGGGCCGGGCCGACATTGCCCGCACGCTTGATATGCCGATCAACAAAATCCGCATTGTCGGCACCATCGTCGGCGGCAACTTCGGCGGCAAGAACGAGATCACCACCGAGCCGGCCCTGGCGCTGCTCTCGCGGAAGACGGGACGGCCGGTGAAAATGGTCTATACCCGCGAAGAAGAATTCATCGCCTCGACGACCCGGCACCCGTTCATCATGGAGTACAAGACCGGCGTAACCAACGACGGCATGATCACCGCCCGCAAGGTCCGCCTCGTCTTGGATGGCGGCGCCTACTGTTCGTGGAGTGAAACCACGCTGGGCAAGGCCTGCATTTTGTCGGCGGGGCCGTACAATATCGAGAACCTGCTCGCCGAGGCCTTCTGCATGTACACCAACAAGACCATGACCGGCGCCATGCGCGGGTTCGGGGCGCCGCAGGTGTGCTTCGCTTATGAATCCCAGATGGACGAGATCGCCCACAAGCTGGGCATCGACCCGTTGGAGTTGCGGATGAAGAACGCCTTCCACGAAGGTTCTGCCAGCCCGACCGGTCAGGTGCTGCAAAGCGTGGTGGTCAAGGACTCACTCGAAAAGGCTGCCGAGCGATTTGGTTGGACGGAGGACGGCCAGTGAAAAAGCGCGGAAAAGGCATGGGCTGCATGTGGTACCCGATCGGGTTTACCGTGATGGCCAACCCGTCGGCGGCGACGGTGAAGGTCAATGAGGACGGCACCGCGACCCTGATCACCGGTACCGTGGAAACAGGCCAGGGCTCGCTCACCGTCCTCGGCCAGATCGCCGCGGAGGAACTCGGCATTGCCACCGATGACGTGCATGTGGTTTCGGCGGATACCGACGCGACGCCCATGGATACAGGCGCCATCGCCAGCCGCACGACCTATGTCACCGGCAACGCGATCCAGCTCGCGGCCGAAAAGGCCAAGAACATCCTGTTCGAGGTTGCGGCGCCGATGCTGGGCGTCCGTCCTGACCAGCTTGAGGCCAAGGACCGGCAGATCCAGGTGAAGGGCTTCCCGCAATCCTGCCTGCCCATCGGCGAGGTGGCGGCACACGCGCAGAACGGTGCCGGCACGCCGGCGCTGGGGTCCGCATCCTACAATCCGCCGACCGTCGCGATGGATCCGGAAACCGGCCAGGGCAAGCCGTTCTCCACCTATGTCTACGCAACCCAGATTGCGGAGGTCGAGGTGGACGAAGAGACCGGAGAGGTCGAGGTTCTGCGAATCGCGGCGGCCCACGATTGCGGTACCGCGATCAACCCGATGTTGGTCGAAGGTCAGATCCAGGGGGGTATCTCCATGGGAGTCGGCATGGCGATCCAGGAAGAGATGCTGTTCGATGACGAGGGTAAGCAGATCAATCCGAACCTCACCAACTACATCATGCCCACCAGCCTCGACATGCCCGACCTGGAGGTCGACATCGTCGAGAACTTCGACCCGACGGGACCATTCGGCGCCAAGGGTGTGGGTGAACCGACGGCGGTCGCTACCTCGGCGGCGATCTGTAACGCCATCTACGACGCCGTGGGAGCGCGGATCTACAATTTGCCGGCGACGGCGGAGAAGGTCCTGGCGGCGATCAAGTCGAAAGATCACAGCGACCAGCAGAAATTTCTGCCGGCCGAGTAGCGCGTGAGATGTCCGACCCAATCCGCAGACTGACGCCATTGGCCGAGACGGTCGGCCAGCTTCTCAATGACCGCGGCGAGACGGTCGCGGTGTCCGAATCGTCCACCGGCGGTTTGGTTTCGGCCGCGCTTCTCAGCATTCCCGGCGCCTCCGCCTACTTCATGGGCGGCGGGGTGATTTATACGCACAAGGTGCGCGAGGTGTTTCTCGAGGTCGATCTCGACGACCACCCGGGTGTGCGCTCGGCCTCCGAACCGTTTGTCAAGCTGACCTCCGCTGCCGTTCGCGAGAAGCTGGGCACGACCTGGGGACTGGCGGAAGCCGGCGCCGCCGGGCCGACCGGCAATCGCTACGGTGACGATGCGGGACACACCTGCATCGCGACCGCCGGCCCCCTGGAGCGGGTCGTCACCATTGAGACCGGCCACGCGGACCGCGAAGACAATATGTGGCGCTTCGCGGAAGAAACCTTGACGTTTTTCGAGGCGGTTCTGCGCGACGCGTAATTCTCCATTCCGCTGATCTTTTCTCCGCTAGCCGATGCGCGGACACTCCGACGGATGCGTCTGTCGGGGGGCACGCTCACCCGATATCCTAAAGGCCAATCAACAACCACCGCCGGGGGAGGAATTGGTCGTGGCGGAAATCGTTCTCGGGATAGGCACCTCGCATAGTCCGATGCTCTCGCTTGCACCGGAGCACTGGGATATCCGGACGGATTCGGACCGGGCGGCACCGGCGCACCCCTACCGCGGGGAAATGTACACCTTTGAGGAGTTGAAATCGGTGCGCGATACGGCGCACTACACCGCGCTGGATACGCTGGAGAACCGCGAGGCGAGCTACGCAGCGTGCCAACGGCATCTGGATGCGCTGGCCCGGAAGCTCACCGAGGTTGATCCCGATGTGCTGATCATCGTTGGCGACGACCAAAAGGAATGGTTCTTCGACGATGTACAGCCGGCCTTCGTCATCTATCACGGCAGCTCGGTTCGGGCGCTGGCCGTTGACACCTCCGATCCCAACCTCCCGCCGCCTATGCTGTCCGTCCGCCTATCCTATTGGCCGGCGGAGGATACCGACTATCCGGTCGACGGGGCGCTTGCCGAACACATCATCCTGCAAACCATCGAGGATCGGTTCGATGTCACCTCGTCGCGGCGGCTGCCCGCCGATGCGCATGGTCCGCGCACCATCGGACACGCCTTCGGCTTCATTTACCGGCGGCTGCTGGAAGACCGGCCGATCCCCTTTGTTCCAATACTGATCAACACCTATTTTCCGCCCAACCAGCCGACCGCCGCGCGGTGCTACGAGATCGGCCGGTCCATCGCGCGCGGGGTCAAGTCCTGGGATGCGGATACCCGCGTGGCCGTGATCGCATCGGGCGGCCTGACCCATTTTGTCATCGATGAGGAGTTCGATCGCAAGCTATTGGACGCCATGCTGGCGGGCGATCGCGCCGCCATGACCGGGGACGGAAATGAAGCCTTTCAGTCCGGAACATCCGAAATCAAGAACTGGATTGCCGCCTGCGGCATTCTCGAAGACAGCGGCCTCGACATGACGCTGCTGGACTATGTGCCCTGCTATCGGTCCGAGGTTGGAACCGGTACCGGGATGGCGTTCGCAACCTGGACATAGGCTCGGAGGACCCGTAATTCGCAGTGTTTTGACGCCTTTTGCGCCGATCAGAACCAGGTTATCCACGGCACGAAAACCGTTTTCTCTGCTAACCTGCTGAAATTGAACAATTTCCAGAGAATTTTCCCGACCCGTAATTGGAAATTAAAGTATCGTGGAAAACCGAAACATGGATCGGGGTTTCCTGAAGTAATTCAGATCGAATGCATGTGAAAATCTATTTTACCAGGCAGTTATATGGAGGGAGCCAGGACCCAATAACAAGAGGCTGGCCCCATGTTGAAACAGTTTGCGACACCGGCGGAGAAGGATCAGTTCCTGCGCAAGAGGTTTTCCGCAGGAACGGCGATCGCGAGGGAACCGACCAGTGTGCCGGCGATAACCCGTACCGAGCTCGACCGGCGCGTGGCCGGGACCGGCCCTGTGATCCGGCATTATCATGCAGATCGTCAAGCGTGCCCCAAGCACGCCCGCGCGGCCGAACGTCCCGGCGCACCTCTTCGGCTAGTCGGCACTACGGGCGTTTGGTGCTGGCGCTGGGATAGTCGCTTTAGCCGGGCACCCGCTCGACGCTGACCGGGTCACCGGCCTGAACCGCCGCGAGTACCCGGACGTCGCTGGAGGCGTCGGCCCAAATATTGACCGCGGCGGCGAGACGGATTTCGTCACCTCGGCTGACCGGTGTCCGGCCGAAGCCGAAGCCGAAGCCGAAGCCGATGGCGATGGCGTCACCCTGACACCAGAAGGCGATCTCGCCCGCTTCGACCACATCACGGGCGTCATCTTCCTGCGGGGCCGAAACCGGCGTCGAGAAATACACCTCCTCGCCCCAGGTGTTGGCGGTCGATGTGAAGGGCAGGGCGGCCCAGAGAGCTTCGGCCGTTGCTGTCTCGCGGAGGGCCGCTTCTAGGCTGCAGTGACATTTTAGGGATTCCTTTTTTGTCTTTGGTGTGATTCAACACTGGCTTTTGGAGGTTGGTGTGGAAGGCGAAGTGCTGAGAGACGATCAATGGGCGCGGCTTCGGGACTTTGTTCCTGGCGGGATGAAGGGCAAGCGTGGTCCACGCAGCGACGGGCGGCGGTTTTTCGATGCGATCCTGTGGCTGGCGCGCTCTGGTGCGCGGTGGCGTGATTTGCCGGCGGATCGGTTTGGCCCCTATCAGACGGTGAAGCGGCGCTACTACCGCTGGATCGAGGCGGGTGTGTTTGACCGCATCTTCGAGGCTGTCGCGGATGATCCGGACTTGGAATGGCTGGCGATCGACGCCACCATCGTCCGGGCCCAGGCCCAAGCCGCCGGCGGGCGGCGAAAAAGGGGGGACCGCAAGCCCAGGCTCCCGGCCGGTCCCGGGGCGGGTTCGGCACAAAAATCCACGCCGTCGTCGATGCGTTAGGCCTGCCAGTGCGCTTCGATCTCGGGCCAGGACAACAAAACGACATGGTCCCCGCCCACAACCTCATCCAGGGCCTGGCCGCGGGCCACGTCCTCGCGGACCGCGCCTACGACGCCGACAGCCTGCATGACCTGATCTATGAGCAAGGCGGTGAGCCCGTCATCCCACCGCGCCGGCATCGCAAATACCAGCACAGCTATGACCGCATCGCCTATAAACAGCGCTGGGGCGTCGAAGGCTTTTTCGCCAAGCTCAAGCAATGGCGGCGCATCGCAACACGCTACGACAAACTTGCCGCCCACTTCCTCGGCTTCATCAAACTCGCAAGTATCATGCTCTGGCTTAAATGATTAAATTGTCACCACAGCCTAGAACAAATTCACCGGCGGTGATCCGGACGGCGCGCATTTACCGCTCGACCGGAAACCCGACGATCGAGCCCCATTCGGTCCACGAACCGTCGTAGATTTTGATGTTCTCCCATCCCAGGATCAGCGCCATGGCGGTCCAGGCAAGGGTGGCCCGGTGGGAGAGGCGGCAATAGACGACGATCTCGTCGACGTTGTCGGGGTCGGCGCCCGCTTCCTTGAATTTGGCGCTCAGCTCGTCGGCGCTCTTGTAGGTATCGTCGTCATTGAGCAGTTCCTTGAAGAACAAGTGCTTGGCACCGGGGATGCGGCCGCCACGCTCGGCGCCGTGGTCGAATTTGCCGTACTCCATCACCCGTTCGCCTGAATACTCCTCGGGCGTCCGCACGTCCAACAGGAAGCGCTTGGAGTCGCCCAGGCGTTCGCGCACGGCCTCGCGCCCGAGACGCATGGACCGGTCGGGCGTTCCGGGCGTGTACCCGACCGGCTCGTAGGCTGGAACGTCGATGGTGAATTCGCGACCATCCGCGAGCCACTTCTTGCGGGCGCCGTCGAGCAATCGCAGGTCGGGATGGCCGGCCATCTTCAATGCCCAGAAGGCGTAGTTTCCGTATTGAACCGGATCGCCATATAGAACCAGCGTGGTCTTATCGCCGATCCCGGCGGCGCCGAGCCGCTTCGCGAGCTCATCCGGCGTCACGAACTGTCGGTCGGTGTCGTGCCAGCAAAGATCCTTCCAAAACCAGCGGATAGCGCCCGGAATGTGTCCTTCGTCATAGGCCTTGCCCTCGGGGTCCGATTCAACCTCGATAATGCGAACCCCCGGATCGTCCAAATGCTCGGCAAGCCAAGCCGTATCTACCATCGGTGAGGTCATCTCAACTCCTCAGGCTGCGTGGTCGAGAATGATTTTGATGCCCTTTCCGTCTTCGAGCATGTCGAGGGCGGTGTTCATTTCCATCAGGGGCACCACATCGGTGATCAGCGGACCCAAATCGACAGTCCCGCGTTGCACGAAGTCAATGCAGGCCGGGAAGTCCTCGGGCTTCGCTACGCGCGCGTTCACCACCTGGATTTCCTTGAAGTACAGGTCATAGAACGGGAGTTCACCCTCGGTAGCGGTCACGATGCCGAACGGCAGGATACGCCCGCCAATGCGCACCAGATCGATGGCCTGGGCGACGATCGACAATTGACCGACGGATTCGATCACCAGATCCGCGCCGCCCCTGTCGCTTGTCGCCTCAATCACCTGCGCCTTCACATCCGTGGTCGGATCGATGGTGAGGTCGGCGCCCAGTTCCTCCGCTAGGTCCCTCTTCCATTTGCTCCGCGTAATTCCGATCACCGGATAGGCGCCGTGGGCCTTGGCCAGCTGGACATGGAGCAGGCCGGTGACCCCGAGACCGATGACGATTACCGCTTCGCCGGGAAAGATATTGGCCAGCCGCTGGGCATGGAGGCAGGTGGTCATCGGTTGAATGAGCGGCGCATGGGTGATGTCCATTCCGTCCGGCAGGGCGTGGACGTTTTCGCTGGGCGCGACCAGATACTCCGCAAATCCGCCATCCACATCCCGGCCGATGAGCCCGCCGTTGGGGCAAATGTGCATCTGCCCGTTCCGGCATTGAAAGCAGGTGCCGCAGAAATAGGCCGGGTCGACGATGATCGATGTACCCGGTGCCAGCGTTCCGCCGGAGACGACTTCGCCCACCGATTCGTGGCCCAAGATCCGGGGATAATCGACGGGAATGCCGCCCTGATAAATTTTCAGGTCGGTGCCGCAGATACCGGTCTCGGTGACCCTGACCAGGGTTTCGCCTTCGCCGGGTGTCGGTTGCTCAACATCCTGTGCCGAGACGTCCTTGGGGGCGGTCAGCACCATGCCTTTCATGTCGGGCTCTCCCTTGGCCGCGACGTTAGCGGGGCTTCACGGGGTATTTGGGCTCCTCGCCGGCGAGTACGGCGGCGACGTCACTGGCGACCGTGGTCTGAAGATCCAGCAAGGCGTCTTCGGAGTAGAACCCGGTGTGCGGGGTGATCACCACATCGTCGCGCCCAACGATGGGGTCATCGGCGGCCGGCGGCTCGGACGGCAACACGTCGAGGCCGGCGCCGGCGATTTCGCCCGCGTCCAGCGCGGTGGCCAGATCGGCGGTATCGACCAGGGGTCCGCGAGCGGTGTTGATGAGGAACGCGGTGTTCTTCATCTTCTTGAAGGCGTCCATGTTGAACATCTTCTCGGTCTCGGGCGTCAGCGGTGCGTGGACGGAAATGTAGTCCGAATGCGCCAAGAGATCGTCAAACCCGACCTTGGTGACATTCAACTTCTGAAAAACTTCATCGGGGCAGTACGGGTCAGAGGCAATGACCTTCATGCCGAACGCTTGCGCCTTGCCGACAATTTGCTGCGGGATGTTGCCGAGGCCCAGGAGACCGAGAGTGCTTCCCCGTAACCGCGCGATCGGAACCACCGCCGGCATTTCCCAACGGCCGTCGGCGACCAGCTTGTTGGCGTACGGGATCTTGCGAGCCACGGAAAGCAAGAGCGCCATCGCGTGATCCGAAACCTCGTCCAGGCAATAGACCGGCGCGTAGGTGACGACGATTCCCTTCTCGGTCGCCGCCCCGAAATCGATGTTGTCGGTGCCGATTCCGAACCGGCCGATGGCTTTGCAGTTATTGAGGCCGGCAATAACGTCGGCGGTGATCTGGCCATAGGTGACCAGCAGAGCGTCGGCATCGGCGGCCACCTCCAGGATGCCATCCACGGTCGGCTCGGAAGCGAGCGTGAGTTCCGCGTCAACGCGGGATAGGGCCTCCTTGGCAGGGTCGAGGCTGGGAAAAACGGTGTCGGTAACGGCTACCTGGGTACTCATCAATCAATTCCTCACCGGATGAATTCGTGGGCCCGGAAGCGGGCAAATATCGGTTGCTAAAGGTGCCGTGACATAGCATTGCCCCCCGGGGGTTGCCAGATAAATTTGGGCCAAATTCCGCGCCAATTCGGCAATTTCGGGTGCGCTCGGCGGACACTCAGGCAACGATGGGTTGGGCAATAATCCACAGACTGATCATCGTGTAGCCGACCATCAAAACCAGCATCGGGAGTTGGCTGCGGAGGGCGCGGCCGCGATCCCGGTAAAACTTCAGCGCCTCGGCATGGGCGAGATAGACGGCGGCCACGTGGCCGATGACAATCGCGCCGACGGAAATGAACCAGACCGACCTCGCGCTGACCACGGCGATGTCGACCTTATGCCCGGCGGTTCCAAACAGGTCCCAGCCGAACCCAAACGGATCCGAAATGCGCGAGATGAGAAGCTGTCCGTCGATGGCAAGCAGCGTGTAATAGTGGGAGAGGTGATAAGCGATAGCGATGGGGACGATGGAGTAGACCATGATTCGCGCCAGTCGGAACGTGTCCCGGACGTCCCCGCCCATGGCGCTGACCGCTGCCATGAAAATCAGATAGACGGCAATAAACAGGACCGGGAACGTAGCGAGGCCGATCAATTCGACGATTGGCACGGCCAGCCGCCCGATGTCCTGGATCATGTAGAAGGCCTCGAGGGCGATGCGTTTTGATTGCTCGGTCTCCGTAAAGCCGTCCCAGCTAACCGTGGCCAAGAGCACCAGAATGAAGACCATCAGGCCGGCATTGGGCAGTTTGTCGACCCGCAACCCGACACCGGGCGGCCGGAGATTCCATTCCCGTCCCTCCGAGGTGGCCCGGCCCTCGGTGATGGAGAACCGCGCAAATGTTCCGAATACATTGTGAAAGGCCTCGCCGCGCTCCAACCACTCCTCGCGGCCGGTGAGAAACATGCCTGTCCAGGAGATGAACGAATAGATGGTGAGCGCGACGGCGATATTTCGAGGGACCGCGCCGCCCGGCCAGGAAATTTCCATCCAAGCGAAGATGGCGAACAGAATGACCGCCGGCCAGGATCCCATCCCGGGCGGGCACGCCAGGCCGCGAGACAGCCGCCTGCCCGTTGCCGCTCCATAGATCTGTTCGACCCACAAGAAGAGCGTGTTCCAGGGATTAAGAAGCGCCCAGGCGTTGCCGATCAGCGAACATACGAATGCCAGTCCGACCCAGGCGATCACCCAGACCATGACCACCGAGAAATTCTGCAGAGGGTTTTGGTTGCCGGCATATCCGGTGGCGATGATCAGAACAAAGACTCCGACAAAAATCAGCCGAACGGAAAAGACCGAGACGGGGTGGGCCAAAATACGAAACGGCTGGGCGTTCAGCAGGTTGACTTTCGGTGGCTGGTCGTCGGGCCGATGACGCATGAATAGGGCGGCGACAACGAACGACAAGGCAACCGCCGCACCGGCGCCAAACAGGAAGAACGGCAGCGGCACCGGCAAATCGAAGCGTTGACCGAACGCGTGCGCGGCGGCCGGGCCTGCCGGCGCGGCGAGCAAAAGCGCCGCGAGGCCGAGGGTGGGTATGTGGGTCACGCTCAAGATGGTATGCCGTAGTTCAGATAATTCTATCGGGAATGTTGAGGATCATACTGCGTTCGTATTATTCGTTAAGTTCACTTTTTGTCGCGCGGGTCCGCCGGTTCGGACCCTTGACTCGACCAAGACGGACAAGTACACCACCGCAGTCTTATATAAGACTAAAAAAGATGTGGTTATTGGGCCGGCGGAATTTACGGTACCAAGGCAGCAAACGGACCGAAGATCCGAGCTCTAAGTTGATAAGAAGGGAAGCCTCAGTTGGACGACACCGAAGTCGAGACGTCCGAGAAGCACCTTAACTATAATTCGGTTGCCGCGCTGATATTCATCGCGCTGTCCATCGCCCTATGGGTCCTCATTCCCGATCAGGTTGACAAGCCGCTCATTCGCGTCGTCGGAGACGTCTCCCTGCCGGCGGAACTCTTCCCCCAGGTCATCGCCGTCGGCATCTTTGTGCTCGGTATTTGGTTTTTCTGGAAAAGCCGGTCGCTACATCAACGGAATGAACTTCGTGATCTCGACCGGGAAGCAATTACAAATGTCGCGGTGACCGCCGCCTGCATGGCCGGCTATGTCTGGCTCATGGTCAATATCGGCTTCGTGCTGGGCAGCATTATCATGATCTTCGTGGTCTCGACCTATTTCGGAAACCGCAACTATTGGGCGGGCGCGCTGGTCTCCATCATTGTGCCCTTTGTGCTGTTTGTGCTGTTTACGAAGGTGCTGGTAACGTCATTGCCGCCGTTTCCGATCGACGAGGCCGTTCCCAGCAACTGGGCAATTTATGAGCCGTTGAAGTGGCTCAGCAACAAATCGATATTCTAGGGCGGCACTGACGCATGTTTGAGGCATTCATCGGCGGCTTTGGAATCCTGTTCAACCCGGAAACGGTGTTGATGACGTTCCTGTTGATTGCCGCCGGCTTGTTCCTGGGCATGTTCGTCGGCGCCCTGCCCGGCTTCACCACGCTGATGGCGATGGCGATCCTGCTGCCCATCTCGTTCTTTCTTCACCCCCTGCTGGGGATTCCGTTTTTGATCGGTGTTTACAAGGGCGGAATTTACGGAGGCAGTATTCCGGCGATCCTGGTGTCGATGCCAGGTACGGGCGCGGCGGTTGCGACGACCTTCGATGGTCCGCCCCTAACCCGGAAGGGGAAGGGGCGGAAGGCTCTGGAGACTGCGTTGTTTTCATCGGTGATCGGGGACACCGCGAGTGACATCTTCACCATTGCCTTGATCGGTCCCATCGCCGCTGTCGCGCTTCTTATGGGACCGCCCGAGTTGGCCGCCGTCCTGTTTTTGGCGTTGATTGTCATTTCGGCTACGTCCAGCGGCGTATTTGTCAAAGGCCTGCTGATGCTCGCCATTGGTTTGTTCTTCGCCATGATCGGTCAGGATCCCATCGGCGCGCTGTCGCGGTTCTCGTTCGGGATAACCTCGGTGGAATCCGGTATCCCGCTGCTGCCCATGCTGATCGGCGTGTTTGCGCTTCCCGAAATTTTTGCCGGCATCGAGAAAAAAGTATCCCAGATCGTCAGTGCCGAGGGATTGAAGGTTTCCGGGGAACGCCTCACCTTTGCCGAATTCAAGAGCTGTCTTCGTACGATTGGCCGGTCCACCGTGATCGGCACGACCATTGGGATGGTGCCCGGCGTTGGTCAGGTGGTGGCCGCGTTCATGGGCTATGCGGCCGCCAAGAGCGCCTCCGATCAACCGGAAAAG
The DNA here is from genome assembly GCA_965213765.1 of Rhodospirillales bacterium. Lineage (GTDB taxonomy): Bacteria > Pseudomonadota > Alphaproteobacteria > Rhodospirillales > UBA2165 > JAJDXO01. The sequence goes on along the minus strand of OZ243926.1, from coordinate 2,015,170 downwards.
TTCGGCCAGGGCGAGCTTGAAGGTGTGGCCGCCGCCGAGGCGGCCAACAATGCGGTCAACGGCCCGACGCTTGTGCCCTTGCTGACGCTCGGGATTCCGGGCGACAACCTCACGGTCATTCTTGTCGGCGCGTTCATCGCGCATGGCATGCGGCCCGGCCCTCAACTCATGGAGGAGCAGGGCTCACTCGTTTTTGCCATTCTGCTCTCCATTATTCTCGCAAACATTCTATTCGTGTTCATCGGCTACGTGTGCATTCCCTTCTTCGCGAAGGTGGTGACGATCAGGAAATCCTTTTTGTTGCCGCTGACACTTGTGTTTGCGTTTGCCGGCTCGTGGGTGTTCCGGGGACAGCCCTTCGATCTCGCCGTCCTGGTTTTCTTCGGCGTCTTTGGATACCTGGCCAAAAAACTGCATTTCGACGTAACGCCCATGGCCATGGGCTTCATCTTGGGGCCGACACTCGAGTATTCCTTTGGTCAGACCGTGACCTTGGCGCAGGGGGACCTGTTGACCTTCGTTACTTTGGAGCGTCCAGCGACCGCAGCCATCCTGGCGTTGACGCCGTTGCTGACATATTTGATGTGGCGGCGCAATAACCGGCTCCGAAGACAATACGGTCAGGGGGTCGCCGGGGGCGGCGACTGACGGTGAGCCACTTGACCACATCCCACCGGATGTAGTCTTATATAAGACCTTAGGGTCAAAATTTTATTTACCGATCCCTGTTTTACAGGGAACAATATTGAAGTGAGACGACCAACTAGAGAGGAAAGACAATGCGGATAACCAAATTATCCAAACTACTTCTGGGTGCTCTTCTCGTATTCGGTCTGCTCGGCGTCGATGACGTCCGGGCCGAATTTCCCGAGAAGCCCATTACCATGATCATGCCCCTTGGTGCGGGCGGATCTCACGACCGGAACGCGCGGGTGTTCACCTCCGTCATTCCGCAATATCTCGGCAATGCGATGATCGTGAAGCTGATGCCGGGCGCATCGGGTCAGACCGGTACGGCCGCCGCCGCCAAGGCAAAGCCGGATGGGTATACCCTCCTGTTCTCGCACAATTACTTCGATCAGTTGCAGAAGCATGTGAAGAAGCTTCCCTATGACACCGACAAGGATTTTGTCACCGTCGCGAAGCTGAACTCCGGTTTCTTCTCGATCATCGTGGGTGCCGACAGCCCGTTCAAGTCGTTCCAGGATCTCGTAGCGGCGGCCAAAGCCAAGCCGGGTACGATCAAGTTCGCTCATTCGGGCAACTGGGGCGCCACCCACGCGCCGGCCCTGCAGCTGTTCACCGAAGCGGGCATCGCCGACAAGATCGTCATGGTGCCGTACAAGGGTGGCGGACCCTCCATGGCTGGTTTCCTGCGCGGCGAAGCTGACTTCACCATGCAGTTCAAGTCGACCATTCTCGGCCAGGGCGATAAGGTTCGTGTCCTGATCAGCGCCGGGGAGAAGAGCGACTTCAAAGGGGTGCCGACCTTTAAGGATCTGGGCTACACCGCCGATATCGGTCAGATGCACCGCATTCTGATGGCGCCGCGCGGCATTCCCGCCGATCGCCTGCAGAAACTCCGCGATGCCATGGCCGCCATTCAGAAAGACAAGACGTACCTGCGTCTGGTCAAAGCCATCGGCGAGGTTGCGAACTTTGAGAGCGGCGAAGATTACGAGAAGCGCCGCCCGAAACAGAGCGTTGCCTACAAGAACATGATCAAGGGCTTGGCCTCCAACTAAGCCAGATTGGTTCCGGAAATGGCATCCCCACCGGGGATGCCATTTTCATATTTGCCTACGGTGACCGGACAGGGGCGAGGGCCGCGTTGCTCTCGGCCAATTCCAGTCTTATATAAGACTTCAAGGGTAATTTCCGGCTTCGGCCGGGGTTTCAGGGATTATGGGCATGTACAAACCGATTAACGTGGCGATTGTCGGCACCGGATGGTGTGGCGGCATACGCGCGGCAAGCTGTGCGGATAATCCGCTTGTCGGCGAACTCCACATTGCGGAGACCAACCCGGAGCGTCTCAAGGAAGTTCAGTCCATGACCGGCGCCGTCACGGCGACGGCGGACTACGAGGAACTCCTGAAGAAGGATGAGATTTCGGCTGTCATCATCTCGGCCACCCCTGAGACCGCCCACTACCCGATGGCCAAAGCGAGCATGGAGGCCGGCAAGCACGTCTTCCTGGAAAAGCCCATTGCGTTGACCCTCGCTGAAGCGGACGAACTGGTGGACCTCGCCAAATCAAGGGACCTCAAATTCACCATCGGCTACTCCCAGCGTTTCAATCCAAAATTCGCCTATGTCGCCAAATCCATCGCCGACGGTACCATCGGCAAACCGGTGAGCGCGTTGGTTAGCCGCCATATTACCCGGGGACTGGGGAATAAGATCTCCGGCCGAATCAGCCTGTCACCGGCCGCAATGGAGGCGACCCACGACATCGATTTCGCCCTTTGGGCCATGGGCGGCGCCAAGCCGGTCCGGGTGTATTCCCAGTCGGCCTACGGCATCATGAAGGAAAAATCCGGGCTCGAAGATACCCAGTATATTATCGTCACGCTCGACAACGGCGTGGTCATCAATATTGGTGCGGGCTGGACCATGCCGCCAAACTATCCGAACTATTCCGGCACCTGGATCGAGTTTATCGGAACCGACGGCATGCTGACCGTCGACGATACGCACCGCGACGTATTGTGGAACACGGTGGAGAAGGGCATCCAGCTTCCCATGTCGACCATGCCGGGTGAGTTCGTCGATCACGTCTACGCCGGACCGATGGTCGCCGAGACCGTTCACTTCATTGACGCGGTCGCCCGTGACCGGGCCGTCATGGTGACGCCGGAGGAGGCACGGACGGTGATGGAGGTTTATATCGCCGCCGACATGTCGGTGGAGCGCAACGAGCCCATAAATCTGCCCCTCAACAGCCGCGATTTGCCGGCGGCCGCCGAGTAGGCTCTCACATTCTCTTCTTGGCGGCTCGGCGCCGGGGCTTCGCTTTCTTAATTTTGTCGAACTCCCGGTAGATGAGCGTGAAATCCTCTTCGGACATGCCGAGGGACATGGCCTGCGCCAAAAAGGCGTGAGTATCGGCGCCCAGCCTGGCATCGACCCCCAGAGCCTTGGCGAGATCAACGGCTATGCCCGTATCCTTGTAGAGATTGTAGACCCGCGACCGCCCGTCCCATTTCTTGTTGAGGATGTGGTTGGGAAACCGCGCCTGGCTGGCGTTGGAACGGGCGTTTGAAGCGTTGAAGACGTCGATCAGGTCGGCGAGTTCGATCCCTGCCTTCTCCGCCATTCGTCCGCCTTCGCAGGTGGCCAGGAAGACGGCGTGGCAGACCATGTTGTGGATGAGCTTGGTGGTGTGTCCGGCGCCTGACGGGCCGAGGTGGAACAGCTTGCCGGCGATCGCCTCGAGATGACGCTTGGTTCGCCCGAAGGCCCTTTTGTCGCCGCCGATCATCAATGTCAGGGTTCCCTTGTCGGCACCGCCGGCGCCGCCGCTCATGCCCGCGTCCAGATAGGCGATGTCCTTGCGTGCCGCCTTTTGCGCGAGCTTCCTGGTCTCCACCGGGTCGGATGTCGTAAAATCATAAATGACTAGGCCCTTGTTGGCCGTGGCGAATATTCCGTTGCGGCCAAGGCAGTGTTCTTCGATCTCGGGCGTCGCCGGCACGGCGAAGATGATGATCCGGCACCGGGTCGCCATCTCCTTTGGTTCGGCAATGGCTGCATTCTTCAGTTTGGAGAAATTTGCCTGTGCCGACGGGTCGGGATCCCAAACGCGGGTCGGATAACCCGCCGTGGCGAAGTTGCGGGCGATGCCGCCGCCCATATTGCCGAGACCGACGACTCCGATGGCGGGCAAACCCTGTTTGCTCTTGGCCGCCATCAGTCCTTCTTCCGCACGCAATTGGCGGCGCGTTCCATCGAAGCGCACACGGCCGCCGCATCTTGATCGCCGTACCCTTGCGCTACCGCGGACAGATAGGTCTGCAGCGCCGCGTGATAGATCGGCGTCGGCACCTTCATTGCCGCCGCGTGACCTTGGATGAACTCCCGATCCTTCATCGGGATGGAGAAGTTGCTGCCCTCGTAGTCGTAGTCGTTGGCGACCATCAAGGCGCCGCGGACCTCGAACATGGATGAGGACGAGCCTGAGCCGCCAATGACCTTATGAAATAGCTCCGGGTCCAGGCCCGACTTCATCGCCAGCACCATGACCTCTGCGGCTGCGGCATTGTGGACGAGATTCAGAATATTGCCGCAGAGCTTGGTCTTCATTCCGTTGCCGAAGGGGCCGACATAGAACGTGCGATTGGCGAACCCCCGGAGGATCGGCTCGATTTCCGCGTAGGCGTCTTCATCGCCGCTGCCGAAGGCGGTCAGTTTTTTTTGCTCGGCCATCATGCGGTTACCGCTGACCGGGCAGTCCATGGCGGTGTAGCCAGCGCCCTCAACCGTGTCCCGGAAGGCCTCCTTCTCGGCGACGGGAAAGGTGCTCGTTTCGATCACCACCTTGCCGCTGCCGTCCTGGCTGGCGAGTTGGGCGGCAACATCGTGGAGCGCCTCGAGGCTCGGCAGACAGGTGACGATGTCGCCGGTCAGCGACGCGGCCTCGGCTGCCGAGTTCGCCGCCGTCATGCCCTTCTCGGCGAGTGCCGACATCGCCTCCGGCCGGACATCATATCCGACGACGCCAAATCCGCTGTCGATAAGGTTCGGCACCATGGCCGAGCCCAATACGCCCAGACCGACGAACCCCACATCCGTACTCATGACGGAACCTCCCAACAGAAACTGAAATTCGCCGGGCGCTTAGCCGCGCTCGGAGACATAGTGATGGTTTGATGTATTGCAGCGGCTGACCCGCCATTCCACCGGTCGTCCGTCAATGGTCATCGACATCCGGTCGATCTGCAACAACGGCGCGCCCGCCTTGATGCCGAGAAGCCCGGCCTCTTTCCTGGTGGCGCTGACGGCCGAGATCAGCTCCCGCGCCTTGGCGACGGTGACCCCGTAGATGGATTGATAGAACCTGAAAAGATTGTTGGGCGGCTGAAGTTCGATGCCAAAATCCGGGAACAATTCCTGGGGCAGCGCAATTCCCTCAACGATACACGGAACATTCTGAAACGAACGGACGCGGGTAAACCGCACCACTTTGGCGCCGGGCTCCAGCTCTAGCCGGTCGACCTCGTCCTTGGTCGGGTCAGTCTGCTCGCAATTCAGGAGTTCGCTCTCGGGCAAAGAACTGGAGCCGTCCTTTCCCTGGATCTTGAAAAAGAAAAACAGCGCCCGGCGCTCAGTATGCTCGGAGACGAAGGTTCCAAGTCCCTGACGCCGGTAAAGCAGGTTTTCCGCGACCATGTCGTTGAGAGCCTTGCGGACCGTCCCCTGACTGACGTCCAACTCCGCCGCCAGCTGCATTTCGCTGGGCAGCGCGTCGCCGGGCTTCCAGACGTTATCGATCAGCCGCCGGCGGATGATATTGTCGACCTGCTGGTAGAGCGGCAGGGAGCGTTGCCGCTTCTTGACCGCCGGCCTTTTCGCCGATTTCGCGGTGGATCGTTTTTTGGCTGCCGGCCGCGCCATGATGCCGCTGAGCCTCCCCGGAAGCGGAAAATTAGGTTATAGTCCAGTATGCTATGAGCAAACCCGGATCGCAATCCGCGTGGTTCCCGGGTCCACATGTCAGGTGAGGAAGCCCAATGTCCGAAACGATCGTATTGAAGATCGACGAAGCTCCCGTGCATGCCCGTGGCGACGGGGTGGAATCCACGCTGCTGGTCGCCAACAGCCGTTGCGGTGCGCCTTTTACGTCCGGGATCACCAGATTTCCGGCCGGCCAGAAGGTGCCCATGCACTCGCATAATTGCGATGAGCAGGTCACTATTCTCGAAGGTCAGGCCGATCTTGACGTGGATGGACAATTGACGCCGGTAAAGGAACTGGACACCACCTACGTCGAGGCCGGCAAACCCCATCGGTTTCTCAACACGGGCGACGGTCCCCTGACTATCCTGTGGGTCTATGCTTCGACGAACGTAACTCGCACGTTTACCGAGACCGGCAAAACGGTCCCGCACCTCTCTGAACAAGATCTGGTCACCCCGTAGCGGACGAGTCGGCAAGACAGCTTCAGGGGACCACCATGAGCGATGCCGGAAACTATACGGCGGCGCAGATCTCGGAATTTATCCAAGACGCGCTCGCATCAGCCGGAATGCCTGTTGACGATGCCGCAAGGGTGGCCGGTCTAATGGCGGACGCCGACTTGAACGGGTCGGATGGGCACGGCATCTTTCGTTTGCCCGGCTATCTGAAGCGTATCAAATCCGGCGGCCTCAATCTGACCCCGGACATTCGGATCGAGCGGGAGCGGCCCGGGATGGCCCTGGTAAATGGCGACAACGCCCAGGGTCATCTGGTGATGAGCTATTGCGCTGAAACCGCCATCGCGAAGGCGAAGACGACCGGCGTTGCGTGGGTCGGCGCCCATCACAGCAATCACGCGGGACCGGCCAATCTGTACGCCAAAATGCCGCTTACCCACGACATGATCGGTCTCTATGTCGCCATCGGGAATGCCAATCACCTGCCGCCTTGGGGCGGGTTGGAGATGCTCTTGAGCACCAACCCCATCGCCATTGCGGTGCCGGCCCTCGACCGGCCGGATGTCGTTCTCGATATGGCTACGACCGTTGCGGCCTACGGCAAAGTAAAGACCGCCGCCCAGCGTGGCGAGCAAATGCCCGAAGGCTGGATGATGGGACGCGACGGCAAGCCGCTGATCGACCCCACCAGGGCGGATGAAGGATTTCTGCTGCCGATCGGCGGGGCCAAGGGATACGGCCTGGCGTTGATGTTCGGCCTGCTGGCGGGGACGCTCAACGGCGCGGCTTTCGGAAAGGACGTTGTCGATTTCAACGCCGACTTCGAGACAACGACCAATACCGGGCAATTTATCGTCGCCATCGACATTTCCGCCTTCGGCGATGTGGACGGCTTCAAGCGGCAGGTCGACCAGGTCGTAGACCAAATGAAAGGCTCACCGACCCTGCCGGGCTTTGACGATGTCTTGCTGCCTGGCGAGCAAAGTCATAAGAAACGTGTGTACCGAGAGGCGAACGGTATTCCGCTCCATTCCTCTTTATTGAAGGCCCTGAACGCGATGGCGGACGAATTCAGTATCGCCCGCCTGGATCAACGATAAGCCGGGAGATTTTTCTTAATGTCCATTTCAATGCATCATCTTGTCCGGACCGAAACCGAGCAGTTGCTCACCGGAATGCTCAACGTTCTCGACCATGCCGAAGGGCTGGTAAAGGATGGCAAGGCCGAGGAAGCCGATTTGATGGCCAGCAAGCTGGCGCCGGATATGTTTTCGCTATCTTTGCAGGTGTGGCGCGCCGCGGACCATGGTCGGGCGGCTGCGCGGCTGGCCGGGCGGGAAACGCCGCCGTTCACCGATATGGGCGAACTCGGCATCGCTGATGCGCGGGCAAGGGTCGAAGAAACAATGACACTCATAAAATCGGTAACCGAGGATGAGCTTGACGGTGCCGAGGACAAGACCATCGAGATCATTGCCCGCGGCGAGCCGACCCGCTTCAAGGGCGAGGACTATCTTCTCCGGATCGCCATCCCGCAGATCGCCTTCCATGTCACCACCGCTTACGCGATCGTCCGCAACGCCGGCGCTGAACTCGGTAAACGCCACTATTTGTGCGACGCATTCGACTACACACAAAGCTAGGAGCCCGCCGCTAATGTCCGAACCCATCACCCTCGAGGTATTCACCGACTACGTCTGACCTTGGTGTTATCTCAGTACCGGGCGTATTGAAAAATTACGAGACACCTTCGACGTCAGCGTGGAGTTCGTGCATTTTCCGCTTCACCCGGAGACTCCGGACGATGGCCAGACCCTTGAGGAACTGTTCGCGGGCCGCGACTACGGCATCGATGCGTCCTACCGGCGGATGAAGGGCTTGATGGACGCCGAAGGCCTCGATTACGGCAAGCGTACCCACACCTACAATAGCCGGCTCGCGCAGGAGTTGGGTAAGTGGGCGGAAACCCAGCCGGGCGGCGAAGCGATCCACATGGCGCTGTTCCGCGCCTACTTCGTGAACAACCGAAACATCGGTAATCCCGAGGTGCTGATGGAGATCGCCCGGGAAGCGGGTCTCCCCGAAGACGGTGCCCGCGAGGTGATCGAGGAGCGGACCTTCGAAGCCGCCATCGACATGGACTGGGCCAAATCGCGGCAGGATGGCGTCACCGGCGTCCCAACCTACGTAGCCGAGCGTCAAGGCGTGGTCGGCGCCCAATCCTACGAGGTACTGGAACAGTTCATTGACGGTGTCGGTGCCCAAAGGAAAGGGTGACCGGCCCGGGAGAGGCAGACGTGGATGCCATCAACGATCCTAAATCCGCGGTGACGGGCGACGAACTCATCCAGCGGATCACCGACATGGTCCCGGCGCTTCGGGAGCGTCAACGCGCAGCCGAGGAGGCGGGCCGAATCCCTGAGGAGACCATCGGGGACCTCAAGCGGGCCGACCTGTTCCGGGCCATCGTGCCAAAGCGCTATGGCGGTCATGAGACTGATTTCAAATACATCCCGCAAATTTTCCGCGAGCTGGGACGCGGCTGCATTTCCACCGGATGGACCATGGGGTTCCTCATCTACCACAATTTCCAGTTCGGCCATTACCCGGTGGAGGCCCAGGACGAAGTGTGGGGCGGCGAGCCCGGTTACACCATGGCGGCTGGGCAGGTTATGCCGAGCGGGACGGCCGAACGCGTCGACGGCGGCTTTCGGCTGACCGGCCGGTGGGGGTACGCGACCGGAATTCTTCACGGCGACTACATGGCCCTGGCGGCGCCGGTCGCCGATAGCGGCGATCCAGCGGAAATGCGGCGGTTCTTTGTACCGGCAGGCGAGTTCAAGATCCTCGACACCTGGGATGTGTCGGCGATGGCGGCAACCGGCAGCCACGACGTGGAGTTGGACGGCACATTCGTGCCAGAGCACCATTCGGTGTTGACAAGTGATTTGCGCGATGGCCGGGCACCGGGGCTGGAGGTCAACGCCGACCCTGTGTGGCGGGTGCCGCTCCTGACTTTCATGGTCTACGGCGCGGTCGGCCCGTTGATGGGCGGCGCCGAGGCGGTATGTGAACTCGTCTGCGAGGTCCTCGAGGGTAAGACCAACGCCTACTCATACGCTGCCATGGACAAACAGATGTCCACCCGGGTGCGAATGGCCCAAAACCAGATGACCGTGGAAGCGGCCCGCCGTTTGTTCGACACCAGCATCCAAGAAGTTTCGGACAAAGTCGCCCGCGGCCACGAATTCAACCGCGAGGAACGCATCAAGGCGCGGATGGTCGCCTGTCACGTCGCTCGCACGTGCCATACGGTGGTCAACGATATGGCGCGCGAGGCCGGTTCCCGGGCGATCTACAATGACTCGCTGATCCAGCGGTTCCAGCGCGATACCAATGCTCTGGCCACCCACGCCATCTTTGACCTGGACCACGTCGGTGACATCTATGGCGGCGTCCTGTTGGGTCAGGAAATCCCGCCCAACGTCATGCTTTAGGCGGCGCCTACTTGTAAAATTCTGCCGGATCGATAGGCAGCGGAACTTCTTCGCCCCGCTTCGCGGAGAGATCCATGGCCATGGTGTGCATGAGGTTGTTGTGACCGTCGAGCGCTGAGGCGTGCGGCGTCGGCAGGCCCATCATGATGCGGCCGAACCAGCCGATGGTTTCTTCGCGCATCGGACCGTAGAGCTGGTTGTTCCAGAGATCGCCGGGCGGGTAGCTGGTCATGAATTCGACGTGACGTTCGGCGGGCTCGAACCCGTCCGGCACGTAACCGCCGCCCAGTTCCTCCGTGGTCGCGACAACCAGGTCCCGATGGGTGTCCTCGATGTCGATAACGCCCTTGGACCCGACGATGCCGATCTCCAGGCCATAAACGGCGCCCGGCCAAACCTCGGGCAGACTCCACGAGATATTCATCGAGAAGATGGTGTCGTCATCCATGGTGAAGATGCCGAAGGTGGAGTCCTTGGTGCCCCACTCGGACAGCACCGGATCGACGGACTTGGCGTAGATGGACTTTGGCGTCTTGCCTTCCATCAGCCACATGGACATGTCGAGGGAGTGGGTGCCGGACACCACCATCGGCGTCAAATTATGCCGTTCGTTGGTCTTGGCGATGGTGGCGATGGGCACCATCCGGTTCATGAAGGCGCGGGTCGCGACCGAGTGCACGTCACCGATCTGGCCGGTTTGGAGGCGTTCCTTGACGGTGAGGAAACGGCGGCGAAAACGCTGGGTGTAGCCGATGCAGGCATCCAGACCTTCACCGGTGATGGCGTCGAGGATCTGCTTGGATTCACGTGCTTCGGTCGCCAGCGGCTTTTCAATAAACAGTTTGTGGCCCTGTTCGACCGCCAGCAGCGTCGGCTCGGTATGTTTGTTTTCCTCGGTGATAATCATCACCGCATTAACTTCCGAACGCTTGATCAATTCCTCGGCAGAGGTGGTGAAGAAATCAGCCTTGGTATCCTCCGCCAGCTTACGGCCGAGGGGTTCATTAATATCCGCGAGGCCGAGCCACTTCACCCCCGGATATTCGCGCGCATACTTTGCGCGGATGCGGCCAATGGTGCCGCAGCCGACAATTGCCAAGCCGATCTCATTTACCGTGTCAGTCATACATTCAATCCTTTAATTCGGAGGCCGGCGCCTACTCCCCCCGGTGCCGGAGTTCCGCAAAATTATTGTCTGCCGTGGATTAATCAATCCCCGGATCACATGTTCGATATGGGGGTGGTTTCCGATTGGTGCGTTATGTGCAAGTGGGTACTGTGTTCAAACCAAGGCGATAATGTTGTTTATGGTCTTATATAAGTCTATCCCTTAGAAGGACGGTGTGTAATCGTTTGCACAACGCCCGTAAAGGGCAACAGGTAGGTTACTTCGTTCGTATTCGTGACAGCTGCTTTTGCGGAATGGTTGCGAGTGTTTCACCCAAGTGCCTCAGGGAGGCGTTTATGAAGAGAGTACTCAAATATTCAATGGCGGCCGTCGCGGCTGTCCCGATGGTGGCAGCGGCGATGACTGCCAACGCGCAGACCGTTAATGTCGGCGCGGCGGCCAACGTCGGCGGTCTGATCGTGTTTGTCGCGCAGGCGAAGGGCTTCTTCGCGGCCAACGGCATTGACGCCAAGGTCGTGACCCGGAACACCGGCGGCGCGCTCACCAAGTCGCTCCGTGCCGGCGAGATGGATTTTGCTCCGGCTGCGTTCACCAACCTGCCGGCGGCGCTGGAGCGCGGCTTTAAGGTCCGCGGTTTCGTGGGCTACACCGGCGGTTCATTCCTGAAATCGACTAGTGACGACTTCGTCGGTATCGCGGCGCGCGCCGGTACCGGCATCAAGACCATCAATGATCTCAAGGGCAAGAAGGTCGGCGTGACGTTTGCCAGCACCGGTGATCTGTATCTCCGCACCGTCCTCGAGAAGAATGGCATCACCACCCGTGACTATCAGCGCATCAACACCCGTCCGCCGAGCCTCGTCTCGGTTCTGGATACCGGTGGCGTGGACGCGATCGTCGCCTGGGAGCCAAACCTCACTCGGGCGCTCGACAAAGTGAAGGGGGCGACCCTCGTGTCCCGCGGCGGTGACCACGTCTGCTTCTGCGCCGGCCTCCACGGCCTGCCTGACAAGGTCTATGCAGACCGCAAGAAGACCCAGGGTGTTGTCGACGCCATGGCGCAGTCCGCTTGGTATATCCGCCAGCCCAAGAACGCCGATGAGGTTGCCGAAATCGGTTCCCGGTTCATCCGAGGCGCCGACAAGAATCTCGTGAAGCGGACCATGAAGCACATCGTCTTCGACGTGCGGATCGGCGAGAACACCAAGAAGGCCTTCAAATTCTCGGTCAAGCAGTTGATCGCCCAGAAGAAGATGAAGAAACCCTATGATCCGGATCAGTACTTCGACTTCTCCTTCATCAACAACACGATGAAGAACCATCCGGAGTGGTTTGCGGACCTCAGCAAGAGCTAGCCGCAGGCTGAAGGCCGAACAAATGATGGCGGGCGTGAGGTTGCTCGCGCCCGCCATTGTTGCAATGAAATAATCGTAACGAGCGCTGCCATGAATCCGATGACGCCGAAACTCGTTGTTGAGGGCCTGACGCACTATTACCCGGACGAATATACCGGCGAGTCCGTCCACGCCTTGGAAGACGTTAATTTAGAGCTTTATGAGGGAGAGTTGGTTTCCGTCGTCGGCCCCTCGGGCTGCGGCAAATCCACCCTCCTGAACATCCTCGCCGGGCTGCTGCCCTACAAAATCGGTACGGCGAGCGTTGACGGCAACATTATTCATGGTCCAGGTCCCGAACGGGGTGTCGTCTTTCAAGAGCACGCCATCCTGCCGTGGCGCACGGTTGCCAAGAATATCGGTCACGGCCTGGAGATCCGCAGAGTACCGCAGGCCGAGCGGGAGAAGCGGGTCCAGGAGTTCATCGACCTCGTCGGCTTGACCGGGTTTGAAGAGAAATTTCCTCACGAACTTTCCGGCGGCATGAAGCAGCGCTGCCAAGTGGCCCGCACCCTTTGCTCCGATCCGGTGGTCATGCTGATGGACGAACCGTTCGCGGCGGTGGATGCACAAACCCGCATCACCCTTCAAGAGGAGCTTAATCGGATCGCCATGGCGACCCACAAGACCATCCTTTTTATCACTCACTCGGTGGAGGAGGCGGCGTTCTTGGCCGATCGCTGCTTGGTATTTTCGGCGCGGCCCGGCCGTTTGAAGGAAATCGTCGAGATTGGCATCCCGCGTGAGCAGCGCAACTGGACGGATATGAACGATAACGCGATTTTCATCGCGGCCCGCGACCGAATTCTCGCATCGGTGCGGGAGGAGGTATCCATTGCAGTCGAGGAGTAGCATGGACCGACTGTGGTGGCATTTTCAGCAACTGCTGAAAATCGACGCCATGAACTTGGTCATCTTGGTGGTCGTTGTCCTCATCGGGTGGACGATCATCTCGGAGACCATCCCCAATCCGGCGCGCTATCTGCCATCGCCATTGGCTGTTTCGTTGTCGTCGGTGGACATGCTCGTCAAAGGGCTGCTGCCCAGCTACTACAGCGATACGCTGGTGCGGCTCATCGTCGGAAGCTCTATCGGATTGGCGGCCGGTATCCCGTTCGGATTGCTGCTCGGTTTGAACAAGACCGTCGCGGACATGTTCCACCCGATGATGAACTTCTTCCAGTCGGTCTCGGGCATCGCCATCTTTCCGATCGTGGTGATTTGGTGGGGTAACTCGGACACCACGGTTCTTGCGGTCATCCTTTACACCAGCTTCTTCCCGATCGCCTTCAACGTTTTGTCAGGCGTTCGGGAAATCCCAATTCGCTACGTCAATGCGGCGCGGACCATGGGCGCCAGCAAATATCAGATCATGAAAGATGTGCTTTTTCCGGGCGCCATGCCGCACATCGCGACGGGTTCCCGCCTTAGCATCGGCTTTGCTTGGCGGGCGGTGATCGCCGGTGAAATGCTGGCCGGCCGGCAGGGCCTGGGCTGGATGATTTTCACCGGCCAAGACGCGGATCGGACCGCTGAGGTGATTCTGGGCATGGTGATGATCGGCCTGACCTGGATCATTCTCGATCATTATCTGCTGCGGCCCATTGAAGCCGACACCATCGAGAGATGGGGGCTGGTGCAACGATGAGCACGGCCGTCGGAAGTCTCTCCATTGCCATTCAGCGGCGCTTTGGGCGCCAGCGGCTCCGCAAGATCATGCTGGGGTCCATCCCGTTCGCGGTGATGATTACCATTTGGCACGCCAATACGGTGTTCGAGTGGCTGCCGCCGGTCTTCATTCCGCCCATCGGTGATGTCTGGGAGGCGATCTTCTTCCTGCAGGAGGATTGCGCCGGGTTCGTCGCTCTGGTCATGCTGGACAATAGCTGCCTGATCACCACCCACGTGTTTTCCAGCGTTGGACGGGTGATATTGGCGGCCGTTGTCGGTCTGCCGCTGGGTATCGCCTTCGGCATTCTTTGCGGGATGAGCCGGACGCTCTCCAAATTCCTCGAGCCGGTCGGCGTGTTCGCCAATTCGATCTCGGGTATCGCCTGGATTCCGCTGGCGATCGTGTGGTTCGGCGTTGGCTGGGTGACCACGTTGTTCATCATGCTGAACACCATTTTCTGGCTGATGTTCTTCAACTCCATGCTTGGCGTGCGTTCGGTCGCCAAGGTCTACGAGGAGAGTGTGCTGACGATGGGCGGCAGCCGCTGGGATGTGATCAAGCAGGTCTATTTGCCGGGGGCCATGCCCTCGATCATCACCGGCATGCGCATGTCCATGGGGTTCGGCTGGCGGGCGCTGATCGCGGCCGAGATGATCGGCGGTGACAGCGGACTTGGGTTCATGATCTTCACCTCCGCCGCCGAGTTTAAGATCGAAGAGGTCTTCCTCGGCGTGATCTTCATCTCCATCATCTTCATGGCCACCGACAAGTATCTGTTGGCGCCCTTGGAGAAGTGGACGGTGGAGCGTTGGGGACTGGTCTGGAGGCCGACCTAGGATGGCGCGTGCACAGACCGACGCCGAGGGCAACGTTCTCAAGGGCGAATATCAGTCGGGTGTGGTCAGCGAGACCGGCTTCAGGCGGCGGCGCTGGTATCACCGCCGGGACGTCCGGTTTGTCAGCTTGGTCGCGGCTTTCATTATCGCATTCCAGTCATATGGGTACATTACCGGTCCGTCCCGTATCAGTGACGACGTTCAGGCGCGTATTGATCAAGGGGCTGAAACCATAGATGTCCTCGTCACGGCAAATTTCAGAGCCGAATCCTTCCATATGGAGATCTATCAGGAACTGGGTGCGCTGTCGGGCGAGGAGGGAGACGCGGTAATCGTTCGGAGAGTGTCGCCCGACGAAATTCGATTTCTGTCGCGGAAGTACTGGATCAAAACCATAGATTTGGCAAAGTAGCGCAGAACCAAATCGTATTACCGGCGAGGATCACATGACACTCAAATATTCCGCCAACCTCGGGATGATGTTTACCGAGGAGGAAGATCCCGTCGCGCGCATTGGTGCGGCGGCGGCGGCCGGGTTCAAGGCGATCGAATTCCTTTTCATCTATGACCTGGACCTGGATGCCATCCGGCGCGAAATGGATGCCCATGAGCAGGATATGTCGGTGATCAATATCGCCGTCGGCGAGGGCATCCAAATGGGACCGCTGGTGATGGCGGCGCCCGGCAGGCAGGAGGCTTTCAAGGAAAACTTGGCGGCCGGGGTCAAATACGCCTCGGCGCTCAAACCCACCGGCTTCGTCATTCCGGCCTATATGCCGCCCGAGGGGGTTTCCCGCGCAGAGGCGATTGAAGTCTTTAAGGAAAATCTGCCGGCGGTCGGCGACGCCATGGGGGATATCGGCGTGCCGGTCCTGATCGAGGCGCTTAATCCCGATATCCGGCCCAATTCCATTCTTCGCGATACCGCTGAGATTATGGAGGTTATCGACGCCGTCGGTCATCCCAATATCGGCATCGAGTACGACGTTTATCATATGTACACGACGGAGCCGGACATGATCGCCGTCATTCGCGAACATCTGGACCTGATCGGCAACATTCAGATTGCCGATACGCCCGGCCGCGGTGAACCGGGAACCGGCGAGATCGACTACGGAACTTTTCTCAAGGAACTCGATGAACTGGGATACGACAAGTGGGTGGCGCTGGAATACATGCCGACGGTGCCGACACTCGACTCGCTCGAATGGATGAAAACGCTGGCGGCATAATTGCTTGCCGCTGAAAGACAATGGGGAGGGCGAGATCCATGGACTACGCACATGTCGGCAACAGCGGGCTCCGCGTTTCCGAACTCCGCCTCGGCTCGATGAATTTCGGGGCGACGGCCAACGAGGCCGAAGCCCTGGTCAATAGCCTTGTTTCGACCGGCCATCCGGCAACGCCGGGTTATAACTGGCCCATGTACGCGCCCCGCGGCCGTAACCCGATCGTCAGTTAGGTAAAGCGCATGAAAGCTGTCTTGATGAAGGACTACGGCGGTGCCGACGTTCTGGATTTTGAAGAAACCGATGATCCCCTGCCCGCCGCCGGGCAGGTGACGGTCGACATTCACCGGGCGACCGTGAACCCGGCGGACTGGAAGGTTCGCGAAGGCCGCCGCCGGGACGCTGTTAGTGCGACGTTCCCTCATATTCTGGGCCGGGATTTCTCCGGCGTCGTCGCCGAACTGGGCGACGGGGTGTCCGGCCTGTCGGTCGGGGATGCCGTATTCGGGGTTACCGACACCGGTCAGGAAGGGTGTTATGCCGAACGCTTGGCAATCCGTGCCGATCTCTGCGGCAAGAAGCCCGATGCCATGTCGCACTCCGAAGCCGCGGCCCTCGCACTGACTGGCCTTACGGCCATGATTTCCATCGAGGAGTATCTCAAGCTGAAAAAAGGGGAAACCATCCTGATCCAGGGCGGTGCCGGCGGCGTGGGTAATTTCGCCGTTCAGTTGGCGCACCATATCGGCGCACATGTCGTTACCACCGCGAGCGGCCGAAACCATGATTACCTCAAGAGCCTCGGGGCCGACGAGGTGATCGATTACAGCGAAGTGGATTTCACCGAAGCGGTAACAGACGTCGACGCGGTCTATGATCTGATCGGCGGCGAGGTTCAGGTGCGGTCGTATGGCGTACTGAAATCCGGCGGACGGCTGGCGTGGAACTCGCCACCGCCGGCAGACGCCGACGTGGGCCGGGACGACATCGAGTTCCTGCATCCGAATGTGGCGCGGGACGGCAAATATATGCGCCGGATCGCCGAGCTTTATTCGGACGGCGTGATTAAACCGCCGGAAATCCAGGAATTGCCTCTATCGGAAATCCGCGCCGCTCATGAATTGAGCGCCACCGGGCACGTCCGGGGGAAGATCGTCCTCGTCGTCCGTTAGACGATACCGTCTTCTCGAAGCGCGGCGATCTCCTCGGCGCTCAACTCCGCCAATTCAGCCAGGACATCGTCCGTATCGGCGCCCAGAACCGGCGGCGGCGACTGCACCGCGGCCGGTGTATCGGAGAATCCGTACGGAATTCCCAGGGCACGGATCGGTCCCGCCGTCGGGTGATCCATCTCCACGACCATGTCGTTGGCAATTGCCTGGGCGCTCGCCAACGACTCGTCGACGGCATTGACCTTCGAACATGGAATACCCTCGGCCTCGAACAGGGCGATCCAGCCTTCGGCGGACCTTGCCGTGAGCGCCTCGATGATGCGGGGCTCCAGCTTCTCACGGTTCGTAACCCGCCCCGCGTTGGTCTTGAACCGATCGTCCGCGGCCCACTCCGGATGTCCGACCAGTCCCGCGAACTTCTCGAACTGAGGGTCGTTGCCGACCGCCAGCGCGATATTCCCCTCGGCGCACGGATAGTCGGAGTATGGCACGACGTTCGGGTGGCCGTTGCCGAACCGGCCCGGCCGGCCGCCGCCGATCAAATGGTTGGACGCCACGTTGATCAGCATGGAGAGCGAGGTGTTGAACAGCGATAAATCAATCCTTTGCCCCTTGCCGGTGCGGTGGCGCGCCTGAAGGGCGGCCAGAATTGTCATCGCCGCGTATTGGCCGGTGCACACATCGACGATGGCGACGCCGAGTTTGGTCGGGCCGCCATCCTTGTCGCCGGTGATGCTCATGAGTCCGCTTTCGGCTTGCAGCAGGAAGTCGTAGCCCGGCATGCCGCCCTTGGGCCCCTTGTCGCCATAACCGGTGATCGAACAGTGCACCACCTGCGGCGCGTTCTCCTCCATCCATGCCCGGGTAAAGCCCCAACCGTCCAACTGGCCGGGCTTAAAGTTTTCGATCAAGACGTCGGCGCCGGCGAGCAGCTTGCGCAGGATTTCCCGCCCGCGCCCGTCTTTCAGATTGAGGGTCACGCTCCGCTTGTTGCGGTTGATACCCAGGAAATAAGCCGCTTCGTCGCCGGCGAAGGGTGGGCCCCAGCTACGGGTATCATCGCCCCGGCCGGGCTGCTCGATTTTGATGATCCCGGCGCCCATGTCGCCCAAATTCATAGTGCAGAACGGCCCGGCGAGTATCCGGGTGAGGTCGATCACCCGGATGCCTTGGAGCGCACCCTGGACGTCCGAATTCATGGATCAGCCCCTGGGCGGCGCCATATTGCGGTCATTGGCCAGATCATCGAGATAGGTGTCGACCTTCTCTTTCCGCCGCAGCCGGAATTTGTGAAAATCGGCCGGTCGTTTCTCCAGGAACGCGTTCATGCCTTCCAGGGACTCCTCGGAGCCCCAGATCTCGGCCAGCAGTTCCATACCCTGCTGCCAGGACGCGTACAACTCGTCGGATTCGAAGTTGAGGGACTTCTTGGTTGCCCGCAGGGTCTGGCCCGAATAGCCCTTGATCTGCCGGCACCAGGCCTCCGTTTCCTCCCGAAGCCTGGCTTTGGGTACGACCTTGTTGATGAGGCCGATCTCGACGGCTTCCCCGGCGCTGAACCGCCGGCAGAGGAATATCATTTCCTTGGCCAGCCGGTCACCGATAAGGCGCGGAATATATTGGGTCGCACCAACTGTCGGGCAGGCGCCGACCTTGGCGCCGGTCTGACCGAAAATGCCGTCATCGGCCGAGATCACTAGGTCGCACCAGAGCGCCAGTTCGTGGCCGCCGCCCATGCAGTAGCCGTGAACCATCGCGATCATCGGCACCGTGGCGCCGCGAATGGCCATGGCGAGCCCGAGCATCCTGTCGTTCCAGTGCATCGCGTTGGCGCGGTTGAGCTTCATCATGGCGTGGAAGTCACCGCCGGCGGAGAACGCCTTATCGCCCGCGCCGGTGATGACGCCGGCGACGATGGACTGGTCCTCGCGGATCGACTTCACCGCATCGATGAGTTCGTCCAGGGTCTGCTCGCGGAAGGCGTTCATCACCTCCGGGCGGTTGATGGTGATCCAGGCGACGTCGTCCTTCACCTCGAACAGAATTTCGTTGTAGCTGCGTTCAAGCGGCACGGGTTTTCTCCCTTGTGCGTGAATTGGGCTAGTGGGTTTCTTCGATTTCGATGAGGGTGCCCATCGAATCCCTGGGATGAATGAAGAACAGACGGCTATCCGGCGTCGGTTCGCTGAGGACGCGGATTCCATTCTTGATTGCGGCGGCGGCGGCGCTATCCACGTCCGGGGTGGTCAGACAGAAATGATGGATGCCGCCCGCCGGATTGCGTTCCAGAAACCTGGCGATGGGCGAGTCCTCGCCAAGAGGCTCCATTAGTTCGATTCGGGCGTTCTCCAGCTGGATCATCGCCATGCGAACTCCCTGGCGGGAATTTTCGGAAGGCTTGCTCACGTCGCAGCCAAACCGATCCCGATAGAGCTGGATGGCGGCATCCAGATCGGGAACCGCAATCGACACGTGATCCAAACCTTGGGCGGGGATTGGCGCTTTCTCAGACATGGTCTATCGCACCGGGTTTTCCAGTGTCCCCAGGGGCTCGATGGTGACGCTCACCACGTCGCCCGGTTTCAGGAAGATGGGCGGATCGAAGCCGATACCAACGCCAACCGGGGTGCCGGTGGCGATGATGTCGCCCGGCTTAAGGGTGATCCCGGCCGAGATGCATTCGATCAGGGTCGGAATATCGAAAATCAGCGCGGCGCAGCTGGAATCCTGGCGCTTCTCGCCGTTTACGCGGGTGGTGAGTTGGAAACTGTCGGGGTGGCCGGCCTCGTCGGCGGTCACAATAGCGGGGCCAAGTGGGCAGTAACCGTCGGGGCTTTTGCCGATGAACCATTGCTTGTGCTGGTGCTGCAGATTGCGGGCGGTGAGATCGTTGCAGACCGTGTAACCGTAAACGTAGTCGAAGGCGTCTTCCCTGGAGATGCCGCGGCCCTCCTTGCCGATGATCACGGCGAGTTCACCCTCGTAGTCGACGGAATCGGTCGGGTCCAACTCGGTGAGAATGGGATCGCCGGGACCGGAAACACTGGTGGTCGCCTTGGTGAAAATGATCGGATGATCCGGAACCGCTGTCGCACCGGCGGTGGCGTCAAAGCCGGAATCGTGGAATTCCTTGGCATGCTCGTGATAGTTCCGTCCCACCGCCATCACATCCCTGTGCGGCACGGGAATTGGAGAGAGCAGTTTGACCTCACCCACGGGATGTTTCGCGTCGTCGCCCGCATTCGCGACCGCCTCGGCCGCTTGCGCGAGGGCCGCATCGCCGGCGTCAATGAAGCTGTTCATGTCGGCGGGCAGGTCTGGCGCGGCTTGGGAAAGGTCGACAACGGTATCGCCGTCCAAGACGCCAATAAATTCCGCGCCGTTGGCGGTGAACGTGACTAGTCGCATGTGCTGATCCCTAGTGAGGAAGGATTGTTGATTGATTGGGCGGGATTTTACCCGGCAATTCCGCAAAAGACAGCCCGCAAGCCCGCGAAATCAGGCCGGCTTCCCTCGCCGGAAGATGCCGTCGTAGAAGGTGTAGAGGACGATCACGATGAGAATGCTGCCAATCGGCCGCTCCGAGATGATCCACCAGATCGAATTATCCTCGAACACCAGTAAGGCCCGGCGCAGGTTCTCATCGGCCAGCGGACCGAGGATGACCGCAAGCACCATCGGCGCCAAAGGAAAGCCGAAGCGATGCAGGACGTAGCCGACAATGCCGGCGATGAACATCAGATAGACGTCGAAATAATTCAGGCTGACGGCGAAAGCGCCCATCACACAGATCGGAATGATCAGCGGCATCAACAGCGTGCGCGGCAGGCTGAACAGCTTGACGCACGGTTTGATCAGCGCGATCGCCATGAAATACATCAGGAAGTTGGCGATGATCAGGCCGATATAGATGAAGAATATGATGCCGGGGTTTTCCGTTTGGATGGTCGGGCCGACCACCACGTTCTTCATTTCCAAAGCGGCGAGAATGGCCGCCGCCGCGGCATTGCCCGGAATGCCCAACGTCAGGGTCGGCAGCATGGAGCCGCCCACATTGGCGTTGTTGGCCACTTCCGCCGAAACGATGGCCTCATATGACCCCTTGCCCCATTTTTTCCGTTCTTCCGGCTTCGCCCGCCGCCGGCCGATATCATAGGACAGGAACGACGCGACATTGGCGCCGGCGCCCGGGATGGCACCGATGATCGTGCCGATGATCCCGGAACGGACAGCGGTCCGGGTGTAGCCGATCAGCTTCCTCAGCGGCGGAACGACTTTACCGACCTCGCTCGGAATGCCCGGCGGGCTGTATTGCGGCAGCACTTTCAAAATTTCCGTCAGTCCAAACAGGCCGATCAGCAGCGGTATGTAGCTGATGCCGTCCTCCAAAATGCGGACTCCGAAGGTGAAGCGCGGCACGCCGTGAATGGCATCGAGCCCGACGAACGAAATCAGCAGGCCGATCCAGCCCGAAATCCAACCCTTGATCGGCATGTCCCCGGCGGACATGGAGCCGCAGATGGCGATCCCCCACATGGCCAACAGGAACATTTCCCAGGACCGGAACTGCAGGGCGAGAAACAGAATGGCCGGAATGAAAGCGATCAGGAGAATGATGCCGATCCAGTTGCCCATGAACGAGCCCATGATCGCGGTGCCAAGCGCCAGGCCGCCTTCGCCCCGCTTGGCCAGGGCATGGCCCTCCATCATGGTCGGGACGGCATCGGGCGTGCCCGGAATGTTGATCAATACCGCGGAGATGGCGCCGCCAAACACACTGCCCGTGTATACGCCGAGCATGAACATAATGGCGACATGTTGAGACATGCCGACGGAGAGCCCGATCAGCAGGGCCATCGCCATGGTCGTCGACAGGCCCGGCATGGCGCCCCACAAGATGCCCAGGGTCACGCCAATCAGGCAGACGAAGATCATCCAGGGCTGAAAGGCAATGGCGGCCTGGGTGACGACTTCTTGGAGTTCGAACATGCCCTATCTCCTCAACCCGCGCCGGGGAGGAGAATCTGAAACCCGTCTCGGAAGACGACCGCCAGAAATACGACAATACCGGTCGCCACCAAAAAACAATTGAGAAGGGTGGAGCGCCAGAAAAACCGCAAGATGAAGAAGATGAAGGGTATCGAAATCAGTTCGAACCCGGAGAATCGGAAGGTGTAAATCGCCGTCTTGAACCGCCAGTCCAGATCGATCTGACCGAGGATCATGACGTAGGCGAAGATCACCAGCATCAGCATCAATGTGCGGCGGGCTTCGGGATCGGAGAGGTAATTCCTGACTACCTGAAGGCTGTCGCCCGCGAGCATTTCATCCAATCCGTAACGCCGTTTGGTTTTCAGGAACAAACCAATCGCCATCACCACGAGGCTCGCGCCGGTGATGAACGGCAGGACACCCGGTGCCGTGTATATGCTCTCCGGATTGCCAAGCCGAACCGACAGGATCATGGCAAATACGCCAAGTGCCGCGACAATGATCGAAGCGATGAAGTCCTTCCGCGGGGAGGATCGTTCGTCACCTCCCTCTTCGCCGGTAAAGACGCCTTTTTCCAGGCTCTCGATGTCGGCATCTATTCCGGATTTTTTTTCGTTAGCCATCACGCCGAGACCTTCGTCCTAAGAGCATACGCGTATTCTACAAAAAATTCGGGTGAGCCGCGATTGCCGCAACTCACCCGAATTCATGGATAATACCATCCAAGGGATGGCAGTTACTTCATCATCATCTTGCTCTGCTTGGCCCACCAAGCATCGAAATCAGCGGGCTTGGGCAGACCAAGCGCTTTCAGCGACCGGGCGCCCTTGATGCCCAGTTTCTCAAAGGTTGCCGCGGTCTGTACCTCGACCTGAGCCGCTCGGCGGCTGGCTTCCGAACCTGTCCGAATATCGACGTCGAAGAATTTCTGCTTCGCGACCTTGGCAAAGGCGTCGGACTTAACGGCCGCAACGAAAGCCTTTTCAATTTTGGCTTGGACACCCTTCGGAACGCCCTTCAGCATCGCAAGATTATAGATGCCGGAGAAGGGTAGTTGGCTCTTGATCTGCGGCAGGAAATTGCCGACCGATTTCAAGATCTTTCCGCCACCTGCATCCAGGTCCTTGGTGCCGGTCTGCTGGATGGAGATAAGCTTGCCCGCGCGAATGTGCTCGATGTGCTCGTGCACGCCGCCGCCGGCGATCATGGTCTCACCGTTCAGACCGGCAAGCGTCGCCGGTTTGCCGCCCTTGTAGGGAACGTACTTCAAGGTCACGCCCGCCGACACGGCAACGACCGCGGCCAGTTCATGCCACAGACCGCCGGTACCGGAGGTCGAGATGGTGACTTTTCCAGGATTGGCGCGCGCCGCCTTGACGATGTCTTCGAAGGTCTTGAACTTGGAGTCCGGACGGACAGACCAGCTGCCGAGGGAATTCGCGGCCTGCATGTACTGCCAATCCTTCCAGGCCCGCGTTTCGGTGTGACCCATGACGCTGGCGTACTTATTGTAATTGGCCGCCCCCAAAAGCGTATAGCCGTCGGCTTTTTTGCCCGCCACAAACTTGGTCGCGACACCGCCGACCGCACCCGGCTTGTTGATAACGTTGATTTTCCAGCCCGTCGATTTGGTCATTTCACCAACCAGCGTACGGAGAACGGTATCAGTACCGCCGCCGGCGCCATACATCACGACAACTGTAATCGGACGCTCCGGCCATTCCGCCTTTGCGTCGGTGGCGGCCACAGCCATGAGGGCCGCCGCGCCGATGGCGGTGGCAAATGCCGCCGAAGAGCTTCTGATGGATTTTCTCATTTTGGACACTCCCAGTAGGAAATTTAGACGCCGATTGAAAATTGAACTCACTGGAACGTGAGCGGTCTTATAGAAGACCGGAACGTACTGAGGGGTTTGCGACGAGTCAAGATTGTGACCGCGGGTCGGACAAGTTACACGTACGTCGAGGTACGTTGACTCTCCTTGGTCGAGTTGGGCAAGGTACGAATCAATAACCAACGCCGTCTCAGCGGCCCCATGAACAACTTCGCCCGGGTCTGACGTGAAACCTGTACCATTCAATTACGCTAAGCCGTCCTCCGTCGATGAGGCGATCTCCCTCCTCGATGGTGACGCAACCCTTCTCGCCGGCGGCCAAAGCTTGGTTGCCACCCTCAACATGCGCCTGAGCGCGCCCGAACTGCTGGTCGATATTAACGGCATCGAGGAATTGTCCGGGATCTCGGTCGATGGCGGCACGGTTCGTATCGGCGCGCTCACCCGTCACCGGGAACTGGAGAGGTCCGAGGTCATCGCGGCGCAGGTGCCGCTGATCGCCGAAGCCGTGCCGTTGATTGCCCATCCGGCGATCCGCAACCGCGGGACCATCGGGGGCAGCATCGCCCTTGCCGATCCCGCCGCCGAACTGCCGGCGTGCCTGGTGGCGCTCGACGGAGCGGTCGAGATAGCCGGTTCAAGCGGCCGCCGTGAGGTGAGCGGCGGCGAATTTTTCCGTGGTCTCTACGACACGGCGCTCGAAGACGGTGAGCTGATCACCGCCATCGAAGTGCCGACAGCCGCCGACAACCAGCGCTTCGCCGTTGAAGAGGTGGCACGGCGTCATGGGGATTACGGCATGGCCGGTGTCATGGCATCCGTCACCGTGGATGGGGAGACCGTGGAGGCCGCCCGGCTCGTCTACCTGGCCGCCGGCGGTACGCCCATACTGGCCGAAGGGGCGGGGGCCGCGCTTGCCGGAAATACCATTGATGAGGCGAGCATCGGGGCGGCGCAGTCGGCGCTTAAAGACGACCTCGACCCGTTTGACGACATGAATTCCACCGCCGCGACCAAGCTTCACCTGGCGCGGGTGATGACCGAGCGGGCGCTAAAGCGCATCGCGGGAGCGTAGACCCATGCCAGATTCTGTAGATATTCCCCCTGTCGTCGTGACCGCGACGGTCAATGGCGAACGGGTCGCGCGCGCGGTCGAACCCCGGATGAATCTCGTCGATTTCCTCCGCGAGGAACTGGAACTCACCGGCAGCCACATCGGATGCGAACACGGCGTTTGCGGCGCCTGTACAGTCAAGGTCAACGGGACCATCGTCCGCGGCTGCCTGATGCTGGCCGTCCAGGCCGACGGCGCTGAGGTCCTGACCATAGAAGGCCTGTCGGAAAGCGGCGAGATCGCCGATCTGCAGGAGAGCTTCAAGACCCGCAATGCGGCACAATGCGGCTTCTGCACGCCGGGCATGCTGATGACGGCCACCGAACTGCTGGCCGAGAATCCCGGCGCCGACCGAACGGCAATCCGGCAGCACATTTCCGGCAATTTCTGCCGCTGCACCGGTTACCAGGCCATTGTCGACGCCATAGAGGAAACCGGCAAGAACCGGGGGGAGAAATAATGGCTGATAGCCCCGTTGTCACCGTTCACGACCGGCCCAACAGCTATATCGGCCGCTCGGTTCCCCGCCCCAACATCCAGCGGTTGCTCCACGGCCGCGGCGCATTCACCGACGACATCAAGCTGCCGCGAATGGTCCATGCGGCGTATCTGCGCTCACCGTTCGCCCACGCCGACATCAAGTCGATCAACGTCGATGCGGCCAAGGCGGCGCCGGGGGTCGTCGGTGTCTTCACCGGAAAGGAGATTGCCGAACTGTGTGAACCCTGGGTCGGTGTTCTCTCCCATCTGGAGGGCATGCGCTCGCCTCCGCAATACCCAATGGCCATCGACAGGGCCCGCTGGCAGGGTGAGCCGGTGGTTGCCGTGGTTGCCGAGACCCGCGCGCAGGCCGAAGATGCCGTCGAACTGGTCGAAGTGGACTGGGCCGAACTGCCGGCCGCCTGCGACATGATGGCGGCGCTCGATGCCGACGCACCGGTGATCCACGAAGAGTACGGCAATAATCTCTGTTGGGAGCGGATCGTCGACGAAGGCGATGTGGATGCCGCGTTTGATCAAGCGGCGGTGGTCGTCGAAGACGAGTTCATCTTCGGCCGCCACACCGGCGTCACACTGGAACCAAGATCCATTATCTCCAGTTGGGATCCGTCCGAGGAACAGCTCACGGTCTATATGTCGACCCAGGGTCCGCACATGCTTCAGGCCATCTTCGCCAAGCACTTCGATCTGGAGGAGCACCGGGTTCGGGTGATTTGCAAGGATGTGGGCGGAGCGTTCGGCATCAAGGTCCACACCTACGGCGACGAGATCGCGACCGCCGCGTTGACCATGCTTCTAAAGCGGCCGGTGAAATTCATCCCCGACCGGATGGAAAGCTTTACGGCCGACATTCATGCCCGCCACCACATGATCAAGGCGCGGATGGCGGTTGCCGAGGACGGCAAAATTCTCGCCATCGACTTCGATGACATCACCGGTATCGGACCCTACTCCATGTACCCGCGGTCAAGCGGCATCGAGATCAATCAGGTGCTCAATCTGACCGGCGGGCCCTACACCATCGAAAACTATCGGGCGCGGGGACGGGTGGTGTTTCAGAACAAGCCGTTGATGTGCCAATACCGGGCGGTGGGCCACCCCATCGCCGCCGCGATGCAGGAAGCGTTGGTCGATCATGCGGCCCAGGCGTTGGGCATGGATGTGGTGGAAATTCGGGAAAAGAACCTTGTGCCCGACGATGCCTATCCGACCAAATCCGTCACCGGCATGCCGTTCGACAAGCTCTCCCACCATGCCGCCAAGGACAAGCTGCTCGGTATGGTGGACTATGCAGGGTTGCGAGCCGACCAGGAGAAGGTGCGGGAATCCGGTATCTATCGCGGTATCGGATTTGCCTGCATGATCGAGGTGACGAGCCCCAGCCCTATGTTCTACGGGGTCGGCGGTGCGCCAATCTCGGCCCAGGACGGTGTGACCCTGCGCCTGGATGCCAAGGGCAACCTGATTATTGCGTCTGGCGTCACCGAACAGGGGCAAGGCGCCGAAGCGGTCCTTTCACAGGTCGCCGCGACCGCGGTCGGTGTGACCCCGGACAAGATCAAGATCATCACCGGCGATACGGAGATCACCCCTTATGGCGGCGGCACCTGGGCCTCCCGCGGCACCGGCATTGCCGGCGAAGCGGCGGCACAGGCCGGCCACGCCCTCCGGGATCAGATATTGGAAGTCGCCGGCATCATGCTGCAGTCGGAACCGCAGAAGCTTGATATCCGGGACAACGCGGTTGTCGATGCCGATACGGGCAACGAACGGATCAGCCTCGCCGAGGTCGGACGCGTGGTCTACTACCGGGCCGATACCCTGCCCAAGGATTATCAGTCGGAGCTCATTGCCACCCGGCACCACGTGCCCAAGAAGTTTCCCTTTGCGTTCACCAACGGCATTCATTGCTCCTATGTCGAGGTCGATGTGGATACAGGCATGGTGAAACTGCTTAACCATTGGGTGGTTGAGGATTGCGGCACGGTGATTAATCCGATGCTGGTGGATGAGCAGGTGCGCGGCGGCGTGATTCAGGGCATCGGCGGCGCGCTCTACGAAGAGTGCCTCTACAGCGACGAGGGGCAGCTGCTCAACGGCAACCTCGCCGACTATTTGGTGCCCATGGCCGCAGAGATGCCCGACATCGAGGTTGGCCACGTGACCAGTCCCAACAGCGATTCCGAACTCGGCGCGAAAGGTGCCGGGGAAGCCGGGACCGGCGGGGCGCCCGCGGCGATCCTTAACGCGGTCAACGACGCCTTGCTGCCATTGGATGCGCGGTTGACCGTCAACCCGATGACTCCGGAGCGTGTGCTTCGCGCACTCGGCAAGACCGAATAGGCATTGCCCAAGCGGAGAAATTATCACTCCGCTTTCACGCTTTCGTGGGCAATTTCCGTGTGCTACCGTCTCCGCGAATTTTTCGATGCCGGACACTGACGTAATGATCCGGTGAGGCTTTGACATCATTTCTGGGAGGCGTCTTCGATGCGATTCTTCAGACATTTAGTACTAGCCGTTGCCGCGTTGGCGGCGGTCGTTGCCTACTCGCCGCAAGTGAGTGCGCAATCCGGTAAGCCCATCAAGATCGGTTTCTCGATGGCGCTCACCGGCGTTCTCGGTGCCGGCGGCAAGAGCGCGCTGATCGCCATGGAGATTTGGCGCGACGACGTTAACAAGAAAGGCGGCCTTCTCGGACGCCCCGTCGAACTGGTGTATTACGACGATGCCACGACGCCTGCGAAGGTGCCGGCCATCTACACCAAGCTGCTGAGCGTCGACAAGGTTGACCTCGTGGTTTCCAGCTATGGCACCGACGTGATCGCGCCGGCCATGCCCATCGTCATGCGGTCCGGCAAGGTCTTCATGGGGCTGTTCGGTCTCGACGTGAACCACAAGTTCAAATATGACCGCTACTTCCAGATCATGCCCGCCGGTCCGAACCCGGCCCAGGATTGGTCCCGCGGCTTCTTCGATATCGCCAAGGAAAAGGGCCTGAAGTCCGTGGCGATTGCCGGTGCGGACGCGGAATTCGCGCAGAACGCCGTCAAGGGTGCCCGCGCGAATGCCAAGCAGGACGGGCTGAACATTGTCTATGACAAGGGCTTCCCGCCCTCCACGGCCGACTTCACGCCGATCCTCCGGGCCATTCAGGCGACCAATCCCGATATCATCTACTTCGGGTCTTATCCGGCGAACTCCGTGGGTATCGTCAAGGCGGCCAACGAGCTCGGCCTCAAGTCCAAGCTGGTGGGCGGCGGCATGGTCGGTCTGCAATTCGCGGCGATCATGAAGAACCTCGGCCCGGGCCTGAACAACCTCGTCAATTATGATTTCTGGGTTCCGGCGAAAACGCTGAAGTTCCCCGGCATCGACGAGTTCTTGAAGAAGTATCAGGCGGCTGCCGCCGGCAAGGGTGTCGACCTGCTGGGTCACTACCTCCCGCCGTGGGCCTATGCCTACATGCAGGTTCTGGGTCAATCCGTCGAGGCGACCAAGTCCCTGGATGACAAGAAGCTGGCCGAGTACATCCACAAGACCACCTTCAACACCGTGGTCGGACCGGTCAAATTCGGCAAAAACGGTGAATGGGCCACGTCGCGCGCGCTGATGGTTCAGTTCCGCGGCGTCAAAGCGAACAATCTGGATCAGTTCAAACAGGAAGGCACACGCGTCGTCCTGAAGCCGGATGCCGTCAAGTCCGGGGATATTGCGTTCCCGTACAAACAGTAAACCAAGTACGACCTGACGGAAGCCCGCGGCGACAGTATCCATGGATGCATCTTTATTCCTGAATGCGATCGCCGCGGGCATTCTTCTGGGCGGCTTCTATGCCGCTGTCGCGCTCGGCCTGTCGATCGTCTTCGGCCAGCTCGACATCGTCAATATTGCCCACCCGGCCTTCATCGTGGCCGGGTCTTATCTGGTATTTGCTCTAAACGGCGGCTTCGGCCTCGACCCGGTGATCGCCGGCATTCTGCTGATGCCCATATTTTTCGTGGTGGGCGTCCTCGTTTATCGCGTCTATTACGCGGCATTTGAGCGAACCGGACGGGAGTCGTTGGCGGGCCTCGCCTTTTTCTTCGGCCTCATGTTTGTCATCGAGGTTCTCTTCATCATTTTCTACGGCGTAGATTACCGGCTGGTCGAAGCCGACTATATCGGCAAACAAATCGAGATCGGTCTGGTCGGCATACCGTGGCGGATGCTGGTGCCGTTCTGCGCGGCGCTGGTCATGACCGGCGCCGTTTATCTGTTTTTGTCTCGGACCTTCCTTGGCCGCGCAATTCTGGCGGTGTCGCAGGACCGGTTGGCGCTACAGCTCATGGGTGCCGATCCGGTCAAGATCAAGCAGATCGCCTTCGGCATCGGCATCGCGACGGCGGCGCTCGCTGGCGCGCTTCTGATTATGATTGGGCCGGTGGAGCCGACCATCGGGCGGCTTTATATCGGCCGGATATTCGCCATCATCGTACTCGGCGGCATGGGCAGTATCCCTGGAACGCTCGTAGCGGCGCTTATCATTGGCCTGTCGGAGAGTATCGTCACGACCTATATCGGGCCATCCTGGGCACCGACAGTGGCGTTCGGCTTCTTGTTGGTAACGCTGGCGTTTCGCCCGCAGGGCCTGTTTGGACGGCAATAATGAAAATCAGCGGGTTCTGGATAGGCATTGTTTTGGTGCTCGCCGCGGGCTTTGTTCTGGCCGGCGTCGCGGACAACCAGTTCCTGTTTTTTGCCGGTTACGTGATCCTGCAGGGTCTGATCATGGCCGTGGCGTGGAATGTCCTTGGCGGCTTTGCCGGCTATGTGAATTTCGGCAGCGCCGGATTCTTCGCCATCGGCGCCTACACGGCAATCGCGCTTCACCAGTTTGCCGAATTGCCGCTGGTGGTCCTGATCGTCATCGCCGGTATCGTGTGCGGTTTGATCGGCCTGGGCACCGGTTATTTGACGCTCCGGCTGCGCGGCGTCTACTTCGCCATCGCGACATTGGCCATGGCCATCGTGTTCGAATCGTTGATCACCAACTGGGATTATGTCGGTGGTTCCGCGGGCGCCTATGTGATAACGCCCGCAGAAGTGCCGTTCTTCGACAGCTTCATCGAAATGATGTTCATTTTAATGTTGGTTTTGTCGCTAATCTGCGTGGCGGTGTCCCGATATCTCAGTATGTCGCGGATGGGACGGGGACTGGCATCCGTTCGTGATGATGAAACCGCCGCCGAATGTATGGGCGTTCCGACCCTTCGATTGAAGCTCATCTCGACCACCGTCATGGGCGTCATGATGGGGGTGGCCGGCGCGCCGTTCCCGTTCTTCGTCACCTACATCAACCCACTCTCCGCGTTCGATCTGCTGATCGCCGTCAACGCGATCGCCATGCCCATGATCGGCGGCACGGCGGTGTGGTTCGGACCTGTCATCGGCGCGCTGCTACTCGGCACGATCCAGCAAATCGTGACCGTCACCATTTCTTCCGAGTTGAACATCCTGATCGTCGGTATGGTGCTGATTGGGTTCGTGGCGCTCGCCCCCCGGGGGATCGTCGGGCTATTCCAGGACTTTGCGCGGAAGCGTCGTGAGGGGGGCAAGTGATGGACGCCAATGGCTGCCTTCTCGACGTTCAGGGCCTGACCAAGCGGTTCGGCGGATTTGTCGCGCTCAATAACGTCAGCATGCATTTGAACCCGCGTGAGCGGCTGGGTCTTATCGGTCCCAACGGGTCCGGCAAGACGACGATGATCAACTGCATTTCCGGCGCGCTGTTCAACGAAGAGGGAACAGTCGTTTTCCGGGGAGAGGAGATCACCGGCCTGCCAGCCTTCAAGCGGGCCGAGCTCGGCATATCCAGGTCCTTCCAAATCCCACGGCCTTTCCGGACCATGAGCATCCTGGAAAACATGCTGGTTCCCATGGAATATGCCGCCTGGGGGCGCGTCGATCATGCGACACACGAGGATCGGGCGATGGAAATTCTGGCGCTGGTCGGATTTCAGGACCGTGCTCAGGAGAATTCGGGCAACCTGACGCAGGTTGATCTTCGGAAGCTTGAACTCGCCCGGGCTCTTGCCGCACAGCCCGATGTGCTGGTCTCGGATGAATCGATGGCGGGCCTGTCCAGCTCCGAAGTTGATGAAGTTCTGGAAATTCTGTTCAAGCTCAATGAGCGGGGCGTGGCGGTCATCATGATCGAGCACATCATGCGGGCGGTTATGCGTTACTGCGAGCGAATTTACGTCCTGGACGCCGGTCAACTGATCGCCGAGGGGACGCCGGAGGAGATTCAAGGCAATCCAGACGTGGAGCGTGCGTATCTTGGCGAATAGCTTGAGCATATCCAACGTCGAGGCGGGCTACGGTTCTGTCCGGGTGCTTCACGATGTCACCATCAACGTCGGCGGCGGTGAAACGGTGGTCTTGCTCGGCTCCAACGGCAACGGCAAGTCGACGCTGATCAAATGCATTACCGGCTTGGTCGAGCCGGATAGCGGCGAGATCATCTTTGAGAGCGATGGTGAGAAGATCAATCTGGTCGGCAGGTCGCCGGAAGAAATTGTTGATCTGGGCATCGCCATGGTTCCGGAGGGGCGGCGTTTATTTCCCGCGTTGACCGTCGAGGAAAATCTGACCCTCGGCGCCTACCGGCCGGCGGCGCGTGCAAAGCTCAACGAGAACCTGGAGTTCGTCTATGGGGCGTTTCCGAGACTTTTGGAACGCCGTGACCAGCTTGCCGGCTCCATGAGCGGCGGCGAACAGCAGATGGTCGCCATCGCCCGGTGTATGATGTCCGATCCGAAAATCTTGTTGGTGGACGAACCCTCGGTTGGCCTCGCCCCCATCCTCGTCAGCCAAACAATCGCCAAGATTAAGGAGCTCAAGGAGCAACGGAACCTGACGGTTCTGATGGCTGAACAAAATTTCAATCAGGCCATCAAGATTGCCGATCGCGGTTACATCATCGTCCACGGTCAGATCGAATTCGAGGGCGCCGATGCCGCCGCCCTCGAGAACAACGATATGATCAAGCAATACTACCTGGGCGCTTGAGCGCGCTGGGCGCGATCAGTCGTAGTAATTCAATTCGATGGTGATGTTGTTCGGGTCTTCCAGGAAGACCTGCTGCAGGTTCATTTCCGGCACCATGCGCTCGCGATAGGGAATTTTCAGCTTCTCAAGCCTTGACTTGAGCTCATCCACATCGCTTGCCCGAAAGGCCAGGTGATCGACGGCGCCGCCGCCGTCCAGGTCATCGAGATCGACATCTCCCAGATATTCGATTAGGCCCGAAGGATCGTCTTCATCAATGCCGACCAAATGCACCACCGGCAACTTGCCCACATACATCCAGTAGCCCGGAAAATCGAGCGGCGGCCGATCACCGACACTCATCCCAAGGGCGGTCTCGTAAAATTCCTTGGATTTCTCAAGCTTTACCGTACGGATCGAAAAATGATCCATTTCATCGAGCGGCATGGCGGCCTCCCTTCGTCGTCCAGAGTGTTGAGAAATTATACCCCAACGGAACCGGTCGTGCATGATCCGCGTCAGTTGTTTCCCATGCCCGGGGTTTCATCCATGATCACGGTTTCGACCTCGCCCGAACCGTCACGCCGGTGAACGGCGGCGGCCTGATAGGCATCCGACTCGAAGCAGGCCACGGCGGATTCGAAGTCCGGGAACTCGACGATCACGAAACGCTCGAAATATTCCGGGCCTTCCATCACCTGATACTTACCACCCCGGGAGAGCGGTTTGCCGCCGTATTCCTTGAGAATGTCACCAACGAGGTCGGTATATTTGCGGTAGTTGTCCGGATTGTTGATTTTCGAACGGGCAACCCAATACGCAGCCATTTCTTCTTCCTCCTTATGCAAACTCGCCTTCGCCGGGAATTGGCAGCGGCTGGTCATTTTCCGGGATGTTCCAGCCGGTCTGAACCGCTGGACGCGCTGCCAGCAATTTCAGCCAACGCAAAACGTTCGGAAATTCGGTGAGGTCCACTTCCTGCCAATTCCAACGGGCGACCCATGGAAAGATGGCGATATCGACGATGCTGTAGTCGCTGCCGAGGAAATACTCGTTGTCGGCGAGGCGTTTGTCCATGACCCCGTAAATTCGCCGGCATTCCTTGTCGTAGCGTTCGGTGGCGCCGACGTTCTCGCCCTTGCCGTACCGGCGGAAGATGTGAACCTGGCCGAACATGGGACCGACACTGGCCATCTGGAACATCAACCACTCCGTCATCTTCCACCGGCCGGCCTCGTCGGTGGGCGCAAGCTGGCCCGATTTCTCCGCCAAATACAGCAGGATGGCGCCGCTTTCCATCAGCGACAGGTTGTTGTCCGTGTCGACGATGGCCGGAATTTTGTTGTTCGGGCTGATTTTCAGAAATTCGGGATCATGCTGTTCGTCCTTGCCGAGGTTCACCGGGTGGACGTTGTACGGCAGGCCGCACTCCTCGAGCATGATGGAGATCTTGCGGCCGTTGGGTGTAAACCAGGTATGGAGTTCGATCATTCTCAATCGTCCTTAATGTAAAATCGGCGGGAATGTACCGAAGGGCCTCGGGTCCTTCAATCACCCACCCCACAGTGCGTTAGTCGTCGATGACCGCGGTGACCTCGATCTCTACCAGCCAGTCCGGGTGCACAAGCTTGGAAACCTCGACAGTGGTCGAAACCGGCTTGGTATCGCCGAAAAACCCGATCAGCACCGGCGCGCCTTCGGCGATGTAGCGGGCGACATCGACGGTGTAGACGTTAATCCGCACCACATCCGACTTGCCGGCGCCTGCGGCGGCGAGGGAATTCTCGACATTGGTCAGAATCTGGCCGACCTGGGCGGCGACGTCGTCCTTGCCGACCAATTCATTGTCGACCGTCCATGGGACCAACCCGGCGACGTGCACTTGAGTGCCGGACGCTTTGATGACCTGCGTGTAGATACCCTTGTTGGGTTTGTAGACCGTATCGGGATTCAATCGTTCGATGCTCATTTGCCGGCTTCCTTGTACCAATCCAAAACCTGGGCGCCGGTCCAGATGACCACGTCGTCGTGCTTTTTGATGTGCTCGAATAGCGCTTCGACGTATTTGATCCGGTGCGGCGCGCCCGAAATATAATTGTGAAGGCTGATGGCCATCACACGCGCGGAGATTTCGCTGTCCTTGTAGAGCTGCTCAAATTGGTCAATGCCGCGCTTCAAAAACTCCTCGGACGAGTGCTGCTGCAGGGCGAAGACGGTAATATCGTTGGTCTCCACGGTGTAAGGGACTGAGATGATCGGCCCGTGCCTCGTGGTGATCTCCACTGGCTGATCGTCGAGGATCCAGTCGGCGACGTACTCGATGCCCGCGCCGGCCAGGAAGTCGATAGTGTCCATGGTCTCAGTGAGACCCGGGCTTTCCCAGCCGCGGGGCGGATGACCGGTAAAATCTTCGATCGCCTTCACCGTCGCCTCAATATCCCGCTTCTGGTCGTCGACCCGGTGCATGGGGCCCTGAATGTAGCCATGGCCCATGAAATCCCAATCGTCCTCCAGCGCGGCCTCGGCAATGCGGCGATAGCTCTCAAGCACCGTCGCATTCATGGCGAAGGTGGCCTTCACGCCCTGGCGGTCGAGCACCTCCCGGATACGCCAGAAACCGACCCGGTTGCCGTATTCATGCCAGGCCCAGTTGGCAAGATCGGGGATCAGCGGCTGGCCCATGGGCGGCGGCAGCACGGTCCGGGGTTGTGGTTTGGTGGAATCCCACTCTTCCACATTGACGATGGTCCAGACCGCCATGCGCGCCCCGTCGGGCAGCTTCAGCGGCGGACGGTCGACGATCGCGGAGTAGGGGAGGCGGTCT
The DNA here is from genome assembly GCA_965213765.1 of Rhodospirillales bacterium. Taxonomy (GTDB): domain Bacteria; phylum Pseudomonadota; class Alphaproteobacteria; order Rhodospirillales; family UBA2165; genus JAJDXO01. The sequence continues at coordinate 1,979,807 of OZ243926.1, read as the reverse complement.
TTGAGGGAATCCATCTTGATTTCCTATTCCTGCTTGCCCCGGTCAAGCCCAGCCATCTCCTCCATGACCCGGCAGACGGCAGCGGTGTCCAGCTTGTCCATACCCTTGGCAAGGGCGGACAGATAGACGGGAACGCAGGCCGCAAACACCGGGACCGGCATGTTCACCGAGGCGGCGAATTCACCGATGACGTTCATATCCTTCTGCCAGATGTCGATCTTCATGGTCGCTTCGTCGTACTTGTCCTCGACCATCATCGGTCCCCGGAGCTCCAGAATGCGGGAGTTGCCCGCGCCCTGGGTAAGCACATCCAGCATCACCTTGGGATCGAGGCCCGCCTTCATGCCCAGCACCATGGCTTCAGCCGACGCGACGTTGTGGATATGCACCAGGTGATTGGCGACGTATTTCATTTTGCTGCCGGCGCCAAACGGGCCGACATAGCTGTGGGTCCGCGCAAAGCCGTCAAATACGGCCGCCGCGATTTCGTATGCCTGCTCGTCGCCGGAGGCGTAGACGGCGAGATCCTTGATTGCGGCCTGGGATCCGGTGCCGCTGATCGGGCAGTCCAACAGGATCGAGCCGACGGCCGCCAAGGCATCGCGCCCTGCCTCCTTGTCGGCAATGGGCAGCGTACTGGTCTCGATGACGATCATGCCGTCCTTCAATGCCGCAGCAATCCCATTGTCGCCGGACATCACGTCATGGAAAGCAGCAGCGCTTGGCAGCGATGTGATCATAATATCGGCTTCGAGGGCCGCCTCCCTGGGCGAGCCGGCGCCAGTGCCGCCCGCCGCCTCGATGGCGGCGACGTTCTCCGCCACCAGGTCGACGCCAATGACCTCAAATTCGCCCTCGAGAAGGTTACGGGCAAACGCGCCGCCCATGATACCGAGACCGATAATGCCGACTTTCATCCTATGATCTTTCCTTGGTTCGTTTACTCGCTTCCCCAGATGCCGCCGAGCGGCGGTTTACCAAGCCGTTCCTTGCTGTTGCCCAACACGTTCTCTATCGCCAGGGACGCTGACAGCAACGCCTCCTCGGCGAACGGCTTGGCCATTAATTGCAACCCTACCGGCATCGCCGAGCCGTCAAGCCCCACGGGCAGGGAAACAGCACATAATCCAAGTGCGTTGCCGGGCATGGTATGGCTCAACGCGGCCGGGTTTATTTTCTTGTAGTCCTCGAGATCGGCCACGTCGTCCAGCGTTGGCGGCGTCATCGGAATCGTCGGCACGGCGAGTACATCCACGTTGGATAGCCGTTCGGTTGCCGCCGCATTGAGATCGATCATTCCGAGGCGGGCGGCTGCGTAGTCGGCTGCCGTGACCTTCGTGCCGTCCTCCATGCGTGTGACCACACCCGGCTGGAGGGTCTCCAGCCAGCCGGGCAAACGGGTCGTGAGATGGCCCCGGCCTTCCGCCGCGACGATGGCACCGGCCATCAGCGTATCAATGGCCGCCTGTGCTTCGGGGAATGGCATTTCGACGATTGCCGCGCCGGCGGTCTTGAGCTCGTCGAGGGTGGATTGGACCACCGCGGCGACATCGGGCTGGCAGCGTTCCCAGAAGTAGTCGGCCGTGATGCCGATCCGGACCCGGGAAATGTCCGCCGCTTGAGGAATATCATCGGTCCTCGGATCGAAGGCGGCGAAGCCATAAGCCAAATCGGCGACGCTCCGGGTCAGGATGCCGGGCGTATCCAGGGTGGAGCTCAACGGCACGATCCCCTCCGTTGACCACCGCCCGGCCGTGGTCTTGAGGCCCGCGGTGCCCGTCATGCTTGCCGGTGCCCGGACACTGCCGCCCGTATCCGTGCCGAAGGCGATCAAGGCGGATCCTTCCATCAAACTGGTGCCCGCACCGGCGCTTGAGCCGCCCGGGACCCGGTGGTTTTCAGAATCCCAGGGGTTTCGGGGCGTCCCCCAATGGTCATTGGTCCCAAGCCCGCCATAGGCAAACTCGACCGTGTGAGTTTTGCCGGTGATGACGCCCTGCTGTTGCCGTACGGTCGTAACCATGGGGCCGTCACGTTCATATTCGGGGGGCAACGCTTTGGGACTGCCGGCGAATGTCCGATATCCCTCGGCGCCGAAGATGTCTTTTACGGATATGGGCAGGCCCTGCAGCGGACCTTTGTCTTGTCCCGCGCCTAGAGCCTCGTCGGCCGTATCGGCCTGCGCCAGAATCTCGTCCGCCCGCCAGTCCCGGTAGGCGGAAATCCGTTCTCCCCACTTATCGTGGCGGGCGATGGCCTCTTCGGCGATTTCGCGCGCGCTCGTGCCGCCGTCGCGCAACGCGGCAGCGATCTCAGTCAGAGAATTGTCAATCGGGTGGGGCATTGATCTGAAAGTCCCGGTGCGGCGCGAGAATTATGATTGATCGTTAGGGGCTGTTATAGCTGTCCGGTTGAGTACTGTCAGGCGCATTAGTAGTGCTCAATCCGCGTTGCCGGATGCGCAAACACCAATGGACTTCTGTCATTGCACCTCTAAAATCACCGGCCGAGTAACGGGCCATTTCGAGCCCGGCCCAACGAACGCCATGAAAACAGGGAGGCCCCTATGGCACGCACGCCAGCAAAAAAAGCTGCAAAAAAACCTGCCCGTAAAACGAAACCCGCCCGCCGGAAGAAAAAGCTGCTGACCCAGGCGGATATCAACCGCAAGGGCCGCCAGCTCTCCAACTGGGGCAAGTGGGGCAAGAACGACCAACTGGGCGTGCTCAACTACATCGAGCCCGAGGACATCATCGCCGCCGCCCAACTGATCCAGAACGGCAAGGTCTTCCGGCTCGGCTTGGAGCTCGACGAAAACGGGCCGCAACAGGGCATTTGGGGCGGGCGATGGAATACCATGCACCACATGATCGCCACCGGCACCGATGCCATCGCCGGCCGTCAGGATAAGGACTATGGCATCCGCTGGGCGGACGATTTCATCAATCTGCCGACCCAGACCGCGAGCCAGTGGGACGCGCTGGCCCACGTGTTCACCGGCGACAAAATGTGGAACGGCTACCCCGCCGCGCTGGTCGACGCACGAGGCGCCCACAAGAACGGGATCGAGCATTTCGCCGACAAGATGGTCGGTCGCGGCGTGCTGCTGGACGTTGCCCGCCACAAGGGCAAGAAGCGCCTCGCCGACGGCTACGGCATTACCATCCGCGATCTCGACGCGACCGCCAAGAAACAGGGCGTCGAGGTGCGCCGGGGCGACTTCGTGATCATCAATACCGGCCAGATGGCCGACTGCCTGGATAAGGGCGCGTGGGGCGGCTACGCCGCCGGCGATGCGCCGGGCCTCGCCTTCGAAACCGTCGACTGGATCCACGAAAAGCAAATCGCCGGTATCTGCTCGGACACCTGGGGGATCGAAGTGCGTCCCAACCAGACCGTGCCCGGCATCTTTCAGCCCTGGCACCAGGTGACCATCCCCTATATCGGCATCGTGCACGGCGAGATCTGGTATCTGCGTGAACTGGTGGAAGACTGCGCCAAAGACGGCCGCTACGAGTTCTTCCTCTGCGCCCCGCCGCTGGTGATCAGCAAGGGCACCGGCTCGCCGATCAATCCCCAGGCAATAAAATAGACGATCAAGCAGGCGAAAAGTTAGGCGGAGGTCCGGCCATGGGCCGTCAGATTGTCGACATCTCCATGCATCTCGAGAACGACGTGGTCTCGGATCCGCCGGGCTATGAGCCCAAGATCGAGTATCTGACCCACAAGGACACGGCATCCGACGTCACCGCGTTCTTCCCCGGCCTTAAGGAAGAGGACCTTCCGGACGGCGAGGGGTGGGCGATCGAGTGGATCCGGCTGATGACCCACAACGGCACCCACTTGGATGCGCCCTACCATTTTCACTCGACCATGGATAGGGGCGACCGGGCGATCACCATCGACGAGGTGCCGCTGGACTGGTGCTTCAATCCCGGCGTGAAGCTCGATTTCCGCGCCTTCGAAGCGGGCTATGTCGTGCAACCGGAAGACGTGGAGGCCGAACTTGAGCGGATCGGGCATGAACTCCAGCCGATGGAGATCGTGGTCATCAACACGGCCGCCGGCGATGCCTACGGCACCGATCACTACGTGGCCTCCGGTTGCGGCATGGGGCGCGAGGCGACGCTATATCTGTTGGAGCGCGGTGTCCGGGTGACCGGTACCGATGCCTGGAGCTGGGACGCGCCGTTCGTGCATACCAAGGACAAGTATGCCGAGACCGGCAATGCCGATGTGATTTGGGAGGGTCACAAGGCAGGCCGGGAGATCGGATACTGCCACCTGGAGAAACTCCACAATCTCGAAAAACTGCCGGGGGACGGCTTTCAGATCGCCTGTTTTCCGGTGAAAATTCGCGGCGCCTCGGCGGGCTGGACCCGCGCCGTCGCCATCTTCGACGACTAACCGACCCTAGGGGACAAGGACATGGCCAACAGCGTCATTATCACCTGCGCCGTCACCGGCTCCATCCACACACCGACCATGTCGGACCATCTGCCCATCTCGCCCAACGAGATCGCCGAGCAGGCTATCGGCGCGGCGGAGGCCGGGGCTTCCATTCTTCACCTGCATGCGCGGAAGCCGGACGGCTCGCCGACCCCGGACCCGGACGTGTTCATGGAGTTTCTGCCCCGGATCAAGCAATCCACCGATGCGGTGGTGAACATCACCACCGGCGGCGGTCACGGCATGACCCTGGAGGAGAGGTGCGCGGGCGCTTTGCGCGCGAGCCCCGAGATGACGTCTCTCAACATGGGCTCCATGAACTTCGGCCTCTTCCCGATCCTCGACAAGCCCTACGACTGGAAGCACGAGTGGGAACCAAAGTACCTGGAGATGACCCGGGACTTCATCTTCCGCAACACCTTCAAGGACATCGAATGGGTGCTGAAGGAGCTCGGCGAGGGCCATGGCGTGCGCTTCGAGTTCGAATGCTACGACATGGGGCATCTCTACAATCTCGCCCACTTCATCGACCGGGGCCTGATCGAGCCGCCGGTGTTCGTCCAGACCATCTTCGGCATTTTGGGGGGTATCGGCGCCGACATCGAAAACCTGGTTCATATGCGCCGCATCGCCAACAAGCTGTTCGGCGAAGAGAACTACGAATGGTCGATCCTGGCCGCCGGCCGCCACCAGATGAGCTTCGTCACCACCGGCGCCATCATGGGCGGCAACGTCCGGGTGGGCTTGGAGGACTCACTCTATATCGGCAAGGGCGCGCTTGCGGAATCCAACGCCGATCAGGTGGCCAAAATCCGCCGCATCGTCGAGGACCTGTCCCTTGACGTGGCAACGCCGACCGAAGCCCGCGAGCGCCTCAAGCTCAAAGGCGGCGACCAGGTGAAGTTTTAGAATATGATGCTGGAGAGGGCATGGATACCGGCCGCTTCCCGCATGAGCGGTCCCCTCATGGTCCTGCTCCTCGCAGCTCTGCTTATACCGGGCACAGCGGTTTCTCAGGAGACCAGAGAGTCCTTGGGGTGTTCGCTTATTGTGTCACACATCAAAACGGCTCGGGAATTGGGCCTGGGCGAGAATTTGTCGCTCGATCTGGCTGATGACAGCGGCCCCCTGGGAATGTGTGGGAAAGACAAATTCCTGAGACAAGCAGCCGGTCTTGCGGCCGAGATGTTCAGCGCCAGCGATTTGAGGCGCCTCAATAAACTTTATGCTAACGAGATCTTTGGACGGGCAGCGCAGGAAATGGCAGCCGGCCGTCGTCCCTCGCTCAGCCAGTCGGAGATGCAGCAGTTCCGGAATTTTTTCCAGCGTGAGATCGGTCAGGAGCTGATTCAGCGGTATTTCGTCGATTTTGATCAGCACCTGGCGCGTGTCGTGGCTCAGGAGTTGAAGCTCTACCGAAATCGATGACGTTCCGGAACGCTGGACCATTTATGAGGGCGGCAGCCGAACTCGAGTACAATTCGGACCGAAGGGGTTGCGGGTGAATAGCGACACCCCGCTGATCTTCCAACCCTCATACCCCCCTCCATGGAGTAGGCGCAGGCGAAGCCGTGCTGCTCGAAGGCCATGGCGTACGCTCCTTTATGCGAACGCCTCTCGTTTAGCGGATGCCTTCCGATCGGCAAGGCCGCGGCCCCGATTTGAACCAAAAGGCGACTTCATGCGAACATGGCCATCGGGTGAAGCGGAGACTGTCGCTGGGGCGATCCGATGGCCGACACCGACCTCAAGCCTAAGACCGAGACCAAGAAGAAGACGCAACGCCCGCGTCTCTACAAGGTCATCCTGCTGAACGACGACTACACGCCGCGGGAGTTCGTCGTCGTGGTTTTGAAAGAGGTCTTCCGGATGAGCGAGGAGGAGGCGATGCATGTGATGATGACGGCGCACACCAAGGATGTTTGCGTCGTCGCCGTCTATACCAAGGACGTAGCGGAGACCAAGGCCACCGAGGCCACCGATTTGGGGCGCGAGAACGGCTACCCCTTGATGTTCAGCACCGAACCGGAAGAGTAGGCGGGTTCCTTGAGCGACGATCTGGATGCCGTCCGCCGCACCGCCGCGGAAGCCTATGGCAGGGGCGATTTCCGATCGGCCATCGAACACCAGTCGGCGGTGATCAATATTCTCGGTCCCAACAGCCGGGCGGCGGTGGAGGATCAGGTGAGGCTCGCCGCGTACCTGTCTGCGGTGGCCGATTACGACGCCGCGCTCAGCGTGCTGACCCATGCTGAGCGCCATCTGCCGGTTGATCCCGGCCTTTTGATCGCTAAGGGGGTCGTATTGGACCGGCTGGAGCGTTTCGAGGAGGCTGAAGCGGTGCTCCAAAGCGCGCTCGCCGCCGGTGCCGACGATCCCGACCTCTTCGATGCCCTCGCCCGCGTTTCGGCGCGGCTTGGGAAAAACCGGTAGACTTGCTGCACCCTGAGCAATCCATGCCGCTGATATGGGCTTAAAGCCCTTTTGGTGAAACTGGCCGATGGCGATGCCGCCAACTGCCGAATAGTCCCTCGGGATGAACAGGTCAAATCTGACCGACAGCGGCCGGTTCAAAGATGGATAATCCCTCCGGAGCTCGGCGCCGACATCGTCATGATGTCCCGCCAAGGTCCGCTCGACGGGCTGTTTTGGCGCTTCCAGGTAACTAATGACGGAGCGACCCGGCGATTCCTGATCCGGGACGCGGATTCCATCGTCAACTCGCGCGAGCAAGCGGCCGTGACGGCCTGGCTGGCATCGGATCGGGCTTTCCACGTCATGCGCGACAACTGGGCTCATACCGAGCTTGTCCTCGCCGGCATGTGGGGCGGGGTCGGCGGCATCCTGCCACCGGTCCGCCGGTCCGCTGGAGAATTTCACCGGCGAAGGCCCGCTCAATCGGCGCGCCGATCAGTGGTTCCTCCGGGACCGGGTATGGCCCACGATCCGCCAAAGCGTGTTGACCCACGACCGTCACTATCGGGTGTTGAATGCGGTCGATTTCCCCGAGGGCAGCGACCTGCCCGGTGGCCGGCACGTCGGCCAATACGCGGCGGCGACCAGCGACTGAGTGTGGGAAGAAATGGCGTCCCCAGGGGGACTCGAACCCCCGTTTTCGGCGTGAGAGGCCGATGTCCTAGGCCGCTAGACGATGGGGACGGCGCAAAAGGGCGCTCGTCTTAACCTATTTGGCCCCCCGGGATCAAGTGGCATCAAGTTAATCCGGCGATCAAAATCCGCTGATGGCGCCGTCCACCCGAAGCTCGATCTGACGGAAACGACCGGTTTCAGGGTCGAGTACATGGCCCGCCGATTCACGGGCCTGCCCGGCCAGGACCGAGGTGATGACCCAAACCAGCCCCGGTTCATAAGCCTGGGCGAGGTCCGTCTCCGAGGGGTGGGCGCCGTGATCGGGATGGGAGTGATAGTGTCCGATGATCGTTTCGTTGGTGTGGCGCAAATCGCGCATAAGATCGATCCGGACCTGCGGATCAACCTCGAACCGGTCATGGGCGCGGGTTTCGACGATGTTGGGTGAGGCGACCACGCGACGCACCTCATAGACATGTCCATTGAGCACGCCGACCAAAAGGCCGCAGCATTCCTTCGGATAGGCGGCCTCCACCTCGTCGCCGATCTGATTGATCTGGCCGGCGGAAAATCGGATCTCGTCGCCTAAAATCATTTCCTGTCAGGCACCGGCTCTGGGACCTTGAAGGTGAATTGCCCGGTAATCTTGCCGGTGGCCGGATCCAGGATCACCAGCCGTTCCGGACCCTGCCGGGACTGGATATGCACCACGACGCGGCCCGCGGAGGGGAGGGCGGACAAGATGCTTTCGCCGTCGGCCAACGAAACGTCCACATTGCCGAAGCCTTCCGCGGGGCCGCTGTCGACGATCCCGGAGAAGCCGGCATCACCCGATTTGCTGACCAGACCCCAGGCAACCGCAATCAGGCCGATGACGATCAGCACCGCCATCCCGCCCACCAACGCGACTAATCCCTTGTGTACACCCATGAAACTACGTCATTTTCCAGAGGATGACCCCCGCCGGCCGGCAAAATATCCGACGTGTAACCGTCGATGAGAGCGGCGCGGGCACCCGTTTGGACCGGGTGTTGGCAGACGCTCTGCCCGACGTATCGCGCAGCCGTGTCAAGGCCCTCATCACCGGCGGATCGGTCAGCCAGGCGAGCGCGAGGGTATCCGAGCCCTCCCGGCGGGTCAAATCAGGCGATACCTTTGAGGTGCGTATTCCCGAAGCGGTGCCCGCCGAGCCCATCGCCCAGCCGATCCCGCTCACCGTCGTCTTCGAAGACGAACACCTGATCGTAGTGGATAAGCCGGCGGGCCTGGTGGTGCATCCGGCGGCGGGCAATCCGGACCGGACACTGGTCAACGCGCTGTTGGCGCATTGCGGCGACTCGCTGTCGGGAATCGGAGGGGTCGCCCGGCCGGGGATCGTCCATCGGATCGACAAGGATACATCGGGACTGTTGGTGGCGGCGAAGAACGATGCCGCTCATGCCTCTCTCGCGCGGCAGTTTGCCGAGCATTCCCTGGAGCGCGCGTACCAAGCGATGTGTTGGGGGGCGCTGTCGCCAAAGCAAGGCACCATCACCGGAAATATCGGCCGAAATCCGAAGAACCGGAAAAAGATGTCCGTCACCGCTCGAGGCGGGAAGGAAGCGATCACCCACTACCGGGTATTGAGGGTGATCAACCGCTGGGCAAGCCTGGTGGAATGCAGGCTGGAGACTGGACGCACCCATCAAATCCGTGTTCACTTGAGCGCCAGGGGCCATCCCGTCATTGGTGATCCGCTTTACGGCCGGGCCGACCGGCGTCGGCTGGACGGTGTCGACGAAGGGTTCAGGAACGCCGTTTCGGGGCTCAGCCGCCAGGCGCTTCACGCCTACCTTCTGGGCTTCGAACACCCGAAAACAGGCGAATTCCTGAGATTTCGCAGCGACCTGCCCGACGACATAAAAGCCCTTCTGTGACAGGCATTTAGAGCAGTTTCCGGCCAAATTGAGCCGCCATAGGGGTGTTGCGGCGATGAGGACGGTCGCCGGGTGAGGGGGAATTTCCATATCACCCTCACCCCGGCCCTCTCCCTCAGAGAGGGAGAGGGGGGTAGCCGCCGTTGCCGCATCGCGTTCCCTCGCCCCCTTCTTCAGGGGGAGAGGGTTAGAGGGTGAGCCTGCGAGGCATAAAATGATTGCGTCATGGCCGGGCCCACCGGACCGGCTTCGCCGGCCGGAGGACAAACTGCGACCCGGCCATCCACGTGTATCGTGCCGCGAGGCGTGGATCACCGGGTCAAATAAGGTCAATTCGGACGAATTGACCGACCCGGTGATGACGACTTGCGGGTGAGCGGGGAGAGGAGGCTTGCCATGCGTTCCCTCGCCCCTTCCCGGGGGAGAGGACGCGAAAAGGAGAATCCCCTAATTGAGTGCAGACCCTAATCGGCGAAGGGATCGCGAACGAGAATTGTATCCTCTCGCTCAGGACTGGTTGAGAGCATTGCCACCGGGACCTCGATGAGTTCTTCTATTCGCCGAATGTACTTGATCGCGGTCGCTGGAAGATCGGCCCAGGACCGAGCCCCCTCGGTACTCTCCGACCAGCCCTCCATCGACTCGTACTTTGGTTCCACCTTGGCTTGCGCCGTCATTGACGCCGGCAGGTAGTCGTACGGCTCGCCGTCGATGCGATAACCCGTACAGACCCTGAGCTCCTCCATGCCATCCAGCACATCGAGCTTTGTCAGGGCAATTCCGGTAATGCCGCCAACTTTCAGGGCTTGGCGCACCATCACGGCATCGAACCAGCCGCATCGCCTTTTTCGGCCCGTCACCGTACCGAATTCGTGACCCCGCTCACCGAGACGCTGACCGATCTCATTATCTTGTTCGGTCGGGAAGGGACCCTCGCCAACCCGCGTCGTATAGGCCTTGGTGATGCCAAGCACAAATCCCGCGGCGTCAGGACCGACACCGCTGCCCGAGGCGGCCTGCCCCGCGACGGTGTTGGAAGAGGTGACAAATGGGTAGGTTCCATGATCGATATCCAGCATGGCACCCTGTGCGCCTTCAAACAGGATCCGCTTGCCGGCGCGTCTTGCTTCATCGAGACGCCGCCACACCGAATCCATGTAGGGCAGGATCCTTGGCGCGACCTCCTGAAGCGCGGCGACCAACTCCGATGCTTCCAGCTCTGTTTCGCCAAGTCCTCGACGGAGCGCGTTGTGGTGGACGAACAAATTGTCTACACGGGTCCGCAATGTTGGCAGGTCGGCGAGGTCGCCCAGGCGGATGGCTCGGCGTCCGACGCGATCCTCGTACGCCGGGCCGATCCCACGACCGGTGGTACCAATCCGAATTCCCGAGTTCACTCTTTCCCGGGCTTGGTCCAAACGGCTGTGCAGCGGAAGTATTAACGCCACATTTTCCGCAATGGCCAAATTCCGGGGAGAAATCTCAACACCTTGTGCCGTTACGTCCTCGATTTCCCGGAGCAGCGCCCAGGGATCGAGGACCACCCCATTGCCGATCACCGACATTTTTCCGGGACGGACTATCCCCGATGGCAGCAGGCTCAACTTGAACGTTTGACCATCGATGACCAAAGTATGGCCGGCATTGTGACCGCCTTGAAAACGGACCACGACGTCTGCCCGTTCCGATAGCCAGTCAACGATCTTTCCCTTACCTTCATCGCCCCACTGGGCGCCAACCACGACCACGTTAGCCATCCGCGGCGTCTCCCTCGGCGTTGATCTCGGACACCTCGCCTTCGACGAGGATATGCGTGCACCCCAGAGCCTGCGCCCGGTTTGCTCCATCTTCTTCCGCTGACAGCGATGGTACGGTGATCCATCCCTCGGCCCTCAACCGTTGAGCATCCTCGGGACTGCTCTCGGTGGGCAAATAAATCCTTTTCGGTTGCGGCGAATCGGGGAGCGATCGAATGACGGTATCGAGGAACAAGGTGATTCCCGTTGCCGCCTCGCCCGCCGTTTCCGCGCCATTGCCCGCGATATATCGCCCGCCGCGGCCCAATTCGCCCCGAGCCGATTTCGCAAAAACGGTGAAGGTCACCCCGGAATGGTACTCGTAGCCTCGGATTTCCACCGGATCGATTGTCAACTCGAGTGATGGTGCTCTCCGCTTCACAATTTCCGCGACCGAGACCAAGTGTGACCATTCCCGCTGCGCGTCATCCGGAAGGTCAATCCCGTTTATCCGCTCGATTGCCGAGGCCGCGCCACCGGCTGCCTCCAACAGTTCTCCCAATACCGGTGCGGCCGGTCCTCCAAACCGCTCAATCGTTGCCGCATCTTTCTGATTGAGCGCGCCGCGCAGGACGCCGTCATTCCCCTGCGGGTCGACGCCGTGTTCCCGGCAGATCGCCGCGACCAGTGTCGGCAGGCCGAGGTCCACGCTCAATCCGTCGGAGCCGGCCGCGTTCAGGGCTTCGCCGGCCATCAAAATGACCTCGGCGTCGGCTTCCGGTTTGTCCGAGCCGATCAGTTCGGCGCCAACCTGGGCAAACTGGCGTTCCGGCCGGAGGCTGGAACCACGTACCCGCAATACCTCACCCGCATAACTCAGCCGTAACGGACGGGGCTCGTCGATGAGCCGCGTCGTGGCGATGCGGGCGACTTGCAGCGTCATGTCAGGCCGAACGCCCAACATCAATTGCGACACCGGATCCATCATCCGGAAAGTCTGCGAGGAGGTTGCCTCGCCACTTCCCGAAACCAAGCTGTCTTCAAACTCGATCAAAGGAGGTTTGACCCGGTCATAACCGCGCGAAACGAACGCCGAAATCAGCATCTCGCGAACGGACGCCTCGCTTTCGGCATCCGGCGGCAGGACATCCTTCAGCCCGGCGGGGAGGAGGGCACGGTGCACTCTATCGGTCATGTGAGGCCGGTTTCGTCGGTTTGGTCAATTTCCAGGGCGAAGATACAGCCAAATTGTGATTTGGCAATCGCCCGCCTTAGCGGGGACTCGGCTCACCGCGCTTCACTGTTTCGTCAAGTGCTGCCCATCAGCCCCGGGATCATCCGGCGAACCAACCGGCTGCTGCGGGGACGCGGCACGTCCGCGGTTTCTTGGGCCCGCCAAGTACGACCACCGCCTTTTCGGCCGATGGTGACATCGAGCTGATACTTTGATGGCACGACATCTCGTGCAGGTCGTCCGGGATTGAGAACACCGCCCCGTTCGCTTTCAAATACGTTCAGCGCCGCCTTGGCGTCTTCCCCGCCGGTGCGGCCGCCCCGCGCCTACTCGCGCCGTCGGGGGATTTGGGCAATTCGGCAGGTAAGATTTTAATTTGGCCAGCGGCTCAGAGATCGAGGTGCAAGGCCGATGTCGGAACGTTCCGCGTATCGAAGTTCATGAATCCAAGGAACAGCTGCATTCCGACCAAAAAGGTCAATGTTGGGAGAATTATGATCCCGGTAGAGGCGGGGACATTGGTCGTTATGCTATCGTACCAGTGCACACCGCCAAATAATCACCGCAAAACCAATCAAAATCAGCCCGACCACCAATTCTACGGATGCAATGGTGAAATCACGGAGGAAGTACGAATAGACCAACCGTCGGAACGTATTGCTATGTTTTTGCCGAGAAATGGCATCAAGATTTTCCAGATCACAAGGGAGCTGCGTTCGTCGCCATAGATGGCCGGGATAGGGACATCCGCGACGACGGCCCGCAGAGTATTCAACCGGAATAACATGTCGGACTCGAAAAAATACCCATTGTCGATCTTGGCAAACGGCAATAACTCGGCCACGCGCCGGTCGATCGCGGTGTATCCGTTCGTCGGATCGAAAATATTCCAATAACCGCTCGACATCTTTGTGGCGAAGGACAGAAAGAGATTGCCGAAGAGGCGGATTTTGGGCATCGCAGAAACGCTCTCGACGCTGTGAAACCGATTTCCCTTCGTGTAGTCAGCCTGGCCGTTGACGATTGGACGGACCAGCTTATGCAGCTCCTTCGGATTCATCTGCCCATCACCATCCAATTTGACGATGACGTCCAATTTGTCGTCGATTGCCTGGCGGTAGCCGGCCAGCGTTGCGCCGCCAACGCCCTTGTTTTCAGATAATTTCAGCATCGTGACGCGAGGATCCGAACAGGACTCTTCGACCAGATCGCCAGTCCCGTCCGGACAGGCGTCATCAATCACGTAAACTCTCTCGACTTCGTCCCCTATGCCGGCCAAATCCTCGAGAATTCTCTCGGTTTCGCGGTAACAAGGGATCACAGAGGCGATTCTCTTCTTTGCGGCGCTGTCCGTTTCGGCGTGCATCAATGGTTTTTCCGTCCTCGACTGCTACGGACCATAGTCAGCATGCCGAAAAGGCGCAAGCCGGGGCGCAATTTGTCGTTTGTTTCCCGTGGATTACCGAATTTCACGATCCGTGCCCGGTGTATGTAATGTGCGGTTGGGAGGAGACCTGACGTGCAGAATGCGCCCCTGCCGCATGACCTATCCGACATTGCGGTTCCGGCCGGCCTGACCCCTGAAGAGCGGCGGGATTTTGAGAATTCGTGCCGTCGGCGCCGGTTCGCCGCCGGCGAGCAGGGCAAGCTCGACCGGTGAGACCGCCGCACGTGTGATGAACGACCTCGCGCGCAATGGTATTGTGAAGCGCGGCGAGGAATCGCTCATGATCGCCGATATCCGCGGGCTTCGGGAAATCGCGGAGAACTTGCGCGGTTACCAACCGGTTCTCGTCCGGCGCAGATCCCCTTGAACTTCTGTCCCGAGGCCGCCAAGTATGTGACAAGGATCAAGAAATCGGGGTTTGTTCCATGTCCAAGACGGTCCTGATCGTCGAAGACAATGAGCTCAATATGAAGCTCTTCAACGATCTGTTACAGGCGAATGGCTACGATACGCTGCAGACCGACGACGGGTTTGAAGCCGTGGAACTGACCCGCAACCACCGTCCAGACCTAATCCTTATGGATATCCGGTTGCCAAGAATTTCCGGCCTGGACGTGATTAAGCAGCTAAAGGGCGATGAAGATATCGCCGATATCCCGGTGATTGCCGTTACGGCTTTTGCAATGATGGGGGATGAAGAAATATTTCGCGACAGCGGCTATGACGGATATATCGCCAAGCCCATCTCCGTGCCCGCGTTTCTCGAGACAGTCGCCACGTTCCTGAACTAGTCACCTGAATCTAAAGTTCGTGGCATAAGTTTTGTTCGACCCGAAGGCAGAAGCGCTTGACGGCGGCGAGGATTTCATCGGCGGACTTGGTCCACTTGAAGGGTCGGGGGTTTTCGTTGTGGGTTTCGATGAAGGCGCGGATGTCGGCCTCGAGCTGGAGGGTAGAGCGGTGCACTCCGCGTTGCAGCTGCTTGCGCGTGAGCTCGGCGAACCAGCGCTCGACCTGATTAATCCACGACGCCGATGTCGGCGTGAAGTGGACGTGCCAGTGCGGCCGCCGCGCCAGCCAGATGACCTCCTTTGTCCGACCAGGAGGGCCATCCTACAATGAACCTTACTTCAGTGCCAGATGACTAGGGTCCGGACTCAATTAAGCCGCCATAGGGGTGTTGCGGCATAAAATGATTGCGTCATGGCCGGGCCCGGACCCGGCCATCCACGTGTACCGCTGGCCGCGAGGCGTGGATCACCGGGTCAAGCCCACTGGTGTCCGGTTTAGCATTGGTTGAGTTGGAAGTTCATCTGCCTTGCGTCGTTTGGCGGGGTTTTTGGCGGGTCCTTGATGTTGCGGATGGACCGGCGGTGCATGATGTTGAGGCGGACGAGGCGTGCGAAGGCCTGGGGTCTTGGGATCGCTTCCTGTGCGTCATGCGCGGCACGCAGGACGAGGAAGGCGATCAGGGCGACGTAGACCTGGATTTTGACGGCGTTTTCGCTGGTCCCGAGGAAGTGCTTGATCTTGAGGTTCTGCTTGATCCACTTGAAGAACAGCTCGATCTGCCAGCGCTGCTTGTAGAGCGCGGCAATCTCCTCGGCCGGGGCGTCGAGGTCGTTGGTGAGGAGTTCGATCCGGCGGCCGCCGTCGATGGCCACGGTGAGGATGCGGACCGGCTTGTCGAAAGGGTTCTTACGGCTTGCCGCGAGGCGCCGGGACAGGAGCCCGATACGCTCGGCCAGCACCGGCCCGCCCGGCGCCACCGGCCGGGTCTCGACGACCGCCACCGGCGTGTTCTTCTTCAGCCGGGTGACGAAACGGCAGCCCCGGGCGTCGAGTTCGGCCCACCAGTGGTAACTATAGTAAGCCAGATCGAAGACATAGGTCGCGCCGGGCTCGATCGGCATGGCTTTGGCCGGGGTGATGTCGTTGACCTTGTCGGGGGTGACGACGCAGCGCAGCGGCACCCCGCCATGCGGGTCGTAGACGATATGGAGCTTGGCCGCGCAATGGTCCGCGGAGAACCGCGCCCAGTCCGCGCTCAACCCCGACAGGTCGACCTTGGTCGCATCGAGCAGGCGCACCGCACGGCCCAGCTTGCGCCGCAGCCCGGGCCGCGCCAGACGCGCCATCTCGGCGAACACATCGGCGTAGACCTCGAAAGGGCGCCTCGCGTTGGCGTCCGAAAGGGTCGAGCGCGAGACGCCGCGCAGACCCGCGTGATAGAGCCGCGCCGCCTGGCTCGACAGACCGTCCTCGATCCCGCGCAGCGACGCCGCGCCCGAAAGCTGGCCGTAAAGCAACGCCAGAAACTGGTCCCGCGTACGAAGCCGGCGCACCCGACGGTCCGAGCCGTGCCGCGAAACCGCATCGTCGAACGTCGACCACGGAATGTGCTTCGTCAACTGGTGAAAGACGCTATTCTCATGCCGCATGACATTGATCTCCGTTCGTGTCCAAAACGCCGCTAGACGTCAGGAAACGAATAGAATCAATGTCATGCACCCTGTCCACAAATTTAAACCGGACACCAGTGGGCTTGACCCGGTGATGACGACTTGCGGGTGAGCGGGGAGAGTAGGCTTGCCATGCGTTCCCTCGCCCCTTCCAGGGGGAGAGGGCGCAAAAAGGAGAATCTCCTAATTGAGTACAGACCCTAGGCTGCGGTGACATTTTAGGGATTCCTTTTTTGTCTTTGGTGTGATTCAACACTGGCTTTTGGAGGTTGGTGTGGAAGGCGAAGTGCTGAGAGACGATCAATGGGCGCGGCTTCGGGACTTTGTTCCTGGCGGGATGAAGGGCAAGCGTGGTCCACGCAGCGACGGGCGGCGGTTTTTCGATGCGATCCTGTGGCTGGCGCGCTCTGGTGCGCGGTGGCGTGATTTGCCGGCGGATCGGTTTGGCCCCTATCAGACGGTGAAGCGGCGCTACTACCGCTGGATCGAGGCGGGTGTGTTTGACCGCATCTTCGAGGCTGTCGCGGATGATCCGGACTTGGAATGGCTGGCGATCGACGCCACCATCGTCCGGGCCCAGGCCCAAGCCGCCGGCGGGCGGCGAAAAAGGGGGGACCGCAAGCCCAGGCTCCCGGCCGGTCCCGGGGCGGGTTCGGCACAAAAATCCACGCCGTCGTCGATGCGTTAGGCCTGCCAGTGCGCTTCGATCTCGGGCCAGGACAACAAAACGACATGGTCCCCGCCCACAACCTCATCCAGGGCCTGGCCGCGGGCCACGTCCTCGCGGACCGCGCCTACGACGCCGACAGCCTGCATGACCTGATCTATGAGCAAGGCGGTGAGCCCGTCATCCCACCGCGCCGGCATCGCAAATACCAGCACAGCTATGACCGCATCGCCTATAAACAGCGCTGGGGCGTCGAAGGCTTTTTCGCCAAGCTCAAGCAATGGCGGCGCATCGCAACACGCTACGACAAACTTGCCGCCCACTTCCTCGGCTTCATCAAACTCGCAAGTATCATGCTCTGGCTTAAATGATTAAATTGTCACCACAGCCCAGAGCGGTTCCCGGTCAAATTGATTCAATTTGGCCGGAAACTGCTTTAGCCGTCACGGCCCGTTCAATCCGGGCAAGGCCGTCTATTTGATTTTGGTTTCCTTGAACAGCACGTGTTTCCGCGCGACGGGGTCGTACTTGCGGAATTCAAGCTTCTCAGTCTGGGTTTTCGGGTTCTTCTTGGCGACGTAATAAAACCCGGTATCGGCCGTGCTTTCGAGTTTGATCAAGATTGTGTTGGGCTTTGCCATTTCACAAATATCCAGCCAATTTCGCAATTCGAGGGCCGCAACATAACGGTCAACGCCCACCTGTCAACGCTAACGCCGTCCGGTGGGGGGCCGTTACTTGCTGCGACCGGCCGCGATCGCCGGCGAGACGGCAAGCAACTGCTGGTACTGGTCCGGTCGGTCCAACAGATATTCGCCGAGCCGGACCTCGATATCACGTCGTTCGCGTGCTGCCGGGCATACCCGACGCAAGGCTTCCCGCTTCGACGCGTCCGCCGCGGGGACCGACCTCCACTGTGCCATGTGCTTATCGGTCTCGGCGATATGGCGCAGCGCCGAACCGACAAGCCCGCTAACGCCGCTGTCCAATCCCGACGTACAAACTGAAGGCGAGACCCCAAGATCATGTAGTGAGTAGCCCGAGGGCGCGACGAACCGTGACCAAGTCAGCGTCATTTCGCCATTGTTAGGCAGCCGGGTGATTGTTTGAACCGTGCCTTTGCCGAAGGAACCGGTGCCGATGACGACCGCCCGCTCGTGATCCTGGAGAGCCGCCGCCACGATCTCAGAGGCGGAGGCAGACCGGCCGTTGATCAGAACCACCATGGGCAAACCGTTGGTGATGTCCGTGCCGTGGGCGTCGTAGTCCCGGACACTATTGGGATGCCGTCCCCGGGTCGAAACGATTCGACCGCTCTTTAGGAACATATCCGCCACCTTTACCGCCTGGATGAGAAGCCCGCCGGGGTTGTTGCGGAGATCCAGCAAAATCCCGTGCAAACGCGCATCTTGGCGAGCCATAGCTGCCTTCATGGCACGAAACAGGTGTCCTGATGTGCGGTCGTTGAAGCCAGAGATGGTGATATGCAAAATATTGTGGTGAACCTTGGTCCGAACGGTCGGCAGGATGACGCGCGAGCGTTCAAGCGACCGGAAATTCGGACGGTTTGTCCGAGAATCCACGTAACTCAGCAGCACGGTCGTACCGACATCCCCCCGGAGCATGTTTCGGATTTCTTTCTGACTGCGTCCGGCCAGTGGCTGCCGATCCACGTGGGTGATCAAGTCGCCAACCCTTAGTCCGGCCCGGGCGGCAGGGGTATGAGTAAAGACCGCGGTTATTCTTGGTCCGTCGGACCCGACTCGAAACCGAATACCGATTCCGCCAAATCCTGACCGTTTGGCACGATTGTCCAGGGCCTCGGAGGCGCTGGCATAGCGGGAAAAAGAATCGAGTTTCGACAGCATGCCGTCGAAAACCGCTTCATAGAGGCGCTCCGCGGGCATGCGGCGGATGGTCTCGGAAGCGTTTCGCGCTTCGGCCAACGCGTCGGACGTCAGCGTCGCCCACCCTTCGGCATCATCGGGCGCCGCCGCATCGGCCACGCGCAGGACCGCGCCGTCATAAAGCAAGTGAACCCGCCGGTCGGACCGCTTGATATCTATTTTGGGGTCGATGGCATCGAGGCCATTCAACCCCTCGACCGCAAGTGCGTCGATGGCAACCGGTTCAATATAGCGGTTGGCGATCTGGCGGTATCCGGTGGCAAAGGTGGATTCGGCGCGCTGGGCATCCAGGACCGTGGTTGTATCGACATGGGAGTTGGATGCTGCACAGGCGCCAAGAAACGCGACCGCGAGGGTCGTCAATGCAACTCGCGTGGGGCGGAATACCAGCCTCCGGCTTCCACCCTCCCAGGTGAAATAAGCGTTTCTCACTCTTTTTCAGCCCAATTCCGGACAATTGCATGTATTGTCGCAGGCAAGGATTCTTGCCGTCAAATATTAATTATTCACCCCGAATCAATGGGTTGCAGGATCAGTCGGCCCCTGAGCGGGTCAGCTTCCTTAATGGTGACAGCCAGGGTTTGGCCAAGCGAATAGCGCAATCCTCCCCGCTGAGCCCCCAGGGATTGGCTCTTTTCATCGAAGCTGAAATTTCCGGCGCCGAGGAGGCGTTTGGGAATAAATCCCTCAGCGCCGCTGTCTTCTAGCTCCACATAGAGGCCAAATCGGGTGATTCCGGTGATCCGGCCGACGAGCCGGTCTGACTCGATCTTGAGCACGGCGGCGACGGCGAACCGGTCCATGGCTTCACGCTCGGCTGAAACCGCGCGACGCTCCGTCATCGACACATGTGCCGCCAGATCGTTGAGCCGGTCCGATGGCAGAAAGTCTCCGTCATCACCAAGTTTCAGCGCCTTGATCAGCGCTCGGTGCACCACAAGGTCGGAATACCGCCGAATGGGTGACGTAAAATGGGTGTAGTTCCGGAGGTGCAGGCCGAAATGACCGTCGTCGGAGGCGCTATAGACGGCTTGCGCCTGGCTTCGGAGAACCAGATCAGCCAACAGATCGGCCTCTTCCTTATCTGAAGCGTTGGCCAATATCCGGTTGAAGTGATGAGGCAGCAGGACCTGACCCTTTGGTGTCGGGTGGCCCATCGCGCGCAATGTCTCGGTCAGGCCGGCGAGTTTGTCGACGGGCGGCTCCTCATGAACGCGAAACAGTGCCGCGGTCCGTTTGGCGGCCAGAGTGCGTGCCGCCGCTACGTTGGCGGTGATCATGAACGACTCGATCAAACGGTGAGAAATGTAGCTTGGCCGCTCCTCGACGCGCCACGACTCCGCGTACTCGAACACCACCCGGCGCTCGGGCAGGTCGAGATTCAGCGGCTCCCGGCGATTTCTTTCGTTTTCGAGCGCGGCGAAAGCGCCCCGCAACGGCTCCAGGACCGAGCTTTTTAGTTCCGTACATTCTTCGTCGGGGTTTCCGTTCCAGGCGTCGTGGACCCGGCGATAGGTCAATCGGGCCGCTGACCGCATCAACGCCCGTTCGAATCGGTGATTCAGTATTCGGCCGTCGGCGCCGACCCGGATATGTGCCGCGAGGCAGGGCCGGTCTTCCTTTGGCCGAAGGGAGCACCAGCCATTCGACAGGGCCTCCGGCAGCATCGGCACGACCTGATCCGGCAGATAGACGGAATTACCCCGCTCTCTTGCCGCTTGGTCCAATGCGTCGTCCGGGCGCACATACCAGGCAACGTCGGCGATCGCGACGATCAGATTCCAGCCGCCGGGATTTTCCGAATCGGCATCCGACTCAGCGAACACCGCATCGTCGAAATCCCGGGCATCCTCATCGTCGATGGTCACCAGGGGGACTGCACGGAGATCGACACGCCCTTCCAGAGGGGCTGCAATTGCCGCTTCAGCCAGAGCAAGCGCTTCCGAGGTGAATTCAACCGGTATGTCGTTGGTGCCGAGGGCGGCACGGCTGAAGGTCTCGGCGGCTCCGAACCGGCCAATGCGCTGAACGATCCGGGCCTGACGTAAGCCATAGCGGCCTCCATGCCGTACCAGCTCGGCGACAACCAGCTCACCTGAGACCGCGTCCATGCTATCGCCGGGTCCGATCTCAAGCTCTGATCTGGCCTTGCGGTCGGTTGGCTTCACCCGCGCGTTGCCATCATAGACGCCGATCACCGAGGGGCTGCCTCCGGGCAGCGCGCGGATCAATCTGGCTTGATAGTCACCGTCATCTTGCTGCCGCAAGCGCACCAGCAGCCGATCGCCAAGGCCAGGTGCCGGCCCGGGGCGGCGGTCCGCCTTCAGGTAAACGAGAGGTGCCGGTCGGTCCTCCGGCCAGTTGTCGGGCGTTACCAAGACCTCACCATCGCTATCGGTTCCCGAAACCCGAACCACGGTCACCGGCGGCAGCGCGTCGGTTCGAGACAACGACCGGTCATCGCCGTCTTCGATCAGTCCCATATCCTTGAGGTTCCGGATTTCGCTCCGCAGGCGTGCACGGTATTTCTTGGCGACGTTGAAGGCCGAGGCTATATGGCGGACGGTTGTGCGATCCGGATTTGCCGAGATGTAGTCGAGGATGTCCTGCCGGCTCGGCAGGCCCGCTTTCGGTTTTTTGCGTCCCGCCAAGCTGAAGCGACCGGTGCCGTTTAGCCGGCGTCGGCCGGCGCCGGGTCCTTGGGCGCTTTCTTGGCGCTGGTTTTCTTGGCCGCCTTCTTGGTTTTCTTCTTCCGCGCCCCGCCCTTCGCCGCTATCAGAGCGACGGCTTCTTCAAGGGTGGGCGTCTCTTCTTTTTTGTCCTTGGGCAGCGTCGCGCGGGTCTTGCCGTGCTGTACATAGGGCCCCCAGCGGCCTGTTTTCAGGATAATGGGTTTCCCATCGTCCGGGTGGTCGCCGATGGTGACCGGCGCGGGCTTGCGGGGCGCATTGGCGAGGAGTTCCACAGCCCGGTTGTGACCGATGGTCAGAACATCGTCCTCCTTGAGCGACACGTAGGTGCCCTCGTGCTTGATATAGGGTCCAAAGCGGCCGATACCGGCCTGGATCATTTCGCCGGTTTCCGGATGGGGGCCGATATCCCGCGGCAAAGCCAGCAGGCCCAGAGCGATGTCCAGGTCAACGGCCGCCGGATCCATATCCTTGGCCAGCGAGCTCCGTTTCGGCTTTTGTCCGCCCTCGGGCTCACCCAGCTGGACATATATGCCGTGAGGCCCGCGCCGCATGGTGACGGCCAGGCCGGTGCCCGGATCGGTGCCCAGTTCCTTGGGTCCAGCATCAAGCGCGGCAGCACCATCGCCGCCGTTGTCGACGACAAGGGGCCGCGTATGCTTGCAATCGGGGTAGTTGGAGCAGCCGATGAAGGCGCCATAGCGCCCCACCTTCAGGCTCAGTTGACCTTCTTCGCAGGTTGGGCATTTCCGGGGATCCCGTCCCTTGCCGTCGTCGCGGAAGAAATGGGGCCCAAGAAGCTCGTTGAGCGCATCCAGCACCTCACGAACCCGCAGTTCGGTGGTGGCGCCCACGGAGTCCGAGAACTTGGCCCAGAAGTCCCGGAGGACCGCCTTCCAGTCGATCCGTCCACCCGAAATGTCGTCCAGTTGGTTCTCCAGATCAGCGGTAAAGTCATATTCCACGTAGCGTGTGAAGAAGCTCTCAAGGAACGCTGTGACTAGCCGGCCTCTGTCCTCGGGGAAGAACCGCCGGCTCTCGAGCCGCACATAATCCCGGTCCTGTAGGACCGAGATAATCGATGCATAGGTCGACGGGCGGCCGATACCGAGTTCTTCGAGACGCTTTACCAGGCTCGCTTCGGAGAAGCGGGGCGGCGGCTGCGTGAAATGCTGCTCCGGCAGGATGTCGGTCCGATCCAGAGCTTGGCCTTCTTTGACGTCCGGTAATCGCGCTTCCTTTTCCTCTTGGGAATCGCCGTCGTCGCGGCCTTCTTCATAAAGTTTGAAAAAACCGTCGAACGTAACAATCGAGCCGCGCGCCCGAAGCGTCAGCCGGTCGTCATCTTGAGGCGCACCCGCAGGCCTGAGGTCGACGGCAACCTGGTCGAGCACGGCGGAGGCCATTTGGCTCGCCACGGTCCGCTTCCAAATCAGATCGTAGAGTTTGAGCTGATCCGGATCCAAGCCGGAGAGTTCTTTGGGCAGCCGGCCGATATTGGTCGGGCGGATCGCCTCGTGGGCTTCTTGGGCGTTCTTCGCCTTGCTCGAATACTCCCGGGGGCGTTCGGGCACGTAATTTGATCCATAGGCGGCCCCGATATGGTGGCGAGCCTCATCGATGGCCTCTTTGGCCATCTGAACGCCGTCAGTCCGCATATAAGTGATTAGGCCGACAGTCTCGCCGTCGACGTTGACGCCTTCATAGAGGCGCTGGGCGACCTGCATGGTCTTGCGGGCGGAGAAATACAGTTTGCGGGCCGCTTCCTGCTGAAGCGTCGAGGTGGTGAACGGCGGCGCCGGATTTCGGCGGGATTGCTTGCGCTCGACCCGGGAGACGGAGAAATTCGCGGCCTCAATGGCGGCGACCGCCCGGTTTGCCGCGGCTTCGTCACCCAACGCCAGTTTGTCCAGCTTCTCACCGTCGAGATGAGTTAGCTGCGCGGTGACCGGTTTGCCGTTTTGATCGGCAAAGACCGCGTGTACCGACCAATATTCCCGGGGCACAAAGTTCTCGATCCCGGTTTCGCGCTCACAAATCAGCCGTAGCGCAACTGATTGGACACGGCCCGCGGACCGACTGCCCGGCAGCTTGCGCCAAAGAACCGGCGATAGGGTGAAGCCAACGAGGTAGTCAAGGGCGCGGCGGGCCAAGTAGGCCTCGACCAACTCCTGATCCACGTCCCGTGGGTGATCGAACGCATCAAGGATGGCGTTCTTGGTGACCTCGTTGAAGACCACCCGTTTGACCTTGACGCCATCCAAGGCCTTCTTCTCGTCCAGGACCTGCTGGACATGCCACGAGATTGCCTCGCCCTCACGGTCGGGGTCGGTGGCCAGATAAAGGTGATCCGCCTTTTTGACCGCCTCGGTGATTTCCTTCACCTGCTTTTGGGAGTTGGAACCGATCTCCCACTTCATCGAGAAGTCGGCACCGGGATCAACCGATCCGTCCTTGGCCGGCAGATCGCGAATATGGCCGTAGCTGGCGAGGACCGTGTAGTCGCTCCCCAGATACCGATTGATCGTCTTCGCCTTGGCGGGCGATTCGACAACGACGACGTTCGACATTTGGCGTCCGTTATATCTTGGCGAGTAATGAAACCCGATTGCCAGGGTGCCGTTCGATTCTTCCAGCCAACTCCAATTCCAGGAGGATGGTCGTGACCGCGGCAGGGGACATTTGGCATTGCCGAATGAGTTCGTCAACCGCAACCGGCGTTGGGCCCAGAAATTCCTCTAGGTCTGTGCGGTTGAAATCCGTTGGCGTTTCGACCGGCGTCGATGGAGTTTCTGTTTCAAATTCAATGACTTGCGAGGGGTCGTCCAGCCTTGGCGTTGGCGGAGAGAAAACATCCGGCAAATTATTTGTCACGTCGGCGGCGGATTCCGTGAGGACGGCGCCGTCCCGAATCAGCAGGTTGGGTCCTTGGGCGCGAGGATCGAGCGGCGAGCCGGGTACGGCGAACACCTCGCGGCCCTGTTCCAAGGCGGTGCGCGCGGTGATCAGTGATCCCGACCGCTTTGCCGCTTCGACAATAATGACGCCTTCCGAGAGGCCCGATATCAACCGGTTTCGGCGGGGGAAATGACGGGCCTGCGGGGTAAGCCCGAGCGGCATTTCGGAGATAACCAAACCCTCGGCTGCCAGCCGCTCATGGAGTTGCGCGTGTTCTTTTGGGTAAATCACGTCCACACCCCCGGCGAGGACGGCAATGGTGCCGGTATCGATGGCCGCTTCGTGCGCGGCGCCATCAATGCCCCGGGCCATCCCCGAGACAATGGCAAATCCCTCCTCGCCCAGCTCGCCGGCGAGTTTGCCGGCCATGCGCGTTCCATTGATTGAGGCATTCCGGGTCCCTACGAGCCCAAGGCACCGCCGCGCGGCCAAGCCGGGATTCCCTTTGGCAAACAGGACCGGCGGCGCGTCTTCCAAATATTTGAGGAGAGGCGGATAGGTCTCCTCGCCAAGATACAGCAAGTGCACCTTCTGTGCTTGGGCTGCATCGATTTCGTCCTCGATTTCCGAAACCGTCGGCAGTGATGGGGATTTGGCGCCGCCGCGGCGCACCAAATTCGGCAACGCCTCCAACGCCGCCGCCGCCGTACCAAAGCGGTCGACCAGCCGGCGATGGGTGACCGGGCCCACACGTTCGGCCCTGATCAGCCGCAGAATGTCCCGTCTCTCGTCATCCGATAAAGACATCGCGTTACACTATCGAACGGCGGTGGATGTTGATAGCGCGCAGATGGTTGTCACTTCCACCGGGTTGCCGTCATTGCCAGTCCGCGAGGGGCAAAATAACTAGCGTGTCCAATGACAAGCTGCTTAATATATCGGCCGACACAGAACGACGCGGCGTGATAGCCGCACCAATCAACACTGAACGGAGAGGAATATGTCACGTCTCAACAAAACACTCCTTATGGCCGGAACGACGCTCCTGGGAGCCTCGCTGCTCTCCGGTGCCGCATCGGCACAAACGGTTTCGCTAAAGATGGCCCACTGGCTGCCGCCGGTACACCATATGACCCAGACCGCCCAGGCCTGGATCAATGCTGTCGAAAAGGCCTCCGGCGGCACACTCAAAATCCAGCTCGACAAGAACGCGCTGGCGAAACCTCCGGGGCAATACGACTTGGCCAAGAACGGTGTCCGTGACCTCGCCTGGAGCGTCGGCGCCTATACCCCGGGCCGTTCTCCCTTGTTCCGATTCGCCGAGGTGCCGTTTGCGTCACCCAATGCGGAAAAAGGCAGCGCCGGCCACATCAAGTGGTACATGAAGCATGGATTCGACAAGAAAGAAATGGGCGATACGGTCCTGGTCACCTCCTGGGTGCACGGACCGGGTCTGCTTCATTCCAAGAAAGAAGTCACCAAGATGGAAGACCTCAAGGGGATGAAGATCCGCGTCGGTGGCGGTGGCGTGCTGACCGCCAAGAGCCTCGGCGCCGTTCCGGTCAACCAATCAGCTACCCAGGCCCATGAGAGTCTGACCCGAGGCACCACCGAAGCCGCGTTCTTCCCATGGGAAGCGGTACACGGTTTCCGGCTGGCAGGTTTGGTCAAGTATCATCTTGAGGTGGCGGGCGGACTCTATACCACCCCATTTGCTCTCAATATGAACAAAAAGAAGTTCGAAGGTCTTCCCGCGGCCGCACGGAAAGTGCTGACGGCCGAGGGCGGTGCCAAGGGCGCCAAGCTGATCGGGTCGCTTTGGGACAAAGCGGACGCGGTTGGCAGGCAGGACGCCGTCAAGGCCGGTAACAAAATCCAAACCCTGTCTGAAGCCGAACAGAAGCGCTGGGCCAAAACGATCCAGATCATTACTGATCAGTGGATTGCCAAGGGCAACGAAATGGGCCTCAACGGCAAGGCATTGATGGATGAACTCCGTCAAATGATGAAAGCAGGCTAACGCTGCACTGATTCATTAATATCGGACTTCGGATGAATCCGTCAGGAGGATTTCTGATAATCCTGAGCGAGCGAGTCACTCTATGGCTCGCTCGCGCGGGTTCTGTTGGTCTTGCGATCATGATGTTTCTAACGCTCGCCGACGTGGTCGGACGTATTTTCGATCATCCGGTCGCGGGTACCGTTGAGCTGACCGAACTCATCATGGGGATGATCATATACCTCGGGGTTGGGTTCACCACCTTTAACCGCGGTCATATTCGCGTCGACATCCTGATTACCATGATGTCGACGCGCGTTCAGGCGGCGCTTGATTTCATTACCCACGCGATTGCGGCGGTCTTTATCGGCTTTGTGGTCTGGCGGCTGTTTCTTCAGGCCGCATCCCGGATCGAGAACAATGACCAGACCATTCTCTGGGAGATTCCTGTCTGGCCGGTAGCGTACGTGATGGCGCTGGCCAGCGTGTTGATGCTCACCTCATTGGTGCTTCATCTTGTGATTGCGGCCCGGACGGCGGTTACCGGGCAAGTGATGGTGGTTGGAAATCCGTCCTCGACGGGAGCCGATTAGGCGGCAAAAAATGGACCCCATCACCCTAGCCATCATCGTCTTCCTGGTTTTGTTCCTGCTCTTGGCGATCGGACTGCCGATCGGCTTTGCCATGGGGGTCACGGGCTTCGTTGGCGGATCGATCCTGCTCGGGGACTTTGATGCGGCATTGTTTCTACTCGGCCAGACGGCGTACGAAACGGCGATTACCTACAATCTGTCGATTGTCCCGCTGTTTATTCTCATGGGGTATTTCGCCAGTAATTCGGGCTTGTCCGAGGCGCTGTTCAATGCCTGCAATACTTGGCTTGGACACCGGCGGGGCGGTCTGGGCTTGGCGACCATCGGCGGCTGCGGCGCCTTCGCCGCTATCTGCGGGTCGTCTCTTGCGACCGCAGCGACAATGACCCAAGTCGCGCTGCCGGAGATGAAGCGTTACAACTACGCGGACAGTCTGTCGACGGGCTCCATCGCCGCCGGCGGAACCATCGGCATTCTGATCCCGCCGAGCGTGATTCTGGTGCTCTACGGCATCTTGACCGAATCCAATATCGGCGATCTGTTCCTCGCCGGCTTCATTCCCGGCATCCTGTTGGTCATCACTTTCATGCTCACCATCTCGGTGGTGACGCGAATCAAACCGGAGCTCGGCCCACGCGGCGAGAAGACCACCATTCGCCAAAAACTGGGCGCGTTTAAGAACGTCTGGGGTACCGTCGTCCTGTTCTTGCTGGTGATCGGCGGCATTTATCTTGGGATTTTCTCGCCTGAGGAAGCGGCAGGTATCGGCGCATCGGGGGCACTTGGTCTGGCGCTGCTTGCCCGCACCATGACATGGGCGGTTTTCATCGAATGCCTCATGGAGACGGTGCGTACCACGTCGATGATCTTCACCATCCTCATCGGCGCCATCCTGTTCAACAATTTCCTGGTTCTTAGCGAAGTCCCCAACGCCATCGGCGGTTGGATCGAAGGCCTGGCGCTGTCCAAGACCATGATCCTGCTGATTATTCTGTTGATCTATTTGGTTCTCGGGTGCGCGCTGGATTCACTTGCCATGATTCTGCTGACCATCCCAATCTTCTTCCCCGTGGTCCAGAATCTCGGCTACGACCCGATCTGGTTCGGCATCGTGGTGGTGATGGTGGTGGAACTCGGGCTGATAACGCCTCCCGTCGGGATGAACGTGTTCATAATCAAGGGAATGGCGCAGGAGGTCGCGCTCGGGCGAATCTATATGGGCGTCCTGCCGTTCGTCATCTCGCTGATCATTCTGATCGGAATCATCGTCGCGTTTCCCGGGATCGCGACCTGGCTGCCGAGCACGGCGGCGCTGTTCCGCTGATCGGCCGACCTACTCCGCTTCGGATTCGGATTTCTCACCGATCCTGGATTCCCGGCCGCTTAACAGCCGGCGGATGTTTTGGTGGTGGCGGGTAATTCCGAGTATGGCCAATAATGCCGCCAATACCGCGATTTGTTCTCCGGACAGCCAGCAGGCGATGAAGGGCGACGCCGCGAAAGCAAGGATGGCGGCGAGCGACGAATAGCGGGTAACTACCGCGACGGCGAGCCACACCCCCAGGCAAGCAATTCCCAACGGCCAGGAGACCGCCACGAGCGCCCCAAACGAGGTAGCGACACCCTTGCCGCCCTGGAACTTCAACCATAGGGGAAAATTGTGGCCGATGACGGCCGTCAAACCGGCGACGATGGCGAGATCGAGGCTGAACCTGTGAGCAATCAAAACGGGGATGGCACCCTTGGCAACGTCGAGCAGCAGCGTTGCGGCGGCAACCCCTGCGCGCCCCGTCCTCAGCACGTTGGTCGCGCCCATATTGCCCGAGCCGATGGACCGTATATCGCCCAGCCCCGCCATCCGCGGGAGCAACAACCCGAATGGGATGGACCCCGCCAGATAGGCGAGGACGGCGGTCAGAAGGTGCGCGTTACCGACCAAGTGGGCTGGACCCGATGATTAACTCTCGACCGCGTAAACGGTGCGCCCGTCGATCACGGTACGGATTACCATACCCTGGACCGGCCGGCCGTCGAAGGGGGAGTTTTTCGATTTGGAGGCGAGCTGGTCGGCATCGACTTTCCAGGCCCGGTCCGGGTCAAAGATGACGATGTCGGCGGCCTCGCCGGGCGAAAGTCGCCCTGCCGGCAGGTTCATCAGCTCGGATGGGGCCTGGGTCAATTTCCCGACCACCTCCAGGAGAGACAGATGGCCGTTGTGGTAGAGCTCGAGCGACACCGAGAGCAGTGTTTCCAGCCCCACGCCACCGTTGGCCGCCTGGGCAAATGGCAGGCGCTTCGAATCCTCGTCCTGAGGCGCGTGGTCGCTGGCGATTACATCGATGGTGCCGTCGGCGAGCGCCGCGACCACCGCCTCGCGGTCACGCTCTCCCCGGAGCGGCGGCGACAATTTCGCGAACGTGCGGTAGTCGCCGACTGATGTTTCATTAAGCGCAAAATAGGGCGGTGCCGTATCGCAAGTTATCTGCAGGCCCGCCGCCTTCGCCTTGCGGATGGCGTCGATGGCTTCGGCGCAGGAGACATGGGCGAAATGCAGCCGGCCGCCGGTTAGCGTCAGCAGCCGGAGGTCCCGCTCGACCAATATGGTCTCGGCGACGCTTGGCAGGCCGGACAGTCCGAGACGGGTGGCGATTTCGCCCTCGTTCATCACCCCGTCCGCCGCCAGGCCAGGCTCTTCCGGGTGTTGGACGATCAACAGGCCGAAGGTCGACGCATATGACAGCGCGCGGCGCATCACCTGAGAGTCTGCAATGGCTTTCTCGCCATCGGTGAACGCGACTGCGCCGGCCCCGGCCAGGGTACCGATTTCAGCGATCTCGACGCCCTTTAGGTCCTTTGTGACCGCGCCGTAGGGGTACACCTTGGACAACCCCAGCAAACGCGCGCGGCGGGCGACAAATTCGACCTCGGACACCTCGGCGATGACGGGCGTCGTATTTGGCAGGCACACATAGGTGGTTACCCCGCCGGCAGTTGCCGCCCGGCCCTCGGATTCCAGGGTTCCCTTGTGCTCTTCACCGGGTTCGCGGATCTGTACCCGGATATCGATCAGGCCGGGCGCCAGGCACAGGCCCTGGCAGTCGACGATGGTGTCCGCGAGGGAAGCGCCTTCGCGAGTGATGTTGGGTCCGACGGCGACGATCTTCTCGCCTTCGGTCAGTACGCCGCCCATAGCGTCCAGCCCGGTTGCCGGATCGAGAAGCCGCGCATTGACGTAGGCGACGCTCCCCAGCGGGTCGTCGGGCATGGCATGGGTCCAATTGCCGTGGGCCATCAGAGGTTCCTCGAGCCAAGCTCTTCCGTATTGCGGCCCAGAAGATCGAGGCAGGCCATTCGGACGGCGACGCCCATCTCTACCTGTTCGCGGATGACACTGCGGGAGAAATCGTCGGCGACCTCGCTGTCGATCTCGACGCCCCGGTTCGACGGGCCTGGATGCATGATCAGCGCGTCTTCCTTGGCGGCGGCCAGCTTGTCGTAGTCAAGGCCGAAGAACTGAAAATACTCGCGGATCGACGGAATAAAGTTGCCCTGCATACGCTCCATCTGGAGGCGCAGCATCATCACGATGTCGCAGCCTTCGAGGCCGGCCTTCATGTCATGGAACACCTCGACGCCGTAGCGCTCCACGTCGGCGGGCAGCAGGGTCCGGGGCCCGATCACCCGCACCCGGGCCCCCATGGTGGTAAGCAACACCAGATTTGACCGGGCAACCCGGGAGTGCAGCACGTCGCCGCAGATGGCGATGGTCAGCCCCTCGAGGCGCCCGCGGCGCCGGCGGATGGTCAACGCATCCAACAGCGCTTGGGTAGGGTGTTCGTGGCTGCCGTCACCGGCGTTGATTACGGCGCAGTTCACCTTTTCCGAGAGCAGCTTAACGGCGCCCGATTCGCCGTGCCGGACCACCAGCACATCCGGGTGCATGGCATTCAACGTCATCGCCGTATCGATCAGGCTCTCGCCCTTGTTCACCGAACTGGTTGCCACCGACATGTTGATGACGTCGGCACTGAGCCGCTTTCCGGCAAGCTCGAATGACGTGCGGGTCCGGGTCGAGGATTCGAAGAACAGGTTGATGACGGTTCGGCCGCGCAGCGCATCGCGCTTCTTCTCGGCCTGACGATTCAGTTCGACATACGCATCGGACGCGTCGAGCAGAATAGTGATCTCATCGGGGGAAAGGCCTTCGATACCGAGCAAGTGGCGGTGGGGAAATGCGGCGGTAACCGGTGGATCGGCCATAAAGGGGGGTTATAGGGTGACGAGCGCCCCGGGGCAAGCGTCATCCGCCTGGTCTGGACAATCGATAGAGCACGCGAGGGTGTAATGGGTCGTCGGGCTCGAGTACCGGGTGGTCGAAGTCTTCCGCTGGATCGCGGGTCATGCCGAGGCGTTCCATCACTGCTCGGGATCGAACATTGTGTCCAAGTGCCGGATGGTCATCTATTCCCCACCGGCAATGCTGCACCGGACTCCGCCATAGGCTATTTGTGATGCAGAACTTTACCGTCTGATTTTAGGAAACTCGATAAAATCCAGTGACTTACGCGCTCGTTAGGCTATCGAGGGCACCTTGAAGGATGTAAGCGGCAGCCAATTTGTCGACCAGTTCGGCTCGGCGGCCGCGGCTTAGATCGGCTTCGTCGGTGAGGAAGCGCTCCACCGCTGATGTCGACAGACGTTCATCCCAGAAAGTTATGGGCAGATCGGTCTTCGCCGACAAATTCGCGCCGAACTGCCGCACCGATTGGCAGGCCGGGCCCTCGGTCCCGTCCATGCTGACCGGCAGGCCGATGACCAATCCGCCGACGGACCGCCGCTCAAATATCTCGATTAGCTCCGCGGCGTCCCGGGTGAACTTCCGCCGGCGGATCGTGTCCATGGGCGTCGCAACGGTAAGGGAGGGGTCCGAGAGCGCGAACCCGATGGTCTTGGACCCCACGTCCAAACCCATCAGGCGGTGACCTCGCCCGACGGTCTCGGCTAGTTCCTGCACGGTGTCGACGATCATTGGCGCCTCATACGCCAAGAGCCGGTACTTGTCGAGGCGGCCCATGGCCGAGTACGCTCGGTCCAATAAACCGAGAGGGGGACGATGGCGTTTCCAGACAGACCAATCCGGTGGATTTTGCCCTTCCCGCCGGGCGGCTCTTCCAACGAGGTGGCCGAGTTCATGAGGCCCGTGATGGAAGAGATGCTGGGCCGATCAATCGAGTTCGACCTCATCACCGGTGGACGGGGCGGCAGTAACGGGCCCATCGCCGCCGCCGCCGCCGAGCCCGACGGCTACACGATGCTGATGGCGACGATCGGCAACATGGCGCTGCTACCCTCAATATTGTCGGACTACGAAATCACGCCCCTGGAAGATTTGATTCCGGTCACCAAAGTGGCCGATACGCCTGATCCATTGGTGGCCCATTCGTCGCTTGGGGTTTCGACGCTGGACGAACTCATCGCCGCCGCCAAGGATCGTCCCGGGGAGATCACCTACAACCCGATCAACGCCGCCAGCATTCACCGTCTCGAGTTCATTTCGCTGATGAACGCCGCCGGGATCGACCTCAAGGAAGTTGACGTGGAGGGAGGCGCCAACGGCGCCATCGCCGCGGTCGAGAGCGGAGACCTGGACGTCCTCTTCATGACCGCGCCCCGCACCCTGGCGCCCATCGCCGACGGACGCATCAACGGTTTGGCGGTGGCCTCGCCCCGCCGGGCCGGCGCCTTGCCCGATGTCCCAACTTTTGCAGAGCTCGGGTACCCGGCGCTGGAAATCGGATCGTGGATGGGTCTGCTGATGCCCGCCGGCTCTCCCGATGAGGCCGTGTCGGCCATTTTCGATGCGGCGACCACGGCGCTTTCGGATGCCGACATCGTCAAGAAGGTAGCCGAACGCGGCCTGGATATCGATGCCAGCGCCAGTCCGGCGGCTTTCCGGGGCTTTGTCGAATTGGAGACCGCGCGGCTGGCCGGATTGGCATCGGGCGCCGGTCTGACGGGTTGGAATTGAACAAGAAAAAGTGGTTTGTGTTTGCGGGGATACGCGCGAATATTCAACCGTCCGTCAAAATTTGCCGGAGAGGAACACTTGAATAAATTTTGGTTGATTCCAACGCTGCTATTTCCGGTAACGCTGGCGATCGTGCCGGCGGCGACGGCACAAACGGTGCCCGACGGCCCGCTCACGGTGGCCTCGTTGGCGTCGGGAGACGCCGGCGATTGCCGTGGCTACTTTGTCTTCAAGAGTGCCGAAATTGTTGGTGGGCGGCTCCAAATACGGGCCGAAAATCACGGGGAGCCAGTTGCCTGGGATTTGGCGTTGAAGAGTGGCGGGTTCTCGGCCTGGAAGCGGCTGCAGATGATCGGCACCTTGATTCCAACACCGCAGGACCAGAGCGCTCAAATCAAGGGGAAGGTCACGGATACCGGTTTGGAAGGTAGGGTGGAGGGCAGCATGACCGGCCGCGGAACCAGTCACTGTCTGGTCAAATTCGCCATGGCCCCGGCAGGCAGTGATCAGGCGGAAGCGATCAAGGCAGGCGAAAACCCCCAGGACCCGAAATTGGATACCGCCAACCATCCGGGTGCCGTCATAACCAAAGCACCGGCCCGGGAACGGGAGAGCCGGGTGGCCGCAGTTGAACCGACTGCAACTCCGGCGCCGGCAGGCAAAATCAAATCGGATTCGATGATGATTGAGAAGCCGCCCGGGGCGGACATTCCCGATGGAGAGGTCTCACCGTTCCGGATTGGTCAGACTTACGAGGCATTCGCGCCGATTTTCGACGGGAGCGACCACATGCAAATTCCGCTCCCGGCAGGCGCGTGGCAGGTATTCGGGGTCAAGGAAACCGAGAGTCGGTCCGGAAGTTCGACCTTCGCAACGGTATATCTGTTGCAGACCGTCGACAAACGCTTGGTTTCGGTGGTGATTATCGGCTATCCCGTTATCAACAGAAGCCCGGGATGGCGCGTGCCACCGTGGTGTGTGCGCGGACGGAAACATCACTTCGAGGGCAAGGCAATGTATGCCGGCACCCAAATTGATTATTGGGGCGTCGCTCATGCCGAGATGACCAAGACCAATGAAGAAAGCTCGGCAAGTCAGTTGGTCCGGTACGCGCAATCGTTGGGGATCAAAATTCCGGCCAACACCGTCTCCACCCGATACCATCGGGCAAATTACGGTCAGCAATTTCGGGTTGCCTACTATGTTAATCCGGAGATGGCTGGCCTCGGTCCCCCGGATCACGCTGACTTCAGCAGCAGCGGACTACCACCCCGACCGGATCGGCAACTATCCCAAGAAGAAGGCGTTCGTCGAGCACGTTAAGGAGTGGTCAAAGGCGTGGAAGAAGGCAATCGACTTGGGATTTGCCGGCAAACTGACCGCTGCGAAAATGGTCGAGTTTGCAGGACTCCATCCGTTGCCGGGACCTGTGGTGGTTCCACCTTCCCCGCGGAATGTCGAAAGGATGGCCGAGCAGACGGTCATGGAAATCGCCAAGCCCACCAAGGCCGTTTCGGTGGAGGATCGCCTGCGTCCGATCAAGCGTCCGCTCGATCCGTTGCCGGGGCCTGTGGTGGTTCCACCTTCCCCGCGGAATGTCGCAAGGCCGGCCGAGCAGACGGTCATGGAAAACGCCAAACCCGCCGAGGCCGCTTCGGTCGAGGATCGCCTGCGCCGGATCAAGCGGCTGCTCGATGAGGACCTGATCACAGCCGACGAGGCAACTGCACTGCGTCGCGAGGTTTTGAAAAACCTCTAAGAGTCTGACTCGAAACTCTACATTTAATAACAATGGCTTGCGATCCGCCTTGTGAGGAGTCGGATGTGTGCGACGAGGATCCATGCCTGTGCGGAGGCGATTGATTTCTCCCAGTCCTTGGCCAGTCGGCGGCATCGGTTGAGCCAGGCGAAGGTCCTCTCGACGACCCATCTCCTGGGCAGGACCTCAAAGCCCTTGGCGGTATCGGGACGTCTTATAATCTCGATCGTCCAGCGGCCGATGTCTTCGAGGGCACCCTCAAGTTTCGGTCCGCCATAGGCGGCGTCAGCGAAGAGGTGACGCAGCCGGGGGAAGCGATGGCGGATCGATTTGAGGACCCCGGGGGCGCCGTCGCGGTCCTGGATATCGGCTGAATGCACGATCAGGCCGAGCAGCAGGCCGAGCGTATCGGTGACGATGTGACGCTTGCGGCCCTTGATCTTCTTGCCCGCGTCATAGCCCCGAATACCACCGCTTTCCGTGGTTTTCACGCTCTGGCTGTCGATCACCCCGGCGCTCGGGCCGGCCTCGCGTCCTTCCAACTCACGGGCCGCCACAACCAGATGATGGTTGATCGCCTCCAGCAGCCCGTTCGAGCGCCAGTCGTAGAAGTAACGCTGCACCGTGGAGGGCGGCGGGAAGTCGTTCGGCAGCATCGCCCACTGACAGCCCGTCGAGGCCATGTACATGATCGCATCCATGACATTGCGCAGCTCCGTCGTCCGCGGCCGGCCTATCTTCTTGCGCGGCGGCATGAACGGCGCGATCAACGCCCACTCCCGATCCGTAAGGTCGCTTGCATAGCGACCGCCACGGCGCTCATACTTCGGGCGAGTGATTTCGGTCCACATGTTGTGCCTCCTCGTTTGCTTTGACACAACCGAGTAAGACACAACCGACTGAAATCACTCAACTAGTTTCGAGTTGAACTCTAAGGTCTTGAAACGCGATGGAGGTCACTTGATCCACGGCCAATAGCCTCGGATACCCGATACGGGCACCGGAGTTCCGACAATGACGCCGAAAAAAGTTACTGCCGTGACGTTGGGCGCTGCGGTTCTGCTGCTGGGTATCGGTCTTCCGGGATTCGTATTCGCGGTTATCCCCGCGCCGACGCCCAAGAAGGACTACGTCCGCTGTATGCTGGGTAATCTCCACATTGTGCTCTCGGACGGAAACTTCAGCATGAAGGGCGCTGAAGAGTTTTGCGGTGAGATTGAAGAGAACCTTCGAAGCGCGCTGGCGGAGCGGGGCGAGCCTCGGGATCGGATCGATGCACGTATCGACGAGATGCGTCAGGAGGTCCGGCGGGAATACCAGCGTTTGGTCCCGGTGTGCCCCAAGCCCAAGCTGAACATGCCCATCGTTTGATCGAGGCGTTTGATCGAGGCGTTTGATCGCGGTGCCGTCCTATTCGGCTTTTCGGTCGTCGCGGGCCTGGCGGCGGCGATGCTCCAGGATCTCCGCGTAATAGGCCTGTGATTCGGCCCGGTCCTATTCGGTGAGTGAGCGGGTCCCGTCGGGGTTCCCTTGGGCTTCAAACCAGCGGGTCTTATCCTGGACGCAAATCTCAAACGGCTCGGTCGTGATTCCATCGTCATTGCGGACGGTGAGCTTTCGGGCCTTATCCGCGGCGGTCTCGTTTGAGATAATCTGCGCGGCTGAAAGCGGTGACGGGGGGGTGATGGCAGAGATTATGGGGCCCGAGAGGATATTGTTCATTGTCGTTTTCCGCACGGGCCGCGCGAACAAAGCCTGACGCATTTAGGCTGGGGGTGCCCCCAAAACAATGTGACGATCAGGAAGCAGGCTCGAAGAACTCGCTGCCGCCGTAGCCCGCTTCCGCCGGGATTCGAAAGATCCGGCCGCCATCCGCATCCTCGACGGTGGGCTCCACGGCAACCAACTCCTCGCCGGCGGCGTTGGCGAAGGCCTGATCAACCGTCGAGGCTCGGCCGAGTTTTTCCAGATTCAGCCGGGTGGCGAAGACGATGGAGCGCTGGCCGGCGGCTTGATCGGCGAGGGCTTGGGCGGGCGTGATCCAAATGGAATCCACCGATTCCGCGCCGTCATGGTCACCAAGCTGTTCGTCGGGCGCGACGGCCAGGTAAAACATTGTATCGAACCGTTTGGGCGCCACTTTCGGCGTGATCCAATGGGCAAACGGGGTCATGTGGCCGCAGGCGTAGTGGATGCCCTCCGCCGCCTGGATATCGCCCAATGAAATCTCGTTGGCGTGGAGTTTGGCTCGATACCGGTCCTGCAGGTGATCGAGGCGCGCGCCGCCCACCAGAGGCCCGTCGGCTTCATCCCGTGCCAGCAGGATACCCGCTTCCTCGAATGTCTCCCGGATGCCGCAGAGACGAAAGGCGGTCTCCTCCGGGGATAGGCCATTTGCCGGGCGGGCCTCGGCGAGCGCCGCGTCCGCCGGGTCCAGTTTGCCGCCGGGAAATACCAGGGCGCCCGAAGCGAAGTCGATCTTGCGGTGGCGTTCGACCATGAACACTTCGAGGCCATTTTCACCGTCCCGGAGAAGAAGGACGGTAGCGGACGGATTGGCTGGAACCGGAGATTGATCGGACATGTTCGCTCATCAATAGCCGGTCAAAACGGCGCCATCAAACATTGCCGCATCGGTGAGGCGATTGTGGGACCGGATTGCGGTACCTACACTTCGAAAGGGAGACAAATCGTTCGGAGACTCATACCATGTCCGGCGCCATCGAAATCGTCATTGAACCCCGGCCCAGGGATTTGGGCGGATTTTCCGTTCGCCGGGCCCTTCCCTACATGAAAAAGCGAGCCATCGGCCCGTTCATATTTTTCGACCACATGGGACCGGCCCGTTTTCCGGCCGGCGAAGGCATCGATGTCGGGCCGCATCCCCATATCTGTCTCGCCACAGTCACCTATCTGTTCGAAGGCGAGATCATCCACCGGGACAGCCTGGGCCACGAGCAGGCTGTCCGGCCCGGCGATGTCAACTGGATGACCGCCGGCCGCGGCATCGTGCACTCGGAACGGACCGGCGACGAGGAACGGGCCAAGGATACAGCAATGCACGGCATTCAACTCTGGGTCGGATTGCCGACGGCCCATGAGGAGACGGAACCCGGTTTCTTCCATCACCCGAAGGATACTCTCCCGGTCATCGACCGGGACGGTGCGACCATGCGGCTGATCGTCGGGTGGGCCTATGGGGCGACGGCGCCTGTCGAGACGTTCTCGGAGATGTTCTATGTCGATGCGGAGATGAACGCCGGCGCCTCCGTCGACCTCACGGACGAGCACGAGCAACGGTGCCTCTATGTGGCATCCGGGGCGGCAATGGCCGCCGGTGAACGTTATGGCGAGGCAACCATGGTTGTGTTCAAGCCGGGCGCTGACGTGGAAATCGGGGCTGACGAAGACTCCCGCATCATGTTGCTCGGCGGTGCGCCGCTGGACGGCCCGTCGGACGGAAAGCGCAATATGTGGTGGAATTTCGCCGCCAGCGATAAGTCGCGGATCGAGCAAGCCAAGTCCGACTGGAATGAGGGCCGCTTCGACCCTGTTCCGGGCGAATCCGAGTTTATCCCCCTGCCTGAGGACTAGGCCGACACAAGGGCGTGTTTCGCCATCCATTTCTTATTGTGCTAGAAGTGATCGGGCTCGTATTTTGAGGCCGGGATAACGGCCGGGCCGTCATTCATAGGGAGGAAAATCGTGAAAGCCATTTCTTCCGCCATTGTTGGTGCGTCCGCAATGGCCGTTCTCGTACCTTTAGGCGCCGCGCAGGCCGAAACCACAATTACCGTCAATGTTTCGGTCCCCAAGCCGTCCGCCCTCTACAAAGCGTTGTTCAAACCCTGGATGGACCAGGTGCCGCGGGTCACAAACGGCCGGGTCAAAATTTTCGCGCCGGCGGCCTCGTTGGCGCCGCCGCCCCGTCAATGGGATTTGGTCGCCAAGGGCGGTGCGGATGTGGCACAGACCGCGAATACCTATCAGCGGCAGCGCCTGAAGCTGGCCCTGATGGCGGAGATTCCCTTTACGACCCCCTCCGCGACGGGCTCCTCGGTTGCGCTTTGGCGGACCCAACAGAAGTACTTCAGTGGCGCCGACGAGTTCAAGGGCATGGAGTTGTTGACCCAGTACGTGACGGCCGGCTACAGCCTTCATAGCCGCGGCAAGCCGGTAACCAAACTGGAGGACTTGAAGGGATACAAGATTCGTACCTCCGCGGGCCCGTCAAAGGGCATTATGGACAAGCTGGGCGCAACGGTGGTGACCGCGCCGACGCCGAAGTCCTTCGAGCTGATTTCCAAGGGGACCGTTGACGGCCTGCTCAACGGCAATTCGACCGTGTTGGCGTTCAGGTTCGCCCGCTATGTAAAGCATGTGACCGAGTTCCCCGGCATGCTCGGCACCAATTCCTTCGCGTTCTTCATGAACGGCAAGACCTGGGATGGTCTTCCTGCCGAAGACAAGAAGGCGATCGAGAGCATCTCCGGCGAGAAAGCGGCCATGAAGGTGGGCCGGGCCTTGGACGGTCAGAACAATGCCGGCAAGCGGGCGATCCTCAAGAACGGCGGGATCAGCCACAATGCAAGCCCCGAATTCATGGCGGTCATCAGGGAGCGGGCAGCCTTTGTCGAGCAGCAATGGCTGAAAAATGCGGCTGAGAAGGGCGTCGACGGAGCGGCGGCGCTGGCGTACTTCAAAAAGACGGCGGCTGAGATTACCGCCAGTCTGCCCAAGGGCAAGGGCAAGCCGCCGATGAAGAAATAATCCGGTGTGTTGCGGAAAAAAGGCCGGCTGATTGCCGGCCTTTTTTATGAGCTGGACGACTGATTGTTCACCGCGACGAGATCGGTTTTTTCCTCGACGGCGCAAAAGATCGCCATCTTCGTATTCTCCAACCTTGCCGAATGATGATCCTCCCCCACCGAATTGGTCCGCCGTCCGTGATATGAAACGGAGGATCAGCGAGCGCATAACCAAACCCCGCCGCCAATGGCGGCACAGGTACGGACTGCGGCAACCGGAATTTGTGGTCTAGCGTCTGTACTCAATTGGGGGATTCTCCTTTTTGCGCCCTCTCACCCGGAGGGGGCGAGGGGATGCACGGCAAACTCCCTCTCCTTCTGGGAGAGGGCCGGGGTGAGGGTGGGAGTGAGGATGATATGGAAATTCCCCCTCACCCGGCTACGGGTAGGCTTGGCGTTCGCCTCGCCAACCCTCCACATCCCTCTCCCCCTGACGGGGGCGAGGGACCTTGCGCCGCGCCGTCTTCATCGCCGCAACACTCCTATGGCGGTTTGATTGAGTCCGGACCTTAGGCGAACGCGTCTTCCCAGGTGCCCCGCGTGGCTGCCTTGGAATACTCGGTCGCCCGGTTCTCGAAGAAGTTGGTATGCTCGACAGCGTTGAGCATACCGTCCAGCCACGGCAGGGGATGCCGCTGCTCGTGATAGATCTCTTCCAGTCCCAACTGGGTGAGCCGCCGGTTGGCGATGTAGCGGATGTAGGCCTTGATGTCGTCGGCCGCGAGTCCTTCCACCGGACCCATTTCGAAGGCGAGATCGACGAAGGCGTCTTCGTGGGTGACGATGGTTTCACACGCCTTGTAGAGATCGCCCCGGAATTCCTCGGTCCAGATATCCGGATTTTCCGAGATGAAGGTCCGGAACAGCTTGATGATTGAGGCGCAGTGGAGGCTTTCGTCGCGCACGGACCACGTGACGATCTGTCCCATCCCCTTCATTTTGTTGAGCCGCGGGAAATTCAGCAGAATGGCGAAGCTGGCAAATAGCTGCAGACCCTCGGTGAAACCGCCGAACACGGCCAGGGTCTTGGCGATGTCTTCCGGCGTATCGACACCGAATTCCTGCATGTAGTCGTACTTGTCTTTCATCTCCTTGTATTGGAGGAACGCGGAGTACTCGGTCTCCGGCATACCGATGGTATCGAGCAGATGTGAGTAGGCGGCGATATGCACCGTCTCGATGTTGGAGAACGCCGACAGCATCATCTGCACCTCGGTGGGTTTAAACACCTGCGAGTAATGCTTCATGTAGCAGTTGTTGACTTCGATATCCGACTGGGTGAAGAAGCGGAAAATCTGGGTCATCAGATGACGTTCGGAATCATTGAGCTTGTGGTGCCAGTCCTTCACGTCGTCTGCCAGCGGCACCTCTTCGGGCAGCCAGTGTACCTGCTGTTGCTTCAGCCAGGCGTCGTAGCACCACGGATATGAGAACGGTTTGTAGACCGGTTTGGCGTCCAATAGGGACATGACGCGGCTCCTCCTTGGGTAAGTCCGCCTGCTCTTACTGGCACGCAGGGCATTCTTCGTAATCGGTGCTCTCGGCGAATTCGGCAGCCGAGGCTTCATTCGGCGTTTCAGCGGCCGCACCCTGTTCCGTGACCACTTCCGCCCGCTGGATGGATTTGGAACGGCAGTAGTAGAGGCTCTTCATCCCCTTCTTCCACGCCTGGAAGTGAATCTGATGGAGGTCCCGCTTATGGACATCGGCGGGGAGGAACAAATTCACTGATTGCGATTGGTCGATGTGGGGCGTTCGGTCGGCTGCAAGTTCCACCACCCAGCGCTGATCCAGTTCGAAGGCGGTCTTGAACACGTCCTTTTCGTCCTGGGTCAGGAACTCCAGTTGCTGCACGCTGCCTTCGTTGGTGGTGACGGAGCTCCAGGTTTCCTCATTGTCCTGACCCTTCTCCGCCAGCAGTTTCTTGAGGTGCCGGTTGCGGACGTTGAACGAGCCCGACAGGGTCTTGTGCATATAGCTGTTGCCGCTGATGGGCTCGATACCGGGAGAGGTGCCGCCGCAGATGATCGAGATGGACGCGGTCGGCGCGATGGCCGTCTTGTTGGAGAACCGCTCCTCGATGCCGTAATCCTCGGCGTCGGGGCAAGCACCCCTTTCCTTGGCCAGGGCCTTCGAGGCGGCGTCGACGTGCTCCCGGATTTGAGCGAATATCTTGCTGTTCCAGGCCTTGGCCATGGCGCTCTCGAAGGGAATCATCTTGGCCTGGAAGAACGAGTGCAGCCCCATGGCGCCGAGCCCGACGGAACGCTCGCGCATGGCCGAATAAGCGGCCCGCGCCATGGAATCGGGTGCCTTGTCGATAAAATCCTGGAGCACGTTGTCGAGGAAACGCATGACGTCCTCGATGAAACGGGGATCATCCTTCCACTCGTCATAGGTTTCGATGTTGAGAGAGGACAGGCAACAGACCGCGGTACGTTCTTCGCCCAGATGGTCAATGCCGGTGGGCAGGGTGATCTCCGAGCAGAGATTGGAGGTCTTCACCGTCAGTCCGGCGAGCTTGTGATGCTCGGGCAGCATAGAATTTACTCGGTCGGAAAAGATGATGTAAGGCTCGCCGACCTCGATTCGCGCGGTCAGCAGGCGAATCCAGAGCGAACGCGCCGACACCGTGCGAATCGGCGTTCCATCCAAAGGACTGCTCAGTGCCCAGTCCTCGTCGGCCTCGACGGCGCGCATGAAGGCATCCGAGACCAGGACGCCATGATGCAAGTTGGGCGCCTTGCGGTTGGGGTCGCCGCCGGTGGGGCGGCGGATTTCCATGAATTCCTCGATTTCAGGGTGATCGATGGGGAGGTACACCGCCGCGGAGCCGCGCCGCAGCGAGCCCTGGGATATGGCGAGTGTGAGAGAATCCATCACCCGGATGAACGGGATGACGCCCGAGGTCTTGCCGGCATTGCCGACACGTTCCCCGATGGAACGCAGATTTCCCCAATAGCTGCCGATCCCGCCGCCGTTGGATGCGAGCCAGACGTTCTCGGTCCACAACCCGACGATGCCGTCGAGCGAATCGGAGGCTTCGTTCAGGAAGCACGATATGGGCAGTCCGCGGTCTGCGCCGCCATTCGAGAGGACTGGGGTCGCCGCCATGAACCAGAGTTTGGAGAGGTAGTCGTAAATCCGCTGGGCGTGTCCGTCATCATCGCCGTAGGTGCTGGCAACCCGCGCAAACAAATCTTGGTAGGCTTCACCTGGAAGCAGGTATCGGTCGGTCAATACGGCTTTGCCGAAATCGGTGAGGTTGGCGTTCCGGCTCTTGTCTATACGAACCTTGGGTCCTCTCGCGGTCTGGATGGAATCCAGCATTTCCGCGGCCATTTCCTCTCCGGTCTTAGGCAGTTCCAGCGGCAATTCGCTGCTTGATTCCGTATTATCCAGCACGTCGACCTCCGTTATTAATCCATATCCGGCCATCCGGCCGGCCCCTCGTTTCGTGCCGGACCGCGTCCTCAAGAACACTGCGGTTGGCGGCGGTGCCG
The DNA here is from genome assembly GCA_965213765.1 of Rhodospirillales bacterium. Classification (GTDB taxonomy): domain Bacteria; phylum Pseudomonadota; class Alphaproteobacteria; order Rhodospirillales; family UBA2165; genus JAJDXO01. Next base: position 1,936,621 of record OZ243926.1, on the reverse strand, counting down.
GTCGGAAGATGCGGCGCGGCGGGGTCCTCAATTTCCGAGCTGAACTTCCAGAATTCCCCGTAAGCCCCTCATCCCGCCCGGTGCACCCCGCCCGGCCTGGAACATCGTCAGTCGATGGTCAGGTCTCCTGGCTCACAGACACGCCGTTTGTTCCTGCCTTCCCTGGTCCCCAGCGACCCAGTGGAACTGACGGAACAGACCATCCGTCTACAGTTGCGGGGGCAGCGCCGGACTTGGTTGGGCTGAAATCAGCCTGGAAAAACGACCCGCACCGGCTTCCCTCTCAATCCCCGAGGAGAACCATCAACTACTAGATATAGTATGAGTACCAAATTTGACGTCAATACTTTGTTGCCTTGGAATCGTCATTTTGGCCACAAAAAGGGTCGGTTACGCCCAAGTGTGGCCTTCATGCCATAGGATGCGCGACGGCAGTTGGCGAGGGTGGCGACCACGAGATGGCCCTCGCGCCGCACCGAGACCGGAGGTTGCAGGCCGCGACCCGGCGATATGTTCGGCTAAGAATTGTATTAAGCGGATCGGCTACGGCGTTGTCCCCCCGCCGACGCCGCTCCTTCAAGTCCTGATTGCGTTCCCGCCGGTCACGGTCCGACTGCCGGCGGCGTTCTTGGCTCCGGGTGTCCCGTTCACTGGACCGCGTACGATCCCTTTCGATGACTTGCCGGAGTTTGCGCTGTTCGGTCTCCAGGCGCTCCTGGTTCTCTTGTTCCCGCAGCAACTCCCGGGGTGTGCCTTGTACGGGTAGCGCCGCCGAGGGATGGGTAGGCGCAGAGAGCAATAACGAGACGAGCAATTGCGGAAACATGGACATACTTCCGGCGCAACCAAGAGCTTCACCCTATCCCAATTCTTGTCTCGGCCCATATCCGGATGCCTTGTCGTCCCTCAGACCCGGTGATAGTTTCCGCGCCGTTCTGAATGGAGAATTTCCATGGCGCTCGACGAGGCCACTGTCCGCAAAATTGCCCGGCTCGCGCGGCTCAAGATCGCCGATGACGACGTTCCCGGTCTGGTGGTCGAACTCAGCAATATCCTGGGCTGGATTGAGCAGCTCGGCGAGGTGCCCACCGATGACGTTCCACCCATGGCCTCGCCGACCGAAAAGGACTCGCCCAGGCGTGAGGACGCGGTAACCGATGGCGGTCTCGCCGGGGACCTGATGGCCAACGCGCCGGACCCGGCGGGCAGCTTCTTTACCGTGCCCAAGGTGGTGGAATGAGCGGTGCGCTGACATCGCTCGACATCGCCGGGGCCCGCGATCTGTTGGATGCCGGGGAGATATCCTCGCTTGAATTGACCGAGGCCTATTTGAAGGCGATGGAGGCCGGCCGGGGCCTCAACGCCTTTATTACCGAATCGCCCGAGGCGGCGCTGGAGCGCGCGCGGACCTCGGATCAGCGCCGGGCAGACGGTGAAATGCTGGGTCGGTTGGATGGCATCCCTATCGCCATTAAGGATTTGTTCTGCACCGAGGGCGTCCTGACCACAGCGGGCTCGCATATTCTGGACGGGTTCGTGCCGACATACGAATCGACGGTCACTTCCAAGCTGTGGAGTGCCGGGGCGGTGATGCTTGGCAAGACCAATTTGGATGAGTTTGCGATGGGTTCCGCCAACGTCACCTCGTATTACGGGCCGGTCAAGAACCCGTGGACGCTGGACGATGGCAAGGACCGGGTGCCCGGCGGGTCGTCGGGCGGATCGGCCGCCGCCGTCGCCGCGCACATGGCGACCGCCGCCATCGGGACCGATACAGGCGGTTCCATCCGTCAGCCCGGCTCGTTCTGCGGCATTGTGGGCACCAAGCCGACCTATGGGCGGTGCTCCCGCTGGGGCATCGTCGCGTTTGCGTCGAGCCTGGATCAGGCGGGACCGATGACGCGAACCGTCCGCGATTCGGCGATCATGCTCGGCGCCATGGCCGGGCATGATCCGAGGGATTCGACCAGCGCCGATATCGTCGTTCCCGATTTTGAAGCGGCGCTGACCGGCGACGTGAAGGGGCTGAAGGTCGGCATTCCGAAAGAATACCGCGTCGATGGAATGGACGCGGAAATCGAAGGACTATGGAGCCAGGGCGCCGAGTGGCTGAAGACCGCCGGCGCCGAGGTGGTCGATATCTCTTTGCCTCATACCCAGCACGCGCTTCCAGCCTATTATATTGTTGCGCCGGCGGAGGCGTCCTCGAACCTCGCCCGCTATGACGGGGTGCGATATGGGCTCCGGGTCGAGGCGGATGAGCTCACAAATATGTACGAGGAAACCCGGGGGCGGGGCTTCGGCGCCGAGGTGCGGCGCCGGGTGTTGATCGGCACCTATGTTCTTAGCGCCGGCTACTACGATGCCTATTACATCAAGGCTCAAAGGATCCGCACGTTGATCCGCCGGGATTTCTCGAGCGCCTTCGAGGATGTCGACCTGATTTTGGCCCCGACCACGCCGTTTGCCGCCTTCGCCATCGGTGAGAAGATGGACGATCCGGTGCAGATGTACCTCAACGATGTGTTCGCCGTACCGGCGAGCCTCGCCGGCCTGCCGGCCATGTCGGTACCCGCCGGGCTGTCGGCCGAAGGGTTGCCGCTGGGGCTGCAACTGATCGGTAAGGCATTCGACGAGGAGACCATATTCCGGGCGGCGGGCGTGGTGGAAGAGGCTGCCGGGTTCGATGCCGCGCCGGCGCTCCGGGTGGGGGGCTGATTATGACCTACCTCATCAAAGGCGACGGCAATGACTGGGAAGTGGTGATCGGGCTGGAGGTGCATGCGCAGGTCGTCTCGGACGCCAAACTGTTCTCCGGAGCCCCGACGGCGTTCGGCGCCGAGCCCAACACACAAGTGTCGCTGGTTGATGCCGCCATGCCCGGCATGCTGCCGGTGGTCAACAAGGTCTGCATCGAACAGGCGGTGCGCACCGGCCTGGGCCTCAATGCGGAGATCAACCTGCACTCGGTGTTCGAGCGCAAGAATTACTTCTACCCCGATCTACCCTTCGGCTATCAGATCAGCCAGTATCAACATCCCGTCGTCGGCGAGGGTGTGGTCACGCTGGACCTGCCGGACGGTGGTGTCCGCGAAATCGGCATCGAGCGGCTTCACCTGGAGCAGGATGCGGGCAAGTCGCTCCACGACCAGGATCCCAATCGCACCTACATCGATCTCAATCGGGCCGGTGTGGCGCTGATGGAGATCGTCTCCAGGCCCGATCTCCGGAGCCCGGAGGAGGTCGGGGCCTATCTTCGGAAGCTCAGGTCCATTCTCCGCTATCTCGGGACCTGTGACGGCAACATGGAACAGGGCTCCATGCGGTGCGACGTCAACGTGAGCGTGCGGCCCGCCGGCTCCGACGAGCTTCGGACCCGTACCGAGATCAAGAACGTGAACTCGGTACGCTTCGCCATGCAGGCGGTGGAATTCGAAGCCGGGCGGCAGGTGGAGATTTATGACGAGGGCGGCGAAGTTGACCAGGAGACCCGGCTGTTCGATCCGTCCAATGGCGAGACACGTTCCATGCGCTCCAAGGCAGAAGCCCACGATTACCGGTACTTCCCGGATCCCGACTTATTGCCCGTCGAACTGACGGAGGAAGAGGTCGAACGGATCCGCGCCGATCTTCCGGAACTCCCGGACGCCAAGAAGCAGCGCTTCATCAATGCGTATGGAATTTCAGCCGAAGACGCCGGTGTCCTGGTCGCCGAGCGGGAGACCGCGGCCTTTTTCGAAGAAGTTGCCGGCGGCCGCGATCCAAAAATGGCCGCCAACTGGGTGATCCACGAGCTGTTTGCCGTCCTGAACAAGGAGGGTAAGGGGATCGCCGACTCGCCCGTCTCTTCGGAAGATCTTGGAAAACTGGTGGGTCTGATTGCTGACGGCACCATCTCGGGCCGCATCGCCAAGGATGTGTTCGAGATAATGATCAACGACGGCGGCGATCCCGCCGCCATTGTTGAAGAGAGGGGGCTCGTCCAAATCACCGACACCAGCGCCATCGAGGCCGAGGTGGACAAGATAATCGCCGACAATCCGGGCCAGGTGCAGGAATACAAGGACGGCAACCAAAAGGTCGTCGGCTGGTTCGTCGGCCAGGTGATGAAGTCTACGGGCGGCAAAGCCAACCCCAAAATGGTAAATGACCTGCTGAAGCAAAAATTGGGTTAGACTTTTCGGCCATGCATTTGTTGAAGGCGCACGGGCGGGTATTTCTCTATGCCGTTATCTTCGGCATGCTGGCCTACGCGGTCATGCAGGGCCTCACCGTCGTCCACCGGCTGGTTTTGGGGTAGGGGGCATGTTCCTGCTGTTGTGCATACGCTGGGGGCTCAAGACCGGACAATTCGCCGCGCCCATCGCCGCGGGCCTGGCCATCATCTGGGTTGTTCTGTGGTTCGCCGCCTGGTGGCCGCCGGTATTCGGTCTCGAGGGCGCGGCCTACTTCCTGGCCGCGTTTTTCACCTCGTGGACACTGGTCCCGATCCTCTGGGTCTCGGAGTTTGCCCGCATCGTCCGGCTTATCGACGGATATGCCGAGGCGACGCTCGTTCTCCTCGATCGCAAGATCGCGCACCGGCGATGGATAGAAGGCTAGAGCTCCTCGGCGCGGGCCGTTAATTCGTCCAACACCGCATTCAGCATTTGGCGCTGTTCCGGCGTAATGGTGGCGAGCAGTCGTTCCTCGTAGGCGCGGGCCACCGGGACGATCTCCCGATAGGTCTTGCGGCCCCTTGCGGTGAAATTGATGAAAGCGTTGCGCCTGTCTTCGGGGTCGGGCCGCTTGGCGACGTGCCCCTTGTCCGCCAGGAGCGCCACCGCCCGGCTGACCTGAACCTTGTCGAGGCCCGTGTGCCGTACGACGTGCGAGGCCGTCGCGTTGGGATAGCGGCCCAATGCCGCCATCACCCGCCATTCCGGTATGGTGATCCCGAACCGGTCCACGTAGGTCTTGGCCAGCGAATTGCTCACCTGCTTGGTCAGGACGGTGATCTGGTACGGAAAGAAGGTTTCCAGGTCGAGGGCGTCTTCATCTGGGTTGCGGGGAATTTCGTTCATCGGCAGTTGCGCTTTCGAACCAATAAAATACCGTTTGATATTAGTTTCATTTGAAACTAATATGCGGCCAACGTCAAGAGCTGAGAGCAGGGGAGGATCCGGCCATGGATACGATCGTCGCCAGCGATCTCGACTATCAGTCGGGGTTTGGGAACGAATTCGCCACCGAAGCATTGCCCGGCGCGCTGCCCGCCGGACGCAACTCGCCGCAAAAGGCGCCCTACGGTCTCTATGCCGAGCATTTGAGCGGCACCGCCTTTACCGTGCCGCGGGTGGGCAACCAGCGCACCTGGTTCTACCGAATCCGCCCCTCCGCCCAGCACCAGCCGTTCAAGCGTATCGACAACCGGCTGGTCCGCTCGACGCCGTTCGGTGAGGTCGAAACCCCGCCCAATCGGTTGCGCTGGGACCCGCTGCCGATCCCCGATGCGCCAACCGACTTTGTCGACGGCCTGGTCACCTATATGGGCAATGGAGACTCAACCGGTCAGACCGGCATTGCCATTCACCTTTATGCGGCCAACCGGTCCATGGAGGACCGCTACTTCTTCAACTCCGACGGCGAGATGCTGTTCGTGCCCCAGCAGGGCCGCCTCCGGCTGCACACCGAAATGGGGGTCCTTGACGTCGCGCCGAATAAGATCGCGGTGATCCAGCGGGGCATCAAGTTCCGGGTGGAGTTGCTGGACGGGCCCTCGCGGGGCTATGTCGGCGAAAACTACGGCGCCACCTTCCGGCTGCCCGACCTCGGTCCCATCGGCGCCAACGGACTTGCCAATCCGCGCGACTTTCTCACACCGGTCGCGGCCTATGAGGACCGGGACGAATCCTGCGAGCTGGTGACCAAGTTCGCGGGCAACATGTGGGCCGCCGAAATGAGCCACGCGCCGCTCGACGTAGTCGCCTGGCACGGCAACTACGCCCCCTACATGTACGATTTGGCCAACTTCAACACTGTCTGGACGGTCAGTTACGACCATCCGGATCCCTCCATCTATACGGTGCTCACCTCGCCCTCCAACTCGGCGGGCACGGCGAATGTGGACTTCGTTATCTTCCCGCCCCGCTGGATGGTCGCCGAGGATACGTTCCGCCCGCCGTGGTACCACCGCAATGTGATGAGCGAGTTCATGGGGCTGGTGCATGGCATCTACGACGCCAAACCGGAGGGCTTCACGCCGGGCGGCGCCAGTCTCCACAACTGCATGGCGGCCCACGGCCCCGATGTGGATTCCTTCGAGGGTGCGACGAACAAGGATCTGGCGCCCGAGTTTCAGGCCGATACCATGGCCTTCATGTTCGAGTCCGCGTATCTCTACAAATTGACCGAGTTCGCACTCAACACCGACCTCCTGCAGGGCGACTATTTCGAGTGCTGGCAGGGACTGAATAAGCATTTCACGGGAAAATAGATGACCAACCTGAACGGCACCCATGACCCGGCTCTCACGAGCTGGGTCGATAGCGCGAACGCGCCCGAAACCGACTTCCCCATTCAGAACCTGCCCTATGGCGTCTACCGCACAGCCGGTTCCGGTAATCCGGGCCGGGTGGGTGTGGCGATCGGGGATCAAATCCTCGATGTGACCGCGGTCGCCGCCGAGATGAGCGGGGCCGAGAAGGACGCGGCTGAACTCTGCAATGGCGAGACGCTCAACGAACTAATGGCGGCAAGTAACGACGCCTGGTCGGCGCTTCGTGCCGGATTGTCGCGGCTGCTCCGCGAGGGCGGACCGGCGGACGCGCTCCAGGGCGCGCTTACCGCCCAGGCGGATGCCGAAATGCTGGTGCCGGCAAATATCGGCGACTTCTCGGATTTCTGGGCGTCGCTCACTCACGCGACCAACGCCGGGAAGATCAACCGGCCCGACAACCCGCTGCTGCCCAACTACAAGCACTTGCCCATAGCCTATCACGCCCGGTCGTCGTCGTTCGGGGTCAGCGGGACCGCCGTCCGCAGGCCCGAAGGTCAGGTCAAGCCGCCCAAGGCCAATTCCCCGGTCTTCAAGCCGTGCGCGCGACTCGACTACGAGATGGAGCTCGGCCTCTATATCGGCCCCGGCAACGACATCGGCTCGCCGATCCCGCTGGACGACGCCGAGAAGCATCTATTCGGCGTCTGCGTGCTCAATGACTGGTCGGCCCGGGATATTCAGGCCTGGGAGTACGTGCCGTTGGGCCCCTTCCAGGGCAAGAACTTCGCCAATACCATCTCGCCCTGGGTGGTGACCATGGAGGCGCTGGCGCCGTTTCGCGCCCCGGCGTTCGAACGCGCGGCCGACGACCCGGCGCTCATGCCCTACCTCGCCTCCGACGCCAACGCCGCCGACGGCGGCATCGACATCAGGCTGGAGGTGCTGATTTCGTCGGCGAAAATGCGCGCGGCCGGAACGCCGCCGGCCCTGATCGGCGCGTCTCATTTCAAGGACATGTACTGGACCGCGGCACAGTTGGTAACCCAGCACACGGCGAGCGGCTGCAATCTCCGCCCGGGCGACCTGCTGGGGTCCGGGACGGTCTCCGATGAAGACTCGTTCGGCAGTCTGCTCGAAACTTCGTGGGCGGGGTCCAAGACCTTCACCCTGCCGAGCGGCGAGGAGCGCACGTTCCTCGAGGATGGAGACGAGGTGATCATGCGCGGCTATTGCGAGGCCGACGGCGCAAGGCGCATTGGTCTCGGGGAATGCCGGGCCGAGGTCCTGCCATCCTGAGGGCGCAAGGAGGATTGCCATGAACGATCAAGCCCTAGTCGACGGCTTCGATGTCAACGAGCTGACAACGGAGTTTCTGGAAGATCCGTTTCCGACCTACCGGGCCCTCCGTGAGCTCGATCCAATCCATCGGAACAAGGACGGGTCCTACTTCCTGACGCGCTATGCGGATTTGGAACTCGCCTATAAGCATCCGGCCATGAGTTCGGACAAAAAGGTCGACTTCAAGAAGACCATGGGTGACGGACCCCTCTACCTCCACCACACAACCAGCCTGGTTTTCAACGACGACCCTTATCACGCCCGGGTGCGCAAACTGTTGGCCGGGGCTTTCACCCCTCGGAAACTCGCCGAGTTGGAACCGATCATCGAGCGGGTCATTACCAACCTTGTCGGCGAACTCCGGGGCCGCGAGACCTTCGATCTGATGGATGATTTCGCCCTCGTGCTGCCGACGGAGATCATCGCCGACATGCTGGGCGTCGATGAGCAGACCAAGCCTCTCCTGAGGGATTACTCGCTTACCGTCCTCGGCGGTCTCGAGACGGCGCTCACCGACGAGGCGCGCGAGGCCGGCGACAAGGCGGTGGCCGAGTTCGGCGCCTATCTTCAGGATCTGATCGACCACCGGCGAAGAAAACCGGATGAGGGCGGACGGGGCGAGGTATTGACGGCGCTGATCTTCGGCGAGGTGGACGGGGAAACCCTGAGCGACGTGGAGTTGGTACAGAACTGCATCTTCCTGCTGAACGCCGGTCATGAGACCACCGCCAACCTGACGGCCAACGCCATTTGCTGTTTGATGGACAGTCCTGATCAGATGCGGCGCCTCAGAGACGACCCGGGCCTCATCGATACCGCTGTCGACGAGACCCTGCGCTACGAAAGTTCCGTGCAGCTCGGCAACCGCAAACTCACCGACGACGTGGACATGAACGGGACGATGATCCCGAAGGATGCCTACCTGCATCTCGCCATCGGCGGCGCGAACCGAGATCCGGCGAAGTTTCCCGATCCCGAAAAATTCGACATCGGCCGCACACCCAATCCTCATTTCGCCTTCGCCTGGGGCAAGCACATCTGCCTCGGCGCGACCCTGAGCAAAATCGAGGGCCGCCACGCGGTCGGCAAGTTCATTCAGGGCTTCGAGTCAATCGAGCCCGCCGGTGAGCGGGAACGCGTGCTGCGGGCCCGCTTCCGCGGCTATCGCCACGTGCCGGTGAGGGTAAGTTAGGCGGCCTGCTTTAGACCCAGTAGCTCCCGCGCCTCGGCGGCCGTCGCCGGTTCCTTGTCCAGAGAGCGCATGATCTCGACCCCCTTCTCGACCAGCGCCGCATTACTCGGCGCGGGCACGCCTTTCTCCAAATAGAGATTGTCCTCAAGCCCGACGCGGACATGGCCGCCATAGAGAAGAGACTGGGCGAACATGGGGAACTCGCCGGCGCCAATGCCGAACGATGCCCAATGGGCCCCGTCGGGCAGAAGACCGCGCATGAACATCATGGCTTCCGGCGTTTGCTCGATACCCCAGGGAATGCCGAGGCAAAGCTGGAACAGGGGCGGCTCATCGATGATGCCGTCCGCAACCATCTTTCTGGCCAGCCGCAGATGCCCGGTGTCGAACACTTCGAGCTCCGGCTTGGCGCCGCAGTCCCGGGCAACCTCGGCCATGACTCTGAGATGCTCGGGCGTATTGATGATCACGAAATCACCGAAATTCATGCTGCCGTAATCGAGGGTGCAGATCTCCGGCTTGTTCTCCCGCACATGCTGCATGCGCACCTCGGGAGTTTTCATCGCAGGCGTGCCTTCGGCGGTGTTGGCGTCGGGCGGTGAGGGGTTGAACCGGGCGCCATGTCCGCAGGTGAGATTGATCACGACGTCAACGCCGCTCTCGCGGATGCGGTCGACCACTTCTCTATAAAGTTCGGGCGCCATGGAGGGTGCGCCGGTATCGGGGTCGCGGACATGGATATGAACCACGGCAGCGCCGGCTTTGGCCGCGTCGATGCCGGAATCGGCGATTTCCTTAGGCGTGATCGGCAAGCCCGGATGTTTGGTCGGCGGTGTTACGCTGCCTGTCAGTGCACAGGTCAAAATCCGCTTATCGGCCACTGGAGCCTCCCCCGTCTGTTGCTTCGTTGGAACCCGAACGTCGCGGAAGGAGGGGGCAAATGCAAGTCCAATCCGACGGCCTAAATTTGCTATACAAACCCCCGGGCCCGCTCGCACGGACCCGGGGGGCGCCGGGATCGCGTCGGTGCAACAACAATCCCGTAGTGGAAGCCGCAAGACTTCCATCGACAGAATGGGGGGCGAGGTCCACGGCGGTCAACCAATCACAAAGGTGCATTTTTATTACTCAAAATGGCTATTTGATTATTAATTAGGCAAATTGACTGCCCGCTTGGTGCGCATCATCAGCGTCATCACCCGCCGAGTTTCACATAACCCATTGATAAATATACGGTAATAAATTCTCCCACGATTCACGAGGATTTGGCATGGCGGTTGCTGTGTCATTTTGCGGTGCAACAACAACCTCGTAGTGGAGATCATCATGAAAAGGAATTTACTGTCACTGGCTGCCGCGGGAGCCTTCGCCGTTTCGACGGCTTTTGCCGGTGTGGGAAATGCGGCCGACACCATCAAGGTGGGCGTCCTGCATTCCCTTTCCGGGACCATGGCCATCAGCGAAACGACGCTGAAGGACACCATGCTGATGCTGGTGGACGATTTGAACAAGAAAGGCGGCCTGCTCGGCAAGAAGGTCGAGGCGGTGGTCGTCGACCCGGCCTCCAACTGGCCGTTGTTTGCCGAAAAGATGCGCGAGCTTTTGAGCGTCCACAAAGTGGATGTGGTGTTCGGCAACTGGACCTCGGTCAGCCGCAAGTCGGTTCTGCCGGTGGTCGAGGAACTCAATGGGCTGCTGTTCTACCCCGTCCAGTATGAGGGCGAGGAGAGTTCCCGGAACGTGTTCTACACCGGTGCCGCGCCGAACCAGCAGGCGATCCCGGCCGTCGAGTATCTGATGAGCGAAGACGGCGGCGAGGCCAAGCGTTGGGTGCTGCTCGGCACCGACTATGTCTATCCGCGGACGACCAACAAGATACTCCGGGCCTTCCTGAAGTCCAAAGGCGTCGCCGAGGAAGACGTCCTGGAGAACTACACGCCGTTCGGTCATTCCGACTGGCAGACCATCGTCGCCGACGTTAAGAAATTCGCTTCCGCCGGCAAGAAGACCGCCGTCGTCTCGACCATTAACGGTGACGCTAACGTGCCGTTCTACAAGGAACTCGGCAACCAGGGCATCAAGGCCGAAGACATCCCGGTCGTCGCGTTCTCGGTCGGCGAAGAAGAGCTCGCCGGTCTGGACACCGCACCGCTCGTCGGTCACTTGGCGGCCTGGAACTACTTCATGTCGGTGGAGGACAAGAACAATGAAGCGTTCATCAAGAAATGGCACGCCTTCATCAAGGATGAGAAGCGGGTCACCAATGATCCCATGGAAGCCCACTACATCGGCTTCAACATGTGGGTTCAGGCGGTGAAGCAGGCCGGCACCACCCAGGTGGATGCGGTTCGCCAGGCCATGTACGGCCAGAAGTTTCCGAACCTGACCGGCGGCGTGGCGGTGATGAACACCAACCATCACCTGTCCAAGCCGGTGCTGATCGGTGAAATTCAGCAGGATGGTCAGTTCGACACGGTGTGGCAGACGGACGGGGTCGTCAAAGGCGATGCATGGTCCGACTACATCCCCGAGAGCGCAAAGCTGACCGCCGACTGGACCTTCCCCTGGGTCTGCGGCAACTGCACGGAGCCCAAGTTCAAGGCTCTGATCAACTAAGAAACGTTCCCGAGGCCGGAGGGGCCTGCTCTGACTCCTAATCCGACAGGCTCCTCCGGCCCTCGCCCTAGTACGACGTCTTTGGCTGCGACAAGTCGGCCCACTAATACCAATAAACCGTGAGAGGATGGCGTGGCGCGCATCGCAACATTGCTAGGCAGACTGGCAGCCCTTGGAGTCCTGCTCACCGTCGTGCTTGGCGGCGCCTTAGCGGCCCACGCTCAGGACGCACAAGACTTCGATGCGCTCGTCGCCGGCCTCAACGCCAAAAGCTTCAAGGCCAAGATCAAGGCCGTCGACGTCCTCGCGGCGTCCGGTCACGAACGGGCGGCCGAAGTGCTGACCGTATTCCTCGAGGGCAAGCTGTTTGCCCGCCGATCGGATGGCAAGATTTTCATGACCGAACGCTCCGGCGGCGTCTATCTGCTAACCGACGCGGTAACCGGCGCGGACGCCGGCCAGGCGCCCGGCAAGAAGCTTCGCAAAGTGCGCGTCAACAACCGGGTGCGGGTCGCAATCCGGACGGCGCTCGGCGGGTTGACCCTGCTCAGCCCCGATCCGGCCAAGCGCTCGGCGGCCGCGGACGCGGTGTTCAAGTCGCCCAATGCCGGTTTCCTGCCGACCCTTGAGGCGGCCATCGCCCGGGAGACGGTCGAAAAGATCAAGATCAAGCTCACCATGACCCGGGCCGCCGTCCAGTTGAAGACCGGCAAGACCGACGAAATCAAACTGGCGGCCATCGGCACGCTCTCCGAGCTGGCGACCCCGGCTTCCCGGGCGCTTCTAGCGGGCGTTGCGCAGGCCGAGGGCGGCAACGCCATTTCCGAAGCGGCCGTCGAGGCACTCGCCGGTATTGAGCGCAAGCTCGCCTTCTGGAATGCCGTCGGCAACGTTTTTCAGGGCTTGAGCCTCGGCTCGGTGCTGCTGCTCGCCGCGGTCGGCCTCGCCATCACCTTTGGGGTGATGGGGGTCATCAACATGGCTCACGGCGAGTTGGTGATGCTCGGCGCCTATACGACATTCGTCATTCAGGAGATATTCCGCACCCATTTTCCGGACCTGTTCGGCTGGTCGATCATCGTCGCGCTGCCTTGCGCGTTTGCCGTCTCCGGCGCCTTCGGGATCGCCATCGAGCGGGGCATCATCCGCTATCTCTACGGCCGTCCGTTGGAGACCCTGCTCGCCACTTGGGGTCTGAGCCTGATCCTGCAGCAACTGGTTCGCTCCATTTTCGGCCCCACCAACCGCGAGGTCGGCAGCCCATCCTGGATGTCGGGCTCCATGGAGATCGCCGGCGGCTTCGTGCTTACCTTCAACCGGGCCTGGATTATCCTGTTCAGCCTGCTGGTCCTAGCGGCGCTGATCGTGGTGTTCAAGAAGACCGCCTTCGGCCTCCAGATGCGGGCCGTCACCCAGAACCGGGCGATGGCCGGCTCCATGGGCATCCGCACCGGCTGGGTCGATGCCATGACCTTCGGTCTCGGCTCCGGCATTGCCGGGGTGGCAGGCGTGGCCCTCAGCCAGATCGACAATGTGAGCCCCAACCTGGGCCAGGCCTACATCATCGACAGTTTCATGGTGGTGGTGTTCGGCGGCGTCGGAAATCTTTGGGGGACACTGGTCGGCGCCTTCACCCTCGGCGTCGTAAACAAATTTCTCGAGCCCTTCGCCGGGGCGGTGCTGGCCAAGATTCTGGTCCTGGTGGTGATCATCCTCTTTATTCAGAAGCGGCCGCGCGGGCTGTTCGCCCTCAAGGGCCGGGCGGTGGAGAACTGATATGAATATGGCGGTTCCCCAGCGGCGTTCGGGCTTTTCGTTCCTGCTCACCGACCGAGGCGGACAGATTCTCCTTTCCGTCCTCCTGGTTCTGATCGTCGCTGTCCCGATCCTCAATCTGTGGGTGCCCGAAAGCTCGCCGTTCCACGTTCCCACCTTCGTTATCAGCTTGCTGGGGAAGTATCTGGCGTTTGCCCTATTGGCCCTCAGCGTCGACCTGATCTGGGGCTTTGCCGGTATCTTGAGCCTCGGCCACGGTGCGTTTTTCACCCTCGGCGGCTACGCCATGGGCATGCATTTGATGCGCGAGATCGGCGACCGGGGCGTCTACGGCAACCCGATCCTACCCGATTTCATGGTGTTCCTGAACTGGAAGGAACTTCCCTGGTACTGGTTCGGTTTCGATATGTTCTGGTTCGCCATGCTGATGGTGGTCGTGGTGCCGGCCGCACTCGCTTTTCTATTCGGCTGGTTCGCCTTCCGCTCGCGGGTGACCGGCGTCTATTTGTCGATCATCACCCAGGCACTGACATTCGCCCTGATGCTGGCGTTCTTCCGTAACGACATGGGATTTGGCGGCAACAATGGACTGACCGACTTCAAGGACGTGCTCGGCTTCAATCTGCAGTCCGACGCGACGCGTGTCGGGTTGTTCATCGTGACGGCGTTGCTGTTGGCGCTGGGTTACGCCCTTTGCCGGTTAATCGTCACGTCGCGGCTTGGCAGCGTCCTGGTGGCCATCCGGGATGCCGAAAGCCGGACTCGATTTCTGGGTTACCGGGTCGAACACTACCAGCTCTTCGTTTTTACCGTATCTGCCGTCCTTGCCGGTATCGCCGGCGCGCTCTACGTCCCCCAGGTCGGGATCATCAATCCCAGCGAGTTCACCCCCGCCAATTCCATCGAGATCGTAATCTGGGTGGCCATCGGGGGGCGGGGCACCCTCTACGGGGCGGTGCTGGGCGCGGTGATCGTCAACTTCGCCAAGAGCTACCTTACCGGCGCGTTCCCCGACATCTGGCTCTACTTCCTGGGCGCAATGTTCATTCTGGTGACCGTCTTCCTGCCCAAGGGGCTGGTCGGCACGTTGCCCGCGTTCCCGAGCCTGTCCAAGAAGAGCGCGGCCAAGCCGCCCCATGTTTCGCCGGGTGTCCGGCCGGTGCGCCAAACGGCGCCGGGAGAATAAGCGATGGCGATGGTTCAAGCGACAATGCGGCCGGTCGGCGAGGTGGACAACGATTCCATTCTCTACCTGGACGGTGTCTCGGTCAGTTTCGATGGGTTCAAGGCCCTCAATAATCTGAGTTTCGTTGTCGATCCCGGCGAGCTGCGCGCCATCATCGGCCCCAATGGGGCGGGCAAGACGACGATGATGGATGTGGTTACCGGCAAGACCCGTCCCGATGAAGGGCGCGTGGAGTTCAAGGGCGGCATTGATGTCACCAAGCTCGACGAGGCGCGGATTGCCAACCTGGGCATCGGCCGTAAGTTTCAGAAACCAACCGTGTTTGAGTTCCACACCGTCTTCCAGAACCTGGAACTGGCTCTTAAAGGGTATCGGGGCGTCCTGGGTTCGCTGCTGTACCGCCTCGGCGATGATCAACAGGCCGGTATCGAGGAAGTGCTGGAGACCATCGCCCTGACTCAGGTTGCCGATATGGAGGCCGGCTTTTTGTCGCATGGGCAGAAGCAGTGGCTGGAGATCGGCATGCTCCTGATGCAGGACCCGGAGTTGCTGCTGGTGGACGAGCCCGCTGCCGGGATGACCGATGCGGAGACCGAACAGACGGCGGTGCTCCTGAAGCGGATTGCCGGCAAGCGGTCGGTGGTGGTGGTCGAGCACGATATGGAATTCGTCAAGGCGCTCGACTGCCGGGTCACCGTCCTTCACGAAGGTTCGGTCCTGGCTGAAGGGTCTCTGGAACGGGTCCAGGCCGACGAGCAGGTCGTCGAGGTCTATCTGGGACGCTGAATATGTTGGCAGCCGAAGCAATCGATCTCCACTACGGCGCTTCTCAGGCGCTACGCGGCGTCAGCGTCCGGGCCGAGCTTGGCCAGGTCACTTGCGTTCTGGGGCGGAACGGCGTCGGCAAAACAAGCTTGCTCCGTGCCGTCGTCGGCCATCAGGAGATTAGTGCCGGCACCATCAAACTGGAGGGCGCGGAGATTTCCGCCCTGCCGCCCTACGAGCGGGCGTCGCGGGGTATCGCCTACGTGCCCCAGGGCCGCGAAATCTTTCCGCTGCTCACGGTGGAGGAGAACCTGCAAACCGGATATGCCGCCATTGCACGGCCGCTGCGCCACATTCCGGACGAGATCTTCGAGCTGTTCCCGGTGCTGAAGGACATGCTTTCCCGCCGCGGCGGCGATCTCTCCGGCGGCCAGCAGCAACAGCTTGCCATCGCCCGCGCCCTGGTCACGCGACCCCGTCTGTTGGTGCTCGATGAGCCCACCGAAGGCATCCAGCCTTCGATCATCAAGGACATCGAACGGGTCATCCGGCTGCTGGCTGATCGCGGTGACATGGCGATCCTCTTGGTCGAGCAATACTTCGACTTCGCCCGCGATCTCGCCGATTTGTTTTGGGTCCTGGATCGTGGCGAAGTGATTCTCCAAGGAACTAGAGAAGACATGGTGGAAGAGGATGTACGCCGACATCTCACCGTCTGAGTCTGCCGCTGCCATCCGGCGCGAGTGGGCCGAGGGACGGGCGGAACTCCGGTTTGTCGAGAAAGGCGGCGTCACCCGCCTCGATCATCTGTACCAACACACGCCGTTGCGGGTTTTGTTTCCGGCGCCCCGCGGCGCCGATCCCGTCACTGCCTCGCTGGTGACTGTCTCCGGCGGATTGGTGGGCGGTGACCGGATTGCCATCGAGGTGGCTGCCGAAGAGAGGGCGGAAGCCTTCGTTCACGCCCAGGCAGCCGAGAAGGTCTACCGTTCGGCCGGCGACGATGTGGATGTCGAGGTGTCGCTGTCCGCCGAAGCAGGAAGTTGGCTGGAATACCTTCCCCAGGAAACCATCCTGTTCGATGGCTCGCGTCTCAATCGCCGCACCAGGGTTGATGTCGTGCCGGGTGCCCGGCTGTTGGCCGGCGAAATTGGTGTCTTCGGCCGGGGGGCTAGCGGCGAGACTTGGCGGCACGGGCTCTACCACGAATGCTGGGAGGTCCACCGCGCAGGCGAGCTGATTTGGAAAGATGTCCTGCATCTCGACGAGACCTCCGTCGAGGCGCTGTCCGGCGCCTTTGGGTTCGACGGCGCGACGGCCACGGCGACGGCCATCTACGCCGGGGACGATCCGGCAAACTCACTGGCGACAGCCCGCAACCTGCTGGCCGACGGCGGCGAGACGGTGATATCCGCGGCGACGCTCGTGGACGATCTACTGGTGGTCCGCTGGCTGGCGCGGGAGCCACGCGCGTTGCGGGACGCTTTTGGAATTTTCTGGGCCGGGTTCCGGTCCGGCATCGCCGGGCTGCCCGGCACCTTGCCGCGATTGTGGCATGTCTGAGGAGAGGCTTCACAAATGAATCTGACACCCAGGGAGAAGGATAAGCTCCTGGTCGCCATGGCGGCCGTGGTGGCGCGCAAGCGGTTGGACCGCGGCGTCAAGCTCAACTACCCGGAAGCCATCGCGCTGATCAGCGACTACGTGGTCGAGGGCGCGCGGGACGGCAAAAGCGTCGCGGAGCTGATGCGGGACGGTGCCACCATCGTCGGCCGCTCGGACGTGATGGAGGGGGTTGCCGAAATGATCCAAGACATCCAGGTCGAGGCGACCTTCCGCGACGGGACCAAGCTGGTCACCGTCCATGAGCCGATCCGGTAGGGGAGGGCGACATGATACCCGGCGAATACATCATTAAAGACGGCACCCTGATCCTCAACGAGGGCCGGACCACCATTACTCTCGAGGTCGCCAACACGGGCGACCGGCCGGTGCAGGTCGGCTCCCACTATCATTTTCTTGAGACCAACAGCGCCCTCGATTTCGATCGGGAGGCCGCCAAAGGCTTCCGGCTCGATATTCCGGCAGGCACCGCGGTGCGGTTCGAGCCCGGCCAAACCCGTGAAGTGACCTTGGTTGCCTATGACGGGGCGAGGGTGGTTCACGGGTTTAACGGCGCCGTCCAGGGCGCGCTGGAGGACTAGGCCATGGCATACGAAATCGAACGCCCAGCCTATGCGGCCATGTTCGGCCCGACCACCGGCGACAAGGTGCGGCTTGCGGATACGGAGCTGTTCATCGAGGTCGAGGACGACCGCACGATCTATGGCGAAGAGGTAAAATTCGGCGGCGGTAAGGTGATCCGGGACGGCATGGGACAGTCCCAGGCGAGCCGCGCCGACGGCGCCGTCGATACCGTCATCACCAACGCCCTGATCGTCGATCATTGGGGCATCGTCAAAGCCGATATCGGTATCAAAGACGGGCGCATCGCCGCCATCGGAAAGGCGGGCAACCCGGACGTCCAGCCCGGCGTCGACATTGTCGTCGGTCCCGGCACAGAGGCCATTGCCGGCGAGGGGCGCATCCTCACCACCGGCGGCATCGACGCCCACATTCACTGGATCTCTCCCCAGCAGATCGATGACGCCCTTTACTCCGGCGTTACCACCATGCTGGGCGGCGGCACCGGTCCTGCGGAGGGCACCAACGCCACTACGTGCACGCCGGGTCCCTGGCACATGGAGCGGATGCTGCAGGCCGCCGAGGGCCTCAACATGAACCTGGGTTTCTTCGGCAAGGGCAACGCCTCCCAGCCGGCGGCGCTCATGGAGCAGGTAGAGGCCGGCGCTTGCGGGCTCAAGCTTCACGAGGATTGGGGCACCACGCCGTCCGCCATTGACACCTGCCTCGGCGTGGCGGAAGAAACCGACGTTCAGGTGGCGATCCACACCGATACCCTGAACGAGAGCGGTTTCGTCGAGAACACGGTGGCGGCGTTCAAGGGCCGGACCATCCATGCCTTTCATACGGAAGGCGCCGGCGGCGGCCACGCGCCGGATATCATCAAGGTCTGCGGCGCGGCCAACGTGCTGCCGTCGTCCACAAATCCGACCCGGCCGTTCACGGTCAACACCATCGATGAGCATCTCGACATGCTGATGGTGTGCCACCACCTGGACAGCCGGATCCCCGAAGACGTGGCCTTCGCCGAAAGCCGCATCCGGCGGGAAACCATCGCGGCGGAAGACATCCTTCATGACCTGGGGGCCTTCTCCATGATCGCGTCGGACAGCCAGGCCATGGGCCGGGTGGGCGAGGTGATCGTCCGGACCTGGCAGACAGCGGACAAAATGAAACGTCAGCGGGGCCCACTCGAGGGTGAGACCGGCGACAATGACAACTTCCGGGTCAAACGCTACATCGCCAAGTACACCATCAATCCGGCGCTGACCCACGGCATCGCCGATCACGTGGGTTCGGTGGCGGTCGGCAAGCTCGCCGATCTGGTTTTGTGGAAGCCCATGTTTTTCGGCGTGAAGCCGGATCTGATCCTAAAGTGCGGCACCATCGCCGGCGCCGCCATGGGCGATCCCAACGCCTCCATCCCGACGCCGCAGCCGGTTCACTACCGGCCCATGTTCGGCGGGTTCGGCGGCTCGCTGACGGCGAGTTCGGTCACCTTCCTCTCCAAGCCGGCGTTCGACGCGGGTGCCGCCGACAAGTTCGGGCTCGCCAAGACGCCGCTGCCGGTTTCCGGCTGCCGGTCGGTGAAGAAGACCGACATGGTCCTGAATGACGCGACACCGGAGATGGAGGTCGACCCCGAGACCTATGAGGTGCTGGCCGACGGCGACCTGCTTGCCTGCGAGCCGGCGGCCGAGCTGGCCATGGCCCAGCGTTACTTTCTGTTCTGAGTCATGCGCCGCGCAATCGACATCAAGCATCATTGCATCGCCGACGACCACTCGACGGCGACGGTGACGCTGACTTTCGATGACCGGTTTCGCCGCCGCGTCAAGCTCACCGACGATCAAGGGGAGGACTTCTTGCTTGATCTGGCGGACGCACATCTCCTCGACGACGGAGATATTCTGGTGCTCGACGGCGGCGGCGGGATCACGGTGATCGCCGCTCCGGAGCCGGTGATCGATATTCAATGTGCGTCGCCGTCGCACGCGGCGCAGATTGCCTGGCATCTCGGCAACCGGCATACGCCTGTGCAGATCCTCGAAAACGGCGTGATCCGTATCCGCAAGGACCATGTGCTGAAAGAGATGGCCCGCAAGCTGGGGGCCGTTGTGGTCGAACGGTCGGCGCCGTTTTCACCGGAGCGGGGCGCCTATGACGACGGCGGCTCCGCGCACCATTACCACCATCTCCACGATCATGGTGAGCACGACGCATGACCGGTTCCCTCGATAGCGCCGGGCTCTACCGTTTGATGGCCTGGATGTCGCCGGGGTTTCCCGTCGGTGCCTACGCCTATTCGGGCGGCCTCGAATGGGCGGTGGAGGAGGGCCGGGTGCCGGACGCCGACAGCCTCGGTGCCTGGTGCCGGGCAGTCGTCACCCACGGCGCCGGCCGGGCGGACGCCAATTTTTTCACCGTGGCCTGGCGGGCCGTCGACGAAGACAACGCGGATGGGTTGCGTGAGGTGCTGATTCAAGCGGCCGCCCAACGAGCAAGCCGCGAGGCGAAGTTGGAAAGCGCGGCCCAGGGTGCCGCGTTCCTGAGTGCCGTCGCCGATGCCTGGGACATCCCGGGGTTTGAACCCTGGTCGACGATCCTTTCAGAGCGCGGGACCGAAATCCCCTACGTCGTCGCCGTCGCTGCCGTCTGCGCGGCTGCCGGCATACCCCTGCGCGAAGGTCTCTCATCCCATCTACACGCGCTCGTCGCCAACTACATCAGCGCCGGGGTCCGGCTGATTCCCCTGGGCCAGACCGACGGCCAGCGGACGTTGGCGGGTCTGTTCGAAACTATCGAGGCGGCAGTGGACCGGGCGATCCCCCAGGGCGATGCGCCCTGGGGGACGGCGGTGCCGCTGTTGGACCTCTTCTCCATGCAACATGAAACCCAGTACACGAGGTTGTTCAGATCATGAGTTCATCCCGGACCCCATTGCGCGTTGGCATCGGCGGGCCGGTCGGAACCGGCAAGACCGCGCTTCTCGACCGGCTCTGCAAGCTTCTTCGCGACACCTACAACATCGCAGCGATCACCAACGACATTTATACCCGGGAGGATGCGGAGTTCCTCACCCGGTCCGGTGCGCTGGATCCGGACCGCATTGTCGGCGTCGAGACCGGCGGCTGTCCGCACACGGCCATCCGCGAGGACGCGTCCATGAACCTTGCGGCGGTGGCCGATATCTCCAAGAGGTTCGAGGGGCTGGAAATCGTGTTTATCGAATCCGGCGGCGACAATCTGGCAGCGACCTTCTCGCCGGAACTCGCCGACATCACCGTCTACGTGATCGACGTCTCGGCCGGCGACAAAATTCCCCGCAAGGGCGGCCCCGGCATTACCCGTTCGGACCTGTTGGTGATCAACAAGACCGATCTTGCGCCGCTGGTGGGCGCCGATCTCGGGGTGATGGGCCGGGATGCCCGGAAAATGCGAGGTGAACGGCCGTTTATCTTCACCAATCTCAAAGCCAATGACGGGCTCACCGGGGTCGCCGACTTCATTATCGACAAGGGTGGTTTGGAGGTACGGGAAGCCGTCCTTATTGGTGATTGACGAGCAACAACTCTGCGCCTTAGAACATTGCCTCCGGGCGGCCCTCTTCGGCGGCGTGTTCCCGGTAAGGGTGGAGTGGCCGAGCGGCTGAAGGCGCTGGTTTGCTAAACCAGTATAGGGTTTATAGCTCTATCGAGGGTTCGAATCCCTCCTCCACCGCCACTTTTATGACGTCGATATTTTTCAAAAAATTTTGGTTTTCGGCCAGGTCCGATTAGTGGCACACTTCCCGGGAGTTTGCGGCCCAACTTAATGCCCGCTCGTCTAATACCAGCCGATTAGAGAACGTATTCAGCGTGTCTGCCCGAGGTTTTCTCTAGTCAGCAAATTCGAGGTCCTGCTTTTGAGGGCGGAAATTGTCCACCTATTGGGCAAGAACCACCGTTTTGTCCGCTTTCGCTCCCATTCCGCCCGCAACTTCTGGGGAGTTGAGGCATCCGCTACTAGCTGAGGCTGTTGATAAACTCTTCAGTACGACGAGGGTGCGCAACTTCTGAATCGAAATTGATGTGATTGCGAATCATTGCTGCTGCACGATGGCGATAACCGATTCAATGTTGCGCTAGCGAGGTCATAAAATAGTTTATCAACAGCCTCAGCCACAAGCAGACTTAGGACTCTTCGGCAAATGATCTTGGAAGGCGGGATCTATTTGACATCGTCGAAAAATGGTTCGTCCCGAGGGATATACAAAAACTCCACATCAACCCCGTTCGGGTCGACCACAAATACTTGCCACATCTTGGTCCCCGGCACCCCCCAACTCATCGAACTTCACCTCATTGCTTTTCAGGTGCTCCCGCAGCGCATCAATATCGTCAACCTCAAATGCGTAGTGCGATAAGGTAGCCTCGCTTGACCTGACACCCTGTGTATCACCGTTAGCCAGAATGGCGTGAACCAAAGGGCGGTCCTCTAGGTACAACCAAGCGCCATCCTCCCGAAACTTTGGTCGCTTCTTTGGACGTTATTCTCGTAGAAATTTACAGTCTCCTCGACGGCTGTGGTGATAATATTCATGTGGTTGAGATCCATAATCGAATGCATTGGCGCTACCATTTCATTTCCAACGATCAAACGTCTGGCGCGCTCCTCAAATAGCATCAGATTGATATTGGACTGAGCCAGTTCGAAATCCGACACTGAATGTAGCCGCCCACTAAGAGTCTGACTCGAAACTCTACATTTAATAACAATGGCTTGCGATCCGCCTTGTGAGGAGTCGGATGTGTGCGACGAGGATCCATGCCTGTGCGGAGGCGATTGATTTCTCCCAGTCCTTGGCCAGTCGGCGGCATCGGTTGAGCCAGGCGAAGGTCCTCTCGACGACCCATCTCCTGGGCAGGACCTCAAAGCCCTTGGCGGTATCGGGACGTCTTATAATCTCGATCGTCCAGCGGCCGATGTCTTCGAGGGCACCCTCAAGTTTCGGTCCGCCATAGGCGGCGTCAGCGAAGAGGTGACGCAGCCGGGGGAAGCGATGACGGATCGATTTGAGGACCCCGGGGGCGCCGTCGCGGTCCTGGATATCGGCTGAATGCACGATCAGGCCGAGCAGCAGGCCGAGCGTATCGGTGACGATGTGACGCTTGCGGCCCTTGATCTTCTTGCCCGCGTCATAGCCCCGAATACCACCGCTTTCCGTGGTTTTCACGCTCTGGCTGTCGATCACCCCGGCGCTCGGGCCGGCCTCGCGTCCTTCCAACTCACGGGCCGCCACAACCAGATGATGGTTGATCGCCTCCAGCAGCCCGTTCGAGCGCCAGTCGTAGAAGTAACGCTGCACCGTGGAGGGCGGCGGGAAGTCGTTCGGCAGCATCGCCCACTGACAGCCCGTCGAGGCCATGTACATGATCGCATCCATGACATTGCGCAGCTCCGTCGTCCGCGGCCGGCCTATCTTCTTGCGCGGCGGCATGAACGGCGCGATCAACGCCCACTCCCGATCCGTAAGGTCGCTTGCATAGCGACCGCCACGGCGCTCATACTTCGGGCGAGTGATTTCGGTCCACATGTTGTGCCTCCTCGTTTGATTTGACACAACCGAGTAAGACACAACCGACTGAAATCACTCAACTAGTTTCGAGTTGAACTCTAAGAGCCCAACCGAAAACTAATTTGAGTGATTTCAGTCCTTTATGCTTCTTCCGAGTTGCCACCGTGGAGGAAGTTATGCCTTGGACTGAAATCACGCGCCCTGACTATGACCGTCGCGGACTCCGTTATGCAAGCGATGTGACCGACGCGGAATGGGCTTTGATCCAACATTTTATGCCCGAGAGGGCTAAAACGGGGCGCCCGCGGCGGACTTGCATGCGCTCTGTGTGGAATGCGATCCAGTACATCGCGGCCACGGGCTGCCAATGGTCCATGCTGCCCAAAGAGTTTCCGCCGTTCACGACCGTGCAGTACTATTTCTACCAAATGCGCGACAGCGGTGTACTGGACATTCTGAACGATGCGCTTGTCGTGGCGGCGCGTATGCTGACGGGGCGGGAGGCCACGCCCACAGCTGGGATCATCGACAGTCAATCGGTCAAGACGACCGAGAGTGGCGGCCCGCGTGGCTACGATGCGGGCAAAAAGATCAAGGGGCGTAAGCGTCACATCGTAACCGACACAGACGGAAACCTGTTGGGGCTGATCACCCATGCCGCAGACATCCAGGACCGCGACGGGGCATCCATCGTAATCGCGCAGGCCCTCGAAACCTATTCGAGCCTGACCCACATTTTTGCCGACGGTGGCTACTCAGGCGACAAACTTCGTGACGCAATGGCCTCAATCGATGGCCCGACAATCGAGATCGTGAAGCGCCCACCCGGTGTCACGGGCTTTGTCGTCATCGCCCGCCGCTGGGTGGTAGAGCGCACCTTCGCCTGGCTCGGGCGCTGCCGTCGCTTGGCAAAGGACTGGGAAAAAACAATCGCATCGGCGGATGCCTGGACGCTCATCGCCGCCATCCGAAGATCCGCACGCCTTGTTGCAAGAAAAACCGCTCAGAGTCGGTTTCGAAAGTCATGCGTTTCGGGCCAATCTGCGGACGAGGAGCATGACGGAGG
Organism: Rhodospirillales bacterium; assembly: GCA_965213765.1. Classification (GTDB taxonomy): domain Bacteria; phylum Pseudomonadota; class Alphaproteobacteria; order Rhodospirillales; family UBA2165; genus JAJDXO01. Next base: position 1,912,463 of record OZ243926.1, on the reverse strand, counting down.
CGGCGTAGAGGAAGGCGCGAGCCGAGGCGATGGTGGCCTCGAAATCCTTTGCCAGTCGCCGGTTGCGGTTGATCCAGGCGAAGAAGCGTTCCACGACCCAGCGGCGCGGTTGGACGGCGAAGCCGACCTGATCGGGGCTTTTGCGTACGATCTCGACAGCGATCACGGTGGCCGTGGCGACCCTTTCGCCGGCGTAGCCGCTGTCGGCAAAGACCTTCTCGATGAACGGAAACGAGCCGCGTGAGGCGCACAGCAGCGGCCCACCACCATCGCGGTCCTGGATACTCGCCGGGTGCGCCTCGAACACGAGGCCGCGCCCGTCGGTGTCGACCAGCGCGTGGCGCTTGCGTCCCTTGATCTTCTTGCCCGCATCGTAGCCGCGGGGGCCGCCAGCCTCGGTCGTCTTGACGCTCTGGCTGTCGATAATCGCGCCGCTCGGGCTGGCCTCGCGTCCGACCCGTTCGCGGTCGGCCATGACCAGAGAGTGATTGATCTTCTCAAGGAGGCCGTCATCGCGGAACTTGGCGAACCAGCGATAGATCGTGCCCCACGGTGGCAAATCGCTTGGCAGCAAGCGCCAAGGGCAGCCAGCCCGCATCACATAGAAAATGCCGTTGACGATCTCGCGCATCGGCCATGACCGGGGCCGTCCCGTGCCATGAGCCGGAGGCAAATGAGGCTCAATCACAACCCACTCCGCATCAGTCAAATCAGTCTGATAACGCAGCGCCTTGCGGCTATGCTGCTCTCGGGTGGTCGGCGTCCACATGGCGGCTCCAGATCAGTCTCAAAAACCTTCCTGGAATCACATCAATACCGGACACTCAACCACTTTCGAAACGGCCTCTCAGGAGTTTTGAGTCAGACTGTAAGAGATGTGGCGATCAAATTCCAAGGCTGAAGAAATTACCGGTCCGCCACCGGGTGGGAGCGGACCGGTTCATGTCGTTAGCCAATCGGCACTACGTCAATTGAGAGGCGACCAATGCCTCTAGCGTCATTTGCCCTTGGCCTTGAGGAAATCCGTCAGAAACTCTTTCACATCGGGAGAAGCTTCGCCGGGTCGGCTCAACAATGCACCTGCTTCCTTGGCGGATTTGACTTTTAGAGTCGCGGAGAATCGTTTCTTGGCCTCGTCCTTAAAGGCCTGACTGGTCAGCGCCGGGACAACTGCAGCGCTGAAAGCCCGTGCGGCGTCGGGATTCATGCCACCGGGGCCATACAGGGCGTGTGGCATATCTTCACCGAACTTAATGAGCTGGCCAATGGATTTCCATTGAATGCCGGCGGGCTCTTTTCCAGTCACTTGTTTATAGACATCCATGAACGAAGGGACTCCACCGGCTAGGGGATTGTTCACGAGTGCCCCATTCTGGCCGACAACCGGGATATGCCAAAGCGCCGTGGCACCTGGAACAGAATCTCTGATTTGGGCATTGTATTGGTGGATAGCACCAAGTATTGGTGGATAGCACCAACGGTCATATCAATCTCATTGCTGAGGATCGCTGCCTTCAGCTTTCCCGTACCCCGGTAGCCGCCTACGAAGCTGTAATTGGTCCCGAGCAGATCAAGGGCAAGCACGGCAATGAGGTTTCGGCTCCCGGTCAAGTCGGTTCCACCGATGCGGATCCGCTTCATTTCTTTGATCCTTTTCGGATCATCGCCAGGGATACGGCCACGTACAGACCATTGAAAAAGCCCTGGAAGCTGCACGCCGCCGAGTGGCGTGACGTCTTGATATTTAAATTGAAGGCCCGGAGAGCCAATCACCTGCGCGAGACCTTGCCAGGGACCGTAGTAAACCGTGGAGCCGTCCTTAGGCGCTTTTGCCATGACGAAATTCTGCGCCTTGAGTGTCCCGGCACCGGGCATGTTCTTAACTATGACGGTGGGGTTGCCCGGAATATGGGATTTAAGGTGTTTGCCGACCACGCGGGCAAGTTGTGTCCCACCTGCACCGGGGCCGAGCCCGACCAGCAGGGTGATGGTTTTCCCGGCGTAATAGTCTTTTGCGGCCACACCTCCGGTGCTGAAAGCGATCAATAGCGCACTTGAACAAGTTGCGATGAGGGCTTTCCTGACGTGAAACCGAAATCCAACTACATGACGTGAAGGGGAATTCATGGTCGCCTCCTAAGTTTGGCTACGAATTATGAACAAGTTCAAATATGAATTTGTTCATAATTAATGTCAAGAGTGACATCACAGAAACCTTTGGCCAAGTGTCCAATAAACAGGCTTTAGGCGACGACGCCTGCGCCTTTCATCATCAAGGAGAGCAAGTCGCGTAAGGGAATAAGACCGGATTCGACTTCTGGTTTGTCGTTGCGAATCCAAATCCTGACCTGACGGCCGAGTATCGACAGAACCAGTTCGGCGATCAGTTCCGGGCTCTCTTTGGGCGAAATTTTGCCTGCTTCCTGCGCGCGCCGGATCAGAGCCGTCATATGGTCGGCGATCTGTCCACGATGTTCTTGAAACCGTTGACCCTGGGGGCCTGCCCCGAACAATGTGGACTCCTGCAACATGTATCTGCTGATTTCGGTATTTTCAGCATAAAACAAGTAATAGTAACGGAAAACGACCAAGATCTGCTCGACCAGAGGCAACGATTCGGGAACATCCTGAAACGCCTTCCGGTTTGTTCTTTCCAGCTTCTCGTTGACCACAAGAAACAACAAATCACGTTTATCAGCAGCGTAATTGAACACCGTGCCAACGCCGACCTCGGCGCGGGTCGCGATCTCTCGGATGGAGGCGTCATCGAAGCCCTTCTCAATAAAGACGGCTTCAGCAGCGGCCTTTATCCGTTCCAGCGTCTCCTGTTTATTGCGCTCTCGGCGGCCGGGGTGCGCGTTATTGGAGGTTGTGCTTGCGTCGGCGTCCATGGGGTCTCTACATAATTGGATCAGTGTTGCTTAATGCATAGCAGCAATTCCTGACGATCGAAAGGATCATGTTCATCATTACTATATTTCAATCAGGTGAAGATAATATATGAACAAGTTCATTTTTTCTTGCGGAAATGGTGCTTACTTGATAACGTTGCTCCGGTATTACGCGAAGGAGGACAAAACGATGACACCAGACGCGAAGGTGTCCACGCTACAGCGAACACAGGGAGATGTGCATAACCACCCACTTAAGTTTTCACATGGCACGTTAGAATGTCGCGACCTGTCCAAAAGCCGGAAGTTCTACGAAGAGTTTCTGGGCCTTGAAACCGTCCGGCATGCTGACCTTGCCATGCTGCTCCGATTCCCAGGGACCAACTGGGCAGTGGTATGCATGGGCGTTGGCGATAAAGCAAAAGGCAATCGTGTCCTCAATCATTGGGGCCTGGATTTGAAGTCACCTGAAGAAGTTGATCAAGCCCATGCACTCTGCCACGAGTTCAAGGAAGAATATGGAATTGGAAAAATTACTACACCAATGGAAACCCATGGCAATTATCAGTTCTATTTTCGAGATCTCGACGACAATTGGTGGGAGTTCCAGTACGTGTCTGAGGGCATGTCATACGACGATAAATTCGCCCGCGGCGACAAAATACCTACCTGAAGGACTTTGGGATGAAACTTGTAACGATAAATAGCGGCAATGGAGGATCACCCGGGGTTCTCTTGGAAGATCAAGTCGTCGATCTGGGGCACGCAGCGGGATACCTGAAACAAACACCCCCGCCACCCACCACGGTGGCCGATATCCTAGCCGCCGGTCAGCCTGCGTTGGACCAGGTCAAAAAGCTTGTTGATACCGTTGAAAGTCATCTAAAAGCCGGATCTGATGGTTTAGTAGAAAATGGCGTGGTCACAGATCATCCGGACACGGAGTTGCTGGCGCCGATCCCCCGGCCTGGAATTGTTCTTTCCCATGCCCGTTCTTACCGGTCCCACCAGGAGGAAATGAGGGGATCGGATGCAAAACCGGAAAACGTCCCGACAGGATTTATCAAGAACACCAATTCGGTGATTGGCCCGGGCGCACCCATCGTTCTGCCGGCGAGCCATCCCGATATGGTCGACTTCGAGGGCGAGTTTTCGGTGGTCATCGGGCGGCCTTGCCACAATATTTCTCCTGATGAAGCGATGGACCATGTCATCGGCTACACCATCATCAACGACATCTCGGCGCGCGATTGGGTCGCCGAAATGCATGCCACGGGCGACAAAGAGACTAATCGATTGGGCAAGCAGTTTCCTACGTTCTGCCCGCTTGGTCCTGTGGTCGCGACGCTGGACGAAGTCCCGGATCCACACGCGGTGAGAATGCAGACGACACTGAACGGCAAGGTTATGCAGGATGCCTGCACGTCCGACCTGATTTGGGGCATTCCAGAGATTGTCGCCCACTATGCCCAATGGTATCCCTTCGAACCAGGGGATGTGATTTCGACGGGAACGCCGGCCGGCGTCGGTCATGGCCAAGATCCGGCGGTTTACATGAAGCCCGGTGACGTGGTCGCGGTGACGGTCGATGGCGTTGGCACGCTGGATAACCCGGTGGTTGCGCCGCCATCATGATCACCCTCTACGGCCGCAGTACCTCGATCAATGTGCAGAAAGTCGCGTGGACACTGGGCGAGTTGTCGCTGGATTTTGAGTGGGTGGACAAGGATGGGGTCGTCGGCGCTGTCGCGGTGGAGAACTACGACAGCCTCAATCCGACCCGCCGCGTGCCAACCTTGATCGATGGCGACGCGGTTCTCACCCAATCCAACTCAATCGTCCGCTATCTCGCGGCTAAGTATGACGGCGGGCTATGGCCAGCCGATCCCGCCGAGCGGGCGGCGGCGGACCGTTGGATGGAATGGCAATCGACGGATTTGTGGGTAGATATGACCCCAACCTTCTGGGGGCTCATACGTACGCCTGAGCATCAGCGCGATATGACGGCTATCGCAATACACGTCGGAAACCTGGCCAATCATTTTCGGGTTCTCGATGCCCATCTCGCCGACCATGCCTGCATTTTGGGCAATCGGCTCACCATGGGCGACATCCCCATCGGGACGGGGACCTACCGTTATATGTCGCTGCCCATTGAGCGGCCCGAGCTCCCCAATGTAGAAGCATGGTACGCCCGTCTTCAGGACAGGAAAGCTTATCGAACCAATGTCATGGTTCCGATCTCATAATCAAGCCAATCGGTCGCACGAATTCGAAGCAATCAGCTTCATAGTTCCGCTTTGGGTCGATACTGTTGATAAAGTGTCTATTGCTTGAGAATTGAGATCGTGATTCCGTTTTCCTAGTGAGTTGGAGGAGGGCGGCACGATGATGGGGCGGTTATCGAGCGACCAGGGTAAGTTTTTTTTACGACTTTGATCTCAATGACCACGTTCCTGCGGATCATCTGTTGCGCGGGATCGATGCTGTTCTCGATCTGAATTGGCTTCGAACCGAGCTATCCCCCTTCTACAGCCCCATGGGCCGTCCGTCGGTTGATCCGGAGCTGATGATCCGGATGCTGGTCATCGGCTACTGCTTCGGCATCCGCTCCGAGCGCCGGCTCTGTGACGAGGTGCATCTGAACCTGGCCTATCGCTGGTTCTGCCGGCTGGGCCTGGAGGACCGGGTTCCCGACCACTCGACATTTTCCTTGAACCGGCACGGACGGTTCCGCGACAGCGACCTGCTGCGGTCAGTGTTTGAAGACGTGGTGCGGCGCTGCATAGCGGCAGGCCTTGTCGGCGGCGAGGGCTTCGCCATCGACGCAAGTGTCCTGGAAGCCGAGGCCAGCCGCTATCACGGCCTTCCGGGTGATGAGCCGATCAACTGGTCGGACCCGACGTTGGACAGCCGCGCGGCGCGGGAGTATCTGGCGGCCCTCGACCCCAAACCGGACAGGCGCCGCAAGGCACCAAAGCTGATCTCGCCCTCGGACCCATGCTCGGCCTGGACGGCGAAGGCCAACAAGCGTGTCCAGTTCGGCTACGGGTTGAACTACCTGATCGACAACGATCATGCCATCATCGTCGATGTCGAGGCGACGGCGGCCCGGAACTATGATGAGGTGGCGGCTACCAGGACAATGATTGAGCGGACAAAAAAACGCTTCGGGATGAAGCCCGACCGCCTCGCCGCCGACACCGCCTATGGCACGGGCCGCATGCTTGGTTGGTTCAGGGACCAACACATAGAGCCGCATATCCCGGTCTGGGACCGGAGCCGTCGCACCGACGGCACGTTCAGCCGAAACGACTTCAGCTACGACACTGAGCGCGATGTTTATATCTGCTCCAACGGCAAGACACTGAAAACGACGGGCCGCATTCTCTCCGACGACACCCGGCGCTACTTGGCCAGCACCAAAGACTGCGTCGTCTGTCCGCTGAAAGATCAATGCTGTCCCAACACGACATTCCGCAAAATCCCCCGCGACATCAACGAAGACGCCCGTGACCATGCAAGATCATTGGTCGGTACCAAGGCTTTCGAACGCTCCCACGATGAGCGCAAAAAGGGGGAGATGCTGTTTGCCCATCTGAAACGCCATATGGGCTTCGAACGCCTCCGGCTGCGAGGCTTCTCCGGCGCCCAAGACGAGTTCCTCCTCGCCGCCACCGCCCAGAACCTAAGAGTCTGACTCGAAACTCTACATTTAATAACAATGGCTTGCGATCCGTCTTGTGAGGAGTCGGATGTGGGCGACGAGGATCCATGCCTGTGCGGAGGCGATTGATTTCTCCCAGTCCTTGGCCAGTCGGCGGCATCGGTTGAGCCAGGCGAAGGTCCTCTCGACGACCCATCTCCTGGGCAGGACCTCAAAGCCCTTGGCGGTATCGGGACGTCTTATAATCTCGATCGTCCAGCGGCCGATGTCTTCGAGGGCACCCTCAAGTTTCGGTCCGCCATAGGCGGCGTCAGCGAAGAGGTGACGCAGCCGGGGGAAGCGATGACGGATCGATTTGAGGACCCCGGGGGCGCCGTCGCGGTCCTGGATATCGGCTGAATGCACGATCAGGCCGAGCAGCAGGCCAAGCGTATCGGTGACGATGTGACGCTTGCGGCCCTTGATCTTCTTGCCCGCGTCATAGCCCCGAATACCACCGCTTTCCGTGGTTTTCACGCTCTGGCTGTCGATCACCCCGGCGCTCGGGCCGGCCTCGCGTCCTTCCAACTCACGGGCCGCCACAACCAGATGATGGTTGATCGCCTCCAGCAGCCCGTTCGAGCGCCAGTCGTAGAAGTAACGCTGCACCGTGGAGGGCGGCGGGAAGTCGTTCGGCAGCATCGCCCACTGACAGCCCGTCGAGGCCATGTACATGATCGCATCCATGACATTGCGCAGCTCCGTCGTCCGCGGCCGGCCTATCTTCTTGCGCGGCGGCATGAACGGCGCGATCAACGCCCACTCCCGATCCGTAAGGTCGCTTGCATAGCGACCGCCACGGCGCTCATACTTCGGGCGAGTGATTTCGGTCCACATGTTGTGCCTCCTCGTTTGATTTGACACAACCGAGTAAGACACAACCGACTGAAATCACTCAACTAGTTTCGAGTTGAACTCTTAGATCCCATCCTACTCTCGCCGCACTGATCTGGTATACGTCCACCCCTGCCACGACCAATTTTTTATTTTAGTCGTGTAAATTCCGGAAATGCCAAATCCTTGTTCGATTGAATACAGTGCGAAGGGCGCCTCTGGACGGCGGGCCGCCATCCGGGAAAGGCGCTCGGCGCTTTGAACCCATCTGAAATGTCCGCTATAAATAGGTTGTAGCGTTTGGAAAAATACCTCAGCATTACAATCACATAAAATACATCTTCCAGGCACCGGGAGCTTCGACCGTCGGCGATATCGGCAAAAGGAATTGGATAGCGTTCGGGGTCGCGGGACCGACTGGCCCAAACGAGATTGCTTCGTGGGCCGGTTGCCAAAATTATCGTCCGCATGTTCGCGGGCGGACTGAAAAAACGGCCTAACATACAGACCATCAAGCAAGGAGGAATATCAGATGAGATCATTATTCAAAGGCGCAGCAGCGATTGCCCTGGCAGCGGGTGTTGCCTTCGCCGGACAGGCGTCGGCGGCCGAGCTTAAGCTTGGCCACTTCATGTCCCCCAAGCACCCGATGCATCGCGGTGTATTCGTGCCGCTTGCGGAAAAAATTGCCAAAGAATCGGGTGGCAGCCTGACGATCAAGATCTTTGATAGCGGCAAATTGGGCCGCGGCCCGGCTGCTCAGTACAAGCGGACGAAAGAAGGTGCGTTCGACATCGGATTCGTGATCATAGGTCTCGAGTCGGAGAGCTTCCCGAGGACGCTGTTGGCAGGCAAACCGGGCGTCGGCAAAACAGCCGCCGAGGTTGCCGCCAATGTTTGGAACGTCTATGACAAGTCCCTGAAAGAAGAGTACGAAGACGTTAAGGTCCTCGGAATTTGGGCGAACTATCCGGCTTCCCTTATTTCCAAGAAGCCAATCCGCAAGCCCTCGGATATGAAGAACCTCGTCGTGCGCGTGCCTTCAAAGACCGACATTCCGACGGTTGAGGCTTGGGGTGCGAAGGCTTCGCAGATTCCGATCACGCAAACCTACGATGCATTCCAAAAGGGCACGGTAGATGTCGTTTATATCGCGCCAGCGGCACTATACAGACCTTGGAACCTGCATCAGCCGGCGACGCACGTGACGTTTGGGATCAAAGGATCGGCGGCTTTGTTCCTGCTCGGGGTCAACATGGATAGCTGGAACAAGCTTTCCAAAGAGCACCAAGCTCTCCTCACCAAACACACCGGCCGCGATTTTTCGATCAACGCGTCAACCGTGTGGCAAAAGACCGACGAATTCGCGTTCAAACAGGTCGGCAAGCAAAAAGGTCTGGAAGTCATCAATCTGACACCGGCCGAAGCGAAGGCGTTTGATGATTTGACGGATGGTGTCGTCAAACGTGAGTTGGACGAGGCCGCAAAGAGTGGTGTACCGGCTCACGCTATCTTCAACAGCCTGATCAATTAGAGCGGTCAAGAGCTTGCGGGAGCTTCGAAAATTATGAGCCACGACGCTCCCGCAGGCGACAATTCCGCCGAACAAGAAGGCCCCGGTTTCCTGGGGAATTTCGATAATTTTTTGAGAGTCATGGCGCTTTGGCTTGGCGGGACGCTTCTCGCCGCCATGGTCATCCTCACATTCACGCATGTCGTGCGCCGCTATGTCTTCAGTGATCCAATCCAAGGCTTTGTGGACATGGGACAGATTCTGCTGGTCCTCGTGGTCGCCTTGACGGTCGCCTATAGCGGAAGGACCGGGGGGCAGATAGCTGTCGAACTCATCGATGGCATGGTAAGCAAAACAAAGCTTCGAATGGTGGAGATATTCGTCCGTCTCCTCGGATTCTTGATGATTGCGGCCCTCGCCTATCAAATCGCGCTCGACGGACCAAAAGCCGAAGAGAACGGCGAGTTCACAGGTACCATCGACATATCCTTTGAACCGTTCATGTACGTCCTCGCATTCGGCCTCGGGCTTTATGCCATTGTCCTTCTTCTGGAAGCGGTGAGGCTGATGAAGGATAAGGATATCGGGCAAGAGCAAGCCCGGCTATTCGGTGGAGATGCGGATGGAACTATCTGACGCCCATATCGGCTTCGTCGGCCTGATTGCCATGTTCGTGCTGCTGTTCCTGCGCATGCCCGTGGCATTATCAATGATGGTGGTCGGATTCCTCGGCGCCTGGGCCATCGAGGGGCCCAATCGGGCTTTCATTTACCTCAGTACGGAGACATTTGACATCGCGACATTTCAAACGTTGTCGATTGTCCCGATGTTTATTTTGATGGGTAATTTGGCCGGTATATCAGGCATGAGCCGCGACCTCTATCGCGCCGCCTATGCATGGTTCGGACATTTTCGGGGCGGCCTTGCATCGGCCACGATTTTGGGGTGTGCCGGATTTGCTGCGGTGAGCGGGTCATCGGTTGCCGGTGCGGTCACCATGGGCCGTGTGGCTCTGCCGGAGATGGAGCGTTACAAATACAGCCCCAGCTTGGCGACGGGCAGCGTCGCCGCTGGCGGAACGCTGGGGATCTTGATCCCTCCATCAACCGGGATGATCATTTACGCCATTCTGACGGAGACATCCATCGGCGAGCTCTTCGTCGCCGGCGTGCTCCCGGGCATTTTGCTGACGGGACTTTTTCTTGTCGCAATCTCAATTGTCACCCGGCTAAACCCGGCCGCCGGCCCGGCAGGTGCCAAGTCGTCCTGGCATGAGCGGTTCACCTCTCTTTATGGAGCCTTCGCCCTCATCGGCATCGTCATCGTTACGATCGGCGGAATCTACGCCGGTCTGTTCACGCCAGTTGAAGCGGCAGGGATCGGTGCCTTCATCACTTTCCTGGTTGCGCTGGCCAAAGGGGCGATAAACGCGGTTCAAGCGCCGATGCCGGCCGCTGTCGGCGCGGCTGCTAGTGTCGATACCGCATCGCCGGCCTATGTGCTGCGCGCGGCCATCGATAGCTTGAAATTGCGTCAGACCATCCTCCATACGCTGCGCACCACCGCCACGGTTTTCATGATCCTGATTGGCGCACATGTCTTTATTCCGTTTATGGCGCTTTCGGGTGTGCCGGAAATCATCGTCGGTTTCTTGACCGGCCTCGATGTTGGCAAGATCGGTATAATCATCATTATTCTACTTACCTACGTAGCTCTCGGAACCTTCCTCGAGGGCCTGGCGATGTTGGTTCTCACCCTGCCGATTGTATTTCCGCTGATCCAAGAACTCGGCATGGGATTGATCTGGTTTGGCGTGATCATCGTGATTGTGTTGGAGATGGGTCTGATCTCGCCCCCGGTTGGTGTGAATGTGTTCATCGTTAAGGGCATTGCGCCGCATGTCCCGATGACAACAATTTTTGCAGGTATTTGGCCGTTCTGGTTCGCCATGGGAATTTGCCTCGTCATCCTCGTGGCGTTTCCGGTGATTGCGACGCAGCTACCGTGTATGGCCTTCGACGGATTGAGTTTTGGAGAATGTTGGGAGGCCGCACCCTCGGTGCTTGATCCGCCGCCCGAGGATCTGGGCCCCGATCTCGGTCCTCCTGTATAGGGGTGGCCGGGCAGCGATTTACCGGTTGAGCGATTGCTCGATTGACGACGTCATCCGTTTCTCGGCATTGCCACTCGCATGGCGTCATATCGCCGCTTTGTCGTCCCATTCAGGAGCCTTAAAAGATGATCCTAATTGGCCGCTACCTCTCGCCGTTCGTCCGTCGCGTGGCCACAACGATGCATCTCTATGAACTGCCCTTTGAGCACCGGCCGTTTGCCGTGGTAGGGGACGATCGGCCGAAAATTCGCGACGTCAATCCCTTGACCCGCGTTCCCGCGCTAATCCTGGATGACGGCGAGACTCTGATCGACAGCGGAGCCATCCTCGACTATCTGGATGAGCAGGCCGGCCCGGAGCGGGCACTTACTCCAGCGTCCGGAGGCGAACGCAGACGGGTGCTGAAACTCATGGCCGTGGCCACGGGTGCGGTCGAGAAGGCTGTTTTGGTTTCGTACGAGAAACGGTATCGCCCCGAGGAAATGCGGCATTCGCCATGGGTCGAGATGATCTCCGAGCAGAGCCGCAACGGTTTCCGGTGGCTGGACGGCCAGGCCGGCTCCCCCTGGCTGGGCGGCTCCCAGCTTACGCAGGCGGACCTGACCGCCGCATCAGCCTTTGAGTTCGTGCGTATCGCCACCCCGGAACTGTTCGCCACCCTCGAAACGCCGAAGCTCGAGACCCTGAGCCGGGAACTCGGCAAATTGGAGGCGTTTCGCAAGACCGCGCCGCCGGCTTGAGCGCGTGGTCCGATGAGATTCGGACGCCGGCCAAATTGTTGGATAGAACCGGATAGAGTTCGTTTCCGCCAACGCCTTACGCGCAGGCTATGGCCCAAACACCCTTGATCCGTTCCGGGAGGTTGCGCGACAGCCAGGTCTTCCCGCCGTCCTCGGTGCCGACCACCTGACCCAGTCGTGTGGCGCACCACACTCGTTCAATATTGCTGGGACTCGGGGCCAGCGTCATCAGAGTACTGTCCATCTCCAATCCGTGATCGAAGCGCTGCCAGCTTTGGCAAAGATCTTCACTGCGATAGAGCGAGCCGGAATCACCGTCAAACTCGCTGCTGAACGCGCCCAGGACAACCCGGCCATCCTGTGGCGAAACGCGCAGGTCACGAGAATAGGTGAGTGGAGAGAACTGATTGATCCCGACATCCTCCCAATTCTCGCCGCGATCAACGCTGCGGAACAGTCCCATGCGGCAGGCTAGTGGATTGAATCTAACATTTGATGCCCCCGTTTGACGGCGGCGATAATTTTGTCGGGATCGGCGGTCCATACGAAGGGCTTGGGGTCATCATTGGTCTCGTCGATGAATCGATTGATGGCGGTTTGCAGGTCGACCACGGATCTGAAGACACCGCGCTTGAGACGGCGTCTGGAGAGCTTGGCGAAGTATCCCTCGACGGCGTTGAGCCAGGAGCACGAGGTCGGCACGAAGTGGAAGACGAAGCGCGGATGACGGGCGAGCCAGGCGCGCACCTTGGGATGCTTGTGGGCGGCATAGTTGTCGAGGATCACGTGCACCATCTTGCCGACTGGCGCCTCACGCTCGACGGCCTTCAAGAAGCGGAGGAATTCCTGGTGACGGTGGCGCTGCATACAGCGCCCGATCACGGTGCCGTCGAGCACGTTGAGGGCGGCAAACAGGGTGGTGGTACCGTTGCGTTTGTAGTCGTGGGTCATGGTGCCGGCCCGACCCTTCTTCAGGGGCAGGCCGGGCTGAGTGCGATCGAGGGCTTGGATCTGCGACTTCTCATCGACCGAGAGGACGATGGCGTGGGCGGGGGGATCGACATAGAGCCCGACCACGTCGCGCAGCTTGGTGACGAACTCGGGATCGTTGGAGAGCTTGAACTGGCGCACCCGGTGCGGCCGCAGGCCGTGGGCCCGCCAGATGCGGTGTACCGAACTGACGCTGATCCCGACTGCCTCGGCCATCATCGCTCCGGTCCAGTGCGTGGCCTCGGCGGGCGGCTCGGTGAAGGTCAGTTCCACCACCCGCTCGGCCACCTCGGGCGGCAGCGGCGCAATTCGCGAGGGTCTGGTCTTGTCGCGCAGCAGGCCCTCTACGCCCTCTTCAGCAAAGCGCTCCTGCCAGCGCCAGACGCAAGTCTTGGACTTGCCGGTCTCGCGCATGATCGCGTTGGTGCCCATACCCGAGGCGCTGAGCAGCACAATGCGGGCCCGCCAGACGTGCTTCTGCGCCGTGTTCCGATCCCGCACCAGCGCTTCGAGCCGCAGCCGATCAGCGGAAGAAAGATCAATGTTGATTCCTGGTCGCATGCGACAGACTCGCACATTCCCAGTCAGCGCGGAATCCCCCTCGGGATGCAATCGTCAGATTTTATCCACTAGGAACAGGGTGCCGGGTCGCTCCCGGCTGATCGCGAGCGCGTGACAGTCCATCATGCCTTCGTAATCGGCGTCGCTGACGAGTCTGCTCTTGTACCGGTCGTCTTCGGCAAGGGCGAGCAGACCCGGGTTGCAGGACGACCAGCTGCGGCCATCGTCGAGGCTGCGGATGACCCCTCCAATCTCGAGCGCCGCATACATCTCGCGCGGCTCGGAAGGATCGAGGACCACGCGCAGTATGCGGGAGGGAAAGTCTCCATCACAGGTCCCCTCGGGCAGAATTGTCGGCAACGCCTGCCAGGTCGCACCGCCATCGACACTGCGGTGTAAACCGGCATCAATTGTTCCCACCAGCAATACGTCGGAGTCCGCGGGGTGCACTGTCACCGACCATGTGATACCCATTTCGTCGAGACACAAGGATTCCGACGCTTCGCCGCCGTTACGGCTGCGATAGGGGCCCATTTGCGTCGCTGCGTAGACGGTATCGGGGTTGGATGGATCGACTGTCAGCGCGCGTATCGCCGGCCGTTGCGGGAGGCCGCGAGTGAGCCGCTGCCAGCTATTGCCGTCGTCGGTGCTGCGAAACAGCCCGAAGTCCGTCTCGCTGTTGTCGGAGGCCCAGGGGCCCGCACCCACGTAAATTTGCCCTGTCATCCCGCGTTCCCATCGTGCTCGCAACGGTCGATTATGCGCTTTGTCTGACTTAAATCATATTGGCGGCGCATAGCATACGTAATCTCTCAGGAAATGCAGGTCGTACCGTTCCCTGGCGCGGGGCCGGGATGCATCGTATACGTTGCAAATCAACCGACGCCAAATCATGGAAAAAGCGCCGCAATCGAAATAGGGGACGAACGAATCATGGCCAAAGTGATCCATTCAATGATCCGGGTGATGGAAGAAGAGCGATCGCTCGATTTCTACAAAAAGGCTTTCGACCTTGATATCGCCGATCGTTTCGAGTTTGACGATTTCACGCTTATCTACCTTCGTAATTCCGAGGCTGATTTCGAAGTTGAGTTTACGGTGAATCATGGGCAGTCCGAACCCTATTCACATGGGTCGGGATACGGGCATCTGGGGGTCGCGGTGGAAAACGTCGACGAAGAGCATGCCCGTTTCAAGAGCCTCGGATTCGAGCCAACGGATGTCAAAGAGTTTCATCGGGATGGGTCGCTTATGGCGAAATTCTTCTTCGTGCAGGATCCCGACGGCTACAAGATCGAAGTCCTTCAGACGCACGGGCGATATCGATAATCGCTACCTGCATCGGCCCCTGTTGAATTTTGAGGCGGCCGGCAAAGCGGGCCGCCGTCCCGCCGCCAAAACATCGGCCTGCCTGACGGATGCGGTGTTCGACGGCAGACGGTTCCGTGCGTTGACGGTGGTGGACAACTTCACCCGCGAATGCCTGGCCATTGAGGTGGACAAAGGCATCAAGGGAGAGCAGGTGGTCGCCGTGCTGGATGATCTCAAAGGCCGCCGCGGCGTGCCCAACAGCATCCGCGTGGACAATGGCCCTGAGTTCATCTCCAAGGCGCTCGAAAAATGGGCCTATGAAAACGGGGTCACGCTGGACTTCTCGCGGCCCGGCAAGCCGACCGACAATGCTTTCATTGACTCCTTCAACGGGAGGCTGCGCGATGAATGTTTAAATGTGAATGGGTTATTGTCTCTGGCTGACGCCCGAGACAAGATCGAGGAGTGGCGACGGGACGACAACGAGTGCCGTCCTCACACTGCCCTGGGATGGAAAACACCCCAGGAATTTGCTCGGGAAACCGGGCTACGAACCGCCGGGTTCTGACATCCAGGCTGGTACTGTTTTAGGTAGAGCCTCAAATGCGCCAACTCTCTCATAAGCAGTAGACCACTTAATGGGGCAAGCCAGAACACATGGAAAAAACTAACAAGGGTTACGATGGGTTCTCGACGATTTACGACAAGTTCTGGGGTGATTGGTCATTAGCCATGGCTCCATTGATCCAGCAGATGCTTTTAAGTCGTATTGTGGAAGGCGGTAGAGTGATGGATTTGTGCTGCGGCACGGGACAGTTCGCTGAGGTGCTGGTCGAGAAGGGGTATGCAGTTACGGGGGTAGATTCCTCTGTTGGGATGTTGGAGGTAGCGCGCGCGCGGGTACCAAGCGCTAATTTTGTCGTTGCGGATATGGAAGCATACAGGATGGACCGTGAATTCGATGGCGCTGTGTGCTTGTACGACAGTTTGAATCACGTGTCGTCGGCTGAGGCTCTGGTTCGAGTATTTGGCAATGTGTTTTCTAGTTTAAAGAGAGGCGGTCGGTTTGCGTTTGATCTCAATACGCGGCAAAAGTACATGACCGCGTGGGACGGAAAATTTTCTTGGGAGGACGAGGAGGGGCGCTTTGAAGTGGTTGCGACGCACGAGGAGGACCGTCAGATAGCTGTGTTTCGCGGTGAATATCGAATCAGTGGCGGCGAAGTCAGTCGAGTTATTGAGCTTCGTCAAACGTGGTTTAGTTTAAATGTGGTAAGGGAATTGTTAAAGAGCGTGGGATTTGGAATATATGCGGAGACATCGCCAAAGGGTGAAAGTTTAGAAGACGAAAAGGCTAACCGCGTAGTATTCTTTGTTAAGAGTTCAACTCGAAACTAGTTGAGTGATTTCAGTCGGTTGTGTCTTACTCGGTTGTGTCAAATCAAACGAGGAGGCACAACATGTGGACCGAAATCACTCGCCCGAAGTATGAGCGCCGTGGCGGTCGCTATGCAAGCGACCTTACGGATCGGGAGTGGGCGTTGATCGCGCCGTTCATGCCGCCGCGCAAGAAGATAGGCCGGCCGCGGACGACGGAGCTGCGCAATGTCATGGATGCGATCATGTACATGGCCTCGACGGGCTGTCAGTGGGCGATGCTGCCGAACGACTTCCCGCCGCCCTCCACGGTGCAGCGTTACTTCTACGACTGGCGCTCGAACGGGCTGCTGGAGGCGATCAACCATCATCTGGTTGTGGCGGCCCGTGAGTTGGAAGGACGCGAGGCCGGCCCGAGCGCCGGGGTGATCGACAGCCAGAGCGTGAAAACCACGGAAAGCGGTGGTATTCGGGGCTATGACGCGGGCAAGAAGATCAAGGGCCGCAAGCGTCGCATCGTCACCGATACGCTCGGCCTGCTGCTCGGCCTGATCGTGCATTCAGCCGATATCCAGGACCGCGACGGCGCCCCCGGGGTCCTCAAATCGATCCGTCATCGCTTCCCCCGGCTGCGTCACCTCTTCGCTGACGCCGCCTATGGCGGACCGAAACTTGAGGGTGCCCTCGAAGACATCGGCCGCTGGACGATCGAGATTATAAGACGTCCCGATACCGCCAAGGGCTTTGAGGTCCTGCCCAGGAGATGGGTCGTCGAGAGGACCTTCGCCTGGCTCAACCGATGCCGCCGACTGGCCAAGGACTGGGAGAAATCAATCGCCTCCGCACAGGCATGGATCCTCGTCGCACACATCCGACTCCTCACAAGGCGGATCGCAAGCCATTGTTATTAAATGTAGAGTTTCGAGTCAGAGCCCAACCGAAAACTAATTTGAGTGATTTCAGTCCTTTATGCTTCTTCCGAGTTGCCACCGTGGAGGAAGTTATGCCTTGGACTGAAATCACGCGCCCTGACTATGACCGTCGCGGACTCCGTTATGCAAGCGATGTGACCGACGCGGAATGGGCTTTGATCCAACATTTTATGCCCGAGAGGGCTAAAACGGGGCGCCCGCGGCGGACTTGCATGCGCTCTGTGTGGAATGCGATCCAGTACATCGCGGCCACGGGCTGCCAATGGTCCATGCTGCCCAAAGAGTTTCCGCCGTTCACGACCGTGCAGTACTATTTCTACCAAATGCGCGACAGCGGTGTACTGGACATTCTGAACGATGCGCTTGTCGTGGCGGCGCGTATGCTGACGGGGCGGGAGGCCACGCCCACAGCTGGGATCATCGACAGTCAATCGGTCAAGACGACCGAGAGTGGCGGCCCGCGTGGCTACGATGCGGGCAAAAAGATCAAGGGGCGTAAGCGTCACATCGTAACCGACACAGACGGAAACCTGTTGGGGCTGATCACCCATGCCGCAGACATCCAGGACCGCGACGGGGCATCCATCGTAATCGCGCAGGCCCTCGAAACCTATTCGAGCCTGACCCACATTTTTGCCGACGGTGGCTACTCAGGCGACAAACTTCGTGACGCAATGGCCTCAATCGATGGCCCGACAATCGAGATCGTGAAGCGCCCACCCGGTGTCACGGGCTTTGTCGTCATCGCCCGCCGCTGGGTGGTAGAGCGCACCTTCGCCTGGCTCGGGCGCTGCCGTCGCTTGGCAAAGGACTGGGAAAAAACAATCGCATCGGCGGATGCCTGGACGCTCATCGCCGCCATCCGAAGATCCGCACGCCTTGTTGCAAGAAAAACCGCTCAGGAGTTTTGAGTCAGACTGTCAGACTCTAAGCGGTAGTAATAGGTAATGTGGATCTTCATTGAGGCGACTATTGGGGCAGGAGGCTATCCGGCCAGGTGCCCTACTGCGTGGGCAGTTCAAAGCCCAAGACCCATCTCCACCGATTTCTGCTCTGGCTCCTGCGCCTTTTCCGGCTCGGGCTGAAGCTCTCGGCTCTTGTCTGCCGCCTCGTCCCGGGACCCGGTGGGCCGCTCCAACAACCCCTCCAATCCGCGCCCGCGTTCCCAATTCCGCAGGCTTCATGGAATGGACCTTGCGGGCGGTGGAGGCAATGGAAATTCCCGATGAGGAGAAGGAAAAGATTTTCCTCCTCAACGCGATTGATTTGCTTCGCCTCGCAGTCTAACCGCTTGAGTGCCCGCTGCCGGCTAGTTTCGCTCCTCCGGCGCGGTGATGTCGCGGATGCCGTCCCCCATCATGTTGATGGCAACAGCAACCAAGTGGATGTGAATCTCTTATGGCGATGATGAATATGGCCTGAGGTCGGGTGTTCGTGCGCCGCCGCTCTTCCGGATTCCATCAGGGCCAGCGGACATCGAACCGTGGCGAACAGGTCGGATACATGACTGCAAACTCCGCCGCCACTTCAAATCACTTTTCCCCTTGCGTCACCAGGGGCGTCCATACATGAAAATGCCCTTGCGGCCTTCCATCATGCCGTGACCAAACAAAATCCTTCACGGGAGGCGAGGGCGAAATAGCCACGACAGGGATACGCTCTGGCGAGCGGGTGTTGGATCGAATTCGCTTGTAGATTGATTGCGGGAAATTTCAGCCTGATCTGAGATAATTGGTCCGAAGACGGGTGAAACGTTTAAGATAGTAATATCAGTATCTTATAAACGTTCAGCAGGAGACTTCCGATAGAGGGAATGCCCTGCTTGCGAAGCCAAAAAACTCATAACCCCATGCGGCCAAACACCGCATCGGGAACAATATGTCCGCTTCGGGTAAAAGCCGACATCGGAAAATTTCGAATATACGAGTTACTCAACAGCCTCAGCCAATAGCCGACTTACAGTCTGTCGGCGGCAAGACTATATCCGGCGATTTCCTTATAGCGATTTGAGATTGCCGCCAGTTCGGCGGGATCGATCACGTCCTCGATACGGTCAAACGGCTCTCCACGAGTCAATGCTTCCACGGTTTCGATAATGTAGTCCGGCGGCTGTTCCCGGTTGGTTAGTACGATCCTGTTGGTGACCTCAAGGCGCTCGGTTTCATAGTTCCGTAGCGCAACGAGCGGATCGTCGATCCGATTGAGCAACGCCGCTAGGGTTCGTGCATCCAGGATGGCCTGGGCACCGCCATTGCCGCCGCGCGGGTACATCGGGTGCGCGGCATCACCCAATAACGTTACGCGACCAAAGGTCCAACGGTCTATGGGCTCGCGGTCCACCATCGGATACTCGAAAATATACTCGGCGTTGCCGACCATCTCCGGAATGTCCAGCCAGTCAAAATTCCAATCGGCGTGCGGACCGATAAAATCTCGAACTCGTCCCGGTGTTGCCCAGTCATTGGGCCCAAATTCGTCGCGTTGCTGTTCAACCACCCAATTGACCAGCTGCGTACCATCGTCGAATTGCCGGATGGGGTAGATCGTCATTTTGCCATTCCCGACCGTACCCACGCGGGTGACGCTTGCACCGCTCAGGAATGGAGCCCGCCGAGTGACCCCCCGCCACATATTTATGCCGCCGAACTGCATGCCTTCATCGGGATAGAACTGCCGTCTGACTGCGGAATGAAAACCGTCGGCACCGATAGCGATAGTGCCCGAGTGGGACGGCTCGTTGTCAAATTTTAATGTGACACCCGCATCATTCTGGTCGATGCCGGTGCAGCGATGTCCCATATGAATGGCATCTTGCCCAAGACGTTTTGTGACAGCGTCGTAAAGCACCTCGTGAAGATCACCGCGGTGAATTGAAAAATGGCGGTAGCCGTAGCCCGCATAACGGCCACAGGGTTCGGAAAAGATGAACTGGCCATGGCGATTGAAAAAACTAAACTCGCGGGCTTCCACGCCGCGGGCCATCAAATGATGTTCAAGCCCGAGGTCGGTTAAGACGCTGACAGCGTGTGGCAGCATGTTGATACCAACACCAAGCGGTTTGAATTCCTCTGCGGCCTCGTAGATCCGGCTTGGCAATCCCTGTGCATGGAGCGCGAGAGCCAAGGTCAAACCGCCAATGCCGCCCCGACAACAAGAATTTCCGATTTGTCGTCTGTCATTGGGGGACGATGTAGGTTGGACCAGAGTTAGTCAACCGCACCAAGGGTCTTCCCACGCAAGCAGATCGCGCTCATGGTGAGGATGACCGCTTCGGGCCGATAGCGGCCGATAGCAGACACTGTTAAAGGCAGTCTTCACTGCACCCAATAAAGGTATGAGATTGCCCTTGCGTCTCCACAAAATGTCTTAAAGTCGAAATGACAGGTTGCAGCTGCAATGAGCTATGTACTTCTGGCTAAGTTCCTGGCCGCATTTTCGTCGCTGAGCGCCGGGTTCTCCATCGTTGCGACCCGGTTCGTCATTCCGGACACCGACCCGCAATCGATGGCGGTAATTCGCTTCGGGATCGGCGCTCTCTGTCTGACGCCGTTTCTGATCGTTGGATTCAGGCAGGCGCCGATCGCGCTCGCCGATTGGCCGAGGATAATTCTCTTAGGCGCCCTGTTATTTGGCCTGTTCACGTACCTGTTCAATGCGTCGCTCACCTACACCACGGCGGCCCATGGTGCCGTAGGCCTCGCCACCTCGCCGATCATTACCCTCGTCCTGGCATGGTTCCTTGGCCGGGAAAGCATGACCGGTTTAAAGATTACCTGTGTCGTATTGGCGTTTCTAGGTGTCGGCGTGGCGGTTAGCGATTCACTCTTCGTCAGCGGTGCAGGCAGGGACATTTTGATCGGCGACAGCTTGATGCTGTTGGCCGCATTGACGGTTTCGATCTACAGCATCTACGCCAAGCCATACATCATGAAATACGGTGGCGTGTACTTTACCTCGATCGTCATGTTGGTCGGGGTGCTCTCGCTCTTGGCCGTGTCACAGGTAGTCGGGGAACCGGTCCGGATGCCCTCGTTCTCGGTGTTTGATTGGTGGATCCTGGTGTTCTTGGGGGTGGTCGGAGGCGCCATTCAATTTGCTGCTTACATCTGGGCGTTGGGGCGGATTTCCCCGGCGACGGCCGGCATCTCATTGACGCTGGCGCCCATCTCGGCCTTCATTTTCGCCTGGCCGATCCTCGGCGAGGCCATCAGTATTCAGGCCATCATCGGTCTAGTGTTGGTCGTGGGATCAATCGTGATAATGAACAGACAGCCCCATTAGATCGCTTCCGACGAGACGATAAGGCCCTTGGAAAGGGCCCGCTTTTGGGGCCAGGGGCGGAAGGTTCGGGGTTGCAAGACCACTGAGCGCCGGAGACCGATTGCGATGAGGAGGAACGGCCTACCCTTCTTCTCACCTAAGATGTTCAAGGCTTCCACCGCACAGAGAATCCATTCAATGGAGTTCGCTACTACAGGACTGCGAGTACTTCGTCGGGCACCTCGGTGTAGATCTTGCCGCCGCGAGCACGGGTCATGACGGCATCGGGCCCGCCGTGGCGGTCGACCAGCGCTTTCTGATCCGCCTTGGCGCGTGAGTCGGTTTCTTCGGGGTCAAGGATCTCGCGGAGCTTAGCCTCGAACGACGCCGCGAGATCGGCTTGGGCAGGGTCGGCAGCGAGGTTGACCGTCTCCTCCGGGTCGGCCTCCAGATCGTACAGCTCCGCCTCGAAACCCACATAGTAGTGGTACTTGTAGCGCCCTTCGCGGAGAAAATAGGCCGCCGACGGCGAACGCATGGCGTGGTATTCGCCGAAGACCGGCCGGTCCGGGTCGGCGGGCTGGTTCGCGATCTCGAACAGGGAGCGGCCCGGTCGGCTCTCGCCGTCATCGGGCGTGCCGGTGGCGGTCAGCACGCTCGGATAGGCATCGACGAGGCTCACCGGTGTGTCACACACATGGCCCGCCGGCACATCGGCACCGCTGAGGATCATCGGGATATTGGTCGCCTCCTGGTACATCACCGACTTGCCCCACATGCCCCGGCTGCCCGCACTCTCGCCGTGATCGCTGGTATAGAGTATGCGTGTTTCATCCCGAAGTCCCGCCGCCTCCAATGGCGCCAAGACGCGCCCCACCTGGTCATCCAGGAAGGTACAGAGGCCGAGATAGGCGGAGAGAGCAAAGGCTTTTTCCTCGAACGAAAACCGCTGATTGGCCAGGCCGAGCCGGGCCGACCACGGATGTAATTCATGACCGTCGGCGGGGTCTAGCTTGGGATGCGGCATGTCGGCGGCCGGGTACAGGTCGAGATATTCCTGGGGCACGGTCAGCGGATAGTGGGGGCTGACGAAGCTGACAAACAACACCCACGGGGCTTCGTCCCGGCGTTCGCCCGTCGCCACCAGCCAATCGCCGGCAAGTTCGGCGATCTTGCGGTCGTATTTGATATAGCTGGTCTCGCCGGCCTTGGCGCTGCCGATAATGGAGGGGCCGCCGCCCCGCCGGGGTTCGGGCGGCGAGAAATCCGGGTACTGGCCGCGGATCGATCCCTGCACCATTCCGATCCCGTTCTTGATGTGCATGGGGATATGCTCGACCTGGAACCCGTTTTCATCGTCCTTGCTGCGGAAGTGGAGCTTGCCGATGGATTCGACCCGTCTCCCGGCCGCCTGCAGCCGGTGACCCCAGCTCGGCACCCGGCCGTCATAGGCGATGGCGTTGTCCCAATAGCCGTTTTGGTGGGTGTAGGTGCCGGTGGCGAACAAGGCCCGCGCCGGCACGCAGATGGGGGAGTTGGAATAGGCTGAGGTAAACCGGGTCCCGCCGCCGGCCAACCCGTCCAGATGGGGCGTCTTGGCCAACGGGTGTCCGGCACATCCCATGAACCGGGCATTGTGTTCGTCGGACATGATGATCAGGAGATTCTTGGGGTCCACGGCATCTAGTTCCATAATTTATTGGTTGCGAGGCCGGCGCCCTCGGCGAGATTGGAGAGTTTCTTCCAGACCACCGAATGGGCGACCACGTCCCGGCCGGCGACGGTACCGAACCCGCAATCGGTGCCGGCGATTACCCGCTCCCGGCCGACGATCTCCGTGTAGCGCTCGATACGCTGGGCGATCAGCCGGGGATGCTCAACCAGATTGGTTGTGGTGTCGATCACGCCGGGGATGAGGATTTTATCATCGGCGATGCCGGCGGCCGCCCAATCCTCGTGTTCATGAGCATGCGCCGGATTGGCGGCCTCGAACAGCACGGCCTGCGGCCGCGCCTTCATGATTGCCGGGATGATCCGGCCCACCGGAATGTCGTGGGTATGGGGACCGGGATAGTTGCCCCAGCAAATGTGCATCCGCATGGCTTCGGGTGGGATATTGGCCGTGGCGTGATTGAGGGCCTCGACGTTGCGCTCGGCGATCCGGACGAATTCGTCGTCGCTCAGATCCTGGTAACTCATATGGCGGAGCATGGCGAGATCCGGCGCGTCGATCTGCAGCAGGATTCCCGCCGCCGCGATCGCCTCGTACTCGGTGCGCATGGCGCCGGCGAGATCGGCCAGGAAGCGCGCATCGTCGCCGTAATACTCATCGCGGATGAAGTGCGCCAGTGTCGCCGGGGAGGCGGCATTTATAAAGGCCTCCGCAGGTCGAGCATCGGGCCGGGCTTCGGTAAGCGCCGCTTGAAGATTGGCGATGTCGCGCTCCACGGGCCCGGTATCGGCATAGCTCACCGGCCCGTCGCAGACCACCCCGGTCAACAGATCGCGCCCGGTTCCCCGCCCCCCGTGGATCGCCGCGTCCGGGTGCTCGCGCATGTCCTTAGGCCCGCCGCCGCCGCCACCGCCCCCCGCGCCGGACCCGACGCCGTTCAGACGATGTTTGACGTAATGGGTGTAGGACGACTTGCTGAGTTCCCCGTCGCTGACCACGTCCACGCCGGCATCAACCTGCCGGCGGACAACCTCGCCGACGGCTCGGCGCGCAGTTTCAATCAGCTTCGCGGCATCGTGATCGTCCCCCGAATCCTCGGCGATGAGCAGTTCGAATAGCTCCGCCGGACGGGGCAGCGAGCCCACATGGGTGGTGAGAATTCGATCCTTCGACATCTCCATCTCAAAACATAAGCTCAAATTTTTTGTTGACGCAACAACGTTGTCACAACAACAATAATGGTAATCGAGAAAGGAAGGCAGCCTTTGGCCCGACTCCGGAAATGGACGGTCCCTGACTCCATCGAACAACCGGTGATGGACGCCAACCCCGCGTCGCTGCGGCTGGAACACTATCTTACCTATCGCGTCAGCCGGATTTCGCGGCTGCTCGATACACAGACCACGCGTTTTCTGAATACGGCGTTCGGCATCTCCATTTCCGAACGCCGCACGCTGGCCCGGCTGGCGAACGGCGGATCGTCGACGGTTCGCGACATCGCCGGGTATCTGTCCATCGACAAGGCCTCCGTCAGCCGGGCGCTGACCACATTGGTGGACAAGGGTTTCGCGAACCGCGCCGACAATCCGGAGGACGCCAGGAGCGCCATTTTCACGGCAACCGAAGCCGGTGAGGCGCTCGAGCGCGCCATCGTCGAGGAGGGCCTGGCCCGCCAACTGGAATTGCTCAACCTGCTCACGCCGGCGGAGCGAAAACATCTCTATACCGCCTTCGCCAAGATCGACGATTACCTGGCGCAAAAACAAGATAAGCAGCCCGACGAAGATGTGGAGGATCTCGCCCTTCTCGCCTGACACGGGCCGGCGACACTTTTGACAGGAATTTATGACTGGGAGACGACCATGACCAATCGCAAAACAGTAACGCTGGCCGCCGTGGGAGCGTTCGCGCTCGGTTTCGCCGCTACCGGCGCCAACCCGGCATTGGCGCAGAAATCGAAAGACACCTTGCGGATGCCGCACAACGTGCAGCTTCAGACAATTGATTTCTTCATTACGCCGGGGCCATGGGACGGCGTGTTCTCGCCGGCCATCTATTCGAGCCTGATCGACTTCAACCCGGTCACCGGCAAATACGTACCCAACATCGCCAAGAGCTGGAAGCAGGTCGATCCGGTCACCTACGAGTTCGAACTGTTCGATGATCTCAAATGGTCCGACGGCGAAGCGATCGATGCCGACGACGTGGTCTATATCATCAATTGGCTGGTCGATCCCAAGGTCCGGCTGCGGTTGAAGGCCAATTGGACCTTCATCAAGGCCGCCGAGAAGCTGGGTCCCCACAAGGTGCGGATCGTCACCAAGCGGCCGACCCCGTTCGCGCTCCAGCGTCTGGCCCATCGGACCTATATCTATCCCGAGCATATCCACCGGCCGATCGACGCCAAGAAGAAACGCCTGTTCGCGTCCAAGGGCGTCAGCTACGGCGCCTATCGCTTGGCCCGGTTCGACAAGGCCAAGGGACATATGTTCGTCAAAAACGAGGGCTACCGCGGCAACGAGGTGATGCCCAAGGCCAAGATCGGCACCGTGGTGTCGCCGCTGATCCCCGACGCCGGCACCCGGACGGCGCAACTGCTGTCCGGGCGGATCGATCTCAGCCGCCAAATATCCCCCGAGATCGCCATCAACACGGCCAAAACCGGCCGTTTCATTCACAGCGCGTTGGAGGGCCTTGGCTTCCAGTATTTGGCGGTTTATGGCCAGAGCCAGGAAAACGTGAAGGCGCTAGCCGACCTCCGCGTCCGCCGGGCGATCGGCATGGCCATCGACCGGGACACGGTTCAGAAACTCCATGCCGCAGGGGCCAAGGTCAACGACCCGATGAACGCCATTTGTGTACCGGCGCAGATCGGCTGCGGTTTCACCAAGACGACCCCGGCATATGATCCGGCAGGCGCAAAGAAGCTGTTGCAGGAAGCCGGCTTCGGGAATGGCTTCGATATAAAAATCACCACCTTCGCCGGTTCGATCAAGAGGGACGCCCAGGTGGTGGCCGGTATGCTGCGTAAAGTGGGACTGCGGCCGACCGTGCAGGGCGTGCCCATCCCGTCGGCCCGCAAGCTTGCCCGCGACCGCAAGCTGGAGCTGGTCTATTACGCCTGGGGCGGCGGCGGAATCTATGACGTCTCCGCGGCGATGGCGCGGTTCTTCATGCGGCCTGAATTCGAGGACAAGGAACTGCGGACCATGGCCCGCAAGACCATGAGCATGATGGATCCCGAAGCCCGCAAGGCGGCGGTCACCGAGGCGATCGATTATGCGGTCGACAAGGGCTACCTGTATCCAATGATCCGTAATGTGGTCCACTCGCTGCACACCAAAGAGGTGGTAATCACACCTGTGGTCCAACGGCCGCTCGGCTATATCCTCAGCGATTTGAGCTGGAAATAGCGGCAAGGCAAGGGGCACAGGCCGCTACGCGGAGATGTCGTGTGAACGAAATAATACTTTCTAACGAGGCGGCAGATGCTCTGGAGGATCAGCAGATGCAAGTGTTTGAAGAGAAGCTGATTACCAAGTCGCTGCTCTTCAACCTTGCCGACGCCGTCCCCGGAATCATATTCAGAAATGACCGGGGCAGTCTCCTGCATATGGGGGAGGATCCGCGCCTCCCACCAATGCCGGAGAGGCCAACATTGATGGATTTCATCCGTCTGAGATTTGCTCAGGGTGGCCAGCAGCACCTCCTGCAAAGCGCAAACTTGGCCCAGAAGAACGGTCTGCCTGAGAAGATCGTACTCGCCTGCCTTCTGCACGATATTGCTGTTGGCGGCTTCATCCGTTCGGACCACGGATACTGGGGCGCACAAATGATTGAGCCCTACGTCGATGAAGAGGTGTCTTGGGCGATTCGCTACCATCAGGCGCTGCGTTTTTTTCCTGACGAATCGGTGGGCTACGAATACCCCGAGAACTATATCACCATGTTCGGGCAAGATTACGAAGTCGATCAATACATTCGCGAAGACTACGAGTACGCCCGGAACCACAAATGGTACATGTCCGCCCGGATGATCTGCGTCAACGATCTCTATTCGTTCGATCCCAACGTTCATATTGAGTGGCAGCAGTTCGAGGACGTCATCGGCCGAAATTTTCGGCAACCTCCGGAAGGCTTGGGAAACGATCACACGCTGGCCTCGCATATGTGGAGGACGCTCCAGCGTCCTTGCAATGCGCTCTAGCACCAGCCGCCGCCTGCAGCCAATTGTATTTAGCGCAACAGAGGGGGGGCGCCGGATGGTTACATTGAAGGTATGGGGGCGGCGGGACTCTTCGGCCACCCAAAAGGTTCTGTGGACCTGCCACGAGGCCGGTATCAAGTATGAGCTCGTCGAGACTGGCGGCAAATTCGGAGGTCTCGATGACCCGGCCTACATTGCCAAGAACCCGACCTACCACATTCCGACCATCGAGGATAACGGCTATGTCGGCTGGGAATCCAATTCCTGCGTCAGATACCTGGCGGCCAAATATGCCGCAGGCACTTTGTGGCAGGACGACCTGCAAGTTCGGGCCGAGGCCGATAAGTGGATGGACTGGCAATCGTCCCATTGGATGGACATCGTGCCGGCGTTCGCCTGGCTGATCCGGGGCACCGAGCGATTCGGCAAGGAAGAAGGGATGGAACGAAGCCGGCAAATTTCGATTGAGTCCTATGGCGTACTCGAAAATTTTCTTGGCGGAGATGACTATGTCGCAGGTGAGGCGTTTTCGATGGGGGATATCGCTCTCGCACCCCGTATGCATCAATGGCTAAACTTGGAGTTGGAGCGCGCGGCGATGCCCAACATCGAAGCCTGGTATGAGCGCCTGCGGCAGCGGGAGAGCTTCGATAAGACGTTTGCGCTTCCGCTCACCTAGCCATGATGACTTGTGAGTAAATCCTCAGGAATGACCTCGTGATCAACTATTTCATCAACCGGCTGATGGTGGCGATATTGGTGGCGATCACCGTATCGATCTTTGCCTTCAGCCTGCTCCGGCTGTCCGGCGATCTGGCCGCTGAGCTTGCCGGCGACGACGCCTCTGAAGCCGAGATTCAGGCGGTGGCCAAGGCCTATGGTCTCGACCGGCCGTTCCACGTTCAGTATCTGGACTGGGCGGGCTCGGCGCTGTCGGGCGATCTCGGCGTGTCGGTGTTCTCCAGCGAGCCGGTGTTCGAGATCATCACCACCGCGATGCCGGTGACCATAAAACTCGCGACCTACTCACTGATCCTCAGCCTGGTGATCGCCATCCCCCTCGGCATCCTGGCAGCGGTCCGGCAAAATTCCTGGATCGACCGGGCGGCACTGGTGTTTGCGGTCTCGGGCCAGGCGATTCCGAATTTCTGGCTTGGCTTGATGTTCATTCTAGTCTTCGGCGTGATGCTCGCTTGGTTGCCCATCTCCGGCCAAGATACCTGGGTGAATTTTATTCTGCCGACCGTCACCATCGGCATTTCGTCCATGCCTGTGAAGATGCGCCTCACCCGTGCCGGGATGATCGAGGTTATGCAGTCCGACTATATCCGCACGGCGCGGGCCAAGGGTCTCAACCCGACATCGGTGATGTACAAGCACGCGCTCCGCAACGCCATTCTGCCGGTTGTGTCCATTAGCATGGTGTCCTTCGGCCGATTGCTGGGCGGCACCGTGGTGGTCGAAAGCATTTTCGCCCTCAACGGGATCGGGTTCGAGGCACTGCAGGCAATCATCCGCCAGGATTTCCCGGTGGTTCAATCCATCGTCGCCATGATCGCGTTCATCTACATCGCGCTGACCGTCTTCAGCGATTTGATCAATGCCCAACTCGATCCTCGGATTCGGCTGAACTGAGGGACCGCATGGCACCCAACCAGACATCCACCGCCGCGACCGCCGAAGACGTGTTTCACGTCGACGCGCCGACGCCTTGGGAGGTGATGAAGGGCCGGGCCCGCTCCCACATGGGGTTCTGGATCGGCGGCGGGTTCGTGCTGATCTGCGTCATCGTCGCCGCGCTGGCGCCTTGGATCACGCCGTACGACCCGTTCGAGCAGGAACTTACCAAGCGCTTCGTTCCGCCGGTGTGGAACGAGGAAGGCAGCTGGACCCATCCGCTGGGCACCGACCAATTCGGCCGCGACTACCTGACCCGCCTGATCTTCGGCGGCCAGATATCGCTTGCCATCGGTTTCCTCGCCGCCGCCGTGGCGGCCATCGTCGGCTCCATCATCGGCATGATCGGCGGCTATTTCGGCGGCCGGGTCGATGCGGTGGTGATGTATCTGATCAACTCCAAACTGGCGCTCCCCGGCCTGATCGTATCCCTGTCCCTGGTCGCGGTGTTCGGCGGATCGTTCCTGGTGCTGGTGCTGGTCCTGGCCTTCGCATTCTGGGATCCCTACGCCGTGGCGCTGCGCACCGTCACCATGCAGCTCCGCTCCCAGGATTTCATCGCAGCGGCGGAAGCGGCCGGCGCATCCCGGCGGCGGATCATCCTGTCGGAAATCCTGCCTAACCTATTGAACCAAGTGATCGTCATCTTCACCCTGGAGGTTGCCCTCGCCATCCTCATTGAGGCCACGCTCTCGTTCCTCGGCCTTGGCATTCAACCACCGACACCGTCGTGGGGCTCCTTAGTATCCGAGGGGCGGGACCAAATGTTTTTCAATCCATATCTGGTGACCATTCCGGGCGTGACGATTTTCCTGGTTGCTGTTGCCATAAACATGATGGGGGACGGCATCCGGGATATCACCGCGCCGGAGGGGCGAAACTAGGTCTCTCACACCGTTTAGTCGTCTTCGGGTCCGGAGCGGACGGATGTATCGGCCTGACGAAATGTCCGCTATCAGATTGGATGACGCCTTACGCAGGGGTTGTGCTTGGTGCAGTTCTCTTCCCGCTTCACCGCACTCGGTTTCCCTGTTCCATGTCATCGAATTCCCTGTTCTGTGAGTAGGGAATTCTTCTGCCACTCATGAGAAACTGCGGCCTCGGGAGCTTGTAAAGCCCACCGATAACGCAGAATCAGTCGGGTCTATCACTCTGACCCCGTTCTTTCGGGCCGAGTCCCTCGGTTCCTTTTCGATCAATTTCATGCGACAACCAGCAACGTTCCAATAGCTTGCGGTTCTGATGCAGACTCTCTCCGGTATGGATTTTCTCATCGCCATCGACCATCTGGCGGTTGCCGTGTTCGCCATATCCGGCGCGCTGGTGGCCAGCCGCAAGCAGATGGACATCTTCGGCTTCGTGCTTTTAGGGACGGTGACCGGCGTGGGCGGCGGCACGGTCCGAGACCTGCTGCTGGGTGACGGGGCCGTCAATTGGGTGCAGCAGCCATCCTACGTCGCCGTTTGCATCGCCGCCGCCGCGGTCACGTATTTCGCCGCCCATTTGTTTCAGTCTCGCTACCGGCTGATCCTGTGGCTGGATGCCCTCGGGCTCTCCCTGTTCTGCATTCTGGGCGCGGAGAAGGCCCTGGCGGTCGGCGCCCATCCTTTGGTGGCGATCATCATGGGGATCGTTACCGGCACGTTCGGCGGGATCATCCGTGACGTGCTTGGCGGCGAGGTGTCCCTGATCCTCCGAAAGGAAATCTACGTCACCGCCGCGTTGGCCGGCGCCTTGGTGTTCGTCGGGCTGTCGCTCGCCGGGGCCGGCGGTCTTTTGGCCTTTGGATTGGGCTTCTTGTGTTGCTTTGTGGTTCGCGCCCTGGCAATCAGATTTGGCTGGTCTCTCCCCGCCTACAAGGCCCGGGAAGGCCGGAACGTTTCGTGAAAGTGCTGACGCAGATGGACCGGAGGATTGGAAAATGACCACTTTGGATGAAGCGTGCCGACAGGTGGCCATCGCCAACCGGATCTTGGCCCGCGAGGATGTGGTGGATGCCTATGGACATGTGAGTTTGAGGCACCCCGACGACCCCGAGCGATTTCTGCTCGCCCGGTCGTTGAGCCCGGCCTTGGTGACGTCCGCCGACATCATGGAGTTCGACCTCGACTGCAACCCGATAGACGATGATCGGCGGCCCTACGGGGAACGGCCGATCCACGGTGCCGCCTATCAGGCCCGGCCCGACGTCAATGCCGTGGTCCACAACCATTCCCACGCCGTGATCCCGTTCGGCGTCACCAATACGCCGATCCGGCCGTTGGTCCACGTCGGCAGCGGCATCGGCCCGGAGGTCCCCGTGTGGGATATCGCCGACAATTTCGGCGATACCAACATGTTGGTCCTGACCATGGAGCAGGGCCACGATCTCGCGAAATGTCTCGGGGCGGGACGGGTGGCGCTAATGCGGGGTCACGGGTGTGTGGTTGTCGGTCCCAACCTCAAAGAGGCTGTCATGGTGTCGATCTACCTCCAGGTCAATGCCCAGCTGCAAATGGCCTCCATGCAGATGGGCGAGGTCAAATATTTGTCGCCCGAGGAAGAAAGGCTCTATCAGGAAATCCAATTCTCCCCGCTTTCCATGGACCGGGCCTGGCAGTATTTCGAGGAGCGCGCCGATCTCAGCGGCATCTGAGCCGGACTCGCCTATTTCCCATTTGCGCCGAACCGCCGTATGATTAACAAGTTAAATAATTCAGGGCGGAGGACCGGCAGATGAAACTCGTGACCTATGAGCTTGAGGGCAGGCAGTCGTTTGGCACTGTCATCGGCGACGGAATATTCGATGTCGGCGCACGGAACGAAGCTGGTTGCGGCAGCGTTCTCGAAGTGCTGCAAACGGGTAGCCTCTCCAAGGTCGATAAAATGACGTCCGGCGCCGGGACCGATGCGGATCTCGCCGACATCAAATATCTCCTGCCCGTCCCGCGGCCGCCGAAGCTTCTGTGCATTGGGGTCAACTACGCCAACCGCAACGAGGAATATAAGGACGGTTCCGACCTGCCCCGGTTTCCATCGATGTTTTTCCGCACGCCGGGGTCCTTCGTCGGCCACGGGGAGGACATCATTCGCCCTCCGGAGTCCGGTCAGTTGGACTACGAAGGCGAGATCGTGCTGGTCATCGGCAAGGGCGGACGGCGGATTCCCAAGGAGCACGCGCTTGATCATATTGCCGGCATGACGCTGATGAACGAGGGCACCCTCAGGGATTGGATTCGGCACGCCAAGTTCAACGTCACCCAGGGCAAGAACTTCGAAAAAAGCGGTGCCATCGGGCCCTGGATGGTCACTCCCGACGAGACCGGTGGTTTCGACGGGCTCCATCTGACCACCCGGGTCAACGGCGAGGTGCGTCAAGACGATACCACCGACAGCATCATTTTCGATTTCCCCTACCTGATCAATTACATCTCCACCTTTGCCGAGCTGGAGCCGGGGGACGTCATCTCGACCGGCACGCCGACCGGGGCGGGTGTCCGCTTCGATCCGCCGAAATGGTTGGTGCCGGGCGATACGGTAGAGATCGAAGTGCCGGGCATCGGTGTCTTGTCTAACGGTGTGGCGGACGAGAAAGTCTGAGCGCCGATGAGCCGCGTACCGCTCCGGGATTTCTCTCACTCGCTGCCGATGGCCCTGTTGCGGGCGCGCGAAGCGGTGATGAGCCGTTTCCGGCCGATGCTGCGGGCCCACGGCGTGACTGAACAGCAGTGGCGGGTCCTGCGCGCCTTGGAGAATTCCGGTGAGATCGAGATCAGCCGCCTGGCGGAACGGAGCTTTATCCTCATGCCCAGCCTGTCGCGCATTCTCCAGAATCTTGAGGGCCGGGACTTGATCACCCGTAAGGCTGCCGCGGCTGATCAGCGGCGGGTGTTGGCCGCCATCTCGCCGAAGGGCCTCGAACTGGTCGGCGAGGTCGCGCCCCATTCGGAGGCCAATTATGCGGCCATCGCCGAAGCGGCCGGAGTGGACAATATTGCCCAGCTCTACGGCCTGCTCGACCAGGTAACCAAATCCTTGGAGCCGCCGTCCAAGGACTGAGCGCCGGCTCACGAGTCGCCTGCAAGACTCTCACGGGCGGTTGATTTCACCCACACAATTGTCCGGGTTATCGACACGGTCAGGTTCTTGCGGATCAACAAATCTTGTGGGGAACATCGTGCTGTCCGCGTCCTTACCGTGACTTGTCCCGCTGGCCTTTGCGCCCGGCGCGGGCCGCCGGATTTCCCACGGTTGCTTGATTCCCGGCAAAAGAGCGGAAAAGCCGCCATCGCCGGCGGTTGTTGCGGCCAAGGCCTAGGCTGCTCCGGGGGTACCGGCGCCGGGGTTGTCCAGCGATTGGCGGAGTGGCAGGTTAGGGGTCGTCGTCATTTGCGAGCGGGCGGAGTTCGTTGCGCGGTCCCAGGCCCCAAACGTTTCATTGTGGATTCAAATTGCCGGTCCCAGGGTCATGTGCGGCATAGCGGGAATCATTCACTACGGCATTTCTGACGGCGTTCCCGAACCCGTACTCCAGGACATGAACGATGCGTTGTCGCACCGCGGTCCGGATGGCGAGGGGATATGGTTATCCGATGATCGGCGGGTCGGCCTGGCCCATCGCCGGCTGTCAATTGTCGACCTGACGGCCGAAGCCAATCAGCCCATGCGCAACGAGGATGGTTCGGTCTGGATCACGTTCAACGGGGAAATTTACAACCACCTCGAGCTCAGACGGGAGCTCGTGGCCGCGGGCCACACTTTCGCAACCGACCATGCCGATACCGAAGTTCTCATCCACGGCTATGAGGAATGGGGGATCGAACGGCTGCTCGGGCGTCTCCAGGGCATGTTTGCTTTCGCCATTTGGGATGAGAATGCAAAGCGCGTGACCCTGGCCCGGGACCGCGTGGGCATCAAACCGGCCTATTTCACAAAGGCGGGCGGGCGGTTTCTCTTCGCCTCCGAGATCAAATCCTTGGTCCGCCATCCGGCGGTTACGCCCGAACTGTCCGAAACCGCGCTTTACCACTACCTGAGCTATCTGACGCCGCCCGCGCCGCTCACCATGTTCCGCGAATCTACAAACTGCCGGCAGCCCACTATCTTGAGGTGGCCGATGGGGGAACCATGCGGGCGGTCCGGTATTGGGATGCCGTACCAAGCGGCGGGGGTGACAGCGGGGAGGATTATGAAACCGGCGTCCTCGATCGGCTGGAACGATCGGTGGAGCGCCGGATGATGTCCGATGTCCCGTTCGGCGCCTTTCTGTCCGGCGGCATCGATTCGTCGGTGAATGCGGCTCTGATGAGCCGCCACTCGACGGAGCCCGTTAAGACATTTTCCGTCGGATTCAGCGATCATCGGCATCTCAACGAGTTGAACTACGCCCGGCGGGTGGCCGATCACCTGGGCACCGAGCACCACGAGGTGTTGGTAAACGAAAGCGACATGACCGGATACCTCGCTCAGTTGGTGCGGGACCAGGATGAGCCGCTGGCCGACTGGGTTTGTATTCCGCTCCACTTTCTCTCGAAGCTGGCCCGCGAGAACGGGGTGAAAGTGGTTCAGGTCGGCGAGGGATCGGACGAGCAGTTCTGCGGCTACCGCTCCTACATGATGTATCTGCGGCTTCACCAAAAGTATTTCGGCGCGTTTCGGAAGTTTCTGCCGGGCTCGATGCAGCGGGGTGTCGCGGCCGGTGCTCGGGCTGTCGCCGGTATGTATCCCGATTTCGAGATTTACGCGGATGCCGTTGACCGCGCCGCCCGCGGCGGCGAAGCCTTTTGGAGCGGTGCCGTGGCCTATTGGGAATCCCAGAAGGCGCCGTTGATGAATGGCGCCAATCCGGCCGAGCCGGAAGACTTCGAGGAGCTCATCGATACGGGACTATTGCCGCCGCGGTTCCGGGCGCGGGACAGCGAGCAGGTGGCGCTCGCATATCTGGATGCGTTCGATATTCGTTTTCCCGAGAGCGATCAGTTGATGAGAATGATCCACAACGAATTCCGGCTTCGTCTCCCGGAGCTGCTGCTGATGCGGGTGGACAAGATCACCATGGCGTCCTCTCTCGAAGGCCGGGTGCCGTTTCTCGATCACGAACTTGTCGACTACACCATGGGCATCCCGATGGATGCCAAAATCAAGGGCGGAGGGGCCAAGGCGTTGCTCAAATCGGCGGTCCGCGGGATCATCCCCGACGAAATAATAGATCGCCCGAAGATGGGTTTCTCGGCACCCATGGCGGAATGGCTGCGGGGCGATTTCAGGCGCCAGGCGGAAGCATAAATCACCGCTTCGTCACTGTTGGACGCGGCAGGGCTGAACAAGGCGCACGTGCGGAATTTGATTTCAGACCATCGCAATGGCCGCCGCGATGCGGCGCTGTTGGTCTGGGTGCTTTATAACGCGGCGGCATGGTTCGACCATTGGGTGCGAGGTGGCGAATGATCGTCGTTTTACAGACACCGGCCTGCGTGCCGATGGCCGGTGGTACCGGCGGCCTTTGGCCGCATGCGCCGCGAGCATGTCCCCGGACGTTGGTGGACTGCCGGGCATAAATGATATAATCCACTGATTCTGCTTCGATAACTTCGAGATCGGTTGTGAGCCACAAAATTCCGAGCAGCAACAAGATCCGCGTGCTGGTCAACGGAATTCATGCAAAGA
This sequence comes from Rhodospirillales bacterium, assembly GCA_965213765.1. Taxonomy (GTDB): domain Bacteria; phylum Pseudomonadota; class Alphaproteobacteria; order Rhodospirillales; family UBA2165; genus JAJDXO01. The sequence goes on along the minus strand of OZ243926.1, from coordinate 1,877,034 downwards.
GCGGTGGCGGGGTCACCTACCTGAGAAATATTCTGCCGCTCCTTGCGGATGATGACGATCTCGAAACCCATCTCTTCCTGCATCGCGATCAATTCGAGCTCTATGAATTTCTGAGCGAGAAGGTTCGCGTCCATCTGCTCGAATTTGACAACCGGTTCTTCCCCACCCTGGTGTGGGAACAGCTGGCCCTGCCGGGTCTGGCCAGATCAATGTCTGCCGATGTCACCTTCTCGCCGGCCAACTACGGACCGCTGTTCGCGCCAAACCGGGTGATCGTGCTGAGAAACTCCCTCGCGGTTGTCGGCCGGGAAACGCGGATCTTCCGCCGTCTCTACTGGATTGGACTGGCCCTGATGACGGGTCTGTCGTTGTTGACCAGTACGAAGGCGATCGCGGTCTCCCAGTACGCCAAGAATGCCTTGACCTTCGGTTTCGGCAGCCGCCTCCGGGACAGGGTTACGATCGTCAATCACGGGGTAAACCCGGTGTTTTCGCCGGATAATACCGTGGACCGCGAACCTTGTTTGTTGGCGGTATCCGATATTTATATTCAGAAAAATATCCATACCCTTATCGAGGCGATGGCGACGGTTCATCGTCGGCGTCCGGAGATCAAATTGAAGATTGCCGGACGATCTATCGACTCCGGCTATATGAGGGAGCTTCAGGAGAGGATTGCCGAGCTCAATCTGGCCGACGCAGTCGAGTTCCTGGGGGAGAGACGGACCGACGAACTGCTCGAACTGTACCGTCGTTGTTTGGTTTTCGTGTTTCCTTCGACGGTGGAAACATTCGGCAATCCGCTGGTTGAGGCGATGGCCTGCGGCGCGCCGATCGCCTGCTCAAACACGGCAGCCATGCCCGAAATCGTGGGCGATGCGGCGGAATTCTTTTCGCCCTTGGATGCCGAGGAGATGGCTTCCAAGATTCTCGCGATTGCCGATGATCCGGCGTTGCGGCGTGAGCTGGGACTCCGTGCACAGAAGCAGGCCGCCGGATATTCGTGGCCCAGAGCCGCCTCGGAAACGGCCGATGTCATCAAGAACGCCGCCCGAGGTAGAATGCAGCGTGGCGACTCGCCCGAGGTTCAGGCAGCGCGGTGAGCGTCCGGCTCCTCATGGGGGTCCGGGTAGAGGTGATCCACCCGTTCGGTGTTGACGGATGAGGAGCGGCGTTTGATGCCGTGGACCTCATAGCCCTGTTCGAGCAAAATTTCCGCCAGACAGGCGGCATCCCGACCGGTCACGCCGGATATGAGTGCGACTGGATTTTCGATGAGTGGTGTTCGTGCTGCCGACCCGCTTAGGGTTTCACCTTCTATCGCCAGATGCCGCGGGTGTCGATGACGGTTTTCCCGGCGAGGCGCTCCCGTTCCAGAGAGCGGAACTCATTGTGATCGGTGAGCAGGACGACGATATCGGCGGCATCGAGGGCATCATCGAGCGCGCAAAGTGTCGCGTCCCGCAGGGCGAGATCGCCTGGCAGGGATTCGATGTTCGGTTCGACGATCAGCATCGGTACCGAGGTCTCCGCCGCCAACAAACGGATCACGCCGAGCGCCGGGCTTTCGCGAAGGTCGTCGATGTTCGCCTTATATGCCAGGCCGAGACAGGCCACCGGCCCTCCCGGTTGCTCACCAAGCGCGGCCCTGATTCGCCGCACCACGCGCGCCGGCATGCCGTCATTGACGTTCCGGGCGGCTTTGATCAGCGGCGTCGACTCCGGCGCCGTCTGGACAATGAACCAGGGGTCGACGGCGATACAGTGGCCGCCGACGCCGGGCCCAGGCCGCAGGATATTGACCCGGGGATGGCGGTTGGCCAGTTCAACCAACGACCAGACATCGATGCCCAGTTCCTCGCACACATTTCCCATCTCATTGGCGAACGCGATGTTGGTGTCCCGGTAGGCATTCTCGGCAAGCTTGACCAACTCGGCGGTCCGGGCGTCCGTAACGTGGCAGTCGCCCTTGACGAAGGTGGCGTAAAACGCTTTTGCCCTTTCCCCGCACGCCGGCGTCAAGCCGCCGACCACCCGCTCGTTGCCGACCAACTCCAACAGGACCCGGCCCGGCAATACGCGCTCCGGACTATGGGCCACATGCACGTCGCAGGTCTCGCCGCCGTCGGCCGGAAAGGAAAGATCGGCCCGCTCCTCGGCCAGCCAGTTCGCCAGCTGCCCGGTGGTGCCGACGGGCGAGGTGGATTCGAGCACCACGAGGTCGCCGGATTTCAGCACGGGCGCGAGGTCGCGGGCGGCGGCCTCCAAATGCTCGAGGTCCGCGGTTCGCCGGTCGGTGAACGGGGTGGGGACGGCAATGACGAAGACATCCGCCTCCACCGGTTTGGCGCGGATAGTGAGATTTCCCGACGTGATCGCGCTCCGCACCAGGATATCGAGATCGGGCTCGACAATATGGGTTTCGCCTCGACCGAGTTCTTCGACCACGTTGACATTGGTGTCGACGCCGACCACCTCGATACCCCGATTGGCGATGACCGCCGCTGTCGGCAAGCCCACGTAGCCGAGCCCAATCACGCAAACGGTGCCGGATCCGCCACTCATGAGCCGATCACGTCGGCTATTCGCGAGGCCGCCTTGCCGTCGCCGTAAGGGTTGATGGCTTTGCTCATCTCATCGTATGCCGCCGCGTCATCCAACAGCCGCTCGGTCTCCGAAACGATTTTCGCCTGGTCCGTACCGACCAAACGCACGGTGCCGGCATCGACGGCTTCCGGCCGCTCGGTGACATCCCGCATGACCAGAACCGGCTTGCCGAGCGACGGGGCTTCCTCCTGGATGCCGCCGGAATCGGTGATGATCAACCGCGCCTTGTCCATCAGGGCGACGAAGGGCAGGTAGGCAACGGGTTCGACCAGGTGCACATTGTTCCGGCCGCCGAGGATGTCATGAACCGGTTCCCGGACGTTGGGATTGAGGTGGACCGGATAAACGATCTCCACATCGGGCCGCGTGCCGAGTTCGGCGAGGGCGCCGCAGATCCGCTGAAATCCGTCACCGAAATTTTCCCGCCGGTGGCCGGTCACCAGGATCAATTGACGTTCCGGGTTCAGCGTGGGCAGTCCGGATTGGACGGAGTCTGCGAGGCCGCCGTCTTCAGCCAGACGGGTGCGGGCGGTGAACAGCGCATCGATCACCGTATTGCCGGTGACCGTAATACCGTTCTCGCCGATACCTTCGCGCAGCAGGTTTTGACGTGCCGACTCGGTGGGAGCGAAGTGCAAATCGCACAGAGTGTCGGTCACCCGGCGGTTCATTTCCTCCGGCCACGGCGCCATCATGTTTCCGCTGCGAAGCCCCGCCTCTACATGTCCGACCGGGATGTCCTCGTAGAACGCCGCCAGCGAGGCGGCCATTGTCGTTGTGGTGTCGCCATGAACCAAAATCCGGTCAGGCGCCAGCTCCTTGAAGATCGGTGGCAGGCCGCGAAGCACCGCGGTCGTGATGTCCTCCAGGGTTTGTCCGTGGGTCATGATGTCGAGATCGAACTCGGGACCGATTTCGAACACGGCAAGAACCTAGTCGAGCATGTCCCGGTGCTGCGCGCTGACGCAGACAAACGACTCGATGCCGTCGCGCGCCGCCAGTTCAATGACGACGGGCGCCATCTTGATGGCTTCGGGCCGGGTGCCGAAGACGGAAAGAACGCGCATGGAAGGAGTGCCCCCGTTAGACGTGGCACCGGTATAACAGAACCAGGGCCTTGAAACGAATACTGAAAATACGGCGCGGGCGGGAGTTGGAAGGCCTCAGGAACGTTCCCGGAGTTCCTTGATCATTTGCCGCATGGTCCGGAGGCTGATCGCGCCCGGCACCACCTGATCGCCGATGATGAAGCCCGGGGTTCCGCGAATCCCCAAGCGCTCGGCGAGCTGAAAGTTGCGTTGCAGCGCTTGCTCCACCTCCGGATTATTCAAGCCGGCCTTGATCGCTTCCGGATCGAGGCCGACGTTCCCGGCCATCCGCAATATGTTGCGCTCGGACAAGCTGCCATGGGATTCCATCAGCGCGGTATAGAAATCCATATACTTGTCCCGGTCCTGATTCCAGGCGGCCAGCGCCGCCCGCGCGGCGACCCGCGATTCCGGTGTCAGGATCGGAAGTTCCTTGAACACCCACCGAATGTTGCCGTCGGTCCTGAGCAACTCCTGGATGGCCGGCAACACCTGTTTGCAGAAGCTGCACCGGTAGTCGAAAAACTCGACGACGGTGATATCGCCCTTCGGGTTCCCGCCGGCCGGCGAGGTGGGGGCGCGTTCCAGCTCGCGGCGGTACGAGGCCAGATTAGAGCGCTGCTGCTGGTTTTGCCGCGCCTGTTCGCGCCGCTGGAGGACTTGGATCGCCTCGAGAACGATCTCGGGATTGTTGCGGAGGTATTCGCCAATAAGCTCCTGGACGTCTTCCTTCTGCTGGTCCGTCAGCCCGTCTGGAAATGAACGGGGAGCGCTTTGCGCGGCGGCATCACCCGGGAGGATGAGGATCGCGGCGGCGAGCGCCAATAGGACGACAAGGCTCTTCATCAAACGGGATACCCGGCGGTTGTGACGCCGGGATCATGACCCAGCCCCCGCCGGGGAACAAGTGGAGACGGCTGAAACCGCCGTCTCTCACAAAAAAATGACCCCTGGCGGAGAAGCCGGAGATTGGCGGACCCGCCGGAAACGGCCCGCCCGTCGGCGCCGGTGGAATACCCGATAAAGGTGACGGTGACGCCGATCATTTCATCCCGGGTCCGCCGGGGCGCGAGATACGCCTCATGGGCGGTGCGCACCGCAGGGACCGGCCCGTTCGAAGATTGAGACGCCGGCGTGAGGCACCTCACAGGCTGCGAGCAGCAGGGTCGGCCCGCCGAGCATCGGTGAGCGGAGGGACCTGAGCCGGCACATGGTTCTGGACCGCGGCTACCGGTTTCGGCGCTGCCGGACCAGACCGGTCTCGGCCGCGGAAAGCACGTCCTGGGCTCGTATCCACGCAGGTGAGCCGGCCGGGAGTAGATTAATCGCCCGGTCTGCGAGCCCCTTGGCATCGCGATAGCGGCGTTGCAGCAGAGCCTGCTCGGCGAGGGCATGAGACAGGCGCCCCCGCTCACCCTTTCGGCCATAGGCGATGCCCAGCTGACGCCAGACCGATGCCCGGTTCGGCTCCCGGCTCAGCGACGCGGACAGGTTTTCGATGGCCGCGTCGAGCAGGGCCGGGTTCTGGGTCGACACCTGGACGCGGCCGATGTCGGCCCGCAGCAAGGCCGAATCCGGGACCAGACGGATGGCCTCCTCGTAATAGGGTAGGGCCTCCCGCGCGCGCCCGTTCTCGAACAAAATCTGGCCCTTTAGTTCCTGGAAATAGCCGTCTTCCGGAAATTCGGCGATCAGCCCGCTGATGCCGTCCAGCGCCTGTTCAATGTTGGCGCCCCGGTAATGCGCGATGGAACGGGCATAGCGGGCGACCAGGGATCGATCGCTATCGGGAAAGACCCGGAACGTGCGCGGCGGCGGCTCAATGAAGGCGATCAGCTTGGCCCGCATGCGGTTATGCAAATTTACCAAGTCCCGATTGGCGGGGACGTCGGAATAGGGAGATTGCCGCACATGTTCTTCCAGAAACGATATTCGGTCCGAGGATAGGGGGTGGGTCCGCACATAGGCGTCCTGCGAGGCCGTACTCAGGGCTTCCTGTCCCCGGAGAACGTCCATGAAGCGCAGCAACCCGCGGGCGGATTGCTTGGTGGCGTCGAGCAGCCGTACCGCCGCCTGATCAGCAGCGTTTTCCTGGGCTCTGGAGAACCGGAGGAAGCTTCGCTGTGCGACCCCTTGTTGGCCGGCGATGACGGCCGCACCCACATCCGGCCGGCCGCCGATGGCGGCGACGCCGCCCAGAATATAACCAAGAATGGCATGAGCGGCCGCGTTCCGGGCCGCGCCTGGAATTCGCGACAAATGTCCCCCTGACATATGGCCGGTTTCGTGCGCAATCACGCCGATCACCTCTCCCGGGGTCCGGGCCCGCATGATCAGGCCGGTATTGATGAACAGGTTCAGCCCGCCGGCCACAAATGCGTTGATCGCCCGATCATTGATCAAGAAAATTCTGATCGCCGTTGGTTCAAGGTTTGCCGCTTCGAAAAGTGGTGTGGCATAAATGCGGATGATACGTTCTGTTTCCGCATCCCGGATGAACGAGGTTTTCTGTGCGGCCGCCTTGTCTACAGGCAGGGCGAAGATGCCGCCAAGAGTGAGGACGGTCACGAGCAAAATGCGACGCACCATTCGACGACAAGACAATTGGGGGGTCTCCAAATATTTCCAGGAGCGTAGACACCGCGGTTACCACCGTCAATTGACGGTGGCGTTGATGGCGCTCGCGCTCGCCGCGTGCGCTGAGGAGAAGCCGCTGGAGGGCTTCGAGGGTTTTGTCCTCGGCTTTGCCGGCGGCGTCGCCGCGGAGGAGCCCCGGGCCGCGCTGGTGGGTCGCCAAGTGCTCGTCTCGGGCGGGTCGGCGGCGGATGCCGCCACGGCGATGTATTTCACCCTATCGGTGACCTATCCGTCCGCAGCCGGTCTCGGCGGCGGCGGTGTGTGCCTGGTCTATGATGTCGAAAGCAAGAAAATTGAAACACTGCGATTTCTTCCGGGCCAGCCAGCCAATCCCGCACCGCCCGGTACCGTTCGGACCGCCGTCCCCGGCAATCCCGCAGGTTTTTTTGCCCTGCATGCGCGTTTCGGCAATCAGCCCTGGGCCACGCATGTTTCGCGCGCGGAACAGTTGGCGCGATTCGGGACGCAGGCTTCGCGGGCGCTTGCCCGGGATATCGATGGGGCGCGGGCTTGGGTGCGGCCCCATCAACAATCGTGGAATATCCTCGCCCCAGATGGCCGGCCACTGAAGGAGGGCCAATTTCTGCGCCAGATTGATCTGGCGGGAATTCTGTCCAGTCTGCGGGCGCGGGGGCCCGGCGAGTTCTATCGGGGCAAGTTGAGCGGCGAGTTCGCCCACGCCGTGCGGCTCGCGGGCGGTTCCATGACGTTGGAGGATCTCCGGGCCTACAAACCGTCCTGGGGGACGACAATCGAGGTGGAATCGGGCAACCACTCGGCGCACTTCGCCGATGCACCGTCGGCAGGTCGAGCCGCCGCCGTCTTATACGCATTGCTCGCAGCAGACGATGCATTTGAGGACTTGGGCGGCAATGCACGCCTAAATCTGGTCGCCGAGGCTTCATCTTCCGCTGCCGGCGGGTTGCTCGCCGATCCTCAAGCACCGCCCATCGGCGGAACCAAGAAGCGTCCGCGGCTGATCTCCGAATCCTACGTCAATCGCTTGGCGGGAAACCTGGCCTCGGGCCGGCACCGACCTGCTTCCATCGGCATTGGCCAGGCGCCCGACGGCATTGGCGCGTCTTCGTCGACCGGGTTTGTCGTGGCCGACCGGACGGGATCGGCCGTTGCATGCAGCCTGACCATGAACGCGCCCTTCGGCTTGGGGAGAATGGCTCGGGGAACCGGCGTGTTCATGGCGGCGGCGCCGACACGTCCCGCGCCGCTCAGCCCGGTTATCGTCCTTAATCCCAACACCAAGCAGGTGCACTTCGCCGCCGCCGGCGGCGGTGCTCCAGCGACGCCGGAGGCGGTCCCCGCGCTGGCCGCCGCGACCATGCTCGCGGGAATTCCGCTGAAGGATGCGTTGGCGCTAAGGCGCGTGAGCCGGCCGGGTAACGGCGATATCACCTATTTTGAAGCGGGTATGGAGGGAGGGTCGTTGCAGTTTCTTCGGGGCAGGGGTCATCATCTCCGCGAGGCAGCGGTTCTCGGACGTGTCAGTGCGCTTCACTGCGAGGCGGGCCTTCAGCGCGAGCCGGAGCAATGCCGGTTTGCCGTGGACCCGAGGTCTCACGGCCTGGCGGCGACGGCCGAGCAGTAGGAAATGGCGCTCAAGGTTTCATCCCGGGGACTGATCTCGCCGTTCATTGTCATGGACGTGATGCGCGCCGCGAACGAACGTGCGGCGTCCGGCAAGGATGTCCTGCATCTTGAAGTCGGACAGCCGGGAACACCGGCGCCCGCGGCGGTTCTGGACCGTGCCAAATCAGCCCTCGACGAGGATTTGATCGGATATACCGATGCCCTTGGCATTCCCGCCCTCCGGAATCTAATCGCCGAGCAGTACAAGATCAGGTATGGCGCCGACGTCGACCCCGGCCAGGTGATGATTACCACCGGTTCATCGGGCGGATTTTTGCTGTCGTTTCTGGCCGCATTCGACGCGGGGGACAGAGTCGCGCTCGCCGCGCCCGGGTACCCGGCGTACCGCAACATCCTGACGGCGCTGGGCATCGAAGCGGTGACGATCGAAGTGGGACCGGAAACGCATTTCCAGCCGACGCCCGGCGTGTTGGAAAAGGCAGGCCAGGCCATTGACGGGCTGATCGTCGCCAGCCCGTCCAATCCAACCGGCTCAATGATCATGGAGCCGGAGATGCGGCAATTGACGGATTGGTGCCGGAACAAGGGCGTCCGGTTGATCTCGGATGAGATCTACCACGGCATCACCTTCGGGCCGGACCCGGTGACCGCGCTTGCCTTCGACCCGGACGCCGTCGTCATCAACAGCTTTTCGAAATACTGCTCGATGACCGGATGGCGGCTGGGTTGGATGGTGGTTCCCGAGCCGCTTCTGCGGTCCGTCGAGTGTCTGACCCAGAACCTGTTTATTTCGCCACCGACGCTTTCTCAGATCGCGGCCACGGCGGTGTTCGATTGCCGGGACGAACTTGACCGATATGTCGGACAGTATGCGGAGAACCGGGAACTGTTGCTCCGCGAGTTGCCGCGCGCCGGGTTCCGGGAATTCGCGCCGGCCGACGGCGCGTTCTACCTGTATGCCGATGTCTCTCACCTGACCAATGACAGTGACGCCTTCTGCCGCAAAATGTTGGCGGAGACCGGGGTGGCCGCGACACCCGGGATCGATTTTGATCCCGGGCGGGGACATCGGCACCTGAGGTTTTCCTTCGCCGGCGCCAACGATGTGATGGCGGGTGCCGCCGAACGCCTTATCGGCTGGCTGGCCTGATCGCCGGTCCGGTTATCGGCTCCACCAGCCCCGTTTGGGCGGCTCGCCGGCATCGGGGGCGCCGTCGCCTTTCTGAACGATTACCGGCGTTAATGCGGGTGGTTCAGGCTCGGCCGCCGGTGCATTTTCTTCAACCGAGGCCGGTTGTTCTCTGGGCGGTTCCGTGTCCGGCTGCGGCGCGGCGGCCAAGGGCTCCGGTGCCTCAACTGGTTCGGCGTCCGGTTTGGTTGATGGCTCGACGGGGTCTGCCGGTTCCGGCGTCTCCGTAGGCTCTGCGCCGGCTTCGGTGGCCGGATCCCCTGATTTACCGTCCTCGTTGGCAGCCGCCTCATCGCCGGTATCGGAACTCGCGGCCCGCCGGCGAACCCGGCGGCGGCGGCGCGGTTTGGGTTTTTCTTCGGCGTTTTCCGACGTTTCCTCTGCCGCCTCCCCGTGTTCAGGCGCCGCGGCAGCCGCATCACCTTCTTCGGCGGTTTCAGCCGCCTGGTTGCTTTCCTCGGCGCCCTCGGTCTCGGTGTTCCGTGAACGCCGCCGGCCGCCACGGCGGCCCCGGCGGCGCGGCTTTTTCCGCTCGCCGTCGTCTTCATCCGAGCCGGCGGCGGCTTCGGCACTCTCCTCGGGTTCGGTCTCGTCGCCGGACGGCTTCAATTCCTCGTTTTCGCCCGCCTCGTTGTTTGTCTGCGTCTCGGCCTGATCGTCGCCGCGCCGACGCCGACCCCGGCGCCGGCGTTTCTTCTTCCTGCCCTCATCGGCGGATTGGCCGTCACCCTTGGCCGAGGCTTCGTCTTGATCGTCTTCCCCGGCACCCGCGGTAAGCTTGGTCCGTTTGATGTCGTAGTCCGGCGGGATCAACTCGTCATCCTGGGAGACGATGATCCCGAATTCAAATTTTTCCTCCAGCTGCGCAATGGTTTCGCGCTTATGGTTCAGGATGTAGAGCGCCACCGATGGCGGCATGGCGACCTCAATTTCCGTCGCGCGGCCCCGCACGCCTTCTTCCTCGATACCACGAAGCACATGGACGGCGGTGGATTCGACGGATCGCCTGATTCCCGACCCGCTGCAATGGGGGCATGGATCCGAGTAGGTCTCGACCAAACTGGGGCGAAGCCGCTGACGGGACAATTCCAAAAGGCCGAACGGACTAATCCGACCGATTTGAATGCGCGCCCGGTCATGGCGCATGGCTTCTTTTAGTTTACGCTCCACCGCCGTCTGGTTCTTGTTGACGTCCATATCGATGAAATCGATGACAATCAATCCGGCGAGATCGCGGAGCTTTAGCTGCCGGGCGATTTCGGAGGCGGCCTCCAGGTTTGTCTTGAGCGCGGTTTCCTCGATATTGCGTCCGCGGGTGGCCCGGCCCGAGTTGACGTCGATGGCGACCAGCGCCTCGGTTGGGTTGAGCACGATGTAGCCACCGGACTTCAGCTGCATTTCCTGACTGTGCATGGCTTCAAGCTGACTCTCGACGTGATAGCGCTGGAATAGGGGTACGGCAGGATCGCGATAGGGCTGCACCTTCTTCGCATGGCTGGGGACCAGCATCTTCATCAAATCCTTGGCCGCCCGGTAGCCGTCTTCACCTTCGACGAGGATTTCATCGATATCGCGGGTGTATTGATCCCGGATAGAGCGGTTGATGAGGTTCGCTTCCTCGTGAATCTGCGCGGGCGCCGTCGATTCCAAAGTGCGCGTCCGGACGTTGTCCCAAAGCTTGATGAGATATTCGTAGTCCCGCTTGATTTCGGCCTTGCCCCGATCCGATCCGGCGGTCCTGACGATGACCGCGATCCCCTTCGGGATATCGAGTTCGGAGATGATGGATTTCAGCCGTTTGCGGTCCTTGGCGGTGGAAATCTTGCGGGAGATGCCGCCGCCGCGTGCCGTATTCGGCATTAGCACACAATACCGGCCGGCAAGAGACAAATAGGTGGTGAGCGCCGCGCCCTTATTGCCCCGCTCCTCCTTGACCACTTGGATCAGCAAGATCTGGCGCCGTTTGATGACTTCCTGGATTTTGTAGCGGCGGACCGGCCGGTTGGCGCGTCGCTCCTCGACATCGTCGATGTCGTCGCCGCCAATGATCTCGACCGCCTTGGCATCCGGCTTACCGTCATCCGAGGCATCGGTTTCGTCCGCTTCCGCCTCTGCTTCCGCCGCTTCGGCGGCCTCGTCCTCGGCGATAAGCGCTTCGCGGTCGGCGACCGGGATTTGGTAGTAGTCGGGATGAATTTCACTGAAGGCCAGGAAACCGTGGCGGTTACCGCCATAATCGACAAAGGCCGCTTGGAGCGAGGGCTCCACCCGCGTCACCTTTGCCAAATAAATGTTTCCCTTGAGTTGCCGCCTGGCGGCTGATTCTACGTCTAGCTCTTCAAGCCGATTTCCGTCGACGGTGGCCACACGGGTCTCTTCCGGGTGGGCGGCGTCGATCAACATTCTCTTGGTCATATGATCTAAAACTCCGGGACCAGGCCGGGCCGCCGGCATCGAAGCCGCGTGCCGCCTTGGTCGTATTTGCAATTTTGCCGGCGGCGCCCCGCATCGAATCGGTCCACTCCAGGTCACCGGCACCCGCAATTTGCGGGGCCGGACTGGTCGGATGGTTGATTTGGGCTGCCATTACCGGCATCGAATAATCTACTTTCACTGGCTTGGAAGCTTTGATGTGGCGGGACATTAGGTCTGGCGGTAAGCGTCGGCGCCGGGCCTGTCTGGCCAATTCGCCGTACGCACGTGCCTCCCATTCAACAAGTCCCGCCACGCTTCACGCCGTTAACATAACGGTAGGATTAGTGTTCGACAATCATCTTATGTACAGGAATCCGGCGGGATTTATCGCATTTTGCGAATTTCCGCAGGTGGATGGTGTATGCGTGCCCACGGATATGGTCTCAATCCCGAAGAGTTTTGGCGCCGCGCGTTTGCTGCTTTCGCGTGTAATACGAGCGGTGATTTTCGCGTCAGCGTTCGGTGCGTTGCTGGCCAATGACGCCCGGGCTCGGGACGTCGTTGTGGTCAACGATCTCCGGGCGGGCGTCGGTGGTGACCGGACCCGGTTCGTCATGGATATGACCGGACCGGTCAAGTTCTCCTACTTCGCGCTGGTCGATCCCTATCGTCTGGTCATCGATTTGCCGGAGCTCGGCTGGCAGCTGCCGACCCGGCCGCTGCCCAAGAACGTCGGCCTGATCAAGAGCCTGCGCTACGGGCTGTTTAATGCCGGCGCGTCGCGGGTGGTGCTCGACATCGGCGGACCCATGCAGATCACCGCGGCGTTTCTGATACCGCCCTCCGGAAATCGCGGCCATCGGCTGGTGGTGGACATGACGCCCAGCGACCGCGCGAGCTTTATGGCCAAACTGGTCGAACCCCGCCGCGCCAGAGGACGCGCCCAGGGCCGGGCTCGGCCCCCGGCGCCCGCTCAGGAGACGGCGCGGGCGACCCCGGACCTACCGATCCCGAACCGCAAGCCGCGCGCCCGGGGAGACCGCCGGGTTATCGCTACCGATCCCGGACACGGCGGCGTCGGCCCCGGCGCCATTGGGCGGAACGGGGTGCCGGAGAAGGATATTACGCTCCGAACGGCGCGTACCGAGAAGCGTCGCCTCGAAAGAAGCGGGCGCTACGGGGGGGGGCTGACCGGCGACCGCGCGAGCCCTAAGGCCAAACTGGTCGAGCCCCGCCGCGCCAGAGGACGCGTCCAGGGCCAGGCTCGGCCCCCGCCGCCCGCTCAGGAGACGGCGCGGGCGACCCCGGATCTGCCGATCCCGAACCGCAAGCCGCGCGCCCGGGGAGACCGCCGGATTATCGTTATCGATCCCGGGCACGGCGGCGTCGACCCCGGCGCCATTGGGCGGAGCGGGGTGCTGGAGAAGGATATTACGCTCCGAACGGCGCGTACCCTGAAGCGTCGCCTCGAAAGAAGCGGGCGCTACAGGGTGGTCCTGACCCGCGACCGGGACGTTTTTATCCGGCTTCGCGACCGCATCGCCGTCGCCCGCAGGCACGACGCGGATCTGTTTGTCTCCTTGCATGCCGATTCCATTCGCCGGGCCGGTATCCGTGGATTGTCGGTCTATACCCTGTCGGAAAAAGCATCGGACAAAGAAGCAGCGGAACTGGCCGACAATGAGAACAAGGCCGACCTCATCGCCGGCATCGACCTCTCGGCCGAAACCCCCGAGGTAACGGATATCCTGATCGATCTGGCCCAGCGGGAGACTATGAACGAATCCGTCCGGTTCGCGGCAGAGCTGGTCCAGGAGTTGCGCCGGGTCACCAAGCTGCTCCGAAAAACTCATCGATTCGCGGGATTTGCCGTCCTCAAGGCGCCTGATATCCCCTCGGTGCTGATTGAGATGGGTTTCCTGTCCAACCGCCAGGATGAGCGGGCGCTCCGCCAGGAAGGCTACCGGGCGCGGATCGCCGATTCGGTCGCTCAGGCCATCGACCGCTATTTCGAGCGGATCGAACAAGCGGAACGTTGAGGGGCGAAGTGCGGAATTGCGCCACAAATCCGCCACAATTCCGCGTTAACTCCCCGCGTCAGGCCATTGCGCCGGGGGGCGCATTGGATGAAGATGGACCGCTTCGGCGGCGCAAAATGCCAAGTTGGAATAGCCGGACATGCTTAAGACGTTTCTCGCCTTTGCCAGCTTTCTGTTGATCGTCGTTCTCGCGGGCGCCGGCGGCGGTATCTACGTCTTTTACAAGTACGGGCGGGGGCTGCCCGATTACCGGCAACTGGCCGACTACGAACCGCCGGTGATGACCCGGGTGCAGGCCGGCGACGGACGGCTGCTGGCCGAATTCGCCATCGAACGCCGGGTGTTCATTCCCGTCGGTGCCATGCCCAAGCGGGTGATCAACGCGTTCCTGTCGGCCGAAGACAAGAACTTCTTCACCCATCCCGGCGTCGATCCCATCGGCGTCGGCCGCGCGGTGATCACCAATCTCAGGAACATCTCCACCAACCGGCGGCTGGTGGGCGCTTCGACCATCACCCAGCAGTTGGCGAAGAATTTCCTGCTGACCTCCGATGTTACGGTCGAACGCAAAATCAAGGAGGCGATTCTTGCCTTCCGGATCGAGCGGGCACTTGCCAAAGAGCGTATCCTTGAGCTTTACCTGAACGAGATTTATCTCGGCTTCGGCTCGTTCGGCGTCGCCGCCGCGGCGCTCAACTACTTCAACAAATCGCTGGACGCGCTGACCATTTCCGAGGTCGCCCTCCTGGCCGCGCTGCCCAAGGCTCCCAACAACTACAACCCGCTGAAAAAGCCACGCGCCGCCAAAGGCCGCCGGGACTGGGTGGTCGACCGGATGCTCGAAGACGGCGTGATTACGCCTGAGGAGGCGGCGACCGCGAAGGCCCAGCCGCTGATCGTCCGCAAGCGAGACGTCACCGAATTCGTCAATGCCGACCACTTCGCCGAGGAGGTCCGGCGCGAACTGGTGCAGCGTTACGGCGAGGATGAGCTCTATAAGGGCGGTCTCTCGGTACGCACTACCTTGAGCCCGCGGCTTCAGGGCATCGCCGACCGGGCACTGCGCGCCGGGCTCGAGGCATACGACCGGCGTCATGGCTGGCGGGGACCCATCGCCCGGATCGGGCCAGTGACCGACTGGCTGGCACAACTGGCCGGGGTCAAGGAGCCCAAGGGTCTCGGCGTCTGGCGGTTGGCCATCGTGCTGTCGGCGGACGATAAATCGGCGAGCATCGGCGTCGATGACGGCCGCACCGGAATCATGCCGCTCGAAGAGTTGAAGTGGGCGCGGGCGTGGAAGAAAAAGGAACGGCTCGGCCCGCGGGTGAAAGCGGCGAGCGACGTACTGGCTGCCGGCGACGTGGTCGCAGTCCAGCGGATCCTCGAGACCAAGGAGGGAAAACCCTATCCGGACAACACCTTCGCCCTCAGGCAAATCCCCGAGATCGACGGCGCGGTGGTGGCGCTCGATCCCCATACGGGGCGCGTGCTGGCCATGTCGGGCGGCTATTCCTTTGAGCGCAGTCAGTTCAACCGCGCGGTCCAGGCGCAGCGCCAGCCGGGCTCGGCCTTCAAGCCGATCGTCTATCTGGCCGCCTTGAACGCCGGCTTTACGCCCTCCACCCTGATCCTGGATGCGCCGTTCGTCATCGACCAGGGGCCCGGTCTGCCCAAATGGCGGCCGGCCAACTACACCAAGAAGTTCTACGGGCCGAGCACCATGCGCCTCGGCATCGAGAAGTCGCGCAACCTGATGACCGTGCGCCTCGCCCAAACCATCGGCATCGACCGCATCGCCCAATTTGCCCGGCGGCTCGGCGTCGTCGATGACCTGCCGCGCCAGCTCTCCATGTCGCTTGGCGCCGGCGAGACCACGCTGATGCGGTTGACCGCGTCCTACGCAATGATGGTCAACGGCGGCAAACGGATCAAACCGACCCTCATCGACCGCATCCAGGACCGTCATGGCAAGAATGTCTTCCGTCACGACAACCGGGTGTGCCGGGACTGCCGGGCGGCCTTCTGGACCAATCAGCCGGTCCCCGACATTCCGGACACCCGGGAGCGGGTCGCCGATCCCGCCAGCGCCTACCAGATGGTCTCCTTGCTCCAGGGCGCGGTGGAGCGGGGTACGGGCCGCAAGATCAAGTCCATCGGC
Source organism: Rhodospirillales bacterium (assembly GCA_965213765.1). Taxonomy (GTDB): domain Bacteria; phylum Pseudomonadota; class Alphaproteobacteria; order Rhodospirillales; family UBA2165; genus JAJDXO01. Next base: position 1,861,296 of record OZ243926.1, on the reverse strand, counting down.
AAGCCCCTGGCCGGCAAGACCGGCACCACCAACGATGCATTGGATACCTGGTTCGTCGGCTTCTCGCCGGACCTCGCCGTCGGCGTCTTCGTCGGCTTCGACACCCCCCGGTCCCTCGGTGCGCGGGAGCAGGGCGCCAGCGCGGCGGCGCCGATCTTCAAGCGGTTCATGGCCGAGGCCCTCGAAGGCGAGGCCGCCATCCCGTTCCGGATTCCGGAGGGCATCAGGCTGGTCCGGGTCAACGCCACTTCCGGCAAGCCGGCCCGGGGCGGCGACCGCAACGTTATTCTCGAAGCGTTCAAGCCGGGCAAGATTCCGTCGGGCGAGGAGAACGTGCTGGACGGCCTGACGGTTACCACCCGGGCGCCCACATCCGGCACCGGCGGGCTCTATTGACGACGGTTATTGTACCCGTCTCCCGAACCCTCTAAGACACTCCGCCGAGACCCTCCCAACTCCGATCACCGAGACCTCCCGTGCGCGCCGAAATCGAGACCCTCTCCGAGCAGATCAAGCAGTCCCTCGAACTGCTGAGGAGGCGGCTTTGACTATGACACCGCCGTCAAACGCCTCGCCGAGCTGAACACCCTCGCCGAAGACCCCGGCCTGTGGAGCGACCAGGCCCGCGCTCAGACGGTGATGCGCGAGCGCACCCGCCTCGAGGGCGGTATCAAGGCCCTCGATGAGTTGGAACAGGAACTCTCCGACAATCTGGAACTGATCGAACTCGGCGAGGCCGAAGACGACAGCGACGTGGTCGACGAGGCGGAATCGGCGCTCAAGGCGCTGGCGGCCCGGGCCGGGAAAGAGCGGGTCCGCGCCCTGTTGTCAGGGGAGGCCGACGGCAACGATTGCTATCTCGAAGTCCATGCCGGCGCCGGCGGCACCGAGGCACAGGACTGGGCGCAGATGCTGCTGCGCATGTACGCCCGCTGGGCGGAAAGCCGCGGCTACAGGCTCGAATGGCTGGAAGAGAGCGCGGGCGAGGAAGCCGGAATCAAATCGTCGACGGTGCGGGTTCTGGGTACCGACGCCTATGGATGGCTGAAGACCGAAAGCGGCGTCCACCGGCTGGTGCGCATCTCTCCCTATGACGCGAGTGCCCGGCGCCACACCAGTTTCGCGTCCGTCTGGGTGTTTCCGGTGATCGACGACAACATCGAGGTGGACATCAGCGACAAGGACATCCGGGTGGACACCTACCGGGCGTCCGGGGCCGGCGGTCAACACGTCAATAAGACGGATTCCGCCATCCGCATTACCCATATTCCGACCGGCATTGTCGTCCAGTGCCAGAACGATCGCTCTCAGCACCGCAACCGGGCGGCCGCGTTCGGTATGTTGCGCGCCCGGCTCTACGAGGCGGAATTGCAGAAGCGGGAGGAGGAAGCCCAGGCCGCGCACGATGCCAAGACCGATATCGGCTGGGGGCACCAAATCCGCTCTTATGTGCTGCAGCCCTACCAGATGGTGAAGGATCTCAGGACCGATATGGAGACGTCCAACACCCAGGCCGTGCTCGACGGCGATCTGGACGAGTTCATGGCCGCGGCGCTTGCCGCCCGCATCGAAGCATCAGGCGACGACGCGGACTAGGCGCCCGCCGCCAGCGGTTCGTAATAGGATTTGGGAAAGCCCGCGCGTTCCCGTGCGGCCTCGGCAATCGGCGGTTTCAGCACGCCCTTGAACCGTGATCTCACCAGTTCCCGGAAGGTGTCCGCCGGATCGAGTCCTCGCTCCGCGCACAGGCGGTCGAACCACTTGACCCCGAACCCCACATGGGTCTCCTCATCCTTGGCGATGATTTCCAGAACCCGGACGGATGCTTCGTCACCGGCCCTGCCGAGCCGCTCGATGGCGTCCGGGGCGGTGTCGAGGCCGCGGGCCTCCAATACCATGGGCACGATGGCGATACGGGCCAGGATATCATCGGCGGTTTCGGTTGCCGCCTCCCACAAGCCGTCGTGCGCCGGCAGATCGCCGTAAGCCGCGCCCGCGTCGTCCAGGAGACCGGCGAGGAGGGTAAAATGCTTGGCTTCCTCGTCCCCGACCCGCACCCAATCGTCATGGAATTCGCGGGGCAAAGCCGGATCGGCGAAGCGGGCAATCAGATCCCAGGCCAGGTCGATGGCGTTCAGCTCGATATGGGCGATGGCATGGAGAAAGGCGATGCGCTTCGCGGGCCCGCCGCCGCGGCGCCTGGGCATGTCGCGGGGCATCAGCAATTGGGGCCGCGCCGGACGCGCGGGCCGGTCGGGAGGACGGGTCGCGCCGATGCCGGTGATGCCGCCGTCCCGCCACATGGCGGCGACTGTGCGGCTGAGGTCCGCCTTGGCGTCCGCGGGCGCGGTTTCAAGCACCGCCACCGCCGCCTCGGTGAGGCTTTCGAAGGTTCGGCGGCGGCTCACGAGGCTGCCTTCCCGACGGCGTCCGCCGGCGCATCGATCAGCCGGCGATAAATCTCCCGGACCGTCCCGGCGGTCTCGTCCATCCGCGCCAACAAGGCGTCCACCGTCTCCGATCCCGTCGCGCCCGCCAGGATGCGCTCCAGACTGGCCGGCATGCTGTCGGTGATGACGTCATCCAGGAACCCTTCGATGGTCAGCCGGAACACCCCTTGAACGGCTTGCCACAGGCCGAGCGCCTCCCTGAGCGCCTGATATTCGGCTTCCGGGAATACCTGCTCGTTGCGCAGATTCTCCAGCGCCTGGCGGGTATTGGCGGCCAGCACGGCGGGGTGCGCGTGAGCGTGGCGCAACTGGAGATACTGGATAATGAACTCAACATCGACAAGGCCGCCCCGCCGGTGTTTCACTTCCCACGGCACTTCGGCGCCGTGCTCCCCGGCGATCCGCCGGCGCATGACCGCCACATCCCGGACCAGACTTTCCTCGTCGCGCTTTCGGGTGAGGGTTTCGCGGATCACGTCCTCGATCTTCTTGCGGATGGTCCCGGTGCCGCTCAATACGCGCGCCCGGGAGATGGCGAGGTTTTCCCAAGTCCAGGCCGAGTCCATGTGATACTGCCGGAAGGCTTCGAGGCTGGAGGCGATGGGCCCGGCATTGCCCGACGGCCGCAGCCGCATGTCCACTTCGTACAATTTGCCCTCGGCGGTGGGCGCGGTGATGGCGGTGATCAGCCGTTGGGCGTAGCGGGCGAAATACGGGCCCGGCGACAATGACCGCTCGCCATCCGATCCTTTGCTGCCGGGATCGAAATCATAAACAAACACAAGATCGAGGTCGGAGGTCGGGGTCATCTCCCGGCCACCCAACTTGCCGAGCGCGACAATCGCCAGCTCGCCGCCGGTGATCCGGCCGTGGCTCTTGGCAAACTCCGCTTCGACGGCCGACTGCAGAACCCGCAGCGATACATCGGCGGCCGCCGCGAGGTCGGCGCCGGCCCGGTCCCAGGTTGTCAGGTTGAGCAGGCATCGCACACCGATCTGAAACTTGCGGTCGTTGCTCCACCGCTGGATCGCGTCGAGGGCGTCCTCGAAATTGTCCAGCGGGTCGACGGTCGCGCGGAGATCCGCTTCGAGCCATGTTTCCTCCGGCAGTCGGTCGTGGAAGTCGGCTTCCAGGACGCTTTCAAGCAGGGCCGGGTGACGGCCCAGGTGACCGGCGAGCCGGGGCGCCGTTCCGGTGATCTCGCCGATCAAATCGATCAGGGTCGGATTGGCCCATAGCATGGAAAACAGTTGGATGCCCGCCGGCAGGCCGCGCAGAACGTCGTCAAATCTGGCGAACGCCGTGTCCGGGTCCGGGGTCTTGCCGAACGAGGTAAGGAGCAGGGGGACCAGCTCGGTCAGAATCTGGCGCGCGCGTTCGCTGCGGGTTGCCCGGTAGCGCGCGTGGTGCCAGGCCCGGATGGAGGCAGCGACCCGGCTGGGGTCGGTGTAGCCCAGCGATTTCAGGGTCTCCATGGTATCCGGGTCGTCGTCCGTTCCCGTGAAAATCAAGTTGCCGCTCACCTCGGCATCGACGGCGAGGGCCGGTTCGTCTTCGAACAGCTCGGCATAGCGGCTTTCAACTGTCCGCAGAATTCTCAGCAGCTCGGTCTTGAACGCGTCAATATTCCCGAATCCCATGAAGATGCCGATCTCGGCGACGCCTTCATCGTCGCCGGGCAAATCATGGGTCTGGCGGTCCTCGACCATCTGCAGGCGATGCTCCAGCCGGCGAAGGAATTCATACGCCTCGGTCAGCTCCTCCGCGACGCCGGCTTCAACCTGACCCGCGGCGACCAAACCCTGCAACGCGCCGAGGGTGGTCGGCATCCGCAGGCTCGGGTCGCGCCCGCCCCAGATGAGTTGCTGGGTCTGGACGAAAAATTCGATCTCGCGGATTCCGCCGCGTCCCAGCTTCACGTTGTGGCCCCGCACCTTGATTTCCGCGCCCCCCCGGTGGGCATTGATCTGGCGTTTGATGGAATGAATATCCTGGATGGCGGCGAAATCCAGGTTGCGCCGCCAGATGAACGGCTGAAGGTGATCGAGGAACCGGCAGCCCGGTTCCTTGTCGCCGGCAACCTGGCGCGCCTTGATCATGGCCGCCCGCTCCCAGTTCTGGCCGACGCTCTCGTAATAGGTCTCGGCCGCGGTCACCGATATGGCGGTCGGGGTGGAGCCCGGGTCCGGCCGCAGGCGCAGATCGGCGCGGAACACGTATCCGTCCTTGGTCGGCTCGGACAGCATCTTCACCAGTTCGCGGCTCAAGCGGACGAAGAACCGCTGGAGCTCGTCCGGCCTGTCGGTCTCGATCACCGCCGGGTCGTACAAGACGATCAGGTCGATGTCGCTCGAGTAATTCAACTCGTTGGCGCCGAGCTTGCCCACGCCGAGGACGATCAGCCCGGACCCGGGTTCCGGATCGGACGGCTCCAGGCCGTTTAGAATGTCGGCACCCGGCGCATGGATCAGCAGGTGCCGGCAGGCCGCCGATACGGCCCAGTCGGCGAATTCGCTGAGGACGTGAGTGACGCGTTCGAGCGGCCACTCACCCGAAATGTCCGCGACCGCCGTCAGCAACGCGATGCGCCGCTTGGCCTTCCGAAGGGCCGCCATGACGTCGGCCTCGGTCATCTCGGCGGCCGGGCAGGGCGGCAGTTCTCCCGCCTGCTCGAGCATGGCGTCCGGCCCCCGGGTCATCAGTTCGGTGAAAAACACCGGTTCGGCGGCGGCCGAACGGGCGAGGAAGGTGCTATTGCCGAACAGCCCGGCCATCGCCTCGCCGACACTCGTGTCCTCCAACACCGCGATGCACGCGGCAGGCGCTTCGTCGGCGTCCAGAAGCCGCCGCAGCGAGTCATTCAGGTGATCAATACCGAGCGTTACCCGATCCGGATCGGCGGGAGCCGGAAAAACCGCTTCCTGTGACCAAATTGTTAATTGTTGCATTTCAATATGCTCGGAATTGCCGCACACTGCTGTAACAAAATCTTGTGGTCAAGCCGCGTTAAAGGTATCGAAACGCAGTGATTATCCACACCTTTCGCGGATTTATGCAGCTGATCGGCGTGCTCGCCGTGGGTCTGGTGATCGTCTTCGGTTTCCTGGCCTGGCGGCTGACGGCCGGACCCATCTCGCTCGCCTTTCTCACGCCCTATTTTGAAAACGCGCTGAAGTCCAGCGACGGTGCGTTCGCGGTCAAACTCGATGACACTATCCTGACCTGGTCGGGCGAGACCAACACGCTTGAAATCCGTGTCGAGGGGGCGAAGGCCATCGGGGAATCCGGCACGGTCATGGCCGAGATTCCGGATCTCAGCGTCACGCTGAGTGGTGGGGCCCTGTTGCGGGGGAAACTCGCCCCCCGGTCCATCTCGATCCGCAACCCGGCTCTCAATCTGACACGGCAAATCCACGGCGGGATTGAACTCGACTTGCCGGAGGCGAAGGACACGAGAGGCGGGGCGACGGTCGCCGGCGTGATCGTACAGCAGTTCCTGGCACCTGCGGACACGGCGGGGCCGCTCAGTTTTTTGCGGCGGGTGCGTATCATCAATGGTGATCTGACGATCAACGACCGGCTTACCAATACGGTCTGGCGATCCGATACGGCGAATATCGACCTGTCGCGCGAGTTCGGCACAATCGTCGGACAGGCGGACCTGGATTTCGATGTCGGGGAAGAAAAGGCCTCGTTCGCCATTGGCGGGATGTTCGACATCAGTGAAGAGAGCCTCAAACTGGATGTCGGGTTCGCTAATCTCAATCCTCGGCTATTCGCCCGGATTCATCCGCGGCTCGACCTTGGGAGCTTCGTCGATGCGCCGGTGAGCGGCACGGTGACCGCGACGGCGCTGGCCGGCGGTGAGATTCCCGAAGCCGAGTTCGTCCTCTCCACCGACGCGGGGCACATTCTGGTGAGCGGCATCGCCGGTCTTGAGCTTCCCATCGAATCTGCCGGCCTGAGAGGACGCTTCGACCAGGCGCGGGCAACCGTCTTGATTGAAGAGTTGTCCGTCGAGTTTCCGAAAGAGGGCGTGATCCAGCTTCCCGACCCGGTTGATCACGGCTTCCCCCTGCGCGGATTGAAACTGACCGGCCGGTACTTCCTGGACTTCGACTGGATGGATATCGCCAAGCTGTCCCTGGAGTTGGACGGCCCGACGGCCAGCCTGACCGGTTCGGTTCAAGAAATCGGCGGCGATATCGAGTTCGAGGTCAACGGCGTTATCAACGATATGCCCTTCGACCGGCTGGCGGAGTTCTGGCCCGCGCAGTGGGGCGAGGATCCGCGAAACTGGATTTTCGCCAACATGGCCGGCGGCATGTTCAGCGAAGCGACGGTTCGCCTGTTCGGTACGTACAATGAAGCCAACGGGTTTTCCGTATCGGCGATCAACGGCGGTATCGCCATCGATGACACTCAGGTGACCTATGTCGAGGGTCTGCCGCCGGCGGTCGGGGTCAGCGGCCGAGCCAAGTACAATGCCAAGCGATTCGACATCGCCGTCGCCGGCGGCACCTCCAATGGGCTCAACGTCCGCGGTGGGACCGTGGTGTTCACCGGCCTCGACGAGTTCGACCAATTCGCCGATATCGATGTCATCGTCGATGGTCCGCTGCAAAATGCCCTGTCGCTGATCGAAATGGAGCCGCTGAAATTTGCGTCTGCCGCCGGCGTTGACCCGACGGCGATGGCCGGCGCGACCAGTACGCGCCTCAAGCTGCGGTTCCTGGCCAAGCGCGATCTCACCTTCGACGAGGTCGAGATCGAAGCCGATTCGACCCTCCGGGATGTCCGGACGGGCGGCCTGTTTTATGACTTAAACCTGTTGAACGGGCAGCTGGACCTGACGGTCGACCGGGACGGTATGAACCTGACGGGCCGCGTCCAAGTGGCGGGCGCCGACGCCGAGGTCGGTTGGCAGGTGAACTTCGCCGGCGATCCCGCCGTGCGCAGCCGTCAGACCATTAAGGCGCGCCTCGACGCGGAGCAGCGCCAGCGGGTCTTTGGTCTCAAGTCACGGATGTTTGGACAGGTTTTCCTCAAAGGACCGACGGATATCGACGCCGTGCTGGTGCGGGACCGGGAGGGGATCGGCGAGGTTTCCATCAAGGTGGGATTGACCGGCGCGGAACTGGCGATCCCCCGTTTCGGCTGGCGCAAGAAGGCCGGCACCGAAGCCCGGGGCAATATTACCGCCCGCCTCGATGGCGACACCCTGCTGCATGTCCCGTCCTTTTCCATTGGTGGCGGTGGACTGGAGATCACAGGATCCGCTGGAATCCGCGACGGAAATTTGCAGCGCGTCACCATCAGCCGGCTGGCGTTCGGCGAGACCGACCTGTCCGGTATCATTATCCTGGGCGACGATGGATGGGACATGGATGTCCGGGGTCCGAAGCTCGATCTGACCGCATGGTTGGACACCGATGACCAAGCCGGCGAAGAACAGGAGCGAACGGCATCGATGACCATTTCGCTCAATTTCGACACCGTCCGGCTCCAGCCGGAACGCGCCCTTGCCAATGTCGCCGGTGCCCTGGTCTTCGATGGCGAGCTGTGGCGCCGGATGGAGCTACAGGCGGCGCTTGACGGCGGTGGTTCCCTGAAGCTCGACCTGCGGCCCGGGAACGGGCGCCGGTCACTGAAAATCCAGTCCGACGACGCGGGCGCGGTGCTGCGGACGTTCGATCTTTATGACGAGGTCGTCGGCGGCAATTTGCTCGTCGAAGGAGTTTACAAAGATGATGAACCCAAGCGGCCGCTGGCCGGCCGGGCGACGATCCGTGATTTCCGGGTAACCAATACGCCGGTTCTGGCGCGCCTGCTGTCCATTGCGTCGCTGACCGGCATTCTCGAACTGTTGACCGGCGAAGGCCTCGCCTTTTCGACGCTGGATGTCCCGTTCGTCGACCGCGACGGCGTGATTGCGGTCACCGATGCCCGGGCCATCGGGCTGTCGCTGGGTTTCACGGCGTCCGGCGTCGTCGATACCAATTCCTCGGCGATTGATCTCTCCGGCACCATCGTGCCGGCCTACGTGCTCAACAGCATACTCGGCCGGCTACCGATCATTGGGCAGGTGTTCACCGGCGGTGAAGAAGGGGGCGGGGTGTTCGCCGCCAACTATTCGGTTCGCGGCATGATCGAGGAGCCAGGTGTCAAATACTATCCGCTGTCCGCGTTGACACCCGGTCCAGTGAAAAAACTTAAAAAACTTTTTGGGAATCTCGAACAGAAATCCGAAGCGCCGGCCGGGAAGGATGCGCCCAAGGTCGAAGCGAACTGAGCCCGATCGGCCGGGCTAGCCGGCCACCAGTTTCACCAACGCGTGGCGTTTTTTGCCCGCCGAGAGTTTAAGTGTCCGGCCGGAAAACGCGGAGGCCTCCACCGTCTCGGTTTCGCTCGCTACCGGCTGGCCGTTGATGCGCGCGCCGCCGCCTTTGATCAGGCGGCGTGCCTCGCCGTTGGAGTTGGCGAGGCCGGCGCGCTTGAACAGTTCGAAGGCCTGAAGACCGCCGCCGAAGTCGGCCTCGCTGATCTCGATACTGGGCAGGCCCTCATCCGCCGCTCCTTCCTCGAAGGTGCGCCGGGAGGTCTCCTCGGCTTCCCGCGCGGCTTTGGCGCCGTGGCAGAGGGTGGTGACCTCGGTGGCCAGGATCTTCTTGGCGTCGTTGAGTTCGGCGCCCTCGAGCGCCGCCAGACGGTTCACTTCGTCCATCGGGAGTTCGGTGAACATGCCGAGGAACCGGCCCACATCGGCATCTTCGGCGTTGCGCCAGTACTGCCAGAACTCGTAGGGGCTGACCATCTCCGCATCCAGCCAGACAGCGCCGTCCGCGGACTTGCCCATCTTGGCGCCCGACGAGGTGGTCATCAGCGGCGAGGTCAGCCCGTAGAGCGACGATCCATCGACCCGGCGGCCAAGCTCGATGCCATTGACGATGTTGCCCCACTGGTCGGAGCCGCCCATCTGCATCACACAGTCATGGCGCCTGGCGAGTTCGACAAAGTCGTAGGCCTGGAGAATCATGTAGTTGAATTCCAGGAAGGTCAGCGGCTGTTCGCGCTCGAGCCGGAGCTTGACGCTATCGAAGGTCAGCATCCGGTTGATGGTGAAGTGAGGGCCGTAATCCCTGAGCAGGGAAATGTAGTTGAGCTCGTCCAGCCATTCGGCGTTGTCGGCCATGATGACGCCGGTCGGGCCATCCTCGAAGCTCAAATATTTCTCGAACGCGCGGCGAATGCCCCGCTTGTTCTCCTCGATCTGCTCGTAGGTGAGGATCCCGCGGCTTTCATCCTTGCCGCTGGGATCGCCGACCTTGGTGGTGCCGCCGCCAAGCAGCACGATGGGACGATGCCCGGTCCTTTGCAGCAGGCGCAGCATCATGATCTGAACCAGCGAGCCCACATGGAGGCTCGGGGCGGTGCAGTCGAAACCGATGTATGCAACCACGGTCTTCTCATCGGCGAACGCATCCAGGCCCGCATCGTCCGTGCACTGGTGGACATAGCCCCGCTCGTGGACCGCATTCATGAAATCTGATTTAAAGGAGGACATGAGATTGATGCCTTGCCGTCTCGCGAATCTTCACCTTGCCGCCGGAATGGGGCGTCGCTTTAGCACACTCGGGTGCTGCGAACAACGGCGCCGGTCGGCGCGGTGACGGCAATCCGTACTGCACTCGGCCTGATGAGCGGCACGTCGCTGGACGGCATCGACGCGGCCATCATCAAGACCGACGGCGTCGGCGTGTTTGAGCGCGGCGCCTCATTGCCCGGAACCTATGATGCCGCGTTCCGCGACCGTTTGCGGGGCTGCCTGCGTCAGACCGCGGCCGATCCGGCCGTGGAGGAGGAGTTGACCCGCCGCCACGCGGACCAGGTCTCGGCACTGCTCGCGAAGGCCGGCCTGGAGCCGCCGGACATTGATGTCATCGGCTTTCATGGCCAGACCATCAACCACTTGCCCGAGGCGGCGGCCACTTTGCAGCTGGGGGATGGAGAGCGGCTGGCCCGGCTTACCGGCATCGATGTGGTGAATGATTTCCGCAGCAACGACATGGCGCACGGCGGGCAGGGGGCGCCGTTTGCGCCGCTCTATCACTGGGCGCTCGCCCGGGACCTCGAAAAACCGCTGGCGGTGCTCAATTTGGGCGGCGTCGCGAACGTGACATGGATCGGCGAGGGCGAGCCTGAGGCACCCGGCACGTTGCTCGCCTTCGATACCGGCCCGGCCAATGCCCTGCTGGACGATTGGGTGGCCGGGCGGCGGGGTGCCGCCATGGATGAGGACGGGCGGCTGGCCGCCTCGGGTACCGTGAACCGGGACGTATTGGCGGAACTGATGGATCACCCGTATTTCGGTCTCGCGCCGCCAAAGTCCCTCGACCGGATGGATTTTTCGGTCGAGCCCGCCGAACGCCTTGACGACGCGGATGGCGCGGCGACCTTGTCGGCGTTTACCGTCGCCTCGGTGGCCGCCGCCCGGCCGCATCTTCCGGGAACACCGCGAAGATGGCTGGTCACCGGCGGCGGGCGGCACAACCCGGTGCTCATGGCGGAATTGGCCGATGCCCTGGGTACGGCGATCAAGCCCGTCGAGGCGGTCGGATGGGACGGCAATATGCTGGAGGCGCAAGCATTTGCTTATCTGGCGGTCCGGTCGCTGAGAGGTCTGCCGCTCAGCGTCCCTGGCACCACGGGTGTTTCATCTCCGGTGCCGGGCGGGGTCCACCACCGGGCCCGGGCGGCGGCTTAGCTTACCGGTCAGGCGTCGGCGTCCTCGGCCGGCTTCAGCGCCTCGTCGAGATAGGCGCCGACTTCACCATCGAGCTTGTCCAGCTTTTCTTGATAGAAATGATCGCCGCCCTGGATGACGCTGAGCCCCACCGAAATGTTTTTCTGATTGTCGAGTTTGGTTGCCAGCCTGTTTACCGCGTCCAGGGGCACCTGCTCGTCCTTATCGCCGTGGACGATCAGCCCCGACGAGGGGCAAGGGGCGAGGAACGTGAAGTCCTCGGTGCTGGCCGGCGGCGACACCGAGATGAAACCTCCGATTTCCGGGCGCCGCATCATCAACTGCATGGCGATCAGCGCCCCGAAGGAATAGCCGCCGATCCAGCAGAACCGGCTGTTCTGATTGATCTGCTGCATCCAGTCGAAGGCGTAGGCCGCGTCGCTCAATTCGCCGATTCCGGCATCGAAGGTGCCCTGCGATTTGCCGACGCCCCGGAAATTGAACCTGAGTACCGAGAACCCCCGGTCGGCGAAGGCGTTGAACACCGTGTAGACGACGCGATTGTTCATGTTGCCGCCGTGGAGGGGGTGCGGATGCAGCACGATCGCGATGGGCGCGTTGGGCGTTTTGCTCTGATGATAGCGGCCTTCGAGGCGGCCGTCGGGACCGTTGAAGATAACTTCGGGCATTGAATTGACGGGTTCCTGGTGGCGTTACGTGTTTTTGAAGCGGGTCATGTGGTTAATTCAGACCCATGATTTTGATCGATTTGCCTCGATTTTTCCCAAAAATGCGGGCTTATTTACTTGACTAAATTACTCGGACAATCTATATACCCGACTAAATTACCCGGGATTAGATCTTGTGACATCATCCGGACGGCGGGTACTCCGTTTCCCGGACCGTCACGCCGGATGAATGGGCGGCGGATACTAGCACAATGAAGCAACGCTTTTTCAAGAGACTTCACGAAGATATTCGGTCGTTCATGGACCGGGACCCGGCGGCGCGGTCCAAGCTTGAAGTGTTTCTGTGTTATCCCGGCTATCACGCAATTCTGTATTACCGGTTTTCCAACCTTTTCTGGCGCAAGGGCTTTCATCTGATCGCCCGTTTCATTTCCAACTTCGCCAAGGTGGTCACCGGCATTGAAATTCATCCCGGTGCGACAATCGGGCGCCGGATGTTTATCGACCACGGCACCGGCGTGGTGATCGGCGAGACCTCCGAGATCGGCGACGACGTGACCCTCTACCAGGGCGTGACGCTCGGCGGTACGTCGCTGGAGAAGGGTAAGCGCCACCCGACGGTGCGCGACCGGGTTATTGTCGGCTCCGGCGCACAAGTCCTGGGGCCCATCACCGTCGGTGAATGCTCGCGCATCGGCGCCAACGCCGTGGTTCTGAAGGACGTGCCCGAAGGCGCCACCATGGTCGGCATCCCGGCCAAGATCGTGATGGCCAAGGGCCGGTCCCAGGATGACAACTTTACCGCCTACGGCACCCCGACCGATGACCTGCCCGATCCGGTGGCCAAGAGTTTCGAGAGCCTGCGCAGCCAATTGCAGGAACTGACAACGCGTATCGACGACCTTGAGCGCGAAAACCAAGTGCTGAAGCGCCGGGGCAACGGCGCCCGCGAAACAATGAACAATCAACAAGAAGACAGCGGCCGCGGCCAAAGCGGAGAAGAAGACCCGCTGACCCGCACCGGGAATGATTGATCGTCCCCGGCCGAGGACCGTGGCGATCGCAACAATTGAAGGAGACAGCTAGTGAAGCTGAGCACCAAGGGCCGTTATGCCGTCATGGCAATGGTTGATCTGGCCCGTCAAAGCCGAGAGGGCCGGCCGGTTGCGTTGGCCGATATCGCCGAGCGTCAGGATATTTCGCTTTCCTATTTGGAGCAGCTGTTCGGCAAGCTCCGCAAGGGGTCCCAGGTTAAGAGCGTCCGGGGCCCGGGCGGCGGCTATCAGCTGGCCCGCGCCGCCGACGAGACGCGGATTTCCGACATCATCCTGGCGGTCGATGAGCCGATCAAGGCCACCCGTTGTACCCCGGGTTCGCCGGAGGGATGCCACACCGACCGCAGCCGCTGCCTGACCCACGATTTGTGGGAGGAACTGGGCAACCAGATTTACCTCTACCTGAGCTCGATCAGCCTTGAGGACGTGATTGAGAACCGGGTTCTGGGGACCAGCGGTCTGCTGAGGGCGCCGGAGGTGGTGATCGGGCAGCCGGTTCCCGTGGCGCCGCGGCCGCAGCCCGCGCCGGTTCCCGCGGAATAGCCGGGCCGATTCCGGCCGGCATCGGTCCGGCCGCCGCCAATTTGCTACGGATAGACAACGGAACCAGCTTGTGAGCGCTTATCTCGACTATAACGCGACGGCACCGCTTCGGCCCGAAGCCGCCGAGATCATGACCCGCCTGCTTGCCGAGACGGGCAACGGGTCGTCGGTGCATGGGGCCGGGCGCCGGGCGCGCGCTTATGTGGAGACGGCGCGGGAACAAGTGGCCGGGGCGCTCGGTGCGACGCCTGCCGGGGTGGTGTTCACCAGCGGCGGCACGGAAGCCAATAATTTGGCTATCAAGGGTGCCGGACGGAAACGCCTGCTGGTGTCGGCGATTGAGCATCCGTCCGTCCTGGAAGCCGCCCCGGGGGCCGAAATCATCCCGGCGGATGGGGACGGCGTCGTCGACCTTGCCGCACTCGAGGCCCTGCTGGCCGAGCGTGATACGCCGGCGCTGGTTTCCGTCATGCTGGCGAACAACGAAACCGGCGTGGTCCAGCCCGTGGCGGCGGCGGCCGAACTCGTCCATCGGCATGGGGCGCTGCTGCACACCGATGCGGTTCAGGCGGCGGGCAAGCTGCCCGTGGACATGACCTGGATCGGTGCGGATATGATGACCGTGTCGTCCCATAAACTGGGTGGGCCACAGGGCGTCGGCGCCTTGATCGTTCGTGATGGCCTCGACCTTGAGGCCCAGATACAGGGCGGCGGTCAGGAGCGGGGACACCGGGCGGGGACTGAGAACGTTCCCGGGATCGCCGCCTTCGGCGCGGCGCTCGACGCGGCATGCACCTCGATGGCTTGCTACGACGCCATCGAAGAACTGCGCGACGATATGGAACTGCGTATCGGTGCGGTCGCGCCCGAAGCCGTTTTCTTCGGTGCGCGCGCCGAGCGGCTGCCCAACACCCTGTGTTTCGGTGTCCGCGGCTTGCCCAGCGAGACCCAGGTCATTTCCCTCGACTTGGCCGAGGTGATGGTCAGTGCCGGTTCGGCCTGCTCGTCGGGCAAGGTTGAGCCGTCCCACGTGCTTACCGCCATGGGGGCTCCCGACGACCTCGCCCAATCATCCATCAGGGTGAGCCTGGGTTGGGACTCGACGGAGGACGATGTCCGGGCCTTCATTTCGGCATGGTCGGAACTTCACGGCCGGAACCGGGGCGACGCCGCCGCCCGGGCAAGCGCGGCGTGAGGAGGTTCCCCGGATGAACCAGCAGCAGCGCATCTATCTGGACAATCAGGCGACCACGCCCACCGATCCGCGGGTGGTCGAGGCCATGCTGCCGTATTTTTCCGACAAGTTCGGAAATCCCCATTCGGACAGCCATGCCTTCGGCGCCGAGGCGAGCGAGGCCGTTGAGGCGGCACGCGCGCAGGTCGCCAGACTGATCGGCGCCCAGCCGCAGGAAATCTTTTTCACTTCGGGTGCCACGGAATCCAACAACATCGCCATCAAGGGTGCGGCACCGGAGCGCCACAACACCCGGCGTCACGTGGTCACCTGCGTGACCGAGCACCTGTGCGTGTTGAACTCGGTGTTGGAACTCGACGATCAGGGATTTGACATAACTTATCTGCCAGTGGACGCCGAGGGCATGATCGATCTCGACCAGTTTCGGGCCGCGGTCACCGAGGACACGCTGCTGGTCTCCGTCATGGCGGTGCAGAACGAGGTCGGCGTGATTCAGCCAATGGCCGAGATCGGTGCCATCTGCCGGGAAGCGGGCGCCGGCCTGCATACCGACGCGGCCCAGGCCGCCGGCAAAATCCCGCTCGATGTGCGCGAGATGAACATCGATCTGCTGAGCATTTCCGGCCACAAGCTATATGGGCCCATGGGCATCGGCGCGCTTTACAAGCGTGAAGATTCCGAGGTCCGGATGGCGCCCATCTTCAGCGGCGGCGGGCAGGAGCAGGGGGTGCGTCCGGGTACCGTCCCGGCGCCGCTGGCTGTCGGCATCGGTGCCGCCTGCGCGATCGCGGCCGAGGAGATGGCCGGCGAGGCGAACCGCCTCCGCATGCTCCGCGACCGCCTGCTTCAGCGGATTACCGAAGCGGTGCCCGGTATCAAGCTCAATGGTCACGCCGAAAAACGGATTGCCGGAAACCTCAATATCAGCGTCGAGGGATTGCTGGCCGATGCGATGATGGCCGCCATGCCGGACATCGCCGTATCGTCAGGTTCGGCGTGCTCGTCGGCGGATTCCGAATCCTCGCACGTTCTCCGCTCCCTTGGCCTCACCGACGAACAGGCGGAGGGCAGCCTGCGCATCGGGCTCGGGCGCTTCACCACCACCGACGAAATAAATATTGCCGGAGATCGGTTGATCGAGGTGATCACGCAACTACGTACCAAGGGTGCCGCGAATTCCGTGGCGGCCGAATAACCGGAACCTTAGTCAGGCCCAGAGGGAAACGAGAAAAACAATGGCAGTCACTCAAGAAACCGTCCAAACGGTCCAGGAAGTCGAAAAGTACAAATACGGCTTCGTCACCGATATCGATACGGATACGGCGCCCAAAGGCCTGAACGAGGATATCGTCCGGTTCATCTCGGCCAAGAAAGAGGAGCCTCAGTGGTTGCTCGACTGGCGTCTCAAGGCCTATGGGCACTGGCTGACCATGGAGGAGCCGGACTGGGCCAAGGTCGGCTATCCGCCCATCGACTATCAGGACGCCTATTACTATTCGGCGCCCAAGTCGGCGGAAGACGGCCCGGAAAGCCTCGACGATGTGGACCCGGAACTGCTGGCCACATACGAGAAGCTCGGTATTCCCCTGCACGAACAGGAGGTGCTCGCCGGTGTGAAGAACGTTGCCGTGGACGCGGTGTTCGACAGCGTCTCGGTGGCGACGACATTCAAGGAGACCCTCGCCGCCCACGGTGTAATCTTTTGCTCGATCTCCGAAGCGGTGAAGGACCATCCGGAGTTGGTGAAGGAATATCTTGGCTCCGTCGTTCCCTACTCGGACAATTATTTCGCGACACTCAATTGCGCGGTATTCACGGACGGGTCGTTCGTCTACATCCCGAAAGGGGTGCGCTGCCCGATGGAGCTCTCCACCTATTTCCGGATCAACGCGGCCAATACGGGCCAGTTCGAGCGGACACTGATCATCGCCGATGAGAGCTCTTACGTGAGCTACCTCGAAGGCTGCACCGCGCCGATGCGGGACGAAAACCAGCTCCACGCGGCAGTTGTCGAACTGGTCGCCCACAAGGACGCCGAAATCAAATACTCGACGGTCCAGAACTGGTATCCCGGCGACGAAAACGGTGTCGGCGGCATCTACAACTTCGTCACCAAGCGGGGCGCCTGCCGCGGCGACGATTCCAAGATTTCCTGGACCCAGGTTGAGACCGGCTCGGCGATTACCTGGAAGTATCCGAGTTGCATCCTGCAGGGCGACCGGTCGGTGGGTGAGTTCTATTCCATCGCCATCACCAACAACTTCCAGCAGGCCGATACGGGCACCAAGATGATCCATCTCGGCAAGGACACCAGGTCGAGGATCATTTCCAAGGGTATCTCGGCGGGTAAATCTCAGGCCACCTACCGCGGGCTGGTGAAGATGATGCCCAATGCCTCGGGTGCGCGGAATTATTCCCAGTGCGATTCACTGCTCATCGGATCGGAGTGCGGCGCCCATACGGTGCCCTATATCGAAAGCCGCAACCGCTCCGCCCAGGTCGAGCACGAAGCGACGACCTCGAAGATCAGCGACGACCAGTTGTTCTATTGCCGCCAGCGGGGCATCGGCGAGGAGGAAGCCGTTGCCCTGATCGTCAACGGATTCTGCCGCGAGGTGCTGCAGGAACTGCCCATGGAATTCGCCGTCGAGGCACAGAAGTTGGTCGGAATCAGCCTCGAGGGAAGCGTCGGATAAGGCCCAAATTGGAACGAAAAGAAGTCATCGAATGTCTATTTTTGTCCATGAATGTCCATTAGCCGGAAGAGTTCGTAAAAATTATGTTGGAAATTAAAAATTTGCACGCCAGCGTCGACGGTAAGCCGATCCTCAAGGGTCTCGACCTGACCATGGGGCCGGGCGAGGTCCACGCCATCATGGGGCCGAACGGCGCCGGCAAGAGCACGTTGTCCTATGTGATCGCCGGCCGTGACGGCTACGAGGTGACCGAAGGGTCGATCCTATTCAACGGCAAGGACCTGATGGAGATGTCGCCGGATGAACGCGCCGGTGAAGGCCTGTTTCTTGCCTTCCAGTATCCGGTGGAAATTCCCGGCGTCTCGACCATGAACTTCCTCAAGACCTCGCTCAACGCGATACGCGCCTACCGCGGCGGGGACGAGCTGGATGCCATGGAGTTCCTTAAGTTCGTCCGTGAACAGACCGCGACCCTGAACATCACGGATGAGCTGCTGAAGCGCGCCGTCAATGTCGGCTTCTCCGGCGGGGAGAAAAAGCGCAACGAGGTGTTGCAGATGGCGGTGCTCCGCCCCTCGTTCGCGGTGCTCGACGAGACCGACAGCGGCCTCGATGTCGATGCTCTGAAAATCGTCGGCGAGGGCGTCAACAGCTTGCGGTCGCCGGAGCGGTCGATGCTGGTGATCACCCACTATCAGCGTTTGCTGGACCACATCATTCCCGACCGCGTCCATGTTCTGGCCGACGGCAAAATCGTTGCCTCGGGCGACGCCGATTTGGCTCGCGAGCTCGAGGAGAAGGGATACGCCGAGTTTTCAAAGGCGGCCGCATAAATGGGTATTACGTCAGCAAGCCGGGCGATGCTTGACCGCTACGAAGCGGTGCGCGAGACGCTGCCCGGACAGCAGATCGAATGGCTCGCCGATCTCCGCGAAGCGGCCGTCCAATCGTTCGGCACGACCGGCCTGCCGACGCCGAAGGTGGAGGAGTGGAAGTACACCAATCTTCGCGCCCTCGATGGCTTCGACTTTTCCGAAGCCCCCGGCAATGCGGGCGCCACCGTCGATCTGCCGAATGCCATCGGCACCGGGCCGCGCCTGGTCTTCGTCGACGGCGGTTTCCGGGATGATCTGTCGCAACTTCGGGATTTCGACGGCGTACGGTTCACGCCGCTCGCCGACCGTCTGGAAAGCGGCGCAGACCTGATCCAGCCGCGTCTTGGCGACCTCGGTGAAGATCAGCCGTTGCTGGCGCTCAACGGGGCGTTCCTCGACGACGGCTATGTGGTCGAGGTGGCGGAGAAGGCGGAAATTGCCGCGCCGCTGGAAATCGTCTTTGCCGATACCGGTGGCGATACCCCGACCGTCCGCCAGCCTCGCAACATGATCATTGCCGGCGCCGGCTGCCGGGTGCAGATCATCGAGACCCATCTGGGTGCTGCTCCCTCGCAGCAGTTTTTCAATGGCGCGACCATGGTCACTGTCGCCGAGGGCGCGTCCGTCGAGCACCGGAGGGTTCAGCGGCAGGGTGCCGGCAGCGTCCACGTCAACACCGTCCGTGCCAGGATCGATCGTGGCGGGATCTATGATAGTTTCATCCTTCAGCAGGGGGCGGCGGTCGCCCGGGACGAGATCCAGGTTGGCCTGACCGCCGGCGATTCCGTTGCCCGGCTCAATGGCGTGTATCTCGGTGACGGATCGCAGGTCCTCGACAACACCACCGTCGTCCGCCACGCGACCAAAAACTCCAACTCCGAACAGCTCTACAAGGGCGCCCTGACCGGCTCGGCGCGGGCCGTGTTCCAGGGCAACATCCGGGTCGAGGCCGGCGCCGACGGCACCGATGGCCGGATGACCAACAAGACTCTGTTGTTGTCGGACAAGGCCGAGATTGATACCAAGCCTCAGCTCGAAATCTTCGCTGACGACGTCAAATGCTCCCACGGCGCGACCGCCGGCGAGCTTGACGACGACGCACTGTTCTATCTCCGTGCCCGAGGTATCCCCGAGGCGCATGCCCGCAGCATGCTGGTCGAGGCATTTCTCGGCGAAGTGATAGACGGTGTCGAGGAGGAGCCGATCGAGCCGCTGCTTCGGGACGCGGTCGGCAACTGGCTCGCCCATGCCCAGGAAACGGACGAAGTATGACAAACGTCGTGAACCTTACCGAACCAGTCGGCACCGACGCCTTCGACGTCGAGGCGATCCGCCGCGACTTTCCGGCTTTGTCACTGGAAGTCAACGGCAAGCCGCTGGTATTCCTGGATAGCGCCGCCAGCGCCCAGAAGCCGCGGGCGGTCATCGACGCCATGACCCGGGCATATGAGAGCCAGTACGCCAACGTACACCGGGGCACCTACTATCTCAGCCAGGCGGCGACCGAGAACTACGAAAATGCCCGGGCGAAGGTGGCCCGGTTCATGAACGCCAAAAGCCCGGATGAAATCGTCTTCACCCATAACGCTACCGCGGCGATCAATTTGGTGGCGCATGCCTTCGGCTCGATGTTGGAGGCGGGTGACGAAATCATCGTCTCGGTGATGGAGCACCATGCCAACATCGTCCCCTGGCAGTTGTTGCGCGACCGCACGGGCATCGAAATCAAAGTGGTGCCCATCGACGATGCCGGCAACTTCCTGACCGACGAGTTCGAGAAATTACTCAGCCCCAAGACCAAGCTGGTCGCGGTTACCCACGTCTCCAATGTGCTGGGGACCGTCACGCCGGTGAAGGAAATCGTCCGGCTAGCCCATGACAACGGCACCCCTGTCCTGTTCGATGGCGCCCAGGGCATAGTCCACGAAGGGGCCGATGTGCAGGATTTGGACTGTGACTTCTACGTCTGGACCGGCCACAAGCTTTATGGCCCGTCCGGCATTGGCGTGCTGTGGGGCAAGTCGGAATGGCTGGAGAAGATGCCGCCTTTCGAAGGCGGCGGTGACATGATTTCCCTGGTCACGTTCGAAAAGACCACCTATCGGGAGCCGCCGGCACGGTTCGAGGCCGGCACGCCGCCGATCGTCGAGGCCGTTGGCCTTGGTGCCGCAATTGACTATGTCACCGCCGTCGGCCTCGACAACGTCTCCGCTCATGAAAAGGAGCTGCTGGATTACGCCATGTTGCGTCTCGGCGACGTGGAAGGGCTCAGGATCATCGGGAGGGCGCAGCAAAAGACCGGGATCGTGTCGTTTGAGTTCGGTGAAGTGCACTCCCATGACGTGGCGACGATCATCGACAGCGCCGGGGTCGCCGTTCGCGCCGGACACCACTGCGCGCAGCCGCTGATGGAGCGTTTCGGCGTGACCTCGACGTCCCGGGCGTCGTTCGGTATGTACACCACCCGCGCGGAAGTGGACGCGCTGGCCGACGCCTTGGAAAAGGTCAGAGAGATATTCGGATGATTGACGACGATTTGAGAGATCTGTACCAGGAGGTGATCCTGGACCACGGGAAGAACCCGCGGAACTTCCGCCATCCGGCGGATGCCAGCCATGAGGCGCTTGGCAACAATCCCCTGTGCGGCGACCGGTTGACGGTCTACCTGCGGCTCGATGAAGGACAGAACATCCAGGATGCCGCCTTTGAAGGGAAGGGCTGCGCCATTTCCATCGCGTCGGCCTCGATGATGACGGACATCGTCAAGGGCAAGCCGCTCGCCGAGGCACAGGAGCTTTTCGAACGGTTCCACAAGATGTGCACCGAGGACGATGACGGCAGGATCGCCGACGGGTTTGAGGATGAATTGGAGAAGTTGAAGGTGATGTCGGGCGTTCGTCAGTTCCCCATGCGGGTGAAGTGCGCGACGCTCGCCTGGCATACCATGAACGCCGCCGCCGAGGGTGAAGACGCGGCGACCACGGAGTGAGCACGAAGAAGGCTGATCAAGATGGATGAGAACATGAGCAATTACCCGATGGAGCCACCGCAACCTTGGGAAACCGCAATGGGCGGCGAGGTGCCCGAGGGCATCGTCGGCCGGGCCGGCGCGCCCTTGGACGACGGCGTGTCCGTTGCCGATTTGTCCGCGGTCGCCGAGGCGCTGCGCACCGTCTACGATCCTGAAATCCCGGTGAATATCTATGAATTGGGGCTCATCTATACCATCGACATCAGCGAGGAGACCGGTAACGCCATGATCGAGATGACCTTGACCGCGCCTGGGTGTCCAGTTGCCGGCATCCTGCCCCAGCAGGTGGCCGACGCGGCGGCCTCGGTACCCGGTATCGCCGAGGTGGAGGTCAAGCTGGTCTGGGACCCGCCCTGGGACATGGACAAGATGTCCGACGAAGCCAAAGTCGCCTTGGGCATGTTTTAGAGCGAGGGAAAAGAGGATGATGATGAACGAAGGACAACAAGCCGTCACCCTGACCGACAACGCGGTTGCGCGCGTGCGCTCGCTGATGGACCGCGCCGACAAACCGGTGCTCGGCCTGCGGGTCGGGGTCAGCAACACCGGCTGTTCCGGCCACTCCTACGTGGTCGAGTATGCCGCGGACAAGCGCCCGTTCGAGGAGGAGGTCGAGCAGGACGGGGTCCGGGTGTTTATCGATCCGGTGGCCGTCATGTTCCTGGTCGGCAGCAAGATGGATTACGTCGAAGGCAAGCTGCAGTCGGGCTTCGTGTTCGACAATCCCAACGAGAAGGGCCGCTGCGGCTGTGGCGAGTCTTTTCACGTTTAAACCTCGAGTGGAGCCGGTGCCGGCGGAGGGCGGCTGATGCCTCGGATCACATTTATCGAGCCCAACGGAAACCACCGCGAGGTCGAGGCCGAAATCGGTGACACCTTGCTGATTGTGGCCCACAAGAACGACATCGATATCGAGGGCGCCTGCGAAGGGGTGCTGGCATGCTCCACCTGCCATTTGATCGTCGATCCGGACTGGTATGGGAAGCTCGTGCCGGCCGATGACGATGAGGACGACATGCTCGACCTCGCCTTCGGCCTCACGCAGACCTCGCGCCTCGGCTGCCAGATCGAAGTCACCGACGAGTTGGATGGGTTGGTGGTGTCGCTGCCGGTGGAAACCCGCAACATGATGGTCTGAGAGCGTGTCTCTGTTTCAGCGTCTCAAGGAAGGAGCGGCCCGGGATTGGCGGGCCTATATCGAACACGACTTCGTCAGGCGGTTGGCCGACGGCGCGCTTCCCGAAGCCTGCTTCCGGCACTACCTGATTCAGGATTATTTATTCCTGATCCAGTTCGCCCGCGCCTATGGCCTCGCTGCCTACAAGGCATCCGACTTGGAGGATATCCGCGCCGCCTCGGCCACCCTCGGGGCGATCGTCGATACGGAGATAAGGCTCCATATCGAGTTCTGCGCCGGCTGGGGCTTGTCGGAAGCCGACATGGCGTCGGCCCCGGAGGCCGCCGAGACCATGGCCTATACCCGCTATGTGCTGGATCGCGGCATGGCGGGGGACCTGCTCGATCTGCATGTGGCGCTGGCGCCGTGCATCATCGGCTACGCGGAGATCGGCGCCGCGATGGGGGCGGTGGCGGACGATCATCCCTACAAGGCGTGGATCGAGATGTACGCCTCCGATGATTACCAGCATGTGGCGGCGGATGAGATAGGTCTGCTCGATTCCCTGTTCGTGCGGACCGGTTCCGAGGCCCGGGTGCCGGACCTGCAACGGACGTTCGACAAGGCAACGCGCCTGGAGGCCGGCTTCTGGCAGATGGGTCTCGATGCCGCGGCGTAGCTTGCGCCCCATGAGTCCGGAGATATATTTCGTGTCATGAACTCACTGGGATTGGATAAAGCACCGGCCGAGACCCGCGTCGTGGCCGCCATGTCGGGCGGCGTCGACAGTTCGGTGACCGCCGCGCTGCTGGCCGAGCAGGGTTACGACGTCATCGGCATTACGCTGCAACTCTACGATTACGGTGCGGCGACGGCGCGGCCCGGCACGTGCTGCGCGGGCCAGGACATCCATGATGCCCGCCGGGTAGCCGCGCAGATGGACATTCCGCACTACGTCCTCGATTTCGAAGACCGCTTCCGCGGGGAAGTCATGGACGATTTCGCCGATTCCTATCTTGCCGGGGAGACCCCGATTCCCTGCGTCCGCTGTAACCAGACGGTGAAGTTTCGCGATCTCGTCTCCCGTGCCCGGGATCTGCAGGCCGACGTGCTGGCCACCGGCCATTATGTGCGGCGGGTCGAGGGGGCCCAAGGCGCCGAACTTCATCGGGCCGCCGATGGCAGCCGGGATCAAAGCTATTTCCTATTCGCCACAACCCGGGACCAACTGGATTTTCTCCGATTTCCGCTGGGCGATATGCCGAAGTCGGAAACCCGGGCCCATGCCGAGCGCTTCGGCCTCGCGGTCGCCGACAAGCCCGACAGTCAGGATATCTGCTTCGTCCCCGGCGGGAACTACGCCGAAGTGGTGAAGAAGATGCGGCCCGGCGCCGCCGAGCCCGGCGACATCGTCGATCTCGACGGCGCCGTCTTGGGCCGGCACGAGGGGATACTCCATTACACGGTCGGGCAGCGCCGCGGCCTCGGCATCGGCGGCGGCGAGGCGCTCTATGTGGTGCGGCTCGACCCTCTGAACCGGCGGGTGATTGTCGGGCCCAAGGGGTCGCTGATGGAAACCGAGGTGTCCGTCCGCGGGCTCAATTGGTTGGGCGCACCCCTCGACGACAAGCCGCAGGAGGTCACGGTGAAGCTTCGCTCCATGCATCAGGCGGTACCGGCGAGTATCCGTTCGGACGGCGACGGGGGCGCCCTGGTGACGCTCTTCGCCGCCCAGGCCGGGGTGGCGCCGGGACAGGCCTGCGTCGCTTATGATGGGGACCGGGTGCTCGGCGGCGGCTGGATTTCGAAGCCGTCCGAGACCGAGCCGGTGATCGGCCAGTCGGAACTTGACAGTCTGCCGGCATCGGCATAAATCCCCTGTCTTCGCGGTGCCCGACGGCATCGGCGAAATCGTGTGCCGGGGTAGCTCAGCTGGTTAGAGCAGCGGAATCATAATCCGCGTGTCGGGGGTTCAAGTCCCTCCCCCGGTACCATATTTCCCGTCGTTCAAATTAGTTCATCTCCGTCACCGCGTCGCGCAGCATGGTGCGGACGAGTTCCTCGGTGGCGGTTGGCGTCCGGGCTTCGCGGACGGTGATGCCGACCGGCATGGGATCGATTTTGAGCTCAACGGGAAGCGCGTCGAGGTTGCCGTCTTCTTCGGGGCCGAGAAAATATCTCGGCATGATCATCAGCATGTCGGTCCGTCCCAGCAGCGACCGGGCCACCAAACCGGAACTGCATTCAATTGCCGCTTGGGGCAGCTCCAGACCATGCTCATTGAATATGTATTGAACCACCGGCCGGATGGTGGCGTTGGGGAGCGGCAGGATCCATTGGGCGTCGGCGAGATCCTCAAGGTCCAGCGGCGTGTTCCTCTTGAGCAGCGGATGATCGCCGCGGGCAATCACCACCCAGGGTTCGTGGTAAAGGATTTCCTGGGTCAGACCGCCCCGCTCGCCGTCCTCGATCATCCGGCCCACGACCATGTCCAGCTCGCCGGTCCGGAGCGAGGGAAGCAATTGTGAGTGCACTCCCTCGTGAATGGTGATGCTGATGCCCGGGCGCTCTCGATGGAGATCGGTCAGCACCTGCATCAGCGGCCCGCCCGAGACGCTTGGCAGGATGCCGAGCTCCAGCTTGCCGACGTACGCATCCTGCAGATCTGCGAGCTCGTTCCAGGCGGTGCGCATTTCCGCCAGGACCGACCGCACGTGATCGACGAACGCCGCCCCATACTCGGTGGGCGTAACACCTCGGGTTGAGCGCTTGAACAGCGCGACACCAAGGGTGGCTTCCATCTCCTTGATGCTTTTGGAGACCGCCGGTTGCGTCATGTTGAGGAACTCGGAGGCCTTGAGGATGTTGCGGTGCTCGGCGACGGTCACCAAAGTCTGCATCTGTCGCAGGGTCATCCGGGACAGCAACAGCCGATCGAAGCCGGCCGACGATGGCCGGCCGGAAACGGATGGAGTTTGTTCAGACGGCATATGTCAGTATAACCGTTTGGAATAACGATATAGAGAAAATCATGGCTACCGAAATCGCGCCGCTCCGTTATCCGGTTCATCTCGTCGGTTCGGTTCCGCTCGAAAATGCCGGCGCGGTTCTCGACCTGACGGGGAACATTCTCGGCGGCTGTTGCCACAGATATCCGGACGGCGAAACCGGCGAGCGGCGAAACTGGATCGGCTGGCAGCTAGGCGTTTTTGAAGGCCAAGCCGCGCTTCGGCAGGCCGCCGGGCGGGAACGGGACTACCAACTCCATCCGCCCTTCGAGTTCTCGCCGGGCAAAGGCGCGACCGACCTGGACTTTGGGGAGTTGGGATTTGCCCGCGAATCGATCTCCAGCTTCTCATTGTTCGAGGCGAAACAATCCGCCGGTGTCATCCCGGCCGAGGCCCGGTTTCTGGTCGCCGTTCCGACGCCCTTCGCGCCGGTTTATTCATTTACCGCCTATGCCGTCCAAGACGACGTGTTTCCGGTCTATGAGGCGGCGATCCTCCGCGAACTCGATGAAATCTGCGCCTCGCTGCCCCATGAGGCGCTCGCCGTTCAATGGGACGTAGCCACGGAAATGAGCATATTCGAGGGGGTCTATGGCGTCCCGTTCGATGATGCCTGGGAGGTGCTCAACGGCCGTCTGGCTAAATTGGGGAACGCGGTGCCAATAGGTGTCGAGCTCGGCTTCCACCTTTGCTACGGCAGCATGAACAACAAGCATTGGAAGGAGCCGGATGATCTCGGCATGTGCGTCCGGGCCGCCAACGAGGTGCTGTCCCGCCTCGGCCGGCCCATGGATTTCCTCCATATGCCGGTTCCAGCCGATCGGAGCGATGACGGCTTCTTCGCACCACTCGGCGATTTAAGGCTCGTCGACGAGACGGAACTCTACCTCGGACTGGTTCACGACGACGGTCCGGACGGCAACCGTACCCGGCTCGAGACCGCGGCGCGGCACTGGGATCGTTTCGGCATTTCAGCGGAATGCGGTCTGGGCCGCTGGGAGCCGGAAGACGTTCCACGATTGATCCAAGCCCACGCCGACCTTGCCAACGCCGCTCAAATCAGAACATCAGGCTGATCGGCCAGGAAACGATGGCCGGGATGAACAGCACGATCAATATCGCCAGAACGTCGCAGATGAGAAAAGGGACCGCGGCCCGGTAAATCTCGTTCATGCCCGTCCCCGGCGGCGCGACACCTTTCATCACGAACAAGCCCGCCCCGAACGGTGGCGAGGTCGACCCGGTTTCGATCGCGATCAGATAAAGCACCGCGAACCAGATGGGATCGAAGCCCAGTTGCTGTACGACCGGAATGAACACCGGCAGGGTCACCAACATGATCGGTACCGGGCTCATCACCATGCCGAGCAGGACCACCAGCACCACCATCAGGCCGACCACGGCGATCGGGCTCGCATCAATGCTGAGGATCAGGTCGACGAGACCGGACGTCGCGCCGGTGAAGGCCAGCATCTGGGTGAAGGCGAGGGCGCCGGAAATGATCAGCAGCAACATGACCGATATCTCGAGGCTGCCGACGATCGCTTTCTTAAACACCGTCCAGGTCATCCGGCGCTGGAGAACGGCGAGGAGGAAGGTGGCGAATGCGCCGGATGCCGCCGACTCGGAGGGTGTCGCAAACCCGGCGAAGATAACCCCGACGACCATGAAGATTATGAAGCCGACCGGCACGATATGAACGGCCGCAACCTTGAGCTTTTCCGGCCACGGGATCGGTTCCACCTTGAACGACGGCGCCACATCCGGATCCACCATGCAGCGTCCGATGATGTAGAGCGCGTAGAGAATCGCCATGATGATGCCGGGCAGGATGATGGCGATCAGAATCTTGCCGATGGACAACTCAGCCACCACGCCCAGCAGTACGGCCAGTCCGCTGGGCGGGATCATGATTGCGAGACCGCCACTGCCGAGGATCGGCCCCAGCGACATGGGCTTTTTGTATCCCCGCTTCTCCATCTCCGGCACCAGCGTGGAGCCGAGCAGCGCGATACTGCCCATGCTGTTGCCGGTCAATGTCGAGAACAATACACCGCCGCCGACGGCCATGAGGGCGAGCCGCCCGCGGAGACTGCCGAACCATTTGTCCAGCGCATCCATCAGGCTGAGCCCGATTCCCGAATGGAACATGATCTCGCCCATTACCAAAAACAGGGCGACGGGAACCAAGGTGAATGTGCTGATGGCCTCGGAGACCTGGGTCACGAGCTGTATCAGCCCGGTGAAGCCGCCGAAAAATAGAAAGGAGCCGACGAAATTCACCGCAAGAAAGGCAAAAGCGACCGGCATCCCCAAGAACATGAGGACAAAAAGAGGCCCCATGATCGCGATGAAGGCTTGCCACCACTCCATGCGTCCCGCCCCCCTAGTGGATTGAATCTAACATTTGATGCCCCCGTTTGACGGCGGCGATAATTTTGTCGGGATCGGCGGTCCAGACGAAGGGCTTGGGGTCATCATTGGTCTCGTCGATGAATCGATTGATGGCGGTTTGCAGGTCGACCACGGATCTGAAGACACCGCGCTTGAGACGGCGTCTGGAGAGCTTGGCGAAGTATCCCTCGACGGCGTTGAGCCAGGAGCACGAGGTCGGCACGAAGTGGAAGACGAAGCGCGGATGACGGGCGAGCCAGGCGCGCACCTTGGGATGCTTGTGGGCGGCATAGTTGTCGAGGATCACGTGCACCATCTTGCCGACTGGCGCCTCACGCTCGACGGCCTTCAAGAAGCGGAGGAATTCCTGGTGACGGTGGCGCTGCATACAGCGCCCGATCACGGTGCCGTCGAGCACGTTGAGGGCGGCAAACAGGGTGGTGGTACCGTTGCGTTTGTAGTCGTGGGTCATGGTGCCGGCCCGACCCTTCTTCAGGGGCAGGCCGGGCTGAGTGCGATCGAGGGCTTGGATCTGCGACTTCTCATCGACCGAGAGGACGATGGCGTGGGCGGGGGGATCGACATAGAGCCCGACCACGTCGCGCAGCTTGGTGACGAACTCGGGATCGTTGGAGAGCTTGAACTGGCGCACCCGGTGCGGCCGCAGGCCGTGGGCCCGCCAGATGCGGTGTACCGAACTGACGCTGATCCCGACTGCCTCGGCCATCATCGCTCCGGTCCAGTGCGTGGCCTCGGCGGGCGGCTCGGTGAAGGTCAGTTCCACCACCCGCCCGGCCACCTCGGGCGGCAGCGGCGCAATTCGCGAGGGTCTGGTCTTGTCGCGCAGCAGGCCCTCTACGCCCTCTTCAGCAAAGCGCTCCTGCCAGCGCCAGACGCAAGTCTTGGACTTGCCGGTCTCGCGCATGATCGCGTTGGTGCCAATACCCGAGGCGCTGAGCAGCACGATGCGGGCCCGCCAGACGTGCTTCTGCGCCGTGTTCCGATCCCGCACCAGCGCTTCGAGCCGCAGCCGATCAGCGGAAGAAAGATCAATGTTGATTCCTGGTCGCATGCGACAGACTCGCACATTCCCAGCCAGAACGGAATCCCCCTCGGGATGCAATCGTCAGATTTTATCCACTAGCAGGCTGCTGAAAAAGTCACCATTTCCGAGCTTTTAGAATAGCCTCGTCCCCGAGGTGGAAGCGGATTTCGATTTCGAGAGTTCCGTCATCTTCGAGATCGGCGGAGCCGTCGCCGCTGGCCTCGTCCATTTCATCGAACCCTTGCCAGGTGAAGAAAATCGTCCTCGGGGCGTATTGGCAATCGAGGCCGCCGTTGACGCAACCGAATGCGAATTCTCCGTGGCCGTGGCCATCGAAGGTGATATGGGCGGGCTCCACGAGGTCGAGGTAATCGCGGTCCCACAGGTCAGCCTCGACGATGCGCCATTTGCCGGTCGCCGCGCAGGCCACGCCGCCGCTCACGGCGGCGCCTCCAGCAGCCTGGGCAATCGCATCAGGTTGCACGCGGCGAGCGCCAGGGTGAACGAGGCCTCGACCCGTCGCCGGCCGCGAAACTTGGTCTTGTCCTGACCGCCTTGGACCTTGACCCAGCCGAAGATTTCCTCGATCCGCTTGCGGATACGCTGGCTGACGGCATAGCCCGGGTGCCGCGTGGTGCGCCCGTCGATCAGGGTCTTGCGCCGCTTGCCGGTCTTGCTCGCGTAGCCCTGCACCGCGATGTGCGGCGTGACCTGGCGCTGGCGCAATTTACTGACATGTTCGGCGACGTCGAACCCCTTGTCGCCGCCCACGGTGATTCGCCGCCGGCCGCCCTTGGGGCCCACCGGACGGTGCCGATCGATCATGTCCAGCGCCGCCTCGCGTTCCGCCGTGCCGGTGGCCAGGCTCACGACGCCGCCGACCACAAGGCCGTGGCGGTTCTCCATCAGCGCGTGGCCCATGTAACACAGCCTGCTTTCCCGCCCGTTGCCCTTGCGGTACAGCCGCGCCTCCGGATCGGTGCCGCTCTCATGGGTCTCGTTGCACCGCTTCTCGCCCCGGAAATCCCGCTCTCCGTTGCGACCAGAACCCGCGTCGTCGCCACTGTCATCATCCTTCGGTCGGAACGACTTCATCGACGCCCAGGCCTCGATCAGCGTACCGTCGACCGAGAAATGCTCCCGGTTCAGCAGATGCCGTACCCGCTTGTGCTCGATGATCCCGCGCAGAACCCGCGCCGACAGGTCCATGTCCAGGAAACGGTCGCGATTCTTGCAGAACGTGCTCGCGTCCCAAACCGCATCGTCGATGCCCAGGCCGACAAACCAGCGGAACAGCAGGTTGAAGTCCAGATGCTCCATCAACTGGCGCTCGGAACGGATCGAATAGAGCGCCTGCAGCAGCAACGCCCGCACCAATCGCTCCGGCGGGATCGACGGGCGGCCCGTGTGCGAGTAGGCCGCTGCGAACTCCGCCGAAAGCGACGTCAGAACCTCGTTCACGATCACCCGGATCAGCCGCAGCGGATGCTTCGCCGGAACCCGGTTCTCAAGGTCGACGTAGCTGAAAAGGCTGCCGCTCGTTTGGTCCCCACCGCGCATCCGATCCCCCTCCGTTTTACAAAACGAAGGAATCACGGCAAATGCTCAATTGCCAGGAGTTTTTCAGCAGCCTGCTAGTCCTTGCTGACCGACAGGGGCCGGCCGGCTATCGCCCGCACGCCCCGGCGCAAGAATTGGCAGCCGAGGAGGAACAGGCCGAACGGCACCACGGCGGTGATCCAGAAGGTGGCCGGCGCCATAACCGTCGGTTCGCGAATGTCGTTCACGAACTGATCGATGACGGTGAGAATACCGAACCAGGTGATGACGAAGCAGACGATTGCGGCGGCCAGGGAGAGCACCAAATGAAGGTATTTGGCCCGGTTGGGGTCCATGCGTTCGAGAATCAGGTCGATGGAAACATGCTTGTCGTTGCCGAGCACCCAGGCGGCCGCGAGGAACGTTATGTAGAGCAGCGTGATTTCGCTGAGTTCGACCAGCCACAAATTGGAAATGTCGAAGAACGACCGGCTGACGATTTCGACGCAGACGGCGGCGGTGATAGCGACTAAAAGCGCACAGGCAATAAACGCGAGCCCGCGGTTGAACCAGTCGAACCACCTGGCCAACGTTGTCAGCACTTCTTGCATCCGCTTGTCCGACGCCCCTCAAATGCGGGGAGGCAAATAGCCGCTCGGCCGGAAGCGGCATGCCGCTTCCGGCCGGGTCCATGCTACCCGAGAATGATGGAAATAGCCGGGGCTATTTCATCAGCATCATTTTGAGCTTTTCGGCCTCCTTGGGCGCCTTCTTCTTGATGTCCATCCACGGCGCCTGATTCACCAGCTGCAGGAACTTCTCACGTTCCGCGCCTTTGAACTCGACCTTTTTGATGCCATCCGCTTTAAGCGCCGCATAACCTGCCTTCAGGTTGGCGTTCCAGCTGGCTTCGTATGTGGCCGCATCGGCAG
This sequence comes from Rhodospirillales bacterium, assembly GCA_965213765.1. Lineage (GTDB taxonomy): Bacteria > Pseudomonadota > Alphaproteobacteria > Rhodospirillales > UBA2165 > JAJDXO01. The sequence goes on along the minus strand of OZ243926.1, from coordinate 1,829,984 downwards.
TACGCACAAAGTTGACTACCTTGGCCTGGGTTGCCGCGGGAACCTTGGCCCAGGATTTCGGATTGGCCAGGACGTGGAACGTGGCGCGGTAGAAACCGGGCTCCACATAGGCGCCGAAGACACCCTTGTATTGCTTGGCGACACCCGAAACGCCGGTGACGAAGCCTTGCACCACGCCCCGCTCCATGGAGGTGTAGATTGCGGGCATCGGCAGCACCACCGGGTTGGCGCCGAGGGCGGCGATCGCCGGGCGGATCGCCGGGAAGACGCGAATCTTCAGACCCTTGAAATCCTCGAGCTTGGTGATCGGATCCTTCAGGAAGATGTGGAACCGAAGCTGAGAGACCGGCAACTCGCCGACATAGACCAGACCCTTGGCCTTGTGGAGTTCGGTCATGTAGTCGTGATAACCGGTCGGCTTGATCTCTTCGTACTGCTTGTTGGAGTAGTTGGCGGTGCCGGAAACGTTCAGGATGCCGTTGGCGTAGCTGGGGCTGGTGAGGGTCATGTCGACCGAGCCCAGGCGCACGGCGTTGGGTTGCTTGAACTGCCCGATGACTTCCGGACCACCGCGGTGATCGATTTGGAACTCGCCCTTCATCTCCGCGTTCAGGCGTTTGATGAAGCCGTCGAAGGTTTTCCCGATCGGCGTCGAAAGCGGCAGCATGGTGACGAGCTTCAACGTCACTTCGGCTGCGTTGGCTGCCGGTGCCGTAAATACCGTCGCCCCCATGGCAATGGCGGCAGTCGTGGCAATTAGTGATTTCATCATAGTGGGTTTCCTCCCTATCCCGAGGTCATGTGTTGATATTGGCTCTGATGAGACGCGGCAGATTTTAGAAATCATTGTCATAAAAGGCATATGAATTTATCCGCCGCCGATATTCAATTCCGTTATATCAAATTTGGTTTAAACAATTCGGTTCGAATGAACCGCCGTCAAACTCTCAGCTTCTTGCGCTCAGATCAAGGGTTTGGACCGGGGCTGGGCCGATTGTCGCGGAAATCAGGGCACTTGATATAACGGCCGGGAATAATCAGAGCCCCTTTTTTCATAAGCATTTTATGACAATCATTCCTAATATCGTCGCCATTGGGGAGGCGGCGAACGCCGGGCAAGATAAGAAGATTGGCGCTTCTTGCGCCGAGGCGCGGCGACAGGCCGCGGTGAACGGACGATGCCCCGCCGCAATCCCGAACAACAGTGGACGGGAAAACAATGTCGACATCTACCGCGCTTCAAGATGGGCCGATCAGCGTCGAAGCGCTGATCAACGGTGGTCTAAGAAATCTTTGGTATCCCGTAGCTCCGAGTTGGATGGTCCGGGAAGCACCGATCGGCGTCACCCGCCTCGGTGAGCGAATCGTCCTATGGCGCGACCAAAACGGCGATGTGCATGCGATCGAGGATCGCTGCCCCCACCGTGGCGCCCGGTTGTCTCAGGGCTGGAACTTCGGTGACCGGCTGCAATGCTGGTACCACGGCGTGCAGATAGGAACCGATGGCACCGTTCTCGAGGTGCCCGCGCTGCCCGATTGCGCCATGAAGGGCCGGAAACTGAACCGGTCCTATGCGGTTAAGGAAATCCGGGGCGGCATCTTTCTCTATTTTGGCGATGCGGCGCACCCGGAGCCCTGTGATCTCGAGCTTCCGGAAGAGTTGACCGACGAAGACAAACACGGGGCCATTCTCTGCACGGCAACCTGGAACACCAACTATCGCTACGCCATCGAAAACGTCATGGATCCCATGCATGGCGCCTACCTGCACCGGGAATCCCACTCCATGTCGGAAGGTGCCGAGGTCGCCAAGTTTACCGCCCGCAACACGGACCAGGGCTATGTTTTCGAAAAGGAAGGCCAGACAGGGGTCAACTTCGACTGGGTCGAGTTCGGCCAAACCGGCGCCGACTGGTTCCGGTTGACCATCCCGTACCCTCCCAAGTCGGGCCCGGGCGGTCATTTCGGCATCATCGGGTTTGCGACGCCGGTGGACGAGACCCACACCCAGGTATTTTTCTGGCGGACCCGCGAGGTGTCCGGGTGGCTTCGGGATATGTGGCATTTCCTCTATCGGATGCGGTTCGAGAAACGCCACTGGGATGTGTTGGAGCAGGATCGCGTCGTACTCGAAGCGATGTCCGAGAACGCGCGGGAATACGAAAACCTTTATCAGCACGACGGCGGAGTGACCCGCCTCCGGCAGATTTTGCACCGGGCCGCCGAGGCACAGGTCAAGGAACTGGCGGAAGCGCACGCCCAGGCGGCCGAGTAGGGAGTGGATCATGACCGACGCATTCAATCCATGGCTCGCCGCCAAGCGGCGCAACAAGGGCGACGAAGGCACGGTTCTGCCCGTCGACAACTCGCAAAACGTCGTACATCAGACGCGCGGCCGGGTTCCCACCGACTATGAGGAATCGCTCGCCGATGCTCTCGAGGATATTTTTGCCGCGGGACATCACGGGCTCCCGGAGATCGTCGCCAAGCTGAACGAATCCACTGTTCCGGCGCCGGGCGGCGCTGCGTGGACCGAGGACTCGTTCAAACAGGAGATGAGCCGGCTCGCGACCGATACCAATTGAGGGGATGCCCCCCGTGCTCCCGCAACCCATGGCGGAATATGACCGGCAATGACGGCGATCATCGATCTTTCGGACAAACGGATCCTGATCACGGGGGGTGCGCGGGGCCTTGGCCGGGCCTTCGCGGAGGCCGCCCATGGGGCCGGCGCCAGATTGATGATTGCCGATATTCTGGAGGACGAGGGGCAGGCTGCGGCATCGGAACTCCCAGGAACCAATTTCTCGACGCTGGATCTTGCCGATCCGAATTCGGTGATCCGTTGCATGGCAGACGCCATATCGGCGCTGGGCGGACTGGACGGTTTGGTCAATTGCGGCGCCATCGCGACGGGAATTGGCGGACCGTCGATGACCGAGATCGACATCGAAGTATGGGACCGCGTCATGACCGTCAATGTTCGCGGGACTTGGCTGATGAGCCGTGCCGCGGTGCCCCATCTGGAAGCGGCCGGCGGCGGCAAAATCGTCAACATCGCGTCGGACACGGCGCTGTGGGGCGCGCCGGCCCTTATGCACTATGTGGCGTCGAAGGGCGCGGTCATCTCAATGACCCGTTCCATGGCTCGGGAGCTCGGCGGCAAGGGGATCGCGGTCAACTCGGTGGCGCCCGGGCTCACGTTGGTCGAGGCCACCGAGTATGTGCCGGACGAGCGGAAACGGAATTACGTCGATGGACGGGCAATGAACCGGCCGCAGCACCCGGACGATGTGACCGGTGCGGTTCTGTTCCTGCTATCCGACGGCGCCAGCTTCATAACCGGCCAATGTCTGCCGGTAAACGGCGGATACGTCCTGAACTAGCGAACGCACTTTTCCGGAGGAGATAAGAACAATGCCTGACGCAACCGAAGTGATGACCGACGATTTGTCGGTCCCCCGTCCCGAGGAGTCGAGCCTGGAAGAATGGCTGACCACGCGGATTGCCCGTTACGCGACCCGCACCCTCGATTGGGACGCGCTCAAGTTCCAAGCCGACTATGATCCCAAGTACCGGCGCTCCCAGATGCGCTATGTGGGCACCGGCGGAACCGGTATCGACGATGACGAAAACACCGTGCCGGCGGAGCATTTCACCTTCTCGACCATGGTGCTGCCCGCGGGCTGCGAAGGGCCTCTTCACATTCACCGGGATGTGGAGGAGGTGTTCTTCATCCTCAGGGGCAGCAAGATCAAGCTGATGTTCCGCACCGAAGACAAGTCGGAACAATGGGAGACCCACCTCGGCGAACGGGACCTGATCTCCGTTCCGGCAGGCCTCTATCGCGGTCTGGTCAATGAGGGCCAGGAAGAGGCGCTGATGTGCGTCATGCTGGGCGCCAAGAGACCGGCCACGCCCACCTATCCCGCCGATCACCCGGTCTCGAAGCTCAAGCGCTAACCGGGCTCCAAGGGGAAAGAGGGGAGGCCCATGAAGGAAGTCCGGGTGGGACTGATCGGCTACGGCGGCATCGTTCGCAAGGTGCTTGCCGAACTGCCGCGAGTAGCGGGGCGCAGTATTGGCGTTACCGGTGTACTCGTACGGCCGGGGCGTTGTGACGCCGCCCGCCAAACATTGGGCGACGGGGTGCCGCTCTACGAAACGCTGGACTCCTTTGTCGCCGCCGGGCCGACCATCGTTGCGGAATGCGCGGGGCACACGGCGGTTGACGATTACGGTGAAGCCATCCTCCGGGCGGGCATCGATCTGATGGTGGTGTCGATCGGCTCGCTTTCCGACCGGGATCGCCACGAGCGTCTGGTGCGTGCCGCCCGGGAGGGAGATGCACACCTGATCCTGCCCTCGGGTGCCATCGGGGCTGTCGACGCGCTCTCGGCCGCGCGCATTGCGGGTCTGACCAGCGTCACCTACCGGTCCCGTAAACCACCGGCGGCTTGGATGGGGACGCCTGCGGAATCGTTATGTGACCTTGGCAATCTCAGTTCAGCGACGACCTTCTATCAGGGCGACGCCCGGGACGCGGCGCGGTTATATCCAAAGAACGCCAATGTGGCGGCAACGGTGGCGCTGGCCGGCATTGGGTTCGACGATACACAGGTCGAGCTGTGCGCCGATCCAACCACCGACTGCAATGTCCATGAGATCGAAGCGGAAGGCGTCGCCGGTTCATTCAGGATCGAACTCAAGGGCAATCCGATCCCCGAAAACCTGAAGACGTCCATGTTGACCGCCCTCAGCGTTGCTCGCGGGTTGGCCAACATGGCGGCGACCACCGTTATCTGAATATTTGGAGAACAAATCAGTGGCCATCACCGGAATAGATGCCATCACCTACGGCGTCGCCAACATGGACAAGTGCCGGCGGTTCCTTACCGACTGGGGTCTGAAACGGCTGCGCGCAAGTGACACCGGCGCGGCCTACGAGACCCTGGACGGCAGCCAGGTGATCATCAAACCGCGCGGCGATAAATCGCTGCCCAAGGCTATTTGCCGAGGCGCCACGGCCCGTGAGGTTATCTGGGGCGTCTCCTCCAGGGCCGAACTCAATCGCCTGCGGCGATCACTGACGGCCAACGGCATCGAGTTTACCGAGAAGGCCGGGACCTTGCGGTGCACGGACCCGGCGGGCCTGGGGCTCGGCTTTCGCCTGAGCAGGAAACGCAAAGTTAAGGTGCGTGGCACGCCGATGAACATGGTCGGTGACCGGGCGCGAATTGATAAGGCGAGTACGTTCTATGACCGGGCCCGGCCGGTTTCGCTGGGCCACGTGGTCTTTAATGTCCCCGCCCTCAAACCGGCGGAGCACTTCTACCGGGGAGTGCTGGGGTTTCACCTGTCAGACCGGTATCCGGGAGATGCGGTCTTTCTCCGCTGCAGGCCGGAAGGTGAGCACCACAATCTCTTTCTGCTTGAGACAAGTGACGGCAGCGCCAGCCTCAATCATGTGGCATTCGAGGTGCGCGATCTTCATGAGATATTCGGCGGCGGTCTTCATATCGCGAAGAAAGGCTGGAAGACCGCCATCGGACCCGGACGGCATCCCATTTCGTCGGCCTACTTCTGGTACGTGGAAAATCCGTGCGGCGGGCTAATCGAATACTACTCCGACGTTGATTACGTCACCGCAAGGTGGAAGCCCCGTAACTGTGCCCGGACGCCGGAGAATTTCGCCGAATGGGCGGTCGCCGGCGGCATAGACGCGGCCACTCGCCGACAAAAGATGTAAGCGACCCGCGCCGTGACAATCCTTGTGGACATGCCGCCGTCCAAGACGACCGATGCCGGTGGGCTCAAAATCTCCTACTACGACATAGGCCGTGGCGGCGCTGTCCTGCTGCTTCATGGCATAGGGTCCAACGGGTTCAGCTGGTCCGGTCAATTCGCCGCACTTTCGGCGCATCATCGGGTGATTGCCTGGGACGCGCCTGGTTATGGCGGTTCTTCGCCGCTACCCACCCCGACCCCGGCAGCGGACGACTATGCCGACGCACTTGATGACTTCCTGGATGCTCTGGGCATAGTGTCCTGCTCTCTCATCGGTCATTCCCTCGGCGCCCTGATGGCGGCGTCCTTCGCCGCGCGCTATCCCGACAAACTCGACGTCTTGGTCCTTGCCAGTTGCGCGCTCGGTTATGGCAGCACCACCGAGGCTGATTACCCGGACACCATCCGGAACCGTCTGGCGGACATTCGGGAACTGGGCCCCAGGGGCCTTGCGGAAAAACGCTCGTCGCGGCTTTTGACCGAACGGGCCGGCCTGGAACTGCGGGTCCGCATCGAGGAAACCATGGCCGAAGTCACGCCAGAGGGTTACGAGGCGGCGACACATATGCTGGCGCGTTCCGATATCTTCGCCGACACGTCAGGCATTCAGTGTCCGACCCTGGTGCTCTGCGGGGATGAAGACGTGATCACGCCCGACGAAGGCGGTAAGCGGGTGGCCGCCGGGATCGAGGGTGCGCAATATGTCGGCCTCGCCGGGCTCGGTCATGCCTGTTATGTGGAGGGGCCGGACGTTTTCAACGATGTCGTTCAAGCTTTCCTGAAGGGACTCGACTAGACATGGATTTGGGATTTACCGACCGGGTCGCGGTGGTGACCGGGGGTTCTTCGGGGATCGGCCTCGCCACCGTCGGGGCGCTGCTCGACGAAGGAGCAAAGGTGGCTTTTTTCGCCCGCGACGAAGCCCGGTTGAATGAGGCGCTGGATCGGCTCAAGGCGGTCCACGGAGACCGGGTCCACGCCGAGCCTTGTGACGTGCTGGACAAGGACGCGGTCGCAGGGTTTCGCGACTCCGTCGCCCGGACCTTCGGCAAGGCGGATGTTTTGATCAACAATGCCGGTCAGGCCCGCTGGTCGACCTTTGCCGAAACCACGGACGAAGATTGGCGGGCGGAACTGGAGCTCAAATACTTCAGCGTCATCAATCCGATCCGGGTGTTTCTGCCCGATCTCGAAGCATCCGACGCGGGCGCCGTCGTCATGGTGAATTCGCTTCTCGCTCGCCAGCCGGAGCCGCACTTGGTGGCCACCGCCTCGGCCCGGGCCGGTATTCTGAGCCTGGTGAAATCCCTCAGCACCGAATTTGCGCCGAAGGGAATTCGGGTGAATTCCATCCTGGTCGGGACCATCGCCACCGGCCAGTGGGAAGACCGCTTCAAGGAGCGCGCACCCGAGGGTGTCGCCATGGACGACTGGTTCAAGGGCCTGGCAAGGGACCGGAGCATCCCGCTGGCCCGTTTCGGCAGGCCCGAAGAAGCCGCCGCCGCCGTTCTGTTCCTGGCGTCCGGCCAAGCCTCGTTCATTACCGGCGTGCAGATGGAAGTCGCCGGAGGAGTGTCCCGCTTTGCCTGATCAACAACCCACTGTCGGCGACCTCGTCGCTGCGTTTCTCCACGCCACTGGCGTCGGCGCCGCCTTCGGCGTCATCAGCATCCACAACATGCCGATCCTGGATGCAATCGGCCGGGCCGGAAAAATCCGGTTCGTCCCAAGCCGGGGCGAGGCGGGCGCGGTCAACATGGCGGACGCCTATGCACGAACCGGCAATCGCTTGGGCGTCTGTTTCACCAGCACCGGCACGGGGGCCGGTAATGGCGCCGGCGCGTTGGTCGAGGCGGAGACCGCCGGAACACCGCTGCTGCACATTACCGGTCAGATCGACACGCCTTACCTCGACAAAGGCATGGCCTACATCCACGAGGCCAAGGCACAGTTGAAAATGCTGGAGGCCGTCTCAAAGGCCGCGTTCCGCATTTCGAAGCCGGAAGAGGCGCTGGACGTGCTCCGCATCGCGGCGCAAATGGCGCTGACAGCCCCCAACGGGCCGGTGAGCGTGGAGATCCCGGCCGATGTCCAAGCGGCCGCCGTGGACATACCTGACGACATTTCACCTCTCGACGTGCCGTTGATCCGGCCGGACCCGGCGGACCTGGATGAGCTGGCGGCAACCTTGCGGGAGGCCAGGCGGCCGCTGCTGTGGCTCGGCGGCGGCGCCCGTCACGCCGGTGACGCGGTCGCCAGGCTGGTGGACAAGGGCGTCGGTGTGGTGACCTCGGTGAACGGCCGGGGGATCGTCAGCGAGGATCACCCGTTGAGCCTCGGTGCATTCAACATGACACCCGAATCCGAAGCATTCTATGAGACCTTGGATGCTGTTGTCGTGGCGGGCTCGCGCCTTCGCAGCAACGAGACCCGCAACTACAAGCTCCCGTTCCCGAAGACATTGGTACAGATAGATGCCGACCCGGCGTCCAAGAACCGGTGTTTCAGGAGCTCGCAGTTTATCTGCGCCGACTCGGCCCTTGTGCTGGAAGGTCTCGCGGAGCGGCTTACCGACGGGCCGAAGATCGACAACTCTTATGCACGGGACCTAGCCGGGGCCAAAGCAGCGGCTGAAGAGCGGACACGGGACGAATTGGGACCATATGCGGACATTTGCGCCGCCTTGCAGAGCGCAACGCCGGCAAATGCGCCCTGGGTGCGAGACATCACGCTGTCCAACAGCACCTGGGGAAACAGGCTGTTTCGAATTCATGGTCCCCACGACGGCATTCATGCGCTGGGCGGCGGAATCGGACAAGCGGTTCCCATGGGGGTCGGCGCGGCGGTGGCGGCGCCCGAGCGAAAATCGGTTGTGCTCACCGGCGATGGCGGCCTCATGTTGTGCGTGAGCGAGTTGGCGACTGCCGTTCAAGAGAAAGCGGATATCGCCATTATTCTGATGAACGATGGCGGTTACGGGGTGATCAAAAACATCCAGGACGCCAAGTTCGGCGGCCGGCATTATTTCGCGGACATGCAGAACCCGGATTTTGCGGCGCTTTGCGCCGGCATCAATCTGCCCCACCGGCTCGTAAAGGACACCGGCTCCTTTGCCGAAGCAGCCGCAGAAGCCGTCGCGGTTGACGGCCCGGCCGTGGTCGAAGTGGATATGTTGTCGGTGGGACCGTTCAAAAAGCCTTTCGGCGGCCCGCCGCCGCCCAAGGCCGCCTAGCCCGTATTTCTCACCAGGGTCATGGTCTGCGCGGCGCTGTCGGGTCGGCGGAGCAGGAGAGGCGCGCCGCGCGATGCGGTGACATCGGGCAAGCGCCTCGACGCACGTTGTCGACCAGCGAGCGCCGCCCTTCGGGTCGCGCCCCGGCGCCCGCCCGCGGCGTCGCGGCCCTCAACCGTAGTCGCCGCTACGCTTTTCGGGCCGCTCCTGGCGGATCGACCGCCTGGACGCGACGCAGGCCGTGACCCTGGCGGGAAATGCGGGCTAGGATTTTTTCTCCAGCGCCGCCTTTACCCGTGGCGGGGACAGCGGCAGGGCGGCCACCCGCACTCCTGTCGCGTCGAACAACGCATTGGCGATGGCCGGCGCCACCGGCAGCATGCCGCCTTCACCCATTCCCTTGGCGCCGAAGGGGCCGGGCCCGTGCCCCTGCTCCTGGGTGATGGAGACGAATTCCGCGGGCAGGTCCTGGGCCATGGGCACGCGGTAGGCGAGCGCGTTGCCGTTGATGAGTTGCGTTCCGTCGTAGACCATTTCTTCGAACAAGGCCTGACCCAGACCCATGACCGCGGCACCTTCGTCTTGTCCCCGACAGACGAGGGGGTTGATGGCTTGGCCGGCGTCTCCCGAAACCACCAACTTATGGACGGTGATGAGACCGGTGTCGGGGTCTGCCTCGATATCCGCGGCTCCCCAGCCCAGCTCCCAGAAGACACATTGCGCCTCCAGGGGTGCGGAATGGTCGGTTTCCGCCTTGTGGAAGCCGTCGGCGGAAAATTCCCAGCCCGTGCCGCCAAAATATCCCATGATCATCGGCGCCAGCGGCAGGGCTTCATTGCCCTTGCGAATGTGCCAATCCTCAAGGTCGAGGTCCTGCGGCTCCGCGCCCAGGCGGTCGGCGGCAAAATCCAGCACTTGTGCTTTGAGTGACCGGGCGGCCCTTTCCACGGCCTGGCCCATGACCGAAATGGCCGAACTGGCATTTGTGCCCTGGTCGAACGGCGTGTGGTCGGTATTGATCGGCATGTAACGGACCCGTCCCGCCGGCGCGCCCAATATTTCGGCGACGACGGCGGAGAGCGCCGAATGAGCGCCCTGGCCGATCTCCACCGTGCCGCAATGAAGGAATATATCGCCGAAAGTGGACACCTTGACCCGGGCCTGTGCCGGCTTATTCACCCCGCCACCGTCCTTGAAGCCAAGCGCCAGACCGATCCCCCGGTTGGGGACGGGATTTTTTTTGCGCTCGTGGTAGCCGATTTCGCGGGCGACCAATTCCAGTCCCTCGCGGAGGTCGCTGTCCATGCCGCTTTCGCCGGGCACGAACGGCTCGCCGAGATCGATTAGGTTCTTCATGCGAAATTCAAGTGGATCCATTCCCAGGCGGTCGGCGATCATGTCCATCTGGGATTCGCACGCCCAGCTAGTCTGGGTGCCGCCAAAACCCCGGAATGGTCCAGCGGGCGCCGTGTTGGTCATGACGCAGTAACAGGACGTTCTGATGTGCCGGTAACGGTAGGGCCCGGGAATCCGATAACCGGCCTTCTCGGCGACCAACGGGCTTGCATCGGAGTAGGCGCCGGAATCCAGGAAAATCTCGCTTTCGCGGGCAGCCAGCGTGCCGTCGTTCATCACCCCGGTCTTCAGTTTCAGGATCGCCGCGTGCTGGGTGTTGGTGAGAAAGTTCTCATCGTGGGTGAGGGCGAACCGGACCGGCCGGCCGGTCATCCGCGCGAGCATTATGGCGATGGGTTCCGCTTTGCAGTTGTTTTTCGAGCCATAGCCACCGCCCACAAACGGGACGCGGACGCTGATATTGTTCTCGGGCAGCTTGAACACGCGGCCCAGTTCCTTGCGGAGTACGAATGGGTTCTGACAGCTGGTCGACACTTCGATCTTGTCGCCGTCCAGCCATTGGGCAACCGCGGCGAAGGGTTCCAGGTGGAAATGCTGCATGCGGGAGAAGTGAAAGGTGTCTTCGAAAACATGGTCGCAGGTCTCGAAGACGTCCGGCGAACCGGTCTCGTAGTTGAACTGGTAGCAGACGTTGGGCCGGGGGCGAAGCTCGGCTGAGGCACCGGCGCCATAGGCGGGAACGATCCCCATGGGCGCCTCTTCAAACAGTTCGGCCGCGCCGTCGGAGAGTGCGTCTTCGATTAAGGCGACCGGCGGAAGTTCTTCGTACTCGACCTTGATCAAGCGCAGCGCCGCATCGGCGATGGCCTCGGATTCGGCGGCGACCGCCGCCACCGTGTCGCCCTGGTACCGCACCTTATCCAACGCGACGATGGGCTGATCCTTGATGAAATAGCCGTAGGTTGGTGCGATATCATCGCCAATCCCGTCGCGGGTCAGAACGGCATGAACGCCGGGCAACTCGCTGGCGGCTGAAGCATCTATGCCGACAAGTCGGGCATGGGCGATTGCGCTCCGCAGCACCTTGGCGTGCAGCATGCCGGGCAGCGATATGTCGGTCGTGTAGCCGGCCTTGCCGCGCACCTTCTCCCGCGCGTCCTTGCGCCGCGCCGGCCGGCCGACAACATCGAGGCGCGTACTTTCGTTCATCGCATTGTCCCCGCGTTTGTGGCCTCCGCGGCCTTGGCAACCGCTTCGACGATCAGCTCATAGCCGGTGCAGCGGCAGATGTTGGAGCTCAACCACATTCGGATGGTCTCGTCGGAGGGGTTGGGGTCCCGATCCAGCAACGCCCGGGTCAGCATAATCATTCCCGAAGTGCAGTAGCCGCACTGGAACGCACTGAGATCGGCGAAGGCCGCCTGCACGGGATCGAGTTCACCATCGGCATCCTCCAAGCCCTCAACCGTCCGAATTTCCGATCCGTCAGCCTCGAAGGCATAGGCCGAACACGACGATACCGGGACGCCGTTGAGGTGGACCGTGCAGGCGCCGCAGACCGCGTGGCCGCAGGCGATCTTGGTACCGGTCAGCCCGCAGGCCTCGCGGATAAAGTCGGCCAGGGTAGTAGAGGTCGGCACCTCGGCCGCAACAGGCTCACAGTTGACGGTGCAGGTGATGGAGACGGTATCGCTCACGAATTATCCCTTCGCCAGCCGAGCCCGCTGCCGTTTTAGCAGTGCCGCACCCGTTCCCGTTACGTAGTCGTGGGTCAGCAGCACGTCGTTGAATTCTCCGGGAAGGCTGGAAAACCGGGTCTCGGTCGAGTCGCTTGGATCGCCGGACAGCAGCGCCGGCTGGAGGAACCGGGTGCCCACCGCGACCCGTTCGATCCCGCCCGTAACGGCGGCCTGGGTCATCCACGGCCGGAGAGTTCGGTCGTAATCGAGCGCCAGACCCTCGGTCAGCGGGATTTCAATTTCGGTCAGCAGCGAGCGGTCCAAATCCTCGGCCGTCCAGATATCCGTCGCCCCCAGCTCTCGCCGGCCAACCGAAGACTCAAAGATCAACCGGGCATCCAGAGCAGCCAGCAGGATCAGTACTTCGTAAGCCGTCCGTCGGGCGGCGACGTTGCCGCCGATGGTCGCCCGGAACCGGATGCGGACATTGGCGATGGCACCCAACGCCTCGGCCAATCCGGGGATTGCCCTCACTTGAGCATGGGTGCTCAGCTCATCCAAGGTCGCAAGGGCGCCGACCGTCAACGCCCCGTTTCGGTCCTCGGCACCGCGCAAACCGTCGAGAGTATTGAGAGTTAGGAGTGACGGAACGGAACGGCCCTCGTGAACCGACAGGCACAGATCGGTACCGCCTGCGTAGCAGATGGGCGGCGTTTCTTCGGACCCCAGAATCTCAATGGCTTCGGCGGGCGTGGTTGGCCGGAATAGCCGAAACGGCGGAAGTTGCCGCACCGGCGGGAGCATGTCGGGAGATTGGTCGAGCGGGCTCATCGGGACCAAGTGTGGCCCGGAAAAGCCGCCCGCTCAATACGTTAGGTGGCGCCCGACGGCCTTACCCGGAGCAGCTTGCCGTTCCCCGCGTCGGTAAGCAGGTAGAGGAAGCCGTCCGGTCCCTGTCGGACATCCCGGATCCGCCCAAACTCACGGCCGAACAGGCGCTCCTCCTTGACGACCCTGCCGTCTTTGACCTCCAGGCGGGCCAACAACTGGAACTTGAGGGCGCCGACAAAGATGTTGCCCTTCCAGCGGGGGAACGCATCACCGGTGTAGAACGCCATGCCGGACGGCGCGATGGACGGATCCCAGAAGTAGACCGGCTGCTCCATGCCCGGCTTGGCGGTGCCTTCGCCGATGGAACCGCCCCAGTAATGCTTGCCATAGGAAATGACCGGCCAACCGTAATTCTTTCCGGCTTCGGGGCGGTTGATTTCGTCGCCGCCTCGGGCGCCGTGGGCAACGGTCCAGAGAGACTGTGTTCGCGAATTCCAGATGGCGCCTTGTGCATTGCGGTGGCCGATGGACCATATTTCCGGCAGACCCTTCGCGCCGTCGGCGAAGGGATTGTCGGCCGGGATCGACCCATCCCGATTGATACGCAACACCTTGCCGGCGTGATCCATGGGGTCCTGGGCGCGTTCCCTCTCGCCGCGATCGCCCGTGGTGATGAACAGCTTCTTGTCCGGCGAAATCACGATACGCGAGCCAAAGTGCCGTCCGCCGCCGCTTTTCCGCTTCATGGAAAAAATGACCTGAACTTTTTGGAGCCGCGGGGTCTGGCTGAGGACGATTCGCGCGCGGGCAACCGCCGTGCCGGCATCGCCGCCATCGGCGGAGGGCTCGGAATAGCTCAGGAAAATGGTCCGGTTGTCGGCAAAGTCGGGATCGGCTACCACGTCCAGCAGCCCGCCCTGTCCGTCGGCCCATACCTTTGGAACCCCGGCGACCTTGGTGGTTTTTCCGTCGGGGCCGACCCGGTTGAGGCCGCCATCCCGTTCCGTGACCAGCATGGAACGGTCGGGCAGGAAGGCCAGGCCCCAGGGGTGAGCGAATCCCGCGGCAACAGTCTCCACGGTGACGTCGTGTAGCTCGGTCTTGAAGACTTGTGCGGCAGCGGGGGAAATCGTAAAGGTGAGAACGGCGGCGGCGAGAAGGCTGCGTTTCATGACATCCACTCCCTGGTCATGAGCTCCCGGAATTCATAGGCAAAACGCCGGGGCCAACTGATCCCGTCGATTGCGTCTCACGTAGGCGGGTACGCGGTGACGCGCCAGCCGGATTACACGGAGTCTTGAACGATTTCCGGCGGTGTGAAGGCCCGGATCGGCGGAACGTCCCCCTCGAATTTTTCCACCTCAACCAACGCCGACATGGCCGACGGTCCTTGGGCCAGCTTGGATGTCCCCTTGTCGGGGGTCAGGACGTTGGGATTGCCGTGGACGTCCAGGCTTCCGGGCACGCCGGGTTCCACGGGATCGAACCACGCGCCGGTGGGCAGGCGCACGACGCCGGCGCGGATTTCGTCGGTGACGACGGCGCCCGCGAGGCAGCTTCCCCGGTCGTTGTAGAGCCGGACGATATCGCCGGTCTCGATGCCGCGCGCCGCGGCATCTGCCGGGCTGATAAGCATAGGCTCGCGCCCCTCAATCTTGTTGCCCTTGGAGTAGCCACCGTTATCGAACTGGCTGTGCAGCCGCGTGTGCGGTTGGTTGCTGATCAGGTGCAGCGGGTAGGTGCCGGTGAGCGCGCCGCCCAGCCATTCCACGGGTTCCTGCCATACCGGATGGCCCGGACAGTCGTCGTAGCCGAAGCTGTCGACGGTCTCCGAGAATATCTCGATCCTGCCCGTCGGCGTGTGCAGCGGCGATCCTTCCGGATCTGCTCGGAAAGCACCCAAGAACGGCCGCGGGTCCGGCTCGGGCAGCCGGAAGTGCCCGGCCTCCCAAAACTCCTCGAAGGGAGGCGTCTCGACGCCGCTTTCGCTGGCGGCCTGGCGGAACCGGTCATAGATGTGCTCGATCCATTCCTGCTCGCTCCGGCCCTCGGTAAATTCCTCGCCGCAGCCCAGGCGCTCGGCAAGACCCGAGAATGTCCGGTAATCGGGCCGCGAGTCGCCAAAGGGTTCGATCGCTTTCTGCATGGCGAACATGTAGCTGTCGGTTCGCGAGACGCCGATGTCGTTGCGTTCCAGCATAATGGCAGCCGGGAAGATGATGTCCGCGTGCCGCGCGTTGGCGTTCCACCACGGTTCATGGACGATGATGGTTTCCGGTTTCTGCCAGGCCCGGACCATCCGGTTGATGTCCTGGTGATGGTGGAACGGGTTGCCGCCGCACCAATAGACCATCCGAATGTCCGGATAGACGCGGTCCATGCCGTTGTAATGGTAGGCGGCGCCCGGGTTGAGCAGCATATCGGAGATCCGGGCGACGGGGATGAAGTCCCGCACCTCGTTGGGCAGCAGCGGGAAGGTCGGTTTGGCGACCGTGGTCCGCTGGCGGCCGATCAAATTGACCGCGCCGTATCCGAACCCGATACCGCCGCCGCGGGTTCCGATCTGGCCCAGCATGCCGGCGAGCGTCACCGCCATCCAGTAGGCCTGTTCACCGTGATCACTGCGTTGGCAAGACCAACTCAGGTTCAACTGCGTCGCCTTGGCGGCCATTTCCCGCGCCAGCGAGGCGATGGCGTCCGCCTCCATGCCGCTGATTTCGGCGGCCCATTCGGGCGTTTTGGGTCTCCCGTCGCTCTCGCCGGTAAGGTAGGGGGCGAATTTGTCGAACCCGACGCAGTATTTGTCGAGGAACGCCTGGTCGTGCAGCCCCTCCGAGTAGAGCACATGGGCCATACCCAACATGATCGCCACATCCGTATTCGGCCGGGGATGGTGCCATTCGGCATTGACCATGTCGTCGAGATCACCGCGGATCGGCGAGATGTTTATGAATTTGACGCCCCGCTCGGCGCACAGCTTGAGCGCTTCCGGCATGTGATGCCGGCCCATGCCGCCGCCTTCGACCTGGGTATTCTTGAGCGGGATGCCGCCGAAGCAGACGAACAACTCGGTATTTTCGGCCAACATCTTCATCGGCGTGTTGGTATCCATTTGCTCGAAGGCGCCGAGCCCGAGGATGTGCGGCAGGGTGACCTCGGCCGCCGCGAGGCTGTAGGTATCCCGGCTCGCCACGTAGCCGCCCGCCGCCGACATAAAGCGGTGGAGTTGACTGACCGCATGATGGAACCGGCCGGCGCTCGACCAGCCGTAGGACCCCGCATAGATGGCGCCATTGCCGTGTTCCTTGCGGATACGGCCGATCTCTCCCGCAGCCAGGTCGAGTGCCCGGTCCCAGGAGACCGCAACGAAAGGCCCGTTGCCCCGGCCGCCGCCGTGGTTGAGGGGGCCGTTGTCGAGCCACGCCTTTCTCACCATCGGTTGCGGGATCCGGATCGCGTCTTCGATGGCCTGCGGCATACCGGCGCCGATGGGCGAGGGGTCGGGGTCCTGATCGAACGGCCGCAGGGCTTGGACCTTGCCGTCTTCCACATCGACTTCGTAGGCGCCCCAGTGGGTCGCCGTCCTATGGGTTTGTTTCGATTGGCTCATGTCAGGGCCTCGTAAACTCTCTCGTCATATAGTGCCCCGGAAAGGGGCGCGATTGCACGCCGAAAGGCAACGGTGGCGTCTCGTCCGGCATGCGCGCGCCGAGCGCCAATGATTTCCCAGATCTCCACCAAAGACATATGATTGGGGCGGTCGAACTGGCTGAACGCAACACATTTGATATTACCGTCTTCGATTCGGGTCGCCCCGCAGTGGGCGGAAACCAGAGCAGCGCCTTCGTCGGTGTTGGGCGGGGTGACGTCGATATGAGTAATGACGTAGGTGAAGTCACCGGATTTGCCCGAATAGCCGGTGATCGACAAAGGAGCATGAACACGTTCGTCGTACGGTGCCGCCAACAGCGGCTCCAGGTCGTTCCGAAACTCGCTAACGTGGCTGGACGAAATGTGGGCCAACCGGGCCGCTTCGTCGTTCCATGTCTCCAATAGGGCGAACTGGCCGGGATAGTTGACCCGGGCGAGCGCGCCGAAGCCTACCTCACCCAACTCCTGCGCGCACACCGCCACGTGGTGACGGATAACGTTGGCTGCCGCATCCGATTGAGCGGCGAGGGCCTCGATGTAGGCCACGACATAGGCTTCGCTCATCTCGAAGGTCCCCCAAAAAAGGGTGATGCAACCGGCACCGCCCCATCATTGAACCCATGGGGGTCTGCCGGGTCAATCTTCCTCGGGCTTGTAGAAGTTGCCGGGAACGATCCGCATGGCCTCCGGGTCGGCCTTTTGTGCCGCCTTGCGTTTCGCCGCAAGCTCCGCATAGTCACCGACCGCCTTGGGTCCGGCCCTTTCCAGGCCTTGCCTAAACTTGTCGGGGTCGCGGTAGCTCCAGGCGGCGCGTTCCGAATAGAACGGCACCCACTCGTTTTTGATCCGGCTCTCCTGGAAGTCGGTGGCGTTGACCAGTGCCTCCTCGACGTCCTTCACCGCGGTCCAAGCGGCTTTGTAGAACACAAAACCGCCGCGTCCGATGATCCAGGTCATATTGGGCGCGGTGCCGTAAGCCCGATGGGCATCGCCGTCGAGGCTGTCGAGCAGGATTTGCCGCTTGATGTCCGAATGTTCCTTGAACATGCGCGCATTCGCCCGCTTGTCATCCATGGAGGAATGAAAATCGAAATTTTCGCCGGGGTGAGCTTCTCGGGTGTAGATGAATACCGAGCGCACGGCCCGGTCGGCGTAGCGGGCGGCGAGAGCTTCCATCTCCTCGCCCGCTATCGCGCAGTAAGGTCACGTGAACGAGCCGAACTCGATCAGTGCAATGTCGCCCTTCCACAACTCTTTCATCTGGACCGTCCCGCCGGTCTCCAGATCCTCGAGCGGGAAGGAGGGCGCGCGGGACGTTGCCTTCGGCGCTTCATTGGCGAAGCGCACAAACTCTGACGGGTCCGGCACCCAGTTGACGTAGTTGTAGTCTCTCAGAGTCTGACTCGAAACTCTACATTTAATAACAATGGCTTGCGATCCGCCTTGTGAGGAGTCGGATGTGTGCGACGAGGATCCATGCCTGTGCGGAGGCGATTGATTTCTCCCAGTCCTTGGCCAGTCGGCGGCATCGGTTGAGCCAGGCGAAGGTCCTCTCGACGACCCATCTCCTGGGCAGCACCTCAAAGCCCTTGGCGGTATCGGGACGTCTTATAATCTCGATCGTCCAGCGGCCGATGTCTTCGAGGGCACCCTCAAGTTTCGGTCCGCCATAGGCGGCGTCAGCGAAGAGGTGACGCAGCCGGGGGAAGCGATGACGGATCGATTTGAGGACCCCGGGGGCGCCGTCGCGGTCCTGGATATCGGCTGAATGCACGATCAGGCCGAGCAGCAGGCCGAGCGTATCGGTGACGATGTGACGCTTGCGGCCCTTGATCTTCTTGCCCGCGTCATAGCCCCGAATACCACCGCTTTCCGTGGTTTTCACGCTCTGGCTGTCGATCACCCCGGCGCTCGGGCCGGCCTCGCGTCCTTCCAACTCACGGGCCGCCACAACCAGATGATGGTTGATCGCCTCCAGCAGCCCGTTCGAGCGCCAGTCGTAGAAGTAACGCTGCACCGTGGAGGGCGGCGGGAAGTCGTTCGGCAGCATCGCCCACTGACAGCCCGTCGAGGCCATGTACATGATCGCATCCATGACATTGCGCAGCTCCGTCGTCCGCGGCCGGCCTATCTTCTTGCGCGGCGGCATGAACGGCGCGATCAACGCCCACTCTCGATCCGTAAGGTCGCTTGCATAGCGACCGCCACGGCGCTCATACTTCGGGCGAGTGATTTCGGTCCACATGTTGTGCCTCCTCGTTTGCTTTGACACAACCGAGTAAGACACAACCGACTGAAATCACTCAACTAGTTTCGAGTTGAACTCTCAGCACAGAGTCCATTTGTATTGCCCCCTCACAATGAGGTTATTGATTGGATGAACGGCTTATAGCTGCCGGAACCAAAATTTAGAAGACCGGGCTTTTCACGGTCCCGTCACCTCAGATCAGGCCGGCCCGCTCCAGCACCCCGTCCAATCGCTTCTCCAACTCCGGCGTCGCCGGCATCATCGGCAGCCGGTGCTCGTTGGTGGGCATCAATCCCATACGTTTCATCATGTACTTGATGGGGATGGGGTTGGTGTCGAAAAACACCGACTGATTGAGCTGCAAAAGGCGTTGGTGCAATTCCCGTCCGGTCTTCATATCGCCGGCCCATGCCGCCTCGCACATTTGCGCCAAGAGGTCGGGCCGCAGGTTCCCGACCGCATTCATCAGGCCGACGGCGCCGATGCACAACTTCGGGTAGCTGAGTTCCTCAAGGCCGACGAAGATGCGATAGTCGGGGAAGGCGTCGAGGCACTCGGTGACGAAATTGAGGTCGTTTACCGCGTGCTTCATGCCGACGAAGTTGGGCGAGCGATCCTTCAGTTCCTTGACCGTGTCCAAGGTGACCGACACCGCCGCACGGCCGGGAATGTGGTAGATCATCCACGGCGTGTCGTAGTCCTTTGTGAGGTCCAAATAGTATTCGATGAGGCCCCGCTGTGGCGGGCGGATGTAATAGGGCGTGACGATCAGGAGCGCGTCCGCGCCGGCGTCGACCGCATGACGGGTCAATTCCTTGGTTTCGGCCAGGGACTGGGACCCGGTGGCGGCGACAATCGGGACCTTTCCCTTGGCAATTCCAATCGCGGTATCGACCGTCCGGTTGCGTTCCGCCATGGTCAGGGTCGACGGTTCGGCGGTCGTTCCGTTGACCAGGATGCAGTGAGACCCATGGCCGAGTTGGAACTCGACCAGACCCGCATAGGCATCAAGGTCCACTTCGCCATTCTTGAAGGGGGTAATGATCGGCGGCGCCGATCCCTTCAGCCAATCCAGATCACTCGACATTCGTCCCTCCACGCCATCCACATCGGGTATGAGCCCAAATTTTACTTAACATGTTAAATAATGTCCAGTCCGGCGAGCTTTTTATTCGCCTTGTCTGCGGGTTGTAGACCATGCCGGGGGATGGGACCCTCGAACTGCGCCGCCGCGAGGCCAATCCGGCTCCCGTCGGAACCGGCACCTTCGGCATGAAATGCGCCGGGAAACCTTGCCCACGGCAAATTGACATATTTGTGGTGTGCACGGTGCGGATTGAAGTTCGGCAACGGCGGTCCAAACGGGCCGGGCAGCCGCATGTTCAGGGCGTGGTCCGTGTCGCTGAGGGGGGTGCCGCCGTGGATCGCTTCGTGAGACAAAGACCGGTGCGCCGGCATTAAAATCACGAACGCCGGCAGCAGCCGGCCCCACCGCTGATCCAGGCCCAACAGGTAAACAGGTAGCGCAAAAGAAGACCGCCGCGCCTCGCAGGTCACCAGACGACAACCGCTGTTTTTCGGCTTCAGAGGGTGGATTGTGCTTGTTCATGGGCCCCGACGGACCGGCCTGCCTGGCCAAAAAATCGGAATGCTTAAAGTGCCTTGCGGTGCCGGGGGTCTCAACCGGGTGTGATTTGCCGAAAGCGGCCGGAAATGTCAAAATCCTTTCGCCGGAGTGCAACAAAAGTGTCTCGGAAGTTGTGCGACATAACGCGCTTCTGGTCATATTTGGGGGCTGTTGGCACGAATGACACAAAATGTTGCGGCCAATTTGACCGTTCGCCTTGCTGAGACCGCCGAGGATGTTCGGGCGGCCCAGGCGCTAAGGTACCGCGTATTTTACGAGAACATGGGCGCCACACCGTCCGAGGAAATGACGCGGCGGCAACTTGATTTCGATCGTTTCGATGAATTCTGCGACCATCTCTTGGTGGTCAATCAAATGGTCCCGGAGGCGCCACCCGAAATTGTCGGCACCTATCGGCTGCTGCGGCGGTCTCGGGCTGTGGAAACCAGCGGCTTCTACTCGGCGGCCGAGTTCGACCTGGATCCATTGAAGAAATTTCCGGGGGAGGTATTGGAACTCGGCCGGTCATGTGTCGACCCGGCGTTCCGGGATCGCGCCGTCCTGCAGTTGCTGTGGAAGGGGATCTCGGACTATTTGATGGACAACCGGATCACCCTCATGTTCGGCTGTGCCAGCTTTCCCGGGCTCGATCTGGATCAGATGGCCCGCGCTCTGTCGTACCTCTACTATTACCATTCGGCACCGGCGGACTGGCGCCCGCGGGCGCTGGACGAGCGCTACGTCAAGATGGACCGGATGCCCAAGGAGCGGGTGGACATGCGCCAAGCGCTCCGGGAGATGCCGCCGTTGATCAAGGGCTACCTCCGCTTGGGCGGCGTCATCGGCGACGGTGCGGTAATCGATGACGTATTCAATACCGTGGACGTATGTCTATTGGTTGAGACCGAGAACGTCCCCAAGCGGTATGCAAAGCACTATCAATTCGAAGACAAGATAGCTTCGGGGATTCTGAACACCGGTCCCGAAAGGACCGGGGCCTGATGCGCCCCACCCTCCGCGCGATCGTTCGAACCATATCTCTGGCAGGGCTTACGCTCATTTTGCTCCCGGTTTACTTTTTTGCGGGATTCCGCAGGCCGAAGGTCGTGCAGGCATGGCACCGGGCCGCCTGTCGGATCTCGGGGATCCGGGTATCGCCGGTCGGGGCGCCGGCCCGCGAAGAATCGGCCTTGGTGGCCTCCAATCACATTTCGTATTTGGATATTCCAGCTCTGGCCTCCCGCTTGGATGCCATATTTGTCGCCAAGGCGGACGTATCGGACTGGCCGGGTATCGGCTACCTGGCCAAGCTGGCAGGGACCATATTCGTTGACCGTGCGACGAGTAGATCGGCCAGCCATGTGGATGCTGTCTTAGGCCAACTTGCGCTCGGTAGGAGTGTGATCATATTCCCCGAGGCCACCAGCACCCAAGGTGATACCGTCCGGCCGTTTAAGAGTTCGTTGTTTCAGGCGCCCTTTAATCTTGCACCGGGAATCCACGCGGCGGTTCAGCCGGTCACGATCAGCTATGTTCGTAACCTGGACGGCCAGCCCCTGACAGCCGCCGAACGCCGCGCTTACGCCTGGGTGGGCGACGACACGCTGGTGCCGCATCTGTGGAATATCCTTAAGCGTGAGGGGGTAATATTGGAAATCCGCTTCCACCCCGCCGTCGACGCCCGCGCCTTCGGTTCACGCAAGGCGCTTGCCGATTACTGTCACGGCCAGACGGCCCGCGGTCTTTCAAATATTCGACGCCGGTGCGACAGCGTGTCCGCGCCCTTGGCCACCGGGCCGCGGGTATGGAGTGATTGGCAGGATATCCCGCTTTCTCGTTCATCGACTGAGGAGTAGGTGCCTAGTCTTCAAGGCCCGTCGGCACATCGACATTCTCAGGCTTGAGTTCCAGCCCCGAGGCCTTGGCCTGCAGTTCCAGCAGGGTGGCAAAATCTTCCTCGACGTATCCGTTGCCGATCAGCGTCTGAACGATATCCCGTGTCGTTGTTGCCAGCGGCATGGGCACGTCCTGTTCGCGCGCCGCCGACAGGCCCAGATCCAAATCCTTACGCAACAGAACCGGGGTGAAAGTCGGGGTCCAGTCAAGATTGACCAGCGCCGGCGTCTTGTATTGGGAGAACATGGAACCCATGACGCTCTTGTTGATGAAATCCAGGAAGGCATGCCGCGGAACGCCGCCCTTTTCCGCCAGGATGGTGATCTCGGCAAGGGATTGGATAACCACGCCCAGCAGGACGTTGTGGCAGATCTTGACCATCCGCGCGAGTTCGCCCTCGCCGACATAGGTCACGCCCCGACCGATGGCGTCGAGAAACGGCTCGGCAATGTCGTAGGCATCCTTGTCTCCGGAGGCCACGATGGACAGTTTGCCCGCTGTGACAACCTTCGCATTGCCGCTCACTGGCGCATCGAGCATCTTGCAGCCGAGTTTGGCGGCCGCCTCGCGGACGGTCTTGGAGGCCTCTTCGGAAATACTCGTACAGTCGATGAGCAGCTTCGGCACGGTGCCCTCAACCGACAGGACACCGCCGTCGCCGATCGTCATGTTGATCACGTCCTGCGGTCCGGCGACCATGGTGAATACGATATCCCGGTCAGCCAGATCCGAGGGATTGTCGACTACGGTGGCACCGAACGCCTCGAGCGGTTCCGCCTTGGAACGCGTTCGATTCCATACCGAGACCTCTGCGCCTGCCTGCAGCAGGCGTTTCGCCATGGCGAAGCCCATGCGTCCGGTCCCAATCCAACCAACCGTGTAGCCCTTCAGATCTCCGGCCATCACACCATTCCTCCTCCAAAGATCGCCCTCTTCTCGCCGGGCGGCAAAACCTATGCAAACGATTGCAGAGCATATACCATCGGTTCCCGAATAGAAGGAAAACCGTTATAGATTAGCCACATTTTCGGGGGCTGACGATCAATGGCATCAAGCCGGGTTACGCTTCGCGATATTGCCGAGGAAGTGGGGGTCAATCCATCGACGGTCTCGCGCGCACTCAATCCCAAGACCCGCGGCATGGTGACCGGCGAAATTGCCCGTCAAATCACCGAGGCGGCGGACCGGATGGGCTATCGGCCCAATCCCTTTGCCTACAGCCTCAGGACCAATCGGTCGTTCACCGTTGGCGTCCTGGTTCCGGACCTTACCAACCCGGCATTCGCGCCCATCATCAAGGGCATCGACAATGTACTCGAGGCGTCGGGCTACAGCGTGATGGTCGCCAATACCGACAATGTCGCCGAGCGCGAACGCAAGAACGTCGCCAAGTTTCGTGAGCGTCATGTGGATGGCCTCGTCATCGCCACGGCGCGCCGTCACGATCCGCTGATCGATGAATGCCGCACTGATGGGACGCCCTTGGTTCTGGCGGTCCGAAAGACCACGGATTGCGATATATCCTCGGTGGTCAGCGACGAGGTGACCGGCGGCGAGACTATTATGTCTCATCTGGCGCAGCTTGGTCATCGGCGGGTTGCCTACGTTGCGGGGCCTCAGGAGATGTCGACCGGCTTCGAGCGCCACCAGGGTTATGTGCGCGGACTGAACGCCAACAATATCGAGTACGATGCCGGGCTGGTCGAGTTTTGTGACGCATTCACCGAGGAAGAAGGCCGGCGGGCGGCCAGCCGGCTGCTCGCTTCGGGACAGGACTTCACGGCGATTGTCGCCGCCAATGACATGATCGCCATCGGGATATACGACGAACTTCAAACCAAAGGGTTGGTCTGCGGCAAGGATATCTCGGTCGTCGGGTATGACGACATGTTGTTTTCAAGCAAGTTCGATCCACCGCTGACGACCATGCGTTCGCCGTTGCTGGATATAGGCGCGGAGGCGGCCCGCATTCTCTTGGAACAGATCGAGGACCCCGAAACCCCGCCGCGGTCCGTCAAGATGACGCCCGAACTGATCCTCCGTAAGTCGACCGGCAAGCCGGCCTGACTTCCGGCTAGTCGTCGGTCATCCCGGGAAGCTTTTCAAGATTCTCCGACACCAGTTCGTGGCCGGCGTTTTCCGCCTGTACCTGGATAATGGAGGCGAAGTCATCCTCCGTATGACCCTGGCCGATGGCGTTCTGGACAATCTCCCGGGTGAGAGACGAAACCGGCATGGGCACCGCGTGCTTACGGCCCGCCGATAGGCCCAGGTCCAAGTCCTTCAACAGCAGAGGGTTGGTGAATGTCGGGGTGAAATCCAGATTCACGAGCGCGCCGGTCTTGTAGCGGGTAAACATCGATCCCACCGAGGCCTTGTTCAGAAACTCCATGGTGGCGCTTCGTTTGACGCCATTTTTCTCCGCCATGATCAGCACCTCGGCGAGCGCCTGGGTCATCACGCCGAGGTAGACGTTGTGACAGATCTTGACGATCCGCGCGCCGGTGCCCTCACCGGCGTAGGTAACGCCACGGCCAAGCGCCTGCAGATAGGGCAGGGCGGTCTGATAGTCCTTCTCGTCCCCGGACGCGACCAGCGTCAGCGCACGTGCCTCGACCGCCTTGTTATTGCCGCTCACCGGGCAGTCCAGCATGGCCGTGCCGACTTTGTCTGCGACTTCCCGGACCTCCCAGGACGCCTCCTCGGAGATGGTAGAGCAGTCGACGAGCAGTTTGGGCGTTGTCCCGCCGGTGAGCAGGCCGCCGTCCCCCAGCGTCACGGCGATGAATTGCTCCGGTCCCGTGACCATGGTGAAGATGATATCCCGATCGGTCAGGTCCTGAATGCCGTCGACGATGGTGGCGCCTTTCTCGGCCAAGGGTTCCGCCCTGGATCGCGTTCGATTCCAGACCGCGACGTCGGCTCCCGCTTCGATGAGCCGGGTTGCCATGGGGAAACCCATGCGCCCGGCGCCAATCCACCCGATTCGATGTCCTTTTACCGCGTCATTCATCAGACACACCTCAAGTGTAGCCGGCATCGCCGGAGGTGAAGAGCAAACCCGGCCGGATCAAATCAGAACGCCGCGCGCCAGTCACGGTCTTCTATGATTTCCTTGACCCGTTTCAGGAAGGAAGCCGAATAGGCACCATCAATGGCCCGGTGGTCGAAGGATTGCGCCAACATGCCGACCGGCCGGATGGCAATCATGTCTTCGCCATCCACGTTGACGGCGACCGGCTTCTTGGCGATAGCGTCGGTCGACAAGATGGCCACCTGGGGCTGGTTGATGATCGGCGCGGTAATCAACGTTCCGAAAGAGCCGTTGTTGGTGATGGTGTAGGTACCACCCGATAGCTCTTCGGGACCGAGACTGTCGCTACGAGCCCGTTGGGCCAGGTCGTTGAACGCCCGGGACAGGTCCGGGACGGATCGCCGGTCCGCGTTTTTGACGACAGGAGCCACCAATCCCTGAAAATTGAGGTCGATTGCAACGCCGAGATGCACGGCATCGTAGACGACGAGGCTTTCATCCTCGATGTGCGCATTGATATTGGGGTAGTCCCGGATGGCTACGCACAGCGCCTTGGCGATAAACGGCATGAAGGTCAGCGAGAATCCCTCCTTGGCCTTCCATTCGGCGCTCATCGACCGGCGGGCCTTGTCGACGTTTGAGAAGTCCGCTTCTACCGCCTGCAGGACGTGCGGGCTCGTCGCCTTCGAGCGAACCATGTGTTCGGCGGTCATCTTGCGCCGGTAGTCGAATGGAATGACGGTCCTGCCGCCGGGCCCTGCGGGCGGTCGGGATTGGACAGGCGCAGGCGCCGGCAACGCTGCGCGCGCCGGTGCGGGTGATCCCTTAAGGTGCGACAAGACATCTGCGCGGGTAATCCGGCCATCCCGACCGGTCCCGCTGACGGCCGCGGGATCCAGATTATTGTCGCCGATTAGTTTCCGAACCGCCGGCGAAAGCTTCATGTTGCGATTGCGAGACGGCGCGCCGGCCGCAGCCGCTGCGGGAGCGGGCGCAGGTTCAGGTGCCGGAGCCGCCGCGGGTTCCGGCTCGGCGGCGGGAGCAGAAGCCGCCACCGACGCACCGGAGCCGTCGTCGATGACGGCGACCGTCGTTCCGACATCGACCGTGGAACCGGCCTCGACACGAATCTCGGCAACCACACCGGAAACCGGTGCGGGGATTTCCATCTCCACCTTGTCCGTACCGATCTCCAGCAGCAATTCGTCGGCTTTGACCTCGTCCCCCACCTGTTTGTGCCACGTGGTGACGGTTCCCTCGGAGACCGTTTCGCCTAGTTGGGGCATCAACACATCCATGTCAGTCGAGCCCCGCGCGAACGGTTTCATAGATACGGTCCACCGACGGGATCATCTGGTCCTCAAGGTTGTCGGCGGACGCCAGCGGGACATGCGGCGTCGTGATCCGGGTCACAGGCAGGTCCATATCCCAGAAGCACTCCTCGGTAATCAGGGACGATATTTCGGCTCCCCAGCCGCAAAGGCGCGGATTTTCCTCGACGGTGAAGGCGCGGCCGGATTTCTTGAACTCGGAGAAGATGGTTCGAGTATCCAGCGGCACCAAGCTTCGGACATCGACCACCGCTACCTTGATGCCGAGATCCGCCTCAAGCTTTTCCGCCGCCTTGATTGACCGCGGCACCATGGCGGCCAACGCGTAAATGACCGCGTCGGTTCCGCCCCGCACCACCTTTGCGGCGCCGAGTTCGTCCACGTGCTCGCCGTCGGGAATTTCACCCTTGTCGCCGTAGAGAGACTTCTGTTCGAAGAAAATCACGGGGTCGGGGTCACGGATCGATGCCGCCAGCAGTCCTTTGACATCGGCCGGGGTCGACGGCGCAATGACCTTGAGCCCCGGAATCATCATCGCCCAGTTCTCGATGGATTGGGAGTGCTGTGCGCCGAATCGGACGCCGCCGCCGTTGGCGCTTCGGATGACCAAAGGCATGGTCACCTGGCCGCCGGTCATGTAGCGGGTTTTGGCGATCTGGTTGACGACGATGTCCCAGCAGACCGCGAAGAAGTCCGAAAACATGATCTCGGCAATGGGACGCAGGCCGGTCATTGCCGCTCCCATGGCAGCTCCCAAAATGGCCTGCTCGGAGATCGGCGTATCGCGCACCCGGTCGGGCCCGAATTTGTCGTAGAGTCCGACGGTGGTCTTGAACACGCCGCCCGCCTTGGCGATGTCCTCGCCAAGGAACACGACCTTATCGTCGCGCTCCATTTCCTGGGCGATCGCGTCCGCGACCGCTTCCCGATAGGTTAGTTCCGCCATGCCGAGCCTCCATCCGCCCAGACGTCCGTATGCGCAAGTTCATCACGAGGCACAGGCGACGCCTTGGCTTCTTCGGTTGCATCGTCAACTGCCTTGAGGACGCTTTTCTCGATATCGCTGACGACTTTTTTCGACACCCCGAACTCCAGTAGGCGGCTGCGATACATGGGGATCGGGTCCTTCGCCATCCACTCCTCGACCTCTTTGTCGGGCCGGTACTTTGCGGGGTCCGCGCGGGAGTGGCCGTAGTGTCGATAAGTCTTGGCCTCGATCAGCGAGGGACCATCGCCGGCAACCGCCTTGTCGACCGCCGCCCTGGCGACCCGGTACACGGCATCGGCGTCGTTGCCGTCGACAATGATGGACTCCAGGCCATAGGCGCTGGCCCGGTCTGCCGCCGGATGTTCGACGGCCGTCACCTCGTCGATCGGGGTGTATTCCATGTAGAGGTTGTTTTCGCAGACGAAGACCACCGGCAGCTTCCAGATCACGGCAAAGTTCAGCGCTTCGTGGAAGGCGCCGATGTTGGTGGTGCCGTCACCGAAGAAGCAGAAGGAAACCGCGCCTGTCTTGTTGTATTGCGCCGCCCACGCGGCGCCGGTGGCAATCGGCAGGTGTGCGCCGATGATGGCGTAAGAGCCCATGGCGCCCTTTTCAACGTCGGTCAGGTGCATGGAGCCGCCCTTGCCCTGTAGCAGGCCGCACTCCTTGCCCATCAGTTCGCCGAGCATGCCGGTCATGGACGCGCCCCGGACCAAGGTATGCGCGTGGCCGCGGTAGGTGCAGAACGTGTAATCGCCCGGCCGCATGGCCGTCGCGCAACCGGCGGCGATGGCTTCCTGGCCGACGGCGAGGTGGCTTGTCCCTTTGATCAGATTCTGCATGAACAGGTCATGGGCCCGCTGCTCCAGATGCCGGACCTCAAGCTGCAGCCGCCACATATTGAGCCGGTTGTCTTCCCCAATATCGTCGTTCAGACGTGGCGCGCCGCCCGACTTGGCCCTAGTCGGCTTTGAAGATCGGCTCGACGATTTTGTCGGCGATCGGGAGGTGGTTCTCGTTTTTCGTGCCAATGGTTTGGTCCTCTCCTGATGGAGCGTGGAGGAAACTCATGGATGGCCGTCCTTAGGGCGCCCATTGGGGACGCCCATTGGGGACGCACAATGGGGATTGGGTGCTAACGGAATTTTCGCGGCCACTCCCTGCATTCAGCTAATCGACGGATTTCCGTCTTATTTCTTGTGGACCCCGTTTCGCATCTTGACCCGGGAGCCCGCATGGTGCATTTTCATGATCATTGTGCAATCGATTGCATAATTCAAGAATTAATTGGCGATCGGGGAAAAAGCCCAAGCCTCGTCGGCGTTTTGGTGGGAGTAACACCCGAGTCCGGAAGCGAAATACCGGTGGACGGGTCTGGCGCCATCATCTTGAATACGGGGAAATCGGTGCCGCTGAAAACGGCGGCCGTTCAACGATAGCTCGGAGGTACGTCATGCACTATACCGCACCACGATCGACCGCAACCTGGGGCACCATGGCCAAGGACTGGGAAGCGGGGATTGACTACCGCAAGCTTAATGAGGACCGGCTGGCGCGCGCCCAAGCCGCCTGCGCCGATCACGGTTTTGGTGCCTTCTTGTGCTTTAATTTCGACAATATCCGCTACATTACGTCGACACACATCGGCGAGTGGGGCCGGGACAAATTCGACCGGTATTGCCTCGCACCGACGGACTCCTCTCCGTTCCTTTGGGATCCGGCGCCGCCGGCAAAGAAGAAGGCGTCTCCCTGGCTCGGCAACCGGATCGATGCGCCGGTTTCCACCATGCAAGGCGCGATCCCGCCCGAGCATGGTGTGCAGGACGTCTTCGCAAAGCAGATCAGCGAAAAGATGGTCGAACTGGGCATCGAGAATCAACCGCTTGCGATCGATGTCATGGAACTGCCGATGCTGCGGGCCCTCGAGGCCGAAGGCATCGAAGTTGTGGACGGTCAGCAGGCGTTGATGGATGCCCGCGAGGTAAAAACCGAAGAGGAGATCGAGCTCCTGAAGGTCGCCGCAGCCATGGTCGACGCGGTCTATCTTGATATCGCCAAGGCCATCCGGCCCGGCAACAAGGAGAGTGACCTGGTGGCCATCGCCAATGATCAGCTCTATGCCATGGGCTCCGAGCGGGTCGAGTGCGTGAACTCGGTGGCGGGACCTCGCGGCGCGCCGCACTCTCACACCTTCTCCGACCGTATGATCCAGCCTGGCGACATGATCTTCCTGGACATCATGCACAGCTTCAACGGTTACCACACGTGCTACTACCGCACCTTTATATGCGGTCAGCCCAACGAGGCACAGAAAGAGGCTTACGAAATCTGCTCCCGGTGGGTGAACGCGGCCATCGAACAGATCAAGCCGGGCGCCAGCATCGACAATATTGCCAAGGCCTGGCCCAAGGCGGAAGAATTCGGTTACGCCAACGAAGACGAAGCCTTCCTGCTGCAGTTCGGCCACGGCGTTGGTCTGAGCCTGTGGGAGCGGCCGATCATTTCGCGCCGCTACATGGGTCAGAAGACCGAGCTTAAGAAGGGTATGGTCTTCGCCGTTGAGTGCTGGAAAGGCGCCGAAGACGGCTCGGGCGCCGCTCGGATTGAGGAAGAGGTCGTGGTCACGGACGACGGCTGCGAGATCATCACAAACTTCCCGTCCGATCACCTGATCTCGTGCGGCCTGCCGGGCTGCGAAATCTACTAGGCCGCGAGGGCGGCGGAGGAGGACCGGAGCCCCATGGATAAGATTTGGGTCACGTTGGTCACCGGCTTCTTGGGGAGCGGCAAAACGACGCTCCTCAACACCTTGCTGCACCACCCCGCCATGAGCAAAGCTGCGGTGATCGTCAATGAGTTTGGCGAGATCGGCCTCGACTATGATCTTATCGAGCGGGCGGATGACTCGGTTGTGCAGTTGGCCAATGGCTGCCTCTGTTGTTCGGTCAAAAGCGACCTGATCGATACATTCCGCGATCTCTATATCCAGCGGAATGCGGGGACAATCCCTCACTTCGACCGGGTGGTCATCGAAACCACCGGCATTGCCGACCCCATGCCGATCCTGCAGATCGTCTTCACCAATCCGATGGTGGTGAACCACTATTCGCTGGATGGCGTTGTGACGACCGTGGATGCCGTCAATGGATTGTCTTCCATCGATCGCTTCACGGAATGCGTCAAACAGGCAGCTGTCGCCGACCGGATTATCGTCACCAAGGTGGATTTGGTGACCGACACCGACGGCCGGGAGAAGGTCGATGAGCTGACCGACAAATTGCGCTCTTTGAATCCTGCGGCTTCCATCGTGAAAACGGCGACGGAGGAGATTGATCCGTCGGATCTGTTCGGCTCCGGCATGTTCGATCCGGATACCAAGAAGATCGATCTCGCGAGCTGGATCGACCCCGAACTATACCAGGAAACCGAGGCCCTCATGATCGCCGAGCCGTCCAAGGACGAGATGGATGAGGAAACCCTCGCGTATTATCGGGAGCACGGCCACACGCCGGAAGAACACCACCACCGGCATCACAATCACGACTCGTCCATCAATACGTTTTGCCTGACCCGGGACGAGCCCATGTCGCTCGACATGCTGCGGAACTTCATGGAAGGGCTTGCCAATGAGGCCGGCCCGGACCTGCTGCGAGTCAAGGGAATCGTCAATGTGGATGAGAAGCCCGATCAGCCGGCGGTCATCCAAGGCGCCCAACAGATTTTTCATTCGCTGGACTGGTTGCCCGAATGGCCGAGCGATGACCGGCGGACCAGAATTGTCTTCATTACCCGCGACATCGACAAAGCCTACATCGAAGATGCCCTCGGCCTGATCGAGCGGGTAGCGGCCAGGACCGCCGCCGCAGGTCACGCCGCCGGACACCCCGGCATGCCGCCGGGACTCATCAACTAGATTCGAGAGGCGGGATCACCGCCCATCCGTTAAGCACTTGCCTGTCTCAGGCCTGCATCAGGGAGGACATCATGCTGTTCGTCATTTTCGCAATCGACAAGCCGGGTATGGCCGAGACGCGCGCCGCCGCCATGGATGCGCACCGCCAATACCTGGACGGTGCGCCGTTCAAGAACGTCATGTCGGGACCGCTGATGGATGACGCGGGCGAGAACATCATCGGCAGCCTTTACATGCTGGATGCCGAAAATCGCGGCGTCATCGATCAGATGTTCAAGGATGATCCCCTTTGCCAAGCGGATATTTGGGAATCAGTCGAGGTGCGGCACTTCGTCGCACGCGTGGACAATAGAGACTAACAGGACTTCGAAGGAGAACTGAACTATGGACTTGGGTCTTAAAGGAAAGAACGCGGCGATCACCGGTTCCAGTCAGGGAATTGGTCATGCCATCGCCGGCTCGCTCGCCGATGAGGGGTGCAACGTGGCGCTGTCGGCCCGCAACCAGGACCGGCTCGACCAGGCCGTAAAGGAAATGGAAGCGAAGGGCGTGAAGGCCGTCGGCATTCTGGTTGATCTCTCCAGCGAGGACGGCTGCAAGAAATTCGTCGATGATGCCGTCGATGCGCTCGGCAGCCTGGACATCCTCGTCAACAATGTCGGCGGGATGATCCCCGGCACCATCGACAGCCTCGATGAGGCGACCTGGGCCACGGTCTTGAACCTGAACCTGATGTCGTTCGTCTACACCACCAAGGCGGCAATTCCCCACCTTCGGGAATCCGGCGCCGGCCGGGTACTCAACGTATCGGGCGTTACCGGCAAACAACTGATGCCGGGCGCGCTGACCACCACCATTCCCAACACGGCGATCCATGGTTTCGCCAAGGTGATGGCCGAGCAACTCGGCAAAGACGGGATCACCGTCAACACCATCTGCCCGGGCTTCACCAACACCGAAAGCTGGGGGCCGCGGGCCGAGGGCATGGCGAAGATGCGTGGCGTCACCCCGGACCAGATCCGCGACGGCGTATCGGCCCAGACGTTCCTCGGCCGCTGGGCGGAGCCCCAGGAGATCGGCGACGCGGCGGCGTGGATCGTCTCGGAGAAAAACAGCTACCAGACCGGTACGGTCGTCGAGGTGTGCGGCGGATTTGCGAAGTACATCTAGCTGACAATATGATGCGGCGAAGCGCGCCGGCGTGGCCAATGCCGGCGCGTTTTGCTATTTACGGATAACCACGCTGCCGAAGGGCGGCACCAAATCAAACCGGCGGGTCAACGCGGAGGCTCTCATGGAACTCGATCTCGGATTTATTCTTCTCTCGATTATCGCGGGTATCCTCGCAAGTTACGTGCTGCTGGCGAACGCGTTGTGGCTGCAAAGCCTTGGCCTGCCGCGCCTCGATTTCTCGACCGCAATGGCAAACCTGACCTACGGCGAGCAGTTCGAGGGCAAGCCACCCTATTTCGCCGGAATGCTCGTCATCTATTTCAACGGCATCATCTTCGCGTTGCTCTATTCAACCGTGGTCGCCCAATACCTGCCGGGCGAGCCGATCGTCAAAGGTGCGATCTGGGGCGCCACCCTGTGGTTCTTCTCGGGCATTTTCTACGTGCCGTTCATTCTCAAGGAGGGCTTTTTCCTCAGCCACATTCACCCGATGGCCTGGTTCTCGAGCGGTATCGTTCACGGCATGTACGGTCTTGTGGTCGGTTGGCTCGCGCCCATCCATACGGCGGCCGGATAGCGAACGCATTCCTTGACTTGGGCCCTCCGGGCCCAATAGTCTCAAAAAAAGTGATCATGATCATTTATTGATCTGATTGCGGCGGATAACGCCGCTGGACGTCGCCTTGGATTGGATGGCCGGTCCTGCATCCGCAGGCCCGCCGAACTGTTCATGGGAGGTGATTACCATGCTTATCAAATCGTTTGTTCGCAGTCTGTCATGCGTGGCGCTCGCCGGTGCCGTCGCCGGTTCAGTCGGGGTCGGCGCCGCGGCGGCCCAGAAGGCCAGCATCAAAATCGGATCATTCGTTCCGCCCAAGGCGCATGAAGTAAAATTCGGAATTGTTCCGTGGATCAAAGAAGTCGAGAAAGCGACCAATGGCGAAGTGTCATTCCAACAATTCTGGGGTGGCTCGCTCAGCCGAAGCCCGTTGAAGCAGTATGAGATCCTCGAGAACGGGGTCCAGGACGCGACCATCATTGTGCCTGCGTACGTCCTCGCCCAGTTCCCGGATTTCTCGCTGTTCTCGCTTCCCTATCTCGGCATCAAGAATGCGGAGGAGGGGTCGGTCGCGCTATGGCGTCTCGGGCGGACAGGCCTGCTGCGTGGTCTCGACAGGGTTCATGTCGTGACTCTCTACACAAATGACAATTCGTTGATCCATTTCCGCAAGCCGATCAAATCCATCGACGCCATCAAGGGAGCCAAAATCCGGGTCGCGGGACCGGCCGAATCCGGGATTATCAAGATTTTCGGCGGCACACCCGTCGGTATGCCGATCACCAAGACCGCCCAGGCGCTCAATACCGGCGTCGTCGATGGGACCATGACCACGTGGGGCGCCCTGCAGGCTTTCCGTCTTGAGCCGCTGGCCAAGAGCTCCATCTGGGATCAGTTGGGTGTCCGCAGCTTCATCATCGCCATCAATAAGAAGGTCTATGACGGTCTGTCCCAAAGGGCCAAGGATGCCATGGCGACCCACGGCGGCGAAAAATTTGCCCGCAGCATGGGTCAAGTCTTCGACCGGCAGAGCGCGGCGGTCCTGGAACGGGCCCGGGCGAAGCGGGGCGGCAGCATCTACGAGTTCAACGCCGCCGATCAGGCCAAGCGCGGCGCCATGTTCAAGAGCATGCACGGTGAGTGGGTCGCAAAGACGCCCGATGGCGCCAAGAAAATGGAGACGTTCCGAAAGATCCTCAAAGAGGTCCGGGCTGGAAGCTAACGCCCGGGCGGCGGGTTTGTGATGATGGCCAGCCTCCGCGGCCATGTCGGCCGCGGAACCAATTTAGTCGCGATGATCGGGGCCACGGGGATACTCGTGGTCTCGATCACGATCCTCTTGGATATATTGCTTCGGGTCGTCTTCAATAGTCCCGTGGAAGGCCTGGGCGATATTACCAAATTCACCTTCGCGGTGGTGATCGCCAGTTTTTATCCTGTCGGGCTGGTCGCCGGCCACAATGTCACCATCCGTTTCCTGGGCAAGGCGCTCGGCGAGCGGACCGGGCTGTGGCTTGAGGTATTCGGCGCCATTATCACCTTCACCGTCGTCATCCTGCTGGCTTGGAAAGTATTTGGCTTCACGGTCATCGTCACGCGGGACGGACTGGCCACCCTGACCCTGGAGTTGCCCCAGGCACCTTGGTGGTGGGCGGTGAGCGGCATATTCATTCTCTGCCTGCCGGTTCAGCTCTTTGTCCTGTTTGACCGCCTGTATCAGGCGGTGACGGGACGCGCGGCGCCTGCCGGCGAAAGCGACTGAGGGCGGCCGGCAATGGATCCGATCCTGCTGGCCATCCTCGGAATCATCGTCATGTTCGCGTTGATCGCATTGCATGTTCCCATTGGCATGGCGATGGCCTTTACCGGGTTTCTCGGCGTCGGAATTTTGATCAATTTCAATACCGCGGCGTCGCTATTCGGCAGCGTGCCGACGGAACTGATCTCCAACGAAAGCCTTGCCGCCATCCCCATGTTTCTGCTGATGGGCAGCTTTGCATCGGCCGCCGGTTTGTCCCGGGAACTGTATGCCCTTTTCTCCGTATTTTTCGGGCATTTCCGCGGAGGTTTGGCGATGGCGACGGTTGCCGGCTGTGGCGGCTTCGGCGCGGTCTGCGGCTCCTCGTTGGCGACTGCGTCGACCTTCATGCGGGTGGCGCTCCCCGAGATGCGGCGGCGCAAATACTCGGATGAGCTGGCCACCGGCTGCATCGCCGGGGGCGGGACGCTCGGCATTCTCATTCCGCCGTCCAACTTGATGATTCTCTATTCCATTCTCACCGAGCAGTTCGTCATCGCCATGTTTATTGCGGCGATCATTCCCGGGCTGGTGACCATCGGTATCTACATTCTGACCGTCGCCGTCTTCGTCCGCTGGAAGAAGGGCAGTGGCCCGGCGGGCAAGCGGGTGAAATGGGCCGAGCGTGGCCGGGTAATCCTTTCGGCCTGGCGTGTAATTTTGCTGGCGGTGATTGTTAGCGGCGGCATCTATGGCGGTTTCTTCACCGTCCTCGAGGCGGCTGCCGTCGGCGCCAGTCTATCCTTCATATTTACCTGGCAGACAGGAAACCTGTCGAAAGAGGTGTTCGTTCAGGCGCTCAACGAAACCGCCGCGACGACGGTCATGATCTTCGTGATCATCATCGGCGCCAGCATCTTTTCCAGTTTCATCACGTTGACACAACTGCCGGAATTCCTGGTTGACGGCATTGCCGAGATGAAACTGCCGACCGCGGTCGTCATCCTTGCGCTCCTCGTCATGTATCTGGTGTTGGGCAGTATCTTCGATACCGTGGCCGCCATGGTGATCACATTGCCGGTCGTCTTTCCGTTGGTTACCGGCCTGGGGTTCGACCCCGTTTGGTGGGGGATCATCAACATCATGGTGATCGAGATCGGACTGATCACCCCGCCCATAGGGGTGATCGTATTCGTCCTCCATGGCATGGCGCCCGACATACCGCTGAAGAAAATTTTCGCCGGGATCATCCCGTTTTTTACCGCGGATCTGATCCGGCTGGCGGTACTGGTCAGCTTCCCGATATTGACCCTCTGGCTCCCCCGCGCGACCGGGCTGATGTGACCGCCGTTACCGCCAAATCACCTCCGGCGGAACCGCGAAGGCCGAAAGCGCGCTTTCGACGCCCTCCCGATCCCCGCTCCCGGTGATGCGAATGCTCAGGTAGTGCCCGCGGCGCGTATCGTCCTCGGGCGTAATTTCCAGATGGGCGCTCTGATGGAGCAATGGGGCCAGCAGCTCTTCAAAAAAGCCGATTGCCGCCTGGTCGCGGAGTGCGGGCTTGAATATCTTGCCGACACCCGTGAGCGGCAGGGCATCCACGATGGTGATGGATTTCGGGATTGCCGCCCTCTCCGGCACGTGATCCCGGGCAAATGACAGCAACTCGGCTTCCGAGGCGGAAGCGCCGGGCTTGAGCTGGACATACGCTACGGGCAGTTCTCCCGCATAGGCATCGGGCCTGCCGACCGCCGCGGAAAGCTGGACGTCTTCATGGGTCAGCAGGGCGTCCTCGATGATCGCCGGATCGATATTGTGACCGCTCCGGTTGATGACGTCCTTGATCCGTCCGGTGATCCAGATGTAGCCATCCGGATCCAGCCGGCCGAGGTCGCCGGTGTTGATCCAGCCGTCCTCGAAGAACAGGCCTTCGTTGAGGGCTTGGTCGAGATAGCCTGGGATGACGCCCGGACCGTGAACCAAGATCAGGCCGACCTCGTCCGTTTCACACTCGCGCAGCAGTCCGCCGTCGCGATCAAGTTCAACAATTCGGACCTTCGTATAGGGCAGCCGAAACCCGGCCGAACCAAATCTCGGATCACCGTCCCGGGGCGGGAGGGCGATGGTCGCGGTGTTTTCGGTCATACCGTAATTGCAGAGTACCCGGACGCCGATGTCGCGCGCGAATTTCTCGGCGATCTCCACCGGCAAGCCGGCCGAGCCGGTCATGCAATACGGCCGGAGGCTGGAGACATCGGCATCGCCGACCGGGATGTTGGCCAACGCCGAGAGCGTGGTCGGGACGCCGAAAAAGTCGGTGATGCGGTACTTCTCAACGAACCGCCAGTAGTTCTCCACCACCGCCTTGTTCCTAAAGCCGACAGTGCCCGGAACCAGGCTGGTGATGCCCCGGGCGAACGCGGAGACGGTATGGTAGACGATGCCGCCGATATGAAAGAGGGGGTGAACGGCGAACACGGCCTGCCCCGCCTCTTGTTCCAGCAGGATCTCATAGGCCCAGCATTTGTAAGCGAAGCCCTTGTGCTGAAGCTGGGCGATTTTAGGGGTTCCCGTCGTGCCGCCGGTATGGGCGTATATGGCTACATCGTCGGCCCGTATTTCACGTCCGGAGATCAGCCGGTCGCTTGGCTGCCGGTCGGCGAGTTCATCCAGCCCGTCTTCGATGCGGGCCGCGCCCGGCGCCTGCACCCGAAGCACATGCTCCACCGAGGCAAGATGAGGCCGCATGGCGGTCACTTTGTCCCAGATCTCGAAGTCGGGGGACGGGCCGAGACAGATCAGGACCTTGGCGCGCGTCGCGTTGATGATCTCGGTGAGCTGCGAGGGCTCCAGCATCCAGTTGACCGGCGCGGCGATGCCCGCGGCCGTCCCGGCGATCAGCGAGATATAGTTTTGCGGGACCAGGGGCAGCACGATTGCGACCGCGTCGTTCGGGCCGACACCCAGTTCGCTCAATGCGTTGGCGACCTGCCGGACGCGGCCGATGAACCGGTCAAAGGTGAGGGTCTCCGGCGCCTCGTCCGGCGATCCCGTCGGCAAAAAGTGGATGGCCGGGCGCTTCGGGTCGAGCGATGCCCCGTGGCAAACCAGATCATAAATGGTCCAGAGAGCGATCTTGTCTTCGAGCGGCCCCTGCTCAAGCGCTTCGATATCCGCGAGCGTCCGGATCTTGATCGATTGAGATGCCGCCGCGCCGTCCATGAGCCTAGTCGTCCACCGGGGGGTACCGGCCCACCACGCCGCCGAAGGGTTCGTCTCGTTCGCGCAGCGCTTCCTTGATGCCTTTCCGTTTTATTTTCTTGTTGAAGTCGCCGAGTGCTTTCAGCCGGTGGGCAACGGAGATGTACTCACCGCTGACCCGCAGGGAATGGGAGTATCCCATCTGGTCGAAGATGCGATTGACCAATGTTTTCGAGAGCGACAGCAGTTCGGAATCGATGTTGGCGATCCGTCGGGCGATGGTCCGGGTGGTTTCCTCAAGTTTATCGTTGGCGACCACGTGGTTGGCCATTCCGTAATGGAGCATCTCTTTGGCCGTGAGCGAGTCGCCGGTAAGGGACAGCTCCTTGGCCTTCTTGAGCCCCACATGCCACGAGAAGATAGCGATTTCCTCGCCGGGCGCCATGGATCTGGCCGGCGGATAGCCGAGGCGGGCGTCCTCGCCGGCGATCAGCAAATCGCAGGCGAGCGCAATACCGGTGCCGCCACCGAGGCAGTAGCTATGGACCTGGGCAATGACCGGTTTCCAGCAGTTCCATATCTCCAGGGACCGTTCAATATGTCCCTGTACCTGCGCCCGGCTATCCCAAACGCCGACCCCGATCCCTGGGCCGTCGTGGTTTTTCACCAGTTCGTCCCAGGTTTCGGGTCCAAGGTGCTTGGGCGAATTCCCCATTTCCGGGCTCAATTCGTGGCCCGCGCAAAAGCAGGTTCCGGCGCCTTTGATGATGATCACCCGGACCTCGGTATCGGTCTCCGCCGTCTTGAGTGCATCGCTGAGCTCGTCGAGCATCGGCCAGCTGAGGGCGTTCCGCCTGTCGGGCATGTTCAAAGTAATGGCCGCAATCCGGTCGTCGACCTCATAGAGAATTTTTTCGTAGGGCATAATCAGTATCCTGCCGGGGTTGACATCGGCCTAGGAGCGACCTTTCTTGGGTAGCAAGACGAGAATTTCCGAAGGAACGGGTAGCATGAGTGATCCAATGGCCGTCAGCCTGAGTGTCCGCGAACGAAACAAGCAAGACAAGCTCAGGCGGATAAAGCGGGCGGCACGCGAGTTGTTTATCGAAAAGGGCTTCCACGAGGCAACCACGCGCGGAATTGCCCAGCGAGCCGATGTCGGCTTTGGTACGCTTTTTCGGTACGCGAGCGACAAGCGGGATCTCCTCTTCCTAATCTACAACGACGATTTTGACGAGCTTGCCGATACTGCGTTGGCCGGACGGACTGAAGATGCGCCTCTGATCGATCAACTCATGCAGATCTTCACCAACTTCTATGAGTTTTTCGCGGCGCGGCCGGAGCTCGCCCGCGACTTGTTGCGTGAAGTCAGCTTCTTCCAAGGCGGGGAGCAGGCCGATCGTTTCAACAGCGGCGTCCTCCGAATCGAGCGGCAGTTCGTCGAAATGATCTCCAAAATGCAGCAGCAAGGCCGGATCGTTCAGGGCGAAGAGCCCGAAGCCGTTTTCGGAGTTCTGTGGAGCATCTACCGGGCACAGATCCGGGAGTGGCTCCGTCAGCCCAATCCCGATCTCGACGAAGGGCTTGAAACCCTCCGTCTCTATCTCCGGCTGGTGATTGAGGGATTGGTTCCGAATCCCGACCTCCCGTAGTTTCTTGGCCGACGCCTCGGCGAGCGTCCGGCGGGTACTGTTTTGCCTATAATAGCGGTGTACCGCGGGTGCGCAAAAAAATATGATCACGATCAATTTTTTGATCAAGGGGCGAGGGAGAAATGGCGGATCTTGTCGAAACGTTTAAGAACGCAATCGGCCACAGCGCGACAATTGAGGACGTGATTACCGCGAACCAGGCGCACCGGTTGAGCGTCACGCTGGGTCGGAGTGATCCTCCCCTGTCCGAAGGCGACCCGGTCCCGCCGGCCTGGCATCAGATATTTTTCCCGCGTCTTCGCCCCCCGAGCGAGCTCGGTCCCGACGGCATGGCCGTGGAGGTCGAGGGCGGCCCCGAGGACCCTCTGCCAAGACGGATGTTTGCCGGCGACCGGATGACTTTTCACGGCCCTCTTCGTGTCGGTGATCACGCGAGGCGGGTCATGACGCTTCGCGACGTCAACGTAAAGCAGGGCCGTTCGGGTCAGTTGATATTCGCCACCTACGGACTGGAAATTTCGGGCGCCAACGGCTTGGCGGTCGAGGACGAATGGGATCTGGTCTTTCGTGAGGCCGCGAAGCCTGGCGAAGACAATAAAATGCCACCGGGCGAACCCGCGCCCGATGACTATGAATGGGAGCAGGTAATCACACCCGATGCCGTGATGCTCTTCCGCTACTCGGCGTGCACGTTTAATCCTCATCGGATCCATTACGACTTTCCCTATACGACCGGGGTCGAGGGTTATCCAGGGCTGGTCGTGCACGGACCGCTAACCGCGACGCTCCTGTTTAATCTCGCCATGGACAACATGTCGGGCGGAACGATGAAGACCTTCCGGCAACGGGCCCGCGCGCCGTTATTCGGCGGCAATCCGATCCGGCTCATCGGCCGGCCGGGCGAAGGCGGAAATTCCTGCGAACTCTGGGCGGTTGCGCCGGACGGCGGAATCGCGATGGAGGGCTCCGCCAAATTTGGCTAGATCCTGGCCGCGATGTCGGAGATCAGATTGCGCATCCATGTGTGACCCGGGTCCCGGTCAAACTTGTAGTGCCAGGCCAAGTGCGCTTCGTGAGGCGCCACATCCACCGGCAGCCGACGCACCTCGAGGCCGGCGATCGGCGCAAAGTGTTCAGCAATCCGGCTCGCAACGGTGGCAATGAGTTTGGTTCCCGGCAATAGAAACGGAATGACCAGCATGTGCGGAACGCTCACTGCGACGCGCCGCCGCCGGTCCATCTCGTTGAGCTTGATGTCAATTCGACTCGCCGAGGTCGCGTTGGGTTGGAGACTGATATGCGGGTAGGCGAGATAGTCTTCGAGTGAAAATGTCCCGTCCAGCGCGGGATGGTCCTTTCGCAGTACACAGACAAGTCTCTCCTCAAACAAGAACCGCGACCGCAGGTGGGGAGAAAGGTCAATTGGCAAAAGGGCCGCCGACAGCTCGGCTTCACCGGATTCGACGAGATCGATTCCCGGTACATAGGCGGTGCTCATAACCGCGACCGAAATACCCGGCGCTTCCAATGCCAGTCGGCTCTTGATCCGGGGCAACAGCAAAAACGCCGCATCTTCGGCCATGGCAATTGTAAAGGAGCGTTGTGCCGTTGGCGGATCGAACCCGCCGCCATCGCTGATGGTGATTTCCAACTGTTGGAGTGCCTCGCGAATGGGCCCATGAAGTTCCAGGGCGCGGGGCGTGGGTTCCATGCCATAGGAGGATCGGACCAATAGTTGGTCGTCAAAGAGCCTGCGCAGACGGGAGAGCGCATTACTCATCGCTGGCTGGCTTAGCCCGACGGACTGTCCGGCTTTGGTCACCTGGCGGTGTTGCATGAGGGCATCGAAGGCCGTCAGCAGATTGAGATCTATGGAGCTCAAATTCATTTATTGAATGTGCCGCATAAAAAACATCAATTTCATTTATGATGGACCAAGTGGTATCCTTTCGCAAATTCAATAATCAATGGTGTTCGCGGGAGCGTGTGGAATGTCAAAATTCGTTATCCAACCCCATGGCCGGCTGCAGGAAGCGGTCGCTCACGAGAAGGGGTATTTTTCCGATGAAGGCCTCGACTATGAGATCTCGGGCGGTGAAATCGCCGGTCGGGAGAAGAAGGTCGACGAGGCCGGGGATGTGGTCGAGATCAAGCGGGGCGCCTACGAATCCTACGAGGCCGGCAAAGGGAACAAGGGCCGCAAATCCGATATCAGCTGTGCCTGCCATTGGGCGGTCAACCAAGCGGCTGCGAGCGATGTCGGGAAGCTGTGGGGCGGTGCTTACGTGGTGACCCCCGGCGGCATCATGGTGCCCGAGGACTCGGATATTCGGCGGCCCGAAGATCTGGCGGGTAAGGAAATCGCCGTCGGTTATCATTCGGGCAGCCATTTCACGACAATTCAGGCGCTGGAGCCGTTCATTCCGCGTGACCAGATAAACCTCAAGTTCGTCGGGCTGCCATGGCAGCGGGTGGATGTCGGCGTGGACCGCGATGTGCCGGCGACCAGCTTGTGGGGCATCACCTACCAGGCGGGAGCGCAACTGGGACTCCGCAAGATCGCCGATACCGGCTTCATGATCGCCTTCATGTTCCCGGACGAGGTCGACGAAGCCGATGTCCAAAAGTACATGAACGCGCTCAAGCGGGCGCAGATGGATGTCGATTTGGAACCGGAGAAGTACAAGCATCATTTCGAGCCGCAAATTCCCGAGCGCTACCGGGACAAACTCGACGTGCGGCTTTTCGATGCGGGCGAGCGGATCGTTTTCCTGCCGTACACGGAGGAAACTTTCGCCAAGACCCAAGACTGGATTCACGAACGGGGCATTTTTGACGAACGCCCCGACTACGAGTTTAGCGCTGCCGTTTCCGGTTAGGCTCGGCGTGCTGTAGACCCCGTAGGTCCCCCTAAGCGCGGGATGGGCACTTGTCCGTCCCGCCCTTTCTCATGTGGACTTCTGTCAACCTCCCGATTTCCCTTTCCTTTTTCCTTTGCGAGTCGGTCCTCTGTGACCGGAAGCCTGCTTCCGGTCATGGCAAGCCTCCACGCCGGCGGATGCGGCGTGTCACCCGGAGGACCGGAGCACAGCGGAGGAGCCGTGAAGCGGCTTTACACGGCGTGGCCGCCGGCGTGGCCGCTCGCGCCGTCAACACCCGTCTCACCCCTGTATGTAGAGCCTGCGTCAGAAGCCGCGTATGCCTTTTCTCATTCGTGTCTGCCGT
Organism: Rhodospirillales bacterium; assembly: GCA_965213765.1. GTDB lineage: Bacteria > Pseudomonadota > Alphaproteobacteria > Rhodospirillales > UBA2165 > JAJDXO01. The sequence goes on along the minus strand of OZ243926.1, from coordinate 1,786,863 downwards.
GGCAGATCACCAAGTACCGCTTTCGGTACGCGCAGGGTAAAGAGGGTGCCGCCATTTTTGTGCCGTCGGTTATCCCGACAAATGGGCAGCCGCGGCACCCTCCATTGACGCTCTCGGTGTTTCCACCGCGAGACGCCAAAGCTTGATCGCCAGTTTCCGTGCCACAACGCAGATGGCCTTCTGCGGCACTCCGGATCTGGCGAGATGGCGGTTGTAGAGCTCCTTGGCCTCCTGGTCGCGCCAGGTCCATTGCCAGGCGCCTTCCACCAGGATTGCCCGCAAACGCTTCTGCCCGACCGGGCGGAGCCGTGCGCGGGCCGGACCATCACCGCTCCGGCGCACGACGGGCGCGAGGCCCAGATAGGATGTCACCTCCTCGGCACGGTTAAACCGCTCAGGCGCGAAGATCTCGGCCAGGAAGGTCGTGGCCACGACCTCGCCGACCCCTGGGACCTGCATCAAGCGCGCATAGCGCTCGCGGTGCAGCCGCTTCGTAGCTATTCTGACCTCGTCTCGTAGGCAGCGAAGCTCTTCCTGCAGGAACCGGTGCTCGCGGATCAACGATGCCAGGGCCCTGTCGTGCCCCGGATCCAGCTCCAGGGCCGCAAGATCGGCCGCCGCGGTCTTCACCCACTTCTTCAGGCTCGGCGGCTCCGCGATGCCCGTCGCCAGAAGCAGGCTCTTGATCTTCTGCTTCACTTTGGCACGAGCTTCCGCAACCCGTTTGCGCCGTCGCACCAACGCCCGGTAGCCCTCCTCTTCGACCGACGGAACGGCGACCGACCGCAACAAACCTCGCGCGAGGTATGTCGCAAGCTTCGTCGCATCGATCCTGTCGCTTTTCGCGCTCGCGGCCGCGCCCCGCGGAATGCGCGACGCGGCGGCGACCGATGCGTTGAACCCCGCCGCGCGCAGTGCGCGGCACAGCGAGAACCCGGTCGGTCCGGTTTCGTAGACGACGTGCTCGATATGGCAGCCCAGTCCCCGGAGCTGCTCCACCAGCCCCGCTTCGTCCGCGGGGCAGTTCCAGGTCTCTACCTGGCCGTCGGCGGCGCAGAACAACGCCACCGAGTATGTGCGCTTGTGGACATCCACTCCCACAAACACCGGCTCTCCGCCGACCGACGCCGCAAACCTCCCAATACGCTCCGATTTTCTGGACATGTCCGATACCTCCGGTTTCGAGTGACCTCAACACCGAAGTATCCGCCGGTCGACTCGTCCAGCATTGTATTTTTTGCCTTTGCGCCATTGTCCGCCAAGCGACCGGGATTTTCTGCGGGAATGGCGCCGTGGCGTAGTCCAAGTATAATCCGGCTCATGAGTCAGACAGCCATCCCTTGCGTCATGATGCGCGGCGGCACCTCCAAAGGCGCCTATTTCCGTGCCGAGGATTTGCCGGCCGACCCGGCCATCCGGGACGCGGTTCTGCTATCGGTGATGGGATCTCCCGATGATCGGCAGATTGACGGCATGGGCGGGGCCAACCCGCTTACCAGCAAGATCGGCGTGGTCAGCCGGTCGGAGCGCGATGGCGTCGACCTCGAATACCTGTTCGTCCAGGTCGCGGTCGATGAACCACGCGCCACGACACTCCAAAACTGCGGCAATATCCTGGCCGGGGTCGGGCAATTCGCCATCGAAGCAGGGATGATCGAGGGCGGCGATCCGGAGACCACGCTCCGGATTTACATGGCGAATTCGGACAGTTTGTGCGACGTGACCTTCCCGTCGCCGGACGGACAGCCGCAATATGACGGCGAGGTGCGGATCGACGGCGTACCGGGTGCCGCGGCGCCGGTGATGATCGACTTCCTCGACATGGCGGGCTCGTTGTGTGGTGCGCTGCTCCCGACCGGGAATGTGCGGGACGAGGTGTTGGGCGTGCCCGTCACCATGATCGACAACGGGATGCCCGTGGTTTGTATCAATGCTGAATCCTTGGGCCGCACCGGCTACGAAAGCCGCGATGAGTTAAATGGAGATACGCAGCTCAAGGAACGGCTTGAGGAAATTCGGCTGGCGATCGGCGGGATGATGAATCTGGGCGACGTTGCCCAGAAGACCGTTCCCAAGATGACATTGGTCGCACCGCCGCAAGCGGGCGGCGCGGTCTGCACCCGGTCCTTTATTCCTCATGACTGTCATGCCGCTATCGGCGTGTTCGCCGCCGTTTCCGTCGCAACCGCATGCGCCGTCGCGGGTTCGGTGGCTGCCGAGGTTGCGCAATTGCCGGGAGGTTCGCCAAAGCTCATGACCGTCGAGCACCCGACGGGTGAGTTCTCGGTGGACATGGAGCTGGAAGGTTCAGCAGCCAGTCCGGTAATCAAGCGGGCCGCACTGCTCAGGACGGCGCGCCGCCTCTTCGAAGGCAGCGTACTGATCCCCAAATCGGTTTGGGGCGGACATCAATCTCGGCCATTGGCCGCCGAATAACCCAAGAGGAAGCAACGAATGACCGAGTTTGTGCCGGACATCCTGGCGCCGCACCCAGACCCCCGCAAACCGAGCTTTGAAATGCCGGCAAAGGCCTGCGATGCCCACTGTCATATATTCGGCCCCGGGGCACTGTTCCCTTATGCACCGAACCGCAGCTACACCCCGCCTGACGCATCCAAAGCGGATCTGAAAGCTCTTCACGATCACCTGGGAATTGAGCGCTGCGTGATCGTTCAGGCGAGCTGCCATGGCACTGATAATGCGGCAATGATTGATGCCATCGCGACCGGCAACGGCCGTTACAAGGGGGTCGGCATGGTCGATGACAATGTCACGGATGAGGAGTTGGCCGACCTGAACGCGGGCGGGGTCTTGGCGGCCAGGTTCAATTTCGTCCGCCATCTCGGCGGACCGCCGGACCTGGACGTTTTCCACGGCGTCATCCCCCGCATTGCCGAACTCGGCTGGCACGTGGTGCTGCATTTGGACGACCGGGACATCGTCGATTACGAGGACATGTTCGCCAAGCTGCCCTTACCGATCGTCATCGATCACATGGGCCGGGTGGACCCATCCCAGGGCCTTGAAGCCGCGCCCATGCAGACGCTCCTGAAGTTCATGGAATACGACAACGTTTGGGTGAAGGTGAGCGGTTCGGAGAGGATCTCCAAGACCGGTTCGCCCTATGACGATGCCGCGGCAATTGCCCGGGCTCTGGTCGAAAAGGCGCCGGACCGGGTGCTCTGGGGCACCGACTGGCCGCACCCCAACATGAAACCGGGGCAGGTGCCGGATGACGGCGAGTTGGTCGACATCATTCCCAAGTTCGCCATTGACGAAGAGCTTCGGCAAAAGCTGCTGGTCGACAACCCTAACCGCCTCTACGGCTTCGAATAGACGTCACGCCGCCGCGGTGTCCTCGTCATAGAGATGGCATTCCAGCAGCCGGCCATTCTCTTCGGCCGGCTGGGGCTGCGCCTGGCTGCATACATCCATGGCTTTGGGGCACCGGGGGTGAAAGGCGCACCCCGACGGCGGATTGAGGGGATTGGGAAACTCACGGCCCATGGTGGTGATTTCGGGCAATCCGTATTGGGGTTCGGGTGTCAGTACCGAATCCAATAATGCCGAGGTATAGGGGTGTTTGGGGTCGTCGAAGACCTGCGCCGCGGTGCCGAATTCAATTAGGCGTCCCAGGTACATGACCGCCACCCGGCTCGACATATGCTCGACCACGGCCAGATTGTGGGAGATAAACACGTAGGTCAGGTTGAGTTCTTCCCGCAGTTCCTGGAGCAGGTTTAGGATCTGCGCCTGTACCGACACATCCAGGGCCGAGGTGGGCTCATCGCAAACCAGTATCTCCGGCTTGATGGCCAGCGCCCGGGCGATGGCCACACGCTGGCGCTGGCCGCCGGACAGTTGGCTTGGGTATGAGTACAGCAGCCGGCGCGGCAGGCCGACCAGTTCCATGATCTCCTCAACCCGGTGTTTGCGTTCCTCCGGCGTTCCGATCTTATGGACATTGAGTGGAAGCGAGATGATCGACGCCAGGGTTTTCCGCGGGTTGAGAGATGAGTAGGGATCCTGGAATACCGGTTGAATCCGGCGTGATACCGCGTGCCGGTCGACCGAGCTGAGCGGTACGCCCTCGAAGAAGATTTCTCCGCCGGATGGCGGCAGCAGGCCGAGCAGCATCTTCGCCAGTGTGGTTTTGCCGCATCCCGATTCACCGACGACGGCCAAGACTTCTCCCCGCTCGATACTGAGGCTGACATCCTGCACCGCGCGAAGCGGCTTCTTCTGGACGAACGGGCCCTTGCCGATCATGAAAGTACGGTTGACGTCGCGGCATTCGAGGACGGGCGCGTCGGCGTTCATCGCTATTTCCCCGCCGCCACGGCAGCCTTTGCGCGGCTGGCTTGTAGATTGGCCTGTGCCTGCTCGGGCCCGATGACGCAGCGATAGCCGCGCCGTTCGCCTAGCGGCTGGCGCTCAATGATGCCGGTCCCGCAAACCTCTTGGGCATAGTCGCAGCGGGTACGAAACATGCAGCCTTCCTGGTCACCAACCAGAGCCGGAACGATCCCGGGGATGGACCCGAGTTGGGCGCCGCGCGCGGTCTTGCCGGGAATGGGGATGCATTCGATCAGGCCCTGGGTGTAGGGGTGCATGGGCGCATTGAACACTTCGTCGGAAGAGCCGGTTTCAACCATGTAGCCCGCATACATAACGGCCACCCGATCGGCGATCCGCGCGACCACGCCCAGATCATGAGTGATTAAGATCAGCGCCATGTTGAATTCTTTTTGCAGGTCGGCGAGCAGATGGAGAATCTGAGCCTGGATCGTCACGTCGAGCGCGGTGGTCGGTTCATCGGCAATGATCAGAACCGGGTCGTTCATCAGCATCATGGCGATCATCACCCGCTGACGCAGACCCCCCGAAAGCTGATGGGGGTATTGGCCAAGTCGGCTCTCGGCGGCGGTAATTCCCACCTTTTCCAGCAAATAGGTCGCCCGGTCCTTGGCTTGCGCGGCGTTGCCCTTGCCATGCCGGACGTAGATTTCCTGCATCTGATTGCCGATCGTGTAGACCGGGTTCAGGGACGTCATCGGGTCCTGGAAGATCATGCCCATTCGGTTGCCGCGCAGTGCGGAGAGCTGCTTCTGGCTCATGGACAGTAAATCCTGTCCCTCGAACTTGAGTACATCGGCCGTGACGGTGGCGTTGCCCGGCAGCAACCCCATCACCGCAAGCGAGGTGATGGATTTCCCGCAACCCGATTCACCGACGATGCAGAGGGTCTCGCCCCGGTCGACATGAAAGGCTGAGTTGGTTACGGCGTGGAGTGTGCCCGCCGGGACGCGGATATCGACGTTCATCCCCCGGACCGCGAGGATCGACTCGTCGTTGTACGGGATATCTGCGGTGTCGGTGGGCATCTGCCGGCCTAGTTCCGCCCCTCGGGGGCGGTGATATCGCGGACGCCGTCACCCATCATGTTGATGGCGATCACCAGGACGAAGATGGCAAGGCCGGGGATGGTAATCAGATAGGGCTTGAAGAACATGAAATCTCGGCCCTCGGAGACCATCAGGCCCCAAGACGGGGTAGGCGGCTGGACGCCAAGGCCGAAAAATGACAGGACGGCCTCGACCAGAATGGCAACCGCCATCTCCAAGCTGGCGATGACGATGATCTGGTTGGTGAGGTTGGGCAGCACCTCGGACAGAATGATCCGTGACTTGGAGCAGCCGGCGGCTTGGGCCGCGGCGATGAAGTCCTGATTGCGGATTTGCTGGGTGACGCTCCGGGTGACCACGGCATAGCGATCCCAGAAGAGAGCGGCCAGGACGGCGATGAGCACCGGAATAGTGCCGCCGAATACCGAGACCACCGACAACGCGACGAGAATGGGCGGCAGAGCGAGTTTGCAGTTGATCAGATACATGACAACCGCATCGACCCGGCCGCCGAAATACCCGCCGATCATCCCGATGATGGAACCGACCACCGCCGCAATACTGGCTGCGAAAAATCCGATGGTGAGAGAGATCCGGGCGCCAAAAATCAGCCGGCTGAGGAGGTCGCGGCCAAAGCCGTCGGTGCCCAGCGGGTGCGTCCAGGTGCCGCCTTCGCCCCAAACCGGATTAATCAGCCGGCGGGTGAGGTCCTGCTCATACGGGTCGAAAGGCACTATCAACGGCGCGAACACGGCACAGACGACCGTGATGCAGACGACGCCGCCGCCGATGATCAGCCCGAAGTGGCGTTTGGCCCGTCGCCGCATCACCTCGCGCGGGGAGGGCGCCTCGACTTCGAACTCCGCCGCGGTGAAGCCGTTTGCCGTCTGTGATGTCGCCTGATCCTGAGGTGCCATACCGCGCTCTCTAGTTCAGCCGAATGCGCGGATCGAGCTGCGCGTTGATCAGGTCGGAGAGGAGCGTCAACACGATGTAGACGAAGGAAATAAAGACGACGATGGACTGCACCACGGGGAAATCCTGTCGAATGATGGATTCGAGCGCGAGGAAGCCGACGCCGTTGACGGCGAAAATGGATTCAACGATGAACGAACCGCCGAGAAGAAACCCGAACGCCACGGCGGCCAGCGAGACAACGGGCAAGACCGCATTTCGCAGCGCGTGCTTCCACAGCACGATTATGGGGCTTAAGCCCTTCGCCCGGGCGGTCCGAATAAAATCGGATTCCAGAACGTCCAGCATGCCGGTCCGCGTGAGCCGCATGAACTGGGGCATCGCGAATGTGCTGAGCGTGATGGTGGGCATAATGAAATGCTGCCACGTGTCCGTGCCGGAAATGGGAAGCCACCTCAGGATCACGCCAAAGAACAGGATCATCAGCAGGGCAAACCAGAAGCTCGGAATGGCCTGACCGAAAACCGCAATGGAGAGGGCTAGTCGGTCGATCCAGGTATTCTGCTTCATTGCCGCCAACACACCCAGCGGAAGCGCCACCAGCAGGGCGAGGATCAACGAGTAGGTGGCGAGCTGCACGGTGACCGGCAACCGGGTGGTGATCAGCTCGAGAACCGGCTCGTTGGTGAACAGGGAACGGCCCAAGTCGCCCTGCAGGGCCTTGCGGGCCCAGTCCAGGTATTGAATATGAAACGGCCGGTCCAGACCGTAGGCTTTGGCCACCTGGGCTATCTCTTCCGCGGTGGCATCCTCGCCCGCCAATTCCGCCGCCAAATCGCCGGAGAGGCGCAGCAGACTGAAACCGATAATCGATACGGTGATCGCGACCAGAAGAGAAATTGTCAGCCGTTGCAGCAGAAACTGCGCCACGGGATGCCTCCAATCCCAAATGTCCGGCCCATTGAAAGCCGCGCCGGTTCCGATTGTTCCCGAAATCATTGCGCGGCACGAGCCCGTTCCCTGTGAAAATAGTCAACCGGACCCTGCGGGCATTTTCAATGGCTAAAATTGGTATCGATGGGATAATTGGAAAATTGTACGGTGACCGCACCGATTAAACAGGGGACAAGATCGATGGAAAGAGAGAAGGAACGCGAGATCGAGTGGGACTGCGCGCAGGTCGTTACGCGCTTCTACAATTGTCTCGATGCAAGCCGTTACGACGAATTGATTGATCTCTTTGCCGAGGACGGCACCTGGAAGCGCCAGGGTGAAATGCTGGAGGGGCGAGACGCCATCATGGCGGCGATGCAGAACCGCGAGGGGGGCATGGTCATCCGGCACTGCGTCACGAATTTGGATATCCGTGTACTCGACGAGGACAACGCCGAGAGCGCCGAATACGTAACCATCTACCGGCATATCAGTGAAGAGAAGTTGGACGGTCCGGCACCCTTGGAGGGGCCCGGCGTAATCTTCCTCTACCAGGAAAAGCTGGTGCGCACCGAGGACGGCTGGAAAATCGCCGGCAAAGCCGGACGCCCGATGATGCTGCGCAAGCGCCCGGCAGCGTAAGCGGCTAGAGCAGTTTCCGGTCAAATGGTTCAATTTGGCCGGAAACTGCTCTAGAGTTTCAGCCGCCGCCGGATTTCCGGCGAAGACGCCGTGTAGCGATAGGCGCGGAAAATCCAGTTCATTTTACCGGCGGCCGGGTGCGCGCTTTCGTAGTCGCACACATATTGCCAGACCAGTTCCCCCTCCGGCGTCACCTCGAAGAGCCGCCCATAGCCGCCCTCGCAGACCAGCGTATTGCCGTTGGCCAACCGCTGGCAGCCGGAGATGTGCGGGCTCAAGAAGTTGAGCGTGGCCTCGTCTTTGTATTCCCAGACCAATTTCCCCGACTTCGGCTTGAACTCCACCACCCTGGAATAGGGATGGCGCCCCGGGGCGAAATTGCCGTTGGCGAACATCAGGATGTTGCCGTTCTCCAGCTGATGGCAGTCGTGCTGTCCGCCCCACTGGTCGTCCCGGATGAACCACTTTACCTTCCTGGACTTCTTGCTGATGCAGACGATGGTGTTGGTGACCCGGAAGCTCACCAGGATGTCGCCGTTGTTCATCGGCGCGACAGTGTTGGCATGGGCCCATTCGTGCCGGGGCGCCAACGGTCCAATGACGTGATCCTTGAATTTCAGATCGCCAACGAACCATTCCCAGACCACCTTGCCCTTGCGGTCGACCTCGCGCACCACATCGCCGAGGATCGAGCCGTCCGGCATTTCCGTGCCCGGCAGGCCGCCTTTGACCTTCTTGGCTTGTTTCTTGGATAGCTTCTTCCAGGCAAGGTAGATGCAGTGGCCGTTGGGCAGCATCCGGGCGTCGTGATGCTGCATCTCATCAACATGCTCCCAGACCAGATTGCCGTCCCAATCGTATTCGCGCATGGCGCCGCCTTTGCCTGCCCATAGCGCCGGGCCGAGAGACATTTCGCGCTCGTTGGAGAACAAATTGCCGTTGGGCAGCAGCCGGCCGTAATTGGCGTCCTGCGATTTGAGCTGCCACTCGTGGACCACATTGCCTTCCATGTCGACCAATCGGGTATAGGGCGCGGTGATCGGTGTGACCAGGGTGAAGCCGCGCTGCGCTTTGGTCTTCTTCCAAACGGAGACACCGGATTCGGGTTTGACGGGCATGGGACGGATTTCCTGTTCGTAGCTATGACTGTTTGGCGCGGCGGCGGATCTGTTTGCTGTCGGCGGTATAGCGATAGGCCCGGAACACCCAGTTGTGCTCGCCGAGCACCGGATGAGGCGAGTGATGGGGATTGACGAACTGCCAGACGATTTTTCCCTCGCGGGTCACCTCGAATAGGCGGCCGTGTCCGCCTTCGCAAATCAGCGTGTTGCCGTTTGGGAGGCGCTGCGCGCCGGAAATATGCGGACTAAAGAAGTCGAGGCCCCGTTCGGCACGGTACTGCCAACCCCACTTTTTGGTTTTGGGATCGATTTCCACAACCCGCGAATGCGGATGCTCCCAGCCGGTGATTTGCCCGTTCGCGAAGACCAGAATTTTCCGGTTGGGAAGCATATGGCAGTCGTGTTGGCCGCCAAACCGTTCGTCCCGCATCTCCCACTTCACCTTCCGGGTCTTCTTATCGATGATCATAATAGTGTTGATCACCCGGAAGCTTACGAGAAGATCACCGTTGGGCATCGGCGCGACCGTATTGGCATGGGCAAACTCCTCGCGATGGCAAAGCGGAACAATTGGATAGTCCTCGATCTTGAGTTCGCTGGAGCGCCACTCCCAGACGACGTCGCCGGACGGGTTCACTTCGCGGATGACGTCGCCGTATATATGACCGTCGGAGGCCTCGCTGCCGGGCAGGCCGCCCTTGACCCGGCGGTGCAGCTTCTTCGGTAACGGTTCCCAGGCAATGTAAATGGCGTTGCCGTTCTTCAGCCGCCGCGCATCATGGTGCTGCATCCCGTCGTAGTGCTCCCAGACGACCTTGCCGTCCCAGTCATATTCGCGAAGCAGGCCGCCCCTACCGGCCATGAGCGGCGGACCCCCATCGCCGTGTTGCGAAATGAACAGGTTCCCGTTGTCGAGCAGCATGGCGTGGTTGATGCCGCCGCGCCCGAGCTTCCAGCGGTGGACCGGGTTGCCCTGCATGTCGATCAGGTAGGCCGTGGGTTTCCTGATCGGCGCAAAGAGCGTGAAGCCCTTCTGTGCCTTGGACTTGTTGTGGATCGAGACGCCGGACGGCGGTTTGATGGGCATGAATTCAGGTCCCTGCTGTTCGGATGGTTTTGTTGCAGGGAGTTTTGGCAGATCGATTAGGGGCCCTCAACCACTGAAAGCGCGGTGTCCGAATCCTCTAATTGTCCGAAACGACGCCATGGGCTTTGGGATCATATTCCAGCTGCTCGTAGCCGATCCCGGTCCGTTCCGCGATCAGCTTCATCATCGGCTCCGCGTCCTGGCTTCCCGGATATCGGCCGCCATGGGCTTGAACTGATCCTTGAACACCGACCGCAGGGCCATGTTTCTTGACGGTCGGGAGATAACCGGCGAGACTACTCACTTAATTATACCATCTTTAGACGCAACCATCTGATAACAATTAATAAAATTGCCGCAAACGCGGTGCAACGGGAGGAATAGCAGTGATCATTGATTGTCATGCACACGTCAGCGCCCCGGCGGAGCTCTGGGCCTATAAGGCATCGCAGATCGCGTCGCGCGGGACCCATGGGCGCGGTGGGGTCAAAGTTACCGATGACCAAATTCGGCATGCGGTCGAAGAGCGTGCCGAGATCGGCCTCTATTCTCATATGGACTATATCGACCATGTGAAGACCGACTATCAGATGGTCAGCCCGAGGCCATTCCAATTGATGCATTCCGAGAAGCCGGTGCGCATCGTGCAGTGGTTCCACGAAGAGGTGAACAACATCATCCATCGGGAGACTCAGATTTATCCCGACCGGTTTTTTGGCGTGTGCGGGTTGCCGCAGCCGGCGGGCGAGCCCGTTGATATGGCCATCGCCGAGTTGGAGCGCTGCGTAAACGAACTCGGTTTCAAGGGCTGTCTTCTAAATCCCGATCCCTTCGAGAATTCAGGCGTCCAGCCGCCGCCCATGGGCGACTGGTATTGGTATCCGCTGTACGAGAAACTCTGTGAACTCGATGTCGCCGCCCACATTCATGGCACCGGCTCGCGGGCCGAGCGGGAGCCCTATACCCTCCACTTCATCAACGAGGAGACCACAGCCGTATTTGGGTTGGTGAACTCTCAGGTATATGATGATTTTCCGGACCTGAAGATCCTGGTCTCGCATGGCGGCGGTGCCATCCCCTATCAGCTCGGCCGCTTCGAGGCGGGTTCGGTCCGCCGCGCCGGTGAAGACCCGGCGAAGCTGTTTTCCGAGCGTATGAAGAAGCTCTATTACGACACGGTGCTCTATACGCAGGATGCGGTTGAACTTCTGGTTAAGACCGTTGGTCCTGATCGTTGCCTGTTCGGCGCCGAATGTCCGGGGGTCGGCTCGCAGAAGCACCCGGTGACCGGAAAGCTGCTGGATGATGTCGCGCCTCTGGTGCAGGCAATCGACTTCATCTCGGACGAGGACAAGAACAAGATCCTCAGCCAGAACGCGATCGACCTGTTCAAGCTCGACATCGGCTGACCGGCCGGCCACGAATCGAGAGAGGCGCCAGATGACCGTCATCGACGTCCATACCCATATGCTCAACGACGAGTGGCTCAACCGCATTGTGGAGTACGGTGGCGGCTTTACGGTCAAAGAACTGATGGGGCAGCGTGTCATTCATGAGGCGAGCGCGCCGTTCATGACCCTCATGGACCCCATGTTCGATTATGAGCAACGGATCACGGACATGGACGAATGCGGCGTCGATGTTGCCATCGTATCCCTGACCTGTCCGAGTTGCTACTGGGGCGGCGAGGAGATCAGCACCGGGACGGCGCAGATTATGAACGACGATATGGCGGGCCAGCAGAAACGCTGGCCCGACCGCATCCGCTTCTTTGCCACGCTGCCCTGGCAGTATCCGGATGCGGCGGTGACCGAACTCGAGCGTGCTCTTGAGTTGGGGGCGGTCGGTGTGTTCGTTTCCGCGAGTGTTGCCGGCACGTCTTTGACCGATCCGCTTTACGCCCCCATCTGGAAGGCGATCGATGACAAGGCGCTGCCTGTCCTCATCCATCCCGGCGCGCCGCCCGGCGTGGGGGAAATGGACATGCAGCGGTTCAATCTGGTGTTCTCGGTCGGGTTCATGTTCGACACCACCCTTGCCATTTCGCGGATGATCTTCGACGGCTTCTTCGATACCCACCGGAAGCTCAAGATCATCGCCTGTCACGCGGGGGGCGCGTTGCCCTACCTGATGGGCCGCCTGGACACCGCCTGGGACAACATGCCGCCGGCGCGCGAGAAAATCGACCGGCATCCAAGCGAGTATTTCGAACAGCTCTATTTCGATTCGATTTCCTATACCGACGACGGGCTGGATTTGTGCCACAGGGTGGCCGGCAAGGACCGGATCCTCTACGGGTCCGACTATCCGCACAACGTAGGCGACATGAAGGGCTGTCTGGCGCGTGTCGAGAGCCTGCCGGTCGACGCCCACGACGCCATCAAATCGAAGAACGCGGAACGCATCTTCAATCTTTAGAGGTCAGCGCCATGAGCGACAGCCTTGTTGATAGACTTCGAGCCATCGACACCTGTGCGCTTTCCGATGCCTGCGATGCGCTTGGAGTGCCGGGAACGGTGATCGGGCTTGATGCCCATTCGGTGACCAGGCGTTTCGGCGGCAGGGTACAAACCGTTCGGCTGGGCCCGCCAAGCCCGGATATTCCGAAACGCCATCTCTGTACCGCGGCGGTCGATGCCGCCGCCCCCGGCGATGTGGTGGTGATAGAAAACCACGCCACCGAAATCGCCGCGGGCTGGGGGGGTATCCTCTCCCGGGCCGCGGCCGCCAAGGGGTTGTCCGGAACTATCGTCGACGGGCCGGCACGGGATATGGATGAGAGCCGGGAGGTCGACTATCCGGTGTTTGCCCGGCAGGCGACCTCGTTCACCGCCCGCGGGCGAATTGCCGAATTGGAATGGGACATCCCGATTACCGTCGGTGACGTAAACGTCCGGCCCGGTGACCTGGTTCTGGCTGACGGATCGGGGGTCGTCTTCGTGCCGCAGGACCGGGTCGGCGAAGTGGTTCAAAAGGCTGAGGAAATAGCCGCCAAGGAAGCCGACATGGCCCGCGCCGTTGAGGCCGGCCGGCCGGTGAGCGAGGTTATGGGCGGCAATTACGAGAGCATGTTGATCTCGAAATGAGGCCTGCCTGTCCGGTTGCGGGACACGGGTATTGACCGGATTTGCTAGTTCCCAGCGGCTGATATAGTGAAGGCTAGGCTACCAAGAACAATTGAACGGCGAAGTTCGTCGAGAGGGGAGAATTACCGTGCCGAAATCAAAGAAGGTCACTGTTGCCCAGGTATATCTCCGGCTGCTGAAGAGCCGGGGCGTGGATTACATCTTCGCCAATGCGGGTACCGACTTTGCCCCGATCATTGAGGCTTACGCGGCGGTCAAGGACCAGTCCAAGCTGCCCGAGCCGATTACCGTTCCCCATGAAAACGTCGCCATTTCAATGGCCCATGGCTACTACCTCGCCACCGGAAAGGTGGCCGCGGTCATGGTGCACGTGACGGTGGGCACCGCGAATGCGATTTGCGGGCTCTATAACGCCAGCCGTGATCGTGTTCCGATCCTGTTCACCGCCGGCCGGACCCCGCTCACCGAATTTGAACTTCATGGCTCGCGAAATGCCGGCATTCACTGGGCCCAGGAGATGTTCGACCAGGCGGGCATGCTGCGCGAACTGGTCAAATGGGACTACGAACTCCGTAACGGGGCGCAGGTCACCTCGGTGGTCGACCGGGCGCTGGAACTGGCGCGGAGCGAGCCCTGCGGGCCGGTCTATCTTTCGCTTCCACGGGAAGTGCTGGGTATGGACGTCGAGTTGCCCGAAATCGGTGACGGAAGCCTGCGCCGGCCCGCTGTCCCGGCGGCCGCCGATGCCGGCGCCATCGACGAGGCGGCGGACATTCTCTCCAAGGCCGAGAATCCGCTGATCATTTCGCGCAATGCCGGCCGCAACGCCGAGAGTGCGGCCGCGCTGGACGCCTTGGCTTCGGCATTTTCCATTCCTGTCCTCGAATACCGGCCTTGCACCAATGGGCTCGCGGGCGACCATCCGATGAGCCTGGGGTTTGATGCCAAACCCCACGTCAGCGAGGCCGATGTCATCGTGACCCTGGACACGGATGCGCCGTTCACCAAACAGATGCAGTCATCGCCGGCCGAAGATTGCCGGATTATTCAGATCGGCGCCGATCCTTTGTTCGAGAATTACCCCATCCGCGGCTTCCCGCGCGAACTCGCCATTACGAGTACCTTGGAGGCCGCGTTGCCGATGCTGAGTGACGCTTTAGGTGCGCGAAGAAACGGCGTGAAGAAACGTGCCGACGCTCGGCGGAAGCGGATAAAGGAAATTCAGAAATCCCGCGCCGAGTGGATGAAAGGTGCTCTCCAGAAGGCGAAAGCCGACGCGCCCATTCACCCCGCCTGGGTATCCCATTGCCTGGATCAGGCGACTGGCGGCGACGCGATGATCTTCAATGACTACGGCCTGCAGCTGCCGTTCATGCGCAACACCAAACCGCGCACCCATTTCGGGACGCCGCTCGCCGGCGGCTTGGGCTGGGGAACCGGCGCGACGATTGGTGCGCGTTTTGGCGCCAACGGCCGGCTTTGCGTCTCCGCGACGGGTGATGGATCGTACATGTTCTCCAACCCGGTTCCGGCGACCCAGGTGTCCGCCGCCTACGACAAGCCGATCCTCTCGATCGTGCTCAACAACTCGCGGTGGTTTGCCGTTCAGCGGGCGACCATGTCCATGTATCCCCAGGGCAGGGCGGTCCAATCCAACCGCATGGCCATGTCCACCCTGGAGCCGTCGCCCAAATTCGAGATGGTGGCCGACATGATGGACGGCCATGGCGAGCGGGTCGACGATCCGGCTGAAATGGCGGGCGCGTTGGACAGGGCCATCAAGGCGGTGACCGTGGATCGGAAGCCCGCCGTACTCAACGTGATCTGCGGTGCGGATTACTAGCCCGTATTTCTCACCAGGGTCATGGTCTGCGCGGCGCTGTCTGGTCGGCGGAGCAGGAGAGGCGCGCCGCGCGATGCGGTGACATCGGGCAAGCGCCGCGACGCACGCTGTCGACCAGAGAGCTCCGCCCTTCGGGTCGCGCCCCGGCGTCCGCCCGCGGCGTCGCGGCCCTCAACCGTAGTCGCCGCTACGCTTTTCGGGCCGCTCCTGGCGGTTCGGCCGCCTGGACGCGACGCAGGCCGTGACCCTGGCGGGAAATGCGGGCTAGGCCGCGTTATCGGCTTTAGCGCCTCTAACCGACCCGCCCGCCCAGTTGGCCGGCCATCCAATCGGCGCTCTGCGGGCTGTACTTGTGGCGCAGGTTATTGGCGCAGTGGTTGCCGCCCTTCAGGATATTGAGTTCGACCGGACCTGACGCGGCAGCAGCGAGTGCCTCCTGCTCTTCGGGGGGTGTCAAAACGTCCAGCTCGCCGCCGACGATGTAGAGCGGGCAGGTGATCTCCCTGGCACAGTCCCGGAGATCGACCTGTTTGGCGATCTCGTAGGCTTCGTCCTCGGACTTGGAATGAGACCGAACGACGAATACCTCGTTGGTGGCCCGTTGCTCCCAGAGTCGGCCGAAATAGAACGGCCCTGAAATGGAGATGCAGGCCTTCAGCCGTTTCTCGAACGCCGCAGCCCGGGGTGCGTAGTATCCGCCAAAGCTGACACCCCACACGCCCATGTTCCCGGCATCGATATCGTCACGGGCGCTTACCGCGTCGCACACGGCCGTCACCGCTTCCTCGTAGGCTGGATTGATGGGAAAATCGTACTCGCCCTCGCCTTGCCCGGGACCGTCGAATGCCAAGGTGGCGATGCCCCGATTGTGGAAATGCGTTTCGTTGGTGCCCATTTCCTCTTTTGCCGAATCCATCCCCATACACATGATCACCAAGGGCGGACGCTCCGCCCCGGCCGGCTTTCGCAGATTTCCGTAAAGCGTGCCGTTTTTGTAGGGGATTTCGATCCGCTCGCCGGGCGGGTCCAGGTAGGGCAGCGCCAGGTTTCGGCATTCCACGGCTTTGGCGTGGGCAGCTTTGAGTTGCTCCATGTCGTTGACGAAAACGAACTTGGCGAAGTGGTAGAGCACCCCGGCCGTGTCCAGGTGCTGCGCGGCCGAAACGGTTTGTCCGGCTTCCAGAGCCTCGCGGCCGCGTGCCTCGTGCTCGGATGCCCGGGCGGCCCAATGGCCGCACCAGTCTTCCCAGACCTCCAGCCCGTCCATCACTTCCTGGTAGTCGGTCAACAGGACACCATTGGAAATAAACCTCGGCGCCCATCGCTCGATCACCGCGAGAATACGTTTGTCTTTGGCGATATGCCGGGATTTATCGTTATCGGGCATCAATCGGTCCTCCGAAACCGCACGCCATCTGGTCGCGAAATTTGAGTTTTTCTCAACCCGCGGGTCAAGTCATTGATTCCGGAACGGACGTGCGGTTCGGTGTTCGTATGAGGTCTGATCGGCGATCGATCGGCGCGGCATTTTTGGCCATATGGTGTTTCCCCTTGTGGTCTGGCCACAGTTATGTGGACCGAGGCCGGCATGCGGCCAAATGGCGCCCTGCCAACCCAGGGGCTCCAGGCGACACTTGGGGCTGCTGCCGCCGCGATATTGTTTGCTTTGCCTGGATACCGGCTCCGGCGGGATTGGCGGCGATCGGACGGCATTGCGCCCGCCTCTTGGGGGCAACGGGCTGATTGGCTATGCTGCGCCGGACCACAAGGGGAAACACCATATGGCCAAAACGCCGCCAAGCCTCGCGGACCGGAGAGAACGGCTGCCGGAAGTCGGGGGCATTCTGCATCTCGAACATTTCAATTGCGAGGTGCTGGACCACGATATCGTCACGACTTTTTTTATGGCCGGCCTTGGATTGACCCGAGACCCCTACAGGCGCACCGATCACCGGAATATGGGGGTCAACATAGGCTTGCAGCAATTCCATTTGCCGCGGCGAGGCATGGAAACGCCGCCTTATTGCGGCGAGATCGGACTGGTGGTGCCGGAATTCAAGGCGATGAAGGCGCGGCTCGATCAGTTGAAGCGGGACGGTAAATTCAAGGGCACTCGGTACGCTTGGAAAATGGAGGGAAAGACTCCGGTCGTCACCGCGCCTTGGGGCTTGAAGCTCCGGCTGCAAAAAGCGGGGACGGTCCCATTCCTCAAGCCCCTCGGCATGAACTACGTGGATGTTCCCGTGGAACCAGGGCTGGCGGCGCCGATCGGCGGATTTTTCAGCCGGCTCATGGATGCACCGGTTGCCATGCGGTCCATCAGGGGAGAGCGGACGGCGGTGGTGACCATGGGCCCCTTTCAGTATGCCCGGTTTCGGGAACGCAAACTCAAGGACTACAATCTGTATCGGTTCCACATGGCCTACTACGTCAGCCGCTACAACCGGATCCGGGATGCGGTCGCCGAACAGGGCTGCATGGATGGGAAGGGCCTCGGCCAGGTGTTCTTCTTTTCGGAAATTTTCGATCCCGAGAACGGCGATACCATCCTCAAGATGACCCAGGAAGCCAGGAGCGTTTACCATCCGGACTTCATGCGCCCGCTGGTCAACCGCTGGCCGATTATCGGCGAGCCGTTTTCAGATCAGGCCGCGGTTCAGGCGGATTTGGCGGATGTCGGCAGCGTGGCGCCGGGGGCGAAGGTGTGACCGGCCATGTTGAATAGGGTTCCCGGCAAATAAACCAAGCGGAAGCCAAGCACCAAGAAGAAATAGAAGTAGCCGCTCGGGAAGAAGCCCGGCTACGAGGCGGCGATGCAGATTGCCGCCATGGAAGTTCGCCGCGCCGCCGCCGGGACCAATGAGCAGGCCGACCGGCAAGCCACCCGATAGGCTGGCAAGCAGGTTGGGCAGGCTCAATGAAGACCGATTTTTCCCAACCGTTTCACTATGTCCTCTCGCCGCCCATGAGCTTGGCGGGATAAATTTCAGAGATTAAGATTCTCGGGCGGCAATCTTACTCACCTGAACCCGCAGCAATTGGATTAATCCCTCCATCCCCCGTTTGCTCAGCACGGAGCGAAACTCGGAACGCTGGGTGACCGTCATGCTGACACCGGAGACCACAACGTCCAAAATCTTGTGGCCATTCGGCCCGTTTCGGACCCTCCAGCCTAACTCGATCGGCGGGCCGCTTGGCCTGGATAAGCGCGTGGTCACCAACACATCCCGTTTGCCGACCGGTCGCCCACCGACAATTTCAAAGGTCTGGCCGCTGTAGCCGCCAAGCCGCCTGGAATAGGTCCGGAGGACGAATTCGCGGAACAATGCCTGAAACTGATCCAAATGTTCCGCCGAAGCGCTCCGCCAAGCCCGCCCGAGGACAAAACGCCCGATCAGATCGAGGTCGATGTTTTCGGCAAGCAGCGAGCGAACCTGTTCTTCCTTGTCGCCGAGCTTAACACCGTCGGTCCGAAGCACTTTGAGCGCTTGGCCGCTAATACCGCCGATAAACGCTTTCGCCTTGTCAGGCGAGGTGTCCGCGGCTGCAGGAGAACCGCCCCACGCCACGAATATCAGGGCAAGAGCTAGAACAAATCGCTTCACGGCCGACTTTCTCCCCGGGGCTTTTCCCGTGCCGGTTATATTTTTCGCCCTACAGGACGGCAACACAATATTCTAATTCCCGAACCTCGACGGCGTTTGCTATTCCGCCGCCTCGCGTTTGGCGCCGTCTCTCAGCAGTTGCACGGTTTCGTCGGTAAACCGGACATCGCCGAATACCTGCGCGATCATGCCAAGGGTTGCGTTGTGCTCCTCGTCGTTTCGCGTCGCATTGGCATCGGCGATGAAAATCACCTTGAAGTTCCGCATCATGGCGTCCCGCGCCGACGACTCGCAGCATACATTGGTGAGCGTTCCGACAATGATGACCGTGTCGATCCCGCGCTCGCGCAGACGGTCCTCAATGTCCGAAGACCCGGGCAAAAACGCGCTGTAGCGGTTCTTCCGGACGTAGAGGTCGCCATCCCGGGTATCCAGGCCGCCCCATACCTCGTGGCCATGATCGCCATCCGTCATCCAGTTCAATGTCGTGTCCTGGCGGTCTTTCTTGAAGTCGCCTTCGAAAAACACCGACCAGTCGTCCAGGCAGGCTTCGGTCTGGGTCATTTGCACCCAAACCACCGTACCGCCGCTCTCCCGGGCCGCCGCGGCCAACGTATTGATGCCGGGAACAATCTCCCGCGCATACGGCACTTCGTTGGGCGCCCCTTCTTCGAGAAACACGTTCTGCATATCGACGACCACCAGCGCCGTCCGGGCGCTGTCGATGGTTTCGAACAGGTGTTGACGCCCGCGACGGCGCTTCGCGCCTTCAACGGCGTAGGCTGGAACTTCGCATTTGTGCATGGGTCCGCTCCCCGTTACGAGTTGGTCGGATTGTAGCGCCAAAGGAGGCGTGACTGAAAGCCCGCGATCACCGGACCCGGCTCACGGGGACCGGCGCGGCGCAGGCGGCGGGACGGGATCGGGCGGCCGCCTCCCGGGATCGGGCCCCGCGGGCGCGAGCCCTGCACCGGACGCATAGCTGTAAGATGTTGAAACAATGGTATTTATACTCAATTTCCAATTCTCGCATTTTCGGCGGTATGGACATTCATGGACATTAATGGACATTTGATGACACCCGTTTGGGAGGTACCTCCCTTTTTGCCCGTACAAAGTTGCATAGCGGGCCTCCAAACTAAAACGCCGCCCCGGTGAGGGAGCGGCCATCGCCTATTCATTTAGCCCGACCGCGTGCCGGGGCAAGGGGATTCGGCTTTAATACCCCCCCCCACCCAGCTATGGCTATGGCTCGCTTCGCTCGCCAAGCCTCCGCATCCCTTTCCCCCTGAAGAAGGGGGAGAGGGGAAAGGTAGACCGCACGTCGTCATCACCGGGTCGGTCAATTCGTCCGAATTGACCTTATTTGACCCGGTGATCCACGCCTCGCGGCACGGTACACGTGGATGGCCGGGTCGCGGTTTGTCCTCCGGCCGGCGAAGCCGGTCCGGCGGGCCCGGCCATGACGCAATCATTTTATGCCTCAGCCTCTCCCCGCTCGCCCGTAAGCCGTCATCACCATGTCAAATCCGTCTTCACCGGGCCCGGACCCACTGGTGTCCGGTTAAGATATCTGGACAGGTTGCATGGTGTTGATTCTACTGGTGTCCAAGCGTTTGCGACGATTTGGACACGAAGTTAGGACCAGCACCATGCGGCACCAGAATAGCGTTTTTCATGACATCTTGAAGCATGTTCCTTGGGATGCGTTCGACCGGCTTGTGAAGGAGCATGGCGCCGATTGGCGGGTTCGTCGCCTGAGCACCAAGGACCAGTTCATCGCACTTCTATACGGCCAGCTTTCGGGGGCATCGAGCCTGCGCGAGATCGCCGGCGGCCTGGAGAGCCATTCGGCGCGGTTGTACCACGTCGGCAGCCGGCCGGCGCAGCGCTCGACGCTGGCCGACGCCAATGCGCGCCGTCCGGCGGCGGTGTTCTCGGGCCTGTTCGCCGAGATGGCCGGTCGTGCCCACCGGGGCCTGCGCCGCAAGCTCGGCGAGGCCACCTATCTGATCGATTCCACCGGGCTCCGCCTGAGCGGCGCCGGGTCCGAGTGGGCGCGCTTCTCGGCCAAGGTGTGCGGCGCCAAGGTCCACGTGATCTACGACGCGGATGCCGAGCGGCCGGTTTATTCGGCGGTGACCAAGGCCCGGGTCAATGACATCACCGCCGCCCAGACAATGCCCATCGAGGCCGGCGCCACCTACGTCTTCGACCTCGGCTACTACGATTATGCCTGGTGGGCCAAGCTGAGCGCCGCCGGATGCCGCATCGTCACCCGTTTCAAGTCCAACACGCCGCTCGACCTTACCGCCGAGCGCGGCCTCCCGGACGACAGCGGCATCCTGTCCGACCGCATCGGCCGGCTGCCCAAACGCCGGGCCAAAAACCGCAAAAACCCGTTCGCCGAACCGGTCCGAGAGGTGCGGATCAAAACCGACACCGGCAAGGTGCTGCGCATCCTCTCCAACGACCTCGACGCCCCGGCCCGGGAGATCGCCGATCTCTACAAGCGGCGATGGGCCATCGAACTGTTCTTCCGCTGGGTCAAACAGACCCTCAAGATCCGACACTTCATCGGCAACAGCGAAAACGCCGTGCGCATCCAGATCGCCGTAAGGCCAGGAGGGCGATGATCGCCTATCTGCTGCTCAGGCTCGCCCAAGACACCCAAACCATCGTCAAAAGCCCGCTCGCATTCGCCCGTCTCGTGCGCGCCAACCTCATGCATCGAAAGCGCATCGACCGCCTCCTCAAACCCAAAACACCGCCTCCAGAAAATTCAAACCAAATGGCAATCCAATGGACGTGAAAGTTAAACCGGACACCAGTGGGCTTGACCCGGTGATCCACGTGGATGGCCGGGTCTGGGCCCGGCCATGACGCAATCATTGGTGATGCCGCAAACATTCGCCATGACGCAATCGTTTCATGCCTCGGCCCTCGACCTCCGGATACGATCCCGGTTCCCGGGCTTGAATTACCCCCGAATTGGCGTTTCAGTAGGGACGGTCCATAAATGAATCCAAACCAAACGAAGTTGCCAGAGGAAACGGTATGTCTGATCCGCTGAAAATCGCCGTCATTGGTGGCGGGCCGGGCGGTCTTTTTTTCTCCATCTTGATGAAAAAGGAGAATCCGGAGCACGACATCACCGTCTACGAACGCAATCGTGCCGACGATACGTTTGGATTCGCGGTCGTGTTCTCCGATGAAACCCTCAAGGGCTTCATGGGGCGGGACGAAAAGACCCACGAAGCCATTACCGAGGCCTTCGGCTACTGGGACGAAATCGAGGTCCGCTACCGGGATCAGCGTATTCGGTCCGGCGGCCACGGTTTTTGCGGTGTCTCACGCATCCAGCTGTTGAATCTTCTGCAGGCGCGGGCGACGGAACTCGGCGTCACCATCAATTACGAATACGAAGTCGATAATTTGGACCGGTTCGCCGACTGCGACCTCATCCTGGGATCGGACGGGGTGAATAGCTGGGTCCGGGAAACCTACAACGACCGGTTCAACCCGACCATCGACTATCGGAAGACCAAGTTCGTCTGGCTCGGGACCACCCATGTGTTCGACGCGTTCACGTTCATCTTCCGTGAAAACCAACACGGCTGGCACTATCTGCACGCCTACCGCATGGGCAAGAACCAGTTTGGCGACCAGGGCGCCACCTGGATTCTCGAATGCCAAGAAGACACCTGGAAGAACGCCGGCTTCGACAAGATGACCGAGGAGGAGACGGTCGCCTACTACGAGGAGATGTTCAAAGAGGAGTTGGAAGGTCATCCGATCATCGCCAACCGCTCCATCTGGCGCAACTTTCCCGCCGTCTACAATGAGAACTGGCACTTCGACAACGTTGTGCTGATTGGCGACGCCTGCCACACCGCTCAATTCTCCATTGGGTCCGGCACCAAGATCGCCATGGAGGACGCCGTCGCACTGGCCGACGCCATTACCGGGCACGGCAGGGATGTGAAAGCCGGCCTCCAGGCCTATGAGGATGCGCGCAAGGACGAGGTGGGCATGCTGCAGCACACGGCGCTGGTCAGCCTGCAGTGGTACGAAAACGCGCGGCGCTTCAACGTCTTCGATCCGCCGCAATACGCCTTTTCATTCCTGACACGGTCCAAAAGCGTGACCTATGAGAACCTGAAAATGCGGGATCCGGCCTACGGCGCCGATGTGGACCGGTGGTTCGCCGAAATCGTCCGCAAGCAGGGCTTCGATGTGCCCCACAACGATCCGCCGCCGCCCATGTTCACGCCTTTCCGAATCGGCAACATGGTGGTTGAAAACCGGGTGATGGTCTCGCCCATGTGCCAGTACTCGGCGGACGACGGGACGGTCACCGACTGGCATCTCGTGCATCTTGGCGGGTTCGCCGTCGGCGGTGCCGGGCTGGTCTACACCGAGATGACCGATGTTTCCCGGGAAGGCCGCATCAGCCCCGGTTGCGCCGGCATGTACAAGGCGGAACACGTGGACGCCTGGAAGCGGATCGTCGATTTTGTCCACGGCAACAGCGGGGCCAAGATTTGCATTCAGTTGGCCCATGCGGGCCAGAAGGGGTCGACCAAACTTTCATGGGAGGGGGACAACGAACCCCTCGAAGAGGGCAACTGGGAAATCATTTCGGCCTCGGCCCAGGCCTATCAGCCGGGCAATCAGGTGCCGAAGGAGATGGACCGGGCCGATATGGACACGGTCCGGGACGACTTTGCCCGCGCGGCCGCGATGGCGGATCAGGCCGGGTTCGACATGCTTGAAATTCACATGGCCCACGGCTACCTGCTGTCCAGCTTCATCTCGCCGCTCTCCAATGTACGGACCGACGAGTATGGCGGGTCGCTCGAGAACCGGATGAAGTTCCCGCTGGAGGTGCTTCGTGCCGTGCGCGAGGCGTGGCCGGCGGAGAAACCCGTCGCGGTCCGTATCTCGGCCACCGATTGGGTCGAGGACGGTGGCCTCACCGGAGATGATGCCGTTGACGTGGCAAGGATGCTCAAGGCCGACGGCGCGGACATCATTGACGTTTCGGCCGGGCAGACCTCCACGGAAGCCAAACCGGTCTATGGCCGCATGTTCCAGGTCCCGTTTTCGGAGCAGGTTCGTTTGGAGGCCGGGGTACCGACCATCGCGGTCGGCAACATCACGTCCGCGGATCAAATCAACACCATCGTCGCCTCGGGCCGGGCGGACATCTGTGCCCTGGCACGCCCGCACCTCCTCGATCCGCACTTCACGCTGAAAGCGGCCGCCCATTACGGCTACAAGGATCAGGTGTGGCCCAACCAGTATTTAAGCGCCAAACCCCAGGCCGAGACCGTGGCCGAGAGGGATAACCAGGCCCTGGCCGAATTGCGCGAGGCGGCAAAGCCGCCCAGCCAGTGGCAATACTGGGGCGCGGCTAAAAAGGACGCCGCCGAGTAGGCGGGCCTGCCGCCCGGAAGGGTTGCTCCGTTAGGGTCCGGACCCGATTGAGCCGCCATAGGGGTGTCGCGGCGATGAGGACAGTCGCCGGGTGAGGGGGAATTTCCATATCACTCTCACCCTCACTCCCACCCTCACCCCGGCCCTCTCCCGGAGGGAGAGGGGGTAGCCGCCGTTGCCGCATCGCGTTCCCTCGCCCCCGTCAAGGGGGAGAGGGATGCGGAGGGTTGGCGAGCCTGTGAGCCATAGCCGTAGCTGGGTGAGGGGGAATTTCCATATCACCCCCATATCACCCTCACCCCGGCCCTCTCCCTCAGAGAGGGAGAGGGAGTCGAGCCCAATCCCCTAATTGAGTACGGACCCTGTTAACGCCGTTATGCCCCCAGCCGGCCGCCGATCTCCGGAGAATCCCCGGCATATCGATAGGCGCGGAACAGAGCGCCCACAGGGCCCAGCAACGGGCCCTCGTCCCATTCCGCGGTAAAGGGATTGACGTACTCCCAAACAATTTCGCCGCCGGGCGTCACTTCGAAGATACAGCCCCAGAGACCTTCACAAATCAGCGTGTTGCCGCTCGCCAGACGCTGGGCGCCCGAGATAAAGGGGCTGGAGAAGGTGTGATGGGGCCGCGCGGAATATTCCCAGATTACGGATCCATCGTCCGGGTTCATCTCCAGGACTTTTGATCCCAGCGGCATTTGACCGACCCGATTGGCAAACAGGATGAGGTTGCCGTTCTCCAGAAAATGCGGGTCGTGGGGCAATCCCCATTCCGGGTTGCGCAGCTGCCACGAGAGGCCGTTGGTCCTTTTGTCGATGACCGCCAGGAGATTGAAATCCCGAAAGCCGACGAGGTAGCCGTCCTCACCGACCGGAACGACGGCATTCGTGTGACCCCATTCCGCGCGAGGCAGCACTGGCGGGATGGGCCAATCCTCGATCGCCATGTGCTCCTGCGCCCGCCATTCCCAGACAAGATCGCCTTCCGGAGAGACTTCGCGCACCACCTCGCCGTAAATACCGTCCTCGTGTTCGGATCCCGGGACACCGCCACGGACCCGTGATGCATTTTCATCGCTTAACAGTTCCCACGCGAGATAAACGGTGTTGCCATTCGGCAGCCGGCGCATGTCATGGTGCTGCAAGTCGTCACGATGCTCCCAGACCACGCTGCCGTCCCAGTCGGCCTCTCGAATGATGCCGCCGCGCGGCAAAATCCCCCCGGGCGTCGACCCGCCGTCCAATGATGACAAGAGATTTCCATTGGGAAGCAACTGTGCGTAGGTCCCAATTCGATCCGAGTGGCGCCACTGATGTACGATCTCACCCTCAAGGTCGATGAGGTAGGTGTCGTGGCTGTAGAGCGGTGAGAAGAGCGTGAAGCCCGGGGTGGCTTTACCCTCCATATTCAGCGTGAGACCCTTTGGTTCAAACCGCATCAATCGTCTCCGAACGCCGCCCGGGCCTGACCGGCGATGACCAACTTCTGAATTTCCGAGGTTCCTTCGTAAATGCGCAGCGCGCGGATTTCCCGATAAAGTTTTTCCACGGTACGCCCCGACACCACACCCTCGCCGCCGAAAATCTGCACCGCCTGATCGATCACCTGTTGGGCGCTCTCGGTGGCGTGCAGCTTGGCCATGGCCGATTCCCGCGTGACGCGGGTTTCCCGGGTGTCCTTGGTCCAGGCCGAGCGGTAGACCAGCAAGGCCGTGGTGTCGACGGCCACGGCCATGTCGGCGATTTTTTCCTGGATGAGCTGGAACTCGGCGATGGCCGAGCCGAAGGCGTTGCGGGATTCCGCGCGGCCAATGGCCTCGTCCATGGCGCGCCGCGCGAATCCAAGAGCCGCCGCACCCACGGTGGAGCGGAAGACATCCAACGTTGCCATGGCGATCTTGAACCCGTCGCCGCCCTCGCCCAGCCGATGTGAGCCTTCGACCCGGCAGTCGTTGAATTCAAGGGTGCCCAAGGGATGGGGTGCGATAACATCGATGCGCTCCGAAACCGATAGCCCTGAATTATCCGCATCGACCACGAACGCCGAAATTCCCCGCGCGCCTTCCGCCTCACCGGTGCGGGCGAAGACCACGTAGTGATCGGCGATACCCGCGTTGGAGATCCAGGTCTTCTCGCCGTTGATCACCCAGCCGTTGCCGTCGGCTTCGGCCGCCGTGGTCATGTTGGCGACGTCGGAGCCGGCGCCCTTTTCCGAGATTGCGAAGGCGGCCATCTTCTCGCCGGCCGCCACGGGCGGCAGGTAACGGCTTTTCAGTTCATCCGAGCCGAACAGCGATATGGAGCCGGTGCCGAGCCCCTGCATGGCCATGGCGAAATCGGCGAGACCCGAATAGTAGCCCAGGGTTTCACGGGCGATGCACAGACAGCGCACGTCGAAGCTTTCAAAGGTACCGCCATAGGCTGCGGGCACGCACGCCTTGAACCAGCCGGCGGCGCCGATGGTCGTGACCAGCTTCCGCATCTGGGCGTCGAGCTGGTCGTTATTGCGCGGTTCGTCTTCGGTAATGCCGGGAATGGTTGCGGCCGCCCATTCACGGATTTCCCGGGCATACTCCCGGTGAGCATCCTCGAAGAACGGCCAGTTGAGGAAGGTGGTATCGGGCATCGCCTAATTGCCCTCGAAGACCGGCTTTTCCTTCGCGGCAAAGGCCCGGTAAGCCCGCTTGAAATCCTCGGTCTCCATGCAAACCGCCTGGGCCTCCGCCTCCGCGGCAATCGCCTGCTCGACGCTCATTTCCCACTCGTCGTTCATCATCTTCTTGGTGACGGCGTGGGCGAAGGTCGGACCGGCCGCAAGCTTGTGCGCGCTCTCCAGCGTTTTTTCCAATAATTCACCGGACGGGTAGAGCGCATTGAAGAAACCCCAGTTGAGGGCTTCTTCGCCGGACATGGATCGGCCCGTATAGAGCAACTCGGCCGCGCGGCCGTGGCCGATGATACGCGGCAGGATGGCGCATGCGCCCATATCGGCGCCTGACAGCCCAACCCGGACAAAGAGGAACGCCACTTTGGCGTCGGTCGTGCCGTAACGGAGATCGCTCGCCATGGCGAGTATGGCGCCCGCGCCGGCGCACACCCCGTCGACGGCGGCCAGGACCGGCTGAGGACAGGCCCGCATCGCCTTCACAAGGTCGCCGGTCATGGTGGTGAACGTCCTCAGCTTGTCACCGTTCATTTCGACCAGCGGGCCGATGATGTCGTGGACGTCGCCGCCGGAACAGAAGTTCCCGCCGGCGCCGGTGATCACCACCAACTTGACGTCGTCGACATCGTTCAATGCCCGGAAGGTGTCGCGCAGTTCCGCATAGCTCTCGAACGTGAGAGGATTTTTCCGTTCCGGGCGGTTCAGTGTGACGGTCGCCACCTTGCCATCGACGGACCAGTCGAAGTGTTCAGCTTTGATGTCGGATGCGTTCATGGAGTTTCTCTAGTTGGTCACCGAACCGCCGGAGACGACGATGCTCTGGCCGGTGATCGCGGCGGAGGAGGGCAGCGCGAGCCAGGCAACCGTCTCGGCGACTTCATCGGGTGTGATCAGGCGGCCGATGGGGCTGGTTCCGGCCAGATGGGCGCGGACGTCGTCCACCGACTGGCCGGTTTTCTCGACGATATTGTCGACCGCTTCGGCCACCAAGTCGGTGTCCGTGTAGCCCGGGCAGACGGCGTTGACGGTGATACCTTTGGTGGCGCATTCCAGCGCCAAGGAGCGGGTGAAGCCCACGACCCCGTGCTTGGAGGACGAGTAAGCGGCGATATAGGGGTAGCCGCGCAGTCCCACGGTGGAGGAAATGTTGATGATCCGGCCATAGCCGGCCTCGCGCATGGCCGGATAGACCTGCTGAGTGCAAAGGAACGTACCGGTCAGATTGAGCCCAATGGTCATCTCCCAGATTTCCAGGCTCATCCGGTGCATCGGCGCGCTTTTCCCAATGCCGGCATTGTTGATCAGGATATGAGCCGGGCCCAGCTCGCCCTGCACGGATTCGAAAGACGCCGCCACGTCGTCGGCCTTGGAGACGTCGGCGGTGGCGGATGCCACCTGAACGCCGTGTTCAGCCGAGATTTCCCGGGCCTTGGTGTCGAGATCCGATTGGCTGCGGGCAATCAGCGAGATGTTCGCTCCCATCCGGGCGAGAAACGCCGCGCAAGCCGCACCGATACCCTTGGAGCCGCCGGTGACGATGGCATGCTGCCCGGCGAGCGCCTTTTCGGCGAACATGTTGGATTGGGCCGAAAGCTCCGGCGCGGTGTCGTCCATTCATGACCTCCCTGTCGCCGTTACTGTGGCCAAAGGGAAGTCGTTGGGCAAGCCCGGCGGGCTAGCCCGGCGGGCCAGGTGTCCGGCTACTCGCCGCTCTTCAGAATCTCGTCGATGGTCACCATCCGGCCTTCCCTGGCCGCCTTGACGCCGGCCCGGATGACCGCCAGCGAGCGGGTCGCCCATTCGCCGCCGACCTCGGGCTCGGTATCGTCCCGGATGCAGTCGCCGAATTCCCGCATCTGCTCGGCGATGGTATCGTTCTTTTCGAACGGCACATGTTCGGGCTTCTCGTCGCCCTGTTCCAGGAAATACATGCCGGTGTGCAGGGTGTAGAGCGCTGACGCCTTTTTGCCGTAGATATTCATGACGTAGTTCTCACCCGCCGACGCGTAGCCGGCATTGAGGGTCGAGACGGCGCCGTTCTCATGTTTGAGCACCAGACCAGCCACATCGGGGTTGTCGCCCGGGAGCACGAGCTGGGACAGCATGCCCGAAACCTCAACGACGGGTCCGATGATCATCTCCAGGACATCCACATAATGGGGGCCGATTTGCAGCATCACGCCCCCCGGCATGCCCTCGGCGGTATAGCGCCAATGCCCCTCATCGAAGGCGCCCAAGCGGTCGCGGCTGATATTGGCCTCGGCCTGAACCAGAATGCCGAAGTCACCGTTCCTGACCTTCTCATGGACCCATCGGAATTGGCTTTCGCGCCGGCGCTGAAAGCCAATAGACAATTTGACGCCGGCGTCCCGGCAGATCCTGGTGATCTCGGCGCCCTCGCCGGTGGAATTGGCGATGGGCTTGTCGAGAAACACATGCTTGCCGGCTTCCGCTGCCTGGCGTGTGGTATCCAGGTGGATGTCATTGGGCGTCGTGTTGATGATTCCGTGGATATCCGGATCGGCGAGGATGTCCTCATAGCCGTCATAGGCCTTGCAGTCGTACTCCTCGGCAAAAGCCCGGCGCTTTTCCTCCGAGCGGGTGAAGCAGCCGGCGATTTCCACCCCCGGTGCCCGTGTCACCCCGTCCGCAAGAACGTTCGACCACCAGCCGATGCCCAGAGACGCCAGTCGGATTGTTTCAGTCATTGGTGTGTTGCTCCGTCGGATACGCGCCGGGACCGGTACTCGGCGTAGAAGGACCAGAAGATTGAAAATGCCGCCATGCCCAGGAAGACGACGCTGAACGGCGAGGTGAAGAAGACCGTGGGATCACCCTGAGAACTCGCGAGAGACACGCGAAGATGCTCCTCAAGCGGCCGGCCGAGAACCAGGGCCAAGAGCAACGGCACCACCGGCATGTCGAGCCAGCGCATGGCGAGACCCAGCAGCCCAAACCCGAACATCACATAAACATCGAAGAAATTGTTGCGCAGCGCGTAAGAGCCGATGACGCACAAAAGCGCGATCGTCGGCATCAACAGTGCCTTTGGCGTCGCCAGAACCTTGACCAGCAGCCGCAGGCCGAGGAAGCCGATGATGATGTTGAAGATGTTGGCGAACAGGAAGGAGAAGATCACGCCGAAGGCGAAGCCCCCGTTTTCCACGAACAGCAGCGGTCCCGGCGCCAGGCCATGAATCAGCAGCGCGCCGATAAGGATCGCGGTGACGGGATCGCCCGGGATCCCCAACGTCATCATCGGTACAAGCGCGCCGCCGGTGACCGCGTTGTTGGCGCTTTCCGGCGCGGCGATTCCCTCGGGCGCGCCCTTGCCGAATTCGTCGCGGTTCCTTGAAACCCGCTTGGTGTAGTCATAGCTGATGAACGCGGCGATGGGACCGCCGGCGCCGGGCAGAATTCCAAGAAATGCACCGACCGGCGCGCCGATGGAGACGGGCAGCCGGATCCGTTTCAGATCCGCCCAGCGGGGCAGCACCCGCTTGATGTGCGTGGCCTTGTACCGGGTCTCCTTGTCGCGGATCAATTCGACGAAATTGTCGACCAGCTGGGGGATGGCGAACAGGCCGATCAGCGCCGTCAGAAAGTGGATGCCGGCGATCAAATTTACCTGGCCGAAGGTAAACCGTTGCGACCCCATCATCGGGTCTTGGCCGATTGTGACGATCATCAACCCGATGACGGCGGAGAGCAGGCCCTTGATCACCGATTTGGCGGCAAAGCTGCAAATGATCGTCAGGCCGAAAAAAACCAGACTGAACAAATCCGGTGATTTGAATTGGAGCGCAATCTCCGCCAGCAGGGGTGCGATGAAAAATAATCCGGTGAACGAGACCATGCCGCCGATAAAGCTCGCCGTGATGGCGAGGCCCAGTGCCCGCCCGGCCTCTCCCCGCTGGGCGAGGGGATGGCCGTCGAGGCCGGTGGCCGAGGCCGATGGCGTGCCCGGGATGTTGAGCAGGATCGCCGAGAAACTGCCGCCGGTCATGCCCGAGACGTAGAGGCCGAGGAGCAGGGCGATGGAGATGGTCGGCTCCAAGACGAATGTCAACGGCAGGACGATGATGATGCCGGTGGAGATGGTCATGCCCGGGATCATCCCGACGATTAAGCCGAGTAGCGAGCCGATGCCGGTGGCTATCAGGCTCGACATCATGCTTGCCTGGGCAAATCCGTCGAGGATATCCGGGTTCATGCAATCACCCCCGAAAGAATGCCGCTCGGCAGCCGGATCTGAAAAACTTCACGAAACAGGAAGAACAGGGCGATTGAAATTCCGATGGAGCCGCCCAATAGCCAAAGCCGGCGGCGCTCGCCGTACAGGTACATCAGGGCCAAAAAGAACGGGATATTCGCGGCGACGAAACCGAGCGTGGGTAATGCGGCGAGATAGACCGCGAACGCAACGCCACCCCACAGATATTTGTTCGGCGCCACATCCGGCGCCTTGGGCACCGCGCTGCTTGCCGCCGGACGCAGACCCTGGATCAGCAGTGCAGCCGAGAGAACCAGGAACAGCACCGCAATGACCCAGGGGAAGAACGATGGTTGGGTGGTGCTGCCGATATCGCGCGTCGGCAGGTTCGCGGTGAGGACCGTATAGCCGATGCCAATGGCCAATAAGAAAATGGCGGCAATAAGATTGCGCCTGCGCATATTGAACCTTGCCCTCAAAAAGTTGGGGCGGTCCGCCAGGCAAACAGCAAGACCGCCCCGTGTCCTCCGTTACGGGTGTACTATTTCTTCATCTTGGATTTGTACATCCCGGCCTTTTTCATGATGTCGACGATGTTGGCATTGGAACGCTCGAGCTTGGCCGCGAACGCCTTCTGCCCCATCGGCTTCAAGGTCAGGTTCAGCTTTTTCATACGGCCTGCAAACTCAGGCGAGTTCGCGGCTTTGATCATTGCCGCTTCCAGCTTGTCCTTGATCGGCTGAGGCGTGCCCTTGGCGACCGAAAGGCCGCGGAAGAGGTCGAATTCCATGTCCATTCCGAGTTCCTTGGCGGTCGGAACGTCCGGGGCCGCCGGGTTGCGGCTGCCGCTGGAGACCATCAGGAACTGGGCCTTGCCGGCCTTAACCAGACGCAGCGGAACGAAGAAAATGTCGACCGCCGCGTCGGCCTCGCCGCTCAGGATCATCTTTCGCCGGTCGGGCGCCTTTACGGGCAGCATGATCGGTTCGCAGCCCGTGAGCGCCGACATGGCAACGCCGGCCAGATGGGTCGCGCTGCCAAAACCGGCGAAGGCCAGCTTCAGGGTCTTCGGCTTGGCCTTGCACTCGGCGACGAAGTCCTTGAACGAGTTCCAACGGCCGGCCTTGACCACCAGCGGGACAGGCTGCTGCGCGACCTGGCCGATGTGGTCCAGGGCCTTGTAGTCGAAATCGACGTTGCCGATGTTCGTGGTGGTCAGGATCGACGTGGAATTCCACGCGACGGTGTAGCCGTCGGGCTTCGAGTTCTTCACATAGGTATAGGTAATGGCGCCGCCGCCGCCGGGTTTATTCACCGGCACGACCGGTTGGCCAAGCTCGGCGCTCATCGCCTTGGCGATCAGCCGGCCTTCGATGTCGGCACCGCCTCCGGCGCCAAACGGAATAACAAACTCGATCGGCTTTTCGGGCCATTCGGCTTTTGCCTGCCCGGTCCCCGCGATCAGCGCAATCGCCGCGGCCGATCCCAGAGCAACTGAAGTGAACTTTTTCATTTAAGTCTCCCTGCTAAATGAAGCTTGCTGTCTTGAATTGCACTCGACTTTATCGTTCCAAACCTACTCGATGGATGCGCCGACGGCGTCGACCGCCGCCCTGGCGATGTCTTGATCCTGTTCCCAGTCACCACCGCTTACACCAATTCCTCCCAGGCATTCACCTTCGAAGAATATCGGGAAGCCACCCTCCATGGCGGTCCAGCGATTTGCGCCGGCGGCGAGCGACAGGCCGATGGCATGCAGCGTATCGAGATCCTGACCCTGCGCGCCCCGCGTCGTCGTCGGGCGTTTGTTCGATGCAGATGTTACCGCCTTTGTGGTGGAAGAATGAACGGTATGGAACCGTCCCCCGTCCATCCTTTCAAGTAGAATCATATGGCCGCCAGCATCGACGATGGCGACGGTTGCGGCAATTCCGATCGCTTCCGATTTTGCGATGGCCGCCGCCATCATTTCCTTTGCGCCTGCGTTGGTCAGGCGCAGGGTGGCCGCAATTGCGGCGGCGTCACTCATCGGACTCTCCCTGTGGAATTCTTGATTGTTGAGCGTCAGGACCTGGACGGCATGGAAACATAAATTTGCCGCGTAAGTCAAAGAAATTTTGCGATGTTGAATTATATTTCATATTATGAAATTATACTCCGGCGATTTTCAATCGATTGGATGGTGATGAACGTCATATCCGCGGACGCCGGGGCCCACCCGAAGGATGGCCGGACAATCCAGTCGGTAACGCGCGCTCTCGACATTCTCGAAGTGCTGTCGATGTCGGAAGGTGAGATGCCGCTGAACGAAATAGCCCGGATGACCGGGCTGAACGTCTCGACCTGCCACCACATATTGCTGACATTGCTGACCCGGGGGTATGTGGGGCAGGCGCAAAAGGGACGGTCCTATTCCCTTGGTTCAAAGGTCATCGAGCTTTCTTCAAATCGGGCCCGCCAATTCAGTCTGGTGGATCTGGCGATGCCGGCTCTCCGGGAGTTGAATGACCGAACCGAAGAAAACGTCCATCTTGCCGTCATACAAGGCAATGACTTGGTCATCCTGACCGAACTGGCCTCTCCTAAAATCGTCCGGGTGGTGACGGACTCGATTAGCCTGGCGAATGCGGCGCACGCCAGCGCCATAGGCAAGGCCATTCTTGCCTGGCTGCCCGAGCCGGAAATCACGCGGATTCTTGATCACAAGGGGCTGACCAAATTCACTGAACGGACTGTCGTCGACCGTCACGATTTGATCGAGGGGCTTCGTCATGTCAGGCGTTTCGGCTTCGCTATGGAAAAAGAAGAGTTTTTGCCCGGTGTGGTCAGTGTCGGGACAGCTATCCGGGATTACTCAGGCACGGTTCTCGGCGCTGTTGGCTGCACCATTCCGGGCGGCCGCGCCGACGAGGATCACCTCGAACTCGTGAAAAACGCGGTCCAGGCGTGCGTGGGATCGATTGCGACCAGGTTGGGACGGCCGTCCGAGGACCAAAGAGAGAGCTAGGGTCGGTACTCAATTGAGCCGCCATAGGAGTGTTGCGGCGATGCGGCATAAAATGATTGCGTCATGGCCGGGCAAGGACCCACTGGTGTCCGGTTTAACTTTCACGTCCATTGGATTGCCATTTGGTTTGAATTTTCTGGAGGCGGTGTTTTGGGTTTGAGGAGGCGGTCGATGCGCTTTCGATGCATGAGGTTGGCGCGCACGAGACGGGCGAATGCGAGCGGGCTTTTGACGATGGTTTGGGTGTCTTGGGCGAGCCTGAGCAGCAGATAGGCGATCATCGCCCTCCTGGCCTTACGGCGATCTGGATGCGCACGGCGTTTTCGCTGTTGCCGATGAAGTGTCGGATCTTGAGGGTCTGTTTGACCCAGCGGAAGAACAGTTCGATGGCCCATCGCCGCTTGTAGAGATCGGCGATCTCCCGGGCCGGGGCGTCGAGGTCGTTGGAGAGGATGCGCAGCACCTTGCCGGTGTCGGTTTTGATCCGCACCTCTCGGACCGGTTCGGCGAACGGGTTTTTGCGGTTTTTGGCCCGGCGTTTTGGCAGCCGGCCGATGCGGTCGGACAGGATGCCGCTGTCGTCCGGGAGGCCGCGTTCGGCGGTAAGGTCGAGCGGCGTGTTGGACTTGAAACGGGTGACGATGCGGCATCCGGCGGCGCTCAGCTTGGCCCACCAGGCATAATCGTAGTAGCCGAGGTCGAAGACGTAGGTGGCGCCGGCCTCGATGGGCATTGTCTGGGCGGCGGTGATGTCATTGACCCGGGCCTTGGTCACCGCCGAATAAACCGGCCGCTCGGCATCCGCGTCGTAGATCACGTGGACCTTGGCGCCGCACACCTTGGCCGAGAAGCGCGCCCACTCGGACCCGGCGCCGCTCAGGCGGAGCCCGGTGGAATCGATCAGATAGGTGGCCTCGCCGAGCTTGCGGCGCAGGCCCCGGTGGGCACGACCGGCCATCTCGGCGAACAGGCCCGAGAACACCGCCGCCGGACGGCGCGCATTGGCGTCGGCCAGCGTCGAGCGCTGCGCCGGCCGGCTGCCGACGTGGTACAACCGCGCCGAATGGCTCTCCAGGCCGCCGGCGATCTCGCGCAGGCTCGATGCCCCCGAAAGCTGGCCGTATAGAAGTGCGATGAACTGGTCCTTGGTGCTCAGGCGCCGAACCCGCCAATCGGCGCCATGCTCCTTCACAAGCCGGTCGAACGCATCCCAAGGAACATGCTTCAAGATGTCATGAAAAACGCTATTCTGGTGCCGCATGGTGCTGGTCCTAACTTCGTGTCCAAATCGTCGCAAACGCTTGGACACCAGTAGAATCAACACCATGCAACCTGTCCAGATATCTTAACCGGACACCAGTGGCCCGGACCCGGCCATCCACGTTTACCGTGCCGCGAGGCGTGGATCACCGGGTCAAGCCCGGTGATGACGACTTGCGGGTGAGCGGTGACCATGTGACGTTTGCGGCCCTTGATCTTCTTGCCCGCGTCATAGCCCCGAATACCGCCGCTTTCCGTGGTTTTCACGCTCTGGCTGTCGATCACCCCGGCGCTCGGGCCGGCCTCGCGTCCTTCCAGCTCACGGGCCGCCACAACCAGATGATGGTTGATCGCCTCCAGCAGCCCGTTCGAGCGCCAGTCGTAGAAGTAACGCTGCACCGTGGAGGGCGGCGGGAAGTCGTTCGGCAGCATCGCCCACTGACAGCCCGTCGAGGCCATGTACATGATCGCATCCATGACATTGCGCAGCTCCGTCGTCCGCGGCCGGCCTATCTTCTTGCGCGGCGGCATGAACGGCGCGATCAACGCCCACTCTCGATCCGTAAGGTCGCTTGCATAGCGACCGCCACGGCGCTCATACTTCGGGCGAGTGATTTCGGTCCACATGTTGTGCCTCCTCGTTTGATTTGACACAACCGAGTAAGACACAACCGACTGAAATCACTCAACTAGTTTCGAGTTGAACTCTAAGGACCGGGAGCGGTTTCCGGCCAAATTGAACCAACTGCTCCAGGGTCCGGACTTAATTAGGAGATTCTCCTTTTTGCGCCCTCTCCCTCTGCCCCTCTCCCCCTGACTGGGGCGAGGGAACGCATGGCAAGCCTCCTCTCACCGATACGCTTGGCCTGCTGCTCGGCCTGATCGTGCATTCAGCCGATATCCAGGACCGCGACGGCGCCCCCGGGGTCCTCAAATCGATCCGTCATCGCTTCCCCCGGCTGCGTCACCTCTTCGCTGACGCCGCCTATGGCGGACCGAAACTTGAGGGTGCCCTCGAAGACATCGGCCGCTGGACGATCGAGATTATAAGACGTCCCGATACCGCCAAGGGCTTTGAGGTCCTGCCCAGGAGATGGGTCGTCGAGAGGACCTTCGCCTGGCTCAACCGATGCCGCCGACTGGCCAAGGACTGGGAGAAATCAATCGCCTCCGCACAGGCATGGATCCTCGTCGCACACATCCGACTCCTCACAAGGCGGATCGCAAGCCATTGTTATTAAATGTAGAGTTTCGAGTCAGACTCTTACGCCGCCAAGGGCCCAAATCGGGTGACGTCCGTTCCCTCGGCGCGGCGCTGCCCGCAGTAGGCGGCAAATGCCTCCATGGCCGGCGGAATCTCCGAGCTTAGGACCCCGGCCCGGTAGCTCGGCCGTTCCTTGATGCGGGCGTACCAGCCGAGAAGGCTGGGATGACGATCCAGTGGATAATCCATCAGGTCGAGCCGATGGACATTGGGTACCCAAGCGATATCTGCGAGCGAGAACCGGTCACCCAAGAGCCATTGACGGCCGTTCAAGGCGCTGTCGAGCGCCACGAAATAGTCGTGCTGAATTTTCAGTTCTTCGTCGATTTCGTCCCTTGGAAAGCCGGCGTCGGATGCCCATACCTTCATGAATTCCGTCAGCTCATCGTTGCGATGCGACGCTACGAGATGAGCCAGCGCCTCGGGCGGCATTTTGTTCATCTTGAACAAGAATTCGTGGGTCAGCAACTTAAGGGAGTGTTGGGCATCGTCGGCATCGGCCATCCACTTCAGCATCTTCGCTTCGTCGTCCTTGTCCGCGGGCCTCAGCGGCGGTTCGGGGTACGTGGTGTCCAAGTAGTCGATGATGTCGATGCTCTCGATCATGACCCGGCCTTCGACGACCATCGCCGGAACCAGCCCTTTGGGATTGATGGACTGAAATTCCTCGGTCGCGTGTTCCATCTTCTCCAAGTCGATCTCGTGACCGGTCCACTCCAGTCCTTTTTCGTCCAACACCATCCGGACCCGTTGAGAGCAGCTCGAGAGCCAGAAGTGGTACAAGTGAATGCCCGTGAGTGCCTTCACGTCCTGGTTTTGCGTATCGATAAACGGCATTTCGTATCTCCCACATGTCCGAATAGCCCCTGAATGTGACCGCGTTCACAGAGTCTTCGCGTGCCGCCTTTTATTGTATTATCGTCAAGACCGTCGACGGACAGCATATCATGAGATTACTTCCCGTTCTCGGATTCGTCCTCCTTTGGCCGGCTCAAAGTGCGGCAATTACATACGATGAGGCGCGGCACCTTTTGGCGCGGACCGGTTTCGGCGTCGCCGAGCCGGCCGATATCCAAAAACTCCTGCCGATGAATTTTGAGCAGGCGGTGGATCATTTGCTTGACGGCGTCCGGACCGAACCCGTGACGGTTGTTCCGGAATTTGCCGCAGACCCCACTGAACGCAAGAAAGTTCGGCGCATGAATGCCGAGGATCGCCGGGCCTTCAACCGGCGCGTGAACGGGGACCGAAAGGCGATGAAAGCGTGGTGGGTGGGCGAAATGCTGGCGACGGATTCGCCGCTGACGGAGCACCTCGTCCTGTTCTGGCACAATCACTTTGTGTCCGAGGCCCGTAAGGTTCGGTTCGGCCAATGGATCTATGGTCAAAACGCCATCTTCAGGAAATATGCCCTCGGCAATTTCGGCAAGATGCTGGTCAAGGTTTCAACCGATCCGGCGATGCTTTGGTATCTTGACGGGCATAAGAACATCAAAGGCAAGCCCAACGAGAACTTCGCCCGCGAAATCCTCGAGTTGTTTTCCATGGGCGAGGGCAGGGGCTATACGGAGAAGGATATCCGGGAGGCCGCCCGCGCCTTTACGGGTTGGACCGTCGACATCGACACCGGCAAGTTCGATTTCAAATTCGGCCGCCACGACAACAACATCAAGACCGTGCTTGGCGTGGACGGGAACCACGACGGGATGAGCGTGCTTCGGATCGTCCTGCGCCGGAACGAGGTCGCGGAGTTCATTACCGAGAAACTATGGCTGGAGTTCGTTTCCCGCGAGCCCGACCCCCGGACGGTCCGCGAACTGGCGAACGGCTTTCGCGATTCCGGTTACGAACTGAAATCGCTGCTGAGGTCTCTGTTGCTCAGTAAGGCCTTTCGCGATCCCGCCAATAGGGGAATTCTGGTGAAATCTCCCGTTGATCTCGTCGTTGGCACGCTGCGTCTGTTCCATTTCAAACAGGTGCCGGCAATAAAAGCGTTTCAATGGCAAAAAAGAATGGGTCAAGAGCTGTTCGATCCGCCGGACGTGAAGGGCTGGCGCGGGCATACTGCTTGGCTGTCCTCCACGACGGCGCTGCGCCGGGAGCAGTTCGTCCGCGCGGTTCACCGGGGCCTCCGGGCGGCGTGGGCGGCACAAAATGGCCGAACAATGAAGGCCGGGCCGTTTGGCGCCGCGAATGCGGAAACGTTGCAGGCGGCATTCAAATCGGAGTGGCGGCGGTTGCCCGATTTCCTGCTTGCGGCCGCTCCTGTCATGCAGCGGTC
The DNA here is from genome assembly GCA_965213765.1 of Rhodospirillales bacterium. GTDB lineage: Bacteria > Pseudomonadota > Alphaproteobacteria > Rhodospirillales > UBA2165 > JAJDXO01. Next base: position 1,748,097 of record OZ243926.1, on the reverse strand, counting down.
GACGGATGGGGAGGGCATAAATCGCTTGGCAAATCTGACCCTCGATCCGGTCTATCAGTTGAAGTAGGAGGTGAACATGAACCGACGGGAGTTCCTCACCTATTCATCCATGACCGCCGTCGTCTCGGCGGCGCCGTTTGGGATTCTGATGCCGCGTGATGCCCATGCCGCCGATGCCGGCTGGGACCGAACGCTCATTTTGCTCGAGCTGAATGGCGGTAATGACGGTTTGAACACCGTCGTACCCTACACCGACCCCAAATACTATGCGCTGCGGCCCGAACTCGCAGTGCCGAAGGATAAGGTGATCCGGCTCAACGAGAAGCTGGGATTCCATCCACGGCTTGAACCTCTGATGGGCTCGTGGCGGGACCGGGAACTGGCCATCGTCTTGGGCGTCGGATATCCCGATCCGAACCTATCTCATTTTAGAGGAATTGATATCTGGGACAGTGCGTCCGATTCCAAGGAAGTATTGGACGACGGGTGGGTCTCCCGCCTGGTCAGGGAATCTCGCCCGCCGGAGTCGTATGCGGCGGACGGTCTGGTGATGGGGCGGAATTCGGTCGGACCCTTGATGGGCGCCGCCGCCCGTGTCGTCCAGTTGCCCAGGGAGCCCGGCAAATTGCTTAAGCAGGCGACGCGGCTCAGGACCGGCGGCATGGCCCCGCCGGACAATCCGGCGCTTGCTCATCTGCTGAAACAGCGGCGTGATCTCCGCAGCGCGGCCGACAAATTTGTCGCCAAGCAGATCGCCGATACAGATCCGGGCGGCAGTTTTCCCGAGACGGGGCTTGGCAGGCAGTTTGAGAATGCCGCCCGTCTCATCGTATCGGGTGCGAAAGTCCCGTTCATCAAGCTTTCGTTGGGTCAGTTCGACACGCACATCGAACAATCGGAGTTGCACGCGGACCTTTTGGGAGAGGTTGGGGGGGCTATTGCGGCCTTCGCCGCGGCCATGAAAAGTACGGGCAACTGGGACAAAGTGGCTGTCATGACCTATGCGGAGTTTGGCCGCCGGCCCGATGAGAACAATTCGGCGGGCACCGATCACGGCACCTCGGCGCCCCACTTCGTGGTCGGCGGCAAAGTCCGTGGCGGGTTCTTTGGCGAGCAACCGCCCCTCGACGACCTGGAAAACAAGAATTTGAAGCATCGGGTCCATTTCCGGTCGATGTATGCATCCGGCGCCCGGGAATGGTGGGGGCAGCGGGCAAGCTTCATCCGCGAGAATGGCTTGGGAATTTTTGCGTAAGCCCATCGATCCGGAGAGGAAAAAAAATGGGACATCTGCTTGACGGCGAGTGGACCGATGACGAGGTCCTGAGGGAAGTCCGCGGCGACGGAAAATACATCAAGTTCGACAGCATATTCAGGAACTGGATCACACGGGACGGGGACGACGGGAAGGGAGGCTTTCCCGCCGAGACCGGGCGGTACCACCTTTATTCATCGGTCGCATGTCCGTGGGCCCACCGGACCGAACTCATCCGAATCCTGAAGAAACTGGACGGGATCATCGGACACACGGACACGCGCCAAACCATTGGCGGTCAGGGCTGGACGTTCGTGGAACCGCACGTGGTACCGGGTACCGATCAATCCGCCACCTATTTGCACGAGGTCTATGCGCTTTCGGAACCCACGTATACCGGCCGGGTGTCGGTGCCGGTGCTTTGGGATTCGCACACGCGAAAGATCGTGTCCAACGAGAGTTCGGAGATCATCGTCATGTTCAATGAGGCGTTTGACGAGATTGCGCCTCCGAGCCCGGACTACTATCCCCCGGCACTCAGGGAGGATATCGACGCGGTCAATGCCTTGGTGCTCGACGGCATCAACAATGCCGTTAATGAGTGTGGCCGGGGTGTCAGTCAGCAGGCCTATGAGGCTGCCTTTGACAAGCTTTTCCGGACCTTGGACGAACTGGAGGCACGGCTCAGCCGACAGCGCTATCTGTGTGGCGATCGGCAAACACTGGCCGACTGGCGCCTGTTTCCCAACTTGGTGCGCTTCGACGCCATTTATTATCTGGGATACAAGTGCAATCTCCGGCGTATCGCGGACTATCCCAATCTGTCGGAATATCTTCGCGACCTCTATCAGACCCCCGGCATCGACCGGGTTTGCGACGTGGCCGGCATGAAGGATGGGGTTTATAGCGGCGCCGGCCCGATCCCCACCAACGGCATCGTACCAAAAGGACCGGAGATGGACTTGGGGGAGGGGCATACCCGGAGCCGGTTCGGCTGACGGGAATTTGGTGGGCGCGGACGGGTTGGCCATTGAAACAGGCGAATTTCAAACAGTTTGAACTTTTATTCGCCGCAAAACGTTCGTAGGTTTGGAGACGACAAACACGAGCTCGCGGGGAACAACCGACTGAACGGCCCAAAGCCGGTCAACAATTGACGCGAGGATGGCGATGAACGCTCTAAGAAGCCTGACGCTTGGACTGATATTTGCCATTGCGCTTTCGGGTCTTGCTCGAGCGGAAGATGCTGCAATCGCTGCTTTCTACGGCACCTATGTCGGTAAGGCGACAGTCGAGAATGACGGCGTCTCCAGCGAGCGCGACCTCAACGTGGTCGTCAAGCCATTCCGCAAAGGATTTACGGTCGAGTGGACGACGGTCACTCGGCGAGCCGGCGGCAAGACGAAACGGGCTTCCTACAAAATCAATTTTCGGCCGAGCCGTCGCGAGGGCATATTCGCCTCGGCAATGAAGATCAACAAATTCGGCAAGGGCGTTCCTCTGGATCCTCTGAAAGGTGATCCCTATGTCTGGGCGAAGATTTCCGGCAAGACACTGACCGTCCATGCGATGATCATTCTGGACGATGGCGGTTTCGAGATGCAGACCTACAATCGGACGCTCACCGACAACGGAATGTCCCTGGACTTTGAGCGCATCCGCGACGGCCAGCCCCTCCGCAAGATCAAGGCGTCGCTGGAACGCCAAGGCGAATAGCGTAGCTCCGGCCCCGGTCGGCAATGGATATCGGGATTACACCGGCTTTCAGCGCGCGCGGCCGGCGGTCCGCAGCCCGCCGTACATGTCGCGTCGTACGGACCGCGAGCATCGGCAAATCGCGGATGGGCCCGGCTTCGCCGCGCACACCGTTCCCTGTCCGGGAACCTGAAGCCTGAGAGCACCCGGGTCAATCCGCCCGAGGGAACGTTTTACCGGCTGATTGCCGGCCCGCTCAAAAGCCGGGCGGAGGCATCCGGACTTTGCCCGCGCCTAAAGAACCGCCGCCAATATTGCGAGCCCGCCTTTGCGTCGGGCTAACCCTTCTGCGACTCCTTGTATTCCCTGATGATCCGGAAGGCGTCCTCGCTGTATTCCGCGGCCGGGCTATCCCCGCCGATGACGAACAGCATGATGTGCTCCTCGTCCGGCTCATCCTCGGTGACGTTAAAGAACCGCCGCTGCAGGCCGGGCGGAAAGGACACCACGTCAAGGGGTCCGGCGTCCACATACTCGTAATCGTCACCCTCGTTCCAGGCGCACCGCCATGTGCCGGTAATGGGCATGAAGGTTTCGTTGGTGTCGTGGTTGTGCATCAGCGGGCCGCAGCCGGGCTTGGCTTTGACGAACCCCATGTTGAAGCCTTCCGAGATGGGAATCGCGGGGGCGGCTGATGCGTCGTCGCCGACGGGTGATTGGATGGTGCCGGAACCGTCATCCTCAGGCGGCTGAAAGCCAATGACATTGATTAGCTCACGGTGGCATTCAGGCAGTTCGCTATCATCGAGACCGCCGCGCGACCCCTCGAGGTCGGCAAACCGGGCAACCCGCTTCATCATCTCTTCCTTGGTCCACACTCGTACCGGGGGCAGCATGGGCATCCTCCTCTAAAATCAATGCAATTTGGTCAAACGATAGCGATTACGTCACCAATCGTCATCCGGCAATCACGAAGGTACGCTTGGTGGCGCCCGGTTCAAAAGACGCGAATAAATAGCCGTGATGTCAGGTCGTTTGACCGGATTAGGTGCCGTCCGCCACCCCTTCCCTCAGGAGCCTCTCCACTTGCGCGTCGTCGTAGCCCAAGACGCCGGTCAAAACTTCTCGCGTATTCGCGCCTAAAGCTGGCGCCGCGTTTGTAGGCAGTTCCGGTGCTTCGGAGAGAAAAACCGGGGAGCGGGCAAACTTAAATTCCCCGACCTCGGGATCGTTGATGGGCATGAGAAGACCGCGCTCGGCAACGTGCGGGTCCGCAAAAATATCTTCCGCCGTATTGACCGGGCCCGTGGGCACGCCCGCCGCGTTGAGCGCGTCGACTGCTTCGGCCCGCGTGCGCCGGGCAAGCCACCCTTCGATCAGCGGCCGCAGCTCACCGGCGTGATCGGCGCGGGCGCCCGCGGAATTGCTCTTGGGGTGATCCGCAACTTCGGGATGTCCGATGGTCTCCGCGAGCCGTTTCCAGATTATTTCATCCGGGACATTGAGGGCGATATAGCCGTCCGAACACTGAAACGCACCGCGCGGCCAGACGTTTTTGGACGTGCCCCGACCCGGGTTCTGGCCCGCTACCGAATGCACCGTGACCATTGCCTCGTTGAGCGAAAGCATTGCATCGAACATGGCGCTGTCGACCAACTGTCCCTCGCCGGTCTTCTCCCGCATGAACAAGGCCTGCATGACTCCATAGGCGGTGCACATGCCGGTATAGATGTCGGCCATCCCATAGATGGTCCATGACGGCGGCTTATCCGAAAACCCTACCAGATGCATGATGCCGCTCATCGCTTCGGCGACAATATCGAACGCGGGCCGATCACTGTAGGCGCCGCGATACCCTTCGAGGCGGCCGAAGCCGGAGATGAGCGCCCAGATCAGGCGAGGATTGCCCTCCTTAAGGGCCTCGTAGTCGAGACCGATTTTCTCCATGGCGCCCGGGCGAAGGTTCTCAACCACCACGTCGGACTTGGCGGCCAGGTCCCGGAATACCCGCTGACCGTCTTCGGATTGCAGATCGAGCGCCAGGCTCTTCTTATTCCGGTTGTAGCCCATGTATCCGGCGGCCTTCTTGACCCCGTTCTTCTCGACGAAGGGCGGCATGGCGCGGCGCGGGTCGCCGCGTCCGGGTCGTTCGATCTTGATAACCTCGGCGCCGGCATCCGCCAGCAACATCGTGCAATAGGGGCCGGCCATATACTGCTCTAGGCCGATGACCCGAATTCCGTCCAGAGGGCGAGTCATGGCTGTGGCCTAATCGCCAATCCACTCGACCAACGTGGCCGAGCCCATACCGACCCCGACGCAGAGGGCTGCCAGACCGTAGAAGGGCCTCGGCATGTCCGGCGCCCTCCGTTTCATTTCGTGCATCAACGTGACGAGAATTCGTGAGCCGGAACAGCCGGTCGGGTGGCCCAAGGCGATAGCGCCGCCGTTGACATTTGTCTTGGCATGATCGATCCCGAGTTGGCGTTCGCAGCCAATGACCTGAGAGGCGAATGCCTCGTTGAGTTCGATGAGTCCGATGTCGCCGATACCAAGGGCAAAGCGTTTCAGGAGCTTTTGCGTCGCCGGTATGGGGCCGTAGGCGAAGTGGCTGGGGTCGGTGCCGGCGCTTGCCGACCCGATCCAG